>CAVUCU010000007.1:0-281617 GCA_963740085.1 Nitrospirota bacterium | reverse complement strand
GAGCACTACGGCAAGAAGAAGAGGTTGCGCGTCGTGGTCTTCGATCATGCGCAAAAGACCGTGATCAGCACGCTGAATAACGACCCCCCGGCAACCCTGGACGTACCGGAGCAGGTGCAGGACGCCTTGTCGTCGCTCTACTATCTGCGGACGAGGGAAGACCTTGAGCCCGGCAAGACCATCATCATCGATGTGCTCGACAGCGAAAAGAACTGGTCCGTCGAATTCCAGGTCCTTGGCAGAGAGAAGCTGAAAACGGCCCTGGGCGAGTTTTCGACGATCAAGGTCAGGACCTTTCCCAAGTATAAGGGCGTCTTCCGGAACAAGGGCGAGGTGTTCATCTGGCTCACGGACGACAGCCGGAAGGTCCCGGTTCTCATGAAGAGCAAGCTCAGCGTCGGGTCCTTCGTGCTCACGCTGGCGGAGATGAAACTGTAATATCGGTGTCCCGGAAAGCAAAGAAAGCTTTTCTCGCGGAGGCGCAAAGGTCGCGGAGAAAGGCACAAGAATGTCTTGTTCAAACACAAATTCATAACAAGGTTTAATGTTACTCTGCGACCTCTGCGAGAAATAGCCCTGCAGAGACAGATTTTTATTCTCTTTCCGCTGCGAGAGACGCCTTTTTAGCTCCGCCCATCCTGCACGAAAACGCTTGTTTTTACGTGCCCTATTGTTTATAATGCATGTTCGAATTCTTT
Organism: Nitrospirota bacterium; assembly: GCA_963740085.1. Classification (GTDB taxonomy): domain Bacteria; phylum Nitrospirota; class UBA9217; order UBA9217; family UBA9217; genus JALNZF01. The sequence goes on along the minus strand of CAVUCU010000007.1, from coordinate 280,919 downwards.
GTTGGTTGTGGAGGTGTTAGTATGCCTGTTTATGAATATGAATGCGGAAGCTGCGGGGGCCGCTTTGAAGCTGTCCGGAAATTCAGCGATCCAGATCTCACCGTATGTGCGCTGTGCAAGGCCAAGAATATCCACAAGGTGCTTTCTACGCCGGCCTTCGTGCTTAAAGGAAGCGGCTGGTATGTGACGGATTACCCGTCGAACGACCGAAAAGAAGGAAACGCTTCGGAAAAACCCAAAGAGGAGGCAAAGCCGGCAACCGGTTGTGCCGCGGGCACCTGTCCTGGTACCTGTCCGTCCAAAGGCTGATCCCTGATGGAACCCATACACGTCCAGATGCCCTATTCGCTGCTGAAGGATTATCTCGAGATGCTGCGCAAGCGCCGCTATGACCTCGAGATCTATTTTCCCGGCGCGGTCCTCGACCAGATCGAGAAGCAGGACCTCGAAAAACTGCTCGAACGGCTTGACTGGAATCCAAGGCTTACGCTCCACGCGCCGTTCATGGACATGAACCCCGGCGCCATGGACCCCATGGTGCGGTCGGTGACACAGGTGCGTTTCCGGCAGTTCCTGGCCGTGGCGGCCATCCTCAAGCCGCGCGCCGCCGTGTTCCACGGCGCCTACGACCGATGGCGTTACAGCGGGAGGAAGGACATCTGGCTCGAGAACAGCATTGAGACCTGGCAAAAGGTCATGGACGCCGCGACCAAGATAGGACTGCGCGTCGCTGTCGAGAACGTGTTCGATGAAGAGCCCGAGGCGCTTCAGATGCTTATCGAGAAGATCGACAGCCCCGACTTCGGGTTCTGCTTCGATACAGGCCATTTCAATCTCTTTTCCACCGTGACGATGGAGCAATGGTTCGAATCTCTCGGACGACGCCTGGTGGAGGTCCATTTGCACGACAACGATGGGAACGCCGACTCGCACTGGGCCCTGGGACGGGGAAATATCGATTTTGGAAAATTCTTCGGTCTTTTGAACGTCAATGCCTCAGCGCCCGTCCTTACTCTTGAAGTGCACGAGAAAGATGGTCTTGAGACCAGCCTGGAGCAGGTAAAGCAGTTCATGAAGCGGGATGGATAGGGCTTTTTAAAACAACAGGAAATTTTCTCGCGGTAGCCTATGAAAGAAAAGCGGCCACTTGGGATTTCCGCAGAGTTCGCAGAGAAAAGCAAAGAATGTTCCGGTTTACAACGAATACAAAAAGGTTTTGATTTAACTCTGCGTCCCCTGCGTGCTCTGCGAGAGACGCCTTTTAGTTTCGCTTTTTTCAGGAATGAACCAAATACTACTAACCATTGTCGCGGGGTTTACTTTGACACACACAAGTCGTTCGCATGTATCACTGATCATGAAAAAGATAATCTCACTGCTGTTGCTCTCCCTTTTTGTTGTTTCCTGCGCCCCGCATCACGCCGGGATGCCTGAAACCGCGACCGCGACGGTCGGGTCCGGCGTTCGCACACAAGCCGATGCCTATTACCATTTTATGATCGGCAGGCTGTCTGAGGATGATGGGGATTTTGACGTCGCCATGAAGGAATACGAGGAAGCGTACCGGCTGGACCCGAAAGCGGCCGAAATCGCCCTCTCTCTCGCGACGCTCTCTCTTCGCAAGGGACAACTCGATCAGGCGACCCGTTTTGCGAAGCAGGCGGCGGAGCTCCAGCCGGATGACCCGCAGCCGCTCATGATCCTTGCCAGCATCTATACGGGCAAAAAGAGATACGACGATGCGGTGTCCGTCTACCGCAAGGCGATATCGATCAATCCGAAGCAGGAGGACCCCTACGTATACCTCGGTTCGTTGTACGCATCCCTGAAACGGTACGACGAGGCCGAGGAGACATTTCGCGCCCTCGAGAAGATGAATCCCAATTTGCTCATGTCGCCTTACTATCTCGGCCGGATCTACACGGAACAGCAGAGGTTTGAAGAGGCACTGGCTGAATATAAACGCGCGATCTCCATCCGGGACGACTTCGAGCCCGCCCTCATCGGCATGGCGTTCGTCTATGAGCAGATGGACAATGTCGGCGACGCCATCGAGGCATATAAAAAAGCCATCGAGATCAGTCCCCATAACCTCGAGATCGAAGAGCACCTCGCTCAGCTCTATATTCAGCAGAATTCGCTTCCTGAGGCATTGGAATACTTGAAACGGGTGACCGCCCAGGACCCCAAGAATTATGACGCCTTTGTCAAGATGGGTCTTATCTATGCCGAGCAGAAGAAATACGACAGGGCAGTGGAGGTATTCAAGATCGTTTCGCGCGCAGTCCCGAAGGACCTGAGGGTCAAGCGTTACTTGGCCTCAACCCTGGTGGCCGCGAAGCGGTATGACGAAGCGCTCACATCCTATCAGGCCCTCCGGTCTGCCGCTCCCGAGGACATCGATACGATCCTTCAGATCGCCTACATCTATGCGCAGATGGGCAGGACCGCGGACGCTGTGCCGCTCCTCGAGAAGGCGCTCGCCGAACAGCCCGGGAAGCCCGAGCTGTATCTGTATCTGGCCAATGCGTATATGGACCTTGAAAAATACCAGCAGGCAGTCGATACGCTGAACAGGGGATTCCAGATGGCGCCTGACCGGGACGACCTGCTGTTCAGTCTGGCCATTGCGTACGAAAAGCAGGGCAAGCGCGACGAGATGATCGCTACGCTCAGAAAGACGATAGCGCTCAAACCGGACAATGCGGACGCCCTGAACTACCTGGGCTATTCCTTTGCCGAAAAGGGCGAGAACCTGGACGAGGCGATACAGCTGATCAAACGCGCACTCGTGGTCAAACCCGGGAGCGGTTACATCCTCGACAGTCTCGCCTGGGCCTATTACCAGAAGGGCATGCTGAACGAGGCACTCGATGTCATGAAACAAGCGATCACGAAGGTGGGCGAGGACCCCGTGATGCGCGAGCACTACGGAGATATCTATCTGAAGCTCTCCAACAAGGACATGGCCAGACTGCAATGGTTCAAGTCTCTGGAGCTCGACCCCAAGAACCAGAAGCTCCGAGAGAAGTTCAAGGCAGCGGGGTTCGGCGATCCCGATGACCTGCTCAAGGACGTGAAGCCGGGGAAAAAGGGCAAGAAGTGAAGACCGTTCGGTTCGCCGCTCTCATCATTATTCCTCTCCTGTTCTCATGCCTTCCTAAAAAACCAGTGATCCCCATGACCGAGGTCCCGGCAGGGCCGCTGCTTCAAACCCTGGAACAGCGCCGGGAGTCCTTTACCGGGCTCAAGGCGATCGCGAGCGTCGAGGTGGTCAAGCGGGGCAGAAAGCGCTCACTCGAGAATGTGGGTATCGTACTCGACGCACAGCGCAGGTTCAGGATCGAGGCTTACGGGCCTCTGGGGCAGTCAGAGCTCGCTCTGGTCTGGGACGGGAAGGAAGTGCTGGCGCGTTTGCCGGGAAATGACCGGGTAGTCAGGCAGGGACCCGCGGGGTTGGAGCGGCTGCTTGGCGAGGGCGTGGAGGTCCGGGATCTCTGCGCGCTCCTCTCCGGCAGTATTCCAATGAGCGTGCCGCCCCCCGATGCCAGGCTGTTCTGCGGGCGGAACAACGAGTGCATGCTGGAGCTGTCACGCGGCGAGATTGTTCACCGCGTCGGCGTTGTTCTCCCCTCCGGACCGGGGCAGGTCCCGTCGCTGGTTTCCCAGGAACTGTGGTCGTCAGGCAAGCTGGTGTACGAGGCCAGATTCGGCCGGACAACCGAGATCGCGCATTATCCCATGCCAATGCACGTCGTGATAGAATACCCGGACAAGAAGCTGCTTCTCACCATAGACTATAGCGATGTGGAAGTGAACATCCCGATCGGCGATGAGGCGTTCCTGCTGAGCGATGCGGAGGCGGCGCGGAGATCAGAGGAGGAAGACAAAAGATAGATGGGGACCATGAGCGCAATAACGCTGCGTTCTCCGGCGAAGATCAATCTTTGCCTGTCGGTGCTCGGCAGGAGACCGGACGGTTACCACGACGTAGAGATGCTGATGCAGATGGTCGGGCTTTTCGACGAAGTGACCGTGTCTCTCGGCGGAACGGGCATACGCGTGACCAGCGACAGCGATGCGGTACCCTCCGGGGAGGAGAACATTGCCTGGAAGGCGGCAACGGAAATGCTCAAGATCTCGGGTGAAGCGGTCGGCCTGACGATCGAGATCAAAAAAAACATACCCGTTGCGGCCGGGCTCGGGGGAGGGAGCGGCAACGCCGCAGTCGTGCTCGCGGCACTGAACAGGCTGCTCGGCATTGGACTTGACCGGGACCGGCTGGCCGAGATCGGCTGCCGGATCGGCATGGACGTGCCCTTTTTCTTCTTCGGACCGACGGCGCTTGCGCGGGGGAGAGGAGAAATCCTCACGGAACTGGCACCTTTGCCGCACACCCCAATCTTACTCGTCAACCCGGGAGTTGAGATCTCCACTGCCTGGGCCTACAAAAACTTAAATTTGAGGTTGACAAAGAAAGGTGACTGTAATAAAATTGCAAGGCTTAATATCCGAAAAATCGCCTTGGGGCTCCATAATGACCTTGAGCAGGCGACATCGGAAGTGCGGCCGGTGATAAACAGGATCAAAGACGCACTTCTGGACCGGGGGGCCGTGGGTGCCCTCATGAGCGGGAGCGGGCCGACGGTGTTCGGCATATTCGAGACAGAGGCCGCATGCCGGGCCGCCGCGGACAGTCTTTCCCCTGAGGGATGGAGGCTTTTCCCGGTTGAAACATTGACCGAATCGCCACTTGCGGAGTTTCGTGCGGGAGGGCAGACATAGTTCCGAAGTTGTCATGATCGACCATAGTGCCACGATTCTTCAGCGTGAAGGAGAGTCTATGGAAATCACGGAGGTGAGGGTTTTCCCGGTCAGTAATGAAGAGCGCCTCAAGGCCTATGCAACCATAACGATCGACAACGTGTTCCTGATCAGGGACCTTCGCGTCATTAACGGCAATGCGGGGTTGTTCGTGGCCATGCCGAGCCGCAAGATGAAGGACGGATCGTTCAAGGACATCGCCCATCCGCTGAACAGCGAGACCAGGCAGATGATAGAGAAAAAGGTCCTTCCTGAATATGAGCGTGAGCTGGCCAATCCAACGAAGCAAGAGCCGGCTCCGAGTGCTTCCGAAGAACAATAAAACGCTGCTTATACGAGTTTTGCCGATTCTGCATCTGATACGAGAGGATAGGCGTCTGCCTATCCTTTGATGTTTACCCCGTTGGAGATTACAGCCCGGTCCGTCACAGCCTGAAGGTCTTTTTGAACGGATTTGGTTCGTCTGCAGCAGGATTTATTAATTTGTGCGGCTGTTCTGCCGGGGTTTATCCGGCCACGCTGCCAGGCCCGGAGGCGGCCTTTGATCGGGGATCGTCTAATGGTAGGACAGAGGCCTTTGAAGCCTTTTATCGGGGTTCGACTCCCTGTCCCCGAACCAACATTCGGAAAAGAGGATGAATGAAGTGAAGGCGAGATCACGGGAAATAAAGATTTTTTCGGGAAACGCAAATCCGGCCCTTGCAAAGGAAATTTGCCAGAAGATGGGCATCCCGCTCGGGAACGCGCTGGTAGGCCGTTTCAGCGACGGAGAGATCAACGTCCAGATCGTGGACAACGTGCGGGGCATGGATGTTTTCGTCGTGCAGCCGACGGGGAGCCCGGTGAACCGGAATCTCATGGAGTTGCTGATCATGATCGATGCGCTCAAGCGGGCGTCGGCGACCCGCATCACGGCGGTGCTTCCCTATTACGGGTACAGCCGGCAGGACCGGAAGGTGCAGCCCCGCGTCCCCATTACGTCCAAGCTTGTGGCCGACCTGATCACGACCGCGGGCGCGAACCGGGTCCTTACGGTGGACCTGCATGCGGGCCAGATACAGGGGTTCTTCAATATCCCGGTGGACAATCTGTTTGCCGCACCGGTGCTCCTCGAGTATCTCCGGTCGAAGAAGTTCACCAACCTGACCGTTGTTTCGCCGGACGCCGGCGGCGTGGAACGGGCGCGGGCGTTCGCCAAGCGGCTCAATGCGGCGCTTGCGATCATCGACAAGCGGCGGGACAAACCGAACGAGGCGCAGGTCATGCACATTATCGGCGATGTCAAAGGGCACGACTGCCTGCTGCTGGACGACATGGTGGACACCGCCGGAACGCTGACCGAAGGCGCGGCCGCGCTCAAGGCGAACGGGGCGGGCACGATCAGTGCGGCCTGTTCGCACGCAGTGCTCTCGGGCCCGGCGATCAAACGCATCAATGAATCTTCGCTCGATGAGCTGATCGCGACGAATACGATCGCCCCGGACACCAAACAGCTGGAATGCAAGAAGTTGACGGTTCTTTCTGTTGCGCAGCTTCTTGCCGATGCCGTCACGAGGATCCACGAGGAAACATCGCTCAGCTCGTTGTTCGTATAAACGGAAGAGAGGAACCACGGGTGAACACGGGTAACCCCAGGAAAGCCGTGCTGGTCCTGTCGTCAGCCGAAGAGTTTTCATCAGTGCTTATCTTTAGTCATGTATAACGCTTCACTAATCGTATCGGAGGAGAAATGGATAAAATAGCATTAACAGCACAAGTCAGGGAAAAGGTGGGCAAGGGAGCTGCCCGGGGATTGCGGCGGGATGCACAAGTGCCGGCGGTCCTCTACAGCCACGGCAAGTCCACACCCATCATGATGGTCAATAAGGACGTCTCGAAGATCCTTAACACCGAGGGCGGAGCGCATGCGCTCATCAATCTCAAGCTTGAGGGGGGAAAAGGCACGGGCGTAAAGCTGGCCCTGATCAAGGACTACCAGGTGGACCCGATAAGCAGCAAGCTCATTCATCTCGATCTCATGGAAGTCGCCATGAACGAGAAGGTGAAGATCCAGGTGGCGGTGCACATTTCCGGGACTGCCGTCGGGGTGAAGGAAGGGGGCATCTTCCAGTACGGTCAGCGTGATCTCGAGGTCGAGTGTCTCCCCGCCCATATCCCCGATTTTATCGAAGTCAATATCGAGCACCTCAAGGTGAACGAGTCTCTTCACGTGAGGGACATCAAGGCGCCTGAAGGGGTAAAGATCCTGACCGATCTGGACGCTACGGTGGCGACGATCCAGCCGCCGATCTCGGAGGCCAAACTCGAGGAAATGCTTACCGCTACGCCGGCTGTGGCAGCGGAGGGCGCTGAGCCCGAGCTCGTCAAGAAGACGAAGAAGGAAGAAGAGGCCGCCGCCGCGTCGGGCGCTGAAGCAAAGGGCAAAGAAGGTGCAAAAGAGGCCGCTCCAAAGAAGGAAGCTGCTCCCAAGAAGGAATCCGCACCCAAGAAGTAAGCCAGAGTATCAATGCAAATTGAAAAATGCAAAGGGCAAAGGGCAAAATGCCGGCGTTTCCGCTCTGTTCATCATTTTGCAACATGCAATTTAAACTTTGCATTTTGCAATGACGGCTTTGCATGAAGATCATTGTCGGGCTCGGTAACCCGGGCAGAACCTACGAACGCACGCGTCACAACGCTGGGTTCATGGCTGTTGACGAGCTTGCCGGAATCCTGCATGTTGATCATGCCCAGGAAAAACATCACGCCCTGATCGGCAAGGCCAGGATCGATTCAGAAGAATTGCTCCTGGTCAAGCCGCAGACGTATATGAACGACAGCGGCCGGGCGGTGGCGGCGGTCCTGAGGGACGCTTACCGGACCGTTTCCGATCTCATCGTGCTGCATGATGATCTGGATATTCCTCTTGGGTCCGTGCGCGTGAAGATGGGCGGCGGCCACGGAGGCCACAACGGGCTTCGCTCCATTATCGAGTACCTGGGATCAGCGGACTTTATCCGGGTCCGCATCGGGATCAACAGGCCGGCGCTGAATATGGATCCCGCGGATTATGTTCTCAGCCCATTCCTTGCTGAAGAACGTCCGGCTGCCTCAGAGGCCGTTGCGAAGGCCGCGGAAGCGGTCAGACGTATTGTCCTGGAAGGCCCCGCGCGGGCCATGGATATCGTTAATCAAAAGTAAGTATTCAGGAACCCGGACCTGTAGGACCATTTCGACAGCTCCGGGTTTTTTATTGATTTGAAGCGCGCAAACAAGATCCACCACGGAGACACGGAGGCACAGAGAAATCGGATCAATGATGTTGCTGCCCCTGCTCATAGGTTTATGAGGCCGGTCATCCGGATTTTATCCGTATCCGGCCGTTGTGTTCTTTTGTCGTATTCGCTCCATTTGCAGCGGTGAACATCGTTTCCAGGACGTTGTCGTACTCAGTGTCCTCCGTGTCACCGTGCTGAATGGTAAGGTTTAAGGAGTTATTTATGGGTTTCAATTGCGGCATCGTCGGCCTGCCGAACGTGGGCAAGTCGACCATCTTCAACGCACTCACCTCTGCGGGCGCTCAGGCCTCGAACTATCCCTTCACCACCATCGATCCGAACGTCGGCGTGGTGGACATGCCCGATGAGCGGATCGACAAGCTTGTCGAGATCTACAAACCGAAAAAAAGAACGCCCACGAGCATGGAATTCGTGGACATTGCCGGCCTCGTGAAAGGAGCGGCGCAGGGCGAAGGGCTGGGCAACAAGTTCCTCGCCAACATCCGAGAGGTGGACGCCATCGCGCATGTGGTGCGCTGCTTCGAAGACCCGAATGTCATTCACGTGGCCGGGAAGGTAGATCCCCGGGAGGATATCGAGGTGATCGAGGCGGAGCTCATGCTTGCGGACCTCGATGCGATCGAGAAGCGGCTGTACAAGGCCGAGAAGATGGCCAGGACCGCGGACCGAAAGGCCCTGGAAGAAGTGGAGTTCATGCGGCGGCTCAAGGACATGCTTGCCAGGGGTGAGCCTGTCCGCCGTGCGACCCATTCCGAGGAAGAGACCCTATGGCTCAAGAGCTACGCCCTGTTGTCCGCCAAGCCGGTGCTCTATGTGGCGAACGTGGCGGAAGACATGGTGGACAAGCCGAACCCGCTTGTGGATGCGGTCAGGAAGATAGCCGCCGGGGAAGATGCCCGGGTCGTCGTCATTTCGGGACAGGTGGAGGGAGAGATAGCCCAGCTTCCCACGGAAGAACGAATGGAATATCTGGCGGGGATGGGGCTCAAGGAATCAGGCCTCGATCGCATGATCCGGGCGGGCTACGAGCTCCTTGGTCTCATCACCTACCTTACCGCAGGCGAGAAAGAAGTGCGGGCATGGACCATTACCAAGGGCACCAAGGCGCCGCAGGCCGCGGGGAAGATCCACTCGGATTTTGAAAAGGGCTTCATTCGCGCAGAGGTATTCCATTTCGATGATCTGATGAAGCTTGGCACTGAGAAGGCCGTGAAAGAGGCGGGCCTGCTTCGTTCCGAAGGCAAGGACTACGTGGTCAAGGACGGGGACATCATGCTCTTTCGGTTTAACGTGTGATGGGGTGACAAAAAATAAAACGCCCGGCAGGGAGCGCCGGGCTTATCTTTATTTTGGGCGGACCTTGTCGAAGTTAGCAGGAGCTTTTACACTTGCAAGTGACCGCCATTTTTTTTGTTACCTTTTTAATGGTCATTGGAAAAACCTCCTTTCCTGATAACATGGTTTGATGAGGAGAAGTACCTCTTTTATTCAGAACGCTACGAACTCTGTGCGAGCCTACTACTGTTCATATTATACCATAGAGCATGCACCGGTAAAGGTCTTTTCCGCTTTTCCCCTCGAGAAGCTCCGCCCGGTACCTGCATCCTCCCCGGCACACTTCAAGATACTCGCAGTCACACTCCAAGTCCTTAAGTCTGACGGGTTGAATTTTGCTCCAGGCTGTTTTCAGTCCCTGGTCCACGGCGCCCACGGGTTGGTCCCGGTAAAATGAGCATTTAGCAATGCCCCCATCCGCCATAACCGCCATGAGATGGAGGCCGCAGCCGTATCCCTGTGTGGACGAATGGAGCCCGTTTCCGTAACCGTAGCCAAGATATTTTCCGCTTTCCTCGGGGCTGACACAAAACTCTTCATTTTCCTTCAGCCTTCCGGTCATGCACGGAACATCCACGGTCCAATCCTTGATCCCCATCTTCTTGAAAAGCTGTTCCATGCCGTCGAAGTCCGCTCTATTGAACTTATGTACCATGGTTGACACCGATACATCAAAGCCCGCGTCAAGTGCGTGTTTCATCGCCTCCAGGGAGCGTTTGAACGTCCCGCTTCCCCGGATCTTGTCGTGGGCGGCTTCAAGTCCATCGAGGCTCACCTGTATCTCGTCAACCTTGAGCGTTTGCAAGTCTTCTTTTTTAAGGAGCAGACCGTTCGTGAACAGGACCTTTCTGATGAAAAAATCGGGGAGCATCTCATTGATCTCAGCGAACTTGCTGTGGAGCAGCGGCTCGCCGCCTGTTATCAGTACGCGCAAACCCTGCATCTCCTCGAATTCTCGCAGGACCGTTGCCACCTGATCCACCGACAGTTCGTTGTTGCCGTTATTGCCGATGTAACAATGCCTGCATCTGAGGTTGCAGGCATCGGTGATCTGGAGTTCAAGATATCGAAGCGAGGGCACGGGAGATTGTTTGAGAACTGGCCGTCGGGCCGGACCCTGTTTCATCGACAGCAGTTCCTCCTCCCGGCAGTAATCTATAAACGCGCTGTTCTTTGATACGCAACCGGCGTGTGAGGCGCACTTTTTCAGAAAATTGAACGACGCGCTGTCAAGCTCGTATAACTCGTCCTTTGCGATCTGATAAACAGACGGGACTTCGAGCCATTTCAGTACGGCCTGTTTTGTCAGGTAGTAAGTCATAGCGTAAGTATAGCACTACATCTCCGTTTTTGTTATAATAGACCCCATGACGGATAACTTGCCGCTGGAACAAACACTTTGTTTAAAATTCTGTTCCTACTATAAGCCCGGGAAAAACGAAGAACTTGCATGCAAAGGGTATACGGTCGTGGAGCGATTATTGCGCCAAGGGAAAAGTCTTGTCCTTGAATGCAAGAGTGGCGAATCAAACCCGGTTCTGGCAGACAGGTTAGTGAAAACCCTGTGCATTGTCTGTGATTTTCATGAACATGACTGCGATTTTATGCAGGACCGGGCAGCACCGCCCTGTGGAGGATTTGTGCTTCTTGCCCGACTCCTCGGATCCGGTGTGATCACGATAGAAGACATCAGGTAAAGGTCCGGTCTTTCACCCAAGCTGGAATCCCAGTCCCTGACAGGATCGACAGGATAGCGCCCGATACGATCAGATTTCATTCTTCTTTATATCATTTAATCCTGTTGATCTTGTTGCTTGTCAAAACCGTTGCATTTTTTCACGGTGAAGGATTTTATTCTCTCATAACTCCGTATCAATCCAGTTACTGAAAGAGGAACTATGGACTATTCCGTCAAGATCGGCGGTGAGGCCGGGCAGGGCATCCAGACGATCGGTGATACCCTGGGACATACTTTTGCCCGTGCCGGATACCACGTCTTCACGAATCAGGATTATGAGTCGCGGATCCGCGGCGGGCATAATTTCTACCAGATACGGTTTTCGGACAGGCCGGTTTCAGCGCCCAGGGATGCGATCGACATTCTTGTTGCACTGGACAAGGAGAGCATACAGCTGCACGAACGGGAGCTTACCTCCCGCGGCAAGATCATCTACGATTCTGAAACGCTCAAGGAAACGCACGATAAGCCGGCGTTCCTCGACATCCCTTTTGTGAAGCTTGCAATGGAGCACGGCGGCGACAGGATCATGGCGAACGCCGTGGCAACGGGAGCGGTCCTCGGCATACTGGGGATGGACCTCGATATCCTGATGGACCTCCTTGCCGCAACCTTTGCGAAAAAGGGCGAGAAGGTCGTCGGCGCGAACAAGAACGCGGCCATGGCAGGCTATGACCGCTCATTCAACGGCTGTCCCAAGTGCAACTTCTCCCTTCTTCCTGATGGATCGGCAAAACCCCTGATGCTCGTGGGAGGCGTCGAGTCCATCGCCCTCGGTGCGTTGGCGTCGGGGTGCAAGTTCTACTCGGCGTATCCCATGACGCCGTCGACAGGCATCATGAACTATCTCGCGACCAAGGAAAAGGAATACGGTGTTGTCGTGGAACAGGCCGAGGACGAGATCGCGGCAATCAACATGGCACTCGGGGCATCCTTTGCCGGTGTCCGGGCCATGACCGGGACCTCGGGCGGCGGATTTGCGCTCATGGTCGAGGGACTCTCGCTGGCGGCAATGACCGAGACGCCAATCGTGATCGCCATGGGCCAGCGGCCGGGTCCCGCAACGGGGCTCCCGACAAGGACCGAGCAGGGCGATCTCCAGTTCATCGTCTCCGCCGGACACGGGGAATTTCCCCGCGTTGTATTTGCGCCGGGATCGCCCCGCGAGGCGTTTTATCTCACGAACAAGGCGTTCGACCTTGCGGAAAAGTATCAAGTGCCTGTTTTTATCCTGTTCGATACCTACCTGTCGGACACCGAGTGGACTTTCGGGGGATTTGATACCGGCAAGATCAGATATGTGGATTATCGCGTGCGGGAAGGTGCATTCAAGAAATTAGCGGGTTACCAGCGGTATGCCTTGACCGAGACCGGGATTTCCCCTCTCGGCGTGCCCGGGGATGCAAAGCATCTTGTCGTGACGGACAGCGATGAGCACGATGAGGACGGCCACATCATCGAGGATGCCGCGACGAGGATCAAAATGGTGGAAAAGCGGCTGCTCAAAAAAATGCCTCTCCTCAGGCAGGAGATCGCGCCACCGTTCCTCTACGGCGACCATGACCCGCGGGTTGTGCTGACAGGCTGGGGTTCCACGTACGGGGTGATGAAGGAGGTTGTTGACGAACTCGCAAAATCCACCAGCATCGCCATGCTTCACTTCAGCGAGGTTTTCCCGCTTCCGCACCGGGAGCGTTTTGATTACGTCCGGTTGCTTCAGAACGCAAGGCTTTCCCTCTGCATCGAGAACAATGCGAGCGGACAGTTCGCCCGTCTTCTGCGCAGCGAGACAGGGTTTGAGTTCAACGCGCAGGTCCATAAATATGACGGCCGGCCGTTCACCGTGGAAGAATTGACAGGAGAGATCAATGGCCACCTTAGAAACGTATAGAGGACAGGTCCCGGCCTGGTGTCCGGGATGCGGCAATTTCGCGATCATGAAGGCGTTCAAGGACACGATGGTGGAACTCAACTGGGAGCCGCATCAGTTCACGATCGTCTCCGGTATCGGGCAGGCCGCGAAGTTCCCCCACTACACGAGGTGCAATACTTATAACGGCCTTCACGGCAGGGCCCTTCCGGTTGCCACGGGCATCAGGCTTGCGAACCACGAGATGCCGGTGATCGTCACCACCGGCGACGGCGACTGCTACGGCGAAGGAGGCAACCATCTTCTGGCCGCCATGCGAAGGAACATAAATGTGAAACTGTTCGTGCACGACAACCAGGTCTACGGCCTGACCAAGGGGCAGGCGTCTCCCACAACGGGCGAAGGGGTGGTGACCAGGAACATGCCCTTCGGCGTGCTCTCGGAACAGTTCAACCCCATGGCCCTCGCAGTTGCGCTTGACTGCGGATTTGCAGCGCGCGGGTATGCAGGCGATCTGGACCATCTTAAAGATCTCATGAAGGAAGCGATCATGCACGAAGGGTTTGCCCTCCTCGATATTCTTCAACCCTGCGTTTCCTTCAACAAGGTGAACACCTATGACTGGTACAAACAGCGTGTTTATCATATCGAGCCCGGGTATGACCCCGAAGACCGAAAGACCGCATTCGCAAGGGCGCTCGAGTGGGGTGACCGTATTCCCATCGGCGTCATCTATCGCAATGACCGGCCCACATTTGAAGAGCGCGTTCCGATGATCAAAGAGAAACCTCTCGTGCATCAGGCCTTTGACATGAAGAAGATCGAGGTAACGCTTAAGGAGTTCTTGTAAAGCCTCCATGCGCGCACTCACTAAAAAAAGGACCAAAAAAGCAGGCCTTCCTTCCGGAACGCTGGTGTATACCGGGGAGAAGAAGGACGAGCAGGTCAAGATCAATATCATCGATTATGATGAGGCGAACTTTCAAGAGATAGAGAAGGCAACCGTCGATGCCTGTCTCCCGTTCAGGGACAAGCCAACGGTGACCTGGATCAATGTTGACGGTGTCCATAATGTCCAGGTGCTCGAAAAGCTCGGCGAATGTTTCGGCCTCCACCGGCTCGTGATGGAAGACATCATGAACACGGACCAGCGGCCGAAAATGGAGGACTACGGCGAATATCTCTACATAGTGCTCAAGATGCTCGCGAGCGGGAAGACTGGAGAGGTCATTACCGAGCAGGTCAGTCTCGTACTCGGCGCGAACTTCGTTCTTTCCTTTCAGGAGGGGATCGAAGGGGATGTTTTTAATCTGATCCGCGATCATCTCCGGACCAACAAGGGCCGCATCCGGAAAATGAAGGCCGACTATCTTGCCTACGCGCTCATTGACGCGGTGGTGGACAATTACTTCGTGATCCTGGAAAAGTTTGGCGACAAGATCGAAATGCTCGAAACAGAGTTGATCGAACAGCCAACGCAGAAGACCGTCCAGAAGATCTATCAATTAAAGCGAGAGATGATCTTTTTGCACAATGCCGTGTGGCCGCTCCGTGAGGTTGTCAGCGGCCTGGGCAAGCATGAGTCATCGCTGATCCGGGAATCCACCGCACCCTATCTCAGAGATGTCTACGACCATGCCATCCATATCATCGACAGCGTAGACATCTACCGCGAGATGCTGTCCAGCATGCTTGACCTGTACCTGTCGAGCGTCAGCAACCGGCTGAACGAGGTCATGAAGATACTGACGGCTATATCCCTGATCTTCATGCCGATTACATTCATTGTTGGGGTGTACGGGATGAATTTTAAATATATGCCGGAGCTGGAATGGCACTACGGGTATTTCTACACACTCGTCGGGATGTCCGTTATCGGCGTTTCAATGTTCCTTTATTTCAAGCGTAAGAAGTGGCTATGAGGAAACGCATCCCCCCGATCTTCACAAAACAGCAGACATCGTAACGAAGCCCGTTTTTATTATTGATAATAGTGCAACGGCGTGTTATCGTATTTAAAATAAGGAGGTTTTCAATATTGAAGAAACTTAACTGCTGGGAAGCGAAGAAATGCGGACGAACAAAGGGAGGAGAACACGAAAAAGATCTGGGTATCTGCCCGGTTGCAATTGAAAACAAACTGGATGGCATTCATGGAGGACAGAATGCCGGAAGGACGTGCTGGGTTGTCGCAGGCACCTTGTGCGGCGGGAAGGTGCAGGGTACTTTTGCAGCGAAATATGATACTTGCGACAACTGTGACTTCTATCAGGCGGTACGAAAAGAAGAAGGAGCAAGGTATGTGTTTTCTATAAGTCTTCTTTCCAAACTAAAGCAGAGCTAACCTCGCGGCTCTTTTTTATTGGGACGTATTTCAGCCGCAGCGGATTTTTTCGCTGCGGCTGATTTGTGCCTCTCTGGCCTAATATCTCATCCTCACCCGGTACGTCAGCTTCACCTCCTGGTCCTTCGGTACGGGGATATTGAACTCGGCGGTGAATGCCTCGGTTTTGCTGTATTCATGTGACGACGAGAGCATCGTCCAGTCACCGGGGATCGGTTCCACTACCTTTACCACCACGTCTTCCTTCTTGTGGTTCCGGAGCGATAGCTCAAATGCAGCTTCGTAAGTATCGTATGCTGTCTTCTTCCAGTCCGTCTGCTTTCTGCTTCCCACCACGTCAAAGGCGTCGCCGAGCTTGATCCTGACCTTCTCATCCCTGGGCGTATGGTCGATCGAGTCTTCGCCCACGAACTGGAGGCTGCCTTCCTGGTCGGCCTTGTAGACCCTGACGGTACCCTTTGGCAGCGGTATCCCGAGATTGTTCTCTTTCTTGTTCCGGATCTCGACGAACACGCCGATCTTCTGGTTCGACATGGCTTCGCCATAGTGATTGTAGTAATAATAGTTCGCTCCATAGTACAGGAGCTCTTTCTTTACCGGAATATTATCGGCAGTCACCAGGCTGATCTGCTTGGTCTGGTTGTTTTTCACGGTGGCAGGCCGCTCAAGGGTATAGATATGGTATTCGAAGAACGAATCTTCCTTGAACTGCGGCGCTGCAGCTTTTGCGGCTCCTTCCGCAACACGCATCATCTTGTCTTTATATTCAAACTCGTTTTTCGCCCGATTCACATCTCCGGCAACGAGTTTGAGCTTCGCGTTTTTATACGTTGCGCCGCTGTGGTTATCGATGGTCACCCAGCCCGAGAGGTCGGCCCTGTCATCCCGGTCATTCAGCGTCACCACATAATCCGACCGCCAGTTGATGCCATTCGTAAGGTAGGTGGCCTCGATCTTCTGCGTTGATGGCAGGTCGTTGTCGAGCATCCAGACAAGGGTCGGCTTGGCATTGAGGTCCTCCGGCACGCCGGGGAAGACGATCCTGCCGGGGTGCCCGAAGGTGATCTCATCGCCTATTTTGAAGATGGGCTGGCCGTTGTTCGAAAGCAGCGTGGCGATTCACGACCTCTTCCCGTTCAGTATAGGGGTTCTTCGTGTAGAGCTTCACCTCTTTGCCTACGTATTTGTCGAGCAGCTTCTGGGGGTTCAGCAGGTCATACTCATAGTTCTGCTCCAGTACCTGGAGGGTGTCCGGATTAATGAGTGATTTGATATGCACGCTCGTGGGCATGATCTGCGAGGCCACGTCCATGAACCGCAGGTCGCCGATGCCTTTGAACAGCTTGATGGCGCGCTGGTCCTTGACCAGGCCGAGATTTACGTTGTAAATGGTTAGCGCTACGCCGGTCTGGTCATCCAGCGTGCTTGAGGTCGTTGGGGTCTTGACTTCTTGTTTGACTGAGGCGGAAACCGGACACATATTGATGTTTGCGAAGAACATAACTGACAGAACTAAGACAAGATGCTTGATCTTCATGACGGGCCTCCTGTGCCAATGGATTTAACTGCTTCTGGTCCATTAGACAGGGGAGGGGCGGAAAAGTTCCCGAAGACTAACGAATAAAATTTATGGGAGGATTTTAGAAATCTAACAATGCATGAGCTGACTTATCGAGAAGGTCGCAGAAAAGTGCGCTGTCCTATCTCAGTTCGATACAAATTCAATTCTTACTACTACGTGGCCGTCCTGCGATAAAGGCGTCCTTGTCTCATCACCGACATCGCCGATACGTTTCAGCTTTTCCCTGAGCTGCTGAAGCTTCTGAGCATCGATCGAAATTTCATAGATTCTCTTCGCATTGGGAAGGTCCTTCTTCTGAATCGATCCTCCGAGCTGCTTAACTGATTGCTCAAGTTCCCGTACGGAAGCGTCAATGTCATTGACCCGTACGCTGATCACGGAACCAGCCGCATCAGCTGGTGCCACATTTAATGCTCGCTGCATTGGTACACGTGGATTTTGATTTCTTTTCCGCATGCGGCGCAATACCGGTCGCCTGCCCCGACATGGCTGCGGGAGCGCCTGCTCCTGCTTGCGGCGCAGCAGCTTTGAGTGAGGCGACATTTTTTTTAGCGGGCATGGGCTGCTCAGCCGGCATGACAGGAGCTGCCGGAGCGGCGGCTGGTGCTGTCGCTTGGCCTTGGAGCTTTGGCAGCGGAGGTTTCTCGTATTCCTGTTTCATGTCCAAAGATTTATACGCCGGTGTTTGCGGAACCTGCTCTGAGCGAACAGCAGGTCTATCCGCTTTAGCAAGTTTATCCTGTGCAGTGCCTGTCGGAGGAACCGGCTTTTTGGCAGCGACCTCCTGGTTCGGCGCTTCGGATGTTCTTTCTGCCGGCTGAATGTTCTGATAGATATAGAACCCGGTGACGGCGAGGAACAGGACCGCAATGGCCTGGATCGGGATCTTGACTGCTAATGGGTAGAATAGTTTCTGGAAGAGAGATTTCTTTTCACCAACCTCCGCACGCACCTTTGCCATGATCTTCTGTGTCATCCATGAGGGCGGCTCGATCTCATCGACGGTCTTGATATGTTCAATGGTCTTTTGGAGTTCAGAGAGCGCATCGCTGCACTGTGTGCAGGTCTTGAGATGCGCCTCTATCTCCGCCTTTTCTTCCGCAGCGACCGACCCGTCTATATATTCGGACAATCTATGTCGGATGTCGTTATGTTTCATTGAATACCCCTCACCCAGCCTCTCCCGCAAGGGGAGAGGAGAACGTCGGTCAAAGTTCTCCCATGAACCGCTTCAAACAATCCTTGACCATATCTCTTGCCCTGAACAGCCGCGACTTGACCGTGCCCTCGCGGACTTTGAGCATGTTCCCGATCTCTTCATACGAAAACTCCTGCATATCCCGAAGGATGAGAACTTCCCGAAAATCCGTATCCAGCGCCTTAATGCAGTCCTGCACCTTTGTCCGGATATCCCGCTTTTCCATGCTCTCCAGCGCGGAGAGTTCCTTTGACGGAGGGTCAAGGGTCATCGTGCCGCCATCGGTCTGGATCGGATCATTCAGGGAATAGGCCTCATGGCTCTGCCGGGTCCTCACCTGTTTAAGCCGGTTCTTCGACAGGTTCAGGGTTATCGTCGTGAGCCAGGTAGTGAATTTTGCATCCCCCCGGAACATCCTGATATTCTTATGGGCGGAGACAAAGGCGTCCTGCACGACCTCGCATGCATCGTCATGATCCCCGATCAGGCGATAAGCGATGTTGAGCATCTTTTTCTGGTGCTTTGTTACGAGCTGTTCAAAAGCCTGCAGATCGCCTGTTTGTGCAGATGATACGAGTGTTGCGTCGTCATCCGAACCGGAAGCGACGCTCTCTTTACTACTATATGACAAACTTGCCGTGGGATTTGTTCCGTCTGAAATCACGTTTACAATTGTATCGTAAAATAGTTACTTTTGCATCCGCAAAATGATATTATATAAACATACGATCTCGCTTCGCGGAGAGGAGAGGACCGATGACAGAGAAGGTGATGATCTTCGGGAAGGCCGGCTGACCGCATACTGATAAGGCCAGGTTGGTCTACGGGAGTAAAGCTGTGTATTATGACGTGAAGGCTGACAGCGCGAAACTGGATGAAATGCTGACGTATACAAAAGGCGCAAGGAAGGTCCCGGTAATCGTGGAGTATGACAAGGTCTCCATTGGCTATGAAGGCGGTTCGTGAGGGGTCTGACGACCGGCAGGCTGCCGGTATGGTTAGATTGAGGCATGAAAAGCGGCGCACAAAACGGGTCTACCCTAACCCGGAGAAGCCGGATTTAAACATTTGAACCGCTATGGCCTATGAAAGAAAAGCGGCCACTTAAGAAATCCGCGAAGATTGCGAGGAAAACTTGAATTACAAGATTTATTTTGTTTTGACGTCCTTTGCGTCCTCCGGGTCTTCGCGGTAAATTTTCTCGCCATTTTGTGTAGAATTTGATTCTTTAGTAACTAAGGGGACGAACAGCATTATGACATTGGACAAATTTTTTATTGATAAGGAAGATACGGTCCTTCTGATCGTCGATATTCAGGACAAGCTTGCGGCAGTTATGAAGGAAAGGGACAAGGTCGTCAGGAACAACTTGCACCTGGTCGAACTCGCCAAGATGATCCACATGCCGGTCATGGTGACAGAGCAGTATCCCAAGGGACTCGGCGCGACCGTTCCGGAGATCCGGGAGGCGTTGCCGTTCTACCGTCCTGTGGAGAAGATGACCTTCGATTGCTGCGGCCAGCCTTCGTTCCTTGAGGAACTCAAGGAGCACAATAAAAGAAGCGTCGTGCTGACAGGCATGGAGACGCACATCTGCGTGCTCCAGACATGCATCGGGCTGCTTAAAGGCGGTATCAATGTCCACGTCGTGCAGGACGCGATCTGTTCACGCACCAAGGAGAACTGGAAGATCGGAATGGAGTTCATGCGCGAGGCTGGCGGTGTCGTGACCTGCACCGAGACGGTCTTGTTCCAGCTCTTAAAAGTGGCCGGCACGGAGGAGTTCAAGGCCATGTCGCGGAGGATCAAGTAATAGAAGGCGGGAGACAGGAGACAGAAGTCGGGAGTCAGAAGTTGAAAAATATATCCGGCTCCTGATCATTGATGTCTGAATACGTTTCACGAGGGTGCCATGGCAGAGGAAATCATCCCGGACGATATAAAACAGACCATTAAAGAGACCTTTCAGGAGACGCTCAAGGAAGACGTCGCCATCGAGGTTTTTACCGAAAGCGGCAAGAATGATGAGTTCAATGAAGCCGCTTTGGCCCTGCTGAAGGCCCTTGCCCCGCTTTCGGAGAAACTCAAGGTGACGTTCCATACCATCGGCGATGAGCGGTCCGTCAAACGCAACGTGACCCGCTCGCCGTCGATACTCATCGCACCTGACAAGTATCGCATCAGGTTCACCGGCGCACCCGTGGGAGAGGAGGGCCGTTCATTTTTCACGGCCATTATGATGGCCTCCACGGGAAAGCCCCTCCTTTCCCAACCAGCGATCACGCAGATAACCGAACAGTTGCATGAAAAACGGGACATCCAGGTCTTTGTCAGCCCCACGTGTCCCTATTGTCCGCTGCAGGTCCTCACTGCAATTTCCGCTGCAATGGTGAAGCCCGACCTCGTGTCTGCGGAGGCTGTCGAGATCTACGAGAACCGGGACCTTGCGGAAGGCCTCGGATCCCTTGCCGTGCCGCAAACATTCATGAACAATACCTTTACCGGAGCCGGACTTCAACCGGAGCCGCTGTTCATGGAATCTCTCCTGACCCTCAAGGAGCCTCTGACGGCATCAACGCAGATCTCGGGAGAACCGGTAAATAAGGATCTGGTCATCATCGGTGGAGGACCTGCGGGGCTCACGGCTGCGATATACGCCGTGCGGGCCGGACTCGACTCCGTGGTGATCGAAAAAGGCAACCTCGGCGGCCAGGTGATGATCACGCCGGTCGTGGAGAACTACCCGGGGTTCATGCGCATCGGCGGCAAGAGTCTCATTGATCTCATGGCGCAGCAGGCAGCCCAGTATGCGGAGCTTCATGTCGGCGAATATGTGACCGAGGTGGCAAAAGACCCGCAGGACGGAAAGATCCATCTTAAAACGAACCACGCTATCTATATTACCCGAGGGGTGTTGATCGCAACCGGCGTTGACAACCGCGCGCTCGAAGCGGTTGGAACTCAGAGATTCTTCGGCAGGGGAGTAAGCTACTGCGCTACCTGCGACGGCTACTTCTTTAAAGATGGCAAATCGGTCCTGGTGGTGGGTGGAGGCAATACGGCGGTCACGGACGCGCTCTATCTTCACAACCTCGGCGCAAAGGTGACCCTCGTGCATTGGCGCGATACTCTTCGCGCGGAGACAAGGCTTCAGGAAAGCTTCAAGCAGTCAGGGATCCCTGCCCTGTGGGACAGCGAGGTGCATGAGATATCGGGCGGCAAGATCGTACAAGCCGTCAAGATCAAGGACAACAAGACCGGCAAGATATCGGAGATGCCTGTGGATGGCGTGTTCGTGGCCATCGGTTATGTTCCGCAAAACGAGATCGCAAAGCAGCTCGGACTCGAACTGGATGATCAGGGATACATCAAGACCGACCTGATGACCATGCGGACGTCCATGCCGAATGTGTACGCCGCCGGAGACATCACCGGCGCGCCGAAGCAGATAGTCGTCGCGGTCTCGCACGGGTCCATCGCGGCCATGTCCGCGTTCGAGGACCTCTCGCAGTCGTCCCCGGCCAGGCAGGAGGCAGTGGCGAAGGCCCTATAGCTTTGAGCACAAAAAAAGCCCGTCTCGCGGATCACTCGCTCAACAGGCTCGGGATGCATCCAGAAAAAGATATTCGCGGTTACTAGAACTTCACCTTCGGTGCTTCCTTCTCCGCCTGCGGGGTCTCGTAATACCGGGCCTCGTTCACGCCAGCCAGAGAAGCAAAGAATTTTCCCATCACGGTTCTCCGGTACGTATTGAGGATCTTGACGGTGTCATTGTACCGCATGCGCTCAACGGCGATGCGGTTCTCCGTACCCTCGAGGCTGTCCTGCAATTTCAGGAAGTTCTCATTCGCCTTGAGCTGGGGATAAGTCTCGCGCAGGACCAGGAGGCGGGACAGAAAGCCCTCGACCTGCTGAGAGGATTGGACCTTTTCATTGACCGTGTTTGCCTGGAAATATTTCGTACGGGCATTGGCAAGGTTCTCGAACAGCTCTTTTTCATGCGTGGCATAGCCTTTCACGGTCTCCACGAGGTTCGGGATCAGATCGTAGCGCCGTTTCAACTGATTGTCAACCTGCGCCCACTGCGACTTGACCTGCTCGTCCATGGCCACGACCTTGTTGTACTCTCCGACACCGTACATGATGGCCCCGATCGCAAACACCGCAATGACTCCGAGAACGATCAGCACTGACTTTACCCCGTTGTTCATGATTTCCTCCTGTGGTTTAATTAGTTATCTTCCTCTCCCCATCGGAAAGCGAGAAGTTTTTATCTTAGCACAAATCGGAGCGGGATTCTGCCGCTATTCCCTCCCCTTCAAGGGGAGGGCCGGGGTGGGGATGGGTTTGTCTCATCATGTAATGCCCTCCAGATGCAATCTTGTACGGCTTCCAGCTGGGCCAGGATCTCATGATTCCAAAACCGCATTACCCTGAAACGGCTTTTTCTAAAAATCATGTTCGTTCGCTATCACGAAGTGTATCTTCCGTATGCTGTCCGCCGTCAACCTCAACAACCAGTTTCTTTTCGAGGCAGGTAAAATCTAAGCACGTATTGCTCATAAGGATGCTGTCTGCGGAATTTTGAATCCATGAAACTGTCTGCCGCGTAAGTACGCCCCATAACCTTCTTTCCGCATCCGTCATATTATTCCGGAGAGTACGCTGCATCTTATGGTAGAGAATATATTTGTTTGTCTGGCCAAGCATGGAATGACCCATCCCCCACCTGACCTCCCCCTTGAAGGGGCAGGGAGAAACTGATACTGCGCCCCAGTTGAAACGCATGTCCTTGCGAAAGAGGGGACTGTAGAAGAATCAGAATCACCAGCCTCCCGATGCCCCGCCGCCCCCTCCGCTTCCGCCGCCACCGCCTCCGAAGCTTCCTCCACCTCCGAAACCCCCGCCTCCTCCGGACCAGCCGCCCCTTCCACCGCCCATTGATGACGTCAGAAGTAAAAGAAAAAACAGGCGGGGATTTTTAATGAACAGGACCAGGGCGATGATGCCGAACACCGCCAGCATGATCTTGTTGAAAATACTGAGGGGCTTGCGGGCAGAGGCCCCCTGAGGCTGCGTTTGCATCGGTCCATTCGTTATGCTTACGCCTTCATGGGACGCGATCGCATTGATCACCGCTATGGTGCCTGCGTAGATCCCGGTGCTGTAATCGCCTGTTTTGAAATAGGGGACGAAGTATTCCCGTCCGATCGAGCCGACCATGCTGTCGGGCAATACGCCCTCAAGCCCGTAGCCCACTTCGATCCGGTACTTCCGATCATTCACCGCAACGACGATCAGAACACCATTGTCCTTGCCCTTTTGTCCGAGCTTCCATTTTTCCTTCGTATTGAACGCGAATTCCTCGATGCTCTGGTTGTCGAGGGTCTGCACCGTGAGCACCAGCACCTGGGCCGTGGTTTTCTGCTCAAGCGTTTGGAGATAGGCATTGAGTTCATTTTTTACGTCGCTTCTGATGACGCCGGCCAGGTCGACCACATAATCCCGGGGCGTGTCGGGAGGCTGCGGCGTGGAGGCGCTGACCACAGCGGCACAGGCGGCCGCAAGAAGAATGACCGCGATGACGAGTTTCTTAAACATGGAGATCATCAATGATCTTTTCAGTGGACTCGAGCGTGGTGTAGTAGCGTTCGAAGAAGAATGCAAGTTCCTGTTCCGATGGTTTGAGAAGATGAGACTTCAGCAGGAGCAGTTCTTTAAAGATATCTGTTTTGATCCCTGTTGCGGAGCCGAGCATGGTTATGACCTCCGCGCGCAGGATCGGAGGCTCCTTGCCGAGCAGGGAGATAATGGCGCGGAAGAGGGCCATGGAGCCGGTGAAGGACCTTAGCAGCGCGGCGGCAATATCGTCCTTCTTTCCAAGTGATGAGATATATCCTTGTCTCAGGCCGATAAGTTTCGTTTTGATCTCGCGTTCGCACTGGAGACGCAGGTGCGGCTTGTCGATCCGCAGGTCCTGCAGAAGGTCAGTCCCATAGACGGTCTTGTGGATGAGCTTGAAGTCGAGGAATTCGACAGGGAATGCGTCCAGCGATGTTTCGATATACACCGGGGTCATTACGAGAGGTGCGGCGACCTTTTTTTTACCATATTTCTTGCCAAGGGGTGCGAGAAACTCAATGAACTGCAAGTCCATGTTGTGCAACACGACAACGGAATTGATGTCCGAAAGCTTCTCGTTGTAGTCCGGGATCACCGCGCTGCCCACGAGGTGAAATGAATGGATGTTCGATGCGTGCTCCCTGAGCAGGTCTTCGAGCATCGGGGTGATCTTGCCTGCGACCACGGGGTTCAGTCCAATAACGTTGAGATTATTCATCATAGTGAACGATTATACCATAGTAAGACGTTCTTCACAATGGAGCGAATTTCCATAAAACCGTATTGTCAATCGGAGCCGGCCCGGGCGAAATATCGCATTCCCTCTTTACCTTACCCGCCACTGTGTGCTATTATACCTTCCCGTGAGTCCTATAAAACCTACGATCACCCCGCGTTCCAAGCATGCCATCTCCCGCAAGTGGATCAGCCACAACGCCGTGCGGGTCCTCTACAAGCTGAAAGAGCAAGGGTATGTCGCCTATCTTGTGGGCGGCAGCGTGCGAGACCTTCTGCTCGGCCGCGAGCCAAAGGACTTCGACATCGCCACGGACGCAACACCGGGCGAGATCAAGAAGGCCTTCCGCAACTGCCGGCTCATCGGCCGCCGCTTTCGGCTCGCCCATGTCCATTTTCATGACGAGATCATCGAGGTAGCGACGTTCCGGTCGATGGTGTCCGATGAACCGGAGGCAGTGGATGCCGCCCCTGTCGCTGAACAACTGCCACCGCAACCGACGGAGCAGCATGCGCAGGAAGCCGTTGCTTCCCCCGGAGTGGTGGCGGGCGAGGCGCCTTCAACTCCCGCGACCCCGGCGAAGGCGCCGGCCAGGCCCAAGCCGCCGCGCATGCTCAAGACCGAGGGCGGTATGATCCTCAGGGACAATGTCTTCGGTACGCCTGAAGAAGACGCGCTCAGGCGTGACTTTACCGTGAACGCGCTGTTTTACAGTATTGCCGACTTCTCCGTTATCGACTACGTTGGCGGGATGCAGGACCTCGAACGCGGGCTCATCCGCATCATCGGCGATCCCCTGGTACGGTTCACCGAGGACCCCGTGCGCATGGTCCGCGCCGTGCGGTTCGCGGCCCTGCTCGGGTTCGAGATCGAACAGAAGACCTATCGCGCCATGCTGGAGCTTAAAGACCACGTGGCGCTTGCCTCTCCGTCCCGGATGTACGAAGAGGTCCTCAAGCTCTTTTTGCTCGGTGAGGGCGAGAAGACCTATCAGCTTCTCAGGAAGACGGGTCTCTTCGACGTGATCTTCCCGCGCCTGAACGAGTGGGTGGACACGGAGTCCGACGGCTTCCCGCACATCTGGATCGGCAAGGCGTTCGAGTGGGTGGACGGCTGCGTACAGGCGGGCAGGCAGGTCCCGCCGCACATGCTGTTCGCGCTCATGTTCGGACAGTTGATCACGGGAAAAGCCGTTGAGCTGGGAAAACAGGGGGTGCCTGCACTTGATGCAATGACGAGGGCAGTGACCGAGGTCATGCTGGAACAGACTCAACGGGTGCAGATCCCCAGGAAAGTCGGGTTGTCGATGCGCGATATCTACTGGGACCAGAATCGCTTTGAAAAGCGGGAGGGGAAATACCCCCGTTATTTCCTGCGGCGACCCGGGTTTGCCGACGCCTTCGAGTATCTGCGTTTCACGAGCGAGACCACGGGCGAGAAACAGGAGCTTCGCGTCTGGTGGAAGAAATTTATCAAGGAGCATCCGCTCGCGCCCGGCGAGGAAAAGGAAATACAGGAAAGCGCAAAGCGAAAAGCGAGGCCAACGCGGCGCAGGCGGAGAAGGGGCGGCAAGCCACGGACCGAAACGCCGAAGCCGGGGAAATAAGGCTGAAAGACTTGTGACTGCTAAGGCGCGAAGTCCGCAAAGTTTAAAACGCAAAAAGCTGTCATCTTTTCTTCTTTAAGACCTGGAATCTTAATTTCCAAGCATTCCTTTGCGCTCTTCGCGCCTTAGCGGTAAAACTGGTTTTCAGAGTCTACAAAACATATGCCCAGACCCCCGCGTTTTTTCATATCCCCCGACCAGATCATTGGCACGAGCATCACCATCTCCGGCGAGGACGTGCGTCATATCGCGACGGTCCTTCGCATGAAGACAGGCGATGAACTCCTGCTGTGCGACGGCAAAGGCGCCGAGTACTCTGTCAAGATCACGCAGGTCAATAAAGCCGAGATCACAACCGAGGTGACGGCCCGAACGAAGCGGGAGATCCGTTATCCCCTCGTCACCCTCGGCCAGGGTCTGCCCAAGTCCGACAAAATGGACTGGATCGTGCAAAAGGCCACGGAACTCGCCGTCGCAACGATCGTCCCGCTCGTGACCGAACGGACCATCGTAAAGATCAGGGACGAAGAGAAACGTGTTTCGCGGTGGCAGAAGATCTGCCGCGAGGCCGCCATGCAGAGCAACAGGCCGGATATCCCGCGTATCGAACAGATCCGGACCTTCCGGGATTTTGTCTTCTCCCCGGACCCTGGACCCTTGGCCCGTGCCCCCGGTTCTCCTCCCCCTGAACCCCGAACGCTCTTTCTCCTCCCCTGGGAAGAAGCGACCATTTCACTCAAGAATGTTCTCCAACAGGTGTCCGGGGTGACGCGCATCATCGTGCTTATCGGCCCCGAAGGCGGTTTTTCCGCGCAGGAGGCGGAGACGGCTCATGGAAAAGGGTTCCATCTCGTGAGCCTGGGATCGAATATCCTCCGCACCGAGACCGCGGCCATTGCCGCGCTCAGCATGATCGGATATGAGTTTTTTGATGGACGACAGGCGGTCGGCTGATTTCCGCCGCCCGGAAGGGATTTTTTGTTTCAATGGACAATCGCGTACAGGCACCGAATATGAACCGATCCTCGCTTACCCGTTTTGCCTGGCTCTCCATTGCCGCGGCAATCATGACGATCGGGCTCAAGACCGCGGCGTATCTTATTACCGGTTCTGTGGGGCTGCTTTCGGACGCGCTCGAATCCCTGGTGAATCTTGTGGGCGCGATCATGGCGCTGGCGATGCTGACAATCGCGGCCCGGCCGGCTGATGACGATCATGCCTACGGCCACAGCAAAGCGGAATACTTTTCAAGCGGCGTTGAGGGCACCTTGATCGTCCTTGCGGCGATCAGCATCGCTTTTACCGCCATCCCGCGGCTTTTACATCCCCGCCTGCTGGAACAGGTCGGGCTGGGGCTGGCAGTATCCGTCGCGGCGGCCCTGGTGAACCTGGGTGTGGCGCTGGTCCTGCTCCGCGCCGCGAAGCGGCACCAATCCATCACGCTGAAGGCCAATGCCCACCATTTGCTCACCGATGTCTGGACCTCGGTGGGCGTGGTGGTCGGCGTGGGCGGGGTTGTTCTGACCGGATGGCAGCGGCTGGACCCCGTGGTAGCTTTACTCGTTGCAGGCAACATTGTCTGGTCGGGATCCCGCATCATACGGGATTCAGTAGCGGGCTTGATGGACGCTTCGCTCCCCCCGGAAGAAATGAAGGTCGTGCGAGATATTCTCGACCGGCTCAGCGGGCTGCACGGCATAGAGTGTCACGATCTTCGCACGAGGCAGGCCGGTCATAGCCGTTTCGTATCGCTCCATGTACTTGTTCCCGGCTCATGGACGGTTCATCGGGGGCATGAGCTCGCGGAGCACATCGAATCCGATATCAGGAGCGCTCTGCGCGATGTCGAGGTGCTTACGCACCTGGAATCGCTTGACGATCCGGCTCTGTCGAACAACAGGGTGCGGGAGAGCATGGGCGCACGTCCGGCCGATCTCCGGGAAAAAGCCCGGGATGAGGACAAGCCATGATGAATGCAACGCGATAACCTGGCATGAGCGCCGGATTCCGCGGCCCGTAACGGTTTGACGGGCAGATTTTTTCTTTGCAGCCGCTCTTCCGTATTCCGGTATTTCCCTTGACACAAAAAGAGCGGAGATGTTAATATCAACATCTCCAGAAGGGCGGGTCTTTATGAAAATTGCCATCGGCTCGGACCACGGCGGCTTTGAACTGAAGCAAGAAGTCGTTAAATTCCTCCAGACGATCAAGACCGTCGAGGTCTCGGATTTTGGCACTGCGACAAAGGATTCCGTGGACTATCCGGACTACGGGAAGAAGGTCTCCGAGGCCGTATCGAGCAAGGCGGTCGATCGCGGCATCCTGATCTGCGGCACGGGCATCGGCATGTCGATCGTGGCGAACCGTTATCCGAAGGTGCGAGCGGCGCTTTGTCATGACCACTTCACGGCGCAGATGAGCCGCCTGCACAATGACGCAAATGTCCTGGTCATGGGCGAACGCGTCATCGGCAAGGGTGTCGCGCTCGAGATCGTGAAGACGTGGTTCGAAACGGAGTTCGAAGGCGGCAGGCACCAGCTGCGGCTCAATAAGATATAGAAAAAAGATACAATTAAGGTCACTACCCGGGTTGGCCGCAAAAGAACACGCCCTGCACCCGCGCATAGCACTCGTAAACGGCGGGCGCAGGCAAAGATCTCAAAGAAAAAGCCCGAATTCAGGTATCCTTAAATGAAAGCCCTCTGAGTTCCTTGCGTGTTTCTCTAAGTGGCCGGTTCATTTTTTAGGCCATTCGTGGCGAACATGTTTTGACTTGAGTAGATAAAAGGTAAAAGGACGATGGCATGTCAGAACTGAATGAAACGGACCCCGAGGTCTACCAGGCGATCAAAGGCGAGGAGGAGCGCGAGCTCTCCAAGATCGTCCTGATCGCATCGGAAAACTATGTGAGCCAGGCAGTGCTTGAGACACAGGGCTCGGTGTTCACGAACAAATACGCGGAGGGATATCCGAACCGGCGCTATTACGGCGGGTGTGAGTTCGCCGACAAGGTTGAAACACTCGCCATCGAGCGGGCAAAGCGGCTCTTCGGCGCGGAGCACGTGAACGTCCAGCCTCACTCGGGTTCCTCGGCGAACATGGCGGTCTACTTCAGCGTGCTCAAGCCAGGGGACACGATCCTCGGCATGGGGCTCGCCCACGGCGGCCATTTGACGCATGGGGCAAGCGTGAGCTTCTCGGGAATGCTCTATAAATCCGTTGCCTACGGAGTGGACAAAAAGACCGAGCTGATCGACTATGATGAGGTGGAGCGGCTTGCAGTGGAGCACCAGCCCAGGATGATCGTGTGCGGGTTCAGCGCCTATTCGAGGGTCCTCGACTTCGCCCGGTTTCGAAAGATCGCGGACAGGGTCGGCGCTTACCTGATGGCCGATATTGCCCACATCGCAGGGCTTGTCGCCGTCGGAGAGCATCCGAACCCGGCGCCCTACGCGGATTTTGTTACGACCACGACCCACAAGACGCTCAGAGGTCCGCGCGGCGGAATGATCATGTGCAAGGAACAGTTCGGCAAGGCCGTGGACAAGACCATCTTCCCCGGCATCCAGGGAGGGCCGCTCGTGCATGTGATAGCTGCCAAGGCCGTTTCCTTCAGGGAAGCGCTCCAGCCGGAGTTCAGGGATTATCAACGGCAGGTCAAGAAGAACGCTCAGGCGCTGGCGCGCAGGCTGACCGAGGACGGATTTCGCATCGTGTCCGGCGGCACTGACAACCACCTGATGCTCGTTGATCTGACGCCGAAGGACATTACCGGCAAGGACGCGGAGACCGCGCTCGATGCCGCGGGTATCACGGTGAACAAGAACAGCATCCCCTATGATCAGAAGTCGCCGGTGATCACGAGCGGAATCCGGCTCGGCACTCCGATCGTGACCACGCGCGGCATGCGCGAACCGGAGATGAAGATCGTCGGCGATATCATCTGCGAAGTCCTCGCCAACGGCAAGTCGCCGGAAAAGCTGGCCGCGATCAAGGAACGGACCAAGGCTTTCTGCGCGGGATTCCCCCTGTTCGCGATGGAAAAAACGCGCGTATGACGTGCGTACACTCGACGCACGAATATCTAGAGTCTAAACAAATTCGAAATCTGATGTATTAACTATTTTGTTTTTGCCCTTTGGAGATTGTTTAGGATTTGGGGTTTCGAACTTAGGATTTGACCAATGACAAGACCTACGTGGGACGAATATTTCATGGAGATCGCACACCTGGTGAAGAAGCGGGCCACCTGTCTCCGCCGCCAGGTCGGGGCCGTCCTCGTGAAGGACAAGAACATCCTCGCGACGGGCTACAACGGCGCCCCGTCAGGGATCGAGCATTGTCTCGATCGCGGGTGCCTGCGCGAGCAGATGGGCATTCCCTCGGGCGAGCGGCACGAGATCTGCCGCGGTCTGCATGCGGAGCAGAACGCGATCATACAGGCCGCCAGGCACGGGACGAACATCGACGGCGCTACGCTCTACTGTACGAACCAGCCTTGCGGCATCTGCGCCAAGATGATCATTAATTCGGGCGTCAAGCACATCATCTTCGAGGACGGGTATCCGGACAAACTCGCCGAAGCGATGCTGAAAGAGTCGGGGCTTAAAATAACACAGTACAAGAAGGACGAGTGACGAGGGACGAGAAGAAAATACGTCCGTCACCCTAGCGAGCGAAGCGAGCGTTCATCCATCATCCATCGATATTTCTAAAGGGTCCCTATGCGTTGTCCCTACTGTTCCAGCGTTGAAAACAAGGTCGTCGACTCCCGGATGGGGAAGGAAGGCGAATCCATCCGCAGGCGGCGCGAGTGCCTCTCGTGCGAAGGCAGGTTCACCACCTACGAGCGCGTCGAGGACGTGCTGCCGCTTGTGATCAAGAAGGACGGGCGGCGCGAGCCTTTCGACCGGCTGAAGATCCTGAACGGGCTCAAGAAGGCCTGTGAAAAGCGGCCGATAGGCGTCGAGTCCATCGAAACAACCGTGTCGGACATCGAGAGGTCTCTTCAGGAGAAGGGCCTCAAGGAGATCCCGAGCACGGTCATCGGCGAAGAAGTGATGAACCACCTCCATCGCCTGGATGAAGTGGCGTATGTGCGTTTTGCCTCGGTCTACCGTTCCTTCAAGGACATCAACGAGTTCATGATCGAACTCAAGGACATCCTGAGCGCCAAGGAGATCAAGACGCTGAAGGACGGCGCCTGAAATGGTGGATTGCTGATTTCGGATCGCGGATTGAAAAGCTTCGATCAGAGTCCACTCTCCTTCAATGGTTTGTACATAAGAAATAACATGCGAGTCCTGTTTTGAGAAATATCTTCACGGGACAACGCCTTCCAATCCGAAATCCACAATCCGAAATCTGAAATTCCCATGCCCGATCTAGTCGCTGATATAGCCGTCAATATCGCTGTTCATAAAACATTCCACTACCGCGTGCCGGAGGAGATGAGGGACCGTCTTGTTCCGGGCTCGCGTGTGCGCGTGCCTTTCGGGAGCAGGAGCATTGAGGGGACGGTCGTCGGTTTTCCCGGCACGTCCGAGGTCGCGGGTCTCAAGCCGGTGACCGACGTGCTCGACAACCCGCTTCCGCCGGGGCTCCTCGCTCTTGCCCGCTGGATATCCGATTATTACCTGCATCCTTTAGGCCAGACCATTGACGCGCTCGTGCCGAAGTCCCTGTCGCGAACAAAACCAAAAAAGAGACGGTTTCTGCAGATCGCCGATGGGGACCACGATATGGGGGCCATCCGCGGGCCGAAACAGAGCGAGCTTCTGCTGCTCCTGTGCGATCGTCAGGTCATAGGCATGGATGAGCTTGAGAGTTTTGCCCCCGCTACCATCAGGTCCCTGTGCGACGCAAAGATGGCGACCATCATCGAGAAGGAAGCGGATGAGAGACCGGATGCCGGGGAGTTCAGTCCGAGTGTACCGCCCGGGCTTATGCCTGCGCAGTCCGAGGCCGTGCGCCGCATCAACGAGACGGTCGCATGCAAAACGTTCGGCGTATTTCTCCTTCACGGCGTGACCGGAAGCGGCAAGACCGAGGTCTATCTTCACGCCATCAGCGGTCTCGCGAATACGGGAAAAGGGGCCATTGTGCTGGTGCCCGAGATCGCGCTCACGCCCCAGTTGCTTGCCCGATTCAAGGGACGTTTCGGCGGCCGGGTGGCGGTGCTGCACAGCGGGTTGACCGACCGCGAGCGGTCCGACGAATACCGCCGCATCCAGGCCGGACAGGTGGACGTGGCCATCGGCGCCCGCTCGGCAGTGTTCGCGCCTTTCGTGAACATAGGCCTCATCATTGTAGATGAAGAGCATGAGAACTCGTACAAACAGGACGAAGGCCTTCGGTACAGCGCGCGGGACGTCGCGATCATGCGCGCAAAGCTCCTGGGCGCGGTCGCCGTCCTTGGTTCCGCGACGCCGTCTCTCGAAAGCTATTACAATGCGCGATCAGGCAAATATCAGTATCTTCGCCTTGCCGACCGCGTGGACCACCGCCCCATGCCCGAGGTTGCCGTCATTGACGTAAAGACCCTCCCCAGGTCTTCGCTCTATTCTCCCCTGCTCATCGAGCATATCACGCAGCGGCTCGCCCGGAACGAACAGTCTCTCCTGCTGTTGAACCGCCGTGGTTTTTCTTCCGTTCTGATCTGCGGTGACTGCGGCGTAGCCGTCAAATGCCCCAGCTGCAGCGTGTCCCTCACGTTCCATAAATCGGAGAAGACGCTGAAATGCCACTATTGCGGTTTCCTCACCCGGCCTCCGGACAAGTGCCCGGCGTGTTCGGGCCTTGCGATGAAACTGCTCGGCTCGGGCACGCAGAGGATCGAAGAGGAATTGCAGGCGCTTTTCCCATCAGCGCGTATCCTGCGCATGGACAGCGACTCGGTCAAGGGCAGACAGGCCTATGAAACGCTGCTCCGCAAGGTGGATCGCCGCGAGGTCGACATCCTGCTGGGCACGCAGATGATCGCCAAGGGGCACGATTTTCCCTCAGTGACGCTCGTGGGCGTGGTGGATGCCGACGTGGGGCTGAACCTGCCTGACTTTCGCGCAGCCGAAAAGACCTTTCAACTGATCACCCAGGCCGCAGGCAGGGCAGGAAGGGGCGAACTGGGAGGGGAGGTGATCATCCAGACCATGAACCCGCACCATTACTCGGTCCGGCACAGCATGACGCATGATTACGAAGGGTTCTACAACGAGGAGATCACGTACCGCACGCAGCTCGGGTATCCGCCTGTCGGAAGGATCATCAAAATCGAGATCAAGAGCGCGCAGGAAGCGCTTGCCGGGGAAGCGGCCAAGACGGCGCAGGACCGCATCCGCAGCCTCATGCGCGTCAAGGACACGGTGCTCCTGGGCCCCGCTCCGGCGCCGATCTCGCGGGTGCGCGGCCAATACCGGTTCCATCTGCTGCTCCTGTCGCAGCAGCGGGACAAGATCCGATCCCTTGCGATCGAGGGACGGAACGCAGTGGAGGAGAAGTACGGCAGGAAATGCAGGGTTATCGTGGACGTGGACCCGGTGAACCTGATGTGATAGTTAAAAACTTCAGGAGTCAGGAGGACAGCTCTTTCGCCGGCTTGACACTAAGGGCGACAGGTGGTAGTATTGGTCATAATTCTGGTCAACCTGAATGGAGGTCATCACGAATGAAGACGCTGTCGCTTTCCGAAGCGAAGATGAAACTGAGCAGTCTCATCGACGCAGTCCAGGCCACGGACGAGGAAGTGCTTATTACGAAGAATGGAGCGCCGGCCGCGGTTCTGGTGAGCCCCGAAGAGTTCGAGAGCCTTAAGGAGACCATCGCCGTGCGTTCTGATGCAGCCCTGATGCGTGAAATCAAAGAAGGCCTGAAGGACCTCAAACAAAGGAAAGCGAGACTCTACACGCTTGAAGAACTCTTCGACTGAGCATGAATAGAAAGCGGCAACTCTATAGAATGCTGGTAGCCGATCATGCCGCCTCGGTCCTCCGCAATCTCCATCCGGACATCAAAAGGAAACTAAAAACCGCTTTTCACGTGATCGCGGCTGACCCGTACGCAGGAAAGGCCCTGACCGAGGAACTGTACGGATTGAGAAGCTATCGTGTCAGCCGGTTCAGGATCATCTATCGTCTCATGAAGGAAAAGCGCATTGAAATTATCGCAGTCGGTCCCCGTGAACGCATCTACGAGGAGACATACAGGCTTGTCAGCAGATCCGAAATGTAACATGTATCCCTGATCATTTATGACAGAAAAAAAACAGGACACCGCGGTCGCTACGAACCGCAAGGCGTACCACGACTACTTCGTTGAAGAGACCGTCGAGGCAGGCATCTCACTTCAGGGCACCGAGGTCAAGTCCCTGCGCCTCGGGCTCGCGAACCTGACGGACAGCTACGCCATCGTCAAGAATGAAGAGATGTACCTTCTGAATGCGAGCATCAGCCCCTATACACACGGCAATATCATGAACCATGAGCCGCTCCGGACGCGCAAGCTCCTGCTGCATAAAGAAGAGATCCGGAAGATCACCTGGAAGGTGTCGCAAAAGGGGTTCACGCTCATCCCGCTCAAGATCTATTTCGTGCGCGGCAGGGCCAAGGTGCTGATCGGTCTTGCCAAGGGCAAGAAGACCTATGACAAGCGTGAGGCGATCAAGGCGAAGGAGTCGAAACGGGAAGTGGAACGGGTGGTGAAGGAAAGAAATCGGTAGTCCCCCTGCCAAAGAGCCATTATTTTCTGCTACACTAGAGCTTATCAGCAACTCAATTCTCTCTCATCCTCATCAAGGGTCACTTGGATAGCGTTTTTACTGCATGCACCGATATTCAGCCGGATTCAGGCGCTGATATCCGACAGGGTAGTGCATGATCTTTTTTATTGAACGAGGGAGGCTGTTATGAAAAAAATCAATGTTGGGCTGTCTGCCGCTGTAATGGTATTGATCGTTGCCGGTGCGGTTTTCGCTGCTCCAAAGATCAAGGGTGAACCCGTTGACTATAAGGCGGGCGGAGTGACCATGAAGGGTTACCTTGCCTATGATGAGAACATCAAAGGCAAGCGGCCGGGTGTTCTCGTCGTACACGAGTGGTGGGGACTGAACGAGTATGTCCGAAAACGCGCGCGGATGCTGGCAGAACTGGGATACACGGCGCTGGCAGTGGACATGTATGGCGAAGGGAAGACCGCAACGCATCCCGATGACGCGGCCAAGTTCTCGTCCGAGACCATGAAGAACTTCCCCGTTGCCAAGAAGCGGTTCGAGGCGGCCATGAATTTTCTTAAAAAGCAGAAGACCGTGGACCCGGAACGGATCGCGGCAATCGGCTATTGCTTCGGCGGCGGTGTGGTGCTGAACATGGCGCGGCAGGGCGAAGACCTCAAGGCCGTGGCAAGCTTCCACGGCAGTCTTGTCGCGGTTAAACCCGCCCAGGCGGGAAAGGTCAAGGCAAAGATCCGGGTATATAACGGCGAGGACGACAAGTTTACGTCGCAGCAGACGATCGATGCGTTCATGCAGGAAATGCGAGATGCCAAGGTCGATTTTCAGTTTATCAACTATCCGGGCGCGGTCCACAGCTTCACGAACCCGGAAGCGGACGAACTGGGCAAGAAGTTCGGCCTTCCTTTGGCGTATAATGCCGACGCTGACAAGAGGTCATGGGAGGACATGACCAGCTTCTTTGCAGAGGTCTTAAAAAAATAATACTCTGAATGAATACGGGCTCGGAACGATGTTGTTCCGCGCCCGAGTTGTTTCCAAAGGGTTTCATGCCGGTAGCGGTCACTTGTCAATTTGTACCGGCGCAAGACTGGTGAAAAAGTACTTCCTCCTACGATTAGTTGTGCTATATAGATGTCATAGAAGGGCAGGAGAACTTAGTTTACTTCCTCGGTCCTTGAACCCTCAGTACAGTTTGTTCCCTGCCTCCCATAGCCATGATAGGTTGATTGGGCCAAAGAGCCCTGGTAACGATGGAGGATTGGTCGGGAGGCGTTTCCTGCCTGTCTAAATCTTGCATGGAGGAGGGATCAATGGAAAGTTTGACCGTTGGCGTCGATGTTTCCAAAGAGTCCTTTTCTGCCGCTGGCCTTGACGGCAAAGGGACACGCTGTTTCGCCCAAGATTGTACCATGGACAGTGATGGGTTCTCGAAGTTGCTGAAGATGATAATGGCACAGCAACCATATGTTTCTACGGTCATCGTCGGCATGGAGTCCACGGGCTGCTATCACATCAATCTATTCTCTTATCTCACGTCTCAGGGCATCCGAGCCGTAGTCATTAACCCGCTGTTGATTTCGAACTTTGCCAAACTTACGCTCCGGAAGACCAAGACCGATAAGAAAGACGCACTGACGATCGCCCAGTTCCTGCTGGCTCACACGGATAAGATTTCTCAGATGTCCGTCAGCCAGGATATGCAGGATATGCGAGATCTCGCCCGGGAGAGAGAGTCGCTGAGCCATTTGATTTCCGCGACCAAGACCGAGATCAAGCGGGTCTTGCAGACGACCTTTCCTGAGCTTGAGCGGCTCTGCGGCGTCTATTCGGGCATCATGCTTGAATTTCTGAAGAAGTTTCCCTCGGCTCGTTTGATTGTGCTTGCCAAACCCCGGGCAATAGCTAAAGCTATGGAGCCACGAGGTTCAGGGAGCAGAATATCAACCTTTACGGCGGAGGATATCATCAAACTGGCCAAGAACTCGGTTGGGACGGTCAGTCCAGCCAAAGAGACTATCCTCCGGGGGAAAATCTCGACACTAATCCATCTGGAGGATCGTCGAGATGAGTTGACGGTCATGCTCACGGACTACTGCAACTCTCTGATGGTCGAAGACCTGGAGATTGTAACATCCGTGGTAGGCATCGGTAACGGAACCGGTACCACTTTTTTGGCTGAGCTAGGACGAATCGAGAGCTACGAGACGCACAAACATTTGATTGCCTACGCAGGGATTGATCCAACAGTGTATCAATCCGGCAAGTACGAGGGAAAGAGCAGAATCTCAAAGAGAGGAAATAGGCACCTTCGACGTGTTCTTTGGCTCATGACGGTAAATGTGATCCTCAATAACGATAAATTCCGAGCGTATTACCAGAAAAAGAAACAAGCTGGATTGCCTTATAAGAAAGCAGTCATGGCAACAATGCATAAACTTACTCGAATGCTTTTTGCCATGTTGTCACACAAACAGAGATATCTGGCATCATCGGTGAGCTGCACATAGTTGACTGTAGTCTGCAGTGCTTCCATTCATTGCAACACTGCATTTTTGAAATAGAATAGTGGAGTCGTTACATCGAGGGGAAATAGTGATCCCCTTATTGGGCACGACAAGGAGTTCCAAGTGAATGCGAAAACCAACGAACTAACAGCAATCGATCAATACATTGAAGGATTCCCTGATAATGTGAAGCGCATACTCTCGGAAATACGGGCCACCATCAAGAAGGCGGCCCCGGAAGCTACGGAAAAGATTAGTTATCAAATACCATCTTTCTCCTACAATGGCAATCTTGTATCGTTCGCCGCTTTCAAAAACCATATCGGATTCTATCCGACATCGAGCGGAATTGCCAAATTTCAAGATGATTTCAAGAAGTACAAGCATGCGAAGGGGTCGGTTCAGTTCCCCATTGACCAGCCGATCCCGCTAAAGCTGATCACAAAGATTGTGAAGTTCCAGGTTGCCGAAAACGCTGCGAAGAAGCTGAAGGGAAATAAGAGTGCGAAATAAAGACGCAGCTCCTTCCCGTTATGTGTAGCCTTCTGATGGTTTGGAGGAGTGCATATAACAAAATTGACGAGTCTTTATCCGGTTAAACTGGAATAATTTTGTGGATACGACATAATCAGAAGTAGCTGAAAAACTTTGCTATAATTTGATTTGGCATTGCGTTATTCCAACACGTGGGGCAGAATGAGCCGAGCTATGAAGTGCCTCTTTTCCCGTTTCATGGTCGTTTTGCTCCTTACTGGCCTCTTGTGCTTTGGTTCAGGTTCTTTATAGGCGAAGTTCTTTACTGATCCCTATCCTGCTATCCGTTTGTTTTCAAATTGAACATGATGAGGAATGCATGATCCTGCAGATACTAAATCCCGCGAACTACAGTCTGAATGGTTATGCAGTGCCTATGCTCGTCGTTGGTGTTTCGATTGCCCTTCTGGGGCTCTTTGTCCTGGTCCGAGAGCATGGTTCCCTTATCGGGATGTTGTTCCTCCTCATGGGCCTGAGCACCAGCCTCTATCTATCAGCGACCGGTGTAAACTATGCAAGCCATAATGATGGCCTATCACTTCTCTGGATCCGGATCTCTCAACTCGGCTCTGTCTTCATCCCCACTACCGTGCTTTTGTTTACCGTAGCCCGCCTTGGCCTGTTCCATCGTTTCCGTTTCACCATCGCAGCAAGCATCGTTTTGTCAACGCTCCTTGCCTTTGGGGTCATCTTCACGGATTTGCATGTACGCGGAAGCGCCCGATTCTTTTGGGGCAATTTCGTACAGTATGGCTGTTGGGGTTCGTGTTTATCGGCTTTTTCTTCTTTATCATGGTCCTCACCCTTCGCCTCTACTGGCAGGAATACCGACTCAGCACGAACGAGCTGCACAAAAAACGGTTCAGAGGCTGCTTATAGCCTTCAGCATTGCCTATGTGGGAGCGGTTGACTTTCTCCCCGCGCTGGGCGTTCCAGTTTATCCGTTCGGTTATGTCCCCCTGTTTATCTTTGTTGTGATTTGCTCTTATGTGGTCATACAATACCGGCTCGTTGACATTACGCCGGAGCTGGTCGCCGACCAGATTCTGGAGACCATGGATGGGGCCGTAATAGTCATCGACCTCGAGGGGAAGATACGGCTGATCAATCGCGCTGCCCTGGAGATGCTTGGGAATAAAAAATCCGATCTCCTCGGTGAAGAGCTGACATCCATTATTCGTATTCCCAACGGATCCAGCGTCGCAGTCCGGGCAGAAGAGCGTACCCTCGCCCGGGAGATGGTCTGGCCCGGCAGAACGAAAAGCGATTCGATGTTATCGTATCGGTATCCGCGGTGACGGACGATCGTGGCATTCCGATAGGTACGGTCTATGTTGCCCACGATATTACCGTTCGCAAGCAAGCGAAAGAGGCACTTCAGGTAAGCGAAGAAAAGTTCCGGTCCATATTCGAACAGGCGACCTACGGAATCCTGATCGCCGACGCGGAGACCACGAATTTTATTGAGGCAAATAAGGCCATGTGCATAATGCTCGGTTATACACGTGACGAGATCGTTGGCCTGAGTATTGATGATATTCATCCGAAAGAGGAACTGCCCGCCATCTCAGAGAGTTTTCAAAAACAGGTGCGCGGAGAGATCACGCGTGAGCTCAAGGTCCCGATGTTGAGAAAGGATGGGTCGCTCTTTTATGTGGACATCAGTTCCACGTCTGTGACTTTGGGCGGAAAGCAGTGCCTCCTCGGTATCTTCCGCGACATCACGGACCAGCAGAAACTCGAAGAACAGCTTCGCCATGCTCAGAAGATGGAATCGATCGGCACCCTAGCCGGCGGTATTGCCCACGATTTCAACAATATCCTTTCTGTTATCATCGGCTACGGGAACATTGCCCTCATGAAGATGGCAAAAGACGATCCCCATCGCGAGAACATCGAGCAAATACTCGAGGCTGGGGAAAGGGCCGCACGTTTGACGCAAAGCCTCCTCCTGTTCAGCAGAAAACAAATCAGCGAACGAAAGCCCGTGGACCTGAATGAGATCATCCGGACGGTGGATAAATTCCTGAAGCGGGTCATTGGTGAGGATGTTGAATGCAGAACAGTGCTCTTTGAGTCAGCATTGCCGATTTTCGGCGATGCCCATCAGCTTGAGCAGGTCCTGATGAACCTGGCAACGAACGCTCGCGACTCAATGGCAACGGGAGACACCTTCACTATTGCCACAGAGGAGGCGCGTCTGGATGAAGTGTTTATCTCCATCCATGGATACGGCAAGCCTGGCATCTATGGGTTGATCACCGTATCAGATACGGGCAAAGGCATGGATGCGGTCACCCGGGAGCATATCTTCGAGCCCTTCTTCACAACCAAAGGGGTAGGAAAAGGCACCGGACTGGGGCTTGCAATTGTATACGGCATCATCAAACAGCACGAAGGTTTCATCAATGTTTACAGCGAACTGGGCCAGGGTACGACCTTCAAAATCTATTTGCCGCTCATCTCCGAAAGTGTGAAAGAGAAGAATAAACCGGTGCAGGAGCGCCACAAGGGAGGCGCGGAAACAATTTTGCTTGCGGAAGATGACGAAATGGTCAGAATTATGACCACGGCAATACTAGAATCGGCCGGTTACACCGTGATCGCTGCGGTCGATGGTCAGGACGTAGTGAACAAGTTTAAGGAGAACAAAGACAGGATCGAGTTGTTGCTGTTCGATATTATCATGCCAAAGAAGTCCGGGAAAGAGGCTTATGACGAGTATCAGGGCGATCCAGCCCGATATCAAGATCCTGTTCCAAAGCGGTTACGCCCCTGACTTGATCCGGCAGAGGCTGTTGCTTGAGGACAAGACGCCGGTGGTTTTTAAGCCTGTTTCACCGATGATGCTTTTAAAGCAGGTGCGGAGTGTACTGGACCAGGTGAAGTAGTTGGTCAGGGCGCTGTATTCATCGTTAGAAAGTTTCAACCAGAATTCGTTAATGATTTCTATAATTCGAGGTGAACAGTAGTAGGTGAAAAATGCACGTCTTATGCTGTTTAATTACCTCATGATTAACAAATGAAATATGCGCCTATCTATCTTAATTCTATGACCGCGGAAAATATCCAAAAACGCTTGCGGCAATTCGCGAGCAGAGAGAAGGCAAAGGTCCTTCGGGGGTTCTTCAAGACCGGACCGGGTGAGTACGGGGAGGGGGACATTTTTCTCGGGGTCGTGGTCCCGGACATCCGGAGGGTGGCGAAGGAATTTCATGGTGCATCGCTTGGCGAGGTCACGACACTGCTTTCTTCAACCGTTCACGAAGAACGCCTGCTCGCGCTTTTTATGCTGGTCCATGCATATTCAGGGGGCGATGACGCACTGAAAAGGAAAATCTACGGCCTTTACCTCGCGAACACAAAGCACATTAATAACTGGGACCTCGTGGACCTGTCGGCGCCGAACATCCTCGGGGCATACCTTCTGGACAAGAACAGGAAGCCGCTGTATGTGTTCGCGAGATCAAAGGACCTGTGGAAACGACGGATGGCGATATTGGCAACATTCCCGTTTATCAAGCAGAACGATTTCGATGATGCGCTCGGGATATCGAAGATCCTTCTGAAGGACGATCACGATCTTCTCCACAAGGCGGTGGGATGGATGTTGCGCGAGGTCGGCAAGCGTTCCCTTCCCCGCGAAGAGGAATTTCTGAGGCAGTATTACAGAAAAATGCCGCGGACAATGCTGCGATATGCGATCGAGCGGTTCCCGGAAGGGAAAAGACGGAGGTATCTGGACGGAAAAGCGTGAATTACGGGGTCACTGAATTCTTTTGTTTTATATTTTTCAGGTTTTGGAGCTGAGTTGTCGCAGTTTCGATCGCGCTCTTGATGTCTTTGTTGTCACGATCGAATACCAGGGCTTTCTTCCAGATAGAAATCGCCTCCTCAAGTTTGCCGCCACGATAGATCGTCAGGCCCGTTTCCAAAAGCGCCTTGGAGCAGGCCTTCTTCTGCCCGATCAGGTAATCTTCGTTGAATGACAGCGAATCGGCAAAATCCCGCGTAAGAATACCGCTTTCGATCAGCGTGTTGTAAATATTCCCGGCTTCGGCGAAATCCTTTCTCTGAAACGCCGCGTCCGCGATCTTCCGGATCTGTTCACCGGTTCCGGAATAATTATCGCGCATCTCCAGGGTATGTTTTGTTTCATAGGTATTCGCGTAGAGCTCGAGAGCCTTCTTATACTCGCCGCCCACAATATTCACCTGTGCCTGTATAACCGTTTCGTCGACCGCCTTCTGAGCCTGTTTGCCCGATTCATCGACCGTCTTCTGAGCCTGTTTGCCCGTTTCATCGACCGTCTTCTGGGCCTGTTTGCCCGTACCACTGACCGCCTTTTTTCCGTTTCCGGCGGGTTTTGACAACGCCCGGATAGACGAGCACGATGGTGCAAAAGCGAGCAGGCAAGCGCAGAACATTGTCAGTGCCAATGGGCTAAGGGCTCGCATGGATCATCCTTTTTCGCTTGAAAAATTTTCCGTGGACAGGGAGGGGATTTCGATAACCTGGTGAAGTACTTCGACGAGGCGGGGGTTGAACTGCCGCCCCGCAAAAAGGGCCAATTCCTGAAGCGCCTCTTCATGGGAAAGAGCGTCCTTGTAAGGCCGGGCGGACGTCATCGCATCGAAGGCGTCAGCGACCGCAATGATGGCAGCGTAGAGAGGGATGTCCTCACCCCTCAGGCCATCGGGATAGCCTTCGCCGTTAAACCATTCGTGGTGGTGTCTGACTGCCGGAATAAACTTTTGAAGAGACCGCGCCCTGCTCAGGATCGCGGCGCCATTCTCGCTGTGGTTCGCAATTTCGCGGAGCTCCTGCGGGTCCAAAGGCCCATCCTTCAGTAAAACGAAGTCGGGAGTCTTCAGCTTTCCGACGTCGTGGAAGAGACTGGCGATTTCAAGGTCTTCGAGCTCCTGACGGGAAAGCCCCATTGCCGCTCCCATACGCAGCGACAATTTGGAGACCCGCGTGGAATGTCCGAGTGTATATGGGTCGCGGGCATCGATGGCGGCAGAAAGCACCGTGACCGTGGAAACATATGCCTCTTCCAGTTCTGTCGCATAGGTGCCAAGCCGAGCCTGTTGACTGGTGATCAGTTCGGTCATCCGGTTGAAACTCGCAGTCAGGTTGCCGAGTTCATCATGCGAATAGATCCTGAGCCGCGATTGTCTTCCCCGCTTGAGTTCATCGACACCCCTGGTAAGCTCCTTGATGGGCCGTGTTATGACGGAAGACAGCACAATGATGCACCCGATGCCCAGAAGCATGGTAATACCGAACCCGGCCAGGATCTTTCTCCGGGTCTCGGCCCTTGCATGGAACAGGACGGAATTGTTGATCCCGATAATTACGCTGCCTATTTGTTTGTTGTCAAAGAGAATGGGAGAGACAATTTCCATCAACTTTTCCGACGCGGGCTGAACTTCATATACGCGGGTCCCGTCCTGGTTCTCTTTGAATATGTTGCGTGGATACGGGACAAAGATCTCCCCCCGCCGGGCAACATCGGTATGGGCCAGTATCTTCATCTCGGCATTGGTGACTGCCGCGTATTCCACGTCGGTATTCGCACCCTTTGCCTTAGAGACGATATTGTCTATGCCCAGCAGATCGCCGGAGAGAATGCTGTAGGGGGCCAGGGCCGCCATGCTTTTGCATAATGATTCCGCTCTTTTGATGACTTCATCCATGATGTGCCGGTTCATCGTCTGGACCGTAATAAGGGAAAAAAGGGAGGCGGTGATAAGAAGCAGGATGATGATAAAGAACGCAATTTTGAATCTCAGCGTGGTAAGCAGTTTGATTCTCATATTTGCCTTAGTTGTTCCTTGAGAGATGAAATATTCAATCTTCTCATACCACAATTTGACGAAAGAGTCAATTGACCGGCATGTGAATTTGTACGTCCAAAGAATTAGTAAATATTTTACTGATTTGCCCTGATGTCAGATCCAGTATGAGACTCACGCGGACCATTATACAACAAATAGATCAAAAGATAGCATTATTTTTTTGAGGTTGAAGAATCGCGGAAAATATGGTGTAATGAGAACAGGTTGAAAAATTATCTTGAGGGGGATGCTGAGACAGCACACCATGATCATTTCAATTATTGCGGCCATGGCGGAAAACCG
The DNA here is from genome assembly GCA_963740085.1 of Nitrospirota bacterium. Lineage (GTDB taxonomy): Bacteria > Nitrospirota > UBA9217 > UBA9217 > UBA9217 > JALNZF01. The sequence goes on along the minus strand of CAVUCU010000007.1, from coordinate 236,880 downwards.
GGTGATCGGTCGTGAGAATGAATTGCCCTGGGACCTGCCCTCGGAACACAGACGGTTTAAGGCGATCACGATGGGGCATCCTGTCATCATGGGACGGAGGACCTTCGAGAGCATCGGACACCCGCTGCCGGGGCGCAGGAACATCATCATCTCGACCCAACAGGGGTATTCGCCTGAAGGATGCACGGTCGTGAATGATCTGCGGGCAGCGATCACGGCCTGCGGGGACGCTGATGAGGTCTTCATCTGCGGCGGTGAAGCGGTGTTTCGCGAGGCCATGCCGCTTGCGGACAGGATCTACCTTACGATCGTTGATGAGGAATTTGACGGCGATGCATTCTTCCCCGATATCCCCGATGATTTCGCGGAGGTCGAGCGGAAAAAATTCGAGGACATCCTCCCCTATTCAATGGTCCGGTACGAGCGCAGGGCCGGGTAAGTATTTTTAAGAGAATTGTTCTGTTTTCGGATTTACGAAATGCGGTCTCTCGCAGTGGCCTATGAAAGAAAAGCGGCCACTTAGGACTTCGCAGAGCTCGCGGAGAAATTTATTGAACTTGCAATTTCCTGCAGCTTGCTGCAGGGTCCCTTATAGATTCCTCTCACTTGGTCAGGTGAGGGTGAATATTTATTCTTTTCGGAGAAAGTAGGAAGGCCTCAATGAAATCGAAAGCCAAAACCGTTTACGTTTGCCAGTCCTGCGGCTCCCAGTCTCCCCGATGGATGGGCAAGTGCCCCGACTGCGGCGCATGGAACACCATGGTCGAGGAGCGCATGGAGAAACCCAAGGACATCGGGAGCGCGAAGCGCTCCGGGGGATCGGAGCCGGTCCTCCTGGGAGAGATCCAGGCAAAGGACGAGGACCGGTTCGTTACGAAGATCGGCGAACTCGACCGCGTGCTCGGCGGCGGGATCGTTTCCGGCTCCGTGGTGCTGATCGGCGGGGACCCGGGCATCGGCAAGTCCACGCTCGTGCTCCAGATGCTGAGACAGGTATCCGAGCTCCGGGGCAAGGCGCTGTACGTATCCGGCGAGGAGTCTCCTTCACAGATCAAGATGCGAGCCCAGCGGCTCGGCGTCAAGACCGATAACCTCTACGTATTGGCCGAGACGCAGCTTGAAGAGATCATCCACGCGGCGGACGGACTCGAACCCCAGGTACTGGTCATCGATTCCATCCAGACCATGTTCACCGCGGAGCTGCCGTCCGCGCCGGGCAGCGTGGGCCAGGTGCGCGAGGTCTCGGGCAGGCTCATGATCCACGCCAAGCGCACCGGCATGCCGACGTTCCTCATCGGCCACGTGACCAAGGACGGCGCTATTGCCGGACCGCGTGTGCTTGAGCATATCGTCGATACCGTGTTGTATTTTGAAGGGGACAAGGGGCACTCCTTCCGCATCCTGCGCGCGGTCAAGAACCGCTTCGGTTCCACCAACGAGATCGGTGTGTTCGAGATGAAGGAAAGCGGTCTGGCGGAAGTGTCCAACCCGTCGGAGATATTCCTGGCCGAGCGACCCGCCGACGCAACAGGTTCGGTCGTGGTCTCCTCCCTTGAAGGGACAAGGCCGATCCTCGCCGAACTCCAGGCGCTGGTGGCCCCCTCAAAGCTCGCCATGCCCCGGAGGACCTGCATCGGCGTGGATTTCAACCGCGTCTCTCTCCTGCTCGCCGTGCTCGAAAAGCGGGTCGGCATGCACCTCATGGGCATGGATGTGTTCGTGAACATCGTCGGAGGGTTGAAGGTCGACGAGCCTGCGATCGACCTCGGTGTGATCGCGGCCGTGGCCTCGAGCTTCCGCGAGAAGCCGATCAATGCCGGGACTGTGGTGATGGGCGAGGTGGGCCTTGCCGGGGAAGTGCGTGCGATCAGTCAGGCCGAATCACGTCTTAAGGATGCGGCGAAGCTCGGTTTCACGCGTTGCGTGCTGCCGGCGCTGAACGTCGAGAAGATGGAGAAAACCGCTGCAATTAAAAAGATGGAGCTGATGGGCGTGCGGACCGTGGAAGAGGCGATGGAGCGGTTGTTCTGATCATAATTTTATGTAGGTTGGGCAAACGATCCTCCTGCCCAACATTTATATGTCGTATAATGCGTTGGGCTTCGCATGAACCGTTCAGCCCAACCTACGAGCTAAATTAATTGCTCGTCGCCAACTGCTTCGCGACGCCGGGTTAACTCTTTGTTCGCCCCCCTGTTCCTTTTTAAGATTGTCATGATGCCCTGCCTGTGGTATCTTATTTCTCATGGCCATCGGCAAACTCTGGAGATTCTTCGGCAGCAGAAAAGGCATGGCGATCCTTGTCGCCCAGCTCGTCCTTCGTTCTGCTCTTCATCTCTTTCTACTCAAACTACCGGTCGAGCGACAAGTGCGTGTCGTGCCATGCGGATAAAACCCGGATGGCAAAACTGGGCTATCCCGAACTCGCGATGACCCGCGAGCAGGTGCAGAAGGAGTCCCGCCACCCGAACACGGAGTGCCGCGACTGCCATCTCGGCAACGGACTGTTCGATGACCCGGCCAGGGCGCATGCCGGCATGCTCAAACTTATCGTGCTCGACAATGATCTGAACGTCATCCCGCGCAAAGGTCATGTGAAACAGCTCCTGCCGTCAGGTGACGACCGGCAGCGGAACATGCTTCCCCGCCTTGCGGACGGCGAGTTGGACGACGACGTCGGAACACTGATGTACCACGATCGAAATCTGACCACACTCGGCTTCGACCCGGCGATCGCCGCCAGGACCTGCGGAAAGTCGGCCTGCCATCCTGATGAAGTGAAACAATTCGATACCAGCATCATGGCCGCGAACTTCCGGCAGCGCTCAATGCGCGTCTGGAACGATATCCACGGCCCGAATAACTGAGGGCCGTCCTTCGCGGACACCCAGCCGGTCGGCAGGGCGGAAGGAGACAGGTTCTCTTTCGAGAACACGAAAAGGATCGTAGCACAGATCAATCTCCCGCTTTCGCACGAACAGGCGATCGCCAAGCAAAAGGCGTGCAATCTCTGCCACGTGGGTTGCCTTGACTGTCACTATGCGCCCACGCGTGAGCAGGGGGTGCACGCATTCAAACGCGTACCTCCATCGCCGAATTGCGCCGGCGGGGGCCGGAGCACCTTTGTTTGTCATTCGGGAACGATGGAGAGAAGAAGAGGGGACAGTTATCTCGGCAAAGACTTCTCAGAGCCTGCGGGCCTGCCCGAGGACGTGCATGTCGCGAAAAAAATCGAATGTGTCGACTGCCACCAAAGCGGACCCGGCGGCATGGGGCACATCGAGCGTAAGGCGACGTGCCAGGACTGTCATATCGAAGTCGAGCAGGCCATGGCAGTGAGTGCGCACAAAAATCTCGCGTGTGAAGCCTGCCACGTGAAGCTTCTCGGCGGATACGAGATGACGTCGTGGGGGCCGGGCAAGATCTTGTCCAAGCCGAATCCGTTCAAGAAGTATTCATTATATTACGGCCCGCAGGAACCGCCGATATTGATCAAGGACCAGAATAACAGGTGGATGCCGGTAAAGATCTGGCCGAACAGCGCGGGAGGGATCAAAGATACGATCGCACCCAGGCCGGGGCTCACCTTCCGCTGGCCGAAAGGCGAGACGCATGATGCCTATGTCCAGCTTGGGACCTTCAGCTTCCCCGGCGGGAACAACAACTATCTCGCATGGCTCCAGGTTGAACAGGTGGCGCACCCGCTCGGAAAATCACGCACGTGCGGCAGTTGTCACGATTCGGAGACCCAGGTCAGCCGCGTGAAGTGGCGATACTTTGATTCCCAGGGGGCTGAACCGTTCACGGGAAGCCAGAAAGTAGTTGCGGATAAGAATGGCCTGTGGGTCAGGGACATCAAGGCAACGTCGAAGATCGAGCTCATGGAAGGCGGGAAGATAGAATATTTCGCCGCGTGGATGAAATTGGGAGATATCTGGAAAACGAGCGGCGATTTTTCCATTCCGAAGTCCGATCCCGTGAAATACCGGGACCTCGAGAAAGGCATTCGTGATGCGCTGGCCCGCCTTGTGGTGATCGATAACAAGCTTAAGGCAAAAGAAGCGAAGGGTGAGAATGTGAAGAAGCTGAGGCGGAGATGGAAAGAAGCAAGGGCCGCAGCGATGCATGGGCATAAAGCGGACAAACACGAGTTGGATGCGTTGTTTCCCGGGCTGTAAATTTTTTTATTGAAAACCACGCCTTAGTTATGCTAATAATTCATGTTCCTCCATGGAAACCTGAATTTGCTGAAAAACTTTTAACTCTCAAGTTGTTAGTAATTGACAACAGACATGGTTTGAGAGTATAATCTTCACCTGGAAGAAGTGATGGTAAATTTATGAAGGAAAACAAAACACTATATGCTTTTGTGCTCGTTGCGCTCCTTACCGTATCAGCCTACTTCCTCGCCGATACCGTGGATGCCATGATCGGTCGGAGTCTCGAAGCTGCGCCCAGGTTCACCACGCCCCTGGAGCGCGACCGGCCGGTCTTGGAGCCCCGCCGGGAGTTGAGCGACTATTCCTCCATTCTGGAACGCGGCCTCTTCGGCGAAGGCAAAGGTCCGTCGAGCGGACCACCGGCGGTCGAATCCTCGAACTACAAGCTCATCGGTACGGTAGAGGGTGGGAGCTTTTCCGGCGCTGTGCTCGAGGACAGCACCGGCCAGGTATTCTACCGGATACACCAGAAGCTGCCGGACGGATCCCAGATCATCCAGGTGAAGCGCGAAAAGGTAACACTCCAGAGGCCTGACGGATCGACGGTCGACATCCTGCTTGCCGACGAGGACAAAATCGTAGACATTCAAGCGCCTGGCGCAAACGCCGGTGTAGGGGTCAAGAGACTATCAGCCGGCAAGTACATGGTGGACCAGAGGGAAATGCTCGCGAGCACCGAGAACATGAGCCAGATCCTGACGCAGGCGCGGGCGCTGCCCTACATGGAGCAGGGGAAGACCGTGGGGTTCCGGATCAGTGAGATCGCTCCCGGCAGCATCTATGAGAAGATCGGGCTCCAGAACGGCGACGTGATCCAGAAGGTCAATTCGCAAGAAGTGGACGATCCCGCCAAGTTCTTCCAGCTCTACCAGGGCCTGAGGACCGAGCGGTTCATCTCCATCGACCTGCTGCGGGGCGGTGCTCGCCAGACGTTGAATTACGAGATACGATAACCGGCAAAGGACGGACGCGGCGACGGGTGATACGGTGACGGGGAGAGAAAAGGATACTGGCGGCCATTTTCTCCGCGTTCCCTTTTTCCCCGTGTCTCCGTGTCGAAGCTTTTTTACACGGAGGCAACGAGTGAAAAAATTAGTGGCCCTGCTGCTCGTGATAGGGCTTGTGAGCGCATCGGCGTCATATGCTGAGAGCATGCCGAACGATCCAGACGTACCTCCTGCGGCCGAACCCGCTCCGACGGTGCCGGCCGTAACCGAACCTGTCGCTGCACCGACTGCATCCGCCGCTCCCGCCGAAAAGGTTCATCTCAGGAAGAGCAAGTCCACTGACGATTACGTTACCCTGAACTTCACGAATATCGACATCAACGCGCTTATCAAGGTGATGAGCGAGCTTACCCGCAGGAACTTTATCCTCGACGAGAAGGTGGCGGGAAAGGTCACGATCATGACGCCGACGAAGATGTCGCCGGACGAGGCGTACCAGGTGTTTCTTTCTGCGCTCGAGATCAAAGGCTTCACGACCATGGAGGACGGTAGCGTCACCCGCATCATTCCCTCGGCCATGGCCCGGCAGAGCGGGATCAAGGTTTTCCAGGACGGAACTATGCAGGGCGAGGGGTTCGTGACCAAGCTCATCAGGATGAAATTTGTCAATCCCCATGATATCCTACAAACCCTCAGCCCGCTGATGTCCAGGGACGGCAACCTGATCGCCTATCCGAACACGAATTCGATCATTATCACTGACTCGGTTCCCAACATTAGAAAGATCGAGAGCCTGATCCAAGCCATTGACGTTGCGGCGCCTGAAGGGAAAGGGAAGATCAATGTCTATCACCTTAAGAACGCAAACGCCGACGATATCTCCAAGCTGTTGACCGCGCTGGTCGCGCGGCTGCCTGCACCCCCTCAGCCGGGTCGACCTGCCCAGCCGGCGAATTCCTCCACGATCCTGGAAAGTGCCGTCAATATTTCGGCGGACAAATCCACCAATTCGCTGATCATCGTCGCCTCGCCGGGCGATTACGAGGTTGTGAAGGACGTGATCCAGAAGCTCGATATCCGTCGGCGCCAGGTATATGTCGAGGTCTCCATAATCGAGCTGAGTCTGTCAAAGATGAGTGATCTGGGGTTCGAGTTTGAGGTGCCGATAAAAACCAGCAGCTTGAATGAAGGTGCGACATCGGCCGTTGTGGGGGGAACCAATTTCGGCAACATCGGCAACGTCATTGCAAACGGACCGGCCGCACTTGCCCAGATGAGCGGCCTTGCGGTAGGCGCGATCAAGGGTACCTTCACTTTCCAGGGCAAACAATTCCTGAGTGTGGGCGCGCTTCTTCACGCGCTCCAGATTGACGGCGACGTAAACGTGCTCTCGACGCCGAACATTCTCACCATGGACAATCAAAAGGCCGAGATCATGGTAGGTCAGAACGTCCCTTTTATTACCGGCCAGACGCAGAACGCGATAACAGGCAGCCAGTCACTTTTTAATACAGTTACCCGGCAGGACGTCGGCATCAAGTTGTCGATAACGCCGCAGATCGCCTCCTCTGATAATGTCCGCCTTGAGGTCAATCAGGAAATTTCCGATGTGATCGCATCCACCTTGACGAATGTGGCCGGACCAACGACCAGCAAGCGATCCGCGACCACCGCTGTTGTGGTGAAAGACCGCCAGACCATGGTGATCGGCGGCCTGATCCGCGACAACGTCACCTCCTCGACTTCAAAGGTGCCGTTCCTTGGCGACATTCCTCTCCTCGGTTGGCTCTTCAAGTCTAAAACAACCAGCATCGATAAGACGAACCTCATGATCTTCATTACTCCCTATATCATCAACAATGAAGACGAAGCCAGCGATCTGGCAAGGCAGAAGAATGATGCAATGGAAAAGTGGCGTCAGGAATACCGCATGGAGAAAAAAAGTGAATCCCTGCAACCGATGCTGAAGCCGCTGGACAAAACCGGGAGCGTGGAGCCGTCAATGAAGTCCGCGGACACCGGCACCGCCGGGGAGAACGAGAGCGATCAGACCCCCTCTGCGCCGGCTGCGGGGGCAGTGGAGAGCGTTCCAACAGCAACCACATCATCCACACCGGCCGCGGAGGGAGTGGAGAGCGCTCCAACAACAACCGTGTTATCCGCGCCGGCCTCGGGGGCAGTGGAGAGCGCTCCAACAACAACGGAATCATCCACCCCGGCCTCGGGGGCAGTGGAGAGTGCTCCAACAACAACCGTATTATCCGCGCCGGCCGCGGAGGGAGTGGAGAGCGCTCCAACAACAACCGTGTTATCCGCGCCGGCCGCGCCCGCAGAGGCCGGCCGGTGAGACGCCTGCTCGGCGAGATACTCGTTGAGTCCGGGCTTTCAGCTGAACGGCTCAAAAAGACGCTCGACCTTCAAATGAAACGGGGAGGCCGGATCGGAACACTGCTCGTCCGTCTCAACTTCGTGACCGAGGCCGAGGTGCTCACGGCGCTCGGCGAGCAGCTCGGCCTGCCGTTCCAGGCAGGCCTTGGCGAGATCGACCGTGAACTTGCGCTCAAGCTGCCGATCACCTATGCAAAAAAAGCGATCGCGATCCCGCTCCGGCGCGAGAACGGCAGCGTTCTCGTGGCCACCTCCGAACCGCTTGCGCTTTCCACGATCGACGACCTCCGGATCCTGTTCAACACGGATATTTCCCTCTGTCTATCCCCCTCCGAACTCATCCTTGACACGGTCAATCGACTGCACAGTGAGGACATGAACCGCGCCGAGGACACCGTGCAGGAGATGGAGGAAGAGGACCTGACATTTCTCGCGGCGGAGCTTGACGAGCCCACGGACCTGCTCGAGGCAACCGATGACGCACCGATCATCCGGCTGGTGAACTCGCTGCTGTCCCAGGCGATCCGGGAACGCGCGAGCGATATCCACATCGAGCCCTTTGAGAAGGAGATGGTCGCCCGGTTTCGCATTGACGGCATTCTCTACAACATATTGACGATCCAGAAGCGTTTTCAATCCAGCATCGCATCGCGCGTCAAGATCATGGCTGACCTGAACATTGCCGAGAAGCGGCTGCCGCAGGACGGCGGCATGCGGATCAAGATCGGCGGCAAGGACGTGGACATCCGTGTCTCGATCGTGCCCACCGCCTTCGGCGAACGCATTGTGCTGCGCCTCCTTTACCGCGAGAGCGCGCTCCTGCCGCTCGATCAGATCGGGTTCTCCGGCGATACGCTCACCCGGTTCAATGAACACATCACCCGGCCCCACGGGATCATTCTGGTGACCGGCCCCACGGGCAGTGGAAAGACCACGACCCTTTACGCCGCGCTCTCGAAGATCAACTCTCCCGACAAGAACATCATAACGATAGAGGATCCCATCGAATACCAGCTCAAGGGAATCGGCCAGATACAGGTGAACGCGAAGATCCATCTGAGCTTTGCCGCCGGGCTTCGCTCCGTTCTCCGGCAGGACCCGGACGTGATCCTGGTGGGCGAGATCCGGGACTCGGAGACCGCCGAGATCGCGATCCAGGCGGCGCTTACCGGGCACCTCGTGTTCTCCACGCTTCACACGAACGACTCGGCGGGAGCCGTGACAAGATTGATCGACATGAAGGTCGAACCGTTCCTCATTTCGTCATCGGTCATGGCAATCCTGGCGCAGCGGCTTGTGAGGGTTCTCTGCACGGAATGCCGGGAGCCCTACCCGATCACGCCCGCCGAGACAGCAGAGCTTGAGCTCAAGACCGATGCAGCCGGCGCGACCGTGTACCGGGCGAAAGCCTGCCCGGCATGCTTCCAGACCGGCTACCTCGGCAGGAGCGCGATCTACGAGCTTTTGAGCGTGGACGACGAGGTCCGGCAGCTCATCATGAAGAACGCAGACGCGGCCATGTTGAAAGCGCTGGCCGTGGAAAAAGGCATGCACACGCTCCGGCAGGACGGCGCAGACAAGGTGCTCGCGGGGATCACCTCGGTTGATGAAGTGGTGCGAGTGACACAGCGCAGAAACAGGTCTGAGAAAGGCAGAAGTCAGGAGTCAGGATCCGGGAACCGGGAGCAGGGCCGTTCTTCCGCCCTTTGAATTCTGACTGCTGTCTACGGTATTTTAATTCATGCCGGTTTACGAATATAAAGGCGTCACGAGCGGCGGCAGGAACGTTTCCGGCGTTCAGGACGGTGAAGGCCTCAAGGCTGTCAAGTCGAAACTCAAGAAAGAAGGGGTCATCGTCCTTGAGATCCGCGAGGGGGCTTCCACGCGAGCGGCCCGGCGCGAGACCCTGTCTTTCAGGTTCGGGAGCAGGGTGCGGCTCGCCGATGTGGCGAATGCGACCCGCCAGCTTTCGACGCTCCTGTCGTCCGGCCTTCCCCTTATGGATTCACTCACCGTTCTCGTGGAGCAGGAGGAGAATGTCAGCCTGAGAGGAGCGCTTTCTTCGGTGCGTGACGGGGTGCGCGAGGGCGCGTCGCTGGCTGATGCGCTCAAGGAAAACCCGAAGGTCTTTTCCCCGCTCTACATCAACATGGTCTCAGCGGGCGAGGCAAGCGGGACCCTCGAGATCACGCTTGACCGGCTTGCAGACTTTCTTGACGAACAGATCAGATTTCGCGGCAAGATCGCCGCTGCGCTCGCGTACCCGGCGTTCATGTCGATCATCGGCCTTGGCATGCTTCTCTTCATCTTCAGCTTTGTCATGCCCCGTATCATCGGCATGTTCCAGGACATGAAGCAGCAGCTTCCCTTTATCACCCTTATGCTCCTTGCCGTGGTAAGGTTCCTCTCAACCTTCTGGTGGGCGCTTCTGCTCGCGCTGGCCGGCGGGGCCTACTTCATCAGGCGGTACGCGCGGACACAGGCAGGGAAGGAAAATATCGATGCGCGGCTGCTCCGGCTGCCGGTCTTTGGGTCGCTCATCCGCATGATCGCCGTTTCACGGTTCACGCGCACGCTGGGTACGCTGCTCCAGAGCGGCGTTCCCACGCTCGCAGCCCTCGATATCGTCAGGAACGTGATCGGCAACTCGGTGCTCGCGAACGCGGTGGTGAAGGCGCGCGAGAACGTGCGTGAAGGCGAGCCCATCGCCGATCCGCTCCGCAGGAGCGGCCTGTTTCCTCCGGTGGTGGTGCAGATGGTGGCCGTGGGAGAAAAGAGCGGTGAGCTCGAGAAGATGCTGCTCAAGATATCGGACTCCTTCGACCGGACCGTCGAAACGAAACTTACCGGACTTATGGCGCTCCTGGAGCCGGTGATCATCCTTGCCATGGGCCTGGTCATCGGTTTTGTGGTGATCGCTATCATGCTGCCGATGCTCGAGATGAGCTCGGGAGTGCAGTGATACGGAGAGCATACGGAGTCAGGGGTCAGAACAATATCTCTTGCCGGGCAGCGAATATGGGCTTAAAAGGAGTTGCTATGAAAAAAAATAAATTCAAAGGCTTCACCCTCATCGAGATCATGGTCGTTATCATTATCCTCGGGCTGTTAGCAGGCCTGGTGCTGCCGAAGTTTCTCGGGCAGGAGGAAAAAGCGAAGGTTGAGGTTGCGAAAACGCAGATCCGGTCACTGGAGGGCGCGCTCGATGCGTTCAAGCTCGATAACGGGTTCTACCCGGGGACAGAGCAGGGGCTTGAAGCGCTGATCACAATGCCCACGGTCGGACGTATTCCAACGAAGTGGCGGGAAGGCGGGTATCTCAAGCCTGCGCGCATCCCGAAAGACCCCTGGGGCAAGGATTATGTCTACATCTCTCCTGGAAGCGAGAACAGGGAGTACGAGATCATTTCATACGGCGCCGACAACGAGCCCGGCGGTGAAGGCAACAACGCGGACATTGAAAGCTGGAAGATGCAATGAAGTTTGGAGGTCGGAGTTCGGAGCCTGGCGTTGAACAGCGTGCAGATCTTCACGCATATCCGAATTCAAAAGGCTTCACGCTTATCGAGCTCACGGTTATCATCGTGATCCTTGGGGTCATGCTTACGCTGATCATTCCCCGTCTGGGCGAACTCGGCGAGGCGAATCTGAAGCGCAGCGCCAGACATCTGACGGGCATGATACGATTTCTGAAAGACGAGTCCCAGGCGCGGAAGGCGGTATTCCGTCTCAGATTCGATGTCCACGAGGGGCGCTACTGGACCGAGGTCATGACTCCGGTGAACGATCAGACCGTGGAATTCAAACGCTTCTCTTCAGAGATCGCATCCGAGGGAAGCCTCTCCGGCCAGACGACGTTTCGGGACGTACGGGTAAGCAGCCATCCTGATGATCCCTACATCCAGTTCACTCCCGACGGGTGGGTTGAACAGGCTTTTATTTATCTGCGGGATGGATCAGGCCGGGATTTCACGCTTCTCGTGAAGCCGCTTTCCGGAGACACCGAACTCCACGAAGGATATGTGGAGGGGAAATGACCAGGGTCAGGGGTCAAGGGGCAACGGTCAAGTTTACAAACAGCGGGTTCACCCTTCTCGAGGTGATGGTTGCCGTGTCGATCATGGCCACGGTGCTGGTGATCCTCCTGGGACTCCAGAGCAGGACCATGCAGGATGTTGCGCAGGCGGAACATATTACTACCGCGACCCTGCTTGCAAAACGCATGATGGTGGACGTGATCGTGTCCAAGAACAGGCAGCCGGTTGAGGAAGCCGGGGACTTTAAGGACGAGGACAACTTTAAAGACTACACCTGGAAGAAGACCCTTTCACAGATCCCCCTTTTCAGCACGGTGTTTATCACCGAGATCCGTATTGCGGTCCTGTGGAAGGAAGGTACGCGCACGGAGCTGGTGGAGCTGGTGGACTATGAATAACTGTCCGGAGTTCCCCCGCTTGAAACATTCGAGGGCAGGCTCCGTTCTGAGTTCGGAGTTCAGAACAGCAAGAACAAAAAACAGCAGTGATAGTAAGTCGAAGGGCTTCACGCTTCTCGAAGTTCTTATCGCGGTGGCGATCATGTCGGGAATCGTGACCGTGATCTATGCAAGTTTTTCCACGGCCAGCAGGGGCGTGGCGCAGGCTGAGGCGAGAAGGGACGCGGGGGACCTCGCCCGTACCTTGCTGACGAAGCTTTCGAACGATATTTCGAATGCCTATTACGACCAGTCCATGAAGGAAACTTTTTTTTACGGCAAGAAGTCCAGCGCGGGACTGGATGCTCCCCGGTTCGATACGATAGCCCTTACGACGCTGACGAACTGGCGCAAACCAAATTCAAAAGAGACCGATCTGTGGGAGGTGGGCTACCGGTTCGAGGAAACACCTGAAAAGAACGGCACTATGCTGATCCGGATGGAAAAACGGGAGTTCGGCATGGAGAATACTCCGCTCGAGGGCGGCATGGATTATGCTCTTACGGAGCGGATCAAAAGTCTGCGGCTGAGGTATTTTAACGGGTTAGCGTGGAGCGACGACTGGGACAACATTTCCCAGCGATCGCTGCAGCTCCCGAAGGCGGTGGAGATCACGCTTGTGCTCGATGATGATTCTCTCTATAGTACGAAGGTCGAAGTGGGATCTGCCGCTCTTGGGCAATGACCGGTGTCGACGGTGAAGCCTCTTATGACTCATGAAGCAAAAGATTCTGCAGTTCTCAAGGGCGATCGCGGCGTTGCGCTGATCATCGTACTCCTGGTGACGGCGCTCCTGATCGCGCTTATCTTTGAATTTGCCTATGGTACGAGGATTAGTCTTCGCGCGGCTGTCAATTTTCGCAATAGCCAGCGCGCCTACTACCTTGCGCGCTCGGGCGTAAATTTCGTTGGAAGATTTCTCGCCGCCAACCTCAGTTCTGGTGTGACGGGAACGGCCAGTATCTATGACAATCTCGAACAACAGGAATGGCAGCCAGTCCCTTTTTTGCCGGGAAACGATGTGGAACTCAGGGTAAAGTGGGACGATGAAGCGGGGAAGATAAGGATCACCGATATGCAGACGAACCCATACAGGCAGGCCATGCTGAGCGCCCTTTTTGAGAATAATGGCATTGACCGCGTCGTTCTCGATAACATGACCCAGAATACCAGCGGAATAAAGAATATCGGGTTGTTGACGGGTTTGCATCAATACATGAGCGATGAAGATTACAACAAAGTGAAAGATTTTGTGACAACCAGCCAGGTGGATAGGATTGACATCAATACCGCGTCCGCGGAAGTGCTGCAAAGCCTTGGGATAAACTCAGGAGCGGCGGGCTTGATCATCGAAGAGCGAAAGAAAGCGCCCTTTACCGACCACGCGAAGGTCAGCGACTTCCCCGGTATCAACAGCACTTTTTTGCCGTCCACGACCTTGCAGGTTGCAAATTTTTTGACTGAAACGAGCAATGTTTTCAAGGTGTATTCCTACGCAACCGTGGGAGGATATACAAAACAGGTCGAGGCTGTTATTACGCGGTCAAATTCAGGATTTACCGTAAATTACTGGAGAGCGTTGTGAAGATCGTCGGGCTGAACATCGATCAAGGACGGGTGGCCGTGTCGGTCGTCGTGACCGGCCTGCGTCAAAAAACAGAGTTCATAGACTCTTTCAACCGCGCCTTTGCCACCGATGCGGAACTGGTAGATATCCTGAAAGAGAAGTCCGCGGAATGGGCAGGCGCCCGGATCGTCTCTTCGATCCCCGGCCGCCATTTCAGCCAGCGTATCGTCCACTTCCCCTTCGTCGACCGCAAACGCATTGAAAAGGCCCTGCCCTTCGAGATCGAGGACAGCCTGCCCTTTCCTCTTGACGATGTAGAGATCGATCACTTTATCCTGGACAAGGCGGGAAAAAATGCCGATAAAAAGACAGAGGCATCGGTGCTTGGCATGCTGCTGCCCAAGTCGGTACTGCGACGGCACCTCGATCTTCTTGCCTCGGCCGGTATTGATCCGCAGGTCATTGTACCTTCCTATATCGGCCTCTATTTTGTTTCGAAGATGGTCCCCGTGGAGGGAAGTGCTGTCCTGATCGACGGCAGCGACCTTTGCACGAAGTCAGGAAGTTCGATAACCGCCTGCAGGAGCTTTTCGAGCGTTCAACCCACCGCGGCGATCGACCACACGCTGAAGGCGATCGAAGGCGACGGCGGCGAGCGGGTGGAGAAGGCATACCTGTTGTCCCCGAACGACCGTTTGAGTGCATCGCTTGCCGACCTCGGAGTTGCCGTGGAGTATGTTACACCTGAGTTCAGGGGGAAGAAGGCCGACGACCCGGTGAGTCTCGGGCTCGCGTTGTCCGAGCAAACCAACTTCCGCAAGGGGGAGTTCGCGTATCGCATGGTCGACATAGGCATACGCAAGAGAAAACGCACCCTTATTATCGCCGGCGTTATTGCGGTGGCGCTTGTCGCGGCGAACATCGGAGTAAAGTCGTACCTCGTCGAGTCTAGCTACGGGAAGCTTGATCGCGAGATCAACGCGATATACCGTCAGACCTTTCCTGACGCCAAGGTCATTGTCGACCCCGTGCGGCAGCTTCGCACCAGGCTTGACGAAGCAAAAAAGAAGTTCGGTGTGCTCGGCACGGGGATGTCGGCGCTCGACGTAATGAAGGCGGTGACCGAGGGGATCCCCAAGGAGGTCCGGGTGAGCTTTCAGGAGTTCAACATGGAAGGGGACCGGCTGAAGCTCCAGGGCGAGGCGGCGTCTTTCGATTCCATGGACAAGATGAAGGCCGAGCTCCAGAAGTCGCCGCTGTTTGCCGAGGTAGCCGTGCTGGACACGCGCATGGGAGTGGACAACAAGGTGAAATTCCGTTTCGAAATTAAATTGAAACAGACGTTGTGAACGTAAGATCATATCCAGGGGTATTCCTTGAAACTGGAACAAAGAGATAAGAAAACGCTCATCATCGGCGGGATAGTGGCGGCAATCATCCTGCTCTATGTATTCGTGGTGTCTCCGCTGACGTCCGATCTGGACCGAAAACGCGAGCTGCTCCCGAAGAAGGAACGGGACCTGGTGGAGATGCGCGTGCTCAAGGAACAGTACCTTGAGATGCAGAAGCGCCTGCAGCAGGCACAGGCTGCTGCGGCGAAGCGCGGCCCGCTGCTGACCGAGATCGAGAATATCACCAAACGGGCGAATCTGGGCAGTAAAATCGTATCTCTCAAGCCGCAGGAGGGAGTCCAGACCGAGGAGTTCAAGGAGAGCATCGTCGAGATAAGACTCGATAGCGTTACGCTCTACGATATTGTGAGTTACCTTTATCAGCTCGAGCAGGACGGGCTTCGGATCAAGAAGCTGAACTTCAAGCCCCGGTTTGATAATCCCAAAGTGCTGAACGCAACGATCCTTGTTTCAAGCGCCGAGTAGGACAGTCGAAATATTTCAAATCATGCCCGATAAAAAAACACTCATCCGAAGGCTGTCATTTACCGCGTATTTCGTTGCGGCATTTCTGGTCTTTCTTCTTTTGCTCTTCCCCTTTGACCGGGTCAAGACAAAACTGGAATCCGAGGTCCGCCTGCGCACGCCGTTTGTTCTCTCCGTTACGCGCATTTCGCCCCGGTTCTTCAATCGCTTCGTACTTTCGGATGTGGTCGTGTCGGAAAAGTCCGGCAGGGTTTTGTTCGAGAGCCCGTCCGTCAGGACCACGATCTCGCTTTTCAATCTGCTTCGCGGGCGGTCCTCGCTTGACATGAAGGCACAGGCCTACGGCGGTGAGCTTCTGGTGAAGGTACAGGATAGGCCAGGAAGACAGTATCTTCTGGTTGACGGCAACGGGCTGGATGTCGGGTCATACGCATTGCTGAAGGATTTTGGTCTCAAGCTGTCAGGCAAATTGGGCGGGAACTTCGAGATGACCGGCGATTCGGGCAAAGGGAGGTTGTGGCTCAAGGGGTTGGCCTCCCGGGAATTGAAGATCAAGGGGTTCTCTATCCCGGACCTTGACTTTGAACAGTGCTGGCTTGAGGCGGAGGTCAAAGGTGACCGCCTGACGATCAAAAAGCTGGAGCTCGAGGGCAAGGAACTGAAGGTTCGGTGTCTGGGTGACCTGATCTTGCGCGAGCGTGGCGCGCTCAATCTGACGGTGAAGCTCAAGCTGTCGGAGCGTTTGGCGAGGGAACAGGAGGGGCTCGTAGCTCTCTTAAAGAACAAGGATGCCGAGGGGTTCTATCAGTTCAGTCTTGGCGGCACGCTGTCCGATCCACTGCCGAGGTTTTAGTTTCTCCATCAAAATCTGAAAAACAATTCGGCATATGCCCCGTGCCGGGAAACGGTCACCCAGTCGAGGGTTGATTCGACTGTGGAACCGTCCGCGAAATAGACCGTATCGGTCCCGTTGCCCGCATAGAGGTACATATACCGGTATCCTGCCGACAGTTCCACATTCTCCCAAATATCATACCCCAACCCCAGCGATATTTCATATCCATACCCTTTTTTTGACTTCTGAATAAAGTTAGGCGATTGAAGTCTGAAATCCGACGGATTCGTTCCGGCGCGCAGGTTCCAATATCCCTCCCCCTGGTAGTCCACATAGGGAAAGATCGAGAGCGTACCGGTATACGTAAGACCTTCTGTCAGCTCCGCATGGTTCACTACTCCCGTCTTCAACAGGTTCCAGGAAAAATCGTAGGTAGAGTTGAGCACCTGGTTCGCCGGGAAGGGTCCGAGTAAAGGAAAGATGGTCCCGTCGAAGGGCACGGAAACAGTTTGCACGGCGTTTGTCATCCGAAGGTTGTCCCCGTAATGGAGAAAACCCAGCACAAAACCCCAGGGGCCGGCCTGCGTATCAGCGAACCGGCTGGTATTGTAGTAGAAGTTGATGCCCCAGAGCCGTACATCACCGTCGAGGCTGTTTGTTGACTTTGAGAATTCAACGCCTCCACCCGATGACGGAAGAAAACGGTCTGTATCCGTTCCCCGGCCTCCCGTGATCGACCCGAATCCATATACCACATCAAATGCAAATCGCGGCGCCACGTTCCCGCCAGCCGTTGCGATGACCAGTGGGCTGTCGATCTTTCGGTAATCCAGCCTTGACTCGATCTTACCCGCAACACCAGCCGCGGTGGTATAGGGAAAGGATATCTGCCACTTCGCGTCTGCCTGGGAAAACCACCCCTGGACCCCCAGGGCCGCATTAATATCCGGCTCGTCATCACCGCTGTTATCGAGGTACCCTGCAACGCAGGTTAGGGGGAACAAAAAAAATATCAGGAAGAGAAGCATAGATGCTTTTCTGGCAATCACGATCACCTCGTTTTTTGAACGAATAAAGACTTACACACAGCGATATGTTACGACCGGTTCAAAATAATAGCGGTTCGTTGTTCCTTTGTCAAGATTTGAATGAATGGGATTTGCATAAATACCCTGACTCGTTCCCATAGTTAATCACGCTTTGTGCTTATTTTCTATGCCGGTGATTAAAAGCGCGTCGCATTAATATTTTCGTTTACTCGCGAGCCAGGACCGCTCACCAACAAAGCCGGCATAAAATCAATGCATTGAGGTGAAGGGCGCTCCCGTATTGATCCTGGCACGGGCATTGCTATATACGTGAATAGTAAAATTGTCGGTAAAAACTTTCGGAAAGCTTTCGAGGCTTTTAGACAGCCGCGTTCTTCGGGAAGCAAGCAGAAAAAATATGGCGGGAAAAGGAGAATGACATGAGACAGATAGCAGTTTACGGAAAAGGCGGCATCGGCAAGTCAACGACAACGCAGAATACGGTCGCCGGTCTTTCACAGGCGGGATACAAATGCATGATAGTGGGTTGCGATCCTAAAGCAGACGCAACAAGGCTCATCCTGCACGCAAAGGCGCAGACAACGGTGATGGACCTTGCGAGGGAACGCGGGACCGTAGAAGACCTTGAAGTCAATGAAGTACTTCTGACCGGCTTTAACGGCATCAGGTGCGCCGAGTCGGGAGGTCCCGAGCCGGGCGTCGGATGCGCGGGCCGCGGAGTTATTACGGCAATCAACTTTCTTGAAGAGAACGGGGCGTATGATGCGGACACCGATTTCGTCTTTTACGATGTGCTCGGCGATGTCGTCTGCGGCGGCTTTGCCATGCCGATGAGGGAGGGCAAGGCAAAAGAGATCTACATCGTGACCTCCGGTGAGATGATGGCAATGTATGCGGCAAACAATATCTCGCGCGGCATCCTTAAATATGCTCATAGCGGCGGCGTAAGACTGGGCGGGCTGATATGCAACAGCAGAAAGACGGACAAGGAATATGAATTGATCTCAGAACTTGCGAAAAAGCTTGGAACACAGTTGATACATTTTGTGCCGAGGGACAACCAGGTGCAGAGGGCCGAGCTCAGAAGAATGACGGTCATCGAATACTCTCCGGAACACCCGCAGGCCGAAGAATACAGGATACTCGCCAAGAAGATCGCGGACAACCGGGACCTGGTCATTCCTACTCCCATATCAATGGATGAGCTGGAGTCGCTTCTCATGGACTTCGGCATCATGGAGAACGAGGAAGCAGTAGCCTAGAACAGCAGAGAGAACAGAAGCCAGGAGCAGAAGCCAGGAGGGCTCCTGACTACGGGAATTGAAGGAGGCGTCATGAGCACTGAAGTGAAAGACAAAGAAATCAAAGATGCGAAACCCGTGAGCGGGAAGATCAAAGATACCCAGAAAATGATCGAAGAGATCCTGGATGCGTACCCGGAAAAGTCGAAGAAGGTGCGGGCGAAACATCTGGCCGCCAACGACCCCACGGGCCAGTGCAGCTCCTGCCAGGTCAAGTCGAACGTCAAGTCCCGGCCCGGCGTCATGACCGTGCGCGGTTGCGCGTACGCGGGCGCCAAGGGCGTGGTGTGGGGTCCGGTGAAGGACCAGATCACCGTCAGCCACGGTCCTGTCGGTTGCGGGCAGTACTCCTGGTGGTCGCGCCGGAATTATTATAACGGTCAGACCGGCATCGACGCCTTCGGCACCATGCATATCACGACCGATTTCCAGGAAAAAGACATCGTGTACGGCGGTGACAAAGGCCTTGATCTGGCCCTGAAAGAATTAAAAGGACTCTTTCCCCTCGGACGCGGCATAGGCATACTCTCTGAGTGTCCTGTGGGTCTTATCGGCGACGACATCGAAGCGGTCTCGAAGCGGGTTGCGAAAGAGATGGCCATCCCTATTGTTCCGGTACGGTGCGAGGGGTTCCGCGGGGTCTCCCAGTCCCTGGGCCACCATATCGCGAACGATACGATCAGAGATTACGCGCTCGGCAAGGGTACTCTGGAAAAGACGACCCCGCTATGATGTGAACCTGATCGGAGACTACAATATCGGCGGGGATGCCTGGGCCTCGCGGAAAATTCTGGAAGAGATGGGCCTCCGGGTCATCGCACAGTACACCGGCGATTCGACGATCAACGAGCTCGGCATCGCGACCAAGGCCAAACTGAACCTGATCCACTGCTACCGGTCGATGAACTATATCTGCCGGCACATGGAGGAGACCTACGGTATTCCGTGGATGGAGTTCAACTTTTTCGGCCCCACGAAGACCTACGAAAGCATAAGAAAAATAGCAGCGAAGTTCGACGAGAAGATCCAGAAGAACGCCGAGGCCGTGATCGCAAAGTATAAACCGCTCATGGACAAGGTGGTGGAGCAGTACCGGCCGAAGCTTGAAGGCAAGAAGGTGATGCTCTACGTCGGCGGTCTCCGTCCGCGCCACACCATCGGCGCCTACGAAGACCTCGGCATGGAAGTGGTCGCCTCGGGCTACGAGTTCGGTCACAGCGACGATTATAAACGAACGTACCCGGAAATGAAGGAAGGCGCGGTGATCATGGATGACGCGACCTTGTACGAACTGGAAGAATTCACCAGAAGGCTAAAGCCGGACATGGTCGGTTCGGGTATCAAGGAGAAGTACTCGTATCATAAGCTCGGCGTGCCCTTCCGCCAGATGCACTCCTGGGACTACTCGGGTCCGTACCACGGGTTCGACGGGTTCCCGGTCTTCGCGCGGGACATGGACATGACCGTAAACAGCCCGACGTGGAGTTTGATCAGGAGAAAAAAGTAACGAAAATTCTTTGACACGGATTTACACTGAGAAGAGATATGAAGGAGCATGATAAGAAAAGGTCTTATCCGTGAAAATCATAGCCGTTCATCCGCCTCTTGCGTGTCAAGTTTTGATTCATCAGGAGTTAATAAAGTTTGGGGGTATTATCATGAAAGTCAAAGACCATAGCGAGCTATTCAAACAGAAGGACTACCAGGAGCAGTTTGCACGCAAGAAGGAGTTCGAGAACTGCTGGCCCGCGGAAAAGGTGAAAGAGATCTCCGAATGGACCAAGACCGAGGAGTACAAGGAACTCAATTTCAAGCGCCAGAACATCAAGATCAATCCGGCGAAAGCCTGTCAGCCGCTCGGTGCCGTCTTCTGCGCCTCGGGATTCGAAGGTTCCATGCCGTTCGTGCAGGGCGCCCAGGGATGCGTGGCCTATTTCCGGAGCCACCTCGCCCGGCACTTCAAGGAGCCCTTTGCCGCGATCTCTACGTCCATGACCGAGGATGCGGCGGTGTTCGGCGGTCTGAACAACATGCTTGAAGGCCTTGAGAACGCCTATACCCTCTACAAACCCAGGATGATCGCGGTCTCGACGACCTGCATGGCTGAGGTGATCGGCGATGACCTGAACGCATATATCAGGACCGCCCGCGAGAAGGGTGTGATCCCCCAGGACCTGCCGGTGCCGTTCGCGCACACGCCGAGTTTCGTTGGTTCCCACATCGTCGGCTACGACAATATGCTGAAGGGCATCCTGAGCATGCTCTCCACGGGCAAGAAGGGCGCATCGAACGGGAAGATCAACATTATTCCGGGCTTCGATACCTATACCGGAAACTATCACGAGATCAAGCGGCTGATGGCCCTGATGGGCATCGAGTTTACGCTCCTTGCCGATGTGAGCGACACGTTTGATTCCCCGAACACGGGCGAGTACAAGCTCTATCCCGGCGGCACGCCGCTCCCGGAAGCCATGGATGCGGTGAATGCGCTTGGAACGGTCGCGCTCCAGAAGTATTCGACCATGAAGACCATGGATTATATCCAGAAGGAGTGGGGGCAGAAGACGCTCACGCTTTCGCCGATCGGCATCAAGAATACCGATGCGTTCTTTGCCGAGCTCTCCAGGCTTACCGGCAAGCCGGTCCCGGCGGCGGTGGAGGCCGAGCGCGGAAGGGTCGTCGACGCTATGGTCGACTCCCACCCGTACATTCACGGCAAGCGCTTCGCGCTTGTAGGCGACCCGGACATCCTGCTCGGCATGATGAGCCTCATCATGGAGATGGGCGGAGAACCGGTGCACATTATCTGCACCAATGGGGATAAGAACTTCGAGGCCGAGGCGAACGAACTGCTCGCCTCCTCTCCCTTTGGCGCTCACGGAACGGTCTACGCGGGCAAGGACATGTGGCACCTTCGCTCGCTGTTGTTCACCGACCCTGTGGATGTCCTGATCGGCAACTCGTATTCCAAGTTCCTGACGCAGGACACGGGAACGCCACTGGTCCGCATCGGGTTCCCGATATTCGACCGGCACCATCTGCACCGCCAGCCGATCATCGGATACCAGGGCGCATTGAACCTCCTGACCATGCTGGTGAACACGGTGCTGGACGAGTTGGACAGGAAGACCGAGGGTTCGGCGAGCTTTGATGTGATCCGTTGATAAAGGCAAAATATATTTCACCACGGAGACACTGAGACACGAAGGAGAACGCAAGAAACGTGATTTGTGCTTCTCTCTGTGTCTCTGTGGTAAAAGGATTTGATCCCATGCATGACATCGCAATAACCGGCATATATTTTTTCGTTATCGCTCTTCTGTATTCTACGGTCGGGCACGCGGGAGCTTCGGGGTACCTTGCAACCATGGCGCTTCTTTCGTTTCCGCCGGCCGTGATGAAGCCGACGGCCCTTGCCTTGAACATTATTGTGGCCCTGGTCACGACCATCCGTTTTTATCAGGCAGGACATTTTTCATGGCGCCTATTCTGGCCCTTTGCTGTTGCAGCAGTTCCCATGGCATACCTCGGCGGAGGGATGTCCGTGGATGCGACGAGATATAAAATACTCGTGGGAATTGCGCTGGTGTTTGCTGCGGGACATCTCCTGATCCGGAGCAAGGTTGCAACCGATGACCCCGAACGGGCCGGATACCCGGGTATCGGAGCATCACTTGCGGTGGGAGGAGGCATTGGATTTTTATCCGGTCTGACGGGGGTTGGCGGCGGTATTTTCCTGAGCCCGGTCCTGATCATTCTCCATTGGGCGGAACTCCGGAGAACGGCCGCCGTGTCCGCTGCTTTCATTCTCCTGAACTCCATATCCGGGTTGACCGGGTATCTTCAAAAAGGCGGGGTATTCCCGGATCACATTGCCTTCTGGTCGGTTGCCGTGGTTTCCGGCGGATTCATCGGCTCGACACTGGGGGCAACGAAGTTCAACAGCCCGGTCCTGAGAATATTGCTCGGCGTCATGCTTGCGATGGCCGGGATGAAACTGGCTCTCATCTGAGTAGAGAGACCTGGGCATCAAAAAGAGAAGCGGAGAATCTATGGTCAGCGCGATCGACAGATTAACACAGGACGGATGCTCAACGGACGACAAGACAAAAGTATGTCGTTCCCGGGGCGGCGAGTCCTGCGCGTTCGACGGGGCCCAGATCGTGTTGCAGCCCATTGCCGATACTGCGCATCTTGTGCACGGACCGATCGCCTGCTGCGGAAATACCTGGGAAGGCCGGGGAACGCAGTCGTCAAAAGGCGAGTTGCATACCATGGGCTTTACGACCGACATGGGCGAGATCGACATTGTCTATGGTTCGGAAGAGAAGCTGCTGAACGCCATAAGGAGGACATTCGAGGCAGTCAGGCCCAAGGCGATCTTCGTGTACTCCACCTGCGTAAGCGGGCTCACGGGTGAGGACCTCGATGCGATCTGCAAACGTGCCGGGAACGAGCTCGATATTCCGGTCATTCCCGTGAACGCGCCGGGGTTCGTCGGGCCGAAGAACCTGGGGAACCGGATCGCCGGGGAAGTATTGCTCGAACACGTGATCGGTACCGGCGAAACGCCGGTTCTGACCCATACCGACATCAACCTGATCGGCGAATATAATATCGCGGGCGACCTCTGGCTTGTAGAGCCGCTTCTCGCCAGGGCCGGGATACGAATACTGTCGAGGATCACCGGCGATTCGACGTTCGAAGAGATCACGTGGGCGCACCAGGCCAAGCTGAATGTGGTCGTCTGCAGCCGCGCGCTTATCAACGTAGCCAGGGAAATGGAGCGGAAATACGACATCCCCTTTGTGGAGGTGTCTTTTTTCGGAAGCACGGAGATCGCAAAGGCCTTGAGGAAGATAGCGTTCACACTTCAAAGCAAGGTCGGACGTGATGAACCGAGCCTGACCTCAGCGGTTGAAGACCTCATCAAGGTCGAGGAAAAAAGGCTCAGGCAACAGCTTAAATCCTATCACCATCTGCGCGGCAAGAAGGCAGTGCTGTATACGGGCGGCGTCAAGAGCTGGTCCTTCATCTCCGCGCTCCGCGACCTGGGTATTGAGATCGTTGCCGTCGGTACGAAAAAGAGCACACGCGAAGATGAAGAAAAGATGAAAGAGATACTGGGCCCCGATGCGCCGCTCGTGGAGGATGTGACGCCGAAGAACCTGCTGCGGCTCTTAAAGGAGCGGAACGCCGATATCCTCATTGCGGGCGGACGGAACCAGTACCTGGCGATCAAGGAAGGCTATCCCTTTGTGGACGTCAACCAGGAGCGCCATACCCCTTATGCGGGATATCTGGGGCTCGTGAACCTGGCGGAGAAGATCAGCAACAGTATCTGCTTCTATGAGAGGAGCAACCGCGGGATACAGAACGGGGACAGTAAGAAAATAAAGACGCACTATCATCAACCCGAGATCGTAAACCCGAAATCCGCAATTCTGATAGATCCATTAAAACACTCTCCGTCGATCGGCGCGGCGATCGCGCTTCAAGGCATAGACCGTGCGCTGCCGATCATCCATGGAGCCCAGGGCTGCACGTTCCTCGGCAAGGTGCTCTTGACCAGGCATTTTCGTGAACCTATCGCTCTTGCGACAAGCAAGCTCTTTGTGGAAGACGTGGTCATGGGGAGCGAGGAGAAGCTGACGCAGGCCATTGACGGGTTCATCGAGAAGAACGACCCCGCTCTTATCGGGGTCCTGTCCTCGGGTCTTTCGGAGGTGAAGGGGGATGATGTCGAATCAGTGGTCAGAAGACAGGAGACAGTAGTCAGGAGTAAAGCGGGAAAGACCAGGATCATCCATATTCCGACTCCTGACTTTGACGGAGGGTTGGAGACCGGGTACGCTAGAGCGGTGGAAGCGGTAATACAGAGTATCGAGCCGAAAGTCCGGAGTTCGGAGTCAAGAACGATCAACATCATCGCAGGATCGCACCTCACTCCGGCGGATTCCAGCGAGATCAGGGAGATCGTCGAAGACTTTGGCATGAGAGCGATCATTCTCCCGGACCTCTCTTGCCTGGACGGCAGCAGACAGGATTTTTCTCCCCTTGCGCAAGGGGGGACGGGCACGGCGGAAATAACAGCCATGGCCAATGCCTCGTTCACGCTCGGGTTGGGCATGAGCATGGAACCGGCGGCGAAGCTGCTGCAGCAAAAGTTCGGCATCGGATACCGGATGTTCGACAGCACGGCCGGGCTTGCTGATTCCGATCTTCTGATGAAATGGCTCACCGAGTTGAGCGGAAGACCGTTGTCCGCCAAATATGAGCGGCAGCGAAAGGTCCTGGTCGATGTCATGAGGGATGCGCACTTTTACTTCGGAGGCAGAAAGATCTGCATTGCACTCGAACCGGATCTGGCGGTCCAGACATCAACGTGGTTGGATGAAATGGGGGCCGCGGTAGAGTTGGCGGTGATCCCCACGCTTTCGAACGCTGCCGACCGTATCCGTGCCCGGGAAGTGCGAATAGGAGATCTGTATTCCATAACGGGCGAGTACGACGCCATCATTTCGAATTCTCATGCGGAGAGAATGGCAAAGAAGCTCGATATCCCGCTGTATGAGCTGGGGTTCCCGGTATATAAAACCTTCGGATTCACCTCGAAGGTCACGGTGGGTTATCGGGGAACGCTCACGATGATCAGCGAGATGACGAATCTGCTGATGAAGAGGCATTAATACGTTTCCCCTCATCCCTTCCTTCTCCCCCAAGGGAGAAGGTGATATTGCATCCTCGCCCCTGAGGGTACAGGATTGAGGAGAGGGGTATTCGAGGCGGATTTACTATGAAAGTCGCATTCGCTACCACAGACGGAAAACAGGTTGACGAACATTTCGGCAGGGCGGGCATGTTTGCGATCTATGACATAGCGGAAACAGGTCATCGGTTCGTCGAGATGCGCAAGTTCGCCGATGGCATGGATATGGCCGTCGTAGATACCAAGGACATGGGTTCGCTGCATGATGAGGCGGTCCAAAACAAGGTTGACCGCTTGTCCGACTGCAAACTCATTTACCTCACGGAGATCGGCGGACCGTCTGCTGCCCGGCTCGTGAAGAAGGGCATCATGCCGATGAAGATGAAAGAGATCATCACTATCGAGAACGCCCTCGGACAGTTGTTGGAGACCATCAGGAAATCACCGCCGCCATGGATCAGGAAAGCGCTGAGTAAAACATAGTTCAGAGTTCAAAGTTCGGAGTTCGGAGTATAGTTCAATAGTCCAAGGAGGAAATATACATGAAGATGATCAGAGCATTCATTCGGCCGGAAAAAGAACAGGAAGTTGTTCTGGCACTCGAGGGCGCGGGTTTTCCCTCGCTCACCAAGGTCCCGGTTTTCGGGAGAGGGAAACAAAAAGGACTGACGGTCGGCCCGGTCCATTACGACGAGCTGCCGAAAACGCTCATTATGACCGTAATCGACGACAAGGATCTGGACAGGGTGCTCAAGGTTATCCAGGACAAGGCGCGGACCGGGTTTATCGGAGACGGGAAGATATTCGTCAGCCCTGTCGAAAATGCCTACACGGTGAGGACCGGTGAGGCGGCGCTGTAATAAAAAAGATTCGCCGCAGAAACGCTGAAGCACAGAGAAAGTCAAAGTATTTGGCACGGATTTTCACTGAGAGAGGCTTTGAAGGGGCATGATTAGGTAAGGACTTATCCGTGAAAATCATAGCCTTTATCCGAATTTTCCGTGTCAAAGGTTCTTATTTGCCGGCGCCATCATGACTTCAGCCTGTCTGCTTAACTTTTTATCGGGAGGTTCATTATGAAAGAGATCACTGCAATTATCCGCCGGGACAAGCTCCATGAAACGAAAAGAGCACTCGACGACCTCGGCTATCCCTCGCTCACGATCCAGAGCGTCGACGGCCGGGGCAGGCAGCGGGGCGCCATGTGCGCGGAGATGGATTCCGAGATGCCGGACAGCTACTGCACTGCGGTGAAGCTCAAGCCCACGCCCTCGACCTACGCGCTCGACCATACGCTGCCGAAGATCGCGCTCTTTGTGCCGAAGCGGCTGCTCACGATCGTGGTGCCCGATGACGTAGTGAAAACCGTTGTCAAGTCCATCATCAAGGTGAACCAGACCGGCAAGGCCGGCGACGGAAAGATCTTCGTGTCGCCCATGGAAGGCGCCGTCCGCGTCAGGACCGGAGAGAAGAACGGCGAAGCGATAGCGTAGATGCAGGGTGCAGGGTCCAGTAGCCAGGGTATAGGAACTTTCTGATCCCTGAACCCCTCACCCTGAACCCTGATTTAAGGAGGAACCATGTCACCCATTACCGGAACGACCCGGGGCGGCAAACCCTGGGCCCCGAAATTCATCGATTCTATCGATATCCACAAATGCATAGGCTGCGGTCGGTGCTTCAAGGTCTGCGGTTTCGACGTGCTGGAGCTCATTGAAAAGCCTTTCGAGGGCGAAGACGAATACGGCGATGACATGGGCAATAAGGTCATGTCCATCGCGCGGCCGGAAAACTGCATCGGCTGTGCGGCCTGTTCCCGCGCATGCACCAAGAAATGCCACGTGCACGTGTCGTTGTGATTGCGAGTCCCTCCCACTCCGGCCCTCTCCCCGCAAGGGCGAGGGAGTCTTTAACACATCCTCTCCCCGTGTGTGGAGAGGAAACAGGTGAAGGGGAGAGACGATTATGGACATCACCATCCGCCGTGCTCGTTACCTGACAGACGACCAGTCTTATCTGCCTCAGATGACCTTCTTAGAACGGCACCGGGACCCTGAATCGACTTCAAAACAGTCAACTGCCTAAAAACCCCGCAGCTTCTTTTCCTGCAGCGGTATCTTTCGGTCGTAAACTCCTTGAAAAACAACGCGCAGTATACCTGGCAATGATATTGCTATGTCACGGGTATGATCTCAGGGGGGGAAACGATGAACAATTCCAGTCCAGTCAAAAAAGATTTTATCAAAACGCATCCCTGCTTCACCGAGGAGGCCCACACCAGGTTCAGCAGGGCGCATTTATCGGTCGCTCCCGCATGCAATATCCAGTGTCGCTACTGCATACGCAAGTACGACTGCGCCAACGAATCAAGGCCCGGCATCACGAGCAAGGTGCTCTCTCCGGACGAGGCCGTCGAGCGGACCAGGGTGCTCGTCGAGCGGAGCGACCGTCTCAGCGTCGTCGGTATCGCGGGCCCCGGAGATCCTCTTGCGAATGACGCCACGTATGTAACCATGGGGAAGATCCATTCAGAGTTCCCCGATCTTACCCTTTGCGTATCCACGAATGGCCTTCTCCTGCCGGAAAGGCTGGAGCAGCTCATTGCGTCGGGTGTGCGCAGTCTGACCGTCACGATCAACGCGGTAACGCCGGAGACGGCGGAGAAGGTCTACCGGTGGGTGAGCTATCAGGGAGAGCGATACGAAGGCAAGGCGGCGGCGGAACTGCTCCTGGGGAACCAGTGGCAGGGCCTTGAAATGGCCGTTCATGCAGGGCTCGTTGTAAAGGTCAATACGGTCTTCATCCCCGGCGTGAACGACCATGAGATACCGCTTATCGCAGAGCGGGCCGGCAATCTTGGCGCGGAGATCATGAACATCCTGCCGCTTATTCCCCAGGCGGAATTTGCGGACCTCAAGAGACCGTCCCATGCAGAGATCACCAGGATGCGCGAGGCATGCCGTCCGTTCATCAAACAGATGACGCACTGCAAACAGTGCAGGGCCGATGCCTGCGGCATCCTCGGCGAGGACAAGGACATGGAGCTTGAGGTGCTGATGACCCGTATCGGCGAGGAATACAATGAAATGGTGTGCTGACCATGCAGCTCGAACTGAATAATACGGACCGGGAACGGTACCGGCGCCAGCTGATGCTTCGGGGCTTCACGGCCGACCACCAGCGTTGGCTTAGGAATTCGACAGCGCTTGTTGCCGGGATCGGCGGATTGGGCGGGACCGCGGCGCTCTATCTTGCCGCGGCCGGGATCGGCAGGCTCATCCTGGTGCACGCGGGGAACCTGACCCTGTCGAACATGAACCGCCAGGTCATCATGAAAAATAAGGCGATCGGCAAAAGCAGAGTTGTCCAGGCGAAGAAGACGCTCCAGGAGATGAACCCTGATGTGGAGATCGAGACTGTCGATGAGCGGATAACGGAGGCAAATGTCGAGAACCTGATCCGGACCGCCCGGATCGCGCTGTCCGCGAGGCCCAATTTCAGCGAGCGGCGCATCCTGAACAGGGCCTGCGTCGAGAAGGGCATTCCTATGGTCGAGGCAGCCATGAATGGAATGGAGGGATATCTCTTCAATGTGTTGCCGCAGGTCACACCCTGCCTCCATTGCGTCCATCCCGAGGACGACCCATCATGGGAAGAACTGGGGTTTCCGGTCATGGGAGCGGTCTCCGGTATGCTCGGCTGCATGATGGCGCTCGAAGCGATCAAACTGCTTACCGGGTACGGAAAGCCGCTGCTCTCGGAGATGCTGGTGTTTAATACGTATGACATGGATTTCAGGAAGGTGCGGATACCCCGTGACGAGCACTGTGAGGTCTGCCGGTCATAATTAGTAACTGGAGAAACCAAATCCTTTAAAAATGGAAAGAATATTTACCGCAAAGGCGCCAAGGGCGCTAAGGAAATCCTTAACTCCTGGTATTTAACCATAGAATCTTAGCACAACTTCGCGACCTTCGCGCCTTCGCGTTCCGAGGTGTTGTTTCCTGCTTGTCCGGGTTAAGAAGGGAGATGATGGACCATGATGATATTCGGAATATTGGCATTTGCAATGACGACGTTCTTCGTTTCATTCCTGATCGGACGGATGAAGGACCTCGACAAGGGAAGGATCGCGGTCTTTACGACGCTTATTGCCTGGGGATCCCTGTTGTGCGGGCTTTATCTGGCGAATAAGTATCCACTGAATGTTTCACACCGATTTGCCGACTCATGTCGATCTGTAAAGACATCCTGAGGTGTCAACTGCCATGGAAATACTGGATACAACGCTCCGGGAAGGGGAACAATGCTATGGAGTCTTCTTCCCGATCGAGACAAAGAAAAAACTGGCTTGCCTGCTCGACGAGATGGGTGTCGATTTTATCGAGGTCGGCCATCCGGCCGCGGCCCCATCGATACGGCAGGCCGTGGCCGAGATCGCGGCGCTTCCCTTGAGGGCCCGCCTGATCGCGCACGCACGGCTGGACCGGGATGAGATCCGGACGGCAAGGGATCTCGGACTGGGGTGGATAGGCCTGTTCTCCGGCATAAACACCTTGAGCCTGAAACGGTATGGATTGACAAGACGCGCTGCATACGAGCGGATATCCGCGGCGATCCTCACTGCGAAAGAGCTCGGCTTGTCAGTCCGCTTCACGTGCGAGGACGCATCGCGCACCGATCGGAACGAGCTTGCCGAGCTCTACGGTCATTTGAAGGAGCTGGGCACGGACCGCCTGAGCTATGCGGACACCGTGGGAACGGACACACCTGCCCGCATTGCAGGACTCCAGAAGAGCCTCTCCGCTGTCCTTCCCTTTGATGCGCTGCACTTCCATTTTCATAATGATCTCGGCCATGCCTTTGCGAACGCAGTGACGGCTATCGGACTCGGCGCGCAATGCATCGATGCAAGCATTCTGGGTCTTGGGGAGAGGGCAGGGCTTGTTGCACTTGAAGACCTCCTTGCGTGCTCGAAACAGGGAGAAGCACGGCGGAAAAAGATCGGCCGCGAATATGAAGAGCCGTTGAAGCTGGCCCGGGAGCTGATCTCCGGTTCGATCAACCGCCGCCATTTTGAGAAGCGCGCATTCGCGCACAAGTCGGGGCTTCACATTCACGGTATTCTGCAGGATCCCGTTTGCTACGAACCCGCGGACCCGGCCTTGTCCGGAGGTGATCGATTGATAGTCCTGAGCAAGCTCATAGGACGGGCCGGACTGCGCAGTGTGTTGTCCCGTTTCAACATCGAGAGCGGCGACAGAAATCTGATGAGGATCCTTGATCGGATCAAGTCCGACGAATTTCTCGAGTTGGCCGGTGCGCGGGAAATAGGCGCCTACCTGGATCAATTCCGGAGTGATATCGTGGCGGCATCAGGCAACTCCGCAGCCACGGGTGTGCTTGAGGCGAGACTGCTGCGGGATGTCGCCTGATCGCAGGGAGCCTTCATTTACTGTTCGAAGGGTTTCGTCGGTCATGTAGCGTCACCTGTTCACGTCGCATCCCGCCATCATCAGCGAACATTCATGATGATCAACGCCATGCTGTCCATTATTTCATCACTTGCTCAGAGATTGAACGAGGCATTCCTGATCCTCCAGTCGCATCTCAATAATTCCAACGGGAAAAGATCTTAATATATCAGGGGAAAGCTGATAAACACGTTCGTTCTGATTTGTGGCATGTGCCTTGCAAAAAGGCAATGCAGTGAAGTTGATGCTGACAACTTTCGAAAGCTCCGGAGGCTTTCATCAGAATGCCCTGCCCTGAAAAGAAGCAGGATAAAATCAGAATTACAAGGAGGAAGGGATGAAAAAGATCGGTTTGAAGTTCAGTTTGGCGGTTTTTTGCGTAATGGTTGCATTGAGTGTGACGGCCTTCGCTGAGGAGGCGAAGCCCGCGGGTCTCAACCCCGATGCCGTGAAGAACGCATTGGGACTGAGTGTTTATGTCCAGGGCGGCTATACGTACAACGGCAACGCGAGTTCGACAACGACCGGATCGGGGGAAAACGACCTGCGGTGGCTGGATCACAAGGCGAACAGCTTTGGTTTGGATTTGGCAGAACTCATATTCTTGAAGGACGCTGCTTCTGGTACGGCCGGATACAAGGTAAAGCTTTCAGCCGGTGAAACGGCAAAACTGATCCATTCGGTCGGCCTGGGTGATGCGGGACTGGATTCGTTCGACGTGACCGAGGCGTATGTGAGCTATATCGTGCCCGTGGGGAAGGGACTCAGATTTGATCTCGGGAAGATGGGCACATTCATAGGGGCTGAAGTGATGGAGGCAAAGGACAATGCGAACTATTCGCGTTCGTTCCTGTTCAACTATGCCGAACCGCTCACGCATACCGGGTTGAAAGTGAGCTACGCGTTCAATGATGTAGTGAACGCAGCCGTGTTTCTGGTAAATGGCTGGGATAATGCAACAGACAACAACAAGGGCAAGTCGCTCGGCCTGAGTGTCGGCGTGGCGCCGATGGAAATGTTTTCTGCCAGCGTCAACGTGATCCGGGGGCCGGAACAGACCGATAACAACAGGGACAACAGGACCCTCATCGACATTGTGGCCACGATCAAGCCGATAAAGCCGCTCTCGATCATCTTGAACTACGACGACGGCAAGGAGGAGAATGTTGACGGTACGCTGCTTCCCTCAGGCATTACGACGGATGCGAAGTGGTCGGGCCTGTCGGGTATTGTAAAGTACGACTTCAACGAAACCTACAGTATTGCGGTGCGCGGTGAGTATTTCGACGACAAGGACGGATACAGAACCGGCACGGTCCAAAAGTTGAAGGAAGTGACGGTGACACCGGAGATCCGGCTGGACGGTGGTCTCATCGTACGGCCTGAATATCGTCATGATTCGTCGGACCAGGAGTCATTCGACAACAGCACAAAAAAGACGCAGGACACCATCGCGCTCGGCGTGATGTACGCCTGGTAGGGATTATTGAAAGGAAAGAGGAGGTTTATCATGAAGTTCATAGCGAACAAAAAACGCTTTATCGTTGCGATGATTTTGTCACTTATGGTTGCGGTTATCGGCGGTGCAGTCTTCGCGGATGATCAGGCCGCACCACCCGCTTCTGCAGCAGCGGCGGCTCCTGCGCCGACCTCCGATCCGTCAGGCGCCAATACCGGCGGCGCTGGGGATGTGATCGGCGCATCCGCAGGATGCACCGACCGCGGATGATATGAAGAACATGGCTACCACAGAGCCGCTGGCGGTAAAGCTTGCGGACGTGATCGGGCATAACCGGATCGCGATCAATGTGGTGTGGACCCTTATCTGCGGCTTCCTCGTCATGTTTATGCAGGCCGGGTTCGCCATGGCGGAAACGGGCTTCACGCAGGCCAAGAATGCGGGCCACACGATGGCAATGAACTTCATGGTCTATGTCATCGGCATGCTTGGGTACTGGGCAGTCGGTTTTGCGATCCAGATGGGCGGCTCCGGCGGCGCTGCCTCGCTTGGCGGAGGAACCGGGCTCGAACAGTGAGTTCGTCATCCACCTGTTTGGCAAAGACTTCGGGCTTTTCGGCACCAAAGGGTTCTTTCTTTCCGGAGTGAGCTATGATGCGGTGGTCTTCACCATATTTCTGTTCCAGATGGTGTTCATGGACACGACGGCCACGATCCCGACCGGTTCGCAATGGCAGAGCGGTGGACGTTCAAATCCTTCATCGTCTACGGGTTCTTTATCGCGGGCATAGTATATCCGCTGTATGCAAACTGGGTCTGGGGAGGCGGCTGGCTCTCACAGCTCGGCAACAACTTCGGGCTTGGCCATGGACATTCTTGATTTTGCCGGTTCCTCGGTGGTGCATATGACCGGCGGCGTGGCAGCGCTTGCAGGGGCCATGGTTCTTGGTCCCGCGGCTTGGCAAGTTCAAGGCTGATGGTACGCCGAACGCCATTCCCGGACATCACATTCCCATGGCAGTAGTGGGCTGCTTCATCCTGGCCTTCGGCTGGTTCGGTTTCAACGCCGGGTTCTTCACTGGCTGGCGGCGATCTGCGGATCGGCGTGGTTGCCACCAATACCATGCTTGCCGGTGGCGCTGCAGCGTTCTCATCCATGCTGTATATGTGGTTCAGGTTCGGCAAACCGGACATCTCGATGATCGGCAAACGGACTTCTTGGCCGGTCTTGTGGCGATCACTGCCCCCTGCGCTTTTGTGAACTCGGTATCGGCCGTGATCATCGGGCAATAGCGGGCATTCTCGTCTGCGTGAGCGTGTTCTTTGTGGAGCGGACCATGAAGGTCGATGATCCTGTCGGCGCAATCTCGGTCCATGGCGTAAACGGGGCCTGGGGCGTATTATCTCTCGGACTTTTTGCAGACGGAACCTATGGCGATGGACTGAACGGTGTAGCGGGTACGGTCAAAGGGTTGTTCTATGGCGGCGGGTCACAGTTTGCCGCGCAGACTGGTCGGGATCGCTGACGAATATCATCGTTCGTCTTCATTATTATGTACGTGTTCTTCAAGGTCCTCGATAAGATCGTCCCGCTCAGGGTCGATCCGGAGCTCGGAGATGGAAGGACTCGACCAGGGTGAAGTGGCGGTAACCGCCTATCCTGACTTCAATATGCGGAAAACACATCGTTAGACTGGAGAGAAAGTTATGAAAAAAATAGAGGCGATAATAAAGCCATTCAAGCTCGATGAGGTGAAGGACGCCCTGAACGCGATCGGCATCCAGGGGATGACCGTGACCGAGGTGAAGGGGTTCGGCAGGCAGAAAGGCCATGTGGAGCTCTACCGCGGCGCTGAGTATGAGATATCCTTCATCCCCAAGGTGAAGATCGAAGCGGTCGTTGCGGACAGCATCGCGGAAAAAGTTCTCGCGACGATCATGGAGAAGGCGAAAACCGGCAAGATCGGAGACGGCAAGATCTTTATTTCGAAGGTCGAGGACGTTGTCCGCATCAGGACCGGAGAGAAAGGCGATTCAGCGATCTAAGCGTTTACCCCCATTATCCTCCCAGATCGTAGGGGAAACACAGGGCCGGCATGTGTTTTCATGCCGGCCCATTTTTTGATGCGTTACGACGAAAGTCACTCAAGTGCTGAAAGGAGTTCCTCAATGAAAAGGATCGAAGCTTTTATACGTCCGGCCAAGGTTTCAGAGGTTTGCGCAGCTTTGGACAAAGTGGGCCATCCCGGTGTAACGGTCTCTGAAATTAAAGGGCATGGAC
The DNA here is from genome assembly GCA_963740085.1 of Nitrospirota bacterium. GTDB lineage: Bacteria > Nitrospirota > UBA9217 > UBA9217 > UBA9217 > JALNZF01. Next base: position 202,299 of record CAVUCU010000007.1, on the reverse strand, counting down.
GCCAAAATGGGATCGTAACGAAGTACCGCGGGGTATCGTATAAAGTAAACCTGGTGGCCAAAATGAGAGTTGAAGTAGTCGTAAAGGACGAAGATGCGGACAGGATCGTCAAGTCCATCCGTGATGCCGCATTGACCGGCGAGGTGGGAGACGGAAAGATATTCGTTCACGACATGGCCGACGCCATAAGGATACGAACCAACGAGACCGGCATAGCAGCAATATAACGTGGGTCGTCGCGTGGGACATCCGACGGTACGATGGGACTGAGCGATGTTGAGGTGAGCGCCTGTCCCGATTTCAGTATCACGTAAACACAAAGAGAGCATCGATTCTCCGGAGGATTATGATAAAGATCGAAGCGATCATAAAACCGTTCAAGCTTGAAGCGGTCAAGGAAGCCCTGAGCGCCGCCGGCGTCAGCGGGTTGACCGTTACTCCCGATGCGAGGGGATTCGGCAGGCAGAAGGGGCATGTCGAACTATATCATGGAATGGATATCTCCAGCACCTTTCTGCCGAAGGTGAAGATCGAGGTCGTTGTGCCGGATGCAATGGCGGACACGGTGATCTTTATGATCCAGGACCAGGCCAGGACCGGGGATATCGGAGACGGCAAGATTTTCGTATCGAGACTGGCGGAAGTGGTCGCGCGTCAGGACCGGAGAGCACGGCAACGCTGCGATATGAGACTTGCTCACCATGGTGTTGGTCCCGATCGGTACGGACTTATTCCCGCGGACCTGAATGTCAAACTCCTTTTCAAGTGGATCATGCTTAACATTTGGTCACTTGCCTAAAATAGCATCTCGAGATCTACGCCGACAATTGTCTGCCCACATGCCTGTTCCTTCCAAAAAATATAATCCACCAATAAAATCAATATGATTTTCTTCAAAAGAGCGGAATCCTTTTTTTGGCATGTGCCTTGCTTATTATCATGTGTTCAGTAATTATACAAGGTACACCAAAGGGAGGATAAGCCATGAAAGTAGGATTTTTGAAGCCTGTTGTAGTTGTTCTGTTGTGTCTGATAGTGGCCCTTGTTCTCGCTCCTGCTGCGGGCAGGGCAGAAGAGGCAGCAGCGCCAGCGGCAACAGCCGCAACAGCCGTTGCAGTAACGGCACCCGCTCCTGCTCCGAAGATCGACACCGGAGATACTGCCTGGATGATCGTGGCCACGGCGATGGTCATGCTGATGTCGATCCCCGGCCTGGCGCTGTTTTACGGCGGTCTGTCAAAGACCAAGGATACGCTGAACACCATGGCCATGACCTTCGTGACCTTCTGTATCGTGAGCGTGTTGTGGGTCCTGTACGGGTACACCTTTTCGTTCGGCACGGACCTGAAGGGGATCATCGGCGGTGCTGAGAAGTTGTTCCTGAAAGGCGTCGGGCCGAACAGCATCTCGGATGCGGCAAAAACGATTCCCGAGTATATCTTTATCGCGTATCAACTCACGTTTGCGGCGATCACGGTCGCTCTCGCCAGCGGCGCCTACATCGAGCGTATGAAGTTCTCGGCATGGATCATCTTTTCCGTGCTCTGGATGACCGTGGTCTATCTTCCGGTGGCCCACTGGGTCTGGGGCGGCGGATTCCTGGCTAAGCTCGGGGCTCTGGATTTCGCCGGAGGCACGGTGGTTCACATCAATGCGGGTATTGCGGCGCTCGTGGGCGCCCTGGTCCTGGGCAAGCGCAAAGCAAAGGCGATCATTCCCGGCAATCTGACCCTGGTGGTCACCGGTGCAGGATTGCTGTGGTTCGGCTGGTTCGGATTCAATGCAGGATCGGCGCTTGCGGCGAACGGTCTGGCTGGCGCGGCATTCATTAACACGAATACCGCGACCGCGGTCGCCGCGATCGCCTGGATGTTCGTTGAATGGATGCACTCCGGCAAACCCACGGTGCTCGGCCTGGCTTCAGGTGCAGTCGGCGGCCTGGTGGCCATCACTCCCGCCGCGGGCTTCGTGAACATCGGCGGCGCGATCGTGATCGGCATTGCGGCGGGTGTTATCCCGTTCTTTGCAGTGGCAAAGCTCAAACCGATGTTCGGGTATGACGACACGCTCGATGCCTTCGGTATTCACGGCGTCGGCGGGACCATTGGAGCGCTCTTAACCGGTGTGTTCGCGGACCCGGCCATCAACGAGGCGGGCAGAGGCCTGCTTTACGGCAATCCCGGCCAGCTCTGGACACAGTTCATAGCAGTAGCGGTGACCCTGGTGTACAGCGCCGCGATGACGTTCATCATCTTCATGGTCATAAAGGCGACAGTCGGCCTGCGGGTCGGCGCGGAGGAAGAAACGATCGGGCTCGATGAGAGCGAGCACGGGGAGCGGGCGTATAATTCATAAGTGCGTAGATGTGTATAGGTGCGAATGCGTACGAGCGGAGAAACACCCTGCTGTCGAGGCGCAGGGGTTTATCTTTACCGCATCCACGCTTCCACGCATCAACGCATCATCATTCTTTAAGGGGGGACCATGAAAAAGATCGAAGCCATAATCAAGCCTTTCAAACTTGATGATGTAAAAGATGCCCTGAACGGCCTTGGCATCCAGGGCATGACGGTGACCGAGGTGAAGGGGTTCGGCAGGCAAAAAGGGCACGTGGAACTCTACCGCGGCGCGGAGTATGATATCAGCTTTATTCCCAAGGTGAAGATCGAGGTGGTGGTCGCAGATAGCGTCGTCGAAAAAGTTGTAGGCATCATCCAGGAGAAGGCAAAGACCGGAAAGATCGGAGACGGCAAGATATTCATCACAAAAATAGAGGAGATCATCAGGATCAGGACCGGAGAACGCGGCGAGGTTGCGATTTAGCGGATCGTCGTTTTATCTTCAACGGGCCGGCATGTACCCTCTCGTGCCGGCCATTCTTTTTTATTTATTGTCCCAGCCGCTTTCCCGCTTCGTTTGTTTCTTTCAGAGCGGTCGGATGTTTCTGAATATCGCCCTTGGCATCGATCCCGCCGAAGAAAAGGATATCGTGTTCGGGTACGCTTACGGTCCTGAAGAAGGCCTTTGCCGTTCCCGCGGAACATTCCTTTCCCGTTTCTTTTTTCATGCCGCCGACGAGAAGAAGCAGTCCTTTTCTTCCGTAAGGGCCCGCCGGGATCTCTTTCTTCAGGAGATATTTCTCACACCAGAAGGCCTGGCACCGGTCGATCATTGCCTTGGTCTGCGCGCTCAAGCCGAAGAAAAAAATGGGGGAGGCGAGGATGATCCTATCGGCTTCCCGGATAGCGTCGAAGATCTTCTGCATGTTGTCCTTCTGAATGCAGACTCCTGTTGTGGTGCAGCCGCCGCAGTCCTGACACGGTTTGATATCCATGCCGTTGAGCTTAAAAACCGTCACCGCATGGCCCGACTCCCGGAGGGGTTTCAGTGCCTCTGTGAGCAGGATCTCCGTGTTGCCTCCGGGACGCGGGCTGCCGTTGAATGCGATGATCTTCAAATGTTATTCCGCCTTGTGAAATGCCTGTCTCTTCGCTTTACAGACCGGGCATTCATCAGGCGCCTCGCCCTCGGCGGTATACCCGCAGACGGAACAGACATAATAGTCAAGGTCCTCGTTCCTTCCAAGGCTGTCGAGCGCTTTTTGATAGAGCGCCGCATGCACTTTCTCCACCTCATTCGCATAGTTAAAGCTCTGCAGTGCTTTGCTGTTGCCCTCAGCCTGCGCATCGGCTATCATCCGGGGATACATTTTCTGGAATTCGTAGGATTCGCCGTTGATGGCTTCCATCAAGTTGTCCCTTGTCGATTTAACGACTCCGAGCACTCTCAGGTGATTATGGGCATGGATGGTCTCGGCTGCAGCGGCTGCGCGGAACAATTTCGCAACCTGTTTATGGCCTTCCACTTCCGCCTTCTTCGCGAAGGCGAGGTACTTTCTGTTCGCCTGGGATTCACCGGCAAATGCGTCCTGCAGGTTCTTTTCCGAGTTTGACATTGCTGAAATGCTCCTTTCAATAATATGCACTGCCTCGTTGAATTTTATGACCGGTCGGTCTCCGTTGACGGAGGAGGTGAGGCGGGGATGTCGTTGCCGATCGATCCCCGCCTCGGGGGAGAAAATCATTCTCTATTTGACGCGTGCGTCAACTGCGGACCAGTTGATGTTCTTGAAAAATGCTTCTATATAATCAGCTTTCTTCAGGCCATAATCAAGCATGAAGGCATGTTCGAACACGTCCATGATGAGGAGGGGATTGCATCCGGCGGGGTGACCGGCATCATGCTCATTGATCCAGAAATTGATAAGCCTGCTGGAGTTTGTGTCCTGGTACAAAACGACCCAGCCAATGCCGCGCATGGCACCGGTGGCTCTGAAATCCTTCTCCCAGGCCTCTAAACTCCCAAAACTCGCGCTGATCGCCTTTGCCGCTTTGCCATCCTTGCTGATACCGCCTTTCTTGCCGAGATTTTCAAAGTAATATTCATGAAGCCGCATACCATTGAATTCCCAGCCAAGCCGCCGTTTCAATTCAGCAAACTCGGGAGTAGCGGTCTTGCCATCCTTGCTCATCTGATCCAGTGTATCGAGCACCTTGTTCGTGTTCGTCACGTACCCCTGATAGAGAGTGAAGTGGTTCTTTAATAGCGCTTCGCTGAAGCCCTCCATCCCCACAAGCTTCGTATAATCCTTTGGTGCGTATGGCATGATCGTTTCCTCCCTGTGTGTAAGATAACCCCGTTGCCGGAATACTCTCTAGTATAGCAAAAAAAAAGGGGAGTGGATTATCAGGACCGCTATTCATCCGACCTGTTCAAAGACCTCTCGTCCGGAATTGCAGACCGGGCAGTTCCAGCCATCGGGCAGATCGTCGAACCTGACCTGCCGGTCCTTTTCTTTATATAACCATTTACAGGCAGAGCAGCGCCACAAACCGAAGTCCTCCCGGTCACCATCTTTTTTAATGACTTCCCAGCCTTTTGAAGTCCACTCCTCGATGGCCGGCGGATAGTAGCCTGAGAAGATCGTTTTGTCCCGCGCGTCCTCGACGCTGACCTCCACGAGAATATCACCTTTTTTCACCGTATAGCTCCAGGCAAACACGTCTTGTGTGTCAGGCCCGGAAAGCTTTGCCGTGAATTGAAAGGAATTTCCGCGCTGCCTGACCTTGGACCAGCTGTAGCAGCAGGGAAGTACCGAGGTGCAGCCGCACTTCCCGTTCTTGAGGGCCAGTCCGTCCACGCCGAAGCCGCCGGGAATTTTTTCTATTACAAGGTTCATAGCACCCTCCATATTTAGTGGATGGTATTCTCCTTTTCAAAGACCTTATGATTGCAGAAAATGCACAAGGTCTCGATAGCCTCTGACCAGATGCCCAACTCACCGCCGCATTTGGGGCAGGTCGTAATAATATCCATCACCGCGATGATCTTCACACCGCGGGTTTTATGTTTTGACGGATTCTCTTTCATTTGCCTTTCTCCATCCTTCTCTCGCGAGACGCGCCATCCGGTTATTGCTCCAGTTCTTGAACTCATCGAAGTAGCGTTTGCGGTCTGTTTGGGCCAACTTGACAAGCTCGTTGCGCTCGCTGACTGAATCAACGTGGTCAGATGGCGTTACCCCCCGCCAGGTGCAGTAACCTTCGTCAAAGATAAACTCGGGGGTCACCCGGCCGGAAGGTGTTATTTTCTGCAGCATGAAGCGCGCAACATCCATGTCAAATTCGATGACCCATCCGTTGTCCGCAATCATGGTTGATGGATCATAAAGGGCGCCTGGCGAGCAGGCCGGACAGTTCAGTTTTACAATGACCTCAAAAGGCAGCACCTCGTCGCGAAAATTAAAGCCTGCGCTGCTCTTGCCGCATGAACAATTGACGCTATGCTCTACGCACATGTTCAGTCTCCTTTGCTGTTTGATATATGCCTATTTAATAATGATTATAATCTGATAATTATTGTATGTCAATGAGTACTTTTGATTAGCCTGGTCCAAGTGAACCTTGCATGCATGAGTGAGGATAAAGGCGCTCTCTGCAGCCACTCCTTCCATAATATATCTGAATCAAAAAATGTCATCCGATGGAAATCATGTCCCGCCCGCAACTGTTTTTCGTTCTGTATGCCTACTAATTAATCACGTGCCTAAATAATAATCGTTGTTAAGGGTCGTTCAAACAGTTTTTCAGGGCCGAGCTTATATTAAAACAATAAAATCAATGGCCTTGAGATAAAATCGCCTGATCAAAGAGTGGCATGTCACTTGCTATTAAATAAGGCACGTGGGTATGTGATGAGCAACCATATCGAGGGAGCGAGGGAGGAATTAATGGTGACGGGAAGATCAAAGAGATTCGTTATGCTTATCCTGGTCTGCATGCTGGCGCTCGTACCGCTGGCAGTGATGGCGCAGGATACTGTACCGGCAGCGACCGCTACGCCCGCCGGGACTGCGGTTTTAAAAATAGATTCGGGCGATACCGCATGGATCCTGATGTCCACGGCGCTGGTCATGCTCATGACCCCGGGGCTCGCTCTGTTCTACGGCGGCATGGTGAGGAGTAAGAATGTTCTTGGAACCATCATGCATAGTTTCATCGCGATCGCGCTTGTAAGTGTCCAATGGATACTCGTTGGATACTCTCTTTCCTTCGGCCCTGATGTGAAGGGGATTATCGGCAACCTGAGTTGGGCGGGACTCGGCAATGTCGGCCTGACGCCGAATGCGGATTACGCGCCCACGGTGCCGCATCTCGCGTTTATGATCTATCAAATGATGTTCGCGGTCATCACTCCGGCACTCATTAGCGGCGCCTTTGCGGAACGGATAAAATTCTCCTCATTCCTGATCTTTACATTGGTCTGGACCACGATCGTGTACGATCCCGTGGCTCACTGGGTCTGGGGCGCAGGCGGATGGTTGAAAAACTTCGGTGTGCTCGACTTTGCCGGCGGCATCGTCGTGCACGCGACTTCCGGTTTTTCCGCCCTGGCCGCTGCACTCTATATAGGGAAGAGAAAGGGTTTTCTGCAGGAGCATATGCCTCCTCACGATCTCCCCATGACCGTTCTCGGCGCCGGACTTCTCTGGTTCGGGTGGTTCGGGTTCAATGCCGGCAGCGCCCTGTCAGCGGGATCGCTTGCGACCATGGCCTTTGTTACTACCCATATGGCCGCTGTCTCAGCAACGCTTACCTGGACGTTTATCGAATGGTTCCACCGGGGGAAGCCGACCATGTTCGGCGCCGCGACCGGCGCTATAGCCGGACTTGCTACGGTCACGCCGGCCGCCGGTTTCGTGGGGCCCATATCGGCTCTTTTCATCGGGATGGCCGCGGGGGTTCTCTGTTATACCGCGCTGAACGCCAAGACCATGTTCAAATATGATGATTCCCTCGATGCGTTCGGTGTGCACGGCGTGGGAGGGGCACTCGGTACGATCCTGGCCGGGGTCTTTGCGTCGATCGCCATCAACGCAGCAGGCGCAAACGGACTGCTCTTCGGCAATCCGAAGCAACTGGCCGTGCAGGCGGGATCGGTCGCGCTTGTCGCTGTTTATTCATTTGTGGTCAGTACAGGCCTGTTCATGATCATCGAGAAGGTGATGGGGCTGAGGGTCGACCTGGAGCAGGAGACCGAAGGTCTCGATATCAGCCAACACGGAGAGACAGGGTACACGCATTAGGGCAGGAAGGCAGAAACTCAAGGTAAAAGGAACGAGTACCATTACTGATCTTTCAACCGTTCATCTTTTCCACCGTCGGGTTTTTCTCTCTGCACGAGATATACGCCGGCGAGGATGGATATGCCTCCGGTGATCTGGAGGAAGGTGATCCGCTCACCTAGAAAAAAGGCAGAGAACAGCACTGCCACAAAGGGGACGAGGTACTGATACGCGACCGTGCGGGTAACGCCGATCGTCTGCACCCCTTGATACCAGAGGGTAAAGGCGATGCCGCCGGAGACGAAGGTGGAGAACGAGAAGGCGGCCCAGGAGCGGACCGGCACTGAACTCCAGGACTGATGCAGGAGTTCATAGCAGCTGACCGGCAGGAGCAGCACGGTTCCTGCTGCCATGCTATACGCGGTGACCTTGACAGCGGAATATTTTTCAAGAAGGGGCTTGGCCTGTATGGTGTAAAGCGCCCAACACGCGGCTGCACAGATGGTGAGCAGGTCGCCGGCGAGGTCGCGGCGGGAGAAGTTGAGGCCGCCGGGCCTGCTCTGAATGATAAGAAAAACCCCGATAGTTGACAACAGGAGCCCCAGGACGGTCTGCGCAGGAACTCGCTCCTTATTTTTCAGTGCAAGAATGAGCGCGGCAAAGAGCGGCGAGGATGAAATGAACAGGGCTGAGTTCGATGCGGTGGTAAAGTTGAGGCCCTCCATAAAGAGAATATTGTAGAGCGCGATCCCGATGAAGCCGAGTCTGAATACCGCACGTACGTCGCGGCGATCGATGGTGAGCGGTTCACGGTTTACGAGCATGACGAAGAGGAGAAAGAGCGTTGCAAGGAAAAACCGCAGCGTCGTGAAACTCAAGGGGGAAAAGTCGGCAAGGGCGTACTTTACGAAGGCGAAGTTCACGCCCCAGATAATTGCGACCAAGAGGAGACGAGGATTTAGTGAAGTTTGCATAGTGCGGAGCGCAGAAAGCAGAGCGTGTCAATACACCAGCGCATTTGCGCAAAGTGTGCCCCACTTTACCATGAATTCGCTTGAATACTCAAATATATTGTGATATCAATAAGCATGGAGTCATTCTCACCCCGCATACAAGATCTGACCGCCGATATCCTGACCGGTATCGTTGACGGCGTGATCGTGACTGACGCCTCCAACAAGGTCCTCATCTGGAACCGGGCCGCCGAGGAGATGACCGGTATCGCCGGGGCAGAGGCCATCGGGAAACAGATGAATACGGTGTTTTCAGACAATCCGGCAGCGGTGAGCTTGATCGAAAAAACGCTCAAATCCGGAAGGTCGTATTCGGATTACGAGGCAGAGATCATGATAAGGCACGGGTCTCTGCGCCCCGTGGGCCTGGTAACGAGCGTACTCATGGACGGCGAGGGCATTCCCCTGGGAGTGATCCTGACGGTGCGGGACCAGACCGGTGTCCGGGACCTGAAGGAGCGGATGCGGAGATCGGACCGGCTGGCAACGCTCGGGATGATCGCGGCGGGCATCGCCCACGAGGTCAAGAATCCTCTCGTAGGCATTCGGGGTGCGGCGCAGCTCATGAAATCGGAGCTTCGTTCCGGGAAGAGCCTGGACGAATATCTTGATGTGATCCTGAAGGAAGCGGACCGGTTGAACAGCGTGCTCGAAGGGATCCTCGATTTCACAAGGCTCAAGCCGCGAGAGATGAAGGGCCATAATGTTCACAGCATCCTTGACCGGGTATTGCTCCTGAATGAGCAGAACGTGAGGCAGAATGGCGTGGTCCTCTCCCGAATGTACGACCCGAGCCTGCCGGACATCACGGGGAACCAGGACCAGCTGGTCCAGGTATTCTTGAATATCGTCAAGAATGCCGTGGAGGCCATGCCGAAGGGCGGCAGGCTTACCATCATGACAAGGATGTCGGACCTGTTCACGACCGTGCAGTCCGACGGAAGGAAATACCAGCTCATGGTCGTGAAGGTAAGCGACACCGGCGCCGGCATCAAGCCGCAAGACCTGCAAAACATCTTCACCCCTTTTTTCACGACCAAGGACCGGGGTGTGGGGCTGGGCCTGGCGCTCTCGTATCAGATCGTGCAAGAACATCTGGGAACGATCCGCGTCGAGAGCCAGGAGAAAGAAGGCACGACGTTCAGCGTATATCTGCCGCTGGCGGGATGAACGTGTTCGGAGTTTTTTAGTTCGGAGTTCGGAGTGTGATGCACGGACCTGACGTAAATAAAGGCAATGTTGTTGTTCCGGTTAAAAGATTATGACAAACGAAAAGGTACTTATAGTCGACGACGACGAGAGTGTCCGCTGGGTGCTCAAGAAGGCCCTCGAAAAAGAGGGCATAGAGACGATCCTGGCAAAGGATTCGACCGAGGGGCTTGAGCGTCTCAAAGAAGGCGATGTCGCGATCGTGCTCATGGACATCCGCATGCCCGGGATGAGCGGATTAGAGGCGCTTGACAAGATCCACGCCGACGGGCACGGGATCTCGGTCATCATCATGACCGCCCAGGCAACGATGCAGAACGCGATCGAGGCCATGCGGCGGGGCGCCTTCGATTATATCACCAAGCCCTTTGACCTCGACGAGGTGAATCTCCTCGTGAAGAAAGCCATAGAGGTCAGACGTCTATCGCAGGAAGTGACCGCGCTCCGCGCCGAGGTGCGGGAGAAATATGAGGGAGGGCTTGTCGGCAATACGGCTTCCATGCAGGAGATCTACAAGACGATCGGCCGCGTGGCGGAAAGCGATGCCACGGTCCTGATCCACGGGGAAAGCGGCACGGGCAAGGAATTGGTTGCGCGCGCGATCCACTATCACAGCAAGCGAGCGGGCCGGCCTTTCGTGCCCGTGAATTCAGCAGCCATTCCTTCAGAGCTGCTCGAGAGCGAACTGTTCGGACACGAGAAGGGCGCGTTTACCGGAGCGATCGGCCGCAAGATCGGCAAGTTCGAGGCCGCAGCAGGCGGGACCCTGTTCCTCGACGAGATCGGCGACATGGACCTGCCGCTCCAGGGAAAGCTCCTGCGCGTTCTCCAGGAAAAGGAGCTCGAGCGCGTCGGCGGTACGGAGCCGATCAAGACCGATGTCCGCGTCCTCGCGGCCACCCACCACAACCTCGAGAGAGCGGTGCGCGACAAGCGGTTCCGGGAAGACCTGTTCTATCGCCTCAACGTGATCCAGATCAACATCCCGCCTCTCAGAAAACGCAAAGATGACATCCTTCAGCTTGCTGAATATTTCATGGAGAAATATCAGGCGAGCGGGGTGACAAAAAAGGTTTTGACCCCGGAGACAATCAAGATCCTGCGTGCGTACGACTGGCCGGGCAACGTGCGCGAGCTTGAGAACGCGATCCAGCGGGCCATCACCCTGTCACAGGGCGACAAGATATTCCCCGACGCGCTGCCGCCTCAGATCTTCAAGCCGGGACAGGGCGCCCACCTCTCGTTCGAGAATTTTCTCGAAGAGAAGCTCGCTGATCTTGTGGAACGCATGGGCGGGCTCGAGCGGGGAGACATTTACTCCATGGTGCTTCAGCGCGTGGAGAAGCCGCTCATCACCCTGGTGCTCAAGAAGACCGAAGGAAACCAGGTGCGGGCAGCGAGCCTGCTGGGCATCAACCGGAATACCCTCCGGAAAAAGATCAAGGAACTGGGGATCAAAGGGCATTCCGTCGAGGACGAACACCAGGAAGACCGGTAGGATAAACGGCGGCCTGGGCTTACCCATCAGGCTGATCAGCAGAACTCAGTATCGCGACCAACCTTTTTTCTCACCGCGACGTCGATCTCATTTCAAGAAATATCACTTGACGTGACCTGTGCTTTTTGCAATACTCGCCCGTAGTTGTCCGGCGCGCAATGAATACGCTCATCAAAACAGTCGAGGTCTTCGGCATCATCGCCTTCGCTCTTACGGGCATCTCTGCAGCCCGGAAGAAGGGGATGGACATTGTCGGCGTCTATTCTGTGGCCATGATCACGGCCTTCGGCGGCGGGTCCCTGCGCGACCTTATCCTGAACCGTCATCCGCTGTTCTGGATCGAGCATTATGAATATGCGGTCCTGCTGCTGATCATGTCACTTCTGGCATCGGGGGTGATCGCCGGGCAGTTCAAGGACAGTAAGATGATCATGGTCGTACTCGTTCTTGACGCGCTGGGCCTCGGATTTTTCAGCGCCTCGGGCGCGTCAGTTGCCGATAAACTCGGTTGCGCCGCATTCGTCTCGACCCTGCTCGGCGTGACCACCGCGGTATTCGGCGGCGTGATGCGTGATATTGTTTGCAACGAGGTCCCCTATGTGTTTCAGCGAACGGAGCTGTACGCCACGTGCTCGTTCATCGGGGCCTGGTGCTACCTTGCAGTCGTGCGTGGCGCGGGAAACGAGATCATGGCGGTCACGGCCTGCATCGTGGTAACATTCACCTTGCGGATGTTCGCGATCCGGTATAAAATCAAGCTCCCGATTTAAGGATCGCATGAAGAATCGCGGGAGGTGTCGATGCCGTACGTCAATATCAAGATAACCAGAGAAGGCGCAACAGCGGACCAGAAGGCGAGCCTGATCCAGGGCGTTACCAAAATGCTGAAGGATGTGCTGGGCAAGGATCCGCGGACCACGGTCGTGGTCATTGAAGAGGTCGATACCGACAACTGGGGGATCGGCGGCGAAAGCATAACCGTGCGCAGAATGCGGGAACGATCATCAAAAAAAGGGGAATCTTGATATGCTTATCGTTCTCCATCATTCGGCGAGTGCCAGGGATATCTCACAGATAAAGAAGACCATCACGACGATGGGACTCAAGCCCGTTGCCATTCCCGGGGCCGTGCGTACGGCCATCGGCGTGATCGGGAACCAGGGGTGGGTGGACGATTCACCGCTGCGGGACAACAAGGCGATCCGGGAGATCATTCATGTAACCAAGCCGTACAAGCTCGTGAGCCGCGACTTCCATCCAAGGGATTCGGTGGTTTCCCTCGGCGGAACGGTCACGGTCGGCGGGAGATCGCCCTTCCTCATGATCGCAGGTCCCTGCGCGGTCGAGAGCAGAGAGCAGCTCATGAAAACGGCAAAGTTCCTCAGGAAGCGAGGAGTTGCGGTACTGCGCGGCGGGGCGTACAAGCCGAGGACGAGCCCGCACAGCTTTCAGGGGCTCCGCGAGGGGGGACTTGAACTGCTCGATGAGGTGAGGAAGGAGACGGGCATGCTCGTCGTTACCGAGATCGTGAGTCCCGAGCACGTGGAGCGTGTCGCGAAAAAAGTCGATATCCTCCAGATCGGGGCGCGGAACATGCAGAACTTTGATCTTCTGACCGAGGTCGGCAAGACCAGGAAACCGGTCATCCTGAAGCGCGGTCTCTCGGCAACGGTCGAGGAGTGGTTTGGTTCGGCCGAGTACATTCTGCTTCACGGCAATCCCAACGTGGTCCTGTGCGAGCGAGGTATACGGACATTTGAAACCGCGACAAGGAATACGGCGGACCTTGCCATTATTCCCCTGGTAAAAAAAATGACCCATCTTCCGGTCATCTTCGATCCGAGCCATGCAACAGGAAAGAGAGACCTCGTGCTTCCCACTGCGCTGGCCGCTGTTGTGGTGGGAGCCCACGGGGCCATGGTTGAGATCCATCCTGATCCGGAGCATGCGCTTTCCGACGGGGCCCAATCGCTTCACTTCAGGGAATTCGAGAGGTTGCTCGCGCAGGTCAAGAGCCTCGCCACGTTCAAGAAGCGTAAGCTTCCGGGCCTATGATCATGCCCCCCGAGTACGACCGTGATTCCGGAACCCGAGTTTCCCGCGCCTTTCCCCGGTCTCAGTGTCTCCGTGGTCATCCATTGGCATTCACTTTATTCACGCATGGACCATCCACTTTTATGAAGAACACCGACTTCTTATTATGAACAGTATCCACGAGAGAGAACAAATCTCTTGCCGCATCGGGTGCGGCGCCTGCTGCATTGCGCCCTCGCTTTCGTCGCGGATTCCGGGCATGCCGGAAGGAAAACCCGCGGGCGTCCGGTGCATCCAACTTACCCCGGACAACCTCTGTGGAATCTACGGCCAGCTCGGACGGCCCGCAATTTGTCGTTCTTACCAGGCGTCGGAATCCTGCGGAACGAACCGGGAGCATGCGCTGCGGTTTCTGGAAGAGCTTGAGTTGATGACAAGCGGGTGACCTTTTTCACCTGCGAGTATAGCAGGTCGAAAGAGGCAGTCGGGAAAGCCATTGCTGGAACGGTGATCCACCATTGAGAAAAGCCACCGGCTGCTGACGGTGGCTTGTATCGTTGAGGGCGTTTTTAGCAGCTTATGGGTTCGGCTGCTCCGGCGTCGGCGGCTGCTGCTCGGCCGGTTGCGGGACGACAGGTACCGCTGCCGCAGACGGCTCCTCGGTTGTCTGCTGAAGTGCCGGTTCGGACGGTTTATATCGGGTCGGAGAGAAGTTCGGGTCTATTTCGTATGCTTGTTCGAAATTTTCCCGGGACATTCTTCGACTTTCCCCGTCGACTTTTCTGCTTTTCATATAATATGCGTACCCGAGGTAATAGTAGGCTTCCGCTTCGGGGGCGATGGATGCTGATTCATTGAATTCTTTTATGGCCGCATCAAAATCCTTTGCCTTCAAACAGGAAATTCCCTGGTCCATATGCTTTGATGCTGCTGCGGTATCGAAGAGCTCGTCCGCCGGATATGCAGGTGCAGCGATCATTCCCACCAAGACTGTAAGAACAAAGATCAGTGATCGGGTATATGCCATTGCCGCCTCCTCTCTTAATGTGATTACCATAGCATAATCGTTGTCCTACTGTCAACTCATCATACGGTAAAATACAATACGCATGCCGGCCCGCTTCGGACCGATATCACCCTCTCAGTGCGCGTTGATCCTGATGTCCGCCCTGCTGCGAAGCTCGGCTACGTACTGGTCTAACTGCTGCTTGATTTTTTGATCGGTCAGCAGCGCAATGATGGTCTTCTGAAGATCCTCAAAACGTTTGTCCTTGTACTCAGCGGCATGCGATTCAAAATAACTCCGTGCTTCGTCCCTGTTCACCCGTACGAAGATCCCGACCTTCTTTTCCACGAACCGCTCGACCAGAAGCCGTTCGCCAAGCATCCTGCGGAGTTCCTGCCCGGTCATGTCCTGTTCTTTCAGGAAGTCTTCAAAGGCCTTGTCGGAGCCGAATTGCTTCCTGAGCTTGTCGCTCTCGGCGCTGATCTCCTCATCGGAGACCTCGACGAACCGGAGGCGGCGCGCCTCCTGGACGAGCAGCCGTCTGGTGATGAGCCCTTCGAGGGTGTCCGATTCAAGCGTCTTCCGGTCTTCATAGGTGCCGCCGAGCCGCATATTCAGCGCGACCGCATGGGCAAGGTCGCTCGCGGTGATCACGTCATTGTTGACCGCTGCTACGATGCGGTCCACCAGCTCCGCCCGGACCGGGGAGGAGAGCAGGAGGATGCAAAGGCACAGGCTTATTCCCGCACCCAGGCGGCTCCTGTACCGCACGCGGTTTGTCGGGAATTGGATAGAGGCGGTGGTGAAAGATGACTTCATGAATGCCTTTCTGCCTTACTTTAAATCCGTCATTTTTACGCCGGTGCGATAGTCCACGATATTTTCCTTTTTGATCTCCTGCAGCCGTTTGGTTATCTCGGCTATCCTGAGGGCATTGTTCAGAATCACCTCCAGCCGCGCAGTGAGTTCCTTGTCCTTGTGCTCATAGCGCTCGATGAGCAGTTCGACGTTGCCAATGACGGTCGTGAGAGGGTTGTTGATCTCATGCCGGACGGCGATCCCTACCTGCCCGATAGCGCCCAGGCGTTCGGCCTTGACGATCATTGCCCTCATGTTCTTCTGCTCGGTTATGTCGCGCGCGGAAACCTGGAAACCCGTCAGAACCTGGTTCACAAACAGCTTTCGGAGGCTCACCTCAAGGAACGCGTGGTTCGTATCCCGCTTGATGACCTCGAACTCGATCA
Organism: Nitrospirota bacterium; assembly: GCA_963740085.1. Classification (GTDB taxonomy): domain Bacteria; phylum Nitrospirota; class UBA9217; order UBA9217; family UBA9217; genus JALNZF01. Next base: position 186,671 of record CAVUCU010000007.1, on the reverse strand, counting down.
ACCGGCGCGATTTGATCTCTTCTCCGCCAAGCAGTTCCTTCCCCATCGCGGCCGCCGACGGAGTGAGAAAATCCTTGACATTCATCCCGATGAGTTCCATCTTCGAATAACCGGAAAACAATTCCGCTGTCCGGTTCACCGCGGTAAACCTGCAGCCGGTGTCCATGGTAAAAAGGATATCCCGGGCGTTCTCAAAGAGGTCCCAGTATTTCTCGCTTGACTGCTTCACCTCAGTATAAAAACGGAAGTTCTCGACTGCCAGGCCGAGTTGTGCCCCGATCGCATCGAGCATCTGGATATCCGTCGGCTTGAGCTCAAAATCCATGGTCGTGTAGAGGAACATGACCCCCAGGACAATACCCCTCGATTTCATGGGAATGATGATGTGGCCATGGTCCTCTGCGCCCCTGTTGCGCACATGACGAGGGTCCGAGCATCCATCCCGCGTAAACAGCAACTCTCCGGTCCGGGCAACCATGCCGCACAGACATTCCCCCATCCTGATCGTCTCCTCGTGCCGCGCAAATTCCGGCGGGAGACCCTTGTGCGTCACCAGGCGCAGGACCTCGCCGTCGGGATCGCACAGGAACACGCCTCCCCGGGGCTTCAGGCCGGACAGGCTGGTGATGATCCTGTCAAGCGACCTGGCAAGGACGTCCGTGAGGTTGCCGGCCTCGCTCAACGTGAGGGCGACCGCGTCAATGGCGGCTAATTCATTCGTGCCCTCGAACGGCTTTTGCTCCAGCTCAGGGGATGAGCGTTTAAGCTTGACGGCGCTCTCCGTAAATTGCGCCTCAGACCGGGCGCCGCTCTTTTTGTGTTTTTTCATGTGTTGTCCGGGTTTTCCGTGCGCTCGGCGTATATATAATACCGGGCCGCTCTGTTTTCTGCGGGAATAATACCACAGCGGACGGCACGAAGGGAAGTACAGAGTGCCATGTCCGGACAACAGATCACGGAGAGGCTTTGCCGGGGCCTGTTCATCAGAAGGTATTGCCAATATTGAAATGAAGTTCTCCCGGACTTTCCCCGGGAAGCCGGTGTATCTTTTGTCCGTAATCGATCCTGAGGGGGCCTACGGGAGTTCCGTACCGGATCCCGGCGCCGTAGGAGGACCGGAGGTCTTTTACGTTGATCTCCTGACCTTGCCACACATTGCCTGCGTCGGTAAAGAAGACGACGCCGAATCCCTCCCCGGGGTTCAATCGAAGTTCGAGATTCAGCACCATCATGCTCGAGCCTCCCGTCGGGATCGGTTGACCGTCCGGCCCCACCACGCTCGGCCCCACGGCGTCCTGTTTGTAGCCCCGAACCGTGGTGCTTCCGCCCACGTAGAACCGCTCATGGATCGGGACCTCGGCGGTATCGCGGAACGGCCAGGCCATGCCCGCCCGAGCGGACAGGGCCACGACGGCAGTGCCAAGCGGAAAGAACCAGCTGCCCTGGACCGTAAGCTTTGAGAAGTCCGCCTGCGACCACAGTTCCCGGAGCGCCTCTTTCAGGACGATGCCGTAGAGCGCACCCTTTCTCGGATTGAACACATCATCGCGCAGGTCCAGGACTACGGCCGGGCTGAGACTGCTCACCAGAACGCGGCCGCTGTCTTCCGGGGTGAGCTGAGCCGCCTGCAGCACGTCATAATTGACGACATTCTCGAACTGGTATGTCAGCGAAGGCTTCAGATGCTCGTAGGTCTTTTCAACGCCGAAGGAGGCCACGGTTTTGCGCGTTTTATAATAGATCTCGCGGGTATCGGAGTTCAGTTTCTCTGAATCCGACCACACGAGGCTGAACTTGTTCTCAAGTTTATAGCCCAGGATCCAGGGTTCCTGAAAATTAAAGATCGCGCGCTTGAGTATGTCGCTTTGCTCGTACCGAAGGCTCGAGTACCGTGCCGTACCCCAGAGGTTCCGATACGAGACCTCCACGGAACCCCGGAGCCGGTCCAGGTCGCCGTAACCCACGCTGACCTCCACAGCTCCCGCAGGCCTTTCCTCGACCGTGAACAACAAGTCTATGATATATTCTTTTTCGCCCGGATGGACGGGGTCGAACCGGGCAACCCGGAAATAGCCGAAGCGGTAGATCTGCTGCTGGCTCTTGAGAATGGCGCTGTAGTTGTAAGGGTCCCCCGGTTTCACGAGCAGTTCGCGCATGATCACGTCATCCCTGGTCCGTATGTTCCCCCGCAGAATGATCTTGCCGATCTTGACCGGCCTATCCTCGGTGATCCGGAAGCGAACATCCACGGTCCCGTCATGAGGGGTTTTTTCCACTTCCACCCTGGCATAAAGGTAGGCTTTGTTAGAGTACATCATCAGTATCCGGTATTTGTCCTCGTCGATGAGACGTTCGTTGAATGGCGCGCCCTGTTTCAGATAGGTGTTTTTCTGAAGCTCCGCCGTGGTGAAGGCGGTGTTCCCGTCGAAGGAGACACTGCCCGTTCTTGTCTGCGGTCCTTCAATGATCTCGATGGTTACTGTTGCCTCGCTCTGGTCCTTGTTTCTGACCGTGTTCTGGTTCACGGTTGCGGACAAGTAGCCGGCATCAAGATATCGATTGCGGAGGTCTTCAACATCCCTGTCCAGAAGGTCCTCCTGAAAGGGAGGTGAGGTGAACCAGCCCGGCTCCCGCAGGGCCATTTGCTTCTTGATCTCTTTGGCAGAAAACAGGGTATTTCCGCGGATCGTGATCTCCTTCACCATCACCCGCGGCCCCTCATGGACCGTGAACTCAAGGTCGAGCCGGCCCGGCTGCCCGGATTTTTTAACTTCCATGGCCACATCGGCATAACCCTTTTCACGGTACAGGCCCTTTATCTTGTCCATGCTGCTGTCGACAACGGAGTCCGAGATGTCATGTTCCGTCCAGATCAGGAGGGTTTGCTTCAGCTTTTTGGATCCGAACTCGCGGTTGCCGATGAAACTGACCGTTACGAGCGGGCCCTCGCTCACCGGGACATGCACCATGACCTTGTTTTCCGTGAAACTCAATTCAACAGGTCCGGCCTTTGCCGCGGGATATCCTTTGTCGGTATATTTATTGATGATCGCTTTCATATCCGAGTCCAGAAGGATATCTCGCCGCAGCCGCGACCCTTTTTTGCTTTTCATGACCCTGATGAGTTGTTTGTCCGTGAACACGACATTGCCGGAAAAGGCGATATCTGCGATCAGCGTCGGTCTTGACTCCTGGATATAGACATGGAGGGCAACACGATGCGGTTCTTTGAGAGGCGTGGTGCGGAAGGCCACGGTCGCATGATAAAATCCCTCTACCTGGTAGAGGGCGAGGATGTCTGACCTGAGCGAGAAAAGCTTCTCGTCGCGCGGTTCTTTCCCTTCGATACCGGCGAGCGCGTCCAGGATCGTACCCGAGGGGACCGTACTGTTGCCGTGGATGTCTATCTCATCCACGATCGATATCGGCGTCACGATATATTCAAGCCGCACACCGCCGTTGTCAGGGAAGGCCTCGACCCGGATATCCTTGAAGATCCTTTTCAGATAAAGCGTCGCGATCCCGTCGCGGATCGTAGAACCGGCGAACCGGTCCCCGGGCTTCAACAGGATGAGCGGCAACACTTGTCCGGGATTGGGCCAGGGCTGGCCGAGATCGTCCTTGAAATCGATCCGGGTTATCGTCATCCCGGAAAAGGAGGAAGAGGATGAGTAGGCAGGGGAGAGGAGCAGCAGAACGAAGGCGCAACCTGCCAGCCAGTGTAGTGATTTCATGAGGGATTTTTATCACAACAGGGCAAGAATGTAAAGAAAGAACCGATGAGCAGGTGGGCAAATCGCACAGCGACATCGCATGTCCGGTTGTGGTTCATAGTACCTATTTCTTTTTAATGGGGAACGTGTAACAGACAGCAGTTCCTTCCAGGACAACGGTGCCGTCGGCGAGAACTACGCGGGTCTCCAGCTCTGTTATCGGCTTGTCTTCACGCACCTTGTTAATTGTCACTTCACCGGTGAGGGTGTCGCCGGGCCGAACGGGCGCCTTGAATTCCCAGTTAACGTGCAAGAATACGGTGCCCGGGCCGGGGAGGTCCTCCGCCACGACCGCATTGAGTATTGCGCTGGTAACGCCGCCCTGGACAACAATGCTTCCAAAGCGGGTGGTTCGGGCAACCTCTTCATCATAATGCAAAGGATTGTGGTCGCCGCTTATCTCAGTGAATAACTCGATGTCGCGGGCGGTGACTGTTCTTGACCGTTGCGCTTTTTGGCTGACCACCGGAATTCCGTTTGGCCATACCTCGCTTCGCGTATTCATGCCGCTTTCATCTGAGAAGGCATGCGATCAATTTTTTCCGCCCTCAATTTTTGACCAGATCATATCGGCCTTTTTGATGTTGCCGGGAATATCCCTGCTCCATTTTTCAAACGCCGACTTGCTGCAATTCAGGTAAAGCTTTCCGTCAACGATCTTCCATACTTCAGGATCGGTTATGGCCTTCCGTGACTCCGTCATGGCCCAGGCACAGTAACCGTCATATTGCGGGGCGTATTTCTCCGGACTGGCCGCAAACAGATCCCTGTTCTCTTTGGTTGAGAAATACCAGGTCATGTCATGCCACTGGACGGTAAATGACCCATTGCCTTTTAGTGCCTGGCCGGCCTGGAAATATGCTACGGTATCGTACCCCTTTATGGCTAAATTATCCGCCGGTGATTTTCCCAAAGCTACACTGTTGAATCCTGACAATAATACTACAAATGAAAAACTGACTAGAATCCCGTTGATTGCCATCTGTGCTTTCATATCCGTTTCCTCCCTGTTTATTATTTTCCCCTCCGCACAGGTCTAACAGGGCATTAAGCCATGAGCGATAGCGAATTAGACTTGAACGAAAGATTAAATTCCGCCTTTACCTTTATAAGTATAGCACTATTACAGTACGAAGACCTGAAAGGGATGTGTTAGGGTGAAGCGCACCGCATGGCGGCGATACGCTGGATGACGTCTCTCGTCGCAGCATCACTTAATGAAAAAACGGGAGCTTAAATATCAGGAAAAAGCCGTTCAGCATGAAGAGCGTGCCGAGGGCAGCGCTGCCTATGGCGAAAGAGAAGATCTGACGCGAGGCGGCGAGGATCGAGATAGATGCCATGACGATGGATATCTGCAGGAGGACCCCGGCATAATCGAAGTAAGCGTCTTTGGCGCGGTTCTTGTCCCGCTCCGCTTCAAGGTGCCTCGCCTCCTCCTCGATCTTCTTTTTTCCCTCCCGGTACCCTGCCTCTTCAACTTTACTGTCCTTCAGCATGGATGCATACAGTTTCCTGCTGTTCGGTTTCATGGCCGGGCCCCGGTCAAGGAGGTCCGCCTCCATGCGAAGGCCGTTCATTTTGTACAGATTTTCACGCATGGTCTTTGCCTGGTAGAGCGCCCATTGGTCGGATGCCTGCTGCTGGGCGAGCATCATCTCCCTGGCGGCGTTGTTGCCGCCAAGGGAGGCGATGGCGAGAAGCACGGCAAAGACCGCCGTGGTCAACGCAATACGTCTGGTGAAGGTCTTTGCGCCCAATTTTTCGAGGTCTTCAGGATCGGGAAGGTCTGTTTCAGCCATGGCTTGTTACCCCCTCGTGTCTCTGTAGATTATCTGCGGTCGTGCACAAAAGGATAGTGACATGCAGTCTCACAACCTTATCAGATGTGCATTACAAAATCAAGGCGGTTGATAGCCTGCGCCGTCATGAATGACCTGTTTCCCGTATGGAATTTGACGATAATTTGTGATAGTATATCGAGTGCCGATCAGGGAAAGGAACGTGAAGGGATGAAACGTGATATCTGGGTCTTTTTGTTCAGCCTAGGGGTCTTGCTCTTCGGCGGGCCCTTCCTCTCTATCTTCCGCGACAGCCTGTCCTACTACCTCTTTATAATCTGGCTCGTTTTTATCGGGCTCATTTTCCTTGCGTCTACATATTCAAAACGAGAGGACGGAGGAGGTTAAGTGTTCTCGCCCTGGATCCTGCTCACCATCATCTTTGGCTACCTCCTGCTCCTCTTTTCCGTTGCCTATTTTGCGGAACTAAAGGAAGAGCAGGGGAGGAGCCTGGTTTCAAACCCCTATATCTATTCGCTCTCCCTCGCTGTTTACTGCACCTCCTGGACCTTTTACGGCAGCGTGGGCAGGGCGGCGAATTCGGGTTTGAGCTTTCTCACGACCTACATCGGTCCCACGCTCATGGCCGCGCTCTGGTGGATCGTGCTCAGGAAGATCGTGTACCTTTCCAAGGAAAATCGGATCACCACGATCTCTGATTTCATTTCGTCGCGCTACGGCAAATCCGTCGGTCTCTCCGTCCTGGTCACGATCGTGGCAGTTATCGGCATCACCCCCTATCTCGGGCTCCAGCTCAAGGCCATCACATCGACGTTCTCCCTGCTCTCGGGCAGGCCCGAAGACATCCACTTTATGGGCTGGTTCATCTCGCTGCTCCTTGGCGTGTTTGCCGTTATCTTCGGTGCGCGAAAGCTCGATGCAAGTGAGCGCCACGGCGGTCTGGTCTTCGCCGTGGCTTTTGAATCGGCGATCAAGCTGGTAGCATTCATGAGCGTCGGATTTTTTGTGACGTATGGGATCTTTAACGGCTTCGGAGATATTTTCCAGAAAATTGCACATACGCAGTATGCTTCACTGACGAAGATCGGCGAGGGATCGCCGGTCAGCTTCCTTGAATGGACATCCCTCACCTTCCTGTCCATGATGGCCATCATGTTCCTGCCGCGACAATTCCACGTGGCTGTTGTGGAAAATTATTCGGCTGACCACATCAAAAAGGCGATGTGGCTCTTTCCCCTCTATCTGTTCCTGATAAATATTTTCGTGCTGCCCATCGCCTACGGCGGGCTGCTGCTCGGGGATATCCAATCCACAGCGGACTATTTCGTACTGAGCATCCCCCTGCACCACGGCCAACCGCTGCTGGCGATCTTTGTGTTCATCGGCGGATTCTCGGCTGCCACGGCCATGATCATTGTGGAGTCCGTGGCGCTGTCCACCATGGTCATGAACAGTTTTGTGATGCCCACGTTATGGAATTTGAGGGCGTTCAAGAACTTTTCGGCGGTGATGCTGAACATCAAGCGGGCCGTCATCCTGGGGTTGGTGTTCCTCGGGTATACTTTTGCCGTCTACATCGGTGAGTACTACACCCTTGTGGACATCGGGCTCAAGTCCTTCGAGGCGGTCACGATCTTTGCCCCATCGATCCTGCTCGGCCTTTACTGGAAAGGCGGCAACAAGAAGGGCGCTATCGCCGGGATCATTGCCGGCTTCAGCGTCTGGATATACACGCTTCTCATCCCTGCGCTCATGCGCGCCGGGATCATCGAACCCGGAGGCGTCATGGGAGAGATCTTCAGATCAAGGCTCCTGAACCCCACGGCTCTCTTCGGCCTCACAGGCCTCGACCGATGGACCCACTCACTGTTCTGGGGCCTGCTGCTGAACCTCCTCTCCTTCGTGGGTGTATCGATCTTCACCCGTCAGTCCGATGCCGAGACCCGCCAGGCCATAATCTTCGTTGACTCCTATTCGCCGCTCCAGTTCTCTCAGGCCCACCGGCCCGCTGATATTGCAAAGATCGAGGACATCCTGGGTCAGTACATCGGCAAGCACGAAGCGAGCGAAGCTGTGGACGGTTTTTTGAAAAAGAACAGCATAGCTCGCAAATCGATATCGAACGAGTGGCTTTTGAAGCTCAGGGAAGAGGCCGAACGCATCCTGTCAGGCGCTCTCGGCCCGTCCATCAGCACCCTGGTCTTCCAGGACCAGACGGTCCTGACGCACGATGACGCACTCCGCGTCTCGGACTCTATTCGGCAGATATCCCGGAGCCTGCGGCTGTCGCGACAGGAACTCGCCGAGGCGAACCGGCAGCTTGCCATGCTCAAGGAGTTCAGCGAGAACATCATCGAAAGTCTTCCGCTCGGCGTGGCGACCCTCGATGAGGCGCTGCAGGTTACCTACTGGAACAGCGGCATGACCATGATAACGGACGTGGAGAGGTCCGACGCTTTGAACAAACAGGCCAAAGACCTGCTGAAGTGTCTGGAGCCGCGGCTATTCAACCCTGACGTACATGAGGGCGAAATTACCTGCAGTCGGAACTTCGATCCCCAGATCACTCTGAAGGGCTACCTCAGCAGGCTAACGGGAGCGCAAAAGGGATACGTTCTCGTTCTTGAGGACATCACCGAGAAGAAGAAGATCGAAGAGGAACTGTTCCGCGCCACCAAGCACGCAAGCGTGGGCAGGCTTGCTGCGGGCGTGGCCCATGAGGTCGGCAACCCGCTTGCGTCCATCTCGTCCCTGGTTCAGGAGCTGTTGACCGAGGACCTGTCGTCCTTTGAGAAGGATTCGCTCGGCACGATCAATCAGCACGTACACCGGATCGCGCGGATCGTGCGGAACCTCGGCGATTTCGCCCGGCTTTACCCGCGCCAGAAATTGCCGACGAGCCTTCAGGACATCCTTGAGAACACGCTGAACCTCGTTCGCTACGACAAAAACTTCCGGAAGGTGATGATTCGCACGGAAGTGCAGGATACCCCGAAGCTCAAGATCGACCCCGACCAGATCCAGCAGGTCTTCCTGAACCTGATCCTGAACGCGCGCGATGCAATGCCTGACGGCGGGGACCTCGATATCTCAATTAAACAGCTGGACAGTCATGTTGAGGTGCGCTTTGCCGACACGGGACACGGTATAGACGCGGAGGCGAGGGACGCGGTTTTTGATCCCTTCTTCAGCACCAAAGGGCCGACGAAGGGTACGGGTCTGGGACTCAGCATCTGTTATAGCATTATCAAGGACCACGGCGGGACGATAGAGATCGATTCGGAAAAGGACAAGGGGACGCGGTTTATTATTAAAATACCCATTGAAACTAATGATCAGAATTAACCGCTGAGGCACATGCCTTATAGGAAAAGGGCCGCTTAGGAAACTCAAAAAGATTTCTCCGAACGAAATCCTGTCATCCGCGTCTCATGTGGTGGTGCACTTTACCTTTCGCATTTTGACTTTTGCATTTTATTCTGATTGAGGCTTCGATGTCCAGGAACATCTTGATCGTAGAAGACGAAGAGACGCTGCGTGAGTCCATCAAGCGCATCTTTGTCAAGGAAGGGTACACGGTGGACGGGGCCGAGTCGGCGGAGAAGGGCCTTGCCCTCCTTGAAACCGGCGTGTACGACGTCATCCTGACGGACATCATCCTGCCGGGCATGGACGGCATCGAGATGCTCACCCGGGTGCGGGAACAGGACCCGGACCAGATCGTCATCGTCGTCACCGCCTATGCGTCGCTCGACACCTCCATCAAAGCGCTCCGCGCGGGCGCCTACGACTACATCATGAAGCCGGTCATCCACGAAGAGATCAAGCAGGTCGTCCGGAACGCCCTCCGTCAGAAGAGCCTCCAGGCCGAGAACGTGCTGCTCAAGCGCGAGATCGGGAAGGAGCACGACTTCAGCAGCATCATCGGCGAGAGCCCGGCGCTTCGGGCCATCCTCGACGAGGTCCGGAAGGTCACGGACGCCAAGAGCAGCGTCCTGCTGCTCGGCGAGACCGGCACCGGCAAGGAGCTCTTTGCCCGGGTCATCCACCACAACAGCTCCCGCCGCGACATGCCCTTTGTCCCCATCAACTGCTCCGCGATCCCCGAGAACCTGCTCGAGACCGAGCTTTTCGGCCACGTGCGCGGGGCCTTTACCGGCGCGGTCGCCACCAAGAAAGGCATCCTCGAAGAAGCCGAGGGCGGCACCGTGTTCCTCGACGAGATCGGCGACATGAGCCTCTCGCTCCAGGCCAAACTGCTCCGGGTCATCGAAGACCAGGTGATCCGCCCCGTCGGCAGCACCAAAGGCAGCAAGGTCGACATCCGGTTCATCACCGCGACGAACAAGGACCTGAAGACAGCGGTAAAGCAGAACGCCTTCCGCGAGGACCTCTATTACCGGATCAATGTCATCTCGCTCCAGATCCCGCCGCTCCGGGAACGGAAAGAAGACATCAAGGCGCTGGTAACGCACTATCTGGAGAAATACTCTCACGAGATGGGGAGACCCGTCAAAGAGCTCGCGCCCGATTCCCTGGAGCTCATGATGAACTACGAGTGGGCGGGGAACGTCCGTGAGCTCCAGAACGTCATCGAGCGCGCCATCCTTGTTTCCGACGGCGACGTCATCGCCCCCGCACATCTGCCCGCGGGGCTCACGGCGGCGGCATCGTTCGAGGCGGAGGTCTTTGACAAAAAGCTTTCCATCGAGGAATACACCAAGGCATTCATCCAGAGATACCAGGGCCAGTTCAACGAACAGCAGCTTGCGGACATGCTCTGGATCACCCGGAAATCGCTCTGGGAGAAGAGAAAGAAGTGGGGGATCCCGAGGGAACGGTAGGGATGCGCGCCGCACATAAAAAAACTTCTCAAAATGGAAACAAAATTCAGCCACGAAGGCTCCAAGACTCAAAGAAAACACGAAGAATTAAGGAATTATTGAATTACAACCTCCGCATGAATTTCTTCGCGTCTTCGTGTCTCAGTGTGGCCCTCTTCTTGGCCAGTGTGGCATATTTGGTTCCGGTTTGTCCGGATTAGGAGGAGGCGATGAGTCTTGAGCGTTTGATCAATGATCTGAAGAACGGTCTCGGGATGGTCCGGGTGAACGCCGCCGCCGAACTCGGGAAGCTTAAGGGCAAGGGGGCCGAGAAGGCTTTGATAGAGGCGCTCGACGACAAAATCATGGCGGTCAGGAACAACGCCGCCTATTCCCTCGGGGAGCTTGGTTCGCATGAGGCTGTGCCGCGGCTTATCGCCATGTTCAGCGACCCGGAAGAGCGGGTGCGGAAGAGCGCGGTAAAAGCGCTGGGCATGATCGGTTCCCGCGAGGCGATCTCGCCTCTCATACAGTTGCTTGCTGTTGATCAGTCGCCCGTCGTGATGAAGAGCGCGATCCGCAGCTTGGGACAGATAGGCGGACCGAGGGCGATTCAGGCCGTCGAGCCATTTACCGTGAGCCCGGATGGTGTACTCGCGTCCATGGCGAAGCAGATAATTGAAAAGAACAACAATCGATGACGGTATCGGACCGGCCGGTGCGTGCACGCAAAAAACCAGAGGAGGATGTACGGGAAGTCCATCAGCGTTTTCCATCCGGATCTTCACGGGGGTAAGTTCAAACCGGACCGGATCAGAGCATGATCAGTACGCTCATCATGGCAATGGACCAGATGATGTCCGTGGGCAATTGCATAACACAGGTTGAATCGAACAGCAGGTCAAGACGGGCGGGAAATTCGTTGTTCTCCAGCCAGAGCACCAGGGTGACGGGTATTCGTGGCAAAGGCGCAAGCCGGAGCGAAGCGTCCCCGTAAGTCATGATCTCACCACCAAGATCTTTCCCTTTTGCAAAAAATCCTTCCCGGTTGTTCCCATACTTGTTCGCGACACTGTCGAGCGGCAGGACATGTGATCCCCTGGTGAATATCTCGCCGCCCCTGATGTGTTCGAGTTTCACGGTCCTGTTGGTGCAGGCAATGTCCTTGGCACTAACCAGATACCAAAGGACAGAGAGCCGGAAGAAGGAACCGAGCCTTCCGAGCAGCACATCGCTCTCCGAAGCCGGGCTTGAGAACCTTTTGTCTCGCTCGGAAACGATAAAGTTCATGCCGAATGACGTCACCTGGTAACTTATGGACGTCGCATCATAGACAACTGATGCTGCTTTACAGACATCCGCCGGCTTCAGCGTCGAAAGTATCTCCCACGCCTTGTCTTCACCAGACTTGTTTATTCCCGCCATATGACCTTTCCCAAATAATTGGTTCGTTCAATACTAACAAATGATCGAGCCGTTGTTAAGTGAATTGGACAGATGCGTGATCACGATGATTTATTATAAGCATAGTTTAAGTATACTGTGTGAAATTACTGGCGGCCATCCCGGTTACCTTTAGTAGCCTGCCTGCACGGCGCATATTACTATTAGTTACGGATGAGATGGCTGCCTTAAAGTATATGACTTCATCATATGAATTCGCGGTGAAGAATTTTTTTTAGTCCATATTTATAAAGTGTGAACCTCTATAAATTCCCATTATGCACCATAATGCATTCTACTGCTATTTTTGTCACAGGCTACAGAGAAGACAACAAAACATATTGATTTTATGTAATTTATCGCATTGTCGCCGAGTAAAACGTGAAAAGGTAAATAACAGCATTTTCTTGTAATTTCCGTAAGTCAGTGAGCATGCATAATTGGAACTAATGAAATGGAAACAGTTTTCTACAATTCATAAATATGGTCTTTATTTTGCTTACGTAGAGAACATGAAATCCCACGCAACGTCGAATCATGGAAACAATATTATCCTTGAAGATGCGATTGCCTTCCTGAAGAAGGTCCCGCCATTCCAGTTCCTCGACGATGCGGATCTCCAGGCCGTTGCCCGAAACCTGTCCATGGAGTTCTACCCCAGGTACATGGTGATTCTGAAACAGGACGGATCACCGAGCGATGCGCTCCGTATCATCAAAAAGGGAGGCGTGAAGATCGTCCTGGTTTCGGAAGACGGCGGAGAGATTATCATCGATTATCGGGGGGAGGGGGACACCTTCGGTTTCCTGTCCATGGTCGGCAAAGACCGGGTGCGCACCAACGTCGTGGCTGTCGATGACACGATCTGCTACCTCCTGGGGCAGGAAATGGTTTTGAAACTGCTCGATCAGCATCTCTCCTTCACTGAATTCTTCCTTCAATCCCATATCACCCGTTACCTCGACAAAACCTACCGCGAAATGCAGGACAAGAGCATGTTTTACAGCAGCAGCGACCGCATTCTGTTCACGACGCGGGTGGGGGACCTGGCGATCAAGAACGTGGTTTCCACGCAGGAGGACACGACGGTTCAGGAGGCGGCCGCCATCATGTCCGAGAACCGGATAAGTTCCATTATTATCATGGACAGAAACAAATTGCCATTGGGAGTTTTGACCGACCGTGATTTGCGGGAGAAGATCGTCGCGAAAGGCAGGGACATTGGAGAAAAGGTGAAGAACATCATGAGCACTACCCTCATCCGGGTGGATGCGCAGGACTACTGTTTTGAGGCAGTCCTTAAAATGATCAAATATAACATTCACCACATCCTCGTGATCAAGGACGGCCGGCTTATGGGTGTGATCACGAACCACGATCTGATGATGCTCCAGGGCACCTCTCCGCTCTCGCTCACCAAGGACATTGAGAGCCAGCAGACCATCGAGGGACTGGTCCCGGTTTCGAAGAAGATCAACGGCATCGTGGGACTCCTGCTGAAGGAAGGGGCCAAGGCGAGCAATATCTCCAAGGTCTTTACGGAAATAAATGACCGGCTGGTTCGGAAAGTGCTCGAACTCGCCGAGAGGAAACTGGGACCGCCGCCGCTCGCCTACTGCTGGCTGGTGTACGGCAGCGAGGGTCGTAAGGAACAGACATTCAAAACGGACCAGGACAACGGGCTCATTTATGCGGACCCGGGAACCGATGATGAGGCCCGGGCTGCTGAGGAGTATTTTGAGAAATTTTCCGCCCTCGTGATCGAATCGCTCGTCCAGTGCGGATTTCCCCCCTGCCCGGGCGGCTACATGGCGAGCAACCCCAAATGGAGGAAACCGCTCAGCGTCTGGAAGGAGTATTTCCGGGAATGGATCTACACCCCCACGTCAGAGGCCATTTTGCTTTCTGCCATCCTGTTCGATTTCCGGGGGCTCCACGGCGATACCGTACTTTCGGAAACATTGCGGGGCCATTTGAGCGAGACGCTGAAGGGGCATGACATTTTCCTGAAGCGCATGGCGGACATGGCGGTGATGCTTCACCCGCCCCTCGGGTTCTTCAAGACCTTTGTGGTGGAAAAGACGGGAGAGCACAAGGATGAATTGAACCTCAAGTTCAAATGCATCGCCCCCTTCCTCGACATTGTCCGGCTTTATAGTCTTGAGAAGGGAGTGCCGCAAACGTCCACGCTTGAGCGCATCGACGCGCTCATGGAAAACCATCCCGTCGTGAAGGAGTTCGGCGAAGAAATGAAGCAGGCCTTCGATTTTCTGATACTCCTCAGGATCCATCACCAGTATGAACAGATCGAGAACGGCAAGGAACCCGATAACTTCATCAATCCCGATGCCTTGTCCAACCTCGAGAAGAGAACGCTGAAAGAAACATGCCAGTTCCTCAGCCGCATGCAGGACGCTGTTACGAAGCAGTATAGTCCCGGGACCGTGATGTAATGATAAGTTCATTCATCCACTATACGAGCACATTCTTCGGCAGGGACGGGGCGGGTGCAGGTCAGTCCGATCAGCGGCAAGGGACGTCGTCCGCAGGGCTTCGCTCCGGAGATAAAGCTGAAGACCTGCGTAACGCGAACTTTGTGGTCTTCGATACGGAGCTCACCGGACTCAAGGCAAAAAAGGATTCCATTGTCTCGATCGGAGCCGTGAAGGTACGCGGCGGGAGGATACTCCTGGGAGAAACGTTCTACGGCCAGGTCGATCCCCGCACGGCACTGACCGCGGGGAGCGTGATCATCCACGGGATCACGCCCACGGAAGCGGCTGGATCGCCCCGGATCGACACCCTGCTCCCGCAGTTCCTTGAGTTCTGCGATGACTCGCTTATGGCAGGCCATGTCGTGTCCATCGATCTCCAGTTCCTGAACCGGGAGATGAAGGAACTGTACGGGAAGCCGTTGAGGAACCGGGTGGTTGATACGTACAAACTCTACAATTGGATCGCTGCCAGGAAAGAAGACCGTTGCGCCTATCACGGCGGTTCTCCGGACAGGGGCGATCTCTTCTCGATCGCCGCAGAATATAATATAACCGTGCAGAATGCACACAATGCTCTGAGCGATGCGTTCATTACCGCTCAGCTCTTGCAGCGCATGCTCGGCGAACTGCCGCAGTGGGGCATAAGGACCGTGGACGATCTGCTCAGAATAGGAAGCCCGTGAGAGTGTCCATGAAGCTTGTATAGGATGTTTTTTCTTCAGGAGGGGGGTGACGGGAAGAAACGATATTGCATCAGCAAGGTATGAACTATCAGCGACTATATGCAAGATCATAATCTAAGCGAGTATAAAGGAGGAATCGTATGGCTACAAAATTGAATCAAGCAGCGTACTGGAAGGAGAATCTGACGTACATTGTGATCCTGCTCAGCATCTGGTTCACTGTTTCCTATCTCTGCGGTATTATTTTTGCCGACGCGCTGGACACTATCAAGATTGCCGGCTTCCCGCTGGGGTTCTGGTTCGCGAACCAGGGATCAGAGGTCATCTTCGTGATCCTCATCCTCGTCTATGTGAAGCTCATGAACCATCTGGATATCAAATACGACGTACACGAAAAGTAGGGTGGGCGCCCGGCGGCCGTGTCCGCCGGAATACGGCAGAGCTTTCTGCCCTTCTCAGTGGATGACACTGTATCTTGAAAGGAGAATTGAATGAATATATTAACATGGACGTGGATTATTGTGGGGGCATCCTTTGCCCTCTATATCGGCATCGCTTTCTGGGCGAAGGCCAAGACGACGGGTGAGTTCTATGTTGCTGCCAAGCAGATACATCCGGTACTGAACGGTATGGCCACCGGCGCCGACTGGATGTCGGCGGCTTCCTTTATTTCCATGGCGGGCCTTATCTCGTTCATGGGCAGGGACGGCTCCATGTATCTCATGGGCTGGACAGGCGGCTACGTGCTGCTTGCCATGCTCCTGGCCCCCTACCTGCGCAAATACGGGAAATACACGGTCCCCATGTTCGTGGGTGAACGATATTATTCGCAGTCCGCGAGAGTCGTAGCCTTGGTCTGTGCGATCTTCGTTTCATTCACCTATGTCGCCGGTCAGATGCGCGGCGTGGGCGTGGTGTTCTCGCGCTTCCTCGAAGTGGACATCAACACCGGCGTTCTGATCGGTATGGCCATCGTCTTCTTCTATGCCGTGCTGGGAGGCATGAAGGGCATTACCTATACACAGGTGGCGCAGTACTGCGTGCTGATCATGGCATACATGATCCCGGCGATCTTCATTTCGATCATGCTCACCGGCAACCCGATCCCACAGTTCGGCTACGGCAGCAGTCTGAGCGAGAACGGCATGAAGATTCTGGGGACCGGCAGTGGCTATCTGCTTGAAAAGCTTAACCAGATCCAGATAGATCTCGGTTTCAGGGCCTATACTGCGGGAGGCGCGAAGAGCACGATCGACGTGTTCATGATCACCTTCGCGCTCATGGTCGGAACCGCCGGTCTTCCTCACATCATCATCCGCTTCTTCACGACACCGACGATCAAGGGCGCCCGCGCTTCGGCCGGCTGGGCACTGCTTTTCATCGCAATCCTGTACACCACGGCACCGGCAGTTGCTTCCTTTGCCCGGATCAACATGATAAACACGTTGAACAACAAGACCTATGCTGAGGCCCCGTCCTGGTTCAAGAACTGGGAGAAAACCGGTTTGGTCGCCTGGAAGGACAAGAACAACGACGGCAAGATCCAGTATGCAAAAGGCAATGCCTTCAAGGGCAAGGTCGCATTTGAGAAGGACGCGGCTGGCGCATTTAAGGTCGGCCAGTACGGCGAGAACATTGTTACGACGCCCCTAGACGATAAAAGTACGAACGAGTTGTATATCGATAATGATATCATGGTGCTTGCCAACCCTGAGATTGCGAAGCTCCCCGCATGGGTCATCGCCCTTGTTGCTGCGGGAGGTCTGGCCGCTGCTCTTTCGACTGCCGCCGGACTGCTTCTCGTTATCGCTGCGGCCATTTCACATGACCTTGTCAAGTCCATAGCAAAGAAGGACATTTCGGAGAAAGGCGAACTGATCTGGGCCAGGGCCTCGGCCGGTGGGGCAGTCGTTATCGCCGGTTATTTCGGCATCCACCCTCCGGGATTCGTGGCGCAGGTCGTGGCCTTTGCCTTCGGTCTTGCGGCATCATCCTTCTTCCCGGTGATCATCATGGGCATCTTCTGGAAGCGGGCAACCAAGGAAGGCGCCATGCTCGGCATGCTGAGCGGGATTGCCTTTACCGCCGCGTATATCATTTACTTCAAGTTCGTCAATCCTGGGGCGAACAATGCCAGCAACTGGCTTTGGGGCATCTCGCCTGAAGGCATCGGCACCATCGGTATGTGCATCAACTTCATTGTCATGTTCGTCATCTCGATGGTGACGAAGGAACCGCCGCAGCAGGTTCAGGAGATGGTGCAGAACCTCCGGTATCCCAGAGAGATCGAACATTTTAAATGATCAGTTCAACCGGATGCCCTGGAAACAGGGTGTCCGGTTTTTTCAGGACAACTGCGGAAAATATTGCTATACTTGCATCGGTGTATCGGTGAACGGGGAACAGGACCATTCAATCTCCCGCTTCACCGCTTTTTATTTATTCCCCCCATTTTGAAAGGAGAATTCTTCATGGCTGATGAAAGCATCCAGGTCCTATCAACGGAAAAAAGAGAGTTTCCCCCATCAAAGGAGTTCAGCGCAAAAGCTCATATCAAGAGCATGAAGGAGTACGAAAAGATCTACAAGAGGTCCATAGACGAGCCCGACAAGTTCTGGGCCGAGATGGCTGAGAAGAACCTCACGTGGTACAAAAAGTGGGACAAGGTCCTGGACTATGATTTTCACAAGCCGTATATCAAGTGGTTCAGCGGTGGTAAGTTGAATGCCTCGGTGAACTGCCTTGACCGGTTCATCAATACTACGACGCGCAACAAGGCGGCGCTCATCTGGGAGTCAGATGGCGGGGAATACAAGACCTTCACCTACCAGCAGCTTTACACCGAGGTGAACCGCTTCGCCAACGTTCTCAAGAAGAAGGGCATCAAGAAGGGAGACCGGGTCACCATCTATTTGCCGATGATCCCGGAGCTTGCCATCTCCATGCTGGCCTGCGCCCGGGTGGGCGCGATACACAGCGTGGTGTTTGGCGGTTTTTCCGCGAAGGCAATGCGTGACCGCATCCAGGATTGCCAGTCATCCATGGTCATCACCGCGGACGAAGGGGTCCGTGGCGGCCGGTACGTGCCTTTGAAGGCGAACGCCGATGAGGCGATCCTTGAATGCCCGACGGTCAAGGACATGATCGTGGTTCAGCGGGCAGGCACGGGCAAGATAAACATGGAACCGGGCAGGGACACCTGGTGGCATGAGGAGATGGCAGGGAAGGACATCGCCAATTATTGCGAGCCCGAGAAGATGGACGCTGAGGACCCGCTCTTCATCCTCTACACCTCCGGCTCCACGGGAAAACCCAAGGGAGTGCTGCACACCACGGCTGGTTACATGCTCTATACCAATTTGAGCTTCCGGTGGATCTTCGACTACCATGATGAGGACATCCACTTCTGCACCGCCGACATCGGATGGGTCACGGGCCACAGCTATATCCTCTACGGACCGCTTTCGAACGGAGCGACGTCGCTCATGTTCGAGGGCATCCCGAGCTATCCCGATCCGGGCAGGTTCTGGGACATTGTGGACAAACATCGGGTGAATATCTTCTATACCGCACCCACGGCGATCCGCGCCCTGATGAAAGAAGGGGATAAGTGGGTGACCAGCCACGAGTTGTCGTCCCTGAAGGTCCTTGGAAGCGTGGGCGAGCCCATCAATCCCGAGGCGTGGATGTGGTACCATAAGTTTGTGGGCAGGGAAAAAGTACCGATCGTTGACACGTGGTGGCAGACCGAGACCGGCGGAATCCTGATCACCGGGCTTCCCGGCGCGATCACGGCTAAGCCAGGTTCGGCAACGAGACCGTTCCCCGGGGTCGTACCCCAGGTAGTAAAAGAAGACGGTTCGCCGGCCGGTGCAAACGAGGGCGGATACCTATGCATCAATAAGCCCTGGCCCGGCATGCTACGCGGCACCTACGGCGATCCCGAGAACAAGCGCATCAAAGAGGTCTACTTCAGCAGGTTCCCGGGCAAGTACTTTACCGGTGACGGCGCGCGGGTGGACGAGAGCGGCGATTACTGGCTCATGGGCCGCGTAGATGATGTGATCAACGTGTCCGGACACCGGCTCGGCACGGCCGAGGTCGAGTCCGCGCTCGTCAGCCACGAAGCGGTCGCCGAGGCCGCAGTGGTCGGCTATCCGCATGACATCAAGGGCGAAGGGATCTATGTTTACGTGACACTCAAGGACGGATTCAAGCCGACCGATGAGCTCAAGAAGATACTCACCGGTCATGTCCGTTCGGTCATCGGGCCGATCGCCACTCCGGACAAGCTGCAGTTCGCGCCCGGACTCCCGAAGACGCGGAGCGGCAAGATCATGCGCCGCATCCTGCGGAAGATCGCGCACGGCCAGATAGATGAACTCGGCGATACCTCGACGCTGGCTGATCCATCGGTGGTGAATAACCTGGTGAAGGGAAAACTGTAAGGTCCTTCTCAATAAATATTCTGAACGCTCTCCTCAGGGGGGCCGGTCAGTAATGGCGGCTCCTTATTTTTTAACAGATTCCTGAGACGCAGACGACCCGGATCACTAGCTGCGTCATCAAGCAACAAGTCGAAATGCCCATGCGGGAATATGGCCGGCAGTTGTGAAGAAACTCCTTTTTTCGGGGAAGGGAGTGTACTCCTGTGACAGATCGGTTTTCCAAAGGGATCACTACCTTTGTGCGCGAGCTGGTTCATGACATTGTAGTCGACTGACTTTTGCTGTTATAGTAAATGAGGAGGCATTGATGAAGAGACAACGGATCCGAAAACTTTTCATGGTGGTTTCTTCTCGCGGTATGCGCTCACTCCTCTTACCGGCGATCTACCTGCAAATGCCAGATCGTCCGATCTGTTCCGGAGAATGTCCGAGCGGTCTGATCAGCCCTCCATGCTTCATGATTGTTTCTTCTTGATATAGTTTTTTATTGCTCCATTGTCTCATGCTGACGCACTGGATAATTCGCTCGGTGAGAACGCTGAACGTAAACGATCTCTGTCTACCGTGAAAAGGGTTTTACACCATGAACGCAGTACTGATTATTGTTTTTGTGATAGCCTATGCAGCAATCGCGCTCGAGCATCCGCTCAAGGTCAATAAGAGCGCGCCTGCCCTGGTAGGCGCCGGCCTGTTATGGACGATCTATGCAGTCTTCACCGGCCATGTTACCGAACAATTGAATGAGTCCCTTTCCGCGACCGCGCAGATCGTTTTTTTCCTCATGGGAGCAATGACGATCGTTGAGGTGGTTGATGCCCATGACGGCTTTAACGTCATTACGGAAAAAATAAAGACGACCAGGATGACTACCCTCCTGTGGCTGATAGGATTCGTCACGTTCTTCCTCAGCGCCGTGCTCGACAACCTGACGACCACCATCGTGATGATGTCTTTAAACCGGAAGCTGCTTGGTCGGAGAGAAGACAGGTTGTTCTTCGGGGGGATCATTGTCATCGCTGCCAATGCCGGTGGTGCGTGGTCGCCCATAGGAGACGTGACCACTACCATGCTCTGGATAGGAGGACAGATTACCGCTCTCGCGATCATAAAAGGCGTTTTTATCCCCTCAACGGTCAATTTGATGGTACCGTTGGTTGTAATCAGTTATCTCCTTCGTGGAAAACCTATTGTCATCCCTACGAAGACAGAGGAAAACCGCGGCAAATATGAGACAACCTCATTTGAAAGGAGATTTATGTTCTTCGCAGGCATCGGCATATTATGCGCCGTTCCTGTCTTCAAGACCCTGACGCATTTACCTCCGTTTATGGGCATTTTGTTCGGTCTTGGCCTGCTCTGGCTGGCTGGAGAGCTGATTCACCGCAGTAAAAATGCCTTTGAGAAGCAGCACTTGACGCTGGTGGCGGCACTTCAAAGGATCGACATGGCATCACTGGTGTTCTTTATCGGGATCTTGCTCGCCGTGGCGGCGCTCGAGCATTCGCACATCCTGGCTTCGCTTGCCCAATGGCTCGACAAGATGGTGGGCAACCAGGCGATTATTGTTTCCATTTTTGGACTTGTCAGCGCTATTGTGGACAACGTGCCGCTTGTTGCCGCTTCCATGGGGATGTATTCTATGACGCAGTTCCCACCGGATTCGTTCCTTTGGGAGTTCCTTGCCTACGCGGCAGGGACAGGCGGTTCGATCCTGATAATCGGATCAGCAGCCGGTGTTGCCGCCATGGGAATAGAAAAGATTGAGTTTTTCTGGTATGTTCGAAGGATCAGTTTTCTTGCCCTCATAGGCTATATAGGTGGTGCGATTTCGTACATCCTCCTGCATTGACCCCTCTCGGAGATAGGCTGTTACTTGTATCCCTTATGAGCCCTGACAAGGAGACGGAGAACAAATTTACGGGCGTATAAGTCCGCGCACGTATCTCGGTCTTGTCTTTTTCCTGGTCCGGACCGCCGCAATTCTCAACAAGTTTATTCTTGTAAGAAGGACGTCTGTGGACCCAATCATCGAATCAATTATCGCGAAAAAGCCGCATCTCGAGGACACACTGAGGTTCTATGAAAGGTCCGTCCAATTCGCGGAGGCGGTGAAAACACTCGGTATGCCTTCGAGACCGGGTCTGAAAGCTTATCCGCCGGAGTTCGTTGGCAGGATCGTTGAGCGCTTCCAGCCTGTCATTGATCTGCCCGAAGGCAGCCTGTCCCCCCTGAAACAGGCCCTGGAGCTTGGCGAGGTCGATTTTACGAGACTCCCGTTGCTCGAAGTGCCGGCCTTCTCGCTCCCCTATCCCGAGGACGATCTCATGATGCTTCTCTTTCTCTTAAGCAGGCCGTACTTTCTCGGGATGCATGAGGTCCTGCAGCGCGATGGCCGCTTTTGGGAAGAAGGAAGGTGTCCTGTGTGCGCCGCGCGGCCATCTCTGTTGTCCGTCTCAAGGGAAGGCCTGCACCAGCTGCACTGTTCTTTTTGCGGTACGAAAGGACGGGGTGATGCCGGCGGTTGTGCTGTTTGTCACAACAAGGATACGAAACTGTTGAACACCTTCTTTGTCAGGAATGAAAAAGGATTTACGGTCCGTGCCTGTGATTCGTGCAAATCATATGTCAAGACGGTGGACGGGAAACTGCTCGGCCGCATGACGCCGGATCTTGCCGACCTGATGAGCCTGCCCCTGGACGTCGTGGTCCAGGAAAAAGGTTACAAGCGTCCTTCTCCGAATCCCGTCGGGATGGTGAGGATGTCCGCGAGGGGATGATATGACGGAGGTGGGGATTTTCTATCCGCTGATTTTCTGAATGGCCTTGGTGATCTTGTCAGAATCCGGGTCGAGTTGCAGAGCATTCTGGTATGCGGTGATCGCCTTCACTTTCAGTCCGCTTCTCGCGTAGAAGTGCCCAAGTTCCAGATGGTACTCGCTTCTTTTCGGCTGTTGCTCGATCGCCGCCACCAGGTGCTCTTCTGCTTCGTGCCCCCTGCGCGGAATGCGTGCGAGCGTCATTCTCCTGCGAAAAACGTATTCCGCATTCCCGGGGTCAAGGCGAATTGCCCACTCGAAGGCCTCTTCTGCGCCCCAAAAGTTTCTCTGGCTAAACTGCTTCATTCCCTCGTTGTACTGAGCGCGGGCAGACACGTGCACTTTCCCGGTAAAATAACGAGATATTATAGCATTATTTTAACCGCGGGCACATTACTATTTACTTTTTATGTCTCAAATATGCGGACGCAATTAAAGTACCCGACTTTTACTCACAGGGCATTGACTAACGTCCCGGTTCTTTCTATAATAAAAGTATACTATCCCGGTTTTGCCCCGTTCGAGATCGTCTGCCGTTCACTCGATGGAACACCAGAGATGGTTCTCAGAATATCCATGGTCGTCATCAAGCCTGATCTTCGATCTCTTCGGGCAGGGTGGTA
Source organism: Nitrospirota bacterium (assembly GCA_963740085.1). Classification (GTDB taxonomy): domain Bacteria; phylum Nitrospirota; class UBA9217; order UBA9217; family UBA9217; genus JALNZF01. The sequence continues at coordinate 163,765 of CAVUCU010000007.1, read as the reverse complement.
AATTATTTATTGCCGTAACACGCAAATCCTGAAGTTCGTCATAAGGAAAGGCTCATGCAAAAAGACCTCTTCCTCGGTATCGATATCGGTTCGGTGACCATCAAGACCGCGCTCCTTCGTGCGGACAAGACGCTGCTCTCCGAGACGTACACCCGCATCAAGGGGGACCCGCTCAATTCTCTCAAGAACGAGCTTCAGGCGCTGACGTCACAATTTCCCGAGAACGGAATCATCGCTGCCGGTATTACCGGGAGCGGCGGGAAGCAGGTTGCCGGAACCCTGGGGGCTTTGTTCATCAATGAGATCCTTGCTCAGTCCGCCTTCGCCGGCCGTTATCATCCTGATGCGCGCACCATCATCGAGATGGGCGGTGAGGACGCGAAGCTCATCACCCTCGCCCGCGATGCGGTCACTCAGGGGGTCAGGATCGAAGACTTCTCCATGAACGCAGCCTGCGCAGCGGGCACCGGATCATTTCTCGATCAGCAGGCTTCACGTCTCCACCTCACCATCGAAGAGTTCAGCGCCATCGCCCTCGAATCCAAGTCGCCGCCGCGTGTCGCGGGTCGGTGCAGCGTTTTCGCCAAGAGCGACATGATCCACCTCCAGCAGAGCGCCACTCCGGACTACGATATTGTGGCGGGGCTCTGTTTTGCCATGGCCAGGAACTTCAAGGCCACCGTGGGCAAGGGCAAAAAGTTCCTTACGCCTCTCTTGTTCCTGGGCGGTGTTGCCGCGAACCTCGGCATGCGCAGGGCCTTCCGCGAAGTACTTGCCCTGTCGGAATCCGATATCCGTGTACCCGGCCACTTCACCACCTCGGGCGCGATAGGCGCGGGGCTCATGGTCATGGAGCCGTCCGGTCATCATGTTAAGTACCGCGGCTTGTCCGCGCTTGACGCCTACCTCTCCTCGGGAGAAAAGATTGCCCACTCCGGCGTAAGACCCCTTGCCAGGCCCCGTGGCATCATGCCGAATCCGGACTGCGATGCTTCACCGGACGTGGATGGTCTGATCGAGGTCTATCTGGGAGTGGACGTGGGGTCCGTCTCGACCAATGTGGTCGTGATCGACAAGAACATGCGGGTGCTGTCCAAACGATATCTTCCTACGGCAGGCAGGCCGATCGAAGCGGTTAAGCTGGGCCTAGCAGAAGTGGGTGAGGAGATAGGTTCACGGGTCAAGATCCTCGGGGCAGGCACCACGGGTTCCGGACGGTATTTAACGGGCGATATGATAGGCGCCGACGTGGTCAGGAACGAGATCACCGCCCAGGCAACCGCCGCTGCTGCCATTGATCCTGCGGTGGACACCATCTTCGAGATCGGAGGACAGGACTCGAAGTTTATCAGCCTCCGTGATGGAGCGGTGGTCGACTTCGAAATGAACAAGGCCTGCGCCGCGGGCACGGGTTCGTTCCTGGAAGAGCAGGCAGAGCGGCTCGGCATAAACATCAAGAAGGAGTTTGAGAACAGGGCGTTCCAGGCAGAGTCGCCCTGCAGGTTCGGGGAGCGCTGCACCGTGTTCATGGAGTCCGACCTGGTACACTCCATGAACACCGGCTCGGGTGTGGAAGAGCTAACCGCCGGACTCGCGTACTCGATTGTCTACAACTATCTCAATAAAGTGGTGGCCGGCAAGCGCGTTGGGGACCGCATCTTCTTCCAGGGAGGCGTTGCCGCGAACAGGGCCGTCGTATCCGCCTTTGAGACGATCACGAACAAGCCCATCACGGTTCCGCCGCATTATGAGGTCACCGGCGCGATCGGCGTAGCTATCCTGGCCATGCGCGAACGCTCGGGGGCAAGTACCTTTAAGGGTTTTGACCTGAGCAAGCGTGATTACCGTGTCACGACCTTCGAGTGCGCCGAGTGCCCGAACCGTTGTAATATCCGCAGGGTGCTCTTTGACGGAGAGAAGCCGCTCTTTTACGGCAGCCGGTGCGAGAAGTATGACGTAAAGAAAAAGACGGCGTCTTCCGGCGCGGCAACGGACCTTTTCGCGCAGCGCGAGGACCTCCTCATCACTGCAACAGCACACCGGCAGCCGGCTCTGAATGCACCGAGCATCGGCATTCCACGCATGCTGTATGTGAACGATTTCATGCCGTTCTTTCAGACCTTCTTTGCCGAGCTTGGTTACCGCGTGGTGCTGTCGGATCGCACGAACCGGACGCTGATCAACCGGGCGCTCGAGGTCACTGTGGCCGAGACCTGCTTTCCCGCCAAGGTCGCGCTCGGGCATATTCAGGATCTTATCGATAAAAAAGTGGACATCTTGTTCCTGCCGAGCTTTATCCGTGTTCCCGCCTCCGGGGACCAGGACAAGAACGCACAGGCCTGTCCCTATGCCCAGGCTTTACCGTATATTGCCAGGTCATCGGTCCTCGTCGGCGACATCAAGACGGTCGAGCCGGTTCTCTATCTGCAGGACGAGCGTCATTTCAACAAGAGCATGCAGATGCTGGGTGCATCGCTCGGCAAGGGCAGGGCGGCGGTGAAGAGGGCGCAGCAGGTCGCCCATCAGGCACAGGAAAAATTTCTGCATGCCGTTGAGGAGCATGGTCGTGCCGTCCTTTCAGCGATCAAGCCCGGAGAAAAGGCAGTCGTGCTCATTGGCCGGAGCTATAACACCTGCGACCCCGGTGTGAACATGAACCTGCCTTCCAAGATCCGCGATCTGGGTATCCAGGCCATTCCCATGGATTTTCTGCCCCTCCACAGCGTGGACAGTATTGGCCTTGAGAACATGTACTGGTTGTCCGGGCAGAAGATCATGGCTGCGGGGAGGATCATCCGGGAACATCCAAACCTCTACCCGCTCTATATCACGAACTTCGGGTGCGGACCGGATTCATTCATCACTCACTTCTTCAGGCATGAGATGTCAGGCAAGCCCTTTCTCCAACTCGAGATCGATGAGCACAGCGCAGATGCCGGGGCGATCACGAGGATCGAGGCGTTCCTGGACAGCCTCAAGAATGCGGGACAGGGCAAACCGCGCGGGCCCTTCTCGGTCCAAAGTCGGAGCAAGGGAACGCTTCGCACGAAAAAGGTCTATTTCCCTCCGATGACCGATCACGCGCATGCGCTCTCTGCCGCGTTCCGTGCCTGCGGCGTGGATACCGAGGTGCTGCCCGAGTCGGACGACGAGACGGTGCGGATCGGCAGAAAACACAGCTCGGGCCGCGAGTGCTATCCCCTTGCCCTCACGACCGGCGATATGATCAAGGCAACACGCAGGCCCGGCTTCGATCCTGACAGGAGCGCCTTCTTCATGCCTTCGGGAAAAGGACCCTGCCGCTTCGGACAATATAACCGCTACCACCGCCAGGTACTCGACAACCTGGGGCTCGACCGCGTGGAGGTCCTCTCTCCCATGCAGGATGAGTCGCTCCATAATGACGTCCGGGTGCTTGATAAGGATTTTGTGCTTATGTGCTGGCGGGGTGTGTTCGCCGTGGACATGCTCCAGAAGGCGCTTTGGGAATATCGGCCTTACGAAAAGCGGAAGGGTCAGACGGACCGGGTCTATCAGACCGCGCTGAATACGGTGAGCGTTGCCATCGAGCGAAGGGCGGACCTCCTTCCCGTGCTGCGTAACGTCTATGAGGACTTCTCCGCCATCGAGATCGCCGAGCGTACCAGGCCGGTGATCGGCGTGGTGGGCGAGATCTATATCCGCTCCAACCGGTTCAGCAATGAGGACGTGGTACGGCAGATCGAGAGGCTTGGCGGCGAGGCCTGGGTCGCGCCGATCTCCGAGTGGCTCCTGTACGTGAACGCAACGGCCAAGGTGTCGGCAAAGATGAACCGGTCATGGAATGCATTGCTCAAGGCATATATGACCGGTATGATTCAGAGCAAGGACGAGCGCCGGCTCCTGAGCGGTTTCAATGGCAACCTCCGGAGCCTGCACGAGCCGAGCATAGAACAGACCCTGCGTACTGCAGCACCCTACATCCACTATTCATTCGAGGGGGAGGCCGTGCTGTCCGTGGGAAAGGCCATCGACTACATCAACCGCGGCGTTTCGGGCATTGTGAACGTGATGCCTTTCACGTGCATGCCCGGCACCATTGCGAGCGCCGTGTTGAAGCGTGTGCGCGAAGATCACAATAACATCCCCCTCCTGAATATCGCCTACGAAGGACAGGGCGACTCCCAGACACTGACCCGGATCGAGGCATTCATGCATCAGGCAAAGTCATATAAGGAGGCCAGGACGTCGCGAGGTACGCCTAGAAAAAAAACGGCAAGCTGAATTGCACGTTCACCGTTCTGGTAACTTTTTTATAGGGGTCGTTTTTTGCAATTATCAGCTTGACATAGTACGGGGAAAACGGTATTCTTACCTATCCGCGGAAAATTCCCGGACAATTTCAATTTAGAAACAGAGGAGAAACAGAAATGGCAAACGGTGTAGTGAAGTGGTTCAACAACAGCAAGGGGTTCGGTTTTATCACGCAGGAGAACGGTGAGGATGTGTTTGTGCACTTTTCGGCAATTTCGGGCGACGGTTTCAAGTCCCTGAACGAGGGTGACAAGGTGACCTTCGAAGTCGTAAAGGGTCCCAAGGGTCTTCAGGCGGCGAATGTAGCCAAAGCCTAAGAGCGACTCTAAAAAAAATATTTATATAACCACTCCAAAGGCCCCGGAGCGATCCGGGGCCTTTTTTATTAACCAGCTACACGAGTGTACATTAAGCTATCTGCTGTCAGGCGGTTTTGTGTTCCCGGAAGTATGTTGTAGCATTTATCGTAAGGAGCCACATTGAAATTCGAGCCATTCAAGTTCCATCCGAGCATCTCAGCCGGCATTAAGGCGCTCGGCTATACCACCCCGACGCCAATTCAGAACGAGGCGATCCCGCCGGTCCTGCAGGGGCGCGATGTCATGGGTCTGGCGCAGACGGGGACCGGGAAGACGGCCGCTTTTGTTCTGCCGATCCTTGAACACCTGTTGAAGGGACCGCGCGGCCGTGTCCGCGCACTGATCATAGCTCCGACTCGGGAACTTGCCGAGCAGACGCACGTGGCCATTGTCGCGCTCGGCCGCGACACGAAATTGCGCAGCGCGACCATTTACGGCGGCGTAGGCGTAAACCCCCAGATACAGAAACTGCGTGCCGGTGTCGAGATCGTCGTGGCCTGCCCGGGCCGTTTGCTCGACCACCTCAATCAGAAAACGATCGACTTGTCGCATGTGGAGGTGCTTGTGTTGGACGAGGCGGATCGCATGTTCGATATGGGTTTCCTGCCCGATATCCGGAAGATCATCAAGCAGGTACCGGCAAAAAGACAGACCCTGTTGTTCTCGGCCACGATGCCCGATGACATCCGGAAACTGGTGCGCGAAGTACAGCACGACCCGGTCACGGTGCAGATCGGCCATGCGGCACCGGCGAACACGGTATCGCACGCGCTCTATCCGGTCGAACAGCATCTTAAGACAGCGCTTCTCATGGAACTCCTCAAACATACGGATACGGAATCCATCCTGATCTTTACGCGGACGAAGCACCGGGCCAAGCGCATTGGACAACAGCTGGAAAAGGCGGGTTTCAGGGCCGCATCGCTCCAGGGCAACTTGTCGCAGAACAAGCGCCAGGCGGCGCTCGACGGGTTCAGAGACGGATCGTATCAGATCCTTGTGGCAACCGATATCGCGGCCCGCGGAATCGATGTTTCGAGCATATCCCATGTCATCAACTACGACATTCCCGACACCACGGATGCTTATACGCACCGTATCGGCCGGACCGGCCGGGCCGCGAAAACCGGCGACGCATTCACCTTTGTTACCCGTGAAGACGAGCCCCTGGTCAGGAGCATCGAGCGCGTGCTCGGCGAGAAGGTCGAGCGCCGGTTCCTGAAAGACTTTGATTACAGAAAAGCCGCGCCGACACGGGATTCCGAGTTTGCCCGCCCGCCGCGCGAACCGCAGCGCCGCCGGGAGCGTCCCGTTACAAAGCCTGCAAGGGGTAAGGTTGCGGAAACCCACAAACCGGCACACGCCGGGGCAAGACCGCATGATGCTTCCCCGCGTTCTTTTGGTACGTCCCGTCCCTCCGGTACGCGAACGTTTAAACCGAGCCGTCCGCGTGTTACCGGTCGCTAAGTGGTCTCTCTAAAAATAAAAAGGCGGTGATTGCTCACCGCCTTCTGTTTCAGCTTCATAGCTGATAGCTATTGGTTGTTTACTGTGCTGCGCTCGTTTCCCGGTGTCCTCATGACTCCTGGCGATTGATTCCCCTGTCGCACTTAGGCTTTTTCCTCAGCAGCTTGTTTCCCCCGCAATGCAGCAGGCGCCGATACCACATACCCGGCGACCGTGCCGGCGAGTCCTCCTATCACAACGCTCACTGTCGCTGCACAGGCGATCCCAACCACGATTCCCATCACCACGGCGGCCCTGACGAAGAGGGTCGGCTCAACCGGGCCTCCCATCAACTTCTGGAGCAGGACCAGAGTTCCGAAGCTGCCGAAATAGAACCCCGGCATGATGCCAAACACCAGGAAAACCAAACCACCTACCGTTGCACCGATCTTCATACCCGCTTTTACCGTTTCGTTCTTCATGATAATCTCCTTCCAGCCTCAGCTGTTTAGTTTAATCTCGATCTTCTTGACCGATTATTGATTTCTGACGACAACTGCTGCTTCCGGATCGGCTTGGTGTACCGATGCCTCTATCACTCTTCCCAGAAGCCATCCTGTGGTTGACGTAGCCGTCACGACGGCGATACCTGAGACCACGACGCCCATGAGCATGGATGCCAGTACGATGCCCCGCGAGATGATCCCCGCCTCAAGAGTCTGGTTGAAGAGCATACCAACTAATTTTAGTCCGGCCGCTCCGCCAATCAAACTGCCCGGGAGAAGTCCGAAGATCGCGAAGAGCACCAAACCCGCACCGGCCCCGATGTACGCTGTTTTTCTTGCAAGTGTGTTTTTCATTTTCGTTTCCTCCTTTTCGCAGTGTCTTGCTTTGGTTATTGCATCTAGCATGCCAAAACGCAACTGGTTGAATTTATTTAGAAGCGGGGAGTAAGTTGCTTTGCAAAGATGAGAAAATATCGGATCGAATTTTAAAGAATGCAAAAAAATGTTCTGTGCGCCAGGTTTCTACTGAAATAAAGGGAGAGGCATCGAGAGGCGACCCGAAGGCTTACGGCGCTCACTACAATAATAAAGGGAGATGATCGTAAAAAAAAAGGCGCCTCAAGGTGAGGCGCCTTCCGAGCAATGATATATCCTGATCTTGACTAGGTCCACCGGCTCTGACTGTATTGCTTTGGCTTGCGGAAATCCCCAAACTTCCCGCCATCCTGCTTGACACTCTTCTTCTCGTCTCTGAAGAATCGGCCATCAGAATCCGAGCGACGGGTGGTTTTCGAACCAAAGGGACTTCGGGGTGCGGCGTTCTGGCCATACCGTTTGCCGGTCGAGGCGCCCTGCCATCGTTTCCCCGATGACGGCGTCGGACTGCCCCCGCTGCTTGACCGGCGTAAGGGGCGCGCCGGTTCCAGTCCCGCAATGATCTGCTGGGGAATGCTTTGTCCGATATAGCGTTCGATACTGCGCAGGGAGTCCACTTCCCTGGACGACGCGAAGGAGATGGCGATGCCTGTTGCACCTGCACGCCCGGTGCGACCGATGCGATGTACGTAGTCCTCGGCATTCTTCGGAAGGTCGTAATTGATGATATGGGTGATGCCGATGACGTCAAGCCCGCGTGCGGCCACGTCTGTTGCAACGAGCAGCCGGATCTTGCCGCGCTTCATGTTCATGATGGTGCGGTTGCGGGCGTTCTGGCTCATGTCGCCGTGCAGCGCCGCGGCTGAGTGGCCCTGGGCGTGCAGTTCGTTCGCCAGCTGGTCGGCGTTTCGTTTGGTGCCCGAGAAGATGATCGCCCTGGTCATGCCGCTGTCCGAGATCAGGTGTTTGAGCATGCGGTTCTTATGCTGCATGTCGTCGGCCGCGTGAAGGCGCTGTTCGATCGTTTCAAGGGTGGTCTTCTTGCCGGCGATCTCGACCCGTACCGGGTCCTTGAGCAGACGCTGGGCAAGCCTAGCCATCGAATTGTCCATGGTTGCGGTGAACATCATGGTCTGGCGCGTGGCCGGGGTCGCGGCCGCGATGGTGTCCACTGCCTCGCTGAATCCCATGTCGAGCATGCGATCAGCCTCATCGAGCACGAGCAGTTCGAGGCGCGAGAAATTGATCTGTCCCCGCTCCATATGGTCCATGAGACGTCCGGGTGTGGCTACGATCAGATCCACCGGCTGGGACAGAAGACGCTGCTGTTCGAAGTAGGGCATGCCGCCGAGGATCGCGCCGCTCCGGATGCGCATGAACTTGCCGTAGGTTCTGACCGCCTCGGTTATCTGATTGGCCAGTTCGCGCGTGGGTGTCAGTACGAGTACGCGGGGTCCTTTGGACCGTCCCGCTGCTATGGAGGGTACGCTCAAACGCTGGAGCGCCGGCAACACGAAGGCCGCGGTTTTGCCGGTCCCGGTCTGGGCTGTTGCGATCAGGTCTTGACCCGCCAGTGCCTTGGGAATAGCCTGCTCCTGGATGGGCGTGGGCGTGGTGTAGCCGCACAGTTTTATTGCTTTCAGGATCGGTTCGATGAGCTGCAATTTTGAAAAAGACATACGACTCCTTTGATCTCTTACGCCGAAATGAAGATATATTCATTCCGGAAACAGAAATCCCGTTAAGGGTTTGCGTGCGGGCCGCAGGGGCACAAAGGTATCCCTGAGAGCGAAGACGACGCCAGCACAAATATGACCGGCATAACTACATCGTTCGCCAACCATACGTGCTGCTGTGATTTCAGAGCGGGGGCTGAAAACAAGGGGGGTTAGAGATCGATGATATGAAGGGCAGAGAGATGATGACGTGTGTGTGTACTTCAGTCAAATCCTGCCGCAATGTTAAACAGTCGACGTGCATAATACAGTATTATGAGGGAATAGCAAGAACTATTTTGCATTAATTGAGAATAACTCACAGCGGCATGCTGGGGCGGGGGTTCAGGTCAAGGCTGGAGATATCGCCACGCTTAAAGTTTAACCCATGGGCGTAAAGTCATTTGATGACCGAAAAAGCCGCTTGCGTTAAAGGACCTTTTATGGTACGTTATTCGGACAGGAGGTGGAGAATGAAAATCAGTGAAGACATTCGACCCGTGACGTATCTCAAATCAAAGGCCGCGGATATATTGCTGCAGATCAATGAAACGCACAGGCCGGTCATTATCACGCAAAACGGGGAACCACGCGCCGTTCTGCAAGACCCTGAATCGTATGAGCGCATGAAGTCCGCAATAGGTTTGATGAAGGTCCTTGCTCAGGGAGAAGAGGATATTCGTCTTGGAAGGACCAGTGAACAGGAGGATATTTTCAAACGTCTTGAGCACAAGCTGAAGGCCAGGAAACAGCGAAATGCCGATGAGTCGTAACTTTACCGTCAAATGGACGGCCACCGCTGAGTATGATTTGGATTCAATCATCGGATTTATCGCCGAAGACAGTATCGATGAGGCGCTGAAGATAGTGGAAAGAATGCGCAAGAAGGCGGTTGGCTTGCATGTCCTGCCGGAAAGAGGCCGCGTTGTTGTGCCTGAGTTGAAGGAACAGGGCATTATTCTCTATCGGGAAATAATCATTGCCCCCTGGAGAATGATTTGCAGAATATCCGGCCAAACTGTATATGTTCTCGCCGTCCTCGATGCAAGACGCAATCTTGAGGATATACTGCTTGGCCGGTTTGTTGGTTGAATTATTCCCAGATTGAGTATCCTGGGAACAATTAATCGGTGCTCCGGAGGTGACTGTTTGAAAAATAATGAAGGAGAAAAGATCGTCGCCAGGTTCAGGGACGGAAGACTTTTGAAGGGCTTCGTGAGAAATTTCAGTATAGAATCGGACACGCTCATCATGAGTGACCAGACAAACAAGGAAAACCGCGTCCCGATGGAAGAGCTGAAGGCGATTTTTTTCGTCAAGAGCTTTGAGGGCTCCAGTCGATATGTCGAACGGAAGGTTTTCGGGAGCAGGAAGAACCTTGGCCGAAAGGTTTTTGTTAAGTTCATCGATAAAGAATCGCTGGTCGGGTTCATCGAGGGTGAGATCCCCTGGGACAAGGGGTTTTCCCTATCCAAGCTGGGCAAGGGGGCCAAGGGGTTTTTCCTCATCCCCGTTGACGAAGATAGCAATAACAAAAGGGTCTTTGTCGTGGGGAGCGCGATCGAAAACGTCACGATCATGACGTAAGGGATGGAACCATGAATAGATTGCGCAGGTCAAGACTGATTAAGCCAGGAGTAATCCATGGCTTTTGTAGACATGAGCTCTCAGAATGAGTATTCTGACAACTTGTCAATTGAGAAGAAACCTATCATGAACAACACGAGACGACATAAAAGATACTACCTGGAGTTAAATGACTTAAAGGGCAAGATGAGTTTATCCGATAAAGTGGAGATCCTTGATATCGGTCTCGGCGGAGTTGCCTTGAAATCGGACCGGAGACTGAATCCCGGCAGGGAATATACGATCAAGCTCCAGGATAAAGGGAAGACTCTCAATGTAACGGGCATTATAGTCCGTTCCGAGCTCAAGGGAATAGAGGCAAGAGACAACGGGGAAAGTGTCTCCATATACGCTGTAGGCATGCAGTTTAAAGAGAGCTCAGCGGATCAGGTCGCCGATTTTCTTAAATCAATAGTGCAAAACCAAAAAGAAAAAGCGCCATTACCGGAGGAGCGGAGGCTCAATGTCAGATTTCAAATTACCGGTCTGAATGAGCATGTTTTGAGCTATCCCGCGAATTTTAATGTGAAAACAATCAGTCTCAGCGGCATGCTCATCCAGACTGATCAGGCTCTGGCAATAGAAAGCAAGGTCCCCATGGAATTGTCTCTGAATGATGGCACCGCGGTCAATTTTATCGGACGAATTGCTTCATGCCACATGAAGGAAAACAAGGGGCAAACACACTATGATATAGGGTCGGAGTTTGTCGATCTGACGGACAAGGATAAAACGTTGCTCCAAACGTTCATAGACCAGTGGGTAAGAATGAAAAACAGCGTCGCACGAGAAGGTGAACAACCAGAGGGTCGAACCTAACGTGAAGAGTGCAGCATATATAACGTCCTGTAACCTGTACTTTTTCAACACGCTATTCATGTACATAGTTCAACTAGTAATTTTTATAGGCATAAGCTATTATCTGCAAAGAAATAATAGCTATAAGGATGAGTGCTATTTTACAGAAAATGCTCATCCCGTTACCCGAGGTCTAGCTTACAGGGCGGGCCAAAGAAGATCATTTAATATTATCTACCACTGCAAGCATCGGCTGTTATGCGGATAAAGAAAATCATAGAATTCCCTGAAAAACTCCCAAAATCAATTCTTACGATTTTCGGATTGCTCCTCGTATTGGCAATCGGCGGTCTTGATACTATAGCGAGCTATGATATTTCCCTAGATGTGCTCTATCTTCTTCCCATCATACTGATCGCTTGGTACGTGGGAGGAATGCCTACCGTCCTGGTATCAATTTTCAGTGCTATCACCTGGGCAACGTCTGACCTGATGTCTGGACATAATTATTCTCATATCACTGTTCGCATTTGGAACGCCACACTGGTGCTAAGTATGTTTTTAATCGTTGCCTATTCCATTGCAACCTTAAAAAAATCATTGATAAAGGAACATGAACATGCCGACACCGACGATTTGACGGGCGTAGCTAATATCAAATTCTTTTATGAGCAGGCACGTATTGAAATCAGCAGATCGACTATATCTAAACTACCTCTCACTCTAGCATATATCGATATAGATAATTTACGACAGGTAAATGACACCCTCGGCCATATTGCAGGCGATTACCTCCTCCATGAATTAGCCCAGATCATGGGGTCAACATTGCGGCTCACAGATATAATTTCGAGACTTGGGGGTTCCAAATTCGCTGTTCTTATGCCGGAAACAAATAATGAGAACGCCACGGTTATCATTTATAAAGTTCAGGAACGTCTTCTGGATATGGTGAAAAAAAAGGGCTGGCCGGTAGCATTCAGTACAGGTGTCGTTACCTGCGACGGCCCGACATGCACATTAGATGAACTGATCGCTATGGCCGAAGATCTTATGAATTCGGCCAGGGAAACCGGTAAAAATGTAGTGAAATCCAAGATCTTGAATTTGTCATCAACCACCTCTTAACAACCTCGGTTGCCCGGCGGCTGGGCGACTTCCCTTGTTGTATCAAACAGAGAGCTTGAATAGTTGTATACGTGCTATCCTACCGACTTCCGCTCTTCGGATCTGACAAGCTTCGAACAGACCAGACATCGGAAGGATACCGCGACTAGCGCCAATACGGCGGACGGCATTCGACGCAAAAGATGAAAAAAATTTACGGGCGATGTGTGCACTTTACAATCCGTATTTAACGATAGTTTCGTCTATCTGCAATTGCGGACTAGTAGGTGAAGTTGGTAAAATCTCAGCACCGCACGACAAGAAAATGGCATTGTGGCAGTGCGCGAATAAATTAGGTGTTTTCAAACAGCCTATGTGAGAATAATTCACAGCGGCATGCCGGGTCGGGGATTCAGGTCAAGGTTTGAGTTCTCGCCGCGTTGATGGTGGAGATATCCCGCGAGGGCGATCATGGCGGCGTTGTCGATGCAGAGGCCCATAGCCGGGAGATAGAGTGTGGCGCCGTGCTTCCCCGCTTCATCCAGCATTCTTTTCCGGAGCAGACTGTTCGCAGCCACGCCGCCGGCAACCACGATCTTGTCCACGCCCGTTCCGCTTGCCGCCTGCATGGTCTTGTTAACGAGCGTGTCCACGACCGCAGCCTGAAAACTGGCCGCAATGTCCTTGATGTTCAGGCCCGGGTCGAGTCCCTTGTCTTTGCTCCTGAAGAGGGCAAGGTGGTTTCTGACCGCGGTCTTGAGCCCGCTGAAGCTGAAGTCGCAGCCCTCCAGATGGCCTCGTGGAAATTTGACTGTCCCTGGATTGCCCTCCTGGGCGAGTTTGTCGAGCACCGGACCGCCGGGGTATTCGAGACCAAGCAGCTTAGCTACCTTATCATAGGCTTCGCCCGCTGCGTCGTCCCGCGTCTGGCCAAGGAGACGGTATTCGCCGAGGCCCTTGACGTGGTAGATCGCTGTATGTCCACCCGACACGAGGAGGGCAATGTAAGGATAACCGATACCCGGATACTCGATATGCGCCGCGAGGATGTGCCCTTCACCGTGGTGCACGCCGATGAAGGGGATGCCGCTCGCATACGCAATGGCCTTGGCAGCGGACACTCCCACGAGCAGCGCGCCGATCAGGCCGGGCGTGTACGTGACCGCGATGAGGTTGATGTCCTTGAGTGTAACCGATGCGGAGGTAAGCGCCTCGCGGATAACAGGCATCAGGTTCTTAAGGTGCTCACGTGATGCGAGTTCGGGGACCACGCCGCCGAATTTTTTGTGGATGTCGATCTGCGAGGATACTATGTTTGACAGTACCTTTTCGTCCTGCAGCACCGCAGCCGCGGTTTCATCGCATGAGGTTTCTATTCCGAGGGTATACATGGGTTTAAAGAAAGGGGCACGGGGCAGGGGTCAGGGGGCGAAGATCAAGGAAAGCATAAGTGCTTTTTGACCCATGACCCATGTCCCATGACCCTGTTCTTCTACTGCATCAATCTTGATACCGGCACGATCTCGATCCCCTCGGCGCCGGTCTCAGCAAGCCACTTTCTGAGTTCGCTGAGCGTTGCCGGATGCGGATGCCCGATGCCGATGGCCTTGCCATGATTGCGGGCAATTTCTATCAGCTTTTCAAGCTGTCCGCGGATATATAACGGGTTGTCGCCTTCATTGTCCAGAAATACGTCGCGCCTGGCGGCGTTCATGCCAAACTCGATGGCCGTCGCATAGGCAACGCTTTTCGGGGTGGTCATGCTGTCGAGGAAAAAAAGATTGCGTGATTTGAGCTCCGCCATCAGGAATTTCATGGCCTCAAGGTTCTCCGTCAGCGCCGAGCCTTCATGGTTGTTCACGCCGACAGCTCCGGGTACCGACGCCACATCGTCGTTCACGGTATTCAGGAACGCCATGGGGGTCATATCCACGCTCAAGGTGCCTGGAGATCGTGTTTTTTCATGGTTCTTCAAGGGTTCCATGGGCAGGTGGAGAAGGACCTCCCGGCCGGACTGCTTTGCCAGTTCGGCAATAGCAGTTGACTGCGCAAGTCCCGGCATAACAGCAAGGGTGAGCTTTCCGGGCAGCGCGAGGACCTCTTTCGCCAGTTTTACGTCCTGCCCCAGATCGTCGATCACAATGGCGACGGGGACCGTTCTTTCATAAGACCCTGCAACGAGACTTTCAGCCTGATTTTTTAATGCTTGGGCTTCTTTCTTGACTTTCTTCCCGGATTTTTTCTTGATCAATTCCTGTTTCTGCGCCTGTGCAGCGGGTTTCCGTTCCTCCGCCACACGGAATTTGCGGAGCGGGCCCCAGAGCGTGAGCGCTATCACGAGCACGGCAATGATGATCCCGATGATGACGGAGCGGTCGAACTTGCCGCCTTTGAATTTTGCCCAGAATTTCTTTGCCATGGCAAGATTTATACAATATTACGGCAAAAAAGGCCAGATGTTTTTTGTCGATCACGCCGGCAAGGGATGTTCGTGCCGAAGGAGGGGCCTTTTTATGTTTTTTGGCTTGACTTACTCGGGGTTGGATTTTATACTGCATGCCACGCGCTCACACTCATAACGAACTGAGCAGAGAAGGGATGAACCGGATATGAGCTTTGAATATGTTCAAGAAATTCCTCCGCCCCAGGAGGTCCTTGCAGCGATGCCACTTTCCCCGGAGCTGGTGGAAATCAAGAAAAAGCGCGACCAGGACATCAAGGCGGCGTTCAGCGGCGAGAACAACAAGTTCATCCTGATCATCGGGCCGTGCTCGGCCCACGATGAAGAGGCGGTGTGCGATTACATCGCGCGGCTGGCAAAGGTCCAGGCCGAGGTGAAGGACAGGATCATCATCATCCCGCGCATCTACACCAACAAGCCGCGCACAACCGGGATCGGGTACAAGGGCATGGCCCATCAGCCGAAACTCCAGGAAAAGCCGAACATCGTCGAAGGGATCAAGGCGATCAGGAAGATGCATATCCGGGCGCTCAGGGAATCCCATATTCCCGCAGCCGACGAGATGCTCTACCCCGGAAACTATCCCTACCTCGAGGATGTCCTGAGCTATGTTGCCGTGGGCGCACGCTCGGTTGAGAATCAGGCGCACCGGCTGACGTGCAGCGGTCTCGATATTCCCGTGGGCATGAAGAACCCGACATCGGGCGACATGGAAGTGACGCTTAATTCCATCCAGGCAGCCCAGGCGCCCCATGTTTTCAGCTACAACCGGTGGGAAGTGAAGACCCCCGGCAATCCGCTCACGCACGCCGTCCTTCGTGGCGCAGTTGACTATCATGGCCTCGCGGTCCCCAATTATCACTATGAGGACCTCAAGCTATTCGCCGAGTCCTACCAGAAGCGCGGACTCACAAACCCGGCGATCATCGTTGACACGAACCATGCGAATTCCGACAAAAAGTTCGCCGAACAGCCCCGGATCGCAATGGAAGTGATGCAGAGCCGCCGCCATTCTTCGCTGCTCAAGAACATGGTCAGGGGTTTCATGATCGAGAGTTTTATCGAAGAAGGTACGCAGAAGGTAACGGAGAACGTGTATGGCAAGTCCATCACCGATCCGTGCCTTGGATGGAAGGATTCGGAAAAGCTGATCCGGGACCTGGCGGGGATGGTGTAGAAAAGCCGAGTTCAGAGTACATAGTTCAAAGTTCGTAGTTCTAACACCATCAATTGAAAACTACTCTGAACTTTGAACTCTGAACGGTGAACCGTACTAACTTATGGATCTCTTCGACGCAATTCAGGGAAGAAAAAGCATCCGCCGGTTCAAGCAGACGTTGGTTCCTGATGAGGACCTGAACAAAATTCTCGATGCAGGGAGATTTGCGCCGAGCGCGAATAACTCCCAGCCGTGGAGGTTCGTCATCATCAGGGACAAGGCGCTTCTCAAGAGGATGGCTGATGCGGCGCGGGAGATGGTCGACCGGATGCTCCCTTATGCCGAGAACGAGAAGCAGGCGCAGCGGCTTGCCGCGTACAAGAGCAGCTTTTATACTTTTTTTGAGAATGCCCCGCTCGTGATCGCCGTGTTCATGGCAAAATACAGCGCGGGAACTGACCGTCTGCTTGCCAGGATGGGCTATTCAGCCGGTGATATCATGCGGCTCCGGCCCCAGCCCGGTTTGCAGAGCGTTTCCGCCGCGATCCAGAACATGCTGCTCGCGGTCCACGCGCTCGGTTATGGTTCCTGCTGGATGACCGGACCGCTCGTGGCGCAGGAAACTTTCGAAAAATTATTGGGTTACGGCAAGGATACCTTCATTGCTGCGCTGTTGCCCATCGGCGTGCCGGATGAGGACCCTCCTGCACGGAATAGAAAACCGCTTGATGAGATTATGGAACTGATTCTGTAGATACCGCAGCCGCACGTTGTCTGAAG
Organism: Nitrospirota bacterium; assembly: GCA_963740085.1. Classification (GTDB taxonomy): domain Bacteria; phylum Nitrospirota; class UBA9217; order UBA9217; family UBA9217; genus JALNZF01. The sequence goes on along the minus strand of CAVUCU010000007.1, from coordinate 147,140 downwards.
GGTCTGACAGCATGAAGGAAGGGCCTGTCTTCCAAGGCGACCAACCCTGAATCTGGTGCATCAAGGCAAATGAGATCTCCATGCGAATAGCCGGAATACAAATCAGCGCTGGTCAGGATGTCGGAAGGAATATCCAGCGCGCCGTGGAAATGGCCGAAGTGGCGGCTGAAAAGGATGCCAGTGTCATCTGTTATCCCGAGCTGTTCCTTACAACCTGGTTCCCGAAACAGGAAAACAAGTCGCTCTTTTCCTGGGCGATCAGCTCTCTCGGCGAGACGCTCGGCCGGTTTCAGAAGGTTTCCGAGAAGACCGGGACCGTGCTCATCGTCCCGTTCTTCGAGTCCGTCAGCGGCACGTATTATAACAGCGCGGCGGTCTTTGATCGCGGCAAGCTGCTCGGCGTCTATCGCAAATTGCACATTCCCGATCTCCCCCTGTACCGCGAACAATTCTACTTTTCTCCCGGAGATTCCGGGATCCCCGTGTTCGAGACGTCGCAGGGCAGGATCGGTGTCCAGATCTGCTGGGACAACCTTTTCCCCGAGGGCAGCCGGGTCCTCGCTCTCAAGGGCGCCGAGATCGTGTTCGCGCCGACTGCCGCGTCGCTCAATACGCACAGCCTCTGGGAGCGGGCCATATGCGCCAACGCCTTCGCCAACAATATGTACATCTTCCGGGTCAACCGTGTGGGTCAGGAGGATGGCGTCTCGTTCTACGGCAGGAGCTTCTGTGTGGACCCCTGGGGCGAGATGGCATCCGAGCTTGCCGGCAGCAAGGAGGCGATCGTTCTTGCCGATATCGACATTGCGGAGCGCGCAGCTGCCACGGAGACCTGGGGGTTCCTCAGGAATCGCAAGCCCGGCGAGTACGGCGAACTGGTGAAGTAGTTCTGCCGGGTGCGCCGGCTTTTCAAACAAAAATACATCCCGGCCTATCTTCCTTCCCGTGGCTGCGACAACCTGATTACCCGGGCAACTCAATGGAAACAAAATTCAGCCACGACGGCTCTAAGGCACAAAGAAAACACGAAGAATTAAGGAGTTTAAATCACAAACCTATATTTGAACTTCTTCGTGCCGAAGCCTGCCCTCGAACGAATCTGTCGAGGGTGTCTCAGTGTGGCCCTCTTTTTGGCCATTGTGGCATATTTGGTTCAAGCCTGTCCGGGTCAGGAAAAAATAATGACCAAAGGGGCTAACATACCATGAGCGTCTTGATCGGAAAAGAAATAGAGAAGGCTTTAAAGAAGAGATCGATAATTGTTGAACCGCTCGACAGATCGCAGATCGGACCGGGTTCAATCGATCTTTCCCTCGGCAATGATTTCAGGATCTTTAAAAAGCGATCAAAGATCTATCACATAAAAAACGATTCTCATTTTCAGGACATAACCAGGGGTGTCCACGTGAAAGACGGCGATTATATCGTTATCAAGCCGGATGAGATGATCCTGGGTATCACGAAAGAAAAGATCACGCTTGCCGACAACATATCCGGCCGTCTTGAAGGAAGAAGCAGATTTGCGCGTTTTGGACTGGCAGTTCATGTGACCGCTGGTTTTATGCATCCCGGCATTGCCAACCATCAGGTCCTGGAAATGGTGAATTTGGGACATGGTCCGTTAGCGCTCTATCCGGGCACCAGGATCTGCCAGTTCGTATTTGAAAAATGCGATGGTCATGCCACCTATCGGGGAAGATTTGTCGAGCAGGTGAAGCCATAACGAATGGATATTCTCGAAGGAATATATACGCGCCGGAGCGTTCGGGAATTTACTGAACAGACTGTTGAGCGGGATCGGTTGCTCGAGATCATCAAGGCCGGGACATGGGCGCCGTCGGGGTTGAACAACCAGCCGTGGCGGTTCGTGATCGTTCAGAAGACAGACGTCAAGAAGGAGCTTGGCAAGCAGACAAACTACGGCTTTGTTATCGAACGGGCGCCGGCCTGCATTGCCGTTTTCGTTGACAGGACGGTAATGTATAACGACGTAAAGGATCACCAGGCCATGGGTGCCTGCATCCAGAACATGCTTCTCGCGGCTCACGCGATGGGGTTGGGTGCGGTCTGGCTTGGGGAGATCCTCAAGAATGCCGAGGCGGTGCGCACGCTTCTCGGTTTGCCAAAAGAGATGGAGCTCATGGCAGTCGTTGCCGTCGGTCATCCCAAGGCACAGAAACATGCATCGAGCCGCAAGGCTGTCACCGAAGTCCTTCTCAAAGAACACTAGTACCTCATAAAATTAATTGTTGATGGTTCCGAACCGTCATGTTACCTAACCCGGAAAAGCCGAAACCAAAGTCTTTGAACCGCAAAGGCGCCAGGGTCGCAAAGGACGTCAAAAAAGCTTTCGTGTTTAAAACAAAAGCCCATAGATTTTCTTCGCGTACTTGGCGCCTTCGCGGTTAAATATTCTTCCCTTTTAGGTATGCATTGACTTAGCTGTAACTAAAATCATGCCAAGGTAATAAACGATAAATATGTGTGCAATATAATCAAGAATTAGTTTTACCGTGCACTAGTCTTCGAAAATCGAATACCCCCTTTCGATAACCATATAATTTCCAGCGAATCATCCCCCCCACCCGAGCAATACACCCGCAGCATCAATACCCACAACCGTCTGTATCGTAAAGACTTCTGTCTGCCCGTGTGCCGTCGCGATCGTTCATTTCAATTCTGGCATGGCAGATGCAAATGAGTAGACCAAGATGGCGAGCTGAGAATCGGATGAAAAGAACAGGAGCTGACCATGGCACATGGTTGGATAAACTGGATGAAAAATATGTTTACAAGGGGCGAGAAGATGGAGGCAACTGCAAAGCATACATTGACAGACGAGGTTCTTGAAGCAAGGGCAATATTTCCCTTCGTAGAGACACCCAGATCAATGACTCAGGTGCTCCAACCGGCCTATACGCGGAGGCTGAGGCCTGAGACAGGTGCAGCGGCTGATCTTGACGCCGGATGTCCTGTGCCCGTACCAGTGTCCGATGCCTGGCATGGTCTGACGAACACGGGCATGGTCAGGCCCCAGAACGAGGACAGCTTCTCCTGTGTTTCTTTCGGGAAAGCGTCTTTGTATGTCGTGGCTGACGGTATGGGCGGACACGACGCAGGAGAAGTTGCAAGCAGGATCGCGGTGGAGACCGCTTGCAGGGAAATAGAAGAACATCTGGAGCAGAACGAGAACCCACTCAAGCTCATCGAGCATGTCGTGCGGAAGGCAAACAGCGAAGTGAAAAAAGAGGGCGCGCACAGGGGATCGAACATGGGGACTACGATCAGTCTCGCGCTGGTAATTGACAATACCGCCTATATCGCGAATGTCGGGGACAGCAGGGTCTACTGGATAGAAGAACGGTCCATCACCCAGATCACCCGGGACCATTCCCTGGTTGCAAAGCTGGTTGCCATTGGGAAAATGACGAAAGAAGAGGCAAGGGGCCACCCCAAGTCCAATCTGCTCTATCGCACGATCGGGACTGATGAGAATATCACCGTGGATACATTCCGGGTGGAGCTGAAAAAGGGCGGTCATCTCATGCTGTGCACGGATGGACTCTGGGGAGAGGTGAGAGATAAGGACATTCACCAGGCCGTTTTATCCGGAAAAGATGCACGGTCAGCGAGTGAGGAACTGGTTCGGTTGGCGAACGCACATGGCGGCAAGGACAATATTACCGCGGTAGTGGTTACGGTGGGATAGAGGGCGGAGGACAGCACCCTATGCTCCATGCCTTAGACACCATGCGAATGACAAAGGAGGAATAGACAATGAAGAACGGATTAGAGGTACGATGCATTATGAGCAAGGACACGGTGCTGGCCACAGAGACGGAACAGGCAATCTATGCTCTCGTTGACATCAAAGCCGGGAGCGGGCCGGTTTCAGGCAACATGCCGGCGAACTTCAGCCTGGTGCTCGACCGGAGCGGTTCCATGGATGGCGAGAAACTGGACAATTTAAAAGAAGCGGTGGGATACGTGGTGGACCATTTGAGCGATGACGACCTCATCTCCGTCACGATCTTTGACGATCAGGTCGAGACGCTGATACCGAGCCAACCGGCGCAGAATCGCGAGGAGATCAAGGGCAAGCTCGCGAACGTGATCGCACGCGGCGGCACCCAGATCTCTGATGGGCTCAAGGCAGGTCTGGCAGAGGTGAAGAAGGGCCATGCAAAGGACCGCGTGAACCGGATCCTTCTGCTTACGGACGGACAGACGTGGGATGACGAAGACGTGTGTCTCAAACTTGCTGAAGAGGCAGGAAAGCAGGGCATCGCGATAACGAGCATCGGCATCGGTAATGAATGGAACGAGAAACTCCTGCTCCGGCTTGCCGAGCAATCCCGGGGAAACTCGCACTGGATCCAGAACCCCATCGCTATCCTTGATGCGTTTCAACAGGAAGTGGAGGGCATGCAGGCCGTTGCAGCGATGAACCTCAGGGTAACGGCCCGCATGAGCCGGGGTGTGAAGCCGTACAAAGTATATGTCACCTCTCCCCTGATCGTCGATGTGAGCACGAGGGCCGTGCGCAATGGCGCGGTCATGACCGAGCTCGGTGCTCTTGACGGCAGGAAAGGCCAGTCAATTTTGATAGAAGCGCGAATTCCCGCACAAAAGGCGGGTCAGTTCCGACTTGGGCAGGTGGAGGTCAGCTATGACCTCCCCTCGCAGAACAGCAAGGACCGCTCCGTCAAGACGGATTTGTTCGTCACCTTTACCAAGGACGCTGCAGCCGCAGCGAAGGTGAACGCCGAGGTGATGAACCTGGTAGAGAAGGTGAGCGCCTTCAAGCTCCAGACCAGGGCGCTCACCGAGGTGGAGGCGGGGAATATCGCGGCAGCCACGCAGAAGCTCCAGTCGGCGGCAACCGTGCTCCTGAACCTGGGCGAGGATGACCTGGCTGAGGCAGCAGAGCGGGAGATCTTCTCGCTCAAGAAGACCGGAGCGCTCACCTCGGCAGGAACCAAGAAACTCGAGTACGGCACACGGAAGCTTACCCAGGCAATGACGCAGGCGATGAAGCAGTGAGGCGTGAGGAGTCAGGAGTCAGGAGTCAGAGAGACATAACCCTATGCACCATGCGCTATGCGCCATGCATAATTAAAAAAAGGAGGGTATTACCATGAAATGCACAGCATGTCAGATAGAAAACATCGAAGGAGCGCTCTTCTGCGAAGAGTGCGGAGCAAAGCTTGAAACCGTAATCGAAGGCAAGGACACGGCCGCTGAAATGGACAGCGAAGGGACAAGTCTGGTGCTCATGTCCATCGATGGCAACTCGCTCGAGATCCCTGTTAAGGACGAGATCATTATCGGCAGAGAGGACCCCATCAGCGATGTGTTCCCGGATCTGGACCTGACCAATCTTGGCGGCATGGATAAGGGCGTATCCCGCAAACATGCGGTCATTCACCGGTCGGGCGCAAACTACACGGTTGAGGACATGGGTTCCACGAACGGCACCTATATCAACAAGAAGAAGATCCAGCCCCATGCGCCACAGATGGTCAAAGCGGGCGACGAGCTCAGATTCGGAAAGCTGGCATTGACGCTCCAGGCGGCATAGCAATCACGATGGACGAGAGACGAGGGACGACGGACGCGCAAAAGAATCGTCTTTCGTCCGAGCGAGCGAAAGCGAGCGGTCGTCCCTCGTCCATCGATTAAGGGAGGATTAAAATGATCAGGCTCTCAAATAAGACCCTTTCGTACGGAGCGGCAGGCGCACTCGGTGGATCAGCTGCCTGGCTCTTCATCCTTTCGGCTTCGGACTTTGCTGAAGCGGGATTGCTTGCGGAGATCTTGCGCGGGGCGCTCGCCGGGATGTTCATCGGCGGCTTCATCTGGAGCCACGAAGCGATAGCGGGCAGGCAGCTCAGGGCCGCGCTCAGGCGCTCTCTCTATGGCGCTATGGCCGGCCTGCTCGGAGGCGCAGCAGGAGCAGGCCTGGGCAACACGATCTTCACCATGCTCGGACTGATCGTGGCCGAGGGCATGGTACTCAATGCTTCGGTCGGCATAGCCCTTTCCGTGGCCCTTGGATGGGCAATGCTCGGCGCCACGGTGGGTCTGAGCGGCGGCCTGATGATCCGGTCACGCGAGCGGGCCCTCTATGGATTCATCGGCGGCTCGCTCGGCGGCCTGATCGGCGGGAGCATATTCAACGCGCTTTCAGTGACATCGATATGGTCCACCCTTGCAGGTCTTGCGCTGCTTGGAATGTCCATAGGTTCTTGCATAAGTCTTGTTGAAGAGGCCTTGATATCGGCAACGGTCACGGTCATCAAAGGAAGGCATGCCGGCAGAGAGTTTTCACTCCTGAAGGACCTGAATATGGTGGGCAGGGACGACCGTTCCGATGTCTGTCTCTCGGGTGCGGAAGGCGTGAACATACAGCATGCCGTCATAAAGCGGAATAACGGACACTTTTCCATTGAGACCGAAGAACAGGGCAAGGCCGTATACATCAACCAGAAAATGACGCGAAGCAGCAGGCTTGCCGACGGCGATGTCATCAGGGTGGGCAGTATCCTGCTCATGTTCTCTGCGGTGAAGAAAGCCACGGTCAAGGTTCCTGCGAAAGCCGCAGCGGTCACGGCGGCAATCGTGATGCTTCTGCTTGGGATTTTTTCAGGAGGAGGTACGATGGCGCAGGCCGGCGAGCCGGCATCAGTGCAGATCACCCAGTTTGATCTGGGCGGTTTTCCCCTGGTCAAGGCCTACCTGTCCTGTATTGATGAACATGGCAAGCCGGTGCTCGGGCTGACCAGGGGAAATATAACGATCACGGAAAACAACTATCCTGTCCTGATCGACAGTGTGCAGATGGCCGGGGCGAACGGACTTCGCGAGCCGCTCAACCTTGCCATCGTGCTGGACCGGAGCGAGTCCATGACCGGAGAGAAAATTGAACGCGCAAAAGAGTCGGTGCTGCGTTTTATATCGCTCATGGATTCCGGCGACCGGGCGGCCCTTTTCGCCTTCAGTGACGAGGTGGACGCGCTCGAGTCCCTGACCGGCAGCCGAAACATTCTGAGACAGGCCGTTCTGACCATTCAACCCGGAGGCCATACCGCGCTCTTTGACGGCATCGCCCGGGGAGTTGAAGCGGTCAGCGGTGTCTCTGGCAGAAAAGCCGTGATCGTCCTCACCGACGGTATCGCAAACCGCGGCGAGCTTGATATGGACCAGGCGATCGAGTCCGCCGCCAAGGCTTATGTTTCGGTCACGGTGATCGGTCTCGGAAAGGACGTGCGGAAAGCAAGGCTCGAACGGATAGCGCAAGAGACCGGCGGCTCCTATTTTTTCACTCCCGAGGCGGACGGCCTCTCGGAGATTTATTTGACCATCAGCAACCGGATGCGCAACGAATATGTCATCACGTATCAGACCGGGAAGCGGGCCGACTATCTCAGGAACGTATCGCTTGCAGTCGGTACTGGACCACGTACTGCGCGTACGTACTTTCAGCCTGAATCGTCGCTCTTTGGCGCGGGCGGCATGACGCCTGGCTGGGCCTTCGTCATCCCCCTGATGAGCATCGCCGGGTTCGTGACAATATCGCTCAGAAAGATGGACCGGCAGTATCAGACCGGACACTTGAGCCTTGTGCGGGGCAGGGGAACGAAAAAGGCTATTGATATCGGCGCGAGCGTGACCATCGGCAGGGACGAGCGGAACATGCTCGGCCTGTTCAAGGACAAAGATATTGCGCAGCACCATGCGGAGGTCATCCAGGAGAACGGGCGCTATATCATTGAAGACAAAGGCTCAATTGCCGGGACCTATGTGAACAAAAAGAAGGTCACGGGCAGGCAGGTGCTTGCGGACGGTGATGTCATAGACATGGGACAGTCGACGATCGTGTTCAGCGAGGGAACCGGCCGGCTCTGTGCCGGCTGCGGCTCTTCAATGAGAGCGAATGCGAAGTTCTGCGCAAAGTGCGGCGTTAAAGTAGCGTAATGAGTAATGAGTGATGAGTAATGGGTGATGGTGATGGGTTACATCTCACCTATTACCTATTACTTCTTACTGGTGGTTACAATGAAACGTCTTCTCAAAAAAAGATATGAAGTCGTCGGTGTCCTCGGCAGAGGCGGAATGGGATGCGTATATAAGGTCTCGGACCGCCTCCAAAGAGGCACGGTGCTCGCTGCAAAGGAATTGACGCCGGGCAACCAGTCCGCGGAAAATCCCGGGGAAGCGCTCACCCAGTTCCAGACCGAGGCCCGGATACTCATGCGTCTGACGCACCAGAACCTTCCGAAAGTGTATGATTACTTCTCCCGGTTGGGCTCTTACACTATTGTTATGGAATACATCCGGGGCAATACGCTGAAGCAGGTGCTCGATGCGCAAAGAGGAAAACCCATGGATGAGCTGCGGGTGCTGTCCTGGGCGCTCCAGGTCTGCAGGGCCATGCACTTTCTGAGCGTGCAAAAGCCGCAGCCGATCGTGTTCCGGGACCTCAAACCGTCGAACATCATGATCGACCGCAACGGACGCGTGAAGCTCATCGACTTCGGCATCGCCCGGTTCTTCAAGGATGACAAGATCAAAGACACCTATGTATACGGGACACCGGGGTATGCAGCGCCTGAACAGTACGGCACGGCCCAGACCGACGTGCGCTCGGATATCTTTTCACTCGGCGCCACGCTGCATCATTGCCTCACCGGTCGGAACCCTGCGGAAAATCCTCTTGACTTTCCTGATCCGCGGCAGCTGAATCCGGGGTTGAGCCGGGAGACGGCTGCCATCATCAGGAAGGCACTGGAACCGGACATGAACAGGCGCTTCCAGAGCGCGAATGCTATGAAACTTGCCATCCAGAAGGTTTTGCTCGGTCTGTCCATGCCCGTCAAGGGAAAGGGAAAGATCATTTACGCCAAGCCGGGGAAAATGATAAGACTACCATGGTGGAAAAAGACCTCATGGGTGAGCGTTCCGGTGATGGCTCTCGGGTGCAGCGGATCAACGGGGACCTTGTCAACTGATGATCTCTGGATCAAGCCGAAGCCCGCGTCGTTCGGGCCGGATGCTGCGCGGCTTTTATTCCGCGTGGAAAACAGAAAGCTGAAACTTGGCCGGGAGTATCGGCCGCAGATCACGATAAAGACGGAAGAGGGGACCTTGAAACCGAAGCTCGCGTTCAAGAAAAAGTGGCCATGGCTTTTTATAGAGACGCTCGTGATTGCCGGTGCGATCGCCGCTGTGCTGATGATGAAGCGGGGAATAGGAGGGTGATCTCTGGATTACCTCGATAAAGACACTGTTCTCGAAATTACTCAGGTCAGTTACTTCGCTTAGTCGCAAGGAGCGCAGGGGGCATCGATTTTCCGGACACGCACAGCATTCGCGGCGCTTCCGCTTCGCCCGCGCCGCCTGGAGCATCGGAGGACCGCCATTTGATCCGGCAATCGCGCTCTTATCGCTGCTGCGCTCCGCAACCGACCTGGGAGTTTACCTCTTGTTATAATGTTATTCCTTCATCCTGTACTTCTTCATCTTTTCGTACAGCGTTGAATAGGCGATGCCGAGCACCCTGGCGGCCTCGGTCTTATTGTTGCTCACTGACTTGAGCGTGGCATGGATAGCGGCCTTTTCGATCTCTTCCAGTGTTTTGCCGCTCAGACCTTCGAGGGTGACGTTCTTCTTCCCCTGGGAGAGGAACAGGTCCTTTGGCTCGATCCGCCCGCTGTCGGAGAGCGCCGCGGCCCGCCCAAGGACATTCTTGAGCTCGCGCACATTGCCGGGCCAGGAATATGCGGCAAGCGCCGCAGAGGCCTCGGCAGAAAGGCCCGTGATCTTCCTGTTGATCTCCGCGGATATTTCCGCGAGCAAAAGCCCTGCGATGGTTTCGAGGTCTTCCTTCCTCTTCCGAAGCGGGGGCATGGTTACGCGCACTACCGAGAGGCGGTAGTAGAGGTCCTCGCGGAATCGTCCGGCCTTGACTTCTTCTTCAAGGTCCTTGTTGGTCGCGGAGATGACCCGGACGTGTATCGAGACCGGTTTGTCGGCCCCCACCCGCTTGGTCTGGCGCTGGTCCAGCGCGCGGAGGAGCTTCGGCTGGAGGTCGAGGGAGAGTTCCCCGATCTCGTCAAGAAAGATGGTGCCTTTGTCCGCGAGTTCGAACGCACCCTGACGGTCTTTGACCGCATCGGTGAACGCGCCCTTCTCGTGGCCGAACAGTTCGCTCTCGATGAGGTTCGGCGCTACAGCGCCGCAGTCGAACACGATAAAAGGGCTGTCGGCCCTTCGGCTGTTGGCGTGGATTGCACGGGCGGCAAGCTCCTTGCCGGTGCCGGTCTCGCCTTCCAGAAGGACCGTGACGTCCGTCGGTGCGATGCGCTCGAGAATACCGTAGACCTCCTGCATGGGAGGAGAGGAACCGATAAGCGCGCCGAAGCGGTCCGCTGAGCTGCGAAGGTTCTCGAGATGCTCTTCCAGGGGCGAGAAGGTCAGCTCGGTCTGTCCCAGACGGATGAGGGAGCCGGCTGCTAGATATCCCTCGCGGACGCGCACGCCGTTGAGGAAGGTGCCGTTGGTACTGTCGAGATCGCGGAGCAGGTAGCCCTTCGCCGTTTCCTCCACGATGGCGTGCTGGCGCGAAACCGTGGTGTCGGTAAGCACGAGATTGTTCTCCCGGAGAGTTCCGATCGTGACGCGGGGGTCCTGGAGCACCATCTCTTTGCCTTCGTCCTGACCACGGTTCACCACGAAGCGGGCTTTTTTCAGAACAAGCGGCTTCCGGATCAGGCCGGTCAGGGCCCTGGTCTGGTCGCTCGTTGTCCGCCGCGATGGTGAATTTTCCTGGTCCTTCTTTTTCATGGGGACATTGTATCACAATGCGAAGGGAATGATAATCCTTAAAACCGGGTTTGGTCTTGACGTATTCCCGGGTTTGCCCTATCATATTCGAAGGCTGATGACGTCACGTTGGAGGGGAAGATGACAGGATCGAGATCCGGGAATGACAAGACCCAAATAAAGAAGCAATCTCAGCCGTTGAAAAAAATACCAGAAAGGTTTCAAGCCTCCGTGGTTATCATAAAGGGATACGGGGAGGGCATGGAATTCCTGATCACCAAGGAGAACACGGTGATCGGCAGGGATGCGGGCGCCGACATTGCCCTGAAGGACGCCCAGGTCTCGCGTCAGCATGCGGCCATCGAGTATGGTGAAGGAAATTACCGGCTCAGAGACATGGAGAGTACGAACGGTACGCGGATGAGTGGGACGCTCATCAAAGAGACCACCTTGCACCATGGCGATAAATTCAGCGTTGGAGATACTGTTCTCCAGTTTATACTCGAAGACATTGGTAAGAGCCGGACATACGAGATCGGGTAAATGAAGATAGCCTCCTTCGGCGGGACCGATACCGGTAAAAAGAGAACCAATAACGAAGACGCGTATCTGCTGAACGACGAATTCTGCCTCTATGCTGTTGCGGACGGGGTGGGGGGGAACGAGGGAGGAGAGGTCGCGAGCCGCATGGCCGTTGAGACACTCGCGGCTTCCATGCCGGACCTGCTCGGAGAAAAGGACAGGACTCCTCCGGCAGGAGTGACGTCCAGAGCAGATCCCGAAACCATGGCGCTTACGAATGCGCTCAACCTCGCGAACCGTACTATTCGCGCGGTACACACTCACAATCCGGGGCTCGCAGGTATGGCAACCACGCTTACCGCACTTCTGCTCCGGAAGGGCCGCATGTTTATTGCTCATATCGGTGACAGCCGTGCTTATCTCCTCCGGTCCGGGAAGCTCACGCAGCTGACGAATGACCATTCTTTCGTGGCAGAGCAGCTCCGCGCCGGCGCACTTACGCCCGAGCAGGCGAGGACGAGTCCTTACCGACATGTGATCACCCGGGCCCTGGGCATCGATGAAGAGGTGAAGGCGGACATCACCTCGCTCGCGCTGCAGCGGGAGGACCGGCTGCTCCTGTGCACCGACGGCCTGACGGGAATGGTTGATGATGCAGAGATCATCGGTCTCCTGTCAACAACGGGACCCCGCGACGCTGTACACAAGCTGCTGGCCGCGGCAAACGACGGCGGGGGCATTGACAATATCACGGCGGTCGTGGTTTGGGTGACGGAGGTTTAGACAGTTACAAATCAATCTTCTTAAAATAAAACAAAATTCAGCCGCGAAGGCTCCAAGCTTCAAAGAGAACACGAAGAATTAGGGACTCGGTAAATCACAAACCTCTGTATGAATTTCTTTGTGCCTTCGTGTCTTTGTGGCATATTTGGTTCCGGCTTGTCCGGATAAGGATATCGTTATGCCGAGACAACAGATAAAAGATGAATATGAAGTCGTGGGCGAGATCGGCGCCGGGGGCATGGCCACAGTGTATAAGGCCGTCCAGAAGTCCCTTGGCCGGCCGGTGGCCATCAAGGAACTGAAGAAGGCCTATCATGCTGATGTCCAGATCGTCAAGCGGTTCGAGCGCGAAAGCAGGGTTGCTGCTTCGCTCCAGCACGAGAATATCGTTCACATCTACGATTACTGGAACAAACCGACCTACAGCATCGTTATGGAATACGTTGACGGCGCCAACTTTGCCGACGTGATCGGGAAGATCGGGGCCCTGCCGGTCGATGTGGGGATCATGATCGCCATTCAGGTCAGCAATGCCCTGGATTATGCGCATATGCGCGGGTTCATCCACCGCGACATCAAACCGAGCAATATAATGATCAAGAGGAACGGCGAGGTCAAGCTCATGGATTTCGGCATCGCTCATACCAGGAACCTTGAGGCCCTGACCTTGCCCGGCACGCTCATCGGGACGCCCGCCTATATGTCACCCGAGCAGATCCTCGGTCAGCAGCTTGATGTACGATCGGACATCTTTTCCTTCGGCGTCGTATTGTACGAGATGTTTACCGGTGTCAAGCCCTTTAGCGATGAGGATGCCCGTTCGGTCACTGTTAAGATCTTGAAAGACAAGTTCCTTGCTCCGCGCCGCGTCAACAAAGAAATTCCGTGGCGACTTCAGCGGCTCATCAAGAAGTGTCTCAGAAAAAAACCACACCAGCGCTACGGCTCAATGCTGGAGGTCGAGAGAAAACTGGGAAGATATCTTGCGGGCAGGACCACGAAGGCGGCCTCGCTTCGCCGCATTGCAGACTACCTCGTCTCGCGGAATATCCTGGACTCGATGCCGGAGCAGGAAGCCGGGATCATCAACAGCAGGCCGACGAGTGGAGGATGGCTCAGGAGTGCCCTCGTTGCCTCGGCGGTGCTTCTCCTTATTGCCGGAGCCACGCTCTATCACTACCAGGCGAAATCGACCAAAGAAACCCTCCCTCGTCAAACCGTTGTTCCTGCAAAGCAATCGATGACGAATTTCCTGGTAAGTCAGCCTCTTGTAACTACGGCAATTACACCGACCTCTCCGGAGACAACGCTCCAGCAGGATGCTCCGGGTTCATCGCTTAGATTGACTCATTCTGCGCCCCTGCTCCTGCAAGACACTGCCGGCTCATCGTTGAGCTTGACTTCTCCTGTACCCGTACCATCGTTGGTCAGCTCCTCGGTCACGACGACCCTGTTCGTACCATCATCGTCGCCGCGAGCAGTTAAACCGGATAAAAAGCGAGCCGCGCCGGCGGAAAAAAAAGCGACCCTCGTTAAAAAGAAGAAAAAAAAGACCCGGCCCGACAAATAATGCCTGAAGTTGTTGTGCTGATCTATCCTTGCCTTTTCATCTCAGCCACGCATTCACTCTGACAGGGAGAGGGGGAACCTGACAACAGAGGTGCCACGGATCAAATCGGATAAGGACCGGATAGAATCGGATTTTTTTCTTTGGATTATATTTCACCCCCCGGTTGAATTCCTTCTTTTGATTTTCATCCGCTTTTATCATATCTTAATCCGCCCCTTCCGTGTCCAAGTGCCTTTTCCAGGGTGAAGGGTGTCAGCTTCTGTGTCAGATATGTCCGGGGACCGGCCGTGCGCAGCGGTTACACCTTCATATGCAGTAAGGGCAGTCCCAGCCGCTGTCGCCTGGTCTCACCTTTGAACAGGTCCGCTCTTCTTACCGGGACATCACCCCGCTCTCCCTCGTGCTGGGCCTGGAGCTTCGTCGGCAGGCTCGCTGCGTGCTGAATGGTGTGCTTTCCGTACTTCGCCGAGATCTCATCAACGACGCTGTAGATCCTGGCCATCTTCTCTATCTTTGTCGTATCATCGAAAAGGCTGAACTGGATCCCGCCCTCCGCGACCAGGCCGGAAAGAACGACCCCTGTCTGACGGTATAAGGCCCGGGATTCGAATACCTGCTCAAAGCCCTGGCGCAGGAGCCCGAACAGTTCCACCGGGTACGCGGTAGGCCGGGTCAGCTTAATTTCCACTCCACTGCTCGTAAAATCCTGCTTCCTGAGGAACACAATGATCCGCGCGGCCGCCAGCCGGTACCTCCTTGCCTTGATGCATGCGTTTTCCAGGTTCTTGGAGAGCTGGGCAAATACAAAACCCTCATCCATGGACGGCGGCGTAAAGGTCCTGGCCTTGCTTATCGACTGGTAGCTGTTCTTTGTCTCCGTGGTGACCGGGTACACGCTCCTGCCGTTCAACTCGTGCCAGATCTCCTGGTAGGGTTTTGACAGAAACTTCTTTATGAAGCCCTCGTCCTTTTTTGTGAACTGCAAAGCGGTTGTGATCCCGTGCTTTCTCAGAAATGCCGCCGTGTTCGCCCCTATGCCCCAGACCTTTTCGACAGGCAGTTTCTCCAGATAACGATGAATATCTCTCCCCGGGATCATGGTGAGACCGTTCGGTTTATTGTGCTTTGATCCGATCTTGGCCAGGACCTTGGAAAGGCTTACCCCGGCCGATACGGTGATCCCCAGCTCTGTCTCGATCGCTGTTCGCATTTTTTCGGCGATCACTTCATACGGGCCATGATAGCTTCGTCTCAGGCCGGTCAGATCGACAAAGGCCTCATCAATAGAGTACTCCTCGACATCAGGTGAAAAGCGCCGCAGGATCTCGAACATGCGAACGGAAAAGAGACTGTAGGTCTCATAATCGGACGGAAGAATGACCGCATCGGGACAGATCTTCTTCACGTCCGAAAGCCGCACCCCGCGAGTGACTCCCCGGGCCTTTGCCTCATAGCTCGCGGCGGCGACAATGCCGCGCTCCTTGCCGCAGATCACCGGCCTCCCTTTAAGTTCCGGATGGATCGCCTGCTCACAGGAGGCAAAAAAGGCGTCGGCGTCGATATGCATGATCGCCTGCGGCCAGGAGGAGAGGGATATGAATTGGTCGGTCATAAACAACTCCGATAGATGATAAACCCGACACGGTGACGGGGGGACGCGGAGACGGAGGGCGAAAAAAGTACAATAGATCGTGGTCTTTTCACCCTCACTCGAACAAATTTATAATATCCTGAGGACGTTCCAGCAATACCTTTGCCCCTTCTTGTTGTAACTCTTCACGACTTCGAAACCCCCACAATGCTCCTACGGCGAACATGCCTGCCGCGGTTGCCGTTTTCATGTCAACTCCGCTGTCACCAAGATAGACGAATTCTTCCGGCGAAATACCAAGGCGTTTGGCGATATCAAGGGCCCCGGCAGGATCTGGTTTGCTCGGAATTCCACGCTCTGCACCAACCACAGGATCGAACTTCCATTTCGATAGAATTCCATATACACATTTACGCGTAAAATCAGCCGGCTTGTTGGACAAGACGGCCATCTTCAATCCGCGTGCTTGTAAGGCATCCAGCGTTTCCGGTACGCCGGGATAGGGTTTGGTTTTGACGTTCCAATGTTCTCCGTACTCTTTACGGAAAGCCGCGAAACATTCCTCGATCGTCTTCGGATCGCGGTTGCCTTCCGGCAACACACGTTCCATCAACTGGCGGGCCCCGTTTCCGATTGCGGCCCTGTGGACATCCAGCGGACGGATAGGCAAACCCCTCGAAGCCAGAACCCGATTGGCCGCATATGCGATATCTTCAAGCGTATCGAGCAGTGTACCGTCAAGATCAAAGATGACCGCTTTATTTTTCATCATTGCGCCAGAGTTTAGAACAATCCGAGCAGGAGTCTTTGGGGCCGGGTATTTTTCGTTGCATTCCCTCCTCCAGCAACTCAAACAGGGTATACTCAGGGAGAAAGGCCCTATAGGTTCCTTCGGGTCGGGAATTTTATGTGTTTATGTATGCCGCTTTTGCCGGTAGATGAGGTGGTACACTAATCCAACCAGAACGCTGCCGCCGACAATATTACCCAGTATTACCGGCACCAGATTTCCGAAGAAACCAACCCAGGTAATGGTATTGGAGTTCACTCCTATGTTGTCGAAGTTCTGCAGCAGCATCGCGAGCGGGATAAAGAACATATTGGCGACGCTATGTTCGAAGCCTGCCGCAACGAAAGCAGACACGGGAAATATAATTGCCACAGCCTTATCGATAACGCTTCGTCCGGCAAGCGCCATCCATACCGCTATGCACACCAGGACATTACAGAGGATGCCCTTAAAGAAGGCCGTCCAGAACGGCATGGCGACCTTGGCTGAGGCAATCCTGAGATACTCTTGTGCAATTTCGCCATTGTTCATTTCAGGGTGATGGGAGAGAAAAACCAAGAGCGCAAGTCCGGCTGCGCCAATAAAATTGCCGACGCAAACAATTGCCCAGTTCTGCAGCAGCTCGAGGGTGGAAATCTTTCCATCAGCCCAGGCCATCGCCAGCAGATTATTTCCCGTGAATAACTCCGCACCTGCGACGACCACGAGAATCAACCCCAAAGAGAAGGTCACGCCGCCGAGCACCTGTTTGGCGGCAAAGCCCAAGGAGGGGTCAGATTTGACAATCACAAAGTAGAGCGCACCCAGGGCGATAAAGGCTCCGGCCAGCACACTCAGCATCAGCATGGGAATTAGCGGCAGGCGAGCCTTGACCACGCCGATTGTTTGGACCCGCGCAGCGATTTCTTTAGGGGAGAATGCATCGAAACCGAAGATTTCAGACATGATGCGCCCTCTTAGATACTTCTCTCGTAGTCGCAGAAGGGGCACCGCCAGGCCTTCTCCTTCTGGTGCCAATCCATCTTTTTACGGCAGACCGGACAGGTCTTTTTTTTGGACGATGGCTGGTTAATGGACAGTGATGATTCCTCTCTTGGTTCCTGGTTTTCGTCGGAAGACAGGGATCCCATATGGACGGCACGGCGCGGAGATGGACCGGAACCCGGCTTCGAAGCCGGAGCGGGTTGAGGTGCGTTCGCAGGCTCACTTTTCTCTTCGCTTTCACCCGGAGCTTCATCCTTTTTTAGTTCTTCGTATGCGCAGGAATAACACTGCCACATTTCCTCCTGACTGTAGAAGTCCATTCGCCCCCCGCACATAGGGCATTTTTTCTGCCATTCCGCACCCTGCGGTGCTGGAGACTCGGGGATCTCGCTTTTCCGCTCGCCGCTTCCCTTTTCCTCGCGGGGAATATCACTTTTCATAGAATCCTTGGCCGGGATTGGCTGAGAGGCCGCACTTTCAGCAGTAAATTCCTCAACCTTTTTTTTGATAGAGGTTATCTCCGCTCCCAAATCCGTGAAAAGTTCGGTCACTGCCTTCTCGACGAGCGCCATTTCCTTTTCCCGTGCCGCCATGCCAGTGAGTATCCCTTTTTCTTCGCTCTCAAGCTGCCCTATTTTTTCACGCAGTTTCGATATCTCGTCCCGCATCTCCCGCGATCTGGTTTCCATGACCTTAAGCTCGTCGCGCCAACCGGGGAGGGCAGGCATTAAACCCTTCTCGAGTATTTTAAGCTCCTCGAACTGATTGTTGACGGCCTTAACGATCTCTTGCTGGCTTAGCTTCGAAGTTGTCGACAATGCCTGGATAGCGGCATGATAACGCTGTTTCTCCTCAGGAATGATGTCCCGGAACGATTCCACGAGTCCACGGAATTTTCCGAATATCGTATCCTCACCTTCGATCACTTTCTTTATTTCCTCGCGGAGACGATGGATATTGGATGACAGCTCTTCCCCTCCCTTCGATTTCACAAAGAGAGCGGCAACTACCCGGGAAAGGATTTCGTTCCTGTTTTTCTCCTCAACGCCCACTCATTTCCTCCTTAGTAGAGCCTAACTTATTTATTCGGACAAGAAGCATCTCTCTGTATGCGCTTTCCCAGAGGTGCTGCTTTAGCCTGCAGCCGTATCGGCATGTCATCGGCTTCGATCCGCATTCAGCTTAACATCGTTCATAATTTTCCGCAAGACGGAATTTGATCCTCGTAAAAAACAGATCGTTCTCACACAAAGGCACAAAGCCACGAAGGGGAGCTTTTTTCTTTGTAGCTTCGTGTGAGATATGATTTTTCGTACTATGTTACCTGTCCGTTCAGAATACGGGATATGCCATCTTTCATCATACCTTCACCGAAATTCATCTCGGTCATTCCATCCTTGTGTTGTATGGACATTTGCGAGTTCCGCCTTTCTTCGTGGCTTTGTGGCTTCGTGTGAGACTAATTCATTTTTGCCTTGCCCTATTTATATTTTCTCACCACGGCTGTCACGACCCCCGAGATCTTGAGTTCACGCTTCGGTTTGATGGGCTGGTATTTGGGGTTTGCGGCTACGAGGGTCACGTTGTCACCACGCTTCCGTAAGTACTTCATGGTCCACTCACCGTCCACCTGGGCGATCACAATATCGCCGCTCTTTGGCGTCCGGCCCTTATCCACGATGACCATATCACCCGCAAGTATCCCCGCGCCGGACATGGAATCGCCGGATACCTTGAGCAAAAAGGTTGCCTCCCGGTTCTGGATCAGGAAATCATCAAGGGAAAGGGTATCAACCAGCTCTTCTTCCGCGGGAGAGGGGAAGCCTGCCTCGACCGTTCCCAGCACCTTGACAGGGCAGGCGATCGAACCGGGAATAAGCCTGCCCTTCTTGTCCCGCGCCACGACCTTGAGCTTTTCCAGCTTGCCTACAAGCTTGAATACCGCGTTCTTTGACCGCAGACCGGTTATCTCGCCGAGCTCTGAAAAACTGGGCATCCTGCCGTTTTTCTGCTGGAAACGGGCAATGTCCCGGATGCGGGAGCGGTGCTTTTCTTCCTTAGCGATCGGTGATGGCATGAAGATAGTATAAGTGAACGAACGTTCACCTGTCAAGGGTTTTCTGGATCCCGGGCGCGGTTGCAGCAACGTGCTATACTTACAACAGGTTAGGTGACCGGTTATGTGCGGACGATTTGAGATACATAGCGCCATTGAGGTAATCGCGGAGATATTCGGGATCGCTGACCGGGATCTTGAATATCCGCCCCACTATAACATCGCGCCCAGTCAGGACATTCTGATCGTCGTCAACGATGGTAAACGGAGGCTTATCAAGTCCCGATGGGGTTTTGTGCCGTCCTGGTCCCAGGACCTTGATGCCAGCTACGGGATGATCAATGCTCGTGCGGAGACCGTTGCAAGCAGCAAGGCGTTCAAATCGGCCTTCGAGAAACAGCGGTGTCTTGTGGTGGCTGATGGATTCTACGAATGGCGAAAGGAAGGAACGACAAGGAAGCCTTTCTATGTCAGGCTCAAGTCACACAAGCCATTTGGCTTTGCCGGACTGTATAACGCCTGGGGGTCCCCGGACGGTGAACTGCTCACGATGAGTACGATCATAACGACCGGCGCGAACCAGTTGGTCATGCCCATTCACGAGCGGATGCCGGTCATTGCCCCGGCGGACAAATATGACCTATGGCTGGATCCCAGGGTTCAGGATAGTTCAGTTCTTCCCGGGCTATTGAATCCTTACCCATCAGAGGAGATGGAATTATTCCCTGTTACTCCAAAGGTGAACTCTTTTAAATACGATTCGCCGGAAAGCATAGAACCGTTGGACGGATAGAAACGGCATTCTTTTCAGAATTCCGGCGATGCATTATTGGAAGCTGAAGAAAGGATCGTTATGATACAAAATAAGATCGTCGTTCGTTATCAGGACGGCCGCATATCAAAGGGTTATACGAGCAATTTCATGCCCAACAAGGACATTTTCCATCTCCTGCCGTATGACGCCCCGGCCGGTTCCAAGCCGCTTGATGTTTACGTCAACGTATTGAAGGCTGTATTTTTTGTGAAGGACTTTGACGGGGATAGTCAATACCAGGAGAAAAGAACATTCGACACGGTCAAGCCGGCTGTGGGGAAAAAGATCAAGGTGGTATTCAAGGACGGGGAGGAATTGGTCGGAACGACGCAGGGCTATCAGCCGGGCCGGCCGGGATTCTTTGTTTTTCCCGCCGATCCGGGATCCAATATGGATCGAGTATTTGTTTTCTCCGCGGCTACCCGCATGGTCTCGTTTGTTTAAGAGTTGCATGCAGACGAGAGAAGAGTGGATCGTTCTTTGCGATGATGGTGAAATAAAAAAATGTCGGAAGCGATCATACTCAAAGCTTCCGACATTAAGGGAGGCGAATGTTTCGGGCCCGCGAGTGTGGCAGGGGGCGTATTGCCCATTTAGGCCAAACCATTTTCACGGTACAAGGCACTTTATTATATACTCATTTCCCAGGGGCAATACGTAACGCATCCTGGTTTACATCGCCGATCCGGTGCGCATTGCCGTGGGAAGGGCCCGACGGTTTTCAACAGGTAGAAGGTTAAAGTAAGATGATACGAGATAGTGTATGAGCTTTCGTCTCTCTGCCGCAGACATGCTCAGGTAAAGAGAGCTGTCGTTCAAAATATGGTTGATCTCTTTTTCCTGTTCCCGGGTAATTTTAATGAATTCTTGCTTGCTCATGGATACTCACCGAACTTTGGTTACATTACCTGCTCAATCTCTTTCTCTATGGAATTAAAATGCAAAAGAATTGCCAAAACAGAACTGATTGAATTTTGTACTAAAATAGTATTATGTTTTTTCGTGTAAGTTTGTTCGACAATCGTACATATGGATTCGTGGGGATTATGGGGGAGTGAAAGAAAAAACAGCGTGTGTATAAATGAAACCACTTCTGAGAATAAATATTATAATAAAAACAAAAAGTTAATATCAGCATCAAAGAATTTTGAAGAATCAATTACACGATAATCTAAATGCCCGGCTCCTCTCTTTGCCTTTGTGAACGGTCAATAAATGGAAAATTGGTAATTTTTTTGTAATATTTATAAACATTATATCCCTTAAACGAAACCATTTCATCATGCCTCAGTAAAAAGCAAAGTGCGTGTTGGGTTATATACCCATAACTTTAGGCTTACTACACCCACAATTACGCCCATCCTTATCTATTCGTGATTACCAAAGTTCAATATTAACTTTTTACTCGGATGGGGAAGACTGTCGGTTCAAAGAATTGCCGCTTCTATTGCGTCCTCACCATTTCCGCCACGCATTCAATATGATAGGTATAGGGGAACATGTCCACGGGCTGAAGACGGTCGAGGCGGAAGCCAAAGAGTTGAAAGAATTTCAGGTCCCGTGCAAGCGTCGAGGGATTGCACGAGACATAGACGATCCTCTGAGGGACAAAGGCGAGCACGCGCTCGAGCGTCTTGATTGTAGCGCCGGCGCGCGGCGGGTCGAGCACGATCACTTGGGCGCGCAGCTTCCTCTGGATCAGGGCCTTTAATCCCTTCTGCATATCGTCGGCAATGAATTCCGCATTTGGAACACCATTCAACTCAGCGTTCGCCTTCGCGTCCTCGATCGCCGAATAACCCGATTCGATGCCGATCACGGCCTTTGCTTTCTTCGCGAGCGGCAGGGAGAAGTTGCCGATGCCGCAGTAAAGGTCGAGCACGGTCTCGTTCCCCGTGAGTTCGGTAAATTCCAGTACTGTCCTTACCATGTTCCTGTTCTGCTCCCAGTTTACCTGAAAGAAATTCCCTTCAGTGGCTTTGAGCGTCATTCCTTCTATTTCGAGAGTGAGCTGGTTCCTGCCGAGGGCTGAGACCTTTTTTCTGCCCGCGAATCCGGTCATGCCGATCACTTCGGGTGAGATTCTTTTCAGGTCAGCGAAAAAGGGGTCCATTGCAGGGAAAAGCGGCTGTTCGCTGAAGAGCAGGAGATGCACCTCTCCCGTCGGCGAGGCGTTGATATGGAGTTCGGTGAGCAACGGGAGCCTGTCAGAAAGGGTTCGGATGTTCTTCAGTACCCCGTCGATGACGGGGTGGATAAGGAACGCATTGTTCACTTCAATGAGATCGTACGAACCCTGGCGGAAAAAACCGATGCGCTGCCGGTTGTCCTTCATCCGGACATTGAACTGAGTCCGCAGCCGGTAGTGGTCCGTGTGGGGCGAGGGGAGTATCGGAAGAAGGCGATCGGGCTCGATGCCACCTATTTTTTTCAGCGTGTCGAGCAGGATCTCCTGCTTATGCCTAAGCTGGGACGGGTATGCGATGTGCGCCCAGGTTGCGCCGGTACATTCTATTTCTCCATTACAGGGCGGCGTGATGCGGTCTTTCGACGGTGTGAGGACCTTGACGAGGGCGGCTTCTAAAACGCCTTTTCGCTTTTTCCTGATGGTGACGAAGACCCGCTCTCCCGGCAGCACACCGGGAACAAAGACCGCCTGGCCTGTGTCCAGCCTCGCCAGCCCGCTGCCGCCGTGGACGAGTTTTTCAATGAGCACCTCGAGCGTGTCTGTCTTTTCGCTCATCCGAGGATCTTTTTCACCGTGTCCCGGAGCAGAGACAGGTCTGAGGACTTGACTACGTAGGCATCGGAACACCAGCTTCCGAAGTCGTGCTTATATTCCTCGTAAGCGGTGCAGATAATGACGGGAAGCGAGCTGTCCTTCTCTTTCATCTTCCGAAGGGTTTCTATGCCGTCCATTTCTTCCATACGCATGTCCAGAGTGGCCAGATCGAACTTTGTAGTGTCCATAGCCGCAAGCGCCTGAACCCCGTCGTGAGCCGTCATTACTTCGTAGCCCATCTCCATGAACTCCTCTTTATAAAGTTCCCGGATATTTTCCTCGTCGTCGATAACCAGTATCTTTTTCATTCGCACCTCCTCGGCAGTAAATTCGAAATCAGAATTTCTGAAACGTAACCCTGACAAACCGGAAAAATATTTTTAGCCACAGCGTTGACCGAGTGAACGGAGAGAATCCAATCACGGGTGAAAGGCAAATGCCCTTCCTCTTATGATTTTCTGTCTGCTCCGCGGCATGAATGCAAGTTGAACCGTAACTCGCAAGACCCTAAAGCACATACTCACACGAAGGCACGAAGCGCACAAAGAACAGCAAAGGACCCATACCTTTTGATTTTCCAGGGACCATACTGTATGGATCAGGATGGCGGGTCCTTTTTCTCCGGGAGAGGCAGCTTGATCGTAAAGAGGGCGCCTCCCCCGTCCCGGTTCCGCAGCTCGATCTTGCCCTTGTGGGACTGAATGATCCTGTTCGTGATCGGCAGTCCCAGCCCCGTGCCCCGCGGTTTCGTCGTGTAGTAGGGGTTGAAAATATTATGCATGGCCTTGGCTGAAATGCCGGGCCCCGTGTCCCCGATCTCGATTGCCGCCGCCTCATCGTCAGGAACCGCATAGGTCCTGATGAAGAGCGTGCCGCCGTTCTCCATGGCCTCCATGGCATTCTTGAGAACGTTGATCACTCCCTGCTTGAGCTGCTGCGTATCGACCATAAGGTGCGGCAGAGAAGCGGTAAAATGCCGCTCGACACGGATGTGCCGCTGGGCAAGTTCGTCTTCATAGAGGGTCAGGACCTCCTCGATGAGGCCGTTGATGTCGGTTTCAGCGAGCTGCGGCGCCATCTCCTTGATGTAAGAAAGGTTGTCATGGATGATCCCCTCGAGCCTCGTGACCTCGCTCAGGATGATATCGACATATTTTTTGTCTTCGTTGTCCTTGAGCTTCTTCGCAAGCCGTCTGGTGAAGCCGCCGATGGAGACGAGCGGATTCCTGATCTCGTGGGTGATCTCGGCCATCATGGCGCCGAGTGCCGCCATCTTCTCGGACTGGACAAGCTGCTCGTGCATTGCGCGCATGGCCTTGTTCATGGTCTCGAGATTTGTGTGGAAAATGGCGTTTTCGATGGCGAGCGCGGCCTGGTGCGCGAACATGGTGAGAAAACGGATATCTCCATCGGTGATCGGCCTCTGGGTGAACATATTGTCCACAAGGATGACACCGATGACCCGGTCCTTTGCAATAAGCGGGACCGTTGCGAAGCTGTTCACTTTGAGCGTTTCACGGAGTTTGTCGCTCACGATGGGGTCTGTGAAGGCATTGGTGATGTTATATGGTCTTTTGTTCAGTACCGTGAGCGCCAGCACTTCCTCGTTCGGCTGGAGCGAAACGCGAATGCCCTTTGCCAGCGTATTGAGCGGCGAATCGCGGTGCTCGAAAAGGTCGCCCGTCTGGATCCACTCCATGAGGCTTTTATGAATGCGCGATACCTCATTCCAGGCTCGGCCCGCCTCTTCCCAGCTCGTCGGTCCGACGCCCATCATGCCCTGGAGCGTGTTGGTTCGTTCATTGGTCAGGAGCAGAAGCGCCTGGTTGAAGCCCAGACCGCTCCCGCCCATGGTTGCGGCGGTAAGAATGATCCTGAGCAGACGGTCGAGGTTCAACGTCGTGCTCATGGCGGTGCCGATATCGTAGAGGATGGAAAGTTCCCGGGCCCGGGTGCGCGCTTCGATCGCCAGGTCCTCCATGCGCTCATACATGGCCGCGTTCTCGACTGACACCGCGGCACCGCTGGCGACGGTCGTCAGGAACTGGAGGTCGTCCTCGGTGAAGAACTGGCCTTCCTGTTTGTTATAGAGCGTGATGACTCCGATCACCTTGTCCCGGAAGATGAGCGGGACGCTGATGATGGACGCCGCAGGGACCCCGCTGGAAGCGGCGAGGGCGGGGTCTTTCGTAATATCCTGGATCAGGGTCGGTTTTTTCTCCCGCGCGACGCGTTCGGCCAGGATACCGCCGATCTTCGTATCCATGTCGGCTATCGTGTCGCCGATAACGCTGTAGGAAGAGAAGGTTTTATGAGGCATGATCTCCGGCAGGTTTATGAGCCGGATGGTGCAGCCCTGGGCGCGGAGCGATTGCGTGCTGTTCTTGGCGATGAGCGAGAGGAGCGGCTCGAGGTCGAGCGTGGAAGTGAGCGCCAGACCGATCTCGTAGATGGTGGCAAGCGCGGCCAGTCGGTCCTGGATGTCCTGGAACATCTGAGCGCTCTTGATCACCCCGCTTATCTGGTCGGCGGTGGTAGTGAGCAGCGTAATGTCCGATGAAGCAGCACTCCACACCGTGGAGGAGAGGACGAAGACCACGCCGAGGCACTGGTCTTCGTACATGATCGGTGCGGCGGCAAGGGACTTGAATTTCTCAATGCCCGATTCGGGGGCATAGGCGAAGCGTGGATCGGCATACGGGTCATCAAGCGCGAGAGGGACCTTCTGCTCCGCTACCCAGCCGGCGATGCCCATCCCGATCGGGAAACTCACTTTGCCGATGGACTCCTGGTTCAGGCCGATTGCAGCGGCGAGCGTAACGATCTTTCGGGAGCGGTCGAACAGGAACACCGAGGCGCCGTCCTTTTCCATGCCGCGCGCAACGGCCTCGACGAGGCGCTGAAGCTTCTCCGTGAGACCGACCGATGAATTCGATATGCGGCTGATCTCGCTCAGGATGCTCAGTTCTTTTTTTTCGGTCGTTCCCATGGTTGAAATGCAGAGTCAGTTAGTCAGGGTTCAGGGGTCAGTTGCCTGTCCGCGTTCCTGAACGCTGAACCTGTACCCCGGACCCTTGTTATTTTCTCATCGCTTTCCTGTAAACCTTCACATATTCCTTTGCCGAGCGCTCCCACGAGAAATCCTGTTTCATGCCGTTCCTCACCAGGCGTTTCCATGCGTTCCGGTCACTGTACGCTGAAAGCGCGCGGCGCAGGCAGTCGGTGAGCGCCGACGCGGCGTATTCCTCGAACAGGAATCCGGTCCCTTGTCCCGTTTTCGGGTTATAGTCCGCGACCGTGTCGCTAAGCCCGCCTGTCTTGCGGACGACCGGTACGGCGCCGTAGCGCAGCGCAATCATCTGGCCGAGACCGCAGGGCTCGTAGAGCGACGGCATGAGAAACATATCGCACCCCGCGTACACCTTCCTCGCGAGCGAATCATCGTACCGGAGCAGAACTCGCATTTTCTTTGAATAGCGGTCGGCTGCATCGGACAGAATGCGATGGTATTTTTCGTCTCCGGTCCCGAGAATGACGATCTGCACGCCGAGGGATATGATCTCCGGAAGCGCCTCGGTCAAAATATCGAGCCCCTTCTGGTCCACAAGGCGCGTTACCATGCCGATCAGCGGATCATCGGTCCCCGGCATGCGGATCAATCCCTGAAGCGCCTTTTTGCAGAGGGCCTTGCCCGCAAGCCTCGCCGCGCTGAAGGGCTTCGGGATGTCGCGGTCGCGTGCCGGGTCCCAGGTCCGGTAGTCGATCCCGTTCACGATGCCAAAGAGTTCCGCAGCCCGGTTCACGAGCACGCCCTCGAGACCATACCCGTATTCCGGGGTCTGGATCTCGCGGCTGTAGGTTTTGCTCACCGTCGTAATGATGTCCGAGTAGACAAGGCCGGCCTTGAGAAAATTGATCTTGCCCCAGAACTCAATGCCCTTGGGGGTAAACACCTCCCAACCGAGACCGGTCAGACGCATGTCCCAGTGCCAAAAAATACCCTGATAGCCGAGGTTGTGCACCGTGAAGACCGTTTTTGTTCCGTGCAATGTTTCGGACCCGCGGTACAGTGTTTTCAGGTAGAGCGGCAGGAGGCCTGTTTGCCAGTCGTTCCCGTGGATGATATCCGGGCTGTAGTCCAGGGCGCGGCAAAGCTCCAGTACGGCCCGCGAAAAAAAAATGAACCGCTCGGCGTTGTCGGGATAATCAGTCCGCGCTGTCTGGTAGAGCCCGGGCCGGTCGTAGTAGATATCCTTCTTGATAAAATAGACAACGACGTCCCGGTCCGTTCTCCCCTCGAAGACATCGCAGCGCTCCTCCCAGGATCCGAGAGGGACCGAGAAGGTCGCGACGTGTTTGAGGTTCGACGCATGCCGGCCCACCTGCCGGTAGTACGGCATGACCACACGCACCTCATGGCCGAGCGAGGCGATTGCGGGCGGGAGGCTCCCGGCGACGTCCGCGAGCCCGCCGGTCTTTGCAAAGGGGGCCGCCTCGGATGCCGCGAACAGGATTTTCATGCCTTGATTTCCCGCAGGAATTTCGCCGCCTCCTCGGGCGGCGTGGGATTGATATAGAACCCGGATCCCCATTCGAAACCTGCCACGTTCGTTAACTTGGGCATGAGTTCGATGTGCCAGTGATAGTAATCGTTGCATTCATCCTTGAACGGAGAGGTATGGATCACGAAGTTGTACGGAGGAGTCGAGAGCGCACGATCGATCCGCTGAAGAACATTTTGCAGGAGACCGGCAAGATCTTTAAAATCCTCGTTGGAGGAGGAGGTATAACAGGAGAGATGTGACTTGGGCATGATCCAGGTCTCGAAAGGGAAACGGGGTGCGAAGGGCGCCAGGGCAATGAAGAGCGGTGTCTCGAGCACCACGCGCGCCCCCGATCGTATCTCCTGACGCACGATGTCGCAGAAAATGCAGCGCTCCTTGAGGTTGTAGTGTCGTCGGCACGCGTCGAGCTCTTCCTGCACATGGATCGGCACGATCGGCAGCGCGATGAGCTGTGAATGGGTGTGTTCGAGCGTTGCCCCTGCCGAAAGTCCTTCGTTCTTGAAGATGAGCGCATATTGGAAGCGGGTGTCCCGCTTCAGGTCTTCCATGCGGTCCCGGTACGCCCAGAGCACCTCTTCCATCGCCTGCTGCGGAAGGGTCGCGAGCGTGGCGTTATGGTCGGGGCTTTCGATGATCACCTCGTGTGCGCCGATCCCGTTCATCTTGTCGAAGATGCCCTCGCCCTGCTTGTTCAGGTTGCCCTCGATCTGGAGCGCGGGAAACTTGTTCGGTACTACGCGGAGCCGCCAGCCCGGTCCGTTTGGTGTGTTCACCCCGGCAGCGCGATAGGCCAGGACCTCATTCGGAGTGGTGCGTTCGTTCCCTGCACAGAAGGGGCAGAACCCCCCCCTTTTTTTACCGCGCTGGTCCTGGAAATCCGCGGGTCGCTTGCCGCGCTCGGAAGAGATGATGACCCAGCGGCCGGTGATAGGATCTTTTCGTAATTCAGGCATATATGCTCCCGTGTGCGCTTATGAAAGACTTTTTTTGCAGACACCTAGGCGGTCAGGCTGAAGACTGAAGGAGTCGGGTTTTTAGGCTGAAGGCTGACTATCCCTTAACTTTTCACCATCAACTCCAACCTATCTACCTTCAGTCTATTCACCTGTGTAGTTACATATTATAACCATCTTGTTCCTTGTTGTCAAAAGAACTCTTGCTGTGCTAAGATGGGCGCCATGAGGAAGAAACTGGACAGGCTGTCGTACACGCTCGGCAGCATGCTGAAGGCACGAGGTCTCGGGAGCCGCTTGAGCGAGTACCGTATTTTCGGCCAGTGGGAGAAGGCCGTCGGCCCGGCCATAGCGCGCCACGCCCAGCCGCAGGCCGTGCGGGGAAAGAAACTCACGCTCATCGTGGACAGCCCGGCCTGGATGCAGCAGCTTTCACTGCTCAAGCCCGAGATCATCGAAAAAGTGAACAGCACCCTTGGGAAGAAAACGATCAACGACATCTCATTGAGAATCGGCGAGGTCGAGTCACCGGCAGAACCTCCGGAAGAAACCCCTGTGCGTACCGTTCTTAGCCAGGCTGAGCGGGAGAAGATCAAGGAACATGTTCGCGGGATAAGCGACCCTGATATCAGAGAAGCGATCAGTCGCGTGATCGAAAAGGATTTTTTAAGCCGGAAGCAGGGCAGGTGACGCGGGAGAAGGGCAGGGTGGATCTCTTTTTGTCCCAACATGGCATCGAGCCGTAGAGCCCGGCCAGGCTGGCTTGGCTGTTTGTGTCAGCCCGGCATGGGGCAGCTCAGAGCTTTGGTATCCGTATTCGACTGATCATGAGTGAGCCGGAAACCGCGAAAAACAGCGCTATCGGATGAAGCGTGAAGCCGGCAAACGCGACCTGTCCGAACCAGAGGGACTCGCGCAAAGCTCCCTGCGAAGCGGCCCATAACAGCAACAGCACCAGCAGCAGCGATGTTGGGATAGGAGTTCCTTCGAAGTACTTCACTTTGTCTCCGCCCTCTGACAGCGCCTCGGTCGTAATGTTGTAGCGCGCCAGGCGGGATACTCCGCATGCAACAAAATAGGTCAGGATGATCCGGTCGTAAAAACCCTGCATGCCGCAACCATATCCGATCAGGGCCGGGGCTACACCAAAGGAGATGACATCCGCGAGAGAGTCGAGCTCACGACCCATTCCAGACGTCTTCTGTCGCCACCGGGCGATCCGTCCATCCAGGACATCGAAGACGAAAGCCGCAAAGACCATCCCGCCCGCGAAGTAGATATGCATGACGTCGGCCGTTTGCAGGTACGTCAGCATGGAGAACATTGCCCCCGTGCCGCAGACCGCGTTTGCCAGCGTGAACCAGTCGGCAAGATGGAACTCTCGGATCATGGAGAAGGGCTTGCGCGGATTACCTGTCTTCATGGCGGTATGAATCTCCCCTTGTGTCAAGAAGTGATGGCGCCGATCGCGCTTCCCTGACGTAAGAACGAATAATGAAATGAACGGAACCCGTCACGATGAGTTCGAAAATCCGATAGAAATGACGTTAGCAAATTTTCATGAGCAGAAGAACGTCATTGCTCTCGATCAGGTGATCTTGAAAGGGTGACCGCCCTATACCTCTTGCCTACAATTCCTTTTGGTCGGATTTATCCTGATACATCCTCTCGTCACTGTGTTTTAAAGCTTCAGCAAGCTGATCTTTGTTTTCCGCGGAAGAAATTCCGAAAGCGATGCTCACCAGACCATTGATGATCTCGGGGGAGCTCATGATCCTCTTGACGGCCTCCTCCGCAACGGTTTTGTCCGTTCCCGGGAGAAGAACGGCAAACTCGTCTCCCCCGAGACGGGCAACGATGTCCCCGGCCCGGAATGCTCCCAGAATGATCCGGGCCGCCATTCGGATCAGATCATCCCCGGCTTCATGCCCCAGGGTATCATTGACTTTTTTCAGACCGTTCACATCCGCCATCACGATGCATAGGGGAAACCTTCTTCCATGGCCAAGCCGCTCCAACTCTGCATCGAAAAACGCCCGGTTAAAGAGGCCGGTCAAAATATCGTGAGTGCTATCGTAACGGAGCTTTTTTTCCAGTTCCTTGCTGCTGGTGATGTCATTGGAGATACCGATGATCCCGATGACCTTTCCCGCGTCATTTAAAATGGGCGTTTCGATCTTCTCCACGTGTTGGGTCTTCCCCTCACGGTCAACAAAGGACTCTTCGAAATAGGTGCGCTTGCCGGCGGCCATGACCTCCCTGGAGTCTTTCTCGTATTTCACCGCACGCTCCGGCGGATAGATATCATGATCGCTCTTTCCAACCAGATCCTTCGGTTCCTTGCCAACCGCCTTGCCGAAGGAATTGTTTACCGCGACATACCTTCCCCTCCGGTCCGTAAGCCAGGCGATATTGGGGATATGGTCAAGAATGGCCTGCTGCTGCCGGTTGACTTCGCTGATCCGCTCCTCCGCCTGCCTGCGTTCGGTAATGTCGTGCAGGGTCGCGAGATAGGCGGGCTTCCCTTCCCATTCCGTGACCACGATCCGCATCTCGGCAATCGTCTGTTTCCCTTCCTTGTTGGCGATATCCAGTTCCGTGGTCTCACCCGCAATGATCGGAAAGCCGAACTGTTCTCCCTGGAGTTCCTCCGCTTTGCGGCCAAAAAGGTACTTTGCAGCCGGGTTAACAAAGAGGATCTTGCCGGAGCCGTCAATGATGACGATGCCGTCTGTACTTATGGATACGATATTATGGAAACGCTCTTCACTTGCCCGCAACTCCAGCGAACGCTGTTGGATTAGTTCTTTCAGGTCGGGTTCCTTGACAACCATGTACTGACTCCTCGTTTTCTGCCGCTGCAATGAGGATAGCCTTTGCCTGCTCAGATTACGTTTCCCGGTGCGACCTGGATCGGATTGCCGGACAGGATGCCGGCCACATTACGGTACGGTTTGCCGATATGCATCCCGCTGCCGTCAATGACGAATTCGCGGATATCCTTGTCGTGTTCGGAACCGCGCATCTTGAGAACGGTGATGGCGCGCCGCATGCCCCCATTCATCTCCACGTTACGCAGGAGTATGATCGAATCGGTCGTGGCGGAGATATGGGCCTCGGTGATGGAGGACCATCCGAGGAGGGTCGGCGTGGTGGAGGTGAAAAGGCCGGCTATCTGCTGCTCCTTGATGGTGGAGGCGAGGCCGATGACGAACTCACGGAATCCTTTGATAGAAGAGACCCGCTCCAACGCGGAGAGGCTGTCCACGGCGATCCGGAGCGGCTTGAAAACATCGATCACTTTCTTCATGTGGATCAGATGGTCCTCCAGACCCATGACCTCGGGATAATCGCAGACCACCTTCAAATTCCCATCCTTTTCCATCTGCTCAAAATCCGTCCCAAAGTCGCTGGCGTTGCGGAACAGCTGCTCGCGGCTCTCCTCGAAGGCGAACAACAGTGACCGTTCGCCGTTGTTGAGGCCGCCGGCGATGAATTCCGTAGTGATCAAGGTCTTGCCGGTACCGGTGGCCCCGGAGACGAGAACGAGAGAATCTCGGAAGAAGCCGCCGCCGCACATCGCATCCAGTTCTTTGTTCCCCGCGGTGATCCGGATTTCGGACGACTTCTGTTTCAGTTCGATGGCGGAGAGGGGGATCACGATCAGCCCTTCGCCGGGGACAACGGTAAAGGGGTGCTCCCCTTTTTTATGAACAGTGCCGCGGAACTTGAGGACCTCAACAGTGCGCCGCCGCTTCTCCTCATCCAGGACATTGCGCAGGATAATGACGTTGTCGGCGACGAACTCCTCGACGCCGTAACGGGAGATATCTCCGTATTCCTGGCTCCGCTCCGCCGTCATGACGGCAGTTGCCTTTAACTTTTTCAGTGTCATGGCAATCCGAAACAGTTCCCGCCTGACACTGGCCCGGTCGGGCAATTGGTTGAAAATGGCGTCGAGCGAGTCCAGAGAGACCCGGTCGGCATTGCACGTGGTGATCGCGTATTCGATGCGGGCAAGGAGCGCCCCGAGATCATAACTGCCTGCTACCACCGGCGTCTCACCAGGTTGCACCGACGCGTCGACAAAGATCCACTTCCCTTCCTTTTCCCACGTCTCGATGTCCCAGCCCATGGAGGCCATATTCCTGCGGATATCGTCGGGAGGCTCTTCAAAGGTGACGAATACACCGTGTTTCTCCGATTTCAGGATCCCTTCGGCAAGAAACTGAGCTGCCAATACGGTCTTGCCGCTGCCGGCGGTCCCCGAAACAAGGGTAGTTCGGTTTTTGGGCAGGCCGCCGATGGTAATGTGATCGAGGCCAGGGATATTGGTGACGATTTTTTCAATGCCCTTCTGTGCTGAAGTACCCATTTATTTTTCCTCCGTTCTTGATTCCTGGTGAGGCAGCTCAAGTCCCAGCAAAACCTGTTTCGTATCGGAGAGATCGCCGATGATCCGTCTGACCGGCGGCGGAAATTCCTTGATCAAGGTCGGCGTAGCAAGGATCTTGTCATGTTCGGCATCCTGCGGCTGTTCCAGGACGTCGATGATGATCAGTTCGTATCCCGTCCCCAGTTCCTTTTCAAGAATCCGGCGCAGGTTGGTGATTGCACGCCCAGAGCGGATGGTTTGCCCGGTAATGAAAAGTTTGAGCTGATACTTATTCATGGCGTCCTCCATTGGGCGAAAGAAAAAAGGGTGAACCCTCCGTGTCAATATCGTTGCTTTTACATGACGGTAATTGTATCAGCCTTTTCTCAAGTGTCAAAAAATTTGGCAGTGGAAAGGTCATAGCGCGGCGCTGAACATGAGCATCAGGAACGGCGGTTGTTCTCCCCGGGCCTCCCTTTGGATTGATTCTATCATATTCAGAGGGGAGGAGCAGCGGAGGGTCAGGAAATATCCTGGACAGTCCGGACCAAAACCTATTTTGGCCATTGCACGAGACAGGGCTGCGGAGTTACTTTTTCCCCCGTAGAC
The DNA here is from genome assembly GCA_963740085.1 of Nitrospirota bacterium. Classification (GTDB taxonomy): domain Bacteria; phylum Nitrospirota; class UBA9217; order UBA9217; family UBA9217; genus JALNZF01. Next base: position 113,922 of record CAVUCU010000007.1, on the reverse strand, counting down.
CCTCGAAAAACTTTCTGAACTCCTCCCGATCATCCGTGATCCGGCACTTCGGGATCGACCTCAAAAACCACTTGCCGTAGCCTTTTGTCATGATGCGCGAGTCAAGCACGGCCACCGCTCCGCGATCCGTTTTTGTGCGGATGAGCCTGCCGAAGCCCTGGCGGAAGAGCAGCGCAGCCTGCGGCACCTGATATTCATAGAAGGGATTTTTGAGCCGCTCCATGCGCGCTTCGACAATGGGTTCGTCGGGCACAGCGAACGGCAGTTTCGCGATGACGACGCACTGCAGGGCATCGCCGGGGATGTCGATGCCCTGCCAGAAGGACGCCGTGCCCATGAGTACCGCGGTCGACGCGCTTTTGAACTGCTCGATCAGCCGGTAGGGCGGCATCTCTCCCTGGCACAGGAAACCGAGGTCGGGCATTTCCCTCCGCAGCGTCTCCGCGCTCTTTCTGAGCTGGCCGTAACTGGTAAAGAGCACAAGCGTTCTCCCCCGCGTCACGGACAGAACAGCGCTCAATTCAGCATCGAACCTTTCCTGATACCCGCTTGCCTGCTGATCGTCGAGGCCGGAGGCGATGTAGAGCAGGGCCTGGTGTTGGAAGTCAAAGGGTGAGTCGAGGATCAATTCCATCGGCGCGTCCAGACCAAGCCGGTTCTTGATGTAGGTGAAGGTGCCTGCGGTGGAGAGCGTGGCCGAGGTGAGCACTACGGTGTCTGTTTTTTCAAAAAGATTTTCCCGCAGTGTATCCGCGACATCGATGGGCGAAGCAACGAGCCGATACCGCATGTTCTCGCGCTCGGCCCAGTACACGAAGCCATCGGCGCTCTGTTCGAGATTTACCCGTATCGCGGTCGCAAAGGACTGCGCCCTGTTGGCCAGGGCCTTGATCTCGAGTTCCTCCTCCTGGGTCCCGGCCTTGAGCTGGAGAAGGGCGTCCCGGAGTTCCATGAGCGGTTCGCTCAGGATATCGGGCACGATGTTCCTCCGTCTGATCCTGAGCGCCGGATCTTTGGCGAGCAGGGGCTGGAAGTTTAAAAAGAAGTTGTCCGATATGACGCGGAGAGCGTCAACCATACCGTGCACGATCTGCGTATCCGGGTCCTGTATGGTGAGGCGCGTGAGCATACCTCTGCGCGTGCGCTGGCTCAGGAGCGTGTCCATGAGGTAACGGACCGCGAAGTTCGTGACCTCGACCCCGAGGTAATCTGTTGCCACATCCTCGATCTGGTGCGCCTCGTCGAAGACAACGACCTTATGCAGGGGCAGCACATTGCCGCCCGTTGCCATGTCGGCAAAGAAAAGGTGGTGGTTCGCCACGAGAATGTGCGCCTGCTGCTCGATCGCCTTCGCCTTCAGATAGAAGCAATCTTTAAAGTAGGAACAGTCCTTGCCGAAGCAGAGGTCCGCTTGTCTGCATGCCTTGCCCCAAAGGGCTGGAGAGGGCTCGATGTCCAGCTCGCTTCGAAGCCCGGTGCGCGTCATGGTGGACCAGACAAAGAGGCGATTCAGGGGCTCGATCTCTTGCTGCTCATACAGGTTGCCGATGCGGAGGTGGTCGAACCTGCGGAGGCAGAGGTAGTTCTCGCCGCCCACGCAGAGCGCAAAGCGGAAATCTCCGAGCACGGACCTCAGGAAAGGCAGGTCTTTGTTCACCAGCTGCTGCTGGAGAGCCTTGGTGTACGTCGCGACCACGGCGCGCTGGTTTTCCTCCCGCGCCCGGAGGACCAGAGGCACAAGATAAGCCAGACTTTTGCCCACGCCCGTGCCGGCCTCAACGGTCAAATGCTTTTTACTCTCGAGCGCTTTCTCCACGGCCGCCGCCATCTCACTCTGCTGCGGACGATGCTCGTAAGCCCGCTGCATGGCCAGCGCGATCATTCCCGTGTCCCCGAAAATCTTCATGGCATTCATCGAAAAGCAGATTAACATGGAGAACGGAAGAAAGCAAATTCAAGTTGCACGATCCTGATTTTCCCGCCTTTTTCTTGCGCAAAGCTGTTTGTTATGTTAGTATTGCAAGCGGTATGCGCACATTGTTCGCACTCATTATTCTCTGTCAGCTTTCGTCGCCTGTCTGCGCAGGCGCAGCTGAAAAAGGACTGACCGTAAAGGGCGTGCGGTATGCTTCCTACGCTACGTTCACCCGGATCGTTTTTGAGATAGAGGCCGCGGCGCCCTATGTTCTGCTGCGCTCGACGGACGGGCGCAGCTTCACGCTGAGCGCCTATGACGGCCCGTTCAAGCTTAAAACGCCGCTGCCGATGGTCCGTGACAGCGTGGTGCTCGGCCTGGAGTCGCGAGTAGAGGCGGGGAGGACCGCTGTTGTCATCCACCTTAACGGAGCGGCCGGAGAGGCGAAGGACTTCGTGCTTCGAGGGCCTGACCGGATCGTGATCGACATCTCGAAGGGAGCGGCCCCGGTCACTGCACCTCTAGCGGACAAGCCAACGGTCATCGTGCTCGATCCAGGACATGGAGGCAAAGACACGGGTATTGTTGCGCCGCGGGGGCAGGAAAAGATGATCACGCTGGACCTCTCGCTTGCGATCAGGAAGATGCTGCAGAAGGACCCGAAGCTGAAGGTGATCCTTACCCGGGAAAAGGACCATTCGCTCACGCCTGACGAACGGGCCGCAGCATCGAACGCAGCCGGTGCACTGCTTTTCGTGGCCATTCATTCCGCGACGGGCACCGGCTCGCGGGTCTTTATCCAGGACCTGCTTGATGAGCCGGAAACGCAGACCGCCCGGCCCGTGAGCGGTGATTTCCTCGGCTACGAGGCAGGGAGCGAACAGAAGGAGATGCTCTGGGGAAAACAGCAGGCGGCACACGCACGAGAGAGCGGGGCCCTCGGCCGGCTGCTTGCGCGGCAGCTTGCCGGTCAGGACATCGCCGAGCCCGTGCAGGCACCGCTGGTGCTGCTCAAGGCCGTGGACGCGGCAGCGGTCATGGTCGAGATAGGCATGGAGACGGACCGGGTACAGACGGCTGAGGCGATCGTAAAGGGGATCGAACAGTATGTCCGAGAGAACTGACCGCAGCATGCAAAGCAACCGGATGCTGTTCGGCCTGGTGATCATCCTCGCCGCCATCGTCGCGACAGGGGCGGGGCTGCTCTGGTGGCGGATGGACTTAACGAATACGGCCCCGGTTCCGGCGGAGCAGGACCGGCAGCTCGCACAGCAGTTGATGCGCGACGAGCCGCTCTCGATCACGCTCTATTACCCCCATGAGGGGATGCTTGCGACGGGGTCAACTGTTGTGAAGCGTCAGCCCGATATGCAGGCGCAGGCGCGTGCAGCGCTTGCGGCCCTGTTCGAAGACCAGCGGGCCCCGCTGGAGCCGGTGTTGCGGGACATCAGGCTGCGGGAGCTGTATCTTGACGGTTCCGGCACGGCCTACATCGACCTCGCCCTGGGCCCGCAAAAGGACGTGCGCGCGTCGGCATGGGAGGAGCAGCTGGCGATCTACGCGCTGGTGAATACGCTCCTTCAGAATTTCGAGGAGATCAAGCAGGTCATGTTGCTGCTTGACGGCAGGGAAGCGCAGACCCTGGCGGGGCATATGGACCTGTCGAGGACGTTCACAAAGAGAATGGACCTGGCGAAACAGTAAGAACGCATTTTTTACCAAAGAGGAAGACAAAGCAGGAACCTTCCGGACGTAGATGAACTCGGATCAATTCAGGCATTTAAAAATCAGTCATGATCCGGGATCTAAATCCGTTCTTCCGACGCTACCGAGTGCACAATATTTTTATAAGGATTCCTCTGCGTCATCTGCGGTGAAAAGGTTTTATTGAATACTATGCAAAAGGCAATCGGCATATTCGACTCCGGCATCGGTGGTCTCACGGTGCTCAAGGAGATCATGGCCAAGCTTCCGGACGAGAACATCATTTATCTCGGCGACACGGCGCGGGTCCCCTATGGCATTCGCTCGGCTGAGACAGTGACGCGCTACAGCTTCGAGAACACGAACTTCCTGCTGTCCCAGGAGATCAAGATGCTTGTGGTAGCCTGCAACACGGCGACTGCGGTCAGCCTCGAGGCGATAAAGAAGGAATTCCCGTTGCCCGTTATTGGCGTGCTCGAACCTGGCGCCCGTGCCGCGGTCGCCGCAACGAAGACCCGCAAGGTGGGGATCATCGGCACCGAGGCCACGATCAGCAGCGGCGCCTATGAGAAGGCCATCAAACGGCTTGCACCCGATGTCGAGGTAACGAGCCTTGCCTGTCCGCTCTTCGTGCCGCTGGCCGAAGAGGGATGGACGGACAATGATGTGGCGGAGCTGGTTGCCGGAAAATATCTCGCTCCATTCCGGAAAACGGGCATTGATATGCTGGTGTTGGGCTGTACGCACTATCCGCTGCTCAAAACGGTGATCAGCAAGGCCGTCGGCCCCGGGATCACGCTGATCGACTCGGCGACCGAAACGGCCAAGGAAGTGGCGGATGTGCTCGAGAAGCTTAAATGGCGAGGGGGCATGGCCGGCGAGATTATCCGGAAATTTTATGTGACCGACACACCGATGCGTTTCGAGGCGATCGGCAAGCGGTTTCTCGGTGATTCGCAGCTTCACGCGGAGCAGGTGAAGGTGGGAGGAGTGTAGCGCTCAAGCGCGCTTTGTGACGTTGGTTCAGGATCGTCCGAATGCCGGCGCACCGAGGTGAGTTCGTATGAAAAAAGAATGTGAACGGACAAGAAAGGCGCTCCCTGACCTTCTGCGCGGCCACGTGTTTTGGACCACGCGAAACAGGATCGAAAGGCATCTGCGGGCCTGTGTGGTATGCAAATCAGAGTTCGAAACGCTCAGGCGCATGGAGGAAACCCGCCAGCTTCTGAAAGACATCGACCAAACTGAGGGCGTCTCTCACCGGCTGAAGGAAGGCGTCTTCGCGCTTGCGAAACTTAAGAAGATCCTGTATCGACCCTTATGGCTCGCTGGGATCGTCCTTGTTGCCGCGGGAATCTATTATTACGCTATGCTGCCGCGTCAGCTTGATCTTGAGATCGAGAGCATCGAGAGGACCTCGCCGGCAACCACCCCGCCAGCTCCGGCGGCAGCGCCGAAAACAGAGGCACCTGTTGTGACGAAGCCGGTGGCCGGGGTGCAACGGCCGGTGCCGCAACGCGTCTCCAGTCGAGCCTTGGCTCCACTGGCGGTGAGCATTGTGCCGATCAATGAGACCTCTGCAATTCAGCGGGTCAATGAGGTCATGGGCGGCCACGGGGAACTTCGGAAGATGAAGTTCAGCGACACTGAACGGCAGTTGTCCGGCAAGCTGACAGCGCAAGAGCTCCTTACGTTCTTCGACCGGATGGCGGAAGTGGCAAAGGTGCGCTATGATCGTAAGCGGTTTAAATCGTTCCCCGCCGACCAACAGATCCCTTTTGTGCTGACGCTGAAAGAGGCTCCCCAGACCATTGAAAAATCGATACCGGCGTCTCATCCGGTCCAAAGCGCTGAAACGCACACACCGGTGACCGCGGCCCCCGCCCCGCTGGTGACCGCTCCCGCAACCTCAGCCGCACTGTAGCGGGAAGCCGGCTGGCGGCATCCCCGAGGCTCAGCGGACCGGACTGTTGACGGAGAAACGGAGCTCATACGACGATGTCCCTTGACAGAGCATACCGGGAAACCATCGACTACCTTTATGCGCTCCAGAAGCACGGGATCAAACTTGCGCTGTCCAACAGCCTTGCGCTAATGGCGCTCATGGGAGACCCGCACCGGAAGTTCCGGTCCGTGCATGTTGCGGGCACGAACGGAAAGGGATCGACGTCTTCATTTATCGCGAGCATGCTGCAGGCTGCGGGATATCGCGTCGGGCTTTATACCTCTCCGCACCTGGTCAGTTTTACCGAGCGGATCAGGATCAACACCTCTCTGATCACCGAGGCTAAGGTGGTGGAGCTTGCGGGTCGGGTGCGGGACGTTGCTCGGAACACGGAAGGTCCTGATGGAACGGTCGCGTTCAGTCCCACGTTTTTCGAGGTTACGACCGCCATGGCGTTCACCTACTTCGCGGAAGAAGGCGTGGACATTGCCGTGATCGAGGTCGGGATGGGCGGCAGGCTCGATTCCACGAACGTCATCACCCCGCTTGTTTCGGTGATTACGAATATTGAGCTTGAACACACTGAGTTCCTGGGGACCACGCTCATCCAGATCGCCGGAGAAAAGGCGGGCATCATCAAGCACGGGGTCCCGGTGGTGACAGGAGCAATACAAGAGGAGGTCATCACCGTCATCGAGCAGGAGGCCGCGGCCCGCAAGGCCAGGGTCTATCGGTTGTCCAAGGATTTTATGCCCGGCGTTATCGCATCTCAGCTTGCGCAGGTCTTTGATTATCGGGGGATCAAGACTTCTTACGAAAAGATTCGGATCAGCATGCTCGGCAGGTATCAGGTGGACAATGCGAGTCTGGCCCTGGCGACGATCGAATGCCTGCGCGACGCCGGAATTATTGTGGACGAGGCTGCGGTGCGCAGCGGTCTCGAACAGGCCCGCTGGGAAGGACGTCTTGAGCTTGTAGCGCGCAAACCCGATATCTATCTTGATGGCGCGCATAACCCCGCATCAGCACAGAAACTCGCAGCGACAATCCGGGAAATGAAACCGGCTTACCGGCGGGTCGTCCTCATTCTCGGCATTCTTGAAGACAAGGACTACCAGGGGATCATAACCGCACTGGTCTCTCTTGCCGACCACGTGGTGGTGACGAAGCCCCGGTATTCACGGGCAAGGGAGGTCCAGGCGCTTGCGGCGGAAATACGGAAGCTGCATCGCTCCGTCGAGACCGCGAATACGGTCAGTGAGGCCATCGCAACGGCCGGGGACAAAGTATCTTCGGACGATCTTGTGCTTGTCACCGGTTCACTCTACATGGTGGGCGATGCGCGGGCGGTGTTCCACCCGGAAGCAGACGTGTCCGGGGCGCTGAGCGGGCTGAAAGGATGAGGTGAGTCGATTGCGGCTTTCGGATTCCGGATTTCGGATCATAAATTGTCAGGACTTGAAAAGATCATTATGAAACACGGGAGAGCATCGATAGTTCTCATCCTTCTTGTCGCCGCGATGCTGGCAGGACCTACGCGACACGCCTGGAGCGAGGTATTCCCGAAGAAAATCCCGGTTACGGTGACGGCGGACACTCTTGATTATGACAGGACCAATGACCGGTATATTGCGATCGGACACGTGAAGATCGAGCAGGAGGGGCTGCGGCTTGAGGCCGAAAAGGTAATACTTGACAACAAGACCGGAGAGGCCGTGGCCGAAGGAAAGGTGTTCCTGCAGGACAAGGGCGATATCATGCACGCCGAGAAAATGAAGGTCAATATCAATACCCGGGATGGAATTATCTCGAACGGCGATATCTTTATCAAGAAGGATAATCTCCACGTGAAGGGAAACCTGATCGAACGGCACTCTGAGAACGTCTACCATGTTGAGAAGGGCACTATCACCACCTGCGATGAGGGAGAATGGTTTCTGAAGGCGGATGTGCTGAACATCGACATGCAGCGGTATGCCACCGGCAGGAGTATATCGTTCAATGTGGCAGGTCTGCCGGTGCTTTACACGCCCTACTTTCTCTTTCCCGTGCGCAGGCAGACCGGATTTCTGTTGCCGGAGGATGTCGGGTACAGCAGCCGCGATGGTGTTTTCACGGATAATGCGTTCTTCTGGGCCATCTCGGATTACAAAGATATGACCATCTATTCGGATTACCGGGCGCGCACCGGGCATGGGACCGCTGTAGAATACCGCTATATGAATTCCCAGGAGTCCAGGGGCAATCTGTATTACAAGTTTTTCGACCAGTATCATACCGGCGAATCGAGGTGGAATTTTGTGCTCCAGCACCAGGAGGAGTTTGCCGATGACCTCTCCGGCCGTGCGGACATCAACCTGGTGAGCGATGAGCACTACTTTTACGACCTCGATAAGAAGCTTGATAACAGGTCTAAACCATATCTCGACTCGAATGCTTTCTACGTGGAACGCTGGAACACCGCTTCACTCTATCTGCTGGGACAATATTCGATCGACCTCACCCGGACCAACGAAAAGACGGTTCAAAAACTGCCTGAACTGCGCTATACGATCTACGATGAAACGCTTGCCGGCCCCCTTCACCTGAACTTTGAGGGGTCTGCGGCGAATTTTACGAAACAGGAAGATGGCGGTGCGCGGCGCGCGGACTTCAACCCGCGGTTGATTGCAACGTTCGGCAGTAACGGCCTGAGTATTACTCCGAACGCCGGCGTGCGGGCCACGTTTTATGATCGAAGCGCCACGACCGTGGAACCGACGGAGCGAAAATATTTTTATGCGGGGACTGATGTGAATGCCCGTGTTTCCCGGGTGTATGGCAGCGATGGGGCGGTCGGGATCGGAAAAGTGAGGCATTCACTAGAACCGACGATATCATATAATTATGTTCCCCATGTGGAGCAGGGGAACCTGCCTCAATTCGATTCAGTGGACTTCGTTCCCGAGCAAAATCTTGCAAGTATCTCACTTATCAATCGAGTGACTGCACACTATAAAGAATCGAAGGATGCCCCTAATTATACGACCTTTGACCTAATGGTTTTCAGGCTCTCCCGGTCCTATGACTTTTCCGTAGCGCGGGAGCACGGGAGTCCAGCCCATCCGGGTTCAGAGGTGCTCGGAGAACTTTATCTGCGAACGCCCAAGACGTTCAGCATGTCAGCGACCGGAAGTTATAATGCCTATGACCGCGTCGTGTCTTCTCATTCCGAAAGTGTGGGTTTTACCGGAAGCGTGGTATCGCTGAATCTCACGCACTCTTTTTTACAGGGAGGGGCGGAATACCTGATCAGCGGGGGAGAATTAAAGTTCAGCAAGTGGGACCTTCGCGCGCAGGTGGGGCGCGATATGCTGAACAAGAAGACCACACAGGAGGAGTATCTCCTGCACTATACATCACAATGCTGGGGATTAAGCGTGACGTATACGGTCACGCCGGGGGAATACCGCTACAAAGCCATGATAGACTTAAAAGGCCTTGGCAGCAGGGGAACGAAATAAGGACCTGGAGGATGATAGCGTGGGAGACGAAATCATTGTGCTGATAACGACATCGACCAGGGATGAAGCGGCCAAGATTGGGACTGCGCTGGTGGACGGGCATCTTGCGGCTTGCGTGAACATCGTGCCAGAGGTGCGCTCCCTGTTCTTCTGGGAGGGCAAGAGGCGCGATGAGCGGGAGACCCTGCTCATCTGCAAGAGCAGGCTGACGCATATGGAGCAACTTGTTGCTCAGGTGAAATCGCTCCACTCGTATAGTGTGCCGGAGGTGATTGCGCTCCCGATCGTCGCGGGTTCGCGGGAGTACTTGGACTGGATGCAGGAAGCGACCAAGGAGTAAATCCAAGTATGGATTACGAAATGGAGAATGCAGAATTAAAAATGAGATAGACGGGAAAAACCAATCCGACATTTGCGATCAAGAATCAAAGTAACAAGGAAAGACGAGTAAAGAAAATAGTCAACTTCTTTACAGCAGATTTGCGCTGATTATAAAAATCGCGATCTTCCAGGTTGTTAATCCGCCATTCTCCTTGTCAAAGATTTTGTCTTGGTCTTTCCTGTTTCAGGTTCAGGATGTTTGATAAAGAGATTAGAAAACAATTAACGTACATTTACCGTTTGCTTTTTCAGGCTTACGGTCCCCAGCATTGGTGGCCCGGCGATACCCCCTTTGAGGTGATGGTGGGCGCGGTACTGACGCAGAACACCTCATGGGCGAATGTGGAAAAAGCCATTGCCAACCTCAAGCGGGAACGGGTCCTGACTTTCAATCGCCTGATCAACGTAGATCCGGGAAAACTGGCTTTGCTCATACGGCCAAGTGGTTATTTCAATATCAAGGCAAAGCGTCTTCGGCACCTGCTAATGTTTATCCACACCCGGTATTCCAATAATCTTACAAGAATGTTCGCAACGGATCCGGTATGGTTGCGTCAACAGTTGCTCGAAATAAACGGCATTGGTCCCGAAACGGCCGACTCGATCCTGCTGTATGCCGGAGGAAAGCCGTTCTTTGTGGTTGACGCTTATACCAAGCGCATCTTCAGCAGGCAGGGGTTGATTACGGGTAATGCAGATTACCAGGCGATGCAGGGACTTTTCATGGACAACCTGACCCATAACGCCAGTTTTTACAATGAATATCATGCACTTATTGTACGAATCGGAAAAGAGCATTGCAAAAAAGTGAGGCCCCTCTGCAGCGGTTGTCCGATTCACCGGCAGTGTCGCAAGCGTGTGAAAATCTCAGATATTTAATATGTGGTCCACGTCACAAATAGCACTTAACACATTGTTATTATAATATTTTTTAAAAAAAACCAGACGAATAAATGCTTGACAATTACTATCACTTTGTGTAGACTTTGACAAGCAGTTATGCACACTATCGGGGGTTTGATGAGATCGAAGAATCCAAGAAAGATTAGGAAAAAAGAGTATTTCACCCTTATGTTCCTGCCCGGTCCCAACTCTCGGGTTAGAACACTGAGTATTTCAAAATCCGCTCTTAAGTCTGTTTTCCTTTCGTTTGTGGCTGTGCTCGTCCTTTCCCTCTATCTGGTCTACGAATATAACGATGTAAAAGACAAGGTCTGGGAATTGCAGTCGGTGCGCGAAGAACTGATGCAGCAAAAGGCGCAGGTGCAGAGTTTTGCGCTTAACCTGCTGGATTATAAACGTCAAATGTTCCTGCTGCGCGACCTTGATACCAAGTTGCGGCGTGTCGTGAGCCTCGGCCCCCGGGACAAGGCTCAACAGGTACTCGGCATCGGAGGACCTGATGAACTCGGTCTTCAGAACCTTACCACCCTGGGTGAGAAAAAACAGGAAGAAGCCCTGAAAGAGATGCACCAGGAGTTGAGCCAGTTGAAGGGCGCTGCGTCACGGCAAGAGGCCAGTCTTCAGTTGCTGATTGAGTATTTTGAGGACAAACGTTCCCTGTATGCATCAACACCCTCGGTATGGCCGGTCCGCGGCTGGGTCACCTCGCCCTTCGGGAACCGGACCTCGCCGTTCAGCGGCATCCTGAAGTTCCATGAAGGCATCGATATCGCGGCCCAGACCGGGACGCCGGTCGTGGCGCCGGCAGATGGCGTGGTGATCATGGCGGGTTTCAATACTGGCTATGGTAATATGGTTGAGATCAGCCACGGATACGGCATTAAAACGATTTTTGCCCACAATTCACGGTTGAACGTCAAAGCAGGACAACGGGTCAAGCGCGGCGATGTGATCTCCTACCTGGGCGATTCCGGTTCGAGCACGGGCCCTCACCTCCATTACGAAGTGCGTTTGAATGGACTGCCGGTGAACCCGATGAGATACATGAATTAAAAAGTTGCATCGCGAACACCTTGCTTGTTGTTATTCATGCCTTATACATATCCTTGGTTGGCCGGGGGGAAGAGCGTGGGGGGTCGGTTAAAGCTTTTCCCTTTGTATTTAAAACGTGTTTCGTTGGCTCGTATTCAAGATTCTCGGATTTTCAACAACGGAAACAAGCTAAGGAGGGAGCAGGCAATATGTCGACAGGAAAAGTGAAGTGGTTCAATGAGTCGAAAGGATACGGCTTTATCGAACTGGATGGAGGCGGACGAGATGTGTTCGTGCACTACTCGGCAATCCAGGGTGAAGGATACAAGACGCTCTCCGAGGGACAGCCTGTTGAGTTCGAAATTATTCTGGGGGATAAGGGTCCCCAGGCATCAAATGTACTGAAAGCTTCCTAACAACCATGCGTTGTTTAACTCGCGGACAGTCCCGTGTGAGTAAAAACCCCGAAGGGCCCCCATCTTCGGGGTTTTTACGTTCAATTCAGCAATTCACCAAACGGGGCCACCGCTCAGGAACCCTGCTGGTATGCCGATATTGCGTCCACGGGGAAGAATGAGGAAAAAAGGGGAAGAATTTGCGTTGCAGAGGAACTATCTCTGACGAAAATTGCTTTGACCGCTGCGTTGTCGGTCACTTGTGTCTTGGCTCAGATTGAATCTTTTGTTCACGACAGGATATACAAAGCTTATGACAAGGATGTCAGTACGTTATACCCCCGTCATTGCTTTTTTCCTGACCGACTGTTGCTCAAACAGCACTTCTTTCATTAACGCGCATGCATCAATGACCTTTGGGTTTGACACCCGATAGTATATATTGACTCCTTCCCGTCGTGAGCCCAGAATTCCCGAGCGCCGCATCACTGCGAGATGCTGGGAGACATTCGCCTTTGATGCACCAAGGGCAGCCACCAGTTCAGTGACCGTCTTCTCTTCGGATTTAAGAGTGTTCAGGATCTCGATTCTCTTGGGGTTGGTAAGGGTTTTGCAGATCTCAGCCTGCATCTCGTATAATGCTTTTTCTGTTATGTTTGTTTTCATATCCTTACATATCCAATGATTAACGAACTGCTGGTATCATAGGGAAAACAACAATAAGCCGAGTACCTATTATTTTTTGGAAGTAATTATAACTAACTAAAAAGAACTGCACATTCATTATTTACGAATCCGGCATGGTCTTGTGGTCGAGTCGCCGCGTATCATTCTTTTTTATGTGAAAAATGATACCATAGATGCGTAATTATGTCTATATTATTATACGACGATGATCATCACCGCTCTGCAATACTATTTTTTGATGATTTCGTATGGAGATCAGCGTATTTACAGAAATTCTATTAAAATAAGGGGTCAGATGGTGTATACTATAACATATGGGTGAAGAAAATGAGGATTAATCAGAGGATTAATTAAAGGAGAACAAATCATGAACAAAGAAAAAGTTGAGGAAGCCCTCAAGCAGGTCAGACCGGCACTCCAGCGTGACGGTGGTGACATTGAACTTGTCAGTGTTGAAGAGAATGGTACGGTAAAGGTTCGGCTCAAAGGTGCCTGCGGGTCCTGTCCGATGTCCACAATGACCCTCAAAATGGGCGTGGAGAAACACTTGAAGGAGCAGTTCCCCGAGATAAAGGAAGTCGTTCAGGTAGCATAAGTGATGTGTTGACAAAGTGACCGCCATTGCTCAAGTCAATTCCGTGGTTCGACAAGCCTGTCCCGAGATCTCTTGGCCGGTTCGGGACGGTCTGCCGAGGCACTCAGTCATGAACATAAAAATATTGAAATACTAATGATGATCATGGTGTCGTTCGGCCTGTGCTTGTTGAAGGGTTGCGGGTTCGTTCGGGCAACATCTGATAAACGAGGTACCCCAGGACATCTGTTACACGGCCTCCTCAAATTCGCTTTGAATATCGGGAAACCAGTTTCGGCATCGAATATCACCCCTCTTCAAGTCACGAAGGTGTTCCCGATCATCGTCGTGGGGCGGGAGCCTGGTACAACATCGGCGCGCTATTTTTTCTATTCCCTTCACACGATCTTGTCTCTTCCAAATGCTTATTCGTTTGTTGGGTTCGTCGCCAACTTAAAAGATGACCGTGCGTATGTGATAAACGCCATTGATGTTACGAAATGAAACGCTATTGTTTTGTATCTGGCCGTTGACAAAAATCGCTTGACACTTGGACCCCATTCTGTTATAAACTCCACGGCTTTTCGTAGAAGTTCTCAATCAGTAATTTCGCATGCGGTAATCTCAATGTTATAACAGATGGCAGGTGAGACAGAATGGAAGCTACGAAAGTAAATGCGCACGATACATTCAGCGGAGGCGTGCATCCTGCTGATAACAAGCATCTCACATCACACAAACCGACCATTGCCGCCGCAATTCCCAAACGCGTGATAATTCCCCTGAGCCAGCATATTGGCGCTCCCACCAAGCCCCTCGTCGTCATTGGACAGGAAGTAAAAAAAGGAGAAAAGATCGGCGAAACCACCGGTTTTGTCTCGGCACCCGTCCATGCCTCGATCTCCGGCAAGGTAACGGCCATCGGCAATTTCCCGCACATCCTCGGTTCGGACATGCCGTCTATCATTATCGAGAGTGACGGCAAGGATGAGTGGATAGCCGGCCTCAAGGAAACGCCTGACTTCAACGTATTAAGCCCTGACGAGCTCAAGAAACTTGTATTGGATGCCGGTATCGTTGGAATGGGCGGGGCTACCTTCCCTACACACGTGAAGCTTTCTCCTCCCAAAGAGAAACCGATCGACGTGGTGATCCTGAATGGCGCCGAGTGCGAGCCCTTTCTGACCTCCGACCACCGGCTCATGCTCGAAAGACCAAAGGAGATCATTGAGGGTCTCAAGATCCTCATGCGGATCCTGAATGTCAGCAGGGGATATGTCGGTATCGAGGCAAACAAGCCGGATGCGATTGAAACCATGACCAGGGCTGCTGCAGGTTCACCGGAAATAAAGGTTTGGCCCGTCAAGGTAAAGTACCCGCAGGGAGCTGAGAAAATGCTCATTAAAGCGATCGCGGGCAGGACGGTCCCTGCAGGCAGCCTGCCCATGGATGTGGGCGTGGTGGTGCAGAACGTGGGCACTGCCGACGCGATTTACAATGCGGTGCGCTACGGCAGGCCGCTCATCGAGCGATACGTTACCGTGACCGGCAGGGGCGTGAAAGACCCGAAGAACCTGCTTGTCAGGATCGGTACGCAGTTCTCCCAGCTTATAGAAGAGGCGGGCGGCCTTACTGACGAGGCGGCTAAGGTGATCTCAGGCGGCCCCATGATGGGGATGAGCCAGTACACGCTTGATGTGCCCGTGATCAAAGGTACCTCCGGCATTACGGTCCTCCCGAAAGCCGAAGTAGGCGTAAAATCCTACGGACCCTGCATTCGCTGCGGACGGTGTATTGATGCCTGCCCCATGAAGCTTCAGCCGTCTCTTCTTGGGCTCTATATTGAGAAGGGGCATTATCTGGACGCAAAGGACTATAACCTGATGGACTGCTTTGAGTGCGGTTCCTGCACATTCGTCTGCCCGGCCAACCGGCCCATAGTCCAGTGGGTGAAGAAGGCGAAAAAGGAACTGGCGAAGAAAAAGAATTAGTTCGGAGTCCACTGCTCGGAGTTTGGAGTAATCAATACAAATATCCTGGCCGAATGAGGTATAGATAATAATGGAAGCATCCGCGAAGGAACAACCCAAAGAACAACCCAAACAACAACCCAGGGAACAACATAAATTGATCGTCTCAATCGGGCCCCATGTGCACGATGAAGAGACCACGGCGAAGATCATGTGGACCGTGAGCGGAGCACTTCTTCCGGCCACGCTCATGTCGGTCTACTATTTTGGAATGCCTGCCATCCAGGTTATTCTCGTCTGCATCGTGACTTCACTCCTGACCGAGGCGGGGATGCAGAGGCTACTTAAGAAGCCTGTTACACTCTCCGATGGGAGTGCGTTCCTGACAGGATTGCTCCTGGCCATGAACCTCCCCGCTAATGCACCACTCTATATACCATTCATCGGGTCTTTCGTGGCCATCATGATCGCCAAGCATCTTTTCGGAGGTCTCGGCTTCAATATCTTCAACCCAGCGCTCATCGGACGTGCTTTTGTCCTGGTCAGCTTCGCGAAGATCATGACCACATACGTTGCGCCGACAACCACCTTCATGGCTGTTGATGCCAAGACCACTGCAACGCCGCTCGTTCTCCTGAAAGAGGAGGGGATGTCGAGGCTGCTTGAGATCTATCATACCAAGGCTGCCTTGTATCAGGACCTTTTCCTTGGCAACCGGGCAGGGTCTCTCGGCGAAACGTCGGTGATCGCGCTGCTGCTCGGCGCCGCGTTCCTCATGATGAAGCGGTATATCACGTGGCATATTCCGATCACGTTCATTGCGACGGTTGGCATGCTTGCCTGGGTCTTCGGCGGTAAGGAAGGGCTTATGACTGGCGACGCCCTTTTCCATATGATGTCCGGCGGACTTGTCCTCGGCGCGTTCTTCATGGCCACTGATTATGTGACCGGCCCCTCGGTCCGCAGCGCACAGATCGTATTCGGCGCATTGTGCGGCGTTCTTACGGTGCTCATCCGCCTCAAGGGCGGGTATCCTGAAGGAGTAATGTTCGCGATCCTGCTTATGAACTGCTTTGCACCGCTCCTTGACCGGGGTATGAGGAGCAGCGTCTTCGGCAAGGCAGAGGCCAAGGGGGTAAAGAAATGAAAGATTTGCTGAAAATAACCCTGAGCCTGGTCGCGATCTTCGTCGTTGCGGGATTGATCATGGGGCTTACTTACAAATTTGCCTATCCCGTGCGGTTCCAGGCAGAAAAGAAGGAGAAGGAAGAGGCCCTGAAAGAGATGGCGCCTGATGCAACTGACCCCATTAAAGTCGCGGGAGACTGGTCCGCTGATAATAAACCCTATGAATATTTTGTGGCAACCTCCAGCGGGAAACCGGTAGCGTATATCGCGAGCTCCGCGGGCAAGGGATATTCAAGCTTCATCAAGTTGCTCGTCTCTCTCGGTCCTGATTTTAAGATCAGAGATGTCAAGATCCTCGGCCATGAAGAGACCCCCGGTCTCGGGGATCAGGTAGAGGACAGGAGCTTTCTTGACCAGTTCAAGGGAAAGTCCCTTGAACAGATCAAACTGGTGAAGGTGGAGACAAAAGAAAACATCCAGGCCGTGTCCGGCGCCACCTATTCGAGCCGAGGAGTGACGAAAGGCGTTAAGGACGCAGCGCAGGTGCTCATCGATAAATACGGAGTGGGCATCAAATCGGCGGTGCAAGAGGTGACAAAATGAGCGACAACGTTAGTTACTGGGCACTATTCAAGAACGGCATCTTCGGCGAAAACCCGGTCTTCAGGCTTGCACTTTCTCTCTGCCCGGCCGTGGCTGTTACGAGTGGTGTAAAAAACGGGTTCTTGATGGGGGTTGCGGTTTTATTCGTCATGACCATGACGAACGTAACGGTTTCCCTGCTGCGGAACTTTATCAGTCCGAAAGTCCGGATTCCCTCCTATGTGTTCATCACCGCCACGTGGGTCACTGTGATCGATCAGTTGATGGCGGCCTACCAGAGGGCGGTTTACAAGCAAATGGGCCTCTATATCATGCTCATTGTTGCCTTTGCCATAATTCTTTCCCGGGCGGAGATGTTCGCGAGCAAGAACAAGGTCCTGCCATCCTTTATTGACGGGGTCGGAATGGGACTGGGTTTTCTGCTTGCGCTCGTGCTCCTCGGAATTTTCCGGGAATTTCTGGGAAAAGGGTCTCTCTGGGGGAATCAGATACTGGTTTCCGATGGAAAGGCGATCAAACCGCTTCTTATCATGATCATGCCGACAGGCGGTTTCTTCGCCATGGGTCTCATGATGGGCTGGCTGAACTGGATAGACCGGAAGTTCTTCGGAGGCAGCGGTGGCGGTGGCGGCGGACATCATTAAGAGTCCATTGAGTCTATTATAGAGGCTTCACTTTATGAACTCAAAAGAGACTCTATGAACTTTATAGACTATAACCGGAGGTTATCATGTTGCAGCATGTCCTGACAATATTCATAGCGTCGGCGCTTATCAATAACTTCGTTTTCTCCCGTTACCTTGGCCTCTGCATCTTTTTCGGTGTGACCAAGAAGATGGAAACCGCCATCGGCATGAGCTTTACCTTTACAGCCGTCATGCTCGTTTCCGCTGCCCTGAACTGGATTATTTATACCTATGTTATGATCCCCTATCATCTCGGGTTTTTAAAGATCGTCATTTTCATCGGAACGGTCGCCGCCTTCGTGCAGGCCGCTGATACGGTGATGAAAAAGATAGCTCCCGCGTTATACTATAAACTGGGTATCTACCTTGCGTTGATCGTCACGAACTGTGTCATCCTGGCAGTGCCGCTCATCAACGCGGATGAAAATTACGGATTTTTCGAGAGCATGGCGCTCGGTCTGGGATCGGGTCTCGGTTTCAGCCTGGCGCTCATTATCATGGCGAGCATCAGGGAAAAGCTTGAACTCGCCGATGTGCCCAAGTCATTTCAGGGTTTGCCCATCTCATTCGTTCTGACCGGGTTGATCGCCCTGGCATTTCTGGGGTTCTCGGGGATGATCACGCTGTAAAGATGTAAATTAAAACCATGAAGTCGCGAAAGAAGAGTTAGATTCTCTTAGTGCTCTAAGCGTCTTGGCGTCCTGAGTGGTAAATATAATAGTGAAGGTATAAAACCATGATTGAACAATCAGTGCATATCCTGGTCCAGGTATTGTCGCACGCGCTGTCAATGGCAGCCAATAAACTGATCTTCCTCGTCGAAGCCGGTGCCGGAGCCGAGGCTGCCGGAAACAGTGCCCCTCTCAACCGTGTATACGACACTGATCGTGCTCGCCGGGCTGGGTATCGTCTTTGGCGTGTCGCTGGCCATTATCGCGGCCCGGTTCGTCGTGAAAACCGATCCCAAAGTAGAGAAGGTGCGCGATGTTCTGCCGGGAGCAAACTGCGGCGCCTGCGGCTTCGCCGGATGCATGGGATATGCCGAGGCCGTGGTGGGGAACCCCGATGTTGCCGTGAGCATGTGCGCCCCCGGCAAATCGCCAGTAGCCGAGAAGATAGCGGAGATCACGGGCAAAAAGGCGGAGAAGATGGACCCGAAGATCGCACGGGTCTTCTGCCAGGGTGGCAGATCCCTGAGCCAGCGAAAATTCATCTACACCGGCGTAATGGACTGCACAGCCGCGGTGCTTGCGGCAGGAGGCGACAAGTCCTGCGAGTATGGATGCCTCGGATACGCCACGTGTATGCGCGCCTGTCCCTTCGACGCGATTACGATGAGCGCCGACAATCTGCCGATCATCAGTAAGGAAAAATGCACTGCCTGCGGCAAGTGCGTTGCCGCCTGTCCGAAGCAGGTGATCGAACTTGCGGTAGAGTCCAAGGCCGTGGTCATCAGCTGCCACAGCAAGGACAAGGGCATCGACGTCAAGAAAAAGTGCCAGGTCGGTTGTATCGCCTGCGGCATCTGCGTCAGGACCTGCCCGGTGAATGCCATCAGCATCGACAATAATCTCGCGCGGATCGACCACAGCAAATGCATCGTCTGCGGCCTCTGTGTCAAGAAATGTCCGACGAACGCGATCCGCGATTATATCCCGGCGCGGCCAAAGGCATATATCGATCCATCAAAGTGTGTGGGCATCGATGTGTGTGAAAAGGTCTGCCCGGTCAGTGCCATCTCCGGAGACATCCGATCGGTGCATACGGTCGATCAGGAGAAGTGCATCGGTTGCAGGATGTGCGAGTCCCGGTGCCCCAAGAAGGCCATTACGATGGTCGAAGCGCCCTCTGCGGGTGTGGTGAAGAAACCCGCACAAGTGAAGGAGCCGGTCGCTGTTTAACGTCACCTTAACCAATGCGAGAGAAGGGGATGCGCTAAGCGCATTCCCTTTTTTTACCTAAAAAGCCCGCTCACCCCGGCTTTCTCAAGCAGAGGGGAAAAGGTTTTGCCCCTCCTCGATGGAAGGGAAGGGGAGGGTGAAGGGAATTGCATGTCCCCGGTGAACGCAGTTCGTGGACGATTTGTACAGAAACGCAGATCGGCAACACTTCCTTTTTCTGCTTGACAAAATTCCGCGCTTAGGTTAAAAACAGACTCATTCGTCATTCTGCTCAATTTCGACGCGACCATTTTCTGGAGGTACACATATGAATCCTGATGATATCAAATACCATAGGGAACACGCCTGGGTGCGAGCAGAAGGTAAGCGTGCCACTATCGGGATCACTGACTATGCTCAGCAGCAGATGGGCGATATCGTGTATATCGATCTGCCCGAGGTTGATACCGAGATCGATGCTGACTCGGAACTGTCCGAGGTCGAGTCCACGAAGGCGACCTCGCCCGTCGTCAGCCCGGTATCGGGCACGGTCGTGGAAGTGAACGGGGACCTTACCGACTCGCCTGAGATTATCAATGAAGATCCGTACGGCAACGGATGGCTTGTCGTGCTTGACATGAGCGATCCCACGGAGTTGAACGATCTGATGACCAAATCGGAGTACGAGAAGTTCCTGAAGGAAGAAGAGGCGAAGTAGCGGAGCGTTCTTGGAGCTGCATATGGTTAAGAGACAACCGAAAGGGAGAGTGTATACTCTCCCTTTTTTTACTGAAAGGATTGTGTTTCTCTCAGAGGTCGAAGAGGGCCGGGTCATTGGTCATAAGGAGGATCTATGAAAAACAAAAAGGTTTTGACGGCACCTTGCGGAATCGACTGCTTCAACTGCGAAATTTACGAAGATAATTTGTCGAGTGACGTTGCAGAACTGTTGCATGGCAAATATGGCTGGCCGACAGAAGAAATAGCTTGCAAAGGTTGCCGAGCACAGGATGGGAAACATGTTCATCTGCCGCACGGGTGCGCGACACTCGACTGTGTCAAGGCTAAAGGTGTGGAGATGTGTTGCGACTGTAATGATTTCCCGTGTGCCTTCCTGGCTCCGATGGCAGACCTTGCTGGCCTTCGCCCTCACAACATAAAATTATACAATCTTTGCCGAATCAAGAAGGTCGGGCTCGATCTCTGGATTGAAGAGGAGGCAGGACAAATAAGGAAAAAATATTTTACGGGCAAATTTATCGTGGGAAAAGGTCAGGCAGGTTGAAAGACAGTGGCATAGGTCATACGTAATAAAATCGCGTAAGCGGGATACGGCATACAGCCGCAGCGATCATTGGCGTTTAGTGAAGGTGTCTTTTCCATTTGTCCTTTTCCGCCCCGGTTTTCAACATGCGGGTGCAGGTTTTCAGCATGAACCTGGTAATTTTCACTTGGAAGAGCCATGTCCCTTATGGGGGCGCTTGAGGATGACCGAACAAGCCGGGAGAATCTTATGACAATAAAACTGACCATAATTGGCGCGGGACCGGGCGGTTATGTGGCCGCGATCCGCGCAGCTCAGAAGGGCGCGCAGGTGACAGTCGTCGAAGGAGCTGAAGTGGGCGGCACCTGCCTGAACCGGGGATGCATACCGACGAAGACCCTTATCGCTTCAGCCGAGGTGCTCGAGCGCACGAGGAACGCAGCTGATTTCGGCATCCAGGTGTCAGGCGAGGTCGGCTACAACCTGGAAAAGATCCGCGAGCGCAAGGACAAGGTCGTTTCCACTCAGGTCAAGGGCATCCGGGCGCCTGTTCAAGAGCTGGGGTGTAACTCTTATCGAGGGCCGGGGCTCACTACTCTCTCCCGACATGGTGCGGGTTGTCAATAAGGACGGCACCGTGACGGACATGAAGTCCGACAAGATCATTATCGCCACAGGCTCGCGGCCTGCGAAGGTGACGGGTTTCCCGTTCGACGGCGAGAGCGTGATCACGAGCGATGAAGCGATCCAACTCACCAGCATTCCCAAAAGCCTGCTGATCGTTGGTGCGGGCGTGATCGGTTCCGAATTTGCCTTCATCTATCGGTCCTTTGGGGCCGAGGTGACCATGGTCGAGATGATGGCGCATGCAATATCGACCGAGGATGAGGAAATGTCCGGGATTCTCGAACGGGAGCTTAAAAAAGCGAAGATCAAGCTGGTGACGACGGTAAAGGTGGAAAAGGTGGAGAAAGGCACCGACGGCATGATGGTCGCGAAGCTCTCGAACGGGACAGAGGTAATGACCGAACGGATTCTTGTTTCCATCGGCCGGAGCATGAATTCGGAAAACCTCGGGCTCGAGAGCGTCGGCGTGGCCATCGGCAAACGCGGTGAGATCACGGTAAATGAAAGGATGGAGACCAGCGTCCCCGGCGTCTACGCGATCGGCGACGTG
The DNA here is from genome assembly GCA_963740085.1 of Nitrospirota bacterium. Taxonomy (GTDB): domain Bacteria; phylum Nitrospirota; class UBA9217; order UBA9217; family UBA9217; genus JALNZF01. The sequence continues at coordinate 92,175 of CAVUCU010000007.1, read as the reverse complement.
ACAGGGAACATGATGCTGGCTCATGTCGCGTCGCAGCAGGGTCTCGTGGCTGTTGCTAACGCGCTCGGCGGGGATTCACGCATGGATTATAGCGTGGTCCCGGCAGGCATCTTCACCATGCCCGAGATCGGCAGCGTCGGACTCAGGGAAGGGCAGGCCGTCGAGAGAGGCATCAAGTACCGTGTGGGCAGGTTCCAATTCCGGGGGCTTGGCAAGGCGCACGCCATGGGAGAGATCACGGGTATGGCAAAGATCATCGCCGATGAGGCAACGGACAAGGTCCTCGGCGTTCACATCTGCGGCGCCCATGCAACGGACCTGATCCATGAGGGTGCGCTGGCCATGCAGTTGGGCGCCACGGCAAAGCAGCTCGGGGAGATGATCCATGCGCATCCTACGTTGGCAGAGGCCTTGATGGAAGCGGCAGAAGATGTGCATAAAGAAGCGATTCATATACCGCGTCCCACGGGGTCATAATTGACGCGGGAAGCCGTATTGCCTGGGAAGAGTCATAAGGAGTTGAAGAGGAAAAGCCGTCGATTGGTTGAATAACCTCGATGATAAGGGGACTGTAATGAACCTGTTGAGCTTTGTTTTAATCAGACTTCGAAGGACGGCGCTCGTACTCGCGCTGGCCTCGGCCGGCATCATGGTTTGCGGAACCGCATGGGCCGGGGATGTCAATATCTATACCATGGTTTCGAGCTTCTCCTGGAAGGAGTTCGATGACAACGGCTCGCGCCTTCTCAAGGAATCGGGTACGCTCTTCGGGATAGGCGGTTCCTACTGGTGGAAACCCAGGGGTCCGGTATCCCTGCAAGCGGGGGCCGAGCTCTTCGGCGGCAATGTCGATTACGACGGCATGACGCAATCCGGCATACAGAGCAGCACCACGGTCGATTATTTCGGGGTAAAGCTCAAGATCGAGGCTGGACACGTCTTCGGCTCCGCAGACAGCGTGCAAATAGAACCCTTCGGTGGTTTGGGTTTTGCCGCCTGGTTGAGGACGATCAATGATGGAACCTCAGCGAACGGAGCGACGGCATACGGGTACAAGGAAAATTGGAAAACACTGCATGTGCGTCTTGGCCTGCGCGCACGGCTTGACGTGTCAAGCGGGGTGCGGCTTTTCGCGGAGTCCGGAGTAAAGCTGCCTGTCTATAACGAAAGTTCGGTAGATCTCAGCTCTTTCGGCATAGGCGATGTTACCCTGCATCCCGGCAGGCAGGCCTCGCTGTTCGGCGAGCTGGGATTGCAGTTTCGCCATTTGAAGACCAGCCTGTTCTATGACGGCATGAGGTTCTCGCGGTCCGACGATGAACACGCCGGTGGGTATATCGTGTTTCAGCCCCGTTCCACTTCTGATCTCCTCGGGTTAAGACTGGGATATGTCTTTTAAACGAGCCGATTCGCTTAGCTTCCCAATCGTGAGCCGAGAACGTGGTGGAGCACACTGGCTATAGGTGATGATGAAAGACAAGGATAACCATTCGTTTGGAGGGGGTCGCTGAAACCGCGCCCCTCACGCGAAGTGTTGGTCCCGCGAATGCGGCGTCGCTGTTTTTAGGATCACTCCACCTCGTTCAGCTGCCCGAATGCCTTCAGCACAACCTCAGACAGCGCCGGGTGAATATGCATTCCTTTTGCAACGGACCAGATGTTCCCGTCACCTGCCATGGCGTTCACGACCTCCTGGATCAGGATAGACGCCTGCGGACCGATGATATGGTATCCCAGTATCTTTCCCGTCTTCCGGTGCACCATGGTCTTGGTGAATCCCTCGGTTTCCATCATGGCCTCGCCGCGTGCCACTTCCCGGTACATGGCCTTGCCCACCAACACCTCGTGTTTGCCCATGAGCTTGATCGCCTGCTCCTCGGTAAGTCCCACGGAAGCGATTTCGGGATATGAGAACACGGCATGCGGTACGGTAATGAAGTTCATCCGTGATTTCTTGCCGTGGATGGCATTGTGCCAGACAAGCTCGGCCTCATGATTGGCCGAGTGCCGGAACATCTTTTTGCCGATGGCATCTCCGAACGCCCAGATGTTTTTCTTCGAGGTCTCCAGGATCTCATCCACACTGATGTACCCCTTTTCGTCCGTCTTCACGCCGGTCTTTTCGACCATCAGGATATCGGCATTTGATTTTCGTCCCGCGGCGATCAGGATCTGTTGGGCAATGATCTCCAGCTGTTTTCCACTGTTCTGTTCTCTTGCCACGACCGTCGTGACCTTCCCGGTCTGGCGGACCTCAACGGCTTCTGTATTCGTATGAATTGTCATGCGGCGGGAAAGGGCTGTCTTCAGCAGTTCGGAGATCTCAGGCTCCTCTTCGGGTACGAGCCGCTCGTTCCTCTGTATGATAGTTACCTTCGTGCCCATGGCCTCGAAGAAATGGGCGAACTCAGCGGCAATGTATCCGCCTCCGATGATGACCATGCTTTCCGGACGTTCGGTAAGCTGGAGCGCGCTTTCGTTCGTGAGGTACTCGATGCTCTCGATGCCTTTGAGGGGAGGAATGAGCGGCCGGGCGCCGGAAGCCAGAAATATTGTTTTCCCCTTGATCGTTTTAATATTAACCTCGAGCGTATAGTCCGCGGTAAAACGCGCCTCGCCCCGGTAGTAATCGAAATCCCTGGCCTCGTCCAACGTTTTTTGGATATTATCGCGACTTTTTTTTACGGCCTTGCGCATCCGCTCCATGATGGATGCGAAATCGATCTCCTTGATCTCTGCGGTGATGCCTAATTTGTTCGCCTCGCGGATCTCCATGATCCTGTCAGCCGGGTAGACGATCATTTTCGTGGGTATGCAACCGACATTCAGACAGGTGCCGCCCGCGGGCCCCTTGTCCACGATCGCAACGGTCTTATTGTGTGACAGTGCGTCATTGACAAGGTTCGCCCCGCTGCCTGAGCCGATGATGATGATGTCGTATTCTTTCATGGTAGTCCTTTCAAGAGGAGCCTTTCTCTTCTAAACCTCGAACTCTGAACCCTTGAAACATTGAACCTGAGCAGTTACAAACATTGTAACATTTTCCCGCGGAGTGTCAATCAGGTCATATGGCCAGAAATTTTCTCGCAAGGACGCTAAGCTCGCAAAGAAAGGCCATAGTATTTAGTTTTTATCAAGCCAAGACTTAAAGATTTTCCTGGCGTGATTCCCTCAGTGGCCGCTTTTCTTTCATAGGCTATTGCGTCTTTGCGAGAGACGCCTTTCAATTTTTGCTTTTGGTCCCGGCTTGTCCGGGTCAGGGGTCATGAGGTTAGCAGCTCTGCAAAATTGTCGCTGCAAAGACGGACTTAGTCCTCTCCCTCGTGGGAGAGGACTAAGCGAGTGGGGATTTTTCGGGAGGTAAAAATCATCAGGGTTTGATCGTGATGTAGATCGAGCCACCTTGCCGGTAGACGAGCAGAAGCACGCCGCCCTTTTCTCCGATCTTCGAGACTGCCTTTTCGTATTCCTGCGTGCTCTTTATGCTCTGACGGTTCACTTCCTGGATCACGTCATTGGCCTGCAGCAAGCCACGGCCCGGGCTGTCTGGAGCAACACCGGCCACGATCACGCCCGTAAGGTTCTCAGGGATGTCAAGCTTGTTACGCAGGCTCGTGGTGAGGTCCTGGACCGTAATGCCCTTCAGAACGTTGCTGTATTCGGTCTTTTTTATCTCCGCTTTATCCTTTGCCTCGCCGAGCGTCGCGGTGAGGGTTTGCTGATTGCCGTCCCGTATGATCTTCATCTCGATCTTCGTTCCGGGCGGTAATGCGGACACCCTGTTCCTGAGGGTGATCGCGTCCGCAACAGTCTTTCCGTCAAGCCCGATGATGAGGTCGCCCCGTTTCAGACCGGCCTTGTCCGCGGGACTGTTTTCCGTAACGCCTGAGACCAGGGCGCCCGTCTGTTCCTTGAAATTGAAGGATTTCGCGAGATCCGGTGAAAGGTCCTGGATGCTGACGCCGAGCCAGCCGCGGATCACCTTCCCGTACTTGATGATACTGTTCATAACGCTTGTTGCCATGTCGGAGGGTATCGCAAAGCCGATCCCCATGTATCCGCCGCTGGTCGAGAAAATGGCCGTATTGATGCCGATCAGTTCACCGTTGCTGTTGACCAGCGCGCCGCCTGAATTGCCGGGATTGATGGCCGCGTCAGTCTGGATGAAGTCCTCAAAATCGGCGAGACCGATATGAGATCTTCCCACGGCGCTCACGATCCCCATGGTGATCGTCTGGTTCAGGCCAAAGGGATTGCCGATGGCGAGCACCACATCACCGGTCTTCAGCGCCGATGATGACCCTATGGCTACCGTCGGCAGGTCCTTGGCGTCGATCTTCACCACGGCGAGGTCTGTTTTGGAATCAGTTCCCACGATCGTGCCCTTGAATTCCCGTTTGTCATAGAGGACCACCTTGATCTCATCGGCCCCCTTGACCACATGGCTGTTGGTGAGGATATATCCCTTGTCGGACACGATCACGCCCGACCCCAGTGCCGAGGATTTCTGTTTCCGGTTGAGCCCCGGATGGTCGAACTGATCGCCGAAGAACCGCCTGAAAAAAGGGTCATTGAACATATCGCCGAAGGGGTTCTCTCCTGCCGGGATGGTGGTTGTTGTCGAAATATTCACCACTGCCGGCCGTACGACCTCGGCCACCTCGGCCAGTGCGTTGCTTAAATCCCCGAGCAATTTTTTGCTGTCCGGGGAAACGGTCTTCCCTCCGGCGTGCGCGGTATTGCCGGTCAGGTAAACGCCTGAAACCAGGAATAGAAAGCTGAGTACGACGAAAAACCATGATACCTTGCAGTTGCGGATGCGATTGTGCATGTGCTCCTCCTCTTTAAATGATAAGCCTCTTCTGTGGTAACAACAAATCTGTATTAATTCCGGGTGGTGTTGTCATCTCTCTATGACCGCATGGGGTATGTAGATGTTTGACACTCAATAGGGAAATTGGTTTAACAAAGATTGTGATATTTCCAGGAATTAAGAACGCCGTGTATGCTGGTACTATTAGGGTACTGCCAATTCCAACCGGTTGCTGTCAAGGAAGAATATATATCCTTCAACGCGCCCCAGCTGGAAGATCTCTTTCACTGCCTCACAATATACCACAATCTGAGGGCGGTAATGTTCCGTCCAGGATTTGAGTGCGTCGTCATTCTCGACCAGAATGGACTTATAATCGATAACGAATCCTTTCCCATCCTTGACAACAACGCGATCGATGATTCCGCTTACCAGGGAACGGCCCTTTTTGTACAGGAAGGGCAGTTCCGCATATGAGGTATCGCGGCGTTCGAAGATCCATGAGGTGTCCCGATTCTTCAGGACCGATCCCAGGATCGACTCGACGGCAACCCTGATGTTATTTTGAGCATCGTGCCCGAGCGCCAGTATCTCAGGATATTCGGCAGTGATCCTGTCGATGTCGTACGCACCGGTCTTTGCATATTCCTCAAGGCAGCGATGGAGAACACTCCCCCGGGTGAGTGGAGAGACGACCCTTGCTTCGTCTGAAGCTACCGGAGTCTCTGGCAGTGATCCAATGTCCTGCGCAATGAAGTCTGTCGCGCGCTTCCATTCTAAGGCGTCCGAGCGCAGGAGAGGGGAGATATGGTCGAGGACCTTTTGCAAATCTACCTGTGCTGAAACGCCCTGCTCATCTTCCCCCCGGCCCCTCTTTGCCGGGGCGGGGAATGAAGGGGGATTCATGATTATGGTTGACGCCCATGCGGACATTGGAATCGAATAGAGACGCATGCCCGCCGGACCGTCGATCGGTTGTTCGAATAAGGGCTGCGGAGCCGTGGTGTGCAGGTAATCCAGCCAGGTATCCTGCTTGATCGGTGTCCTGCCGGTTCCGAGGGTGCCGAGCATGACCAGGTGGTCACGCGCCCGAGTCATCGCGACGTAGAGAAGCCGCTGTTGCTCCCGCTTCAGTTCTTCCTGCTCACTGCTGTCTCCCTTCCACATATCGCCGTACACCGGATTGGTCGCGTCCTTGATCGCGATGCGCTTGGTCCCGTCCGCTTCGCTGATGAGCGCCTCCGGTCCGATGGTAAGCGACCGCGCAGCCTGGTTCATTCCCGGCAGGAACACGACGGGATATTCCAGACCCTTTGCCTTATGCACGGTCAGGATGCTGACGGAACCCTGGAAGCCGGGAAGGTTCATGTCAGCGGTGGCTTCGCGTTGTTCCGTCCTCCGGATGTTCCTGACCCACTCCACGAAGTCCTGGAGCGTGGTGTAGCCGCGGCGGTCGAACTCGCGGGCAGTATCCAGCAGTTTATCGAGATTGAAGATCGCCTGAGGGTTCCTCCTGCCGAACCGCACATAGGCGCCGCTCTCATTGATGATCATATGAATGAGAGTCGCAAGAGGCGCGACGCCTGCGATCTGTTGCCAGCGGTGCAATAACGCCCGCGATTCCGGCCTCAGTGTTCGGAGTGAATCGGCCATATCGCCACCCTGCTGCATAAGGTCGAAGATGTCTTCGTCCGTGAACCCGAAAAGGTCCGATTTAAGCGCCGCGGCAAGCGCCAGCTTGTCATCCTTGTTCCAGAGGAAGGAGAGGGTGCTCATCAAGGCCTGGATCTCGTCCTCGTCGTAAAAGCCGATGCCGCCGATCACGCGGAAGGGAATGCCTGCCTGCTGCAGCGCAGTCTCGTATTCCTTGAGCTTTGTGCGCGACTGGATCAGGATTGCGCAGTCGCCGTAGGCTGCGGGACGGGTGATCCAGTCATTGTCGATCTTTTCGTAGACGATCGTTCCAAATCCCACGAGCGATAGTATCCTCTGCGCAAGCACCCCGGCTTCGGCAGGGCCGGAAGGGCCCCCTTCTCCGGAAACAGACTGAAGCTCGATGAGTTGGACGCTACCCTTGTGGTCTTTCCGGTCAACGTCAGAGGATTTATACTCTTCCCCCCACAGCCCTGTAAAGACCTTGTTCACGGTCTCAACGACCTCGGGCGTTGAGCGGAAGTTCTTGTCGAGCGTGAGGATTGCCCGCGATCCGGGAGGAAGCAGTGCCTCCATTTTTTGCCTGACGTTCTCGAACAATCGGTAGTTCGCTTCCCGAAACCGGTAGATGGACTGCTTCTCGTCGCCGACAACGAACAAGGTAGGCGACATGCGTTTTTCCGCACCCTGGCCGGCGAAGATCTCGCTGGTCAGCTTATCGAGGATGGCCCATTGTATATCGCTGGTGTCCTGGAACTCGTCAACGAGGAAGTGCAGTATCTTCCGGTCGAGCCAGTAGAGGATCTCAGGCGATTCAATGTTCTGAAGAAGGCGGTAGGCGCAGATCTCGAGATCATCGAAGTCGAGAAGGCCTTCCCTGAGCTTTGCTGTCTGGTACTGTTCCGCGGCGCGCAGATACAGCCGGAGCATGCTGAGCGACTCTCGGCCTGCTTGTGCGCGCTGATACGCGTTCCTGAGCCGGTAAAGCAATGTCTGGATGTGGAAGAAGAGCTTCTCGTATTCCTTTCTGCTCCGGCCCTTAAATGACTTTGCGGTGATCTTCGCGTTCTTGCGCGGAGCGCCTTCGAGGGTGAAGTAAATCGGGAAGAGCGCCTCCGTTGTCCCGAACGCGGCATCGGCGGACTGTGCCTCTGCGAGGAGAACATGTCCCGGTCCCCTGCAATCGTAATAATTGTCGCCCTCTGCCTTGAGCAGGCGCCCCATCTCCCGGAAGGATGTCCGCCATTCAGCGCTGGAGATGAGGGCCGTGAGCTCTGCCTCCGCGGCATCCGTTTCCATTCCGGCGCGGATGGACTTAAGCAGGCCGTCCGGTCCCTGCGCGTCGATCTCCATGCGCTTGAGCCTGCTTCTGACCGAAAGCAGGTACTCGACCGTGGAGATCAGTTCGTTAACCGTGAACCCCTTGAGCGGGGCCATGATCTCCTGGTCCCGGTCGGATTCTTCGAGGGTGTCTTCGATGGCCTTCTGGATCTTGGCGGCCTGATCGCGGGAGTCGAGCACGCCGAAGTCCGGCGGGAGTCCCGCTTCGAGCGGGTAGCGCTTCAGCAGGTTCATGCAGAAGGAGTGGATGGTCGAGATACGGAGGTCCTGTCTGCCGCGGATGATCCTCTTGAGCATGGCCTCCGGCAGGTCGCGCATCACGCGCTCTTTGATCTCCGCGGCTGCCTTGTCGGTGAACGTGATGGCCACGGCCTGGTCGATGTTGAGCCCGCGTTTGTCGAGCGCGTCAAGCAGGGCAAGGTAGCGGTCCTTGAGCGCGCGGGTCTTGCCGGAGCCGGCCGAGGCCGAAAGGTGCACGGACCTGGCGGTGTCGGCGGCGTTTGACGCGGTCTCATTTTTTGGGTTGGTGGTCATACTCTGTTGTCGGGGCGGCCCCCGTGGTTGTCCTCATGATTATCCGGCCAGTCACCGGGGCCTGCCCTACGATTCCTCTTTCTCGCACATCATCTCGTTCGGACAATACCGGCATTTGTTCTCGTCTCGCGGTCTGGCTGAGAAATCGCCCGCGAGGATGCCTTCTACCGCTTTGCGGGCCTTGTCCATGCTCTGTTTTAATATCGCCTCAAATTCCTCTTCGCTCTTGGGGCTCGTCTTGGGTTTTGCCATCGGGTGGTCGTTGCGCGCTTCTCGGTTAAAAAGCACCACATCCCTTGCCCCGCCCCCGGTCTTCCCGGCGAGATCGTAATATGCCACGCCGATGGGCTTTCGCAGGGTTACGGCGCATGGTGACCCTCCCTCACCGGACAATGCGTGCATTGCCATAACCGCGTAGACCGGGAGCTGGAAGATGTCCTGCTCCAGATCCATCTTCGGCGGAGGATAGCTGCCGGTCTTGTAATCCACGACGATGAAGTTGCCGTTTTCGTCCATGTCGATGCGGTCTATCCTGGCCGACAGCTCGACCGCCTCGCCATTCGAAAGGACAATGCGATATCGCTCGATCTTCTTTTCGAGACAGGCCGGCTTCATTCCCTGTCGCCAGAAAGCTTCCTCTGCATCGAGGAACCGTTCCGCCATCACGCCGGTGAACAGCTCTTTGTCACGTCTGTTGCGGAAGGTGTCGGCCTCCTTATCAAAGGCGGAGTCCGCGAGCTTTCGCAAGAGCGCCCGCGCCTCATCGCGGGTATCCCGCGTAACGGACCTGTTCCATGAAAGGTAGAAGTTCCGCAGGATCGAATGGACCTTGCTGCCGCGGTCCATCGGAGAGATATCCTCGGACAGCTCTTCGAGCGGTTCAATGCCGAGGACCCTGGTGATGTAGTAGTCATAAGGACAGTTGATATAGGCGTCCAGCTCCGTGACCCGGAACGCGCGCTTCTGCCGCCGCACGACCGGCAGGGCCGAGCCCGTTGGTTTGAACTCGAACGCGGACCTTATCCCGGACAGGCCGTCGATCCCTGCATTCAGGACGTCCTGGATGCCTTTCACATTCACTGAAAGGCTTAGTGCTTTTGCCAGCTCGGGAAGGCCACGGCTCTCTTCTATCTTCAGACTGAACTGGATGCCGGAGGTCTTCTCGATACCGCGATTCAGGAGGCCGGCTTTCATGAGCGGTGTCAGCTCTTCCAGGAACGGCGACCGCGCCATTGGCCGGTCGCCTTCATTCTCGGGACAGGTCAGCGTCACGACATCGGCGGAGAGCAGGAGACGATAGAAATGGTATGCCGCGGCCAGGCGCGCCTTTTCGACCGTGCGAACGCCCATGGTCTCGAGCGCCTGTTCGGGCAGGAAGATGTTCTGCGGCAAACGCCGGGGAAACGCGGTGTCAACGAGTCCGCCGATATAGACCTCCTTCCACGGATGGCCCATGCTTTCTTCGAGGCCAAGTATCTGGACGCCGCCTTCATCTTCAGGGGGCACCTGGAACCGGGCGTGCATGAAGGTCTTCTTGAGCAGGAACAGCCATTCGTTAAACGTAAGGGGATATTCCGGAAAGAGCAATCCAGCGCGATTGAGGGAGTCGAGGGTATCGCTCAATTTCCTGAATGCCTGAAGATTGATGTTCAAGGGACCGTGAATTTTGTCCACCCGCTCCGCGAGTCCCGACCAGGCTATGAGGCCGTAAAGACGCTTCATCCAGACCGAAAGGGTTATCGCCGCTTTCTCCGCAAAGGGTTCGAGGGCAATAAAAAGTTCGGTCAGCGGTCCTGAGAGGATGCCCCTGCGTTCATCTCCCGGGGGAAAACGCGCAAGCGCGGAAAGCAGCTTCTCCTTACCACCGGATATTCTCTCGTCCCGCATGAGCCGGTCGAGGGCAGGCGCAAGGGCCGGATGCTCGCCGAACTTCAGGAATGGAGAGCTGAATATCCTGAGCAACGATGGGCCGGAGAAGTCTTCCTGGCAGGACCGGAGGAGCGAAATCACCGCTGTTGAGACCGGCGACGCGCTGATCTGCCTGCCGAGGGCGCGATTGAACGGGATGCCGTAATCGTTGAAGATCTCCTCCACGAGGGGACCATATTCGTCGAGCGCAGGAAAGGACACGAGAACGGAGTCCGGCGCGGCGCCGTTCCGTAACGAGTCCTTCACCATTCCCGCGATCATCGACACTTCTTCCCGGGTATTGACCGTTGAGAGCAGGTTGATCGTCTTTGAGAACAGCGATGGGGCGGGCGCGCTCTGCATTATCTCGGCAAAGGGCCGGTCCGAGAACAGTGTTGATGCAAGGAACAGGTCATCGTTGTTCATGACGGCGCTCTCTTCCTCCGGCATGATCCCGATGCCGGAGATGAAGTCCTTCGTCAGCCTGAGGGGATGGAATTCTCCGGCGCGCTTGAGCAGGTCCGTTGATGGGGCATCCAGCAGGTAGACGCAATTGCCGCGATCGATCATCCTGCGCAGAATGTCCGCTTCAAGCCTGCCCGCGTCCTGGATCCCATCAATGATGATCCGGGAATAGCCCGCGAGCCACGCGGGCTCGAAGTGGTCGCGCAGATAGGCGCGCATGCCAGCCGGGTCGATCAGGCCGCGTTTTTCCAGGAGGGCCGCATACCGTTCGTAGACCTCAACGAGCAGCTTGACCTGGGGTTTGTCGAAAAAATCGGCGTCTTTTATCTTTCGAGACAGTTCGTCAGGACCCACTCCCGACGCGGATAATTGTTCGATCATCGTGGCGAGCGCGGCTGAGAGAGAAGGTGCGAGCAGATCCGGGCTCTGGTTGAATAGTGAACTGCTGATGAGGCGCTTCTTGACCAGGCCCTCGAGCAGGACCAGTCTGCCGTTCTCGTCCATGAGCCGCGGGCCGTTGAGGGAGGAGTAGAGCTTCTCGAAGAAGTGATGGAGCGTATGGATCTCGGGTTGGACGAGCGCGGAGGATCCTTTGCGATGAACGATATCGAGGAACATCCGGGCATATATTCGCTTCATGCGAGAAGAGGGCACGAGGATCAGAACATCATTATAGATAAACGGCGGGCCCGGCCTGGACGCGATAACCTGTTCCATGAGCCTGTTCTTTTCCACCCAACCAACGTTCCCGTATGGCAAAATGATGCATTTCATCTCGTTTTGATTATGCCACAAGTCCCGTAAATAGACAATGATTTCGCATTCCCTGGGCCGGATAAGCCGGACCTATAAATTGAATCAGGGTAGTTCCATGTCGCCGGTTTAATACGGGGCAAAATAGTTTCTGGATCTTCTTGCTCTTTTAAGAAGAATTTAACATAATTACTCCATCACGAGGCGAAACTATAACAGGTTTTTAGCGCTGCCTGCGATAGTATGTATTTACGGGACAGGTAAAATTTATTGACAATGACTATCGCAAGGTTTATTATTGCAAACAGTTGTTATATGTTATATGCAGTATCAAATTACAGAAAATAAGTGCACCGGATGCGGTACCTGTCTGGATGTGTGTCCTACCGAGGCGATCAAGATGCAAAACGGGCACGCGGTCATTACGTTTGAATGTATTGATTGCGGGGCTTGTCCGCGCGTCTGCCCCGAAGGAGCGATCAAGAAGGTTCTATCCATAACGGTCGCAAAGGCTTAATCAAGAGGAGGATTACAATGGCTGAAGCGGTGACGAGTGCGACATGGGAGCAGGAAGTATTGAAAGCGCCAGGTCTTGTACTGGTGGACTTCTGGGCGGTCTGGTGCGGGCCCTGCAGGATGGTTGCACCGATTGTTGACGAGATCGCGAAGGATTACACGGGCAAGCTCAAGGTCGTTAAACTGAATACGGACGAGAATCCCGACATAGCCGGCAAGTACCGCATCATGGGCATTCCGACGCTCATGTTCTTTAAGGGCGGTCAGACCGTGGATCAGGTGGTCGGTGCTGTGCCCAAGGCCCAGCTTAAGACCAAGGTGGACACACTACTATCGAAATAATTGTCTTTCCTGCATGGCTGGACACCGGTATGTTGGGTTCGAATGCAAGTCGTCGGATCGACAGCCCGCTTTGGCGGGCAGTTTTTGTTTTATCGGTTGTTTGAGAAGGAGATGCTTCTGTGAAGAGATTCGTTGTTCTATCAATCATCGCGATGGCGTTGCTGGCCGGCTGCACTGACAAAGGCGCACATCTGGACACCATGGCCTCTGATTTTTCGCTCCAGGACATGAGCGGGAAGACCATTAAACTGTCGGATTACAAAGGCAAGGTTGTGCTGCTCGAGTTCTGGGCCACCTGGTGCCCGCCGTGCCGCGCATCCGTGCCGGGTCTTGAGAAGCTGCATAAGGCATACAAGGACAAGGGGCTGGTGCTGCTCGCGGTGTCAATGGACGAGGGCGGATGGGATGAGGTACAGTCGTTTATAAAGGAAAGCGGAATTACCTATACCATACTGAAGGGCACCGAGGATGTCGCCAAAAAATACCAGGTGCGCTCGATCCCCATGATGCTGGTGCTGGATAAAGAAGGCAAGATATCGAAGCGGTATCTCGGTATGGGCAGCGACGAGGAGCTGGAAAAGGACATCAAGGCTTACCTGTAATGCAACGGCGTCGCACGCGACGTCGGGGTTTTTGATTGACAACACAGAGGCCGGCCGCTATAATGATTTTCGGAAAAGCGGGCGTAGCTCAGTTGGTAGAGTACAAGCTTCCCAAGCTTGGTGTCGCGGGTTCGAATCCCGTCGCCCGCTCCATTATTTACATGAATTCATTAGGCAAATTATAACGTTTCAGCCGAGTGTAAAGTATCTGTAACGTACCTAAATTACCCATCTACTACCCTCTTAGCCGCATCCGTTCCTAGATGCCCGTAATTACAGCTGGCTGGCATGGTTATTAATCGAAGCCCCTATAGCTTTGCGTCACCGATTTTCACCGGGTTTGCCGAAATTACGTAGTTCTTAACAGCGGAATATTTGATTGTTACTTCTACATATGGTTTCCTTGTTTTGATGATTTACCTAATATGCAACATCCTTCTGTTGCTATCTTTTTTCATGAAAAATTAAATCTTTTTACTTTTTAACATAAATATCAACGCCACGAAAGCTATGTTGGTTGCTGGCAGAAGCATATCTGCAATAAAAGCCCAAGTGTCTCCACGTCTTTCTAACGCTTCAAAAAAGTGCCAAGTGATAATCAAAAAGGGAATGGCAAAAACAATCATTATCATCCACAATCGGGGAATAAAGGCAGCAAAATTCACAGTTGCTGAAGTATCTTGTGACTGATTGATTTGCAAATCTAATCCATCCTTCATTTCCTATCTCCTCTCTCCTCTCAGCAGAAACCATGATAGCCATCAGTTATGAAATATTGTAACATTCCATCTAAAATATGTCAAGACCATTATAAATGGTTTGCTTTTGGTGGGGTACGGTTCCATCTGATATATAGGCTTTTGAAGGACAGTTTACTATGAGAAGGTACGGGGTGTGAAATCGTAGCTGGGAACGCCGAGGATGTCTATTGGTAAACCGAATAGGGAGAGGGTCATGTGGGGGTGTTCTTTCCTCGATTGTGCTAGTGATGGGGTAGAGTATAGACGGACTGAAGTAATTTGCAAGGGGGTGAGAATCTAATCGCCAACTTGAATGTGTAAAGGAAAAGTAAAGCACTTTTTACGCTATTGACAAGATGTAACACTTGAATTATAATCACTTCCGGGTTGAGTCAAAGCGGGTTCGAATCCCGTCGCCCGGTCCATACATGCATTACGAAGACAGATTTACTGAGACAGACTGGCAGGCGACGGACAAAAAGGCTTTTGAAGGAGTAACGGAATTTTGTTTGCGATCTGACGAGCTGTCACGTGTCAGTCTGAATGTTCACCCCTCCTGAAGGAACAGGCGGGGTTTTTTTCTGCGAATGATGCCTTGTCATGTCTCATAAAATATACTTCATTACCGGCGGGGCACGGTCCGGGAAGTCGGCGTTTGCCGAGAAACTGGCCGGCGAACTGGGGGGTAAGCGGGCGTACCTCGCCACAGCGCAGGCGCTCGACCCCGAGATGGCGGCGAGGATCCAGAAACACAGAAAAGACCGGGGCACTGCATGGGACACCTATGAGGAGCCGATCGCGGTGGCTCAACTGCTCAAGAGGCTCTCCGGCCGCTATGACGTGGTGCTCCTCGATTGCCTCACCCTCTGGCTGAGCAACGTCATGGCCCATACGGAGGGTGACGGCGCAGTGACCTCCAGGACCGAAGATCTGGTGGCGGCGATAGAAAAGTTTGACGGCGCATGCATCATTGTGTCCAACGAAGTGGGGCTCGGCATCGTGCCGGATAATCCGCTTGCGAGGAGATTTCGGGATTTTGCCGGGATCCTGAACCAGCGGGTGGCACTGGCGGCACATGAGGTATATTTCACTGCGGCGGGAATACCGGTGAAGATCAAATAATGGGTCAGGGGCAAGCGGCGGGGGCAGGGGTCATGGGTCATGGAAAAAGAAACAAAGGGATTTAGGCAACTTACTGTTTGGCAAATGGCATATGAACTAACCTTGGAGATTTATCGGCTTACAAAGATATTCCCGAAGGCTGAAACGTATGGATTGATATCACAAATACAACGTGCTGTTGTTTCTATCCCTGCTTATATTGCCGAAGGTTATGAAAGAAATGCCCCTTGCCCCATAATATTTTTTTTGCTTAAAAGGAGAACAAAGTGAGCAAACTCCAGGAAGTCATAAACGGCATTAAGCCTGTCGACGTATCGCGCAGCAATGCGGTCCAGGCACAGCTCGATAATCTGACGAAACCGCAGGGGAGCCTCGGGCGGCTTGAGGAACTCGCCAAAAAATATTGTCTTATCACGGGCAAAGACAAGCCGACGATCCGTAACAAGATCATTTTCACCTTTGCCGGCGATCACGGAGTGACCGAAGAGGGTGTCAGCGCATTTCCCAAAGAAGTAACGCCCCAGATGGTTTTGAACTTCATCCGCGGCGGCGCCGGGGTGAACGTGCTTGCAAAGCATGTGGGCGCGAGGGTTATCGTGGTTGACATGGGCGTTGATTACGATTTCGAGCCGATGGAAGGACTTGAGATCAGGAAGATACGCCGCGGCACCCGGAATATGACCAAAGGCCCGGCCATGACTCGCGACGAGGCCGAGCGGGCCGTGCTGAACGGGATAGAACTGGTGGAAAAATATAAAGATGGCCTCGACCTTCTGGGAACCGGGGACATGGGCATCGGGAACACGACGCCGTCTTCGGCGATAGTCGCCGTCATCACCGGCGCGGACCCGGGTACAGTTACCGGCCGCGGTACGGGTATTGACGACCGTTCTTTGCAGAACAAGATCGCTGTTATCAGAAAGGCGATCTCCGTGAATAACCCGGATCCCAAGGACGCCCTTGACGTGCTCGCCAAGGTCGGAGGGTTTGAAATCGCCGGAATCACGGGCCTCGTGCTTGGGGCCGCGCTGTACCGGATCCCTGTTGTTATCGACGGATTTATCTCGACCGCGGGCGCGCTTATTGCGGCGGAAATGAATCCTCTGGTCACAGGCTGCCTTATTGCCGCGCATCAGTCGGTGGAGATCGGCCACAGGAAGATGCTCGAACACCTCGAACAGGTCCCGCTTCTGGACCTGAACCTTCGGCTCGGAGAAGGAACCGGCGCCGCCCTCGGCATGTCCCTCGTTGAAGCAGGTGTGAAGATACTTGGTGAGATGTCGACCTTTGCGGATGCAGGTGTGGCAGAGAAGGCCGAAGGGGTGAAGGCGTGAGGAAATGGCAATCAGGAGACAGGAGTAAGTCTCAAGCGTAAGGAGTAAAACAGAGAGGCAAGCGGGATGGTTTTCCGCAGCGGATGCAGGATGAAAAGATGATTAAAAACTTTCTTACCGCGCTGCAATTTCTCACCATTTTCACCATACGCAAGGATCATGAGGTAGAGGAAGGGGACCTGGCGAAGTCCATGGTCTATTTCCCGTTTATCGGCTTTCTGATCGGGGTTCTTCTGGTCAACGCGGACAAGATCTTTGCCCTGATCGCCCTGCCCCAGACCGTTGCCACGTTCCTTCTCGTCATCATTTCCGTGTTCATCACCCGGGCGCTCCATGTCGACGGACTGGCCGATACGCTCGACGGACTGATGGGCGGAAGCGACCACTCCTCACGGCTTGCCATCATGAAGGACAGCAGGCTTGGGACCGCCGGGGCGCTTGGTATCGTCTTCGTCCTGTTCATGAAATATCTGTGTCTCAACAATCTCTTTGAGACTGACAGGATCGTCGCGCTGCTTGTCGCGCCGGTGCTGGCCCGCTGGTCGCAGACGCTCATGGTGTCCAATGCGGAGTACGTCCGTGAGCACGGCATGGGCAAGGCCTTTGTGGGACATCTCAGAACAAGCGGCGTGCTCGCAACATCCGCAGTAGCCATCGGGTTGTCGGCATTCGTGGTGGTGCGGCTGGATGTACATTCCGTTATCCTTTTTTTTACCCTGATCGGCGGTGTTCTGCTGCTTACCTATCTCGGTAAGCGATACCTTGTTCGAAAGCTGGGCGGGGTGACCGGGGACGCGATCGGTGCAATGAGCGAATTGAACGAGGTGCTTGTGCTCTTTCTCTTTGTGATCTTATCGAGTGGGAATTAGGGCAATGCCTACCCGGGTTTACCTCATGCGCCACGGCGAAGTGGCGAACGACGGTGAGAAGCGGTACAACGGTCATATTGATATCGACATCACGAAGAAGGGCATCGAACAGATGCACCGGCTGGCGGGGCTGCTTGAAGACAAGAAGATCTCCGCCGTCTATTCGAGCGACCTCATCCGTTCGACCAGAGGCGCCGCAATCATCTCCGACCGTTTCGGCATATCGTACACGCCCCTTCCCGAACTCCGGGAACGCAGCGTAGGCGCATGGGAAGGCCTGACGGCCGAAGAGATAAAAACGCGCTTCCCCGAACAATACGCGGCGTGGCGGGCAGACCTGCTCCATTATCGCCCTCCCGGCGGAGAGTGTCTCCTCGACGTGAGCGCGCGGGTCCTGCCGGTGTTCAAACGGCTGGTCGCGTCCCATCGGGAGCAGGAGATCGCCATGCTCCTCCACGGCGGCGTGAACAGGGTCATCCTTGCCGACACGCTCGGCATGGAACCGCTGAATATTTTTCGGATAGAACAGGCCTTCGGCGGTCTCAATATCATCGATTTTTATGATGACGGCATGGCTGTTGTAAAACTGCTGAACGGGTAAAAGCGCGGCAACGGCGCCTAAATGTTATTGACAATGATTCTGACGTGCTGTATTGTACCACTACAGAAAGCTGGGGGAGCCCCGCAGGGCGGGGCTGAGAGTCCTGATATCAGGGACGACCCTTAGAACCTGATCCGGGTAGTACCGGCGTAGGGAAGGCGAGTAGCGCATCGTGTAAAACCTTTTCGAGCCACGCCATCCGGCGTGGTTTTTTTGTTTTTTGGATCGAGCCCACCATGTCGGCGTGTTGTTGCCGATCACGCTAAGGCGGTTATCCTGGTCCAAAAAAGGGAGAGGCCGAATGATCATAACGCTGAACGGTGAAAAGAAAGAAGTTCCGAGCGGCATTACGGTCCCCGGGTTGCTCGATTTTCTGAAGGTCCAGCAGCAGCGCGTTGCGGTCGAGCTGAACAGGGAGATCGTTAAGAAGGACCGGTACGGCGAGACAACGATCAGGGACGGTGATGTTCTGGAAGTGGTGAGCTTTATGGCGGGAGGGTGCGCGCAAGCGCAATCGGAAATTACAAATTGCATGCTGGAAATTGAATAATCAAGGATGGGTTTAGTATGACTGACGACAAACTGACCATTGCAGGCATTGAGTTCAGTTCGCGGCTCTGGGTGGGGACAGGGAAATACAAGGATTTTGAGGAGACGAAGAGGGCGATCGAGGTCTCGGGCACCGATGTCGTGACCGTGTCGGTCCGGCGGGTCAACATTATCGACAAGAGCAAAGATAACCTGCTCGATTATATCGATCCGAAAAAATATAAGATCCTTCCGAACACCGCCGGCTGCTACACGGCAAAGGACGCGATCCGCACGGCCATGCTCGCGGCGGAGGCGGGAATCTCGAAGCTCGTGAAACTCGAAGTGATCGGAGACGACAAGACCCTGTTTCCGGACAACGAAGCGACGCTTGAGGCGGCGAAGGTACTGGTGAAGGAAGGCCTGGTCGTGCTTCCCTATGTGAGCGATGACCCGATCATGGCCAGGAAGCTTGTGGACATCGGCTGTCCCGCGGTCATGCCGCTTGCGGCGCCTATCGGCTCCGGCCTCGGAATCAGGAACCCGTACAATCTCAGGATCATCATGGAAACCGTGAAGGTGCCGATGATCGTTGACGCGGGCGTGGGAACGGCCTCGGATGTTGCGCTTGCCATGGAACTGGGGTGCGATGCCGTGCTGCTGAACACCGCGATCGCCGGAGCAAAGGACCCGATCGTGATGGCCGAGGCCATGAAGTACGGCGTGCTTGCCGGCCGTCTCGCGTACAAAGCGGGGAGGATCCCGAAGAAGCTCTATGCCACGGCCAGCAGCCCGCTGGACGGGATGATCGGGACGTAGGAATCAAAGCGCGAGCGGAGAGAGTATAGCGTGAAGCACTTCACTATGCCCTCTGCTCCATGCCTATTGCGGAGGGTCCATTGGCCGTTGATTTCAACCTCTATCTTATTAC
The DNA here is from genome assembly GCA_963740085.1 of Nitrospirota bacterium. Taxonomy (GTDB): domain Bacteria; phylum Nitrospirota; class UBA9217; order UBA9217; family UBA9217; genus JALNZF01. The sequence continues at coordinate 73,123 of CAVUCU010000007.1, read as the reverse complement.
AGACCGTCAGCAGACAAAGATGCCTCTTCCTGATGCGGTGAGACTGGCGCTTCAAGGCGGCGTTCATGCGATACAGCTGCGGGAGCGGGACCTTCCGGTCAGAGAGTTGCTCGCCCTTGCGCAGGAGATGAGGGCGCTGACGAACGAATTTGGCGCGTTGCTCTTCATTAATGACCATGTGGACATTGCCGTGGCAGCAGTGGCCGACGGCGTCCACCTCGGTCATCAGAGTATGCCGCCGTCAGCGGTCAGGAATATCGTCGGCACGAAGATGCTGATCGGAGCATCAACGCACACGGTTGACGAGGCGGTTGTTGCCGAGAGTGAAGGCGCTGATTTCATTACGTTCGGGCCCATCTATGAAACGCCGTCAAAAGTGAAGCTCGGCGCTCCCGTGGGGCTGGAGGCACTAAGAGGCGTAAAGAGAGCTGTTTCGATCCCGATATTCGCTCTGGGCGGGATACGAGGAAGGAACATCGGCAATGTCTTGTGGGCCGGCGCCTATGGTGTTTCCATGATCTCAGCGATCTTTGGCGCGGAGGATATACGGAAGGCGGCGCAGAACACCGTCAACATGGTGCGTATTGTCGACAGGTCTATCTGTGTTCAGTGCGGCCGCAGGTGAACGGGATCGGACCAGGTTAAAAAACGGAGCGAGGTGTACTATGACGCAGATACTCGAAGCGCGAAAAGGCAACATCACTCCCGAGATGGAAGCGGTGGCCAGGGCCGAGGGCGTGAGTGTTGAACATATATTGAACGGAATTGTCAACGGGACGATAGTCATTACCCGGAATAACCGGCATACGTCGATCACCCCGCTCGGGATCGGGAAGGGTCTGCGAACCAAGGTCAATGCGAACATCGGTACATCCAGGGACCGGATGTCGATCGATGACGAGATCGCGAAGCTCAAGGTCGCGGTTTCCGCCGGGGCCGACGCGGTCATGGATCTCTCGACCGGCGGCCCGATCATCGAGATCCGAAAGGAGATCCTGAAGCAGTCAACGGTTTCCATCGGCACCGTGCCGATCTACCAGGCCGCTGTCGAGACCGTGGCTCAGGGCAAATCGATCGTACAGATGGACCCCGAGGTGCTGTTCCGCGTGATCGAGCAGCAGGCCGAAGAGGGAGTGGACTTCGTGACCGTGCACTGCGGCGTGACCATCGCGAGCGTGGAGCGGCTCAAGCGCCAGGGCAGGATCATGGACGTGGTGAGCCGCGGCGGCGCGTTCCACCTCGAATGGATCGTCGTGAATGGAAGGGAAAACCCGCTCTACACGCAGTACGACCGGCTGATCGAGATCTGCAAGAAGTTCGACGTGACCCTTTCGCTCGGCGACGGTATGCGGCCCGGCTGTCTCGCCGATGCTACGGACAGGGCGCAGATCGAGGAGCTGATCACCCTTGGAGAACTGCGCGACCAGGCGCACGAAGCCGGTGTGCAAGTGATGATCGAGGGACCGGGCCATGTCCCGATCAACCAGGTTGAAACCAATATCAAAATTCAAAAAGAACTGTGCAAGGGAGCTCCATTCTACGTGCTCGGTCCGCTCGTTACGGATGTGGCGCCGGGATACGACCACATCACCTCGGCCATCGGCGGAGCGATCTCCGGAGCCGCCGGCGCGGATTTTCTCTGCTATGTTACTCCTTCCGAACACCTGCGTCTGCCTGACCTTGAGGACGTGCGCGAGGGCGTGATCGCGTCGCGCATTGCCGCTCATGCCGCGGATATCGCAAAGGGTGTCAGGGGCGCGATGGACTGGGACAACGAGATGGCACGCCGGCGCAAAGCGCTCGACTGGAAAGGCCAGATCGAGCTTTCGATCAATCCTGAACGGGCGCGCAAGCTGCGCGAGTCAAGCCTGCCGCAGGAATCAGACGTCTGCAGCATGTGCGGCGAGTTCTGCTCCATGAAGGGCGTGAGCAAATATTTGAAGAAAGAAGACAGGGAAAAGAAGACAGAGGCCATAAGTAAGAAGTAAGAAGTAAGAAGGGCCGAGGTATGAAGACATTGAAGAACATCTTACTCATTTTTGCGCTGGTTATTTCTCCCGTCCTTGCTCGCGCTGCGACCGGTGCGCCGCCAACGATCATTATACAGCCGAAACAGATCGGTCCCGGTGATATCGTCACCGTCGTAGTCACGAATGTTGCCGGACCGGTGGAAGGCACGTTCAATGGCAAGAAGGTTTACTTTAATATTGCGAAGACCTCCTATAAGGCCGTTCTCGGCATCGACCTGAACAGAGAGCCGGGGGTCTATCCGCTTGAGGTCATGAGCAACGGCAAGAAGATTTTGAAAAAAATCAAAATCAGGAAGAAGAGGTATCCGATCCAGCGGCTCACCTTGCCCAAGGACATGGTGGTCCTCTCGCCCGAGAACGAGGCGAGAGCGGAGCGGGACCAGAAAAAGACATCTGCCATATGGCCAGTCGACTCGGCGCGCTTCTGGAAGGGGAACTTCATCGACCCCCTGCCGGGGAAAAAGATCGGCACCCCGTTCGGCGTCAGAAGGATCATCAATAAAATTCCGAAGAATTCTCACTCGGGAGTTGACATTACGGCGGACGAGGGAGACCCGGTGCTGGCGCCCAATGACGGGGTGGTGGTGCTGGTTGATGACCAGTTCTTTTCGGGGAACAGTGTTGTTCTCGATCACGGACAGGGGATCTACACCATGTTCTTTCATCTCTCGAAGATCAACGTCCGGTACGGGCAGGCAGTCATGAAGGGTGATGTTATAGCACTCGTCGGTTCCACCGGCCGCGCTACCGGCGCCCACCTGCACTGGGGCGTGCGCCTGCAAGGCGCGAAGGTGGACCCGCTTGAGTTGATCAAGCTCAAATTGGAATAAAGAAGCAGGGGAGACAGGAGTAAGGAGTCAGGAGTCAGGAAAACGGACATCTGGTTTTTTCTGACTTCTGGATTCTGGCTCCTGACTTCTCGAAAATTATGATCAAAGTCCTCTCCATAGCGGGTTCCGACCCCTCCTCGGGCGCGGGTATTCAGACAGACCTGAAGACCTTTCAAATCCTCGGCGTTTTCGGCATGGCCATTCCAACAGCGCTTACCATCCAAAACAGCAGGGGCGTATCAGCGACGCACGCAATCAAACCAAAGGTATTGTTGCAGCAGATCGATGCGCTGTTGTCGGATATCAGGCCTGATGCGGTCAAGACCGGAATGATCCTGACCAGACAGAATGTGGAAGCCGTGGCTGCGGTCCTCGGAAAGTACAATATCAAGAACCTCGTGGTCGATCCCGTGCTCAGATCGAGTTCAGGCAAGGCACTGCTTCAGCCCGCCGCGCTCGCTTCATTCAAGAAAGCACTCCTCCCCCGGGCATTGATCGTGACACCCAATATTCCCGAGGCAGAAACCCTCGCAAAGATGCTGATCAGAAAAGACGCGGACATGGATTACGCCGCCGGAAAGATCCTCGACATGGGGCCGGCGTACGTGCTGATCAAGGGAGGGCATGGGTATGGTCCCGCTACCGATACCTTATACGGCGGTAAAACCGTGCTCAGCTTCTCCACAACGCGCCGAAAGGGTGAGTTTCACGGCACCGGGTGCGTACTTTCCTCGGCAATAACCGTGTTCATAGCCCGGGGACTGCCTGTGGAAAAGGCTGTGGAAAAGGCGAAACAGTTTGTGGATAAGATGTTGAAAACTGCGAGGCCGGTGGGGAAGGGCCAGACGAAATATTTCCAATTCTGAAATGACGGATTGATGGCGGGCGGGCAATAAAGATGACGGTTGTTTACGGTCTTTTCCCGGAGCTGCTCTGGATAGCCTGGTACAGGCGTTCCACCATGGCCTGATTGTAACCGTGCGAGGTCATATTGGCGGTAAAGCGTCCTCTGATGGAGAAGCCGAGGAGGTAGAGGTCTCCGATCAGATCCAATATCTTGTGGCGAACGAATTCGTCGGGATAACGAAGCTCCGTGTTGATGACCTTGCCATCGTACATGATGATGTGCGAATTGAGATATCCGCCGCCGACCTTTCCAAGTTTCTGGGCCATTTCTATATTCTCAAACGTGTTGAAGGAGCGGGCAGGGGCGATCTCCTTTGCAAAAGACGCCTTTTCGGGATTGAACGTGAGGACCTGTTCGCCTATGGGTGGAAGGTAGTCGACCCGCATCGATATCTCGAACCCCTCAAAGGGCTCTGCATAGACGTGTTTTTCATGCTTCTCCTCGTTTCCCACCCCTATCTTCTGACGGATGACCGCAACCCTGGTGAAGGCGGGCTGTTCCTCTATCCCGGCCTCTTCTATGAGGCCGCAAAAACCCATGGCGGAGCCGTCTATGTTCGGGATCTCCTCGTCGACCTTTATGAGCACGTTGGTTATTCCGTACATCGAAAGAACCGCCATCAGATGTTCAACCGTGCGCACCCGCCGCCTCCCGTTGTCCAGTGTGGTGGAGTTGGCGGCGAAGGTCTTTGACAGGACTTTTCGGGAGAAATCCTCAAGGGAAGTGACATGTCCACGGATGGTTTGACCGTCAAGAGTTTGAAAGATGATCCCTTCGTTGATCCCGAGGGGGGTCAGGATGATACCGGTGTTCCGGCCGCTCAGGAGCCCTATGCCGTTAAGGACCACATTCCTTCTGAGAGTGCGCTGAGGTTCGCGGGAATCCACCACGTCCACCATGCCGGGAGGCATCAAAAGGTCGGTGCTGACGATCTCGAGCCTCGTATCCGACGGCAGGGTTGCGCCGCTCACGGAAGGGCTGTGCTTAAGCGCAGACTCCACCTTGTCGAGTAAAACCTCGAGGTGCAGCGGTTTTTCCAAAAAATCATAGGCACCGGCCTTTATGGCGGCAACCGCCGCCTCGATACCGGCATGTCCGCTCATCATGATGACCGGGAGCGCGGGCAATCGGCCATGAAGACGTTTCAGGAGTTGCATTCCGTCTATGCCGGGAAGCCAGATATCCAGCAGGACGAGAGCGGGCTCCATGGTATCGAGTTCCTGCCAGAAGCTCTCCGCATCCGGAAATGCGATGGTCTGATATCCCTCGTCCTTCAGGATGCTGGCTACCGTGGAACAAATGGAAGATTCGTCGTCTACTATACAGATAGGGTTCATATTATTGGGTTATACCTGAGGTTCATTCTCGTCTGAAGCAGGTATAGAGTAAGACAATGAAGGCCGTTTGTCAAGAGCATGCTGTGCGGATGTTGTGCGGAAGGACCGCCTTCGATTGACGGGGAAGCGATATTGTCTTCTGTCTGTGTCAGGCGCTTTGCTCCCGGGAAGGCGCAGGTCACGGCATCGAACATCAGTATCCAGCGCAGAGCCGTCTGACCATCTTCGCGTTTAGCGGTATCAAGGGGAGATACTTCCTCTGCGGCTCAAAGCTCGCGCAAGGCAATTCACGGCATTCCAGCAAATGCAGATGTAGCCCGCTTGATTTCAAAGAAAGGCAACTACATGCCGCCACGTTAGTTCCCCGGCCGTTTCCTGTGGCCGATAGGTCGCAAACGTCACCCGATCCACGGCATGTTTGCAATACGTCCTGGGGAAAGAAGCTATTCTCTCGTACACCACGCTGCCCGGAAATGCTGCCGCGTAAAGTCCAATGGTTACATGGGGAGCATATGTCATGCTTCGGGCGATCTCCGATCCATTGGCCAGGAAGAGGGTCCTCAAACGTTCTATCCCGCCCTCCGGATCAGCGACTTCCAGATATGGCGCAGAAGCAAAGCTGTTCAGTCCCCCGATCTCCACGGTAAAGGGCTTAAAATCCGCCGCCCTCAACAACTGCGCATGGCGTTCGAACTGCTCAACGCTGTAATCGTCAGCGTAACGCGCGGTATCGGCTAAAAAGCCGCAGACAAAGATCGTAATATGCGGCTGTCGCTGATAGGGCTGGATGAGGAATTCGGAAAGATGTTCTCTCGCATCGCGGACTTTTTGAGAAACCTCCATACTGCTGAGTTCAATGAGCCAGACGGAGTAGTCCTGACGCCCGTGGTGCCATTCGGGAAGATCACAGGTATCCGAGAAGATGGTTTTGTCCATATGAAGCATGCCGGCGTCCTGTTGAAAAGCTTCTTCGACAAATTATTTGATATGAATTAACTCCAGTTATGCTATGCGGAAACAGACAGATACAGCAGTCGGACCCCGACGAGCGCAAGGGCCACCGCCAGCACGCGGATAATGGACTTTCCTTCCACCTTCGATGAGATAAGAGCGCCCAGCTGCGCTCCGAGCAGGACTCCCGTAACAAGGAACGCGGTACGCACCACGCCGTGATTGAAGGTCCCGGTCGCGATGTGCACCAGGACGCCGACTGCGGTCACGATGGCAAGAATGAAGTGCGACGTTGCCGTGGCCATGTGCACGGAGAAGCCGAGGATGGTCGAAAGTGCAGGGACATGCACAATTCCGCCGCCGATTCCCAGGAAGCTCGAGACAAGGCCCACGCCGACGCTGATCGCGATGCCGAGGAGAAGGCGCCGGCGCGACAGATGCACCTGACCGTTCCCGTCCCCGTCATGCTCCCGGGGCGGCTTGACGATTATGACCGCCGCGATCGCCAGAAGCACTACGCCGAAGATGGGGTCGAAGACGCTCCGCGGGACATAGTAGGTCGCCATTGCGCCCAGCACTGCACCGGGAACAGCGGCGGCCGAAAAGATCAGCCCGTACTTGTAGTTGATGCGCTTCATGCGCGCATAGGCGATGGTGCCGGAAAAAGCGTTGGCGAAGGTCACCGCGAGCGATATGCTCGTGATGGTGTCCGTGCTGTCGTGAGGATATAACAGCAAAAGGACCGGTGTCAGGATGAAGCCCCCGCCGGCGCCGATCATGGTGCCGAAGACGCCGACGAGAAAACCAAAGAGGATGAGCCAGAAATCGTGTTCCATGGTCGAGGATGTATCCGCCTTTATCTTCTCCCCTTGTGGAACAGGGCAGGGTGAGAGTCATCTATTTCGTTTCATCTTGATCCCCGGTAGAGACTCTCGGGGATAAATAACGGCAATGGAACAGCGCGCCTTTCGGAAAGCTCGTTTTGCTTTGCGCTATCGTCTTACCCTGTCCTTCCGCGCTTTCGCGTCCGAGTTCGTTTCGAGGAACACCAGACGGACGTTGTAAACGTAGTCAGGACAATGACGAGTTCACACGCCGCGAAGCGGTCGGCGTGGAACGATTCGTTAAAAAACTCACGCTTTTCGGTTCCTCAGCATCGACTCGATAGTACTGGGATCACGGGCACCATGGAAGAGGCCAGTTACGATAATTTGATTGTCGTTGATTATGAAATAGATTGCATAAGGGAAGCGCCGGAGCAGGCAACGTCTGAATTCGTGATGAACTTTGTGGTACATGAGGGGGTTTCTGGGAATATCCCCGACACAGGCATAAAACATCCGAAGGAAATCTTCTCCAAGTCCCGGCGATTTCGATTCATACCATGAATAGCCGCTGATAACATCATCTTCGACTTCTGGCAGAAAGCGAAGGGTGTACGTCATTTCCTTTTTTCTACTCTCGCTCTGAGATCATCAAGAGACAGGAGGGTGCCGGGCGCAGATTGAAATCGTCTGTAACGTTTATCGAGTTCGGCTTTGTGGCTTTCTGGCACAGGTATGGAAGCGTCATCTGCAGAGATATTGTCCCAAAGATCCTCGACCAGCAGTATCTTTTCAGGTGTGCTTAATTTTGATATTTCGGGAAGGTCTTTAACGCGCATACATTGCCTCCTTTTACCGTGAATAACATTGTATTATCTTATCATTTTACTAAAAAATTTACAACGAACATTAATGTTCTCTTACGCCACTATACCAGTCGCGGTTTGCCCGCGGCATGCGCCGGAATTCTTCAGCCGGAACGACGCTTTCCGCGCCGAGATAGATGGTCCCGTCCGCAGTGCAGGCCACGTTCCAGATATTACTGAAGAAGCGTGCATCATGCCGAAGAAACGGATTAGAGATGTCCCAGCGCGATGCGGGATCATACGGTCCAAAGTTTAGTTTGTTACCCTTCGGCACGTCGCGGGCTGTCAGGACCCAGGGAACGCTGCCGCGCGAAGTTGTCAGCTCGGCAAAAACAGAAACGCCAGCCGGGCCAGTTCCTGCTCTCTGCGGTATTGATCCAGGTGAAGATTGAGATCCGCCGACCGGCAGCTTGCCGTCGCGCGCATCACGGGCCTGGGCCAACTTCTTTTCGAGCGCAGCAGTGTCTGTCCGAAGCTTGTTATTGTAGGCAACCCGTCGGGCACGCTCATAACTGAGGACCGCTTCGAAATAGTTGCCGACCGAAAAGTAGTTTTCGGCCTTACGGATAGTCGCCTCATAATCCTGCATAGCAGCTTCGGTCGTATCCGCAGCATGTGCCGGATGCGTCAATATCGGCACACCGACTGTGAGCACGACTATGATCAGCAAAAAAAGCCTTAATCCGCTTCTGCATTTAGACATAGATAGACTCCTCCCGTCTCTGCTGTTAGAACGATAAGACATATCAGCACCAGGGCTATTTTCTTCATTATTTTAGTATTTATTTTGCACATATCGACGAGTTGAGCCCGCGCTGTAAAGCGCGGGGCTCGAACGACTTGTTAAGTCATGTCTATGCGGCTCTTTTGAGACTGATACGCATGCCTGCCTTAGTCGCAAGAGCGATAAGCATTTCCAAACTGAACTTCTCCCATTTGCCTCTTGTAAGATCAGAGATGCGGGACTGACTAACGCCAAGAATCTCAGCCGCTTTTGCTTGCGTCAGCTTTTTGTTCTTGATGAACTTCCGAAGATCAGCCATGATCTCAGAACGCATCTGAAGAATTGCGGCGTCCTCAGGGGAAAACCCGAGATCAAGAAATACGTTGCCGGATGATTTAATAATAGGTTCTTTCATAATACTACCCTCCAATTTGCTTGAATCGCTTGCGAGCTGATTCAATATCGTTTTGATTCGTTCTTTTGCTCTTCTTTTGAAACGAATGGAGGACATATACCGCGTCCTCGAACTTTGTCACATAAATAATGCGCCATTCTCCCAGGACGTGAATACGGATTTCCTTGACCCCGCGTCCTATTACTGGGCATAGGTTTCCAATCGTTCGGCTCAAGTCCGGATTGTACGGAATATAATTCAAAACCTGCCGCTTTGCGAGCTTCATCCGGGAAGTTCCGAAGGTCGTCCAAGCTTGAACCTATGAAGTTTAGCGGTTTCATAATCAGGACTTATATTATATAAGTTTTTATATATTACGCAAGCATTATTTGGGAAGGAACATAAGAAGTAAAGTACTTCCTTTGCCAGCTCCATACGGCGCTTTCCGATGTGCTCACGACGCCATGCATCAATCCCGAAGATCACGGCAAGTGATGCTATCGTGACGGAAGCATCCTGTATTACGGATGTCCAGTCGCAGGTTTGCATAGTGGTTAACCAATGATTGAGTGATTTTTCCCGACTTTAACGGAAAATATACGAGGTGTCAAACTGTATAAAAAAAACGAATTGACATAACCCATGGATATTACTATAGTTATGCGGTTGGGGAGACCGAGAGGAGACGTTTAATGCGTAAAGACGGAAGAAAGGCGGACGAGCTCCGCAAGCTGAAGATCATCAGGAATTACATCAAGGCGGCGGAGGGCTCGGTGATGATCGAGATGGGCGACACGCGGGTCATCTGCACGGCCACGGTCGAGAATTCCGTCCCTTCTTTTCTGCGCGGCAAAGGCACGGGCTGGGTCACGGCGGAATACGCCATGCTTCCGCGCTCCTCGGGCCAGAGGATCCAGCGCGAACGGAGCAAGGTGGGCGGCCGTACGCACGAGATCCAGCGGCTCATCGGCAGGTCCCTTCGCTCGGTGGTGGACATGAAGGCGCTTGGCGAACGGTCCGTACTGATCGACTGCGACGTGATCCAGGCGGACGGCGGAACGCGCACGGCATCGATCACCGGTGCCTATATCGCGCTCGTTGACGCGCTTCGACATGTAAAAAGGCAGGGGCTGATCGAGGACGTGCCGGTCAATGACTATCTTGCCGCGATCAGCGTCGGCATCGTAGACGGGAAACCCATGCTCGACCTTTGCTACACCGAGGATTCGACAGCGGAAGTTGACATGAACCTCGTGATGACGGGCAAGGGCAGGATCGTTGAGGTGCAGGGCACTGCCGAGGGCGAACCGTTCTCCAAGGCAGAGCTCACAGAACTTCTCACGCTCGGCGAGAAAGGCATTCGCGCGCTTGTAAAAAAACAGAAAGAAATGCTTGCATGACGGCGTTTCTCACGTCGCTTGCGATCGTTGCCCTGGCCGAGATGGGCGACAAGACCCAGCTCCTGGCCATGGCCTTTGCCTCGCGGTTCAGGTGGCAGACAGTGATGTGGGGTGTATTCGTCGCGACGGCTGCAAACCACCTGTTCGCCGTCCTCGTGGGAAATTATCTCACCAATATCATTCCGCTCAATTACCTCAAGATCGCGGCTTCGGTGTCCTTCATTCTCTTCGGTCTCTGGACGCTCCGCGGTGACAAGCTGACGGACGAGGACAAAAGGTTCAACTTCAGCCCCTTCTGGACCGTTGCGGTGGCGTTCTTTATCGCCGAGATGGGGGACAAGACCCAGCTCGCAACCGTGGCGCTTGCCGCTGACTTCAATACGGTCATCCCGGTATGGATCGGCACCACGACCGGGATGCTGATCGCGGACGCGATCGGGATCATTGCCGGCATCGTAGTGCACAAGAACATCCCTGAAAAACAGATCAAATGGTTCGCCGCGCTGATCTTTATCGCCTTCGGCCTCTGGGGACTTACCTCTTGACAAACTCGCCGTAGCGACTTAAGATTAAACACCTGTTTTAAAAGAGAGGACTTACTATGATTAAAACAAGGACCTTCCTGTTTTTGTTCGGTATTCTGCTTTTATTTTCCACGTCAGTCATGGCGCAATTTACGGTCATTGATGCGGAGCAACTGCGGTCATATTTGATGGGAAAAAAGAACGCGGTGCTTGTCGATACAAGGACGGCTGAAGAATATCAGCTGGCGCACATCCCGGGAGCTATCAATATCATGCCGGAGGAGATGAAGGCCAGGGCCGCATATTTGCCGAAGAATAAAACAGCACTGATCATTTTTTATTGCAGAGGCTTGGAGTGAGGCCTCAGCAGAATGGCCGCAGGTGCGGCCACTGAGCTGGGATACACCTCTCTCATGATATATCAGGCAGGCATGCCGGATTGGTTCTCGAAGGGTTATCCCGTGCAAAAAGGCAAGAAGACGGGGCACCTGAAGTAAGGTCAAATTTGCAAGGGAGTGTCATACCATGGTCATAAAGAGGGAAAAAGAAAATTATACGATCCAGTCGGTCTCGCACGCGCTCGACATCCTGGAATCATTCACCATGACCGAGGACGAACTCGGCGTGACCGCACTGTCGAAGCGGCTCGGGCTTCACAAGAACAACGTGTTCCGGCTGCTTGCCACGCTCGAGCACCGCGGCTACATCGAGCAGAACCTGTTGTCCGAGAACTACCGCCTTGGCCCCAAGACGGTCCAGATCGGCGCGATCTTTTTCGAGCAGCGCGAGTGCCGCCGCCATGCGCGGCCCCTCATCGAAGGCCTTACGGCGGCATCGGGAGAGACCTCTGTCGTGGCGGTCCTGCGCGGGAACAAGGTGATCTATATGGACAGCGCGGAGTCGGCGAGGACAGTGCGCGTGACCTCGCGCATCGGCGCCATGCTTCCCGCCCACTGCACGGCGGTGGGCAAAGTGCAGCTTGCCGCTCTGCCGGCGGCTGAGATCGAGCGGTTGTACCCGGAGGTGAATTTGCCCCCGCTCACCGAAAAGAGCATCAAGACGCGCGATGTCCTTCTCACTGAACTGAAAAAGATCGCTGAAAAAGGATATGCGCTTGAGCGCGAGGAGGCTGATCCGGACGTGCGGAGCATAGCTGTGCCGGTCAGGGACTTTTCCCGGAAGGTGATCGGCGCAGTAGGCATCGTTGCCCCGTCGTACCGACTCACGGAAGAGCTCCTTGAAAAGGGCGTTCTTATTTCCATGGTGCAGGATGCAGGCAAAGCCGTCTCTGCGAAGATGGGGTTCAACCTGCCGGCCGGGAAAAAATAATCCATCCCGACCAAGGACAAGCCGGAACCAAATATGCCGCAAAGACGCGAAGGCACGAAGAAGATCATATAAAGGTTTGTGATTCACTAAGACCCTAATCCTTTGAGCTCTCTTTGTGTCTTGGAGTCTTCGTGGCTGAATTATGTTTTCATTTTGAGAAGAATTTGATTCTTTAGTAATTGCCTTATCCTTGCTGCGGCCTGACCGGGTGCAGGACTTTATTGACACCCCCGTTCAAGCTATGCTATTATCGCCCAGATGCCGACCGAACAAAAATGGGAACGCCTCAAGGCACTGCTTCACGAGATGAAACCGGCCGTTCTCGCCTATTCCGGCGGGGTGGACAGCTCGCTTCTGCTCAGGGCCGCTTCCGAAGTCATGGGTGCGGGCCTCATTGCAGCTACCGCTGTTTCCGAGACCTATCCCGCCGGTGAACTGCAGTCGGCCAAGGACTTTGTCCGGTCTCTGGGCGTCACCCACCGGATCCTCCGTACGGAAGAACTCGCCTCGGAAGCCTTTGTCCGGAACTCCCCGGACCGCTGCTATCACTGCAAGAAGGAGTTGTTTGAAAAGCTCAGGAAGCTTGCCGATACAGAAGGGATCACTTTTGTCCTCGAAGGTTCGAACATCGACGACCTGATCGACTATCGTCCGGGCCGAAGGGCCGCGGAGGAACATGGCGTGCGCAGCCCTCTTGTCGAGGCCGGACTTTCGAAGTCAGAGGTCCGGGAGCTCGCCCGCGGTCTTGAACTTCCTGTCTGGAACAAACCTTCGCTCGCCTGCCTTTCCTCCCGGATCCCCTATGGTACACGGATCACGCCCAGGATACTCAAGTCAATTCAGACAGCAGAGGACCAGCTGCGCGCCCGCGGATTCCGCCAGGTGCGCGTGCGGCACCACGGGGACACGGCGCGGATCGAGGTTGATCGCGCGGAGTTTACGAAGCTGCTTTCGGACGGCGTTGCGGAGCGCATCACGGCGGCGCTCAAGGAGATCGGCTATACCTACGTTTGTCTGGACCTCGCAGGATACCGGACGGGAAGCATGAATGAGGGAATGAAACGAGAGGGACGAGAGACGTAGAGTCTTTTACGTCCAACGTCTTAGTGAGCGAAGCGAACGGTCGTCCATCGTGCAGTTCGCTCAGCGGATCCACGTGCTGATATCTGCTGGTCTATTACAAGGAGTTAAAGCATGAAGGTACTCGTAGTCGGCGGCGGGGGCAGGGAACACGCGCTTGTCTGGAAGATCTCGCAGAGCCCGAAGGTCACGAAGATCTATGCCGCGCCGGGCAACGCAGGGATCGCGGGGCTTGCCGAATGCGCGCCGATCAAGGCTGACGACATTCCGGGTCTGCTCGCGTTCGCCAGGGCCAGGGCAATCGATCTTACGGTCGTCGGCCCTGAAGGCCCGCTTTCGATGGGGATCGTGGACGAGTTTACCAAAGCGGGGCTGCGCGTCTTCGGGCCGAGCAGGAAGGCAGCCGAGCTCGAGGCGAGCAAGCGCTTCTCCAAGGACCTGATGAAGAAATATCATATTCCCACGGCGGAGTATGAGGTATTCACTGACAAGGCAGCGGCCGCTGCATACGTGCGCAAAAAAGGCGCACCCATTGTGGTCAAGGCGGACGGACTGGCGGCGGGAAAGGGTGTCGTCGTTGCCGAGACCGTGGAAGAGGCGATCAAGGCGCTCGATCTCATCATGACCGAAAAGGCTTACGGTACGGCCGGAGACCGCGTGGTCATCGAGGAGTGCCTCTCAGGCGAAGAGGCGTCATTCATGGCATTTTCCGACGGCAGGACCGTGGTGCCCATGGCGTCATCGCAGGACCATAAGCGCGTGTTCGACGCGGACAAAGGACCGAACACGGGCGGTATGGGCGCCTATTCTCCCGCGCCGATCGTGACCAAAATCTCGAGCGTACGGTCATGGACACGATCATGATCCCGACGGTTCGGGCCATGGAAAAAGAGGGGCGCTTCTTCAAGGGAGTACTGTACGCCGGGCTGATGATCCGGAACGGAGAGGCCAGGGTGCTGGAGTTCAATGCGCGGTTCGGCGATCCCGAGACGCAACCGGTCATGGCGCGGCTCGATACGGACCTGGTCGAGATCATAGAAGCAATTCTCGACGAGCGACTGTCGACATTGAAGATCACGTGGAAACCCGGATCAGCGGTGTGTATCGTCATGGCGTCAGGGGGCTATCCAGGGAGCTACGAGAAGGGCAGGGAGATCACCGGGCTCGACAAGGCGGCGGAGAAAGAGGGCGTGCTGGTGTTTCATTCAGGGACGGCCATGAAGAACGGCAAGTTCGTGACCGATGGCGGCAGGGTGCTCGGGGTCACGGGACTCGGACCGGTTGTGGCCGCCGCCATCGACAACGCGTATAAAGGCGCGCGGGAGATCAGCTTTGAGGGAGCGCACTATCGCAGGGACATCGGGGCGCGGGCGCTGGAGAAGGGGAATTAGTAACTAAGGAGTCAAACTCTTCTCAAAACGGCAAAAAAAATTTACCGCCAGGGCGCAAAGAACGCTAAGGAAATCCTTAACTCCTGGTATTTAAACATAGAATTAGAACTCCTTCGCGCCTTCGCGGTTCCACGTTTTTAGTTCCGGCTTGTCCGGGCCGGGACCACTTGAGAATGCGGAGGCCAAAAGGTAACATGCGCCGGGCGACGATCAGGAACATCACGGGTTTTTTGAACAAGACGCTGCGGGTCGGAAAGATCAAAGACGCTTCCGTGAACGGCCTGCAGGTGAGGTCCCGCAAGAGCGGCGAAATAAGGAAGGTCGGTTTTGCCGTTGACGCCTGCGTCTCCACCTTTGTGAAGGCAAAAAAGCTCGGTGTCGATCTCCTTGTCGTTCACCATGGCATCAAGTGGAGGCCGCAAAAGGACCGGGACCTCGAGACCGGAAGAGCGGAGCACTTGAAGAGAAATAATATTGCGCTTTATGCCGCGCATCTGCCGCTCGATCTCCACGAGGAATACGGGAACAACATGCAGTTGCTCCGTATCCTGGGCGCGCGGGGACCGAGAAGGTTCGGCCGGTATCACGGCATCAGGATCGGCTATGCGGGCGTCTTCAAAAAGGCGACCGCCCTGGACACCCTGGCCTCGGTCCTGAACGAAACGTTGGACACGTCGTGCCGCGTGTTCAGATTTGGGAACAAGCGCGTCCGTTCGATCGGCATTGTCTCGGGCGGGGGCGGGGGCATGCTGAAAGAGGCGTGTGTTGACAAGCTCGGTTGTTTTCTCGTCGGCGAGATCGATCTGGCCGTGTATAATGCGGCAAAGGAATACGGCATGAACCTTCTTGTCGCCGGCCACTATGCCACGGAAACCGTCGGCGTCAAGGCGTTGATGCCGGTCATTCAAAAGACCTTTGGCGTTGAAACCGTTTTTGTTTCAGATCCGAAAGAGCTGTGATGTTAGTTGCTGATGAAACTTTGCAGAAACGAAAATAATTACCGCGAAGACGCAAAGAACGCGAAGAGGATCGTGGTTTTATCAAGGCAGAGATAACCCCCTGTGGTTACGTCGCTGGGTCCTTCTTCGCGACCTTCGCGCCTTGGCGGTTAACGTTTATGGTGATATTACATTCAGAGATTATATAGAAGGGGGCCATATGGCTAAACCAGTTGTGGGGATATTGATGGGGAGCGATTCCGACCTGCCGGTGATGCAGGAGGCAGGGGCAATGCTCCAGGAGTTCGGGATCGAGTACGAGATGACGATCGCGTCAGCGCACCGCACGCCGAAGAAGGTGCTCGAATACAGCTCGAGCGCGGAGAAGCGCGGTCTCAAGGTGATCATAGCCGGAGCGGGCTGGGCAGCGCACCTTGCCGGGGTGGTGGCGTCGCAGACCACCCTGCCGGTGATCGGCGTGCCGATCGATTCGTCCCCGCTCAAGGGGCTCGACGCGCTTCTCGCCACCGTGCAGATGCCGGGCGGCGTGCCGGTGGCGACCATGTCGCTCGGCAAGGCGGGCGCCAAGAACGCGGGAGTGTTCGCTGCGCAGATAATCGCCGTGAGCGACGTGAAGGTGGCGAACCGCCTCAAGGTCTTCAAGGTCGAGATGGAACGCGATGTGGAGGAAAAGGCCAAGCGGCTCCTCTCTTTCAACCCGATGGCCACGCCTGTTAAGGTTTCGGCTCCGATCAAGATATCGGCGCCGGTCAAGGTATCGGCGCCTGCCAAAATGACCGCGCCCGCCGTGAAAGCGGAGCCCCTTGTCGAGAATGCCCTTGCCAAGAAGAAGCCAAGGCGCAGACGGCGGAAGAAAAAACCAGGAGGGGCCGACACGCCCCAGGGACCGACGGAATGAAGACCGAGCTCGAGTGTCTGCCCTGCTTCTTCGGGCAGATAACCCGCTCGCTGAACCACGCCGGGGTGAACGGCGACCGGGGGCGCGGCATCGGCCGCATGGCGGAAAAGGTGATCGAGGACGCTTCCCTTGACGAGGTCCCTGCCAGGACCACCACGCATATTCATCGGATCCTGCGTGACGGGACCGGCGTCGACCCCTATAAGCTGCTCAAGGAAACGTATAACCAAAGCGCGCTCGACCGTCTTCCCGCCCTGAGACGCATGGCCGCCGGAGCAGCCGATCGTCTTGAAGGCGGCGTGCGGATCGCGATCGCCGGCAACGTGATCGATTTCGGTATTTACGACAGCGTTGATCTGGACCGCTCTCTGGAAGAGTCTTTCCGACTGCCCTTGTCCGAAACCGATCTTCGCAATTTTTCCCGGGCGGTCCAGCGCGCGCGCAGTATCCTCTACCTCTGCGATAATGCCGGAGAGATCGTGTTCGACCGGGTCCTGCTCGAGATCCTGCGCGACAGCGGGAAGGACGTGGTCGCCGTCGTCAAAGGCTCTCCGGTGATCAACGATGCCACGCTCGACGACGCGCATGCCGCTGGTCTCCATGAATGCGCCACGGTGATCGACAACGGCAATGACGGCATCGGAACGCTGCTGGAAGCGTGTTCAATGCAATTCATGGATGCGTACCGATCGGCCGATCTGATCATCAGCAAGGGCCAGGCGAATTATGAAACGCTGGAACAGGAGAACGATAAGCGCATCTTTTTTCTCTTTAAGGT
The DNA here is from genome assembly GCA_963740085.1 of Nitrospirota bacterium. GTDB lineage: Bacteria > Nitrospirota > UBA9217 > UBA9217 > UBA9217 > JALNZF01. The sequence goes on along the minus strand of CAVUCU010000007.1, from coordinate 55,901 downwards.
CAAGTGCCCTGTCGTAGCCGCCTTTCTGAAGCGCCGGAATGGGGATATCGTACTGACGGGAGGGGCGAGCTAGTGCGGAGCGCGGGGTGGACTTCATCAGAAATCCGTATTCCGCGATCTGCTATGCGCGGCGAGCATGTCATATGCGGACACCGATAGTTGAGATCGATCCCGCCCATCCCGAAAAAGCTTTTTCCCGCTGCAGGGACGTGATCCGTGCCGGCGGCCTCATCGTGTACCCGACCGACACCTTGTACGGCCTGGGCGCGGATCCCAGGAATCCCGAAGCGGTCAGAAAATTGTTCGCCATCAAAGGCAGGCAGGCTGACCAGCCGATCCTGCTGCTGATCAGGGATCCAGACGAGGTGCCGGACTGGGCAGCGGTGATCACGCCGCGCGCGGAGGGGCTCATGAAAAAATTCTGGCCCGGTCCGCTCACCCTCGTGTTCAAAGCAAAGCCGGGGGTGATGGTGGAACTGACCGGCGGCTCGGAGACGATCGGGCTCAGAGTTCCCGGAAATGAGCTGACGCGGCTTTTACTTGCATCTCTCGGCACCGCGCTTACCGGTACGAGCGCGAATATCTCGGGCGGGAAAAATCCGCGCACAGCACGGGAGGCGGCTGAGGCGATCGGGGGGATGGTCGATCTGGTCCTCGACGGAGGCAGGACCGAAGGCGGCAACCCTTCGACGGTCGTGGATGTGAGCGGGGATGAACCGAGAATGATCAGGGAAGGGGCGATACCTTCGAGGGAGATCCTGGGATAGTTGCAAATATAATTCATCGCAGAATGGAAAAGAAATTTACCGCGAAGCCGCCAAGGACGCAAAGGAAGGCTTTTCCTCCTGGCTTGAACTGAAAAATCTGAGCACTCCTTCGCGACCTTCGCGCCTTGGCGGTTCCGAGGTTTTGTTTCATGTATGTTCGTGTTAAGGCGTTAAATTCTTTTTAAAGGATCGTTCATGAAAAAAATATTCGTTCTGGACACCAACGTGCTGCTCCACGACCCGCGGGCGATCTTTTCGTTCGAGGACAACGACGTGGTGATCCCGATCGTCGTGATCGAGGAACTCGATAAATTCAAAAAAGGCGTTGATGAGATCGGCAGGAACGCACGCCAGGTCTCGCGGATACTCGATGAGCACCGGCTCAAGGGAAAGCTCTCGCTGGGCGTGAAGCTCGAGGGCGGCGGGAACCTGCGGGTGGAGCTCAACCATCAGTCGCCGGAGTGCCTGCCGAGCGAGCTGATCGCGGCCAAGGCGGACAACCGGATCCTTTCCACGGCACTCAACCTGAAGAATGACGGCCTGCCGGTGATCCTCGTGACCAAGGACACGAACCTCCGGATCAAGGCTGACGCGCTCGGCATGACGGCGGAAGACTATGAGTCGGACACGATCATGCTCGATGAGCTGTACTCCGGAGAGACCGAACTGCTGGTACCGCCGGGGGCGATCGACGAATTCTATGCCAGGGGAGAGATGAAGCCCGTTGACCAGCAGTTCTTCCCTAACCAGTTCGCGCTGCTTAAGAATAACGCCAACGAATCACAGACGGCCCTGGCCCGGTATAGCAAGCAGAAAAGCGTTTTTGTCCCGATCACGACCGCGAAGCACGGCGTTTGGGGGATCTCGGCCAAGAACAAACAGCAGCAGTTTGCCCTCGACCTGCTCTTGAACGACGATATCCGGCTGGTCACGCTCGTGGGAAAGGCCGGAACGGGCAAGACGCTTCTGGCGCTCGCCGCGGGACTGGAGAAGACCATCGAGGCGCGGACGTTCCAGCGGCTTGTCGTGTCCCGCCCCGTGTTCCCCCTGGGCAAGGACATCGGGTACCTGCCCGGAGACATTGAAGAGAAGCTCAGGCCCTGGATGCAGCCGATCCGTGACAACCTCGACTTCCTCGTGGGGTCCTCGGGGGGGCCCGGGCGGGTCAAGGGCAAGAAGGACCTTCAGAGCCTCTTTGATCTCGGCATGATCGAGGTGGAGCCGCTCACCTACATCCGCGGCCGCAGCATGCCGAACCAGTACCTTATCGTCGACGAGGCGCAGAACCTGACTCCGCACGAGATCAAGACGATTATTACCCGTGCGGGCGAAGGGACCAAGGTGGTACTGACCGGCGACCCGTACCAGATCGACAATCCTTACATCGATTCGTCGAGCAACGGCCTGACCTTCGTGGTGGACCGGTTCAAGGAAGAGTCCATTGCCGGACACATTACGCTTGTTAAGGGAGAGCGCTCCGACCTTGCGGAGCTTGCGGCTACGCTTCTGTAACATCAAAGAATCAGGTGCAATACAGCTGGAATTTACCACGGAGACACTGAGACACGGAGGAGTAAAGCATATTAATAGTTCTGTTCTCCGTGATTCTGTGGTTAAACCAGGGTTTAAAAGATCTTTATAAACCAAGTCATTTAATCTCACTACAGGGAGGCATCAATGGCAAAACGGATATGTCCAACACCGGGATTCGGGAAATTGCTGGTTGCCACGGACGGTTCGGGATTCAGCAAAACGGCAGTTCACGAGGCGATCAAGATAGCCAGTGCCTGTTCGAGCACCTTATATGTTTTGATGGTGATCGAGGTGAACGCCGAGGTCGAAATATGGGATGCGAAGTCCGCGGACAAGCTCGAAAGGCAAATGAGAAAATATCTCGACGGGATAAAAACGAGGGCCGCCGGGGAAGGCATCAAATGCGAGATCATCCTGCACCTGGGTGACGAGCCTTACAAGGATATTGTCGCGGAGGCGAAAAAACGCAAGGTCAGTACCATCATCATGGGAAGCCACGGCCGGACCGGGCTTACCCGGCTTATGATGGGCAGCGTTGTTTCCAGGGTCATCGGTCACGCGCCCTGCAAGGTGCTGGTGGTCCCGGTAAAGAGCAGCATTTGACACTGAAGGTGCGGATTGCCATACGATAAAGCGGATAAAAAACGAATTATTCTTCTGCTCAGCTGTCACGAGCCGGGAGAAACACTCTTTTTGGAATGATCCGCTGTTATCCGAATTTTATCCGTGCAAATCCGTGTCAAAGACTTCCCCTTCCCCGTACCAGGGAGGGTGTTGAAGTTTTTCGCTTACGGGTGTACACTGCGCAGCACAGATTTACCAGAGCGGGAGAGTTTAAAGCGAAATGCAGAACGGAAAACAAGTTTACAAAAGAATCTTTTTTGCGTTGAGCTCGCTGGCAGCGGTCTTTGTCCTGACGGAGATCGTCATGAATTCTTTCGGCAGGAGCATCTGCCAGACCGAGGGATGCAAGGTCGTGGCGCAGTATGTTCGCTACGGCGACATCTCGATCCTGCTCATCGGTCTCGCGACCTTCTCTGTGCTGGCGCTCTTATCGCTCCTGGACATCTATTGGAGCAAAACCAATGCAGGTTCGTACATCAACCTGCTCCTGATCGTGTCTCTGGCATGCGAAGGGTTCTTCACCGGGTATCAGGCCTTCAGCATCCATACCCCCTGTCTTTTTTGCCTCATTATCTTCGCGGTCATTGTCGTCCTTGGGATCGTCAGGCTCCTTGAGGGAGAACGAGAGGTCATCGCGGGATTCCTGTCCCTCGTGGCCGTCTTCAGCCTGCTCTATCTGGTGATGCCGGCGGGTGTTCCTGTTGACCTTCCCGCCGGTGACCGTTTCATCCTGTTTTTCAGCAAGGACTGCAAGTATTGCGCTGAGGTGATACAAAACCTTGATGAAAAGAAGATCAACGTGAAGCATCTCAATGTTGCCGAATATTCCACCTTCCTGAAAAGCATGGGTATCGATACCGTCCCAACGCTCATGGTGAACAGTCCTTCTCAAAAGATCTTCATAACCGGCAAAGAGGCGATCCTCCGCTACCTGGTGGCCTGCACGCTGCCGCAGGAAACCAAGGCGGGCGACGGGAGAAAAACAAAAGAGGACGCGTCGCGCGCTGTTTCTGCGCCGGGAACAGGTGCTGCGGGCGATATGTTCATTCAGCCCTTCCTCTTGACGGAGCCGAGCGTGTCGGCAGGGGAAGAAGGCATGTGCAAACAGGACGAGATCTGCAAGTAGGCGGGTAAAGAGCCGTGAAAAAGACAGGTGAATGTGCAGCACCCGGTTTGCGCAGAGTCTTCCCCTGCTTCATGAGAGAAGCCCCCCTGAAAATTTAATGGTGGAAAAAGTTCTTTTTAATGTGGTAGTATAGCCCGCTATGGCCAAGATTCTTGAGAAAAGGCTCATTCGTACGCCCGACGTATATTATTATAAAATCGCCGCGCCCCTGATATCCAGGAAAGCGCTGCCCGGCCAGTTCGTAATCATTCGCCTCCACGACAGAGGCGAGCGTATTCCCCTCTCTCTTGCGGATATCGATCCAGTCGATGGGACGATCAGCCTGATCGTGATGGCCGTCGGCAAGACCACGACCGAGTTGTCGCAATGCCGGGCCGGTGATGACATCCTTGATCTCTGCGGCCCCCTGGGCATGCCGACCCATATCGAACAGGTGGGCAAGGTGATCCTTGTGGGCGGAGGTTTCGGCGCAGCGCCGCTTTACCCTATCGCGCGGGCCTTTAAGGCAGCGGGAAACGCGGTAACGGTCATCATGGGGGCGAGGAGCAGGGACCTGCTGATCTATGAGCAGGAGATGCAGCAGGTAAGCGACAAGGTGCTGGTCACGACCGATGACGGAAGCAAAGGAATAAAGGGCGTCGTGACCACGGCACTGAAGCAGGAACTGGAAATGGTCGGCGCCGGCCTGGTCATGGCCGTGGGACCGGCCATCATGATGAAGTTCGTGTGCGAGGCCACGAAGCCGTTCAACGTCAGGACGATCGTCAGCCTGAACCCCATCATGATCGACGGCACCGGGATGTGCGGCGGTTGCCGCGTGTCCGTGGGCGGTGAGACGAAATTCGCGTGTACCGACGGACCCGAGTTCGATGGTCACCTGGTGGACTGGGACCTGCTCATGAACCGACAGAAGGCTTATAAGAGCGAAGAGCAGGAGTCCTTCGAAACATGGAAACAGCGCCACGACCGGATGCTGGGTAAAGAAAGGCAGCCTGTTTGTGAATAATAACCGTGGCATGATGGCCACATAAAGCACCGAGGGCACAAGAAGTGAGGAACGAAAAGGATATCTTAGGGTTGCGTAATCAGATCTCAGCTGATAAAGTATGGTTCTCCAAAGATAGAAATTAAGAAGCTCATTTTGTGACTTATGTGCTTTTTGTGGCTGTGTATCTACGAAAGGTTTTTCATCGGACCTGATTGCTGAAAGGTATTTTCAGTTGAACAAGCCGTCAAAGATCATCCCGCATAAAACACCAATCCCCGAACAGGACCCCCGGAAGCGACGAGCGAACTTTGACGAGGTTTCTCTCGGTTACTCACCGGAGATGGCGCGCACGGAAGCGGGACGATGTCTGAACTGCAAGGACCCGAAGTGTATTGCCGGTTGTCCGGTGGGCGTCCCCATACCCCGGTTCATCCAGGCGATCAAGGGGGGAGAGTTCGACCAGGCGCTCAAGATCATTCTGAGCGAAAACCTCCTGCCCGCCGTCTGCGGCCGTGTCTGTCCCCAGGAGACCCAGTGCGAGCAACGCTGCACGCTTGGAAAAAAATTCGAACCCGTGGCCATCGGCCGTCTGGAACGGTTTATTGCGGATTGGGCGGCCGAGCAGGGGCGGCAAGATGCTCCGACGGCAGTCGTGCTGACGGGAAAAAAGGTCGCGATCGTGGGGAGCGGTCCGTCCGGTCTGGCTTGCGCTTACGATCTCGCAAAACTGGGTCATAAGGTGACCATCTTTGAGGCCCTCCATGAGGCGGGCGGAGTGCTTGTCTACGGGATCCCCGAGTTCCGTCTTCCGAAAAGGATCGTGGCTCGTGAGATCGCGGTCCTGAGAAAAATGGGCGTTGAGATCGTCACGAATGCCGTGGTAGGCAAACTCATAAGCGTGGACGAACTCATGCGGGATTTTGATGCCGTCTTCATCGGAACAGGAGCGGGGTTGCCGAAATTCATGGGCATTGAGGGCGAGCATCTCTCCGGCGTGTATTCAGCCAACGAGTTTCTTACACGGATCAACCTGATGCGGGCCTATTCGACGCCGGAATACGATACTCCGATCAGGAGGGGAGAGCGTGTCGCCGTGGTGGGTGGAGGGAATGTGGCCATTGATTCCGCCCGGACCGCCATGCGCCTCGGGGCCCGGGAAACGGTGATCATCTACCGCCGCTCTGAAGCGGAGATGCCGGCGCGCCGGGAAGAGGTCCATCATGCAAAGGAAGAAGGTCTTATTTTCGAACTCCTGACGAGTCCGGTCAGGATCGTCGGAGAGAACGGCCATGTGACCGCCGTTGAATGCGAGCGTATGGAGCTGGGAGCGCCCGATGCATCTGGACGCTGTTGTTCGTTCCCGAAGAAGGGGTCGGAGTTCCTGGTCAAGGCCGATACGGTGATCATGGCTGTGGGAACGAACGCCAATCCGCTCGTATCGCGGAGCACCAGTGACCTTGCGGTCAACAATTGCGGCTACATCATCGCCGACGAGAAGGGCCGTACCAGCCGCACGGGGGTGTACGCCGGCGGCGACATCGTGACCGGGTCCGCAACCGTCATCTCTGCGCTCGGAGCCGGAAGAAAAGCGGCGCAGGCGATCCATGCGTATTTATTCACCGTCTCATACTTGTCTTGGCATATTTATTAAATCCTTCCCAACCTCGGCTTTCCCTTCCCTTCGACTTCGCTGAGGGCAGGCTCCGCAGGGAATGATATCCCTCCCCGGCAGAGAGGATCGAGGGGAGATTTGCTCGTCCATATTTAGTGACGCGGAGCAGCTGAAGATCGGCAAAAGAACGGTAAACTTCTTGACACGTTGCCGGCCGATATGTTAACGTATTGCCACTGTTTTCACGCGGGAGGGTGCGTTGGAGAATAAAAAAGGAATAATTGAAATCGCTGCAGATAAGGTCTGGAAATTTTTCTCTTCCGTAAAGCTTGCGGTCGTCCTGCTCATCATTCTGGCGATCGTCTCGGTCATTGGCACGGTGATCCAGCAGAATGAAGCCCCGGAAAGATACCTGCTCGAGTACAGCCAGACAACGGTCCAGCTGTTCGAGACGATCGGCTTCTTCGACATGTACCATACCTGGTGGTTCGTGCTCCTTCTTTTCCTCCTTACGGCGAATCTGACGGTATGCACCCTCGAGCGCCTGCCGCATACGTTGCGGATCATCTCGGCTCCGCTCAAACCGATCGACGAAGACAGTTTGAAGGCCGTACTGTTCAAAAAAGAGATATCTTTCAAGGGCGGCATGGATAAGGCCGAGGAGCGCGCGGTCAAGGTTCTGAATGCGCGCCGATACCGCTTTGTCGAATCAAAGAGCGCCGGGATGACCCAGTTCATGACCCAGAAAGGCGTCTTCAGCCGTCTGGGTGTGTACGTTACGCATACCAGCATTATTCTCATTTTTGTCGGAGCGCTGATCGGCTCCTTTTTCGGGTTCAAGGCATTCTTGAACCTTCCCGAGGGCTCTGCGTCAAAAGTCGTTTATCTCAGGAATGAGCCAATGTGGGACAAGATCATGTCCGCCCTGGGCATCGCCGGGAGTCCGGTGATCCCCAATCCGGAGGGAGGAGTTCCCTCCATGCCGCTGGGTTTCTTTGTCCGATGCGACAATTTTGACGTGGACTATTACGTCAGTCCTTCGGGTCAGCCGACCGGCATGCCGTCGGAATTTCACAGCACGCTCTCCGTCTTCGACCTTGATAGCCATAAGGTCCTGGACAAGCGCATCCGGGTGAACGATCCGCTCACCTATCGCGGCATCACCTTCTATCAGTCCAGCTACGGGACGATCCCGGAGGCCCGTGGAAAGATAATCCTGAACATCCGAAGCAAGAGCAGTCCCGAGTCCGTCGGTGAGACGGTGACCGTTGATCCGGGCGGATCGGTGTACGTTCCCTCGATCAACCGGACGATCAAAGCGCTCGGCTTCGCGCCGTATGGAATAAGGGACCCGGCCTCGGGTCAGGTCATGTTCTATCAATCCCAGAATGATGAATACATCAACCCCACGGTGGAACTCGAAATATATGACGGCAAGAAGCCGGTTTACAAGACCACTGTTATGAAGACGGACTCGGGACAGCCCTACCTGCCTGAGGGCTACGTCATCGGCTACGGCGGCTATTGGGGCACGCGGTACACCGGTTTGCAGGTAACGAAGGACCCGGGAGTCCTGGTGGTGTATACCGGATTTATTTTACTCTGCATCGGACCGCTGATCGCGTTCTTCGGTTCCCACAAGAAGCTGTGGGTAAGGGTCCAGGACCGGGCAGGACATGCCGTGGTCACCGTGGCGGGCACCGTCAACAGGAACCGCATGGGGTTCGAGCGCGAATTTAATGTAATTATTGACGAGATTTCCAAGTAAGAGCGTATCGTTCAGGAGGGATAGATGGAAAGTTCCTTGCTTTTCAATTTAGCAACATTGGCATATCTGGTGGCGATGGTGCTCTATATCAGCTACCTCGCATTTCGCAAGGAAGGGATCGGCAAGATCGCATCGATCGTGACCTTGACCGGGTGGGTGATCCAGACGGTCGCCCTTTTCCTTCGATGGAGGGAATCGTACCAGATGGATATCGGCAGGGTGCCTTTATCGAATCTGTATGAATCCCTCGTCTTTTTCACCTGGAGCACCGTGCTCATCTATCTCGTCGTCGAGTACAAGTATAAAACCAGGGCCTTCGGCGCATTCGTGCTTCCGGTTGCCTTTCTCGCGCTCGCGTTCATCAACGTGGCGGGGATCAGCAAGGACATAACGCCGCTGGTCCCGGCGCTCAAGAGCAACTGGTTGTTCTATCATGTCCTCATCAGCTTCCTGGGCTACGCGGCCTTCGGGATAGCCTTTGCCGTCAGCATGATCTATCTGCTCATGGACACGGAGGAGCACGGTCCCACGCGCCACCTCTATACCGGGATCGGGGCGATCGTGGTCCTCGCGCTGCTCGGGAATTTCATGGCAAGCCAGGGAGAGCGGTTGAAGACCGCCTTCTGGATGGGTCTTGGCGCGCTGATCCTCATCTGGTTCATCTATCTGATCAGTGCAGGGTCGAAACACAAGTCCCAGGTCTTTCTGTTCTGGTCGCTCTGCGTGACCATGACAATCAGTCTCCTCGCGGGCATGGGCATCGATTCCATATCCCTTTTTTCCCACCCCCTGGCTGAAGGCGAGTCGTTCAAGAAACATCTTTTCGAAGCGACCTTTCTCAATCCATCCGTTCCAATAGCGCTTGTCAGCTGGCTGGCGGTGCTTGCCGTGTTCTGGCTGATCTGGTCGCAGGGCATGAGGCTCAAGAAACTGCTGAAGCAGTATATGCCTGCGCTGGACCAGCTCGACGATGTGACCTACCGCATGATAGCCATTGGCTGGCCGCTTTTGACCGGCGGTATCATCACGGGCGCGGTCTGGGCAAACAGCGCCTGGGGCACGTACTGGAGCTGGGACCCGAAAGAAACGTGGTCGCTCATCACCTGGTTCGTGTACGCCATCTATCTCCATGCGCGTTATGTGCGCGGATGGAAGGGGACGCAGATGGCGGTCATTTCCGCCGTGGGGTTCCTTGCCGTGATCTTTACGTATCTCGGAGTCAATCTCGTGCTCTCCGGACTCCATTCGTACGGCGGCATGAACTAAGAGTAAAAATATCCGTCTTTGCAAGACAACGTCTCAATAAGTATTTGACCGCCGGTTATTTTCTTTTAACCGGCGTTTTTTTTGTTAATCAGGTCCTTCGAATTAAAAAAAATTCTCTGTTGTCTGACTAAAGTATCGCTTCGCGGGTTGTTGGTAAACCGATTCCGGTTTTTGTGCTATACTTTAAGCAGGATATATACCATCTTATTTCAATGCCGGGAACCGGGAGAGGAGGAGTGACATGAAAGAGTTTAAATGCGCAAGCCTTGGAAATAAATGTTCGTGGAAGCATATTGCCAAAACAGAGGAGCTGCTTGCAGATGTCGTAGCGGTCCATCTGCGCGACGTCCACGGGATGAAGTCGCTTACGGCGGATATGGTGGCGAAGATCAAGAACGCTTTTAGCAATCCCGACCCGATCGAAGCAGAAAAAGCAGAGGGTCTGGAGATGAAGGAATTCAGGTGCAAGGACCTGGGTTATTCCTGTGACTGGAAGTACGTTGCGCAGACCGAGGAGTTGATCGCCGACGGTGTTGCGGTTCACACGCGTGATGCCCACGGTATCAAGGAGTTTACCCCTGAGCTGAAAGCAAAGGTGGAAAAGTCGCTCCATTTATGGAAAGGATAGATCGAAGGGCGGATCCGCGAACAACAGGCCGAAGACGGAAGGTTGAAGACAAAAGGGCCTGTTGTCCCGAACTTTATCTCGTCACGGTCGCATCGACTCGTTTGTCAATGGAGTAAATAGGATAGATCTTGAAATCCTTTACCCACGGCTGGATCACGAAATAGTCGGCTTTATGCCACATGAAGAGCCAGGGCGCGTTCTTGATGATCCGGTCTTCGGCCTGACGGTAGAGGCGGTAGCGGAGTCTTTCGTCCATGGTCTGTTGAGCAGTGTCGATCAGCCGGTCGAGTTCCGGATCGGAACAACGTGTCCGGTTCCCGGAGGAACCGGCGTTCGCTGAATGGAAAAGAGGAAAGAGGAAGTTTTCCGGGTCCGGATAATCGGCCCACCAGGAAAGCCAGAACGCGTCAGGTTCTCCTTCATTTACCGCGTTCTTGAAGGCGCTCCAGTCAAGTTGTACGATATCTGATTTGAGCCCTGCCTTGGAAAGATAGCTCTGGACGACCTCGATGATATCGAGAACCTCGGGATCCGCAGTGATGTAGATCTTAATTGTTTTCCCCGCAGCGCCTGCGTCGCGAATGAGTTTCCTGGCCTTGACCGGATCATAACCGTATCCTTCTCTATTCTGCAGGAACACCTTGCTCTTCCAAAGCCCGGGCGGGACCGGTCCAACGGCAAGCACGCCCCTTTTTTCAAAGAGCGTATTTAAAATATGCTTTCGGTCGACGGCAAAATTCACTGCCTGCCGAACACGGATATCATCGAATGGAGGTCGTGTGCAGTTGAGGCCGAGATAATAGCTGTTCAAGCCGGGTTTGCCGTATACCTGGTCACGCCATGCGGGATCGGTCGTATAGCGCTTGTATTCCGATGAGGGTATCTGGAGCACGTCCAGGTGTCCGGTCTCGAATTCCATCACCGCAGTGAGGTCTTCGGGGATGACACGGTAGACGATGCCATTCAGCTTCGGCCTTCCTTCGAAATAGTCCTCTCGCGCCGTGAGGATGATGAATTGACCGTGTTTCCACTCCGTGAGCAGATAAGGGCCGCTGCCAACAGGGTGGGTGCCGAAGTCCTGTCCGAGCCGCTCCACCTCCTCATGGGGAACCACATATGCCGTGGTCATGGCAAGGAGGGAGAGGAAGGGTCCGAACGGTTTTTGCAGTTTGAGCTGGAGCGTGTGGTCGTTGACGACGCGGATACCGGAGACGCTCGCGGCCTTACCCGCGATAAAGTCGCCTGCCCCTTCGATCCTGTCGAGCACCCAGGTGAGAGGAGCTTTCGTCCCGGGGGTGAGTACGCGTTCAAAGGAATATTTGAAGTCCTGCGCCGTGATCTTCCTGCCATTGCTGAAACGGACATCACGTCTGAGCCGAAACGTATAGGTCACGTGGTCATCGGACAGTTTCCATGAATGGGCGATATCGGGGATAAGGTCGAGGTTCTCGTTGAAGCGGACGAGACCATTGAAGAGTTTAGCCGAGATCCCGCCTCCTTGAACATCGGTTATCAAAGCGGGATCGAGCGTTGTCGGGTTGTTGTTCAGCCGGAGGTAAAGATGGCCCGGAAGTCGCCCCTCGTCGGACCTGTGGCAGCCGAGGGCAGCGGCGAGGAACAGTGTACAAAGGAAAAGGCGCAGGAACGCGGCGCGCATCCAGGTCGATCTCCGGGGATCATTTCCGGGATGCGCTGACGAGTGCCTTGAAAAGTTTCTTCGTGTATCGGTCATTGGGTGTCTTTTCCGGGTGCCATTGTACGGCTATGAGAAAGTTATGCGTCCGCGGCTCAAAGGCCTCGATCACCCGGTCGTGAGAGGCCGCGGAAAGATGGAGCCCCTTGCCCGGGTTTTTCACGCTCTGGTGGTGAGAGCTCCGGACCCGGATCCGGGGAGCCCCCAGAATCCGCGAAAGCAGCGTCCCCTCGAAGATGTCGACATCATGAAAGACCTTTTCCCCGGGTCGCGCCGCGCCGTGTTTAATGGGGTTCGGGATCTGTTGCCCGATGTCCTGATACAACTTCCCTCCCAGGGCGACATTCACGAGTTGCGCGCCGTAGCAAATGGCCAGCACGGGTTTCTTCGCACATGTCACAGCCTTGAAGAGCTCGATCTCGAATCGGATGCGCTCATCGGGAGAGATCGTGACGCGCACGCCCGACAAGGGCTTCTCTTTATAGAAGCGCGGGTCAATATCATCTCCCCCGGTGAATACAAAACCGTCCAGGCGTTTCGCCAGATCGGGAATGGATTGTTCGATCCCCAGGATGGGGACGGGAAATCCGCCCGCCCGAAATACCGCCTTGCCATAATCCTGATCGAGAAGATTAAGGTCCCTGGCTGGCTGCGCCTCATGGTTCATGGTGATACCGATCAAGGGTTTCATGTGCATTCCTCCCCAATGAGAATGATCACGGTCAATGAAAATATTTATAACATATTTGGGGAGGTTTGTCAGTGTGACATTCTAATTTGAGATTTATTATCCAAAGCCGGATCAAGTCCGAACCGAATATGCCACAAAGTCACGAAGGCATGAAGAAATTCATGCATAGACCAGCACTAAGTCCCTAATTCGTTGTGTTTTCTTCGCGTCTTGGAGTCTTCGTGGCTGAATTTTGTTTCCATTTCGAGAAGAATTTGATTTGCCACTATCCCAGGAGCATATCGAGCACCGCCTTTTGTACGTGCAGACGGTTCTCTGCCTGGTCAAAGATCAACGACTGCGGACCATCGAGAACCTCCGCGGATATCTCCTCGCCGCGATGGGCGGGCAGGCAGTGCATCACCAGCGCCCCCGGGTTGGCCTTTTTCATGAGCTTCGCATCAACCTGGTATCCCTTGAACGCTTTCAGCCGTTTCGCGTGCTCCGCCTCCTGTCCCATACTTGCCCAGACATCGGTGTACACAACGTCGGCTTTCCTGACCGCATGAAAGGGATCAGTCGTAACCAGTACGCCCGCGTTGCTCCGTTGTCCATCTCTGTTCGCCTGCCTCAAGATAGAGGGATCAAGCTCGTACCCGCGGGGAGAGGCGATGGCGAAGTGCATGCCGACTTTCACACAGGCCTGGATAAGCGAGTTGGCGACATTGTTCCCGTCTCCCACGTACGCGAGCGTGATCCCCTTCAGTTTTTTCTTTTTCTCCTGGATGGTAAACAGGTCCGCAAGGGCCTGGCACGGGTGATGAGCGTCGGTCAGCCCGTTGATCACGGGTATCGATGCGAAGCGCGCCAGCTCCTCGATCGTTTTCTGCGCAAAGGTGCGGATCATTATACCGTCGAGGTAGCGAGAGAGGGTGCGCGCCGTGTCCTCGATTGGTTCGCCGCGTCCGATCTGAAGGTCGTTCGGCGACAGGAACAGCGCCTGGCCGCCGAGTTGGAACATGCCCACCTCGAAGGACACCCTTGTGCGGGTCGAGGATTTCTCGAAGATCATGCCGAGAGACTTGCCCTTGAGCGTCTGATGCGGCTTCCCCTGTTTCAGCAGCTTTTTCAAGGTCGCGGAGCGTTTGAGTATCTTCTCAATGTCATTGGAGGTAAGGTCGGTAATGGCAAGCAGGTCTTTTTTCATGTGTTCTCCAGAGGAGGTGATAGCTCACAGGTCATGGCCCATGATCGCGAAGGACGAATAAAAAAAGCCGTCAGCGGGGAGTTATCAGCTATCGGCCGCGAGTCAGCTCAGCGTTTTGCGAAGATCCGGTCAAGTGCCTCGATAAGGAGGTCGATCTCTTCCTCGGTGACGATGAGCGGCGGCATGAACCGCAGTACGGTGTCCATGGTGCAATTGATCAGCATGCCTTCCCTGATGCAGGCGGAGACGATCTCCTTGCCGTGGAAGTCCAGTTCCATGCCGATGAGCAGACCCTGCCCCCGTACGTCCCTTACAAAGGAATATTTTTGTTTCAGTTTCTCAAGACCCTGCCGGAAGTATGCGCCAAGCTGAACCACGTTCGGGATGATGATGTTGTCTTCGATCAGGACCTCGATCGACGCGATTGCCGCGGCACAGGCCAGCGGATTCCCGCCGAAGGTCGAGCCGTGGGTTCCCGGCGTGAAGGCCTGGGAAACCTTGTCCGTGGCAAGGAGCGCGCCGATCGGCATGCCTCCGCCGAGCCCTTTGGCGAGCATGATGACATCGGGGGTAATTCCGGAATGGCCGTAAGCGAAGAACTTTCCGGTCCGGCCCATGCCGGTCTGGATCTCATCGAGCATGAGCAGCATATTGTTCCTGTCGCAGAGGTCCCGCAGTTCCTTCAGATACCCTGGCGCCGGCACGATCACCCCGCCCTCGCCCAGGACCGGTTCCACGAGCACGGCGCAGGTGTGTTCATTCACCGCAGCTGCGACGGCCCCGATATCGTTGAATGGGACGTACCGGAATCCCGGCACGATCGGCTCGAACCCCTTGTGAAACTTTTCCTGTGCCGTGGCGGACAGGGAACCGTAGGTCCGTCCATGGAAAGATCCCCTCATGGTAATGATCTCGAACCGGTCCTGTTTCAATACCTCGCGGGAATATCGCCGCGCGAGCTTGATGGCGGCCTCGACAGCCTCGGTGCCGGAGTTGCAGAAGAACACCTTGTCCGCGAAAGAATTGGAAACAAGCAGCTTTGCCAGATTGATCTGCGGCTCATTGTGAAAATGGTTCGACACGTGCATCAGCCGCTGTGCCTGTTTCTGGAGCGCCACCACAACCCGCGGGTGGCAGTGACCGAGGTTGCATACGGCAACGCCGGTCACGAAATCGAGGTACTCCCGTCCGTCGGAATCGTAGACCTTCGTGCCCCGGCCCTTCACGAGCACGAGCGGCTGCCGGCTGTAGGTGTTCATGATGTACTGATGAGAATCCGAAAGAATGTCGTTGGTGATCATGCTGACGAAAGTAACATAAATAGTCTGAAAAATCAAACGGAAATTGAGAGGTTATGACCTGGAGGGCGGGGAAATTAATCGTGAAGTCACGCCGGATCAGGGCCTGAACCGGCGTGCTTAAAGCCGGTGTCGAGGTCAGTTTCCGACGAGAGATAGATGAATTGCCGACAATATAGCCGCATGATGTTTTTTGTCGGCGAAGATTTCCTGTGAGTACCGGAAAATTAAAAAGGGCCTGGAATTTCCAAGCCCTCGCAGTCAAAAATCCTGGCATTCGACAGTACTATGCATCTTTTATCATCCCTTTTGCCTCTTTTTCAGATACGTCCATGCTGTGCGCTTTTTTCGCATGCTTTATAGCAATGTCGATGACTTCCTTTTCGTCATGGCTTTGAATGGCAAAGCCGCATTTTGGGTCGCATTCCAGTTTTTTAAGTTTTCCCGCCATGGTCCTCACCTCCTTTCTTCTCTTCAGTGGTGGTTTTGCTAAAAGCAAAAAGATAAATCAGCAACCGGTTGTCGGGCGCTTCTTGTTCTCTCAGGCCGGCTCTATATTCTGGTTCATGCGGAAGAGGTTGGCCGGGTCGTACTTGCGCTTCACCTGGGCAAGGCGATCGTAGTTCGGGCCGTAGGCCGAGCGCACGCGATCGCCCTCGTCGGCGCTCGAGGAAATTGACGTAGACGCCGCCGCTGGCGAAAGGTACCGTGGCCTTGAAGAAATCGCGCGCCCAGCCGATGCAGCGCTTGTCGTCGGCCGGGTCCTCCCAGCGGCCGTGGAAGTTCATGACGAACTTGGTGTCGCGGTGCGCGATACGCCGCGGAGCCCGGAGCGGGCCGTGTAGTGGCCCCGCCGAGCGCACCGAAAAAGATCTCGCACTGAGGTGACGGCAACTTCCCGACGTACGCGATGACGGTGTCGAAGAGCCCGTCCTTGAGAGTGGAAAAATTGTGGGACTTCCAATAATTGCGGGCGCCAGTGGTGAGCAGCGGGTCGAAAGCCTTCTGCCAGGCGACGTAAGGCTGGACGCCGACATGTTCGCCCAGGGGAGTGCCGAATTTGCGCAACGGCTCGATGAGCGGCTCACCCTGCTTCGGGTCACCCGCATAGATCAGCGCGAGCACGATGACCCCCGTGCCGTGGACCTTCTCGGGGAGGAACGGCAGCGGCGGAGCCTGGCGAAGGACGATCCACACGGAGAGCTCCTCCGGCGCCTTGGCGATGAATTCGCGGTACTGCTGCAGCACCGACTTCGCCTCCGAGATCGGATACACGATGAGTCCGCTGAGCACGTCAGGGCCGACGGGGTGGAGCCGGAACTCGAAGCGGGTGACCACGCCGAAATTGCCCCCGCCGCCCCTGAGGGCCCAGAAGAGGTCGGGGTGCTCGCTCGCGCTGGCGCGCACCACCTCACCGGCCGCGGTCACGACCTCGGCGGACTCGAGGTTGTCAACGGTCATGCCGTACTTGCGACTGAGCCAGCCGAAGCCCCCGCCGAGCGTCAGTCCGGCGATGCCGGTGGTGGAGTTGATGCCGACCGGCGTGGCGAGGCCGTGGGCCTGGGTGGCGGCGTCGAGGTCCGCGAGGGTGGCACCGCCTTCGATGGTAACGCGGCGCCCTGCAGGGTCAACTCGCGCGGCCTTCATCTTCGAAAGGTCGATCACGAGCCCGTCGTCGCACAGGGCATTGCCGGCGATGTTGTGCCCGCCGCCGCGGACGGCGAGCAAGAGCCCGTTATCCCTTGCGAAATTCACCCCGCGGACGACGTCCGAGGTGGTGGCGCAGCGAGCGATGACAGCGGGGCGCTTGTCGATCATCGCGTTCCAGATCTTGCGCGCGCTTTCATAAGCCCCGTCGCTCGGAAGAAGAATCTCTCCGTTGAAGCCGTCTTTCAACCCCTCGATCTTCTCAGCTCGCAAATTAGTCATGTCTTACTCCTTTCCAGTGTTGTGGCTAATCAAGATAGATTTCTCGAGAAATAAGTAAAGAGTATCGCAAGTCTGTGTCGTTATTGACGGAATGGATTCAGCTATGCCTTTCGAATATGCATGTCGATAAAACAATACGGCCATGCGAAAGGATTACTTTTTTGCTTTAACTATTTGCCAGTTATCCCATAAATTTGCAAAAACGATGCTAAGCAGCCGTAAATGCTATTACGTTGAAATTATTATTTATTCAAATTATAAAATATGAGATGATATTCGAATGGGATATTTTGACTGGCCTATTATGAATAAGATTGAAAAATCTGACCCTGTGGTTGGTTATTGTCAGGATCAGAGTCAGTCAGAGTCAGTGTCCGATCACAACCACAGCCTGACCAGTCCCACGAGGAAGACAAGGAGCACCGGAAGGTACATTAAACGGTAGGTGCCTGCCATGTCGGCTTTGAAGTAACGGATCGTCAGCAGCAGGCAGAGGTGGGTGGGGGAGAGCATCACACCGGCAAAGCCGCTCGCGAAGGCGAAGGTGACCGTGGCGGGGTCCGGATGGCCTCCCATCATGGCCGTAATGATCGGGAAGGTGGCGCCGACGAAACCGACGGTGAGGCCTGTCAATAGTCCCACGATGAACGGAAGCGCAAACAGGACAACCCCTGTCGGGAGGCCGCTCTGTTTGAATAAGGAGGGCAGGACTTCAATGGCGCCTGATGCATCGAGCATTCCCTTGAACACCATGATGCCGAAGACCATGAGCATGACATTGAGCGAAACGCTTTCCCGAAGCGTGGTCCAAAGCTCGCTGAACACGTACCGGTAGAACAAGAGCATCGCGATCACGATCGATGCCATGGCTATTGCCAGTGGCTGCTTGAATACGACAACAAGGACGATCGGGACCGTGATCGGGAGCAGGGACACGAAGAGCGCCTTGAGCTCGTTCCTGTCCCGTTTCCCTTCAATGGTCCCGACCGCTGTTCCCCGGAAGCCGAGCAGCGCGCCGACTGCGATGACCGCGATCGGCAGCGGGAGTTGGGAAAGAAGCAGCTTGTTTATCGGTGTTTTCGTCACCGCGGCTGCCAGCACGATGCCGGGATAGAGCGGCGAGATATATTCCCAGATGTGCCGGAACCAGTAATTGACGAAGGCCTTGCGTTCCGGTCGCATGTCAGCATCGGCCGCCGCCTCCTGCACCATGGGCGCCGAGAAGGCCGCTCCGCCTGCCGAGGGCAGGAGGCCGATCACGCCGGGCAGCACGGCCATGGCGACGCGGCGGTCCCCGGCCACGTTCACCACGGCCTCCATCATGCGTTTGAGGACGCCCCGTTTTCTGATGATGTTCTCGAGCACCATGATGAGAACGAGACCGGTCACGAGGTTTATCGTCACCGGATCGATGCCGGCGGCAAGGATGATCCGCGCCTGCTGCACCGGCCCGAGGAGCGAGAGCGACCCGAGGAAGACCGAGCCAAGCAGCATAACCAGGCCGAGATTCCAGCGGAGGCGGAGAAGGAACACGATGAGCCCGAAGGCGGCGCCGATCTTCAGCAGGTCCGTCATCGGATATATCCAGCACCCAGATAGAACAAGACGGCCGCACGAATGGAATATCGCTCCATGTGCCACTCATCAGGGAGCGGCTGGAACGGCGCTGCGGCTCGGATCGAACGGAGCGCCTCGTCGTCCAGGATCTTGTACCCGGACGACTTCAATATCTCCAGCCTGCCGAGGGAACCGTCCTTCATAATGTCGAACAGGATATAAAGCGTTCCCTGGTACCCGGATATTGCCGCAAGCTCGGGATACTGGAGCACGCTCTCGACCTTGATCTTGAGCCAGCGGTTGTAGGACATGAATTTGAATTCGTCCGTATCGAGGGTGACGGAATCCTCGCCCGGTCTTTTCTGGGGCATGCCTTTGCGAGCGAGTTCGTCGATGTCGTTCTGGGTCAAAAAGGGGAGAGGGCCGGTCTCTTTATGCTGTTGGGCCCCCGTCTTTCCCGTTTCCTTGCCTTGCTCCGCTCCCTCAGGCACACCGGTGCGCGGCAAGGTCTTCGGGAGTTTGAGCTCGTCGCTTGTGCCGAATTTCTTTGGCATGGGCACGGCGCCGGGTGGCAGAGGTTTTTCCGGAACAAAGCGTTCCGGAACGGGGGGTGAGGGAGGAACAACAGGACGTGCCTGAGGTACCGGTGTCGGCTGATTCAGCGGCGGAAGCTGTCTGATCTCCTGCTGCGGCAGGTTCGCGATCGTGACCGGCATGATCAGGGGCATCTCCGGTGTTTGCGGCTTTATCAAAATGATCCCGACAATAACCAGCGCATGAAGCACGACGGAAATAATGAGAAATATAGAGAAGCGTAAACGAAAGGACATAAGATTCCGGGGGTCAAGGGGCAAGGGACAAGGGTCCAGTATGTATTAATCCTCTGTTCTTACCATGTTGACCCCGTTAGAGATTCATAGTGTATCGATACACGCCAATGATAAATTCCCGAGCAACGCGCTATTACATCAAATCGTTTCATCCAATCTCTAACGGGGTGAATCCGTGGTTACACGATTGATTCCTGCATCCTGTCCGAAACTTCCCTGAGCAGTCTCAGGATCGCCTCGGCCTTGTCCGGTGTCAGACTGCCCAACCCGCAGGAAGGGGTGATGAGACATTGTCGATGGATCCTTTTACGGTCCACGCCTTCCTTCTCCAGCCGGTTCATGCCCTTGTGGAGTCTTGCGATGAGCATATCCACGGTCTCATTTCCGGTGAAGGCGCCCGTGGGGACAACACCCCAGGCCAGCGCGCCTCCCCGGTCAGTGAATTTTCTGATGTCGCCGGGGTAGAGCATCACCTTTTCCATATATCCGAAGGCGTCAAAGTTCACGATGTCCACCCTCGTATTGAATATCATGGGCCAGTCCGCGTTCCCGCAGCAGTGGATGCCGGCGATGCCGCCCAGTTCGTGGATCGTGTCGATGATCTCGTTCAGCTTTTCAGCCACCATGTCCGAAGAAACGGCGGAGAAGGCGGAGCCGAGAGACTCCATGGCAGGTTCGTCGATGAAGATGATGACCGGTTTGTTGAACTGTTTCAGCTCCCGGATCTGCCACGCGGCCTTCATGGCGAGCCCCTTGACCAAGGCGTCGAAAATAACCTCGTTATGAATGATGTCCCTGCCTGTCTCGTCCTTCAAGGAGGTGCCTGCGGTTAGCGGGCCCGTGATATGGCCCTTGACGAACCGCACCCCCCGCGGAAATCCTTTCTTCATGGCGCGGATGAAGGCGGCGAACCCGGGTGCATATTCATCGGTCATCCTGAAAAACCCGTAATCCTTCTCCAGGTATCGCTCGAAGAACTTTTCGAGCTCCGGCGTGAGGTCGCGGGACGTGTCGAAAAAAACCTTTTTCTTCGCGTCGTCCAGGATCGCTCCCGGCAGGGTCTCGCTGTACTGTGCATCCATGTGCTCGCGGAAGTCCCGTTGCGGGAGCTGCGGCCAGAACGGCGCTTCCATGACATATTTGAGCGAAAGCGCCGCGGCCTTGTCGGGATCGACGACCGGAAGACTTCCGATGCCCGTGGCTATGCAGTTGAAGTGGCAGGTCATTCTGTTTCCCTCGTTTTCATGCAATAATATCGTATCATCGATTATATATTCTACACCGGGAAAAAACAACTTAAAAACAAAAAAATCCCGCTTCTTTTTACGTTTGCCCCGAGAAACCGATCGTGAGCAGGCGTGGTTGGTGATGAGAGGTCATGAATTGATGTAACTTTCATCTTTACAGAAAAAAGGAAACTCTGTAGAATGCAGTCCATGAAATACGGAACAAAGGCGGTCAAACAGGCAAAACTGGAGTTGTGGCCCAATCCCAACCCGGACCGGGACTACACCATAGACATATCCTACCCCGAATTCACTTGCCTCTGTCCGCGCTCCGGCTATCCTGACTTTGCGACCATCAGGATCACCTATACCCCTGACAAAAAGGTGGTCGAGCTCAAGGCGCTGAAGCTCTACCTGAACAGCTTCCGTGACCAGAGCCTTTCTCACGAGGCCGTGACAAACCTGATCTTTGACACGCTCAAGAAGGATCTCAAGCCGCGCGCCCTGGAGGTGGCAGGCGATTTTAACGTCCGGGGCAATGTGAAGACCATCATCCGCGTCGCGATGTAATCAGCAAGCGTCCATCAGGGAGGCGAATGAAAGCAGCGTTAAAACCGTCATCGATCCTTCTTCTTATTGCAGTTCTCTTTCCCTCCGGGGCGCTTGCAGCGTCTGCTCCGGAGTCATTCGCGCCCCTGGTAAAAAAGGAGCGGTCTGCCGTGGTGAACATCTCTACCAGGCAGGTGATCAGGGTGCAGCAGCAGTCTCCCTTCGGCGACCCGCGGATGGACGAGTTCTTCTATCACTTTTTCGGCGATGTCCCGCAGCGCGAGCAGATAAGGCAGAGCCTCGGGTCCGGATTCATCATCAGCTCCGATGGGTATATTCTTACCAATAACCACGTGGTGGACAAAGCGCGTGACATCAAGGTCGCGCTCTCCGACGGCCGGGTGCTCGAGGCCAAGCTCGTCGGCCGGTCCAGGGAGATCGACATCGCCCTGATCAAGGTGAATGCGACGGCCCTTCCCATCGTACAGCTCGGGGATTCGGACGCGCTCGAGGTGGGCGACTGGGTCGTGGCGATCGGCAATCCCTTCGGGCTCTCCCATACGGTCACCGCCGGCATCGTCTCCGCGAAGGGCAGGGTCATCGGCGTCGGTCCCTATGATGACCTTATCCAGACCGACGCGGCCATCAACCCCGGCAACAGCGGCGGGCCGCTGTTCAACATCAAGGGCGAAGTGGTCGGGATCAACACCGTGATCATTGCGTCGGGACAGAACCTCGGGTTTGCCGTCCCCATCAGCATGGTGAAAGAAGTGCTGCCGTCGATCAAGGAAAAGGGCAGGCCTGATATGGGTTGGCTTGGGGTTTCGGCGCAGTCTCTTACGCCGGACCTGGCGGCTGCGGTCGGCCTTTCCGAGCCGACCGGCGCGCTGGTAACCTCTGTCGTGAAGGGCGGGCCGGCAAACAAGGCCGGCCTGAAGCGCGGCGATGTGATCGTGGAGCTTGACGGTAAGAAGGTCCTCGACCCCTCAGAGCTGCCCCGGATGGTCGCATTCGGCCATATCGGAAAAACCGTTGTTCTCAAAGTATTCCGGCAGAATGCGTTGTTGGAAATGAAGGTTGTGGTTGAGTCAAAGCCGGAGAAGTAGTTGACTGCGGATCACGGAAGACATTAAAACCGAAACCCGCAATCACAAAGGGGAGGAACATATGTTTGGCCTTGGATTACCGGAACTGATCGTTATCTTTGTTATCGCTCTTGTGGTCTTCGGACCTAAAAAGCTGCCGGACCTGGGCAAGTCCATCGGCCGCGCCATGGCCGAGTTCAAAAAGGCCCAGCAGGAATTTCAGGAATCAGTACAGTCGGAAATGAAAGAGGTCCAGAAGACCGCCAACCTGGACGAGCTCAAAAAGCTCGGCAATCTGTCTGATCAGTCTCTCGCCAAGGAGATTGATGCGGCAGCGTCCGCGGAGCAGCGCCAGGATGAGCAAAAGGCCGGAACAGGGCCTGAACAAGAGCCGGAACCGAAAAAGGACGAGGAGACCAAAGGGAATGGCTGAGGACGAATTTCGGATGTCGTTCTGGAGCCATCTGACGGAGCTCCGGAAAAGGATCGTTTACGCCGCGATCGCCATCGGCATTGGTTTCATTGTTTGCTTCAACTATTCAGAGGATATCCTCGGGATACTGCTGTTGCCGATGAATTCGACAATGACGTACCACGCGATCTTTCCCTTCCTCCATTTTGAACCCAATAAGGCCGCACAGGACCTTTATTTTACCACGCTCATCGAGCCCATTATGTCGCATTTGAAGATCGGGTTCATTGCCGGCATCATGCTCATGGTCCCTGTTATTCTCTTCCAGATATGGAAGTTCATCTCACCCGGCCTGTTGCCGCGGGAGCGGAAATACGCCGGCCAGTTCGTTTTCTTTGCGACATTTTTTTTCTACATTGGTGTCGTTTTCTGCTTCCTCATGCTCCTGCCCTTTGCCATCCCGTTTCTCATAACCTATAAGACCGAGCACCTGAAGGCGATCATCAAGCTTGCGGACTATATTGACTTTACCCTCAAGTTCATGCTCGCGTCGGGTGCGGTGTTCGAGCTGCCCCTGGTCATGATCATACTCGGACGTATGGGCATCATCAGCGCCGATGTCCTCTCCAAGTTCCGGAAGTACGCTTTTCTCATTTCCTTCGTCATCGGGGCTTTAATCACGCCAACGCCCGATGTGTTCAACATGACGCTCATGTCCCTGCCCATTTACTTTCTTTATGAGATCGGCATCCTCGGCGTGCGTTTCTTCGGCAGGAAAACGAAACCTGATTCCACGGATCTGACGGAGACGTAGGTCGAATGCGGATTTCAGAATGCGGAAGGTAAAAATACAGCGAGTGGTCTCTTTCGTAGCCGCGTCTTCAAATAGCGGCAAGACCACGCTCATAGAAAAAGTGGTACGCATCCTCAAGGGCCGCGGTTTGCGCGTCGCAGTGATCAAGCATGCGTCGGCAGGGTTTGACCTCGACAAGCCGGGCAAGGACTCATGGCGCTTTCAGCAGGCAGGAGCCGATGCGGTCATTCTTTCGGGACCGGGCAGGGTTGCGCTCATGCAGAAGGTCGAACATGAACCGACCCCTGATGAGCTGGCGAGGCTGGCAGGGGATGTTGAGATCGTGATCACCGAGGGGTTCAAAAAAAATGCGATGAACAAAATAGAGGTCTTTCGCCAGGGGGTCTCGGGTGAACGCCCTCTTTCGCAGAACGACCCGTCCTATCTCGCACTGGTGAGCGACAGACCGTTCGAAGTTTCGATCCCTTGTTTTGATCTTAACGATGCGGCAGGCGTGGCGGACCTTATCATGCGCGCGATCGCCCGGTGAGAAGCATGTTCGTGCAAATTTATGATTGTAATATAATAGTTACTTGTAATTAGTCCTGCAATCCAACCTTTTCCATTGACTTTCGCGCTGGTTTTTCATATTTTATAAAGAACAGTTTTCGAGTTTAGATATTTCCTATGTCGAAAGGAGCATGCATGTCAGGGGCGAGATCAAGAAAACTGTTCAAAGAGGCGAAAAAACATATTCCCGGCGGCGTGAACAGCCCGGTGCGCGCGTTCCGCTCCGTGGGAGGCGACCCGCTCTTTATCAAGAAGGCGAAGGGATCGAAGATCTACGACGTCGATAACAAGGCCTACATCGATTACGTTCTTTCCTGGGGTCCGATGATCCTGGGGCATGCTCACCCGAAAGTAACCGCGGCGCTCAAACAAGCCATCGCGCGCGGCACAAGCTTTGGTGCGCCCACGGAACTCGAGACAACGCTCGCGAAGATGGTCAAGAAGGCCGTCCCCTCCATTGAAATGGTGCGCATGGTGAGTTCCGGCACCGAGGCCACCATGAGCGCAATCCGCGCGGCGCGGGGATTCACCGGCCGGGACAAGATCCTCAAATTCGACGGCTGCTATCACGGTCACGCAGACAGCCTGCTCGTGAAGGCGGGGAGCGGCGTGGCCACCTTCGGCCTTCCCGACAGTCCCGGCGTTCCCGCTGACCTTGCAAGACTGACGCTGACGATCCCTTATAACGATCTTGCCGCGGTCAAGGAGATGGCGGTACGCGAGGGCCGACGGATCGCGTGTATCATCGTTGAACCCGTTGCCGGCAATATGGGCTGCGTGCCGCCCGAGCCGGGATTCCTGCAGTGCCTGCGCGATGTCTGTGACAAGTACGGCATCGTGCTCATCTTTGACGAAGTGATGACCGGCTTCCGCGTTGCCTACGGCGGCGCGCAGCAGTTGTAT
Source organism: Nitrospirota bacterium (assembly GCA_963740085.1). Lineage (GTDB taxonomy): Bacteria > Nitrospirota > UBA9217 > UBA9217 > UBA9217 > JALNZF01. The sequence continues at coordinate 30,867 of CAVUCU010000007.1, read as the reverse complement.
AAGATCAAGCCGGACCTTACCTGTCTCGGCAAGGTCATCGGCGGCGGACTCCCGGTCGGCGCCTATGGCGGCAAGCTCGAGATCATGCAGAAGATCGCGCCCGTAGGCCCCATCTACCAGGCAGGCACGCTTTCAGGCAATCCGCTTGCCATGACCGCGGGCATCGAGACGCTTAAGGCCCTCTCAAAACCAGGCGTATACAAGACGCTCGAAAAAAATGCAGCAGACCTCGAAAAGGGGCTCCGCGCTGCGGCGGAGGAGGCGAGGGTGCCGGCAACGATCAACAGGGTCGGGTCAATGTTCACCTGTTTCTTCACGGACAAGAAGGTGAAGGACTTTGAGAGCGCCAGGATGTCGGACACCGCGCGGTTTGGAAAGTTCTTTCTGGGCATGCTCAGGAATGGCGTGAACCTGGCTCCTTCGCAGTTCGAGGCCGGGTTCCTGTCCCTGGCCCATACCAGGTCGGACATCAGCAAAACCATCGAAGCGGCGAGGAAGAGTTTGAAGGGGCTGTAGGACGCGTGGAAGCGTGCAGGCGTGAAAGCGTAGATGCGTGGCCTGGTAATCCAGAAATCGGTTTTCCCGCATATACGCATATACGCATTCACTCATGTACCCATGTACTTCTGTCTCAACTATGGACGAAAAAGACCGTAAGCTTGTCCGCCTGATCGGCGTGATGAGCACTGTGGGATTGACGCTGGTGTTCGCAACGGTGATCGGTCTGTTCGTCGGACTCAAGCTGGATGCCTGGCTTGACACTTCTCCCTGGTTCACTGCGATTTTTCTCTTCGTCGGCATCGCGGCTGGATTCAGAAACCTGTTCATATATTCCAAACGAAGCCAGGAGACGTTCGATAAGAACGATAAGGACAAGAAATGACGACGGATGAAACACAGCTCCGGAAACAGGCGGTGGACGCCATCCTCAAAGGGGTGGCAAAAAAAACAGCCCTCATCGTTTCCGTTGCCTCTGCGGGTATCGTGGTTTTCTCGGTGGTCCAGAAGACCGCGCAGTCCTGGTGGCTCGTTCCCGCGAGTGTTCTCTTCGGCGGGGCGCTCGGTCTGCTGAACTTCCGGTGGCTCGCTATATCCGTTCAGCGCGTGTATCTGCGGCAGGGGGCAACGCCCTTGGGCTCGAACCTTGCGGCGGTGATCATCAGCCTGCTGAAGCTCTCGCTCATTTTCATCATTCTTTTCGTCGTCATCAAATGGCAGCTTCTCCATGTTTTCGGTCTGGTGGGCGGGCTGTCGCTTTGCTTTCTGGCGATCCTCTGGGAAGGGTCAACGATGATACACCAGACGTCCAAGGGCAGGGAGCAGTGATTAAGCGGCGTGGAACGGGATTTTAAGGAGGAGAGTACGTATGAAGAATCATATTTTTAGGCCGCTATTCGTTTTCATCGGCGTCGTTCTCCTGATACTGCTGACCAGGACCGTATTCGTTCCGAAGGATTTCGGTGTTGGGGAGCGGGGATACATGTACGGATGGCACCGTCTGGGGAACGAGGAAGAGTGGAAGAACACGGTCGTCACCGTAAAGTATCAAGGCTCGGATTACTGCAAAGACTGTCATGAAAAAAACTTCACGAGCATCAGGACCTCGCCTCACAGGAACATCCAGTGCGAGAACTGCCACGGTCCCGCCGTCGATCACCCATCGGACATTCCAAAACTCACTGTCGACAGAACGCGGGCATTGTGCCTGCGGTGCCATTACCCGCTGCCCTATCCCACGAGCGGCCGGGCGAAGATCAGGGGCATCGACCCGGACAAACACAACCCCGATATGGAATGCTCCCTGTGCCACAACCCGCACAAGCCTAATCTGGAGGGTCTGAGATGATTACACGAAGGAAATTCCTCATAAATACAGTGACGGGGATCGCCGCTCTCTCTCTGCCCCTCGCGGCTTTCGAGACCATAGACCCCAAGAAACTTATGGCCGATGAGGCGGCAAGCGCCGCAAAGGTCAGGTGGGTGTTCCTGGTGGACACCTATAAATGTGTGGGATGCGGACTTTGCGTGAAGGCCTGCAAACTTGAGAATGAAATTCCGTATGATGCAAACGTGACCCGGACCTGGGTCGAGCGGTACGTTCTGACAAAAGAGGGGAAGGTGTATGCCGATACGCCAAAGGGAGCTCGCGACGGCTTTACGACCCTTCAGATAGACCAGAATACGGACGGGCTCAAGGATATCAGCAAGGAAGGGATTGATAAAGCGTTCTTTGTACCGAAGCTCTGCAACCAGTGCGAAAATCCTCCGTGCGTTCAGGTCTGCCCCGTGGGGGCCACCTATCAGACGCCGGACGGTGTGGTGCTGGTTGACCGGACGTGGTGCATCGGCTGCGGCTACTGCATCATGGGATGCCCGTACGGTGTGCGGTTCTTCCATCCCGTTTACCATACCGCCGACAAATGCAACTTTTGCTATCACCGTATAAACAAGGGCATGAAAACAGCCTGCGTTCAGGCCTGTCCGTTCGGGGCGCGGCAGATCGGCAATATCAAGGACCCCAATGACCCGGTGACCAGGATCATCAACACGGAGCGGATCAGCGTCCTGAAGAGCGAATACGGTACAAAGCCGCAGGTCTATTACATCGGGCTGGACGAGGAGGTCAGATAGCCATGGTACATGGAGAGATTTGGACCGTTAAGGAGCTATTTGTTGCGCCGAACGAGTATATTTACTGGAGCATCCAGATCGTGATGTATCCCTTTATGACGGGTCTGGTGGCGGGTGCATTCGTGCTGTCGTCACTCTACCATGTCTTCGGCATCCAGAAGCTCAAGGATATGGCGCAATTCGCCCTCGTGTTCTCTTTTGCCCTGCTCTTTGCAGCTCCTATGCCGCTTCTTCTTCATCTCCTCCAGCCCCAGAGAGGTCTCTACGTATTTTTTACCCCTCACTTCACCTCGGCCATCGCGGCCTTCGGGATCGTGTTCTTTACCTACAGCGCCATAGTGGCATCTGAACTCTGGTTCCTCTACCGGAAACACCTGGTAGGGGTCTACCTGACACTGAGGGGAAAGCAGGATAAGACGCTCACCGAGAGGATCCAAGTTTCTCATTTTCTCACTCCTGACGTTGGGCGTCACCGATGTCAGCGAACAGGCGTTGCATCGAGACGAGAAGGCCATCAAGTTTCTCGCGGGTCTCGGCATCCCCGTCGCCTGTTTTCTCCACGGCTACGCGGGGTTCATCTTCGGCTCCGTCAAGGCAAACGCCCTCTGGATGACGCCTCTCATGCCGGTCATCTTTATCATTTCGGCCATCGTGTCGGGCATCGCCCTCTGTATGCTGACCTACGTCGTGACCATGGAGATACGAAAATTTCTGGCTTCGCGCAGGAAGGTCGTTCATGGCAGATACCAGACCAGGGAGGCGATCAAGAGCGCTGAGATCAGTGTTATCCAGATGACCGCAAAATACCTGCTGGTGTTTCTGGTGACCGCCATCAGCCTCGAGATGCTGGACCTCATCTTCCGGGGATATACCGCTATGAAGTCATGGGACGTTCTCAGAAGCGTCATCTACGAAAGGGACTTCACGGATATTTTCATTCTTCAGTATGGCCTGGGGAACCTTGTCCCGCTCATTCTTCTCCTGATTCCGGGGCTGACCCTGCGCAGGACGGTCATCGCTGTTCTGCTCGTGCTCATGGGCGTGTTCATGATGCGATGGAACGTCGTTATCGGCGGGCAATCGTTTTCGCAGACGTATGCCGGTTTCATGCTCTATCGTCTGCCGATCATACCCCATGATCTGGAAACCCTGAAGGAAGGCTTAGTGGGAGCGCTCGGTATCTTCATCATGCCCTTCGCGCTGTTCTGGGTGATCGACAAGATATTTCCGGTCTTCGCGGAGAGCCCGCATGAACTGTAAGGGATTATTTGTCGATGTAGTGCATCGGCAGTATCGGACAAGCACAGCACGTTCATACCGCTGATAGTGTGCGGCGGTCTTGCCGGAGATATTGTTTTATTAGGCTGTCCTAAAGAAATTTGTTTCGCGGAGGGCAATGGCGGTAAAGGTCAACATAGGTATTGACATACGCGCTTGCCCATGATATAAATCTGGGCTTAGTGGTAAATGATCTTGTTCTAATTTTTTTTGGGGAAATTTATGAAGATTACCGGTTGGATAAGGGAAAAGGTCTCACAGATCACGGAGCGGCTCAAAGAGCCTATCTCCCTGAAGGCAAAGCTGCTTATTGTTACACTGATCCTGATCATTGTCTCGGGCGGCGGTTACGTTGCTTATAGATTTTATGATTTTACCCAGAACAATCCCAAGTTCTGTGTTGGGTGTCACCTCATGCAGCCGGCATTCGATACCTGGGCGCAGAGTGAACACAAGCAGCTCAACTGTCATGCATGCCATCACCTCTCGGTCAAGGAACTGAACGGGCTGCTGATCAGCTTCATTTTGAAGCGTCCGACCGTGGTGCCCAAGCGTCACAAAGAGCACGTCATCGTGAGCCAGAAATACTGCAACCAGTGCCACACCGAGGGCAACGCCGAGAGGATCAACACGTCCATGTTCCATGCCAGGCATGTATATATGGAGCAGATAGAATGCACGCAGTGCCACGGCGATATAAAACCCGACAAGAGCGGTCTCCACCGCTTCCTGCCCACGGAAAAGTTCTGCACAAAATGTCATCCTGACCGGCAGGTGCATGGCGAGGGCATGGGCGGGCTTGCCTGCCTCAACTGTCATACCGACCGGACCAAGGACCTCAAGCCCGGGCGTCTTAAATGTCTCTACTGTCACAGCAACGATGAAAGCATCAGGAAGCGACTGAAGGAAGATGCCACCCTTGACGTGCGGTTCTTTGCGCCCGATGCCGCCACGATCAGGAAGGCCAAGAAGATCGTCTTTAACAATAAGTCGCCGATGCAGTTCTATTGCTATGAGTGCCACAAGCCGCATGAGGCGGGCAAGGTAAGACCCCATAACGAGGATTGCCTGCGCTGCCATTCCGGCGTACCGAAGATCGGAAAACACAGGGTCCACCTCGCGATGGATATGAAGTGCCAGGACTGCCACAAACAGCATGTGTGGATCGTGACCGAGGACTCGGCGCGGAAGGACTGTGTTGCCTGTCACGAGTATCGGAGTCCGAAGGCGTTCTACGAATAAGGCCATTCGGAGAGGACAGAAACAGACGTAAGTCCGGGGATACCCCATTTGTTGTATTTCAATTCTCATATGAAAGGAGGTGAAACTGAATGAAGAAATTACTCGTATTGGCCCTCGTAGTGATCGTATCGCTCGCGATGGCGGTTGTCGCTTTTGCAGTACCGTCCGGCAAGACCGTTGAATTCGACGCCAAAGGAGCTGGAAAGGTTATCTTTGACGGTAAGATGCATGCCGACAAAGGGCTCAAGTGTGCTGATTGCCATCAGTCCGGTCTTTTCAAGATGAAGAAGGGCGGAGATGTCATCACCATGAAGGACATGGATGCAGGCAAGAACTGCGGCGCATGCCACAACGGCACCAAGGCTTTTGACGCAAAGGATAAAGCGAACTGCGCCAAGTGTCACAAGAAATAAGATGTCTTTATAGTCGTACAAACCCTCACGGATTTATCTGTGAGGGTTTTTTTATTTTCGCTACAGGAGAGAACGAAGATCGAAATTAGTCGCATTGCAGCAACATCTGTCCAGAACCTCCGTTGTTACTGCTTTTGTTATTTTTGAACCAGGCTACCTTCTTGTCTTTATTGAATAAACTGTTGAAAAACGCGCCGCGGCAAGAAGACTTTAGCAACTACCCGCTGAAAGATGCGGCCTGTTCTAATCCCGCCGGAATTGGAAACCCTAACGGCCTCTCCGCTCCTGATAGATCAGTCTTGGTGTTCCGCAAATACCACACAAATATTATTGCAAAACTTTTTTTTTATTTCTTTTAACAATAAAGAAAATCCGTGGTCAAAGTAGTAAAATACAATAAAGACATCAGTGCGAGAAAGGAGTTCACAATGACAAGGTTACTTTATAAGTTCTGTATATTCATTGTAAGCGGTCTGCTCCTGATGTCCGGTTTGGCATTCGCACAATCAGGGAATTCGACTGCTGAAACGCCGCCGGTAGCTCAGCCTCTTGTGCGCGAAGGTGATTTTGCCGTTAAATTGGCGGATGCGCTTAAACTTGGTACGGTAACCAGTGAAACTGAAGCCGAGAGTGTATTGGGTGCTGCGGGGATTGAACCCAAGAACGGTTGGATTGCCGATTACCCGGTTACACCGGATATTCTTGGAGAATTGCAGACGTCAATCGCCGCCGCAGCGAGTGCGGGCAAGTTGGCGATGGGGAAAGATGCGGCGATGAAAGCGGCGCAGGATGTGACTTCGGAGTATAATTTGCCGATAGAAACCAATGCAATAGTCCAGCAGGGTAGTGTTGCACCGGCAACAAATTATCCTGAATCTCCCGTCATTAATAATTATTACTACGACGAGGGGCCGCCCGTGATCACCTACTATTCTCCTCCACCCGATTATGCCTACATGTATACATGGGTCCCTTACCCCTTCTGGGGGTGGAATTTCTGGTACCCCGGGTACTTTATCCTGGCGGACTTTAACGTTAGGGTGCATGGTCACGGTCACGGAGGACATGGGGGATTTATCAGCAACCATTTCCGCGACACGAGAACAGGCGGGTTTACCAGGATCGATCCCGCCAACAGGGCCCGCGGTGGGACCTTCCCCGCCGGAAGCGGCGCAGGATTGACCAGTCCCTCGGCGCGGAGGGGGGCACAGGCAATTCTCAATAGCAGCCAGAGACCTTCATCGATGGGGACGAGCAGGGTTTTTCGAGGATATGGATCAAGGCCTTCGGCCGGAATTCGTTCAAGCGCATTTGAGCATTCGCGGAACAGCCGGTTTGAACGGGCCGCAAGCGACCGCGGATTCCAAAGCAGGTCCAATGCAGGCCGCGTCTTTGAGGGAAGTCGTGGTGGCATTCGAGGAGGAGTTTCCCGCAGTGTTCCCCGTCAGGGAGTCAGAGGTGGTTTCGGTGGTAATAGTAGAGGAGGATTCCATGGTGCAGGGCGTCGTTAGGGAAAACGTCGTCAATGCCAGAGTGGGACCTCGTCGTCCTATCATAGAATGAATTGAGATCGTCATCAGATCATCAAGGGAGGGGAGGCAGGAGCAATGGATAAAGACGCAACAAAATCAACAGGTCAATTTTTTTTCCGTCTTGGCCTGGCGGCCTTTACCGCCGTTATTGGCGTGCTTGTCTTCAGTTTTCTTGCGTTTGCGCAGAATACGGGGCCTAAAAAGTTTAAATCTCCGGAGGCTGCATTCAACGCGCTCCTCGATGCTACAAGGAAAAATGACACGAAGGAATTATTGGCCATCTTCGGACCTTCGGGAAAGGATATCATCTCCTCAGGTGATGAAGTAGCCGACAAGGAGGCGCGTGAACGATTCGTTAAGTCCGCCACGGATGGGGTCAAGTTTTCAAAGATAGATGATTCGAAAGTACTTGCCGTTATCGGGAAAGACGAGTGGTCATTTCCCGTTCCCCTGGTGAAGTCATCACGCGGATGGACTTTTTTTACCGAAGATGGAAAGGAAGAGATCATAAACCGGAGGATAGGAAGGAACGAATTAAGGGCCATCCAGGTTGCCCTGGCATATGTGGCCGGACAAAATGAATATGCGAGCAAGGACCGCGATAACGGGGGTGTATTACATTACGCCGAAAAATTTGTGAGCAGTACGGGCAAGAAGGATGGCTTATACTGGGAGGCTGCGCCGGGCGAAGAGACGAGTCCCCTGGGGCCGCTGTTTGCCCGTGCAACAGAGGAGGGTTACACCATCAGAAAAAAAGGTGAGAAGCCCTCGCCATACCAGGGATATTATTTCAGGATCCTGAAAAGTCAGGGCAGCAATGCCCCTGGCGGAGAGCTCGACTACGTGACCAATGGCAGGATGGCTGGTGGTTTCGGCCTGGTTGCATATCCCGCTGATTATGGGGTCTCGGGGATCATGACCTTGATCGTGAACCAACAGGGTATTGTGTATGAGAAGGACCTGGGGCCAAAGACAGAAGAGATTGCAACGGCGCTGGCGAAGTACGACCCTGACAAGACATGGAAAAAGTCGGAATGGACGCCCGACGCCCTGGCGAGAGCCGTTGTGAATACACGATGAGCAGGGGCTGACAGATGAATGTCAGATAAAATTATCATTCCGAAGGTCATAAGCTCGCCTCACCATGCCCTAAACAGGGGGGAGCTGGTTTTCGGAAGAGGTGCATAGTATATTGAGTAACGTTACTTGAAAATCCTATTCTATTATATTCATCTTCAAAGGTTCAGGATGAGGAAAAGTATTCTTATGATTGCTAACGCCTCCACACAACATCCGACAACCCCCTTTCTGTGCCGGCTCGGTCGGCAGTATGACGTGCTTGGACGTTACGTCCTGGTATTGTTCGCTCTCTTTTTACTCCATTCGTGCATTGCGTATGCGCCGGTCCCCGCTCCGGCTGTCTATCGCGTAAGTTCTTACAAGATTGCATGGGAGAACGCTCAAAGAGCGGCTGAAGATGTCGGTATTCGAATAACATCGGCTGACGAAGCCTCTGGTACGATCGAGGGCCAGGCAGATCGAACGCGCGTCACGATCCGCGTCAAAAGACAGCCTGAGGAGAGGATCAGGCTCGAGGTGAGCCTTCGCGGCCCTTCGCAGGACACATTCATCGCGGATGAGTTTCATCGGGCATATGAGAACCGCGTAGGGAGAAGATAGACGTTACTCACTAAGGGGAATGATCGATGTCCTGACCCGGATGAACCGGAACCAGGAAAAGCCCGGTCAAAAGCGGTATCAAAGAAGCTGATTTGTTCTAGCCGTTCGGAGAAGATTTGATTCTCTAGTAATCAGGGAGGGTGAGATATGAAGCGCATTCTCATGGGAGCCGCGGCCGCGATATTGCTGATCATGGGCTGTGGAGCAGCGCATGCCGAAGCGGGCAAAGGGGTAGAAGCAGGAGTCAAGATGTGGGTAAATGAGTGGACACACGACGTGCCGACGCGGATAGTGGGGGGGCAATTACAGCCGGGGGGAAGTATTACGTCGGACGCTACTGTTCTCTTGGGTCCGGCGATCGAAGTGAAGTTCCCTAATCATTTTTTTGTGGACGCTTCATACCTTTTTACCGTGTCCGATTATACCTTCTCAGACAACTTTAACACTATCTTCAATGACGAACGGCAGGATGCAGACATCGCAATTGGTTACATGATCGTGCCCGAGTTCGGTGTTTTGGCCGGATATAAAAACTCGTGGTTTAAAACAAAGGAAACAGGGATCGAAAATACGGTGTATGGACCTCTCATCGGGATGATCGGAATCGCCCCGATGTACTACAACTCCGCGTTTTACGGTAGGCTGGACTATCTCTTTTCCAGATTCAAGCAAAGTAGCGGAGTAGATGCATTCAGTGGCGAAGCAGTGCAGGGATTCCGAGAAGACAGTCCCGGCTGGGCAATCGAACTAGGATTCAAATTCGACTTTACCAGAGAATTCAACGGTAGGATCGGATATAGGTACGAAACAAACACGGGTAATAGTTCAGATGTCCAGGACTCCTTCTCCGGACTCATCTTCAGCGGGATGTTTAATTTTTAATGGTGTGGCCACCAATATCTAATTTTGCTCGTTATATCCTTAACGCGGAAGGAGGTGAAATCTGAATGAAGAAATTATTCGTATTGACCCTTGGAGTGGTTCTCATGCTCGCCATGTCGATTCCCGCATTCGCGGTACCGGCCGGCAAGACCGTTGAGTTCACCCCGAAAGGCGCAAACAAGGTTGTCTTTGATGGCAAGGTCCATGCCGACAAAGGGTTCAAGTGCGCTGATTGCCATCAATCCGGTCTCTTCAAGATGAAGAAGGGCGCTGACGTCTTTACCATGAAGGACATGGGGGCTGGCAAGGCCTGCGGCGCATGCCATAACGGCACCAAGGCTTTTAGCGTAAAGGATCAAGCGGCCTGCGGCAAGTGTCACAGAAAGTAAAATGTCATTATAAAAAGTTTAAACCCCCGTGGATTGTTCCGCGGGGGTTTTTTTCTGTGACGTGAGAGAATGAGAACCCAAATGGCCTGCGCTTTTAATTTATCGCATCACCGCTCTGGGAACAATGCGGGGAGAACCTCTTCCTCGACTGAGAACGGAAGGGCCAGAGAGAACGGAACCCACTGTTCAATAAATATGGATCCCTTGAGAGAGAGCATCATGGATAACGAGTCTGAGCTCTCATAAACAGGTTTTTTCAATAACTTTCTTCGCTTCTTCTTTGGTAATGCCATAATTATAATATATATATAGTGACACCATGTCCGCGAGTTGGACTTTAGGAACATCCGGCATAATTTCAAGGATCTCTTCTTTAAAATAATTTGCTGCTTCACAAATAGGCATGTCGTCTTTCTTAATCATTCATCTTCCCCCTTCACGTATAAGTTGCCAAAATAGTCTACCAACCCACGCTTCAACGAAATTAAGTATAAGCTACAACTCAAGAATAGTCAAGACGAGCCCTTGAAAAGTACGATGTCAGAGACTCCCTGCCCCTGCTCTATCGTATGTTACGTTTTTTCATCTTATTTTTCGCACTCGCCTCATAAGACGGAAGACGCTCCGGGGAGAACTAAACGCCAGGGTTTTGACCGCATACCGTGGATCCAAAAGTATTCACTGTGCGCGTATACTCATCGTGAATCACGGAATCGCCTGAACGCAATATTTTGCTGTGCGGGCAGATGGGGATTTTACCATCGCCTGGAGGGAAAACCATACAACGCAGTCTCGGATATTTGAAAAGAGCATCTTTTTTAAATATAAAACAACCTAATAAATCAATATGATTGAGATAAAAATAGAAAAATGAGCGTGGTGGCATATCGATTGCTATATAGTACTTCAGTAATGCATGGAAATACGTAACCGACCTTAATAATGCATTCCTGGCTGCCGGATTATGGTGAATGAAATGTTTCGGCAGGTCTTCTTGACGCGAGTATTTATTACTACACAGAAGCAGGGTAGACGACAATACTAAACCACCCGCGAGGGTGGGGCGGAAAACCTTCAGGATCTCCAAGAGACAGCCGGGTTGCCGAAATATCCAGTCGATATTGAGGCCCCCGGCTTTTTGTATTTCAATAATTTCCACAAACCTGAACAGGAAAGGAGGCGAAGCGGCAGTGTTGAGCCATAACGCCGCTTCTTATTTGAACGTTTTATGACAGAGAAGGACGGGTATCAAAACAACAACTCACCTTGCAACCCGAGGGTACAAACAATTACTTTATCTCAAGGAGATCGAATCATGAAAAAAACCGCCGCGACGATACTCTTAATATGCTTAGTTACAATTGGTCTTGCGCTGACCGGCTGCGGTTCATCCGGATCGTCGGATTCACCGGCCGCGTTTAATCAATCACAATCACCGTCCGTGGTGTACGGTGTCGCATCGCTCGGCACGACGACACCCAGCACTGTCTCCGCAATGGATTCTTCTGTACCGGCACGGGAAAAGACGGCCTCAATCAGCAGCAACGGATCCTATACGGTGGACGTAAGCGGGTTCATGCCGCCTTACATTCTTAAGGCTGAAATATCTGACAATTCGGGAAATATCAAGATGTATTCTGTATCGAAGAGGGGCGGAAGGACCAATATTAATCCGATATCGGGTGCGGCAGTCGCAGCGGCAGTGAACGGCACCGATCCGGATGATCTCTTTATGAGGCCTGATAGGGATATGTACCATAGAACTGCGGACAATTTTGAGCAAGTTATCGACAGCTTGAGATTCGTGCTGGCGCCTCTGTTTGAGCGGTACCGGATCTCAGGGAACCCGGTCACCGACGATGACGGCAGTGAAGACGACGATAACAGCGGTCTGCGCGGAATGTTCCGCGATGTACTGATCGTGGTCGCCTCGGGAACCGTGATCGTTACGAACAAGCAGACCGGCGGCGTGATCTTTTCGGGTCCTTTAAATAATATCGACTCAGGAACCTTCTACCCGGAAAATATGCCTGCCGGGCCGGGAGGAACGAACACCTGTTCCTACACCTACTCTAATTGGGGTACATGCCAATCAGACGGAACGCAGACCAGGACGATGCTGACATCGTCTCCCGCGGGCTGCACAGGTACGCCGGTCCTGACGCAGTCTTGCACAGATGGGCCGCCGACTTCGGCCTGCTCTTCGTTCACGTACTCCGGCTGGGGAACTTGCTCTAACGGCACGCAGACCCGGACGGTGCTGTCATCGTTACCCGCCGGTTGCACCGGAGGAACACCTGCCCTGTCACAGTCCTGCACGTCGTCTTCAGCGCTTACGCTGGCCCAGGTAACAACGTCATGCACACGGTGCCACGGTCTCACGGTGAACGGCATCGTGTTAGCGACCGGCGGATACACCGTGAGCGGTAGATCCGCGTCTGCCTGGGTGTCGGCGATCACCGGGATGGGGGCCACACTGGCGCCGGGTACGACTTTACAGGATTATGGGAATTTCCTGGCAGGCCTTTCAGCAGCACCATCGACCTGCTCCTCGTTCACGTACTCCGGCTGGGGAACTTGCACGAACGGAGTGCAGACCCGGACCGTAGCAACGTCATCTCCGACAGGATGCACCGGAGGAACACCTGTTCTGTCACAGTCCTGCACGCCTGCGGTCACGACCTGCTCATCGTTCACGTACTCCGGCTGGGGAACTTGCAGCTAACGGAGTCAGACCCGGACTGTAGCAACGTCATCACCCACAGGCTGCACCGGAGGAACACCTGTTCTGTCACAGTCCTGCACACGTACTGCCGGTCACGACCTGCTCCTCGTTCACGTACTCCGGCTGGGGAACTTGCACGAACGGCGTACAGACCCGGACCGTAGCAACGTCATCTCCGACAGGCTGCACCGGAGGAACACCTGTTCTGTCACAGTCCTGCACGTATGTGCCACCGACGCCGGTATGCGGTTCCTGCCACGCAATCCCGCCGTCGACGGGCCATCACACGTACCACTACCCGTCGCGCGCAACATGCAGCACGTGCCACGGCGCGGGCTACAGCCCGACAGCCGTGACTGCTGCGACGCACATGAACGGCACGGTAAACACCGTGGCTTCCTTGAACTATAACGCGACCACGGGCTCCTGCTCACCCAGTTGCCACGGAACGAAGACCTGGTAAGCTAAGAAGAAATACTCTCGAAGCGCCCTGTCGCAAGACAGGGCGCGCTTTTTCTTTTGATCAGCCCACGATTATGCGGATTTCCTGGTAACAGTTCCCTGACGGTATTTATCGGGGCAATCGAACCGGCGTTTGATCCGGCTGTCGACCAAAGAAGACTGTAATAAATCAAGGGGACCCATGCTATTCGGGTCCCCTTTTCTATGGTGCACTAGGAGTCTGTCGGACTTATGATAGCAAATCCGGCACTTCAAGTTAACGGGCTGCCCAAAAGCAGCCTGACATTTTAACTTTCCAGCAATGTCACTACTGAAAAGGCGGTTGACCTGCTCTTTCTTAATGCTATCAACTCAAGGCATGTAGCCTTTTCAGGTTCCAGGCGATGCAGACCAAGTCCCATTCGCCTTGTGTCGACTCAAAGCCTCGCAGCAGGAACTGTCGGAACCCCATGGCTGCCTTGATGATGCCGAAGACCGGTTCTACCGTGCTTTTGCGTTTGGCGTAAAGTTTTTTCCCGGCCAGTGTCCGAAGCCGGTGCTTCATCCTCGTAACCGCATCAGCACCGTCAGGCAGCGGCAACGGCTCACGGAACCGATCCATAAGCGGCTGGTTGTGTTGATCCCGGCCAAAGGCAATGTACGGCGTAATCTTGTTTTTCTCGCAAGCGCCGATGTTGGTTTCGCTGTAAAAGCCGTTGTCGGTAAGGACCGCATCTACCGTACCAAGCGCTTTGGGTAATGCCGCCAGATTAGCAACTGCCGGTTCCAGTTCGCGCTTGTCGTTTGTCTGCTGGCTCACATGACTGGTCACTATCAGCATTGATTCGGTATCGACGCCGGCCTGGGCATTGTAAGCCTGCTCAAAACCGCCGCCGGACTTTTTCATGATCCGGGATTCGCCATCCGTCAGGTTGACCTGGTCTTTCCCCTGGACACACGGTTCCGGCGGTTGCGGTTTAGGGCCGCGCGGCTTTTTGCCGGTCTTCTGTTCTTTTTCGGCGCGCTCGGCCAGGTTTTTATCATAGGCTTCTTTTTCCTGGGTGTAGCGCTCGGCGGCACGCCGTTCAATCTCGGCCTTGGCTTCGGCTATGGCCTTGAGGCGCTCTGTCCGCCGGGAAAGTTCTTCCGGGATGTTCATCCCATCCGGAAGATCAGCCTGGTCGGCAGCTTCCGCCTGGCGAAGAAGTTCAGTGACTTCCGCCTTGAGCTGCTCTTCGAGCTTGCAGGCATGATTGTAACTCAAGGCTTTATGCTTGGAGGCATTCGCCTTGACCTTTGTCCCGTCCAGACTGACGGTGCCCAGTTTCAAGATGCCCGTCTGCTGGGCGATCAGCAGGATCTGGATAAACAGAGCTTTGAGCTGCGGCAGAAACCGCTTCCGGAAGACGGCAATTGTATCGTGGTCCGGATGAGCATTGGCAGCGATAAACCGGAACGCTACTGAATCATAGGTGCTCCGCTCCAGTTTCCGGCTGGAAAATACTCCGGTGGCGTATCCGTAGAACAGGAGCGCCAGAAGCATCTCTGGATTATAGGGCTGCGATCCCCGGCCGGCATAAGCCGCTTTCAGGGAGCTAAGGTCAAGCTGGTCAACAATCTCGACGACAAATCGGGCCAGATGATCTTCGGGTAGCCAGTCTTGAAGAGACGGCGGCAGCAAATATAAAGTAGCTTGATCATAGTCGATAAATTTTGCACTCATTTAGTCTCACCTCGCGAATGTATGCTCAAAAGCTAATCGACTATATCATATTTTTGTCGGGAAAGTCCGACAGACTCCTAGGCAGAGAAGATATCTGGGCCGCCCGTCCGGAGCTGCCCCGTCCGGAGCTTGACAAAATAATTACCGGGCGTATACTCAGGAAAAAATGCAGGCGGGACGCAGCGAAGAAGGGGCTTGTAAGACATGAATTCCGATCGAAAGTCCGACAAACCGTTTGAGAAGAACCGCTTTTTCCTCAAGGACACCATCCGTCAACAAATAGATTTCTCACGTACCGCTCAGAATCGGCATGTACCGGCGCCGCCCATCCAAAAACCAGCTTCGACGGACACGGTTCGTATTCAGCTTCCCGACGGCGCCGCGGCATTGGTCCGATTGGGTCGCATGCCCATTGGCGAGGCGATCATCCGGCGGGAAAGCGTGCGCGATTACTCCACAGCTCCGTTCACCCTGGAGGAATTGTCCGCCCTTCTCTGGGCAACCCAGGGTGTTCGCAAAGCATTGAGTCCGACAACTGTGCTTCGCGCTGTGCCCTCTGCCGGTGCGCGCCACGCCTTTGAAACCTACGTGCTGGCCAGCCGGATCGAAGGCCTGGCCTCCGGACTCTACCGCTACTTGCCCTTTGAAGGCCAATTGGCGCAACTGGCAGTCGACGAGCAGATCGGACGTAAAGCGGCAGCCGCCTGTCTGGGGCAGGCGTTTATAGCCGCTGCAGCAGTGACGTTCTTTTGGACGGCGATCCCCGCTCGTGTGGAATGGCGCTATGATCTGGCGGCTCACAAGGTGATCGCCATCGATGCAGGCCACGTTTGCCAAAACCTCTATCTGGCATGCACCTCTATGAGTGCCGGGTCCTGCGCTATTGCCGCCTATGACCAGAAAGCCTGTGACCGGCTTCTCGGGGTTGATGGCGACGAGGAATTCACTGTCTACATTTCATCGGTTGGCAAGCGCTGACCCCAATAAATACCCCAATGAAACTAAAAGCGTTTCTCGCAAAGCTCGCAAAGTGCGCAAAAGTTTAAAAAGTATGAAAAAAGACCGACCAGCAGGGCCACCATCAATCAAGATCTGGAAACCTACGAAAGCCCAGCTTCTTGCCGCGTACGGGAAGCACATACCCGATGTGATCGCGCCGCGACTGAAGGTCCTGTTCGTGGGGATCAACCCAGGTCTGTATTCCGGCGCCGTGGGCCACCATTTCGCCCGGCCGGGAAACCGCTTTTGGCCGGTCCTGTACAAAGCGGGGTTCACTGAGCGGCAGCTCTCGCCGTTCGAGGAACGGGAACTGCTGAAGCATGGGTACGGCATCACGAACACTGTGAAACATTCAACGGCTGCGGCGTCGGAACTGGGCCGCGTGGAGCTGGAAAAGGGAGGCCGCGATCTCAAGGCAAAGGTCCGTCGCTATCGTCCCCGCGTGGTCGCGGTGCTCGGTCTCGAGGCGTTCCGCATTGCTTTTGGAAATCCGAAGGCCCTTTTCGGCCCCCAGGAGCAGTGCATTGGCCCGTCGCGGCTTTGGGTCCTGCCGAACCCCAGCGGCTTGAACGCGAGCTATCAGCTGCCCGCACTCAGCAGGATGTTCCGGAAGGTCCGGAAGGCGGCGGAGTAAGGGGATTTGGGGGAAGGATCAAGACACTTGATTGAGAGCGGCACTACACAGGGGAGCATCTCAAGTGGATTCAGAAGTATCCTGCTTGTTACTTAGGTTGGATAATAATTGGATGATTATAATAACGCAACATTAATGACCATACGTTGAATCGTTAAATTGGGTACATAGCACAATGTATAGAAATCGGTGCTATACTTTTAATAAGAGATTAAGTTTTTCGCGAGGAGAGACGATTATGGAATATTATACTCTTGAAGAATTAAAAGATGAAATTGTAAACATGTATCCCGAGATCAAAGAACACAAGATTCTGACGAGCTTGGATTTCAGCTCGCAGAAGAACGTCTACATAGTCACATTTAAACGCGGAGGTGAGACACTTACCACTCATCTCGAAAGGAAAGATGCCGATGAATGCATGAACGGGACCAAGTGCGTGTATCTCAGCGTTCAGGTTTCGCAGTTTATAAACAACTTCGAGGAGCGGGAGACGTTTGGAAAAAAGGTGGCATGACGATGGGCCGGCCCATCGTTATGCAAGACGTCTGAGAGGTGAAATCTCGGAAAGGAGGTTATTGAACCATGAGTACTGAGCTAATCCTTTTGATCATCGTGTTGATCCTTGTGTTCGGCGGGGGCGGCTTTTACTGGAGCAGGAGAGGGTAAGAAGTTGTACCTCCTATACTATCAATCAGCAGGTAATTATCGAGGATCCCATAGGGGACCAACCTCTTGATGTAAAACCCCTCATGGGTTATTCCGTGAGGGTTTTTTATTTATGGCGGGAGAGCATGAGAATCGAACTCACCTTTCCTGACCAAAGCCAGGAAACAGCGGATTTGAAGAGCAAATTCATGAAAAATTTGTTCGTCAGGAATCTCTTGAATTAGCAATAAAATCCTTGATAGGCAAGAGGTTCATGAATGCAGGCATCTCAGATGGAGTCAGCTGGCGTCAGGTGATTTCTGGCTGCGATAGGCACAAAATGGGCACAATTTATGGGCTGGAGAAATCCAGCCCTTTTTTTGAGTGCCAACTCAGGACCGCTGTCTGACAAGTATGAAATATAGACTTCATCTGGAATCTTGCATTAATCAGTGAGGCGATGAAATGCGGTCTTCACCTACTTAACTGCAATGTCAATTTTATGACGATGCCAAAGAATTCTAGTTGATAATGACACTAGAGTGATCGGAGAAAGTTACAACAGCATACCATAAAAAAAGCCCTGCCCCTTTTCGGGTTGTCAACGATCTTTAACCACCATCGACTTAAACATAACTTCAAACTTTGCAATTCCATTCAAAAACGTCGGGATGCGCGTTGGCACTGTCTTATACCTGTAGTCCGGCTCGAACTCCAAAACGTACGATCCCCCGCCCTTTACAGATATGTTCGTGGTTGTATAATACGGCTCGTCGGGCAACCCGAAAAACACCTTGTGAGATCCCGCTGCAAGCCGGACTTTCCTTTCAAGCATATACTTCATTCCTTCACCAGCTTCGGGATCGCGGCTCGTCTTGTTATCCACATAATCCGGGAGCACGTGTTTTCCCCCTTCCGCCTGCCACAGAACGGCCTGTCCGTCGATATTTATAAGAAAGGTTTCGACAGCTTTTCCGTGAGAGAATGCTTTGGATTCAAAGAAATAATACCCTGCAGGGGGTGTCTTTAAGGATGCCCTGATGACCAAATCCGCGAAGCCTGCTGGAGCAGGGCCCTCAGATATAATCTCGGCAAAAACATCCTTTCTTACGCTCTGACTCATTCTGGCTATCTCTTTTGCAGTTGCCCCGCAGCCCGCGATCGTGATAGCGATTGCTAACAAAGTCATTAATTTTGCACGTAAGTTCATTGTTGCTCCTTATGCAAACCATGAGACGGGGGACTTTTTGCGAGACATTTCATTTAATGACCTCATGCATTCAGCCGCTCTCTGCTCCACTTGCTCCATGCACGTACTGTGAGAAAACCGAAAAAGATGACGCTTAAAGAAAGGACGATGACCGGCGCAGTAGGTATATCGAACTTGTAGGAGAGGAATATACCGAAGACGCTGACGAATACGCCGAGCGTCCACCCGACCATGAGCACCTTTAGCGGATCACGGGTAAAGAGCCGTCCGATCATTGCCGGAATCACGAGGAACGAGAATACCTGGAGAACGCCCGCCATTTTCACCGACTTTACGAGCACGACTGCGAAGCTTGCGAAGAACAGAAACTCGAGCCAGAAGCCGCCCTTCCCCTCATAGGACAGCGCGTAGAACCTTTTCCAAAGAATAAAATGGAGCAAGCCGACCAGTCCGTACACAATGAACGTTGAGAGTATATCGGCGGACGTGACCCAGATGATGTTGCCGTTGATGATTGACTTGAATTCCTCCAGGCCGTGCGGGCTTCTGTCGAGGATCAGTATGGCTGCGGATACGGAAAAAATATAGAGCACGCCGATAAACGCCTCGATGTTCACGTATTTCGCGGCCCTCTTTGAAATTGCAAGGATCAGCGCTCCGATCATGGCAAAGACCAGGGAGAGGACTACGTGGCGTTCCCCTCCGAGAAGAAAGGAAAGCGCAAGACCGATGCCGATGAACTGGGCAAGGGCCAGGTCCACGAAGATGATCCCGCGCTGCAGGATGTGAATGCCGAAATAGGCGTGAATCCCGATTAAAAGAAGACATGCCAGAAAAGGATACAACAGAAAATTGAGTGCGTCCATGGTTCCTCCAAAAAGCCGTATAAAGCCGGAGAGTGAAAACGTGAAGAGATTTGACCATCCCTTCTACGTTTCACGCCTCATTCCTCTATTTCAATAATGAAATGATCTTGTCCCAGAACGAAATTAAGTCATCAGTCCCGGGCATCGAGCCGACGTCGTGAGGAAGCACAATAACCTTTACCCCGGTTTTCGATGACAGCGATTCCGCCTCATCCTTGCCGTAGGCGGGCGTAACAAGAATAGCATCGGGTTTTTCCCTCTTCATAAGCTCGATGAGTTCCTCTATGTGCGATGCGGACGGCGGTATGCCGGGCTTCGGCTCCAGATAGCCGATGAATCTGAATCCGAACTCGTCTGCCAGGTACTCGAAGTACTTGTGGTAGGCCACGTATTTTCTTCCTTTGAGCGGCACTGCGTGCCACTCTTTCTCTTTTTCTTTCACCCGTTCGGCAAAAGCCTTGTAATTCGCCAGATAAAAATCCGCATTCGCCTTGTCCGCATCGGCAAGGAGCCTGGTCATACCTTCAGCAACGCGGAGCACTCTTCGCGGCGAGAAGTGGTAATGGGGATTGCCGAGCGGGTGCACGTCCCCCATGCTTCTGTCCACGGTCGTCGGTTTTTCCAGCGACGGTAATGAACTGCGAACAGTCGAAGTTTCCGATCTGCCCGGGCATGAGCTTCGGATTTTTCGAGGATTCTATGATGAGCGGGAGATATCCGATTTCCAGATCGAGGCCGTCATACATGATGATATCGGCTTTCCGTGCAGCCAGGATCATACTCGGTTTGGCTTCAAGAAAGTGGGCATCCTGACTCGGCTTTGCAAGGACCGTGACGTTGATCTTGTCCTTTCCGATCTCTTTCGCCGCACTTCCGATCCAGGGAAGCGTTGCCACGATATTCAGCTCCGCAAAAGCGGGAGTAGTAAACATCAACAATAACAAAAATGATAAAAAGATCTTTCGCATGTGCTCCTCCTAAAATGAATGCGCCGGATGGGCTCCGACGGTGAAGTTAAATTGTAGTATCGCCTCATCGTTCGTCCGCGCGGTCATGGTATCTGAACGATCATGGCTGAGCTGAAGCCTGATTCGGGCGAATTCACTGGGGTTGTACTCAAGACTGGCTGTCTCGCGCCAGGGCTTGCCATAGTCTTTTTGCACTCCTGCCAGCTTAGAAGGTATCGGAAAATACGTTGAGCGCGTCATACCGTGCGCCTATCCCCCATCGGTTTATTCGATAGATCCCTTGGACATAGAACCCGTCCTGCCTGCGCCGCAGCGAATCGACGGCAGCAGTGGTGAGGTCCGTCGCGGTTCCTGATTGAGTAAGAAACAGATATTCGCTCTGGATCGTCAACGCCTTCTTGCTCGTGGGCTTCCATTTCCAGACTGCTTCCAGACCATACAGGGCGCTGTTGCCTTTGACCTCGAATTGTTAGGAAGGATGTTCGTGCTGTCTGTCTTACCAAAAAGCACGGACGGTCCGAAATAGATCGTCGAGTAGTCGCTCGTATCAACGGAGCTTTTTACGAAAAATGTAAAGGCATGCGGACTCTCCTCCGCTGCTCCCGGCCCGAACAGGAGAGGATTCTCTCCCTGAAGCACTTCAGCGCCGAATATGGTGTAAATGGGCAAGGTCGGCAGATACGTAAGCTGCACGCCTTTTTCTCCGCCCAGACCCTCGTTGCCGAAAAACGCGCGGTAAGGCAAGGCAATGTCCCAGAAATCCCAGGCATGAGGATGCTGCGCGTCGAGGCGGCTGAAATTGCTTTTAAACTTGCCGCCCTTGACCTGCCAGCCTTCGGGAAGGGCCGTGGTCACGACGTACGCCTCTTCAATGCTCACGCCGTTTTCCGTTACCGGGATGTTTGTGTAGAAATTGAAATAGGGGTCTACCGGTGAAAAGATAAAAAGTTCCACTGAATCGAGGTTGAATCCATTCCGCTGGTCAAGCCCCTGCGTGGTAAAACCAGGGATTCCACGATTCGCCAGTTCTTCATTCGTGAGATTCGAGGAATAACCGAAGGTGTCAAGGACAACGGACAAATTGGGGTTCGTGAAGGCGCTGCCACCGAATAACCCGCTTGCCTTCTGGGAAGATGGTGCAGGTAGGCGCTGCTGGCGCACCCTGATCGTTCTTTTGATTTACCTGCGTTTTGAGCGTGTCGATGGTTACTTGCTGCTGTTCGATTGTTTGTTGCTGGTTTTTAAGCGATTCCTCAAGCTTGTTCAGTCGTTCGTTCTGGTCCTCGGCAAAAGCCGTGGAAGATAAAAACGCAAACACGAGCATGAATACCATGCAAAACATGGCGATTGGTTTCATAACTCCTCCATGAGATAACGTAAAAAGGAAAATGCCCTGGCCGAACGAATACCGCACGAAACAGATCATGGCAAGACTGATTACAAACAGTCTTCCTGATTACGCGCGTTTCACGTAGGCCCTATTCTGCAATGCGTTTTGAGAGGAGTTATGCGGGTGGTGCGCGGTCGCTCTGGAAAGAGGCGAATATCTTCTCGACAATTATTAGTGCGGAAGGGACATATACTGTTTCAAAGAAAAAAGGAACGCTATCAAAAGCAATGGTTGTCTGGCCTGTTGCGTGCTGATGATGGCTTACAAGACAGATGGGGCAGTCGTGATCAGCCGCTTGTTATCATGGTGATGGAACACCGCCACGAATGTGGATAACAGCAGAACCAGTATGAGAAATGCGGTAAAGTGTTTATGCCAATTCATAGTATCTCTTGTATCTATGTGTTTCCTATATCGGTCTTAATCTGTCCGTTTGGTGGGCCTTATAGTCCCTTCTCCAGTACTATGGTGTATTGTTCACAGCGATGGCAGTGTTCACTTTTTTATTTAAAACATAAGGATAAAACGTCTCTATGAATTCATTTGATTTTCTCACTACCCTGCGAAATTGATTTGGTCATTTCTTGTGGTTCGTCCTTTTCGTTCAAAGCTTTTTTAAATTCCCTAATACTTTTACCAAGTCCTTCCCCAAGTTGCGGCAACCTGCTCGGGCCAAATATTATCAGTGCAATCGCTAAAATGATAATCAAATGCATCGGCTGAAAAAGACCTTCCATTGAATATCCTCCTTGTATGTTTTATTAATTGAGCAATTCAGGCTCTCTTGTCTTTATGTTCAAGCATACCCCATTTTAATTCGTGATGCAATATTATATTCAGCAGGATTTTGGTAATTGCGGTAATCGCTATTAATGACAATGAATGACGAAAATGGTTTGAACATTAACAAATACAGGTTGATAATTACATTGTTACTAAGAATGGAAACCCGTTAAATAGAAAAGAAAGAGATTGTGGTCGGTAAGGGGAATCCCGGTCAACAATAGCGGCATAATGATTTCAGATATCCTTATTGAACAGCGGGAAGAGAGTAGTGCAGCCCAGTTGGGACAGTGGGGCACACAACTTTAGCGCGCCCGATCCGCTACTGACTGAGCTTTACGCTGGCCAGCCGATTAAGGCTTACCCCTGCTTCTGCCGCCTGAATCGCAAGCTGTCTATGTACATCAGGAAGGACTCGAACCACAAACTTACCACTGAAATGTTTTGTAGCGATCGGCTCCGGCAATGGTTCGTGGTTGTGCGACATGTCCGTGAGCGCGTCAAATACCACCGCACGGATTCCCTTTAGCGCCGCTTCAGGTGATTTAGCAAGCCAGCTCAGGCCCGGGAACTCAGCACACAACCCGACATATTCCGCATCTTCTTCTGACCACGTTACTCGGTAGGTATATTTATCTGTTTTCTTTTGCATGTTCGGCCTCCAACTTATCAATTGCCGCCAGAATCTGTCTTACTTGGTACGCCTTGGCCTTACCTTTTTCGTTTTGAATATTGACACGCGGATTCCCGATCCACGGCGTTTTATATACATGATGACTACTGCTCTTCTGGCGCGGCTTTCCGAAATAATGGTTACAAACCGTGATCGCATCAGTGAAACGTATTCCTTTCGGGTTATTCCGCATCTCTGCAACAACATCCGCGATCGTTGACATAAATAATAGTATCACTATTGATACTACTTGTCAAGGGCAATTACCTCGTGTGTCGAATGGGAAAATGTTGGTAAATAGGTTGCAGAATACAGCAAACATTAAGTGTTTAGAAGAATGGAAACCTCATTGGATATAGGAAGTTAATCGCGAGCTATTATGAATTAAAAAATCGCACATTTCAAGCTGAATTATTTCCCCAGAGGCACTGATACTAACTGTTACATGCTATTTTATTTCCCGTGGAGCACATCCATCCACCGGATAGCCTCGGTATCATTGACTTTGCCAAGGTATACCTGGGTCGTCTTGAGGTCGTGATGTCTTAATATCACCTTTGAAACGATCTCCAACGGAACTCCATTCCTACTGGCATAAGTGGCTGAATGTCGCCTGAAATCGTGTGGCGTTATTTTCACGCGGAACTTTTCTGCCAAGTGCCTGATCAGTGCTCGCACTGTCGAATAACAAACGGGAAAGAGTCGCGCCTCGGGACCGATATTGCAGTTAACGATGTACTCGGCAAGCCTCTTTGCAATTTGCTCCGGCATGAAGGCAATTTCGCTTTCCTTGCCGGATTTCGGCTCAAGGATCGTAAGCTTTCTGTCAGCGACATCGACAGCCCGAAGTTTGAGTACCTCCCCGATTCTTAATCCGCATCGTGCCTGTAGTTCAAGTATTAGACGATCCCTGTCCGACTTAGTACTATAGATCAGCTGATCCACAAGTTCCTTGTCTAATATCTTCCGGGCTGCCGGTTTGGGATTCTTAAACTGCTTCGCAACTAACGGATGTGAGCAGGGATTCTTGATATCAATGAGGCACTCATTGATCAGAAAATTAAAGAACGCTTTAACCTGCGCATACTTTAATCGCCGCGTCGCTTTAGCCTTGTTTGCCGTCTTCGATTCAAGAAATTGACCGACCTCATCAGCCGTTACTGATTCAATTTCTCTTCCGCTAAAATGCTGCTGGAGCTGATCGAGCAGTTTGATGTAGTGAACCTGCGTGCTTGGTCTTAGAGTAGCGAATTGCTGCATTCTGAAGGTGCTTATGGCATTTGATATTTGCATGGTTCCTCCTGTTGTGATGGTGCCTCTAGGGATTCTTTAGGATGAAGTCGGGAGGCATTTGATAGTAAGATTCTATTAGTAGTAATGATATCACGCAGAAGATACTTTATGTATTGTGAAATCTATGATATATTCATGATACGCAATCAACTTCCTGGAGCAGTTGAAGTTGCCATCTTACGACACACTTAAATTAACAACCTGTATTCGTTGAGCCAACCTACCAATAAATACCCAGTAACTACCCCTCACTGCCGTTGACATCTTATTAGATCAGGTTTATAGTCGTGCTGAATATTAAATCCGACATGGCACAATCATTGCTAAACTAGATAACCACGAAAATCCGGTATTATCTATGGGGCTCGTTAAGAACAGAGTTTCGGTATTAACGAGGGGGGCTATTGATCCCCTTGTTGCCGGTCGCAAGGAGGATGTTCTGGTGAATGAAATAATCCCTGTTCTCTCACTAACCATAGCCTTGTTGGCCGTTTTTGTCGGTCCGTTTATATCTTGGCGAATTGCAAAACGTCAAATAGATACTTCGCAGAGAATATCTAATAAACAAATCATCGCTCCTATGCGTCAGGCTTGGATAAATGAACTAAGATCTGTCTAGATAATTAGTAGTTCACACCATTACTTTCTCACTGGATTTGACGACCGGACAGACAAGGAGTACAAACGCCTGCTTGAGCTTGAGCAAAGAATTATTCTCATGCTGAACCCAAAGGAAGATGATCATGTTGGTCTATTAAAAGCAATGCGCGACATGATTAATTCAATAGCGGGCGGGCCAGACTTAGACAAGCAGTTCATTCAGTCGCATGGCAAAATTACTGAACTATCACAGCGGGTTTTAAAGAAAGAGTGGGTTCGCGTAAAAGAAGAAGTGTAAGTTCAGTGACTTGATGTTTTGACCCATGCAGATTCTAATCATTCGGCTCGAGAGTGTCGCGATAGCCGCTCCCTAGCCGAGATGCTGTACTTTCTCAACTTGAATCGGAGGTCGTTGAGCCCAGAATGTCTAACGCTATGTGCCGAAAGAAGCGACAGCAAACGTTTCTCATTGAACATCCAGATTGCTATTTCTGCGGTGGAATAAACCCTGCTATTACTATCGATCATGTTCCTCCCCAAGCATGCTTTCCGGATGGATATGCACCTCACAGCTTTGAATCGCCAGCGTGTAAAGTCTGCAACGAAGGCTCAAAGAAGCAAGATCAAATTTTCGGTTTATATTCATTTTTGCTAGATTTCGATGAATCGATGGTGCGCCATAAGGAAATTCACAAGAAGATACAAAAACTGAGGCAGGGCATTGCCAACAATTATCCAGACGCTCTTCCCGATGTAACGAGATCGTATCCAATAAATAAAGTTGGCTCAATCATCACGCCCGAACCAGTTGCCTTCACGTTGCCTGTACCGTCAGTCCTAAAAGATGCGGTTGAAATGATGGGGAAAAAATTCATTCACGCTCTATACCTTCGTGAAGTTGGCAAAATCTTGACTCGAGATCATTACTTCTATATTAGTTCATACCAGCCGCAAGTCGGTGGAACTGATAAATTGAATTCTTTTCTGACTTCAACATTGCCTAACTTGACCGTGGGACAACGACCGAATATCAAGGAATACGGTGATCGCTTTAAATATATTTCTGGGTACAAACCGCAGGAGGATTTTTTCGCCTTCGCGGCTCAGTTTGGTCATGGCATAATATTGTGGGGGCTTGTATGTGGTCTTCGGACGCAAAGCCGGACGATGGCCCTCTTCGTTCTGCACATTGGTTAAGAGGAGCTTGCGGTCCCGGATCGCCTTCGTAATAGATACAAATAAATTGTTCTAACCATTCGGCTCGAGAGGTCGCGAAAAACGCGCCCATCAGCCGAGCCGTTGGACTTTCTCCAAGCACACGCTCCAGACGGACAAGGCCGCTGAGCAGCTAATAAACCAAAGGATGACAAAATGAAGACGATATCAAATTGGGTATTATTTTTTGTATTTGCCTTGTTCAGTATTTCTCAGGCACAAGATTATGAGTCCTCTAGATTGCTTCATCCAATCCAGATTGGGCCACAGGGAACGTTTGTAGTTCAGGGTTTAAACGATCAATGGACAAAACCGGTTTTAGTTAAATCGTCGCCGCAATCAGATACGTACATAACATCAGATTCGATAGATGCCAATCTCGGCCCCCTATTGGGTGACGAAAATCATATATATGCTGGCGCAACATCATATCTTGACGATGGGAATTTTACTGTTCGACTGATAATCAAATTGAAAGATGGGAAAAAAAGAAAAGAGCTTGCGCGCACGCTAAAGCAAAAAATTGAAAATGGAACTCTCGGGGTTATAAAAAACCATACCCTGATCTCGTAAAATTTATTTCTGCCTTTGTATATTTCGACGTGGAAAAGCAAGTAGCATATTTTCAACACGTCAGCTGGATTGATCGGGACGGCGCTTTAATTGGAACCGACCAAAATGAAGATTTCGATTTAACCACCCATAAGGGATACTCGAAAACCGCGAACGATATTAACGCCCTTTTTCACAGGGAGATTAATCGTCTCCTCCGCAACCCAAAGATAGCCGACAATCTAGTGGACACTGAAAATCGTCGAAAAGAAATGGGGCAGGGTACTTTAAAAAACCCGATAATTCGTAAATGGAATAATACACATGGGATCAAAAACGAAGTCCATAGAGCAAAATGAAGATTCTCAGCAAACTAAATGATTCCAACCAGCGGCTAGACACCATCCGGGTTTCGCCCGGTGGGTCAGCCGGCCGCACGTTAGTTCTGACGCACACCTTGTGTGTTAACTAACAGACCATGTTTTCACATGGAATTTTAAGCTATGGCCACTAAACGAAAAGCAAAAGCTAAAAAAAATCACGACTGTCTTGGGTATTCTAAACTTCAATATGAGAAGCTTAGTGAACAATCCGGCTACCCATCCAGGTGTCCTGCTGTAACGGATTGTGAGCGAGCAAGCGGCACGAGATGGCTGCTCAGTCGTCAAGGAACAAAGGAATATTCAAGTTATATATATGATATGACTGTGGGAAAGGGGCGGGCATTATCTTTCGAAGATATTGATGAAACAGATTATCAACTCAATCCGCACTTGGGTATTATACACAACACAAGTAACCCCAAAGAATTTCTCGTTGAAATATCCAATTCTTGTCCAGAGGTAATGTTTAATAAATTTGGCGTATTTGCAAGGTGGTATAAGGAATATAAGGATTTCTCGATCAATGGATCATTAAAGAAGTCATATAATGACAGCGAGGGAAAGCATTTCACGGATTGCAGCGAATTCTCCAAGTGGTGTATGGTGAATAACATCCCATTACGTCAAAAAGCAAAGTTAATCAGAAATTACCCCGAAGAAAAACTTCAAGAATACATTACATTAAATATTGAAGCCCTTGAGCCGGGTTTAAAATTCGTAAAACAGCAGAAGTTTATAGCGACCGGCGCACTGGATATTGTCGCAAAAGACAAATTAGGCGAAGATGTTATTGTAGAGTTAAAGGCAAAACATCTAAGCTCAAGCGCGGCCGACAGATTATGTGGCCAAGTTTCACGTTATTATAACGAGTACAAAGATACATCACCTAACCCGAGATTATTTATTGTTGTGCCGCGACACGATAAAAATAAAATATACTCACTTTACCAAGGATTAAAGCATTGGGTTGTTGGTAACAGAATTCGAATCTTCCAATTTGATCATTCAAATAACGAGTATTATTTCGAAGAAGTTGCTTTTGTTAGACAATAGCGCATGATGATTCTAACCATTCGGCTACCTTTAGGCGAGCTGTTGGAGGTAACAAATAATGGATCAATTGTCCCAATTTAGAGCCGATTTCAAAATAATCGCGGATGAAATGATGCGCTTATTTACCATGAGCATCGATGGCGATAAAACTAAATTAAAGCAATTTCCACAGGAGCCTTTTCTTGATAAAGTGCTGCGTGGTAATACCGTGCGTATATATATGTTCGATCCAGAAGATAGATTGATTAGTTTCATGTCTAAAATTGACGTAGAAAAAATAGCGTCTCGCCTTGCAAAATTTGAATTGAGGTTCTCATACGGTATAAGAAAGAATCCGGAGCTATTATCTCAGCTATTTAATCGGAACAAAAAGAACTTTGACATTAATATCCCCAATTTTCAACTTCCTGACAAAGAACTCTTCTCGGTTTACGTTTTAGGCGATTCTCACCTTCTTCACCGTTATTCTTTGGATTCCTCAAGCGCCGTAATATTTGCGCTTCTGTTTGGGGAGCTGAACACACTAAATCACGACCTCTACAATTTAGACATCTTTCTATCATTTGACGAATCAATGCCATTGAAACATACATGTGACCACGAATAATATATTTTCTATCGCTTCTCTTGCACATACTGTCCTCCGTAATGCGTGAATAGAAGTACCCGAATTCCAACATGGCGGTCCACAGCGACGCGCCTAAAGTCGGCGCGTGACCGCCGTGTTCATATACACACTTTTCAAGTAGTATTTCGCATTGAATTTTAGTCAACACGCATGCAAGCTCGTAGGTGCTCTTCGTAAGGCTCAGCATCGTCCTGAAGCAACAAATATCGGTTGAAGTATTATGTGCAAAGTTCATTATGAATTTTTCATGATCATCTTTTCTCGTTTTTCTGCTTTATCTTGCCGTCCGGTTACGATATAATCGTAATCATTGAACAACAAGAACTTCCTCTACGATCGTCGAATTTAGAACAGCATTCTAACTATCACGTCGTATTCGTGTTCGTTTAGGCTTCTCTCTGGCGGAGTATGCTCCCGATGCAATATAGCGAATTGCCGTGATCATCTTCATCAAATTGGGGCGAAATAAACTGGAAGCCGCCTGGGTCGCCAGGAATGTTTAACAAGCGAAGAGAAAACAAAGAAAAAAGTGAAAAGGAAGATACGATTATATAGCCTATCACTCAAGAGGCTCCCGGCAAATATCCGCCGATGATTCTAACAAAGCGGGTCCACAGCGACGCGCAATCCACGCGTTGAATCGGAAATGATTGAAAATAACATACATGTTTGCGCGATACTGAGAAATTTTACATCGGATGAAGGCTATCTATCCTTCCTCAATGCCGATTATGCACCATACGATGGTTTTTGGGTACAGAAGTTATCAAATGATAACTTGAAGGAACTTCAGAAAGAACTTAAATATTGCAGCATCTTTCACAGTGATGACTATGTACTATGCAAATGGTATTATGTAGGTCGAGGAAAAAGCGTATCGATTTTACCAGACAATTCGAGAGGATTTTTCTTCCCACTGTTTAGGCTTTTAAAACTATTTAAACCCGGTGACATCATCTTCCCCTCTATTTTTACCACATATAAAGACAAATTGCGCGAAATGCCATTCCATGGAGACGGTGGTGGAATTAGAAAAGACAATCAATATATAATGAATGCTGGTGATGTTAAGGCATTTGAAGTTTTTAGACAAGAAATGAAGGATTATTTAATAAATCTTGATTTGTTCGACATGCCTTATAGAAAAAAAATACCCCTGTTTGACCAAATTGACATACGTTGTAATTTCGCTCTTCACATATTATTAAAAGGGAGCATTGAAAATCGCAACCCGTACATTTTGATAGAAAGGCTGATTGATTGTACGATTGCTCTTGAATCCTTGTATTTAACAAAAAATATAAAAAGAAAAGGCGAAAAACTTAGTTTAAGAGCTAATAGCGTCTTAGGTGAATGTGATTGCGATCTCCAGTATTTTTACAATATAAGGAACGACATCGTCCCCTCGTTACATCTTATTGACGGTACCCAATATGATTATCTTAAAGCCAACATCTCGCGATATGAAAATATTTTGAGAAGGTCTAACTGTAGCATTTTATGATTTGAACAAAAATATCCCAACAAAAAGAGGAAGTACTACAGGGCCTAGATCAAGCTCAATCAAACTCTCAAATGAAAAGGGAGATTCAAGGTACTTTGAAGCTATTGAACTTGGCAAGATAAATTCAATTTTAGAATACCCATAAGACTTCACCTCTGTTGACAAATCGCCCTGTGCAGCACGGTAGGTGGTGTCGAGATAGAAATAAATTTGGAAGGGGTTTAGAACTCGCAGGTAAAATATGCGATGCGCATTCCTTCCTGCAGGTGTAAGACCCATCAAATCTGGACGTTATGCACTTTTCAAGCTGTATTTCTGAGTTAATTTTTGGCAAGAACGGCTAGGATTGACTTGGGAAAGCAGTATTAGATGCTAGATTCCGTTTCGATAATATATTGTTAACTTGATACTATGTCTACTGCAAAGAACCAACATTGGTTGCCACAATTTTATTTACGTGCATTCTGCACGCCTGACTCAGCAGACACCTTCCCACGGTTTTGGGCTTTTTATAGAACAGGCCCAGTAGAGC
>CAVUCU010000006.1:0-15695 GCA_963740085.1 Nitrospirota bacterium | reverse complement strand
ACAGTCAACTATGTGCAGCTCACCGATGATGCCAGATATCTCTGTTTGTGTGACAACATGGCAAAAAGCATTCGAGTAAGTTTATGCATTGTTGCCATGACTGCTTTCTTATAAGGCAATCCAGCTTGTTTCTTTTTCTGGTAATACGCTCGGAATTTATCGTTATTGAGGATCACATTTACCGTCATGAGCCAAAGAACACGTCGAAGGTGCCTATTTCCTCTCTTTGAGATTCTGCTCTTTCCCTCGTACTTGCCGGATTGATACACTGTTGGATCAATCCCTGCGTAGGCAATCAAATGTTTGTGCGTCTCGTAGCTCTCGATTCGTCCTAGCTCAGCCAAAAAAGTGGTACCGGTTCCGTTACCGATGCCTACCACGGATGTTACAATCTCCAGGTCTTCGACCATCAGAGAGTTGCAGTAGTCCGTGAGCATGACCGTCAACTCATCTCGACGATCCTCCAGATGGATTAGTGTCGAGATTTTCCCCCGGAGGATAGTCTCTTTGGCTGGACTGACCGTCCCAACCGAGTTCTTGGCCAGTTTGATGATATCCTCCGCCGTAAAGGTTGATATTCTGCTCCCTGAACCTCGTGGCTCCATAGCTTTAGCTATTGCCCGGGGTTTGGCAAGCACAATCAAACGAGCCGAGGGAAACTTCTTCAGAAATTCAAGCATGATGCCCGAATAGACGCCGCAGAGCCGCTCAAGCTCAGGAAAGGTCGTCTGCAAGACCCGCTTGATCTCGGTCTTGGTCGCGGAAATCAAATGGCTCAGCGACTCTCTCTCCCGGGCGAGATCTCGCATATCCTGCATATCCTGGCTGACGGACATCTGAGAAATCTTATCCGTGTGAGCCAGCAGGAACTGGGCGATCGTCAGTGCGTCTTTCTTATCGGTCTTGGTCTTCCGGAGCGTAAGTTTGGCAAAGTTCGAAATCAACAGCGGGTTAATGACTACGGCTCGGATGCCCTGAGACGTGAGATAAGAGAATAGATTGATGTGATAGCAGCCCGTGGACTCCATGCCGACGATGACCGTAGAAACATATGGTTGCTGTGCCATTATCATCTTCAGCAACTTCGAGAACCCATCACTGTCCATGGTACAATCTTGGGCGAAACAGCGTGTCCCTTTGCCGTCAAGGCCAGCGGCAGAAAAGGACTCTTTGGAAACATCGACGCCAACGGTCAAACTTTCCATTGATCCCTCCTCCATGCAAGATTTAGACAGGCAGGAAACGCCTCCCGACCAATCCTCCATCGTTACCAGGGCTCTTTGGCCCAATCAACCTATCATGGCTATGGGAGGCAGGGAACAAACTGTACTGAGGGTTCAAGGACCCAGGAAGTAAACTAAGTTCTCCTGCCCTTCTATGACATCTATATAGCACAACTAATCGTAGGAGGAAGTACTTCTTGCCGTTCGAATATAGCATAGAATGAATATTTCAAGAAGCAATTTACGATTCTAAGAGCAGCGTATCGATTGGGCTGAGCATAGTGAGCCAACATCTTCTTCAAATTGCGGAAAGCAGCCTCCAACCTCCCGGCTCTCACCGCGTACCTGAATGAACTCGTAATAACGACGGCGGCTCGCACTCGATGACCATCGCGCGCCCGGTGCCGGGATGACGAAAGCTCAGAATTGCGGCATGAAGATGGTAGCCCGGGTCGCCGGGCAAGGCATGTGTATCCGGCAGGGGCAAACCGCCTGCGCCGTACAGAGGATCGCCAACCAGAGGGTGTCCCGAGGATGCCAGGTGAATGCGGATCTGGTGTGGACGGCCTGTCTCAATTCGGACATCACAGAGGAAGGAATCTTCGCGGCGTTCGATGACGGTATGGGGTCAGACTTAAAGATTGAGTTACTTATTCCTTCTTTAAAGCTGCGGCCACAACTTCTATTTCTTTCCAAACATCCTTGCTACTCCGGAGATACACAGTCACAGCCGCGGGGTCTTTCCGCAAATACGCCGCGATCTCTCGCCCTGTATAACCATATTCCTTCGCTAGAATACTGAAGAGTGGTCGAGCAGTCAAGATATTTGTGGTTCTCTCCATGATCGCAGATCCTCAAGCGAAACGGCGCACTGCCGAGCAATCTCTCCTGCTAGCCGGGGCAAGACGTCTTCCTGCTTGATTGTTGCTCCGTCGTTCATGAACATCGAGTACTGTTTTCGTGCTCTGCCTTTGTTCTCGGAAAACATTCTGAGAACAAGGTCGGTGTCAAGCAATTCTGACAGCTCCGTTTTTGTGCCCACGGTCTTGTACCTTCGGTTATAGTACATGGTATACCTCTGGTTAACGCCCTGAAGGATTTTGGAGAGCGGAATGGCCCTGGTTTCAATCAGAAGGTGCACATGGTTGGACATGAGTATGTATGCATAGAGATGAAAATGATAGCGTTGTTTGTAGCCGATAAGTATTTCAAGAAATTTACGATAATCGAGGGGATCTTTAAATATCTTCTGCTTCTGGTTTCCTCTGGTGATTACATGATAAAAGGCGCCTTCGTATTCAATTCGGGGTTTTCTAGCCATGGCAGAGGATAGAAAATATCCCGACGGGCGTCAATAACTCAATCTTTAAGTCTGACCCCGTACGCCTCCGAGGGGCCAGCCACGTTCCAATGATTCGGCAGCGCAAACTTATTTTAATCTTTAATCCGACAGAAATTCCCCGAGCGATTGAAGCGGTTCGATATGATCACAAAATATTTTAAAGATCGTAAGCATCGGCACGGCGATCAGTGCGCCGACGATTCCCCATAGCCATCCCCAGAAGATGAGCCAGACAAAGATGACGACCGGGTTCATTGAAAACCGCGCGCCGAGGACCATTGGAGTTACCAGTTGGGACTGAAGAAGCTCGATGGAAAGATAAATAATCGGAGCAAGAACTGCTTTTTGCATGTCATCTATAGTCCCCAAGGCGACGATGGTAACGAGCGTAATGCCGACCAGCGGTCCGAGATAGGGGATATATATGAGCAAAGCGGCCATTATTCCCCAAAGTACGGGGTCCGGCATCCCGACGAGATGCAGTCCCACTACGAGCACGATACCCTCACCGGCGTTGATCATGGTCACCGTCAACAGGTATCGCGAAATCGTTTTCTCTATCTCATTCACAAACTCCTGCACTTTTTCCTTTTTTTGATTCTGCCGAAAAAGATGCATCAGCTTTACGACAAAATGGTCGCCGGAGGCAAGAAGAAAAAAAGAAGGATGAGAACAAGACCGGTCTTGGTCAAAAAAGCTTTGGCCTCTGAAAGAAATGTCAAGGTCAGGTTCGGAATTGGGTCTGGAGGTACAGCTTCGGTTTTTTTCTTCTCGCCGGCCCCTGCGGTTTCTTTTAATTCGTCGGCAGTTTTCATTGCCTTTTTTATGGGCTTCATGAACCTTTTGGACTTTTGCACTACCTGATGGAACGTCTGAGGCGCCTTCTCGATCCATTCCTGGACAGGATCAGCAAGCCTCGCCATACCAAACCCGACGATCGCCAGAAACGAGATCAGGACCAGAGCTGAACTTGCCGCCTCGGGAACCTTAATCGTCTTTAACATCCTGACGATCGGCCTCAGGAGAAAAGTAAAAAAAAGGGCCAGGATTATAGGAAGGAGTACGGCACGGGCAAAATATGCAGTATAGAAAAGGGCGAGGAGAAACATGCCGGTAAGGGAAAAGGATAGTAATTTCTGTTTCACAAGTCACCTCGAAAAAGTGACGAATCCAAGGAGTATTACACATATTACAATCTTAATCATAGAGTGCCATGCTACTCACAATTTATTATATCACTTGGTTATAAGGATTTCAGAAAAGCGGATATTTTTAGAGGCGGCCGCGGTCGCAAGAGGGAATCTTCCATAAACTACTTTAACTTTTTTGGAACTGGCGGCACCTTGGCTCCCTTTGCCCGCGCTTCCGAAAGTCCGATAGCGACCGCTTGTTTTTTGTTTTTTACTTTTACCCCACTTTTGCCGCTTTTCAGTTCACCTTTCTTAAACCTTTTCATTGCTTCCTCAACCGTTTCCTGTGCCTTCTTACCGTATCTTGCCATTTCATCCCCTCCTTGGTTCTTCATAAGAGTTTTTCTTGTCCAGATTCGGGACATTCTTCTTATTATCGCAAATTATTTCGCTGTCAGGATTACAGAATATGAATGTATCCACCGATCGTATATCCGCTTACTAATCCCAGAAGCCACATAATCATAAGAATTACAAAGATCGTCCAAAGCATAGTATGCTCCTTTTTGAATGAGTGAATTTGTTCATTCCAAAACAGCCAATTATGAATAAGCGGTGGCTTCTTCAAAAAACAAGGTGGAAAACAGTCGTTTTCCACCTTTGCTTAAATAGAGTCCTTTTTAGTAGCCCGGTTTTCCAGATTTCTCGGCCGCTCCAGGTTCGTCGGTTGGATTCTTAATAACGCCGTCTTCGATCTTGACCTTGTCTCCGACCTTGGTGTCTTTTACGTCTTGTACATCAACGGTCGTCTCCTTGCCCATATCGTCCTGTATGGTCACCTTATTTCCTTCGATCCTGGTAACGGAACCGTTAACTCCCATTTTATCAGCTCCGGCTGCGAGGCTGAGGCCTGCTAAACTCAGGAGAAATGCCGCGGTCACCAGGACGGTAATAATAGATTTCATCTTCATGTCGGTTCACCTCCTTTTTTTATCATAAAAAGTTATCAGAGGATGATCAGTACCTGAAGCCGAGATCAATTGTTGCGGTAAATCCGTTCAACTTGACGGGCTGACCTCCGAATTCCGGCTTGGCCCGGATGTATCTTCCCTCAGCCCCGAGGAAAAAGGTGTCCGAAAAGTTGATGTTCAATCCGACCCCTGCATGGACTCCGTAGGTAACTTTCGATGAACCGCTGAAGCTTCCGAGATTGCCGCTTACTTCAAGTTTCGTGAAGTAAGCGCCGATCCCGACCTCGCCGTAGGGCTCGATCGGCCCGAGCGGGAGAAAGACCTTGGCGCTCGCAAGCACCGGGATGACCTTCAGTTTCGTACTTCCCGGCTCTGCCGCCGGTGAACCCTTGCTCTCAAAGTATCCGGCTCCTAGTTCAATGCCGAATATGGGTAAGAAGTAATGACCGAACGCGAGCTCTCCATTGAAACCGGTCTTGGTGTCCAAACGACTTGTGCTGCCATTGTTGAAATTGTCAAGATCGTACGAGTCGCTGGGTGAATAGATCCCTCCCTTGATCACCGTGTAGTTGGAATTTTTTTCGACGCCGTCTCAGCCCGGGAGGCGGAGGGTGCAAGAGCGATCAGAACTGCGAGACAAGAAACAGAGATAGAGCAAATGTGTATTTCATGATTACTCCTCCTTTTTTACTTGGAACCCTGTTCCCAAGTATAACCACGTTGCAAGGGGCAGGTCACTTAATTTTCAACTATCAACCATTCTGGCTGAGGCCCCGAGGCGCTGCATTAGGCTTTCTTGATATACAAGGCACAGTCGCCCTCTGGGCTGATCGAACCCTCCACGAGCTGACAGGTACCGTCAGCCATTGGCGTCTTGCCTTCGATAGAAGTTGAATTGCTCATTTCTTATCGCCATTCGGCGTGTCTTGGTACTTCGCTACGGCTTTGGTCGATTTTACTGTTGCTGCAAATGCCTTGCCGCCGAAAGCGGACGCGAGTGCGACGCATGTTACCGCAGCAGCGCCTTTAAGCAGTGTGCGACGGGAAATCAATTTGTCCAGGTCTTCGTTCATTTGTGTTTCCTCCTTTTTTGTAATGGAGGCGTCATCGATCTTATCACCCGTTGTCCTCGCCATTTTTTTCGGGTCTTGGACACGGTCATCTGATTTTTAACGTCTTTGACCCTTCCACGTCCTTGGCGTATTTGGTCGTCAGTTGCTTTCGCGCCTCGCTGGTTGCTTCGCCTTGCAAGGTGACGATCCCGTCTTTCAGCGTTCACTCGGTTTTGAGTCCGCTCACGCTGCGATGGAACAAGAGCGTGGTTTTCACCTTCGCAATCAGCCACGCATCCGACTGCTCGGCGGGGTGATCACCTTTGACTTCCAGCCTGTTGTCCACGCTTTTCACCCCGGGCAGACCTGCCACTGTCTCCTGACCATTGATTTATGGGATTTTTCCGAGACTTTCCCGTCAAGGCGACGACGCGTTCTTAGACTCTATTTTAATATCATCTTCCTTGCTTGGCCTTGAGCAGGGCGAACTGTGCGCTCCATTCCTTCAACTGCGCATCAAGCTTTTCTTCGTACACTTTTCTTTCGTCCTTCATAACAACCCCCGCATCGTAGGAACGTTATGCTTGTGATCAGGCCTTTTTGCTTTCCTTCAACAATAACTCGAAACCGCCCCGCGTGTTTTTCCGCATTTAATAAACTTGGGGTTTCGGATGCGGTGGCGCCGGAGCGGGCACCGGCACGGGCGCAGGAACGGGCATGTGCCCGTGCCCAGGCCTTCTGGAACAACAACCGGAAAGCATGATGAAAGAGCAAGTAATGCCGCCGCTATAGTAATGCCGTTGATATCCGTATTTTTTTGCACAATGTATTTCCTATTGTTTCGCGCAGCGGCCTCATATTTTTTCCCGAAGGCGATCCCATTACGTTCGTCGACTTGGCGAGCGGCAGGCCGGCGCTTTGTTCGATCTGAAACTCGGGAATTCCGCTTGCCTTCTGCAGAAGAATGTGCAAAGGGTGTGCCTCCTTGATGTGCAATACTCCTGCATTTCGAATGCACTTGGGATGTAGCCTTCACGGCTTTCGGTGCAGTATTTCATATAATTTCCCGATAGAAAATTGCATTCCATGGCGCGGCCCTCCTGATAACAAAATAGTTTTACCTTAAGCCCGACAATCTGTAGTACCAAATGCCTATTTAATTCATGTAAGGAGCCTCATTGTTTAACGATAAGGAATCATTGGTTGTCTTGCTTCTCAAAATATAGCAAGACCATACCGTGGGAGTTATTCGTAAAGGTATTCGAAGTAGCCGGTTTTATGGATTAAGGGAGAAGGGTGGTCAGGTATCGAACCCTTTTGGCCCGGTAATTATGCGCCAGTGGCTCATTTTGCACTGAAAGAAAAAGCCGTAGGCGCTGAGAATCTGCATGGGCGTTGTTTTCTATAATTTGGAGAAATCACCACCCGGACCACCTAGGCGCGGGCAAGAAGAACCAGACGCAAGATCTCGCCTCGGCCACTGTCGCAACCCCTGCCCTGGCCCCCTCTTCAAGGAGCAGGACATCGGGCTGCTCCTTAAGTTTGCCGACCCGCATCGCATCCCGCAGTTTTTTCTCCACCGGCTCAGCGGCGATAACCTTGGGCAAAGCGTCTTCCAGCCGGCCGAGCGGCTCTGTCAAACTCTTGGGGAGAAACAACCCGGCGGTCAAACGGTCTCTTGCTGAGCACGGTTCAAGCAGGATGCCCGCAACCCGGCGACCAAGGCGGTCACTCGGTCCGGCAAAGGGGCGGCCGAGCGGGAAAACGAGCAGCCTGAGAAGCCAGGCCGCAGGGCGATTCGGGAAGTTGCGCAGGAGGCCGGCGAAACTCTCCTAGATGCCGAAAAGACTTTCCTCACAGGCCCATTTGAACAGCGGCCATTGGTCCTGCGGCCGACGCCGGTCCTCATACTGTTTGAGCACCGCCGACAGCAGGTAGAGATGCTCAGGATGTCCGCCAAACGGCCGGAGAGCTTTTCCTTGCGCTTCAAATTTCCCCCCAAAAGCATCAGCGCCGCATCGGCGGTCAGGGCAAAAGCCGCGCAGAGACGCGTCGCCTTCTGGAAATAGCGGCGGGCCGGCCCGCCAGAGACTCTGACCAGCCGGCCGCCGGTCATTCCCAGGAAAAGAGTCCGGCCTGCGTTGCTGATCAAGTAGCCGATGTGGCCGAACAGCGCCCGGTCGAAGAGCGCCAACCCCTTCTGTTGGTCCGGATCAGTCGCCGCCTGCATTTCCTGCTGAATATACGGATGGCAGCGAATAGCACCCTGACCGAATATGATCATGGAACGGGTCAGGATATTGGCCCCTTCTACCGTGATCCCGATCGGCGCCGACTGATAGGTCCGGCCGAGGAAGTTGCGCGGGCCGAGAATGATACCGCCGCCGCCCTGCACATCCATGCCGTCATTCACCACCTTGCGCATCCGCTCGGTCAGATGATATTTCACGATGGCGGTGATCACCGCCGGTTTCCTGCCCTGGTCGATGGCGCCGCAGGTCATGACCCGCGCTGCATCCATCAAATAGGTGGCGCCTCCGATCCTGGCCAGCGGCTCTTCGATCCCCTCAAAGCGGCCGATGGGGAGCTTAAACTGCTTTCGGATCCGCGCATGAGCACCGATGGCGCGGGAAGTCAGTTTACCTGCGCCGGTGCTGAGGGCGGGCAAAGAGATGCCACGGCCGGTAGCGAGGGTCTCCATGAGCATTCGCCATCCCTGGCCGGCCATGGCATCGCCACCGATTATAAAATCGATCGGGATGAACACGTCCTTGCCCCAGGTGGGACCGTTCTGAAACGGAATGCCGAGTGGATCGTGACGAGTGCCGATGGTGATGCCGGGAAGTTTTGAGGGGACCAGGGCGCAGGTGATGCCGATATCCTCCTTGTCGCCAAGAAGATGGTCGGGATCATTCAGCCTGAAGGCCAGCCCGATAATGGTAGCAACCGGCCCGAGGGTGATGTAACGTTTTTCCCAGTTGAGGCGGATGCCGAGCCTCTCTTTTCCCTCGAACGTCCCACGGCAGACGATGCCGATATCGGGAATGGACGCGGCGTCGCTTCCCGCTTCGGGCCCGGTCAGTGCAAAGCACGGAACTTCCTCCCCCCGGGCAAGCCGTGGCAGATAGTGGTCCTTTTGTTTCTCTGTGCCATAGTGCAGCAGCAGTTCGGCCGGGCCAAGGGAGTTGGGAACCATCACGGTCACTGCGCCGGTAATGCTGCGGCTGGATATCTTCATGATCACCTGCGAATGGGCCATGGCCGAGAATTGCAGCCCGCCATACTCCTTTGGGATGATCATGCCGAAAAAGCCTTTGTCCTTGATGAATTTCCAGACCTCCGGCGGCAGGTCGTGGAGTTCTTTACAGATCTTCCAGTCGTCGAGCATCAGGCAAAGCTCTTCCACCGGTCCGTCGAGGAATTT
Organism: Nitrospirota bacterium; assembly: GCA_963740085.1. Taxonomy (GTDB): domain Bacteria; phylum Nitrospirota; class UBA9217; order UBA9217; family UBA9217; genus JALNZF01. The sequence continues at coordinate 6,553 of CAVUCU010000006.1, read as the reverse complement.
CTGCTCTTCCGGAGTCAATGCAGGCCCGGGTTCGGCCAGAAGTTTTTGCCAGTTTGGCCGGCCGCTGAAAAGTTCTCCGTCCCACCATACGGTGCCGGCTTCAAGCGCTTCCCGTTCTGTCTGGGACATGGGGGGGAGCAATTTTCGGAACAGGCCAAGCAGCGGTCTGCTCAGGAGCACACGACGAAGCGGCACAACATTCAAGATCGCCGCAGCCAGCACAAAGATCAACCAGGCAACCGTGGTTCCCCGACCTGCAACGGTCAAATACCCCAGGAACGCCGCAACCACAATGGTCCAGACCCGGAGCTTAACCCGAAAATATGCCAATAACCAGACCAGCGCAAGCAACAGAACAACCGCCATGGCGCCCTCTCTTGTCATGCGAAAACACGATTCTTTGACATTATATTAAATAAAAGTCAATCCATTCGGAAGAGATGAAGATGGTTGATGACAGCGTAAAATATGAATTTTTCATAAAACGTATCTGTTGCGGAGTACGGAAAGCACTTCTTGCCATTCGAATATAGCATAAAATGAATATTTCAAGTAGCAATTTACGATTCTAAGAGCAGCGTGTCGATTGGGCTGAGCATAATGAAGCCCAACATCTTCTTCAAATTGCACGAAAACAGTTTCCAACCTCCCGGCTCTCACTGCGAACCTGAATGAACTCGTAATAACGACGGCGGCTCGCACTCGATGACCATCGCGCGCCCGGTGCCGGGATGACGAAAGCTCAGAATTGCGGCATGAAGATGGTAGCCCGGGTCGCCGGGCAAGGCGTGTGTGTCCGGCAGGGGCAAACCGCCTGCGCCGTACAGAGGATCGCCAACCAGAGGGTGTCCCGAGTATGCCAGGTGAATGCGGATCTGGTGTGGACGGCCCGTCTCAATACGTACATCGCAGAGGAAGGAATCCTCGCGACGTTCGATGACGGTCACGTGAGACAAAGCGGATTTGCCTTCTTGGGACGCGGCATGCACCGAGCCGAGCAAGGCGTGCGGCACCGGGCCGATAGGCGTCGAGATCGTCGTCTCATCCCAATCAGGACGCCCGCTCGCGAGCGCGCGGTAGCGTTTGCCGACCTGCCTTGCCGACCATTGCCGCATCAATTCCGTCCGCGCATGGTCGTTCCGCGCGCACAATACTATACCGGATGTCCATCTACCCAATCGATGGAGGGGAGCGGCGTCAGGCGCTTGGACCCGCACGAGGTGCAGCAGGGTTGACTGAAGAAAATTAGCACCGGGAAGCGTTGGCAATCCCGCCGGCTTGTTCACTGCGATCACGTCATCATCTTCATATAAAATGGGAAATGACCTTGGAGCATCAGGCTCAATCCACGGCGGGCGACGCCACGCCAGCACGCATCCCGCGCCCAGCACGCTGTCGGCATGCGCAGGCAGATCATCGATAAGCACCTGACCGGAGGCGATGCGGGTTGCCCACTCCGCTGATGATGAGTGACGATAGCGCTCGCTCAGATAAGCCAGCAGCGTCAGGGAATCAGCAGAAGGGCCGACTTGTTCGCGGTATTCACAGCCTTCGTTCATGTGTGTCTTCGCGGCAGAGTGAACTAATGATTTCGTCATACCTATCACGCAACGGTGAAAAATATCGTCGCGCCTTTTTCGATCTCTCCCTCGGCCCAAATCCGCCCGCCGTGACGCGTGATAATGCGGTGGGCGATGGCCAGACCGATGCCGATGCCGGGAAACTCGGAATCCTTATGCAGGCGCTGGAAAGGCATGAAGAGCTTGTCGGCATATTGCATATTGAAGCCCGCGCCGTCATCACGAACATAATATACCGTTTTGCCATCCCTCTCATCAACCCCGAACTCGATCCTGGCTGTCTGATGCGTACTCGTGAATTTCCATGCATTATCCATGAGGTTTTGAAGCATTACCTCCATCATTGTCGCATCGCCCTTGACCTTCATATTATCAACGATAACGAATTCGACCTGTCGTTCCGGATCCCGTTTCTTTAGATCATGCGCTATGACCTTTGCCAGTGAGCTGAAATTGACCACATTTTCATGCATCTCGCCGCGTGTTGACTTCGCCATCTTCAGCATGGCATCGATGAGCTGGTTCATCCGCAGCGTAGCGGCGTTTATCCGCGAAAGGTAATCCCTGCAGGTCGCGTCGAGTTTGTCCGGGCAATCTTCGAGCAGCGCGCCGGCAAAACCGCCGATGCTCCGAAGCGGCGTTTTCAGGTCGTGCGACACCGTGTAAGAGAAGGCCTCCAGCTCCCGGTTCACCGCTTCGAGCTCGCATGCCTGTCGCTCAAGTTCAGCATGAGTCGACTGAAGCTCTTCCTGGGCTTTCTTGCGTTCCGTGATATCACGCGCGATCCCGAACAGGCCGGCGAGGCGGCCGTCATTATCGAACAACGGACCCTTTGTGGAAAGATAGGTCCGCTTTTCTCCCGATGCGGTTGTAACGACCTCTTCATAGGTCTGTCGCGTGCCTGCTTTTATGACCGCGCGGTCGCCGGCCATGACCATCTTTGCCTCTTCCGGCCGGAAGAGGACGGTGTCGTCCTTGCCGAGCACCTCGGCGGAGTTCTTCCCTGTTATGCCTTCAGAGGCTGTATTGAAAAGAAGGTATCGTCCCTTCAGGTCCTTCACGTAGATCGCATCCGACGTTCCTTCAATGACCGAATGAAGGAGCTCCCTGCTCTTCCCCAGTTCTTCCTCCGCCCGCTTGCGCTCGTTGATATCGATAACGGTCATCCGCAGGGAACCCGCTTTATCCTCGATCGTGCCGGCCGCGATGCTTTGCAACTGAACATACAAGGGAGGCCCGTCTTTTCCTTTCAGCCTGACCTCGCAGGACTGCCGCGTCTGTTTGAGGAACGCATCGTCGCAGTGGGCGCGAAATATCCGCTGATCGGACATATCCAGGAGAAAGGAGGTGAACGATTTATTGAGCAACAGGCGTTTGCCGAGTTCAAGGAGGTCGGCCCCGCTCTGATTTATTTCGCATATCATACCCTGCTCATCAATCGTAAAATAACCGACCGGCGCAAAATCATACAGGTCGGCATACCGGTCGCGGGAGGCCCCGAGCTCCCTTTCGGCCCTGCGCAGCTCCTCGTTCTGCATTTCCAGCTCGATCTGGTGCGTGCCCAGTTCGGTGATGAGCCGTTTCGTATCCTGCTGGGAAAGCTCTTGCAGCCTCTCCGTCTGTTCTTTGAGCTTCTTCTGCGCTTTACGGCGAAGAGCGGCGAGATCGGAAGTTTCTGAATTTGCTTTTTTCATGGTGTTAGTCCCCTATCCTCTTCCCGTCACATCCTCCATCGCGACGAGTATCATTTGCGTCCCGACCTCGTTCTGATTTATCCGCCGGGCGTTCAGCAGCATCTTCCTTCTGCCGACGCCCGGAAACTCATGGTCCACGACGAAGTCCCGGAACTGCGCGCTTTTCGTAAGGATCTCCTCCAGGAGGGTCCTGAGCCCGGGGATGTTCCACTGCCCGCTGCCGAGTTCGTACACCAGCTTCTTCTCGGTCTCTTCCCGAGATACGCTGAAGATCTCGTAGAACGACCTGTTCGCGGACATCACCCGGAGGTCCGCATCGAGGACCAGGAGCGGTTCGCGAACGGTGTCCACGATCCCCTCGGCATAGGTGAGGGCATCCTGGAGCGCCTGGGCCCGCTTCTGCTCGGTGATATCGATGAAGGTGATGACGATGCCGTCGATGACATTTTCAACCGTGCGGTAGGGCAGGACCCGCGCCAGGAACCAGCGGCCGTCCACATGCCGGACGCTTTTTTCCTTTGTCTCGAGGGTCCTGACCGTCTCCTCCGCGTCCGCCACGAGATCGGCATAGTCCAGCTTCACGGAGATGTCGCCCAGGGGCCGTCCGACGTCGGTCTGGATGATGTTTATGAGGTCCGCGAGCGTGGGGGTAAAGCGCTTGATGCGCAGCTTGCTGTCCAGGAATATCGTTGCGATCAGGGTACTCTCGAGCAGGTTGACGATATCATTGTTTGCATCGGAAAGCTCCTCGATCTTGTTCTGAAGTTCGGTGTTTACCGTGACCAGTTCCTCGTTCACGGACTGGAGTTCCTCGCGCGAGGTTTCCAGCTCCTCGTTCGTGCTCTGGAGCTCTTCGTTCGAGGATTGCAGCTCTTCGTTCAGCGATTTGAGCTCCTCGTTCGAGGTCTCCAGTTCTTCAACCGTGGTCTGTAGACGCTCTCTCGTGGACTTAAGCTCGTACTCCATTGCTGAGACGCGTTCGTCCGCTCTGACCTTTGCGTGTCCCGCCGCCTTTGTCGTAGCCTTTACCGCTTGCTTGTGCCTTTGGGGGACGGCCTGCTCGTTAAATACGACGAGGAGCAGTCCCTGCAGATGCTCCGGCTGTTTTACGTAACGAACTTCCAGGTTGACGCTCCTGTGGCCTCCGTTCGATCTGATCTGCAGGCCTTCCACGACCACGTCCTTTTTCTTGTCCAGGGCCTTGCGGATCGCAGTTCTGAGCTCGATACGCAGGCCCTCGCGAGCCATCTCGAGGATGTTGAGCGCGGCCTTGCCCGAGGCCGGCTCCAGGAACCTGCCGGTGCGGCCGTGGAAAAAGAGGATATCGCCCTTATCGTTCACCATACAGCTGGGAGGCGCGTACTGCTCGATCAGGAGCTTCTCCATGACGTTGCTGACCGCGACGTTCACCGGCCCCATGCCTTCAGGAACGACATCCTTTCTTGCCCGGCCTGCCGGGGAAACGGGGTAGCGGAGGTCGACCACGGCGGCCCGGTTGGCATCGATCTTCTTGGCCGAGAAGACCTTCCAGCGTTTATCGAGGACGGAAAAGAAGTCAACAGAGTCTCCCACGGTCTCCGAAGATCCAAGGAACAGGATGCCTTCAGGATTCAGTGAGTAATGGAACAGGGGCAGCACCTTTTTCTGCAGCGCACTCCCGAGATAGATAAGGAGGTTCCTACAGCTGATCATATCCATCTTCGAGAACGGCGGGTCTTTGATGAGGTTCTGTGCGGCGAAGACCACCATTTCCCTGAGATCATCCCTGATCTGATATTGCTGACCCTTCCTGATGAAGAAACGCGCCAGGCGCACGGGAGACACGTCGACGGTGATGCTCTCGGGGTACAGGCCAGCCCGTGCGATCTCGATGGCCCTGCTGTCGATGTCGGTGGCGAAGACTTGGATCTTATAATTGACGTTGTGCTCGTGCATTGTTTCCTGCGCGACCATGGCAAGCGAATAGGCCTCTTCTCCGGTGGAACATCCGGGGACCCAGATGCGCAGGTTGCTGCCGGAGACCTTGTCTTTGAACATACGGGGGAAGGCCTTCTGTTTCAGGATGTCGAAGGCCTCGGGGTCCCTGAAAAAGCTCGTTACCCGGATGAGCAGTTCGTTGGCGAGCGCTTCGACCTCGTATTCATTGTTCCGAAGGTATGAGACATAGTTGTCCAAGGTATCTATCTGGTGGAGTACCATGCGCTTCTCGATCCTGCGGACGATCGTGTTCAGCTTGTACTGGGAAAAGTCGTGCCCCATCCGGACCCTGATCATCGCGAAGATCTTCTGCAGGGCCTCGGTCGGCTTTTCATCGGGCCTGACCTGAGGCTTGAATGCGCGGGTGAAGGTGCTCTTCGTGTAGCGCAGCAGGAGTTCGGGCATTTTTTCCGGCGGGAGAATATAATCGACGAGTCCGTGGCTATGGCGGAGGCCGGCATGCCGTCATATTTTGCCGTCTTGACCTCCTGGGCCAGCACAAGCCCTCCTTCGCCCTTGATCGCCTGCAGTCCAAGCGTGCCCTCCGTGCCCGTCCCGGAGAAGATGATGCATATGGCACGCTCTCCCTGGTCCTTTGCGAGGGACCGGAAAAAGAAGTCGATGGGATGGCGGATGCCGTGGTATGCTGTGGGTTCGAGCAAATTGAGCGTATTGCCCTCGATGTTCATGTCCTGGTTAGGGGGGATGATGTACACGCTGTTCGGCAGGACCCGCATCCCCTCTTCAGCCTGCGCGACGTTCATGGAGGTATGCCGTTGAAGAAGTTCCGCCATGATGCTCTTGCGGTCCGGCGAAAGGTGGGGGATCAGGACAAAGGACATGCCGCTGTCCGGGGGCATGTGGCTGAAGAACAGTTCCAGCGCCTCGAGTCCGCCTGCGGACGCCCCGATGCCGACAACATAGGGACCGGCCTTCAGCTGTTGCATTTCTTCATGGGAAGGGAGGGACGGCTTTACCGCGACCCTGGGTCCTTTGGAGGTTTTCTGACCTTGGGAAGAACGACTGGGAGGCGCTTTTTTCTTTTTTCGTTCCATGTGTCCACTCCTGATGTAGTAGAGTCTCGGGCCCGGAGTTTCAACTTGATTTCTCGTATCTACTCAGGTCAAAATCTAATAGCCGCGAAAGAACGCAAGGAACGCAGAATAAATTTAAACCGAAATTATCATTTTTGGCTTTTTCTTCGAGTTCTTTGTGTTCTTTTGCGGCAAGCCTGAGCAGTTACGACTTCTCATCCAAAAACTATCCCATCGGGCCGCTGGATGCCGACTTCATCCACTCCTC
>CAVUCU010000005.1:97500-517730 GCA_963740085.1 Nitrospirota bacterium | reverse complement strand
AGTCAGACCGGATGACTACGGCATCCTGGTGCTTCCCGGCGGCAAGCACCCGAAGCGGTGCGCAAGGATCCTGAAGCAGTGGAGATCGCCCGGGACTTCTTTGCAAAAGGAAAGCCGGTCGCAGCCATCTGCCACGGGCCGCAGACGTTGATCACCGCCGGGCTGCTGAAAGGCAGGCACGCCACCTGTTACCGGAGCGTTGCGGACGAACTGAAGGCGGCCGGTGCGATCTATGAGGACAAAGAGGTTGTCGTGGACGGCAATCTCGTGACTTCGCGCCAGCCTGCGGATCTTCCTGCGTTCTTGCGTGAGACGATGAAGATGATACGCAGCTCGGCCAAATAATCGAGCGTTGCGTAACCTGTCACGACATCGAGAACTGTTCAAGATCGATCAGCCGCAAAGAGGCAAACTCTGAAGTCCTTGGTTCACTCGTAAACGCTGTATCACGGCCGCAGGACGAGGAGAATCCGGCATGCCGTGACATGCCGACGCGTCCGCCCAATACGTGGCGATATTCCTGTAGGAGCGATCAGGGTCGCCGCCTGTGTTGTTATAACTGTCATCGAATGACGTGTTGTTAAAGTGAATATTACACTCCCCCGCCCTGCCAAAAGCCGATGCTGAAAATCAAAGGCCGGTGAGCGCATTCTCCGGCTTTGATAATATCCTTATATCACGTTTAAAAACCTTACCTTACCGTGTGCCTGGTCGTCTGATTTCGCCTATTGACAGGAGTGGTAGTATGAATAGTATGGAATAAGGAGATGGCACATGATGGTAACCTCGCTTGAAATGATTTCAACCGATGCTGCGCAACCCTTAGACCGGCAGACTGCAAATATGGCCACGGATTGCGATGAAGCACTGCTCGATGCGTATTCGCAGGCAGTCGTCTCGGCATCCGAAAAAGTAAACCCGTCCGTTGTCAATATAGAAGTCCAGTATGCTCACAAGGCAAGGTCTTCGACTCCGGGCATGTCTCCCAAGACTCACGGAGGCGGATCGGGGTTCGTGTTCACGCCCGATGGATTCATTCTTACCAACAGCCATGTGGTCCATAATGCGGAAAACATCATGGTGGGAATTTCGGATGGACGCCGGTTTCAGGCCCAGCTCGTAGGAGACGATCCGGACACCGATCTGGCGGTAATACGCATCAATGGGCCGAATTTGCAGCCCGCGCTCCTCGGCGATTCGCAGCGGATCAGGGTGGGTCAACTGGCAATTGCGGTAGGAAATCCCTTTGGTTTTCAGTGCACCGTGACCGCCGGCGTGCTGAGCGCTCTTGGTCGCACCCTTCGGTCCTCATCCGGCAGGCTCATCGATAGTGTGATCCAGACCGACGCGGCGCTCAACCCCGGTAATTCGGGAGGCCCTCTCGTTACGTCCCGTGGTGAAGTTATCGGCGTGAACACCGCGACGATCATGCCTGCGCAAGGGCTATGCTTTGCCATCGGCATCAATACTGCCAAGTTCGTTGTAGCAAGCCTTATCAAGGATGGGAAGGTTCGGAGAAGTTCGATCGGCGTAGGCGGGCAGAATGTCCAGATCCACCGGAGGATCGTACGCTTCTATGGCCTGCCGGTGGAAAGCGGCGTCATGATCGCATCGATCCAGCCCGATAGTCCGGCTGTCCGGGCAAGCCTGAAGATCGGCGACATCATCGTAGGCTTTGGCGGTTCGCCTGTTTCCGGCATCGACGACCTGCACAAGCTGCTGACTCAGGAAAAGGTCGGCGTCAGCTTCCCGATCGCGATCATACGTGGTACGGAACGGGTTGTCCAATTCGTCGTTCCCGGAGAGTTCAAGGATCGATCCGAATAGTACGTTCTATTTCGCGGTTGAAGCAAAGAGATCGTCTCGCGGCTGGTTTTTACAATGGTCATTTTGGGTTATTGTTCCATACAATTTTTTCTCGCCAGGCATCAATGTCTCCAAAGTTGTCCTAACCAAAAGGAAGGCCAAATGCAAGCGGCGGGGCGAGCTTAGTATTGCGGGGTATTTAACAAAGGTTGATATATCTGATCAGATGCCTGGTAATGACAACAGAGCGGTAAAATGTCGACATGCAACAAAGGAGACCTGACCCTGAGTTGTTTCCGGGCTTCTGTAAACGATCCGCAGCTACCAGGCTCCCATCGATCTCCCCAGTTTTCTGACCTTTGCCAGCCAGCGTTCACCGATGTGTGCGGGGTCCCGGGTCATCGGGACGTTGATCTGTGCCCTGATGTCGAAACCGGCAGCGTTCAGCGGGATCTTGACGCTGCGAAGCGTCCCGGCGCCTTGCGAGGGTAGCAGATTGAAGGGAAACGGCGAAAGGGAGGTGGCGACGATCGCTGCCGGCTTGCCCTTATGCCTCGGTTTGGGAAAGCGCCATGTATAGAGTTCGTAGTACTCAAGGACAGGAACATTCCGTTCGAACAGGATCTTCAACTGCCCGGGCATGCTGCCCCAATAGGTCGGGGCGCCCCGTGAGTCTTGAGACAGAAAGGCCCAGGATCTTCCCGGGCCTTTTTTAACGTGTTGTCGAAATATACTCTTGCCGAAACCTTATGCTGCCTTCGACCTCGCAAGGGGTAACGACTGCATAGTATAGACCTCAAACGTCGTCTCCTCCGGCGGCGAGGTGAAACCGCCTTTGATGCCCTCTTTCATCTTAGGCATCAGGGTAGTGTCGCGGAACTGCTCCCAGCTCTCTTTCGTTTCGTGGACCGCCACGATCGTCCAGTAGCCATCACCCGACGGGCCGGCAGTATGATAAATCTGGCCTTTCGGCAAGCCGCCTTTTGGATGCACGGCCCCTATTGATGCCTCGTACTGCTCCTTCGTACCGCCTTTGAATTTATGTATTACCGCGTATGCCATATCTTCGCTCCTTTCTTCCCAACGTCCATATAAAGGGTAATTGTTATCCTGTTTTAAGTTTATCACTGTTACTATATTAGTCAAGTGAGTGCAGCGCTAAGAATTGTACTTTACTACATTCGTCGTATGGTCATCAGGCGAGGATTTCCTATCTGTGGTTCGGAGGAAAGAAAGCATTAATAGAAACATGTCCCAAAAAAAAGGCCGGAAGGCATACGCTGTCCGGCCATACTAATCGCTTGCAATGCCACGAGCGCGACACCAATCCCTCCCGCACCCTTACGCGGCAATGTCCTCAGGGATCTCGGGCTCAACGAGCCTGGTGAGGAGTGTGAGCGAGTCCTCCCACCCGAGATAGCAGGCATCGACCGGGATGGCGGAAGGAATGCCCTCCTGCACGATGTCCACCTCGGTTCCGACCGAGACCTTCCTGAGTTGCACCGTCGTCCGCATCTCGCCTGCCAGGCCGGGATCGTCGAACCGGTCCGTATATACCAACCGCTCGTTCGGGACCAGTTCGATATACTCACCGTGAAACGAATGGCTCTTGCCCGTCGTGAAGTTGGTAAACGACATCCGATAGGACCCGCCCTTTTTCGGGTCGAGATGGTGGACCTTTCCCGTGAATCCGTCGGGCGGCAGCCATTTGGCCATAGCATCTGCATCGAGGAACGCGCGGTATACCCGCTCAGGCGTGGCGCGCAGCACGCGATGAAGCTTCACAGTACCGGTAGTCATGGATAGTACCTCCTTCCATTGTCTTTCTACTTATATTCTAGCTCGCTTCCGTGAAAAAACAAGGAGGACCGGGCCGGTGAGATAAGGTCATTCCGCCCATCCGGTCGGGCGAGGTATGGGGCGTGGAATCGGGGAAAACATGATGGATACTAACAAAAATGCCAGCCAAAAACAGGCGGCGGGGCGGGCTTTGTAATGCGTATTGGCTAAGATATCTGAATTGGTGGCTCGATTACTATTTGTCAACAAACGGGATTTGACCCCAAAGTTCCTTTAGCGCACATCAGGTATCAACGTCCCCAAAGTTCCCCCGAGATAGCTTTTTTCGCTTAACGGTGCCCTTTAAATGGGAGACCCTAAAGATTCCGGTTATCTTTTTTCATAATTAAGATTCTTATATTGCTCCGGTATACTCTCCATATTTTTTTTGTTAATTTATTTATCAGCATTTATCTTTTATGTCGTCACTGTTCATCGATCCATCTATCCATAGCACTATATCCGCTGGATAAATATTCATGAAAATGAAGGGTTAATACCCTATCCTTCGGTATTACCTTTTCTTTTAATCCTGCGGAAATCAAGCTTCTCTGAACCTTCAACCCAGCCCTGTGGTGTTAAGTGATATTCAAACCATTCATTACTCAAAGACATAGTTAACCTCCAGAGAGCGCAATTTTTATATCATTATTCAGAAAGATGTTCAGTGAAATTATTGAAATCTACTTATTATCAGCTTTATCTTCCGCACATATATCAGCAGGTAAGGTTTCGCCCAGCAATTCAAGAATAGCATCGTATTCTTTCTTTAGGTCCGGGTTCATCGGCAGGTTGAGCCATCGCATTAGTTGGCATAGTAAAATCTCCAACGCATTTTCCGAGATTGCATACTTTTTGGGTATGAGCACCGCTGGATTTCGAGAGACTATAACTTGAATTCTATCAAGCCGAATAACTCCTTCCTTGATCGGGATTGCTCTATCCGTAGAAGATGGCATATAGAAATATTGCGGATACATTAAAACCTTAATGCGGCAAATCATCTTAGCGGGGAAACCGGTTCCAAAGCCATCAACTTGGGCTGAAAACATAGGCAAGGCAACAAACGTGTCTGCCTGTTGTAAATGCCTTTTCCCCATGCTCGGCAGCATTTTCTCTACTGCTGTGATATGTATGTATCGGGACGTATAATAATAGCAGGTCTTCGTTTGCTTCTAACAGCTAGTAATTCTTCCCCAGATTTTATATTCAGACGTTTGATGGGGAGGGTATCTTTCGGTCCATAATCAGTTTCTTTAAGATTACGAATGGTAAAATCGGCTTCGGAGTGGTCGCTCTTGTCGTGCCTATGGGTTTCGATTACCTGTGGAATCGTATCAGGAAATATGCCTGGAATTAAACATATTTGGCCTTGTACGGGGGGAGTAGTATTTTCTTCTTCTGTGAGCTTTCTGTAAAATGGCTGAATAATTTGGCTTAGCCCCATGAAGCCTCGTTTTTACGCTTTTTAATTAATCAAAGAAGATTAGTTTTCCACTTAATTTTGGGGCTTCACATGCATCATCAAGTGTTTCCGTAAATTTATAATAACTTTCATCATAAACGGGCTGTGGCCCAGCATACGAAACAGCACCTTTTTTTGTGCGAGTTTCGCGCATTTTATGCAAAATTTCTTGAGCTTTTTTATCTTCTTGGCAGAAAGCGCATTCATTACGATAGGACTTTCAGGCTTAACTTTTTTAGCATACGAAAAATCAAGTAGAGCCCTCTCCTTCGCATGCTGCATTGGGGCAGTTTCAAAATAAACGTAACTCATTAAATCACGAGTATCTTCAAACGTAGCGATGGCCTTTGACAATGATGCCCAAACATGAATCGGCACATCAAACTGAGGCTCATGTTCGTCTTCTGACGAATACCACTCGTATATTCCGCGCCCTCTTCATATTTGCTTTGATAACTTTTAGCATTGATAATGTTATGCGTTAAGGCATCATCAATCGCCCTATAACTTTCTGTACAATAAGGGCCATAGTGATAGAAAATCCAGGGTAATTCCGTCAGCGTTTTTCCGCCTGTTTCTTCAGCGTAGAATAAGTCTGCGAGATATAAATATTTAACCAAGGCAAGGGTCGAAAGACCACCTCTGGCTTCTGTCGCACGCCAAACGATAAATCGGATAAGGTCAAATATGGATGTATTCATAACTCCAAACTCCTGAATTAATTATACACCTTATAATTCAGGGAATACAATATGCAACATATTGTTTGCCGCAACATTTGTCTATTCAGATTAATTACCGACATCTAAAACGAACTATTAGGCCATAGCTTCTTGATAATGGTAATGCTCTAAAAGATGTTTTATTTTGGCTGTATAGTTTTGTAAATACTTTCTTTTATAAATAAGTACGTAGGATGGGTGGTGTACAGGCAAATAATAAATTCCATCAATATAAATTGGCTTATAATTAAAGCCTTCATCCAGCTCAAATTCTTTTATCCCCTTCGATTTTAATATAAAAGATGCAACTTGTTTTCCTAATAACAAAATAATTTTGGGTGCCATATAGTCAATTTCCTTTGCTAAATGTTTATAACATCCCTCCATTTCCTCCAGTGACGGTATTTATCTTTGTATTTTTTAACGGAAGACATTTAACTATATTTGTTCTGTAAAACGATATGTCATTTAGCAGAGTTTCGATATCATCGACTAGCTTGCCAGTTCTTGTATTTGCAGATAATGGCACGTCTTTTGAAACATCCGTCCTCACAGCTGATAAGCCTATCCAAAAGACATCGGCTTCTTTTTTCAATTGTAGTAAAGGTGGCTGATTGCGACACAAGTCACACGTTCTGCATTTCTTTATTGTCCTAAACAGTGCCATTTATCGCGTTCATCCTTCTAATGATATTTTGTAACACCGAGTCACTAACCGAAGAATAATTACCGCTATCAAAGTTAAACGATTTGCGTGAATTGTCTCCACTCAGCCAGTCTGATTTCTTCATTTCAAAAAGTATGCAACGCCAACCTCTTTTCTGGGGAGATTTATCGAGTATCTCACTGTACAATTCAGTCCCATAATACGGCCTAAACTGAAATGTACTGGTTCTAAAATTGACATGATACTCATCGGCCTGTTGCTTTATATTTTCTGCTAAATCAACAGTGTCTTCTAAATCTTTAAGAGTTTCTGAAGGGAAGCCACATATAAAATAACCTTTTAAATTAATCCCTGATTGAAAAACTTTTTTGGTCGCCTCTAAAATCACATTAATATCGGTCTCTTTATGAATCTTATTGAGAATACGCCTTGAACCAGATTCAATTCCTACAAACAACTCTTTGCAGCCATTCGAATGTAGATTGCGTATATGATTTATATCAACTGAAAATAAAGGTTTTATATGGCACATTGCACGCCACGAGAAATCAAATTGACTGAAAATAGTACTTGCATCAATGAAGCTTTGGTCGCTTCGCAAAAACAAATCATCCAACACTCGGATATATTCGACACTCGGGTAAAGTGATTTAATTTCAGTCAACTCTGAAATTACGTTGGGCACCTTTTTAATGCGTACGCCTAGTTGACGATTAATGCCACTTGCGGCCACACAGTAGGCACAATTATATATGCAACCTCTGCTCGTATAAATGCTTATTTCCGGGCGACCATAGCAATTTAAATACGGTTCATTTTGAAAAAGCTCTCTTTCAATTTTTTCTTGCGAAATATTTTGCACATAGTAGGAAGATTCTTTAGAAATGATGAAAAACCTGATTGTTCCATTTTGTTCAGCCGGTTTCTCTTTAACAAGGGATCTCACGATATCAATCGTTATAAGTTCCCCATCTCCGTATACAATGTCGATGTCATTCTGCGTCTTCCATTTAAATATTTCATGATAAAGCGACCGGGTAGATATGCCACCTATTATGAATCGCGTTTTTATTTTCGTTTTTTCAACAATTTCTTTTACGTGTCGAAAATTTGTAGTAAAAATATTTATTCCAACGAAATCTGCTTGAGACTCGGATATTGCAGCTATTATGTCCGTAACGGTTTTATTTTCAGCTATGGCATCTATCAGTTTGACGTGAATATCGTCATGTTTCATTAATTCTGTGGCGATAATACCCAAGCCCAAGGGCGGTAGATAATCCTCCTTGTTTAAATCATGGTTCTCATCGAATAACGGGGAGTTAATCGAGTATTATTCGTTTCATAAAGTAAACTGTACTTTTTACTCCCTGGAACGTAAACATCGGAGGGCTATGTCAGTTTCACATTAAAGTGCGAGAAAGAAGATATCGTAACCTGATTTCTTTTCTGACATAAAGTGTCAGGGGCAAATCGCACTTCCTCGACGCTAACGAGTTAAAGCTCGATTTCAAAACCGTGCTGTATTGCCCCCTGAGATGAGGGTAGCCAAAAGATTTCTAAAATCCCAAGCTGGCTGGAATGAACTGATTGGGCCAATTATAATGATAATGCGTTTAATGTCAAGGATATCCAATAAGTTATTTTAAATGAAGGGATCACAATCCATTTCTGTTGTTTTGGTAATTTTGATCTGTAAACGAATAAATAACCGGGATTGAGGTAAGTTAGGTTTCTACTTTCTTGCCATTTCCTCAATCTACTACCACGTGCGAAAACAGTAAGAAAAAAGGCCGGAGAAATATTTCTCTCCGCCCTTGCGCCCGCTGGGCCCACCTATTTAAAGGACACCGTCAAGGGGAAAAGCTATCTTGTGACGAGAAACGAAACGTTTCTCGTCGAGCCTTTTCGTTATCATTATCCTTACCATTGCCGCGGTTTCATTCGGTTTCGGTGTCTGTCTTCACTGCACCAGTCACCCATCAGGATTAAGGTCAGTAAAACTCATGGGGTCAGGTCTTGAAATGTCACTTTTTCTCCCACAAAAGCCCACAAAATATAATAGGCCGTTACAAACAAAAGATTGCGACCTTGAACAATCTTCTCGACAAAACCAAGGCGCCCCTGGCTAAATGTCTCCTGCCAGGAAGTTCCGAAACCATGGCCAAAGATTTTAGGGGACGTTGATACGCAACGTGCATTTGCTAATCCCATCTCCCTTCGCCCTTACCCTCTCCACCACAACTTGGAGCTTCGGGACGTTGTTGCTAATCGACACTTCCAGTAAAAACCCGCTACGGACATGTCGATACTTTCGATTTATCCGGCTTATTTCTTTTGCACATAAACCCATAGGGTCAGGTCTCTACTCTTGGCATTCCCTGTTTCTGACGCGATCCTCTGCTAACAGTGCGCTCCACACGGACCCGAGCAACATATGAGACATTGTTACTCGGACTGCGTTTCTACTGTGCAGCGCTTCAATCATGTTGCAATCTGCATAACAACGTCCCCTATGTCTTCTGTTCCTGCATCCAAAGACCAAGCTCTTTCAGCAGCCAGTTGATGTGCTTTTTCATAATTGGTTGACCGGTAAGGACCCATAAGGGTCCCGTTCCCGCTTATTTTCGATACTTAATAACCGTGCCCTTCACAGTCGTAGTGTATCCGTTCAATACGTAAGCCCAGAACCAGCGTTCCGATATTTCAGGATTCAGGAGCGCATCCCCTCCCTTACTGATAACGGCATTATGATACGCTGCCTGGAATCTGTCATTTTGCCCGATCGGTATAATGTTGAACAGCATAATCCCCGTTGAACTGCCTTCACCTTCTCCCAGCACATCGTATCCCGAACTTGCCATATCCGTGGGGATCTTGAGCGGCGCGGAAGTACATGCGGCAACGAACATCAGTAAGACACATACCAATAAGATCCTTTTCATGTGCTACCTCCTTGACGAGTAATTAGGGACCCAATAGGGTCAGATCTCCAGCTTATTTCTTTTGCACATACTTATTGGAGTACTTGTTGTGTTTAACCTTGCTATATTCCAGCTCGCTTTCAGGAACCGGATCCTTCGTTTCGTTCGGATAGCCGATGCTCACCATGCATTCAACCTTGATGTGCTCGGGCAGTCCCAGCAGACCCTGAATATATCGCTCCGCCGACATTGTTTCCGTGTGATTACGGTTCCTGATCTGTATCCAGCAGCTGCCGAGACCCAAAGAGTGGGCTGTCATCTGAACAAGGATCGCGGCAATGGAGCAGTCTTCAACCCATACATCGGATTTTACGCTGTCGGCACACACGACGATCCCCAGCTGTGCGTCCCGCAGGTGATGAGATCCGTGCTCTCGTGCTTCCGAAAGCTTGATCAGGAGCTCCCGGTCATCAACAACGATAAATTCCCACGATTTGAAGTTTCGCGAGGTAGGTGAGCGGAGTAATGCCTCTATAAGTACATCACGGGTTTTGCTCTCAAGAGGCGTATGAGCATATTTACGAATACTTCTGCGTGTCCGTAAGAGATCGATCATTCCGTATCCCCCGATGACGAATGTCTTGATTATACGCGCATGCGATATGTTGTCAAGAATGACGATGGTGTATTTTACGGGTACTGCAAACATCTTGGCGTGCGCATCTTAGGGTCTTTACTCTTGACATTCTACCCTGAACAGAATTAAGAGTTCAATCTAGGTACCTTAACCAAATACCACAATACGAAGCTCGCCCCGCCGCTTGCCTTTGGCCTTCACTTTTATTAGGAGGAAGAGGGAACACGGCATTATCTCTACCCGGTTTCCATTCCTGCGGTGGCGAACAGGAAGCGCTCCGGCCGGCCCTCCTCGTGTGCAAGCGTGACGATGAGATCGCTCCGCTCTCCCCTGCACCAAGTCAGCGCTCAATAATGCTATAATTTCTACAGTATCCGGGGAAATATCCCGAACATATTAATTGAGCCAACCGTTTCCGTATCGAGATGCGCCCCAACCTGCCGGGGAGAGACAGCCGAGATAAAACGTTCCAGGGCACACCCATCGAGATATTCATGCACAATT
The DNA here is from genome assembly GCA_963740085.1 of Nitrospirota bacterium. Classification (GTDB taxonomy): domain Bacteria; phylum Nitrospirota; class UBA9217; order UBA9217; family UBA9217; genus JALNZF01. The sequence continues at coordinate 507,166 of CAVUCU010000005.1, read as the reverse complement.
TCCGGCAGACTGGTCGCTGCCGGCTGCATTATAGCCGAAGTTCTTAAGAGGTCCGGAGGACATGAAGAAGACCGCATTCACCATCATGATGAGACCCATGAGAAGGGCGGGTTTCCTGTTTCTCGCCTTGCTCACCGGTCTGATTGCCGGGCTGGGCGCGGTTGTTTTCCGCGCGCTTATCGCGCTGGTCCACAATGCCCTTTTTTACGCTCAATTTTCGACCGTTCATGACACGATCGCGCATACAGCGGTCAGCCCCTGGGGTCCCCTGGTCGTTCTCGTGCCGGTGATCGGCTCGATGGGAGTGACCTTCCTGGTCGTCCATTTCGCGCAGGAGGCAAAGGGCCACGGCGTGCCCGAGGTGATGGATGCCGTGTATTATGGCAAGGGGGTCGTGCGTCCTGTGGTGGCGGTCGTGAAGTCCCTTGCCTCTGCTCTTTCCATCGGCAGCGGGGGGTCCGTGGGCAGGGAAGGGCCGATCGCCCAGATCGGAGCTGCTTTCGGGTCCACTCTGGGGCAGTTCTTTGCCATGACCACGAAGCAGCGCATCACGCTCATCGCCGCCGGTGCGGGCGCTGGCATTGCCGCGACCTTCAACACGCCTATCGGCGGCATCCTGTTCGCCGTCGAACTGCTGCTGCAGGAAGTGAGCGTGACCACGCTGGTGCCGGTCGCCATTACCACGGTCACGGCAACGTACGTAGGCCAGCTCTTCTTCGGGGTCCATCCGTCCTTCGTCATCCCCGCGCTCCAGCAGCCCTATTTCCATCCGCTCAACCCGTGGCTCCTGGTTCCGTATGCCGCGCTCGGCGTGCTCATGGGCCTGAGCTCCACGATGTATATCCATTCGTTCTACCTGGCCGAGGATTTTTTCGAGAAGCACACCGTGAACAATCCCTATGTGCGGCATGCCGTGGGCATGCTGGCCGTGGGGGGGTTGATGTACGTTCTCATGACGACGATGGGCCATTACTACGTGGACGGCGTCGGCTACTCGACGATCCAGGACATCCTGACCGGAAAGATGAACGTCGTAAGCGTTCTCGTGCTGCTGTTCTTTTTAAAGCTCCTGGCAACTGCCGTCACCCTGGGTTCGGGCGGCTCGGGGGGGATCTTTTCTCCGTCCCTGTTCCTGGGAGCGACCGCCGGGGGGGCCTTCGGGATCGTTCTCCAATATCTGTTTCCGCATTCGCCCGTAAGCCCGACGGCCTTTGCCGTGGCCGGCATGGCGGGCATGGTGGCCGGAGCAACGGGCGCGGCCATGACCGCTATCGTCATGATCTTCGAGATGACCCTGGACTATAGCGTCATTCTCCCGATGACGATGACCGTGGCATTGAGCTACGGCACGCGCACGCTTCTCATGCAGGAGAGCATCTATACCATGAAACTTGCCCGGAGGGAGCACTTCATTCCCGCTGCGCTCCAGGCGAACCTGCTGAACGTCCGGCAGGCGCGGGACATCATGGAGAAACAGGTCGTTACCGTTGACGTTTCGGACAGCCTGGATGTTCTTATCGGACGCTACGCGGAGCATCCGGACGTCGGGTGGTTTCTTGCGGTCGCGGACGGCCATGTCTCGGGTATTGTACCGAGGGACTATGCACTGTCCGCCCCCGAGACGGAGCGCAGAGGCTGGCATACCGTGGCCGACGTGATGCTGCGCGATTTCATCGTTGCCCGTCAGGACGAGACCATGGACCGCATTGTGGCGCGTATGCACCGGCCGCATGCAGCGGTGGCGATCGTTCTCAAGCAGGCGGAATTTCCGCCTCCCGCCGCCGACGTCAAGGGCATTATCACCTGGGAGCGGATCGCGGAACTGCTGGAGGAGAATATTGATCTGTTTGCCGAGGCGCGGGAGTAGCAAATCCTTTTCCGTTATGCCGGCCAGGGATAAGGCGCCGGTTTCGGCTCGCGCTTCACGAGGAGAGCATCATAGGTTAGCATTGCTCCCCTAATGGGGGAACATAGAGGGTCTAATCTCACTTGATGACAGTATTGTCGCTAAATGAGATTTGGCCCCTCTATTGCCACAATACGACCGGCACAGGGAGGAGCGTTGAATGACACAGTATCGCATCAAGATGCTTAATAAGATCGCACCGGAAGGGCTTGAGTTGTTCGGGCCAGATTACACGGTGCGTGCAGATGAACCGGATCCGGAGGGAATTCTGGTGCGCAGTTCTCCGGTGGAAACGGATGACTATCGGTCGCTTCTGGCGGTGGCCCGGGCAGGCGCGGGCGTCGATACTATCACGCTGGAAAAGGCGACAGCGAAGGGGATCTGCGTCTTCAATACGCCGGGGTCCAATGCCAATGCAGTGGCGGAACTTGTCTTTGTCATGCTGGGGATCAGCGCGCGCAATATCCATCTTGCGATAAACTTCTGCCGCGGCCTGGCCGGACTCAGCGACGCGAAAGTCACCGAGCAGGTTGAGGCGAAAAAGGCGGCGTTTCGCGGTTTCGAACTTGCCGGCAAAACCCTGGGCGTGCTGGGGATCGGCAAGATCGGGGTGCGCGTCGCGAACGGCGGGATCCAGCGGCAGATGCGGGTGATCGGCTTCGATCCTACCCCCGCCCTGGAGAACATTCATCAGCTGTCGCCCGAAGTGTCCCTTGCCAGGAGTTGGAAGTCGGTCGTGGAGCAGGTGAATGTACTGACCTTGCATATGCCTTTCAACGAAAAACTGCGGAATTTCATCAACGCCGATGTATTGAAACGGCTGCCGCAGGGCGCCATACTGGTCAACTTCGCGCGGGGCCCCCTGGTCGATCAGGCCGCCGTGCTTGCTGCCCTGGACAGCGGATGGCTGGCCAGCTACGTTACTGACTTCCCTACCGCCGACATGCTGGACAATCCGAAGATCATCGTCTCGCCCCATCTCGGGGCCAGCACCGAGGAATCCGAGGAGCAGAGCGCTACCATGGCGGTGCAGGAGCTCAAGGACTATCTTGAATACGGCGCAGTCACGCACAGTGTTAATTTTCCGACAATCGAGTCCATTCCTTTCGATGATGTCCATACGCGCCTGATCATGATCAATCGCGACGTCCCCGGCATGATCGGCTTCGCCTCCCAGAAGATCGGCGCCCATGGCATCAACATCTCCAGCTATTTGAACGCGAGCAACGGTTCGGTCGGCTACAACATCATCGATCTGGCTTCGCCGATCCCTGACAGCGTGGTCCGGGAGATAGCGGCTCATAAAGACGTCATTCGTACGCGCGCCATTGTCTTTGCGCATAAGAACAGCACTTGATCCGGCCGCGAAGAAGTCGGATCGGAGGCTATAGGGTCAAGTGCTATGAACGCCAGGGGGGACGTTGTGTCCTGGATGGACCTATAGAGATCCCTGTAAGCCAAGACGCGGCTTTCCGAAGCGGCCATTGCAGAGGCCTTTTCGCTTCTCTGGGAGTTCTCTCTCGAACGGTTCGATCTCGGCTTGGAAGAATTTCAGGGTGGCCTTGCCCTGTCCGGGAAATACAAAATAACCCTCTATGACGCCGCTTATGTTGAACTCAGCAGGAGGCTCAAATGTACATTCGTGACCGCGGACAAAAAACTGTACGAAAAGGTCAAAAGCATAAAAACGGTCAAGCTTCTATAGCAAAGACATCGGCCGCGCAAAGTACCGCTGTAGCCCCTCGCGTATTCCTTCTGCCGCTATCGCACGACCTTGAACGCGTGCATCCAGTCGTTCCTGAGAAAACCGGGAATGCACCAGAGCATGCAGAGCGGTTCTATTGCACGCGCCCCTTCCGCCTTGCCCATGTCCTCGGGCTCCCATCCGAATTGTTCAATGATCCTGATGACAATCTTCTTGGCAGCGTCATCATTGCCGCACAGGAACATCGTCGGCTTCCCGCCTGCGAACGAGGGGTTGATCATGCCCGCGTTTCCCACGGAATTGAAGGCCTTGACGAACCGGACCGCGGGAAATTCCTTCTGGAGGCGCTCCATCAGCGACTCGTTAAGATCGGTGAAGAACCGGATCACGCCGTTCTCCGGGGGAAGGTCTGCGATCGGGTTCGTCACATCCATGACCACTTTGCCCGCCAGGGTGGCGGGGCCCGCTGCAAGAAGGGCTTCCGCTGCCGCCGTGCCTTTGACCGCGAGGACCACCAGTTCACCGTGGGCCGCCGCTTCAGCGAAGCTGGCGACGCGGGCTTTAGGGTTCTTAGTCTTCCATTCCGCAAGTTTGTCCTGGTCGCGGGTTCCCAGCATGACCTCATGCCCGTGCTTCAGGAAACCGCCCGCCAAGACCTGTGCTACTACTCCTGATCCGAGTATGCCGACTTTCATAATAACACCTCCCTTTTCACTGACCATCTCATGCGCCAAATACTCTTGTTCTAATTCTAGCACGACGTGATGCGATCGGGCGTCCCTGAAAATTTTACGAGAAGTGGTTGAAGACAGGACCCTCAACACGTGCTATAATCAGACCGGTTAAAGGTACCATGAGGGAGGTCTTCAAACTCCTTTACAATGTCTTGTCAATCAATTTCAAGAAACCTCAGCGCCTGAACGTGCACGGTTGACAAACGGTGAGGTGATCCATGGAAGAACAGAAACACATTCTCGGTCCGGTCTGAGCGCCATCGAGCGGCACCGGTGGGTGCCGACAGCCGGGACTGCAGCAAACGGGGCTGTTGCCGGAAGAGATCAGGAGCGCGGTGCGGAGCAAGTATTCCGAGGTTGCACAGTCGGCTTCGGGAAAGTTCGCCTACCCTACGGGCCGGGAGGGCGCACGCGCGCTGAAGTATGATCCCGCGCTCATCGACGCTGCCCTTCCCGACCTGCTCGAATCCTTTTGCGGAGTGGGCAATCCCTTTTCCCTGTTCCCGATCCGGCCGGGAACGATCATCCTCGACGTCGGCTGCGGCGCGGGCTTTGACCTGTACATCGCGTCGCGATTGACCGGGCCCAACGGCAGGGTATATGGTGTCGATCTGACCGAGGCCATGGTGGCGAGGGCGTGCGACAATATCCAACGGGCAGGCATTGCAAATGCCGAGGTCCTGCAAGTGGCGTCGGAACGTCTGCCTTTCAAGGACAACACCTTTGATGCGGTCATCTCGAACGGCGTTATCAATCTCTCGCCGGATAAAGAGACCTTGTTTTGCGAGATCAACCGGTCGCTGAAACCGGGGGGCTGGTTTGGTTTCGCCGATGTGGTGACGGAGCAGGAACTGCCCCAGGGCATGGCAGGCAGCGCCGAGGCATGGTCGCAATGAATCGGCGGCGCGGTCCCGGTCGGGGACCAGCTCCTGATGCTTCGGAAGGCGGGCTTTGCCGACATACTGTTCACCGGCATGACGGGTTTCCGAACTTCTCCCTACACCGAAGGTGCCCTTTTCAGAGCCAGGAAGAAAGCGGTGTGACATAAAGACGGCCGCGCGATTTCGCTCTCCGGAGAGAAGAGGGGCCGTTGTTGCACCGTCGCGTGCAGGAGGACATGATGAAGGGGATGACTTTGTCGAGAAAAAAGGTCCTGACATATTGGATCGCCGTGCTTTGCGCGGTCCTGCTGGCCGGGTGCGCGGAAGTCAAGCTTATTTCCGACTATGACGAAGTGACGGATAAAAGCCTGACGACCATCCAGCAAAAGACCGATGATTTCATCGAAACGCTGATCGCGCAATCCGGGACGAAAAAGGCCGCATTCAGCCGGCACCAGGATTTTTATCGTGACATCGACCAGCAGCTGCGCCGCCTCGAGTTTCGCGTGAACGCGATCCCGGGGAATGGCAAGACGATCGATCTTTTCAAAAAGGTCCGGTTGGTGATCCTCGGCGAGGGCAAATGCACGGCGGATGGGAACAGCCTTCGCGATCTCCACTGCATGCGGGCAAACAGGGGCAAGGGGCCGTCAGCCATTGCCCTGGCGATCAGCCGGTTCAATATTAACCAGGCCATCTCGGCGGCCCTCAGCCTTGAGATCTCCAAAAAGCAGGGCGGCAGGTAACGGAGGATCAGGCCATGGCAAGAGATACCGTCACGCTTGCAAATCTCGAAGACAAAATGTTTGCAGCTGCAAAGAGTTCCCTGGGAAACAGGTTTGCTTCCGTGCAGCTATATTTGCAGGCGGAAAGTGAAAAGCTGGCCATCACCCTGCGGATGATCATTGAAGCCCGCGCGGAAAACAAGATAAGCAGGGCCGAAGCGAAGATACTTCTGAATCAGCAAAAAGTTGCGGCATCGGCGGTATTGACCGCGGTTGAGGGCATGTCCGCGGTCGCCGTGCAGGCCGCACTGAACGCTGCCCTCAAGGTTGTAAAAGACCTGGTGAATTCGAAGACCGGTTTCCCCCTGCTGTAGAAGGCGATGTTGTTTCAGTCATGCCCCGGCCTCATGTCGCGATCAGAAAAGGAGAAAGAGCCATGGCAATGAAAGTTGAGATCAGGGACAACAAGCTTTATCTCGAGATCGATCTGGAAACGCCGACCCCGTCGGCATCCGGCAAAACGCTTGTCGTTGCGAGCACGAGGGGGAATATCGTCACCACCGCCAAGGTAAACGACAAGCCGGTCATTATCGGCCTCAATGCCTATATCAAACCGTAAGGTGGAGGTGAAGTTAACTTCAGCGAATGCGCGGAGAAGATTCCTTCCCTCTTCAGCCCATGCGAAAGGATTGTTCTGTTGACAATTCCACCCCGGCGCATTACAATTCCCTCCGAATCACGCTTTAAAACCAGACCTCATCAAGGAGCACCTATTGTGACGATTACGGTGAAGGGCCCCATCGTGGAGATGGACGGCGACGAGATGACGCGCATCATCTGGAAGATGATCAAGGACAAATTGCTCGCGCCGCACCTGAACATGGACCTCAACTATTTCGACCTCGGCATCAGGCACCGGGACGAGACCGATGATGCCGTCACGATAGACGCGGCGAAGGCCGTCATCGAGCACGGCGTGGGCGTGAAGTGCGCGACCATCACACCGAACGCGGGGCGGGTGAAGGAGTACAACCTCAAGCAGGCATGGAAGAGCCCGAACGGCACGATCCGCTCCATCCTCGACGGCACGGTATTCCGCAAGCCCATTATCGTGAAGAACATACCTCCGGCGGTGCGGAGCTGGAAAAGGCCGATCAGCATCGGCAGGCACGCCTACGGCGATATCTACAAGTCGGTCGAGTATAAGGTGCCGGGGCCGGGCAAGGCGGAGCTGCTCTTCACACCCGCCGCGGGCACGGAGAGGGTTTCGCTCGTCGTGCACGAGTTTACGGGGCCGGGCGTGATCATGGGCATGCATAACACGGAGAAATCCATCCGGAGCTTTGCGCGGGCCTGCATCAATTACAGCATCGGCGACAAATGCGAACTCTGGTTCGGCGCCAAGGACACCATCTCCAAGACGTATCACGGGTTTTTTAAAGAGGTCTTCGACCAGGAGGCCGCGGCCCGCAAGGCGGACCTTGCGGGGGCGGGGGTCACGTACCGCTACATGCTGATCGACGACGCGGTCGCGCAGATCATGAAGGCGGAAGGCGGCATGCTCTGGGCGTGCATGAACTATGACGGCGACGTGATGAGCGATATGATCGCCTCGGGCTTCGGCAGCATGGGGCTGATGACCTCGGTGCTGGTCTCGCCCGAGGGAAAGTATGTGTTTGAGGCCGCGCACGGCACGGTGATGCGGCATTACTACGAACACCTGAAGGGCAACCCCACGTCAACGAATTCCGTGGCGTCCATCTTCGCCTGGACCGGCGCCATTGCGCGGCGCGGAGAGCTGGACAAAACGCCGGAGGTCGTGGCCTTCGCGAAGAACCTCGAGGCAGTGGTGATCGATCTCATCGAAGGCGGCGTGATGACGAAGGACCTTGCCGCGATCGCGGAGCCGAAGCCGGCGGGATACGCGACTACCGAGGAATTCATCGACCGCGTGGCGAAGAAGTTGAGGTGAGGAGACGGCAGGGGTGTCGGGAAAGGCAGAAGCCTTTACCCGGCCACCGCATGTCCCCGGAGCGGCCCTTATGAATTTCATCCGGTAATGCTCCATTTTTTTATCAGCAGCCCCCTTTATGAGACGTTCCCGCATATTCTTCTTTTGTTACTGAACCAAAACATGATATAATGTTCCCCATGGAAAAAGTGCTTATGAAGGGGAACGAGGCCCTTGCCGAGGCTGCGATTCAGGCGGGATGCAGCTTCTACGCCGGCTATCCTATAACGCCCCAGAACGAGATCCCCGAGTACCTGTCGCGAAAACTGCCTGCCGCGGGCGGAACGTTCATCCAGGCAGAGAGCGAAGTGGCCGCGATCAATATGGTCTACGGTGCGTCCGCCTGCGGGGCCCGCGCCATGACGTCGTCGAGCAGTCCCGGGATCAGCTTGAAGCAGGAAGGCATATCGTTCCTGGCAGGAGCCGAACTCCCCGCCGTGATCGTCAATATGCAGCGGGGAGGCCCCGGCCTCGGCAATATCTCGGCCAGTCAGGCCGACTATTTTCAGGCGGTCAAGGGAGGCGGGCACGGGGATTACCGGATGCTCGTCTACGCGCCCTTCAGCGTGCAGGAGCTCTGGGACCTTACGATGCTCGCCTTCGACAAGGCGGATGAGTACCGGACCCCGGTGATGATCCTGGGCGACGGCATCCTGGCGCAGATGATGGAGCCTGTCGAGCAGACCCCCTACATGCGGCCAAGTCTGCCCGAGAAGACCTGGGCCCTCGGCGGCAGCGGGAACAGAGAGCCCAATGTCATCAAGTCCCTGTACATGGCGGAAGGCGAACTCGAACAGCGGAACAACGCGCTCCAGGAAAAATATCGCACCATGAAGATGCGGGACGTCCGGTATCAGACCTATGCCGTCGAGGACGCCGAGCTGATCGTTGTCTCCTTCGGGATAGCCGCCCGCATCGCAATTGCCGCGGTCCGCATGCTCCGGGAGGACGGCATGAAGATCGGCCATTTCAGGCCGATCACGCTGTTCCCCTTCCCTGAACAGCAACTGCGGGAACTGGCGGGACCACACCGGAGGTTCATGACCGTTGAATTGAATGCCGGCCAGATGGTGGAGGACGTGCGGCTGGCGGTCAACGGCAGGTCAGAGGTCCTGTTCTACGGGCGGCCCGGCGGCGCGATCATCACACCGGAAGAGTTGTATGAACAGCTGAAGGTCGCAGTAAAGGAGAAAGGATGAAAAAGACCGTTGACAGGCCCCGGTGCCTCAAGAATACCCCATTCCGCTACTGTCCCGGCTGCGGGCACACCATCATCCACCGCCTGATCGCCGAGGTGATCGACGAGCTGAACATCCGTGAGCGCACCATCGGCATCGCACCCGTCGGATGCGCTGTCTTTGCCCATGAGTATTTCAATTTCGACATGCTCGAAGCGGCCCACGGCAGGCCGCCTGCCGCCGCCACCGGCATGAAGCGGGTGCGTCCCGACAGCATCGTGTTCTCCTATCAGGGCGACGGCGATCTGGCCGCGATCGGGCTCGGGGAGATCATTCACGCCGCCAACCGCGGGGAGAACATCTCGGTCTTCTTCATCAACAATGCCACGTACGGCATGACCGGCGGACAGATGGCGCCGACAACCCTTCTGGGGCAGACCACCACCACGACGCCGAACGGCAGGGACGGCATCGCAGCGGGCTACCCGCTTCACATGGCGGAGATGCTTGCCACGCTCGAAGGCCCGTCGCTGATCGCCAGGACCTCGATAGATTCACCCGCAAACGTGAAGATCACCCGGGGGCTCATTGAGAATTCCTTCCGCCTCCAGATGGAGAACAAGGGCTTCAGCATGATCGAGATCCTCTCCGCCTGCCCCACCAGCTGGAAGATGACCCCCGCGCAAGCCACCATCTGGCTGCGTGAGAAGATGATGGACGTGTTCAAGCTCGGTGTGTTCAAGGATGTCCGGTAAGCAGGCGGGACCTGTACTCTTATGGAAAAACGCATTATCATAGCCGGCTCCGGCGGACAGGGCGTGCTGTTCTTCGGGAAGCTGTTGGCCTACGCAGCCATGCTTGAAGGCCGGGAGGTCACCTGGTTCCCCTCCTACGGGGCCGAGATGCGCGGCGGCACCGCGAACTGCACCGTCATCATATCGGACAGCATGATCGGCTCTCCGGTCATCGGGAACCCCGACGTGCTGGTGGTCATGAACGATGATTCCTATCGGCGCTTCGTGGAGAAACTGTCCTCCCGGCGGCATCCTGATCTATGATTCATCGCAGATACGATCCGCAACACCCAGGGACGGCATCAGGCTCGTCGCGACCGCTGCCGGCGCCATCGCTTCATCCATGAACAGTGCGAGCCTCGCGAACATGGCCTTGATGGGTGCGTTCATCGCTGCTACCGGCATCGTCGATATCAAATCATTGCTCAGCGCGCTTGACGAGATCACCCCCGCTCACCGGAGGGAACTGCTCAAGGTCAACAAGGACATCCTCATGAAGGGATATGAGGGGCTGCATGTTTCAAGCGGAACTGGTGAATAGTTTCGATTGATCGAAATCACCGTTCGATCCTGCTCTCGCGACGTGCTACCGGCCGCTGTATGAGGTCCAGGACGGAAAATGGACCATCAACTTCGATCCCAAGGACAGGAAAAATCCGATTTCCGGGTGGCTCAGGCCCCAGGGCAGGTTCAAGCACCTGATCGTGCCGGGGAACGAGGCCGTGCTCGCGAAGTTCCAGAGCTTGTTGACGATGGGAAAGCCTGAGGAAGCTCCGGGAGATGTCCAGGAGCTGACGGTTACCTTGGAAGACCACCCGGGGGAGCATTCAGGTGGAAAAGAGCATGTTCATTCCGCTCACCGCGGGCCCGATCCGGCGGAAGCGGCAGGCCGTTGTCCCGCAGGGCGTCTGAGGCCATAACATGAAGAAAAATAAAACGAAAACTTGACACACCCAGAGAAATGTGTTAATTTTTTTAACATGCTTGAGCACCGCGGAAATTTTCGATTTTGAAAGGCTGCTCCATGCCCGTTAAAATATTGTTAGCCGACAAGAGCATCACAATCCAGAAAGTGGTGGAAATGCTTTTTTCGGGAAGAGACTATGAAATCATTTGCGCGAGCGATGGCGAGACGGCTCTGAACGATGCGACGCGGGTCGTTCCCGATGTGGTGCTGGTGGACGTGGATTTACCGCGCATCGACGGCTATTCCTTTGCGTCGCGGATGAAACAGATCCCTCAGCTTGCGCAGACGCCGGTCATTCTCATGATGAGCAGGGACGATGTGTACGACGATGCAAAGGGAAAGCAGGCCGGGATCCTCGACAACATTGCCAAGCCCTTTGAGTCCCAGGAACTTATCGGGAAAGTGAAAAAGGCACTTGCCGAAGCCCCGCCACGGAGTGCTGAGGCCGCGCCTTCCATCGCGTGCCAGCCGGCAGCACCAGAACCTCCGGTACCCCCGGCGGCATTCCAATCGGCACCACCAGCGGCACCACCTCCAGCCGCGGCACCACTCAAACCAAAAAAGGCCGCACCCGCGGATATTTTTGATATTATCAGCGAAGCCCCTTCTCCGGCAGACCTCGCGCGAGCAGCCGCATCAACCGAAGAAGATACGGTATACGAAGTTGAGCCCGTCGTGGAAGAGGTTGAAGAACCGCTTACCCGCGAAGTGGCAAAGGTGCTGCCGGTCGGCGCCAAGGCCGTGGAAGAGATGCGTACTGGGCTGGGCCTGAACAAGGAGACAGAGGGGCCCCAACCCGGTAGCATCAGCTTTGACTCCTTTGAAACGGCCACCCCGGAGGCCGATAAGCAGGACGTATTCAGGCCCGGAACCCCAAGTCCTTCGCCTCAGCCACCCGCCCAGCCCGCGGTCCAGATTCCGACGTTGTCTGAGACTGAAATGCGCAGGATGGCGGAAGATTCCATAGCAAAGATGGCCCGGGAAGTGTTCGCCAAACTTCCACCGGTTCAGCCGCCGAAGATTTCCGATGACACCCTTCGCGCCATGGTAGAGGAAAAAGTCTCCAGTTTGACGAAAGATGCCCTGGCAAGGATGCCGGCGCCGCAACCGCAAGTGCCGTCACTCACTGCGGCCGAGGCGCGTAAAATAGCTGAAGATCTTGTTGCCGGAATGGCAAAAGACATCGTTGCCATAATTCCCAAGGTCCAGCCGCAGATCTCGCCCGAGACCCTTCGCGCCATGGTTGCGGAAGAAGTCACGCGCAAAACAAATGAGACCCTGGCTGCCCTGCCGCAGCCTTTGACACTTTCGGCAAGCGAGGCACGGGGCATAGCGGAAGAGGTTGTCGCCCACGCTGCGAAGAACATCGTCGCCCAGATCCCTCCGGTCCAGCCGCAGGTCTCGCCCGAGACCCTTCGCGCCATGGTTGCAGAAGAAGTCGCGAGCAAGATGGCCGCGACCGCAGCGCAGTCGCTGCCCGTCACCTCACCGGCCCTTACCGCGAGTGATATGTGGAGCGTATCTGAAGAAGCCGTCGAGAGGATTGCGCGGGAATATTTTGACAGACAGCCTTTAATGCAATCCCCGCAGATTTCCGATGAGACCCTTCACGCCATGGTGGAGGCAAAGGTCTCGAGCATGACAAAAGAGACGTTGGAAAAGATGCCCGCTGCCGGTCCGTCCGCCCTTTCCGCGAGCGATATGTGGAGTGTGGCCGACGAGGCCGTCGAGAGGATCGCAAGAGAGTTCTTTGAAAGGCAGCCGTGGGCGCAGGCTTCCGGGCGGTCCGACGATACGCTGAGGAGCATGGTCGAACAAGTGGCGGCGAAGTCGGTGGACGAGGCACTCGAAAAAAAGGCCGTTTCGAATTCAACGTCGCTTTCCAGGAGCGAACTGAGGACGATTGCCGAAGAGACAGTCTCCCGGATGGCGCTGGAAATATTCAGCGACATGACGCCGCCCATTCCGAAGATCTCCGAGGACACGGTGCGGAAAGGGATCGAGGAAGCGGTCAAGACGATCGCACGGGAAGTCGCACGGGAAGTGATCGAAAAAGTGGCCTGGGAAACGGTCCCTCAGCTTGCGGAGGTCATGATCAAAGAGGAGATAGAACGGTTGAAAGCGATGGAATAGAATCTCAACGGGTCGGACAAAAAGTGCGGAACAATGACAACGAGGGGACTTGCTCCCCTCTTTTATTTGGACGACGATGTGCAGGTAAACCCCGTTAGAGAATACGTTTTCTCATGATGACAGTTTTGTGCTATCCACCGCGATTTTTCATGTATTACATTAATCTCCGACCAGAGTCAGCTTCCTCTAACGGGGTAAAGGAGAGCGTGCTTCATGTCAGGGAAAGAATTGCCCAAGGCCTATGATCCGAAGTCTGTAGAGGAAAAATGGTACGGCTTTTGGACGGAGAAAAAATATTTTCACGCCGATGAAAATGCGGGCAGCGTTCCTTTTTCGATCGTGATCCCCCCGCCGAACGTGACCGGCTCGCTCCATATCGGCCACGCGCTGAACGCCACGCTCCAGGACATCCTCGTTCGCTGGATGCGCATGTCCGGCAGAAATACCCTCTGGGTGCCGGGCACCGACCACGCGGGCATCGCCACGCAGAACGTGGTCGAGCGCCAGTTGGCGAAAAATGATGTTGACCGTCATATGATGGGAAGAGAAGCCTTTGTACAGGAAGTCTGGAAATGGAAACAGGAATACGGCGGCAGGATCATCAACCAGTTGAAGCGCATGGGCGCGTCCTGTGACTGGGACCGGGAACGGTTCACGATGGACCCCGGCCTTTCGAAGGCCGTTCTTGAAGTTTTCGTCACTCTTCACGAAGAGGGCCTCATCTACCGCGGCGAGCGCCTGATCAACTGGTGTCCGCGCTGCCACACGGCGCTGTCGGACATCGAGGTGGAGCACGAGGACGAGAAGGGCAAGCTGTACCATATTGCCTATCCCCTGAGCCACGACCACAATATCCGGTTGACCGTCGCGACCACGCGGCCCGAGACCATGCTCGGCGACACGGCCGTCGCGGTTCACCCGCTCGATCCGCGCTATAAGGACCTGATCGGCAGGACCGTTGACCTGCCGCTTACGGGCAGGAAGATCCCGATCATCGGCGACTCGATACTGGTGGACCTCGAGTTCGGGACCGGCGCCGTCAAGGTCACCCCGGCGCATGACTTCAACGATTATGAGGCGGGACAGAGGCAGAAACCGGAGCTGCCGCGCATAAAAATACTGAATGACAGGGCCGAGATCCGCCGCGACATTCCCGATGTGCTGCCGGAGGTAACCAGGCTGATCGCGGGAAAGCCGGCGAAGAAGGCGCGCGGCATGGTGGTGGAACTGCTTCAGGAGCGGGGCTTCATGGTCAGGACCGATGAGCACGCGCACTCCGTAGGCAAGTGCTACCGCTGCAAGTCCATTGTTGAGCCGTATCTTTCCCCCCAGTGGTTTGTGAAGACCGGGCCTCTTGCCGAACCCGCGATCAAGGTCGTGGAGGACGGACGGGTGCAGTTCGTTCCAAAGGGTTGGGAGAACACCTACTTCGAGTGGATGCGGAACATCAAGGACTGGTGCATCTCCCGCCAGATCTGGTGGGGGCATCAAATACCGGCATGGTATTGCAGGACGTGCGACAAGGCCGTGCTCATTTCAAAGATCGGGGCAGGTGCTGCCGGCGAGGGAGCGGGCATGCCGGCCGCTGCAGAGGAAGTGGTAACGATCGGCGTCGATGCCGCAGCTATTGTCCGGAAGGAGGCGCCAAAGCAATGTCCCCGTTGCGGCTCTCACGATCTGATACGGGACCCCGATGTGCTCGACACGTGGTTCTCGTCGGCGCTCTGGCCTTTCTCCACGCTCGGATGGCCGGACAAGACCAAGGAGGTCGAGACCTATTACCCCACCTCAGTGCTGGTCACCAGCTTTGATATCATCTTCTTCTGGGTGGCGCGGATGATCATGATGGGGCTCCATTTTAAGCATGAGGTTCCTTTCCGGCAGGTCTATATCCATGCACTCGTGCGCGACGCCGAAGGACAGAAGATGAGCAAGTCCAAGGGCAACGTCATCGATCCGCTCGTGATGATCGACCAGTACGGCACCGATGCATTCCGGTTCACGCTCACGGCCTTTGCCGCGCAGGGCAGGGATATCAAGCTTGCTCCGGAGCGCATCGAGGGCTACCGGAACTTCGCGAACAAGATCTGGAACGCGAGCAGGTTCGTGTTCATGAACCTGGAAGAAGAATTCACTCCGAACGCCGGACTCGTAACACCCGACTCGTCCCTCGCCGACCGCTGGATCCTCTCGCGCTTGAACTCGGTCACGAAAGACGTGCAGGCCGCGCTTGTTGACTTCCGGTACAACGACGTCGCCTCGTCGCTGTATCACTTCATCTGGCATGAGTACTGCGACTGGTACCTCGAGTTCTCCAAGCCGGTCCTCTACGAGGATAAGGGAGCCGCGTCACGGACTGCGACGCAGACCGTTCTTGCCCATGCTCTCGAAACCGCGCTTCGCCTGCTGCATCCGATCATGCCGTTTATTACGGAGGAAATCTGGCAGACGCTGCCGGAAGAAGTTCGGAGTTCAGGAGTCAGGAGTTCAGAGCAGGAACCAGAAAAACAAACCCGAATCTATCATGGTGGCGGAGTATCCGGTGGCGGATGAGAACCTGATCAATGCGGAGATCGAGCGCGACATGCAGATGGTGATGGACCTGATCCTGGCTATCAGGAACATTCGCGGCGAGATGAACATCGCGCCATCCCTGCAGATAAGCGTCATCGTGAACGTGGAGACCCGGGAGCTCGGCGAGCACCTTGAGAAAAGCGCCGGGTATGCAAAGACCCTTGCGCGGATCAAGGAGCTTCGCATCGGCGTGTCTGAAGCAAAGCCCGGGTCCGTGGCAACAGCGGTGATCACCGGTGCCGAGGTCTATGTGCCGCTCGAAGGTCTGCTCGATATCACCCAGGAGCGCGACCGGCTCCAGAAAGAGATCGCGAAGATCTCAAAGGACATCGAGGTGTTTTCAAAAAAGCTTTCCAACAAGAATTTCGTTGATAAGGCGCCGAAAGAAGTTGTCGAAAAGGACACGGCGAAGCTCGAGGAGTTCAAAGCGAAGCGGGAGAAGCTTGAGCAGAGCCTGAAGATGGTAGGGTGACAAAAAATTCAATGATCAACGTTTAAGCCAGATGGAATATTCTTTAAAAGAGCTCATCGAAAAAGCACTCGCTGAAGACCTCGGCTCCGGTGATGTAACCTCCGAGGCGACCATCCCCGCCGAGCTCACGTCCACGGCGTCCGTCCTGGCGAAGCAGAACCTCATCCTTGCAGGTATTGATATCGCGGCCGAGGTGTTCCGGCATCTTGATCCGGATGTCCGGTTTACACCGCTTGCAAAGGACGGTGACAGGATCAATGCCGGCACCGAGATCGCGAGGCTGTCGGGCAATACGAGGGCGCTGCTCGCGGGCGAACGCGTGGCCCTGAACCTGCTCCAGCATCTGTCCGGCATCGCGACGCTGACCGCCGGATACGTGGATCAGGTGAAGGGTTTGAAGGCCGCGGTGCTGGATACGCGCAAGACGCTCCCCGGTTTGCGGCAGCTTGAAAAGAACGCCGTCCGGATGGGCGGCGGGAAGAATCACCGTATGGGATTATACGACATGATCCTGATCAAGGACAATCACATCAAAGCGGCGGGAGGCATTGCGAAAGCAGTCGCGTCCGCACGAGCGAAGACCGGCAGCCTCCGGATCGAAGTCGAGACCAAAACGCTCGATGAGGTGCGCGAGGCATTGGCGGCGAAGGCCGACATCATCATGCTCGACAATATGCCGGTGGAGATGATGCGCGGAGCTGTGAAGCTGATCGCAGGTCGCGCCCTCGTGGAAGCGTCCGGCAACGTGACGCTGGAGACGGTCCGGCACATCGCCGAGACGGGCGTGGACTTTGTGTCGTCAGGAAGCCTGACGCATTCAGCGCCGGCGGCGGATATCAGTATGAAAATAAAATAATTAACCGCGAAGTCGCGAAGGACGCTAAGAAAAACCTAATATGGATTAGACGTTTTTAAACTTCGCGCTCTTTGCGCCTGAGCGGTGAAAAAGATTAAATGTATAAAGAAAAAATACTGAACCTGCTCCGGTCGTCCCGCTCGGGATTCATCTCCGGAGAAGAACTGGCGAGGAAATGCGGCATCTCCCGAACGATGGTGTGGAAACACATCAAGTCGCTGGAGCGCGAGGGGTTCGGGATCGAGGCCGTCCCGTCGCAGGGATATAAAATCACGACCGTGCCTGATATCCTCAGACAGGGCGACATCAGGCCGGGGCTCAGGACGACGATCATCGGAAAGAAAATACATTTTCTGTCCGAGGTGACATCCACGAACACCCTGGCCATGGAGATGGCGGCTGATGGAACGCCCGAAGGGACCGTCGTGATCGCCGAGACGCAGACCGGCGGTAAGGGCAGGCTCGGCAGGAAATGGATCTCGCCGAAAGGGAACCTTTATCTCAGCGTGGTCCTCCGTCCGAACATTCCGATGCATAAGGCGCCCCTGATCACGCTGACAGGCGCTGTGGCCGTGGCATCGGCGATCAGGACAACGTGCGGACTGGAGGCCGGCATTAAGTGGCCGAATGATATCCTTCTCTCCGGTAAAAAAGTCAGCGGTTTGCTGACCGAGATGAGCGCCGAGCAGGACCGCATTCGTCATGTCGTGCTCGGCATAGGCGTGGATGTAAACATGGAGATGGGCGAGCTGCCCCCCGAGGTCCGCAGCGTCACGACCACGCTCGCGGCAGAGGCCGGAGCGAAGATAAACAGGACCATGCTGCTCCAGCAGGTTCTGCGGGACCTTGAGACCTGGTATGAGAAGTTCCTCATCAATGACGCGGAAGTTCTCGACGAATGGAAAAAGCTCAACACAACGGTGGGTAACCGCATCACCGTGAGCGGAACGGGCGAGGCTCTCGACGGCCTGGCGCAAGGCGTTGATGGTGACGGCAGGCTTATCGTCAGGCTCGATAATGGCACGATCCGTACGGTCGCAGCGGGGGATGTGACGATCCTTAAAAAATAGGGTCCAGTAGCCAGGGTCCGGGGTTCAGGCGGTCAAGGATTAAATGAGCCTTTGCTTTTCCCGGAACCTTGCCCCTGAACCCCGGACCCTATACTTCGGAGGCCTTCTTCCATGTTATTAGCCATCGATATCGGCAACACCAACGTGGTCCTCGGCGTGTTCGACAGGGAAAGGCTCGTTGAAAACTGGCGCGTGGGTACGAACACGCAGATCACACCCGATGAATACGCCATGATCTTCAAGGACCTCTTCGGCTTCGCCGGAATCGAGTTCAATCAGATACAGGGGGTGATCATCTCGGCGGTGGTGCCGCCGCTCCTGCCGGTGATGGTCGAGATGTCCCGGAAGTACATCAGGGTCGAGCCCATGGTCGTGACGCATGAACTGAAGACGGGTATCACGATACACACCGATAATCCAAAAGAGGTAGGCGCCGACCGTATCGTGAACGCTGCCGCGGCCTATAAGCTTTATGGCGGCCCGCTTATTATCGTGGATTTCGGCACGGCTACCACCTTCTGTGCGATAACAAAGAACGGCGAGTACCTCGGCGGGGCGATCTGTCCGGGAATGAAGATCTCGGCAGAGGCATTGTTCCAGCGCGCGTCAAAGCTGCCGAGGGTCGAACTCGTTAAGCCCCCGAAGGTCATCGGTGCAGACACCATCAGCGCAATGCAGTCGGGCATCATCTACGGCTACGCGGGACTCGTGGACGGCATAGTGGAGAGAATGAAGGAGGAGCTATCGGCCGATGCAAGGGTCGTGGCGACCGGAGGTCTTGCCGAGCTGGTTTCCCCGGAAACAAAGACCATTCAGGAGATAAAACCGCATCTTACCCTTGAGGGACTGCACCTCCTGTATGAAATAAATCGTTGATATTTCAAACAGCTAAGTGAGGTCAGTGAAACAGGTTCTCCGCCTTTGTGGAGTGAGTGTTACTCTGGGTAACCTTGACGAGAGCATAATTTTATGATATTTTTGCTTTACCACGATGTATTGAGGGAGAACGGATGAAGATTCTTGTTGTTGACGACGAAGAAGGCGCACGCGATCTCTTCAATACCATATTGACCGATGAAGGCTATGACGTTTCCCTCGCAAGTGGCGGTGAGGAGGCTCTGGGCCTTTTTAAAAGCCAGCCCTTCAATCTCGTGATCACGGACATCAAGATGCCGGTTATGGACGGCCTTCAACTCCTGCAGGAAATCCGCAAGATGGGGTCAAAAACAGACGTGATCATGGTTACCGCATACGGCGAGGTGGAGAGCTATTTGAAGGCCATGAGCCTCGGCGCCGCAGAGTATATCAACAAGCCCGTTCGTATAAAGGAACTGAAACAGATCGTACACAAGGTGCTGACCGAGCAGCGGGCGAGGTCGGGCAGCTGATGTCCCGTTTGCGGAAGGACCCCATCGTTGGCCGGTGGATCATCATTTCCACCGAGCGTCCGAAAAAACCCGAAGACTATGCGTTTGAAGAGCCGATCGATGATGTAACGCCCGCGGAATGTCCGTTCTGCGGCGGCAATGAGGCAAAGACCCCTCCGGAGATCGCTTCGTTTCGCACCGAGAAGTCCGCACCGAACACCGAAGGCTGGTGGGTTCGCGTGATCCCGAGCAAGTTCCCGGTGCTGCATATCGAAGGCACCCTTGAGCGCGAAGGCAGCGGCATCTACGACTGGATGAACGGCATCGGCGCCCACGAGATCATTATCGAGAGCCCGGAGCACGCCCTTCGACTCGAAGAGCTTCCTGAAAATCAGGTAGAAAAAGTTCTCTGGTCCTACCGTGACCGGATCCTCGATCTTGAGCGGGACAGCAGGCTCCGCTATGTTCTGGTCTTCAAGAATCAGGGCTGGACCGCCGGCTCGGCCCTGAACCACTCCCATTCCCAGATCATTGCCACACCCGTCGTCCCCAAGGCCGTGAAGGAAAAGCTGGATGGCGCCAAATCGTACTATGATTATAAAGAGCGATGTCTCTTCTGCGACATCATCAGGCAGGAACTGGCAACCCCGGAGCGCGTGATCGAGGAGACGCGCCACTTCCTGGTCATGGTGCCCTTCGCACCCCGCTTCCCCTTCGAAACCTGGATCTACCCCAAGAAGCATCTGTGCTCATATGTGGATATCAGCAAGGAAGAGATCATGGACTTTTCCCGGACACTCCGCCACACACTCCAGCGTCTCGGGAAGGTGTTGAGGAACCCGCCGTACAATTATATGCTCTACTCAGCACCAAACCGCATCGCGCGCCGCGGTCACTGGCATACCCTTAACGACGACTTCCATTGGCACCTCGAGATCACGCCGCGGCTCATGCGCGTCGCGGGGTTTGAGAGAGGCTCGGGTTTCTATATCAATCCCACGCCGCCTGAAGAGGCGGCAGCGTATTTAAGAAATGTAAAGCTATGATCACCACCCGGCGCCCCCTGAACAAATGAATTAAATGAAATGCCCGTGCAAAACGGTGTCCGGTCCCGCCTTACCGAAAAAGCAAGATTAAAACCATTGAATAAAAGGAGTTCTTATTATATACTGATTGCAAGATGGTAGCAGTTGCCCTCCGAGAGATCAACTCCTATTCCCCGTCAGCGTGAGAGAGTGAAGCGATGATGGCAGGCCTGTTCATGACAAAAAAATCCATGCGTTGTATGATGCTCCTGTGTTGTGTCGCCTTGTTGGTCACGGCCGGCTGGGCTTCTCCGCCGATATCGGTCGACAATCCGCAAGCGAAGCCTGTTAACACGAAAACGCAGCAGTGGTATAACGATAGGGGCCTTCAGCAATACTCCGACGAAAAATATGGAGAGGCCAGGAGGTCATTTCAACAGGTCATAGAGCACGGTCCGAATACCGTGCTGGGGTTGAAAGCAGAGGAAAACCTCAAGAAGAGAGAACGGATACTGAAAACTCTTGAGGAGATTGAAGCAAAATGAGCGATGATCCCGGACCGGCGCCGAATAATACCTCAGCGATGCAACAGGAAACAGAAGAGGCGCGCAAACAGGCGGAGGAAAAACTCAGGAGCCTGAACGAATCTCTGGAGCAGCGCGTGTTCGAACGCACCCGGGAACTGAGGCGAGCCTATGAATTCAGCCGGACCGTCCTGAACAGCATGATCGACCCGATCTGCATCGTCGATGTCAAGGATTTGCGGATTGTCGGCGTGAACAGCGCCTTTCTCCACGAGTTTACTGTTTCGGAGGAGGAAGCGATTGGCAAATTCTGTTATGAAGTAACCCACGGCCGCAGCGGCCTCTGCACCGCACCGGATGATATCTGCCCTCTTTCGGAAACCATGAAAACCGGCCAACATGCATCGGCCGAGCACGTGCACCTCGACCATGACGGGAATAAATCATATGTTGAGGTCAGCTCATCGCCGATCCGCGACGAGAATGATATCATCATCCAGGTCGTGCATATCCAGAGGGACATCACCGGCCGGAAGAATGCGGAGGAACAGATTCGGTCACTTGCCTATTACGACGCATTAACGGGCCTGCCGAACCGCACGTTCTACAAAGAGATCCTGTCCCGTGCCCTGACGCTCGCCCAGCGATACAGACGCAACCTGGCAACACTCTTTGTCGACCTCGATGCCTTCAAGCGCATTAATGACACTCTTGGACATGACGCGGGAGACCAGCTGCTCCAGGAAGTTGCAACCAGGCTGACACAGGGTGTGAGAAAGAGCGACTCTGTTGCCCGTTCGGACAAAGAGGAATCACAAGATGCCGTGTCGAGGTTGGGCGGGGACGAGTTCATTGTCCTGCTGAACGAACTGAGCCGGATTGAAGATGCCGCCATTGCGGCGAACCGCATACTTACGGACCTGTCCCAACCGTTCATTCTTAGCGGTCAGGAGGTATTTATAACGGCCAGTATCGGCATTTCGTTATACCCCTCGGACGGTACCGATGCAGATTCCCTGCTCAAGACTGCCGATATCGCGATGTACCACGCCAAGAATCAGGGGAAAAACAACTTCCAGTTTTATGCGGAGTCCATGAACGCCGCCACTCTTGAGCGGCTGAATCTGGAGAACGAGCTTCATCGGGCAATAGAACGGAAAGAGTTCTTTCTTCACTATCAGCCGAAGCTGGACGCCAAGAGCAGAAAGGTGGTCGGCATCGAAGCTCTTATTCGCTGGAAGCATCCGGACAAGGGGATGATATCGCCGGCCGAGTTCATCCCTCTTGCTGAAGAGAGCGGAATGATCGTTCGGATCGGCGAGTGGGTATTGAGTGCTGCCTGCCGTCAGAATAGGGCCTGGCGCGCGATGGGGCTTCCGTCTGTCAGCATATCCGTGAACCTGTCCAGCCGGCAGTTCGGCCATAAAGATCTCGTCGAAACAGTGACGAGAGCCCTGAAAGAAGTTGAAATGGATCCTCACCACCTTGAGCTGGAAATTACCGAGAGCACGGTCATGCAGAACCCCGAAAAGGCTATTGCCACACTGAAACAATTTAAAGAAATGGGGATCCGTATCTCCATCGATGATTTCGGCACCGGCTACTCGTCTCTGAACTATCTCAGGCGGATCCCGTTCGATTCCCTCAAGATTGACAGGTCTTTTGTCATGAATATCAACACGAGTCCGGACGACGCCGCCATTGTCCGGGCGATCATTGCGATGGCGCACAGCTTGAAGCTGAGGGTCATCGCAGAGGGAGTGGAGACGGAGGAGCAGTTTGCTTTTTTACGTGAGTTGCCGTGCGACGAAGTGCAGGGTTACCTCTTCAGCAAGCCCCTTCCTGCCGGGGAATGCATCCGGTTTATTACGACCATGGACTCGTGTTCATCATCACCGTAAGAGCCCTTTCCTTCCCTGCTGACCTGGACAAGCCCTCTCCCGAAGCAACCAATCTGTAAAAAAACAGAAACGGACGACTCACCGGTGTGAACCGGATGACGTTGTTAAGAGTTGTCCGATGCAGAATTGAAGCGTTCCTTTGATCTTGTCCCTGCTTGTCAGGATCTTTTTGCCGATCTCGATGATCCTCCGCGAAGCAGGGCATCGGGGATAGAGGTCCAGGAAGGCCTGCTGTGCTTGAACGGCCATCTGGACGGCCTCGTCACAAGGGAGATTTCCGAGGTAGTCAAGGGATATGCTCGGGCACGGCTCTGTCGCGAGCGAGAGGCGCCTGAAAACTTCAAGCGCTTCTTCGTCGTTCTTCGCATAATAGACGAGCACATGGAACTGCTTTTCCTGGTATCTGCTGTACAGTACATCGATGAGCGCGGCTGCATCGGCGATGGACGTGTGCTCGGGAGAGGTGAGGAGGATGATCTCCTGTGCAGCGCTGCAGAAGAAAGCGATATTTTCCGGTATCCCCGATGCTGTGTCAATGAGAAGGACGTCAATATCGCTGGTGCAACCGTCAACGGCGTTCAGGATATTGAGACGCTGGAGTTCTGTGAGCTCCGCATGGCCGGGGGAAAGGATATTGATACTTTCCGAACCTTTCACAGTAATATCCTTTGAAGGCGCAGTGTTCCGGTGTTGCATGTGGTATTTCGGCGGAACATGAGGCAGCGCCTCGATATTTCGCAAACCGAAATCTGAGTCCATGAACATTACCCTCCTGCCGAGCTTGTTCATGGCAATTGCGAGATTCGCAGCCACCGTGGTCTTGCCCACGCCGACCTGGCCGCTTGCAATGGTGATAGTTTTTAAGAATTTTTGTGCGCGCATGAATAACACCTTGTTGATGATATCGATTCAGCCTAATTTACCGAAGAGAGCATGAAGGTCTTTGCAGAGATCCCCGGCACCTATAATCATATTTATTCAAGAATTGTGCCTACTGCAACACATTGAAGAATAGTGAGTTTGGTTTTAATAATGTCAGATTAATGGCTGCGTTATCAGTGTATACGACCAATATTCAGGAAATGTGACGGTTGCAGGCCAAAACGAGTGTCAACAGGTTGACAGTAATAGGGGATTCTGATATGTTTCATCCATACGCTATGAAGAGAGTCTTAGTCATAGAAGATGATGAAACCGTTCGAGATGTGCTCCGTACCTTTCTCGGGCAAAAAGGGTTCGAGATAACGCTTGCTCAGAATGGCGAGATGGGGCTTGATCTGTTGCGGGCGGAGAAGTTCGATCTCATCTTTACCGATCTCGTGATGCCCGGTATCAGCGGGATGGAGGTGTTGAAGGAAGTCGTTGCGTTAAAGATCGCCGTCCCCGTTGTTGTCATGACGGCCTTCGGCACCGTACAGACCGCTGTTGAGGCCATGCGGATCGGCGCCTTCGACTACATAACCAAACCGTTCAATCTCGAAGAGCTCATGATCGTCCTCGACAAGGCGCTTTCTGTTGCGAAACTCCAAAAAGAGAACATAATGCTCAAGATGCAGCTCAAGAACAAGTACAACTTCGAGGGGCTCGTCGGAGATTCTCCTGCCATGCAGACGGTCTACGAATTGATCGAAAAGATCGCTGACACTGACAGCACGGTCCTCATTACCGGAGAGAGCGGGACGGGCAAGGAACTTATTGCCAAGACCATCCACTATAACAATCTATCGCGAGCCAGCGGGCCCTTTGTGCCTCTGAACTGCTCCGCGATCCCCAAAGATCTTCTTGAGTCCGAGCTCTTCGGTCATGAGAAGGGCGCCTTCACCGGCGCGATCAATACCCGGATCGGCCGCTTCGAGCTGGCGCAGGGCGGGACGCTCCTTCTCGACGAAGTGGGCGAGCTCGACCCCTCGCTTCAGGTCAAACTGCTGCGGATACTGCAGGAGCGGGAGTTCGAGCGAGTTGGCGGCGTCAAGACGATCAAAGTGGACGTGCGGATCCTTGCAGCTACAAACAAGGACCTGGAGAAGGTCACGAAGGAGGGAAAGTTTCGGGAAGATCTCTTCTATCGCCTGAATGTAATACCGCTCCACCTGCCGCCGCTCCGTCAGCGGGTTGAAGACATCGTCCTCCTGACCGCCCACTTTATCCAGGAATTCTCCCGAAAGAGAAAGCGCGAGGCCTTTACGTTTTCAGACGACGCGATGCACTGTTTGCTGAAATACCAGTGGCCGGGGAATGTTCGGGAGCTTGAGAACCTTATCGAGCGCCTTACCATCCTTGTGAGCAATAAGGTCGTGACCGTAGCGGACCTTCCCGAGAAGTTCCAGCAGCTGACCTTCGCGGACACGGAGCGGGCGGGAGGCGACATCAGGCAGGCGGGCCGGGCCGCACCGGTGTCCATGCCCGCGCCGCTGGAACAAGGCGAGATGGAATTCGGCGAGGGCGGGATCGACCTCAATAAGACGGTGAGCAACCTGGAGCGGAGACTGATCATGCAGGCCCTCGAAAAAGCCAGGGGTGTGAGAAGCAAGGCAGCCCAGTTGCTCAAACTCAACCGGACGACCCTGCTCGAGAAGATGAAAAAAATGGGCATTAACGCACAGAAGAAATAAGGTTAAGAACTCGCCACGCCTTCCGTATACAGAAGTGAAAGCTGAAAATTCCCACCCTGATATTCTACAACCCGACAAGCGACAATAGGCGTATAAATGAAAACGGACATGCGCGGATAAGCCAACTTTTTTGACATCTCCGGCAAGGAACCGAGAGCTTTCTTCTTTGCCGGCGGACCCGGTCCCTTGTGTCAAGTGTTCTCGCTTTTCCGAATCGCTGGCGCCAGCGCTGGCATGTCCGCACCCGTGGGCAGTTCAAACGTGAAGACACTGCCGCCGTCTTCATTTTTTTCGAACCGGATGGTGCCGCCGTGCTCGGTGATGATTCCGTGGGAAATGGAGAGGCCGAGCCCTGTTCCTTCTCCCACGGGTTTCGTCGAGTAAAAGGGGTCAAAGATCTTCGCTGCGATCTGCGGTGATATGCCGGGGCCGTTATCGCTCACGGTTACGATGACCCTGCGGCGCTGCTTATCGGCCCGAGACCTGAATACGATCTTGCCATGCGTCTGTCCGGCGTCACGGATCGCCTGCTCAGCATTGAGCAGCAGATTCAGGACCACCTGCTGGATCTGCTGTGCGTCCACAAAAACCGTTGTCGCAGGATCGTAGTCCCTGACGATCTCGATAGAATTGGCCTTGAGCCAGTAGATTCTGAGGGCAATGGCACGATCAATGACGTCGTTGACGGATTCAAGGCTCTTCGATGGAGTTCGCTGTCGGGAAAAGGTCATGAGATTATCCACGATCTTCTTGCACCGCTCGGCGCTGTCCAGGATCTTCTTCAGCTCGGCCCTGGTTTCCTCATCGGTCACCTTCATGGCGAGGAGTTCGGTATAAGCGATCGTCCCGGTCAACGGGTTGTTGATCTCGTGTGCAACACCGGAGACCAGAAGGCCGATGGACGCAAGCTTGTCGGCATGGTACAGCTGGTCTTTCAGTCTTCGCACCTCGGTGACGTTCTTTAACACATGGATAGTGAAGAATTGACCGTTCTCCTGCAGCGGGAAAATGCTGACCTGATGGATATCATCATTGATCTTTTTCTCATATGTCCGCGGCATGCCGTCCCGGCGGACTTCGTCGAGCACCGCCTCGTTCGGAATGTCCTGATGGAACACCTCCTGAAGCTGCTTCCCGACGATGTCCCGCGGGTGCAGGCCGATCGCCATTGCGAAGGAGTTGTTCACTTTGACAAGTCTCTGCGCGTTGTCGAGAACGTAGATGTAGTCCGTAATGGCGTCGATGATCGACATCCACTGCTTCTGATTTTTGATGATCGCCAGTGCATGCTCTGCATATGCCTGGAAGGTCTCT
The DNA here is from genome assembly GCA_963740085.1 of Nitrospirota bacterium. GTDB lineage: Bacteria > Nitrospirota > UBA9217 > UBA9217 > UBA9217 > JALNZF01. The sequence continues at coordinate 480,417 of CAVUCU010000005.1, read as the reverse complement.
GAGCGAGCGATGGCTCGCAGGGCAATTGCCGGGTAGCCGGCAATGGTTTTCCGGTCCATGCTGACGCAGTCTGATGCGCCGCCGCGGAGCGCATGGAGGATTGCCGCCTCGTCGGCATCGGGCGACATCATGATGACCGGGGCCTGCTGGTTGGTAGCGGCAAGATCGCGCACGAATTCAGACGCGTTAAGCCCGCTCTGGACCTCGTTGACGAACAGGACATCAACGGTCTCGCGCCTCATGATCGCGAAGCCGGCCTCGGGCGTGGAGACAAATTCGAGGCGCGAAGGACCGATTGCGTTTGTAAACGCCGCGCGCACAAGCTCGCGCCTCTCGGGGTCGTCCTCTATCATCAGGATAGTATGCCCCCTCTTTTTCAGCGACACCATAAATGTCTCCCTCTTACGGAGTAGGTATTCAGGCTGAAAGCTGAAGGGTATCTACTTGAATTACACAAAAACTCCTACCCTCAGTCTATTCACCTGAGTAGTTACATTATAACAAATTTAATGGCTCCCGCCCGGGTGTAATGCCTGGATGTTCCATCGGTTTGCTAGGGATTAAAATTTCTTGTCGCAAAATGAGTAGAAATGATCGGGCCTTTGATTGAATGACAGGATGAACTGAATTAACAAGATGTCGGGTTTTAGCGTGCGAGACTATGCATAAAGCGCGATGCTGCGGCTGCTCAGTCCAGCGGCTCGAGTCAGCTTGGGAAGCTCATGACGAAGCTGGCTTGGTGCCCCGCTTTCAGGTGGGCAGTCGGATTTATACAATAATGCGCTGTTGTGAAGGATGTTTGCTCAGACAGGTAAGAATTTTTTTGACTTTGTATCGAGTATCCGTCGTACCACGGAAAGAAGATAATACGATTCAAAGGGTTTCTGAAGAAAACCGTCAATTTCTTTGATCTCGTCCTTTTCCGCGACATATCTCGTATACCCGGAAACCGCGAGAACTTTAACATCGGGATTGATCGCTTTTATCTGCCGGATGAGCTCTTTTCCGTCAATTCCGGGCATGACGATGTCGGATATGACAAGCGCCACTTCGTGAAAAATCCTTCTGTAGAGGTCCATCGCTACCGTAGAATCGCTGGTTGCAAACACCTTGTACCCACTGCTCTCCAGTGCGTCCCGCATGATGTCAAGAACATCCTGTTCGTCATCAACAATAAGGAGGGTTTCCTTTCCACTGGCCTGCTTTAAAGCTCCCTTTGCCCCGGCAACGGATGCAGGGGCTGCTGCGGGCAGAAAAACGGAAAAAACGCTCCCGACGCCAAGCGTGCTCTGAACAGAGAGATATCCCTCATGGTCTTTGACGGCTCCGTAGACCATGGACAGGCCGAGCCCTGTTCCTTTTCCCTGCTCCTTCGTGGTAAAGAAAGGCTCGAAGATCTTGTTCACGATATCCTCGGGAATCCCGGCGCCGGTGTCAGAGACGCTGATCTGGACATATTCCCCGGGAGGGACATAGGGAGGGACATCCGGCATGCTCTTCACGACCGTCCGGGATTGCGTGTGGATGACGATGCGTCCGCCCGTTTTCGGCATGGCATCACGGGCATTGACGATGAAATTCATGATGACCTGCTCCATCTGATTCACGTCGCCCTGGATCAGGGGAAGCCGGTTGTCAAGTTCTACGCTCAGGTTTATGCTCTTGTCGATGACCTGCTCGAGCAGTTTTATGGTCTCATACACCACATCGTTCAGGTTGATCGGTGTTCGCTCATACTTGCTTTTTCGCGCAAAGCCAAGAAGTTTTGAGATCATTCTTCCTGCCCTTCGCGACGCATCTTCGATAACGTTAAGACTGCGCGTCGCCTTTTCGTCCAGCACGGCAAACCGGCGAATGAGGTCTGTGTGGCCAAGGATGGCGGTCAATATATTATTAAAGTCGTGTGCGATCCCACCGGCGAGGACTCCGACGGATTCCATCTTCTGCGACTGCATAAGGTGTTCCTGAAATTTCTTCTTCTCGGTGATATCACGATAGAATGACTGTACAAAAAGCTCGTTCCCAATGTTGATTGCCTTGGAACTGACTTCGACATTGACGGTTGAGCCGTCCTTTTTGTTGTTTGCGGCCTCAAACACAAGAGATTCACCGTCCAGTATCCGGCGCATTCTCTCCAACATGTTGTTCTTGTCACCGTCGGCCGCCAACAGTTTTATATGGGCGCCGACAAGCGCCTCTCGCGTAAAGCCGTGCATTTCGCAGGCCCTGTCATTAGCGTTCACGATGATGCCGTGACGGTCCATGACAATAATCCCGTCCGTCGCGTTTTCAAAAAGTGACCGGTGCCATTGATCAGATTCATGGAGTTCCTTGGTCCGTTCCTCGACCGCATCTGAAGCTGGTATGAATAACTTTCGAGCTGTTTCTTTTGCTGTTCAAGGTCGTATTGAAGGGAGAGCTCGTTTACGAGACTTTTTTGGCTAAGATATCTCCACACGTTGGCTATCGCAAAAGTGGAAACTAAAAAAAATAGCGGAACTAAAATGCTTTAAAACTAAGCGATTCATCGTAAATTAATATCGGTACTAGATAAATTAAAAAAGTAATCATCGAAAGATATATGGAATGATATAAGGGAATTGGAACAAAGCCGACGATGACCATAATAAGAATAAATAGACCTGCATAATACGGCGAAGCATGTTCGCCGAAGTGCATAATCATGTACTCGATCATACATGCCGAAACAATAACGCCGAAATAAATTATTGATAATTGATACCTTTTGCCAACCTTTATTCGATTATAAAGAATATACCGCAAATAAAAAAACTCCAATCAATCTATATTTTAAAAAATTGGAAAAGTTTTCAGGAGTAGCAATGTAGTCCAAAAGTGATAAGCCCGCAAAAAAGAAACCACCAAAAAAAGCCGCCAAATTAGACCAGTATTGGGGTAATTTATTAATTTTATCGTTAATATACTGTTCTTTAGACATAATCATATTCTAGCCTCTTCATCGAAAAAAACAACCCTAATGTAAAACGTCATTTTTTTCACGCTTAAGGATAAGTTTTGCAGTATTATAACCCAAATATGCAACTCCAGGTATTCCATGAGTCTGAGCGGTCCAGTGGCCAGTCACATATAGCCCATCAACGAAAGATTTATGACAAAAATCTGGATCGAACAGTTGCGACTTTATAGCAGCCCAACCATAATTAGCACCTTTGAGATTAAGAGTATATCTGTAGTGGGTATAAGGAGTTGCGGAATCGAGATAAGCTATATGTTCTTGTAGACCTGGGATATGCTTTTCGATTCTCTTTAAGAAAAGCTGGGTGATTTCTTTTTTGTGTTGTCTCCAGAACGATTTTGTATTATATGGGGCAGGAGAAAAAGCCAAAATTGTTTTTTTGTCAGGAGATACTCTGAGCATGAAGCCACCCACATTGTCAAAATCGCTCTTATCAACAAAAGTATACATTTTATCTAGATCATAATAAGGAAGATACCATGTATTTGTTCCCTCTTGGGGAAGCCCCTTAAATGGCCTGGCAATTCCCATGTAAAGAGTAAAAGTGGATATTGAAGGCATCATATTGTAAGCTTATCATTCGAGGGCCCGTCGATTATTTTATCCTCAATAAACAGTCTTAGGTCGAGTAATATCGCAAGAGACCAGATTAGAAACAATAGCACGATTATTATCTATATTACCCCCGAAGCTTTGCCATCATTACTGATGATTTTTTCAACAACCCTTTTATATATAAGTGTTCCTTCATGTTGCTCTAACAATTTTATCCAAAGCATTCGGTATACTTTGCATGCTATCTTCAGGATAATAACCCCCATCGATTATATATTCGTTAAATATTTTTACCCCAGTAAATGCTTGCAAAAGCGATGGCGGGTAAACCTCCATATCCAAAAACGGGTACAGCAAGGGTATTGATTAAACGTATATCTTTAAAAAACTTTCCCAAAAAATCCGCAAATGTTTTTTTTCTCAATTTCACTCTTTCAAGTTGATTAATTCTTTGTCAAAATATAAAATTATATAACCGCTCAATGTTCTGCTTTTCTTCTGGAAAAATATTTATTAAATTATTAATAGTTTTTTGTATATCATTACAAAATTATATTAGAAACTCAGCAGGAACTACATTATCAAAGGATTAATATCATCTTATCCAATTAGTTGGTCGACACCTAATTCACGCTAATATCTTTATAATATTTCCTCCCATCCTATAGCTCCCAAATGAATGAGCTGCCGCATCAAAAATAAATTCTCTTCTCTTAAAAGACGTACAATAACCTCCCGGTTGTATGTTGTTCGACAATAAGAATATTTTTACAAGGTTTCGCAGGGAACAACCATACCATACCCTTATTGCCGCATCATAACCATTTTAATCAACGTCTCTGATAGATTTGATTGTCGATTTTGATTTAATAAATTATGTACTAGTTCCACGGCTTCTTTCACAGTCGCAATTTTAGGAACATCTTCATCTCTTACCGATATCTTTAATTTTTTTTCAATTGCAACTGTAATTTCTATAGCTTTAATAGAATCCACTTCCAAATCTTTAAAAAAGTTCTTCTCTGGCGTTATCTCATTTTCTTCAAATCCAGAGACCTCAGCAATAATCGTAACGATTGCTTTTTCCACATTTTTCAGCCATTGTTTTCTCTTTATCTCCTTACTTAACTGGTGTGCTTTTTTAAAACCAGACAGGCATTGTTGCCGCCAAATGCGTAGGAATTATTCAATGCTATTGTTACGGTATGTTTTCGTGATTGATTAGGAACACAATCAATATCACATTCCGGGTCAGGCGTTTCATAATTGATAGTTGGTGGCATTATATCATTTTGGACGGTAAGTGCACATGCGATTGCTTCAATAGTTGATGCCGCCCCCATTGTATGGCCGAGCATGGATTTGATAGCACTCGCAGGGACTTTTTGGTAACGCGGCCGAAGATGTTTCTATGGCGGCACATTCATTTTTATCATTTGTTGGTGTACCCGTTCCGTGGGCACTAATATAATCGACTTCTTCAATCGTGATACTAGCTGTTTGCATTGCGGTCTTCATACAAGCTGCTATACCAGCAACGGAAGAAGTCGTCATATGAAAAGCATCGCAACTGAGCCCGTAACCCAAAATTTCAGCATAGATAGGAGCATGCCGTTTCATTGCATTCTCAAGAGATTCTAAAATAAGTGCGCCAGCTCCTTCGGCCACTATCATCCCTTTTCTATTCTTATCAAAGGGTTGACATTTTACAGGGGCAACGGCAGAAAACTGATTGAAACCTGTGAATGATATTCTCGAAAAAGGATCAGATGCGCCCGCAAGAATTATATCTGCCTTGTTTAAACGAATTAAATCAAAGCCGTAACCTATAGCATAATTCCCTGCTGCACACGCGGTAGAAAAAAGGAAGTTTGGCCCGTCGAGATGTAGTTCCTTAGCGATACATGCAGATACAGTATTAACAGGAAGTTGCGTAATTAAATTGTTTTTTAATTCATCTTTTCTAAACATCACGATAATCATCAATGTTTTCGACGACCTGAATGGTCCCGATGTTATTCCGATGCAGGTGCCACTTTTCAAATTCGAGATGGCCCGACGATAATTTAGAGTCGACCATTGCCAGCTTAGCGGCAGCAAGCCCCATGTGTGATGCCCTGCTAAGTGTGCGGAGCTTGTCCTGCTCGATGAACGCCTCTGGTCTGAAATTCTTTACTTCACCGCCGTTATGTGTGAACTGATTTGTCGTATCAAAGGCAGTAACGGGACTGATGCCGGACTTTCCCTTAAGCAAGTTGTCCCAGAATTCCTTCCAGCCAATACCTATGGAAGATATAACACCCAGCCCCGTTATGACGACTCTCTTATTCATTTTTCACGCTGAAAACCAGGTCTGCTTCTGCCACTTTCTTATTTTCGACAAAAACCTCTCCCGTTATGTATGCACCGGTCGGAAGGGTTTTGACGTTCTCAACACTAATTCTTAATTGGTCACCCGGTACCGCAGGATGAAGGAATCGCGCTTTGACCGAACCGAAATAATAAAAGGGCTTTTTGCCGGAGCTCTCTCTTTTTTTCGCTTGTAGCGAAGAGAATGATGGATGCCTGCGCCATTGCCTCGATAATGAGCGCACCGGGCATAATCGCCTTTTCGGGAAAATGGCCGAGAAAAATCATGTCATTTCCCGGACACATTCTTTACAGCGACCACGCGTTTACCCGGTTCCGATTCCATCACTTTATCGAGCATGATAAAGGGGAATCGCTGAGGAATAAGTTTCTTTATCTCTTCAAAGTTAAGTTGCATTGGTCACCGGATTTCTGCATATAGCATGAGGCAAAGAGCAGGGAGTAGATATATGTGCCTTATATCGCGCTTATGAATTAAACGTTACCCATCTTCCCAGCACAATAGCTGTGTTTTCAAGGGATCTGCCGACGTTACGAGCACGCTCTGTATCTGCTCCTGTCGTGCAATATTGGGGACATAGTCAAGATCGCACACGGGTCTTTTTCATGGTAATTTACCGTGCCCGGGATAAAGCCCTTCCTGAGCGCTCCCACCGCTGCGGTCAGGGATAGGGCGCCGACGCGGAAAATGATTCTCCTACCATGGATTTTATCGCGCTGACAGGCATGGAAAGTGCGCGTGTCCCGAAAACATCCTTGATTACATTCGTTTCCATCCGGTCGAGCTCTTTTGATGAATTGGCGCAGGCGCAGACATAGTCAATGTCCTCGCGGTTGAGCGCAGCATCCTGCAATGCAAGCACGATGGCATTTTTCAATCCCTGACCTGCATGATGAAAGTTACCATCAGCCATGGGATCAAAGGCATTGGCGTATCCGAGAACATGCGCAAGAATCGCAGCATTTCTGTTCAATGCGTGCTCTTCATCTTCAAGGACTAGTACCGCTGCACCTTCCGAGAGAATAGTACCGTTCCTCCGCGCGTCAAAGGGGCAGCAACGGGGTTCCGAGCCGTCCGTCCCGGATAAGCATCCCAGGTTATGAAAACCCATAAAAGTCTCTTCGCATAATTCTTCCACTCCGCCCGCTAACACTATATCTGCCCGGTTCAATCGGATGAAATCAGCGGCATAGGAGACAGCATCGAGACTGGCGCAGAAGCCTGTAGATATAGTAGTGTTGAAGCCTTTGATCTTGAATTTTATTGATACTTGGCTAGCCGGCGAATTGATGACCGTATTCGGAAAGTGCGAGGGATTGACGAACTTCGGTCCATCAATGAGGCCTGATCGGTCAAATTGTGAAATGCTATGGAGACTCCCGAATGTCGTGCCGATGGAGACCCCCATCGAGTGGGTATTATCCTCGGTTATCTCAATCTTGCAGTCTTCGATAGCGAGTTTAGCTGCCGAACAGATCAGCCTTGTGCTTCTGTCAAGATCCCGAAGCCCTTTTTTGCCTAGGAACGAAAGGGCATCAAAATCCGCGATCTCTCCCGCAACATGGACATGAAACGGAGACGTATCAAAAAGGGTTACCGGTCGAAACCCCGTTTTCCCCTCAAATAATCCTTCCCAGTATGCCTCTCTGCCAATGCCGATAGGTGAGAGAACACCGATGCCCGTAATTACAATTCCTTCTCTCATAGCGTGATCTATATCCCCAAGCCGCCATCAAGCTGTATTGTCTGTCCCGTGATGTATTGCGAAACGTCACTGAGCAAAAATAGTACGACCTTCGCCACTTCATCGGGGGTGCCGAATCTCTGGAGAGGTATCATCTTTAAAAATTTATCTCTGGCTTTTTCGCTGAGTTCCGCGGTCATCTCGGTACTGATGAACCCCGGAGCAACCGCATTTACCCTGATATTATAGGGCGCTACTTCCTTGGCCAGCGATTTGGTAAAACCGATCACACCGGCCTTTGCCGCTGCGTAATTGACCTGGCCAGCGAGAGGGTGAATTCCGCTTACTGACGAAATACTTACGATGTTCCCACTTTTTTGCTTCAGAAACGAGATGATGCACGCGCGGGTAGTATTGAAAACACCGGTAAGGTTTGTATCTATGACATCGGACCAGTCCTCCTGACCCATCATCATGAGAGACCTGTCCCTTGTAATTCCTGCATTGTTAACAAGAATATCGAGTTGCCCGAATTCCGCTTTTACTGTATCGACGAGCGTTTTAGCTCCTTCAAAATCCCTCACGTCAAGTTGAACGGGCAACGCTCTTCTGCCAAAACGTTGCACTTCATCGGAAAGTGATTCTGCTGCATCGCGATTGCTGGAATACGTGAACGCGCAATCCGCACCTTCTTGACAAACAGCGAGCACGATGGCGCGGCCGATTCCCCTTGTTCCTCCCGTTACAATCGCGATCTTATTGGAAAGTGAATTCTTATTCAGGCTCTTCTCCCGCTTGAGGGGACCGTTTTGTTGTCTTCAGCCTTGAAGGGCACAACCGTTATATCCTTATTCGGAAGTCTATTTATAGCACTTTCCCGATTCCTTTACAAGGCTAAACCCCTGAGAGAAGAAAGAAGAAACCCTTTACTGTTTTTTCCCGACTCCCTTCAGTAATCATCCCATTAAGATAAATGTATTATTATGGATATGTTCCGTACGGTATTTATTACCGCTTCGTGATCGAATAGAAAACTATGGATCCTGAATCGACCCGGGACATTGAAATTGCGCTGTCTGGGATATTGGCGTCCTGGAACACTTTCAAGAAGTCTTTCTCGGTGCGCTGCAGGAACCCATCCCAATCAACAAACCAGTGGCAATGTTGCGAAGGATAACGTTCTGCGTCTTTAAAGGATGCAATCAGTTTTCCTCCGGGATTCAGCATCAGATAGAAAGAGCTCAGTAACTTCACGAGGAAATCATCGGGGAGATAGTCGAAAAATCCGATGCTGTAGATAATGTCTTGCATACCGAATTCCGTCTTCGCCGTCTCAAGGTCGAACATTCTGAGAGCATTGTATTGGACCAATTCTGTATGCTTTTCAGTGAGCCCGGCATAAGCAAAACGATCAAGGGCGAAATCCAGCGCAGCAGAATCCAGATCAACACAAGTGAATTTGGCTCCCGATGCCTTGATCTCCGGCGCCAATTCGAAAACCTCCCGGCAGGAACCGGAGGCAACATCCAGTACTTTCAGATTGCTTCGGTTGATCAGTTCTTCTTTTAACAAGTCTCGCATCTTTACTATTCGTTCCTGCACGCCAATGCTGAGAGGAGTGGAAAGTACATATTTGTCCAGATACGATCCAACGCCTTCCGACATCGGAAAGTTTTTGTAAATCTGTTCCAACATCATGAAATCACCCTGATGACCCTGCGGCCAAGTTCTGGCGCGATTGACGAAATAGCTTTTGGACAGAATAGGATGTGTTTTTTCGCGGAAGTAGACCTGAGCTTGCTTGACGGGCAGTGGATCGTTCACGTCTTGTTCAAACTGCGCACAAGCCTGAAGCATCGAGTCGGTCAGTACGGCTATTTCATCGAGAAGCGTTTCCTTGTTCGCGTCCGGCATTGAACACCGCACTTCAAAATCTCTGAGACTTGCCATATAGCGCTCGATCTTGGCGTCAAGCGCTTCGACGTACGTCCTCGGTCTTTCCTGAATTAGTCCAGCATGCTTCTTAATTGCCTCACCCTGGTACATTAATGAGTCTTGCATGATATTCTCCTTTTTTAAATTTCAGTATTATTTCTTTAATGAGACTAGCGGGGTTGAGAAAATTGGTCAGCCGTGTGTCCAGATGAACATACATGACGATTTTGATCACGAATAAGGCATGTACAAGAGTAAAGTGCAAAGTTGTGAGCGCATGTAGCGATTCTGATTTGCACAACGGCACTTCTGAAGAAGTTTGACGGGTATACAGATCACCACCTTTCAAATGCGAGACAGCAAATTCGGCGGGATGCGAGATGAGAAAAACCAAAAATGAAACCAATTTATTTGTGATAATTTTAGTCTAAGTAACTTTTATTGTAAAGGGATAAATGAATTCTATCGAAGTTTTTTTTTAAAAAAGGATCTGGACACATTAATTAAAGCTTTAGTATTATGCGAAGTTCTTAATTTATGTTTATTCCGACCAATAAGCAAAGCATAAAACAATATTATGTGTCGAAGTGACGCTTGATGCGTGAAGAACGAGGAACTCGGATAGATCAATCATTTTTAGGAAAGGGAGAAGCGGTGCCGTAAAATTGCTCAGGGTTCCCCGTTTAATTGCATCCCGAGAAGGAAGGGTCGTGCTTCGCAGTAAGCATTCGACAAGCTCAGTCGAGCCGTTCGATCGAAAAGATGAGTTGAAGCACCCTCCGACGTGAGCCACAGGGGAGAAGGTGCTGTCGGCCCGCATGCTCTCTTTTTTTCGCAAAATCAAAACATCTTGAAATCCTGACGGCTTTGTGAAATAATGGCATCGTCTTGAGCAGCAAGGACCGAGATGATGCGGCATTGATTATAGTAAGAAGCCATATCATTCAGTTGAAGAGGTGAAAAGTGATTTTTGAAGCGATCATTCTCGGCATTGTCCAGGGGATCACTGAGTTTCTCCCGATCAGCTCCTCGGCCCACCTGATCCTGCTCCCCTGGATGTTCGGTTGGCAAGGCACGTTGATCGACAGCCTGAATTTCGACGTGGCGTTGCACGCCGGGACGCTGGTCGCGATCCTGGCGTTCTTCTGGCGGGACTGGTTTGATCTGTTCGGGAAATTCTTCACCGGCATCAAGGACGGCACGTGGAAAACCAACGAAGGCAGGCTTGTGTGGTTCATTGCACTGGCGACGATCCCTGCGGGCATCCTGGGCCTTAAATACGAACACATGGTGGAAGAGAGCTTTCGGAACCCTCTCCTGATCGCCGGGGCGCTTGCGGTTATCGGTTTCGTGATGTGGGCAGCGGACCGATATTCTGCAAAGACCGCGGGTCTCGGGCACATGTCGCTTGGCCATGCAATCTTCATCGGATTCGCCCAGGCCCTTGCCCTGGTCCCGGGTGTGTCGCGCTCGGGTATCACGATCTCTGCCGGGCTTTTGAGCGGCTACAGGCGGGAAGATGCGGCACGGTTCTCCTTTCTCCTGTCGACACCGGTCATTGCAGGAGCGGCTATTCTGAAACTTCACAAGCTTCGCCTTGCTGCAGGCGAAGCGCTGCCCTTCGCGCTGGGGACGCTGTTCTCGGCGATCGTCGGTTATCTGTGCATAAAATTCCTGCTCCAGTATCTGAACCGGCATTCACTGAATCTCTTTGTATGGTATCGGCTGGCATTGGCTGCGGTAATCGTGGCGCTGTGGCTGGCGCGGTAAGGCGATTAAAATCAGGTTGGTCCGTTTAGGCGATCTGAACACCAACAAATAGTTGATCAATCATACACAAAGGAGTCTATGGTCGTCACTGCAGCGAAGCATAAGCATTGGAACGAGATGATCGGTTTGCTGCTCTTCGCCATCGGCCTGCTGATCACGCTCAGCCTGATCTCGTACAACGCGAGCGACCCCTGCTTCAGCGTCTCCGGCACGGGCGCGGGGACCAGGAACACCATCGGGATCATCGGTTCCTATCTCTCCGACGCGCTGCTCCATCTTTTCGGCCTCTCCGCGTATGTGATCCCGCTTCTCATGTTCGGGTATGCCGTGTACTTCACTATCGGAGGGGAAGCGACGCACCCGCTTCTCAAGAAAATCGGCGGCATCATATTCTTTGTCTCCGCAGGGGCATTCTTTGGACTCGGAAGCGAAACGACACGGCTGTTCGGGGAGACTGTACCCTCAGGGGGTATGCTTGGCGGTTTCATCGCGCGCTTACTTGTTTCCGGATTTTCCGGCATCGGCGCCTATATCATTACGCTTACAGCCATGATCAGCGCCCTCATGCTGCTCACGCCCTTTTCTCCGCTCAAGGCGCTCGCATGGCTGCGCGCCCTGAACGGACGGATGATGGAGCAGCTCGATATTCTGATAACCGTGTACCGCGGCCGCAAAGAAAAGGCGCGTGAGGCAAAAAAGCGGCCGGCGACGCCCAAGGAACCGCCGAAGATCATGGACATCCAGAAGCAGGCCGAGCCGCAGTCCCCGCCACGCGTCGTAAAATCGGACAAGCCGCCCAAGGCCGTTCAGGCAAGCTTTGAATTCATGGGAAGCAAAGAGGGCAGGGACACGTACCAGCTCCCGTCGCCGGACCTGCTCGATCCCGTCCCTGCGATCGCGAAGAAGGTCTCGAAAGAAGACATGCTCGCCCAGTCCGAGCTGCTGCAGCATAAGCTTCAGGATTTCGACATCCAGGGACGCATCACGCAGGTCTATCCCGGTCCCGTAGTAACCATGTTCGAGTTTGAGCCGGCTCCGGGCGTGAAGGTCAGCAGGATCGTGAACCTGTCGGACGACCTGGCGCTCGCCATGAAGGCCGGGAGCGTGCGCATCGTTGCGCCCCTTCCGGGCAAGGCGGCGGTCGGCATCGAAGTGCCGAACAACACGCGAGAGACGGTCTACTTCCGCCAGATCCTCGAGACCCCGGAGTACCAGTCGAACAAATCGAAGCTCAAGATCCCCCTGGGCAAGGACATCTTCGGCGCGTCGGTGATCGGCAGCATCGACAAAATGCCGCACATGCTCGTGGCAGGCGCAACCGGCTCGGGTAAAAGCGTTGCGATCAACTCGATCATTCTGGCGATCCTGTACAATGCACGGCCGAGCGAGGTCAAACTCGCCCTTATCGACCCCAAGATGCTCGAGCTCTCGGTGTACGAAGGGATCCCTCACCTGCTTTCGCCGGTCGTCACCCAGTCCAAGAAAGCAGCTGAAACGCTCCGGGCCATCGTGGCCGAGATGGACCGGCGGTACCGAACACTCTCCGAGAAGGGGAATAAGAATATCGATTCTTATAACAAGGCCGTCCCCGAGGCAGAGCGTCTCCCCTACATTGTCGTGATCATCGATGAGCTGGCAGACCTCATGATGACGGTGGCACGCGAGGTCGAGGATTCCGTCATGCGCCTCGCACAGATGGCGCGGGCCGCGGGCATCCACCTGATCGTGGCGACCCAGCGGCCGAGCGTGGACGTGATCACCGGACTTATCAAGGCGAACCTGCCGGCAAGGATATCCTTTCAGGTTTCATCCAAAACCGACTCTCGCACCATCCTCGACGCAAACGGCGCCGAGAACCTGCTCGGCATGGGCGACATGCTCTTCCAGCCGCCCGGTTCGTCCCACATCATCCGGGCCCATGGCTGCTTCGTATCCGAGGCGGAGATTAAGCGTGTGGTGGAGTTCGTCAAGAAGCAGGGCAAGCCGAACTACGAGTTGCTTCAGCAACGGGCAAAAGAGATCGTAGAGGCGCAGGTCGCGGAGGTCGAGGAAAGTGAGCGGGACGAACTCTATCAGCGGGCCGTGGAGCTGGTCCAGTTGAACGGCCAGGCCTCCACCTCCTTTATCCAGCGCAGGCTCCGCGTGGGTTACAACCGGGCCGCGCGCATGATCGAAATGATGCAGGAGGATGGAATTGTCGGGGCTGCTGACGGGTCCAAACCGCGCGAGGTGCTGGTGCGCAAGAATATGGACGGGACTATGAATGATCTGGACGAGCTGTAGCATGATGCAAACTCCAACCATAGGCCGAAGCCACGCGGTCGCTTGGTCGCCGTTCGCGCTATTAAAAAAAAACAGCTCTTGTCAATTCGCCCTTAATAGGCTATAGTTTCACCAATGCAGCACTATTCTATTATACAGGAGGGAAAGACATGGCAAAGGCAATGACGAAGTCACAGTTGGTATCGAAGCTCGCAGAAAAGGCATCACTGACCAAGAAAGCAGCCGGAGAGATATTGGATTTCATCGCACAGGTGGCCTATAAAGAAGCAAAGAACACCTTCACCCTGCCCGGGCTCGGCAAGCTCGTGCTTGTCCAGCGCAAAGCACGCATGGGCAGAAACCCGGCAACCGGTGAAACCATCAAGATAAAGGCAAAGAAGGTCGTCAAGTTCCGGGTTGCAAAAGCCGCCAAAGATGCCATCCTCGGTTAACAGCCATCAACCCCTCACATAACCAGGCCCGCTCCTGAAACGAGCGGACCTGGAGTATTTCAGGAATACCGGTGAGGCGGATTTTTTCCTGCTCTTGACGATCCTCTCGGCGCTGTCAACGAGGACAGAAGAAAACAGCAGGTCCGCGCCATTTTATTTCACTGTTTTCCCGAACACCCGCACCTCCACATCAACATCTAACGTCAGCCGGGCAAGCGCCTCCACTCTGGACTTGGTGCTCAGGTCGATGTTCCAGAAATAGGGGGTCATTGCCAGCAGATCCATGATTTCCCCGGAGCTCTTCAGCTCGATCTGATAATTGATCCTCGTTTCTGTGACCGGAGAGAAAAGTCCCCTCGCCTGTTCGGTCATTGTCGATTGTGCATGTTCTCTGGCAATTGGATAAATGATCTCTCTCAGCCCGTTGAGGTGTCTGGGACCGGGGCTTACGATCACGAGCTTGCCGGTTTGCTTGAGAATCCTTGAGAACTCGGCCACGTCCGCAGGCGAAAAGACGTTCAGAACGCAATCAAGTGATGCGGACGCAAACGGCAGATCAATGATGCTGGCAACAAACCAGTCCATTGTCTTATCGCGTTGAGTGGCCATGCGTACCGCATATTTTGAAATGTCGACTCCGTAGTAGTCGACGGGGACCGGCTTCCCGGGGCCGTGCGCCAGGGACTCCTTGAGGCGTTTGAGATAAAAGCCCTCCCCGCAGCCGGCGTCAAGAATGCTGAATGCGCCTTCGCGTTCGGAGCCATGGAGATTGCCGGCCACCGCTTCATTGATGCCATCGGATACCCTGTGGTAATGCCCCAGGTCCAGAAACCTCCGACGGCTCCGGATCATTTCCGGGCTGTCTCCGGGCTCTTTTGAATGTTTCTTGTGCGCAAGCAGAAAATTGACATACCCCTGGCGGGCGGCATCAAAAGTGTGGTTTTTGGGGCATTGGTAGCCGTCTGCGGAGAGAAGCAGGAGATTTCGGCAGACCGGACATTGCAGGATGGAGGTCATCTGCCGTTACCGCCATAGCTCCGTATTTCTTCCAGGAAGTCCTCTCCATACCGCTGAAGCTTCACCTCTCCCACGCCGGATATTCTCCGCATCTCAGAAGAAGTCTTCGGGAACTGCCTGCACATCTCATGGAGTGTCTTGTCCGAAAATATAACGTAGGGAGGCACCTGGTTCCCTCCGGCAATCTTTTTTCTGATCACGCGCAGCCGATCAAAGAGGGTCTCGTCATACCAGCCGCCTTCATCTGTTTTCCTGCGGCGCTCCTTTGTTTTCGCCTCTTCCCGCTTGAGACCGAACACCTCTTGTTTTCCAGCGAGTACTTCCAAGCCCCTGGGCGTGATCTTTAAGACCGGGTAACGATCCCCGTCCTGTCTGATCAATTCCTGGGCAAGGAGTTCGTTCACAATGTTGCGCCAGTGGTTTTTGTCCTGAAGCCTTCCTGCGCCGAAGGTCTTAAGCTCGTGATGCCGGAGTTCCCTGATGCGCCTGGTGTCCGCGCCAATAACGATGTCGATGATGTGGACGATACCGAACCGCTCGTTCACCCTCGCCATGGCAGACATAAGTATCCGGGCATCGGTTGAGATATCGGTCCGGCTCACCGAGCCGGTGCAGATGTCGCAGGTTCCGCAATTATCCGCAGCATACATCTCGCCGAAAAAAGAGAGGAGCTGTTTTCTCCTGCATACATTATGCGAGGCGAACCGCACCGTCTGGTTCAACTTCTCCACGGCGATCACGCGTTCCGTTTCGTCTTGAATCTTGTCGATGAAATATCGTATCTTCGGGATGTCGCCCCGGCTGAAATAGAGCAGGCAATGAGCCGGTTCATTATCGCGCCCGGCGCGGCCCGTTTCCTGGTAATAGGCCTCGATATGTCTCGGGAGATCAGCATGGACCACGAACCGGACATTCGACTTGTCGATGCCCATGCCGAAGGCAACGGTCGCCACGATCACCGGGACCTCATCCCTGTTGAACGCCTCCTGGTTCTTCTCGCGTTCTTCGGCGGACAGGCCGGCATGGTAGGGGAGCGCCTTAATGCCGTGGGAGGCAAGGAAATCCGCTGTTGCCTCGACCGAGTCCCGGGTCGTCCGGTAGATGATCCCCGATTCACCAGCGTGGCTTCTCAAAAAGTCCAAAAGCTGTTGTTCAATCCTGACCTTGGGCTTGACCTGGTAAAAGAGGTTGGGCCGGTTGAACGATGCGCGAACGGTATAGGGTGTCCTGAGCCCGATCTTGTGAATTATGTCCTGCTGGACCTTCGGGGTCGCCGTGGCAGTGAAGGCGGCAACGGGGACGTTGGGAAAGATTTCCGGAACAGCGGAAAGGGCGAGGTAGTCGGGCCGGAAATCGTGGCCCCACTCGGAGATGCAGTGTGCCTCGTCGATGGCGAAGAGCGAGAGAGGGATGCCCTTGAGCGTCTCGATGAACCGCGGCATGGCGAAGCGTTCCGGCGCGATGTAGAGGAGCTTGACCTGACCGGCCTTGAGCATGCGCTCGATATTCGCCATCTCCCGCTGGTCAAGCGAGCTGTTCATGAACGCGGCCGCAATTCCATTTTCCCGCGCCGCATCCACCTGGTCCTTCATGAGAGAGATGAGGGGGCTGATAACGACCGCGGTTCCCTCCAGCAAGAGCGCGGGGAGCTGATAGCACAGGGACTTTCCGCCGCCCGTCGGCATGACTGCGAAGACGTCTCGTCGATCCAGGATGTTGCTGATGAGCGTCTCCTGATTCGGACGGAAGGACTCAAAACCGAAGACTGTGCGGAGTGTATTGTGAACCGGGGAAATATCAGTCCGTATGCGAGGGCTCATGGAGTCCCATGATAATCCTGGAAAACAGCGTTGTCAAGATTTGAAGATGAAGACCATTTTCCATCTTCTCAGCCCGTATCATTTATGGTATGATGCTTCAGTCGGGAGGACGATATGATAAATTTTTACCTGCATTGCAGAAGATCCTGTCTCGTGTCGGCTGCTCTTTTTCTGCTGTTCACTGCATCCGTTGTGGTCAAGCCTGCATACGCCCAGACCCTGCAGGACACGATCGCCTCTGTCGAGAACCATTACCGGGATCTTAACGACCTCACGGCGAAGGTCATTCAGAAAAACGATCTCAAGTCCATCGGCAAAACGCAGAAGTACGAGGGGAAGCTGTTCATCAAGAAGCCGGGCAAGCTCCGGCTCGAGTTTTCAAACGGACAGCTTATTCTCATCGACGGAAAGGCCGCGCTGTTCTATTCAAAGAAGAGCGAGCAGGTGATCAAGAAGACCTTCACGGATTTCGAGCACATGAACATCCCCGTGGCTTTCCTGCTCGGCGCTGCCCGCATCCGTGACGACTTCGACGTGCTGGAGGCGGACCCGAAGAAGCCGCGCGACCTTGAGCTTTTGCCCAGGAAACCGGGGGCGGCCATGAAGAAGATGCGCCTCCGTGTCGATGACGCCGGCCGGATCATGGAGATTACGATATTCGACAAATCGGGGAACATGACCACGATAACCTTTTCGGACATCCGGGAAGGCGCGGGTGTCGACGATCAGCGCTTTGTTTTTAATGCCCCGAAGGGGACGGAGATTATAGAACAGTAGTCAGAAGCCAGGAGTCGGGAGTCAGGAGAACGCCATGCTGGTTTTTCTTCTGGCTTCTGTCCCCTGACTCCTTATTCACAGGAGGTTTGCCATGGCCGCAGAAAACTCATTTGATGTGGTTTCGAAGATCGACATGGCCGAGGTGACGAACGCGGTAACCCAGGCACTGAAGGAGATCGCACAGCGGTTCGACTTTAAGGGGAGCAAGTCCAACATAACGCAGGAAAAGGACGCACTCGTGATCGTGTCCGATGACGAGTTTAAGCTCAAAAGCGTGATCGATATCCTGCAAGGCAAACTCGTCAAGCGCGGAGTGCCCGTTAAAAACCTGTCCTACGGCAAGGTGGAGGCAGCCCTCTCGGGCACGGTGCGCCAGCGGCTGACGCTGCAGCAGGGAATTCCCACGGACAAGGCCAAGGAGATTGTGAAGGCGATCAAGGACTCCAAGATCAAAGTGCAGGCGTCAATCCAGTCTGACCAGGTGCGCGTTTCAGGCAAGGACAGGGACAATCTCCAAACGGTCATCCAGCTCCTGAAGGGAAAAGACTTTGGCGTCGAGCTCCAGTTCGAAAACTACCGAAGCACGTAACCCCCGAAGCGAAGCACATGCGTGGAAGGCCCGATCAAGCGGCGTTTCCATACAGGTGCCGAATAAATGGCAGCGGATGATAACGATGAGGGATGAAGAAAAAAGGACGACAGTTTTGCGTGAGTCTTAAGCATCTATCCTAATATCCCCACGTGCTTCCGTCAGGCTTTTTCTGCGTACATCTTCCGGTCTTGGCGGTAACTATTTTTCGTAAACGGGTCACGATCGCGTTACAAACTGCGTGTTGTTTGTTTCCATCAAAGCATCTATTCACATCGCATGCATTCGTCCTAACTGATGAATTAATCTTGCATTATTCGCTTAAACTGATATAATTTCGAAGTTTTATTTTTTCGGGAGAATTCATGAGTCTTGTCGGCAGGCTGGAAGACCTTGCACTACCCGACATCTTCCAGATCATCAGTCTGAGCAAGAAAACCGGAACCCTCGTCGTACGAAGCCGCAGGGGTACGGGAATGGTTGTCTTTAAGGACGGCCAGGTGATCCAGGCCGCGAGCGACAGCATTCGCGACTCGCTCGGCAATATCCTGGTTTCCCAGGGCATGCTGGACGAAGCAGCGCTGTCCAAGGCCCTGGCGTTCCAGAAGCGGGAGCCCGACAAACCGCTCGGCATGATCCTCACGGACATGGGGGCGGTGGCTGCGCAGACGCTTCAGAGCGTCATCCGCAAACAGATCGAAGAGATCGTTTACGACCTGCTCGACTGGGAAGGGGGGTTCTTCAACTTCGAACTCGGTGAGATCGTTCCCAAGGATACGATCGAGATCGACACCCAGGAATTCCTTCTCAAATCCGGTATCAACGCCGAATACCTTCTCATGGAGGGCACGCGGATCCTCGACGAGCGTCGGAAGGATGAGAAAAGACCGGCAGCCGCCCATCCCGTCCCCGCCTCTGCCCCCGAGCCTGCTTCACCTTCACCTGCCGCGCCCACTGCTGCACCGAAAGCCGCTCCATCCCATGCCAGCTATGAACCTGCCAAAGAGGAGTTCCGGGCTCGAATAGAAAAAGAGGGGCCTCGCAAGGATATCACCGCGCTCAAGTCCATGTTCGACGAACTCAGGTTCCCGACCGCTACGGCCGAGGTGACGCTTCTGATCTTGCGGTACGCAAGCGAAGTGGTGAACCGCGCGGTCCTGTTCATGGTAAAAAAGGAAGAAGTTCGCGGTCTCGGTCAGTTCGGCATCGAGCTCAAGGGGAAATCCGCGGATCAGGTTGTCCGCAATATCAAGATCCCGCTGAACCAACCCTCTGTGTTTCTTAGCGTGATAGAAAGCCGGCGCAGCTATCTTGGCGCCCTCGAATCGAACCCGAGCCACACCTATCTCGTGAACGAACTCGGCGGCGCGATGCCCGATGCGGTCATTGCCATCCCGCTGGTCGTGGACGGCAAGGTGGCGCTGGTCGTCTATGGCGACAACCTGCCCGAGCGGAGGCCCGTCAGGGGGATGGATACGCTCGAAATTTTCATGAACCAGGCGGGCATGGCGCTGGAAAAAGCGCTGCTTGAAAAGAGAATAGCCGAACTTCAAAAGGGGCAAAGATGAAGAACGTCCTTGTTGTCGAGGATTCCAGGGCCATTCGCTCGATGATTCGGGTCTCGCTCGAGGAAGCGGGCGGTTTTTTCGCAGTGGAAGCCGGCAACGGCTTTGAGGCGCTCAAGACGCTTCCCACGCGGCGGTTCGACCTCATCATCACCGACATCAATATGCCGGACATCAATGGCCTGGAGCTTATCGGCTACGTGAAGTCCAACCCCGCCTACCAGGATATTCCGCTTATCATCGTGAGCACTGAAAAGAGCGAAGAGGACAAAAAGCGCGGGATCACCCTCGGCGCCTCGGGCTATGTAGTGAAGCCATTCAGAAAAGAAGAGCTGATGGCCATGGTCACAAAGGTACTTGAGGCAGCGGCGCGTGGTGCGCGCTGAATTGGAATGAATTGAAGATTGCGAAGAGATAAATTGAAAATCCGTTTGGACTGCTGCAGTTTTATAATGTTCAATTTACCTTTTCCAATTTCCAATTTTCAATGGAGCGCAGCGACATGAAGACAGACAGGCCCATAAAAGACTTTCTCGCGGAGGCAGAGGACATCCTGGAGTCGGCGAACCAGACGCTGCTGTCGCTTGAAACCGGACAGGCCTCGGGCCGCATCGATCCTGATCAGGTGAATGCCCTGTTCCGGGCAATCCATTCCTTCAAGGGGCTCGCTGGCATGTTCGGTCTCAAGGAACCGTCGGAGCTCTCTCATAAGCTGGAATTTCTCCTCGACGGGCTTCGGCTCGGCAAGGTTGGTCTCAGCCGGCAGGTCCTTGACGTTGTGCTCGAGACCGTAGCTCTGCTCGGCAGGCTGGTGCAGCAGGCCGGGACCGATCATCCCTTTGAGGACATTGCGGCCGCCCTTGCCGGTATTGACGGCATACTGAACGCAAAGCCGTCCGCCGGGTCCGGACGACCGATTGGCGAGCAGATCGGTCTCGATAAGGGTATTCTGCAGGTCCTCACCGAGTATGAAGAGCACCGGCTCAAGGAATGCATCAGGGAGCGGAAGAACCTGTTCATCTTAAAGGCCCAGTTCGACTTCGCCACTTTTGAGACGGCGATCAAAGATCTCAATACCACACTCAAGAAATACGGCGAAATCATTTGCACCCTGCCGACGGCGGGCGGAGGGAACGGGATAGGTTTCAGCATTGTTGTCGGTACGACCGAGGATGCGGGGTCGCTCGCATCGGTAGTCTCTCTGCCGAATGTGACTATCGAGAAGATTGCCTATATAGAAGAGCGAAGGACCGAGGAGCGTAAGACAGACACGGCGGGGCTCAAGTCCGTAAGTAACACCGTCAGAGTGGACATCTACAGGCTCGACAGCCTTATGAATGTCGTGGGAGAGATGCATCTGGTCAAGAACATCATCGGCCGGATCACGAAGGAACTTCGCGCCATGCAAGGCTTCGCCGGTATTTCCGCGGACCTGCACAAGGCGCAGCGCAGCCTTGAACGGAAGCTGAACGAACTCCAGGAGGGCATCCTTGAGGTCAGGATGGTCCCGATCGGCCAGATCTTTACGCGGCTGGCGCAGGTGGTCAGAAAATATGCGCGGGACGCAGGGAAAGAGATCGACTTGAAGCTTCAGGGCGAAGAAACAGAACTTGACAAGATCATGATCGAAGACCTTGCGGACCCGCTCCTGCACCTTATCAGGAATGCGATCGATCATGGCATTGAAGCCCCTGACATCCGGAGGCAGCTCGGCAAGCCGGAACAGGGAAGAGTGAACCTGACGGCATTCCCCCGGGGCAATCATGTGGTCATCACGATCGAGGACGATGGAGCAGGGATGGACCCGTCGCAGATACTGAACACGGCCGTTGAAAAAGGCGTACTCCCCTCCGATCACGGTCTTGACCTCGAGCGCGACCGCAAGGAGATCCTCGATCTCATCTTTCTTCCCGGTTTCACCACCAACAAGACGGTGACCGAGATTTCGGGCCGCGGCGTGGGAATGGATGTCGTGAAGCGGAATGTTTCCAGGCTCTCCGGCATGATCGATATCCATACAGAGCCTGGAGTGGGCAGTGTCTTTGCTCTGACGCTTCCCATCACGCTCGCAATCATCAAGGCGCTCGTCATCGAAACGGGTGGGGAGGTTTTCGCTGTCCCGCTCAGCTCGGTGCTCGAGATCCTGCAGGCAACCGAAGACCAGGTGGAGACCATCGAGGGAAGAGAGGTTATGGCTGTGCGAGAGGACACGATTCCTCTTTTGCGTCTTAGCCGGGCATTCAACCTCGACGCGAAGCACGGGAGCGATGCTTTCTATGTCATTCTCGTAGGCATCGCCGAACGGAGGCTCGGCATCATCGTTGATCGTCTCAAGGACCAGCAGGAGATCGTTATCAAGCCGCTCGGGAAGAGGTTCTCGGAGACGCTGGGCATAGCCGGGGCCACCGAACTGGGGGACCGACGGGGTGTCGTGCTCGTTATTGATGTGGAATCCCTCGTTGACGGGGCGTTGAAAAGAGTAGTCGTCGGTAAGCAATAGTCGGAAGACAGGAGACGGGAATCAGGAGACAGGCCAGATCGGTCATGTTGGCCTTAACCGGTCATCTGACCGCGGTCTTCTGAAAATGCATGTATAAAGAATTTTATAAACTGAGGGAGAGACCTTTTAATAAAACGCCGGACCCGCGGTTCCTCTATCACAGTCCAAAGCACGCGGAGGCACTCGCTCGGCTTCTGCACGCCGTGGAGGAGCAGGACTTTGTCATGCTCACCGGCGAGATCGGATCGGGCAAGACCACGCTCTCCCGCGCCTTCATCGATTCGCTGGATGAGAGCTATCACCCGCTACTCATTATCAACCCCCGGCTGTCCCCGTCGCAGCTCCTGCGCACAGTGGCATTGCGCCTCGGCATGGATGAAGCGGGCCGGTACCGGCACGACATTCTCGAGGGAATTAATGCGAAGCTCTATGAACTGTACGAGGCGGGAAGACAGCCGGTGATCATCATAGACGAGGCGCAGCTCATCCCGGGAACGACCACGTTCGAGGAGCTGAGGCTCCTGACGAACTTTCAGCTCGACGATCGCAATCTCCTGGCCCTTGTGCTGATCGGCCAGACCGAACTCCGGGAGCGTCTCAGCAGGAAGCCGTACCGGGCGCTCCGCCAGCGCATCGGGATGCAGTATCATCTGGGTCCGTTGAACGCCGAAGAGGTTCAGGCCTATGTCCGGCACCGGCTCGAGGTTGCCGGCAGGTCGGAGCCGCTGTTCGATGATGAGGCGCTGGCGCTCCTGTTCGAACACTCAGAAGGCATTCCCCGCCGAATCAATACCATCGCGGGCAACGCACTGGTAGAAGGATTCGGGCGGTCGGCCGAGATCATCGGTCCGGAGATCATAGAGAGCGTGGTTCACGATGGGGTTTAATGGAAGGTACGACAGGCGAGGGACGACGGACGGCAGACGAAAAGGCGTCCATTGTCTCGGCGAGCAGGACGAACGGTCCTTCGTCGTCTGTCGTGGATACTAAGTAGGAGCGAACGCGACATGGATATTCTTGCAGCGCGAAAGAAGGCCGCCGAACAGGCGGGTGCAGCGGTCAAGCCGGCACAGGAAGTAGAAACGCCAGCAGCACCGCCGGCGCCGGAACAGACATTGCCGCCAATTCCCCCCGAGTCGGGCAGCGCGCCGGTGGAAGTCGTCGGGTCTCCGGTTGCAGCAGTCGCTGCCCCGGCGAGTGAGGCGCCTCCCGACGCGACCGAGGAGGTTCCCGCATCCTCCACTCGCGATCGGGAAGAAACGCCGCAGCAGGAGATCGAACTGCTCTCGTTCCGCCTTGGCGGCGAAGAATATGCCGTTCTGGTAGCGGATGTGCGGGAGGTCCTGAAGAACTATCGTTTGACGATCGTGCCTAATTCGCCTGACTATATCCTCGGTGTCATGACGCTCAGGGGAACAGTGCTGCCCGTCATCGACCTTTGCAAGCGGCTCGGTCTTGCGCAGGCCACGAAGGACGAAAAAGCGAGGATCGTTGTGGCCAGTTCCGCTGACGAAGAGGCGGGACTCCTGGTGGACCGGGTTACGGGGGTGTTCAGGGTTCTTTCCGAAGAGATCAAGCCGGTGCCGGAAAACATCGAGCAGGGGGCGGAGTTCCTGCGCGGCATCGTGAGGACAGCTGACAGGTTGTATATCCTGCTGGACCTGGAAAAGGTCCTGGGCGTGTGATTTTCGGATTTCGGAATGCGGGTTGTGGACCGGGCTGTATTTTCCCGAACATTCAATATCCGCATTTAAATAGTGGAGGTGTAAACGATGATGGATCACAAAAGACACCACAACATATTGGCACTGCCGGTTCTGTTCCTCGCGGTTGCCCTGCTCGCCGGATGCGGCAACTCGAAAAAAAAATCGACAGCCCCGGCAGAAACCGTCCCGCTTAGTTCGGCAACCATGGCAGGCATCAATGTCTGTGCGGGCTGTCATACCGCGGTGACGGCCGATTGGCTTACGAGCAAACACGCGAATCTCGGCCCCGGCGGGACGCTGTACAGTCCCGGGTATCCGACGAGCGCACAGGTTACGTCCGAATGCGCGGGCTGTCATGACCCGAACGGGGATAGCATGAACCTCACCGCGGGTTATACCGGCAATGTTCCCCGTCCCGTGATCGGGTGTGAAGCCTGTCACGGGGGCGGCAGCCTGCACGCAAATGGCGGCGGGGCAGGAGCGATATCGCTGCTTTCCGGTACGTACACGTCGGCTTCAATCGGTTCGACGACAGTTTCCGGCCAGTTTATCCTGTGCACGAATTGTCATCAGTTGCTTGATTCGTCGGGAACGGGAACTGTCGCGACACTCCATGATCCGGCGAGTAGCGTAACGCCGACGGGCAACGAGTACACGATAACGGATACCCACTTTGCCACGCCAGGCATTTGGGGGAGCGACTTTTCTGCCAATGCGCGAAAGATAACCGGCTACGCCATGAATTTCGAGGACGCAACGGTTTGTACGGACTGCCATAATCCGCACAAGAAGGCTGATATCAATAAAGAATGGGCAAATTCGAAACATGCAGATCTTGCCGCCGAAAATGCCTGGGCTCATTATAACTGGTCATGTGATACGACTTGCTATGGTGCCTCAGGCTCAAGAACCGCATGCCAGCGGTGCCACACCACTACTGGCTTTGCGGCTTATGCCGATGCCCTGCAGTCCGGGAACGCGACGCTGGCCGAGGCAATCAGTACCGGCAGCGCACCGCCGCTCTCGCCCAATCTGAATTTTAAACCCGAGATGTTGGAATGCAAAGGATGCCATAGTGACAATCACGGCACGCTGAGGAACCCCGGGGCATACAAAGCGACATACACAATCGGGAACGCTCCAAATACAGTCGCAACTTTTCAATATCCCGACGTCGGGGCTTCTAATGTCTGCA
Source organism: Nitrospirota bacterium (assembly GCA_963740085.1). GTDB lineage: Bacteria > Nitrospirota > UBA9217 > UBA9217 > UBA9217 > JALNZF01. The sequence continues at coordinate 455,221 of CAVUCU010000005.1, read as the reverse complement.
TGACCTGCCATACCGGCCGCGTCAGTGGCAAAGCGATCGGTCAATTGAACACCGGGCAGACCGCGACCGTGAATTTCAGCAGTTACGAGTACAGCAATGTTGACGGCCATTACTTGACCGCGGCTGGAACCATGTTCCAGGGGACGGCTTATGAATATGCCGGCAGGAACTACGCGGACCCAGCTACCTATATGCACAGCCAAATCGGCACGCCTGTTCAACCGGGGACAGGCACGACGGGCCCCTGCATCGGATGCCACATGGACCGGTCCGGCATGCCCGGCAATCACCTTTTCCAGCCGATCAGCAATCTAACGGGCACCATCGTAGTAACCAGCGAGGTCTGCTTTAAATGCCATGCGGGCTCAAGCATCGATTTCGGTCTTGTTGTTCAGGATGAGAAGGATAATTTTGATTTTGCTATGGCGGCGCTCGAGAACCAATTGCTCGTGAGCAGTCCCAGTTATTCCTTTACGGCCGCATACCCTTATTTCACCAGCAATAACTGGCTGATATTCAATGATATGGACATATCGGGCAATTCGGGCGGCAAGCACACCATGGGCGCGACCTTCAACTTCAGTCTCCTCCATCATGAGCCGGGTGCCTATGTCCATAACAGCAGGTACGCGAAGAGGGTCATCTATGATTCCCTTGACTGGCTTGATGATGGGCAGATGAACTATTCGGTCGGCAGTACTCTCGCCAACCTTTGCAACAGTTCACCCCCGTCATGGTGCACAGGTGCGAAAAGCTATTTATTGTACGGCGCCCCGGGCACGTCCGCGGAACGACCCTAACTCACACTGAAGCGATGGAGGTTAAGATACATGGAACAATTCGAGAAATGGAAAAAATGGCTGGCAATTGGAATGCTCGGGGCCTTCTTTGCAGTGGGGTGTGCGGCGCTCAAGGAATCGAGGCCGATCCTGCCGATGAAAGAGTACGAAAAGATGATAGCCGGGCGGCTGGACGCGGACTATATCGGCACGGACAACTGCCTCAAGGCCTGCCATGTCCACGACAAGATCAGGCGGGATTTCGATCTCTCGACCATGGGTGCGCAGCTGTCGAGAGAGTCCGGCCTGCCGCTCGTGAATTGCGAGAGCTGTCACGGCCCGGGGAGCCTCGCCGTACAGCCGCTGACGCCCGAGAGGATCGCAGCCGATGCGGCGGCCGGCAAGAAGACCGCGTGCGACTTCAAGACATTCCTTGACTTGAATACGCTGCCGGCGCAGGCCAAGTCGCTCATCTGCCTTAAATGCCACTCAGCAAACGCAACCTTTAACCTGCACAACTGGAACGCAAGCACGCACTCATTGGCCGAGGTGTCTTGTTCCGATTGTCATAAGATCCACGGGAGCCACAACCTGAAGGTGAAGCTCAGGGACACGGCTGCAATGTGCGAGAAGTGCCACGAGGATATTAAAGCCGCTTTCCTGCTGCCGAACCATCATCCGGTGCCGGAGAAGAAGATATTCTGCACTGACTGCCATGACCCGCATGGGGGCAGCGCCGAAAAAAACCTGAAGAAGGACACGGTGAAAGCCACCTGCACGCAGTGCCATCCGGAAAAGGAAGGCCCATTCGTGTATGACCATGCGGACATCAATGAGGACTGTCGCGCGTGTCATGCCCCGCACGGCTCGGTGAATAATAACCTGCTCATTCTGCGCGAGCCGTTTCTCTGCCTGCAGTGTCACCCTTCTCACCGGATCAGCGGCGCGACGACCGCAGAGACCAAGCAGGCGTACTATACCCGGTGCTCGGACTGTCATTCACAGATACACGGTACGGACCTGCCTTCGCCGAGCGGCAAGGGCAGGTTCACACAATAAGGAGGCTCGAACATGAAAAAGAACATGATCATTCTGTTGTTTCTTATGCTCTGGGCCTTCCCGGCCGCGGCACAGCAGGCGGCGGACGAGCAGACCCCGGAATCGCTGGAGGAATTCAACGCACGGATCAGTGCAGGCTACAGCAACGTGTCACCTGACCGCAATCCTCGTGCAGGAGAATACGAGTATCTCAAGTCGTCGGCCGGCGGCGCACTCGACCTCGAATGGACTCCCCTCCCGCAACGTCTCTCTCTGGAATCCTATTATCTAAATCGAAAGGATTATTTCGGCGAAATGAATTACGCTTTTCGGGACGTCGTGCTGTTCAACATGTACACGCGCGGGATGTACCATAACCTTGAACACTACACGTTCGGGCCGGATAATTTGACGACGCCGTCGCCGAGCTTTGTTGACCTGAACCCGGATGATCAGTATGCGGTCGAGAACGAGTTAAAAAGGGCGTTCATCCGCTTCAAGACACCCGACTTCCCCTTCCACTTGTACGCAGACGTGACGACCCTTGAGCGAGAGGGGACCATCCAGCAGCGATTCATGCGCGGTTTTACCGGCGGTCTTGACCTGGTTTCGCAGTCGCGGGACATCGACTGGGGCACGCGGGAGGTCCGTATGGGCGTCAACAGCCACTTGGGACCCGTTGAGTTCGATTACAGCCATGCGGAAAAGAAATTTGAATCCCGCGGCGTTGACCGGGTTCTCTACGACGACTACGCCCTCTTCACCGTTCCGCACAACCTGGTCCCCGACCTCAAATCCTCATCCGACACCGTGAAGGTCCACACTTCGCTCACCGGCCGGTTAGTCGCCGGAGCCACCTATTCATCCGGGGAGAAGAAGAATGAGGACAGCGGTACAAAAGCCAATTTTCATAACGCGGCAGCCGATCTGACGCTTACACCTGTTGCGGGGTTGGTGCTCGCCCTCAAGTTTCGTCATTATGATCTTAGCGTCAATAACCCGGACACGGTTACGCTCACGGGTCTTGGGGCTACCTATAGCGTACGCGATTCCATTTCATCGCAGAGAGATGTCATGTCCGGCGTTATTCGGTACCGACTGAGCGAGAGGATGACGGCCAAGGCTGAATATACGGTTGATACAGTCGAGCGCGATGTGTGGCATGGCGCGGATTTAATGCCAATCGAGTTGTTTCCTGTGTCGACAGGGACCGGGCCGAATAACTGGGAAGTCGCCCACCACACCCTGAAAAGTGCCGAGAAGATCGGCATTACCTACCGGGTCATGAGCAAGCTTTTCCTGAGGGCCGACTACAGCGCCATGCAGATCACGAATCCGGCATATGCGGATGATCCGGACAGGGTCAATCAAGCAAAGGCCACAGCAACCTGGACGCCTACCGCGCATATCATCGCGCTGGCGAGCTATGGCGGGGTCCGGGAAAAACGTGACGATCTGGCGGCGCCGCTTGCCGGAGGCAGTCGAAAGTCCGACCGCGACCAGGCGCTCAGCAGCGTCACTTTTCTGGTGGGCGACGGCACCTCTATTACGGGGAGCTTCTTATACTTGAAAAATAAAACAACGGAAACCCTCAGCTTCACGGATGCGGCAGGAATGTTCAACCTGGAGAACGGCGTGCCCTACGGGGATAAAGCGGAGGTCTTCTCGCTGTCCGTGAGCCAGGCATTCGGAGAGGGCATAACGTTGAGCGCAGATGCAAATAAAATCTACTCCAAGGGCAACTTCAGAATTGATGGTTCTGTTCCCAACACCACGGACATCGACACCATTTCCGATCTGAATGTCGTCGAGGACATTTATACCGTGGGTTTGGAAATGCAGTTCGGAAAACGCATGAGCGGCGATCTCCGATATCAACAGCGTCGCTATGACGACAAGATCGATAATACTCAGGACGGCAGGGTCAATATCTTACTGGCCACCATGGCCTTTAAATGGTAGAGGGAATGGCCATGAGACGAATGCAAGGGATACTGATCGCCGTGTTGCTCTTAGTGGCGACCCCGGTCCCCGCAGCGGATAAGACCCTGGGTGTGGTCATGTCGGGCAACATCGGATACTATCAGGAAATACACAAGGCATTTGAGGCCGCCCTCGTAAAAGAGGGATTTGACCATCGTACGGTCGACACGTTGCTGCAGATGCCTTCCCCTGACCCGATGTCATGGACGAATGCGGCGCGCAGGCTGGCGGTTGCCGAGGTGAACGTGCTGGTGACCTACGGCGCGCCCGCAGCCCTGGCTGCGATCAGGGATACGAAAGGCATTCCGATCGTCTTCGCCGGAGTCTATGATCCGAGCGCAGTGGGCGTCTCGGCCAAGAATGTCACCGGTATCAGCTCCGCCGTGCCCATAGCGAGCCTGTTGAAGTATGCAAAAAAGATCACGCCCTTTACCAGGCTTGCCGTCGTTTACAGTGAGCAGGAGCCCGATTCGGTTCGGCAGGCGAACGAACTGACGCGGCTTGAGGGCCAGTACGGGTTCCAGACGGTCAAAATGCCGGTCAAGAGGGCGGAAGATGCCAGGAAGCTGGTGTTCACGGGAAAGGTGGACGCGGTGTTTATCTCGGTAAGCGCGGTGGTGAATGAGGCGATTGACGTTATGGTGAAAACCGCGCACGACGCAAAGGTCCTTACGATCAGCCAGACCGGCGGCACGGCAGAACACGGGGTGATCCTCAGCCTTGCGCCGAGCGCGACGGAGCAGGGGGCGGCGGCGGCGCAGATCGCCGCGCGGATACTGAGGGGTGAGAACCCCAAGGGCATGCCGGTGGAGTTCCCGAAACAGGTGGAACTGGTGCTGAACCTCAGGGAGGCGGGAGAGCTCGGAATCAAGGTGCCGTTTGATCTGATCACGGATGCAACGAGGGTGCTCAAATGAAAATACGATTATCATCCATGAACCTCAAAACGCGGGCCATGGTGGCCACCGCCGTCATCCTCTTTCTGGTTATAGCCGTAAATACGTTCGTCAATATCTCCGTGGCCACGAGCAAATATCGTGACGCGCTCATTGCGCGGACCGCCGCTCTCGCGGAGGGGACCCGGAAGGACATCGCAAAGGCAATCGGATTCGGTATCCCGTTGAGCGCGCTCGACGGGATGGGTGACAAGCTGCGGGCGATGATGGGAACAGACCGCGATCTCTCAAGCGTGATGATCATGGACGCCGATGGCAAGGTGCTTTACGCCGCCGACCGGAGCCTTGAGAACACCGTTCCGGGCGATGAGTCGGGAAAGAAGGCCCTTGCCGCGAACGAGCCTATGGTGCAGTACTATTCCAATAAGAGAGGGGGACATTATGAAAAGGTCATTCCCCTCGAGGCGCCGGACGGAAAAAAGATCGGCGTCTTCCGGATAGCGCTCGCCGAGAAGGCCGTGAACAGTCAGGTCAGGAGCCTGCTTCTCTGGTCCCTTGTCGTGGGGTTCATCAGTTATCTGGCCGCTGTTGTCCTGGTGTCTTTTTTCATTGATCGGGGGATCACGAGGCCCATCATCGAGATGTTGCAGACCGCACGCCTGATGGCGGCGGGGGACCTCTCAAGGGAGCTTGCCGTCAAGGGGGAGACCGAGATCGCCCAACTTGGCCGCGCCATTAATACGATGTCGTCGAACCTCCGGGAGATGCTCGGCAAGATCATATCGACGGGTACGGGGCTGGCCGACGCCATGAAACTCATGAGCGGCGCCACGGTCAAGATGAGTGAGGGCGCCAGGGTGCAGCAGGAAGGGACCGAGCAGACCGCGACGACCGTGAATGAGCTGGTCGCGTCGAACAAGGGCATTGCCGAGAACGCCGGGGAGATGTCCAGGTCCGCCACGGACGCGTCGTCCTCGGCAACAGAGATGGCATCGTCGATCGAAGAGGTATCCAGTAATTCGGGGGCGCTTGCAGCAGCCGCTGAAGATACGGCGTTATCGATCGAGGAGATGATCGCCTCGATCAAGCAAGTGTCGGAGAATACCGACGCGCTTTCCGCATCAGCGGAGCAGACCTCATCATCCATTACCGAGATGAGCTCAACGGTAAAGGAGGTCGAACAACGCGCCGTCGAATCGGCCAGCCTGGCGGAAAAAGTCGCTCTTGACGCCTCGGAGCGCGGAATAACCGCCGCCAAGGAAGCGATCAAAGGCATGCAGAACATCAAGGAGACCGTCGAGGCGACCGCTACGGTGGTGAACCGTCTTGGGAAGCGGTCGCACGAGATCGGACAGATATTGAAGGTCATCGATGAAGTGACGGACCAGACCAGCCTGCTGGCCCTGAACGCAGCCATTCTCGCGTCGCAGGCCGGTGAGCACGGCAAGGGGTTCGCGGTCGTTGCCGAGGAGATCAAGGACCTTGCGGAGCGTACTGCCGCATCCACTCAGGAGATCGCCGGCCTCATCGCATCGGTTCAGGAAGAGACCGCCGAGAGCGTGCAGGCAATGGGCAGAGGGCTCAAGGCAGTCGAGCGCGGCGTTGATCTGGTGAATGAGACCAGTAACGTGCTCGAACAGGTAGCGGACAGCTCGCGGCAGTCCGCGAGCATGGCGCGGGCCATCGAAAAGACCACGGCGGAACAGGCCAAGGGTGTAGCGCAGATCACCGAGACCTCCCTCAGTATTTCGGAACAGCTGGAGCAGATCGCCAGCGCGTTACAGGAACAGCGCAAAGGGAGCGAACGGATCGTACAGGCGGCGGAGCGGATGCGTGACATCACCCGGCAGGTGAGGTCCGCTACCCGGGAGCAGACCACGGGCAGCAGGCAGATCGCGAATGCCCTTGAATCCGTTACTGCGCAGGCGTCTCAGGTCGCCCGCTCCACCTCGGAGCAGAGTCTGGGAGCGCAGTTGATCAGAGATGCCATGAGCCGCATTCAGAAGATCACCAAGGAAACCGTGGATGTGTCAAGTGAGATGGACGTGGCTGTGAAGGAGCTCAAGCAGAAAGCTGACACGCTCCAGTCGGAGCTGAAAGGTTTCAAGTTCTAAACACCCGGGATTCGTGAAAGTGACCAGTATCGACCTCGAGGGACAGTGAAAGATCCGAATGTCGAGGTGTAAGCCTTTTCCAACCACTATTATGTGAAATGATAGCTTGAGGGATTATGAGACAACGGAGTTGGATAGTATTTGCAGTGCTCCTCTGCTTCGCTGCCCCGGTCGCGGCGGCTGAGAGGACCGTGGGTGTAATTATGTCGGGGAATATCGGACAGTATCAGGAAATGCATAAGGCCTTCGTGATGGCACTGGTAAAGGAGGGGTTCGATCAGACCAAGGTCGACACCTTCCTGCAGATGCCGTCCCCTGACCCACTGTCCTGGACGAATGCGGCACACAAGATGGCGGTTGCCGAGGTGAACGTGCTGGTGACCTACGGCGCGCCCGCCGCATTGGCTGCGATCAGGGAGGCGAAAGGCATTCCGATCGTCTTCGCCGGAGTCTACGATCCGAACGCAGTGGGCGTCTCGGCCAAGAATGTCACCGGTATCAGCTCCGCTGTGCCGATGGCAAGCCTGCTGAAGTATGCAAGGAAGATCACGCCCTTTACCAGGCTTGCCGTCGTTTACAGTGAGCCGGAGCCCGGTTCGGTGCTGCAGGCGAACGAACTGACGCGGCTTGAGGGCCAGTACGGGTTCCAGACGGTCAAAATGCCGGTCAAGAGGGCGGAAGATGCCAGGAAGCTGGTGTTCACGGGAAAGGTGGACGCGGTGTTTATCTCGGTAAGCGCGGTGGTGAATGAGGCGATTGACGTTATGGTGAAAACCGCGCACGACGCAAAGGTCCTTACGATCAGCCAGACCGGCGGCACGGCAGAACACGGGGTGATCCTCAGCCTTGCGCCGAGCGCGACGGAGCAGGGGGCGGCGGCGGCGCAGATCGCCGCGCGGATACTGAGGGGTGAGAACCCCAAGGGCATGCCGGTGGAGTTCCCGAAACAGGTGGAACTGGTGCTGAACCTCAGGGAGGCGGGAGCGCTCGGAATCAAGGTGCCGTTTGATCTGATCACAGATGCAACGAAGGTCATCAAATGAATCTGCGAGAGTCCGTAAAGAATCTCAGCGATGCCATGACCCGCATTCAGAGGATCACCGGGGACACGGTGGATGTACCCATCGAAAAGGAGAAGGCCGTGAAGACATTCAAGCAGCACGCAGAGGCTCCATCCGGAACTGGATGGCTTTAAGCTCTGAGGGCTGATGACTGCCGATCAGACTTCAGGCCTTCAGGACAACAGACGGTCAAAGAGCAGGCGATCAAACAGGCAGGGCATCCGAGAGGCAGACAACAGACAAAAAATTGTGACTCGGCATCATCTCCGTTCGTTTGTCGCGGAGCTCTGATCGAACAGAGGAGGAATTGTGGGTAGTGGCATAAGACAGAGACTTATCTTTCTGGTATTTTCGGGGTTATTCGTGATCATGGGGTTGATAGGGACGACCCGGTATTTTATTGAGAAGCGCGACATCATTGCCGATGTCCGCGTCCAGGGCGAGCAGTCCGGCAAGCTTATGGCTGAGCTGGCTGCGCCCTATCTGCTGAGGTCGGATCTCAGCGGACTCCAGACCATGGCTGAACCTTTCATCCACGCGCCCACTGCTCAGGAAATAACCATTGTCGACGGCGAGGGACGAGAGCTCATCCACATCGCCAGGCCGGTTTTGGAGAAGGACCGGATCGTCATAAGGTCACAGCCGGTCCTCAAGGACACCATGAAGCTCGGCGAGGTCCGCCTTGCCGTATATCCAGTGGCACCGGAAGGCAGGCTCGGCGCCGTTATCCCGGGAACGCTCTACGAATATCTCTTTATCTTCGTTTTTCTTGCGGGGATCCTGTTCGTCTCCGTGTCCCGTACCATTACAACGCCGGCCAGAGAACTCAGCAAAGCGCTGAAAGAGGTGATCGACCGAAAGGACTTTACCCTTCGTGTGGATATGCAGGGACGTGATGAGATTGGAGGCCTGGCGAACAGCGTAAACGACCTGATGGCGCATCTCGAGCAGTTCGTCGTTGCAATGAGCGCCATTTCCACGCGGATCAGCGAGTTGAGCCCGACGATCACGTCGGACGCGCTGGAGATCAAAAAAAATGCCGAAATTGAGTCCGTGGCCACGATGAGCGTATCTTCATCGGTTACGGAGATGTCTTCATCCATCCAGTCCATTGCTGAAAGCGCTGAGAGCCTGTCGGTTTCGGCGGAAGAAACGTCATCAGCTATTCTCGAAATGAACGCCTCCAATCAAGAGGTCGCCAGCCACACGTCCGAACTCGCCTCGTCGGTCGAGGACGTGACCACGTCGGTCGCCGAGATGATCGCTTCGATCCGCGAAGTGGCCGGCCATGTCGAGAGCCTTTCCTCGGCGGCCGAGGAGACCTCGGCTTCGGCGGTCCAGATCGAGGCCACGGTGCGGGAGGTGGAGCGGGCTGCCAAGGAGTCGACCGGATTGTCGCAGCAGGTGTCCCGGGAGGCGCAGGACATCGGCGTGAAGTCCATTCATGCGACCATCAGCGCCATTGATGCGATCAAAGAAACGGTCGGGAAGTATGCCGACACGGTCACGAGTCTCGGGAAGCGCTCGGAAGAGATCGGCAAGATCCTCGGCGTGATCGTCGAGGTGACGGAGCGCACGAACCTGCTTGCGTTGAATGCATCCATCCTCGCGGCCCAGGCAGGCGAGCACGGCAAGGGATTCGCCGTCGTGGCCGAGCAGATCAAGGCGCTGGCCGACCGCACCGCCGGCTCAGCCCAGGATATCGGGAAGCTCATCGCCTCGGTGCAGCGCGAGGCCAAAGAGGCCGTGACCGCCACGTCGGGCAGTCTCACCGCCGTGGAAGAAGGCGTGCGGCGTTCTCAGGAGGCCGGCGCTGCGCTGGACAAGATCCTTGCGAGCTCGAACCGCTCGGCGGAGATGGCCACCATGATAGAACGGGCCATGAACGAGCAGCACCGGGGCATCAAACAGGTAAGCGAGGCCGTCATGAACGTCAAGCAGATGATGGAACAGATAGCCGGGGCGACCCAGGCCCAGACCAGGGGTACGGAGAATATCCTGAGCGCTGCCGAGGAAATGCGCACCATCGCGCGTCAGGTGCGGACCGCCATGGCTGAGCAGGGCCGGGGTGGCAAGCAGATCGCGGTGGCAGCCGATAACGTCACCATGAGGGCCGGCAAGATCGCTGCGGGCGGCCGTGAGCAGCGGCAGGCCATCGGTCAGATTCTGGAGTCCATGGCGCGGATCCAGGACCTTCCGCGCCAGAACGTGACTCGCGTCGATGGTATGTCCGTCGCGCTCAAGACCCTTGGAGAGCAGGCGGAACTACTCGACCGGGAGATTGGCGCGATGAATACGTCCGAGGCGAAGGAGAGCGCCGGAATTGAGGGGGCGAGGTGATGAAAATATGCTAAGCATGATAAGAAGGTTCTTTCAGGAAGGGAAGGGAAAGGCGCTTAAGGACCGTATTGACACCCAGATTGGGCTTAAGATCATGTTCGCGCTGATGGTCGCTGTTATCGTGCTCATGGTGGCGGGTACTTTTTTTGTCGCGCGCACGCTGATGGACGAGCAGTATCGGGCGTTGGAAACGCGGGGCCGTGAAGTGGGTCAGCTTCTCGGCAGGGCCGGCGCCGATGCACTTCTGCACCGGGACATCCCAGCGCTCGACGGTCTTGTCGCGGAAACAGCGAAGGCCCCGGACATCCTTTACGCCTATATGGCGGACTCGTCGAATGTGATCCTGAATACTGTCCCCGTCAGCTTCAACCTCGGCCATCCCGAAATGAAGGAACTCCTCGCGCCGGGAAAAATCGAAGACGCGGCAACGCTCGCGGCGAAGGCGAAAGAGAAGCTCGATCCCGTTGAGGTGCAGGTTGATGTCAAGAACGGCGACGCTCGCATCGGCATGGTCAGGATTGGATTTTCACGTGCAGCGGTCCGGAAGGAAGCAAGGGATGTGGTTTGGCTGCTTCTCGGAACCAGCGCGCTGATCGTAAGCGCCCTCGCCTTGATGGTCTACCTTATGATACGGAGGATGATCGTTCTGCCTACAAAGGAGGCGATGGATGTGGCCTCGAACATCGCTGCAGGGGACCTCTCGCAGAGAGTGCACGTGCGGTCGATCGACGAGCTCGGGATGCTCGGGCGCGGCCTTAACCGCATGATCATTGGGCTCAAGGGCATGATCGAGAGCGTGCGGGAGGCGGCCCACAAAACAGCCGCAATATGGGGAGAGGTGAAGGGGACCTCCCAGGAGATCACCGGCGGGAGCAAAGGCCAGGCTGAGGCAGTGGAAGAGGTGGCGTCCTCGGTGAATGAAATGCACTTCTCGCTTAAAGAGATGGCAAACAATGTCAAAGACCTGTACGCGCACTCGGAGACGACCTCCTCATCGGTGATCGAGATGGCGGCATCGAGCGATGAGGTCGCAAAAACCATCGTGCAACTGTCCACCGCCATTGAAGACACGTCCACCGCCATCATTCAGATGTCCGCCGCGGTCCGCCAGATCGCGGAGAACCTTGAAGTGCTTTCATCGGCCGCGGAAGATACGGCGGCCACGGCGACCGAGATCAGCGCATCCGTGAAAGAGGTGGAATCTAATGCGAAGGAGTCCACCTCGCTGGCCGAAGCCGTTGCTTCGGACGCCAAACTGCTTGGAATGCGTTCCATCGAGAAGACCATTGAAGGCATGAGCAGGATCGAATCCACGGCGCGCCGAACCGCGGATGTGGTGAACCGCCTTGGAGAGCGCGCGGAGAACATCGGCAGCATCCTGACCGTCATCGAGGACATTACCGACCAGACCGGGCTTCTTGCGCTGAATGCGGCCATCCTCGCGGCACAGGCAGGCGAGCATGGCAAGGGGTTCGCGGTGGTTGCGGCCGAGATCCGCGAACTGGCGAATCGTACCGCCGCTTCGACGAAGGAGATCGGAATGCTGATCACCTCGGTGCAGGAGGAGTCCCGCGAGTCGGTCGGGGCTATGCGGGAAGAGGTTTCGCTGGTGGAGGAGGGGGTGCGGCTTGCCCGAGATGCCAGCGGCGCTCTTGAGAAGATCGTTGAACGCGCTGACCAGTCTCGGGACATGAGCAGGAGCATCAACAAGGCAGCGACAGAGCAGGTCCGGGGCGTCAGGCAGGTAAGCGATGCTGTCGACAAGATAAATGAGATGACGCATCAGATAAGCCAGGCCGTGAATGAGCAGAAGGTCGGCAGCGAGCAGATCACGAGGTCATCGGAAAAAATGCGCGAGCTCACGCGCTTTATCAGGACCTCAACGGATGAACAGGCAAGGGGAAGCAAGGATATTTCCGCTGCGGTCGAGAACATGAGCGCGAAGATCGGCATGGTGAACAGGGCCGCCGGCGAAGTACAGGCCGGAAGCGACCTCATTGTAAAGTCGATCGAGCGCATCAAGGAAATCGCAAGATCGAACGCAGACCTGGCGGCGAGCCTGAACGTGGCCATGGATGTGATGGCCAAACAGTCGGAATCGCTCAATAAGGAAATATCGAAGTTCAGGACTGAGCATGTGTGAGGGGAGCGAGGGGTACGGGTGGTCGTTCGGGATGGCTGAGCAATCGGTTGACGGGTCTGTGAGCACGTACCTCTATGGCTGTGGGTGTTATCTCTCACAGGGGTCCCGGCTCATCATGGTCAGGGGGCAAGGGTTGTGAAAAGCATGTGGTCAAAAGAGAAAAAGATAGCCTTGGTCGACGACACGGTCCAGCTCGTCACGTTCAGGGTCGGCAGTGAGGAGTATGGCGTGGGAATCAGGTTCATCACCGAGGCGGTCCGTCCGCTCAAGATCACTCCGCTTCCTCGAATGCCGGAGTTTATAGAGGGCGTAGTCAATCTTCGCGGCGTTATCATCCCGATCGTAGACCTGCGTAAGCGTTTTGCCCTTTCCCAGATAGTCGATGATCCGAGGAAAATGCGCATGCTGATCACGAAGGGAGCCATTCCTGGGGCATCGGGAAAAACGCCGGGGGCGCTGCTCGGGCTGGTGGTGGACGGTGTGCAGGAAGTGCTCCATGTTCCCGGGAAAGACATTGAGCCGGCGCCGGAGGCCGCGAAGGGTCAGTCTGCCGGGTTTATAACCGGCATGGGCAAGGTGGGAGACCGGCTCATCATCCTCATCGACATCACGAAGATCCTGAGCCAGCAGGAGCGCTCAGCGTTGGCGGAGGCGGGTCATGCAGGATATTGAGGCCTTAGGCAATAAGCTCCAGAGCGCTGACGCGGAAGAACGACGGGAGGCCGTAGTTGATCTCGGTCGTGCGGGCGGTCAGGCCGTTCCCTTCCTCTTGCGCGCCATGGCGGACAAGGACTGGCGGGTCCGGAAAACAGCGGTCGAGGCGCTGGTGGCGATCGAAGGGGAGGATGTTATCACCGGTCTGATCGAGGCGCTGAAGGCCGAGGATAACGCCGGAGCCAGGAACTCGGCCATCGAGGCCCTTGTTCAGATCGGAGGACCTGCGCTGGAATACCTGCTTCCTCTTCTCACAACACCGGACCCGGATGTCCGGAAGTTCGCCATCGATATACTTGGCGACACCAAGGATTCCCGGGCCGTGCCCGCGATGATCACCAGGCTTCTCGAGGACGATGACGAGAATATCCGCGTGGCCGCTGCCGAGGCCCTGGGAAAGATCCGCGACGTCCGGGCCGTAGATGCCCTGTTGACATGCCTGAACCGCCCCAATCTGGGCTGGCTTGACTACGCCGCAGCCGAAGCGCTCGGCGAGATCGGCGACCAGCGGGCGCTCGGACCGCTTCTCGCGGCACTCGACCGGAGCAGTCTTCGCGAGCCGGTCCTCGAATCGCTCGGCAAGATAGGCAATGCGAACACCATCGATCCGCTCATTGTAAGCCTTGCTGATGAACTCAGGATCGTGCGAGAAGTTTCGATCGTAGCGATGGCTGCGATCTACCGCAAGAGCACCGCGACGGAACGGCTTAAGGTCATCGAGTCGGTGCGCGCACGGGTGATCGAGCGGGCCGTGGATCTTCTGGAAGAGACCCTTGTCTCGAGTGCCGGCGATCTTCAAATGGCGACCATTGCCCTCCTCGGCTGGATCGGGCGGGAAAGCTCGATCCGGAAGCTGCTCTCTCTTTTGAACGAAGAAGAACTCCGAGAGCCCGTGGCGCACTCACTCTCGCACATTGACAAGGACAAGGCAGTTTTTCTGCTTCCCTACCTCGCCAGTGACAATGCCCTGGTCCGGCGTACGATAGCTGAGGTGCTGGGGGAGGTCGCCTGTGCGGAGGCCGAGGGGCGCCTGATACTGCTCCTGCAGGATGAGAACGGTCACGTGCGGAGCGCCGCCGCGACCGCGCTCGGACGCCTGCGGAGCAGGCAGGCGATGACGCCGCTTCTTGACCTCCTCGACGATGACTACGAGAACGTGCAGGAAGAGGCGATCCATGCCCTGGCCGCGATCGGCGATGAGTCCGTGCTCGACGGACTCACGAAGGACTTCTCTTCCCGCGACGCGTTTATGCGCAGGAATATCGTGCTGCTGCTCGGAAAATTTTCTACGGAAAAGGCTGTTGATGCCCTTGCCTTCGCGCTCAAGGACGAGGAACCGGCCGTCCGGAAGGCCGTGGTCAATGCGCTCGCCAACGCGCCCGCCGGCAAGGCGCTCCGGCCTCTTCTGCTGGCGGTCACCGATGATGATCCCGAGGTCCGAATGCCCGCCGCGGAGGCGCTTGGTGCCATGGACGCGCCTGAGGCGCGTGAGGCCCTGATTGCCCTGCTGGCGGACACCGACCTCTGGGTCCGGGCAACCGCTGCGCGGGGTCTGGGCAGGACCGGCGGCGCAAAGGCCGGCGAGGTGCTCACCGCTTGCCTTGGCACGGCGACCGATATTTTTCTTCTTGCGCTCGTGGAGGTATTGGGCAGGCTTCGCTACGCGCCGGCATGCGATCCTCTCCTGAGACTGGCGGACCACAAGGACCCGGAGGTGCGTAAAACAGTGCTGGCCGCCCTGGACGGATACGAGGGGAACGATGTGCTGTGGGCCGTACTTGCAAGATTGTCGGACCCGCACTGGAGTGTAAGGAAGACAGCGGTCGAGGTGCTCAAACACCGGCGCGATGCGGCGGTCGAAGCGCTTCTCGCGAAGATTGCCGACGGAGATCCGGATACGGCGGTACGGCAGGCTGCGAACGAGGCGTTGGGGAGATAAATGTTTGAAGAGCAGACCATTCCGCTGCCGGACGATGTGTTCAGGCTCCTTCGGGATTTTATCCACGGCTACTGCGGGATATTTTTTGACGATGCGTCCAAGTTCCTTCTTGAACGCCGGCTTTCGCGCAGGCTTGAGCAGCATCATCTCAAGACCTTTGAGGAGTACTACCACTTCCTCCGCTATGACCGGAAGCGGGAGGAAGAGCTCACCATTCTCGTGGACAATCTCACCACGAATGAGACCTACTTTTTCCGGGAAAGTCCGCAACTCCGTGCATTTTCAGAGGAGATCCTCCCTGAACTGCGCGAACGACTTTCCGACCGGAAGGCCCTTCGGATCTGGAGCGCCGGCTGCTCCACGGGAGAGGAACCCTACACCATCGCCATGCTGCTGTTCGAATCCGGGGACTGGTGGCGCAACTGGCAGGTGGAGATCCTCGGCAGCGACATCAATCAGCGGGTCCTGCACACGGCGCGCAAGGGGGTGTACAAGACGAGCGCTCACCGCGTGACGAGCCCCGAAATGCTCGCGAAGTATTTCATCGAAGAGGACAAGGGCAATTACCGGATCGTTGATAAGGTCAAAGAACTCGTTTCGTTCAGCTCCCTGAACCTGCTGGATCCGCTCAAGGCCAACTTGATCAGCAACATGGACATCATATTCTGCCGGAACGTGATCATCTATTTCGACAAAGAAGCCAAGAAAAAAGTGATCGAGAGCTTCTCGGGCAAGCTCCGCGAAGGCGGCTACCTGCTTCTCGGACACTCTGAATCGCTGATCAACATCTCGAACGCGTTCGTGCTTCGCACGCTTAAAAACGATATGGTTTACCAGAAGCCGCTCCGGACAAGGTCGGGGTCGTGAGGAGCGCGCAGACCGGAAAAGGAAGATCGCTATGACCAAGAAGATCAGGGCCCTTGTTGTCGACGATTCGGCGTATAATCGCACGGTGATCGGGGAGATGCTCGCGAGCGACCCGGGGATCGAGGTGGCGGGGAGCGCCACGGACGGCGTGGACGCCATCGCCAAGACACTGCGCTTCAAGCCCGATGTGATAACCCTTGACCTTGAGATGCCGAACATGGACGGATTTTCCTTCCTGCGGTGGCTCATGAAAGAGCGACCGACGCCCGTGCTCGTCATCTCGTCACTTTCCGACAGCCACAGCGTTTTTCGCGCACTGGAACTGGGTGCCATCGATTTTCTGCCCAAGCCCGAGGCCCGCATCTCGAAGAGCATCGAAAGCGTCAGGGACAGCCTTGTGTCCAAGGTCCATTCGGTATTGAACCTTGAGATGACCAAGGTGAAGTCCACGATCGACCTTCTCGCCCGTGAGCACGTTCCGCTCCCGGCGAGGAAAGAGGATGAGATGCCGCGGGAGCACGGGCCGGTCGACGTGGTGGCGATCGCTTCGTCCACCGGCGGGCCGCCGGCGATCCAGGCTATCCTGACCACACTTCCCGCCGAATTCAACGCCGGCATCGTGATCTCCCAGCACATGCCGGCCGGATTCACCCGGAGCTTCGCCCAGCGGCTGAACAAGCTCTCGCCGCTTATCGTGAGCGAGGCCGCTGCCGGAGACCGGGTGAAGGCGGGGACGGTGCACATTGCCCCCGGCGGGCATCACCTCATCGTCAAGAAGACCCGCAGCGGGCTGGTGATCGAGCTTGCTCCGCGGAACCCGTCGGACAAGTACATTCCCTCCGCCGACCGCATGATGGTGTCCGTTGCCGAGGCCTGCGGCCCGGCCGCCCTCGGCGTCGTTCTTACCGGGATGGGTAACGACGGCGTCGAAGGAGTGATCGCCATCAAGGGCAAGCAGGGCCAGTGCCTCGCTGAGAGCGAAGAGAGCGCCGTTGTCTTCGGCATGCCGCAGGAGGCCATCCGCACGGGACTCGTGGACAAGGTGCTGACGCTGGGCAAGATGGCAACGGAGATTGAGGCGAGGTGCAACCCTAAACGGGCGGCGTCATAGTGATGCGTGTCGCGATAATTCTTGCTGCAATTCCTTCTTGATAATTTTTCAAGACTCAACTATAATTACGGTGCTGCGCGTTGTTTGCTTCAGCAGCTTCGGTTCCTGAGCGGCCATAACAGGAGGGCATGATGGAAAAGGACTCTGCATCGATCACGAAAAAGGTTGAAGAGTTTCTCCAGGTATTCAAAAAGGGCGAGGAGTTTACCCAGGCGCTCTTGAAGGAGAACGAGAAGCTCAGATACCGGGTCGCCCAGTTTGAAGAAGTGACCAAATTCTCGGGCAGGGAAGGCAGTTTCCTGACGCATAGCATGGAAGAGAGGATCAAGTTCCTTGAGGAAGAAAATAAACAACTGATCGACCGCTACCGCGTGGTGGAAGAGGAGAACAAGGACTTCGCGAACCGCTACATCGAGGTGGAGGCGGAGAACAACAACCTGGCAAACCTGTACGTGGCAAGCTATCAGCTTCATTCCACCCTTGATTTCAGCGAATGCCTCAAGATCATCCTCGAGATCGTCATGAACCTGATCGGCGCAGAGGAGTTCTCGATCATGATGCTCGACGAAAAGACGAACGAAATGACGATCGTGGCACAGGAAGGCATGGGGCCGGAAGCACGGGCAAGCGTCAAGCTGGGCGACGGGACCATCGGCGGGGCGGCGAAAGCGGGCGAATCGTTCTACCGCGAAGGAGATCCCAAGGACCTGAAGAGCGTCGACTATCTCAACCCCCTGGTCGTTATCCCGCTCAAGATCAAGGAGCATGTGATCGGCGTGATCGTCATCTACAAACTCCTGGTCCAGAAGGAAGCGTTCACGCCGGTTGACTACGAGCTGTTCACCATGCTTGCGGGCCACGCGGCCACAGCGCTCTTTTCATCAAAGCTCTATTCGCAGTCAGAACGCAAGCTCACGACGATCCAGAGCTTTCTCGATCTGCTTAAGGAAAAATAAACGGAGGTTAGAAAATGCCCGAGTATAATTTTTTGGTGGTGGAAGATTCTCCGACAATGCGGCAATTGATCTCCTTTGCCCTGAAGCGCATCCCGGGCAGCAAGATCGTCGAAGCCAACGACGGCATTGACGCGCTCAAGAAGCTTTCGACCCATAAGTTCGATATTATCCTGACTGACATCAACATGCCGATCATGGACGGACTCAAGCTTGTCTCCATGGTGCGGAACGATCCGTCGCACAAGGTCATTCCCATCATCATTATTACCACAGAAGGCGCGGATGAGGACCGCAAACGCGGACTCGCCCTGGGCGCCAATGCTTACATCCCCAAGCCTATCCAGACGGCGGAACTCCTGAGCGTTGTCAACGGGATCCTGGGGGGCAAAAGCTGACGGAGGCACCATGAAGTGTGAGGGACGAAAGACGTCGGACGAGGGACGAATAAGTCAATATCCTCTCTCGTCCTAGCGAAGCGATCGTTCATCGTCCATCATTTCCTTCGTGAGATCCACTCTTTCCCGTAACTGTCCGCATGCCGCCGAGATGTCCCTGCCGCGCGACTCGCGCACCGGTGTTATATAGCGGTTGTCCAGAAGGACCTTTTGAAAGCTAAGCACGGTCGTGTCGCCAGGCCTGTTAAACACGCTCCCGGGAAAAGGATTAAAGGGAATAAGGTTCACCTTGCACTTGATCCCTCTGAGCAGTCTGGCAAGCCGTCGGGCGTCTTCCGCCGAGTCATTCACCCCCTGTAACATCACATATTCAAAAGTGATCCTTCGCCGCGGTTCAAGCGGATAGCGCCGGCAGGCTGCAAGGAGGTCCTTGATAGGGTAGCGCCGGTTCACGGGCATGATCCTGTCCCGCACCTCGTCGGTCGTGGCATTGAGCGAGATCGCGAGATTTACCTTCACTCCCGACCTTCCCAGTTTTTCGATCTCCGGCACGAGGCCGTTCGTTGATACGGTCACGCGTCGCGTGGCAAATCCCAATCCCTTGTCCGAGGCGATCACCTGCAGCGCTTTCAACACTTCATCGAAGTTCGACAGCGGCTCGCCCATGCCCATGAGCACGATGTTCGTAATACCGCGTTTTTCCTCCCGGCGCAGGATGCACGATATTTCCAGCACCTGATCAACGATCTCGAAGGCCCTGAGATCTCTTGTAAAGCCCCTGCTCCCGGTAAGACAGAAACGACACGCCTGTTGACATCCTACCTGCGAAGAGATGCAGAGCGTCTGCCGGTCTTCGTCAGGGATCAGGACGCTCTCGACGGTGTGCGTATCCTCAAGCGCAAAAAGAAATTTTCTCGTTCCATCCTTGGAGATCTCTGTCCTGACGATGTTTGGCGTCGAGATAAAGAAGATTGACGAAAGGAGGGCGCGCTCCATTTTCGGAATATTTGTCATCTCCTCAAAGGAGCGGACGCAATGCGTGTATACCCAGGTAAGGATCTGGCCGGCGCGAAATTTTTTAAGCCCCCTGTTGACGAGGTCGGCCTGGAGCTCGTCCCGGCCCATGGATTTAATGTTGATCTTTGGAATGTTCATGCAAGAGCGTCCTCAACTGCAGGGAATGTAACATCTTTGTTTTTTAAAAGCAAGCTTGGGAGAGCTCAAATTGACCCATGGCCCGGTGAGGCCGCCGAGCGAGATGCCTTCTTATCCCCTGCTTCTTACTCGATACCCGGTGTTCCCTCGTCAACAAGGACAAGCGTATTCTCCCTATTTTTAAAAGGTATTTAATCACGCTGCAGCTGAAAAAGGCCTGTCGGGCGCATCAAAAAAGCCTTGACACTTCAGCATCATAGATGTTATTTTGTCTCTCTAACCCAGAGGAGATGCGTTTGAAAATAGCTATTACCGGCAAGGGCGGTGTAGGGAAAACCACGCTGGCAGGTCTTTTGGCGCGGCTCTATGCAGCCGACGGCAAAAAGGTGCTGGCTGTAGACGCTGATCCGGACGCGAATCTGGCCTCTGCGCTCGGGATCTCGCCTGAGATCGCATCAAAGGCCCTGCCGCTCGCCGAGCAGTCGGACATGATCGAGGAGCGAACCGGATCCCGGCCCGGCACCCCTGGCGGCATGTTCAGCATCAATCCCAGGGTGGACGATATCCCGGAGGCGTACGGGATCCAGCATGAGGGCGTACGGCTTCTGGTCATGGGAAAATCGAAAGAAGCTGCGGCAGGCTGTTATTGTCCGGAACACGTACTGCTGCGCCGTCTTATCAGTCACCTCATCCTGCGCCGGGACGAGGTGGTCATCCTTGATATGGAGGCGGGCATCGAGCACCTGACCCGCGGCACGGCAAGCGGCGTAAATGCCTTCATTGTTGTCGTGGAACCCGGTCAGCGGAGCCTTCAGACCGCGCGGCACGTGGAGAGCCTGGCAATGGGACTCGGCATCAAAGATGTCTTCATCGTCGGCAACAAGATCAAACAGGAGTCGGACAAGGAATTCATCGCGAAGCACCTCTCCGGCATGAAGGTACTCGGGTTCATGAGCTACGCCGACGACACGGTCAAGGCGGACCTTGACGGCAGATCGCCATACGATGCCTCACCTCGCGCCGTGGATGAAGCGAAGGTCATCAAGACCGCGCTCGACCAGTTGATGAAGAAGTAATTCCTTCACTTGAAAAAAGAGATCAGAAAAAAGGTGCTCGCCGCAAGGGACAGCCTCCTGCCGGCACAACGAACGGCGAAAAGCCTGGAGATCGAAGAAAGGCTCTTTTCTCTTCCTGAATTCAAGGCAGCGCGCATTGTTCTGTTCTTTGCATCATTCCGGAGCGAAGTGGACACGGGTTCCATGATCCGGCGCGCATTGACCTTTGGCAAGAGAGTCGCCCTTCCGAAGGTAACCGGCGCCAAACTTGCACTGTACGAGATCGCGGACTGGGACAATGACGTTGCTCCCGGAGCGTGGGGCATTCCCGAGCCCCATGAGAACAGCCCGGTCGAACTTGACGAGATCGATCTCATCCTTGTGCCCGGTGCGGCTTTTGACGGGCGGGGCAACCGGTTGGGATATGGCGCCGGATTTTACGACAAGCTGCTGAGCTCTTTTACGAAGACGACCGTGGCGCTGGCATTCGACACACAGATCGTTCCGCTGGTCCCGACGGATCCGCATGACGTGCCGGTGATAAAGATCGTGACGGAGAAAAGGGTCATAGACGCGAAATCCTGAATTCGAAGCACGAAATTCTAAACAATATCAAATGACCAAAATTCAAAGCCTGAGATATCGCTGCCTTGGATTTATTTCGGATTTCGATATTCGAATTTAGGATTTGTCTAAAACGCATGGATACTAAAAAAATAGAAAAAGGCGTTCGCCTCATCATCGAGGGTATCGGCGAGAACCCCGACCGGCCGGGACTCAAGGATACACCCAAGCGGGTAGCTGAGATGTATGGGGAGATCTTCACGGGCATCTCCATGGACACCGAGAAACTCCTTACTCCCATGGCCGGCGAGAACCATGATGAGATGGTGATGATCCGCGATATCCCCTTTTATTCCGTCTGTGAGCATCATCTCCTGCCGTTCTTCGGCAGGGCCCACATCGCATACATCCCGGGCGCTGGAAAGATCGTGGGAATAAGCGCGCTTGCCAAGGCGCTGGAGGTCTTTGCCAAACGGCCCCAGGTGCAGGAGCGGCTCACGGCCCAGTTCATCGATCTGATCGTGAGCCACCTGAAGCCCAAGGGCGCGATGGTGGTTATCGATGCCGAGCACCTCTGCATGAGCATGCGCGGAGTGAAGAAGCCCGGCTCCAGGGTGGTCACGTCCGCGGTGCGGGGCACCTTCCGGACCAAGGAATCCACCCGCATGGAGATGCTCGAGCTGTTGACGAAGAAAGAGTGAGCGCGTGAATGCGAAAATGCGTGTATGCGTGCACGCAGGGAGGTGTTTCGCAGCGACGCTTTCACGCATCGACTCATATCCGTTTTATTAGGAGTGACCAATGGCAACGGAAACGAACTGCGCACCGACAGCGTACCAGCCCTACGGCGCTGCGATCAAGGAAACAAGGCCCTATTCTCCGTGCCGTGCCGCATGCCCGGCGCATACTGACGTTCAGGCCTATGTGGGTCTGATCGCCCAGGGCAAATATACCGAGGCCTTCGAGGTCATCACGTCGGTGAACCCGATCGCGTCGGTCTGCTCCATGATCTGTCATCATCCCTGCGAGCAGTCGTGCAGGCGCTGCGGGGTGGACGAGCCGCTGGCGGTCCGGCATTTGAAGCGGTTTGCCATTGAGAAGTCCAAGGACTATCGGCGCGCCAGGCGAAAACTTGTCCAGAAGACCAGGGGCAAGAGCATCGGCATTATCGGCTCCGGCCCTTCGGGCCTGACCGCGGCACGGGACCTCGCGGACCTCGGCTACAACGTCACGCTTTATGAGAAGCATCCGGTCCTCGGAGGCATGCTCGCGGCCGCGATCCCTCCCTACCGTTTGCCCAGAGAAGTGCTGAAAGAAGATATCGATGACGTTATTTCCAAAGGCGTTGAGGTCAAGACGAACTTCGAAGTCGGCAAAGACGCGAGGCTCGATGATCTCGCCAAGAAGCACGATGCCGTGCTCGTGGCCATCGGCCTTTCCCTCAGCCGCTCGCTGAATATTCCCGGCGTGGAAGGACCCGGCGTGCTGCTTGCTATTCCTTATTTGGAAGATGTCGCATTCGGCCGCAAGCCGGCGCTCGGCAAAAAAGTGCTGGTGATCGGCGGCGGCAATGTAGCCATGGACGTTGCCCGCTCGGCCCGCAGGCTTGGCGTTCAGAACGTCGAGATGGTCTGTCTTGAGAATGAAGAGGAGATCCCTGCCTGGAAATGGGAAGTTGACGAGGCTGTTGAAGAGGCGATCAAGATCAATTACCGCTGGGGACCAAAGGCAGTTGTCCGCGAGAACGGCAAGGTCGTGGGCCTCGAAGTCACGAAGGTCCTGTCCGTTTTCGACTCGAACAAGCGCTTTGCACCGACATTCGACAACAGCGTGACTACCGTGCTGAAGGCTGAGACGATCATCATAACGATCGGTCAGATGTCTAAGAACGATCTGTTCAATGACAGTTCGGTGAAGATGGACAAAGGCCGTGTCACCTGGAACCAGGCGACCCAGATGAGCACGGGCAGAAACATCTTCGTCGCAGGCGAGGTCGTGACCGGCCCCGGCTCGGCGATCGCCGCTGTCGCGAATGGACGCCGGGCCGCCCTGGCAATGCATCTCTTCATTCAAGGGGAGACCATCGAGGGCAGGCTGCCCGTGCAGGAAAAGGAAAAGATCGCGCAGATGCCGTCGGAGGTCGTTGATAAGATCGCCAAACAGCCGCGCATGAAGATCAGGCATCTTGCCCCCGAGGTCCGCGTCAAGACCATGGAGCATTTCGAAGAGGGTTTTACCGAGAAAGAGGCGCTCGAGGAAGCTGGCAGGTGCCGTAGTTGCGGCGGCGGCGCGGTGGTGGACCAGAAGAAATGTATGGCTTGCCTCACCTGTCTGCGCATCTGTCCCTACGACGCGCCGGTCGTGACGTCGGTGTCCGAGATCAGGCCCGAGTACTGCCAGGCCTGCGGCCTCTGCGCGCCGGAATGTCCTGCCCAGGCCATCAGCATGGTGAGCTACGATGTCCGGGAGATCAGAAACACGATGCCCGCTCTCATCGGCACGGTCGACCCCGGACGACAGGAACCGGTTGTTGTCGCCCTTATGTGTACGCACCATGCAGGCATTCTCGGCCTCGATCTTCCAAAGAACGTGCGCACCATACCGGTGCACTGCACGAGCAGGATCGATATCCTGGACATGCTGAAGGCATTTGAGTCCGGTGCCGACGGCGTTGCGGTAGTGCGCTGCAACGACGGGACCTGCAAGTATAAGGACATCGCTCCGCGCGTGAACGCTCGGGTGAAGCGCGTTCAGGACCTGCTCGGCATGCTCAAGATCGAGCCCGGCCGGGTGGAGATCCTCTCCGCGGTCTTGACCAACGGAGGTAATCCTTACCGGGCGGTGTGCGCGGAGTTTTCGGAGAGGGTGAAGAAGATAGGCATGAGGGCCGGTAAATAACGGCTTATGCAAATGAGCTTTTCATAAAGGAGTATTACCTATGATCGTTGGATCGCAAAAACCAATCGAAGAAATATGGGACATGGTGAAGGACTTCAAAAAGGTCCTGGTGTTCGGCTGCAACACCTGCGTGGCCATCTGCCATGCGGGCGGCGAGAAGGAGGCCGAGACCATCGCTTCCCTCATCAGGATGAAGGCATCACAGGAGGGAAAGCAGATGACGGTGAATCACCTCGGCGTGATGCGCCACTGCGAGCCGGAGTATTTTGACCCGGTGATGGACGAGGTGAAGAAGTACGACCTCGTGCTCTCCACTGCCTGCGGTGTGGGCGTGAACTTCCTGTCCGACCGGACCGGAACGATCCCCGTATATCCCGGCATCAACACCTCCTTCTACGGTGCTGTCGAAGCGCCGGGCGTTTTCAAGGAACTTTGTGCGGGATGCGGAGACTGCATTGTACACATGACCGGCGGCATCTGTCCTGTCGCACGCTGCGCCAAGACGCTTATGAACGGACCCTGCGGCGGCACGAACAAAGGCAAGTGCGAGATCAGCAAGGACGTGGACTGCGCCTGGTACCTGATCGTTGAACGGATGAAGATGCTTGGCACCCTTGAGAAACTTTCTGCGGTCATACCTCCGCGCAACTGGTCCACGTCGCGAGACGGCGGACCGCGCAGGATATCAATGGAGCACATACGGGCGTACGAGGAAAAGGAAGAGGCGAAGGCAGGGAAGTAATATTCGCCACGGAGACACAGAGACACGGAGAGAAGCTCCAAGGCTTTAAGCAGTTCTCCGCGACCTCCGCGATTCTGTGGTAAAAAAATTTTGACCTTTGTCTTTAGGAGGCATGGAGAATGAAAAGCGGAAGCACACTTGAAAAAGTACTTGCCAGCGGCAACCCTGCGGTGACGGCGGAACTTGGCCCTCCGATGAGCGCCGATCCCCATGAAGTCATCAAAAAAGCGCAGCAGCTGAAGGGCTTCTGCGACGCAGCGAACATCACGGATTGCCAGACCGCGGTCGTCCGCATCTCGAGCATCGCTGCAGCGGCCATCGCTTTCCAGCAAGGTCTGGAGCCGGTCATGCAGATGACCTGCAGGGACCGGAACCGCATTGCCATTCAGGCCGACCTTCTCGGGGGCGCTGCGCTCGGGCTTAAGAACTGTCTTTGCATCGCCGGCGATCACCAGAAGTTCAGCGCCGCAGGCAGGCTCAAGGGCCACCCGGGCGCAAAGAACGTCTACGACGTGGATACGTGCCAGCTTGTCGGCATTATGAAGAAGATGCGCGACGAGAGCAAGCAGGATGGCGGCGATCCCATAGAAGTGGCGCCGAAGTTCTTTATCGGGGCTTCCTGGACGCCGATGGCCGACCCCATCGACTTCAGGCCGATCAATCTCATGAAAAAAGTGAATGCCGGCGCGGATTTCATCCAGACCCAGGGCATTTATGATATGGAGCTTTTCCGCGGGCAGATGGCAAAGATCCGGAACATGGGTCTCCACGAGCGCACGGCGATCCTTGCCGGGATCATCGTGCCGAAGAGCGCCATGATGCTGAAGTACATGGATGCCTCGGTTGCCGGGGTGTCCGTGCCGAAGGCCCTGATCGACCGGATGAACAAGGCCAAGGAAGCCGCCGGCGAGGATAAAAAGAAGGCCCGGGAACTTCAGGAGCAGGAGGGCATCAAGATCACGATCGAACTTATTCACCAGGCCCTCGAAACACCGGGTGTCAGGGGCGTACATATCCAGGCTATCGAATGGGAAAGCGCTATCGAAGGGATCGTGAAGGCAGCCGGGCTGTATCCCAGGCCGGCAGTGTAGCAAGTGCGGATTGGCGAGTGCGGAGTGCGGAATTGCCCCTCACCCCGGCCTCTCCCGGAGGGTAGAGGGTGATTATTTAATTTTCCTCTCCCAAGGGGAGAGGATGAAGGTGAGGGGGAGCTAAAACTATGCCAAAAACAACCGTTCTCGACATCTATAAGAAAAAGGCCGAAGGAAAGAAGATCACCATGCTTACGGCCTATGACTATCCCACGGCCCAGATCGTGGACCAGGCGGGGATTGACATGATCCTCGTTGGGGACTCTCTCGGCATGGTGGTGCAGGGCGTGTCGAGCACGCTGCCGGTCACCATGGACGAGATGATCTATCATACGAAGATGGTCAGCCGGGGGACCGTTTCCGCAATGGTCGTCGGTGATATGCCGTTCCTTTCCTATCAAACAAGCCGTGAAGAGGCGGTCAGGAATGCCGGCAGGTTCTTGAAGGAGGCGGGTGCGGAGGCCGTGAAGCTGGAAGGCGGGTCACAGATGGCCGATGTGATCAGGGCGATCGTATCCGCGGGCATCCCGGTCGTGGCGCATATCGGCCTGACCCCGCAATACATGCACGCCCTCGGCGGTTTTAAGGTCCAAGGCAAGGATGAGGCTGCCCGGTTAAAGGTGCTTGCTGATGCCTGGGCAGTGCAGGACGCCGGCGCCTTCGCCATCGTACTTGAGGCCTTGCCTGCCTCCCTGGCAAAGGAAATCCATGAGATGCTCCATATTTCTACCATTGGGATAGGCGCGGGTGTGGATTGCGATGGTCAAGTGCTTGTTCTCCATGATCTTTTAGGACTCTTCGACCGGTTCACGCCCAAGTTCGTCAAAAAGTACGCTAATCTGAAGGACCTGGCGCTGAAAGCGGTTACAGAGTATAAACAGGATGTTGAAAGCGGAAAATTCCCTTCAGAAGAACATAGTTTTAAATAATAGAACAAAGAAATTGCCAATAGACCTTTTGTGCGGAGAGGTCCGGCTGCCTTGTTGATTGAGGCAGTTTTTTTATCAATGAATATTATAAGTTAATAAAAAATATTTCTCGTAACCACTCCATTTTTCTTGACTCGTGAGATAGCTGTTCGTTATAATAACCATCCCTTGGCATCCGGTCCCCCCTTTTTTTTCATTGCATGGGGTGCCCGAGGGTGCTCCTGAAAGGAGGGGACAGCATGCCAGAAGCATCATTGAACGTTGTTCTCCTTCGGCATACACCGGGACCCGAAGAAGTCGTGGCCATGGCAGCGAAGTTGTGCTATAGCCCGTCAGGTGTTGAAGAGCTCAAAGACAAGATCGAGGCCAGGGACCAGGCGGCCTTTGTGGAGAAGCTGGCGTCAATCGGGCACCTCTCTCCCATTGAGCACGTTTCGTTTACCTTCGGGATCGAAGGCATCTCCCGGGCGTGCTCTCACCAGCTTGTTCGCCACCGCGTGGCCTCATACTCACAGCAGAGCCAGCGCTATGTGAAGGCAGAGCAGTTCGATTACCTCATCCCGCCAAGCATCAAACAGGATCCGGCGCTCGTTCAAGAGTTTAAAAAATGCATGGCCGAGGCCCAGGAGAACTATACGAAAGTCCTCACGCGGCTTGAGGAACTCGGGTACAAGGGTGAGGCCGGACAGCAGGATGCGCGGTATCTGCTGCCGAACGCGGCTGAGACGAAGATCGTGGTCACGATGAACGCGCGGGAGCTGCTGCACTTCTTCCGCGTCAGGTGCTGCAACCGGGCGCAGTGGGAGATCCGGGAAATGGCGGACCGCATGCTGGCCCACGTAAAAAAAGCGGCGCCGACGATCTTCGGGAAATCCGGTCCCGGCTGTCTGTACGCGCCGTGCCCCGAGGGTAAGATGTCCTGCGGCAAGATCGAAGAGGTCAGGAAGAAGTTTGGAGTGAAAAAGAATAATTAACCAGAGAGAACACAGAGTAACGTCGCCGGCACCTATTTTTCTATCAAGTTTTTTCTGTGACCTCTGTGGTGAAGGTGTTTTATGGGTTTTACCATAGCAGTTGCAGGCAAGGGCGGCACTGGCAAGACAAGCCTCTGCGGTTTGACGATACGATATTTGAAAGAAAAAAAGCGCGGCGCGATCCTGGCTGTCGACGCTGATGCAAACGCGAACCTGAACGATGTGCTCGGCGTGAAGGTCCACGCCACGGTCGGCAAACTTCGCGAGACCTCTCTCGAAGCGATCAAGTCCACGGCGCCCCGTCCGGGCGGAATGAGCATGGAGCAGCTCTTCGATTACCAGATCCAGCAGGCCTTGATCGAGGCGAAGGGCTTCGACCTGCTCGTAATGGGAAGGCCCGAGGGTTCCGGCTGCTACTGCGCTGCGAACAACATCATCCGCAAGTACATGGACAAGCTGGCCGATTCGTATCCCTTTACCGTCATGGACAATGAGGCCGGTCTCGAGCATCTGTCCCGCCGCACGACGCAGGACACGGACCTGCTGCTCATCATCAGCGACTCCTCTGTGCGCGGCATCATGACCGCGGGCAGGATCGGCGAGCTGGTAAAAGAGCTGAACCTGAATGTCAAACGCTCGGTCCTGATCGTGAACCGCACCCAGGAGCGTGATCAGGACAACACGCTTCAGCAGGTCATTGACGAACAGGGTGTGGAGTTTGCGGGATTTGTCCCGGCCGATGATCTGATCTTTCAATATGATCTGAACGGCAAACCGCTGATCCAGCTTCCGTCTGATTCAAAGGCGCTTACCAGCTTTTTTGCCGTGCTGGACAAGCTGATACCGTAAGGCCCACTCACTGAATCCCTTCCCGCTGGGAGGGGGGAAACCTCCGCCCTGAGTGGAAGAGGGCCGGGGCGAGGGGGTTCGGATGAAAAGATCCATCGCCATCATAGGCGCCGGTCGTGTCGGCAGTGCTGTGGGCTTTCTGCTCAAACGGGCGGGGTATACGGTGACCGCGGTCGCAGCGCGTTCCCTGGTATCGGCGGAAAAGGCCTCAACCTTTATCGGGGCGGGAGAGCCGGCAACGGATGTGGTGAAGGCAGCGTCAAAGGCCGATATCGTTTTCATCACAACACCGGATGGGGCGATAAAGAATGCCTGCGACAAGATCTCATCAGGAGGCGGTCTAAAGCCCGGTTCGCTCGCCGTACATATGTCCGGAGCCCATTCGCTTGATCTCCTGGATGCGGCACGCCTTGCCGGGGCGCATCGGGCAGTGCTCCATCCGCTCCAGTCGCTCGCAAGCAGGGAGCAGGGCATTAAAACCTTACCCGGTTCATACTTCCGGATCGAAACGGACCCTGAAGCGCAGGTCCTTGCCAGAGAGGTCGTAGCAGCATTGGGCGGTATCGAGCTCGTGATGCCGAAGTGGAGCCCGGATAAAGATTCAGCGGCACTCTACCACGCGGGCGCGGTAGCGGTCTCGAACTACTTTGTGGCGCTTGTTGACTACGGACTGAAGTTCTATCAGGCACTGGGAGCTGAAAAAAATGAGGCGCTCAAGGCCGTGCTGCCGCTCATCCGGGGGACGCTTCATAATATTGAGACCCTCGGGATACCGGATGCGCTCACCGGGCCGATCATGCGGGGAGACGCGCAGACCGTGCGTGATCACCTGCATGCCATGCAAAAGAGGACGCCGGAGCTGGCGAGCCTCTATAGAGAACTGGCCAGACAAACAGTTTCGGTGGCAAGAGACCAGGGCAGCATCAATCAGGAAACCGCCGAGGAACTCCTGAGACTTGTTGCCGGTACATAAATAGAAAAAAGAGATTGCGTTGCTGAATAAAATACCCCAGTGGTTAGGATCGTTTTTAAACAGCTCGTGTCTTAATGGCTATTTGCTTATTTTGAAAGGAGAAATTTCTGACGATGATAATAATCGGAGAAAAGATCAGTGTAATCGCCAAGAAGGTGCGTGAGGCCCTCACGAAGTTCGATCCGAAGCCTCTCCAGGACCTCGCCGTGGCACAGGACAAGGCGGGCGCGCATTTCATCGACATTTCCATCGGTCCGGCCGAAGATAACGGCCCCAAACTCATGGATTGGGCGGTGAAGGTCCTGCAGGAAGTCGTGGAAAAGCCGCTTTGCCTCGACACGACGAACATAAAGGCCATGGAAGCAGGACTCAAGGCGCACAACAACGCGTGGGGAGCGCCCATCATCAACTCCACGTCCAATGAACCGGAGCGTTTTCCGATGATGGAGCTGGCCGGCAAGTACAACGCGAAGATCATCGCGCTTACCCTGGGCAAGGGCAGCATCCCGGCGGATGCCGAGGACCGCTGCGGAATCGCGGCCGAGATCATGGCCCGGGCCATGGAGCATGACGTGCCTTTAGAGAATCTCTTCCTTGATCCGCTCATTCTCCAGCTCGCAACGATGCAGGACCAGGGTCTACAGGCCATCCGTGCCGTTAAGATGTTCCAGCAGTTGAACGATCCCCCGATGCAGACCGTGGTCGGGCTTTCGAACATTTCGAACGGTGCCCCGAAGCATGTTCGCCCGATCATCAACCGGAACTTTCTCACCATGCTCATCTACGAGGGGTTGACGGCTGCCATCATCGATCCGCTCGACAAGGACATGATGGACACGGTCAAGACCACGGAGATGATCATGGGCAAAAAGATGTATGCCCATTCATATCTCGATATGTAAGTATTCCTTGATTTTCAGCGTGATACTTATTTACCACCCGGTTTTTTGTTACAATTTGTTATGTTTTTTGTTGTCCGAAGAAAATAAATCTGATAATATACGTAATATTTTTTCGAGGAGGCTTTTATGGCACTCGTAATACCGAAAGAGACGTATAGCGGCAAGATCTACAACGTAAAGATCGGTTCCGGCGCAAAAGCGGTGACGATCGGAGGGGCGAGCGCCCTGCCCTTTCTGGGATTCGAGGGAACGTTCCCGAACAGGCCGGCTGTCGCGATGGAGGTTATGGACATTGCTCCGGATGATTGGCCTGAGACCCTGAAGAAGGCCATCGGCGGTGCGGGAGCCAGCCCCGTTGCCTGGGCGAAATTCTGCCAGCAGAACGGCGCGGACATTATTGCGCTCCGGCTCATGGGAACGCACCCGGACCAGCAGAACAAGAGCCCTGAAGAGGCGGGCAAGGTCGCGGCGGAGGTCGCGGCGGCGATCGACATCCCGCTTATCATTCTCGGAAGCGGCGCTGCTGAGAAAGACACCCAGGTGCTCCAGGCAGCGGCGGCGGCCACGCGCGGGAAGAACTGCGCGATCGGCAAGGCCGTGGAGGAGAACTACAAGACCGTCGCGGCGGCCGCAATGGCGAACGAACACAAGCTCATCGCCATGAGCCAGCTGGACGTGAACCTTGCCAAGCAGCTCAACATCCTGCTTTCCCAGATGGGTTTCGACAAAGAGAAGATCATCATGGACCCCATGTCCTCAGCCTTGGGATACGGCCTTGAATATACCTATAGTGTGATGGAGCGGATCCGTCTGGCCGCACTCCTGCAGAATGATCCCATGATGCAGACCCCGATCATCTGTGATATCGGCGCTAATGTCTGGAAGGTCAAGGAGACCATGGCGCCCGATTCCGAGGTGCCGGAGTGGGGCAAGCTGGAAGATCGGGCGCTTGCATGGGAAGCCGTCACTGCCTCGGCCATGATCACGGCAGGCGCGGATATGCTGATCATGCGCCATCCCGGAGCTGTGGCAAGGGCAAAGGAATTCATAGCCGAGTTGATGTAATCAATAATTTCACCACAGAGGTCACAGAGAAGATATTCATGCGGTTGAGATTCAAGATTTGCTCTGTGCTCTCCATGGTTAAGACCTGAAAGGAGTCACTAATGGCACTCTCCGGAGTTGAAATATTCAAACATCTTCCAAAGACAAACTGCAAGAAGTGCGGCCACCCGACCTGCCTGGCCTTTGCCATGAAGCTCGCGGCAAAGCAGGCGAGCCTCGATGCCTGCCCGGATGCGTCTGACGACGCCAAAAAGATCCTGGGCGAGTCGGCTGCACCGCCGATCCGGGACATCACGCTCGGCGTCGGAGACAAGGCTGTGAAGGTGGGCGGCGAGATCTGCCTGTTCCGTCATGAAAAGAAATTCTTCAACCCCAACCTTTTCGCGGTCGCGATAAAGGCCTCCGAGGCCGGCGACGCTGCGGCAAAGAAGATAGAGATGGTCAAGACCTCCGAGATCGACCGGGTCGGACAGAAGCTCCGGGTTGACGCCATTGCCGTGACCGACGAGGGCGGCGATGCGGCGAAGTTCGCCTCGGTTGTGAAACAGGTCGTGGACGGAGCGCCGGGTGTGCCGCTGATCCTGGTGAGCAAGAACCCCGCGATCATTGAAGCGGGCATTGCACACTGCGCGGACAAGAAGCCGCTGATCTACGCTGCGACTGCCGAGAACGCGGAGGCAATGGCCAAGATAGCGAAAGAGAAGAAGGCCTCTCTTGCGGTCTCAGCAGAAGGACTCGATGCGCTCACCTCGCTGTCCGAGAAGGTCAAGGCCCTCGGTGTTGACGACCTCGTGCTCGACTCCGGCGCGCGCAAGGCCAAGGACATGATCGAGCATTACACTATCATCCGCCGGGCAGCGATCAAGAAGAACTTCAAACCCCTTGGATACCCGGTGATCGCTTTTGCGAACCGCGACGATACCGTCGCCGAGGCCATGACCGCCGCCGTCGGTACGATGAAGTACGCTTCCATCATCATTTTGAACAACGTCGAAAAATGGAAGATGCTCGCTCTGCTGTCGCTTCGCCAGAACATCTACACCGACCCGCAGGTGCCTATGCAGGTTGCCCAGAACGTTTACAAGGTCGGCGATGCAAAAGAGGGCTCGCCGCTCATGATCACGACGAACTTCTCGTTATCGTACTTTATCGTACGCGGCGAGGTGGAAAACAGCAAGGTGCCGGCGTGGCTCGCGGTCATGGACAACGAAGGCCTTTCCGTTCTCACGGCCTGGGCCGCAGGCAAGTTTACCGCCAGCAAGATCGCCCAGTTCGTTACCGAGAGCGGCGTAGAGAAGAACATCAACCATAAGGAGCTCATCATCCCCGGTTATGTGGCTGTGCTTTCCGGATCTCTGGAAGAGAAACTGCCGGGCTGGAAGATTACCGTGGGGCCGCGAGAGGCCAACCAGCTCCCGACCTTTCTGAAGGCGAGAGCGTAGGGAGAAGCAAGCACGAAATCCGAACCCCTAAACTCTAACCAATGGTATTTTGGATTTTGAGACTATTTCGGATTTAGAGATTATAATTTAGGATTTCTCAAGAAGGAGTTTGCCATGTCAAAAGTCATTGCCACCGGGGCTATTTTGGGATCCCACTACTACGTAAAGCAGGCCGAGGCGCTTGTCGAAAAGGCCATTACCGAAAAAGGAGCGGATTTCAAGTTCGAGTTCCCTGATACGGCGTACTTTCTGCCGCAGATGTTCGCCATGACGGGTTTTGAGGTCCGCACCCTGGGCGACATGAAGACCGCGCTTGAGCAGAAGGTGAAACCGCTGGTTTCGAACGCGCCTGACGACCATCTTTACAGACCGTATCTGGGAGAGGCGCTCGACGCAGGCATGGTGACGCTGTTTGCCCAGGAAATGATCATGGCCGTCCGGTACATCTACGGAGAGGAGCCCGTGAAGGACGACGCCATCGGCCTTACCTACAACGGGTTCATCTCGGACACCATTCTCCGGAACCTCGGCGTGCAGCTGGTGGACGGTTCCATGCCGGGCTACGTGGTGATCGTCGGAGCGGCGGACAGCGATGAACAGGCATTCGAGATCGCCCGGGACCTTCAGCAGAAGAACATTCTTACGCTCCTGTGCGGCAACGTGAACGGGGACAGCATGACCAAACAACTCCTCCGGAAGGGCGTACAGCTCGGCTGGGACACTCGTCTTGTCCCGCTTGGACCCGAAGTGGAGCATGCGATCTATGCGGTGAACTGGGCCGCACGGGCGGGCATCACGTTCGGCGGCATGAAGGGCGGCGACTACAAGAAGATACTCAAATATTCCAAGGACAAGGTGTTCGCCTTCGTCATGGTGCTTGGCCCCCTGAACGACCGCATATGGACAACGGGCGCCGGCGCGATCGACATGGGCTTCCCGGCGATCGCGAATACGGACATCCCGACCATCGAGGTCACCGGCGTAACGATCTACGAAGAAGTGGCCAAGGAGCTCGATCCCGCCAAGCTCGTACAAAAGTGCATCGAGGTGCGCGGTCTCAAGATTACGGTATCGAAGCCGCCGATTCCGGTTGCCTTTGGCCCGGCGTTCGAAGGAGAGCGCATCCGGAAGGAAGACATGCACATCGAGATGGGCGGACAGCGCACGCCGGCGTTCGAATGGCTGCACATGACGGACCTGGACAAGGTCGAGGACGGAAAAGTTACAATCGTTGGCAAGGATGCCGATGAACGATACAAGAAGGGCGGCCAGATGCCGCTCGCCGTTATAATCGAAGTGGCAGGCCGCAAGATGCAGAAGGACTTTGAACCCGTGCTTGAGCGCAAGATCCATCACTTCATCAACGAGGCACAGGGTATCTGGCACATGGGCCAGCGCGACCAGGATTGGTTCCGCGTGAGTAAGGCCGCGCTCGCTGAAGGATACGTTCTCAGACACTTCGGTGACATCCTCACGACCCAGCTCAAGCACAAGTTCAACAATATCGTGGACAAGGTCCAGGTGACCCTCTATGTGGACGAAGCCGACGTGAAGGCTAAGGTTGAGGAAGCGCGAAAGGCCTACCTCGAACGCGATGTACGTCTTGCCACGATGACCGACGAGTCCGTTGACACCTTCTATTCCTGCCTTCTCTGCCAGAGCTTCGCGCCGAACCACGTATGCGTGGTGTCTCCCGAGCGGCTCGGCCTGTGCGGCGCCTACAACTGGCTCGATGCCAAGGCCGCCTATGAGATCGACCCGAATGGAGCGAACCAGCCGGTGCTGAAAGGCGAAGTCCTCGATGCGGTCAAGGGGCGCTGGAAGGGCGTGGACGAGTTTGTGTATACGAACTCGCACCAGGCGCTCGAGTATTTCAATGCCTACACGATCATGGACGCACCCATGACCTCCTGTGGCTGCTTTGAATGCATCATGGCCATCGTGCCCGAGGCAAACGGCGTGATGATCGTGAACCGCGGCTATACAGGCATGACCCCCATCGGGATGAAGTTCTCGACCCTTGCCGGCACCGTGGGCGGCGGGGCCCAGACCCCGGGCTTTATGGGCATCGGAAGATTCTTTCTCACGAGCAAGAAGTTCCTTTCGGCAGACGGCGGATTCAAACGCATCGTCTGGATGACCAAGAACCTGAAAGAGTCCTTTGCCGAACAATTCAAGCAACGCGCCGAAGAAGAGGGGATCCCTGATCTGATGGACAGGATCGCCGATGAGACCGTGGCGGAGGATTCGGACAAGATGATGGAGTTCCTGACCGCCAAAGGCCATCCGGCGCTTACCATGGACCCGATGTTCTAAGAGGACTGAGGTGTGAGCGTGTGGCGACCGGAGGCCGCGGGGGTGTATAATATAGCGTTCACCTTCTTCGCTCGCTCTTCGGGTTTCATGACCTTCGCCTCACGACCTGCGTTTTCACAGGGCTGCCGGGATAATTGAGGCGGCCCTTTTTGTCTCACGAGGAAGAGAATGATGGAAGAAAAACTGGAAGGCGTACTTTCGCGGTACCGCGAGAACGAAGGGAACCTGATCTCGATCCTGCAGGACCTTGAAAGCGAATTCGGTTATCTGCGTGAAGACGCGGTCACCTGGATCTCCGAGCAGCTCGACATACCGCTTGCGAGGTTCTACGGCGTCGCGACGTTCTATGCGCAGTTTCATCTGAAACCGAGGGGCAGGAACGTGATCACGGCATGCTGCGGCACCGCGTGTCACGTCAAGGGCTCCGATCGGCTGATCAACAGCCTGGTAAAAGAACTGGCCATCCCCGCGGGCGAAGACACGTCGGAAGATCTCAAGTTCACGGTTGAAAAGGTAAACTGTGTCGGCGCGTGCAGCATCGCTCCGGTTATCATCGTTAATAAGACAGTACACGGCAAGATGACGCCGGACAAGCTCGTAAAAGAAATGAAAACATTGAAGGCAGGAGAGCAACCGCAAGTGCAAAATTCAAAATGAAAAATGCAAAAGTTTTTTGAGCGAGGCGAGGTCCTTAATTTCGCACTTTGCATTTTGAGTTATTCATTTTGCCTTTATTTTAGATCGGTGCTGGAGCATTCATGAAGAAAGACATATCGATAAAGGTTTGCATGGGCACGGGCGGGATCGCGGCCGGCGGCGTGGAGGTGATGTCCACCTTCGAAAAAGCGCTTGCGGATGCCGGCCTCCAGGCGACTGTCGCGAAGAACTGCTCGATGCACAAGGTCGGCTGCCGGGGATTCTGCGCCCGTGATGTTCTCGTGGACGTGTCCATCAACGGAAGCAAATCCACGTATCAGTACATCAAACCGGACATGGTCGAGCGGATCGTGAACGAGCACATCGTGGGAGGAGCCCCGGTCGCGGACTGGCTCGTGTCGGACGATTACCACACGTTCCACGACAAGCAGGTGAAGGTCGTGCTCTTGGATTGCGGAGAGGTGGACCCCGAAGATATCGACTCCTACATCAGCCGGAACGGATACGAGGCAACGAAGAAGGTCCTCACTACCATGACCCCTCAGGAGACGATCGACGTGATCAAGGCGTCAGGGCTCCGCGGCCGCGGCGGGGCCGGCTTCCCGACCGCGGTGAAGTGGGACATGGCGATCAAGGCCCCCGGCCCCATCAAGTACCTTATCTGCAACGCCGACGAAGGAGACCCCGGGGCGTTCATGGATCGCTCCGTTGTCGAAGGAAATCCTCACGCCGTGATCGAGGGGATGATCATCGGCGCCTATGCCATCGGCGCGCCGTACGGCTACGTTTATATCAGGGCGGAGTACCCGCTTGCGGTGGAACGCCTCCACCTTGCGATCAAACGGGCAAAGGAGCGGGGATTCCTCGGCAAGAACATCCTGGGAAAAGGGTTCGATTTTACGATCAAGGTAAAGCTCGGCGCGGGCGCTTTCGTCTGCGGCGAAGAGACGGCGCTCATCGCGTCCATCGAAGGCAAACGCGGCCAGCCGCGTGCCAAGCCGCCCTTTCCGGTCCAGAAGGGACTCTGGGGCTATCCTACCATCATTAATAATGTGGAAACACTCGCGAACGTGCCATACATCATGCGCAATGGCGCCGCGTGGTATGCAGACATGGGCACGGAGAAGAGCAAGGGGACCAAGGTCTTTGCGCTCACCGGCAAGATCCTGAACTCGGGCCTTATCGAAGTGCCCATGGGCATCCCGCTCAAAGAGATCATCTACGACATCGGCGGCGGCATCGAGGGAGGCAGGAAACTCAAGGCGGTCCAGACCGGCGGTCCTTCCGGAGGCTGCATCCCGGCCAGCATGGTTGACACGCCTGTCGATTATGAATCGCTCGGCAAGGTCGGGTCCATCATGGGCTCCGGCGGCATGGTGGTCCTGGACGAGACCGACTGCATGGTGAACATGGCCAAGTACTTTCTCGAGTTCACCAAGTCCGAGTCCTGCGGCAAGTGCGTGCCCTGCAGGGTCGGCACCAAGCGGCTGCTGGAAATCCTGACGAGGATCACCGAAGGCAAGGGCCGGAAGGGCGACATCGATCTGCTCGAAACCCTGAGCAGCGACGTCAAGACGTCGTCCCTCTGCGGACTGGGCCAGACAGCGCCGAACCCCATCCTGAGCACGATCAAATATTTCCGGGACGAGTACGAGGCGCATATCAACGAGAAGCGCTGTCCTGCCGGCGTGTGCAAGGACCTCCTGACGTACAGCATAATCGAGGCGACCTGCACGGGCTGTACCGCATGCGCTCGGGTATGTCCTTCGGGAGCCATTACGGGAGAGAAAAAGAAACCGCACGTGATCAATCAGGACCTCTGCATCAAGTGCGGCGCCTGTTACGACAAGTGCAAGTTCAAGTCAATAAAAAAAGGGTAGCATATGATTAAGCTCACCATAAATGGCAGGCAAATATCCGTTCCCGACAATGTCACCATCCTTGATGCGGCGCGTCGGAACGATATTTACATCCCCACACTCTGCGATGATCCGCGGCTCGAGCCCCATGGCGGATGCAGACTTTGCCTGGTCCAGGTAAAAGGCATGCCGCGGCTGGTTTCCGCATGTACCACGCCCGCAACCGAAGGAATAGAGGTGGAGACCTCGAACGAGCAGATCGAGCGACAGCGACGGACCATCGTCGAACTCCTCCTGTCCGACCATCCGAATGACTGCATGGTCTGCGAGCGGGCCGGCGACTGCACACTGCAGGAACTGGCCTATTTCTACGACCTCCGGTCGAACCGGTTCTACGGTGAACGGCGGCAGTACACCAAGAAGGACATGAACCCGTTCATTGAACGGGACATGGAAAAATGCATTCTTTGCGGCAAGTGTGTGCGCGTGTGCGAAGAGATCCAGGGCCTCGGTGCCATCGATGTGGCCGGCCGCGGATTCACCGCCAAAGTAGCGCCGCCCTTTGAAAAGGACCTGGATTGCGAGTTCTGCGGCCAGTGCGTGAGCCTCTGTCCCACCGGCGCGCTGATCGGCAAACAGTCTCTTGGCAAGGGCAGACAGAAGGATGTGAAGGAGGTTGAGACCGTATGCGGCTACTGCGGCTGCGGCTGCAACCTCACCTTGCACGTGAGCAGGAACGAAGTCGTGCGCGTCACCTCGAGGCCGGATACCATCAACGAAGGATGGCTCTGCGTCAAGGGTCGGTATGGACAAAGTTTTATCAATAGTCCCGACCGCCTCACGACGCCGCTTATCAAAAAAGACGGAACATTCGTTCCCGCCTCCTGGGACGAGGCGTTCGATTACATCGCAGAAAAACTCATCGCCATAAAGCAGAAGCACGGTCCCGATGCTATCGGCGGCCTTGCCTCGGCACGCTGTACCAATGAAGAGAACTACCTGTTCCAGAAATTCATCCGCGCGGTCATCGGCACGAACAATGTTGATCACTGCGCGCGTCTCTGACATAGCTCGACGGTGGCCGGTCTGGCTACGGTATTCGGTTCCGGGGCAATGACGAACTCCATGCAGGAGATCGAGAACAACGAGGTGCTGTTCGTCATCGGTTCGAACACCAAGGAGAACCACCCCATCATTGCGCTCAGGATGATCAAGGCCAAGCGGAAAGGCGCAAAGATCATCATCGCCGACCCGCGGCGGGTGCCGCTCGTCCGGTTTGCGGACATCTGGATTCAGCACAAACCCGGTACGGACGTGGCGCTTCTGAACGGCATGATGCACGTGATCATAAAAGAAGGCCTCGTGAAGAAGGACTTCATTCTGTCCCTGACCGAGGGTTTTGATGACGCGTTCAGGAAGAACCTGGAAGAGTACACGCCCGAGGCTGTATCGAAGATCACGGGCGTTCCGGAAGACACGATCATCAGGGCCGCCCGCATGTACGGATCATCGGATAAAGCCGGCATCTATTACACCATGGGTATCACGCAGCATGCTCACGGTACGGAGAACGTGTTCTCCATTGCCAACCTCGCACTCATGACCGGGAATCTCGGCAAGGAAGGCGCGGGCGTGAACCCGCTCCGTGGCCAGAACAATGTCCAGGGCGCCACTGACATGGGCTGCATCCCGAACCTGTACCCGGGGTACCAGAGGGTAAACATCCCGGCGATCAAAGAGAAATTCGAGGCCCTTTGGAAGGCGAAGCTCTCCGACAAGGAGGGCTTGACCGCCACCGAGATGCTGCCGGCCGCTGAAAAGGGCCTGCTCAAGGCCCTGTACATCATGGGCGAGAACCCCGCGGTTTCGGATCCCAACACTACGCATACGCTCAAGGCGCTCAAGGCGCTCGACCTGCTCGTGGTCCAGGATATCTTTATGACCGAGACAGCCGAGCTCGCACACGTGGTCCTGCCTGGCTCATCTTTTGCAGAAAAGGTGGGTACGTTCACCAATACCGAGCGCCGGGTGCAGCGCGTCAGGAGGGCGGTAAACTCCCCGGGAATGGCGATGAAAGACTCGCTCGTCATCATGGAGCTTTCGAAACGCATGGGCTACGACATGCTTTATAATCATACCGATGAAATATTCCGTGAGATCGGTCAGGCCTGGCCCGCTATGGCGGGCATGAGCTATGCCAGGCTCGAAGACGGCGGTCTCCAGTGGCCCTGTCCCACAACGGACCATCCGGGCACACCGTTCCTGTTCAAGGGCGGATTCCCGCGCGGCAAAGGCCGGTTCACCACCGTAACCTATAAACCGTCCGCAGAGCAGACCGATAAAGACTATCCATTCATTCTCACCACCGGCAGATTGCTTTTCCAATACCATACCGGAAGCATGACGAGACGGGTCAAGCAGATAGACAAGATATCGTCCGAGGCCTTTATCGAGATCAACCCCGGCGATGCCAAGGACCTGTCGATCGACAACGGAATGAAGGTGAAGGTCAGCTCGCGCAGGGGTTCCATAACCGTGAAAGCGCTCGTATCAAAGCGTCCGGCAAAGGGAGTGGTGTTCATCCCCTTCCATTTCAAGGAAGCGGCGGCCAATGTGCTCACGAGCAGCACCACGCTTGATCCGGTGGCCAAGATCCCGTCGTTCAAAGTTTCGACGGTGCGGATAGAAAAGGCATAAAATCCGAGGGATGATGGATGAGGGATGAAGGACAAAAAGGGCAAGAATGAGTGCGCCCCTCGTCCGAATGAACGGAGTGAACGGTCATCCTCGTCCCTCGGTTTTTAATTCAGTAGCATTCATCGAGGAGGTAACAATGCCTGACAAAGCCGAACTTAAAAAACAGATCCTGTTCAGCGATTTGACCGATGCCGAGCTCGAAACAATGGCGAAGAAGATCACCGTTGAAAGCTACCCGAAAGGGAAGCCGATCTTCAAAGAGGGAGAGCCCACCAAGGGCATCTACCTCGTGAAGGCAGGGAAGGTGGAGATTTCAAAGAACACGCCCGATGGCTGGAAACAGACGCTCGCCATCCTCGCGGAAAACCATATTTTGGGCGAGCTGTCCGTGATCGAGGATAAAAAAGTGCACGGCGCGAACGCCACGGCGATCGAGGGCACGGAGGTCTTCTGCTTCAAGACCGATGACTTCAAGGCGTTGGAGAAAAGCGACACGATGATGATGTATAAGATCATGAAAACCATCGCGCGGAGCGCGAGCAAGAACGTGCACTCGATGAACGAGAAGCTCATGAAGGCGCTGATCAGCTACTGATGACCTCGGAGATGCGGTCGATTCAAAATGGTATAAAAACCAGCGGAGGTGAAGACCATGAAAGTGCAGACGTTGTTGGATACCAAGGGGCACAAAGTCGTATCCATTGATGCCGGCAGTTCTGTTGAGGATGCCATCCGGTCAATGCACAGCCGGAAAATCAGCGCAATCATGGTCACCGAAGAAGGAAGGACAGTCGGCATTTTCACCGAACGGGACGTCGTACGGTGTTATTTGTCTTCTGGTGGAAAGATCTTTAAGGATGTCAAGGTCAGGGATGCCATGGTCGCCGATCTCATTGTTGCCGTTCCGGATGACGATCTTGACGATATTTCTAAAGTAATGGTCGAAAAAAACATCAGACATCTGCCCGTACTGGAGAACAACAAGATCGTGGGAATGCTGTCGATCCGTGATATCATTCAGGTCCAGGTCAAAAAGCTCACTTCCGAGATTCATTACCTGAAAGATTACATTACCGGGTATTAGGAAACCGTTCCAGCCATCCGAACAATCCGATCCTTATCGAATAAAGCGGGCATGGATAAAAACCGACATCCCCCGCTCGATCTCTTAGCCTATGATAAGGCATAAATGGTAAATATTTCTTATGAATCCTATCCTTGAAAAAATCATCCTTCATTACCACCAGTCGAGTGGAAACGTCATCACCCTTCTCCAGGATACGCAGGAAGCCTTCGGGTATGTCCCCCGAGAAGCAGTCGATTACTTTTCGGAACACCTTTCGATAGCTCCGAGCCGTTTCTATGGTGTTGCCACCTTTTATGCGCAGTTCCGCCTGACCCCGACGGGGAAAAATAAAATTACGGCCTGTTGCGGCACTGCATGCCATGTTCGCGGGGCAGAGCGGATCCTGAACAGCCTCAAGCGGGAGTTGAAACTCGCCGAGGAAGAGGACACCACTCAGGACCGGGAGTTCACGGTCGAAAAGGTCGCCTGTCTCGGATTTTGCAGTTTTGCGCCCGTCGTTCTTATTAACGGCGCGGTATACGGGAAAACGAGCGCCGACCCCTTGATCAAAGAGATCAAGGCGCTGAGGAAAAAAGAACTTGGATAACGGAACGGTCATACGCGTCTGCTTGGGCCCGGCAGGGATCGCTGCGGGAGGAAGGATGGTCATCGAGTCCTTCAAGGAATCCCTCGCGCGATCCGGCGCAACGGCATCGCTCAAGGAAAACTGCTCTTCCCACCAGGTGGGCTGCCTGGGTCTCTGCGCACGCGACGTTCTGGTGGAAGTACACCGGGGCGGGGCAAAGATCGTCTATCAATACGTCAAGCCCGATATGGTCCAGAGGATCGTGGATGAGCATATCATCGCCGGAACGCCGGTCAAGGAATGGCTGGTTGACGACACATATGACGACTTCTACAAAAAACAGATCAAAGTGGTCCTTTCCGACTGCGGCCGGATTGATCCCGAGGACATCGACGCATATCGTGCAGTGGAAGGCTATGAAGCCGCCCACGAGGTGCTGCGCTCATGGACCCCGGAAGATGTTATTGAAGAAATAAAATCATCGGGCCTGCGCGGCAGGGGCGGCGCGGGTTTCCCCACCGGCCTCAAGTGGGAACTGGGGAGAAAAGCTTCCGGCGTAAACAAGTATATTGTCTGCAACGCCGATGAAGGCGATCCAGGCGCCTTCATGGACCGGGCCGTGATCGAGGGAAATCCTCATGCTGTCATTGAAGGTATGATCATCGGCGCATACGCTTTCGGCGCACACCACGGGTATGTTTATATCCGGGCCGAATACCCTCTTGCCGTTGAGCGGCTGAAGCGGGGCCTGGAGCAGGCGACGGCCCGGGGATATCTTGGAAAAAACATTTTTGGAACGGATTTCGATTTTGATATCACGATCAAACTCGGCGCCGGGGCGTTCGTATGCGGCGAGGAAACAGCGCTCATCGCGTCCATCGAAGGCCTGCGGGGCATGCCGAGGCCGAAACCTCCCTTCCCGGTGCACAAAGGGCTGTGGCAGCAGCCCACGGTCATCAACAACGTAGAAACCCTGGCAAACATACCCGCTATCATCAGGCGTGGGTGTGCATGGTACGCTGCGTACGGCACTGAGAAGTCGCGCGGGACCAAGGTCTTTGCGCTTACCGGCAAGATCAAGAACCCCGGCCTTATCGAGGTCCCCATGGGCATCACCCTTGGGGAGATCATCAAGGACATCGGCGGCGGTATTGAAAGCGGCAAGCCGCTGAAGGCCGTCCAGACCGGCGGCCCTTCCGGAGGCTGCATCCCGGCAAGTATGCTCGACCTGCCCGTCGATTATGAGTCCCTCGCCAAGGTCGGTTCCATCGTCGGATCGGGCGGCATGATCGTCCTCGATGAGGACGACTGCATGGTGAATATGGCGCATTACTTTATCCAGTTCACCCAGGCGGAATCATGCGGTAAATGCGTCCCCTGCAGGGTAGGCACCAAGAGGCTCCTCGAGATCCTTGACCGGATCACCAAGGGACACGGCAGGACCGGTGATATCGAGCGTCTTGAGAAATTAAGCGCCGGCATCAAGGCAACGTCCCTCTGCGGTCTCGGCCAGACTGCGCCAAATCCCATCCTGAGCACGATCAAATATTTCCGCGAAGAATATGAAACGCATATCAGGGACAAGAAGTGCCCGGCCAAGGTTTGCAAACATCTCCTGACCTATTCCATCAGCCAGGACCGCTGCAAGGCCTGCGGCGCCTGCCTGAAGGCCTGTCCTTCAGGCGCGATCACCGGGGCGAAGAAGACGCCCCATAAGATCGATCCGGCAAAATGTATCAGGTGCGGCGCCTGTTTTGAGGTCTGTAAGTTCAATTCCGTAGAGAGGGAT
Organism: Nitrospirota bacterium; assembly: GCA_963740085.1. Taxonomy (GTDB): domain Bacteria; phylum Nitrospirota; class UBA9217; order UBA9217; family UBA9217; genus JALNZF01. Next base: position 411,276 of record CAVUCU010000005.1, on the reverse strand, counting down.
TAGCAATGGTCCGGATAACCATAAACGGTAAAGTGCTTGCCGTCCCCGCAAACAGTACGGTCCTCGAATCGGCGCGAATGCACGGCATCTTTATACCGACGCTCTGCAATCACCCCAAGCTCACCCCGTCCGGCGGCTGCCGCCTGTGCATCGTGGAGATAAAAGGGATACCCAAACCGGTGGCCTCATGCACAACGCCCGTCACGGAAGGGATGGAGATCACCACCTCTACCCCGCATCTCGAAGAACTAAGAAAGCTGGTATTGGAACTGATCATCTCGGACCATCCCAATGACTGTATGGTCTGCGAGGCGACGGGCAATTGCGCACTGCAGGAGCTTGCCTACGCGTACGACGTGCGCGGGGCGGACTATCCGGGCGAACGGCGTATTTACCCCAAGCGGGACGGCAATCCCTTCATTGAACGGGACATGGAGAAATGCATCCTTTGCGGAAGGTGCGTCAAGGTTTGCGACGAGATCCAGGGCGTTGAGGCGATCGATTATGGGTACCGCGGATTCAAGTCCAAGATCTGCACCACCTATGAAGACGACCTTGACTGCGAGTTCTGCGGACAGTGTGTTTCCGTATGTCCCACGGGCGCGCTGACCGGGAAACAGTGGTCCCACAAAGGACGTTACCAGGACATCAAGCAGGTTGACACGGTCTGTGCCTATTGCGGCACCGGCTGCAACATCACGGCTCATGTGAAGGAGAACGAGATCATCCGGGTCACCTCGAAGCAGAACACCTGGAACGAGGGATGGCTCTGCGTCAAGGGCAGGTTCGGGTACAGGTTCGTGAACAGCCCCGAACGCCTCACCAAGCCCCTCATCAGGCGGTCGGACGGCAGGTTCGAGGAGACGTCTTGGACAGCCGCACTGGCATACACCGCGACCTGGCTCAAGAAGATCAAGGAGGAGTACGGCGCCGATGCGATCGGCGGGCTTTCCTCCGCGCGCTGTACGAACGAAGAAAACTATCTGTTCCAAAAATTCATGCGCGCGGGAATCGGCACGAACAATGTCGATCACTGCGCGCGTCTCTGACATTCTCCAACGGTGGCCGGGCTGGCCGCCATCTTCGGTTCCGGGGCCATGACAAACTCGATACGGGAGATCGAGGGCATGGAAATCATCTTCATCATCGGCTCGAACACCAAGGAGACCCATCCCGTCATCGCGAACAGGATGATCAAGGCCTTCCGCAAGGGAGCGAAGATCATCATCGCTGACCCGCGGAGCGTTCCCATGGTCAAGTTCGCCGACATCTTTCTGCAGATGAGGCCGGGCACCGATGTCGCCCTGCTGAACGGCATCGCCCGGGTGATCGTGAGCGAAGGCCTTCAGAACGACGAGTTCATCAGGGACAAGACCGATGGATTTGACGCCTGGAAACACTCCCTCGAGGAATTCACTCCGGAGAAGGTGGAGCGGATCACCGGTGTCCCGAAGGACAGCCTTGTCAAGGCCGCCCGGCTCTACGGTAAATCCCGCAGAGCGGGCATCTTCTATACCATGGGGATCACGCAGCATACATGCGGCACCGATAATGTCAGGGCGATCGCAAACCTTGCGACGCTTACGGGAAATATCGGGCGCGAATTTACCGGCGTCAACCCGTTGCGGGGGCAGAACAATGTGCAGGGCGCTTCCGATGCGGCGTGCCTTCCGGACGTTTACCCCGGATATCAAAAAGTGGATACTCCGGAGATGAGGGTGAAGTTCGAACAAGCATGGGGCGTCCAGCTCTCGCCCAAACCCGGTCTTACCGCCACGGAAATGATCAACGCGGCGGCGGACGGGAAGCTTAAGGCCATGTATATCATGGGAGAGAACCCGATAATTACCGATCCCCACATGCACCATACGGTCAAGGCGCTGGATCGTCTCGACTTTTTGATCGTGCAGGACATCTTTCTGACTGAAACCGCGAAACTCGCGGACATCGTGCTGCCCGCCGCGTGCGCATACGAGAAGGACGGCACGTTCAGCAACACCGAGAGAAAGGTCCAGCGCGTGCGAAAAGCGGTGGAGCCTCCAGGCGAGGCAAGGGAAGATCTCTCCATCATCATGGACCTCTCGAAAAACCTGGGCTATCCCATGATCTATGATTCTCCGGCGAAGGTGCTCGAGGAGTACGGCAAGCTCTGGCCTGCCATGGCAGGGATAACCTATGACCGCATCGCGGTCAACGGCATCCCCTGGCCTTGTCCTACAAGGGACCACCCCGGCACCGAGTATCTCTATAAGGATGGATTCCCCAAAGGGAAAGTGCCCTTTGTTACGGTTCCTTACAATCCGCCCGCGGAGGTCACCAATAGTGAATATCCCTATGTGCTGACCACGGGGAGAAACCTGTTTCAGTACCATTCAGGTTCGATGACAAGGCGGGTTGAACCCATCGAAAAACATGCGGGTGAAGCGTATGTGGAATTGAATGCCATTGACGGGCGGAAACTCGGGGTTCAGAACGGCGATCTGATCAGGGTTCGTTCACGCCGGGGAGAGGTGGATATCAAGGTCAGGATATCGGGCCGCGTTCCCGCAGGCACGGTCTTCATCCCCATGCATTATCGGGAGGCCGCAGCGAACGTGATCACCAACGACGCGCTCGATCCTGTTGTCAAGATCCCCGAGTTCAAGGTGTGTGCGGTACGGATTGAAAAGGCATGACGTTGGGAGTTGGGGTGTCAAGGAAAGTATTTCAATGTGAGCCATGAGAGGCTCTCATATCAAAAGAAAGAAAAAGGAGGAATTGTTATGCCCTATGATGCAACGAAGTTAGCCGACTGGCAGATTTCCGAGGAAGCGGAAAAGAATATGCCGACGCCGGAGGCCTGGCGCGAAAAACTGGGCCTGCAGAAGGACGAGATGCTGCCTATGGGCCGCCTGTCCAAGATCGACTTTCTCAAGGTCATCAAACGCCTGAAGGACAAGTCTGACGGGAAGTACATCGAGGTGACCGCCATCACGCCGACCCCTCTGGGCGAAGGCAAAAGCACAACCTCGTGCGGGCTGATGGAAGGCCTGGGCAAGCGCGGTGTGAACGTGGGCGGCGCGCTGCGTCAGCCTTCAGGCGGTCCCACCATGAACGTGAAGGGCACCGCGGCCGGCGGCGGCAACTCCCTGCTGATCCCCATGACCGAGTTCTCCCTGGGCCTCACCGGCGACATCAACGACATCATGAACGCGCACAACCTTGCGATGGTGGCGATGACCTCCCGCATGCAGCACGAGCGCAACTATAACGACGAGCAGCTGGACCGTCTCACGAAGATGAGGCGTCTCAACATCGACCCCACCCGCGTGGAGATGGGGTGGATCATGGATTTCTGCGCCCAGAGCCTCCGTAATATCATCATCGGCATGGGCGGCAGGACGGACGGCTTCATGATGCAGTCCAAGTTCGGCATCGCCGTCGGGTCCGAGTGCATGGCCATCCTGTCCATAGCCAAAGACCTTGCCGACCTGAAAGAGAGACTGAACCATATAACCGTTGCCTTCGACAAGAGCGGCAAACCCGTTACCACGGGTGATCTGGAGGTCGGCAATGCCATGGCCGCCTTTATGCGCAATACCATTAACCCCACGCTCATGTGCACGGCCGAATACAATCCCTGCTTCGTCCATGCAGGACCGTTTGCCAATATCGCCGTCGGCCAGTCATCCATCATCGCCGACCGGGTCGGCCTGAAGCTGTTCGACTATCATGTGACCGAGTCCGGGTTCGCCGCTGACATCGGCTTTGAAAAATTCTGGAACGTCAAATCCCGTTTCAGCGGATTGAAACCGCACGTTTCGGTGCTCACCACCACTGTCCGCGCCCTGAAGATGCATGGCGGCGGCCCCAAGGTGGTGGCCGGCAAGGCCCTGCCAGATGAGTACACCAAGGAGAATGTGGGTCTGGTTGAGAAGGGCTGCGCCAACATGGTCCACATGATCAACGTTATCCGCAAGTCCGGCATCAACCCGGTGGTCTGCATCAACCGTTTTTACACCGATACGAACGCCGAAGTGGCCGCAGTCAAGAAGGCAGCCGAGGCAGCAGGCGCCCGCTGCGCGGAATCACAGCACTGGCTCAAAGGCGGCGAGGGTGCGCTGGAACTGGCAGATGCGGTCATTGACGCCTGCAACGAGAAGAACGACTTCAAGTTCCTCTACCCGCTTGAGATGAAGTTGCGTGACCGGGTGGCGAAAATTGCCAAAGAGGTGTACGGGGCGGATGGTGTTACCTGGCTTCCCGAAGCTGAGGCCAAGGCCAAGATGCTGGAAGACGATCCCAAGTACGCCGACTACGCCACCATGATGGTCAAGACCCATCTGAGCCTCACCCACGACCCGACCCTCAAGGGGGTGCCGAAGGGCTGGACGCTGCCCATCAGGGACGTATTGATCTACTCGGGGGCCAAGTTCCTGTGCCCGTGCGCGGGGGCGATCAGCCTTATGCCCGGAACGAGTTCCAACCCGGCATTCCGTCGCGTGGATGTGGATGTAAACACCGGCAAGGTCTCAGGGTTGTTTTAAAAGGGTTCGAAATTCGCTGTTCAACATTTACAAAGCCCATGCTGTGAAATCAGCATGGGCTTTTTTGTGGCGATGGCCTGTTCTTGATCATGATGTGAAATCTCGAGTTGTCGAATACACGGAAAAGCTCAGATGGCCCCGCAATTTCTTAAAGACGGTATTCCGGCCGCCGTGATATTGCTCAGCGTCATGCCGGAGTTGCCGGGTTTCTCACTGCTCCATCCTGGCGGTTCATTTCAGCGCCGGGAGACGCGGCCAGTCGCTGCATCATCGCGAAGTAACTCCAGAGAGGTCCCACGACGCCTTTCGTGCGCAGACGTTCGGTCAATTTCCGGTAAAGGGGCGTTGGATCGCCGACGATCCAGGCGGGCGACAAGCGCGCGAATTCATGCAAATGCCCGAACACCTCATCCTCCGTCAGGGCAGGGGAAAGATAATACCGCGGTTTCAGCAGATCTGCTCCAATCCAGGCGCGGCCCTCGTGAATGGCACGCTTATGCAGCGGCGTGCCCGGATACATGCGCATGCCGACCACCGCCAAGACCACCTCGCGTTTCAATCGGCGTGAATTCTCAAAGCCCCGCTTCATCGTCTCCCGCGTTTCACCAGGCCCGCCGAAGATCAGGAAATGGCAGTAATCCACATTTTCGCGAAGCGCCAGTACGCTTGATCCATAAATGTCCTCGAAGGTAAAGTTCTTGCCGTAAGCTTCCAGCACCGGATCGCAGAAGCTATCAGACCCGAATTCAATATGACTCAGGCCGGCGCGGGCCATCAACCGCATTAATTCAGGCGTTAGATTTTTAGGGTGCAGGAAGCAGCCCCATTTGATCTTCAGGTTCTTTTGTAATATCGCTTCGCAAACTCCCGCGACGTGCTCGTTGGATGAATTAAAAACAGCGTCAACGATGAAGAGATATTTTGCGCCGAGGTGCTCGATTGCTTCAAATTCTTCCGCCACAGCTTCAGGAGCGCGCCGCTGATAATGCCGCCCCTCAATGACCGGATATGTGCAATAACAACAGTGAAAGGCGCAGCCGCGCTGGGTCTGGATGTTAAGCATCGCGCTCTTCTGAAGGTAGAAGTCAACGAGGCGGTCGGGGCGTTGAGGCATTGCCAGGTGGCCCAAGCGAACGTGATCATGCCGAAGATTCATGATAATTCGGCCGGCATTCCGAAAGACAAGGCCGGAAATATCGGAGTAATCCGTTTTATGTTCAAGGGCGGAAACCAGCGAAACCACGCTGTTTTCTCCTTCTCCCTGAATTCCGAAATCAGCGCCCGATAAGGCCAGCAGCTCTTTCGGGAAAATCGAAAAACCGCTTCCACCCAGGATAATAGGGCAGGACGAGCGTCGTCTGATCTCAGCACAGAGTTCGCTCAGGCCGTCGAAAAAGGTGTGACGTTTCCTTATGAGGACATCGTCAATGTTGCGCAGTGAGATCCCGACAAAATCAGGTTGAAATTCTGCGATCGTTCCGGCGACCGCCGGTCGGTCCATGTGCAAATCCATCAACCTGGTGCGATGGCCGGCCCGGCGCAAGGCTGACGCAACGTACGCCAGGCCGAGAGGGAAGACAGGGTAGGGTTCATCGCACTGGTTAATGCTTATCAACAGAATTTTGTCTGCCATGGTATATAAGGTGACAAGACATATCAATCCGCAGCAAGGAGGGGAAGGGCTATTCCCCTCCTCTTTTTGTTTTATTGTTTTAGTATAGCAGTCATTTTGCCCCCTGTTGGCGTTTCTCTGGTGGTTTTTTAATACCCATCTGACCCGGCGTTCTGACCGGCCAGGGAATATCGGCAGAAGAAAGCAGCAGTTGTCATGATGCAGATCATATGCTTTACTTGAAAGGAACGATATACTCATCTACAAAGGAGACTGGCCATGGACCTGAGCCCTAAAACTAAAGTAAATGACCTTCTTGCCGTTTACCCCTTTCTAAAAGATTTTCTGATCAGATTGAATCCGGAATTTAAGATGCTGGACAACGCGTTCCTGCGAAAGACCGTTGGAAAACTCGCGACGCTGGGAAAAGCCGCGATGATCAGCGGGATGGACGTGAAAAAGCTTCTCGATGATATCTCCGGAGAGATCAAAAAGCAGACCGGGGAGGCCGTTTCCGTATCCACCGAAGAGGCAGGCAGGGGTGAACAGGATGTTCGGATCGATACGATGAAGGATATCATCAAGGAGCTCCATGCGGGGAAGGACGTTGAATCCCAGAAAAAGAAATTTGGAGAACTGATCAAGGACGTGGCGCCCTGGGAGATCGCGCAGATGGAGCAGCGCCTCATTGCCGAGGGGATGCCGGAAACGGAGATCAAGAGCCTCTGTGACGTCCACGTAAAGGTGTTCCAGGATGCACTGGAGCACAAGACCGTGCCCGGACTGCCTGCAGGCCATCCCGTGCATACGCTGATGCTCGAGAACCGGGCCTGCGAGGGTATTTTAAAAGAGGCAGCGGCAATAAAGGACTTCTCAAAGGAGAAGACCAGGCTGCTCGAGATACTTGACCGTCTTGGCCAGGTTGATAAGCACTATCTTCGGAAAGAGAACCAGCTCTTCCCGATCCTCGAGGCAAAAGGGATCACCGGGCCTTCCAAGGTCATGTGGGCGCTCCATGATGATATCAGGGGATTCATCAAGGACGTGCGGAAGAGGGCGATGGACGATAAGATGGAGCAGGTGGCCATTACAGCCCTGGTCAAGATGGTCGGTGACATGATCTACAAGGAAGAACACATCCTGTTCCCCATGGCGCTCGAGACCCTGGGCGAGGAGGACTGGGCAAAGGTAGGGAAGGGCGAAGAAGAGATCGGGTATGCCTGGATCAAGCCCGAGACAAAGTGGAAGGCTTCTGAGGAATCCATACCGCAGGCGCTCCTGGCGGAGAAGGTCGGCAGCCTGAACCTTGACACCGGCCAGCTCACGCCGGACCAGGTAAACTTGATGCTGACGCATCTGCCGATCGACATCTCATTCGTCGATGAAAAGGACGAAGTTGCTTACTATTCGGCTTCCCCGGAGCGCATCTTTCCGCGCAGCCCCGGCGTGATCGGGAGGAAGGTGCAGAACTGTCATCCGCCCAAGAGCATGGGCACGGTCCAGAGGATCCTGGACGAGTTCCGCGCAGGGAAAAAAGACAAGGCCGATTTCTGGATCCAGATGCAGGGGAAGTTTCTCCTCATCAGGTATTTCGCGGTCCGCGATGCTGCAGGCAAGTACCGCGGCTGTCTTGAGGTGAGCCAGGATGTTACGGCGATCAGGAAGCTAGAAGGACAAAAACGACTGCTTGATTGGGAGTGATTCGGGCGCTCAGTAGGGAATACCTTGCTTCTTTGCCACAAGTGGGAATTTGAATAGGCGGACCCATCACTCGCATGCAGGATCAAAGGTCCTTGTGCTGTTCTCTCCAGCGCCCGAAGCTGGCCAGCGGTTTAAAGTTCGACAGTGAGTGACCATCGGTGAAGTGCTCGAACATGTTTTTTGCCTTTTCGAGCAGCGGATGGGTTTCCCTGACATGTATCTTTCTGTCCTTGAAGGTCGCACCTTCAAAGCAGTTGATCGCCCGGTAGGCGTCCACCTCCAGCGTCATGTCCACGATTCCCTGACCGTTCGGCTGCCAGGTGAGCAGGTCGGTCTTCAGTTTGACTGACTGGACATCTCCTATTTGGCCAAATACGTCTTTCAGTCCTTCCTCGGTGATGTCGGCTGGTAAATTTTCCACGCTGATTTTCATCGTCTTTCATCCCCTTTTTTGATTATGTATCTCATCGTGCGCCGGATACCTATAGTTACTATAGCAGAGATTTATGCTTTGTGGAAGCGGCAGCAAAAATATCCGGTCCTGCACAGAGTGCGGTCATCCGGGACTAATAATCACAAATTGTCAGGAATGCCGTCCCGCGATACATAGCGCGCCCGGGTGCCGGCTCGGTTCAAGGTGCGAGCACTTTCTTTTGGCTTGTCTAATCACGACCGATAAGCTATGATTGCACGTAATGAAGACCTGTCATGCCTGTAATAAGGAACTCTCTGGAGTTCTGAAGGTCGGCCGTAAGGATGGATGCCCTTCCTGCGGCGCGGATCTGCGATGCTGTCTCAACTGTGTATTTTATGATTGTGCGGTTTCGAAACAGTGCCGGGAGACGGTATCCGAACTGGTGAGAGAGAAAGAAAAATCCAATTTCTGCGATTATTTTGTGTTCGCGGAAGACCGAATTGCCGCTGCGGATGACGGGAGCGCACAGGTGCGCAAGGCGCTGGATGATTTGTTTAAAAAATAACCGGTCCGGATGCTCGTATGATAAAACTTAAAAAGAAAACCATCGCCGGGTTTGCTGTGACCTGCCTTGTTCTCGCCGGTCTTATTTATTTGCTGCATGAGTACGGTCTCATCGAATTCTTTACCGATCGCCAGCGTCTATTAACGCTCATCAACGATCATCGGGCGAACGCCGCCATTATTTTCATCGGGCTTCAGGTCCTGCAGGTTGTTGCGGCACCGGTTCCCGGTGAGGCGACGGGTTTCGTTGGCGGCGTATTCTTCGGCACAGGGTGGGGCATGCTCTATTCAACGATCGGCCTCACCCTCGGGTCGTGGATCGCGTTCATGCTTGCTCGTCTTGCCGGAAGACCCCTGGTAGAGATGATCGTGAAACCCGAGACGATCAAACGCTACGACTACGTGATGAAACACAAGGGCCTGTTCCTCGCATTTCTCATGTTCCTTGTCCCCGGCTTTCCCAAGGACATTCTCTGCTACCTTCTGGGATTGGGACACATGCGGCAACGAGATTTTCTGCTCGTGTCTACGACGGGCCGACTGCTTGGAACAACGCTGCTCACCCTTGGAGGGACGCTCTTCCGTGACAGACGGTATGGAGCGCTGTTCACGCTTTTCGGGATCAGCCTTTTTCTCATTCTGCTTACGATGATCTATCGCGAGACCATCGAGCGGTGGTTTCGCAGGCTGCGGGCCGCTCAGCATCTCAAGCGCCGAGCTGAACGCGCGAAGCTGAAAAAAGGCAACAACGACTAAATACCCTTCTTGGTCTTGTCCCGCCGGTCCTTGTGGACACCGCTCAGGCGGTCGCTATATCTTTTATTGATGATCGCGCAGACCTCTTCAGGCTCGTCCACGATATGCATGAGGTCGAGGTCCTCCTGGTTGATGCTGTTCGCCGCGAGAACGGTCTTCTTCATCCAGTCGAACAACCCCGACCAGTATTCCTTACCCACGAGCACTACGGGGAATCCCCGGATCTTTTTTGTCTGAATGAGCGTGAGGGCCTCGAACAGCTCGTCCATGGTGCCGAAGCCGCCCGGGAAGATCACATACGCGACTGCATATTTCACGAACATGAGCTTGCGGACGAAGAAGTAGCGGAATTCAATTCGTACGTCCTGGAACTGGTTCTGCGTTTGCTCCAGGGGAAGCGCGATGTTCAGGCCCACCGACGTGCCGTTCGCGTTCTGTGCACCCTTGTTCGCGGCTTCCATGATGCCGGGCCCGCCTCCTGAGATCACGGCAAAGCCGTCCTTTGCCAGGCTCTCGGCGACCCTGAGGCACTTGTTGTAGTAGGGAGAACCGGGTTCGAGCCGCGCGCTCCCGAAGACGGTCACCGCAGGGCCGATGTTGCTCAAGGCTTCAAAGCCTTCCACCAGTTCAGCCATGATGCGGAACACCCGCCAGGTATCTGATTTCGCCAGATCTTCCATGTTTTTAGCTCCCCCTGTTAGGGCAATAGTGTATGAAACAGACACCGGAAACGATCGGTGCGGCAACAGAGCCTGTGTGGTAAAATCGAGAAGGGTTCTTCATTCTTCGCCATACTCCGCTCGATAGATCTGCAGAAAGGCGAAGAGGAGGGTGACCAAGAGAGGGCCGAAAAGAATACCCAATAAGCCGTATACCTTCAGCCCGCCGAGGATTCCGATGAACAGAAAGAACGCAGGGAGTTTCGCTTTTTTCCCGATGAGCAGAGGTTTCAAAAAGTTGTCCGGCAGGGACACGAAGATGAGCCCCCAGACAAACAAAAGGACACTGCTGACCTTCGACCCGGTAAAGAACAGAAAGAGCGCCCCCGGAACCCATACGAGCGCCGCTCCTCCGATGGGCAGGAGGGCCACGACTGCTGCGATCAGGCCCCAGAATACCGAAAAAGGGATGCCGAACAGGGCAAACCCGATGCAGGTCATGATCCCCTGGAGCAGCGCGACCAGGAACACCCCGTTAATGACCGCGGTGAAGGTAGCCTTCACTTGCCGTGAGATGGACTGTTTATGGTCAGGAGAGAAGGGAAGCATATCCATGACCGTCCGGTAGTAGGACTCGCCATCCCGGAAAAAGAAAAAGAGCGCGACGAGCATGACCGCAAGATCGATCATCAGGACCATGATCTGATTGAGCAAAAAACCGATCTGTCCTGCAAGGCCTCTCGAGACTTCCCCGAGGCCTTTCATGGCCAACCCCGGTATATCGATCCCGGACAGGAGCGGAAGTCTTCGCAGGGTCTCGGTAAGGGAGGTGGAGGCCCTGTTCCAGAGTTCAAGAAACTTTCCGGACTGAATGCCTTGCGATGCCGATTGGTAGAGATCAACGGCTTGTCCTGCGAAGACGACCAGCACGGCAATGGCGGGACCGATCACCGCCAGCAGGGTGATGATCGTCATGATTGCGGCGGCAAATCCGGGGCTCCCCTTGAGCAGGCGGAGCACACGCTGGTGAAGGGGGTACAGGGCAAGCGTGATAACAACAGCCCAGAGCAAAGCCGCCGAGAACGGGGCAAGAAGACGGCCCATCTGGTAGAGAAGAAAGATAAAGACTGCAAAGAATGCGAGCGCAAAGAGTTGAGCACGCGTTATGAATGTCGGCTGATGGCCGGTCATGAGTGTTTCCTCGATCCTGTATTCCGGAATGTCGACATTTTTACGGCAAGCCTTATCGCCTCAAGCAGGCTTGCGGGGTCGGCGCAGCCTTTGCCGGCTATATCGTAGGCGGTTCCGTGGTCAACGGAGGTGCGGATGATCGGGAGTCCCACGGTGACATTCACCGCATTTCCGAAGGCGACCATTTTGAGCGGCGCAAGGCCCTGATCGTGGTACATGGCGACAAGGATGTCGAAATGGTTGTTCCGCGCCTTGTAAAACAAGGTGTCGGCGGGGATCGGATCGCTTGCGTCAATTCCCTCGCCTCGCGCCTCGATGACCGCGGGCATGATCGCATCCCACTCTTCAGACCCGAAAAGTCCTCCCTCTCCGGCGTGGGGGTTCAGGGCCGCCACCCCGATGCGCGGTTTATTGATCCCGAGGAATTTCGTCGCCTGATGAGCAAGGCGCAGGGTTTTAAGAACATTCTCTTGCGTTACGTGGCGGTGGACGTCCTTCAGTGCCACATGGATCGTGGTCAGGATAAGACGCAGTCCTCCGCCCACGAACATCATGCCATACTCTTTGGTTTTTGTAAGATCGGCAAGGAGCTCTGTGTGGCCGGCGTAATGATGTCCGGCCGCGTTCATCATTTCCTTGCTGATCGGTGCTGTCACCATGGCATCAGCCTCATCCCTCATGGTCAGCTCAACGGCCTTCTTTATGTACGCAACGACCGCATTGCCTGATGAGGCGTTCGGTTTGCCCCAATGGTGAGCAGTGGGATCGACGTTCTTGAGGTCAAGCACGTCGAGTCGGCCTTCGGCCGGATCCGCCTGGTCGAGCGATGCAATGCTGTTCACCGTTACCGACAGCCGCATCTCTTCGATCAGTTTTTTCATTACGCCGGCATCGCCGATCACCACCGGTCTGCAGAGCAGAAGGATCTCGGCGTTGTCAATGACCTTGGCGATGATCTCCGGGCCGATCCCGGCCGGATCACCCATGGTTATAACGATCAGGGGTTTTTGCTGCATAACGGCTTCTCTCTCGACAAGGTTGTTCGTTTCCTCTTCCGCCCGAGGAGGGGACCGGGATGAGGGGGAATAGATGTCATTATTTTAGGTCAGTTCAACAGTTCCTTCGGCAATCGCGTCTCTGATTTTACGCGGTACAGTTCTTCGGAAGATCTCTTCCGGGAGGATGCATCGAGCACGCCGACGATCTCCAGATCAACAATGCGTGAAGAAAACTTCAGGGTTATGATATCACCCTGCTTCACTTCTTTTGAGGGTTTTGCTTCATGGCTGTTCACCAGCACCCTGCCGGCGACGCACAACTCCTGCGCAACGGTCCTGCGCTTCACGAGCCGGCTTGTTTTCAGGAACAGGTCAAGACGCACGCAAACATTGTATCGCAACCAGAGTGGTTTGACAATCACAATTGCGATCGCGATTCAAATCAAGACAAAGCAAGAGGGAAACCTGCCGGCGAACAGAAGCATTCGCATGATATGAGCACCCAGTCAGCATCTATCATTCGGATGAACAGCGACCACTTGAGGAAATGAACGGATATAAAAAATGACCTTCAGGATTTGAAGCTCCGGTGTCTAGGAGGACCTTCCCCTCTGAACCACGAAAACCAATTTTAGCAGTAGCGTCTGTCTTCAACGCGATAAAGTTGAGAACTAGTGCTTGCTTTCTTTCCTCTCGTACTTCTCCATCACAAAGAACATCATCCCTGCGACGGCACCGAGCAAAATGATAATGATCCAGTGGTTCAATCCGGTGAGCCCTGGAAGCGTCGGCGTTCCCATGTCCGTGGACAGGTAAAATCCTTCAAGGTAAGGAAAGAGGATGGCAAACAGAAGAGTGCCCGCGCCAACCCCGAATATCATTACAAGGGCATCAAGCCTTCCCGATGCCAGGCCGACCATGGCCGTTCCGGGACAGTATCCGCTTATGACATAGCCGACGCCGAACAGCGCCCCGCCCACGAGCTGCGGCCAGAAGAACGTCGGTATGATATAGACCCGCTCCATGTCCAGCAGGTTGAGATCAGCAAGCAGGTAGAGGCCAACGGATGCGACGATGATCGCGGTGAACATGACCTTTGGCACGGTGAAATCACGAAGGTAGAAGACACCCGTCAGCTTATGCGGGTCTCCAAGTCCTCCCCGTTCGAGGGATAAGCCAAAGAAAAGACCGAACACGACCGCCAATCCGAGACTGGCGGACTGACTTATCTCAAAAGGGGCCATCACGACCATAATCTCCTGAGGAAGGCGGCAATAATGAAGCCGGCTGCGAACATGGCGATCACAAAGATCCATCCAGCCAACGCAAGCTGGGCGCCTCCAGTAAGCGCTACCCCGCTGGTACACCCGCGGGCAAGCCGCGACGCAAAGCCGATGAGCATCCCGCCTATCAACGACGTAAGCAACCGTGTGCCTAAACCCATGGTTTTGGCCTTATCCAGCTGCACTTTAAAATTCCCTGTGAACGACGCGCTCGAAAGAGCACCCACAAAAACACCGATGAGTAAAAAAAGGTTCCAGTTTATGAGCGGCGCTCTGGGGGTGATATATCGGGCAAAATAATTCAGGCGGCCGATAAACTCAGGTATGATGGAAAAGGTGCTCTCGGCCGTTACGAGGGTTATCGCACCCGACGCGCCCAGACCTCTTCCTGCGATATAGAACGTCGCCAACAGGGTAACACCAAGAACGGCCCCGGCAACATAGGGAGACCAAAATCTTTTATCTTGCATCGTTGCCTCCTTCTGACGATTGTAATGCAACATCTCCCGGCCACTGCATTGAAGCTTTATTGCACATACACAATCATGGTGCATAATTGCCGAATTGTCAAGCGGAGGCGGCGTATGTGCCGACGCACCCGATGAAAAAGCATGAACCGGTCAACCGGCAGAATGGGGTTTGTTGACCTTACCCTGCTCCGGTAATGCTGCATGGGAAGACAATGAGCTTACAATGCTATTTGCTTCATGTATTATTGATGAATCTTCCCGCATGACGGCCGCTTTCGCCTTTTGAATGTAGCTCGATAATGCGGGGTCCAGATCGTCTGGCAGCTCGTCCTCGTCAAGGATATGAACGCTGCGGTCATCAGCGATCAGGATGTCGACCGTAAGATCTCGCCACAGAAATTCCCGCGGTTGCAGTGAGATCCTGTCTGCTATGTTGAAGTAATGAACGACCCGGTCTTCGGTCAAATGCCACACATATAACGTGTACGGCCTGTTGGTCCAATAAAGAGCGTAGGTGATATCGCGGGGCTGGAGCTTGATTCCCTGGTCAACATACTCCCGATCGATGTGCCAGGTGTTGATGAGGCATAATGAGCTTTCCATTGCCGCACCATGAGAAATCGCCGAAGTCGGTTATTTCGCCAGCCCGATTGCCGCTTCGATCCTCTTCAGGGACTTCTCTTTCCCCATTACCTCAAGCACCTCGAAGATGCCGGGGCTGACCGTGCCGCCGGTCAAGGCTACGCGCACGGGCTGTGCAAGCTTGCCGAGCTTAATGCCTTTTTCCGCGACGAGCGAATTGAAGACCTTTGCCAATTCATCGTGCGTAAACGGTTCCACTAATTGCATCCGTCCTGTCAGTTCGGAAAGGAGCGGTGCAACATCCGGTGTGAGGTGTTTCATCCGCGCCTTCTCGTCCATCGTTATCTCGTCCAGAATAAAAGGCAATGCGCCGGTTTTCATTTCCACGAGCGTGTGGCTGCGCTCGGTGAGGATTGTTACCAGTTTCTTGAACCACTCGGGGTCCGGCTCGTTTCCCTGCTTCACGACGCCGTCCTTCTTCAGAAGGTCGAGCACCAGTTCCGCGATTCTGCCCGCGTCAGCCTGCTGGATGTAATGATGGTTCAGCCAGAGCAGCTTTTCGGGGTTAAAGACGGACGGTGCTTTTCCCACGCTGTCGAGGGAAAATTTGTCGATCAGTTCCTGGCGCGAGAAGATCTCCTGGTCTCCTGACGACCAGCCGAGACGGGAGAGGTAGTTCACGAGCGCCTCGGGCAGATAGCCCATGTCGATATATTCCGTAACGGCCGTGGCGCCGTGGCGTTTTGAGAGTTTGGTCTTGTCCGGGCCGAGGATCATGGGAAGGTGGGCAAATTCCGGCGGATCATACCCCAGGGCCTGATACAGCTGGATCTGGCGCGGCGTATTGTTCAAATGGTCGTCGCCTCGTATGACATGGGTGATGCTCATGGTCACGTCATCAACGACAACGGCAAAGTTGTAGGTCGGGAAGCCGTCAGAGCGCTGGATGATGAGATCGTCAAGCTGCTGGTTCTCGAACGTTACCGCTCCTCGGATCATGTCTCGCACGATGGTCTGGCCCTGGTCGGACGAGAGGAACCGGACAGCAGGTGTCCTGCCCTCTACCGGTGCAGCCAGCGATCGGCACTTCCGATCGTACTTCGGCGGCTTGCCCGCGGCCATGGCCTCTTTCCTGCGCGCGTCGAGCTCTTCCGGGGTACAGTAGCAGTAGTATGCCTTGCCCGCTTTGAGCAAACGATCCACATGTTCTTTATAAATGTCCATGCGCTCGGTCTGGCGGAATGGGCCCTCGTCCCAGTCAAGGCCGAGCCACATCATTCCGTCGAGGATGATCTTGATGGACTCATCGGTGGAGCGGGTCTGGTCCGTGTCCTCGATCCTGAGGATGAATTTCCCGTTGTGGTGACGCGCGAAGAGCCAGTTGAAGAGCGCGGTGCGCACACCACCTATGTGCAGGGCGCCGGTCGGGCTTGGTGCAAAACGGACTCGAACATTTCGAATAGTGCTCATGAGAAAATGGACTCCTTCTTCAGAGAGCATGAATTGTGTTGAGGCAATATTATAGCAAATAATCGACGTAATCTAAAGGAAATTCAATGGTTCTCGTTTTCTCTTTGATACGGTGGTCGACTTGGAGCTACTATATAACCGACTGTAAGTATGGAAGTTTAATATGCGCCCTTCCACGGGGTTCGTAGCAGGTTTAGTTCCAAACCAGGTATTATCCTGGGCCTGAGTCCAGGCGAATTTGACAAAGATACCCTTATTGGCTATCATTACAGTAAGTAAAATTACAATTTGAGGTGTTGTTCATGAGATGCCTTCGGAGTTCGGTTGCACGCTATTGATAAAGAAGACGGATGCGGAATTATTATATCTTTGGAGGTGAACTATGGATATCAAGGTATTGACAACTGCACCGGTAGTGGAGATCGATGGAATCAAGTATCATCATCACCCATATGGAGGCGGCATGGTTGCTGAGCATGCACAGGTCGCGGATACTGTGTATGTAGGTCCTTTTGCCAAGATCTGCGGCAGGTGTAAGCTGAGCGGCGAGGCATTCATTTTCGGGAATGCGTGGGTCTTCGACAAGGCCGAGGTATCGGGCCGGGCGGAGGTTTTCGGGAATTCCAAGGTCTTCGGCAATGCCAAGGTCACCGGCGATGCAAAGGTTTACGGATTTTCCAGCATCTATGGAGATGCAGTCGTGACCGGGTTTGGCGAAGTGTGTGACAGGGCAGAGGTCGGCGGGAACGCCCATGTCAACAATGCCCGGATAGGCGGAGAAGCCAGGGTCCTGGGCGAGGCGGTCGCTGCAAAGAAAGTGGCGTAAGAATATTCGGGTGAAATCATCTGTGGTTCTTCCCCTCTGCATGATGACCACGCCGCATGGCCGATTTACCGGGTAGGCTCCATGTTTCCCACAAAAAAATAAAAAAGGGACGGTTCAATGAACCGTCCCTTTTTTTGTTGTGAATTCACGGTGAAGTTCAGCTTCGCTTAGAAGCCGAAGGGTTTTGCATAGAGCAAGATGAGCACGACAACGAGCGTGTAGATGGCGAGTGATTCGATCAGTGCCAGACCGACGATCATGGTGGTCATGATCTTTCCCGATGCCTCCGGGTTGCGGGCGATACCTTCCACAGCCCGACCGATGCCCATGCCCATGCCGATGCCAGTACCGAGCGCCGCGATGCCGATGCCGATCGCCGAAGCAAGTGCAACGTATGCATAGAACGACATCTTTGCGGCATCAGAGCCTGCCGCCGCCTCCGATGCGAAAGCTGCAGACGCAACGAGCATCAGAGCAAATACGAGGAGCATGATTGCAGTAATTTTTTTCATTGTTTCGCCTCCTTTCTTCAAAAATAGTATGAATTTTTGTCCGGAATAGTGCCGGATTGCTACCTCCTGGAGACTCCCTCCTCGGGAAGGAATTCCGACTCCAGGGTCAATGGTTTAGTGGTGATCGCCGCCAAGGTGAGCTGCTTCGATCGAGCCTGCCAGATACAGCATGGTCAGGAGGGTGAAAACGAGCGCTTGCACAAAGGCCACCAAAAGGCCCAAGCCAAGGATCGGCACCGGGGCGAGGTACGGAGCCAGCAGTGCCAGCACCAGCAGCAGTTTGTGCTTTGCTACCATATTGCCGAAAAGACGAAAGGTGAGTGACATGACGCGCGCGAAATGACTGATGATCTCGATGGGGAGCATGAGCGGAGCAAGTGCCCACATCGGTCCCATGAAGTGCTTGATATACTTGAATCCATATCGCTTGATGCCGATGTAATGGGTTGCGGTAAAAGAAACGAGCGCGAGCGCCAGGGTGGTATTGATGTTCGCTGTCGGTGAATCAAATCCCGGGATGAGTCCCAAGAGGTTGCACACCAGGATGAAAAGGAAGAGAGAGCCGATGAGCGACAGATAGTGCTTGCCTTCAGGCCCCATGATATCCACCACGAAGTCCTCAAGACCGTCGACAATGGTCTCCAGAAAATTCTGCACGCCCGTGGGCGCGGTCTTCTTGAGTGAGAAGCGCGCAACCAGCGAAAGTCCGATCAGGATGGCCATGGCCAGCCATGAATATGTAATTACAACCTGTCCGGCCTCGGTAAGGCCCGGGACAGGGAAATGTAGAAGTAACGGTCCTTCTTTCATGCGCACGCTCCTTTACAATCGCTAAAATACACGGAAAATTTACAGGAACCTCCATTTTTTGTCAAGAGAAAACCCGGAAAACACCATAAAATTTCCTAATAATCATATATATGGAATGCATCGGCATGGCGTTAAAAAATCTACCATGGAACCACCGAGAAACGGAATAAAAATTAAAATTCAGTGGTTTTCTACCGGTTCCGCGGTGGTGAACTAAGGTTTTTCCGAGATCATACTATGATAAAGGAAGTCTTGGTCGTACGATTGGCTGCGCAACCGGCGACCTTAATAGAGGCAACGTTCGCACGTTCATCATATCTCTTCGATAATCGCTGCAGCAAGAAGGGGGAACATGATCTCGTGATGGCCGGTGAGCGCGAAGCCTCTGCCGCCGTCCTGGGTGGGGCGTCGAACGACGTTGGTGTTCGGGCGGTAGTGCTGGACAAAATCCATGTTTACGGTAGTGAAGTGATGGAGTGAATGTCCGAGGTTCCTGCTGAGGGTCACGGCCTTCAGAAAGATCTCAGGCAGCAGCACCGCCGAGCCGAGATTGATGTAGACGCCGCCTTCAATATCGGACACGAGGGAACAGAATGTCAGAAAGTCCCGGTGAGCGGCCTCGCCGGTCGCCCTGCCGTCGAAAGAGGGATGCATGTGGATGATGTCTGTCCCGATCGCGACATGTACCGTCACCGGGACCTCAAGGCGGTGACCTGCGGCGAGCAGGCTATTCTCCTTGTAAGGAAAATCGCCGTTCTGGATCATCTTGCCGACCGCGGCGCCGATGCCCTCCTCCGGTCCTGCCGATTTGATCGCCCCGTTCAGCATACAGCCGGTTTCCTCGGCCATGCCGAAGGCGCCGGTCAGGATCTCCTTATCAACGTCCTCGGACGTCCGGCCGACCAGGGCGAGCTCGAAGTCGTGGATGATGCCGGCGCCGTTAAGTGCGAGGCTCGTGAATATCCCGCGCTCCATCAGGTCGATGATCACGGGATTCAAACCAACCTTGATCGCGTGGGCGCCCATACCGAGCATGACCGGCCGTTTGTCCCGTCGCGCCTGGACGACCGCGGCCACGACGTCCCTGTAATGCCTTGAGGCGAGAATGTCCGGAAGGGAAAAAAAGAAATCCCGGAAGCTCGCCCCCTTCTTGTGTGGTTTGGCGAAATCGCCGGTCCGCACCTTGCTTTCGCGGCCCCTGAGCGGATAGGTCTTTATGCGTGAGGTGTCGATCTTTTTCATGCAGTCTATTTTCGATGGTTGCCGAAAAGCTCCTCATCCACCATCTGGCAGATGACATGGCCGAGCGTGATGTGCGTTTCCTGGATGCGTGCCGTGACCTTCGATTGAACAATGAATGTATGGTCTGCCTTGTTCGCAAGTTTGCCGCCATTGCCGCCGGTCAGCATGATGGTCCTCATGCCGTTCTTTTTAGCCACGTCGATCGCCCTGACGACGTTCGACGAGTTGCCGCTCGTGCTGAGCCCGATCACCACGTCGCCTTCATTGCCGAGGGCGACGAGCTGCTTCGAGAATACGTATGAATAGTCGTAATCGTTGCTGATGCTGGTGAGCACTGCTACGTCGGTGTTCAGCGCGATGGCGGGCAGGGGCGGCCGTTCAATGAGAAAACGGTTCACGAACTCAGCGGCAATGTGCGAGGCGTCTGAGGCGCTCCCGCCGTTGCCGAAGAGGAGGACCTTCTTGCCTTCGCGGAACGCCTGAGCGATAAGCTGGACCACTTCCTCGATTTTTTCAACGTTCTCGCCTGCAAATTTTACCTTTACCTTCGCGCTTTCCTCGAATGTTTTTATGATTGCGTCTTTCATGAAGTGCTCCCGGAGCGGCAAGAATGATCGAGGGTTTATTATATGGCAAGACGGGTAAATGTCAAGGCGAAAAGGAAGTTCGATGGATCGCCACGGAACACGACGTAAAAAAACTCAGGACTATTCTCTCGTGCTCACAACCTGAGCAAACCGGAAATTTATCCGGCAGATTGTCGGGATCAGGAAAAGAGAAAATCCGACAATTTGCCGAACTCCTCCACGCTCAGCGTCTCAGCCCTGCGACCGAGGTCGATGCCGGTGCTGTTCAAAACCGCGTTCATCCTGTCTTTCGGCGCCTCAAGTTGTTTGAGGGAATTTCGGAGCGTCTTCCTGCGCTGTGAGAACGCAGCCTTGATCACCCGGATGAAGAAGGCCTCGTCCCTGACCGTGACAGCGGGTCGGCTGCGCAAGGTCAGGGTGGTCACGCATGAGTCCACCTCGGGGGAGGGCGTAAAGGCGCCCGGCGGGACCTTGAACTCTATCCTCGGCACGGTGTAGAACTGCACGAGCACCGAGAGATAGCCGTATTCCTTCCCCCCCGGCGGCGAAGCGATCCGTTCCGCGACTTCCTTTTGGAGCATGAGCGTAAGGCTGATGAACTTATCCCGCCGCACGATAAGCCTTTGAATGATGGGCGTTGAAATATAATAGGGAAGGTTTGCCACGACCTTCCATTGCCCGTTAAGCGATCCGTAGTCATACTCGAGCGCATCTGCATGAACAAGCTCAAAATTCGGACACGCGCTGAACACACTTTGCAGGCGCGGGATAAGCCTGTCATCCACCTCGACGGCCAGGACCTTTCGCGCTCGCTGCGCAAGGACCGCGGTGAGATGACCGAGCCCCGGCCCTATCTCCAGCACCTGGTCTTCGGGCCCGACCTGCGCCGCGTCCGCGATCCTGTTGAGATAGTGCGGGTCCTTGAGAAAATTCTGGCCCAGGGATTTAATTGCGCGGATGTTCTCGATCATGAATTTTATACTAACACGAACACAATAATTTACAAGTTGATTTTGTCAGGGGTGCCCGGACGGAAATGATGAGGGTTGAAAACAGAAAATCAGCTGGAATTGCGACAGGTGACGAGCGTGCTAAATTTTGTAAGTATGACACCTGATATTTACGTGCAGATTTCGCGTAAGCTGAAGATGATGAATGGTGGCATGTTATTTAGTTCGCCTACGAATGTGTAATTTTAAAATACTGATATAATTATCAAATACAGATCGTAACTTGCACATGACAATGAGTTCATCCGCCTCGAAGCGGTCGGCATGGAGCGAAAGGTTAGTGAGGTGTCGGGATTCGCGTCGCCCTAACAGACCTACAAAACTGGCCCCTTTAATTCATACATACCGCGACATCTACATTTACAGTGGACGTTACGTTTTTACACTGCGCCTGAACTCGTAGCAGTCATACGCTAAACGGGGTGTCTGGCCCGTTCTGCGGCTGGATCCGTCTCACTCTATTTTAAAAAGAACTGCCGCATCGTCACGGTATACTTCCCGGAATGGCGTGCTGCGGAGTTCAGGATAGCGAGCCACTCGACTCGCTCGAAGGATGAGCCAGTGGGCTTGCAGCATGTCCGCTAAAACGCGGCCGTCTAGACGCGTCAGATGGCGCCGGAAGTTCTCGAGTAAGACCGCCTTGTTCCGGTCGTAACGGATCGTGTAGGTGGGGTCGAGGCCCCAGATATACCGTTGACGCGGCGCGGCATAAAACAAGTCAGGGAAATCGTCCCAGAACAGATTGATCACAGTTTCGTCCGGCGCCAGATGCTGTTCCATCCAGCGCGACGCCCCCTGAAAAAAAAGAGGCGGGGCGGCCGTGGTCTGATAGATTATATAGAATTTCATGGAATAGATGTGAAACGCCAGGAGCATGCCGATTGCCGCAGTCGCAATAAACCAGCGCATACGTTTGCTGAGCGCGGGTAGACGCAGAACAACATCCTGCGCTGAAAGCGAGTCTCGCGCAACAAAAGCGACGGCAACAGCAAGGAGCGGCACCAAATACTCCACAAAGCGCGCCGCAGCCATAGTCATCCCGAACCAACAGAGCGCCGACAGGACGACCCCGAAGGTCTCCGGTGCCAAGCGCTTTCTGCGAAGCAGCACGAACAACACGAGCAGGGGGACGAGGATCACGATCAGAGGATAGATGTTAAAAAACACGGGCAGGGAATACGGGTAAATTTCGTTGCCGAGTTCGAATCCGGACGTGCCAACGCCTTCCATCCCCATGCGGAAGATCTGCACATACGTGAGGAATGTCTCGAGGGTCATCGGAGAATACGGGTGCACCGCGAGGCCCAGGACCGAGCCTATCCCTGCAGCAGCAACGGACAGATAATCGAGTCCGCCCCTGCCAAGCCACTGCCCCACAGCGAATGATACGGCGGTGATGAGCAGGACAAAGGGGACCGTGTAGCTCCAGGCGAACACAAACCCTAACACGAACAAGGCCAACCATCGTCGATGCAGCAAGAAATGAATGCCGAATAGGAGCAGCAGCATGCTCAGCACATGAGACCGGATCATGCCGAGCCGCGCGATGAATAACCCGCCCATGCCGAAGGGCAAAGCACTAAAGAACAGGGGCCACCTGACTTTGTTCGCGCGAAGCAACCAGTAAAGCGCTCCAATGACGGCTACTGAGAGAAGTACGGCGAAGATCCGTGCGCCGAGGATCGGCTCGGTGCCCAGCTGGGCGAATGGCATCATTGCGAGGTGATACAGAAACTCCTTATCGCAGTAGCGATCCTTCCAGGTGCTGAGCTGCGTCCAGGGAAAGCTTTGAGAAATCCACCGCTCCGGCATCAGTTGGGCGAGACGCGCATGATAATAACCATCTCGCTCGAACAGGCCGTTTTGAAACAGTGCCGTCGCCGCAAATAAGCAGAACACATAAGCGAAAAACAGCCGCGTTAATAGTGATTCTGTTGTGCAGACTTTCTTCATACGCCTTTCAAACCACTTTCCGTAGAGCCTGGAGGTGGTTCTTTGAGCAACAAATACAGAATGTACATTGAAGTGTTCCAAAGAAATGAAACTTCCAAGAGTAGAGGAAGAACCTCCTGTTCGCCATTTGCTGCGTTCCGCGTCGCTCAGTTGTTTGCCGCAGGGTTCAGAATTCGCAGATTCCGAGACTCACTTGCCGAGTCACCTTCGACGATAGGTAGCTCCACCACCCCAATGACCAGCGTCGACGACAATGGCTACAACAAGAAGCACCAGCCAGCCACCAGACAACGTGTGATTGTTGTTAAGCATAGCCGCCAGATAAGCGAGCGTCGTATAGGGCATGAACGCGAATCCCAAGATCGGCCACACGCTGGTCTGAAATGCGCGTCCGAACCAGTCAGTCAACAGAAAGGCGAAGACTATCAGTACCCGGGGCACAGCCAAGGCGACAACTGCAATTAGGCATCCCATCTCTTTTCTCCATTGCTAGCGAACCGGTGATTGAAAGGACCCTGCTCAACGCCAATAAATGAGTGCTTAGCTAGATAATCCTGATATCCGATCGTTCTTCCAGCATTCGTTGAAACAAATATATGCCCTCTCTTCCACGATGTCAACGAGATCGAATGGGTATGAGAGATATTTGACGGGCATAGGGTAACAGATACAGAATAAAACTCGATGTGGTACGAAGAATGAAAACTCTGCGTGATACAGGAAGGACTTTATATGCACTATCTATGCATGAAGTCAATTTTTGATTGCGGTATTTCTCAGCCAGGCGCTAGTGATTCCGCTTTATTCGCCTGATCTTCATTTACGCTGCCTGCTACACCTGCATCCGCGGGTCGAGCTTGTCCCGCAAAAAATCTCCAAGGATGTTGAAGCTTATCACCGTGATGCTGATGGCGAGGCCGGGGAAGATCACCATCCACGGGGCGGAGTTTATATACGCCCGGTTCAGGCTGATCATCGAGCCCCAGGTGGGGGTGGGCGGCTGCACGCCGAGGCCGAGGAACGAGAGCGCGGCTTCGAGCAGGATGAACCCGCCGACGCGCAGACTGCCTGCCACGAGGATCAGCGGAAGCGCGTTCGGAAGGATGTGCCTGTACAGAATCCTCGCCGATGAAGCACCGAGGGCTTGTGACGCCTCAACATAGGTCTGCTCTTTCAGTGACAGCGTGACCCCCCGTACGAGCCGGGCAAATCCGGCCCAGCCGACGAGGGTGATCGCGAGCATAGCAGAGGTCAGCCCCGGGGGCATGACCGCGCTGATGCCGATGGCAAGCAACAAACTCGGGAAGGCGAGAAAAATATCGAAGATTTGCGAGAAGAATACGTCAACCTTGCCGCCGAAGTAACCCGCGATCAGGCCGAAAAAGATGCCGATGCAGAGAGAGAGCGCGGATGCGAGGATCCCCACGCTCAGAGAAATGCGCGCCCCTGAAACAATGCGCGAGAGGATGTCCCGACCCTTACTGTCCGTGCCCAGGAAATGCGTTTTGCCCGGCGGTTGTTTCAGGCTGTCGAGGTTTATCGCATCAGGTGCATAGGAGACAAGATGCGGCCCGATTATTGCCGTAAGCACGAGCAGGACGAGCAGAATCACTGCGATTAAAGCCGGGGTATTGCTCGTCAGGTCTTTAATGGTGAGGTTATTGAGCATAATTTTGACGCCTGTTTCGGAATTCGGCCTCGTCTGTCGTCCTTTGCTACCTAACCCTTCACCACAAGGCAATACGGGCTTCGCAACCACTGCCGCTCTCCCCGCGGTCCCGGTTTTCAGCTTTTATTAGGCCAAACTGCTACTTTTCCGTTCTCACCCGCACCCTCGGGTCCAGGAAATGGTACGAGATGTCGACCAGAAGGTTCATGGTCACAAAGATCACTGCACCGAAAAGCACAACACCCATGATGACGGGGTAATCTCTTTTCAGAATTCCGTCGAGCGCGTAGCGTCCGAGCCCGTCCCATCCGAAGATCGTCTCGGTCAATACCGCGCCGTTCAAATACGAACCGAGGTCCAGTCCGATGAGCGTTACGACAGGAATGAGCGCGTTCTTGAGCGCATGTTTGAACACCACGCTGGATTCCGATAATCCTTTGGCGCGGGCGGCCGCGACATAGGGCTGGGAAAGCGTCTCGAGCATGGAGGACCGCGTCACGCGCGCGATATAAGAGAGCGAGAAGGTTCCGAGCGTAACCGCCGGAAGGATGATGTGGATGAGGCCGCCATTGCCCATGCCCGACGGAGGGAGCCATTGAAGATAGAAGGCAAAAAGGAGCATGAGCGCGAGGCCGAGCCAGAAGACCGGGATGGAGATGCCGCCCACGGACAGGAGCGTCACGAACCGGTCCCAGTTCGTGCCACGTTTCGAGGCCGCGAACACTCCCATACCGATGCCGATGACCGACGCAAAGAGCATTGCCGTGAGCGCGAGCCTTGCCGTGTTCGGGAACTTTTGGAGCAGGTCATCAGTTACCTGACGATTGGTGTACAGCGATTGTCCGAGTTGACCGCTCCCAAGCCGTTTAAGATACATGAAATACTGATAGGTGAGCGACCTGTCCAGGCCAAGTTCGGTCCTTATTCGCGCGATCGTCTCGGGAGAAGCCCGCTCGCCGACCATGGCCGTCACCGGGTCGCCGGGCAGGGACTGCATCAGAATGAACGTAATAAGCGTGATGCCGAGAAGGGTTGGGATGAAGAGAAAAAGCCTTTTCAGAATGTAGAGCGCCATGGATGGGCTCAATCTTACACAAAAAGGGTATAAACCGCAATCGGAAAAAAGAATCTACTTCTTTGCAACAGGACAGGAATTTTAACCACAGAGGTCGCCACTTGCGGCGGCAGGTTCACATTATTTTATCCTCGTCCTCGGCACGTAGTACTGCGTCCCCTGTTTCATACCCAGGATCTGCTTCAGCAGGTCGTCGAGGTCTTCCCTGCGATGGACAAAGTCGATGTCCGAGGTGTTGATCACAAGGAGCGGGGTGTCGGTATAACGAAAGAAAAACTGATTATAGGCCTCGTTCACGGCGGTAATGTAGTCGAGTCCGATCTCTTTTTCGAAGGACCTGCCGCGCTGCTTAATGCGTCGGAGCAGCGTGTCGGTGTCCGCCTGGAGAAAGATCACCAGGTCGGGCCGGACGATCTTCGGTTCAAGGATCTTATAAAACTGCTCATAGAGCGCCAGTTCGTTGTCGTCAAGGTTCAGGTAGGCGAAGATCCGGTCCTTGTCAAAGAGATAGTCGCTGATGGTGATGCGGGTAAAGAGGTCCGGCTGCGCCATCTCCTGCTGCTGGCTGAACCGGCTCAGGAGGAAGAACATCTGCGTCTGGAACCGATACCGGGCGGGGTCCCGGTAGAAATTGTTGAGAAAGGGGTTTTCCTCCGCCTGCTCGAGGATCAGGCGTGCGCCGAGCTCTTCGGCGAGCAGCGACGTGAGGCTGGTCTTGCCGACACCGACGGGGCCCTCGGTCACAATGTAGCGGGCGGGACGTATATCAGGTTTTGGGATCATTGAGCCCTGTTCACGGACTTGCATTTCATCACCGTGTGCGAACTCTGCAGTGCAGAGAGAAGCTGGAACATTGTTTTGTTCAAGACCGGATGAATGACCTCGGGCGCGATCTCAACAAGAGGCGCGAGCACGAACCTTCTCATTGCCATCAAAGGATGGGGAATGACAAGGTCCGGCCGGTTCACCACCAGATCTCCATACAGCAGGATGTCGAGATCAACGGTACGCGGACCCCAGCGCACCGTCCGCCTGCGTCCCAAGCGGTCTTCGATGGCATGGCAGATCGCCAGGAGCTCAGCGGGCGAGCGGGTGGTCTCCAGCGAAGCCACGGCATTAATGAAATCCTCTTGTTCTTTGTAGCCCACGGGCTCCGTGTAGTAGAACGAGGAAACGCCGATGACCCGGCCCGCTTCTTCGAGACCCTCGACGGCCGTCTGACAATTGGCCGTCTTGTCTCCTATGTTCGAGCCTATTCCGATATATGCAATAGTCAGCATAATAACACCACATTCGGCCACGGCAAAGACACAAAGTCAAAATTCGCCTTCATGCTTCGTGTCCTCGCGGCAAAGGATTCCCGATTAAAATTCGAACTGCAGATCGCCCATCCTTTTTTTGAACTCGTCGAGCACGCGCCGTTCGTCCGCCTTGTCTTTTGCTTCAAAGGTCGCCGAGAAGCGGATGTAGGACCCCGCGTCGTCCCAGGGCACGGTGCTGATGAGCTTCTCGGCGATAAGGAACTCCGAGAAATCCTCCGCGCTCGTGAACGGTCTGCCTCCCTTGACGCCCGTCGGCATTTTTACGTACAGGTAGAACGTGCCGGCAGGCATCTTCGCGCTGAACCCCATCTCCGACAGGACGCCTGACATGGCCCGCAGCCGGCGTTCGTATTTGGCCGCGATCTCATCCGTGATCTCGGGATGGTCCAGGGCATAGACGCCCGCCTTCTGGATCGCCTTGAACTGACCCGAGTCGTAATTGTCCTTCACATTCGCGTAACCGGCGATCACGCGCTCGTTCCCGGCCACAAAAGAAAGGCGCCAGCCGGTCATGTTAAACGCCTTGGAAAGAGAGTGGACCTCCACGCCCACGTCCTTGGCGCCGGGCACTGAAAGAAATGAGAGCGGTCTTGTCCCGTACGTGAGCGCGGCATAGGCAGCGTCATGCACGACGATGACCCCGTTGTTTTTCGCAAATGAGATGACCTTTTCGAAGAACGCCCTGGTCGCGCCCGCGCCGGTGGGGTTGTTCGGGTAGTTGATGTACAGGAGCTTGGCGCGCTTTCTCACGTCCGATGAAATTGAGTCGAGGTAGGGGAGAAAACCGTTCTTCTCGTAGAGCGGCATGTCCACAACCGTGCCGCCGTACCAGCGGGTATGGGTTCCCATGATGGGATAGTTAGGCACGGTCATGAGCGTCACATCGCCGGGATTAATGAAGATCGCCGGCAACATGGCGAGCACGGGTTTGCTCCCGATGCCGTGCAGCACTTCGGTTTCGGGGTCGATGCCGGTAACACCGTAGACCTTCTGCAGGTATCTCGCAGCGGCGTCCTTGAACTCCTGAATTCCGTTGTCGGCGTAGCCGCGGTTCTCGGGTTTCTCGGCCTCTTTCTGGAGCGTCCCGACCACGCCGGGGAACGCCATCTCATCCGGTTCGCCTACGCCGAAATCGATAAGTTCAGCACCCGGGTGAGCAACGAGGGCGGCGCGTTTTGCACGCTTGATCTTCTCGAACTTGTAGATCTTCTGTTCCCTGCCGAACATCCTGCCGCCGATGCGCTCGGCAAAAAGGGATTGAATGTAGGGTTCCTGCGTCAATGACGGCCTCCTCAAAGAAATGCAAAAGGGAAAAAGTCAAAGTGCAAAATGCCAAATAATGCGCCGCTTAATTTTGCAATTTGCGTTTTGCAATTTGCATTTTAACTTACTTCACTGTATTTTTCAGACTGCCGATACCCTCAATCCTCACTTCGATCTCATCACCCGGTGCCATGGGCCCGATACCTGCCGGAGTGCCGGTGATGACAAGATCGCCGGGGTAGAGCGTCATGACCTGAGAAATGAAGCTGATGATATGATCCGCATTGAAAATAAACTGCGAGGTCCGCGAAGATTGCCGCTGCACGCCGTTAAGAAAGGACTCGACAAGAAGATCGTCGGGCTCGAGATCGGTCTCGATCCAGGGACCGACAGGGCAGAAGGTGTCGAATGACTTGGCACGCGTCCACTGGCCGTCCTTCTTCTGGAGGTCCCGCGCCGTAACGTCATTAGCGCAGGTGTAGCCCAGAATATGCCCGCGTGCCTCTTCAGGCCGGATATCTTTTATCCGGTCCTTAATGACGATCCCGAGCTCCGCCTCGAAGTCGACCTGGGAGCTCATTCCGGGAAACCGTATGATGTCACCGGGACCGATGACGGCAGTCGGCGGCTTGAGAAAAATGATCGGTGTATCAGGGACCGGCAGTCCCAGCTCTCGGGCGTGGTCCCGGTAGTTCAGTCCTACGGCGACGACCTTGGATGGGCTGCACGGGGAAAGAAGCCTCACGCCGGCGAGCGTATGGCCCGTTGCGGGAGTTTTCAGCGTCCCGAAGAGGTCACCCTCAAGTTCCGTTACTTCTTCCCCCTGCAGGATGCCGCACGCCGTCCGTCCATGGACCTGAAATCGCACGAGTTTCATGGGGCGCCCCGTGCTTACTTCTTTTTATCGATCCACTCTATCAGCTTTTCTTCCGGGAGAAAACCGGAAAGCACAGTGCCGTCATCACGCACGAGTGTGGGGGTGCCGTTGAACCCCAGAGAATTGGCGAGCGCCTTGCTTCTCTCCACTGCATCAGCGGTGCAGCTTGCGGCGGGTTCAGGCACCGCCTTTCCCTCGAAGGCATCATTGAGGATATCGAGGGACTTTGTGCAGAGGATCGTTTGCGCCTTTTTCGGAGAATCCTTGTGCATCGGCAGCGGATTCATGATCAGGGTAAAAGCGATATCGCTTCGCTTTGCCACGACCTGTTTCATGATCGTGTGGAGCTGACGACAAAAGGGGCAGTCGGGATCGGTAAAGACGATGACCTTTTTCTTGGCAGCAGCCGCACCCAACGTGATCGAGTCGCCGAGCGGGATCTTGGAGATATCGACCTTTCGCGGCTGCTGCTGCTGTTTCTGCTGCTTGACAACTTCATCGACCAACGCGAATTGTACGAGATATTTCTTCGAGAAATCCAAGCCGAACCCGCCGCGTTTTCCTTCGCCCGCTTCGAACTCGATCTGCCACACGCCCTTGACCGGCGACATTATCACATTTGTGACCGTGGCGTTCGGTATGACCTTTTTAACGATATCTTCAGCGGCCTTCTTGTCCAGCTTATGACACTCCATGCAGGGTTTATCGCCCTTTTTCGTTGGAAAGGCTTGGGCGCTCAACGGTACAGCGATCAGCAGGCCAACAACCATCAGTGCTATGCTCTTTTTCATGTGATTCTCCTTTTTAATGAGGGTCCAGTGCCACGATTCACGGTACGGTAAGACCGGACCCCTGACCCTGGCAACCTGACCCAGCAGTGATTATTTCAGCC
This sequence comes from Nitrospirota bacterium, assembly GCA_963740085.1. Classification (GTDB taxonomy): domain Bacteria; phylum Nitrospirota; class UBA9217; order UBA9217; family UBA9217; genus JALNZF01. Next base: position 381,011 of record CAVUCU010000005.1, on the reverse strand, counting down.
CCAGGACATTTTGCATGTCATAGAGCCCCGGTTTTTTTCCGCAAACCCACTTTGCAGCCCGGACCGCGCCGCGGGCGAACATATCGCGCGTGAGCGCACGGTGAGTAAGCTCGATTCGCTCTCCCATGCCGATAAAGTAGACCGTGTGTTCACCCACGATGTCTCCGCCGCGGATCGTCTGCATGCCGATCTCCTTGTTCGTCCGCACCCCGGTGATGCCCTCGCGGTGAAAATTAGCCACCTCGCTGTAGTTGCGGCCGAGAGCGCTTGCCACTACCTCCCCCATGCGCACGGCAGTGCCGGAGGGCGCGTCCTTTTTCAAACGGTGGTGCGCCTCAACGATCTCCACGTCGAAATCCTGCCCCAGGGTCTTCGCCAGATCGGCGAGGACCTTGAAGCAGACGTTCACGCCGACGCTCATGTTCGGGGACAGCACGCAGGGAATTTTTCCCGTGTACTGGTTGACCACGTCGAGCTGCTCCTTTGAGAACCCCGTGGCGCCGATGACGATGGGCTTGCCCAGTTCCGCACAGGCCTTGATATGCTCCAGGCTTGCCCCCGGGGAGGTAAAGTCAATGAGCACGTCGCCGGTCCCGAGTGCGGCAGGAAGATCGTCGCTTATGAGCGTCAGGACCCCTCCCTGAGGAATTCCGGCCGGGCCGCAGGAATCCTGTCCCACGAGAGGGTGCCCCTTTCGCTCCACAGCCCCTGAAAGGCTGATGCCCTCCGACGTTGAAAGCACATTAATGATGCGAGAGCCCATTCTGCCGGCCGCGCCGGTTACGACTGCTTTAATCACGGTTTCACCTCTTGAAATTTAACCACAGAGGCATGGAGAAAAATAAAAAGAAAAAAGGTTTCTCGGCGATCTTTGCGTCCTCTGCGGTAAATGCTTCGATTTAGATCAACCCGTAGTCCTTCAGCGCCTTCTTCAGCCTTTCCTTGTTCGCGTCCGCCAGGGAACAGAGCGGAAGTCGGAACTCTTCGCTGATCCTGCCCATGAGCGCGAGCGCGGTCTTCACCGGGATGGGGTTCGTCTCGATGAACATGAGGCTGTGGAGCGGCTCCATCTTGAAGTGAAACTTGAGAGCCTCCTCCATCTTCCCCGCGAAGAAGGCGTCGAACATCCCGGCTGCATCGGCCGGGATGATATTGGCGGTCACGGAGATCGCGCCCACACCACCGATGGCGAGGAGCGGGAGGGTCGTGAAATCGTCGCCCGAAATGACATCAAAGTCCCTGCCGCAGAGACGGATGAGCTCGCTGATCTGCTTCAGGTCTCCGGTCGCTTCCTTGATGCCGACGATGTTTCTGAGCTCCCTCAGGCGGGCCACGGTGGAAGGCAGCATGTTCACGCTGGTCCTGCCCGGGACATTGTACAGTATGACGGGAATGTCCACCGTGTCGGTCACTTTCTTGAAATGCTGGTACAGCCCTTCCTGCGTGGGCTTGTTGTAATACGGCGTGATGAGCAGAACTCCGTTTGCGCCCGCCTTCTGCGCGTACTTCGTGAGCTCCAGCGTCTCGGAGGTCGAGTTCGAACCCGCGCCCGCGACCACCGGCACGCGCCCGTTCACCGTCTTCACGGTGAACTCGACCACGCGGTGATGTTCCTCGTGGGAGAGGGTGGCTGACTCGCCCGTGGTGCCGCAGGGAACGATCACGTCCGTGCCGCTTTTGATGTGAAACTCGATCAGATCGCCGAGCGCCTTCTCGTCAACCTTCCCGTTTTTGAATGGTGTCACGATCGCAACCATGGAACCTTTAAACATAAGAGCCTCCTTTGGAATGCAAATTCCAAATATCAAACCCCAAGCGCCAAATAAAATCCAATGATCAAAATATCATGACCAAACGTTTGGAGCTTGATGGCTGATTATTGGTACTTATTTGTTGTTTGGCGCCTGGTTATTGGAATTTTAAACATACAATATCCCCTCGCAGATCACCACCGCGTTGCCTTCGAGGTGGATGGTGTTGAACCCGTCCCCTGAACGTTCGAACGAGACGAGCAGCTTTTCACCGCCCCGGGTCAGGACCTCGATCGGAGACGAGGCCGCACCGAGCGAACCGGCGACGAGCGCCGATGCTACAGAGCCTGTGCCGCATGCAAGGGTCTCGCCCTCCACACCGCGTTCGTAGGTCCTGATCCTGAGCCTGTGCCTGCCCTGGATCTCGATAAAATTTACATTCGTGCCTGCCGGCTTGAACAGTTCATGATACCGCGAGGTCCTCCCGATCCGGTCAACGTCCTCATTGTCCAGGTCCTTTGAGAGATAGACGAGGTGCGGCACGCCGGTGTTTATGAAATGTCCCATGCGCAATCCGCTGTCGAGCGGGACGGCGATGTTCAGGCGCAAGCCGGAGGCGCCGTCGAGCTGCACCTTCACGGTGTCCTTTTTCACCTGTGCATGGATGGGCCCTGCAAGCGTTTCGAAGGTCATGTCTTTTTTTGCGATCTTTTTGAGGAGCGCAAACCGCGCCGCGCACCGCGACCCATTCCCGCACATCTCGGCCTCGCTCCCGTCGGCGTTGAAGAACCGCCATCCGAAGTCCGCTTTCTTCGATGTCACGATCACGATCAGTCCGTCGGCGCCGACAGAGTAGTGCCGGTCGCAGACTTTCACCGCCAGTCCCTTCAGGTCCAATCCTTTCAGGATTTTCCTGCGGTTGTCGATCAGGATGAAATCGTTGCCGCTTCCCTGCATCTTGTAAAAAGGTATTTTCTTCATAAAACCCCCCTGAACCGCCGGGAAACGAAGACGCAAAAAAAATTTCGTCGAATGACGCATCGTCATGATTGCCGCCGCGTCTGATGACGTGCGATGAATCCTCACTTCACTCCAGCCACCCTGGCACCTTCTCGCCCCTGACAAGGTCAGCGTAGGTCTCGCGCTCCCGCACGACGTAATAGTCATTGCCCCTGACCAGCACCTCGGCAGGGCGAGGCCGGGAGTTGTAGTTCGAGGACATGGAGAACCCGTAGGCCCCCGCGCTCATCACTGCGAGGAGCTCGCCCTGCTGTATCTCGCGCAGCTTCCGGTCCTTGCCGAGAAAATCACCGGATTCGCAGATCGGGCCGACCACATCGAACGAGTCCTCCGCGGCCGCGGAGGACTCGACCACCGGCCGGATATCGTGATATGCCTCATAGAGGCTCGGCCGGATCAGATCGTTCATTCCCGCATCAACGATGAGGAACCGTTTTTCGCCGCTGTCCTTGTGATAGAGCGCGCTCGTCACAAGGATACCCGCATTGCCGGCGATAGCTCTCCCGGGCTCCATGATGATGGTGCACCCGCAGTTTTTGAGCAGCGGCCGGATAGCCTGCGCCACATCTTCCGGCAGGGGGGGCGTTTCGTCATGGTACGGGATGCCCAGACCGCCGCCTATATTGAGGTATTGAATTTTGATGCCCGCGAACTTGAGCTCGTTCACGAACCCGAGGAGCTTTTCGAGGGCGTCCACGAACGGCTGTACTTCGGTGATCTGCGAGCCGATGTGCTGGTGAACGCCGACCACTTCGACGTTCGCAAGGCCCTTCGCGGTCTGATAAAATTCGAGCGCCCGGTCGATGGGGATTCCGAACTTGTTCTCTTTGAGCCCGGTGGAGATATAGGCATGGGTCTTGGGGTCGATATCCGGGTTTACCCGGAGGGCGATCCTGGCGACCGCACGCATCTTCCCTGCGGCCCGGTCGAGGGCGAGCAGTTCCTCTCCGGACTCGACGTTGAACATGAGGATGCCGACCTTCAGTGCGTACTCGATCTCATCCCTTCGTTTGCCGACCCCTGCATAGACGATCTTATTCGGGTCGATCCCGGCGCTGATCGCGCGATAGAGTTCGCCGCCCGAGACGATATCCGCTCCTGCCCCTTCGCGGCCGAGCAGCCGGAGCACCGCGCTGTTCGAATTGGATTTAAGCGCGAAGCAGATAACGTGTGCAAGGCCGGCAAAGGCCCTGTCGAACGCCCGGTAATGGCTCGAGAGCGTATTGCCGCTGTAGAGATAGAACGGCGTGCCGACCCGCTGGGCCACGGTCCTTACCGGGACCCCTTCACAGTACAGCTCGCCGTTCTTATATTTAAAATCATGCATGGATATTTGGACCAGGTCAATCCCACCAGCGGCGGGACCGACCTTATCCATATTACCTCAGTTTCTCGATCGAGGCCATTTTTTCTTTCGACCCCTTACTCTCATTTCCGGCCCGGTCCACGGCGGTGATCATGTAATAATATTCCATGCCCTGTTGAGCGGTTTCATCGGAGTACGTGGTCCGCGTGAGGACTTTGTGCGTAAGCCGCTTGAAATCCCTGCCTTTTCTCGTTGAGCGGTATATGTGGTATCCCGCGAGGTCCTGTTCCTTGTTCTCGTTCCACGTGAGAAATGCCCTGCCTACGCCCGGCACGACAGTCAACCCCGTGGGTCTGGCCGGCGGAGTCATGTCCCGGGGTGTTGCCGAAACCTCTTCTGAATCCGGGCTTTCTTTCCAGGGAAGCGCCGGACTATCCACGGAACGGACCATATAGTAATAGGTCCTGTCATTCACTACCGTGGTGTCCTTGAACGAATCGGTCCTGATCGGCTCCTTGTTCAGCGGCGAATCGCCATACAGGCCTTTTTGAGTGCTGCGGTATAGATTATATCCAACAAAACCGTCGTAACGGCTGCCATCCATTCGTGTGGTTATCGGCGCCCAGGAAAGCGTGACCGAGCTGTCTTTTCCCTGTGCCGCGAGGTCCCCGGGAATCGCAAGGGACAGCAGCGGCGCGATCCGAACTTCATCGGACATCGGGCTTACTCCCCCCCGGACGCTTATGGCCCGGATCCGGTAGCTATACGCCTGTCCGTATTTCAAATCCTGATCGCTCCAGAAAACCCTACCGCTCCGGATCTCTGCGGGCGACGGGTTAGCCATGTCGATCTCGGCGTATAATTTGTACCGGACCTTCTTTGTCTCCCGGCCGATCTCGGCGCGATAGATGCGGAACCGCTGTATATCAGAGGGGAGCATACCTCTGCCTTCAACGTTATGGGTCGGTATTGGCCAGGAAAGGAACGCGACGGTGTCCCTGGTCATAACCCGGATGTCTTTTACCACCGCAGGTCTCGGACTGTCGGGGACCAGGGGCGGCGTTTTTCTGCCGCAGGCAACCGCGGTTGTCAGAACAAGGAGAAGACAAGCCGTGAAAAAAAATCGCGTACGGATATTCATCGCATCTTTTTCTTGATCGCCGCAAGCCGCTTTTGCAGGTTCGCGGGCGACGTACCTCCGTACGACCTGCGCCTGCCGACCGACGCTTCAAGGGAGAGCGCGTCGTATACGTCCTCGCGGATCAGCGGTGAAAGCTTCCGGTATTCCTTGAGCGGCAACGTTCCCAGACCGCTTCCCTGTTTTGTCGCAAGCAGGACGGCCTTGCCGACGACCTCGTGCGCCCGGCGAAAGGGCATGCCTTTCCGGACCAGGTAGTCCGCCAGATCGGTGGCCGTGATGAATCCATCTTCAGCCGCCCTCCGCATGGCGTCCTTATTCACCGTTATGTTTTTGAGCATCTCGATAAATACCGACAGGGTGAGCATGACCGTGTCCGAGGCGTCGAAGACCGGCTCCTTGTCCTCCTGCATGTCCCGGTTGTAAGCGAGCGGCAGGCCTTTCATGATCGTGAGGAGCGCGGTAAGGCTGCCGTATACCCTGCCGGTCTTACCGCGCGTGAGTTCGGCCACGTCGGGGTTCTTTTTTTGCGGCATGATCGACGAGCCGGTGGTGAACGCGTCGCCAATCGTGATGAATCCGAACTCCGACGTAGACCAGATGACGATCTCTTCGGCGATGCGCGAAAGATGCATCATGATCTGCGCGCAGACCGACGTGAACTCGATGGAGAAGTCCCGGTCCGAAACAGCGTCGATGCTGTTCTCGCACACCTCGGTAAAGGCAAGCAGTCTTGCAACGTACTTTCTGTCGATGGGCAACACGGTCCCCGCAAGCGCCCCGGCGCCGAGGGGCATGATGTTCACACGCCGGAAACAGTCCACGAGCCTGCCGCGATCGCGCTCGAACATCTCGTAGTATGCAAGCAGGTGATGGCCGAAGAGCACGGGCTGGGCCCGCTGGAGATGCGTATAACCCGGCATGACCACGTCACGATGCAGGTCCGCGAGGCTGACGACAACATTCTGAAGCCGTCCGAGGAGTTCATGGATCTCGGCGATCTCGTCGCGCAGATACATTCGGATATCGAGAGCCACCTGATCGTTCCTGCTTCGCGCCGTGTGGAGTTTGCCGCCCACGGGGCCGATCTTCCGGATCAGCCGGTCCTCGATGTTCATGTGAATATCTTCGAGTTCAATGCTGAAATCGAATTCTCCCGCGGCAATCTCCCTCAGGATGTCCTGAAGTCCCTTGATGATCCTGCGCGACTCATTCTTCGTGATGATGCCGGTCTTGGCGAGCATGGTCGCATGGGCAATACTGCCTGCGATGTCATAGGGATAGAGTCGCCAGTCGTAGGGGACCGAAGCGGTAAACTCCTCCACGAGCTTGTTCGTGGCCTCGGTGAACCTGCCGCCCCAGGGCCTGGCCTTCTTCGCGGTCTTTCTCGGCGCTGCTTTTTTTGCGTTTTTTGTTTTTTTCGCCATAGCGATTCATATACCTGACCCGGACAGGCCGGAACCAAAAACCTTGAACCGCTAAGGCCGCGAAGTATTGTAATGAGTTAAAAAAATATTCACAACAAAGTTCTTCTTCGCGTCCTTAGCGTCTTCGCGGTAAATTTATCGTTTACCTTCTTTGCTGCCGATCCTCAGTCTCAGCGCGTTCAACCGGATGAAACCTTCGGCGTCTTTCTGGTCATAGACGCGGTCGGCCTCGAAGGTGGCGAGGTCGGAGTTGTAGAGCGTGACAGGGGACCTCCTGCCGACGGTCTCGCAATTTCCTTTATAAAGCTTGATCCGCGCTGTACCGGTCACGTTCTTTTGCGATTCATCGACCGCTGCCTGGAGCATGGACCGTTCCGGTGCGAACCAGTACCCGTAGTATACAATCTCCGCGTACCGGGGGACCAGGCTGTCCCGCAGATGCATGACCTCCCGGTCCATGGTGATGGACTCCACTGCACGATGCGCAGCATGGAGCAGCGTGCCGCCCGGGGTCTCGTACACCCCCCGGGACTTCATGCCCACATAGCGGTTTTCAACGAGATCGATCCTGCCGATACCGTGGATGCCTGCGACCCGGTTCGCTTCCGCCAGGAGCGCGGCGGGCGACAGCTTCCTGCCGTTGAGGGACACAGGGTTTCCCGCTTCATACGCCACCTCGACATACTCGGGCTTGTCCGGGGCCATTTCCACCGGCACCGCCATGGTGTACATGTCGCTGGTCGATTCTTTCCAGGGATCCTCGAGGATGCCGCCCTCGTAGCTGATGTGCAGGAGGTTCCGGTCCGTGGAATAGGGTTTGGACCTGGTCGCCGTCACCGGGATCTCATGCTTTTCCGCGTAGGCGATCAGCTCTTCGCGGCCCTTCATGGTCCACTCGCGCCAGGGAGCGACGATCTTCACGTCGGGCTTGAGCGCCAGATACGTAAGCTCGAACCTGACCTGATCGTTCCCTTTGCCGGTAGCCCCGTGGCAGACCGCGTCCGCCCCTTCCTTCACGGCGATCTCGATCTGGCGTTTGGCAATGAGCGGCCGAGCGATGGATGTGCCGAGGAGATAGCGGCCTTCGTACACGGCATTCGCCCGCAGCATGGGAAACACGAAATCCCTGACGAATTCCTCGCGCAGATCGTCGATGTAGATCTTGCTCGCGCCGGTCTTGATCGCCTTTTCGCGCAGCGGTTCGAGTTCCTCACCCTGGCCGATGTCGGCGGTGAAAGCGATCACCTCGCATCCGTAGGTCTCCCTGAGCCAGGTGATGATGACCGACGTGTCAAGCCCGCCGGAGTAGGCCACGACCACTTTTTTAATATCCTGCTTCAAAAAGGTCTCCCAAAATAGGGTTCAGGGGCCAGTAGTCAGGGGTCAGGAATTCAACAACCTGAACCCTGTACCCTGAACCCTGTACCCTGCTATTTAGGTTCCACGATCTTGACCTTCATCTCAATGCGGTCGTTCGGGTTGTCGTTCGCGTCCCGGGGCTGGGACACGATCTTGTCCACGACCTCGATGCCGCTCTCAACCTCGCCGAACACGGTATATTGCTTGTCGAGGAACGGCGAATCCTTTACGCAGATGAAGAACTGGGAACCCGCGCTGTCGGGTTGGCCTGCCCTGGCCATGGAGAGGGTGCCGCGCTTGTGTGGTTTGTCGTTAAACTCGGCCTTGATGGTGTACCCGGGCCCGCCCTGGCCGTGCCTGCTCTTGTTCTTGTCCTTTGAGTTCGGGTCGCCGCCCTGGATCATGAAGCCGGGGATCACGCGGTGGAAGGTGGTCCCGTCGTAAAAGCCCTTTTTGGCCAGATCAATGAAATTCTTCACGTGGCCGGGGGCGACGTCGGGAAAGAATTTCAGCGTGATATCTCCGAACTTTGTTTCAATGATCGCTTTTGTACCTGACATTTTTTTGATCTCCTCTTTTGTGACCGTTATGGTTTTTAGCGCCGGCATCTGTTGCGCAGAGGCCGCAATACCCATGAAAATTGCAAAAATGGCCGTAAACAAAATCCTTGTCTTTCTCATCGTGTTCTTTCCTCCCGATAAAATCGTGTTGCGTGGGCTTGCGGATAAAAGGTCAAAGCTATATTCTTTTACCAGAAACCCGGGAGGATGTCAAACAAAACCAGAGGCTTGCGGGCCGGATCCCGGCAAGAAAGCAGCGGCAGTTCCTAAAATTTTTACTGTTCACTCCTTCCCTTTTGCGGAGTTTTCTGATACTATTTTGATCATGATGCGAAAAACCAGGCGGATTATATGACGAAAGGAGAATAGACGATGGTACAGAAAGCAAGCGTCAAGTTGACCGATATGATGCAGCAGGCGATCGCGCGCGAGATACAGGTGAGCGTTCAATACATGTGGCAGCATATCATGGCAAAGGGACTGGAATCGGCGGAGATCGCCGATGTGTTCGAGGAGGTCGCGATCACGGAGATGAAGCACGCCGAGAAGATCGCGGAGAGGATATTCTATTTCGACATCGTTCCCACGACCAAGCCGGATCCTATCAAGGTGGGCGGTACGGTCAAGGAGATGCTCAAGTATGACGCGAAGGCCGAGGAAGAGGCCATCGACCTGTACAAGAAGATCATCAAGCAGGCGTCAACAGAGGGTGATTCCACGACCCGGCTGCTCTTCGAGCAGATCCTCGCTGAAGAGGAAGATCACCACGATACGTTCACGACCCTTCTCGGGAAGTAGCCTGCCATACCCATGAGATAAAACCGTAAAGATTTTTTTACCACGGAGACACGGAGGCCACGGAGGAGGATCGAGAAGATAAAGGGATGTGTCCCCTATTTTCGATGTTCTCCGTGTCTCAGTGCCTCCGCGGTGGCTGTTGATTTTAACGGTTGTCTCATCCTCAATTCTATGAAGATCATCACCGCCATATCCGATATGCAGTCCCTTGCCGATTCCGTTCGCAGTGAAGGCAGGACGATCGGTTTCGTTCCCACCATGGGATTTCTGCATGAAGGCCATCTGTCGCTCATGCGGCGCGCGCGGCAGGAGTGCGATCTCGTCGTCGTGAGCATCTTCGTGAACCCCACCCAGTTTGGATTGAACGAGGACCTGGACCGCTATCCGCGCGATGAGGCAGGGGACCGCTCACAGTGTGAAGCCGCGGGAGTCGATGTCCTGTTCATGCCCAAAACCTCCGGAATGTACCCTGATGCGCCGTCCGTCTTCGTCACGGTGGAGGGGCTGTCCGATGTTCTGGAAGGCGCGGTAAGGCCCGGACATTTCCGCGGCGTGGCCACGGTGGTGGCAAAGCTTTTCAATATCGTGAAGCCGCACAAGGCATTCTTCGGCCAGAAGGACTATCAGCAGTGCGCGGTCATCAGGCGGATGGCCCAAGGCCTGGACATGGATGTAGACATCGTGGTGCTTCCCACGGTGCGCGAGCCGGATGGCCTTGCCATGAGCTCGCGGAACAGCTATCTGAGCGTCGATGACCGTCGAAAGGCCGCGGTCATCCATCGCGCCCTGTCCTCGGCAGAGCAGATGGCGAAAGCAGGGGGCAAGGAACCGGAAAAGCTCAAGAACAAGATGCTCGCGGTCCTGCGCGAGGTCCCGGGCATTGAGATCGATTACGTAGAGGTCGCCGACCCGGAGAACCTCATGCCCCTTGCATCTGCCAAAGACAGCATGGTTCTGCTGGTCGCCGTTCGGATCGGAAGCACGAGACTGATCGACAACCTCGTGATTCAGTAAAAAGCTCTCAGGAGAAACGGAGAATTGAGAGGCGAAAGGGGGATGAATGAAATAAATAGAAAATATATTTTTTCTCCATTTCTCCCGTTTTCCCCTTTCTCCTGAAAGGTTGTAAGGTCCTGAGCAGGGGCTGAAGGCTTGTCATGACTTCCTATCCCATCGATACGATCCTTCCGAAGCTGAACCAGGCGGTCCTCAATAATCCGTCAATCGTTCTGCACGCGCCGCCGGGGGCCGGCAAGACCACGCGCGTCCCGCTCGCCCTTCTTGACGTATTGCCGGCTGATCAGGGCCGGATCATCATGCTCGAACCGCGCAGGATCGCCGCCGTCTCGGCCGCGCGCTGGATGGCGAAAACGCTTGGCGAGCAAGCGGGCGAGACCGTGGGCTATTCCATACGCTTCGACGCGAAGAGATCGGAAAGGACCCGGATCGAGGTCGTGACCGAAGGCATCCTCGCGCGCCGCATCCAGGCCGACCCGGGTCTCCAGGGCGTCGCCATGGTCATCTTCGACGAATTCCATGAGCGGAGCATCCACGCGGACCTTGCCCTCGCGCTCTGCCTCGATATCCGTAAACAACTTCGCGAGGACCTGAAGATCCTGGTCATGTCCGCTACCATGGAGTGCGCTCCCATCGCTGCCCTGCTCGGCAACGCGCCGGTGATCACCTCGAGCGGCAAGGCCTTTCCCGTGGAAGAGCGGTACGTCGAAGACACTTCCGGTCCTCTTCCCCTCCGCGTCGCCTCGGTGATAAAGACCGCCTTGAATGACACGTATGGCGATATCCTCGTGTTCCTTCCCGGCTCCGGCGAGATCCGCGCATGCGACCGGCAGCTTCGTGCATCACTGAACATGAGCGAAGACCGCATTGCGCTGCATCCGCTGTATGGAGACTTGCCGTTCGAGGAACAGGAGCGCGCCCTTCTCCCGTCAAAGGACCAGCGGAAGATCGTGCTCGCCACGAACATCGCCGAGACGAGCCTCACCATCGAGGGCATGCACGTGGTCATCGACAGCGGCCTGACCCGCATGCTCAGGTACGATCCCGCGACGGGAATGAACCGGCTGGTGACCGTCCCAGTCTCGAAGGCATCAGCAGAACAGCGAAGGGGCAGGGCGGGACGGCTCGGACCGGGTGTGTGCTATCGTCTCTACAGCAAGCATGACCTTCACGGCATGCTGCCCTATACGCAACCCGAGATCCTCGTATCCGACCTTTCCCCGCTTGCTCTTGAACTGGCGGCATGGGGAGTGAAAAACCCGCACGCGCTCTCATGGCTCGATGACCCGCCTGCCGCGGCATGGGCAACAGGCGTGCAGCTGCTTCAGGACCTTGGCGCCCTCGACGCCTCGTCTTCGATCACCTCGCTTGGCAGGGCAATGGCCCGCTTTCCCCTCCATCCAAGGCTTTCACGTCTCATGATGAGGTCGGAGGAACTGGGGTGTGCGCGCCTGGGCGCGGACCTTGCGGCCATCCTGTCGGAACGGGAGATATTCCGTCACGGCGCAGCGGACCGCAGGCTCAATGAGCCTGATATTTCGGAGAGGATCGACGCGCTGCGCAGGGGACGAAAGGGAACGGAGGCAGGCGGGGCAACTGATCACTGGGCGCTCCGGGCCGTGGAACGGACCTCGCAGCAACTCCGGCGCCTGATGTCCGGTTCAATTTCTCAAGAAACCAACATCAAAATTCAAGAAGGACTGTCCAAGGGCGCTCCAACTGAAAAGAACGTTGATCATGATGCTATCGCCCGGCTGTTACTCGCAGCATATCCGGACAGGATCTGCAAGCGCCGCGAAGAAGGCAGTCGCAGTTACGTCCTTGTCCCGGGAAGGGGCGTGCGCCTCTCTTTGGACAGTCATCTCGTAAGCAGCTCTTACCTCATCGCCGTTAACGTCGATGCAGGCGAGAAGACGGAAGGTTTTATCCACATGGCCGCGCCGGTCACCGAGGAACTTATCCGGAGCGAATGCGCGGGGAATATCGAAACGGTCAGGAGGGTGGAATGGGATCGGAAGGAGGGCAGGATCGCGGCCGCGGAAGAAGAGCGGCTGGGGACGCTGCTCCTTTCAGCCCGGCCCTTCACGCCCGCTGATGAAGAGGCGGCGCCGATCCTGTGCGATGAGGTGCGCGCGAATCCGGGGCTGCTGAACTTCGGTAAAGAGGCAAGGCAGCTTCAGGCCAGAACAGGCCTCATGAAGAAGGTCTTTCCAGAAGAGACCTGGCCCGACCTTTCCGATGAGCACCTTCTTGCCGACCCGAAAGAATGGCTTCTTCCCTGGCTCGGGAATATTGGCAGTGCGCAGGGGCTGCGGGGGTTGAACGTGCTGCGGGCGCTCAAAGCGAAACTTTCCCGGGAACAGGGGCGGCTCCTCGACGAACGCGCGCCGCTGGCGATCACGGTGCCGAGTGGCAGCCGGGTGGCGCTCGATTATTCTTCCGGTGATCAGCCTATACTCGCCGTCAAGCTCCAGGAGATGTTCGGGCTCGCGGACACCCCGACGATAGCAAGCGGACGCGTCAAGGTCCTGCTGCATCTTCTTTCTCCCGCGGGCAGGCCGGTCCAGATCACCCGGGACCTGAGGGGGTTCTGGAACACGGGGTACCCGCTTGTGAAAAAGGACCTGAAGGGCCGCTACCCCAGGCACCCCTGGCCGGATGACCCCTGGAACGCCGCTCCGACAAAGCGCGCGAAACCGCGGCGGATGTGAAGGAAAAAATCATTCCGGGAAAAACATTTGGCCGTACAGAGCACAGAGATCACAGAATTTTGCTTCTTCTCTGATCATGATCAACTGAAAGCTCCTTGCCAATAACTTCACGAAGGACTATAATCTACTGCATCGAAACGTTATTTTATCAGCGGAAGTTGAATGCAGATCATTGCTTTAATTTTTTGCCAACAGGCGGGAGGACGTGTTTATGGTTAAAAAACTTGGTGAAATACTGATAGAAACCGGTCTCATAGATCAAATGCAGCTGGATGCAGCACTGGTTCGCCAGAAGACCTGGGGGGGGAAGCTTGGACACAATCTCATTGAGCTGGGGTTCGTAAACGAAGTGGAATTAGCTGAAGCCATCTCGAAATATATCAGAATCCCCTATGTCAACTTATTTGATCCTCCCCTTGTGGATAAACAAATAAAGCTGCTTTCGCCTAAATTGGTTAAGAAGTATGAGGTTGTTCCGACCAGGTTGCGTGAGAATACCTTATATGTAGCTATGGCCGACCCCTTTGATCTTGACGCGATAAGTGAGCTTCAATTTATCACCAGCCTGAAAATCTCTCCGGTTCTTGCACTGGAATCCGAGATTAAAGATGCGATCCGTAAATATTACGATGGCGAGGCGGTTGATCGGAAACCAAGTAAGAAATCAAATTTCGGAAAATTGGAAATTATTCGTCCCAAAGAAATGGCGGAAAGCTGGCAGCAGGAGCAGCGTGAGAGGGAATTACGACTTGAAGCGTTGATCGATCTCCTGATTGACGAAGGAATTATCAGTCGTGAAAAATTCGCGAAGATGCTCCTGATGAAGAGATCCGGCGCATAAGGCAATTGATGGATCACCTTTCCATCCTGTTTATCCGGTGTGATAACAATCACATTCGCTTCGTCCGCGGATATGATAAAATACAAGCATGAATGAAACGGACGATTCGATAAAAGCAGTGAATGTAAGCGGGTCCGCGATGCCCGGCGGTGGCGGTGGAATAAGGCCCGGTGAGTATCTGCGGCAAGTGAAGGCACATCTCCGGAAGGGAGACCAGAAGGAGGCCTTCAGTCTCCTGCAGCAGGCCTCCGTGGAGTATCCCGACGATCCTTTCATCCTCTCCTATTATGGTTGTCTTCAGGCCCTGGTGGACAAAAAGTACCGTTCCGGTGTTGATAAATGCAAGCAGGCCATTTCCCTGTTAAAAAAGGAGTCATCGTTTGGCGAGGATATGCTCTACCCGGCATTTTTACTTAATCTCGGAAGGGCGTACATTGCCGCAGGCAGGAAAAAAGACGCGCTTGAAACTTTTGAAAAAGGGCTGAAGTATGACAGCAGCAACCGTGATATTCAGTTGGAATTGCGGGCCCTGGGGTCAAGGAAAAAAGCCCCCGTGCCGTTCCTTGACCGTTCAAACCCGATCAACAAGTATATCGGCTTGATATTGCGCAAGGGGAATAAGGCACCTGTTAAGAAGAGATGAACAACCGCAGGGGGATGGAGCTAAGCTCGCAATCCAGGTATTTAGACTGAAGACTGAAGGTTGGCATATATCGATCATCAGTTATTTCAAATCATCTCAAATGTCCGATGTTTTGGTAAGATCGCGCACGATTTGCTCCTATAAACCTTACACCTTCAGTCTCTCTACCTGAGTACTCACCAATTTATCAGTGCCAGTTCGTTCCATCTTGTCAGGAGAACATCATGCTCATCTCAGATCTCGATCACATTGATCATCAGATCGCCCTTACACCTGGATTGCAGAAGGCCCTTACTTTTTTGCGCAGGCGTCATCTTCACAGCCTGCCCGATGGCAGGGTGGAGATCGAGAGGGATCATGTGTTTGCCCTGGTACAGCGGTATGAGACAATGATTACCGACGCGCCGAAGTTCGAATACCACCGGAAGTACATCGACGTCCAGTTCATCGTTTCGGGGGAAGAGGTCATCGGATGTGTGCCGATGGAACTGATGACGGTCACTGAGGCCTATGATGCAGGCAAGGACATCTGCTTCGGAACTGTAGTAAAGGGAACATGGACGCCAGCTCATTTGCAGGCAGGTCAACTTGCAGTGTTCTGGCCGGAAGACGGGCATGCGCCGAAACTGGCAGGAAGTACATCATCACCAGTCATGAAGATCGTGGTGAAGGTGGCAGCGTAAGGCCTACAGGGAATGGGTAGGCTTGAAATGAACAAGCGTTCATTGTCAAAAGAGGCGCAAAGATTCTAACGGTTGCAGGTAACCCGGACAACCTGGTCACTAAAACGTTCTTACAACAAAGAACACACGTGCTGGTTGGCATAGTAAGAACGACAGAGGTCACAATCTCAGTAACGTGTCGTGTTTCTTCGCGGAATTGTCTGTGGGATGAAAGGCACCCGGGATCGTCCTTCTTTTGGGAACAAGACAGCCTCTTCCCGTTGCAAGCTGAATAACTTCAACTTTGATTGCTCATTATTAAAGCCCGCCGCGTTCATCTTCCCGTAATCTTCCTTTCTTATAATGTTTCATAAGCTGAAATCAAATGAAGCTTACTTACGCTATTACACGAAAGGAGGTGACTACCATGAAAAAGATGATGACCGTCATTATTGGCATTGTCCTAACCGCCCTTATCGCCGTCGGAGGAGTCGCAGCACGGCAGTCAAAGCAGGGAACGGCAACGGCCGCCCATGACTTCAACGGCAGACAATACGCCAAGGACGCAAAGATCAGCCTTGACGACGCTCGCCGCATTGCCCAAAAGGCCTGTGCCGGTGTCATTGTCGCCGAGGAACTGGAAAAGGAGAGCGGCGGCAGCGGCCTGCGGTATTCTTTTGATATCCGCAAGGACGGAATCACCCGCGAGGTGGGAGTGGACGCGGCGACAGGGGCTGTTCTGGAAAATTCACTGGAAGGTCCCCACCCTGACTAACCGGTTCTCAAGGTCGAGACCGACCCAAAAGACCATGAAGACGGCGAAGGAGAAGACTCGGACAACGGCCATGAAGACGAAAGAGCAAGGTAATAACAATTGGGGCGGGGGTTTCCCCCGTCCCTCTCTTTTACCATCATTTTGTTATACTAGTAAATATGGGTACAGATTGCGTATACGGTTAATTGCATTATTTGGATAAAGAAAGAAGGCAGCCATGATCATAAATGCAGATAATCTGATAAAAAATTATGACGGGCATACGGCGCTGGATGGATTGGTAAGCAGCACGATGTCAGATCTGGAGATCCAAGGGGTGATCTGGCTCAATCCGAATAATGTGCTGCCAATAGCGCTTGGAGAACCCATTCTCATCGGAATTGTTTTTCTGTTCATCACTATCAAGCGGAGAAGGGGAATCAATAAACCGTGCTGACACGCTCTCTTTGCCTGTGTTTGTTTTTCTTCGTGTTGTCCTCATGCGCCTCCTATCAGGCCAGGCCGCTGAATACCAGGCCTACCTTGTTGAACGAAGTGCCCCATTTGATCGTTCATGCGGGTCAAATGCCTTTGCCGGAACTGGCAGATCACCCGTTCAATCCAGACGACGGGCTTGATATGACGGAAGTGGCGATGTTGGCCGTAGTAAACAATCCCGAGCTGAAGATCGTGCGGAATGAAGGACGTATAGCACAAGCACAGTTGATGGCGGCGGGGGTCCTGCCCAATCCCCAGCTGGCTGCGGGAGTGGACCATCCCACCAACGGCGGACCGGGCACCATGAATGCATTCAACATGGGTTTGAGCTATGATATCGGCGCGCTCCTCACCCATAACGCAGCTGTCAATGCGGCACGTGCAAACAGCCTTAAAATGGATATGACCGTCCTGTGGCAGGAATGGAAGGTCGTGCAGCAGGCACGCCTGTTGTTCGTTTACAGCATTGAACAGGAGAAACTCATGCGGGAGCTGCAATCCTATCGTGATCTTATCGACACTCGATACCAGCGTGCGCGCCGGGCCCTGCAAGAAGGCAATCTGACGATCGATGCGGTGAGCGCCGACATGACGGCATTGCAGGACGCAAACGCGAGCATCAACGATCTTGAGCGGCAGAGCAGTAAAACCCGGCACGATCTCAATGCCTTGCTGGATCTGTCGCCTGAAGTCAGGCTCGATCTTGTGGGGAACGTTGACGTTCCCGAACCGGACCCGGCCAGGATCGAAACCGCTGTCGCACAGTTGCCGGACCGCCGCCCGGATTTGGCGGCACTGCAAGCCGGCTACAAAAGCCAGGAAGAACTGTTTCGCGCGGCTGTCCTGTCGCAATTCCCCGCGCTTAACATCGGGCTGACCCGTGCCCGTGACACCAGCGGAATTTATACCTCAGGCATCGGCATTACGTTAAGCTTGCCGATATTCAACCGCAACCAGGGTCCTATCGCTATTGAAAAGGCTACCCGAGAGCGGTTGTATGACGAATACCAGGCCCGCCTCAACGAGGCCTTCTCTCAGGTTAAGAATCTACTCTCGCAATGGCGCCTGGTGAGCCGGCAATACCAGGAGGTGAAGAGCGTTCTCCCGGAGATGGAGGGTATTGCGGAGCGAGCAAAAGCGGCCCTCGATGCCGGAAATCTGAGCATCACCACCTATACTGATCTGCAGGCCGCCTTGCTGAAGAAACGCATTGAAGCAATTACCCTCGAACAAACCATGCTAGAACAACGCATTGCCTTGCAGACATTGCTCGGCAGCGGCCTGCCCGGACAGATTGTGTCGGCCAACATTCATCTTGATGAGCAAGGGAAATAATATGAGAAAGAGCTTTCTCCTGTGCGCGGTTTTGCTGATCATGTTCGGAGCCACAGATTACGCGATATCAGCGGACACTGCAAGTGCGCTGGTTAAAACACGACCCCTCACTCAGCAGGCGCTTGCGGAAACGATCTCCAGCTATGGGATCGTGAGCGTCGATCCTCTCAACACCGAAAGCATTAATTTCCCCCGTGCAGGGCGGGTGACGCGGCTTCTGGTCGCCCAGGGAGAGGAGGTAAAAAAAGGCACACCCCTCCTGCAAATGGAAACCAGCCCTCAGGATAGCGTCAATTATGAGCAGGCGCGGTCAGCCGCGGACCTGGCAAGGGGTGAACTGGACCGAGTGCAAAACCTGCTGGCACAACAGCTTGCGACCAGGTCACAGCTGGCGAACGCTCAAAAGGCCTTGCACGATGCAGAGGCATCGCTAGCAGCCCAGGAGAAGCTGGGAACAGGGACCCCAAGCGAAATAATCCGGTCGCCTTTTGACGGAATTGTAAGCGTGGTGCAGATAGGCCAGGGAGAGCGAATTCAGGCAGGCGCTCCGGCGATGCAGCTGTCGCGGATTGATCACCCGCGCATTGTGCTGGGAATCGAACCGGAAGACGCCCGCAAGGTAAGACGCGGCATGCCGGTGAAACTGGTGCCGGTATTCGACAGAACACAGAGCGTGTCAGGCGTTGTCAACACCGTCAATGGGATGATCAATCCGCAGACAGGGCTTGTCGACCTTCTTGTTAAACTTAAACCCGGACAGGTTTTCCATTTGATACCGGGAACTCGAATACAGGGGCTCATCACGCTGAACAGCCGTCAAGGATTCGCCGTCCCACGGCAGGCGGTTCTCTCGGATGGTAAGGGACCGTATATTTTTGTAGTCAGAAACGGACGCGCCCATCGTATCGATGTGCATACCAACGTGGAAAACAAGGGCCTCATCGGCATTTCCGGATCATTCGGGAAACAGGACCGGGTTGTCGTGCTGGGCAACTACGAACTTCAGGAAGGAATGGAAGTGCGGGAGACCTCGCCATGAGCACCTTTTCATTCTGGGTACAGGCGCATCGCCGCTCGATCCTCTTCTTTGTTCTGATCCTTGCTGCGGCAGGCGCGGTGATTGCGTTCAAGCTGCCGGTTGCCCTTTTTCCGAATGTCGATTTCCCCCGGGTCATGATATCGATGGATGCGGGAGACCGGGACGCGGAATTGATGGAACTTCAAGTGACGCGGCCCGTAGAAGAAGCTGTCCGTTCGGTGCCAGGCGTCATCTCGGTGCGCTCTACCAGCAGCCGCGGCAGTGCCGATATATCAGTTGATTTCGACTGGGGCGTCGATATGGTTGCCTCGCAGCTGCAGGTCGAGTCTGCGGTCAGCCGGGCGATGCCCCAGCTGCCGCCGGGAACGGTGTTTCAGGTCAAGCGTATGGACCCGACGGTGTTTCCGGTCCTGGCCTACAGCCTGACATCCGACAGCCGTTCCCTCGTTGAGCTGCGCGACCTCGCTCAATACAAACTGGTTCCCCTGCTGTCCAGTGTCAACGGCATATCACGGGTACAGGTCCTCGGGGGCAACCTGGAGGAATACCGTGTTACGGTGGACCCGGCCCGTCTGCAAACCTACGGACTGACTTTGAACGACGTGGCGCAAACACTCTCGGCAGCCAATGTGATCACGGCCGTGGGGCGCATGGAGGACCATTACAAACTCTATCTCGTTATGTCGGACACGCGGCTTTCCGGCCTTGACCAGATCCTCAGTACCGTTATGCGCAGCGGGCCGAACGGCATCGTCCGCCTCGAGGAGGTTGCAACAGTACAGCGTGATATCGTTCCGCAGTGGCAACGCGTGACCGCGGACGGGCATGATTCGGTACTGATTCAGGTATATCAACAGCCGGGCGGCAATACCGTCCAGATCGCCAGGGACATCAAGGCGAAACTTGGCGCCTTTCAGCCCCAGCTGCCTGAAGGGGTCCGAATCAGCAACTGGTATGACCAGAGCGAGCTCATCATCGCATCCGCGACCAGCGTGCGCGACGCGATCATCATCGGGGTGCTCCTCGGCGCAGTGGTGTTGTTCCTGTTCCTGCGCAATCTGAAAATCACCATCATCGCCATCATCGTCGTTCCGACGGTCCTGGCGGCCACGGTCGTCCTGCTGTACGCGTTCAACATGAGCTTCAATATCATGACGCTGGGCGGCATGGCGGCAGCCGTCGGCCTGATCATCGACGACGTCGTCGTGATGGTCGAACACATCATGCGTCGCCTGCGCGGCAGCAGGGAAAATCATGAGGGCCGCGTAATGGCGGCGGCACGTGAGTTTGCTCAGCCTCTTGCGGGCTCCTCGTCGGCCACGATCATCATCTTCCTTCCGCTGGCGTTCCTGAGCGGGGTAACGGGCGCCTTTTTCAAGGCGCTCTCGCTCACCATGGCGGCCGCGCTGATCATCTCATTTCTCATCACCTGGCTCGCCATCCCCCTTCTCGCCGATCATCTGCTCGGAAGAAAAGAAGCGGAAGAGAACGAGGGCGGTCCGTTCCGAGACCGTTCTCATCGGGCATACGAGTGGCTCATGAGGCGGGTATTGCAGAAGCCCGTTTTGATCCTGGTAGGGATAGTGCCGCTTCTTTTGGTGGGATACATCGGTTACCGGCAGGTCGGTTCCGGTTTCATGCCGTCGATGGATGAAGGCGGCTTCATCCTCGACTATGTCACTCCGCCCGGCACCGCCCTCACCGAAACCGACCGTCTGCTTCGCCAGATGGGGGAAATCGTCAAGGCTACCCCTGAGGTTCTTACCTATTCACGCCGTACCGGCACGCAGCTCGGCGGCGCATTGACGGAAGCAAACCAGGGCGATTTTTTCATCCGTCTGAAACCATTGCCGCGGCGGCCCATCGATGAAGTCATGGACGAGATCAGGAACAAAGTCGAGCTTGAAGTGCCCGGAATAAAGATCGAACTCGCCAAGCTCATGGAAGATCTCATCGGCGATCTGACCTCAGTGCCGCAACCCATCGAGATAAAGCTGTACTCGGACGAACAAACTCAACTCGCAACCGCGAGCCGGAATGTTGCGGATGCGGTCAGCAGTATACGCGGCGTGGTGGATGTCCGCAACGGGATCGTACTTGCGGGGGATGCGCTGGATGTTCAGGTGGACCGTACCAAGGCCGCTTTGGAAGGGGTCGATCCCGATGCAGTTACCCGCATGCTGAATGACTACCTGTCCGGGTCGGTCACCACCCAGGTGCAGGAAGGAGTCAAAATGGTCGGCGTACGAGTCTGGATCTCGCCTGATTTGCGCGCCACTGAAAAAGAAATCGGGGCACTCGTGATGCGCGCCCCTGACGGGCATATGTTCCCCTTGCGACGGGTGGCAAGCGTAACGGCGGTCATTGGCCAGCCCGAAATTACCAGTGAAAACCTGAAGAGGATGACCGCGGTAACAGCCCGCATCACCGGACGTGACCTCGGCTCGGTCATCCAGGACGTGCGAAAGCTGATGGCGCGCCCCGGATTAGTGCCGCAAGGCGTTTACTTCGAGCTTGGGGGAATGTACAAGCAGCAGCAGATCGCGTTCCGCGGCCTCATCGCCGTGTTTATTGCTGCCCTGGTGCTGGTTTTCCTTCTTCTCCTTTTTTTGTACGAGCGATTTCGGATCGTTCTGGCGATCATGGTGATCCCTCTCCTGTCCCTGTCGGCGGTGTTCATCGGACTATGGGTGACCGGCATTGAGCTCAATATCTCCGCAATGATGGGAATGACCATGATCGTCGGAATCGTCACCGAAGTCGCCATATTTTATTTCTCTGAATATAGCGATCTCGCGCGAACCATGGACATGCTTCCCGCATTGATAGAGGCGGGAAAAAACCGCATGAGGCCGATTATTATGACGACATTTGTGGCTATTCTGACTCTTCTGCCTCTGGCGCTGGCCCTGGGCCAAGGGGCCGCCATGCAACAGCCGCTTGCCGTCGCGATTATTGCAGGATTGCTGGTCCAGATCCCACTTGCGCTTATTGTCCTGCCGTCGCTATATTATCTATTATCACCGGCGCAACGCAGAGAAAGCGGGCCGGACAGGGATGGGTAAGAAATCATGCGCATACTGATCGTGGAGGATGAAAAACCCCTCGCCGACATTCTGAAAAAGGGTCTTGAGGAAGAAGGCTATGCCGTTGATGTCGCATACAATGGAGAAGACGGCCGGTATCTGGCTGAAAATGAGCCTTCGGACCTTATGATCCTGGATATCATGCTGCCTATCGTCGATGGCGTGACCATCCTGAAAAACATCCGCAAGGCAGGGATCAAGACCCCGGTCCTCATGCTGACTGCCAGGGATGCCATAGCGGACAAGGTGTCCGGTTTGGACAGCGGCGCTGATGATTATCTGACGAAACCTTTTTCCTTTGAAGAGCTGCTTGCGCGCATGAGGGTATTGCTGAGACGAAAACCAGAGGTGCTAACGTCCATTATCGCGATCAAGGACCTGGCTCTTGACACGGCGACCCATGAAGTCAAGAGAGGGGGAAAGAGTGTTGCTCTCTCAGCGAAGGAATACGCACTTCTTGAATATATGGTTGTCAATAGGAATACCGTCCTGAGCAGGACAGCCTTGACGGAACATCTTTATAATCAGGACTTTGATCTTGACAGCAACGTCATTGATGTCTTCATTAACCGCCTCAGGAACAAAATAGATCGGGGATTTGATGAAAAACTCATTCTTACTATGCGTGGCGCTGGTTATATGCTGAGGGGCTAACATGCTTTCATCGATCAAGGCAAAAATCATTTTATACTACATTACCGTTTTATTTGTCGTTCTCTCCGTACTGGGGATATTCCTTTATTTCAGCCTCAACAAAATCGTGTATAAATCCCTTGACGCAGGTCTGCTTGCCAGAGCCAAGGCGATTGCATCGCTTATCGATATTGACAGCAATGAAAGCGACTTCAATTTGTCCGATGAGATCATGTGGGAATACCGTTCACCGAGGTCAGGGAGTTTCTTCCAAGTGCGTCGCGCAGACGGGACGACCATGGCAAAATCGGCTTCGTTGGGCGAGATGGAGCTGCCCCCCCCACCCGAAAACGATTCACGCACGCATATTTCAACGATCCGCATGGACGGCCGGACTGTGCGACTCGTTAATTTCATAAACGGTTCAGGGGGACAGAGGGAAAATGCAGAAAAGAGGCGCATGCATGGGCTGGTCGTTCAGTGCGGTGAGGATATTGGATTCGAATTGGATTTTCTTGAAGACTTTCGTACCATCCTGGCCGGCGCTGTTTTTTTTGTCATGCTTCTATCAGCATTAGGCGGCTTTATTATCGCCAAGAAAGCACTTGCTCCCGTGCTGGATATTTCACAGACCATCGACAGGATATCAGAGCAGGACCTCACGAGGCGAGTTTCCCTGCAGGGCGTTCCTCGTGAGTTGAAAATTCTTGCCGCTTCTTTCAACCGAACGTTCAACAGAATGGAAGAAGCGTTTAACCGGCAGAAACGGTTTGCAGCGGACGCTTCCCATGAGCTCAGGACGCCGCTCTCGGTCATTCTGAGTCAGGGCGAGATTACGCTCCGAAAAGAAAGAACCGCGGAAGAATACAAAAGCAGTCTGCGTGCTATCGTACAAGCGGCACAAACGATGTCATCAACAGTCCGAAAACTTCTTACCTTGACCCGCTTTAGTGCAGATAAAGTTGCATTGAAGTTTGAATCCATTAATGTCAAAACACTCATAAACGATGTGGTAAAGCTGCTTGGTCATCTTGCCGAGCAGAAAGGGGTCCGCATAGAAACCTCGCAAGTACTGGCTTCATTATTGGTCCGGGGAGACCGAGAATATCTGCTGGAACTGTTTACCAATCTCCTGGACAATGCCATTAAATACAACGTCCCCCAAGGCCAGGTGCATATTTCCGCCAGGGAGGAACCGGAATTCATTGTATGCGAAATAAGTGATACCGGGATCGGCATACCCGCTGATGCGCTGGACAAAGTGTTCGAACGTTTTTACCGGGCAGATCATTCCCGTTCTAAAGAGATCGATGGCAGTGGATTGGGACTCAGCATCTGCCGGGAGATAGCCAGGATTCATGGAGGCAAAATAGAAATTAAAAGCGAGGAGGGCGAGGGAACGGTCTTATCGGTATATTTGAAAGGAACAGATATGCAACAGCCTTCCGAATTAATAAATAGCTGATGCAAGCTTGATACGAAGGCGCTGATCGAATATCCCGAGGAGTTTGATGCGGCTTATCATTAACGTTGTGCAGCGGCAAAATGAGAGAGGAAAGGCTTAACGTAAATTATTCCGTGCCGGCCGGCGCGCATATTACTGCAAGTTGCGGAAAAACATCCTGATGCTTTGCTCAATCTTGCAAGTAACAGAAAAACAAAGAAGTGAATTCAACCTTGCGCGTCGCGAGGGTCGCGAAAACCCGCTCCTCTCTCTTATAGCCACCGCCGGGGATTATATCCGCCCGTTACCTGCCTTGTGATCGCCTGCCAGAGCATCTGACGTCCCCAATTATATTTTCCCGGGGCGCAAGGAACCTCGCCGTGTCCTTCAGCACAATAAGCTTGTCGCGCAGAGGGCGCCTGGCGAGGGTGCCCATGAAGTCGGCTTCATGCGGCCGGTCTCAATGTTGTTTGCTCTGGTTCCGTTTGGGTAACATCGGTCATACAGGATTTCTGCGGGCGGCCTTCGGGTTGCTATCGTTCGTCTCCCGGCATCTCCGTCGCCGGTCTTTCGCCGCCTTGCGTGAAGAAGGCCCGGGCCTGACCGCCCTTTGCGCCGAAGAAGCTTTTCAGGTGAATGTCCCGCTGCGGGAAAGGGACCTCGATCTCGTACTTTTCAAGGGCGCTGTGGATCTCCCAGAGATAGTCGGCCACGACCGCGGACGGCAGTTTCACCGCAGGCGGGGTAAGCCAGACGACCAGCTCGAAGTTGAGGCTGCTGTCGCCGAAGCCGACGAACCAGACCTGGGGTTCGCGCTGCGGGACGCCGGAGAGGGTATGGGGCACTGCCGCCGCGGCTTCGAGCCCGGCCTTGCGGACCTGTTCCTTGTTCATCCCGTAGGCCACACCGAAGGGAACGTGGATGCGGCGATATTCTTCGTCCAAGGTCCAGTTGGTCAACCGTCCGTTCACGAACTCTGAATTCGGAACGAGGATGTCAATATTGTCGTTGGTCGTGACGCGGGTGCTGCGAAAGTTGATCTCCCGCACCCGACCCACGACACCCGATTCGAGCTCGACGAAATCGTCCACCTTGAGGCTCTTTTCGAACAGGAGGATCAGGCCGGCGACGAAGTTGTTGACCATGGATTGGAGGCCGAAACCGATGCCTATGCCGAGCGCTCCGGCCACGATCGCAAAATTTTTAAAGCTGAAGCCCAGCGTCGACAGACCGATGAGGAGTCCTATCAGAACGATGACATAGTGCAGCACCCGTCCGAGGGCATAGAGGGACGACGGCCTGACGCCGGTCCGGTAGTGCGCTACGCGCTGCAGGCCGCGGCGCGTAAGCCTCGATACCCACCACGCGGCCGCGATGATAAAAGCTACTTGAACGAGACCGAGAAGCGTGATCGGGGTGCCGCTGATCACGAAGAGATCTCCCGAAAATATTGTCTGAAGCACATCCAGGCTGTTTTTGGCCATGTCATTTCCGCCTTTGCAGACAAGTATAGCGCAGATCAACGGCAAATGCAGGAGGCGCAGGGGAGGCAGGCCTGCTTCTGTAATTATTGAGATAGCGCATAACCGTGTTCATGAAAAGGCCGGCTGACAATCTCTCCGGACTTGCCGCCTGCCCTGGCAGACGTCAGAACAGATAGGGTATGCCGGGGCGCCTTCATCCTAAAAAGAGCAGTTGGCCGCAAGAGAACGCAGAGATCTCAAAGAAAAGCAAGAGGTTGTTTCGTAAAAGCTCATCACCCAGACGGTGAGCTAATGTTAGCTTTAAGTTTTTTATTTTCTATGCGTTCTTTTGCGGCTAAAGAGATCAACTGCCGTTTCTCGGTTCATATGATCATCACGTCTTGTATATTGACTGAGCAGGGACAATATCAAAAGACAAGACGTAACTCAAGACTCTAGATCCATGATAGTGAGGAAATCAATGCAGAGCCCAGCAGAATTGAAATTTACGGCAACCTTGTTGAATATGTCGGGTCTGAAGACGTCGTAAGAAGTCCCGGGAGCAACACGAAAAACCAATAACACAAAATAGTCTCATAGCCACCGACGTGGATTGTATCCGCCCGTTATTTGCCGTGTGATCGCCTGCCAGAGCATCTGACGTCCCCAATTATATTTTCCCCAGGGCGCGAGGAACTTTGCTGTGTCCTTCAACACGATGAGCTTCTCCCGCCGGCTGCGTTTGGCAAGGGTGCCCATGAAATCGGCCTCGTGCGGCCGGCCAAAGAGGATCTTCAGGATGTTCCACTGGTCCGAGCAGCGCCGCACCTCGCTTTGTATCATCGTCCGGTAGACATCCTGGATGGGCTTGTTCAGCCTGAAGGCATCCACCGCTGCCTCGCCTGCGATGGCCCCGGAATGGAGCGCGGCAGACATGCCCTCGGCGATCATGTTCAGGAACCCGGCCGCCTGTCCGGTCACGATGACGTTGCCTCGCCCGAATACATAGCGGTTGATGAGCGAGAGGCCGAAGTTGTTCACGCTCGAATCGCGCGTGACGCACGGGCCAAGCTTCACCTTGTGGCGATCCTCCAGGTAGCGCAGCGCCTTTTCGTGACGTGCGGCAAGGTCATCGTCCGCCCCGTATCCGACACCGACGATCTGTTTTCCGTTGCGCAGGTGGCTCCAGGTATAGAAACCGAGCCCGGGGTGGAACCAGTAGTGGAAGTATTCCGGGTCCAAGGGGCAGTCTATGATCTCGTGAAGATGCTGCTTGACCGTGAACCACTTGATCTTGTCGCGATATTCCGGATACAGGGTGCTGACCACCTTGGAGTTAGGGCCGTCAGCGCCTATCAGATAGCGCGTGCGGTAGCGCGATTCCTCCTGTCCGTTGCTTGCGACGACATTGACATGCGATCCCTCGTCCTTGGCTGAAAGAAATCGCATATTGTCATGGACGGTGACGCCGCTCCGCTGGATAGCCCAATAGTCGGAATAGGTGCGGTTCAGGTGCGGGGTCGAGCCGCCGTCGAACTCCATCGGCAGTTCAACACCGCCGGGAAAGTAAAAGGTCACTCCTTTACAGGAAGTGGGCTCATGCAGCACTTCAGGGGGCAGGGGACCGAAATTCTCTATCAGGAAGCGGTGGCCTCGCGGCGAGATGATGCCGCTGCAGGGCTTAGCGCGCGGGAGGCTGAACCGCTCGAGGGCGATGGTCTCATATCCCGCGTCAACGAGCCGTTTTGCAGCAGCCGCGGCAGCGAGGCTTGCGCCGACGATGAGAACGTCTGTTGTTCTCACGTTTGTCATCTCTTCACAACCTCTGCCAGATGGAAAACCGGGATCTTTGTATATTTGGCAAAGGCTTCCCCATCGTCAGGATGCTCGACCACGATGCGCTGCGCGTTGCGGCCTTCAAGCAACCATCTCACCTGTGCCTCGATGGAGACGATGTTTTCCAGCCCCGCGCGGTGATGATAGCTTGCCGCACCCGTTGGTGTCGCCACGCGCTGAAGGTCCAGGTTCATGAAACAGCCGGTCTCCTGACGCAGCGTATCATAGAATGCCACGAATTCTCTGCGATTCGCATTGTAGGCCCGCGTCTCTATCATGTAAAAATCGGTTGACGTGAGGCCGGCGCGCACGTTCGGGTTTGCAAGCAGGGCCTGCCCCAGGGTCCGGACAACGACCGATGACGGCAGCAGGGAGCGAAGTAGGTTGAAGAGCAGGCCATCGGCGACAATAACCTCGGTCGCCTTGAACAGGGGTGCGATAAATCTCGCAAGGCGCGCGTTGTTCATTTCCTGGCCCGACTCAAGGGTCAGCACGATGTCGGATCCGTCATCGCCCGAGAGTCCGACATTCTTTCCCAGCAACTGCAGCACTGCCGAGACATGATGGATGTTCGCCCGGAGCAGACTTCCCGGAATAACGAGACGAGAGGCATTGGCGGTCTCGATCCTTTGTGTGTCATGCGGGACAAGAGGCCTGAAAAGGAGCCCGAGTGCCGAGAGTTTCCTGCGCAAGCTGATCGTTGCCTGCTGCGTGCGAATGCCCATGGGACAGAGGGGCTCGCAGGAACCGCAGAGGATGCACGCCCGGGCAGAGGCAAGGAGGTCTTCATCAGTTGCCCCTCCGATCGAGGCCCGGGTCCTGCCGCAATACGTCAGCATCTTCGTATGGTGCTGGTTCCAGACAGGGCAGGAGAGCATGCACACGCCGCAGCCGTTGCACTGCGATGGGTCGGTCGAGGCGTCCGATCTGTCGGATCCGTCATATGTCCTAATCTTTGGTATCAAAATATCACATCCCGGTTCAGGACCATGGCAGGATCAACTTTCCGCTTCATGGCAAGATGCTTGTCCACCACGGCGTCGCCGAAAACCCTGCGAATGTATCCTTTCATCATGCCGCCGAAGCGGTAATAGCTCGTACCCATGTCCACGCCGATGTCGTAGATCTCGTTCTTGAAAGACTGCAGATGATCGCGGCTGTAGGTCTTGCCTTCGAGCATGGGCTCGAACTCGCACCCGTAGGCAATACCCTCGGCGTCGGGCGGGATGCACGAAAGCTCGTAGCGTTCGGGCGGCCCGATGAGCTTGATGCCGACGCAGTAGAGCGTATAGTGCGGAAAGTATTTTTTGCACACCTCGTTGCCGCGCAGGATGGCCTCGAAGAACTTTTCGCGGCTGGTTGCCAGGTCCGGTATCACCATCTGCCTGTTGCCCCAGAACTTCCAGACCGCCTGCGAGAACACCACCGTACGGTCCACGATCTTTCCCTCTTGCATATGATGCGACGGTTGGAGCTCCGGCAGCAGGGTGCGCTTCCGGTCCAGAAGATACAGCGCCTCGCGGAACTTCCACGGCCTGAGGGCGTAGTGCAATCCCGTGTGAAAGGCGAAGCCCAGCTCGCCGAAGCCCCTGAGGCGTGAACGCCATTTTTTGAAGAATGCCTTTTCCCGCTCATCGGAATCAAAGGCCACGAGCAGATTCACCGCCCGGTCGAGCATGGTCAGGATGCCGGTGTAGTCCGCGGCGTCCTCGTCGCAGAGCATGACCAGATCTTCCATGGCCGTGAGCAGATCGCCGTAATAGAAATAATGCATCGTGAGCGGGGTAAAGGGCCGGATGCGGAGCGTGGCCTCCGTGATGATTCCGAACTGGCCGTAGCCGAGCAGGACGCGGTTGAACCACCAGGTATTTTCCTGTTCGGAGCATTCCAGGATCTCGCCGGTGGGCGTTACGATCTTGATCGCCAGTGTCTGGTCCGCGCTGCAGCCAAGGCGCGGGGAGTTGATGTCAATGCCGCCGACTCCGAGCGTGCCGCCGACCGAGGCGGTCATGTTCAAGGGGGCGGAAAGGTAATCCAGACCCTGTCTGCGCAGGGATTCCGCGAGCGAATGCCAGTAGATCCCGGCTTCGCAGCGCACGGCCATATTGACTTTGTCGATCGCGATAACGCGGCTCATGCCGCGCATGTCCAGCTGCAGTCCGCCGAACGAAACGGTCTCTCCCTCGGTCGTGAGTCCGCCTCCGCGCACGGTCACCGGCACGTGATGCCTCTGCGCGGCAGCCATGACCTCGGCCACCATCCCGGTCGTGCGTGCGATCAGCACGCCGCGCGGCAGGCCATAGGCCATGCCACCCGAGTCAGTCACGTACAGCGTGCGCGCGACCTTCTGCTCGTCAATGTCGATCCCCTTCGCGGCAAGGTCCGCCACAAAGGCCTGCCAGCCGTCTCCCTCCCAGCGGGCAGGGTTGGTCTGCTGCCGTGGTATGCCGATGAGCGCGTCCGGGGCAACGGGGCACGGGGGGATGATGCCGGGGCTTGCGGGTTTTATGTCGAAGGGTTGGTGTTTTAGGCTATTATTCATTGCGAAGAGTCACCATATCATACTGTGATGCCTGGGCTTATGCGAGGGATAAGATGAGTCATGGATAACACTATCAAAATCGCTGAACCGCGAAGGCGCAAAGGTCGTGAAGAGTTAACAAGCTCTGACCGCAAGCTTAAGTCCTTCCTTCGCGCTCTTCCCGCCTTCGCGTTAAAATTCTTTGCCGTAATTTTGCTTTTTAAAATCTCGGCGAATCCTCGCTCAAACCTTCTCCAACGCCTGCTTCAGGTCCGCGATCAGGTCCTCCACATCCTCCAGGCCCAGCGCGAGCCGCACCAGGTTGTCCTCCATGCCGATCTTCTTGCGGTAGGCCTCGGGGTAGTCGAAGAACGACATCATCCACATCTGGGTCACGAGACTTTCACTGCCGCCGAGGCTCGGTGTGATCAGGAAGAGCTCGAGGTTGTCGATGAACTTTCTGGTCTTCGCGTCGTCGCCCCGGAGCAGGAAGGTGACCACGCTGCCGAAGCCCTTCATCTGCGCCTTCGCGATCTTCCGGTCCGGATGAGAATCCAGGCCGGGATACCAGACCTTCTCGATCTTCGGGTGCGCCTCGAGCATGCGGGCGACGGCCAGGCCGGCCTCATTGTGGTGTTTCATCCGGAGGCCGAAGGTCTTCAGGCCGCGCTCCAGCAGGAAGCACGTGAGCGGTCCGGGTGTGGCGCCGATCATGCGCTGCATGCGGTAGATATCGTTCATAAGCTTGTCGGAGCCGAGGGAGACTCCGGCAAGGAGGTCGTTGTGGCCGCCGAGATACTTGGTGGCGGAGTGGATGACGACGTCGACGCCCATGTCCAGCGGTCTTATGTTGTACGAGCGTGGCCAGTGTGGAATCGATGACGGTCATCACCTTGTGCTGCCTGGCGACCTTCACGACCGCCTCAAGGTCCAGACACCGCAGATAGGGATTGGTGGGCGATTCCGTGAAGATGATGTTCGTATTGGGCTTGATCGCCTTCTCAATGGCCTCTGCCGTGGGGTCCACGAGCGAGACCTTGATGCCGAACTCAGCCAGCAGGTTCGAGGCGAAGTCGCGCGTCTGGCGGTAGCAGTCACTCGTGAAGATGATGTGGCCGTCGCGGCGCATGAAGGTCATAAGCGTCAGGATCACGGCGGACATGCCGCTGGAGAACAATACCGCGCGCTCGGCGCCCTCGATGGCCGCAAGCTTATGTTCGCATTCGGTCTGGGTCGGGTTTCCGTAGCGGCCGTACTCGTGCTCGCGCAGGAGCTTGCCCTCGCTCTTCGCCTTCATGAAGTCGTAGACTTCCTGGGTGTTATTGAAATAGTAGTTCGAGGTATGTACGATCGGCGTGGAGACCGCGAAGTGCGCGTGGTGCACGCGGTCCAGGCCGTGGATGCCGAGGGTGGCCGGATTCCAGTTCCGGGGATTGGATGGTTTTTTAGACATTCTGTTCTCTCCTCTTTTTCAATGCGTTTGTGAGCGCTTTCTTGACCGCGTCCACATTCGCAGGCACTTCTATGGGTTTGTTCGCGTACGTGCTGGGAAATCCCAGCTTCTCTTCGTGATAGTTGATCTTGAAGTCGGTGAACTTGAGGCCGTGCGCCGTGGAGATGACCACGACATGCTCGGACCTGTCGATCTTGCCGGCCTTGATCAGTTTGATCATCGCGGCGAGGGCGACGCCGGTGTGCGGGCAGTTGAACATGCCGGTCCGGTCGCCCAGCGCGGCGGCATCGGACAGCTCCTGTTCCGTGGCGTCCATGACGATGCCGTCGAACTGCTTCAGCGTGCGGATCGCCTTGACGATGCTGACCGGGTCGCCGATCTGGATCGCGCTGGCCAGCGTCTTCCCGGCCTCCATGGGTTCAAAGGACTCGAATTTCTTCAGATACGATCGATAGAGCGGGTTGGCGCGTTCCGCCTGGGCGACGACGATCCTCGGCAGTTTGGTGATCAGCCCGAGGTCGCGCATCATGAGCAGTCCGCTGCCGAGCGCGGAGACGTTTCCCAGGTTCCCCCCGGGGATGACGATCACATCGGGGACCTCCCAGTCGAACTGCTGGACGATCTCGATGCCCACGGTCTTCTGTCCTTCGATCCTGAGCGAGTTCATGGAATTGGCCAGATAGATCGTCTCGTCCTTGGTGATCTCCCGCACCACGCGCATGCAGCCGTCGAAATCCGTGTCCAGCGACAGGACCAGCGCGCCATTGGCGATCGGCTGGACGAGCTGGGCCATGGATATCTTGCCCTTGGGGAGAAGCACGATGGACTGGATGCCGGCAGCGGCGCAGTAGACCGCGAGCGCGGCCGAGGTATCCCCGGTCGAGGCGCAGGCCACGGCCTGGATCGGAGCGCCCTCGCTGATCATCTGCTTGACCTGCGACACCAGCACGGTCATGCCGAGGTCCTTGAACGATCCGCTGTGGGAGTTGCCGCAGAGCTTGAGCCAGAGGTTGTCCAGGCCGATGAGCTTGCCGAACCGCTCGGCCCAGAACAGGTTGGACCCGCCCTCGTAGAGCGAGACGATGTTGTCGTCGGCGATCTGCGGCAGGACCCACTCCTTTTTGCCCCAGACGCCCGAGCCATAGGGCCACTGAGTGGACTTGTAACGGTCCTCGAAGAGCTTCATCCACGCCTTGGCGCTCCGGTGGGCGAGGGCCTGCATGTCGTGCTTTACTTCCAGCAGCGAATCGCAGCTCTTGCAGCGGTAAACGATCTTGTTGAGCGGATATTGCTCATTGCACTTTTCATTGATACATTGAAACCAGGCTCGATATGACATAGGTTTTGACCTCGGGTGTTATGATACATCGACACAGCAAACGTTTGCCCGTGAGGCAAAGTGGCCGGAAAAACGCATGCCTGCCGACATTTTTTCAGGCACCGGGAAATATAGCACATTGACCCGCCCATAATCAATGCAAAATTACCGGCTGGAGGTTCCTTTGTTTCCGGCGTGTTCCTTTTCCAGTTGCGCATTGTCGCTGTTTTTCGTATGATAAAACCGCTTTACGATACGGACTTTTTCAAGAACTTCCCAGGAGAAAAACATGGACCTCTGTCCCTGCGGTTCCAACAGTGCTTATGCGGAATGCTGCCGGCCGCTGATAAAAGGCGAGCGCAGCGCAGCGACCGCGGAACAGCTGATGCGTTCCCGTTACAGCGCATTCGTGAAGAAAGAGCTCGAATACATTCTCTCCTCCCTGCATCCCGCACACCGGTCGGATTATGACGAACAGAGCACCCGGGCCTGGGTCGAGGGTGCGGAGTGGAAGGGGATCAAGATAGTCAACGCGATCGCCGGGGGACCGGATGATAACGAAGGACAGGTCGAATTCGTGGCGACCTATGTCGAGAAGGGGCACAAACAGGAACACCACGAGCTTTCCACGTTCAAGAAGGAAAACGGCGTCTGGTTCTTTACCACCGGGAAGACCATGCCGAAGCCTGTGGTACGCGCAGCACCCAAGACCGGCCGCAATGACCCCTGCCCCTGCGGCAGCGGAAGGAAATTCAAGAAGTGCTGCGGCAAGCAAGCGTAAGAAGTCATATTTAACCGCAGAGCCACTGAGGGCGCGGAGAAAACCTTGGAATCCTGAAAGTGTCATTTCCAGCGTCTCGGCGTCTCCGCGGTAGACTGGATTTTCTCAGGGCTATAAGGATTATCAGACGTGATATATCGGGAAAGTCTTTCAACGGACTTCTTCCCGTTCAGCCTGGCTGGGATAAAAACTTGAGTTAAAGGGGAACGTTCCATGGCGCAAAGAAAAGACCCTAAACAGATCATAGCGGAGTTCCGGGCACGCCAGTCCCGGCAATTCATCGCGATTGCAGCGGCGCTTTTTACCATTCTCTTGTGTGCGGTCATCTATAAGCGTCCGGATCTCTTTGGTGAATTTTCAAAAAGCACGCTCTTCGGGGCCCAGGTCGTTATCATCGCCTCGTACATGGTCTTTACCTCCGTGAACTGGATATGCCCTTCCTGCGGAAAATACATGGGCGCGGATATCAACAGGCGGACCTGCAAAAAATGCCGGGCGAGACTGCAGTAGGGAACGACAGAACCCGATGGCGAAGAAAAAATCATACGCAATATACAAAGGCCGCAAACCGGGGATATACGAAGAGTGGTCCGGCGCCCTTGGCGGGGAAGCGCAGATAAAGGGGTTTCCCGGCGCCGTATACAAAGGGTTCGCGTCCCGCGGAGAAGCGAAGGCGTGGTTCGAGGAAATGTCCGCGAAGGCAAACGATAAACACCAGCAAGAGTTATTTCCTTTCGTTGAAAAAACCATCACCCCCGGGAAGTCCCGCCGTCCGTCGAAGCCGGTCGCAAAAATCCCAGCGCATCATCGGACAGAAGAGACGTCAGGGGACGTGGTCATCTACTCCGACGGCGGGTGCAGCAGGAACCCGGGGCCGGGCGGGTACGGTGTGGTGGTGTTCGAATGCGGCAGCAGAAGGGAACTTTCAGGCGGCTTCGCGCGGACGACCAACAACCGCATGGAATTGACGGCCTGCATAAAAGGCCTCGAGGCGCTCGAGCGGACCTCTTCGGTCGTTATTTACAGCGACTCGTCATATGTCGTCAACGGGATCGAAAAAGGGTGGGCCCGCCGTTGGAAAAAGAACGACTGGATGCGAAACAAGGATGAAATGGCCGAGAACAGCGATCTCTGGTCGCGGCTGCTCGATCTGTGCGAAAAGCATACCGTGAGATTTTCCTGGGTGAGGGGCCACGACGGCAATCCGGAGAACGAGAAATGCGACGCCCTGGCCGTGGAACAGACGCGGCGCGGCGGCTTGCCGCCGGATCACGGGTACGGGAAAAAGTAAAAGGACAGGCCATGGACAGCTCAACATTACTCTGGGGTCTTTTGTACGGCTCGATCGGCCT
Organism: Nitrospirota bacterium; assembly: GCA_963740085.1. GTDB lineage: Bacteria > Nitrospirota > UBA9217 > UBA9217 > UBA9217 > JALNZF01. Next base: position 346,265 of record CAVUCU010000005.1, on the reverse strand, counting down.
TGGTTACTTTGTGTATGGAAAGAGACAACAGCGGTTCGCAGCGCTTCTTTCCGGCATCGGACTGATGGTCTTTCCCTATTTTGTCTCCAACGTATGGTTCAGCCTGTTGATCGGCGTCTCGCTCATGGCGCTGCCGTATTTCGTGAGATTCTGAGTCAATATGAACCGGACAAACCGCGAGCAAAAAGCGTCTCTCGCAGAGCACGCTGAGGCCGCAGAGTTTAAATATAACATGATAGTCCTCTTGAGATTGCTTCGCTTGCAAAGACCGGTAAAATAGCTTCTCAACAACCTGCAAACCCGCATCAAATATTTTTTCTCCGCGAACTCTGCGTCTCTGCGAAAAATATTCCTGCCACTTTGGTCAAACAAGACTCTTCGAAACAACTTCATGCGTATCCCTGGAAAGCCTCGGCGCGTTTAAGATCCTTTCAAGCTGCGCCTTCATCAGGGCCTTGCGTTTTTCGTCGTACCGGTTCCAGAGCGTGAAGGGGTTCACGAGACGGGCCGCGATCTGGGGGTTCATGGGATCGATGACAAGGATGTGATCGGCCAGGAAGACGTACCCCGCCCCGTCCGGATCGTGGAACCGTACAGGGTTTCCCTGGGAAAACGCGCCGATCAGGGCGCGGACCTTGTTCGGATTCTTTATGTTGAAGGCTGAATGGCGCGTGAGTGCCTTGACAATATCGAGCGCAAACGGCAGTCCCGACATGGCCTGGATCGAAAGCCACTTGTCCATGACGAGCGGGTCGTCCTTCCATTTCCCGTAGAACGCTGCGAGCGCCGCGCTCCGCTCCGGGCAGTCGATATTTGACAGGTTCGCGAGGGCCGTTACCACGTCGGTCATGTTCCCGCCTGTTTTGAATTGCTCCATGCAAAGGGCGCGGCTGTCTTCGTCTTCGAGTTCCGCGAGATAGGCCAGGCAGATGTTCTTCAGGCTCCTTCGGCCGATCGCCTCCTGGTCATGGCGATACGGCCCGGTGTCCTGGTTCCGGTGATACACGTCAAGGAACGGCACCTTGAGTTCCGCCGCCAGGCTCTTCTGCACGAATTGTCTCGCCTCGTGGATGGCCGCTGGATCGATCACTTCCATGAAGTCCGCGAGATAGGTCTCTCCGGGGAGCGCGAGCGCGAAGGCCTGAAATGCCTTGTCCTGCATGGAGCTCTCGAGCGTTTTCTTGAACGCGGCAATAAATGACTGGTCGAGCGTCAGCGTGTTTCCTTCCTGAAGGTCCGTGATGAGCTTAAGGATGAGCTTCACCGCAAGTTGCTGGCCCGCGTCCCATCGGTTGAACTCATCGGGATCATTCGCCATCAGGAACAACCGCTCATCGTCAGTGAGATCGAGCATTACCTTCACCGGCGCAGAGAACCCGCGCAGGACCGAAGGGACAGGTTGTTCGGGAATGTTGGTAAATACGAAAGTTTCCTCGGTATTCATCAGTTCAAGGACCGTTGTTCCCTCACAGCTCTCTGAGCCCCCCTTGGGGGCGAAAAGCTGGTTCAGCATTATTTCTCTGCCATCCTTCCCGAGCAGTCCCAGGGCAACGGGAATGTGAAACGGTTTTTTCTCGGGCTGGCCCGGTGTCGGCGGGCAGGTTTGTTTGCATGTCAGGGTATACGTCATGGCCTTCTGGTCATAGAAGCGGCTGACACTGAGTTCCGGGGTCCCGGCCTGCGAGTACCAGAGCTTGAACTGGGAGAGGTCGGCGCCCGTTGCGTCTTCCATGGCCTTTACGAAATCATCGGTCGTGACCGCCTGCCCGTCATGGCGCGAGAAATAGAGGTCTGTGCCCTTCCTGAAACCCGTTGGACCAAGGATGGCCCTCATCATGCGGATCACCTCGGCGCCCTTGTTGTACACGGTCAGGGTGTAGAAGTTATTGATCTCGACGTAGGACTCCGGCCTGACCGGGTGGGCCATGGGCCCGCTGTCCTCGCGGAACTGGTGGCTGCGCAGGATGTTCACGTCGTTGATCCTCTGTACGCCGGGGGAGGTCATGTCTTCCATGAACTGCTGGTCCCGGAACACGGTGAAGCCTTCCTTGAGCGAGAGCTGGAACCAGTCTCTGCAGGTCACGCGGTCGCCGGACCAGTTGTGAAAGTACTCGTGGCCCACGACGCCCAGGATGCCCTGAAAGTCGCCGTCCGTCGCGGTCTCCGCTTTCGCGAGCACGTACTTGGAATTGAAAACGTTCAGGCCCTTGTTCTCCATGGCGCCCATGTTGAAGTCGTCCGTTGCCACGATCATGAAGATATCGAGGTCGTATTCCCTGCCGTAGGTCTCCTCGTCCCACTTCATCGCCTTCTTAAGCGAATCCATGGCATGATCGCACTTGTCCTTATTATGGTGCTGCACGTAGATGTGCAGCGTCACGTCGCGGCCCGACATGGTCGTGAACCTGTCTTCGATGCGGGCGAGGTTGCCTGCGACGAGGGCAAAGAGGTAGGCCGGCTTCGGAAAGGGGTCGTGCCACTTGGCGAAGTGCCTGCCGTCTTTCATCTCGCCGCTCCCGATCAGGTTTCCGTTCGAGAGGAGTACGGGAACTTTCGCTTTGTCCGCAATAATGGTGATGAAGAACCGCGCCATCACATCGGGCCTGTCGATATAATAAGTGATCTTGCGAAAACCCTCCGCCTCGCACTGGGTGAAGAACCCGCTGCCTGACATGAACAGGCCCGAGAGTTCCGTATTGTCCCGCGGATTGATCTCGGTCTCTATCTCAAGTGAACATCGTTCCGGCAAAACCGGTATCGTAAGCAATGCAGCGTCACGCACATATTCCTGCTCAGACAGCGGCCGTCCGTCGAGCCGTATCGCCTTGAGCGGGAGGTCGCCGTGGTTCAGCACGAGCGGACGGAGCCCCGCGCTCCGGTCGTGATTGGAGACGATAGTAAGAAGTGATTTGACCCGCGTCTGCGTCCCGTCAAGGTCGAACTCGAGCATCGTTGTTTCAATGAGGTAATCGGGCGGGGCATAGTCTTTGAGATAGATGGTCTTGTGCTGTTTCAGGTTCTGTTCGTCGGGCATGAGGTTCTCCGGTTATTTTGCAGCGAGATTTGAATAAAATGAGGGGCATGCTTTCATAATCATTATAACAGAACAGGGCGCCAGGGGAAAGCGGGGAGTACCTATGGTCCGCCTGAGCCCGGAGCAGCTCTCGTTGAGGCCGTCACCTTTAATAGTTCTGCCGCGTATGACGGTTCTCTTGACGGCTATTCCTTCATAGCATCCCCCGATGTCAACCTTTATTCAATACGATCAATATCGAGCGTGCGCGGAATCCGCAATTAACACTTGGCACAATAGTTGAAATACTCTATAATCAGGCACCAGAACAAAACAGCATAACCTTCAAGGAGAATTTTATGAAAAGACCGCTCTTCACTGCCGCAGCTTTCATGATCATTGCTTCACTGTTCCTGTTACCCGTTGTCGGCAACGCCGGCTTACCGGCCCCCCCGCTTCCTCCGCCCCCGCCGTTACTTCTGCCCCCGCCCCCGCCGGGCGTTGTGGTGATCGAGGGCCAGCACCGGGACAGACGAGATTACAGGCGCGAGAAGAAGCATAAGAAGCATAAGAAGTACAGACATGAGCACGATGACCGGCACGACAGGGGCCGTTAAAGGACGGCGAAGGGGACGTAGTGACCGAAATGGACTTGCACATTGATTCTACGCCAGTGTGCTCTTTGCGCGGATCTCTCAAGGTACCTGCTTATCCTCAACCGGTAAGGTGAGGCATCACCTTACCGGTGTTATCCGCTAGAACGCTTCGGCAGGTGGCCAATTCTGGATAACTCGGTCATGACCGCATCGCAATGGTCACCCTGGATTTCCAGCGATCCGTTCTTAACGGTTCCTCCGGTACCGAGTTTTGCCTTTAATTGTTTCAGGAGTTTTTCGCTGTCTGCACCCGAAAGCTGAAGACCCTCAATTGCCGTGACAGTCTTGCCGCCCCTGCCCTTCCGGTCGAGCCGTACGATCGTCCTGCGTTTTGCAGGAGCAGCAGCTGACGTGGTATTGCGATCAGCCCGCTTCTCCTTCCTCGGGACTGTGTGCTCCGTCGAATAGACCAACCTGGAATCAGGTTCTTTCATGCCGGCATTTTAACACAGAAATGTTGATAAAGTCGCAAAAAGTCCTGTCTCACACGAAGACACGAAGTCACGAAGGGGAACATCGTTAATTCCAAACGTGTTTCTTCATGAATCTTTGCGGCTCCGTGTGAAATTTCTTTTTTTGCAAACTCAGCAACGCTGTTTCTCGGATTATTTCCCTTGCAACATCTTATCAGGCCTCCCTGACACAACCAAATATTTTCTTTGCGTCCCAATCAGCTTTGCGGTAATCTTACGTTACTTCCCTGGAGAAAACCCATGCCTGAATATGAAGGAATCGTCATACGGCCCCCCAGCGAGGCCGCAAGCCTGATCCTCCAGTACACGATCGGGTGCTCCCACAACCAGTGCATCTTCTGCCCCGCGTACAAACAGAAGCAATTCCGCGTTCGCAGCCTCACCCGTATGGAACAGGACATTCGCTCCTGTCTGCCGGGATGTGCTGACACGCGGCGGGTCTTCCTTGCAGACGGCGACGCGCTCGCTGCCCCCTTTCATGACCTGCTTGCGCTCTTCTCGCTCCTCCACGCTTCGTTCCCCCGGCTCCAGCGGATCGGCATGTATGCGAACACCAGGAACATCCTGGCCAGATCGGCCGGGGAATTACGGCAGCTCCGGGAAGCCGGGCTCGGCATCCTGTACCTCGGCATTGAGAGCGGGGATGACGAACTGCTTGCCTGGATGAAAAAGGGCGCGACCTCCGCGGAGATGATCGAGGCCGGCCGACGCGTCAGGGATGCGGGCATCAAGCTTTCGGTCACGGTCCTGCTCGGGATCGGCGGGCCCGACAGGAGCGAAAGACACGCGCGTTTGACCGGAAAGCTGCTTTCCGCCATCGATCCCGATTATGTGGGCGCTCTTACGATCATGGTGGTGAAAGGAACTCTTCTTTATGATCTTCAGGAGAAGGGCATGTTCAGGCTTCCCCCGGCATTTGCCATCCTCTCGGAACTTGCGGACATGCTTGAGCACACCGAGATGACCCGCGGTCTGTTCTTCGCGAACCATGCCTCGAACTATCTGCCTGTCCGCGTCCGCATGCCGATGGAGCGCGACAAGACCGTTGAGATGATCAGGACATTCGTACGGGAGGGCGACGCGGCGCTCCTGAAGCCGGAAGGGATGAGGAGATTGTGAGAGGCGTACGCGAGAGCGGTACAAGGGGAGAAGAAAATTACGATGACAGCATCTGACGGATCGAGAAGAACGAACGTCATTCTCGCGCTTCTGGCAGTTTATCTCTCCTGGGGGTCCACCTACCTCATGATCCGGATAGCATTGGATGAGCTGCCGCCGCTCTTCCTGATGGGGATCCGCTTTTTTCTTTTTGGTATCGGCATCTACATCTATCTCCGGCTGCGGGGAGCGCCCAATCCGGACCTGCGAGAATGGTTATGGTCCGCGGTCATCGGCTTTTTTCTCATGCTGGGAGGGAGCGCCGGCGTGGCCTATGCGGAACAATGGGTGGCGTCGGGCCTCGCGGCGCTCGTGATCGCCACGACACCGCTCTGGACCGTACTGTTCGCGGGCATCTGGAAGCGCTGGCCGAACCGGCTCGAATGGGCCGGGCTGCTGGTCGGACTGGCCGGGATCGTCGTGCTCAATCTTGAGGGCGATCTCAGGACAAGTCCCCTGGGTGCGGCGCTGCTCATCCTTGCGGCAATATCCTGGGCCTTCGGCTCGGCATGGAGCCAGCATCTGAGGCTTCCCAAGGGCATGATGGCCGGTGCGGCCCAGATGATCACCGGCGGAGCAATCGTTCTGCTCGTCAGCTTCGCCATCGGCGAGAGGATCACGATCGTTCCGACCTGGCGGTCGATCAGCGCTGTCCTGTACCTGGGGGTCGTCGGGTCGCTGGTGGGTTTCACGTCCTATGTCTATCTCCTCGGCAGGGTACGCCCCGCCCTCGCGACCAGTTACGCCTATGTGAACCCGATCATTGCCGTGCTGTTGGGCATGTGGATCCTGGGAGAGCAGTTTCACAGGACTGAGATGATCGCCATGGCGATCATCCTGTCCGGCGTTGTTCTGGTGCTGTTGGGCCAGTTGAGATATGGGAAAAGCTATAAATGAAGTGGTAAAAATTCCTCTCCCGCTGCGGAGAGGTGAGGGGGACATTGCGAAGTAAATAAAAGAACGAAAGGAGATCCAATCATGAATAAAACAGAAATAGTGACCTTTCTGAACGCCAATCCCGTGTTCCATCTGGCGACGGTTGAAGGAAATATGCCGCACGTCCGGGGAATGTATCTCTATCGGGCTGACGAAAACGGAATAGTATTCCACACCGGCAAGATGAAAGACATTCATAAGCAATTGACGGCAAACCCGAACGTGGAGATGAGCTTCAACAACGGCAAATTCGAGGATCTTATTCAGATACGGGTGAGCGGCAAGGTCGAGCTTGTTGAAGACCTGGAACTGAAAAAGGAGATCGTGCAGAAGCGGGAATTCCTGAAGCCCTGGGTCGAACGCGACGGTTACGGAAGCCTGGCCGTATACCGGCTGAAAAACGGCAAGGCCTCGATCTGGACCATGAAAACCAATTTCGCGCCGAAGGAATTAATAGAGCTCTGATCACGGTCCAGCGGGGGAAGGTGGCGGAGACGTCAAACGAGAAGGGCCCCTGCTGATCTTATTTGATAAGGAGGGAATATGAATTATATTCAGAAGCCCACAGTGATCCAGGCTGCAGGAAGCCCGCCCAAACAGATCGAGGAATTTGTCGGGAGAGTGAACTCGCGGACCGCCGAGGTCAGCATTGCGAGGATGACCAGTCCTGCGGGCTGGTCGGAACCGGGGCAGACGCCGGAATTCAGTGAGTACACGGTTGTCCTCCGGGGAACGCTCAAGGTCAAACTCAAGAATAAAGAGGTGGAGGTATCAGCAGGACAGGCGATCATCCTAGAAGCCGGCGAATGGGTCCAGTACAGCACTCCCTATGACGGCGGCGCTGAGTATATCGCGGTGTGTCTGCCTGCATTCTCGCCGGATATTGTTCATCGGGAAGCAGTGACATAAAAAGTTGTAATTTTTGCCGGTAATGGCAAAAAAGACGGGAGGACAGTTGAACGATCAGCAACAACTTAAAGCGCTCCTGAAAGAGACCTTCGACTCCGTTTCCGGCGGATATGACAGCGGGGCGCTCCGCTTTTTTCCCGCAAGCGCGGAACATATGGCCGCCTCTCTCGGCCTGCGCGGGGACGAGCAGGTGCTGGACGTGGCATGCGGAACAGGGCACGCTTCACTCGCGATCTCGAAAATATTGAAAAAGGGGAGGGTGACTGCCGTGGATTTTTCCCCCGGCATGCTCGACCGGGCGCGGAAGAAGGCGGCAGCGCTGAATATCGCCAACGTCGAGTTTCTCGAAAGAGACATGCAGAACCTTAACTTCCCTGCGGGCCTGTTTGATATTGCTGTTTGCGCCTTCGGCATCTTCTTTGTCGAGGACATGGACGCACAGCTTGCGCACATTGTTTCCGCGGTCAGGCCCGGCGGCAGGATCATGATCACCTGCTTTGAGGAGAGCTATTTTTACCCCTTAAAGGAGATGTTCTTTGCCCGGATCGAGGCCTACGGTGTGCCGCCGCATCCGCAGGCCTGGAGGCGCATTGCGAACGAGGCCGGCAGCAGGGAGCTCTTTTCACAGGCGGGGCTCAGGGACATTGTCGTCCGGAAAAAGAACGTGGGTTACAATCTGCACAACGCGGAAGACTGGTGGGAGATCGTCTGGAATGCGGGCCTCCGCAGGATGGTAACCCGGCTGACCGCGGGGGACCAGGAGCGGTTCAAGCGCGAGCATCTGCGGGAGGTCGAAACGCTGAGGACAAAAGAGGGTATCTGGCTCGATGTCGGCGTGCTGTATACCATCGGGACGAAGCCGGCGGAGCGCTTATAGCGGGCCTGTCAGGTTGGATAACACTTGTCCGGTCTTTACGCTGTTCTACCCGACTTGCAAAAACTGCCTGGCCCGTGCCGGCTACTGCCCGGTTCCCTTTTCGGTCTTTCTGATCAGCAGTCCTGTTGTAGAAACCATTACCCGGAATTCTTCCGCGCTGTTCATGTTCATGAATGTAGCGGACCCATACTCGGCATCAAGCAGGGGATTAAGGATCGCAAACCTGCGCCGAAGATCGAACAGGTCAAGGGGTCTGTCCCTGGACAACGAATAAACCGTATGGACCTTTGTCGTTTCATCGTTGAGGATCGCATAGCGGCCCGCCACGCGATCGAGTTCATAGGAGGTGTGCAGCCCGAATATGTTTGCAAGCGGTTTCCATTTGAGAATGTGGGCGTCAATATAAAGCTGATCACCGGACAGAGAGAATGCTTTTTCGCCGCCATCCGGCAAAGAAAACCGGGCAATGAACTTCTTTTCACCAATCGGCTCAACGTTCACGATCGCCGCAAGTTCCTCTCTGGTCAATGCGTGATACCCCTGAATAGCAACGATGAGGGTGCCGAACAGGGCGGCCAGGGAGATCATCAGCAACGCGATCACGAAGTTCATGGCCGTGCCGAATACCTTTTTCTTCTTCAGGGCTGCAATGGTCATGATAAGAAAGATAAGGCCGAGAAGGGCAAAAAGAATTGCGACGACGATCAGAGGATTCGACAGCGTCATAGTGATCCTTTCTCACGCGACCAGGCGCCCCCGCTGCCGGGGAGCGCAGCAGGATGGCGTTCAAAGGTGCGATCTGTCATGCGGTATTCTCCACGCCAATATCTTCATTCCACAGGGCTGTATTATTTTTAATGAACGTCAACATAAGCTGACGACATTCCTGGTTGTCGATGATCACCACGTCCACGCCTCGCGACCTTACATATGCTTCCGGCCCGCAAAAGGTACGGTTCTCTCCAATAACCACCTTCGGGATCCCATAGAGGAGCACCGCGCCGCTGCACATATCGCAGGGAGACAGCGTTGAGTACAAGGTTGCCCGACGATAATCCGCCGCTTGAATGCGCCCTGCATTTTCCAAACAAGCCATTTCCGCGTGCAATACCGCGCTTCCTTTTTGCACGCGCTGGTTATGACCGCGCCCGACTATTCGGCCGTCAATAACGAGCACCGATCCGATAGGAATGCCCCCTTCGGCCATCCCCTTTTTCGCCTCCTCAATGGCGGCCTCTAAAAAAATGTCCATGGGTTTTTCTCGCATCACGTCTGGATTGAGAGGTTTCCGGAACGGAGCAAAGCGCAGCGCGGGAGAACCTTCTCCATTCCATGGTCGGCCTTTTCTTTAGTTCTATGCACCAGTTATGACAGCATTCCCGGCAATCGGCTGCGAATGATTTTTTCAGCCTCGGACATAATGCGATCAATTAATTCCCTGCACGTTGGAATGTCATGAATCAGTCCGGCTACCATACCGCAAGACCAGGCACCGGCATCCATGTCACCTTCCCGCATGATCCTGGGATAAATTCCCGCCACTTCTTCGATAATATCCTCAAATTTAATATTTTTCCCCAATGCGGCTTCTTTTTCCAATAGGCGCTCGACGGCTGGATTGTTCATTACACGTTCCGTATTTCGAAGCGGCCGCATTATCAATCGGGTGTCCAGCTCAGATGCGGCGACAATGGCCTTCTTGACATTTTCATGCACAGGAGCTTCTTTTGTTGCGATAAAGCGGGTCCCCATGCTTATTCCATCCGCACCGAGACAAAGAGATGCGACCAGACTTCTCGCATCTGCCATTCCACCGGAAGCAACGAAGGGAATGGTAAGCTCCTCTTCCGCTCTCGGGAGGAGGATCATGTTGGGAATATCATCTTCACCAGGGTGGCCGCCGCATTCAAACCCATCTACCGAAACCGCATCACATCCGATCTTTTCTGCCTTCAACGCATGTCGAACTGAAGTGCACTTGTGAATGATCTTCACTCCGGCATTTTGCAATTTAGGGAGATGCTCTTGAGGATTGCGACCGGCCGTTTCAACTATTTTGACCCCACCAGCAATAATTGCGTCTATGTATCCCGGGTAATCAGGTGTGCTTATTGTTGGAAGGAAAGTTAAATTGACCCCAAACGGCTTATCCGTCATCTCATGGCAACGAGCGATTTCCTTTGCGAGATCCAGATGGTGTTTTTTGCGTCAGCGCGGTAATAATTCCAAGACCACCTGCGTTGGAAACGGCTGCGACTAATTCAGCAAAACCTACATAATGCATACCGCCTTGTATGATGGGATGTTGAATGCCGAAAAGTTCCGTTATTCTTGTTTTCATGGGATTTTCATTCTTTTTTATTTTATCTTCCTCATAGTATAGCTTAAAAATCAAGCAGTGCATGTTGCCCGGACGTAACCCGCTGATCGGGTTGCCGACCAGTTGGCAACCCATTTCTCGAACCCTATATCTGTCGCGGTTTGGCTTGAGCAGCCAACGCATGCTCATTGATCCAAGGCAGCGGGCGTTTTTTCCGGATCATTTTGGCGACAACGAAGGCGCAGACCGACACTATGCAAGGCAGGAAAAACCACCACGGGCCATTATTTGAATGCACCCGCCGAGCATCAGCGAGAGGCCAAGGTACAGGACCGTAAGCACGATGGCGACTATGATCTGCATGTTTTTGAACGCCTTAACGACGAGTTCACACGCCGCGAAGCGGTCGGCGTGGAACGACAAGTTGGGAATAATTCGGTTATTCTATAAATCGGCAGGCTGGAGACCCGTCTTCTTCGCAATGCGAGCAAGCATACGCGGTCCTATTTCAGTACCATCATGAAAGGCGAAGACATAATCAGGCCATCCGGGCCGTGAAAGAATGCGGTGGGAACCGGCGGTCTCTCGTTTGACAGACCAGCCGATATGAAGGAGTGCGGCAAGAACCAAGCGGGCTTTCGCGGAAGGCCATTGACTCATGCAGTGACCGCGAAAAGTTCATCGAGTTCCGGAATGGTCTCACCATGATCTATCCGATCCGCAATCACTCGCAGAGCAAGAGCTTCAACTTTGGCGATGGCATCTTCACGCGTTTTTCCATAAGTTAAGACGCCAGGGAGATCGGATACTTCGGCAATCCAACGCCCGTCTTCTTCTTTCTCAATATCTATCTTCATTTTAAGCACCTCTGATGATAAATTTAACTGATTATGGGGCTGTTTGCAAGCCTAAATTTATCATGTGCGGGGCGGTTTTTTTCACCTGCTCGATCCGGGGGGGACTGTAATATTATGATTTAACGGCGCATAGAAATGCAACGTCTCTTGCCCCCGTTCTTGCGCGAAACGTTTCTATGGTGCGTGAACCTATGGCTCTCGCGAATTCATCGCGTTTATTCGGCAGCCATTCTTTATGACGGTTACTGTGTTGGTAGAGAATGAGCCAATGTGAAGGTGCCAGAGCATTCCAAATACTTGCCAAGCGTTTAATATCGCGGATATCGCGAAAATGCGACCACACCAGATCAGAGGGGCCGCCGACGCCTAGACATTGAAAGGTTTAATCCGCTGAAGGATGCCTTCCAGTTCATTGTAATTCTCGACTTGTTCAGCAACATCAATCACATCGCTGTAGTTCTTTCCCCTGATAGTGAAGCGTCCATACCTATCTTTCTCGATCCGCAGGATATCGCTTATTAATAACCTGACGACCGGGGAGCCCATCTGTTCTCGGATAATGGCGTTATCATCGATCATCAGGCGGTAAGATTCATATCGGCGTTTATGTCTTGAAATTATACTAAACGATCTAATGCTGACAATAATGAAAGCAAAGATGACTGTGAACGGTGCCGTAGCGATTAAAAAATCGGCGGAGTTATTCTTAGAACTCACTGCGATATACATGCCCACACCGAAGGCCACGATTAGTATGGGATGGGTACCCATTTCTTGAGCTGGGCCTTTTTCACCTCATCGAAGCGGTTTGGATCATTTTTAAAGGTTAGTGTTTGCATATCGATTTTTGTCGCCCTCTCATCAGACCAACCAGCGGGTCACGCGCCGCTTTTTGGCGCGTCGCTGTGGACCCGCCTCGTTAGAATCATCGTCGGGTTTCACTGCGGTCTACCCGACCTACCAACTGGGTTGTTATCGAGTCTTCCATGACGCTCCTCGGCATAATGACTGCAATAGCAGTTTATTAGAACCCGCCAATTTACTATGTGCAGTAACTACAGTTCGCTCGTTAATATAACGTATAGTATCTATATCCTTATCATAAAGTTCTTGAATCTTATACTGTTTGCCGCTAAGATGTGCTGTTTTTAAGATGAATATTTTTTCATTTAACGGGAAGCAAAACTCGTTGTCCTTATTTGCTAAACCATCTTGCTGCAATTGGTAAAATAAATTGTCTGACATAATGAATCTTTTTTTGTTTGATCTAATAATAAATATAATTGTCCCCTTTTTTGATAACACATCGTCAACTGATGGAATCCCTTTGTGCTGTCCCTCTCCAAATTGGCAGAACAAGTGAATAACAAAATTCTTCTTTTGTTTTTCACTTTCGTTAGGAAATGCCTTATCAACTTTATCTTTTAAAGACTTAAGAAAAGGGTAAGAACGTTTATAACCAATCTTCATGAACTCGATAAGATTTGCCTTTACAGTTTCTGTTAAGCCTAGTTTTTCCTTATAGCCTTCATCAAAGAAGTAACTATATAAATAACGAGACATCTGTAATAAATGATCGTCATGTTCTGCTAGAATCTTCTCAATCTTATCGTCATGAGTTCCATCTGCATAAAATGTGGAATACAGGTTGTTTTTAAAAAAATGAGACTCAGCCTTTTCCTTCTTGATATTACAGTCGCCCTTAATTCCCAAATATATCAGATGATCTCTACCATCTTCGAATAGGGTCTTTGGGAAACCGATGGAAAATCCTTTCATAAATCCAACAGGTATCCAGTGATTTTTTGTGCTTGGTTTGCGAGTAGTCGTGCTCATAGTACTGAATTAACGCGCCGGTGAGGGGCCGCGATAGCGTGCCCCTCTCGACCGGCTGGTTGGAACGTTGTTTGCTGTCTGACTTCTTGGGTCTATCAGATATGCTATGGATGCCAGAATTGCACAGCACCATCTGGAAGCTTAGCAAGGACGCTATCGAGTGCGGCTTCATCTACGTTTTGCCTTAGAGCAATGGCGACATCGCGAATAGAAGACTCAGGTGCGAAGTTGTGATCGGCTCGTAGAGACTGAACTTCCTTCGTCATGATAGCGCGATCCTCGAACGGGCGTTTGTCCTCATCCGTATCCCAATCGGCCACGAAGATGGCGCGCAACACCGGCGGCAGCACATTAGCAAAGAGGATTGCATCCTTGACATCAAGGCGGCGACGAAAGACTTGCAGTACGCCTTGGGCCATCGTATAGACCTGATGTGTGGTTGTCAAACCAGAAGTATCCTTCGCATCCTCAAGGAACTTATAGAAATCTTGCGATGCACGTTGATATTCTGGAGGTACTGGCATAACGTGTCCCTCATCATGCTTCTTGTTTGACTTCAAAGTGTTGAGCCGCTTGTCGGGCTCGAACTGCTCGTTGGACAGTTCCAACAAGATATTATAGGGACGGGCTACGGTAGCATAACTAATATGAATTGGTCAAGATAATTTGAAAAATACTTGACGTAACCGGCGGATTTCATTACAATTCAGTTGCTGACTAATATGCAAGAAACGGAAAATAAAACTTCGTCGGACCAATATGCAAAATGCATATTCAACGGAGGATTGATCTTATGCTTCCCATCCCGGAGAACATTCTTAAACCCTTTGACGCTATTATGGAACAGAAGGCTGTCCCGCCTGCTTCATGGCCTGATTACCGCAAATGGCTCATGTATTACTTGGATTTTCGCGTTAAATATCCTCCTCCGGATTCCCGTTCAGAACAGGTGCGCCTGTTTATCGAAAAGCTGAGGTCAAAGAACCAGTCGCAAAAGAAACTCGAGCAGGCGGCGCATGCCCTCTCGCTCTTTTTCGCCATGCAGCCCCGGAAGAAGCAGGCTGTAGCGTCTGTTGCCGGGACGATGGCGACGGTCTCTTCCTCGGGTCCGATGCAAAGGAAATTAGAACGTGTAAATAACCCGGCTATAACCCATCCTTCTCAAAAGATCTCAGCGAAAAAACCCACCCTGACCCCGGCCCCACTTACTGAGGGAGAGAGTGCAAACAAGGGGTCCGGTCAAAGGAGCGGCAAGCAGTACAACGAGTGGCGGTGTCTGGAAAAGTCCGGCTCCCCGGAATGGGACGCGGTCATTAACAAGCTGGAGGCCGAGATCACGACGCGGCATTATTCCCGGAAAACGTTCAAAACGTATGCTGATTGGATCCGCAAGTTCCAAAGCTATTTGAAGAACAAACCGCCAATCGATTTGTCGGCAGTGGACGTGAAGGCGTATCTCACCTATCTCGCGGTAAAATGCAAGGTCTCGGCATCAACGCAGAACCAGGCGTTCAATGCGGTGCTCTTTCTCTTCCGGCATATTCTGAAGAAGGATTTCGGCGATCACAAGGACACTCCGCGCGCGAAAAAATCGAACTATATCCCGATCGTCCTTTCGCGCGACGAGATCGATGCTGTGCTGAAGCACCTGGGCCATCCGCACCAGCTTCTGGTGAAGCTCCTGTACGGCTGCGGTTTGCGGCTCTTCGAGGGTGTGAAGCTGCGGGTGCTGGATTTCAACTTCGACGACGGGGTACTTACCATTCGCGGGAAGGGCAACAAGGTCCGTACCGTGCCCATTCCGCAGACGCTTATGCAGGAATTGCTGGTGCAGATAGAAGCGGTGAAAAGCGTTCATGATGAAGACCTGATAGCGGGCTATGCGGGAGTGTTTCTTGACGACTCTTTGGATAAGAAATACCGGAACGCTTCGAAGGACTTCATCTGGCAGTGGTTCTTCCCGCAGGAGGCGTTGACCTACCTCGCGGAGACAAAGGAACTTCGGCGGTATCATCTGCATGAAACCGCTGTCCAGGAGGCGCTGTATGCGGCGGTCAGACGGGCCAAACTCACGAAGCGCGTCACCTCCCACACGTTCCGCCATAGTTTTGCGACACATCTCTTACAGGCGAACTACGATATTCGCACCATCCAGACGCTGCTCGGGCATGCGGATGTGCGCACGACGATGATCTATACCCACTGTGTCCCGAGCAAAACCATTAAAGAAACGAAGAGCCCGCTGGATTTCTGAGCTGAGTCTCAGATACCCCTACATCCTTTGGTGCTGAAAAAAATATGATCCGTCTTTGCACAAATAACGATTTTGACGCGATCTTGGAGATCATCAACGACGCGGCGCGGGCATACAAGGGCGTGATCCCGGATGACCAATGGCACGAGCCGTACATGTCGCAGGACTATCTCCGTCATGAATTGGACTCCGGCATCGTGTTCTGGGGTTATGAGGAGCACGGTGAACTCCTCGGCGTCATGGGAATTCAGGACGTGCAGGACGTGACGCTCATCAGGCACGCGTACGTGAGAACGAAACGCCGCAACAGGGGCATCGGCCGCAGGTTGATCTCTCACCTCAAGACGATCGCCACACGACCGATGCTTGTCGGTACCTGGCAGGCGGCGACCTGGGCTATCAGGTTCTATGCACAACATGGATTCACGCTGGTGTCGTACGAAAACAAGGAGCGACTGCTCAGGAAATACTGGAATATTCCCGAACGGCAGACGGAGACGTCAGTGGTGCTTGCCGATAAACAGGCGCTCGCCATGCTGCGCAAAAAGCCATGATGTTCCCCGGTCTTATAAGATTTCCTTTGCGTGATTCGCTAAGTGGCCGCTTTTCTTTCATAGGCCATTGCGGCTTTGCGCGAAAATAACTTCTGTTTCCGGCTTGTCCGGGTTAGAATAAAGCGAGGCGATTTTTTATGCAGACTATGCAGACATTGAAGTTCGTGAAAAAGGAGGCGCCGTACTGGACCACGGGCACGCTTGCGACCCCGGCGGGTTCCGTGTTCACGGTATCGACCGACTGGACCCGAGAAGACTTCCGGGGTATGATCAAAAGCAGGACCGGCGCCTATCGCATGAAGTATGCGGTCATGCCGGGGCTGTACGCGGTCGGCGGGCCCTCTCGGGATTCCGATGTCTTCGTCACCGCGAACTATAAACTGACCTTCGATCTTCTCCGCCGTGAACTCAAGGGCATGAACGCCTGGGTCCTTGTTCTGGACACCAGGAGCATCAACGTCTGGTGCGCGGCAGGCAAAGGCACGTTCGGCGCCGACGAGTTGATCAAGCGTATTACCGAAGCAAAGCTCGACGCGGTGGTGAGCCACCGAAGGATCATCCTGCCTCAGCTCGGGGCCGTGGGCGTGAATGCAAGCCTGGTCCAGAAGAAAACCGGATTTCGGGTCACCTTCGGCCCGGTGCAGGCACGGGACATCCCTGCATTCGTTCGGGCGGGCTATAAAAAAACAAAAGAGATGGGGACCATCAGGTTCTCGCTGCTCGACCGGCTGGTCCTGACGCCCATGGAGATCAATCCTGCCATGAAAAAGTTCCCCTGGCTGGCAGGCGGTATTCTTTTGATCTTCGGACTTGAGCCGCAGGGTCTTCTGTTCAAACAGGCGTGGTTTGGCGGACTGCCGTTCCTTTTTCTGGCACTGCTCGCGGTGTTCGCCGGCGCGCTCGTGACCCCGGTGTTGCTGCCCTTTGTCCCGTTCCGCTCCTTCGCGATAAAAGGCTGGATCGTGGGAGTGCTGTCGGTGTTTCTTTCCTTACATTTTTTCAGGCCTGTCGGGACGGCACGGGACCCGTTGCTGTTGAGCGTCGCCTATCTCCTGTTTCCCGCGCTGAGCTCCTACCTCGCCCTCCAGTTCACAGGCTCGACGACCTTTACGGGCATGTCAGGGGTCAGAAAAGAACTTAAGATCAGCATCCCGCTCTACATCGGCGCTGCGAGCATATCGTTGCTTCTGATGGCCGTTTTCAAGCTCAGGGAATGGGGGATCGTATGAAATACCTTGCCAACGTGACGACACTTCAATACGCACGGGAAAAGTGCACCGGCTGCGGCAGGTGCGTCGAGGTCTGCCCGCAGAGGGTCTTCGAGATGCGCGACAAGCGCGCGGCGATCACGGACAGGGACCAATGCATGGAATGCGGGGCCTGCGCCCTGAACTGCGAGTTCGGCGCGATCACCGTCAACGCCGGCGTGGGCTGCGCCGCAGCCATCATCAACAGTATGGTGACCGGCGGTCCGCCATCCTGCGATTGCGGCGATAACTCCGCCGGGTGCTGCGGGTAGAAAAGCCCGCGGGACCTTTTTTCACTATTAATTGTCATTCTGAGCCAAAGTATGGATCAAATTCGCTTCAGTCTGCCATCACCGAGGGGCTTATACCGCTTCGAGAAGCAATTATCCTGACCCGGACAAGCCGGAACCAAAGGGCATCTCTCGCAGAGCACGCAGAGAACGCAGAGTTAAATCAAAAACGGTAAGTATTTGTTTTAAACCGGAACGCTTTGCGAGTTTTTCTCTTAGAACTCTGCGCCGCTGCGAGAAAATTTTTAATGTTTCGAGAATAGTTTGCTTTCTTAGTTACTGAATGTCGAGGAAGTGGAATGGTAGATCACGCAAAATATCTGGTCCTCGCGGTGCTCGTTATCGCATGGTGCTTTTTGCACAGCGCAATGATATCGATATCGGTGATGGAATACCTCAAGAGGAGCCTGGGGTCTCGATTCCGTTACTATCGTTTATTTTATAATGCGGTTGCAGTCCTCACCCTCGTGCCCGTGGTGCTGTTTTCCTATTCGCTTCGAACACAACCGCTATTCTCCTGGGATGGATATTTACGGATAGTCCAGGTTCTTTTATTCGGTACCGCTGTCCTGTTGTTATTTCTTGGGGCGCGCCACTATGATGCACGTCAACTCCTGGGGATCCGACAGATACAAGAAGGGACCTTGAACGAGGCGGCAACAGAATCAGGCAAGCTGGACACGTCGGGTGTCCTGGACATCATCCGGCATCCCTGGTATTCAGCAGGCATATTCCTTGTCTGGGCGGGGCAACTGGACATTTCCGCTCTCATGGTTAATGTGATCCTCACCGCCTATTTGATCATCGGGGCATTTCTGGAAGAAAAAAAACTGGTAAGGGAATTTGGGGAGGAATATCGCGCCTATCAGGCAAGGGTCTCCATGTTCCTGCCGTATAAATGGCTGAAGTCAAAAATAAAAAAAGCATCGGATCCTGACCATGAAAATCAGCAACGTCCTTGACTTTAAATCAATCATGTTAAATAATAGCGACCTCTCGTTCATTCGGCCTGAAACAATACGACTGTAGCGACAAAGGGGGTATTCGATGCAAAGGCTTCTCCTGAGGCTTCTGTTCGCCGCCTGTCTTGTCTGCATGCTCGGCTCCCCTGCTGCAGCGGTAGAGGACCCGGCGGATCATTCGATCATCGTCGATCGACGCAAGGAGCAGTTCTCGAAGGACCCCGGTTACGCGCTCTTTCCCTACCCCTACAGCCTGCCGGGCATCGGCAAGGGCATCGGCCTGGTCGGCGGCATGATGAATGTCATGGACACCTATACGGATGTCTACGGGATACTATTTTCGGGCGAGGTGAGGGGCGCCTCCCTCGGCGTTGCCGATATCCACCTCGTTCCCCGAACGCTCATCCTGGACATCGGATACGGAACGGTCAACGAAGCGACGATACAGAGCTACAGCCAGCGGGGCATGAACACGGACAAGCATGATTACCGGCTGATCGAATTCGGCGATACGGAATACGAGGGCGGCCGCATGACCGCGACGTTCTTTGAACGCCGCTTTGAGGTCTACGGGGCATGGTACCAGGGAGCCATGAAGCTGAAAAGCATAAGGGACAAGGACGGGAATGTCATCGTCGAAGCCCAGGATTCTTCCCGTAGTCGCGGCCACAACACGCTGTTCGGGACCAGGCTCGACCTGACCGATGACTACAGTGACCCCCGCCGGGGGATCCGGATCGACGTGACCCGTTCGCAGACGCCGCCACGGGACTCCGGGCCGGACTTTTACGTGATGGATTACAACACAACCGCCTATATCCCGCTCGGAAGGAGGAGCACCTGGGCGTTCAATGTCCTGCGCTCGGACGCGGTCGTGAACCGGCAGGGAGAAACAGACCCGGCAAAGCTTCAACAGCAGCAGGGATTGAACTGCAGCACGGTCACCGATCCCGAACAGCAGCAATTCTGCAACGAGGTGATAGCCAACATGATCGCGAACAACAAATACGGGACCGCCACGTCTCTCGGCGGGTTCAGCAGGCTGCGCGGGTATCCTCAGGGCCGTTACAAGGGGGCGCACACGCTGTTCTACGGTACCGAGATCCGGTGGAACCTCACCGATGAGCGGACGCCCTTTGACATTTTCGTCATGAAGGACGTTCGCACCTCGGTCCAGGTCTCCCTGTTCTACGAGACCGGCGCCACCTCCGACGTCCGCAGCGATATAACAAAGAGGAAGGAGATGCGCGATTCCTACGGCTTCGGGCTCAGGGTGGTTACCGCGTCGGGCGTTGTGTTCCGGGGTGATATCGGTTTCGGGAAAGAAGGGGTCTCCCCGGCGATCTTCATCGGTTATCCCTGGGAGATATAGCTCCAATACTTTCGGGCAGGAAGGACCTTGCCGCTCCTCCTCACATAAGTATGTATACATCCTGTTCGTCATCCCTGTATAATAGGGCAGTCATGGTTACCACATGCCGGATCAATAAATAATTTCTCAAAGGAGCAATCATTGGCGAAACCGAATTTTGATTTTCAAAAGCGTCAGAAGGAAATAGCGAAGAAAAAAAAGAACGAGGAAAAGAAGCAGCGCAAGCTGGAAAAAAACGCAGCAGAGAAGCCTGTTCCGGCTACGGAAGAGGGAGAGACCAGGTAAAGCTTCAAGGGATCGGGCGTCAACCGGGGTCCTGGACCGTCCGGCTATCGACTCATACCGCTACGTTTCTCCTCCCGTGCTCCGCGGATCGGCCGCGGTTCCCCTGTTCCATACGCAAAAGGGCCTCTTGCACAGGCTGAGGGTCATATTTACGCATCAAGGTGCCGATATACTGCATCTGCCTCAGCCGCGCGCCGTGTTTCTTGAGCTTTTTTGCCAGGATGACGGCGTTGAACAGGTCTGACGGCAGTTCGATGTTCTTGAGTTGTTCGACCGAAAGGGTCACCAGCCGCTCTCCCAGTGCCTGTAAAGACAGGGCCTCTTTCTTCTTTTGCGTCTTGCTTATTGGCTCCATGCGTCAAACCTCGTAAAAGAATTCAATCGTCAACTTTCTGATGGTGCTCATTCACCTCTATCGTTCGTGGATTGAGATGAGGTCATCCTGCGAAGTGGTTCGCGCCAGGCTTGTTGCCGAACGCTTCCAGGGGCCGGTGCTTGTGCCCCCCCTTGCCTTGAATCGCTGCACAATACAACTAATAGCATCATTTTGATAGGGTAAAGATACCAACTTCCCGCAAAAACTCAATGGATTTGTTGCGTTGCCCGATTGGGGAAATTCATCCGATGTGCCCCTGTCCCCGACAAATATGTGCTATACTCTCATCTATCCGCATTATTGGTTTACCAAAATATCTTTGTCCGGCCGAAAAAGCGGAAGATTCCCGTTCAAGCCGGTTGATATAACTTTTAAAGGGAAAGGAGGTGAAAAAAGAATGAAGTCATTGAAGATTATTGCGCTTGTCGCGATCGCGATGCTGCTCGCTTCCGCAGTGCTCGCGATGCATCACACGCCTGAAGACCGTGGAAAGGCCCTGTTCAACGACACGAAGCTCGGAACAGTGGGAAAATCCTGCAACACCTGTCACCCCGACGGCAAAGGCCTCGAAGGGGTCGGCAGCAAGACGATGTGGAAAAACCCGGGCGGGGAGTTTACGTCCCTCGAAGAGGCGACCAACGTCTGCATTACTTTGGCGCTCAAGGGCAAGGCCCTGGACGTGAAGTCCGAACAGATGAAGGACCTTGTGTCCTACATGAAGAGCATACCGCCGAAAGGCGCCGCACCGGCCAAGAAAAAAGCCGCAGTTGGTTGCTGATCCTGTCTTATCCATGGGAGAGAGGGCATCCCTCTCTCCTTCTTTTAACGCTCAGCGGGCCTGACCCTGTTCCCTGACATCGTGTCTCTTTTAAGCCATCCGAGAAGCAAATACCCGAGTTATCCCCGATCATCAAAGCGGTCCTTGCCATTTCCGAAAAAATCCTCTATTCTTTTCCTAGCCTTGACAGAGAGGAACCAAAAGGCGTCTCTTGCAGAACAGAGGATGCCGGGCTAGACGAGATGATCTAGAGACTTATCGTTTTACTCTCCGCGGCCTCTGCGTCTCCGCGAGAAACAATCACAATCTTTATCACCGCATCACTGAAAAGGAGGCTATCCATGTACGGAGATGACCGAAGGCAGAGCAGAAGCGGTTGTTCAACTATCTTTTTCGTTCTTCTTATTCTTATCGTGACCGCGATCGGACTCTATTACTGGCTCTTCACCGGCCGAGTGCCGGGCCGGGTGATACTGGAAGCTGACTTCGAGCAGGGGATGATCGAGCACGTTCCCGACGACGGCCTTGCCCGGGTCCTGTTGACGAAAAAGGTGCGTGTGCGCGACGTGGTGGAGGCGCTTCAGAAGGCGTCGAAAGACGACCGGGTCAAGGGGCTGGTGGCCAGGGTGGGCCAGTCGGGCGTGAGGCTGGCGCAGGTACAGGAGGTGAGGGATGCGATCATCGCCTTCCGCGCAACAGGCAAACCCGCGATCGCCTATGCGGAGACCTTTGGCGAGGCTGCCCCGGGGAACTCTTCCTACTATCTCGCGACGGCGTTCGACACGATCTATCTTCAGCCCTCCGGCGACGTGGGACTCACCGGGCTCATCTTCGAGCAGCCCTTTGTCCGCGGGACCCTGGACAAACTCGGCATCGTCCCGCGCATAGACGGCAGGAAGGAATACAAGTCCTACCGGTACATGTTCACCGAGCGCAGGTATTTACCGCCGCACCGTGAAGAGATCATGCAGGTGATGGGGTCCCAGTTCAGCCAGATCGTCAAGGGGATCTCTGCTTCACGCAGGCTTGCCGAAGAGCAGGTCCGTTCGCTTATCAACGAAGGGCCGTTCCTTGGTCAGCAAGCGGTGGACGCGAAGCTGATCGACGGGTTGGGGTACCGTGACGAGGCCTACGACAGGATCAAGGAAAAGGCGGGCGCAAAGGCCGAGTTTCTTTCGCTGACGGAATACCGGAAGCGGGCCGGCAGCCCCTACAAGAAGGGGACGACCATTGCGTTGATCTACGGCGTTGGCGGGATCATGCGCGGGAAGAGCGGATATGAACCCGCTACCGGTGAGATCATCATGGGCTCGGATACGATCGCATCCGCGATACGGGCGGCGGTGGAGGACAAGGACGTGAAGGCCATCCTGTTCCGCGTCGACAGCCCCGGCGGGTCCTATGTGGCCTCGGACACCATCTGGCGCGAGCTCATCAACGCGAAAAAAGCGGGAAAACCGGTCATAGCATCCATGGGCGGGACGGCGGCCTCGGGCGGTTATTTCATTGCCATGGCGGCTGACAAGATCGTGGCCCAGCCGGGGACGATCACGGGGTCCATCGGTGTCTTCGGCGGGAAGCTGATCACGACCGGGTTCTGGAACAAGCTCGGCGTGACCTGGGACGAGGTGCACACAAGCAGGAACGCCAACGCCTGGACCCAGACCAGCGACTTTACGCCGGAACAGCGGGCCCGGTTCAGCCAATGGCTCGACCGCGTATATGACGACTTCACCACCAAGGTCGCCACAAGCAGGAAACTATCTAAGGAAGAGGTGGAAAAGATCGCAAAGGGCCGGATCTGGACCGGAGAGGATGCGAAGAGACTGGGTCTGGTGGACGAATTGGGCGGATTCCCCGCGGCTTTGCAGCTTGTACGTACTGCAGCCAAGCTTCGGGAAAACGCGCCTGTACGTTTAAAAATCTTTCCTGAAAAGAAATCGCTGTCCAAGAGGATCTCAGGCCTGATATCATTCGGTACTGAGGACGAAACCGAAAGCGCCCTTGCGCGCACACTGGAAGAAGTGCAGCCCGTGCTCAGAACGATCGGATCGCTCGGGCCTTCTTCGCGTACCGGGGTGCTGCGTATGCCGGAATTTGAGTAGGTGGCAACAAAGGTTTTCTCATTGTGCTGGGGCGTCCTCTGCGGTCGTCCAGCCCGCCGGGCAGAAGAGGAGACATCCGTGAAATGGATCACCCGTGAAAAAGTAAAGGTGGATCGAGTTGCCTGTCCCTGGCTCATTAAAAAGTTCGTGGACAAGGACGCTGAATTTTTCTTTGTACCTGCAGAGAAGGTCCGGTCCGAGGCCGCACGAATCAGTGCGATTCCCTTTGACGTTCCGAACGCGGAGCTGGGACATCACGGCAAGGAATGCTCATTTGACGCGATCGTGAAGAAGTACGATCTCGCGAAAGACCCGGCCCTTGTCCTTCTCGCCAGGATCGTGAACGGCGCGGACACCGATAACAGCCTTCATCACCAGCCCGAGGGGCCGGGCCTGAACGCGATCGCCGAAGGATTCCGGCACCTGGGACTCAAGGACGACCACGCGATCAACGCGGCCGAATGGATCGTATACGATGCGCTTTATGCCTATTGCAAGGAGATGATCGCGAAGGGGAAGCCCCATGGCGCATACGCGGCGTGACGTCGCCCTGCTCTTCAGTGCGAGAAGCGTGCGTCTCTTTGCCTACGGCGCGCTCTCGGTGGTGCTTGCCCTTTACCTTCATGAGGCCGGCCTGAGCGGGGCGCAGATCGGCCTGCTCTTCACGCTTACTCTCTTCGGCGACGCGGGCATTTCGCTCTGGATCACGACAACCGCCGACCGGATCGGCAGAAAAAAGATGCTGCTTCTCGGCGCCGGGCTCATGATCCTTGCCGGAGTGGTCTTCAGTGTGACAGGAAATCCCGTCCTGCTCATGATCGCGGCCATCATCGGGGTCATAAGCCCGAGCGGGAATGAGATCGGGCCCTTCCTCTCATTGGAGCAGGCGGCGCTGTCGCAGCTTCTTCCATCGGAGCAACGCACAAAGGCCTTTGCCTGGTACAACCTCGCGGGTTCTCTTGCAACGGCAACAGGCGCGCTTGTCGGCGGTCTCCTGTCCCAGAGCCTGAGGCATGCGGGGCTTTCGGAGCTTGCGTCTTATAAGGCGGTGATCCTGGGCTATGCAGCGTGCGGCGTGGTCCTCTTTGTTTTTTTCATGTTCCTCTCCCCGGCTGTTGAAACAGCAGGGCCGGCCCCGGCTGCAGGGCGCGTGCTCGGTCTCCATAGGTCAAAAGGGGTGGTGTTAAAGCTCTCCGCCCTTTTTGCCCTTGATGCCTTTGCAGGCGGTTTCGTGATCCAGAGCATGGTGGCCTACTGGTTCCATATCAAATTCGGCATTGACGCAGGGGCCCTCGGGAGCATCTTCTTCGGCGCGAACATTCTGGCAGGTGTTTCTGCGCTGCTCGCTGTCCGGATAGCGTCCCGCATCGGATTGATCAACACCATGGTCTTCACCCACATCCCGTCGAACGTGCTGTTGTGCCTCGTGCCGCTCATGCCGAGTCTCGGCCTGGCTATTGCCGTACTCCTTCTCCGTTTCAGCATATCCCAGATGGACGTGCCCACGCGCCAGTCCTACACCATGGCCGTGGTTGATCCTGATGAGCGCTCCGCTGCCTCGGGGGTGACCGGAATTGCACGCTCTGTTGGCGCGGCGATCTCGCCAGTCCTTGCCGGTATCTTTCTCGCATATCCGGCCCTTCTGAGCGCGCCGTTCTTTATGGCCGGCGGGCTCAAGATCGTCTATGATCTGCTGTTGTACCGGAGTTTCAAAAAAGCGGAGGTGAAGTGAGGATGCGAGGGCATTCACCGCGGTATAGAGGCGCTATTTTGATCGCCTAATGACAATGACGCAAACGATTAAGCCCATCGAAAAAGTCGCAGATCAGCGGTGTATTCACAGCTGACTGAATTGCAGATGCGAAGAGCAAGAAGTAGAAGTAGGGGGTAAAATCATACAGGATTGAGTTGTTTGTAAACATATGTTTATAACAGTTTTATCTTGCCAAAACAGATAATTTACGGTATAGTTTTAACCGTATCTGTTGTTTGCTCTGCGCCCGGTGTTGCATTGATAGTTGTTAATGTTAATGAGAAGATCGCGCATCGCTATGCTCACCAAATTTAACAACATCAGAGTCAAAATTACCGGCATGGTGCTCTTCCTGCTCATCATCTCCGCTGTTTCATTCTACACGACCACCCTCACGATCATGAATCATTATCTCCTCAATGAGGTGCTCAAGAAATCCGAAGCGCTTTCGAAAAGTGCCGCGGCATCTGCGGGTTACAGTCTGCTCTCGAAGGACTTCCTCGGTCTTGACAATATGGTTTTCAAGATGCGCGAGTCAAATCGTGATATAGAGTCGGTAGCGATCGTGGGTCCCAATATGAAAATCATAGCGCACAGCGATGTAGACAAGGCCGGAAAGATATTGTCGTCCCCTCAGGGGCGATTACTCCTGCAAGGCGGTGACGGAACCACGGTAAAGGAATCAATGAGTTCGTCCGCTGCCGGTTTTGAAATCGTAAGCCCTATCGTCATATTCAATAAGCGGAAGGGTTCGGTCATCCTCAGCGTGAACAAATCGGCGGTGCAGGATGCCCAGCATGCGGCGCGAAAGAAGATCATGGTAATCTTTACGGGAATTCTCCTGTTGGGCATTGCCGGCAGCGTGGTCCTTTCCTCGTTTTTGACAAAGCCGATTCAAGAGCTTTCCGATGGCATGGATGACCTCAAGGAAGGGAAAAAAAATCGGCGGCTCAAAATCTACTCGCATGACGAGTTCGGAAGATTGACTGCGAGCTTCAATGAAATGATGGTAGTCATAGACGAACAGAGCGGCAGGCTTCACAAATACGCCAAAGATCTGGAGGACTCTTATGTCTCCACGGTGAGAGTGCTTGCCGCGGCGATCGATGCAAGAGACCCCTATACCCACGGGCACTCAATGAGGGTTTCGAGGCTTTCTCTTCAACTCGGGAGGGAAATCGGCCTGAACAATGTTTCACTGGAGGAACTCGAGGTCTCGTGCCTGTTCCATGATATTGGAAAGATCAAAACACCGGACGCGATCCTCCGGAAAAGAGACAAGCTGACCGTCTTGGAGTACAAGGAAATGATGCGCCATACCGAATACGGGGCTGCTATTCTCAGTAAAGCACCGTCGCTGCAAAAATACATACCACCGGTCAGACATCACCACGAGTGGTTTAACGGCAAAGGATATCCCGATGGACTGAAGGGAGATGAGATCCCCCTGTTTGCCGCCATCATCGCCATAACTGACACCTACGACGCGATGACGTCGAACAGACCCTATCGCGACGCCATTTCTGAAATGGGGACGCTGGAGGAGCTCATGAAGTGCGCCGGCAAGCAATTTAATCCCGACCTCGTGAAGGTCTTCACGAGGATCATGGATAAACGGATTGCCGAGGAATTGCAAGAGGTGCGAGGGTAGAGCATGCAGCTCCTTTCCTGGAAAAGAATAACGGTCCACGCGGTTCTGATATTTCTGGTATTCCCCTCCTGCTTGCCGCAGAAAAAAGCAGCGATCGACCATGCGATGGCCGATCGAACACACCTGGAAATCGACCGAACTCGCTTGGAAATCGATCGAGCACGCATGGAATCCGAACAGGATATCGTCCAGGGTGATTATAACAGCGCGTTGGATGTCTATGCCGATGCCTGCCGTAAATATCCCGACGACCAGACGCTCTTCACGAACTATGACAAAACCATAAAGGATATTCAGCATGCCGCAGACGAGCTTTTCAGCAGAGAGGAGTTCGCTTTATCAGGACGGGCATATTATGTCTTACTGAAAAACAAATCCTCCTGCCGGGAACTCTTCGGGGAACTGTCGCTTGACAAGAAATTTCTTGAAGCACGATTGAGGGATTGCAGCTCTCATCTTTCACAACGCGCACTGGCCGAATACAGAAAGGGTAATCTTGCCGAGGCGATTTCCATCTGGAAAAGCATCCTCGTATTTGATCCGAACAATGCACGCGTTGTGAAAGCCATCAAGACGGCCACTGCCCAGATGAAAAATCTTTAAACTCAAAAGAGAAAGAGACAGTCCCTTATTTTCTGAAGATTAAAGCCTTCTTCTGTATTGCCGCTCGCATCGCCCTTGTTGTAAAGCCCGTTTTTTTTCGCCATAACCGGGCTCCTTCTCCGCTTCAGCATATCCCAGATGGACGTGCCCACACGCCAGGCCTACACCATGGCCGTGGTGGCTCCTGATGAGCGCTCCGCTGCCTCGGGGTGACGGGCATTGCGCGGTCCATCGGTACCGCAATCTCGCCGCCATGAGCGGGGCATTTCTCGCGTATCCCGCACTGCTGGCCGCTCCTTTTCTTATTGCGGGAGGTCTTAAAATCGTCTATGATCTTCTCCTGTACAGAAGCTTCAGGAAGGCCGAGGTGAAATAATCACTTCGGTTGAACAGGGGGCGCGATGACCGCATCATGCAATGGCGTCATCACCGGGCCAAAAAGAGTTCATTGCACTTCAACCAGGAGCGCACTCAAAAAACTGCTGCACCTCGGGGTGCTCCTTTTTCCGCTCGTATCATGCAGCCTTCATGCTTCGCCGAAAGGGGGAGATCTTAGGGACAAGATCCTCGACGCCTACGGCGGGAGAGAGCGTCTCTCGCAGATCAGTTCGATAGCGGTAGAGGGCAGCATAAACGCGCTGGTCAGGGGAGATCATGGAGTATACCGGCGCGCTTTACGCAGGGACGGCAAGCTGTTCGTGGACATTCACTATGCGCTGTCCCGGGAAACACGCATCCTGAGCGAAGCCAGGGTTTTCCGCGGCGTCGACGGAAAGATGGAGGAAGTGAGCGGGCCCGGCTATCTCGCCATGATCTACCAGTACAATGATCTGAGCATGCCCTTTGCGCTGCTCGACGACTCCTTTACCGTGAGGGAACTGGGACGCGAATCCCCGGCTGATGCCACGGTTCTTCGATGCACGGACCGCGCGGGAAACACCATGGATGTTTTTGTGAACGAAGTGACTTACCGGATCGTGAAGACACTCGGCAGTTTTTCAATGGGAGAAGGGTCGACGAGCCTGAGCGCCGAGTTCAGCGATTTCAGATTCTTCGAAGGGGTGCTCGTTCCCTTCAGGATCGTCAATTATGCCGGAGGGACCAGAATCAGCGAAACGATCATCGATAATTACCTGTTTAACGCACGCATCAGCGATTCGCTGTTCGACCCCAACGCCTATACTCAGAATCATTAAAGGGATTGAGACCGGGATTGCAAACGTGAAAAACGACCCAGCCTTGCCTGGCGCGGATGGGGATGAAAAAAATGGAAATCGTACTTGCCACGCGAAACAAAAAAAAGATCGAAGAGATCAGGCGGATCATTGCTGACCTTCCAATAACCATTCTTTCCCTTGACAATTTTCCCGATTGCCCCGAAACCGTGGAGGACCGGGACACCTTTGAGGGCAACGCGGTCAAGAAGGCAAGCGAGGTCTGCAAATGCACGGGCAAGCCCGCCCTTGCCGACGATTCAGGGCTCGAGGTAGACGCCCTTGGCGGTGCGCCTGGAGTGTTCTCGGCCCGGTATGCCGGCAATACCGGCGGCAATGATGTCAAGAATTACGAAAAGCTCCTCATTGAACTCAAGAACATCCCGGACGAGAAGCGGGGGGCCCGGTTCGTTTGCTGCATGGCCCTGGCCTTCCCCGACGGATCGGTCAAGACTTTTTTCGGATATGCTGAAGGTCGCATAGGAGATGAGCCGAAGGGTAAAACGGGATTCGGTTACGACCCGGTGTTCATTCCAAAGGGTTACAAAAACACTTTTGCCGAGATGTCAGGTGATGAGAAGGACCGGCTCAGTCACCGGGGCAAAGCACTTGAAAAACTTGCCACTTCCCTGCGTTCTCTCCGCCATTTATAAACAAAACTAATATTCAAATTATTATTATTAACTTGAAAAACAAATCGATTTCAACGATTATAGGCTCCGGCTTAAATCATGCGGTGGGTTTGTTGCGCCTTCTGTCTTTCTTTGACTGAACACGAATCTTAAATCACGGAGGTTCCATTCTATGGCCAAGAGAGTTGTGCTGCTCGGTGCTCCCGGTGCCGGTAAAGGTACACAGGCGAAGATGCTGATCGAGAAATACAAGATCCCGCAGATCTCGACGGGTGACATTCTTCGCAAGGCCGTTGCGGACGGAACGCCGCTCGGCAAAGAGGCCAAGGTGATCATGGATTCGGGCGGGCTCGTGTCGGACAAGATCGTGCTCGGTCTCGTTGAAGATCGCATCAAGCAGCCTGACTGCAAGGCGGGCTTCATCCTCGACGGGTTCCCGCGCAACACGGTCCAGGCCGAGGCCCTCGACAAGATCCTCTCCGGTATGGGCATGCCGCTCACCGCGGCCCTCAACATCGACGTGGACATGAACGACCTCCTCAAGCGCCTCACCGGCAGGCGGACCTGCAAATCCTGCCAGCAGATGTACAATATCTATTTCTCTCCCCCGAAAAAAGAAGGTGTCTGCGACAAGTGCGGGGGCGCGTTGTTTCAGCGCGACGACGATAAGGAAGAGACCATCAAGAAGCGGCTTGAGGTGTATGCGAAGCAGACCGCGCCGCTCATCGATTACTACTCAAAGAAAAATATCATGAAGACCATCATGGGCACGGGCAGCATCAGCGACATCTTCACCAAAGTGACTGCAGCGCTGGGATAATGGATCATCGGTCCGATACGTCCGAGAAGACTGATCAGACCATTTCTTAATAATTCTTACAAGGAGGAAACACTATGGCACTGGTAAAGCCTCATGGAAAAAAGAAGAAGCTCATGCCGCTTCTTCTGGAAGGGGCGGCCCTTCAGAAAGAACTGAAGAAGGCCAAGACCCTGAAGCAGCTCAAGATCTCATCCCGCGAGACCGCAGACCTCGTGATGATGGGCATCGGCGCGTTCACCCCGCTTACGGGTTTCATGACCAAGAAAGACTGGAAGGGTGTCTGCGACAAGTACAAAATGGCGGACGGCACGTTCTGGCCGGTCCCTGTGACGCTCTCGGCTTCCACGGATTTCGCCGATTCGCTCAAAAAGAACGAAGAGATCACGCTTGTGGACGAAGAGTCGGGCACGATCATGGCCACCATGAAGGTGGCCGAAAAGTACGCGATGTCCAAGTCTGACAAAGAGCATGAATGCAAGCAGATCTTCCGCACCAACGATGTTGCCGGTCACCCGGGCGTCCAGAAGGTCATGGGCCAGCCTGATGTGAATCTTGCCGGTCCGGTGAAGGTCCTCTCCGAGGCCCATTTCCCCGAGACCTTCAAGGGCATTTACATGACGCCGAAGCAGACGCGCAAGATGTTCGAGGAAAAAGGCTGGAGCACGATCGCGGCGTTCCAGACCAGGAACCCCATGCATCGCTCGCACGAATATCTCGCCAAGATCGCCATCGAGACCATGGATGGCGTGCTCATCCACCAGATCCTCGGCAAGCTCAAAGAGGGCGATATCCCGGCCGATGTCCGCGCCGATGCCATCAACACGCTCATGGACAAGTACTTCGTGAAGGACTCCTCCATCCAGTGCGGCTACCCCATGGAAATGCGCTATGCCGGTCCGCGTGAGGCTCTCCTGCACGCGCTCTTCCGCCAGAACTTCGGCTGCAGCCACCTGATCGTCGGACGCGATCATGCCGGCGTGGGCGACTACTACGGTCCCTTTGACGCGCAGAAGATCTTCGACGATATCCCGAAGGGCGCGCTCGAGACCCAGCCCCTCAAGATCGACCATACATTCTACTGCTTCAAGTGCGACGGCATGGCCTCCATGAGGACCTGCCCCCACGGCAAGGATGACCGGCTCATGCTGTCCGGCACCAAGCTCCGCAAGATGCTCTCCGAAGGCGAGAACGTCCCCGATCATTTCAGCCGCCCCGAAGTGCTTGAGATCCTCAAGAAGTACTACGCGGGCCTGACCACGAAGGTTGAGATCAAGCTTCACAGCCACGCCGAGGGAACCCATACGCTTAAGTAATCAAGGAACAACAACTGCAGAAGCAGTTTAACTACATTCTATAGATAGGAGGTTCAGAAACATGCCAAGTTATGTGATTACAGAGAAGTGTGATGGTTGCAAGGCGCAAGATAAGACTGCCTGCCAGTATATCTGCCCGAACGACCTCATGGCCCTGAACAGGGATATCATGAAGGCGTTCAACCAGGAGCCGGAACAGTGCTGGGAATGTTACAACTGCGTCAAGATCTGCCCGCAGCAGGCGATCGAGGTCCGGGCCTACCAGGATTTCGCACCCCTGGGAGCGAACGTTATCCCGATGAGGGGTACGGACTCCATCATGTGGACCATCAAATTCCGGAGTGGGCTCCTGAAGCGGTTCAAGTTCCCGATCAGAACGACAGTAGAAGGTTCGGTTGATCCCTTCAAGGGCAAACCCGAGGTCGATTACGCAAAAGTAAAACAGCCGGGTCTCTTCACTCACGCGAAGGCCATGCCGGTAATCAAGAAATAAGGAGGATATGAAAATGGAAAAAGAAACCTGTAATTTTTCGTTCTGCGCGAAGCCGACGATCGAAGAGATTGAGACCGATCTCCTCCTCATCGGAGGCGGTATGGCGTGCTGCGGCGCGGCATTCGAAGGCGCCCGCTGGGCAAACCCGAAGAAGATCAAAATAGTCATGGTGGACAAGGCCGCGACCGATCGGTCCGGCGCCGTTGCCATGGGTCTGTCGGCGATCAACACCTACATGGGTGACAACGATCCCGTGGACTATGTCAAAATGGTAAGAAACGATCTCATGGGCATCATCCGCGAGGACCTGGTCTATGACCTCGGCCGTTGTGTGGATGATTCCGTGCAGCAGTTCGAAGAGTGGGGCCTTCCGATCTGGAAGATGGGCGACGATGGCTTCTCCCTCGACGGTTTTCAGGCAAAGGAAGCAGGAAAGACCATGCTGAAGGACGGCGGCAAGCCGGTCCGCTCAGGCAAGTGGCAGATCATGATCAACGGCGAGTCCTACAAGGTCATCGTCGCGGAAGCCGCGAAGAAGGCCCTTGAGACCAACCGCGCAGCCACGGGCGAGAAGACGAACCACTACGAGCGCGTGTTCATCGTGAAGCTGTACAATGACGCCAAGGACCCCAATCGCGTCGCGGCAGCGGCCGGTTTCAGCGTTCGTGAGAACAAGATCTACGTATTCAAGGCAAAGGCCATGGTACTGGCAGCCGGCGGCGCAGTGAACGTGTTCCGTCCCCGGTCGACCCAGGAAGGCCAGGGCCGCGCATGGTATCCGGTCTGGAATTCCGGTTCCGGCTACGCCCTCGGTCTGCAGGCCGGCGCAGAGCTCACCATGATGGAAAACCGTTTCGTGCCCGCCCGCTTCAAGGATGGCTACGGCCCGGTGGGCGCATGGTTCCTGTTCTTCAAAGCCAAGGCGACCAACAGCCTCGGCGAGGACTATTGCGTCAACCCGGAGGCCCTGGCAGAGGCCAAGGCAAAATACGGGAAGTATGTCGACAACCTCGGCACGGCCATCCGCAACCACCTCATGATGCGTGACATGAAGCTGGGCAAAGGCCCGATCCTCATGAGAACGGACGAGGCAATGGCCGTGATCAACAAGACCTTCAAGGAAAAGCTGGGCGATAAAGAGGGCGCCAAGAAGGTGAAGCACCTCGAGGCAGAGGCATGGGAAGACTTCCTCGACATGGCCATCGGCCAGGCCGGCCTTTGGGCTGCGCAGAACGTTGAGCCGGACAAGGTCCCGTCCGAGATCATGCCGACCGAGCCCTATCTCCTCGGTTCGCATGCCGGTTGTGCGGGTTTCTGGTGCTGCGGTCCCGACGACCTCGGCGCGCCGGAAGAGTGGAACAAAAAATGGCCGGCAGGCAACTACAACCGCCAGTCGACTGTAAAGGGCCTGTTTATGTGCGGCGACATCTGCGGCGCATCGGGCCACAAGTTCTCCTCGGGTTCGCATGCCGAGGGCCGCATCGCGGCCAAGAGCGCGATCTCGTTCATCCTCGATAATCCTGACTACAAGCCGACCATCAAAGAGACGGCTGACCACCTGGCGGCAGAGCTCTATCTGCCCTTCGAGGTCTACGAGAAGTACAAGACCCTTACCACGGACCCCTTCATCAACCCGAATTACATCCGACCGAAGATGCTCCAGACCCGTCTGCAGAAGATCGCCGACGAGTACTTCGGCGGCATCTCGACCTGGTACATGACCTCCAAGACCATGCTCGATGCAGGCCTCAGTAAGCTCCAGGTGCTGAAGGAAGACACCTCCAAGATGGCGGCAAGCAACCTGCACGAACTGATGCGCTGCTGGGAGAACTATCATCGCATCCTCTCCGTGGAGGCCCATGCGCGCCACATCCTGTTCCGGCAGGAGTCACGGTATCCCGGATACTACTATCGCGGCGACTTTGACCTCGTGGACGATGTCAACTGGAAGTGTTTTGTCAACTCCAAGTACAACTTGGAGAAGGACACCTGGGAAGTCAAGAAGGTCCCCTACGTACAGCTTGTTGAAGATGCAGCTCCTGTAAAACACTAATAACATTCACAACTCCGGGGAGGGTTTCCCTCCCCGGAGATTTTATTGCAAATTGAAGATTGCAAATTTTAAATGGTAAAATAAACGACCTGCCTGCATTATAATTTTAAATTTTAAATTTCCAATCTGCACTTTGCAATTATGTCGTGCGCACTGCCTTTAAGGAGGAATAAGATACCATGGCGGAAAACAGGTTATTGGTTGTCGGCGGGGGGTTCAGCGGCCTCACGGCAGCAGTAGAAGCCGCAGAAGCGGGCTCTGATGTCATCATCGTTGAAAAGAACCCCTATCTCGGCGGCCGGGTGACGCAGCTGAACAAATATTTCTGGAAGATGTGCCCGCCGAACTGCGGCCTCGAGATCCAGTACAAGCGCATCAAGAACAACGGCCAGGTGAAGATCTATACCATGGCGGAGGTAGAAAAGATCTCCGGCGCGGAAGGCAACTTCGACGTTACCATCAAGGTACAGCCCAGGTTCGTGAACGACAAGTGCACGGGCTGCAACAAGTGCGCAGAGGCCTGCGAGATAGAGCGGTCCAACGATTTCGATTTCGGTATGAGCAAGACGAAGGCGGCGTATCTCCCGCACAACCAGGCGTTCCCGCTCCAGTACGTCATCGACAGCAAGGTCTGCAAGGGCGCGGCCTGCGGAAAGTGCGCCGAGGCCTGCAAGTACGACGCGATCCACCTCGACATGAAGCCCGAGACCGTGACCGTAAAGGTCGGCGCAGTGGTCATGGCAACGGGCTGGAATCCCTACGACGCCACGAAGATGGACAACCTCGGCTTCGGCACGGTCCAGAACGTCATCACCAACATGATGATGGAACGCATCGCAGCCCCCAACGGACCCACGGGCGGCAAGATCGTGCGGCCGTCCGACGGCAAAGAGGTGAAGAACATCGCTTTCGTGCAGTGTGCAGGGTCGCGTGACGAGAACCACCTGGCCCATTGTTCCTATATCTGCTGCCTGGCCTCGCTCAAGCAGGCCAGTTATGTGCGGGAGCTGTATCCCGATTCAAAGGTCAAAATATACTATATCGACATCCGCACTCCCGGCCTCTATGAGAACCGGTTCTACACCAAGATCAAGGAAGACCAAAATGTGTCCTTCCTCAAGGGCAAGGTCGCCAAGGTCGAGCAGGCACAGAACGGCGATGTAACCGTTACCGCCGAGGACATCATGGGCGGCAGCAAGGTCTCCGAGACCTTTGACATGGTTGTCCTGGCCACGGGCATGGAGGCCACGTCGAGATCACTCGCCGGCGCTGGTATCCCGGTGACCGACGACGGGTTTGTAGACCAGGCAACGCTGCCGAAGGGCATCTATGCGACCGGCACGCTCAAGACCCCCGTTGATGTGGCGCGGTCTGCGCAGGATGCAACGGGTGTGGTGATGAAGAGCATCCAGAGCTTGAGGAGGAAATAAGGATGGAGAAGAAATTCGGCGTATATATCTGCAAGGGATGCGGCATCAAGGACGCGATGGATGTTGAGAAGGTCGCCGGCGCCGCCAAGAAGCTCCAGAATACCAAGTTCCACGATGTTCTCTGCAGCCCTGAAGGCTTACAGATGATCAAGGATGATATGGCGAAGGACGGTGTGAACACGCTTATTATCGCCGCCTGTTCACCCCGCATAAAATTTGAAGAGTTCGACCTTCCCGGCGCCCTGGTAGAGCGGGTCAACATCCGCGAATTCGTTGCTTGGACCATGGAGCCGAACACGGACGAAACGAACGATGCCGCCTACGACTATATCAGCATGGGCATTGTGAAGGCGCAGAAGTCCGAACTGCCGGAACCGAACATCCTTCCGGACCTGAATAATACGATCCTCGTGATTGGCGGCGGTACTGCCGGCATGGCCGCGGCGCTCTCCGCGGCAGACGCGGGCCAGAAGGTGGTCCTTGTTGAGAAGGATGCCCAGCTCGGCGGTTTTGTGAACAAGCTGTACAAGAAGATCCCGACCGGCTCCTACATCAACAAGCCGCTCATCGTGGACACCGACATTGCCAAGACCGTGAGCGAGGTAGAGAACAGCCCGAACATCAAGGTGTACAAGTCAACAACGGTTTCAAAGACCGACGGCCAGCCCGGCCTCTATGACGTGACGCTGTCGAACGGCGAGACCATGAAGATAGGGGCCATTGTCATGGCCTCGGGCTGGAAACCCTATGATGCGAACAAGCTCGACTACCTTGGCTACGGCAAGATGAAGAACGTGGTAACGAACTTCGAGCTCGAAGAGATCGCGAAGAAGAATGGCGGCAAGCTGCTGAGACCGTCTGACGGTAAGCCGGCAATGAAGGTCGCCTTCATCCAGTGCGCGGGTCAGCGCGATCCGAACCATCTTCCTTATTGCTCCTCCATGTGCTGTGCCACGTCTCTCAAACAGGCACAGTATGTACGCCAGAATGAAGATGCCCTTGCCATGATCTTCTACAAGGACATCCGGACCCCGGGCAGGACCGAGCTCTACTACAAAGAAGCCCAGAACAATCCTGGCGTGATGCTCACCAAGGCCGACGTGCTTGGCGTGACCGATGCCGGGAACGGCAACATGTTCGTGGAGATGGAAAACACCCTCTTTGGCGCAAAGACCGGCGAGAAGGTAAAGGTGGAGGCGGACCTCGTGGTCCTGGCCACGGGTATGGTCCCGACCTCGCGTGCGCCGCAGGAATATGCCGACGGTCTGACCGCCGCGTCCGCCGGGGGAGACGAAGCGAAAAAGAATTACCTTGAGCAGACCCCGAAGCCGGATTACATCATCAACCTCGGGTACCGTCAGGGGCCTGAAATCCCGACCCTCGAAGGGGCTTCGGGTTTCGCTGATTCGAACTTTATATGCTTCCAGTACGAGACCCGCAGGACCGGTATCTATGCGGCCGGAGGCGTACACCAGCCCATGAACATGGCAGAGGCGCAGGAGGACGGTGCGGGAGCTGCGTTCAAGGCCATTCAGGCCATGGACCATGTGGCACGCGGCGTTGCGGTCCATCCCCGGGCCTGGGACGTCACGTTCCCCGATCCGCTGCTCATCAAATGCACGGCCTGCAAACGGTGCACGGAAGAGTGCCCCTTCGGCGCCATCGACGAGGACGAGAAGGGCATCCCCAAATACAACCTCAACCGCTGCCGCCGCTGCGGCACCTGCATGGGTGCCTGCCCCGAGCGCATCGTCTCCTTCAAGGATTACAGCGTTGATATCATCGGGTCCATGCTCAAAGCTGTGGAATACTCCGATGATGAGGACAAGCCGACGATCATCTGCCTGGTCTGCGAGAACGACTCCTACCCGGCGCTCGACACAGCGGCTATTGCCGGAAAGAAGATCGATCCGGCATTCAGGTTTATTTCCATGCGCTGCCTGGGCGGCATGAACCTCGTTTGGGTGGCAGACGCGCTTTCCAAGGGCGCCGACGGCATGCTGCTTCTCGGCTGCAAGTACGGCGAGAACTATCAGTGCCATTTTGTTAAGGGCAGCGAGCTCGCGAACACTCGCTTCAGCAAGGTGAGTGAGACCCTGAACCGGCTGCAGCTCGAGTCCGAGCGCGTCCAGCTCATGCAGGTGGCCATCAACGAGTATGAGAAGCTGCCGGACCTGCTCAATGAGTTTGCTACCAGGATCAGAGAGATCGGACCGAATCCGTTCAGGACCATGTAGGTTAGGGGCAGAGTACAAAGTTCAGAGTTCAGGGTTCAGGGTAAAAACAACTCCTAAAAAGTAATCGGAGGATTGAATATATGTCAGAAGCAACGGTCATTAAACCGGATTTAGCGTTCGTGAACGAGATCATCAAGGGCGGCGGCGAGTCCCTGAAGAAGTGCTACCAGTGCGCGACCTGCTCGGTGGTCTGCAACGTCACGCCGGAGGGAAACCCATTCCCGCGCAAGGAGATGGTCCTGGCCCAGTGGGGCCAGAAGGACAAGCTTATCACAAGCGCCGACGTGTGGCTGTGCCACCAGTGCAGCGACTGTACGGCCTACTGCCCGCGCGGTGCAAAGCCCGGCGAGGTCTTGAATGCGATACGCAAACAGAGCATCAAGCACGTGGCGATGATCCCCTTCTTCGCCAAGATGGCGACTGAGGCGGCGCTTCTGCCGGTCCTGTTCGCGATCCCCATGGTGCTTTTCTATCTCATCATGCCTTATAAGAGCTTCAGCGGAGTGCCGCGGAACGCGGAAGGGGAAATGGCATATCATTTGTTTATGCCGGTGTTCCCCCAGATTGACGTGACATTCACGCTCACGGCGATCTTCGCGGTGATATCAGCCTTCGTGGGAATCAAGCGGCTCTGGGCAGGGATGAAGGCGCAGGCAGGGGAGATGCAGTCCAGCGGCAGCCTCGTAGGAGACATCATCTCCTCCGTAACGACCATCCTGGCCCATTCGAAGTTTGCTGACTGCAATGTGAACCGCCTCCGGCAGTGGGGCCACCTGCTCCTGTTCTATTCATTCGCAGGGCTTACGCTCGTCACGATGTGGGCTGTCGGCTATCTCTATGGAAATGAGTTGTTTGGTCTCCAGCCGGTCGGTCCGTTTCACTTCGGCGAGTCACCCTATCCGATCACCGATCCGGTGAAGATCCTGGCGCTGATAAGCTCGATCGCGTTCGCGGCGGGCATCCTCATCATCCTGTACAATCGGTTTGCAAAGGCCGGCAAGGCGGGCCTCGGGTCCTATTTCGACTGGATCTTCCTGTTGATCGTGTTCGGCGTCGGCGCGACCGGGATGCTTTCCTGGGCGCTCCGGCTGGCTGATATGAATGCCGGATATGTTGTATATTATTTTCACCTCGTGTTCATCTGGTCGTTGTTCGCCTACGCGCCGTATTCGAAGTTCGCTCATCTTTTCTATCGCACGACCGCGATGGTCTTTGCGAAAAACAGCGGCCGCGACAAGAAGTGATACATTCGTAAAAAGTCGCCATACCCATTCCCGCCTTCGCGGGGATAAACGTGCCCCGTGAAAGCGGGGGGCGTGCATCGAGTTGCAGGCAGCTGCTTAACAAGACTGGATTCCCGTTTCCACGAGAATGACGGAAAACGCCATATTCCAATTTTTACGAGACCGACAAAAAGCAGTCTGTTCCTTAGTTGAGTGGAGAACCCCATGAAAGTAAAAGAACTATTAAGCATCAAGGGACTGGAGTGTTTCAGCATCACGGGCGACCGGTCGCTGCTCGATGCGGCAAAGCAGATGGCGGAGTGCAACATCGGGGCGCTTCTGGTCATGGACCGGGGGTCACTCGTCGGGATCGTCACGGAACGCGATATCGTCAAGAACGCCGCGGACGAGTCGCACCAGTGCAAGGATGTGACCATCAAGAACGTCATGAGCACAAACCTGCTTGTGGTCAAGCCCGGCGATGATCTGGACTACGTTATGGCGATCATGATCCAGAACAATATCCGCCATACTCCTGTCATAGAAGAGAGCGGCCTGGTGGGGCTCCTGTCCATGCGGGACGTGGTCCGGGTGCTGGTGAAGAACTTGAAGGCGGAAAATATCTATCTGAAAGACATGATCGGCGGCAAATTCGAGGTTTAAATATCGGGCAAGGGCACAAGGGCACGGCGCGGTGCCCTGCTTCGTGAGCTTGAAAGGGAGGGATGCCGAAGGAGCAAAAAGATTCGATTCGGTACCACAGGCTGACCGCATATGCGGCGGCCCGCAATTATTGAGACTGACGTTATTGTATTATAAATCAACTTAAAAGGAGGAGATCTAATGAGCAACACGATTTTATTTGCGCTGATCTGCGGTATTGCCGGCGTCATCTACGGCATCATAACCGCGATCTGGGTGAACAAACAGGATTCAGGCAATCAGAAAATGATCGACATTTCCAATGCAGTGAAGGAAGGCGCTAACGCGTTCATAGCGCGCGAGTACAGAACAGTTGCAATCGTCGCCGTGATCCTGGTGGGTATCCTGTTCTTCGTTCCCGCACTCGGGAAGTGGGCAGCCCTCGGATTTATCATCGGTACGGTAGGTTCCGCCCTCGCCGGTTTCATCGGCATGTGGGTGTCGCTCCGCGCGAACGTGCGTACCGCAGCAGCAGCGAGCAAAGGCCTTCAGGCCGCGCTCAGTCTCGCGTTCAAGGGCGGCTCCGTGACCGGCATCATGGTCGTGGGCCTCGGCATCATCGGCCTTGCAGGTTTTTACCTCATCGCCAAGACCTATGCTCCGGCTGAGCAGGTCTCCACCGCCCTCATCGGGCTCGGCTTCGGCTGCTCGCTCATGAGCGTCTTCGCCCGTATCGCGGGCGGCATCTACACCAAGGCCGCTGACGTGGGCGCCGACCTCGTGGGCAAGGTTGAGAAGAACATCCCCGAGGATGATCCACGGAATCCCGCCGTCATCGCCGACAACGTGGGCGACAACGTCGGTGACTGTGCCGGTATGGCCGCAGACCTGTATGAGACCTACACGGTGACCCTCGTGGCCGCCATGCTGCTCGCCAAGACCGTGTTCGGCGCGGACAGCCCCTGGATCGAGTTCCCGCTCATGCTGGGTGGTGTTTCGATCATCGCTTCCATCGTAGGCACCTACTTCGTTAGACTTGGCAAGAACAACTACATCATGGGCGCCCTGTATAAGGGATTGGCCGTTGCAGGCATTATCGCGGCAGTAGCCTTCTATTTCGTGGCCAAAAGCTTTATCGCCGGCCTCGGCGAGAATGCCGGCGTTTTTACGGCGAATACCGTGTTCTTAATCTCCCTCATCGGCCTTGCCCTCACCGGCCTGATCGTGTGGATCACCGAGTATTTCACTGCTAAAGAATATCCCCCGGTGCAGCACATTGCACAGGCGAGCCTCACCGGCCACGGCACGAACGTGATCGCCGGACTCGCGGTCAGCATGAAGGCCACCTCGGCGCCGGTTCTCGTGATCGTTGCCTCGATCCTCGGCGCATACTGGCTCGGCGGTGGATTCTCCGGCGAGCCGAACGCAGCCTCCGGCGGCATCTTTGCCATCGCGCTGGCGGCGGTGTCCATGCTCTCCATGACCGGTATTGTTGTGGCCATCGATTCCTACGGCCCGATCACGGACAACGCCGGCGGCGTCGCAGAAATGGCCCACCTGCCGAAGGAGATCCGCGATATCACGGACCCCCTCGATGCAGTCGGCAATACCACCAAGGCAGTGACCAAGGGCTACGCCATCGGCTCCGCAGCGCTGGCAGCTTTGGTGCTGTTCTCGGAATATTCACGCTCCTTCGGTACAACGGTCCTGTTCGACCTTTCGAACCCCATGGTCCTTTGCGGCCTGTTCATCGGCGGCCTGCTCCCCTACTACTTCGGCGCGCTTCTGATGGAGTCCGTGGCTAAGGCTGCAGGCGGTGTGGTGGAGGAAGTTCGCAGACAGTTCCGCGAGATCAAAGGCATCATGGAAGGCACCGGCAAGCCGGAGTACGGCAAGTGCGTTGACATCGTGACCAAGAGCGCCATCCATGAGATGATGCTCCCGGCGCTCCTTCCGGTGGTCGTGCCGGTCCTGGTGGGTCTCTTCCTGGGCAAAGAAGCGCTCGGCGGCGTGCTCATCGGCGCCATTGTGACCGGTCTGTTCCAGGCCATTGCCATGACCTCCGGCGGCGGCGCATGGGACAATGCCAAGAAGTCCTTTGAAGACGGCGTCACGGACAGCAAGGGCGTCGTGCACAAGAAGGGCAGCGAGGGACACAAGGCCTCAGTGACCGGCGACACGGTCGGCGATCCTTACAAGGACACCGCAGGCCCGGCCATCAACCCGATGATCAAGGTCATCAACATTGTTGCCCTGCTTATCGTACCGTTGATCAAGTAAGCGGCATTCATTTTCACAAGGCTGCCCCATTTGATGGGGCAGCCTTTTTTTATCACACCACAGCGCGGGATTCTCCATTTGAAATTTATTCGTAAAGTGGTATTATCTTCAGGCTATGCGGGATGCTGAGGTTTTAATCACAGCTGGTTGCTCCAGGGATGTGGTGGCGCACTGTATTGCCGTTTCCGCAACAGCGGTTTCCCTTGCCGGGCATGTCAAGGTCTCTCTCGACCGGGAACTGGTCCGACAAGGCGGTCTGTTTCATGATATCGGCAGGGCCAGGACGCACGGTATTGACCATGCCGTTGCAGGGGTCGACATTGCGCGAGGGCTTGGTTTTTCTGAAGAGCTCGTGCTTATCATTGAGCGACATATCGGCGCAGGCATTCCTGCAGCTGAAGCGGTCCGGCTCGGACTTCCTCAAAAAGATTATATTCCGTTGACAACCGAAGAGAAGATCGTCTCTTATGCTGATAATCTGACCAGCGGTGTACGCGAGATGCCGTTTTACGAAGCGCTCGACAGGTTCAAGAATATTCTGGGCCCCGACCACGAAGGCGTCGAGCTTTTTATAAAGCAGCATAACGAGATACAGGGATGGATGAAGTAGAGTCAGGAGTCAGGAGTCAGGAGTCAGGAGTCAGGAGAAAGACCATGTTGGCAGCCGCAGGCTTCAGCCTGCGTGGAGAGGATAGAGGGCGATGAAGAATAAGAAAAAAGAAATGCATCCGGAAGATTTCGATATCGAACCGCTGAAAAAGAGCAAGACCGACAAGGTCGTGCCGATCAAGTTGACGGAGAACAGCAGGTTCAAGTTTCGCTGTCACAAGGATGTTTCATGCTTTACCGCCTGCTGCAGCGATATCAACATCGTACTGCCGCCCTACGACCTCCTGCGCCTCAGGAAGCGGCTCGGAATGACCACCGAGGACTTCATCAACCAGTACTGCACTATCGAGATCCTGGCAAAGACGCTGCTCCCGGTGATAATCCTCAAGATGGGGACGGATGAAAAGAAGAGCTGTCCCTTTGTGACGCCCGGCGGCTGCACCGTGTACGAGGACCGGCCGAGCAACTGCCGCTACTATCCCCTGGGCATGGCGACCCTCCGGAAGAAAGAAGTTGAGGGCGGCAAGGACGAGTTCTACTTCATGGTCAAAGAGGACCACTGCAAGGGTTTCGAGGAGAACAAGGACTGGACCGTAGCCGAGTGGCGCAAGGACCAGCAGGCGGACCTCTACGACGACATGAACCGCGGATGGATGGAGGTCCTGATCAAAAAGAAATCATTCGGCGAGAAGGAGTTCCCCGAGATCAAGAACCAGATGTTCTTCATGGTCAGCACCAATACCGACTATTTCAGGGAGTTTGTGTTCGGAAGCAGTTTTCTCGAGACGTACGATATCCCGGCCGAGCGGATCGAGAAGGTCCGTACCGACGATGCGGAGCTCCTGAAGCTTGGATATGAGTGGCTCCGGTCAGCCATGTTCGCGGAGGAGACGCTGCCGTTCAAAAAAGGCGTGGTCGAAGCAAGGAAAGACCAGGCCGATAAGGTGATGAGGAAGGTTTACGGGAAAAAGGAAAAAATGCAGATGGGCGACATTGATTAGGAGTCAGGAGGACCTACCCTCTAATCTGCGTATTTAGCAAGATGTTCATTTCGGCATAGATCGCATCTCCGATCGTAAGCCCCTGGTCAATGAATTCCGGGCCATACCGTTTGCCGGTGCCGGTTCGGAACGTTTCCTTTATTTTCTCTATACCCTTCATCTTTTCCTTAAAGGTCCGGTGCAGCGCGTCAAGCGGCGTGTTGTGCGCAGTTACCATGATCCAGAGCGTGGTGCTGAAGTTCTCAGGGCCCCACCGGAACTTGTCCGCGTCATAGAGCGCATCGCTTACCATGCAGCCCGCTTTGTCATCGAGCTCGCAGGTGGTCTTGAACGCTTCATGGTTCCTGATCGCATAGGTGATGTAGGAACGACTTCGTTCGTCCACTCCAAGTGTTGAAAGGATTTTATCAGCCTCGATGCTTCCCTGGATCGCGTGATCCTGCTCCCGTCGTTTGATATCATGCAGAAGGCCCGCGATGATCGCGGCGATAAAGAGCGGCTCGATCTCCGACCGGCTGATACTCAGCAGTCGACCCTCCGCGAGAACGACTGCGCCGGCATCCCTCGCCACGGCCTCGCAATGACAGAGTCCGTGGGCGCATTCAAGCTGCGACTCGTCCAGATAGGCCCGGCATTGCCTGATCAGCTCATGCCCCTTAAGCATTTCCTCCGATCTTCGTATGAACGATGAATGCTCGTTGTAGAACGAAGGCACTGGCAGGGTTGCCGCCAATTTCACCGCCGAATCCCGCAGTTTCTGATATGCAGCCGGAGTCATGATTCATAATAAACAATGAGTGAGAGTGTTGTCAAGGCGAGTTTTCCAAACAGAAATGTTCAGATTGACACGCCTTTGCAACATAGGGTAATATGCCGTCATTTCCCGGAGTTGAAAGGAGTTCCCCTTGTCCGACATTCA
This sequence comes from Nitrospirota bacterium, assembly GCA_963740085.1. Taxonomy (GTDB): domain Bacteria; phylum Nitrospirota; class UBA9217; order UBA9217; family UBA9217; genus JALNZF01. Next base: position 302,134 of record CAVUCU010000005.1, on the reverse strand, counting down.
TAGTGAACGAATACTCATTCTCGACTTCGGGTCGCAGTACACCCAGCTTATCGCGCGCCGGGTGCGCGAGGCCAGGGTCTATTGCGAGATCTTTCCTTACAATGCAGGCCTTGAAAAGGTCAAGGCCTTCCGTCCGAAGGGCCTTATCCTGTCCGGCGGTCCCTCGAGCGTGTACGATGCCGGCGCGCCGCTCATCGATAAGGCGCATCTGGAGCTTGGCATACCGGTTCTGGGTATTTGCTACGGTATGCAGCTTCTGACCCACGTGCTCGGCGGACAGGTAGCAAAGTCCGCGAAGCGTGAATTCGGCAGGGCGGAGCTGATCATAGATGACGAGGCAGGTCTGTTCAACGGCATTGCTTCACAACCCCGAACCCCGAACTCTGAACCCCAGACTGTGGTGTGGATGAGCCACGGCGACCGGATCGAGAAAATGCCCGCAGGGTTCTCGGCCATCGCTCATACGGACAATTCGCCTACTGCTGCCATGGCGGATGAAAAGAAAAAATTCTACGGGGTCCAATTCCATCCGGAAGTGGCGCATACCCCGCAGGGCGTGCAGATCCTCAGGAACTTCGTGTACACGATCTGCGCATGCGAGCCAACCTGGACAATGGCCTCCTTTGTCGACTATTCCGTGGGCGAGATACGGAAGGCCGTGGGCAACAAGCAGGCCCTGTGCGGCCTTTCCGGCGGCGTAGACTCCTCTGTCGCAGCGGTGCTTGTGCACAAGGCCGTCGGCAAGCAACTTACCTGCATCTTTGTGAACAACGGTGTGCTCAGGAAGGATGAGGCCGAGAAGGTGCAGTATTCCTTTAAAGACATGGGGCTGAACCTCAAGTATGTCGATGCTTCAGCAGAGTTTCTCGCCAAGCTCAAAGGGGTCGAGGACCCGGAGAAGAAGCGGAAGATCATCGGCAACACCTTCATCGAGGTGTTCGAGCGGGAAGCGCATGCGGTTGGCGGGGCGGAGTTCCTGGTCCAGGGGACGCTCTATCCTGACGTGATCGAGAGCGTGTCGTTCAAAGGCCCGTCGGCGGTCATCAAGTCCCACCATAACGTCGGCGGTTTGCCGGAGAAAATGAAGCTGAAGCTCGTGGAGCCGCTCAGAGAATTGTTCAAGGACGAGGTGCGGGCCATCGGCCGCGAGATGAAGATGCCGGACGATATCATCGATCGCCAGCCATTTCCCGGCCCGGGGCTGGCCATCCGCATTCTGGGCGAGGTGACCGAGGCGCGGCTCAGGATCCTGCGCGAGGCCGATGCGATCGTGATCGAGGAAATCAAAAAGGCCGGTCTGTATAGAGAGATCTGGCAGTCCTTTGCCGTTCTGCTCCCGATCAAGACCGTCGGCGTGATGGGCGATGAGCGGACCTATGAGAATGTTGTCGCGATCCGCGCGGTCACGAGCCAGGACGGCATGACCGCGGACTGGGCGAAGATTCCCTATGAACTCCTGGGAATCATGTCGAACCGGATCATCAACGAAGTGAAGGGCGTGAACCGCGTCGTCTTCGACATCTCATCCAAGCCGCCGAGCACCATCGAGTGGGAGTAATGTGCGAACTGACATGAGACGCAAGGGGCAGCGCTTGAACATGTCCACGGGATGGCAAACGCGGCATTGCCTGGCGTCGTCATGGTATCCGCAGATGACCGCACGATCCATTCAAGGTGAAAGTAAAAAAGGCAAGCGATGACGCGGCTTTTTCATTAAAATCGACGGTCCTGTTGTGTCATCTGGGCGAGATCGACTGTTTTAATCTTATTCGGTTCCATGATGCGCCGCTCTTCCGCATCATGCCTTTCTGCGAGCTTCCATGCCATTCCGTAGAGATGCTTCGGCTGCCTCAGGATTATGTGAAACTGACCCGCCTCAAATGAAATGGGCATAAAAAAACCCCCTCTTCGCGTGCGACAATTTCCGCCTGCTTGATTGGCCATTCACACGGGCCATTTTGACGTAACTCGCCATGCATCGCGAGAGGGCCTTATCCGTGTGCATCCCTGGCTCAATTGAATTTATTTTGATCCCGCGTGGGAGGAGAGACCGGAAAGAAGAAACGGGCATTATGATGTTTCGTGTTCGCGCACTGTGATTTGACCGGCTTTCAGGAACCCGATCATGAGGGGGATCATGATGACGCCATGAATAAGCGTAATTTGCTGAAGAGCACGGAGAGGGAAAACGCCTGGAATGGCAGGAGTGAACCACAATCACAAATCACGAAAAGAAATAGGCTGTCCCACGAAAAGACACCTGTCTATTATGCATTCTCACGGTCGCGGTAAGACTATTGGTTAATCGCTCGTCTTCGGAATGCTATCACCATACTCACGACCGAACTGGTTGGCTGCCGTTACCCCGACTTCCTGGAGCATTCGCTTGTGGGTGTCCTTGACAAGATCGGGAGATACGTCGAGGGCCCTGGCCACCTCTTCAAGGCTCTGGCGCTGCTCAAAATGGCGCTCGGCGATCATGATCTTCAGAAAATCCGCGTGGATCAGCGACTCCAGACCTTTGTCGGATATCGAATAGCTTTCATATGCCTGGCGAAGGGTCTTTCCCGCCTCGATGGCCTCGCGGTACTTGCTCACCGCTTCCACGTAAAGCTTGTCCTCTTCAGGAGTGAATTCCTTGAAAAGGAACTCGGGCATGTCCTGTTTCTTTTTGCTCTTTTCTTTTTTCTTCATTCTCCTGACAACCTTTCGATAATTTATTGACACGATAACAGGATGGACAAGCTGAACGATTTCTCCATCAGATTAGCCTGTAATCCCTGCAAAAGATTTATTTGCTTGTAATGTATCTGATGTTCTTTGCGACCTCTGCGGTGAAATGATTTTATGCAGCTCTTTTCTCTTTCGGTCTTCTCTCCGGCACCTGACGATGTTCGATCTTTTCTTCGTTCCAGTCTATCGAAACATAGAGTCCACAAAAGCAGCTTCCAAATTCCTTGACGTCCGGATCCCGGTATACGCAGGGACAAACGATGTCCGCGTCCTTTTCCTTCACAGCCCAGGCAAGCCGGCAGGGACAAGAACGGTAGCCGTAACGGGCCTCGTTCGTGAGCAGGCCCTGCAGGATATCTAAAACGAAAGGCTTATCCTTGTTCAGACGGATGCCCTGCGACTCGGCATATTTAGACAGGATATCGTAAAGTTTGTCCGGGGTCATTTCAGGCTCAATATCTTGCGCAATTTTTCTTCGTTGAAACCGACGATCACATCTTCGTCGATGCAGATGGTCGGAAAACTGCAGTCGGGGTTAAGCTTCCGGACTTCGGTCATGACGCGCTCACGCTCCGCTCCGGTCAGGAGGTCCACATCAATGATCTCCGTCTCGATCCCCTGTTCCTTGAAGAAGCGCTTGGTGCGCAGGCAGTGCGAACAAGTGCTGAGAGTGTAAAGGGTTATCTTTGTTTTCTTCGGTGGCATACAACCTCCGTAGCAGTCGCTAAGATTAGTATAGCATGGATAAGTGAAGGTATGCAATTTGATAATGCGCGACGAGGCTTGACATTTTCACTTTGAGTGGCATAATTAAAACATGAAAAGGATATTCTTGATAGGTGCCGTTGCGCTTGTTCTTTCAGCCTGCTCACCTGTGCTGACCCGCGAGGTCATGAAGGAGGGCGCGCGCGATATCTCCTTTAACCAGCTCAGGGAAGATCCCGATGTATATAAGGGCAAGCTTTTCATCCTGGGTGGCTTGATCGCGGAGACACGTTTCTCAGAAAAGGGTTCACAGATCGAGGCGCTTAGAGTGCCCGTTGATTCGCTCGGCTACCTTCGGGGATCAGAGCGTACGCAGGGCAGGTTCCTTGCTTTCTATCCGAAGTCAAAAGGACTTCTCGACCCGATGGTGTATAAGAGGGGACGGGAGATCACGATGGCGGGAGAATTTGTCGATGTTCGCAAGGGCAAGATCGATGAGATGGAGTACGTGTATCCGGTGTTCGAGATCAGGGAGATCTATCTCTGGGACGAGCAAAAGGAATACTACAGGCCCAACTATTATTATCCCTATTATTACCCTTATTACGATCCCTTCATCTATCGTTCGCCTTTCCCGTATGACCCGTGGGGATGGCCCTACGGCTATCCCTACTGACCGCCAGAACCAGGGCGGTGAGGCCTTAGTCCACTGAACAACGACTGCCGCTTTATCACTTTCTCCTTCTCCAACGCCCGAATAGTGTGTTTTACCTTACCGGTTCCTCCGGATTATAAGTGAATAACGGACGGTACGCTGTTGTTGACGTAGCTTTGCCGATTGTCAGCTATGGTGGGACGTCGGCTAGTTGGTGAACGAGTTACCTGGTTTGAAGGAAAAGCAAAGAAGGAGGATCGGGCGTACGTGAGGGAGATGGAGTGGGCAGGTTATTCCCTGACGGGGTCACGCGACTTCCTGCCAGGCCAGACATTCAATCTTTTTCGGAGGACGATTCGGATCCATGGCAGGTGACTTGTGGCCAAGTTACCTCTTTAATACCGTCCTCTTCCTCCAGCTTCTCCCCTTTGTAGGAAAATCACTTCGAAAGTGCGCGCCCACGCTGCCTTCCCGTTGCAGCGCGGAGCGGGTGATGAGCAGGGCGGTCGTGATCATGTTCTTGATCTCGAATATGTTCCTCTCGGGGGCATGTTCCTTCATGGTCCGGTCCCATTCCTTGAGCTGCTTGAGCGCGGCGGTCAGGTCCTTTTTCACGCGTACAATGCCCACCTTCTCCCACATGAGTTTCTTGAGAGAAGAGCGGATGTCCGAGATATCCGGTAGCGCAGCTGAACAAGGGCGCACCTTATGTATCGCATGAACCACATCATGCTTCCTGCCGGTGCCTCTGTTGACGTGCTTTCGCGCGTACCGCGCCGCTCCAAGGCCCGCCCGATGTCCGTAGACCAGTCCTTCCAGCAGGGAATTGCTCGCGAGCCGGTTTGCGCCGTGAACACCGGTACAAGCGGCTTCGCCGGCGGCAAAAAGTCCAGGAATTGACGTGGCGCCAAAGAGGTCGGTCTTCACCCCGCCCATGATATAATGGGCCGCAGGCGATACCGGGACAGGCGTCGTCGTTATGTCGATGCCGAGTTTTTTGCAGGTCTGGTAAATACGGGGAAAACGCCTGATCACGTAAGCGGCATTCAAATGTGTCATGTCAAGAAATACATTGTCGGCCCCCGTGGCAGCCATTTCGGACTGAATGGCGCGGGTGACCACATCGCGCGGTGCAAGCTCGCGCGCTGAATTGTAGCGGTCCATAAAGCGCAGGCCCCGGCTGTTCTTCAGCATGCCGCCTTCGCCGCGCATGGCCTCGGAAAGCAGGAACTGGGGCGCTCCCTTGAGAAAGAGCGCGGTGGGGTGAAATTGAACGAACTCCATATCCATGAGACTGGCGCCTGCCCGATAGGCCATGGCCATGCCGTCGCCGGTGGCCACGGCAGGGTTCGTGGTGCGCGCAAACAGCTGGCCCGCCCCGCCCGTAGCGAGCAGGACCGCGCGTGCGGAGATGATGAGGACCTTGTGCAGTGCCTGCTGGCAGACCACGGCCCCGACGCAGCGATCGTTCTCTATGATCAGGTCCCGGGTGAAGGCGAAGTCGATCTTTGACACCGTGCTGGTGGCGCGGACCTTGTCGATCAGTACGCGCATGATCTCTTTGCCGGTCGAGTCACCGTGTGCATGGAGGATGCGGCGCTTGGTGTGGGCAGCTTCCTGCGTGAACGCGAGCTTCGTGCCTTCTTTGTCGAATTCCGCGCCCCAGAGGATGAGCTCCCGTATCCGCGTGGGCCCCTCTTCAACGAGCGTGCGAACGGCATTGCGAAGGCAGAGCCCGTCGCCGGCCCGAATGGTGTCATCGAAGTGGATCGAGATCTCATCCTCGTCCGAGAGCGCCACGGCGACGCCGCCCTGGGCGTATTCACTGCTGCTCTCGGTAGGCGCGTCCTTGGTCACCACAAGGACCTCTCCGTTCGGCGCCAGTTCGATGGCTGCCCGGAGACCGGCCACACCCCCGCCGATGATGAGGAAATCGGTTTCTATGTGTTCTTCAGTGAAGGGCATGGTGAGCTCCGAACTATTACGGTTTCCCCGGCATTACCACCGGCAGCGGCACAAAGGGGTTCTTCCCGTCGATGGACGCGATCTTGAAACTTCCGGGATCAAAGATCAGCGTTACCCGTCCGCCGTTTTTCTGGGTCGTCCCTCCAACGGCAAGCCACTCCCCGTCCCAGTTGAACGTTACCTTGATCGGACCCTTTTCCCCGACCACGATGAGCATCTTGGTGTACTGGATGTTGAAGCGGATGGTTTCGTTCTTCAGGAAAACATCTGCAAGGGATTTGGAAAGAGCATCCCGGTCTTGAAACCCGGGGGCCACATTGTCCATGAATGAGGAGAGGTCTTTTTTCTCATATGCCTTGTCGATGTCCCTGAGCGCGGTAAGGATGTTCTTGCTTTTGATGGCCGTCTGCTCGGGTGGTTTTTTTGCGCTGCAGGCGGAGGTGGTGCAGAGAAGCGTCGCAAGGGCGAGAAGGATGAATGATCGTATCATAAGACCTCCGGGAGACATTCAAAAGTCAAAATGCAAAATGAAAAATGCAAAGTGGGTTCTGTTTGATTATACAATATGCATTTTGCACTTTGCAATCTGCAATTTACAATATTCTTTTCAAAAACTGACCGGTATACGATTCCTGCACCGCTACCACGTCCTCGGGAGTTCCCTGGGCCACGATCCGGCCGCCCCGGTCGCCGCCCTCGGGGCCGAGGTCGATGATCCAGTCCGCGGTCTTGATCACGTCGAGGTTGTGTTCGATCACGACCACGGTGTTGCCCGCGTCCACGAGCTGGTTCAGCATATCGAGCAGCTTTTGCGTGTCAGCGAAGTGCAGGCCGGTCGTCGGTTCGTCCAGGATGTACAGTGTCCTTCCCGTTGCGCGGCGGGAGAGCTCCTTCGAGAGCTTGACGCGCTGTGATTCACCGCCCGAGAGCGTTGTGGCCGATTGTCCCAGGGTGATATAGCCGAGGCCCACATCCAGCAGGGCCTGGAGCTTGGACCGGACGGGCGTCACGTTCTGGAAGAAATCGTAGGCCTGCTCCACGGTCATGCCGAGCACCTCGGCGACGTTCTTGCCCTTGTACCGGATGTCCAGCGTTTCACGATTGTAACGGCTGCCGTGGCACACGTCGCAGGTCACATAGACGTCGGGCAGGAAGTGCATCTCGATCTTGATCAGACCGTCGCCCTCGCAGGCCTCGCACCTGCCGCCCTTCACGTTGAAGCTGTAGCGGCCGGCCTTGTACCCTCGCATGCGCGATTCCGGGAGCTGGGTGAAGAGGTCGCGGACCGGGCCGAACACCCCGGTGTAGGTGGCGGGGTTCGAGCGCGGCGTTCTGCCGATGGGCGACTGGTCGATGTCGATCACCTTGTCGACATGTTCGAGGCCCTTGATGTCCTTGTGCTTTCCCGCCCGCTCCGTGGACCGGTAAAGGCGCTGGGCAAGGGCGCGGTACAGGATGTCCACTACCAGCGTACTCTTGCCCGAGCCTGAAACGCCGGTCACGCAGGTGAACACGCCAAGGGGGAACTGGACGGTTATGCCCTGGAGGTTGTTCTCCTCTGCGTTGATAACGCTGATCGCTTTCGTGGATTTTCTGCGGATGGACGGTACCTTGATAAAGACCTTGCCGGAGAGGTACTGGCCGGTGAGCGAAGCCCCGACCGTCTGGATCTCTTGCGGTGTTCCCTGGGCCACGATCTCGCCGCCGTGCACCCCGGCGCCCGGACCCATGTCGATCACGTGGTCCGCCGCGCCGATGGTCTCTTCGTCGTGTTCCACGACGAGCACGGTATTGCCGAGGTCGCGAAGCCGGAACAGGGTATCGAGAAGTCTGCGGTTATCCCGCTGGTGCAGACCAATGCTCGGTTCATCCAGAATATAAAGCACACCCACGAGGGACGAGCCGATCTGCGTGGCAAGACGGATGCGCTGGCCCTCACCGCCCGACAATGTGGCCGCTCCCCGGCTCAGCGAGAGATAATCCAGACCTACGTGGATCATGAACCCGAGGCGTTCACGGATCTCCTTCAAGATCCGCTGGGCAATGGCCGTCTCCTTGTCCGTAAGCGTAAGATCATTGAAGAACACCAGCGCCTGTTTGATGCTCATGCGCGTGATGTCGTGGATGTTCAAGCCGGCGACCTTTATCGCCAGCGATTCCTTGCGCAGCCTGCTGCCGCCGCAGTCCGGGCAGGTCTGGTAGTTCATGTACTGTTCCATTTCCCACTGGATGGCGTAGGAATCGGTCTCATCATACCGCCGTTTCAGGCTTTCGATAATGCCTTCGAAGGGTTTGCACACCGCGCCCTTGCGTGTCGCCAGGGCCTTTGCCTCGCTCTCGCTGTAGCCATACAGCAGCATCTTCTGCTGCGACGGCTTCAGGTTCTTGAACGGCGTGTTGACATCGAAGCCGCAGGCTTCCGCAAGGTTGTGGAGCATTTCATAATGGTAGACCGACGTGCGCTTCGCCCAGGGCTTGACGGCTCCTTCCCTGAGCGAAAGGTTGGGATTCGGGATAATGAGCCCCGGGTCGAACTCCAGAAGTCCGCCGAGGCCGTCGCAGGTGGGGCAGGCTCCCTGGGGGCTGTTGAAGGAAAAGGTGTTGGGGGCGATCTCGGGATAACTGATGTTGTCGAAGATGCAGGCGAGCTTTTCGCTGTAGAGCTGGTCCTTTTTCTGGTCCACCAGATTAATGAGCACGAGGCCTTCGGCCTGGCGGAGGGCGGTCTCGACGCTTTCCGCGAGCCTGCGTTCGATGCCGGGTTTCACTACAAGACGGTCGATCACGATCTCAATGTCGTGTTTCTTTTTTTTGTCCATCGGGACGGGCTCGGCGAGTTCTTTGATCGAACCGTCAACCCGTGCGCGCACATAGCCCGAGGCTCCTGCGGCCATGAGCTCTTTCCGGTACTCTCCCTTGCGCCCGCGAACGATCGGAGCCAGGACCTGAATGCGCGTGCCCTCAGACAGTGCCATGACCGCATCGGTGATCTGCTGCACGGTCTGGGCCGCGATCTCCCTGCCGCATTTATAGCAATAGGGTTTGCCGATTCGCGCGAAGAGCAGGCGAAGATAGTCATAGACCTCGGTTACGGTACCGACCGTGGAGCGGGGGTTCTTGCTCGTGGTCTTCTGTTCAATGGCGATGGCGGGAGAGAGTCCGTCGATGGAATCCACATCGGGCTTGTCCATCTGGCCCAGGAACTGGCGCGCGTAGGCCGAGAGGCTCTCGACGTAACGGCGCTGCCCCTCGGCATAGATGGTGTCGAAGGCGAGTGACGATTTTCCAGAGCCCGACAGGCCCGTGATAACCACAAGTTTGTCACGAGGGATCTCGACGTCGATGTTCTTCAGATTATGCTGGCGGCAGCCTTTTATAATGATCTTGTCCATAAGCGATGCGAGAACTGTTATTGTACCACCGCGCCTGTATCGAGTAAAGCGCTTTGTGAGATCCTGCCGTGAAACATATTTTCACAGGATGATCGGTGCGGTCCTCGAAAGGTGCAGGCGGGGTACCCGACAATTGCCTCTCATCCCGCCCCCATTTTCCCTCCCCGTTATTCTATAATCAAAAACCCGGCACTCATTTATATTATTAATAGGCAAAATTCTTGACAATAGCCGGACGTTGTGATAATTTTTTTAAACTTCAGGAAGTGAATTCTCCTTTTCTCTTCTGAACAAAAGAGGCTCCCGCACTTATGATAGATATTGATATCACACTCCTTTGGCAGCTCGTCAACTTCATTGTGCTGCTTATTGTGCTTAATTTCATCCTCTTCAAGCCCATCAGGAAGGTCATGCTGGATCGCGAGCAGGGCATCAGTTCCGCCCTGGAAGATGCAAAGGCCGCGCAGGAGCGCATGGAGAACATCCTGGAGAAGTATAATACCTCCCTGGCCGAGGCCAAGCAAAAGGCCGTGCTTACGTATAACGCTATTTACCAGCAGGGCCTCGATGCCCAGCGCGATATGATTTCCGCAGAACGCGCCAAAGCGGGTGAAATGCTGGATAAGGCGCGTGGTGAGATCATGGCGGCTTCTACGGCGGCCCGGACCGATCTTAAGCAAGAGGCTGAGCGCTTGTCGCAGGAAATCACCACCAAGCTGCTCGGAAGGGCGGTTTAGAAACAGTTCGGAGTGATAGAGAAAAAGCAAACCATGAAAAGCCTAAAAAAAATAACAGGGTTGGCATACTGCCTGGCGGGGAACTTAGTGTTCGCGGCATTTGCTTTTGCCGAGGAAGCGGCGGTCCATGGTAGCCATGAAGAAATAACCTTCATGGGCGACTGGCTGCCCAGACTGGTCAATTTCGCGATCATTGCGTCGGTTGTCGTCTATTTCTCAAGGAAGCCGATTCGGGATTTTTTTGCGAACCGGACAGCCGAGATCGCTAAGGCCATGCAGGACTCAAACGAGGCTCGGGAACGCGCCGTGGCCGCCCTCGCGGACCTTGAGCGAAAGATCAAGGAGATGGAGGCGGAGACCGGCAGGATGGTCGCCGATGCCCAGGCCCGGGGCGAGAAGGACAAGAAGGCGCTCGTTGAGGAAGGCAGGAAGGTCGCAGAGGACGTTCAGGCCCAGGTAAAACAGGGCATTGATAGTGAGCTTCATAAGGCAAAAACCGCGCTTGTGGCCGAGGCGGCGCTCCTTGCCCTTGATCTTGCGGAAGGCAGGATCAAACAGAAGATCAACAGCCAGGACCATGAACGCATCGTGAAGGAATACATCACCAGAGTGGGAGGCCAGGCTTGATTCGGATCATTGCGAAGCGATATGCCAAGGCCCTCGTGCAGCTTGCCGAGAATAAGAATACCGTCGACAAGACCAAGGCCGAGCTTGCCGAATTTACGAGCGCCGTGGATGCGCTGCCCGCACTGCAGAAGCTTTTTGCAAGCCCCGTTTTCACTCCCGAGAACAAGAAGGCCGTTATCAAGGAACTGGCGGCCAGGCTCGGTATGCAGCCGACCACCCAGCGGTTCGTGGAGCACCTGGCGGATACCGGCAGGATCAGATATGTCAGGGACATTTACGAGGCGTTTCAGGAGATTCTGGCCGAGCGCACAAATCGCGCCATGGCGCAACTGACCACGGCCGCCGCTGTAAGCCCGGCCGATCTGGCGGAGATCAAGAAAGAACTCGAGGCACTCACCGGCAAACAGGTGGACATCGACGCGAACGTTGATGCCTCTCTCATCGGCGGAGCCAAGGCGCAGATCGGAAGCACGGTCTACGACGGGACCATCAAGAATCAGCTCACAAAAATGCGGAATCAGTTGCTGAACTAATAAAACAGGGGACAGGAATCAGGAGTCAGGAGCCAGAAGGGTAAGCGATTATCTTCTGACCCCTGTCTTCTGGCTCCTGGCTCCTGAATTTCACGAGGTGTAAAACATGCAGATCAAGGCACAGGAAATCAGCGAGATCATAAAAAAGAAGATATCCGATTTCGAGAAGACCGTTGAGGTCGCCGAGGTCGGCACCGTCATCACGGTCGGCGACGGTATCGCCAAGGTCTTCGGGCTCGACAATGTCATGTCAGGCGAACTCCTGGAGTTCCCGAATGGCGTCATGGGCATGGCGCTCAACCTCGAGGAAGAGAGCGTTGGCGCGGTGCTCATGGGCGACGACTCCAAGATCCGCGAAGGAGACATCGTAAAGCGGACCAAGAGGATCGCTGAAGTCCCTGTTGGCGACGCTATCGTGGGCCGCGTGGTAGACGGCATCGGCCAACCCATCGACGGCAAGGGTCCCATCACCTCCAAGGAATTCCGTCATATCGAGGTCATCGCGCCGGGCATCGTGAAGCGCCAGTCGGTGCGTGAATCGCTCCAGACCGGCATCAAGGCCATTGACGCAATGATCCCCATCGGCCGCGGACAGCGCGAACTCATCATCGGAGACCGCCAGACCGGAAAAACCGCCGTTGCCATTGATACCATCATCAACCAGAAGGGCCAGAACGTCATCTGCATCTACGTGGCCATTGGACAGAAACGTTCCACGGTCGCTCAGGTGGTCAAGACCCTTACGGAACACGGCGCGATGGGCTACACCATCATTGTATCCGCCACCGCGTCCGACCCGGCGCCGCTCCAGTTCATCGCACCCTACACGGGCGCCACCATCGGCGAATACTTCCGCGACAAAGGCGGCCACGCCCTGATCGTGTATGACGATCTGTCGAAGCAGGCCACGGCCTATCGCCAGCTCTCGCTGCTCCTCCGCAGACCCCCGGGACGCGAGGCATATCCCGGAGACGTGTTTTATCTCCATTCCCGTCTCCTTGAGCGCGCGGCAAAGTTGTCGGACAAGATGGGCGGCGGATCGCTTACCGCGCTCCCGATCATCGAGACCCAGGCCGGCGACGTATCAGCGTACATCCCGACGAACGTGATCTCCATCACCGACGGGCAGATGTTCCTTGAGGCTGATCTGTTCTATTCGGGCGTGCGGCCGGCCATCAACGTGGGTATTTCCGTGTCGCGCGTGGGCGGCAGCGCCCAGATCAAGGCCATGAAGCAGGTGGCCGGCACCCTCCGTCTCGACCTGGCGCAGTACCGCGAACTCGCGGCCTTTGCCCAGTTCGGCAGCGACCTCGATAAGGCCACGCTTGCGCAGCTGAACCGCGGTCAGCGCATGGTGGAGCTTTTGAAGCAGGACCAGTACTCACCGCTCCCCGTCGAGCAGCAGATCCTCGTGATCTTCGCAGGGACCAACGGTTTTGTGGATGAAGTTCCGGTGCCGGCGGTTAAAAAGTTTGAGCAGGAACTTCTGCGATTCGCGGTGAGCAAGCACCAGGCCCTGCTCGATGACATCAAGAGCAAGAAGCAGATCGACGACGACCTCAAGGCGCGTATCAAGAGCACCATCGAAGAATTTAAGAAAACGTTTACGGCATAGCCGTGAAATGCAAAATGAAAATTGCAAATTTCAAAAGGCGAAAGTAAAAGCCGTTCATTTTGCACTTTGCATTTTAACCTTTGCATTTTGCAGTTGAAGGGATCCAATGCCCAGCTTACGAGACATCAAGAGAAAGATAACGAGCGTCAAGAAGACCCAGCAGATCACCAAGGCCATGAAGATGGTTGCGGCTGCAAAGCTTCGCCGCGCACAGGACCGCGTGATCTCGGCGAGGCCATATGCGCGAAAGATGTTTGCCGTGATCGCGAACCTTGCGGCCCGTGTGGAGCGGGCACAGCATCCGCTCCTGGCAAAGCGCGAGCCCAAGCAGGTGAAGCTGCTCGTACTGACATCGGACCGGGGTCTGTGCGGTGCGTACAATACCAATATCCTGCGCAAGGCTGTCGAGGCCGTCAAGCAGCTCAAGGCCGAGGGCAAAGACGTAAAGGTGAATGTCGTGGGCCGCAAGGGCCGCGACTTCTTCCGCAAGCGTTCCGTGTATACCCTGGGCAAGGTATGGTCGGAGCTCGGCATGATCGATTATGAAAAAGCGGCCGATGTCGGCAAAAACGTTGTCGAACGTTTTGCCGCAGGCGAGACCGATGAGGTGTACCTGCTCTACAACGAGTTCAAGAGCGTGATGCAGCAGAAGGTCACCCTCGAGAAGCTTCTGCCGGTGGAGCCGCCGACCGAACCGGACCCGTTCATGGCTGCTGTCGATTATCTCTATGAGCCGTCGGCAGAGGCGATCCTGGGCTCCATTCTGCAGAAGCATGTTGAGGTGCAGGTATACCGTGCTATGCTCGAGAGCCAGGCGAGCGAGATGGGATCGAGGATGACGGCCATGGATTCCGCCACGCGGAACGCCAAGGACATGATCGAACGGCTCACGCTCAAGTTCAATAAACAGCGCCAGGCCGCGATCACCAAGGAAATATCCGAGATCGTCGGCGGGGCGGAAGCGCTGAAATAAAAGACTTATTGGAAATTGAAGATTGGAAATTGGAAATTTTAGATTTCGATTAAGAACCTCCAGCTCATTTTCCAATTTTCACTTTCCAATTTAAAATTTGCAATCGGCATGGTCTTCATGCCGCACAGGGGGATATCAATGAGCACAGGTAAAATAGTACAGGTCATGGGCGCGGTGGTGGACTGCGAGTTCCCCGTCGGAAACCTGCCCCATTTGATGAACGCGCTTCGGATCGACCAGGCCGCGGACAAGGGCCTCGGAACTCCCGAGACCCATCTGACGCTGGAGGTCGCGCTCCACCTCGGTGAGAACCGGGTGCGCACGGTGGCCATGTCTTCCACCGACGGTCTCATGCGCGGCATGAAGGTGAACGACACCGGCAAACCTATTTCCATGCCCGTGGGCAAGGAAGTGCTCGGGCGCATCATGAACGTGATCGGCGAGCCCGTGGACGAGATGGGACCGATCACGACCAAGGAGACGCTGCCCATTCACCGTCCTGCTCCGATGCTGGAAGAACTCGATCCCACGAAGCAGCTCTTTGAAACGGGCATCAAGGTCATTGACCTTCTGGCCCCCTACACGAAGGGCGGCAAAACGGGTCTTTTCGGCGGCGCGGGCGTTGGCAAGACCGTGATCATCATGGAGTTGATCAACAACGTGGCGAAGCAGCACGGAGGCTATTCCGTCTTCGCCGGCGTGGGCGAGCGTACCCGTGAAGGGAACGATCTCTGGGCCGAGATGAAGGAATCAGGCACGATCAGCAAGACGGCCCTGGTTTACGGCCAGATGAACGAGCCGCCGGGAGCAAGGCTCCGCGTCGGTCTCTCGGCCCTGACCGTCGCCGAATATTTCCGCGATACCATGGGACAGGACGTGCTCCTGTTCGTTGACAATATCTTCCGATTTACCCAGGCAGGGTCCGAGGTGTCCGCGCTCCTCGGCCGTATGCCGTCGGCCGTGGGTTACCAGCCGACACTCGGCACTGAAATGGGCGCCCTCCAGGAGCGTATCACCTCTACGAAAAAAGGCTCCATCACTTCGGTGCAGGCCATCTACGTTCCTGCCGACGATCTGACCGACCCGGCGCCGGCAACGGCGTTCGCGCACCTTGATGCAACAACGGTGCTGTCGCGTCAGATTGCGGAACTCGGCATATACCCGGCCGTGGACCCGCTTGATTCGACGTCCCGTATCATGGATCCCCACGTGGTCGGAGAGGAGCATTACTCGGTCGCGCAACGGGTGCAGCTCGTACTTCAGCGGTACAAAGAGCTTCAGGACATCATCGCCATCCTCGGCATGGACGAACTGTCCGACGAGGACAAGCTCTCCGTGTCCCGCGCCAGAAAGATCCAGCGGTTCCTTTCACAGCCCTTCCAGGTGGCAGAGGCCTTTACGGGCACACCGGGGAAATACGTGCCGCTCAAGGAGACCATCAAGGGATTCAAGGAAGTGGTTGACGGCAAAATGGACGATATCCCCGAACAGGCATTCTACATGGTCGGCCCCCTCGAGGAAGTGTTCGAGAAGGCGGAGAAGCTCGGCTACAAGCGTTAAGTATCGTGGATGAACGATGGGAGAACAGGCGAACACGAGAGGCCCATCACAACTGAGTGGCGAAGATTGGAAAAAGAAGATGGTCGCTGAAAAAGGAAAAATGCTTCTTGAGATCGTTGCGCCGAGCCGTCAGGTGGTCCGTTCGGAACGCGTGGATGAAGTGATAGCTCCGGGCAGTGAAGGCGAGTTCGGCGTGCTTCCGGGGCACACGCCCTTTCTGACGACGCTCAAGGTCGGCATGCTCTCTTACCGTGAAGGAACGGAGTGGCACCGTCTGGCTGTTGACTGGGGATATGCCGAGGTAGGAGCGGACCGGGTCATCATTCTGGCAGAGGGTGCCGACCGGGCTGCGGATATAGACCTTACTGAAGAACGGGCTGTGAAAGAGCGTGCAGAGAAGGCGCTGAGCGAAAACCTCGAACAGAAAGATTACGAAAAGGCACGCATCGAACTCCTGCGGGCGATGATCCGGATACAGGTGGCGGAAAAGCACGGACAAAAGTAATTTCTGAACGACACTATCGTACACGTAGGAAGCGGCTCCGAATATCGGAGCCGCTTTTTTATTGCCGTGTGTCCCGTTCTTGACCCGCCCTTTGCCGTCCCGTGTTTCGTTATTCCTCGAGTACCCCGGCGGAAAGATCTCTCCGCTCGGCCGAGATCATCCGAATGACAAATTAACATTGTGAACACGGGGTAATTTTGCTATAGTAACGGAAATATCACCCGCTGCGCCAAATCAGCATCGAGCGGCGGTTACTTTTCGATAGGCTAGTCTAGCCGTTACAGGGAAAATACTATGGGCCTCACACTTGCGAAAGTCATGATTGCCGATGATGAGAAGAACATCCGGGAGCTTCTTCGGGATGCGCTGTCGACCCTGGTGTCTCATGTTGTATCGGTTGAGAACGGCACCCAGGCGCTTGAGCTGCTCGAAAAGGAGGAATTCGACGTCCTTCTTCTTGACATGAATATGCCTGGCCTCGACGGCATCGAAGTCCTGAAAAGGATCAGAAGCCGGGAAATCCCTACGGAGGTTGTCATCCTGACCGCCCACGCCACCGTCATGACCGCAGTTGAAGCCATGAAATTAGGCGCTTATGATTACCTGATGAAGCCTTTCAAGATCGTTGAGCTCGCTCCGGTCATCGAAAAGGCTTATGACAAGAAGAAGCTTTGCATTGAGAACCTGCTACTCAAGACCCAGGTAAAAAAACAATCGGAAGTATCTAATCTGATCGTGGAAAGCCCGGTGATGCGGGATGTTGTCGAGCGATCAAAGAAGATTGCCCAGTCGGATTTCCCCGTCCTGATCACCGGTGAGAGCGGCACGGGCAAGGAACTGATCGCCCGGATCATCCACAACGCCTCTTCCAGGGCCGATAGATCCTATGTCGCGATCAATTGCGGCGCCCTTCCCGAGACCATGATCGAGAGCGAATTGTTCGGCTATGAAAAGGGCGCGTTCACCGGGGCCCAGGCGAAAAAGCCCGGTTTGCTCGAAATAGCGCATGAAGGGACGCTCTTCCTTGATGAGATCGGGGATATGCCGCTCTCGCTCCAGGTGAAGTTGCTCCGGGTCATTGAAACGGGGAATTTTTACCGGCTCGGCGGAACCCGGGAGCAGCAGGTCAGCGTGCGGATCATTTCCGCAACCAATAAGAACTTGAAGTCAGGGATCGAGAACGGTACCTTCCGGGGGGACCTGTACTACCGGATCTCCGCATTGACCGTTCATCTCCCGCCACTGCGGGAGCGGAAGGAAGATATCGTCCCGCTCATCGAGCATTTCAGGAGTAGCAGCCCGGTATTCAAACAGAAGCAGTTCAGTAGTGAAGCGATTAGTATATTGACCGGTTGTGCATGGCCGGGAAATGTACGGGAACTCCAGAACGTAGTCCATCATGTTCTTCTGCTGAGCAGGAACGATTTAATAGAACCTGCCGACCTTCCCCGTGATCTGGGAAGCTGCCCGGGCGTCGGCAGCATCCGGCTTGATGACCTGGAGCGGGAGCACATCTTGCGCATACTGAAGCAGTCGGGCGGCGAACGGAACAGGGCGGCGGAGGCGTTGGGGGTCCATCCGCGGACACTGGCCCGCAAGCTTGCGGAGTACGGGATCGAGAAGTGAGCCCACCGGGTTGAACGCGGCATTGGCGCCGTCCATTATAACGGGAGGCGGACGTCGGGCACCAGGAGATTCGCGATCATCACGATAGTGGTACTGCTGACGGGGCGCGCGGTGCAGGCGAGCATGAAACGATCCGGGTCGGCGACGTGGGTGGGCTGACCGGCCGCAACGGCGATCCGGGGGACCGCCGGCCGGGATGGAGCGCTTCTCGCTGTAAAGGCCATCAATGCAGGCGGGGCATCGGGGGGAAACGAATCGAGCTTATCGTTCGCGATGGCCAGAGTGACCCTGACGATGCCCGGAAGGCTGCCAGCGGGCTCGCCTCCGCAAAGGTGTCAGCCATCAGGGGACCCATGACAAGCGTTGTTGCCATAACCATCATACCGATCACCGATGCCTCCGTGACGCTGATGCTCTCACCGACGATAGGAAGCAACGATCTGACCGGAAAAAAGGACGACGTCTTCATGCGGCTAAATCTGAACCGGGACACTGCCGCTGCTTCGGCAGATCATCTGATCAGCACATTAGGGATATAGAAGGCGGCGCTGGTTCACGACATTTCCAGCAGGTCCCAAAAGAGCCCGGCATGCCCAGGCAACCACGAGAGAGATATATGAATGAGCGTCTGATAAAGGATCGACTTTCCGAACTGGAAATCATGAGCAAGGTCCACAATGCGATGATAGACGGTCAACTGTTGGAGAGTATCCTCTCGACCGTGACCAGCAGCGTGAAAGACCTGTTGTCGTACGATGCCTGCAACGTCTATCTGCTGGACGAGGACCGGAAGTGCCTGCGGTATATCTCGATTGCAGCTGACATGACGGCTGTCAATAAGGTTATGGATTTGATCGGAATAAAGTTGAAGGAGCTCACGATCTCTCTCCGTGAAGGCACCTCGTTTTATGACGTCGTATATAACAACCGCGCGATCGTGACGAACGACGTTCGCAAGGCTTTTGAGGACTATACAGACAATACCACGCTTAAGAAATTGTCCGGGATGGTCGCGTCGATCTTCGGCTTTAAGTCCATAGCACGCTTTCCTCTGTTCGCGGGCGGTTCCGTCATCGGGGTGCTTGGTGTCGGCAGACGCTCAGAAATCTCCGAGAGCGACGTTGCCCAGTTGAAGAGAATTGCTTCCGCCGTCTCACTTACGATGATGAAATCCTTAACAGAGCTCCAAATACGGCAAAAGAATGAAGAGCTTATGCTGCTGAGGAGAGCCATTGAGGTCGCCCCGGCCGGTATCACCATGACAGATTCTGAGGGGATTATTTTATTTACGAACGATGCGGAGGCCGGGATGCATGGGTATACTGTCCATGATCTGGTGGGAAAAAACGCATCCATCTTCAACCCTGCCAAGATGAACACAGTAAAAAAGCGGCAGGATATAAAATGGCAGCCGTGGACACGGGAGGTCGTCGCGACGAGGAAGGATGGAACGACGTTCAACCAGGAACTGACCTCTACCGCCGTCAGGAGCAACACGGGGGATCTGATCGGAGTGATTTCGGTTTCCAAGGATATTACATGGCGAAAGACAGTAGAGAGGAGTATGCAGCTGTCGGCAAAGTTCCTTCAAACAACGTCTGAGTCCGTTGTCATCACCGACGCCGACGCGAACATCGTGGACGTGAACGAGTCATTTGTATTGAAGTCAGGATTTACAAAAAATGAGGTTCTGGGGAAGAACCCCCGGATCCTGAAATCGGGCAGGCATAACCGGGAATTCTACGTGGAGATGTGGCGCTCGATCATCGAAACGGGTCAGTGGTCAGGAGAAATCTGGGACAGAAAAAAGAGCGGCGAGATTTACCCGAAGTGGCTTTCCATCAGTGCCGTAAAGGATGATGCTGGCATTGTCAGCAACTACGTCGGTATCACAACCGACTTATCTCAGATCAAGCGGTCCGAAGAAGCTCTCCGGGAGCGCCGATCGCAGAAAGAATGGCGGGATACCTTCGACAGTATTACGGACATGATCTCCATCCACGACAATAATTTCACGATCATCAAGGCGAACAAGGCCTATGCGGCGTATCTGGGTTTGACACCCCAAGAGGTCTTTCAGAAGAAATGTCATGCGCTTTTCCCGCATGGAGCATCATCGCCGCTTCTGGGCTGCTCTCCCCAACGGTCCGCGGATGCCGCCATGCCAGTGCTTGAAGAAATCGTTGACGCAAACACCCAAAGAACGTTCAACATCTCCACGTTCCCGTATTATTCTCCCGAGGGTGATATTGTCGGATCGATCCATATTGCGAGAGACATCACCGAACGGAAGGAATACGAGATGCAGTTGATCATGAATGAACGACTTGCCTCGCTGGGTGAGATGGCAACCGGCATCGCCCATGAGATCAATAATCCGCTGGAATCGATCATAATCTCCGCCGAATCGCTCCTCCTGCGGGTGGACAAGGTCCCGTATGATCAGGCGATCTTCAAAAAGTACCTGCAGATCATCGACGATGAGGTCCTCCGCTGCCGTGACATTACGGGCAACATGCTTTCTTTTTTCCGAAAGACGTCCGCTGACCGGAGCACGGTCGATGTTCACCAGGCGATCGACAGCGCGCTCAGTCTCATCGGCTATCAAGGGAGGCTCAAACAGGTGGAGGTCATAAAAGAGTATCAGGGCCGGCCGCTGATCCGCGGCAGCGAGGGAGAATTGAGACAGGTCATTGTGGCCCTTATCATCAATGCCCTCGATGCTATGGAAAGTAAAGGCACGCTCAAGATAGAAACAGCGATCCGGGCGGACAACGCATACGTCATGATCAGCGACACCGGTCCGGGGATATCCCCTGAAAATATCGCGAAAATATTCTCCCCGTTTTTTACGACGAAAGCCGAAACAGGCGGCACCGGGCTGGGGCTTTCCATTGCCCGGAAGATCATCGCCAGCCACCAAGGCTCAATTGACGTCGCATCAGAGCAGGGCCATGGCGCCGCCTTTACGATCAAGCTGCCGCTTGCGCCGCAGCTTCTTCCCTGACAACCTGTCCCTGACGCAGTACAACATGTCCCCGACTCACCTACCTCCTCGTGTTCCTTCTGCTGAACAATCAACTGGTTAGATCCTGGCATTATCTTTGCACAATCTCAAGCGTTACGACGAAATATAAATATCCTACATGATTGGTGAAACTCTCTATGGCATTGGACGCGAGGATACTCCTGGTAGACGACGAAGTACGACTGTTAGAGACGCTGTCCATGGCGCTCACGGATATGGGGTACTACGTTAAAACGGCATCGGGACCCGATGAGGCAATGCTGTGCGCACGCGGGGACACCTTCCAGATAGCGTTCATCGACAATTTCCTTGGCCCGATGAGAGGTGTTGATCTCATGCCGCAGATGGCGAAGCAGAACCCCGCGCTGGATTTCGTGATCATGACGGGCAGTCCGGACATTGATCTTGCCGTCGAAGCGCTCAAAACAGGCGCAAGCGATTTCATCCGCAAACCCTTTCGGATCGAAGAGATACTCAGGTCCATCGATTACGTGTACGGGAAGAAGTCGCTTGAACGGGAGAATCGGGCTTTGATAGCCGGCCGGGAGTTGAAGGTCAGGGGAAAAACCGACGATCTCAATTACACCTATTTGTCCGTCCTTGTGTCCCTGTGCCAGGCCGCGGAAACAAAAGATCTTGGAACCTACGGCCACAGCATCCGGGTAAGCGACTACTGCTGTTTGATTGCCAGGAGACTGGACTTCGACGCACTCGCTTTTGAAAATATCAGGGCGGCCGCTCTGCTCCATGATATCGGCAAGATCGGCATCAGCAACGCCATTCTGGGGAAAAAAGGCGAATTGAGCGAAGAAGAAATGACGATCATCAAGAGTCATTCGCGCAAGGGAGTGGAAATCCTTCGTCCGCTAAGACAATTTGAAGCTCTTCTGCCCGGCATTCTTCATCACCATGAAAACTACGATGGCAGCGGTTACCCGGCAGGCCTGGCCGGAAACGGCATACCCTTGTCCGCACGGATCATCGCCGTCGCCGACGCCTACGATTCTATTCTGTCCAACAGACCGTACCGCGCCGCGGCAGATAGAATGACGGCGATAGCCGAACTCATTGCCTGTTCGGCGAGGCAGTTCGATCCCATGCTGGTGGATTATTTTGTCCAGATTCTGCGAGCGGGTCATCCTGATGCGAGAGGGGGAAGGCAACGGTCGCGTTGATACTCGATAGCCCCAGGCTCGTACAGCATGCGGAGCAGGTAGCGGTCCATGCACGGTGAGCAGCACCCCGGTGAACATCACGAACCAGGAAGGGAGGACGGAATTCCATGATCGCAATGTTCAAACTATCAGGTAAGAGCGGTGTTCTGACACTGGAGGGAGAGCTCACGCTGCCGTATGCGGAAGAGCTGAGGAAAGCGCTCCTCAGAGCGCTCCTCGACACCTACGACATCTCCATTGGCTTTGGAAGCGTACAGGAAGTGGACGTGTCCTGTCTTCAATTGCTTTGCTCCGCGCATCGGAGCGCGGTCAGGCTGAAGAAGCGGGTGTGCATCGAAGGCAGTCTGCCGCCCGTGATGAATGAAGCGGTAGAGGCCGCCGGGTACGCGCGTTTGAAGGGATGCAAGCTGGACTGCGACAAGAGCTGTATCTGGATGGCCGCGGCCTAGGGGGAGAACATGACGAACGAGCTGAAAGACAACGAAGATTACAGCGCTGAGACCATGGTCCACGCGCTCCGGGTAACCTTCCGGGAAGAGGCCTATGAGTTGCTGGCCGAACTCGAGAGCTCGCTGCTTGAGCTCGAGAAGGCCCCTGATAACATGGAGCAGATCGGCAGGGCATTCCGGGCCATGCATACCATCAAGGGGTCCGGCGGGGCATGCGAGTTCCGTGAGATCGTCGCATTCACGCACGAGCTGGAGACGATCTTCGACAGGGTCAGAAGCGGAAAAGCCAACGCCACTCACGAGATCATCAATCTGACCCTGCAGGCCTGCGACCAGATCGAGTCGCTCTTCGACCACTATTATAAGGGTGGTTCGGTCGATGAGTCGAAAACAGCGTCGATCGTTGCATCGTTCAGAGCGCTGGCGCCCGAAGCAGGGACGCGGAGAAAGGCAACCCCGGCGTCGGCAGCTGAAGGACAGCTACGACACATCACCTATCGGATACGCTTCCGGCCGGGTGCGGAGGTCTTTGTCCGGGGAACGAACCCTATCAACCTGCTGAACGAATTGCGCACGCTCGGGACGTGCGAGGTCGTGGCTCAGACGGACGAGGTCCCGTATCTGGAAGACATCAACCCTCAGACATGCTATACGTACTGGGACGTGATTTTGACCACCTCCCAGGGCGTGGACGCCATTCAGGATGTGTTTATTTTTGTTCAGGACGGCTCCGAACTGGCTGTGGATATCATCGATGAAGAGGGAAGACTGGAAGATGAGCAGAGCTATAAGAGACTGGCTGATATCCTGGTCGAGCGAGGAGATCTGACGACCGATGATCTCCAGGAAGTGCTGAAGTCAAGAAAGCTTATCGGCGAGATGCTGGTAGAGGCAGGAGCGGTAACTCCCGGACACGTGGAGTCCGCCTTGGTCGAGCAGCGGCATGTCCGGGAAGTGCGGGCGCAGCGTCAGGGTGATGATGCGACATCGAGCATCCGCGTGTCGACCGACAAGCTTGACAACCTGGCCAATCTTGTCGGAGAGCTCGTGACGGTTCAGGCCCGCCTCAGCCAGACGGCCCTCACCACCGGCATCACCTCGCTGCTTTCTATTGCCGAAGAGGTAGAGCGTCTGACCACGTCGCTGCGCGACAACACCATGAGCATCCGGATGCTGCCCATAGGCACGATATTCAGCAAGTTCAAGCGTCTCGTCCGGGACCTCTCCTCGGAGCTCGATAAAGAGATCGAGCTGACGACCTCGGGTGAGGAGACCGAGCTGGACAAGACCGTGATCGAACGATTGAGCGACCCGCTGATCCACATCATCAGGAACAGCATCGACCATGGCATCGAGCTGACGGAGGACCGGGTGGCCGACGGTAAGCCACTGAGCGGCACGATCCATCTGTCTGCAAAACATTCGGGCTCGCATGTTATCGTGCAGGTCCGGGACGATGGCAAGGGCCTTGACCCAGATGTGATCCGCGCAAAGGCCGTGGAAAAAAGACTGATATCTTCCGATGCAAAACTGACGGAAAAGGAGCTCTTTTCGCTCATCCTTGCGCCGGGCTTTTCTACTGCGAAAAAAATCACGAGTTTGTCAGGCCGGGGCGTGGGAATGGATGTGGTGAAACGAGCCATCGATTCGCTGCGCGGCAACATCGAGATCAGCAGCAAAAAAGGTTCGGGCACGACAATAACGCTGAAGCTCCCCCTTACCCTCGCGATCATCGATGGTCTTCTGGTCAGGATCGGCGCGGAGTCGTTCATCATGCCGCTTTCCCTGGTGGAGGAATGCGTGGAGCTGACACTCAAAGACATACAGAGGGCCAATGGCCGTGATCTGGCCCGTGTGCGGGGAAAGATCGTTCCGTTCATCCGCCTCCGCGAGCAATTCAGGATCGATGGGGAGAGTCCCTCCATTGAACAGATCGTGATCGTGTCGATAGATGATCAGCGAACCGGTTTCGTGGTGGACCGCGTGATCGGCGGACACCAGACGGTGATCAAGAACCTCGGCAGCGTCTACAAGGACATCGAGGGCGTATCCGGCGCGACGATCCTGGGAGACGGCACCATGGCCCTGATCCTGGACCTACCTCGGCTGGCGGCGATGGCGGAACACGAAAAAGCCAGCAAGAACGGTTAAGGACTCCGGTCATGCCGTCACCGGGTTCCCGCAGCGCGATGTTCGTGCCGAACGTGCCGCTCACGGCCCGTAGAGGTGGCACGGTCATGTGCCGGTTGAGATGCTCCTTCGAACGCGTCGCATCAAAACTGGAAAAAGCATGTAACCACGGATAACCAAAGATGATTCAAAGTCTTAAGACAAAAATTAGAGGCGCCAATAGGGTGAAGCTCTCGTTCGAAATACGTTATTGATTGAAGGTCTTACCCGTGTTCATCTGTGGTTCCAACCGCCGTTATTAGGATCAATGGTCTCGATAAAAACATGATGAGCTTATCAGGGAACACATTACCGGTGATCTACCTCAAGACCGGGGAGATCCACTTTGCAGAGCAATCGGCAAGCATCTATACCGTGCTCGGCTCCTGCCTTGCGGTGACCATGTTTCACCGTCGCTCGGGCATCGGCGCGATCTGTCACGGGTTTTTGCCGGAATGCCGGGAACCGCAAAAGGGACGGTGCGGCGGCGAGTGCCCGGAGCCGGGCAAGTACGTGGATTGCGCCATCCAATGGATGATGAAGCGATTCAAACAACGGGGAGTGTTGCTTCATGAGATCGAGATCAAGGTGTTCGGCGGCGCGGACATGTTCGGCGCAGGGCCGGGCGGCAGAGGCGGGATCTCCATCGGGAAGAGGAACGCCGCGATGGCACTGCAGGCACTCGAAAAGGAAGGACTCAGCATCCTCTCGCTTGATGTGGGGGGTACAACCGGGCGGAAATTGTTTTTCAATACCCACACGGGCGAGGTCCTGCTCAAGCGCTTGCGGCCTCGTGTGATCCTGGCAGGCACGAAAGGCCGGGAATGATCAACACGATCCGGTTCCTGGCCCCGGGTATATCCGTTTGCTGTCACGCGAGGGCAGGCATTTCACCAGTATGCAGTACAGAGAGGGACTGACGGTTCGATCGATTCTATAATTTCTCCAAGGAGGATCCATGGATACGACAGAGGCAGGTACGCTTTCCAAAAAAGTGGAGGACTTTCTTCAAGTCTTCCGAAAAGGAGAGGAATTCACTCATGAACTGCTGAAAGAAAATGAGAAGCTCCGGTACAAGATCGTCCAGCTCGAAGGGAAGACCCGGCCCGCCAACCGGACCGGCAGCTCCCAGTTGAACTCCCTGGAGGAGCGGATCTGTCTCCTGGAGGAGGAGAACAGGACCCTCCTGGGCCAGTACCGCCAGGTGGAGGAGGAAAACAAGGATTTTGCGAGCAGGTATGTGGAGGTCGAGACAGAGAACAACAACCTTGCCAACCTCTACGTGGCAAGCTACCAGCTCCATTCCACCCTGGACTTCAACGAGAGCCTCAAAATCATTCTCGAGATCGTGATGAACCTTATCGGCGCCGAGGAGTTCTCCATCATGCTGCTCGACGAGAAGTTGAACGAACTTTCGATCGTGGCGCAGGAGGGGATGGGGCCCCAGGCGCGGGCCAGCATCCGGCTCGGTCATGGCATCATCGGCATGGCGGTCAAGACCGGAGAAGCATACTACCGGAAGGGCGATCCCTCCGATGTGACGGGGGTGGACTATGCAAACCCGCTCGTCTGCATCCCGCTCAAGATCAAGGAGCATGTCATCGGCACGATCGTGATCTACAAGCTGCTCGTCCAGAAGGACGAACTCACGGCCATGGACTTCGAGCTGTTCTCGATGCTGGCGGGCCACGCGGCAACGGCGCTCTTTTCCTCGAAACTGTATTCCGAGTCCGAACGGAAATTAACGACGATCCAGAGCTTCCTGGATCTGCTGAAAGAAAAATAAATCCGGTTCACCGGGGCAGAAGAGCGAACAGCGTTCTCTTCCCCGGGAAACGAGCTATCTTGAGGAGGGCATATTATGAAAAAGGTTTTGATTGTTGACGATTCTGCGTTGATCCATCAAATGTACAAGATGGTGCTGATGCGATACAAATGCGCCATGGTGATTGCGCAGAACGGCCAGATTGGCCTGGACAAGCTTGCTCAGCACCCCGATATCGACCTGATACTGCTCGATATCAATATGCCGGTGATGGGCGGCATCGAGTTCATCAAAAAGGTAAAAGAACTCGGAACGTACGAGCACATTCCGATCGTTATTTCGAGCACCGAAGGAAGGGAAGAAGATACGAATCGGGGAATTGCCCTCGGCGCACGCGGGTATGTGACGAAACCCGTTCAGCCGAGTGACTTCCATGCGCTCATCGAAGCGCTTTTTGCCGACTCGCGGTAACAACCGGCATGCCCGAAGACTCCGAGGTTGCTTCCGGACACAACGTCCGTCGGAGTGCCGATATCCGAATGTCCGAATAACGGCAAAACCGCATGGCGGCAGAGCCACCTGCGACAGCCGATGTTCGGGAGAGTGTGTGAGGCGCGTCAGCGAGAGATCCGATAGAATCGCTGAGTTCCCGATGGCGCAAGGGAAGGGGGAGTCGGCCCTTTTGTATGCATGCAGGGTATTTCCGCTCGCAGGATTGAATTGCTGTGCCTTTGACGATACGACCCGTGCTGCAATTCCACAGCGCTTTGCCCTCGGATAGATTGTCCTTACCTGGAGACAGGTTGTCTTGCAATGAAGGGCTTTCGATGCGATAATGCGCTGAAATACTGGAGATTTTGAGTTGGCATCGCGCTTGCATAAGTTCAGCTAGTTCTGAGGCATTCAGTTTGGATAGTTGGGGAGATCAAGGAAATCGAGCAAGAGCAGCCCTGATCTTAAAATATAAAATGAGTAATGCACGACGAAAAAGGAGAGCGAAATGATGAACAGATCAATGAAAATCAAAGACATGTCGGTAAGGTGGAAGGTAGCAATCCCAATCATCATAATTGTAACTGTCGGGATATTACTCATGGCTTTGGTTGCCGGCGATAAGTCAACGGAGATTGTGATTGACGGAGCGAAAACGACAGCGCTCAATGGTTATCGGGACACGGTGCTGAATGCCTTAACCACCATGATGATCACTGGCAATTTCAAAGAGGCCAAGGCTCCATTTTTCGAACAGATGGGTCATATAATTGACCTCAGGGTAATTCGGGCGGAAGCCCTTGATAAAGACTTTGGAAAGGGTACTCCTGATGACTATCCAAAAGATGCTATTGAAAAGGAGGTCATAGAAAAAGGCAAAGAGAAGGTTGTGCTTGAAGGTGAATATATCCGGGGCGTCTATCCATATATAGGGATGGCAAATTTTATGGGTAGAAGCTGTCTTAGCTGTCACAAAGTAAAAGAGGGAACAGTCATCGGTGCCATAAGCATTAAAATGCCTTTAGGCGAGTTACTGGGCAAGTCCAGATCATTGAGGACCTTTCTTCTCGTGGTAGGGGCAGTTGGAATGCTTTTGTTGACTGGGGCTGTGGTGATAATAGTCAGAGCGACACTTATGCCTTTATCCGTATTAACCAAAAAAGCAGGAGAGATAGCCAGTGGAAACCTCGAAGTAACCATAGACCATGAGGGCAAAGACGAGATCGGTCGACTTTCCGGTGCGCTCAATTCGATGGTAATGAAGTTAAAGGAAGTAGTGACAGAGGTAAGGGCCGCAATCGACAATGTGGCCTCAGGCAGCCAGCAGCTTTCCGCCGGGTCCGAGCAGATGTCCCAGGGGACCACAGAGCAGGCGGCCTCCGCCGAGGAGGCATCGTCTTCGGTTGAGGAAATGAACGCCACGATCAAACAGAACGCGGACAATGCCATGCAGACCGAGAAGATCGCACTCAAGTCAGCGTCGGATGCCATGGAGAGCGGCAAGGCCGTGAGCGAGACCGTAAGCGCCATGAAGGACATCGCGAAGAAGATCTCGATCATCGAAGAGATCGCGCGGCAGACAAATCTCTTAGCCCTGAACGCGGCCATCGAGGCGGCGCGGGCAGGCGAGCACGGCAAAGGATTCGCGGTCGTGGCATCGGAAGTGCGTAAGCTCGCGGAGCGGAGCCAGACCGCGGCAGGAGAGATCGGTCATCTGTCGGCTTCGAGCGTCGAAGTTGCCGAGAAAGCCGGCCAAATGCTGGCCAAACTCGTGCCGGATATCCACAAGACGTCGGAACTCGTTCAGGAGATCAGCGCTGCCTCCAAGGAGCAGACCTCAGGCGCGGATCAGATCAACAGCGCGATCCAGCAGCTCAATCAGGTGATCCAGCAGAACGCCGGTTCTGCCGAGGAAATGTCTTCCACGGCGGAAGAGCTGTCGTCCCAGGCCGAGCAGCTCCAGAGCACCATCGCGTTCTTCAAGATTGGCAGTACAGAGGGACAGGCAACGCGAAGGACGGCGCTGTCTCCAAAGAAGCCCGGCCGGATCGCCCCCATCGGCCAGGGCGGACACATATCCAAGAAGGCGATACTCTCGACGCATAAAGGCGTAGCCCTGAGCATGGCAGGTAACAGCAACGGCAATGGAGATGGTGATAGCAGAGACGCGGAGTTCGAACGGTTTTAAGGCAGAGGACAGACGACTGATGAACCATCACAGGCTGGAGGAAATCATGAATGGGGAAGCTGTACAAGAGATGACACAATATCTGACATTTGAACTTGACCACGAGGTCTTCGCCCTCGATATCACGAAGGTGCGGGAGGTGCTCGATTTTACCTCTATCACCAAAGTGCCTCGCACGCCGGAGTTCATGCGCGGCGTCATCAACCTTCGAGGCAGCGTGGTGCCGGTGGTGGACCTGCGGCTCAAGTTCGGAATGAACAAGACCGAGAAGACGGTGAACACCTGCATCATCATCGTCGAGGTAGCGGTGGACGGGGAGACGACGGTGCTGGGCGCGCTTGCGGACTCCGTGCAGGAGGTGCTAGACCTCGGTGCGGAGCACATCGAGCCCGCGCCGAAGATCGGGACGAAGCTTAACACGGAGTTCATCAAGGGGATGGGCAAGCAGAACGATCGGTTTATCCTCATCCTGGACATCGACAAGGTTTTCTCCGTGAGCGAACTTGCGCAGGCGCAGGTTGAGACGCCGGCAGGCATTGGGCAGTAATCAGTAATCGCGGTGTGACATCTGATGAGCATTACAGGCACCGTGCCCTGTTCCCCTGTCCACGCTTTTCTGATTCCTGAAAGTAATCATACTATGGGCGAGAGCAAAACATACAGCGAAGGCATAAAAGTGCTGTCCAACAGCGATTTTGACCGCCTGAGCCAGTTCATCAGCGAACATTGCGGCATCAAGATGCCGCCGGCGAAGAAGACCTTGCTTGAGTCGCGGCTCCAGAAACGGATCAGGACACTCGGCACGCGGTCATTCCGTGAATACTGCGATTATTTGTTCGAGAACCCGCATGGGATGAGCGAGCTCGTGCACATGATCGACGCTGTGACCACGAACAAGACGGATTTTTTTCGGGAGCCCGCGCATTATTCCTATCTCAGTGAGACCGTGCTGCCTGAGTTTGTCCATCATCAGCGAGCAACGGGCACTCAGCAGTTTACGGTCTGGAGCGCGGGATGTTCCTCAGGGGAGGAACCGTATACGCTCGCCATCGTGCTGAGCGAATTTGCCGCGCGAAATCCCGGCTTTCAGTTCACGATCATGGCCACGGACATCTCCACGAAGGTCCTGGACAAGGCGCGAAACGGCATCTATGACGAGGACCAGATCGCGATGATCCCGTACACGCTGAAGCAAAAATATTTCACGCGGAGCAAGGATCGGGACAAGAAGCTCGTACGGGTGGTGCCCGCGCTGCGCTCGCTCGTCCGGTTCCAGCGCCTTAATCTCATGGATCAGCGCTTTCCTGTGCCCGAGGCGTCGCTGGACGCGATCTTTTGCCGGAACGTGATGATCTATTTCGAGCGGGAGACGCAAAGCAAACTCCTCGGAAGATTTTGCCACTATCTGAAAAGGGACGGACATCTTTTTCTGGGACATTCGGAGACCGTGCACGGATTCGACCTTCCGCTCATCCGGATCGCGTCCACCATTTACAGAAATCTGCCGTGAATCTGAAGGTATCCGACGTCGGCGGTATGCGCGGTCGCAAGGTCCTTTTTTATATGGATACCGGCGATGTATTTCTGAAGTGGCTGACGAAAGTGAACGACCCGGACATCACGTGGTAACAAGCCTGCGAGGAGCGGATCGCGAGGGGTGAGTAACAAGGGTCAAGTGGCAAGTAGCAGGGAGCAAGAGGATAATACGAATGCCAAAGAAAATCCGCGTTCTGATCGTTGACGATTCCGCTGTGGTCCGCCAAACCCTCAAGGAGGTCCTTTCTTCCGACCACGATATCGAAGTGATGGCCACGGCCTCCGACCCCTTTATTGCCGCGGAGAAGATCCTACTCGAGGTACCCGATGTCATCACGCTCGATGTCGAAATGCCGCGCATGGATGGCGTGACGTTCCTGCAGAAGATCATGACGCAACACCCGATACCCGTGGTGATCTGTTCGAGCTTGACGGAATCTGGTTCGGAAGCGGCGCTCAAGGCTCTCGAATACGGGGCTGTCGAGATCATCAAGAAGCCGCGGATCGGGACCCGGCAGTTTCTTGAGGAAGCCAGGGTGCGCATCTGCGACGCCGTCAAAGCGGCGTCCATAGCGAAGGTGAAGCGCGTAACGGAGGCGAACCGGCATCCGGTCCCGAAACTTTCCGCCGATGTGATCCTGGAAAAGCCCATATCCCATGCCATGGCAAAGACCACGGAGAAGGTCGTCGTGGTCGGTGCGTCCACGGGCGGCACGGAAGCCTTGAGCAATTTTCTCGAGGCAATGCCGCTCGACGCACCCGGCATCGTCATCGTCCAGCACATGCCCGAGCACTTTACCAGGGCATTCGCCACGCGGCTCGACAGCATCTGCCGGATCTCGGTTAAGGAGGCGGAGGACAACGATACGATCATCCGGGGCCGGGCGCTTATCGCGCCGGGGAACCACCATCTGCTGCTCAAGCGGAGCGGGGCGCGTTATTACGTGGAGATCAAGGATGGACCCCTGGTCTCCCGCCACCGGCCGTCCGTTGATGTCCTGTTCCGGTCTGCTGCACGCTATGCGGGCAGGAACACGATCGGCGTGATCATGACCGGCATGGGAGATGACGGGGCACATGGCATGCTCGAAATGAAGGACGCGGGGGCGTTCAACATAGCCCAGGACGAGGAATCGTGCGTGGTATTCGGTATGCCGAAAAAGGCGATTGAACTGAATGCGGTCGACCGGGTGCTACCCTTGAGCGTCATCCCGGCAGCAGTGTTACAGGCTTACAATCAAACTTAACGTCGCCGGGCCGCGCTTATGCCGACAGTCCCATTCACTTTGCCCGATACCGGAGATCAGTACGGCATCGAAGGAACAGACGAAGAGATCCGACAAGATCAACGGCGCAATCCAGCAGTGAACCATGTGGTGCAGCAGAACGCGGGCGGCGCCGAGGAGATGGTCTCCACAGCGGAAGAACTGTCGTCCCAGGCCGAGCGGCTCCGCAGTTATCGACAGTAAGACATGATTGCGCCGTAATGGCGAATGTGCAGGCGTCTGAGATAAACCGGAGCACAGGTGCCATGATGATCGTATTGCGCGAGAATCTCAAAACGATAGTTGGCCATGGATGGACAGGAATATCACGGACACATCACCCGCTTAAGCCCAACCCTGACAAGCCTTGAAGCTCGGAACGGGCCGTTATCAAAAGGTATTTTAACCTCTTCCTGATTTTTCTCTTTGGTCCCTGTGTCCTTTGGAGATAATTCCGCTTTCTCGGCTGAACCGTCTTCAACAGGCCCGTTCGAGAGCGGGCCTGTTTGTTTTCCGTGCGACAACGGACAACCGCTAACAACCGCCAGGCCACGGTCATGTCCTCTCCCTGTGAAATTTCTTGACAGCACAGGCCCCGTACTTTATTATAATCGTAACTCTTACCCTATGAAGGCAAAGAATGAGCATAAGAACAACATGGAAGCGCACCCCGCAACGGCTAGCTATTCTCGACTATCTGGAGGGGAACACCGCCCACCCCTCGGCGGAGGATATCTACAGGGCGGTGTCGAAAAAATACCGGTCCATGTCGTTTGCGACGGTCTACAATACGCTCAATATGCTCGCGAAGGCAGGCACCTTGCGGGAACTCACCATTGATCCCGAAAGAAAGCGCTACGACCCGGACACGACCCGCCATCACCATCTCATTTGTGTCCTGTGTGGTAAGATCGTGGATATTCCCGAGGGGATTAACGTCAATCTGCCGGGAGAACTGACGCAGGATTTTACTCTTCTCGGGAATCACGTCGAGTTTTACGGTCATTGTTCCCGATGTAAAAAGAAGGGGAAGCTTTCCTGAGCACCTTCCCGGGATGCGCTATTGATAGGTCATTACTCCGCCTCGAAATTGTCATTCCCGAATATTCTCGCCGGGAATCCGGTTTCTGGAAATACCAATAAACATCATCTCCCCGATAGAACTGCTTTGGGATGACATGCGGTATTGGACGGCGGTAGTTATAAGGAGGTTTTCATGGGAGCTGTAGAGATAAAACCGGGTATCTACTGGGTGGGAGCAATAGACTGGGCGGTGCGGGATTTTCACGGTTATGTAACACCTCACGGCACGTCTTACAATAACTATCTGATCCTTGACAAGCAGGTGACGCTGGTCGATACGGTGAAGCATGATTTCTGGGAATACACGATCGACAACATAAGGGGCCTAGTTGACCCCGCGAAGATCGAGAACATCGTGATCAACCATATCGAGAACGACCATATGTCGAGCCTCGACCGGATCATGGAGCTTACGCCGAAGGCCTTGATCCATATCACTGCGCGGGGGAAAAAGGGTCTCGACCGGTTCTTCGACACCTCGAAATGGCAGTTCAGGATCGTCAAGACCGGCGACACGCTCAATACAGGCACCAAGACCATCACCTTCCTCGAAACGCCGATGCTCCACTGGCCGGATTCGATGATGAGCTACGTGAAGGAAGACAAGCTTCTTATCAGCCAGGACGCCTTCGGGCAGCACCTTGCCACATCGGCGCGGTTCGACGACGAGTTCTGTGACCAGTATTCGGTCACCGCGCTTGAGCACGCGGTACGAGACTATTATGCGAACATCCTGATGCCGTTCGGCGCGCTCATCAAGGCAAAGCTCGCCGAGGTTCAGAAGCTCGGCCTCGTTATCGACATGATCGCTCCCGATCACGGGATCATCTGGAAGAAGGACCCCGGCAAGATCATTCAGATGTACCTTGATATGGCGAACGATAAGGCGGACCTCCGCGTCGTGATCGTCTACGATACCATGTGGCACAGCACCGAACGCATGACCATCCCGCTTATGGAGGGGGTCAAGTCCGCGGGCGTCGATGTGGATGTGGTCAAGCTTCGGTCCACCCCCATGAGCATAGCGATCAAAAGTATCTGGGAATCACGGGCCATGCTGGTGGGCACGCCGACGCTGAACAACATCATGTTTCCGTCCGTCGCCGAGTTTCTGACGCATCTCAGGGGGCTCCGCCCCAAGAACCGGCTTGCAGGGGCCTTCGGGAGCTTTGGCTGGGGAGGCGGCGCGGTAAAGGAGGCATACGAGGCCTTTAAGAAGATGGGTCTTGAGGTAGTTGAGCCCGGCGTTGAGGTCCTCTACCGACCGGGTCCGGAAGACGAAAGGAAATGTTTCGAGTTCGGGAAATTGTTTGCGGAAAAGACGATCGAGTATCACAAAAAGTTCAACGGCAATCAGCCGGTAAAGTGTAAACCATAAGTTGAGTAAGTGCCGGATAAAAGGATAACTACACGTTAAGGAGGCTATCATGTGGAGATGCACGGTATGCGGTTACATTTACGATGAAGCGAAAGAGGGTAAAAAGTTCGAGGACCTTCCGGACGACTGGGCATGCCCGGTCTGCAATGCGCCCAAGGATGCATTTGTAAAAATATAAGTCCAGCCCTGTTTTCTGCAAAGGCGGCCATGGTTTGAATAAGGGCCGCCTTTTTCATTTGACAGTCACCAGTGTCCATTCTATAATTTATCGCGCAGAGAATGTTTTAATGGCGGATCATCCTTGAACTGACGTTCTCAGAGGAGGACGCCAGGCAGCGGACGTCTCAGGCGAAGAGGAAGGTCACCCATGCCCGAAGAAAAGAACCGGAGCGTCAAGCATTGGCCCGAGGACGAACGGCCCCGCGAACGGCTCATTGCCCATGGACCTGCTTCGCTCTCCGATGCTCAGCTACTTGCCATCATCATCAAGAACGGCAAAACGGGAAGGACCGCCCTCGACCTCGCCATGGAGCTGCTCGTCAAGTTTGAAAATCTCACGGGCATTGAGCAGGCCGGAATCAGTGAGATCTGTGAGGTCCCGGGGATCGGGAAAGCCAAGGCGGCCGAGATCAAGGCTGCCATCGAGATCGGGAGACGGTATCAGAAACCGAGCCTCGCGGGCGCGTCCTTCTGCTCCAGTCACGACGTCGCAGCGTACTATCAACCGCGTATGAAGGGTTTGAAAAAAGAGATTTTCCAATGTGTGGTGCTCGACACAAAAAACAAGATCAGCAAGATCATCAAGGACGAGGAAATTTCAGTGGGTAGCCTTTCCGCCTCCCTTGTTCATCCTCGTGAGACCTTCAAGGCCGCTATCCGGGAGTCTGCGGCCGCGGTCATCTTCATTCACAACCACCCGAGCGGAGATATCAAACCGAGCCAGGAAGACATCCTGCTCACCAGGCGGCTGGTCCAGGCGGGCGAGGTGATCGGCATTCAGGTGCTCGATCATATCATCATTGGCGATGGCGACCATTTCAGTTTCAGAGACAACGGCATGATTACGCCAGCGCTGCAATGACATCCATTCCGGGCGCGGGCTATCAATACCGATATTCCACGCACCGGACGCACTGTGAGTAATGCAGAATAAGGTCATAATATTAATCGTTACGATGACGATCGCAGCGCTGATGCTGTTGATTACCGCCCTGTTTCTCACGAGTGTCATCCGGAGGGTATACAAAGCACGGAAATACCGGAAGCTCGACCATTTAAAAGAGACCTTCGACAAAAAAATACGCGAGTCTCTTGAAGCCGGAACCATGCTGAGAACGCAGAGCGAGTTCACTGCCCGTCCGAGATCAGACACATGGCAGGCGATCGAGGATATTCTTCTGAACCTGATCAATGAAGAACGATATCGGGATGAGGTAAAAACACAACTATCCACGCTCGGGTATATTTCATTCTACGAAACACAGATTGAGAACAGAAATATTCAGTTGCGCGCTCTGGGCATCGATAAGCTCGGCAGGATGAAAAGCGAAGCATCCGTTCCGAAACTCATTCCCCTGCTGGATGAAAAGAATCCGGAGATCGTTTCCGTTGTCGTTCGGTCGCTGTGTAAAATAGGAGGACGAGCGGCAATGCTGGCCATCGTCGAGCGCTTGGCCGTCATTCTAGACCGGTCGATCGTGACGCGCAGGGCAATGGGAATGGCCCTGCAGACCTTTGGAGCCGAAGCGATCCCCTTGCTGGTCGAGCACAAGGCCGGACGGGACAATCTCTGGGTCATGTCGTGCATTCTGGATATCCTCTCCCGATTGCCGGCCGACCCGCGATCGGCCCATCTGGCCATTGAGCATCTTTCGAGCACGAATGTCGAGGTGAGAAGCAAAGCGCTCAAGGTGCTGGGCAGGGCTGAAAATATCCGCATGGTTCACAATCTGCCGGAATCGATCGTTCCCCTGCTCCGCGATCCGGTGTGGTTTGTCAGGCTTCAGGCAATACGGTCGATCAGAGCATTGGGGTATGAGGGGGCAGCGCCATCGATCGGGAAACTGATTTTTGACGAAGACTGGCAGGTTCGAAATGAAGCTGCGCAGGCGTTGACTGTTCTCGGCGTACATTCTCTCGACATTTTACTCGATATCCTTCTCGGTACCGACCGGTATGCGAAAGACAGTATTTGTGAAGAGATAGAGAAGACGAATTTCTCCGGACAACTCATCAAAAACCTCAAGGCCACTGATCAGGGTCTCCAAAATAAATCACGCCGGATCCTTGAGATCATGCATTCCCTCGGATTTTCGACACCGCTGAATGAATTTCTGGGACAGGAAGGCGACGAAACAGAAAAAGAGCTCGTCCGCAGCACGATGATAACGGGATCCGGCACATGAAGAAAATACTCATCATAACGGTTGTCGGATTCAACTATTGCGTCGGGATTTATTTCGGAGTCTTGAACAGCCTTTACTCAGTACTTCTCGCCCTTGCCCTTTTTGTGATATTGAGGCACCTTCGCCGTATAAAATATTCCCCGTACAAGGAATTTACCCTCTCTCCGGAGACCCCGCCCGTCACGATCCTGATTGCCATGCATAATGAGGAACAGGTCGTTCTCCGGAGCATTCGATCCGCGCTTGCCACTGAATACCCTTTTTTCGAGGTGATCATTATCAACGACGGGTCGACAGACGGGACATTGCAAAAAGTGATCGACTCGTTCAGTCTTAAAAAGATCGATCGCGTCTATCGGACGTTTCTTAAGACGAAACCCGTAAAGGGTTTATACTATAGCCTGGAAACACCGAATCTCCTCGTGATAGACAAGGAGCAGGGCGGCAAGGCCGATGCGCTGAATTGCGGGATAAATGCCTCACGGTCGCCGTATTTTTGCTCACTCGACGCGGATTCGCTGCTGGAAAAAGACGCGCTCATACGGGTAATGACCCCCCTCCTCGAGAGCAACGTTCCCGTGATCGCAAGCGGCGGGGTCGTGCGAATTATCAACGGCCTCCGGCTTACCGACGGGATCACGATCGAGGAGATCGATCTCCCTGACAACACGTTGCTTCTGTTCCAGATCGTGGAGTACATCCGGGGGTTCCTCTTCGGCAGGGTGGGATGGGACAACCTGCGGGCGCTGCTTATTCTTTCCGGGACCTTTTCGCTCTTTCAAAAAGCCAGTGTAGTAGAGGCGGGGGGGTTCATGGTGGGCAACGTGGCGGAAGACATGGACATGATCGTCCGGCTCCACCGCCATATGCTGAAAAAGAAAAAACCGTACCGAATACGATTTGTATCCGATCCTATCTGCTGGACCGAGGCGCCGGATGACTTTAAAATGCTCGGCAGACAGCGGAGAAGGTGGCACCTCGGCCTGATCCAGACTATTTTCCAAAATAGAGAGATGATGCTCAATCCCCGATTCGGCAAAATAGGCATGGTGATTCTGCCCTACTATGTTCTTTTCGAGATCCTGGGTCCGGTGATCGAAGTTCTGGGATATCCCTTTGTCATTATTTCCTATTTCCTCGGGATCCTGAGCCTTGACTTCCTCCTGCTTTTCCTTACGCTGGCGATATTCTATGGAGTGTTTCTCTCGACTGCCAGCATCTTTCTCGAAGAATTGACCTTCAGGCGGTATCCGAAGTGGAGTCACCTGTTCAAACTTCTCATCTACGGAGTGCTTGAAAATTTCGGCTATCGACAGATCAATTCTTTCTGGAGGTTCGAAGCGCTCATCCAGTACCTCGTAGGGAAGAGAAAGTGGGAGCTAGTCCACAAAAAAGGACACGAAGAACATGCGCCGGCCGGTGCTAACGGTCCTCAATGAAAAACAGGAAGCGGGGCTTTCTGCGCTGCCACGCCGGAAACAGGGCAGGGAAAGTAATGCGGGCATGGTAAAGAGGAAGGGTTAAAGGAATGATGATTCTTCTCGCGTTGAGTCTTGTCGTCGCGATAGCGGATGGTGATGTGGCGATGTCAAGGGGTGATTATGATTCTGCAGCACAGTACTATCGTGCAGAGGCTAAAGCCCATCCCAAATCGTATGACGCTAAGTTCAAGCTTGCAAGAGCCCTCTCTTTTTCGAAACATCGTGATGAAGCAATACGGCTTTACACGGAATTACTGGCGACGCGACCGAATAATTCCGATCTGCTGCTCGCGCGAGGGCGGACCTATGCGTGGGAGAACCGCTGGAAGGAGGCCGAGCAGGACCTGACCGCGGTAACGTCGCGGTCACCGGACTACGGCGATGCCTGGTCGGCCCTCGGGGACATGTATCTCTGGAATGACCGGCCTCGGGATGCCGTGAACGCATACGGAAAATGGATAGCGGCGGACCCCGGTGACCCCGGCGCGTACATCGCGCGCGCAAGAGCCTGCCGGTCTGCGGGCGATCTTCGATGCAGCCCGCGCCGACTTTGAAGCGGCCCGCGCACACGGCGCGCCGGACTCCGAGATCGAGCAATATCTTACTTCTCTTAACAACGCAGACAGGCGCCCGAATCAGAAGCACCTGATGCGTACAAATGGTTAGCGAACCTGTCATACGGCGTGAGCGAATTTTCACCGGTCCGTGGAACCTGGAATTATTACAGCGCTTCTCTTCGTCATTACTGGCAAAAGGGTTCGCTCGCTTTTGAATATCTCGATTCCCTGCGGTTTGGATCTGACGACTATGCCTTGGCCCTCGATGGGTATGTGGATCTCTGGCCGCGGGCGTATGCGAATGTCCGGTATCAGTATTCACCGCGTGCCATCCTCTACCCGGAGGATTCTTATCGCGTTGAAATATTTCAGGGGGCCGGCAAGGGATGGGAGCCTTCCCTCAGCTATGACCACATGGATTTCGGGACAAGCACCGTCGATATGTATGGCCTCGGACTTGGAAAATATACCGGCAACTGGTATTTCCGATGGCGGACCCTCTTTGTCCCGTCATCCGCGAAACTGAGCGTATCTCATCACCTTCTCGCCCGGTATTACTTTGCGGGAAATGGAGATGATTACTTTGAACTGAACGGCGGATTTGGCCAGGGCGGTGAATTCCTCGCGGGGACGACGATCGTTAAGACAACGAGGAGCAAATCGTATGGGGCCGTGTTCCAGAAATATTTCAATCCCCGCTGGGGCTTCAAAATTTCGGCAGGCTATGGCGATAACAATACCTATCCTTTTTTTGAGCGAAGCATCTCGGCCAATATTTTAAGGCGCTGGTGATGAAAGCTCGCAGCCGCTTGTCGGATAGGTGCATGCTGGTCGGTTTCGAAAAGGAAATCGGCTTTGATCCGAGAACAACCGGGGAAAACATGCCATCGACCGGTTTCTTTGAAAGGAAGAGCTGCAGAGCATGAACAGCGCGATCCAGAGGAAACCTGAACAGTCATTTCTCAGTTCATTAAAACACAGCGTTGCCCTGTTTGCGAGCCTGTCATCAGCATTATTGATGGCATTCTTGGCGGCGCGCATGATGGAATTCATTTTCATTTCAATGACCCGCAATCTTCCGGAGGATATCCGGAACGTTATCGTACAGGCTCTCCTGTTTGATATTGTATCCTATCTGAAAATGCTTCCGTTCCTGTTCGTTCCCTTTCTCATCATATACCTGAGCACAAGAACGATGAAGTCCCGTTACCTGGCATATGGTATCGGTGGATCGATCGTTCTCATCCTGTACGCAGTATTGATCAAATACTTTGCCACGGCGGGGGTTCCCCTCGGGGCCGATGTTTTTGGATATTCCGTGAAGGAAATTGAAGAAACGGTCAGAGGCGGGATCACGATCAATGCAATTTCAATATTCCTCTTTATCATGCCCGTGGCAGTATTCTGGGCGACGCTGGCGTTTTTATACACCCGCAAGTCGATGAAACCGGCATATGCGTTTGTCGCCTTAGGGGCGGGGATCGTGCTGGTCTTCACGGCATCCGGTTTACCCGAGAGAGCATCATTTGCATCGGAATTATCCTATAACCTGGCATTGAACAAAGTGATGTATTTTGCCGTGGATTCTTATGCCTATTTTTCTCACGCCGCAAAAGCGAATGATTCTGTCATTGCCTCCCGCAGGGCGGATGGGCGGCCTGTCGGGGCGCCGGTATTCAAATATATCGATCCAGAATATCCCTTTCTCAGGACCGACGATACCCGCGATGTGTTGGGCGAATACTTCACTGTTGATTCCACCAGGCCGCCCAACCTTGTGTTTATTCTGGTGGAGGGTTTGGGCAAGGCATTCAGCGGGCCCAATGCGTATCTGGGGAGCTTCACTCCCTTTCTCGATGATCTGGCGGGAAGAAGTCTGTACTGGGAGAATTTCCTTGCTTCACAGGGGCGCACCTTTGCGGCGCTTCCATCGATTTTAGCCTCCTTGCCGTTCGCGGAGCAAGGCTTTAATGAACTGGGTAAACGGATGCCCAGGCATCTTTCATTGATGAGCATCCTGAAACACAGTGGATATCGGCTCAAATTTTATATTGGCAGTGATCCGGATTTTGATAACGAGCGATTATTTCTCCAGCGGCAGGGTGTGGATGTTCTGGTCGGAATTGATGACTATGACAACACCTATGCGAAAAGTCCCGGTTCAAGCTGGGGTTATCCCGACAGGGAGGTGATGAGGAAAGCTCTGGAAATGGACCGTCGAGATTCGCGGCAGCCATATGTTTCGTTCATACAGACCATGAGCATGCACACGTCATATTCCATACCCGAACAGGAGAGATATATAAGGCTCGTTGAGGAGCGGATGAACAGATTGGGTTTTGATGAGGTCCGGAAGAAAGAGCACCGCACCTACGAAAAGATATATTCCACGATCATGTACACTGATGAGGCGTTACGATTCTTTTTTGAGCAATACGCGAAACTTCCGGCCTATAGCAATACCATATTTATCCTTACCGGCGACCATCGCCTGCCTGAGATCGAGATGTCCACCAAGATCGATCGATTTCATGTCCCGCTGATCATATTCTCGCCCATGCTAAAGCGCACCGCGTATATCCAGTCGATCTCATCGCAATTGGATATTACCCCTTCCCTACTCGCCTTTCTTAAAAAGAATTATCATATAGATGTCCCTTCGACCGCTGCCTGGGTCGGTACGGGACTTGATACGGACCCTTCATTCAGAAATATCCACAGCTATCCCCTCAAACACACGAAAACCGATCTGATAGATTATATTTCCGGAATGTATTTCATCGATCAGGATGAATTGTTTTCCATCGGGAAGAGTATGGATCTGGAGCCGATACAGGACGAGGGGAAAAAGAACGAGCTGATCGCGGAGTTCAACCACTACAAATCAATGAACGACCGCTTCACCCGAGACCTGAAACTAATTCCGGATAGCCTGTACGAACAATACCACCCGTGAAAGAACAGAGAGAACATCTTCATCCATTATCAGAACGATTTCCCGGACATCCAAGACGCGGCGCCGGATTGGTCGACGCCCATGTGCATCTTAGGGATACCTGCTGTCTGGATGCTATCGTCGATGCCGGCGTTATAGCGGTGCGGGACGCGGGTAGGAAAAACGGGGCAAGGCCCGTCAGCAAAACAGTTGAACGGTCAGCCGCTCCCATCATTGTTTCCGCAGTATGGGCGCTCTGGAAAAAGGGCGGATATGGGTCGATATTCGGCAATCCCGTAGAGACCAGGGACGAGATCCAGTGCGAAATTCTTAATCTCAAGCGTGGCGGTGCTGGTATAATAAAGGTCATGGCATCGGGCATGGTGAGCCTCAAAGATCCCGGCAGGGTGACGGCTGGAGGCTTCAACAACGACGAACTCCAGTTCATCGTGCAGGCTGCCGCAGCCTGCGGCCTGGGCGTCATGGCGCACGCGAACGGGGAACAGGCCATCATTGACGCCGCAGACGCGGGGGTGCGGTCCATCGAGCATGGGTTCTTCATGTCCGAGCGAGCGCTCGAGAGAATGGCAAAAAGATCCACATTCTGGGTACCAACGACCGGAGCGCTCAAACGCGCCGCTGAGTCCGGTAAGGCATCAAAAAAAGCAGTGGACTTCGTTGCCGGCCTGATCCGTTCTCATCTCGAGATGATACTGCATGCACATGGTATCGGCGTTCCGCTCGCCGTTGGTACGGATTGCGTGCTGCCTGATCCACGGTACGCGGAAGCCTACGAAGCGGAGCTTGCGTATTTTGAGCAGGCGGGAATTCCTCATGACGAGGTTATGAAGATCGCCCGTGAATGCGGGGCAAGGCTGCTGGGAATCTAAAATACAGGGTCCCGGGTCAAGGGGTCGGGGTTCTGGAAAAAACGCTGAACCGCATTAAGGTTTTTTCACCTGTGCCCTGGACCATAGCTGCTGGACCCCATATTATTTTTGGAGGTTTCATGCGAATCGGAGTTCTTTCAGGCGGGGGCGATGCCCCTGGTCTCAATGCGGTCATCCGCGCGGCCACGAAGACGGCCATCGTCAAGTACGGCTGGCAGGTTACGGGCATCATCGACGGGTTCGAGGGCCTGTTGACGCCGACAAAAACACGCCAGCTCACGTCATGGAACACGCGGGGAATCCTGTCTGTCGGGGGCACCATTCTCGGCACCACGAATCGAGGCAACCCCTTTGCCCATAAGACCGTCGTCGGCGGCAGGGAGATCGTGGAGGACATGTCGCCGGAGGTGCTGGACAACATCACCGAGCTGGGGCTCGATGTGCTCGTTGTCATCGGGGGCGACGGATCGCTTAAGATAGGCGAGGGGATACACAAGCTCGGCGTGCCCGTGATCGGCGTTCCCAAGACCATTGACAATGATCTTATGGCCACCGACGTGACCTTCGGTTTCCAGACTGCGGTGGATACCGCCACTGAAGCGCTCGACAAGCTCCATACCACGGCAGAAAGCCATCAGCGGGTGATCGTGCTGGAGGTGATGGGGCGATATGCCGGGTGGATCGCCCTCGAGGCGGGTATGGCCGGGAGCGCCGACGTTATCCTGATCCCCGAGATCCCGTTCAGCATGGAAAAAGTGACAGAGAAGCTTCTTGAGCGGAAAAAGGCGGGGAGCAAGTCGAGTATCGTGGTTGTGGCCGAGGGAGCCAAACCGGCAGGCGGTGAAATGTCGGTACGGGAAAAGGCCGCCGATGGCTACGTTCTGAGGCTCGGCGGCATGGGTGAGATCGTCGCGAATGAGATCAGCAGGCGTACCAGCTTCGAGACGCGGGTGACCGTGCTCGGCCATGTGCAGCGGGGAGGAAGTCCCTGTTCCTTTGACCGCCTGCTGGCCACGCGTTACGGCGCATATGCCGTAGAGCTCATCGCTCAAAAGAAGTTCGGGGAGATGGTTTCCTATCAACCCCCGGCCATTACCTCGGTGCCGCTGGAGAGTGCGATCAGCAAGCTTAAACTCGTTGATCCCGATGGCGAACTCGTTCATATCGCCGAGGGCATGGGAGTGAATTTCGGCAGATGATCCTCTTCATTGTTACGGTCTTTACCATCTACGGAGGAGTGCACGTCTACGCCTTCCTCAAGGCAAGGAGCGTCTTTGCGTTCGGTCCGATCGTCGGGGCTGTGCTTGCCTCGTTCATGCTGCTCATGGTCTTCGCAGTTTTTCTTGTCCGGACGCTCGAATCCCATGAGCATGAATTTGCGGCGCGGATACTGTCGTATGTCGCCTACCTCTGGATGGCCGC
This sequence comes from Nitrospirota bacterium, assembly GCA_963740085.1. Classification (GTDB taxonomy): domain Bacteria; phylum Nitrospirota; class UBA9217; order UBA9217; family UBA9217; genus JALNZF01. The sequence continues at coordinate 258,290 of CAVUCU010000005.1, read as the reverse complement.
GCTGTTCCTCTTTTTCTGCAGTTCACTCCTCGTCGATGGCATTACCCTTATCACCCGAATAGCGGGCTGGATGACGCGGCACGATATTTCCCCATATCTCGTCCCGGTGAAAACCTCGTTCTTCATCAGTCTTGGCCTGGCGCTCGCGATCTGTGCATACGGTTATTTTGAGGCGAAGGACATCCACACGGAACGGCTTGTCATCGAGACCACGAAACTCCCCGCGGGCATCGACAGGCTTGTGATCGCGCAGATATCGGACGTGCACCTCGGCCTTATCAACCGGCACGAGCGGTTCGGCCCGATGATCGAGGCGGTCAGGGGCGCGGATCCCGATCTATTCGTAGTGACCGGCGACCTGGTGGATGCCCAGATAAACCATTTCCCCGGCCTTGCCGATATGCTTCGTGAAATAAAGGCGAAATACGGAAAGTACGCCGTCATGGGTAACCATGAGTATTATGCGGGACCCGAAAAGTCGCTCGCGTTCATCCATGAGGCGGGACTTACCATGCTGCGTGATGAGGTTGCCGCGGGCGGCCCCGTCACGATCGTCGGCGCCGACGATCGGACCGCGGTACAGATGAACCTTGGACATCCATCATCAGAAAAAGATCTGCTGGGCGGGCTGGCGAGGGACAAGTTCATCCTTTTTCTTAAACACCAGCCGCACATCGATCCGAACACCATCGGCCTCTTTGACCTCCAGCTCTCCGGACACACGCATAAGGGGCAGATCTTTCCCTTCACCTTGCTGACGCGCCTGTCGTTTCCGCTGAATGCGGGCAACTACGATCTCGGGAAAGGTTCGCTCCTGCACGTGAGCCGCGGGACCGGAACCTGGGGGCCGCCGATCCGGTTCCTCGCGCCCCCGGAAGTTACTCTCATCGAGCTGGTGAGGAAGTCTTCGGCATGATTCATTCACGTAATGGCGGATTATTCATGATGCATGTCTGCGCTGGCTGCATCTGTTGTGTGTTGCTGGTCCTTGGCGGCTGCATGACAGAGCGCGTTCAACCTGTCACAGAATATCCTTCTGTTCCAAAACAATCGACATTCCTGGTGAAAAAAGTTGAATTCGACGACCATGGGCGGCCCCTGTTCCCCGTGATACTGCGCGATCGACCGGGAAAAGCGGGGGGAACGTTTACCATCGTGCATACCGTGAACGACCGGCCTGTCAGGTCATATGATATCGCGATCATTGAACAGCAGGCCGACATCGGAAAGCCGATTGCGATCGTGTATGAATGGACCGGCAAGGGGTTCCAGGCGGGGTTGGACATCTCGGGCAGCTTTGCATGGTCTTTTCACGGGTCGGGCGAGGAGGCGGTTGCATATCTGGCGATCGTGGCGGCCCCGATCGTCATTGGCGGGGTGACCGGATTCGTTGCCGGTATCGTTTCCAGCATCCCTGAAACGGGGACTGAGCTGAGGCGCATGATCGTGAATGCCCGCGAGACCGTGATCAGATCCACGCTCTATGAGTACGATGAAAGGGGAAGGATCAGGGTCATGAAGATGTATCCGCCCGGGGAATATGCGAAGGAACTGGTGAGGACCGAATACCTCTACTCTGCAGACAGCGACGTTCCCAGCAAAACCGAAGTGACCAGTGCGATTGAAAAAAAGACGAGGATGATCCAATGACGATTGCCATTGTGGAATGTCCACGTTATGGATCATGTCCCGCGTTTTCTCATCCAATGGACGCAAAAAGCCCCGGAGGCATTCACCATCCGGGGCCGGAAAAGAGCGCTTTGACAATGCGCTACGGTTTTTCGATCTTGAAGTTCCCTTCCTTATCGATCTCCATGATCGCGTTCAGGAAGGCTACCCTGTAGCCTCTCTCCTTCAGCTTGTGGTACGCCATCTCCGCGCGCACGCCTGTCGAGCAATACGTGAGGATCTGTTTGTCCTTTGGGATCTCTGCCAGGCGGTCGAGGATTTCTTCATCAGGCACCAGTTTCGCCCCCTGGATCATGCCGGCATTCGCCTCGTCCCTGTCCCGCACATCGAGGATCAGGACATCGGCCGGGGTCGCAGAAGCGATCTTCTTGAACTCATCGATTGGCATTGAACCCGGCCTGGGCTTGGGCACATAGGCCATGGTGACATTCAAGTTCCCGGAGTCGAGGGGGTATTTTGCAGCCTGCCATCCGGATATTCCACTGGTTAAGATCTTTACGTTCTTGTATCCTCCGGCGATGATGGCCTTCGCAGCCTTGACCGCGTCGTCGCCGCTTGCATCGCTGTAGATGATGATCGGTGGTTTCAATTCCTTGGCAGGGAACCTGGCGAGGGAATTTTCAACATCCGCTGCGGGAAGGGATACGGCACCCTTGATGAAGCCTCTTTTGGCAACATCAACCGGGCGGATATCGAGGATCACCGAGGGGATATCCTTGTCGATCCATGCCTCCTTGAGGAACTGTGCAGAAAGAACGGAGTAGTTGTTCCTGGACCATACGGGCAGACCTTCATGATACACTTTTACGTTGGCATAACCGAGCTTCTCCGCCTTACCGGCAGAGTTAGGGCTCATTGCTCAGGTGACGCCACCACAATAGTAAATGATGAGCGCATTCTTGTCCTTGGGAAGCTTGTCGATGTTTTTATCAAAAGCTGCAAAGGAGATGTTGATCGCCGTGGGGATCGAGCCTTCCATGAACCGAGGCGCCGGGCGTGCATCGATGAGGGTGTATTTCCCTTTCTCCGGACCCATGGCCACGAGCTTTTCGACCTCGGCAGTGGTCATGAGCTTCTGGGGAGCGACCTTGATGGGCGGTTTTATTGAGACAAGAGAGGCGGTCTTGATGCCGTTCTTTTCCGTAAATACTATGCGGACCTCGTGTCCTTTCTTGATGTCCCTGAGTGCCTCGGCGTCTTCGGTCTTGTCTGCGGTGACTACTTTGATGGTTTTTTCATCGAACTTGAGGATCTCAGTGCTGTCGTCTATCTTGAGCTGGATGGACCGGCTTTTAAACGCAACATTGTCGAAATTACCCCGGAGGTTCCCTTCTTGTGCCTGGTGACAACTCGTACACGATTTGGCGATGGTTGGTTTTGCCTGCTGCGCTGTCATAACGGCAGCTTTTTCCTGCGCAACCGACAGGTCGGCGGTCATTGCCAGACCGAAAACCATGGCCGCTGCGCAGCTGATGCTCATAAATCGTTTATGCAACATATTTTTTTCCTTTCGCGATGCGGCAGATTTTTTCAATCATTTCGGCAGCTTTGCTTTCTGAAAAAGGGAATGCAACCCGAGAAGTGACGGACTAAAGATATTATAATTGCAGCTTTAGCCTTAGTCAATATAATTTCCTGCTTGTCTGCTGACTTTATTGTTTCTGTTTAATGACATGAAATCCGATCGTTTTCGTGCGGCGGGACTTGCCGATAGAAAACCCTTGACAATAATGGACTTATCTTATATATTTACAATTCTTTGTCAGGCGGGTGTACTGTATGTTTGATTCCTTAAGCGGTAAATTAGAGTCCGTTTTCAAGAAGCTCCGCGGCAGAGGCGTTCTCAAAGAAGATGATGTTAAAGAGGCCCTGCGCGAAGTTCGTCTTGCGCTCCTTGAAGCCGACGTAAACTTCAAGGTGGTGAAGGACTTCATCGGCAAGGTCCAGGAACGGGCAGTTGGGCAGGAGATACTTTCAAGCCTTACCCCGGGCCAGCAGGTCATCAAGATCGTCCACGAGGAACTCGTGACGCTCCTTGGCGGAACGCACGCAAAGCTTTATCTGTCGCCGAACCCGCCGACCGTCATAATGCTGGTCGGCTTGCAGGGCTCCGGCAAGACGACCACGGCCGGCAAGCTGGCGAAGAATTTCAAAAAGGACGGACGCAGGGTCCTTCTGGTCCCCGCAGATACGCGGAGGCCGGCAGCGGTCCAGCAGCTCGTTACCCTTGCGAAGCAGGTGGGGGTGGATGCCTATCTGTCGGAAGAGCAGGACCCTGTTGTCATTTGCCGCGCGGCGGTCAAGCAGGCAGCTTCATCTCTGTATGAGGTAGTGATCCTTGATACGGCGGGCCGGCTTCAGATAGACGAGCCGCTCATGGATGAGCTCCGGCAGATCAAGGCCGGGGTCAAGCCGAGCGAAGTACTGTTCGTGGCCGATGCGATGACCGGCCAGGAGGCCGTGAATATCGCCTCGAAGTTCAACGCCGACCTGGGATTTGACGGCGTGGTCCTGACCAAGCTCGATGGCGATGCGCGCGGCGGCGCGGCGCTCTCGGTCAGGTCCGTTACCGGTAAGCCGCTCAAGTTCGTGGGCATGGGCGAGAAGCTCGATGCCCTCGAGCCGTTCCATCCGGACCGCATGGCCTCGCGCATCCTCGGCATGGGCGACGTGATGTCGCTCATCGAGAAGGCGCAGGAGGGCGTTGACCGGGAAGAGGCGCTCAAGCTTGCGAAGAAGCTCAAGAAGAACTCCTTCGACCTGGATGATTTCCGCGACCAGTTAAAGCAGGTGAAAAAACTCGGCGGTCTTGAGCAGATCATGGGAATGATCCCCGGGATGGGCAAGATGAAGCTCCCCGATGCGCAGGTGAATGAAAAGGAACTGATGAAGGTCGACGCGATCATCAGCTCCATGACCACCAAGGAACGGATCGACTATCTGATCATCAACGGCAGCCGCAGGGCCCGCATCGCCAAAGGCAGTGGGACCCAGGTGCAGGATGTGAACCGGCTCCTGAAGCAGTTCGCCGAGATGCGCAAGATGATAAAGTCAATGTCGGGCGGCAAGATGGGGAAGATTGGCAATATAGGAAAAATGCTCGGCGGATTCCGATAGGCACGTGTTAAATTCTCATATCGAAATCCGAAATAAGCTTAAATTGCAGGGAAAATATCCAAATAGTTTTGAAAATTCAAATTTAAAAAAATTGTTTGGAGTTTAGAAGAGAAATTAGAAATTGTATTTAACGAAAGAGGTGAACACATGGCTGTAAAGATCAGACTGAAACGGATGGGAACCCACAAGAAGCCGTACTACCGGCTCGTGGTGGCGGATGCCCGGTCGCCGAGAGACGGCCGCTTTATCGAGATGGTCGGTATCTACGACCCGCTCAAGAAGCCGGCGGAGATCAAGGTTGACCAGACCAAGACATTGGACTGGCTCAAGAAGGGCGCAGTCCCCTCTGATACGGCTCGGACCCTGCTCTCCAAGGTTGGGATCATGAAGCAGTTCGCAGAGGCAGCGAAGTAGGGCCAGCCTGCGGGCCTGCCGGCTTTCAAGCTGGTCAGCTGAGAACTATGCTCATCACGATCGGCAAGGCGATGAAACCATTCGGCGTCAAGGGCGAGATGAAGATCGGGCTCATGACAGACTTCCCCGGGCGCTTCAAGGACCTGGGCCGGGTGTATCTGGTCTCACCGGCAGGCAAGGAGATCGTTTGCAAAGTAAAGTCCGTTCGGTACGCCGGCGACGTCCCTCTCCTTCTTTTTGACGGGTACGATTCTCCCGAGAAGGCAAAGGCGCTGAACGGGTGGCTCGTCAAGATCCCCGAGGAAGACACGGTCCCGCTGCCCGAAGGGCAGTATTACTGGTACGAACTCATCGGCATGGAGGTGCTTTCCGAGGATGGCGAGAAGCTCGGCACCGTCGTGGACATCTTCGAAACGGGCAGTAACGACGTGTATGTGATGAAACGCGGGATGAAGGAAGTCTATCTCCCCGCAACGAAGGAAGTGATAAAGCGGGTCGACCGGAAGGCAAAACAGATGGTCATCCATCTGATTGACGGCCTGATGGAATAAAAGGAATACAACGGCACCGTTTCTTATGCGAAGACTGAACTTTGAGGTGCTCACCCTGTTCCCCGGGATGCTTGAGGGTCCGCTGAACGAGAGCATTCTCAAACGGGGAAGGGAAAAAGGGCTCCTGAACGTTGCGGTCCGGAACATTCGGGACTATGCGGAAGACAAGCACAAGACCGCAGATGACAGCCCCTATGGCGGGGGCGCCGGTATGGTGCTCAAGCCCGGGCCGATCTTCAGTGCCTTTGAGGCGCTTAAAGCGGAGCATCCCGGTGAAACGTTTCTCACGATCCTGCTCTCGCCGCAAGGCAGGATTTTCGATCAACAACGAGCCGAAGAGCTTTCCGGGGAAAAGCGCAGGATCATCCTGCTCTGCGGGCACTACGAGGCCATTGATGAGCGTGTGATCGATTCCCTCGTTGACGAAGAGCTTTCGATTGGCGACTATGTGCTCACCGGCGGGGAACTCGCGGCGCTCGTGGTGATCGACGCGGCCGCAAGGCTCCTACCCGGCGTTCTGGGCGACGAGGAGTCGGCTTACCGGGATTCCTTCGGAGACGGGCTGCTTGATCACCCGCACTATACGCGACCTGCAGAGTTTCTCGGCAGAAAGGTCCCGGACGTGCTCCTTTCCGGCAACCATGCAGACATCGATAGGTGGCGCCGACGCGAGGCGCTCAAGGCGACGCTCATGAAAAGGCCGGACCTGCTGGCGACCGCGGAGCTCACGGATGAAGACCGGAAGATACTGGAGGAACTGAAACGGGAATGGGAAAGTTCGAAATCCTAATATCGAAATCCTAAACAATATCAAGTAACGAAATCAATAAAGGTTAATATCTTTTTTCCGGCATTATTTTTTTAGGATTTAGAATTTAGAACTTCAGAAATTGTTTAAGGTGAGGGAGGTTTGCAATGAACATCATACAGTCGTTGGAAAAGGCGCAATTGAAAGAAGTGATCCCGAACTTCCGCGTGGGAGATACCATCCGTGTACATGCGAAGGTTGTAGAGGGCGATAAGGAAAGAATCCAGATCTACGAAGGCGTAGTGATAGGCCGCCAGGGAACAGGCGCACGCGAGCTCATCCGGGTCCGGAAGCTGTCCTACGGCGTGGGTGTCGAGAGACTCTTTCCGACCCACTCGCCCATGATCGACAAGATCGAGATCGCCAAACAGGGCAAGGTCCGCCGGGCCAAGCTTTATTTCCTCAGAGCGCTGCGCGGCAAGGCCGCCAGGATCAAAGAGAAAGAGCGCGTCTATGCAACCGTGGCAGGCGCGACGCAGCCGGATATCGCTGAACAGAAGTAAGCAGGTTAAACGCTAAAGCTCAAGTACCAGGCTCCAGATAAATCCCAAACAACAAGCATCAAATTCCTTTATTTTGATCATTGGAAATTGTTTGTGATTTGGGATTTATAGTTTGGGATTTTTCCCATATTGAGGTCGCTATGCCTCTAGGCCGATCACGTCCTCGTGATGTACATCCGGATCGCACTGCTGATCTGTTCGGCGACGAGCTGGAGTGCGACCCCTTGTACTTCGAGCGTAGTTCGCGCAAGGACGGTTACCGGTGCATCGCCGGGCTGGATGAGGCGGGCAGGGGACCGCTGGCCGGTCCGGTTGTGGCTGCTGCGGTGGTGCTGCCCGTCGACCTGTTGATCCCCGGGCTCACTGATTCCAAACAGGTCCCTGAAGAGGAGCGGGAGAGTCTCTTCGAGGTGATACGAGAACGGGCGGTCTGCTTTGGCGTCGGCATTGCCGACGAGCGGACCATTGACCTCGTGAACATCCTTCAGGCGACCATCATTGCCATGGAGCGGGCGCTCCAGGCGCTCAATCCGCAACCCGATTACCTGCTCCTTGATGCTATCTTCCTTCCGCGCGTCCCGCTCCCGCAGAAGTCGCTCATCAAGGGAGACTGTCGCAGCCACTCCATCGCAGCAGCGTCCATTCTTGCCAAGGTGACCCGGGACCGCATAATGCTGGAGCTGCATAAAAAATATCCCCGTTACAATTTTCATAAACATAAGGGTTACGGCACCGAGGAGCACCTCTCGCTTCTGCGAAAGCATGGACCCTGTGATGTCCATCGCAAAACGTTCAATCCCGTTTCCCGGATGCTCTAACGGAGAGGCCCTTTGAGTCTGCTAAAAAAACTTCTCGGCAGGGAAGGCGAGGAACTGGCCGCGCGGTTTTTGACCAAACAGGGATACCGGATCCTGGAACGGAATTACAGAACGCGAAGCGGTGAGATCGACCTGATCGCCCTGCACGACGGTGCCGTGGTGTTCGTTGAGGTGAAAACGAGAACGAGCGACGCCTTCGGCGCGCCGGAACTTGCGGTCACTTCCCGCAAGCAGCAGCGGATGATCAAGGCGGCGCTTGCGTACATCAAATATAAAAAGCTTCATCAGGTCCCCTGCAGGTTCGATGTGGTGGCCATCACCACGGCAGCGGAACAGGAAGTGGAGCTCATCCGGAACGCATTCGAGATGGACCGTACGCATTTGTAGCGGGGGGAAGATGAGTGAACTGCTCAATAAGATACACCTGTTCGATGGTCTCACCACGAAAGAACTGGAGAAGATCCGGAATATCTGCATCAAGGAAACTCATGCCAAGGACACGATGATGTTCTTCGAAGACGATCCCGGAAACGGTGTTACCTCATCATCAAGGGGGAAGTGCGCATCAGCAAATTCATCCCGAACATCGGTGAGGAGGCGCTTGCGGTGCTGAAGGTGGGGGACTATTTCGGGGAGATGGCCCTGATCGACAACTTCCCGCGCTCAGCCCACGCTATTGCGAACACCGATGTCGTGCTTATTGCGATCAACAAGACCGATCTGGATAACATCCTTGCCATGGACCACGAGCTCGGGGATAAGCTTCTCTTGACGTTCACGAAGACCCTCTCGAAGCGTTTACGCGAGACCAATGAAAAAATGGCGGGCTTCCTGGCTTTGAGCGGCGGGTTTTAGTTTTTTTCCATTGTCCGCGCAGGGGCCGGGTGGTATAGTGTCATCACCGCAGTGAGCGCTCCTGTTCGGGTTTGCCACGCGTTCGTGCATCTTCAGAGCTGTGAAAAAAAAACCGTATAAAATAGGCATGGTCAGCCTCGGCTGCCCCAAGAACCAGGTGGATGCCGAGCAGATGCTCGGGTTGCTCGCCGGGTCGGGATTCGAAATAACGTCCGAGCAGAACCAGGCGGACGTGATCGTGGTGAACACGTGCGGGTTCATTGAAACGGCCAAAGAGGAATCCATCGAAGCGATCCTCGAGGCCGCGAGGATGAAAGAACAGGGAAAATGCGCGAAGGTCATCATTGCGGGTTGTCTTGCGCAGCGGTATAAAGAGGAACTGTTACGGGAGCTGCCGGAGGCCGACATGGTGATCGGCACGGGAGAGATCGGCCGGATCAGCGAGATCTGTGAACAGGCGCTCGCGGGTAAAGAACGCCTGGTGAAGGTAACCGGGCCGACGATGGTTTACGGTCTTCCCCGCGTCAGCACCACGCCGGTCCATTACCGGTATCTCAAGATCGCCGAGGGATGCAGCAACCGCTGTTCCTACTGCGCCATTCCCATCATCCGAGGGAATTTCACCAGCCGGCCGTACCGGTCCATCCTGGATGAGGCGCGCAGGCTCGCGGACGAGGGCGCGAAGGAACTGGTCCTGCTGGCCCAGGATTCCACGGCCTACCGGGATGGCGAGGCGGATCTGCCGAAGCTCCTGAAGGCACTGACGCGAATCAAAGGGATCGCATGGGTGCGCCTGATGTACGCGTATCCCGGCAGGATCAGCACCGCGCTGATGATGGTCATGGCGGAGGAAGAGAAGATCTGCAAGTACCTCGACATCCCGATCCAGCACTACGACGACAAGGTGCTTTCAGCCATGAACCGGCGCGGGACCTCGGAAGATATACGGAGGACCATCGAGCAGCTCAGAAAGCGGGTGCCCGGTATCGCGCTTCGCACATCGCTCATTGTCGGCTTTCCCGGCGAGACCGATGCCGCCTTCAAGCGGTTGCTCTCGTTTATCAGGGAAATCGAATTCGAGCATCTCGGCGTGTTCACCTATTCCCCTGAAGAAGGGACGGCGGCCTTTGACCTTGCATTACCGGTCCCGGCAGAGACGGCAGCGGACCGGCTCGACCGGATCATGACGGCCCAGGCGAAGAGCTCGCTCAGGAAGAACAGGGCGCTCATCGGAACGCGACGGCGCGTGCTCATCGACGGCATGGAGGACATGGCGCTCATCGGGAGGCTGGAGACGCAGGCGCCTGAGATCGACGGCGTGGTCTATCTCTCCGAGACCGAGGCGGAGCCCGGCACGTTCGTCGAGGCGACGATCACCGATGCCACGGAGTATGATCTGATGGCGGAAACAAAAAACAGGAACACGAATGACACGAAGGAACGAATTGCGCGAAGAAAACGATCCTGACCCAGAGTATTCGTGCCATTCGATGCATTCGTTACATTCGTGTTGATTATTAAGTGACGTGAAAGGGACTTTATGGAGACTAACGACAAGACGGCAAATTCAGCAAGCGGCGAAGAGAACTTCGCAGACATGTTCGAAAAGAGCTATGTGCAGCGCGACAGGCTGGAGCCTGGGCAGATGGTCGAAACCACGATCGTCAAGATCTCGGGAGACTGGATATTCCTCGATCTCGGCGGCAAGGGCGAAGGCTACCTCGAGAGGAAAGAGATGCTCGATGATACCGGGAACCTGCTCGTCAAAGAAGGCGACAGGATCCGTGCTTATTTCCTGTCCTCGAAAAACAATGAGATGCATTTTACCACCAAGATCGGGTCGGGTCCGGGAAAACAGAGCCAGCTTGAAGATGCGTGGAAAAACGGGATCCCGGTCGACGGTACGGTAGCCAAGGAGATAAAGGGCGGATTCGAGGTCAAGATCGGCGGCACGGTGCGGGCCTTCTGTCCCTTTTCCCAGATGGGGATCCGGCGCGATGAGAACCAGGCCGATTATATCGGCAGGTCACTGTCATTTACCATTGCAGAGTACGAAGAGGGAGGCAGGAACATTGTGCTCTCCCGGAGGGCCATCCTGGACCAGGAGAAACGGGAGAAGAAACAGGCGCTGAAGGAAACGCTCAAAGAGGGGGAGAAGGTAAGGGGGAAGGTGACCTCCATCCAGAAGTTCGGCGCTTTTGTCGATATCGGCGGCGTGGAAGGTCTGCTCCCGGTCTCGGAGATCGCCTGGACCAGGACCGAAAAGGTCAGCGACCTTCTCTCTGTCGGCCAGGAAGTCGAGGTGATCATCAAGAAACTGGATTGGGAACATGATCGCATTTCGTTCAGCCTGAAAGACGCGATGCCGGACCCTTGGGACCTCGTTGCGGACACCTATCTCGTCGGCTCATACCACGCCGGTACCGTCTCCCGCATTGCCGCCTTCGGCGCGTTCGTCACCCTGAAGGAGGGCGTGGACGGGCTCATCCACATCTCGAAGATGGGCGCCGGGAGAAGGATCAATCATCCCCGCGAGGTGGTGAAAGAGGGTCAGAGCGTAGAAGTGCAGGTGGAAGCGGTGGACCGGGCGCAGAGAAGGATCTCGCTTGCCCTGGCAGAGATCCGCCGCGCAGAGGAAGAGGAAGCCGCAACGATGAAGGACTATAAACAAAAAGCGGAGGAAGAGCCCCAGAACATGGGGACGCTGGGAGATATGCTGAAGCCGAAGATGGAGCAAAAAGACAAGTGAGGTTTGGTCGGACGAAAGGCCCCGCTTTTGGTTCGGAGAGGATGGTCCGCGAAACGGTTAACGCTGATGAGCGTGTGGTCAAACAAGGCAGGCCGATGGCTTGCCTTGTTTCGTTTGTGAAGCGGCTTTGCCGGAATGGAGACGATGGGAACAAAGTCAACTGGCAGGAGCAAAGGTACGGCAGCAAACGGGAGAGAAGGGCGATGAAAAAATTGCTTACCATGATCTACCAGACATTTCTTCTCTCTTGAATCCAATCGATCCTGGTGTATAATATATAAAATTCCCTCTTCACAAAAACGAAAGAACTATGAGCTATCCAGGTATTTTCCGGATATACGGTCTGCTTTTTTTATGTTTGTCCGTTTTCACAACGGCCTTCGCCGGGGACCGCGGCGCTGGTGATGCATTGGCCGGAAATAGCATTGCGTCCCGGAAAGTGAATAAAATTGTCCCCACCAGGGTGAATGAAAAATATGTCTACTATGATGTCTGCGGATTGTGCGAAAAGGACCTTCAATGCGACCTGAAGAATAAATGCATCAAATGGACCGACGGGAAAAAATATGACTCGATGACGAGCTGGAAAATGAAGCGGCATTACGATCGCAACAACACTGCCGGCGCCTGCTCAGTCGAGGCTTTCACGATCACGGTTGAGGTCGTTTTTCGTCTGCCCAGATGGGAGCACACCGACGCCGCTCCCACGGCGCTTGTGGACAAATGGGATAGATATATGAAAAATCTCGTTACGCATGAGAACGGCCATCGCGACCTGGCGGTTGCCGCCGCCGCTGATATATCACGCGATGTTGCCGAATTGGCTCCGATCTGGACCTGCGCTGAACTCGACCGACGCATTGATGACCTCAGCCGAATCCGGATGAATAAATTAGTTGAAGAGCAGAAAGAATACGATATAAAAACAGAGCACGGCCGGATGCAGGGAGCTGTTTTCCCTTAGCATTATTGTCCGCCGAAATAAGCGCGGCCGAAAACGCTTTTCACGGGAATAACTAAAGGCGGTTTGCGCGGGTCAATAGTATTGCAATTGCGATACATCGAAAAGCCAACGGTACGCTCGGTAATTGTCTGCTTTTATTTGCTCATGCGGAGATTTGATGAACGATCGATTGAAATCTACCTTAAAGTATATCGGAATAGTGCTTCTCGGGCTTCTTCTCGGCGCATTTCTTATGAAGACCCTTGAAATGTTTCTTCACGCGTTCTAGCAATCGAAACGTTTCCTGCACTTTTTATCCAACTTCGCCGCATGCCGTCATACATAAGCTGGATGCATCATCTGTAGCCACAGGGCTCCCGGTGATCCCGTCACTTTTCTCGCACAAACGTCCCGCTCTTGCCGCCTGATTTTTTCATCAACCGGATATCGGAAATGGTCATGGTGCGGTCCGTTGACTTGCACATGTCGTAGATCGTGAGGCCTGCTAAAGCGACTGCATTGAGCGCCTCCATCTCCACGCCGGTCCGCGAGAAGATCCTGATCGTGGCGCGGACCAGGACGCAGGATCGCTCCTTGTCCGGCTCGAAGTCGATGTTGACGGACGAGATATTCAGCGGATGGCAGAGGGGGATCAGTTCGGGTGTCCTTTTTGCCGCCATGATGCCTGCAATGCGCGCCACTGAAAAAACGTCACCTTTGACGACGTTGCGGTCGAGGATAAGCGCAAGTGTCTCGGGTTGCATGAACACGAGGCCTTCTGCCACAGCCACCCGGGCTGTTTCATCTTTGGCGGTAATGTCCACCATTCGCGCGGCGCCTTCTTTGTCGAAATGGTTAAAATTAGCCATAAGTGTGTGAAATAAGAAAATTCCAAATTAATATCCAAATACAAATAATATCCAAGGACCAAATAATAATAACCAGACGTTTGGACCTTGGTGCTTGGTTACTGGCGTTTATTCGTTATCTGGAGCTTGGGAGTTGAAATTTTTATTTTATACTGCTCATCCTCCTATTCGCGACATGGTCCGTTGGAAGCAACCGGGTTCGGTCTCATTGATATAATGCCTGTCGGGCTTGATCTCGAGAGCCAGCCTGAACAATCGTTCCAGCTCCGCATCATCGCACCCGCCGCGCAAGGGAGACTTTACATCGATTTCCGTGTCCGAAAGCAGGCAGGGCCTGATCTTCCCGTCTGCCGTGAGGCGGAGGCGCCTGCAGGACTCACAAAAATGCCGCGTGATGGGGCTGATGAACCCGATAACCCCGAGGGCATCGGGGAGTTGAAAATTGTCAGAAGGGCCCGCGGAATTCCCCGATGAGAAAGGTTTGAGCGGCCCGAGTTCGCGTTCTATTTTCTCCCGGATCTCGCTGGAGGGAACGCATGAATCCCTTTGCCATCGTTTATCCGCGCCGATGGGCATGTATTCGATGAACCGTACATGGAACTTACGGTCGAGCGTGAGGCGCGCAAAGTCTGCCACTTCGGCATCGTTCATGCCCCTGACCGGGACCATGTTGATCTTGAGCGGGGAAAATCCGAGTTCCTCGGCCCGGTTGATCCCGCGCCATACCCGGTCGTAGTTGTCGCTGCCCGTGATATCCCGGAACGTGCGCGGGTTGAGCGAATCTAGGCTGATATTGAGCCGCAGTTTCCCGGTCTTGATAAGGCCTTCCGCCATCTCATCGAGCAGGACGCCGTTCGTCGTAATGCTGATATCCTCTATGCCTTGCAGTGTATGGAGCGATGTGATGAAATCCACGATCCCGCGCCTTACCAGAGGTTCGCCGCCGGTCACGCGCACCCGGGAGATCCCTAACGGCACGGCAAGGGCCACGAGCCGGGAGATCTCTTCATAGGAGAGGATCTCGCTGTGAGAGAGCATCTTCATCTCGGCGCGGGGCTTACAGTATAAGCACGAGAGATTACACCGGTCTGTGACGGAGATCCGAAGATAGTCGATGAGCCTTTTATGAGGGTCGTAAAGCGGCATGAAGAAACTCTACCATAGTGCTTCGTGTTCTTCAAGGGGTATTTCATGACGGCCGATTCGCCTGCAAATATGACCTTGACCGGCCAGCCCGTTAACAGTATAATCAAATCGTGGTTTGTCTTGCGCCAGGCATGACCACCTGAAATGACATGAGTGCAATAACGTATTGATTAAGGTGAAGAGAATTTATGCCGACGACCGGAAAGAGACACTCGCTAAGCAGGGGTAAGAGCCATCTGAGCGCGGCAGGCCCGCAATTGCGGTTTATCATCTTTCTTCTCGTTGTCCTGGGCGCCTACACCTTTCTGTTGAAGGTTTTCCAGAAACTCGCCGAGATTGTGCAACTTTCCGTTTTTTTCCCCATCGCTTTGATCACCCTCCTGTTCTTCGTCGGCATTGTCGGCACGATGTATTCCCACACCTTCATCGGGCCGTTGCAACGGATACGCAGGATGCTCGAGCACCTTGCGGAGGGAGACAGCAATGTTTCTCTGCGGCTGCGGGATTCGGACGATCCCATCCTGAAGGACCTTGGCAAGGCGGTCACCCGTCTGTGTGATCACAGCAGGAGCTCCCATGCTTTGATCCGGGAAACCGCCCGGGAACTTTTTGCGGGCATCGAGGCCCTCAAGGAAAAAGTCCGGCAAGGCGCGGACAGTGAGGAAATTCAGAAGCACATCGAGGGCCTGCGCACCACGCAGGATATCCTGGAAAATGCCATCAAGGCTTGTGATAAAAGGTAGGGGCGGTCATCATGGCGGAAAGCGGATTCAGGGGCAAGAGCATGAGGGTGGTAGCCATCGATGTCGCCGAAGGCTACATCTCGGTGAACCCGCTTTTCCTTAAAAAATTCGACAAGGCCATGGTCAAGGAACTTTACGATCACCTGAACAAGGCGCTTACCAGCACGAGGAACGAAAAGACGGATTTCACTGATCAGGCTGTCCTCAGAACGAGGAACATGAAGCTCCAGCGCCTGCACAATGCCATGATCGTCCTCAGAAACATTGCACGGGAGAAGAGGATCCCGCTGTAGTTGAAAGGCGTAATGAGTAATAGCGTCCTTCCTCCGGTTTCTCCAAGGGATGCTTTGGAGCATCACTCTTGCTCGGGAAGATCAGTTTCGTTTTCTCTTCGGCTAATGCTGTAAGAGGCGTTTTCCCTTTGATTTTGCTGTAGCGATAAGCGCTGTTATGCCGATGTTCAAATGCCAGTGATTCTTGTCGAAGCTGCGGCATTGATGCCATGGTGATCTTTTCGAGAAACTTTTGCCGGTAATGATCATTGAACTTCTCGACAATCCCGTTTCGCCATGGTTCGGAAGGCGGAATGAACCAAAGGTTGACCCCGTAGCGCAGGCAGAGACGAATAAGCGGCCCCATGCCACGGGGATGGGTTGGGCTCCCGTAAAAGGAGAACTCATTGTCTACCTGCAGGTTCTCCGGTATGCCCATGCGCATCCAGATCGCATAAACAGCGTCTAAAACGCTTTGCGCTTCCCGGAAAGCCATCGGTTCTATCCCACAGCGGTTGATTGCCGTATCAACGGCATTCAGGCTGTAAAATTTGATCGGGCCGGAAAGATAGCATCAGTAATGAGTGATGAATAAACAGAAATAAAAAAGTGAGGAGCAGATGCAGCCCCTCACGGTGTATTTGCGGGTCACTTCCCCCCTACCTGTTACGGATCACCTATTACCTGTCACGGGTGTTCATCATTCCACTGCTGCGCCGAACTTCTTCTTGAAATCCTCGGGGCTCATCTTTGCCGTTGCCGCCAGTAGATTTAGTTTCTCACCTTCCATGTCTTCCTTCTCGAGCCGTATCATATATCTTCGGGCCATGTGGTAGTCATCGGAATTGATATCCACGGTACGGATACGCGTCTTGCCCGTCTTGGGGTCTATAAGATCCGCGAACTTGATCGGCAGGTTCTTGCCGTCCTTCAGCATGATCATGGCGCCGGTGCCGCCCGAGGTCAGGAACTTTACCGCGCTGTAGCCCAGGTAGCGGGTGTATTCGCGGTCGTAGGAGATGGGCGGCTGACAGCGAAGCTCATAGCCGATGTCCTTGGCGATGATGGTCGTCTTGATTCCAAGCTTGTCCAGTTCCGCCATCACCCGCTGTTTCAGCAGATCTCCGAGCGGGATCTCCGCCAGGCGGATGTTGCCGTGGTCGTCCCGCGGCACGTCTTTGAGGAAGGTCAGTTCTTCAGGATCGAAACGCGTGGCAACGCCTTCTGCGATCACGACCACACCGTGGGACCTGCCGAGGGAAAGCCGCTTGATGACAGCGCCCGCGAGAATGGCGATCACCTTGTTCAGCGATATTTTGCTGCCCAGTTCCTCCGGGATGAGGGTCAGCGTGGCGCCGGCGCCCATGCCCATGCCGAGCGCCAGGAACCCCGCGGAGCGGCCCATGGCGATAACGAAATACCACCTGCCCGCGGTTCGGGCGTCCTCCATGATGTTCTCGACCAGCTGGGTGCCGAGCTGGCGCGCGGTCTCAAATCCGAAGGTCGGGATGCCGTGCGGAAGCGGCAGGTCGTTGTCGATGGTCTTGGGCACATGGCAGACTGCTATCTTGCCGCCTGCCTCCTGTTCGACCCGGGTGGCTGTGTAGGCCGTGTCGTCTCCACCGATGGTCACCAGATACCTGATGCCGAGGCTGTTCAAGGACTTGAGCACATTGGCCATTTTTTCGGGGCTCTTGGTAGGGTTGTCGCGCGAGGTGCGCAGGAGCGAGCCGCCGCGCAGGTGTATGCGTGAGATCTCGTCTTTGTCAAGACGGATCGTATGTGAGGTATCCCCCTTGCCCAGCCACTTGAATCCGTCGTAGATGCCGATGACCTCCAGTCCCTGCTTTACGGCCTCGAATGTGACTGCGGCAATCACCCCGTTGATCCCTGGTGCCGGTCCCCCGCCGATGACTATTGCAAGTTTTTCTCCCATGATCGCCTCCTGATGGCTGATATTTTTGTACCTTTTTGCTTCTCACCCCTGCTTTTCAAGTCCCGCGCAAATGTAGCAAAACAAGACGTACTTGTCAACCCCGAAACAGCGGCGAGGCAGAGCTTGGGGTAATGGCGGCTAGTTTGATTTGCAGGCCGGTCTTGTGTTTCTGTACCACGGCATCCGTGTCGATGTGTACCGGGTCAACAGGAAAGCGGCCGATTGATGGAACAAAATTCGATTGACACCTTCTTCGTAAAACGCTATTATTTTCAGGCAACGGCTTCGGCGTGCGCAGCGTAAATCATCCATTCTTTTTATAAAGGAGACAGGCATGAACAAATATTCGATCGATGAGATCATGGAGATGGCGATCCGGACGGAAACGCTTGGCTACCAGTTCTATTCCACCATGGCGGAGAAGTTCAAAAAGGAAGACGATCTGGCCAAGCTTTTCACCACCCTGGCGTCAAAGGAAAAGGTGCATGAGAAGATCTTTACCGATCTGAAGGCGACGGTCGCGAAGCAGGGAGCAGAGCCGGTCGAGTGGGATGAGGTGAGCAATTACATGCGAGCCTTTGTCGAATCCGAATTTTTTCTTGGCAAGGGGAAGGCCCTTCCCGCCATGGACCATGTGAAGACCGTGCAGGATGTCATAAAGTTCGCGATTGGCTTCGAAAAAGAGACGCTTCTCTACTTTTTTGAGCTCAGGTCCCTCGTAAAAGAGAAGAAAGCGGTCGACGAGATTATTAACGAGGAGAAAAGCCATATCAGGTGGCTCGATGCCTTCCGCGCGGGTCTGACGAAATAGATATAATCGATCACAAAAATTCAAAAAACCACTGAGACACTGAGACACGGAGGTATGGCATTTTAATGCCAACGATTTATTCTCCGTGTCCTCTGTGCCGCTGTGATGAAAGCCCGCTTTTTAAGAGCACGTCAAAGAGCACGTCATAAATTGACTTTCACCGTCCTATCGGTTACAATTCTTCACGTTCTACTGTGGTTTCCCATCATTTTTTATCATGGAGGTTCACCCTGTGGCCAAAGTGACGCGCGCACTCATCAGTGTTTCACACAAGGAAGGCATTCTCGATTTCGCCAGGGGGATCGAGAAACTCGGCATTGAGATCCTGTCCACTGGCGGAACGGCAAAGATGCTTCGCGATGCCGGCGTCAAGGTCAAGGATGTGTCGGAATTCACGGGATTCCCCGAGATGCTCGACGGCAGGGTCAAGACCCTGCACCCCAAGGTGCATGGCGGGATCCTCGGCAGGCGAGGCAATCCCGAGCATGTGAGACAGATGAAACAGCACGGCATCGAGCCCATCGATCTCGTGGTCGTGAACCTCTACCCCTTTGAGCAGACCGTGGCTAAACCGGGGTGTACCCTTGAGGACGCGATCGAGAACATCGATATAGGCGGCCCGACCATGCTGCGTTCCGCGGCCAAGAATTACACAGACGTGGCCGTGGTGGTGTCACCCCGCGACTACGGTCGCGTGCTCGAAGAGCTTCAGAAGCACGGCGAGGTCTCGGCAAAGACCCGCTTCGAGCTTTGCCGCACGGTCTTTCTCCATACCGCCCGCTACGACAGTGCGATCTCGGCCTGGCTCGACAGCCAGGTGCCGGCAGACGAGAAGACCCGCTTCCCCAACATCCTCACGCTCCAGTTTGAGAAGGTGCAGAACCTGCGCTACGGCGAGAATCCCCATCAGCAGGGTGCGTTCTACAGGGAATTCGGACGCAAAGAACCGAGCGTTGCCCACGCGAGACAGCTGCAGGGAAAAGAGATGTCCTTCAACAACTTCCTCGATGCAAACAGCGCGCTCGAGCTTGCGAAGGAGTACGACCAGACCGCGGCGATCATTGTGAAGCACAACAACCCCTGCGGTGCGGCCACGGCAGCAACGCCCCTCGAGGCCTATTGCAAGGCGCGCGACTGTGACCCGGTCTCGGCCTTCGGCGGGGTGATCGCCTTTAACCGCATGGTGGATTTTGATACCGCCAAGGAACTCACGTCCACATTCGTGGAGGTGGTGGTCGCGCCCGAGTATGCGCCTGATGCACTTGAAGAACTCAAGCGGAAAAAGGACCTGAGGCTGCTCGATGTTGGACCCACGGTGACGGGCGCGCCCGAGGGCATGGACATGAAAAAACTCGTGGGAGGGCTGATCTATCAGGACCGCGACCTCGGCCGGATCGAAGACATCCGGAAACTGGCCGTCGCGACCGCGCGGAAACCCACTGATGACGAATACGAAGCGCTTGCCTTCGCCTGGAAGGTCTGCAAGCATGTGAAGTCGAATGCCATCGTCTTTACCACAAAAGACCGGACCATCGGCATCGGGGCCGGACAGATGAGCCGTCTTGATTCGGTGCGTATCGCTGTGATGAAGGCGCAGTTCCCGCTTACCGGGACCGTGCTCGCGTCGGACGCCTTCTTCCCCTTCCGCGACGGACTTGACGAGGCGGCGAAGGCCGGCATAACGGCCGTTATCCAGCCCGGCGGGTCGCTTAAGGACGAAGAGGTGATCAAGGCGGCGAACGAGCACGGGATCGCCATGGTCATGACCGGGATGCGGCATTTCAGGCATTGATCCGACGCGAAAATGCCTTTTGAAACTTACCCCGGTCACCCGCGGACGGATGCTATGAGGTTCAGGCAATGACATTTAAAAAAGCGCTCAAAAAGGAGACTTCATGATCCGGGGTGTGGTGTTTATCCTCGTCATTTTTGTGATCTATTCCGCGCTCAGGACCGTCGTGCGGTCGGCGCTCAGGGCCTATCACAATGATGAACAACGTCACGGCAGGCAGATCATGGGAGATGAAATGGTGCTTGATCCCGAATGCCGTACCTATGTGGTAAAGGACCGCGCGGTAACACGGCGCATTCGGGGCACGCTTACTTATTTCTGCAGCGACGCCTGTGCCCGACGATACGAGGACAAGAACCGCGCGTGATCGCGGGTGGATGAATGGCCCCGAAACAGAAAAATAGCAGTCGTGTACTCATACCCCTTGCCGCGTTCCTGCTGTTGACCTGCATTTCGCCGCTGCCCGAGACGCCGACCCTCCATACGGAAGCCTTTGAAACCTTGCTCTCCTCACTCGACGGGAAGATCAAGCTCGTTATCCGGAAATCGCGGTATAGCATGACCCTCTTCAAGGGTGAGACTTCCGTCAAGACGTACCAGGCTGTGTTCGGCAAGGGCTATGGGGAAGGCGATAAACAACGGATGGGTGACCGGCGGACACCGGAAGGGGATTTCTATATCTGCACCATGAATCACAGCAGGCGATTCCATAAGTTCCTGGGCCTCAGCTACCCCGGTTTGCCACACGCGGAATACGGCCTCAAATCCAGAATGATCTCTCCTGTTGAATATGCGATGATCAGGAAGGCTATCGAGGCACGGTTGCCACCCACGTGGGAGACGAAGCTTGGCGGGGCCGTGGGCATCCATGGCAGAACGATCGGTGCCAGTGATGTGCCTCGACAGCCGGTTGAGAGAAACTGGACCGACGGCTGCATCGCACTTGACAACGCCGATGTAGACGAAATTTACCGCGTGGTGTCCCTTGGCACTCCGGTGTCGATCCTGCCATGAACCGTCATGATGAGCCATGAAGAATAAGCAAACACAAATCGCCAGTGCACTGGAGCTTCACCAGGCGGACCTTGCCCGCTGCGTAAAGTGCGGTTCCTGCAGCGCGGTCTGTCCAACCTATCTGCATGAACACGATGAGTCGTTCTCTGCCCGCGGCAGGATGGCGCTTATCAAAGCCGTATTGGACGGACGGCTCAAGGTCTCCAGGATATACAAAGACCGCCTCGCTACGTGTGCGACCTGTCTGGCCTGCGAGGCGGCCTGCCCGAGCAATGTCCCGGTGACGGAGATCCTTCAGGCGGCAAAAGAGCAGGCGGTTGCAGAGTCCGGCACGGGGATCATCAGCAGCGTCATAGCCGGCGCCTTGAAGCAGCCCGCCCTGATGCGCGCTGCCGCATGGCTTGCCCCGGTCATGCTCCATTACTCAAAAAGTCAGGGGGCAGGGGAGCGGGGAACAGGCTCAAGGTTCCCTCGATTAAAACGTTCGAGGGCGGGCTTCGTTCAAAGTTCAGAGAAAACAACAAGAAGAGGGACGGTTGCTTTTTTCCCGGGGTGCGCGGTCGAGCACATTCAGACCGACATCGGAGGCGCAACGATACGCGTCCTGAACGCTATCGGATACGACGTGATCGTGCCCGACGATCTGAAATGCTGTGGCAGACCGCTCCTTTCGCTCGGCGACCGACAGGCGGCGGAAGAGCTTGCCGCGCAAAACGCCGCGCTCTTCGAGGCACTTGAGGTGGATGCGATCGTCACCTCCTGCGCCTCTTGCGGCCTGACGTTTAAAAAGGATTATCCTAAGCTGCTTCGACCCGGCGCGAAGGCGCCGGTTGTGCTCGACATCCATGAGTTTCTTGCGGGCAGGATCGCAGGGCTCAAGCTCAACCCGGTCAGCAAAAGCGTAACCGTCCATGACCCGTGTCACCTCAGCAGAGGTCAGGGACTGTCGGGGACCGTACGAGCCCTGCTCCGGAGCATCCCCGGTCTTACGCTCGTGGAAATGAGGTACCCGGACCGCTGCTGCGGGTTCGGCGGGGTGATGCGTATAACCCACCGGGAGCTTTCCGATGGTATTGCCGCAGACAAGGTGAACAATATCATCGCAACCCGCGCGGCGGTGGTTGCAACGGGTTGCCCCGGCTGTTGCATGCAGATATCAGATGCGCTGAGGCGACGCGGTTCCGGGATCGAAGTGATGCACCCGGTGCAACTGCTGGAAGAGGCGCTTTCAACCGCGGATTGCCCCCCAAGAGAGACATTTGACGGCAGGCATTCCCTTCAGAAGGTGAAATGAATTAAAAGGATACTATGCCCATCTACGAATATCACTGTGATGATTGCAACACCGATTTCGAGAAGCTCGTCTTCGGATCGAATCCGGAAGTCGCCTGCGAGAGGTGTGGCTCAAAGAAGACCGAGAAGCTCATGTCCCGCTTCGGCACGGGCAGGTCTTCGAACAGTTCGACATCAGCGTCTTCAGGCAGCAGTTCCGGCTGCGGCGGCTGTTCTTCATCGTCCTGCGCAGGGTGCAAGTAGCCGTTTCCCGATCCCGAGGGATATCTTTCCCCGGACCCTTTTGAGATTCTTGCCCGTCAAGCCGCTCGGTGGCAAGGCAGGTTTCCAACAGGGGATCCGGGTGCAGTCGGTTCTTCTGTGAAGTACGAATAACCGGAGGCTATGTTTTCAGACGACAAAAAGTAAGATTTACCCCATTCGAGAAAGCCGCCGGACTCCAGTCAGTGGAAAATATCTGCCGGAGAAATTGTGGTGCAAAGCCACGATATATAATCATGAGAGAACTGCTTGCTCTCACGGGGTTTCCCGGTCAATTTTTGTATTGACGCAACGGTACCCAAGAGGTATTATGTAAGAGTTTGTTGTTCGGACCATTTATTATACGAGTCAGAAAAGAGCACATGATATTTATTTTATTTCTTGCAGCCGGTTTCATTCTTGTCCCTTCCTTTGCTTTTGCATGGGGTCCCATGACCCATATGTATCTTGGCAATGAACTGCTCAACTGCGCACCGCTCATCCCGGCCGGCATCCTCGCGCTTCTCAATAAGCACCGTCAGGACTTCCTCTACGGCAACATCATGGCCGATATCATACTCGGGAAAAAGTATCTCCCGGACGACAAGAGTTCGCACTCCTGGGATGTGGGCCTCAAACTTCTGGATCAGGCAAAGACCTGGCCCGAGCGATCGTTTGCCTACGGCTACCTGGCTCATCTTGCCGCCGATACCGTGGCGCATGAGACCCTGACCGATGAGATGGGGAACATGGGACATACGTGGGTCGAGATGAAGGCTGACAGCCTGATCGATAAGTCCTACTGGCTCCAGACCGTCAGGATCAGCAGGGCGGTCCGGAAACGGAGTGACTTGCTGCTCGAAAACTCTCTTGACAGTTACATCTTTTCCTTCAAGACCAACAAGCGGATCTACAAAAGCATGGTCTTTCTCTCGTTCCTGAACAAGAAGAGAAAGCGGGGAGTGGACAAGGAGCTCATTCAGGAACTTCATGACGAATCCCTGGCCCGCATGCTTGAACTGCTCCAGAACGGCACCGAGTCTGCGGTGCTGAACAAGAACCCGCTCTGATAGCGCAATATTTCGCTTCGATTCACTTCCGCTACGAGTCAATTCATGCTTTCGGATCATGATCGACTTGTTATCGATTCGTGCGAAGAGACGCATATGGTCATGCATACCGTAAAAGTTGATATTCCCGAAGGCTGCAATGTCATTCTCGGCCAGACCCACTTCATCAAGACCGCAGAAGACCTGTATGAGATCATCGCCACGACCGTCCCTCAGGCGAAGTTCGGCATTGCCTTTACCGAGGCGTCCGGCCCCTGTCTCATCCGCACAGAAGGGAACGACGAGGCACTCATCAATATCTCCGTGAAAACACTCCAATCCATCGGTGCGGGCCACGTGTTCTGTATTTATCTTAAGAACGCATTTCCCGTCAACGTCCTCACCCCGATCAAGAATTGTCCCGAGGTTTGCCATATCTTTTGCGCCACGGCGAACCCCCTCGAAGTGGTGGTTGCAACGTCGCCCCAGGGCAAGGGTATCCTGGGCGTGATCGATGGTTTCTCCCCGAAGGGAGTGGAAACGCCCGCCGACAGGGCGCAGAGGAAGGAATTCCTGCGAAGGATCGGATACAAGCTATGACCCAACGCCCTTCAAGGCGGGGGAATATCAATGCATTATCACGAATGTCACAAAATTGATGGATGATACGAAATGATTCCATTGGTACCTCTGTGTTCCTTGTGCCGTGCGTGTCGGCCGGAAACGGTTGCGGTCGAAAAAACCGCTTGATTACTTTCTCTAAAAGCGGTAATCTCCAATGCGTTGTGCATGCAGGATGATTCACCGGCCACGGTTTGAATCCAATCAAATATACCAGGGAGCGAAAAAATGAAACGATTTTTTGGACGTGCAGTATATGGTGTAGTTATCCCCACGATCGTCTTTTCAGTTGTCTCGGCTTTTGCCGTAACGGATAAGGCTTCCCCCGTGCCTCCGCCGGAGATGAAGGTGAAAAAAGCAGAGGCTTCTCATAAGGCCTCTTCCCTCTCGGGCAAGGTGTTGGAGACGATGAATGCCGGCGGCTATACGTATGTCCTTTTCGAGAAGAAGGGAAGGAAGACCTGGGTCGCCGTACCGCAGACTGAAGTCACCGTTGGACAGGAGGTGACGTTCCAGCCTGGTGCAGAGATGAGGAACTTCACGAGCAAAACGCTCAAGCGGACATTCGAAAGCATCATTTTCTCCGGCGGCCTTGTCTCTCAATCGGGGACGGCGGTTGGCAAATCACCGTCAAGTTCGCAACATGGCGATAAAACGGCCGGGGATTCGAAGTCGGCCGAAAAGATCAGCGTCGGGAAGGCCTCGGGTCCCGATGCCTATACGGTAAGCGAGATCCATGAAAAAGCGGCAGCGCTGAACGAGAAGACCGCGGTGGTCAAGGGGAAAGTGGTAAAGGTTTCCGCGGGCATCATGGGCAAGAACTGGATCCATTTGAAGGACGGCACGGGCGATGCGGCCAATCAATCCAACAAACTGATCGCGACATCGCAGGACCTGCCGGCAGTCGGAGACATTGTGACGATGAAGGGCACGATCTATAAAGATAAAGACTTCGGCGCAGGATACAAGTATGCGGTGATCATGGAAAAGGCGAGCATACAACGCTGATCCAGTGGAGAAGAGGACGGAATCAATAAGCCCCGTGCTGTTCGCGGGGCTTTTGTTTTTTCACCCTCCTCTTTACTTTTATGCCATTATCGTGCATAATTCGACCCATACCTGTCACCGCTCAGCGGGTTGTTGATATCGAGGAGGATCTATGGCATCAGTGAACAGATTACCCAGGTCGCCCTGGCGGGCGATGATCGACGGCGCTTTCTACGCCAATTCGGTGCGCAAGACCACCATGGCCGCGCTCTACAAGCTGGCGATCAAACAGCCCGAGGTTATGGCGACATCCCATCCCTTTTACAAACCGTCCCAATTCGGATTGCCGAAGGACGCCAGGGTGCTCATCTCCAACGACGGCGGTATTGTCGGCAGGACGGCCAGGGCGCGCAGGCTGGTGCGCGAGATGGGCAAGGACCGTGACAAGTACCTTCGCATCCTGGGAGAGGTCACCTACCAGCTGACCAAGCGTGAGTGCCTGTGGCTTGAGGCCACGGTCGGCCTGCACAAAGATTTCATGGTCAAGGCGCACTTGCTGAGCCCTGCAACGGATGCCAAGAACATGTTCGACTGGGGCATCAACTTTGCACCCTGCATGAAGCCCTGGAGCGAGGCATATAAGAGATCGAAGAAGCTCGATGAGCCGGACATCCTGGTGCTGGCCGACCCGGATTGGACGGACCCCGAGTTCCCGAACGGGCTTGTGATCATCGACGAAGAAGAGAACTGCATTGCAATCCTTGGCCTTCGATATTTCGGCGAGCGCAAGAAGGGGACCTTGACCCTGGCCTGGACCATCGGTGTGCGCCAGAACATGGTGGCGTGCCACGGCGGGATCAAGACCATCGGCAACCATCCTCCGGTCGCGGTCTTCGGCCTTTCCGGTTCAGGAAAGTCCTCGATCACGAACAGTCACGACCACGATGGCACGCTCAGGAAGGGCGAGAAGGTGATCGTGATCCATGACGATGCGTTTCTTATTGCGCTTGACGCGAACCTGACCGTCGCGCTTGAGCCCAGCCTTTTTGACAAGACCGACGCGGTCCCGTTCCGGGACCCCATCATCAAATATTTCTACTCGGCCCAGAATGTGTCTGTGACCGATCTCGGCAACGGGAAACGAGAGATGGTGTGCGAGGACGTCCGGAACGACAACGGCCGGTGCATCAAGTCGCGCGATATGTTCAATACCGCCGATTCCTGCGCCAGGCCCGGCCAGCTTATCTGGCTCCAGAAGGATCAATCTTTGCCGCCGATCATGAAGGTATCCGATGTGGGTCTGTCCGTGGCAATGGGCGCGTCACTGAGCACCCTGCGGGCCAAAGGCGTGGAGAACGTACCGAGGGAAGAGCTGGCCAAGCTCGTTATCGAGCCGTTTGCAAATCCCTTCCGGGTCCATTCGCTCATGGAGGACTGCCGGCAGTTCCTCAAACTCTTCAAACTCGGGACCGAATGCTACATCATGAACACCGGTCACTTTGGCCTGCCCGGCGAAGAGATCAAGGTTCCGAAGGACCTGTCTTTGAACATTGTGACCCAGATGGTGCGTGGCACGATCGAGTGGCGGGAATGGAAGTCCTTCCCGGGCCTGATGGTCCCCTCCAACGGGGTCGAGCTGTTCGGCTCGGATTTCGACAAGAAGTTCAGGCCGTCAAAAAACCCCGAGTATCTCCAGTTCCTCAGAAACCGGATGCAGGACCGCATCACCTTCCTGTCGAACAAGCGCGATCTCGAAAAGGACATGGACAGCGCCTTCATTGATCCGCTTGTGGCAGCGCGGACCGTGATCGACAAGAGACTGAATCCGATATAAAAGATACGCCGCGGAGCACCTCCCAATTCAGTCTTCAGGGGGACAGGCTCCGGGGGCAGAGTGAAAACCAAGAGGCCGGGCAGTCATCTGCTCCGGCCTCTTCTATTTGAATCGCCACGCTGCAAGAGAAGGGCTTCGTTAACCCTTCTTTACCTGGCAGGTCTTGAAAGCGCTCTCTATCTCCGCCCTCAGGCCGAAGAAATCGCCCTTACCCTGCGTTCTGATGACCACCCTCCGATAACCTTCTTTTATGCCTTCATACGAGGTGAGGATCCCCTGAAGGCGGAAGTTGTGTTTCCGGACGATATCGGCCACTTCCCGAATGGATCCCGCCCGGTCCTCGATGGTCACGCAGATCCGGTTGCCGCCGTGTCTGGCCCCGGTGATATCCACCAGGGCATGAAAGATGTCCTTGTCGGAAATGATGCCGACGAGGATCCCGTTATCCAGCACGGGGAGGCATCCTATATTCTCGTCCAGCATGATCATAGCGGCGTCTTCCACGGGCGTTTCGGGTGTCGTGGTGATGACCTTGGTCTTAACGAGCTGCTTGATCTTCGTATTCGCGACTATATAATGAAGTTCGTAAATATCGAGGGTTGTGGCCTTCGAGGGGCTGTACTCCTTGATGTCGCGGTCCGAAATGATGCCCTTCAGTTTCCCGTTCCGGGTGACCGGGATATGCTTGATGTGTTTCTCCTTCATCAGGGTGATGGCACTGGAGAGAAAATCGTCGGGCTCTATGGTAAAGACCTTTTTCGTCATCCAATCGGAAACAAACATGGCCGCCTCCAGAAGAATACTAAAAATTTAAGATCTCAAATTCTATCCCAAAAATATCCGAATAATTTTAAATTCAAACATTGATACCCCTGCCTCTCATTTGTTCAGGATTTCGATATTCGCATTTGATGCCTGTCTCAGCCGTTAGACCCCGAGATATGCCGTCTTCACATGCTCATCGTTCAGCAATGCACTGCCGGTCCCCTGCATCACCACCTTGCCGTTTTCGAGCACATAGGCACGGTCAGAGATCGCCAGGGTCTGCTTCACATTCTGCTCCACGATCAGGACCGTGGTTCCCTGCTGCCGGATCTTTTTGATGATATCGAAGATCTCGCGCACGAGGATCGGCGCGAGTCCAAGCGAGGGCTCATCGAACATGAGAAGTTTCGGTATCGCCATGAGTCCTCTTCCGATCGCCACCATCTGTTGTTCGCCACCCGAGAGCAGGCCTGCGGGCTGTTTTCTGCGTTCGCTGAGCCGGGGAAAGAGGCCGAACACCATTTCCTTGGTCTTTTCACGCTGTTGTTTCGCCTCTCCCCGGAGCGACCCCATGTCAAGGTTCTCCTCGACCGTCATCTCGACAAAAAGCCGCCGTGCCTCGGGGCAGTGGGCGATCCCCAGCTCGACGAGCCTGAACGCCTCGACAGAATGGATCGGCATGGTGTTGAACAGTATCTCGCCTCTGCGGGGCCGCAGAAGCCCGGAGATCGTCTTGAGGGTTGTCGATTTGCCAGCGCCATTTGCGCCGATAAGCGCTACGACCTCGCCCTGCTTCACGTCGAATGAAATGTCCCAGAGCACCTGGACATCGCCGTAGAAGACGTCTATGTTCCTGATCTCAAGCACTTTGCGCCTCTCCCAGGTAAGCCTCGACGACGACGGGATTGCTCCGGATCTCCTGCGGCGTGCCCTCGGCGATCTTCTCCCCGTAATTCAATACCACGATCCGGTCGGATATGGCCATGATGACCTTCATATGGTGTTCGATGATCATGATGGTGATGCCCCTGTCCTTGATCTTCCGTATGATGCCAATGGACTCATCAAGCTCGGTCGCATTCAGCCCGGCAAAGGACTCGTCGAGGAGCAATACCTCCGGCTGCGTGGCAAGAGCCCGCGCGATCTCGAGCCGCTTCCTTTTCCCGAGCGGTAATCCCCGTGATATGATTTCACGGTCCTCATACAGTCCTGAGAACTGGAGCGACTCGCGCGCGATCTCCACGGCCTGGTTTTTATCCTTTGCGCGGAGGAAAGATGATGCAATGACGTTGTCGAGCACGCTCATCCTCTGGAGCGGTTTTACTACCTGGAATGTCCTGGCAATGCCGAGCCCGCAGATCTGATGCGGTTTGAGGCCGGAGATCCTCCGGGCCTTGAAAAAGACGTCGCCCCTCGAGGGAGAATAAAAACCATTCACCACGTTGAACATGGTTGTCTTGCCGGCGCCGTTCGGCCCGATAAGGCCGAGGATCTCGCCTTCCCGTACCTCAAAGGACACGTCCTTGATGGCGGCGAGGCCTCCGAAGAACCGGGAGACCTTTTTTATCTCAAGCAGGTTCATGAAGGTCTCCGTCCAAGACCGACCAGTCTCTTCAGTTTCAAAAAATCTCCGACTATGCCGTTGGGCAGAAAAATGATAATGACGATCAGCAGGATGCCGAAAAGCGTATGGTGCGCCGTACCGAGCAGCGGGATGGACCTGATGGCCTCGGCAAGTATCACCATGATGATCGCGCCGACGATGGGACCCGAGAAGGTCGCAACGCCGCCGACCATGACGACCATGATCGCAATGATCGATATATCGTGGAGGGCGAAGACGACCTTCGGGTCGATGTACCCCATGTAGTTCGTGTAAAAGGCGCCTGCGAATCCGGTGATCACGGCGCTCAGGCAGAGCGCGATGGTCTTGTACAGCGTTGTATTGATGCCGAGGGACTCCGCAGCGTCCTGGTCCTCGCGGATGGCGACGAAGTAGTAGCCCAGCTTTGAACCGATGATCCTCTGAATGAGCACGTACGACAGGGCTGCGATCGCCAGGATGATATAGTAGTACCAGGTCTTCTCTATCCAGCTCCGTTCGCGGATCATGATGCCGAGGTCTCCGCCGGTAACGTTTACGAGGTTCTCCGCGACGATCCGGAGGATGACGCCCACGGACAGCGTGGCCAGTGCGAAGTAGGGGCCGCGCAGTCTCAGGCAGATGTAACCGATGACCAGCGCGAAGAGGGTGACCACGACGATACTGGCAGGAATGCCCCACCAGCCGGAGATCCCCAGTTTGCTGTACAACATGCCGCTGGTATATGCCCCGACGCCGAAAAAAGCCGCGTGGCCGAAGGATACCTGGCCGCAGTACCCGCCGAGGAGGTTCCAGGCCATGCCGATCACCGACCACATGACGACCAGGATCAGGATATGCATCAGATAGCTGTTCAGACCCAGAAAGGGAATGAGGGCCATCAGAACCAGCGCTATGGAAGGAAAATATTTTTTCATCCTACTAACATGACCCGCTTTTTACGGTTTTATATGCAACAAAAACGAAAAATCAATTTTCACACGAAGACACAAAGACACGAAGAAAGGCCCCTTGAACACATAAGATTATACACTTTGTGTCTTCGTGGCTTTGTGTGAGAACGACTTTAATGACTACAGTAAATGTTACTTTCCGAACTTTCTTGTCTTGAGCAGCGACGCCACTCCGCCCGGAATGAAGATCAGCACGGCAATGAAGATGACGAACCTGCCGACGGGCGCCCACCCCATGCCGATGTAGGTCGCCGTGAGCGATTCAAAAAGACCCAGGATCAAGCCGCCGATAATCGCCCCCACGGTAGATCCGAGACCGCCCAGAATGGTGATGACGAACGCGATCAAAGTGAACTGCCCCCCGATGTCGGGATAAATATAGTAAATGGGAATGAAGAGGCAGCCGGCCGCTCCCACGAGGGCTGATCCGAGACCGAAGGTGATCACCCGCATCCGTCCGACGTTCACGCCCATGAGCAGTGCGGCATCGCTGTCCTGTGCCGTGGCCCGAATGGATTTGCCGGTGTCCATTTTGGTCAGGAAGAACCACAGTCCCGCGGTGATCAGCAGGGAGAACACGAACGAGACGCTCCAGGGGAATGACAGAGACAACTCAATGGGTGACTTTTTCCAGAGATCGGTGAGGTACCATGCCTTCGTGCCATAGCTCACTGGAGTTTGCAGGTAATCGGACGTGAAGATGATCGTTGCCAGGTTCGCCAGCACCATACCGATGCCGACGGTGAGGATCACCTGGTTCTCGGGCAGGATGGAGTCCACCTTGACCACCGGATTGATCAGGAACTTCTGGAGCGCCATGCCGAACAGGAAAAGGGCCGGCGCCGCGATGAAGATCGAGAGATATGGATCGATATGGAAATGAGCGTAGAGAACATAGGCGATGTACATGCCCACCATCATGAGCTCGCCATGGGCAAGATTGATGATTTTCATGACGCCCATGATGATGGTCATGCCGAGGCCGATCAGGGCATAGAGCCCGCCGAGCAGTATGCCGGAAATGAGCGTCTGCAAAAGGACTTCAGTTTGGATAGCGGTCATGGAGTACCTTCGATAGTTCGGCGTTCAGAGTGCCGCAACTACGGAGTGGAATATCCTTTCTCCGCATTTGAAATACTACGGATACGCCCTGGTCTTACCCCCCCTCCCCAACGGGGAGAGGGGGATTCCACGGGAAAAGTAGCAATTATTCTTTTGTTCGAACTGGAACTACCTGCGCTCCCTCCACGTCGGGACCGGGTAGATATAAGGTTTGCTTGCCTGCGACTTGGGCCAGATCGTCTCAAACTCGCCCTTCTGCACCTGGATGGCAAGAGTTTCGGCAAAGTTCTGGTTCTGGTAGCCGTCTCTGTCTTCGAACTTGACCGGACCGAAGGCTGTCATGAGATTTGTGGCCTTAAGCGCGTCCCGGATGCCGTCCTGGGTCCAGTTCTTGGCACGCTTCAGCGCGTCGGCAGTCACGTAGATGGCGGAATAGGCAGAAGCGCCGTGATACGAGGGGAATTCTCCGTATTTGGCCTTGTACTTATCGGCAAACTCTTTGGCGCCGGGATACTTGACCTGGGGTGTCCAGAGGGTCGCGCTGACCACATACTCTGCAGCCTCTTTTGCGCCGGTGATGAACTCGGGGATGGCGAACCCGGCTGCACCGCCGGAAAAGAGCTTGGCATCAAGCCTGAGCTCCATTGCCTGCTTCATAATGAGCTGTGCCTCGTTGGCATACGAGACGGTATACACGACATCCGGCTGGGCCGCTTTCACCTTGGACAGAAGCGGTTTGAAATCGATGGCGCCGGTCTCGAACTTTTCCTTCAGAACAATCGCTGTTCCCATCTTCTTAGCATCCCGTTCCATCGCATCGGCGCCTGAGGTGCCGAAGGCCGAACTTTCGTAGAGGATCGCCATGGTCTTCGGTTTGACCACCTCCCGCAGAAAGGAAACGAACGCATCGGCATAATGATCATTGACCTGGTTTTGACGGAACACATATTTATAATGCTGCTGCGTAATTGCATCATCCGCGCTTGCAACGACCAGGTACGGCGTCTTGCGCTCCTCGGCGACAGCGGCAACGGCCTTGGCGCAGGACGAGGTGTACTCGCCCACGATGACGGGCTGCTTTTTCACATCAATGAGCTTCTCCACGATAGCGCGGGCAGTCTCGGGTTTTCCCGATGAGTCCTCGAAGGAGAGGACGAGCTTTTTGCCCTTAACACCGCCCGCGGCATTGATCTCTTCCGCGGCTATTTCATAGGACCGTTTCATGATCTCGCCGAACTTCGCCTGCTTGCCGGTCAGCGGAAGCGGAATGGTGAGATCCAGTGAGTCAGCGGCCAACAACGTGGTTGAGAAGACAAAGCTTACGAACATCACTGCGATTGCTAGTGCCAGACGTTTCATGGTGCCCTCCTTATAGTGGTAGAGATGGTTGGTTATTATCTGTGCTGATTGTTTGCCTACTTCAATAAGATAGCATAGGAAAGGTTCCTTCGCAATGTCGACTTATCAAATTACGTTATCTTTGCCTTGATGAATTCGCGGTTCAACTTTGCGATAAACTGGACCTTGATCCCCTTGGGGCAGACCGCCTGGCATTCGTAGTGGTTGCCGCAATTGCCGAAGCCCTGTTTCAGCATCTCCTCGGTCATGATGCAAACACGTCGGGCCGCTTCGACACTGCCCTGCGGCAGCATGGCAAGGTGCGTCACCTTGGCCGCGGTGAAGAGCATGGCCGAGCCGTTCGGACAGGCGGCGACGCAGGCCCCGCAGCCTATGCATTCCGCGGCATCCATTGCGGTGTCCGCGTCATGCTTCGGGACCAGGATGGCATTGCCGTCGGGCACGCCGCCCGTGCGCGCCGAAATGTAGCCAGCGGCCTGAATGATCTTGTCAAAGGCGCTCCGCTCCACGACCAGGTCCTTGATCACCGGGAATGCCCGGCTGCGGAAGGGTTCTATATAGATGCTGTCTCCATCCTTGAAATGGCGCATATGAAGCTGGCAGACCGTGGTTTTTTCCCGCGGGCCGTGCGGGACACCGTTCACGACCTGGCCGCACATGCCGCAGATGCCCTCGCGGCAGTCGCTGTCAAAGGCGATGGGCTCGTCTCCCTGCCGGATCAACTCCTCGTTCACGACATCGAGCATCTCGAGGAAGGACATCTCGGAGCTGATATCCTTTGCCTCGTAACGAACGAGCCGCCCGTTTTCCCCGGGACCCTTCTGACGCCAGACGTAAAGTATGAGATTCATTGATTCAACCTCGTAGACAGGATTCCCTTGACTCTTGAAAATCATCCTTTTGCGTCATCCTGAACGAAGTGAAGGATCTTACGTGTTTAAAAAGGCAAGATTCTTCGCTCTGCTCAGAATGACAATTTCAAATAGTATCCGGTTATCCCGCCAAATTGTCTCGTTCCTATTTATAGCTTCTCGTGGCGGGTTTCAGATGCTCGAACTCCAGCAGTTCTTTGTGAAGCTCTGGTTCTTTATCCGCACCCTTGTATTCCCAGGCAGAGACATAACTGAAGTTCTTATCGTCACGCATTGCCTCGCCATCCGGGGTCTGGTGCTCGACCCGGAAGTGGGCGCCGCAGGATTCGTTCCGTTGCAAAGCATCTTTGGCCATCAGTTCGCTGAAGGAGAGAAAGTCCGCGATCCTGCCCGCCTTCTCGAGCTCCCGATTCAGGTTCATGCCGGACCCCGGCACCTTCACGTTGCGCCAGAACTCAGCGCGGAGTTCCGGAATGAGTTCGAGCGCCTTGTTCAGACTTTCACTGCTGCGCGTCATGCCCACCTGTTCCCACATGATCTTGCCGAGCAGGTAGTGGAACTCGTGAACGGTTTTTTTGCCATTGATCGACAGAAGCTTTTTTACGGATGAGTCGACGTCCTCGAGGGACCGTTTAAACTCGGGATGATCGGCGGTTACGGCGCCGGGCGCGGTCTTGGCAAGATAATCGGCAATGGTGTAGGGGAGGATAAAATAGCCGTCAGCCAGCCCCTGCATCAGCGCGCTGGCGCCGAGGCGGTTCGCGCCATGGTCGGAGAAATTCGCCTCACCAAGAACGAAAAGGCCGGGGATCGTGCTTGCAAGGTTGTAGTCCACCCAGAGCCCTCCCATGGCGTAATGCGGGGCGGGATAGATGCGCATGGGTTGTCGGTAGGCGTTCTCATCGGTGATGCGTTCGTACATCTCGAACAGATTTCCGTAGCGTTCGCGGATCGTGTCCTCGCCCAGACGTTTGATGGCATCGGCGAAATCAAGATACACACCGCGGCCGCCCGGTCCCGCGCCGTGGCCCTGGTCACAGACCTCCTTCGCGGCACGGGAGGAGATATCCCGTGGCGCGAGGTTTCCGTAGGATGGATATTTACGCTCAAGGAAGTAATCGCGGTCGGATTCCGGGATCTCGTCCGGATTTCGTTTGTCTCCCCTGTTCTTCGGAGCCCAGATGCGGCCGTCATTCCGGAGTGACTCGGACATCAAGGTGAGCTTGGACTGATGGTCTCCGGTGACCGGGATGCAGGTCGGATGGATCTGGGTGAAGCAGGGGTTCGCAAAGAACGCGCCTCTTTTATATGCCCGGTACGCAGCGGTCACGTTCGAGCCCATGGCATTCGTGGAAAGGTAGAAGACGTTCGCGTACCCGCCCGTCGCGAGGCAGACCGCGTCCCCGACGTACGAGTCGACCCTTCCGGACACGAGGTCCCGCACCGTGATCCCCTTTGCATGGCCGTCAACCACCACGAGGTCGAGCATCTCGGTACGAGGGTGGAGCGTGACGGTGCCCGCCTTGATCTGGCGCATCATCGCGCCGTAGGCACCGAGCAGGAGCTGCTGGCCCGTTTGTCCGCGCGCGTAGAACGTCCGCGATACCAGCGCCCCGCCGAATGAACGGTTATCGAGATAACCGGCATAGTCACGGGCGAACGGGACTCCCTGCGCAACGGCTTGGTCGATGATATTGCCGCTCACCTGCGCCAGACGGTACACGTTCGCCTCCCGGGAACGGAAGTCCCCGCCCTTGAGCGTGTCGATGAAGAGCCGCTCGATGCTGTCGCCGTCGTTGTGATAATTCTTTGCCGCGTTGATGCCGCCCTGCGCAGCGATGCTGTGGCCCCGTCGCGGGGAGTCCTGAAAGCAGAAGGCATCGATGTTGTATCCCAGCTCGCCGAGCGAGGCTGCCGCCGACGCGCCGGCAAGGCCGGTACCGACAACGATGACGCGGTACTTGCGCTTGTTCGCGGGACTTACGAGCTTTATCTCGGCAAGGCGTTTGTCCCACTTTTCATGCAGCGGACCGGATGGTATTTTGCCGTCGAGGATCATAATTTTATAACCTTCATAAGGAGTCTCTCGCAGAGGCGCAGAGCGCGCAGAGGTAAAGCTGCGGCTTACTGTCAAGTTAGATCCAAAATGTTTTAAGTAATCAATCTTCTGTCTGTTGTTATGATTTTCTCCGCGAACTCTGATCCTCTGCGAGAAAAATTTTAACTCAGAAAACCCAGCACTATTACCATCGGGATGGCAGCATACCCGAGGAAGAGGACCGTTGCCGCCGCGATTCCGCCCCGAGTGAACAACGGCAGCGTCTTGTCGTTGTTCAAACCCCAGGTTTGGATCGAGCTCTGGATCCCGTGGAACAGGTGCAGGAGCAGGCCGGCCATGGATACAAGGTAGAAGGAAGCAGTGCCGATCTGCCGGAAACTGCGCAGCACCATCATGAATACGTCGGGCCGGCCGAGGGAGTCAGGGTTCCTGAGCGCTGAGAAGGCGGGGTCAATGACCTGGACCGTAAAGTGCAGCAAATGATAGACCAGGAACACGCCGAGCAGGGAACCGGTCCAGATCATGTTCCTTCCGGCAAAGGTGGCGCTGAGATGGTCTGTCACGGCATAGGCCCGCGGTTTCGCCTTACGGTTCTCAAGGGTGAGCACGATGCCGAGATAGACATGGAGACACAGCATCGAGGCCATGAACAGCCGGAACGTCCAGACGAGGACCGGCAGGGCGTGCAACGCGGCGGCGTAGGCATTCAGGTTGTGGAAGAAAACGGTGCTATTGCCGAGCAGATGGACGACGACGAACAGAAGCATCATCTGGCCGGTGAACGCCATCAGGATTTTTCTGCCGACTGTGGATGAGGGTACTATCATTACTCGTTCCCCGGAAAATTAACGTGAATGCGAATATTAAGACCGTGCCAAGTGCGGTACTCCTGCTCAGGATTTGTCTGCCGCCCCGATCCCGCCTTCGGTCATCTTCTTCGGGTCGAGCAGTCTCTGTAATTCTTCCTTCGACAGCCCCGTCATCTCTGCGGCAACCTCCTTGAGCGCGCGTCCCTCTGCGTATGCCTTTTTCGCGATCTGCGCGGCCTTGTCGTAGCCGATGACCGGGTTCAGGGCGGTCACGAGGATGGGGTTCTTGTCCACCAGGGCGGCGATTCGCTCCCGGTTCACGGTGAAGTCGGCGATCGCCTTGTCCGCCAGGAGACGGGATGCGTTTCCGAGCAGGGTGATGGACTGGAGAAGGTTGTGGGCGAGGACCGGCAGCATGACATTCAACTCGAAATTGCCCTGCTGGTTCGCGATCGTAATGGTCGCATCGTTCCCCGTGACCTGGGCGCAGACCATCATCATCATCTCGCACATGACCGGGTTCACCTTGCCGGGCATGATGCTGGATCCGGGCTGCAGCGCCCGCAGTGATATCTCGCCGAGCCCCGCGATCGGGCCGCTGTTCATCCAGCGAAGGTCGTTCGCCATCTTCATGAAGGAAGAGGCGGTCGCCTTTAACTGCCCGCTCAGCTCCACGGCCGTGTCCATGACCGCCTGGGCGGCGAAATGGTTGTCTGATTCCACAAAGGGCAGGTTGGTGCGACCGGCAAGCCTGTTGGCAACGATCCTGCCGAAATCCTTCGGCGCGTTGACGCCCGTGCCAACGGCGGTTCCTCCGATTGCGAGCGTCGCAAGGCGGGGCAGCGTGGATTCGATGCGCTCGATACCCTGCTTGACCTGGAATGCCCAGCCGCTGATCTCCTGGCCGAGCGTGACCGGCATTGCATCCATCAGGTGCGTGCGGCCGGTCTTTACAACAGTGCTGAACTCTTCCTCCCGTTTTTTAAGCATCGTTTGAAGATGCCTGAGAGACGGGATGAGCACCTCGTGTGTTTGCAGATATGCGCTCACATGGATCGCAGCGGGGATGACATCGTTCGAGGACTGGCCCATGTTCACGTCGTTGTTCGGGTGGACAGGCTTCGCTGAAGGGCCGAGGAGCTGTGTGGCGCGGCCTGCGATCACTTCGTTGGCGTTCATGTTCGTTGATGTCGCGGAGCCGGTCTGGAAGATATCAAGCGGGAAGTGGTCGTCCCATTGACCGTCCGCGACCTCGAGGGCGGCCAGATGAACGGCCTGCGCGATATGCGCATCGAGCAGCCCCAGCCCGGCGTTCACTTCAGCCGCAACCGCCTTAATGAGCCCGAGCGCGCGGAGGAAAATGCGGGGAAACCGCACGTCGCTCACGGGGAAGTTCAGGACCGCACGCTGGGTCTGCGCACCGTAGAGCATGTCCACGGGGATCTTTACTTCACCAAGGGAGTCTTTTTCAATGCGGTAGCCGGTCATAGGTTTTGAGTTACAGGAAGAAATCACCCTCTTTTCTCGCAGAGACGCACGGATCACAAATTTCGGTAGTGTGAAGTCATCAAGCCGGTGACTGTTTCCGGGAGCGAAGAGACTGAGCGAGAATTCATTGAGTTCTGAATCCAATTATACCCGCTCTTTCCGGATTTTGCACGCTGATTTTTCTGAAGTCAAAAAGCCCAAACCTGGTATGGCAGAACGTCCTATCCCTATTCCCCGGTTGACCATGGGAGAAATTGCTTCTATAATAGAGACCAAAGGAGATCGCACCATGAAGAACTTCATATCCAATCCCAGTCCCAGCTACAGCATCACGATACGGGTGGAGATCGAGAACCGCATCGGCATGTTCGCAAGGATCGCCACGGCAATCGGCGGTGTCGGCGGCGACATGGGCGCTGTTGACATCGTGGGTGTCGGGAAGGGCACGATCATCCGGGACGTCACCGTGAACGCCCGTGACGAGGCGCACGAGCAGTCCATCGTGAAGGCCATCACGGCAGTGCCGGGTGTGGAAGTTCTCAGGTCCACGGACCGAACTTTCACTGCCCACGAGGGCGGCAAGATCGAGATCAAGAACAAGCTTCCCGTTCGCGACCGGAACGATCTGTCCAAGGTCTACACGCCGGGTGTTGCACGGGTTTGCATGGACATCCACCGGCACAGGGAGCACACCTATCGCTACACCATGAAGGGAAATTCCGTTGCCGTGGTAAGCGACGGGACCGCCGTGCTTGGTCTGGGCAACATCGGGCCAGAGGCCGCTCTGCCGGTCATGGAAGGC
This sequence comes from Nitrospirota bacterium, assembly GCA_963740085.1. Lineage (GTDB taxonomy): Bacteria > Nitrospirota > UBA9217 > UBA9217 > UBA9217 > JALNZF01. Next base: position 219,464 of record CAVUCU010000005.1, on the reverse strand, counting down.
AAGGCCATGATCTTCAAGGCGTTCGCGAACATCAACGCCTTCCCCCTTGTGCTGGCGACCAGGGACGTGGAAGAGATCATTGCAACGGTCAAGAACATTGCACCGGCATTCGGCGGGATCAACCTCGAGGACATTTCCGCTCCCCGCTGTTTTGAGGTGGAGACCCGGCTGAGAAAGATGCTTGACATCCCGGTGTTCCATGACGACCAGCACGGCACGGCAGTGGTTGTGCTTGCCGCGCTCATCAATGTTTCGAGGCTGCTCAGGCGCGACCTGAAGAAGTTCAAGGTCGTGGTCGTCGGTTCAGGCGCAGCCGGATCGGCAACCACGAGGATCCTTCTTGCCTCGGGGGTCAGGGACATTATTGTGTGCGACAAGGCAGGCTCGCTGTACGTCGGCAGGCAACAGGGAATGGACCCCAATAAAAGCCTCCTGGCAGCAGCCACGAACCCGCGGAAGGTGAAGGGATGCATATCCGACGCCATGAAGGGGGCGCACGTCTTTATCGGCCTGTCGGCACCGAATGTGATCACTGCAAATGATGTCAGGAAGATGGCCAAAGATCCGATCGTTTTTGCCCTCGCCAATCCCAATTCCGAGATCGCGCCGGAGGAGGCCCTGCCGCTGGTGCGCGTTATGGCAACAGGACGGTCGGACTACCCGAACCAGATCAACAATATGCTCTGTTTCCCCGGCATGTTCCGGGGGCTGCTCGATGTGCGCGCGCGGGGCGTGAACGAGGCGGTGAAGCTCGCTGCTGCCAGGGCCATCGCCCACACGGTCAAGATCGGAGAGCTGCACGAGGACTATATCATCCCGAGCCTTTTCGACCGCACCGTGGTTGCGTCCGTGGCTGCTGCCGTGGCCGCGACAGCGAAGAAGACCGGGTTGGCGAGGAAATAAAAGAACGGGTCAAGGGACGTGGGAAACCAGCGTGCCAGATTTTCCCCATGCCCCCGGACCCGGCATTTTTGAGGAGCTTCATGAACCGTAACGACGACCGTCTCCACCATGACGAAAAAGACCTCCGCAGTCTCGCGATGACCGAACTGCAGACCATCTACGCCGACCTCGGGCTCACGCAGGATGAACTGGACCTGCTGTCCGCACCGCGGCGGTCCTTTACGGTGAGCTTTCCGGTGCAGATGACGACGGGCCGGACTCAGATGTTCACGGGCTATCGTGTGCAGTACAATGACGCGCGCGGACCGGCCAAGGGCGGTATTCGCTTCCACCCCGGGATGGACGAAGAGCATGCGAGGGAATTGGCCTTCCTCATGGCACTCAAGTGCGCGGTAGTGAACATCCCCTTCGGCGGCGCAAAGGGGGGTGTTACGGTCAATCCCATGGAGCTTTCGAGGCGCGATCTTGAACTGGTGACGCGCGGGTACGTCCGGGCCGTCGCGGACTACATCGGACCGTTCAAAGATATTCCCGCGCCCGATGTGTACACCGATGAGCAGATAATGGCCTGGGTGCTCGACGAGTATGAACGGATCAGGCGTGAGCACGTTCCCGCCGTGGTCACGGGAAAACCCCCCGCACTGGGCGGCATCAAGGCGCGCAGATACTCGACCGCACTGGGCGGCGTTCATGTGCTTGAGCAGGCCATGAAGGAACACGGAATGAAAGCGCAGGGGAGCCGCGTTGCGGTCCAGGGGTTCGGTAATGCAGGCGGGAATGTTGCACGCATGCTCCATCATTGGGGCTATATTGTTGTGGCAGTGAGCGACGTGAACGGCGCCATCATGGACCCGGGGGGGCTCGATATCTCTTCGCTCAGACATCATAAGGCCAAGACCGGCAGTGTCGCGGGCTTTGAAAACGCAAAAAACATTTCCCAGGCCGAGCTCCTTGCCGCTGACTGTGAAATCCTGATACCAGCGGCACTCTCGTACCAGCTCGACGGGAACAATGCCCATGACGTGAAGGCGAAGATCGTCCTTGAGCTCGCGAATGCGCCGCTTACCGCACAGGCCGATGACATTCTCTACAACAGGGACATTCTGGTCATTCCCGATATTCTTGCCAACGCAGGCGGCGTCGTGGTGAGCTATTTCGAATGGAGTCAGAATTTAAGCAACGATACCTGGCCGGAAGAAAAGGTACTTGAACGGTTGAAGCTGATCATGACCACGGCGTTCAATGACGTCCATGACCACTGCCGCGAAGCAAAGTGCCGGATGAGGAAGGCCGCCTATGAGCTGGCGGTGAAACGGATTTTGAACGTGGAGAAACTGCGCGGGAATTTGTGAAGCGCGGTTCTTCAGATTGTGGAGACGGAAGGATGAACGGGATGAATGCTGCCGAGAAAAGTAAACGATATGTCCTTGTCCTGGATGCCAACGTCGAAGACCTCTTTTACACCAGCATGCTGCTTCAGCGGTTCGGCTACTATACCTTCGCCACCCATACCGCACAGGAGGCGATCGGCTACATGAACGCTGCAAAGCCCTCCGCGGTTGTGGCCGACGCCGGTTCGGGCGGTACGACCCTCCTGTCCTGGATTACGAAAGACCCCCGCTTTCTGGATGTCCCGCTCATCCTTCTTTCTCCACTGTCGAGCGCCGATCCGGAATCAAGGGCCCGGAGGGAAGAATACGCCGCTCATCTGGGTAAGCCGCTCAAGGTGGAGGAATTCTATCGGGCTATTCAAACGGTCATCGAGAAGGGATCGCGGAGAAACCTCAGGATTGCGACTCACCTGAACGTGAGACTGGATGACGGGCCACGCGGGAGGGAGGGGTTTGCAACGGAGCTGTCGGAGTACGGGATGTTCTTCCGGACGCTGGAGCCCCGACAGGTCCATTCGCGCATTCCGGTGGTCCTCGAAATCAAGGGACGGCAGATCAAGCTCGAGGCAGTTGTCCTTTACACCGCGAGGTTCGAAGAAGGGTCGTTCAGGGAGCACGGCATGGGACTGAAGTTCATGAACATCGGTCGTGAGGACAGGGAGGTCATCGCAGCCTATATGCTCGAACAACTGGAGGAAGGATTAGTGCGGCAGCGAGGTTAAAAGTGGATCGGGGCCGCGTTGTCCTTATCGGACAACTTAGCCGTGATATTTGTCAAGCATGGCGGAAATGAAGGATGACCATGTTGAATCAGGTTCCCACACCGACCTCATTAAGGCAAAAGCTTCCTCCGGGGGATGTCCCTCTTTGATAACGCGGTACAACCCGAGGAAAGCCGTAACCCTCTTATTGGCCGCACAGTGCAATAAGATCCGCCTGTCTTGATACTGCTTCATTGCGGCGAAGAATGCAAGCAGATCAGTTTCTGCAGGAGCACCGAACTCCACAGGAATATGGATGTACTCCATGCCCAAAGAATTGACCAGCCCCGGCTCGTCGCGAAGGGAGTAGCGGGGATCGTCATGGAGCGCCAGATTTATGACAACCTCGAATCCTTCCTGTGAAAAACAACCAGCCCCCCAATTGAAGCGTCTTCCCTCATATATTCCTGCCAGCGTTGATAGACGAAAACCCGTTCAATGAAGTTCTCCCGGAGGCCGGGATCGTGCAGCCTGCCTTCGTCCTCCACGGGGAGAAGGGGAAACGTCTGCATGAAGGCTTTGGCGAAGAGCCCGGGGCCGGTGGTGTTCGGTATTCCTTCCTCGGTATAGATCTTGACCCCTCGCATGCCGGAACTGGGCGACCGGCTCTTGAACACGAAGCCGCAGAGGCCCGCTTTTTTCAGCTCCGCGACTTTTTTCTTTGCCCAGGTTTTCATGCGTGCCGAGTGGTCCACTTTGGTCCGGATCGTGACGAGCCGTGGATTCTCCGGATCGCCGACGAGGTGCATGGCCTCGCGCGGGACTGGCAGGCCGCATTCAACCTTGGGGCAGACCGGCATCCATTCCCCATACTGGCCGAGGGTATCGGTCAGTATGGGGTCGAGCTTGTGCCCTCCGTCGTAACGGACCGAATTACCGAGCAGGCAGGAACTTATTCCAAGAATGATCTTGTTCATGTGTTCACTTGTTCAGACGACTTTTTCAGGTCGCTCAGCATCGCGATGGTTAGCTTGCGCACCACTGCATCGGTAAACGCCTGTCCGCCGAAGAGAAGCGGCAGGCCGCGCAAGGTTTCTCTGCTCGTGACCTGCACTCTATCGGCGACCTGTTGGAAAAGGAACTCGTGGCGCGAGTAGATGCCGAACTTGGATCCGGTCCAGACAACGCGCTGCGCGGGGACGACCTCAGCGATCCGCTGTTTCAGCGTGATCGGCACAGAGAAGGGCCGGATGCAGAACGTGAATCGGTCTCCCTTCTCGAGGTTGCCCGAGTCCGACACCGCGTTGCGGGCCACGGTATTCCATTCGGCCCAGCACGTAAGGTCTGTGAAGGTCTTCCAGATCTTTTCGATATCGGCATTGATGAGGATTGATTCTTCAATGATCATGTCAGAATCCCGTAATGCCAGGGCCTTTCTTTTCCTCGCTATGCGCCTGCATGACGGCTTCTGCAAAGGAAGTCTTCGAGATCGGAACGTATTTTTCGATCTCGTTGTCTTTGCAGATCACCTCGTTCCGCAGGCCTTCAATGAGGGGATGTGCGATCCCCGACGGGATGGGCGTCACCAGGTCTACCCAGTAGGCCGAGAGCGTCGGGGTGAGCACCGGAACGCGGATGATGTACCGCTTTGCAAGGCCCCGGGTCTCTGCATACTTCTGCATCATCTCTCTATAGGTGAATATCTCCGGACCGCCGATGTCGAAGCCTTTGCCAGCCGTGGCGGGATTCAGCAGACAGCCCACGAGATAGGCGAGGACATCTTTGATTGCGATGGGCTGGATGCGCGTGCCGACCCATTTGGGAGTGACCATGACCGGCAGACGCTCGACGAGATAACGCAGCATCTCATAGGATGCCCCTTCAGCACCAATGATGACGGCGGCGCGCAGCACCGTGGCAGCGGGCCTGCCCGAGGAGAGGATGTGCGCGATCTCGGCTCGGCTCCGGAGATGTTCTGAAAGATTATCGTTCGTTTCGCCCAGACCGCCGAGGTAGATGATCCTCTTAAGTCCCGCTGCATCCGCGGCTGCCATGAAATTCTTCGCCGCGCTACGGTCCTTTTCCGCGTACTCCTCGTTTTTGAACAGGGTCTTGCCGCCCATGGAGTGGATGAGGTAATAGGCGGTGTGTATTCCGCCGAGGGCTTCGTCAAGACCGCGCGGACCGAGCACGTCTCCCTCTACTACATCGATATCAGCGCCCTTGACAAGCAAGCTCTTCGACTTCGCGGGATCGCGAACCAGCAACCGGAGCTTGATATTCTTTCTGACCAGTTCAGGGATGAGCCGCTTGCCGACAAAACCGGTCCCGCCGAGGATGAGGACCCGTTCTTGGGGCGTGAGTTCATACTTGCGCATGGGTGTAGTGTATCGCGAAAGGGCTCTATTGGCAACTCGTAAAAAGAAGAGGATTATCGGCTGCGTATTTTGATATAATAATAAACTGTCCGATGTGATATATTGGTCATATCTGAGACACTTTAGACAAACGTTGCTTGAGATCTTGTCGAGGTGATGCATGAAAACCAAGAAGAACCTTATCATCGTCGGAGACCGGGTCCTCATCGACCCTGATGAACGGATGGACAAGACGCCTTCGGGGCTCTATCTTCCTCCCACGGTCAAGGAAAAGGAAAAGATCATGGGCGGCCACGTGGTAAAGACCGGGCCGGGGTATCCCATTCCGGACAATACGCCCGATGAGTCCTGGAGAACAGGCAAGAAGGATATAAAATACCTTCCCCTGCAGGCTGCCGATGGCGACTATGCCATCTTCCTGAAAGATCAATCAATGGAGATCGAATTCGAGGACAAGAAATACCTCATCGTTCCCCATTCGGCGATTCTTGCACTGGTGCGGACGGAATTGTTGGAAGAAAATTGAGAGTGTCAGGAAGATACTGCGTTCTTAATCAGGGGAAACAACAAGAGGGTATCTTCGATGCCCCTCATTTATTACGCCACATTTGGCGCCGATGCCCTGTTCTGTGACCATGTTCATCGGCACCACCAGATCTCCCGCAAATACCGGGAACGCCGGCTTTCCCAACAAGGTCGCAGCTGCTGCATGTAAACCTGCGCCTTACGAATACTATTGCCCTCCTGTCCGTGCCCGGCCTAAGGTACGTCCCGCTGTCCATTCGTGAAAAAAGCTCTCCCTGTTCTACGACTGACTGTACTTTTTTTAAGAAAGTGTGGTAAAATCATTTAAGAACATAAATGAGAGTTATTTGGTATAGAATCTGATCACGTCTGAGGCGTGGAAGGTCAGCGTGATGAGGCGTTTTACCTTATCTGATACAACTTCTGGATGATGAAAAAAAACCTCACCCATAAAATTCTGGAATCTCATCTTGTGGAAGGGGAGCTTGTCCCCGGCAAAGAGATCGGCATCAGGATCGACCATACCTTGCTGCAGGACGCGACCGGGACGCTCGCGATGCTTGAGTTCGAAGCGCTGGGGCTCGAGCGCGTGAAGGTCGAACTCGCCGCGCAGTACGTCGACCACAACCTGCTTCAGACTGACAACAAGAACGCGGACGACCACAGATTCCTTCAGACGGCCGCGGCGAAGTTCGGTGTGCATTTCAGCAAGCCGGGCAACGGAGTTTCTCACCAGGTGCACATGGAGCGATTCGGCGTGCCGGGCAAGACGCTTCTTGGCTCGGACAGCCACACGCCGGGCGCAGCAGGCGTGTCCATGCTCGGCATCGGCGCCGGAGGTCTGGATGTTGCGCTGGCGATGGCCGGGTATCCCTATCATCTCCCCTGTCCCAAGGTACTGGGAGTGAGGCTCACGGGCACGCTGCCTGACTGGGTGAGCGCCAAGGATGTGATCCTTGAGATGCTCAGGCGCCACGACGTGAAAGGCTGCTTTGGCAGGATCATTGAGTACTATGGACCGGGAGTGGCATCGCTCTCCGCCACGGACCGGGAGACCATCGGCAACATGGGCACCGAGACCGGGGCGACGTCCTCGATCTTTCCCTCCGATGACCGGACTCGGGAATATCTGATCGCCCAGGGCAGGGGTGACGCCTGGGTATCGCTTGCGGCTGATGAAGGAGCGCAGTATGACGAACATGAAGATGTCGATCTCTCGACGCTCGAGCCGCTGATCGCCGTGCCGTCGTCGCCCGGAAACGTCGTGCCGGTCAGGGAAGTGGCCGGCATCAAGGTGGGCCAGGCCATCGTCGGCAGCAGCGTGAACTCGTCCTACCGCGACCTGATGATATCGGCCAGAATGCTCGAGGGAAGACGCGTGCACCCGGAAACGAACTTTCACGTGAATCCGGGGAGTCGCGAGGTGATCGAGAACGTGGCGCAGCAGGGCGGCCTCCAGCTGTTCTTTCTTGCAGGCGCGCGCGTGCACGAGCCCGGGTGCCAGGGATGCATCGGCATGGGTCAGGCGCCCGGCACGGGCGAGGTGAGCCTGCGGACTTTTCCGCGAAATTTCCCGGGCAGGTCAGGGACCAGGGACGACAAGGTCTACCTGTGCTCTCCGGAGACCGCAACCGCGGCGGCGCTGAAAGGGATCATTATTGACCCGCGCGATCTCGCTGGGGAGATGGCCTATCCGCGGATCAAGGAGCCGACGAAAAATATAGTAGAAGAGAAGTCGATCGTTTTTCCATCAGACGAGCTGAAAAAGACCGTTATTGTTCGCGGCCCGAACATCAAGCCCTTGCCGATTCTGGAACCGTTGCCGGATACACTCAGGGCAAAGGTTGCATTGAAGGTGGGTGACAATATCTCCACGGACGCGATCATGCCGGCAGGGAACATGATACTCCCTCTTCGCTCGAACATCGAGGCCATCAGCGAGTTTGTCTTTTCCCAGATCGACCCGGACTTTGCTAAGGAAGCCAGGGCCATGGGCACGGTGGTGATCGTCGGGGGTGAGAACTATGGCCAGGGATCGAGCCGCGAGCATGCGGCGCTTGCGCCGCGCTATCTGGGAGTGCGCGCGAAGATCGTAAAGAGCTTTGCCCGCATTCATAAGTCGAACCTTTGCAACTTCGGCATTCTCCCGCTCACGTTCAAAGACCCGAAAGAGTATGATGCACTTGACAAGGACGCGACCGTGGTGTTTCCCGAGGTACGGAAGCGGGTCGAACGGGGCGACCGGGAGATCCCGGTTGAGGTGGATGGAAGGACAATCATGGCAGTCCTTGACGTATCCGACCGGCAGAGGAAGCATCTTCTGGCGGGCGGGACGCTGAATTATGTAAAACAGGAACTGGGAAAAAAACGATAGACCTTTTGACACTGAAGAGTCGGATTTGTAGTGCGATAACGGCGGATAAATCTGGAACACGGAGATGCTGACGTATCCGCAGTTATCAAGGGTTTTTATCCGCATTGATCCGTGTCAAAGAGTCATGGAGGTCATCATGGCTGAGCCGGCAAGTACAAAGAACATCGGTCTCCGCGGCGTCAAAGTGGCTGACACGAAGATCAGCAATGTCGACGGCGAGAACGGGATCCTCATCTACCGGGGGTATCGCATCGAAGACCTCGCGAAAAACTCGACATTCGAGGAGACGGCGTACCTGCTCCTGCACGACGCGCTGCCTGACAAAGGCCGGTTTGAGGATTTCAATCGGCAGCTTGTTCGGGCCCGGCAGGTGCCGAGCTTTCTTCTGAACGCACTTAAGAACCTGCCGCACGGGGCACATCCCATGGACGCGCTGCAGGCCTCGGTCCCGCTCCTGGCCATGGCGGATCCCGATCTCAACGATGATTCGCGGGAAACGAACATCGCCAGGGCCGTGATGCTCATTGCCCGGGTCGCCACAATGGTGGCCGCCTGGCAGAGGATAAGGCATGACAAGGACCCGTTGCCGAGCGATGAGTCGTTGTCCCATGCCGGTAATTTTTTGTGGCAGCTGACGGGCGAAAAGCCCGATCCGGAAACAGCGAAGGACCTTGATACCGCGCTCGTGCTGCACGCGGACCACTCATTCAACGCGTCCACCTTCGCGTGCCGCGAGGTCGCTTCCACGAAGGCGCACATGTATGCGGCGGTGGCAGCCGGCGTCGGCGCCCTGTCCGGAAGCCTGCACGGCGGCGCGAACGCCCAGGTGATGAATATGCTCATGGACCTGAAGGAGGAGCAGGACATTCCGGGTTGGGTGAAGAGGCAGTTGGACGGCGGAAGGAAGATCATGGGCATGGGGCATGCGGTGTATAAGACGACCGACCCGAGGGCGCGGTTCCTGAAGGATATGTGCTTCCGGCTGGGGAAAAAAGTGGGGCAGGAGCATTGGTGCAAGCTCTCGACAGCCATCGAGGCTCGAGCGGTGGCCGAGTTCGAGAAGCGGGGCAAGACCACGATCAAGCCCAACGTCGATTTCTTCAGCGCGCCGGTGTACCACATGATGGGATTTTCCGGAGACCTGATGACGCCGATCTTTGCCGTGGCGCGGAGCGCGGGCTGGACGGCACATATCATCGAGGAGAAGTTCGGCGATGCCCAGGGAAAGCCGGCGCTCTACCGGCCCTCGTCCGAATACACCGGCAATTATTGCGGAAAGACAGGATGCGTATATGCGCCGGTGGAGAAAAGGTAAGATTCATCATGCCGTGATGTTTCCCCGAGAGGTTTCGCATTGTGTATGGAATGTACACGCCAAAAGGGAGCAAAAAGATGACAATGAAGTGCGACATTCTTGTGGTAGACGATGACCCGAACATCTCGCAATTAGTGGCGAGCGTTCTCTCCGGCGAAGGCTATCGTGTGGATGTTGCAGGAAGCGGGGAAGAGGCATTGGAGTTATTTGCCAAGGGCGATTATTGCCTGCTCATCAGCGATATCGTCATGCCGGGGATGAGCGGTATCGATCTCCTCAAGAAGATCAAACAAATCAGCGCCGACACACAGGTCATCATCATGACCAGTCATGCGGAAATGAAGACCGTGATCGAGGCGCTCAGGTCCAACGCATACGACTACCTTGTAAAACCCTTTGATAATCTCGACGTCATTTCCATGGTAACGCAGCGGGCGGTCGAAAAAGTGAACTTGATCCACGTAAACAGGATGCTTTTGGAAGAGTTGAAAATGAAGAACGAAGAAGCCACCCGGATGAACGAGGCCCTGAGAGAGCTCGCCATGCAGGACGGCCTGACCGGTTTGTTTAATCACCGTCATTTTTACGAGTTTCTTGCGTCTGAGGTCGAGCGCTCGAAGAGATATAAGCATGTCTTTTCCCTGCTCTTGATGTCCGTTGATCATTTTATGAAATACAACGATACCAACGGCCGTACGGCGGGCGACAAGGTGCTCTACGCAATTGCGGATCTTTTCAAAAAAAATACCCGCAAATCGAATATCGCGGCCAGATACGGATTCGAGAAATTTGCGATAATCCTGCCCGAGTGTTCCCGGGAAGAGGCGCTCGTTTTTGCCGAGAGAATCCGAGCGCTCATTGCAGAATATCCGCTTGCGGGTCGGGCGAGCCAGTCGGGAGACGGTATTACGGTGAGTATCGGGGTGGCCACATTTCCCCACGACGGCATTGATCGCAAAGCGCTCGTCGATCATGCTGATCAGGCGCTTATGAATGCAAAGAACAGCGGAAGAAACAGGGTGTGTTGAGGTTCTCGTTTATTGTGGTTCTCTCATCCCTTCGGGGAGCGGGTGGATGTGAAAAAAGTATCAGGGGAAGAATGGAGGAGGCTTATGGCGATCAGGAGGAAAGTAAAAAAAGCAGGAACAGGGGGTAAAAGAACTGTTTCCCCGGTGAAGAAACGTGCGACATCCTCGAAGAAGGGTGCGCGGCGTTCGCGGACCGCTGCTGAACGACCATCGAATTATTCGAAAACGATCCGGTCCGTCAATCCTTTCACCGAAGAGGTGATGAAAGAGTTCCCCCTCATGAGCACGCGGGAACTGAACCGTCAGGTACATGAGTCCCGCGAGGCCTTTTTGGCGTGGCGGAACATCCCTGTCGCGGAACGGGCCAAATATGCGAAAGAGCTCGCAGCGGTGCTGAGGGCCGAGAAGCGGGTCTATGCTGAACTTATGACGAAAGAGATGGGCAAGGCCATCAAGGAGTCGCTTGCCGAGATCGAGAAGTGCGCCTGGCTCTCGGAGTATTATGCCGACAACGCGGAGCAGTTCCTGAAGCCGGAAGAGATCAAGACCGAAGCAAAGAAGAGCATCGTCATGTACCAGCCCCTCGGCATCGTGCTCGCGATCATGCCCTGGAACTTCCCGTTCTGGCAGGCCTTCCGGTTCGGCGTCCCTGCCGTCCTTGCCGGCAATACGGCGCTGCTCAAACACGCCTCCAATGTGCCGATGACGGCCCTCGCCATAGAAGAGGCATTCAGAAAGGCCGGGTTCCCGGAGAACGTGTTCAAGACCGTGCTCATCGACGTGCCCGAGACCCTGAGACTCATCGACGATGACCTGGTTGACGGGGTCTCGCTGACGGGCAGTAATCGTGCCGGCGAAGAGGTCGGTGCCCATGCCGGCAGGAAGATCAAGAAGCTTGTGCTTGAACTGGGCGGTTCCGACCCGTATATCGTGCTTGACGACGCCGACATCGAGAAGGCAGGCAGGATGGCCGCCAATGCGCGGATGATCAACGCGGGCCAGAGCTGTATCGCGGCAAAACGGTTCATCGTGATGGAAAAAGTCGCCGCAGATTTCACCCGGTACTTCATGGCGCGGCTCAAGGACCTGAAACTCGGCGACCCCATGGACGAGTCGACCGACATCGGGCCGCTGGCCAGGAAGGACATCCGTGATGGGCTCAGGGAACAGCTCAGGGACGCAAAGGCAAAAGGCGGCAAGGTCATGCAGGTCGACCAGACCTTCAAAAAGGGATTCTTCTTTGCGCCCTGTGCGGTTACGAATGTAAGGCCGAACATGAAGATCATGACCCAGGAGGTGTTCGGCCCCATCGCTCCGATCATCACCGTGAAAGACGAGGACGAGGCGATCAAGGTGGCGAACGAGACGGCCTATGGTCTCGGTGCAGCCATCTGGAGCCGGGACCTTGAACGGGCAGAACGGCTAGCGGGGCGGATAGAATCCGGGACGGTCACGATCAACGACATGGTGAAATCCGATCCGCGGCTGCCCTTCGGCGGCATCAAAAAGTCCGGGGTCGGCAGGGAAATGTCTCATCACGGGATTCTGGAGTTCGTAAACGTCAAGACGGTTGTGGTGAGGGAGTAAAGTGAATTCACCACGGAGACACGGAGACACGGAGAAAAGCGATAGTAACCACGGATGATGATTGGTTTAGAGAAGCAAAAGACAGCGGTAGATTCTATCTGGGAATGTACCTGTCCATGTCATAAGGCAGGAAGTGTGGTGATTCATCCTGCCCCATGCGGTGATCCTTGTCCTCATTGTAACAAGAAAGTTGCAAGAGGAGCATTGACCAAACATCTTAAGGATTGCAAGAAGTACCAGAAGGCATGAGGTAATTATTTTGTTTTCCTCCGTGTCTCTGTGTCTCCGCGCGAAAGGTGAACATGAAAGCATCCGATCTGTTCGTAAGGCAGCTTGAAGAAGAGGGAGTGGAGTATGTTTTCGGTCTGCCAGGGGAGGAGAACCTCGCGTTCCTCGAATCACTCCGCACGTCGAAGATCAAGTGTGATCATTACGCGCCACGAGCAGACAGCCGCGTTCATGGCGGCTACCTTTGGGCGTTTGACCGGTAAGGCGGGAGTGTGTTTCTCGACGCTCGGGCCGGGGGCCACGAACCTGGTAACGGGTGTGGCGCACGCGCAGCTCATCGGCGCACCGCTGGTCTCGATCTCGGGTCAGAAGGCGATCAGGGAGAACCGGCAGGCGCGATTTCAGCTCATCGACATCGTGAGCATGATGCGGCCGATCACGAAGGATGCTGTCTCCATCGCTGATCCGGGAATGGTCCCGACGATCCTCCGCAACGCCTTTAAGCTTGCCCAGGCGGAACGGCCGGGCGCGGTGCACCTGGAACTGCCCGAGGATGTTGCGGAGAGCTGAGACCGATGCGCGGGTGCAGAAGCGAGGCCTCGTGCGCAGGCCCCCGCCCAATGCCAAAATCGCTTATGCTTGCCGCGGCCATGATCGGCAAGGCGAAGAACCCGCTCATCATTCTCTCCTCCGGAGCGAACCGGAACCTGATCACCGGACAACTGCTGCAGTTCATCGAGAAGACGGGCATCTATGCCACGCACACGCAGATGGGGAAGGGTGTCCTGAGCGACGCCTCGGACCAGAGTCTCTTTGCAACAGGTATCCACCGTCGCGATTACATCAACTGCGGCATCGACCGCGCCGATGTGATCATTACGATCGGTTACAACATCGTTGAATATCCACCCTATGTCTGGAACAAGGACCTTGACAAGAAGATCATCAATATTGATTTTACCGAGGCCGATGTGGACAAGTACTATAATCCGGACATCGAGATCATCGGCGATATTTCCTGCTCGCTCCGGCAGCTCGGAGAACTTATCACGGACAGGAAGAGCGACGGGATTATTCAGGTCCATCCGGGAGTACCTCGACCGCAAGCTCTCGGTCGATTACAGGAAACAGTATCCCCCTGACGCCGCTGCAGGTCGTGTGGCATGTGCGGGAGGCGCTTTCTCACGATGACATCCTGTCGCTGGACAACGGCATTTACAAGTTGTGGTTCTCTCGCTTGTACAAGCCCTACCGACCCAACACCTTCCTGCTGGACAATGCGCTTGCGACCATGGGCGCCGGGCTGCCCACGGGTATTGCGGCCAAGATGCTCAGACCCGAACGGAATGTCCTCGTTGTCACGGGGACGGCGGGTTCATGATGAACTCCCGGGAGCTTGAGACCGCACTGCGGTACAACGTTCCCCTGGTCGTCCTGGTCCTGAATGACAATGCCTTCGGGTTCATAAAGTGGGAGCAGCAGGCCAAGGGATATCCCCGCTTCGGTCTGGATTATACAAACCCCGATTTCGTGAAGTACGCGGAAAGCTACGGGGCCGTGGGGATGAAGATCAAGGAAGGCGACAACTTGTCGGAGCTCCTGCGAAAGGCGTTCTCGCTGAAAACGGTCGTGCTTATCGAATGTCCGATCGATTATTCAGCCAACTATGAAACGTTTTCAAAAGAACTTTCGAACATTGTATGTGAGCCCTGAAGACGGCAGTTCCCGGATCATTGTCCGTTAGCTCGTGAAGTACTTATGGTCAGAGGAGAATCGACTTATGCAGCCGAAAGAGAAAAGAGATTTTGACAAGGAAGCGGCGAAGTGGGATGCAAACCAAGGACGCGTGAAGCTCGCGAACGAGGTTGCTGACGCGATCATCAGAGAGGCGATGCCTGCGGGCGACATGGATGTGCTGGACTTCGGGTGCGGGACCGGCCTTGTCATGCTCAGACTGCAGCCTCTCGTCAGGAACATCCTTGGCGTGGACAGCTCTCAGGGCATGCTCGGCGTTCTGGAGGGAAAGATCAAGACGCAGGGGATCGCGAATGCGCGGACCCTTTTCGTGGATCTCGAGAAGAACGGCAGCATTGAGGGCAGATACCATCTGCTCACGAGCAGCATGACCCTGCACCATGTGCCGGACACGGCGAGACTGTTCAAGCAATGGCATGAGCTTCTGCTGCCGGGAGGGCTCCTGTGCTTTGCAGATCTTGATGCCGAAGACGGATCGTTCCATGGCGACAACACCGGCGTGTTCCATCAGGGTTTTGACCGCCAGCACCTGAAAAAACTTCTTTTGTCTGCCGGATTCCATGATGTTCGTGATACTACGGCAACGACGATGATAAAAGACGTGGAGGGAAAAGGGAAAAAAGAGTTTTCGGTGTTCTTGATTCTCGCGAAGAAGTGAATAAGATCGTCAGTCCGATCCAGTCGAATGATTTTATTTCAAGGACCATGCTCAAAACCATCATCTCTCAATTTTCCATCCCCGGCACATTCGTCAGGTCCGGGCGGTTCGGCTCTGGCCTGATCAACGACACCTATCTCTGCGAGTTCGACGACGGTGGAAGACCCCGCAAATTCATCCTCCAAAGGATCAATGCGTCTGTGTTCACGCACCCGGAACAGGTGATGCAGAACGTGGAGACCGTGACGACGCACATCGTCAAGCGGCTGCGCGCAGAGCGGGTGGCCGAACCCTATGCAGTGACGCCCGCGCTGATCAGCGCCCGGAGCGGCCGATCATTCCTTCTCGATGAGAACGGCGCATACTGGCGGGTGTTCCATTTCATAGAAACCGGGATAGTCTTTGATACGGTACAAAACAGGAAACATGCCTACGAGGTGGGCCGCGGCGTCGGCCGGTTCCAGGCGCTGGTCTCGGACCTGCCGCCCCTGGCGTTGCACGACACGCTCCCGGGATTCCATTCCACACCGAAATATCTTGCGGCATATGACGATGCTGTCAAAGCGGATGTCGGGGGCAGGGTCGCGGAGGTCGGGCCTGAGAATGCATTCGTGTTCCGGAGAAGAGACCTTGCGTCGACCCTGACCGATCTCATTGCCTCAAAAAAGCTCCCGCTCCGGGTTGTGCACAACGATCCCAAGGTGAACAACATCATGATCCAAAAGGAGAGCGGGGAAGCCCTGTGCATGCTTGATCTGGACACGGTGAAGCCCGGGATCGTGCACTTCGATTTCGGCGACTGCGTGCGCTCCGCCGCGAACCTCGCGGGAGAGAACGCGAAGGACCTCGAATCGATCGGCATCGACATGGTTCTGTTTGAGGCAATAGCGGAAGGTTATCTTCGCGAGGCAGGAGCGTTCCTTACGAAAACGGAGCTCGCACTCCTGCCCCAGTCGGTAAAGGTTATCACCTTTGAGCTCGGTCTCAGGTTCCTCGCCGATTATCTGCGGGGCGACGTCTATTTCAAGATAAAATATCCGACCCACAATCTTCACCGCGCCCGCGTACAGTTCCGGCTGCTCGAAAGCATTGAGGTGGCAGAGGAGCGAATGACCTCATTTATCAAGCAGCTGTTTCCTTTTCGCTGATTATTTCAGGCACAATAATTTTATGATATAATTTCACTGTTCGCACATCTCTCGCCGAGGAGGAAAATATGAAGATCGTCAAGCTTTTTGCCGCGGTGCTTCTTATTGCATTTCTTGTGACAGGCTGTCTGTACACTCACGTGTTGACGCCCTATGACACGAACCTCGACAAGACGGTCCTGGGTCAGAAGACGGGGAGGGCTGCCATGTATTCGATCCTGGGGCTCGTGGCCTGGGGTGACGCGAGCACGGCAGCGGCTGCCAAGCAAGGCGGCATCTCTACGCTGAACCATATGGACAGGGAGTTTCTGAATATCATTTTTGGCATCTATACCGAGACGACCACGATCGTGTACGGTGATTGACGAGGGGGCAGCCATGAGAAATGTCAGGTTTGCGCTGGTAGTCGTGGGGCTGGCTTTCCTGCTTTCCGGTTGCGGTGCGGGAATTCTCTACACCCACACCGTGGCGCCCCTTACCCTCGATCTGCACCGGACCAGCGTTGTCCAGACGGAGAAGACAGGCGATATAAAGCATGTCCAGGTCAATTGGATCGGTGTTGCCTGGGACAGTGCTGCATTCGGCGACATCGCAAAGAAGAACGGTATGAATGAACTCTATTTCGCGGACCTGGAGACGCTGAAAGTCCTCGGCATCTGGAACCAGTACACGGTCCATTTGTACGGAAAGTAAAAAAATGAAGAGTTAGTCTTCAATGAGGGGGTGGCATATTCCATTCCCTTTTGTTTTGCTCGTTGTTCAGAAGGAGGTCCGCAAATGGAACTATTCGAAGCGATTAAGACGCGGAGGAGCGTCCGAACGTATCAGGATAAACCCGTTGAAGACGAAAAGATCCGGTCCGTGCTGGATGCTGTGCGCCTGGCGCCGTCGTGGGCGAACATGCAGTGCTGGCGAATGGTGGTGGTGAAGGACAAGGCTATGCGGGAAAAGATCAGCGACCTGTCTTACGTGGAGTCCTACTTTTCGCCCAAAGGATACAAGTCCAACCCCTCGAAGAAGGCCCTTGCCGCCGCGCCGGTGGTGATCGTGTTCTGTGCAGACCCGGCCCAGTCAGGCGTGCTCTGGGACCAAAACTACTACCTCGTGGATGCCGGCATTGCTGCCCAGAACCTGATGCTTGCGGCAAGAAGCCTGGGTCTCGGTACGGTCTTCGTGGGCATCTATGACGAAGAGAAGGTGAAAAAACTTTTGAACATTCCGACTTCGATCAGGATCATCGGGCTTCTTCCCCTGGGATATCCGACCGAGGAGAAGAAGGACGGTCCGAAGAGGAGGCCTCTTGACGAGATCTGCTTTAACGAACGATGGGGCGCCTGAGAGCGGCGAAGATGTCATGATACGAGAATGTATTGAAAAAGATTTCGAAACGCTCTATGCCATCATCAACGATTTCGCCCGGGCATACAAGGGCGTTATCCCTGCGGATTGCTGGAACGAGCCCTATGTTGGCGGACCGGAGATGGTTTCAGTCACAAAGGGAAACGCTATCATAAAAGATCTGCGGGAAGTGAGGCCTCGCTCATTGGGACTCCCATTTTTCTATTGGCCCCGTTTTGACGCAGAACAAAGCATTCGGTTTGGGTCTGGCTACCAAATTAAGTTCTTTGATCAGTGCTGGGTTTCTTTTTGACAATTTGTGCTTTAAATGGGTGAACTCGTAGTCAAGCTGGCCTCTGGTTACCGGTATGCGCGATCTCATCGGTCGATTCACTATCTTGCTTATATTGAAATGATATCCGCGTTGCAGTGCTTCTTCGTACACAGCGATAAGATATGAAGCAATAGCAGCCAAAGGGTTTGAGCAATCCTTAAAGCGATTCAGCTGTGGATGATGCCGATAGCCTTTTGTTTCGCCTTTCAAAACCTTTTGAGCTAATAATGACTCCCTCCACAATGCCACGAGTCCTTTTGAATCCAGATAGCATGGATGAATAGACCATAATCTCATGGAATGTTTTTCCCGCAGATTGCTGGATGTCGATGATTACATGAAACGACAGGGCGGCAGAAAAGCATGGATAGAAACAACGTACCCACAGTTATTTCGCGCTCCCCCTTTTATCCCTCACATAGAGAGCTTCAACCTTGTTTCTCGCCCAGGGAGTTCTCCTCAGAAACTGCAGGCTGGATTTGATGCTCGGATCATTGGTAAAGCATTTGATCTTGACGGCCTTCCCCATTTCATCCCAGCCATACTGTTCCACCAGTTGGGTAAGTATCATTTCAAGAGTGATGCCGTGAAGGGGATCTTTGGTTTTTTTATCAGTCATGTTTCAGCCTGAGAGATGGTCTGTTATCGTTTTTATACAAAAGTCGAAACGAGAGATCAAATGCTGAGTTTAGCCCCGGTTCATTCCTTCCAGGCTATTAATGGTGAACAGCCACCACCGGGCATCTTTGCGTCCTTTGCGCGCCTGCCGGTCGAAATAGATCTTCATCGTGCCGTCGGTTTCGGTTTCTACCTCATACCAGTGTTTGCGAACATACAACTCGGGACTTCCGTGGTGACATTTCCCGGTTTCGCGCCAGGTGCGCAGTACGGCCGTGATCCGGATTGTTCGGCCCCGCCAAAGGAACTCGCGCGGGAGACCGGGTTCCCCGGTTGCCATGCGCGACGTGTCGCTTGTGGTGACCACAGGGGTGAGGGGTTCACTGATTAATTGTTCATGCATGGTCACATTCTATTTGATTTCCGTTGCTCAATTGTACGACCCATGATGCAAATCGTCAACTCATTTTAATACGGGTTCTGCAGCAACAGGATCCGGTTGCTGCACGTGAGGCCAACAAAAAAACGAGAAGTCCCCCCGATTTCCAACCTGAAAATTCTGTTTCTCAACGCTTGGGATAATGCTATAATCTGCCGTGCGATTTATAGCCGACCTCCACGTTCATTCCCACTATTCACGCGCCACGAGCCCGGACATGTGCCCGGAAGGCATTTGGAAATGGGCTCAGCTTAAGGGCATCACTGTCATCGGGACCGGAGACTTTACCCATCCCCAATGGATCAAAGAGCTGAAGAAGAAGCTCGATCCAGCGGGCAACGGTTTGTTCACGCTCAGGAAAAAGTACATGACCGATGACGTTCCCGGAGCGTGTAAGGCGGATGTCTCGTTCATCCTCTCCGCCGAGGTCAGCACCATTTACCGCAAGAACGGAAAGACGCGGAAGGTCCATTCCGTCATCCTCATGCCGGACTTCGCGGCTGCCGGGCGATTGAATCTTGTCCTGTCAAAGATCGGCAACCTCAAATCCGACGGCAGGCCGATCCTCGGACTCGATGCAAAGAAGCTGCTCCAGATCACCCTCGACATCTCGCCTGACGCCCTGCTCATCCCGGCACATGTTTGGACTCCGCACTTCTCCGTACTCGGCGCTGCCTCGGGCTTTGATTCGCTGGACGAGTGTTATGAGGAGCTTACGCCGCATATCCACGCCGTTGAGACAGGGCTGTCATCAGATCCGTCCATGAACTGGAGGATTTCCGCTCTCGATACGATCACGCTCGTCTCAAACTCAGATGCCCACTCCGCGGCAAAGATCGGGCGCGAGGCGAACATCCTCGACACGGACATCACGTATGCAGCAATGATGAAGGCTATTAAAACGAGAAAAGGATTTCTCGGGACCATCGAGTTCTTTCCCGAGCAGGGGAAGTATCACTACGACGGCCACCGGGATTGCGGCGTCAGCCAGACGCCGAAAGAAACGATAGATCATAATTACCTCTGCCCGGAATGCGGCAGGAAAGTGACCGTCGGCGTGATGCACCGGGTGGAGAAACTTGCCGACCGGAAGGAAGGTTTCAAGCTTGCGGATGCGCCTTCCTTTGCCTCCATCATCCCCCTTCCGGAGATCATTGCCGAGGGTCTGGAATGCGGGGTAAATACCAAAAAAGTGAACGCCCTGTATCTGCCATTGCTCGAACGGCTGGGCAATGAGTTCAAGATACTCCTGGACTCTCCGCTCGATGATATCGAGCGCGCAGGTTCGCCGCTCATCCGGGAGGCTGTGGCACGCATGCGCGCGGGGAACGTTCATATCTCTCCCGGGTTTGATGGCGAGTTCGGGAAGGTAAGAATATTCGGGGATCGGGAAAGGAAAAAATTTCTTTGAGGTCTTCGTGACCTCTGTGGTAATAACAGTATCGGCTGGTTCGAGTGAGGAGGTCTTTAATGGAGACTATCGAGAGAAAGATCAATAAGACGACCATCCGGCTGGTGTCAGCAGATCTCACCGAGCGCGACGTTGATGCGATCGTGAACGCGGCGAACAGCCGGCTGCAACATGGCGGCGGTGTCGCGGGCGCGATCGTGAGAAAAGGCGGACAGGTCATTCAGGACGAGAGCGACAAGATCGGCTATGTGCCGGTCGGCGGTGCTGCGATCACTACGGGTGGAAAATTGAAAGCGCGGTACGTCATTCACGCGGTCGGGCCGAGGATGGGTGAGGGGGACGAGGACAACAAGTTAAAGAAGGCGATCAACAGTGTGCTTGCACTTGCCACGGAGAAAGAGCTCAGGAGTATCTCAATACCCGCCATCAGCGCGGGGATATTCGGTTTTCCCAAGGACCGGTGTGCGAAGATACTGGTTGGTGAAACTGCTGCGTTCTTGAAAGGAGCGCCGACATCTTCACTTGAAGTTATCGAGTTTTGCATAGCTGACAAGGAAGCCTTCGGATTTTTTGGATCAGAGATGGAAAAACTGTAGTCGGTTAAAAAAGAGATTCATGGGGATTCGGTAATTTCGGTAATGAGGATGCGGACGGGTACATAAAACAGACGAGGACTGAAGAAGGAAATCTGATTCAACGGTGATTGCGAATAACGGGCTGCTTATTTTTTGGCCGCGTCTTTGGCTTCCAGTTCCGCCAGATAATCTATGAATGTCTTGAGCAGTTCCTTGTCCTTGTCCGTTAGATTGGTGAATTGCACGCCGATATTATAGAATGCTAGGTCAGCGTTGTCCATCTTATCGCATGACGCAACTCTTCCGGTAAACGTAACGGCTTTGTCGGTATACAGGGACAGCTCCATGGGGATAGTACTGTTGATCTCAACGGACTGATGGGTTTGGATGAGCATTCCACCCTGACTGATCGTCCTCACCTTAAACTGAACAGGGTAGCTCAGAATCTTCTCCCGGGGAGTGGTGATATTAAACCTGACATTGAGCCGCCGATCATCAATCACGACCGGCGATTCTTTCTTTCTCTTTTGCTCGATCGGTTTGAGAAATTCGGCCATCTTATCCGCGTAGCCGTCTTTAAATACCAACCCTGCCGTGTATATGGAGACTCTTTCGCCGTGGCCTCTGTCTTCGATTCCGCTTAACTCTGAACGAACCACAATGCCCTTCACATCGAGAGTTTTCCCTTTTTCCTGCAGCTTGATCATATACTCTTGGCCGATATTAAGTCTCCGGTCTGCTTTCAGGGCTACTCCCCCGAGACTAATATCGAGAAGTTCGACTTTGTCGGTCAGGCTC
Source organism: Nitrospirota bacterium (assembly GCA_963740085.1). Taxonomy (GTDB): domain Bacteria; phylum Nitrospirota; class UBA9217; order UBA9217; family UBA9217; genus JALNZF01. Next base: position 197,960 of record CAVUCU010000005.1, on the reverse strand, counting down.
ATCTTGCCGTTTATTTCTATTAAATCTAAATTGTATCTCTTATACTGTCTCTTGTCCTGCATTATCAATTCGCCCCTTAGAGCTGAAACAAGAGGATCGGATCAAGAAAGGAACATGTAATGCCGAAGCAACATTATCAATGAGTGTCATTATAATGCAATCGCCGGCTCTTTAAAGCGCGTGTACTTCAGAAAGAATGAGCGCCTCCTGGAACAGTTGATAAATTGCATGCTTTTATATATGTCAAGTATACTGATATGCGATATTCAAAGTCAAGGAGCTTTTTATCTTTCTGCGTTGAGAAAACAGCCGATGTGCGAATATCACGGTGAAGATCGTTTTCTTCCACAAAGAAGCGCAGAAAAGACCCCTTTTGTATCCTCACGCGTGTAATTTAGGAACAATGTAGATTCTGAAGGAAGATCTTGCAAAGGAAGGCTTGCCCCCCTATCACCCATTGCGTCGTGACCCAGATCATTCCTTTTCACGGTAAGAGCGGCTGGTAATTTTGCAGGATTTGGCATATAATCGAGCTATCGCGACTGCCAAATAAATACTGAATGATAAATGTACTTGTGATAAACTTATTCAGTTCAAGATTCCTTCCTGTACTTAACGATTTCTGAATTAGTCTGACGCTAAAAAGTGCATCTTGAATTTATCGCAGGGATTTAAAACAAAAAGAAATGGAGGAAATAAAATAATTCGAGCTCGGGATGGTTCCCCAAACACATGCTCTAAACTGAAAAGAAATACAGAATACATTCTGGAATTGATAGCGTTATCCATAGAATGTCCGCTTATCTTAGTTGACATCGCTCTAAATCGGGGATACATTCGTTGCAATAGATCCCGTTTTAACTGCATCACCTTATCGCTGAGATCGAGCTAATGGGAGGACAAAAAATATGAAAAGGTTGCTTGCAATAATGGTGGTTATAATTGGCATCGTTATTCCGCTCGGCTCTATCGCACAGGAAGTGGGTGGCGGGGATCTCATCTTTTCGCCTAAAAACGCGTTCCCAGTTGCATTTAGCCATAAAAAACATGAAGTAAAGGGGCTTAAGTGCAGCGGTTGCCATTATCATACATTCCAAATGGAAAAAGGAGCAGCGTACAAAATGGACATGACGAAAATGACTAAGGGAGCCTTCTGCGGTAGGTGCCATAATGGTGAGATAGCCTTCGATGTGAAGGATCAGAAGAGCTGTTCCCTCTGTCATCATAAACCGTAAGAATCGCCGAGCCGCTCCGCGCAATCTCGTTCCCGAACTCATCGCGAAAGGATCGATGGTACTTCGCTCTTTACTCATGGTTGATGCGGGATACAACCGGGATTCTGCATCAACTGTGTTTGGACACAAAACGAGAGCCGTTTTCGATCGCTACAACATCGTGAATAAGGCTGATCTCAAGATGGCATCGGAGAAGTTGGTCGCGCTGCTCCAAGGTGAAGGCACACGGGCACAGCTTCGGCACAATTTGGGCACAGTTACGGGGAATACGGGTTTTTAAGGGGATGATAACGAAATGAGGATAGCTCTAACAGATTGATTTGAATGGTGCCGGTGGTCGGAATCGAACCGACATGGAGTTGCCCCCGGAGGATTTTGAGTCCTCTGCGTCTACCAATTTCACCACACCGGCACGCGATGAAAGTTACACTAACCCGCTTTTACTGTCAAGCAAAAAGGCTTGCAACTTCCTGCCCGGCTTTGTATAATACCCGCCTATGCTCACCGGCTACAATACCGACTTCAAATTTCAGGGGAAGGTCTACCATTGCCAGACCGAGGACGGCGGGGTCAACAGTCCTTTTGTAACTTCTCTTCTCTATCTGCGGGGTGCGATCCTCGCTTCGCGCAAGACCAGCTACGCCGATATTCTCAAGGCTGACTGTCTTGATGAAGTCGTGCGCGAGTTGATGATGGAGCAGCATAAGCAGATGATCCGCGACCTGATGCATGGAAAGCTGGACCTGAATAATGCGCCGCACGAATCCACGTACACGCCGTCAGCGGCGTCCGTGTCCGCACCAGCCGTGCCGACCCCGAATCCGGCACCGGCGGAGGGACAACCGTCATCACCGCCCCAGCCCCCGTCGAGGGGGGATGCGAAAGAAAAGTGCCTTGATGATATTATCCTGGACTTTCTCTCCCAAGAACAGCGGGACAAGGAACAGAAGAAACCGTTTTGAAACATCGATTGCCGCGGCCGTATGCGGGGCTGATGCGTGCGGAAAACGGTGCGACGCCTACCATTTTTAAACAGATTCTAATTCTTTGTTGCTCATTACCATACTATGATCCACCCAGGAGGATAGGTGCATGGCGGCATCAAAAGAGCAGTTGAAAGCATTGACGGACAAGTCCAGAAGGGTCCGAATCGACATCCTGAAGATGCTGACCGAGTGCGGATCGGGGCATACCGGCGGCAGTCTCTCCGCGGCTGATATCGCGACGGCGCTCTACTTCTATAAGCTGAAGTATGATGCGAAGAAGCCAGACTGGAAGGGACGGGACCATTTCATCCTCTCGAAGGGCCATGCAGCGCCGCTTTTGTACACGGTGCTCGCGCATGCGGGGTTCATCGAGCATGCTGAGCTTTGCACGCTCCGGAAGCTCGGATCGCGCCTTCAGGGCCATCCGGACAGCAAGTATGTGCCGGGAGTCGAGATATCCACGGGTTCGCTGGGTCAGGGCCTGTCCGTGGCCAACGGCATCGCGCTCGCGCACAAGCTCGACAAGACGCCGAACCGGGTCTACGCCCTGCTCGGCGACGGCGAACTGCAGGAGGGCCAGATCTGGGAAGCTGCCATGACCGCGGCGCACTACAAGCTCGATAACCTTTGCGCGCTCGTGGACAACAACGGGCTTCAGATCGACGGGCCGGTTGCGAGGGTGATGGGCGTGGAGCCGATCACGGATAAATGGCGTGCCTTTGGTTGGGAAGTGCTTGATATTGATGGTCACGACCTGGCTGCCATCACCTCCGCGCTCGACGAGGCTGAAACAGTAAAAGGCAAGCCGACCATGATCGTTTGCCGAACGGTCAAGGGCAAGGGCTCGAAGCAGTTTGAAGGCAAGGTGGAGTTCCACGGAACCACGCCGACGAAGGAAGAGCTTGCGATCGCGATGAAGGAGTTGTCGGAAGAGACGGTGTGTAAATAGCAGGGAATGAACTCGAATATCGAAAAAAGCTAAAAAAATTCAAATTTCGAATTTGCGGTAACAGTGGGAGGAATCGTGACGAAGATAGCGACACGCGATGCATACGGGGACGCGCTGGTGGCCCTCGGGAAAAAGCGGGATAATGTGGTGGTTCTCGACGCGGACCTGTCGGGTTCGACGAAGACTTCCAAATTTGCCAAGGTGTTCCCGGATCGGTTCTTCAATATCGGCATAGCCGAGCAGGACATGATGGGCACGGCGGCCGGCTTCGCCATTGCCGGTAAGCTGCCGTTCGCAAGCACCTTTGCGGTGTTCGCGACGGGTAGGGCCTGGGAGCAGGTGAGGCAGTCCATTTGCTATCCGAACATGAACGTGAAGATCGTGGCGAGCCACGCGGGCATTACGGTGGGCGAGGATGGCGGGTCGCATCAGTCTGTCGAGGATATTGCCGTGATGCGCGTGCTCCCGCATATGACCGTGATCGTTCCAGCTGACGGTCCCGAGACCCTGCAGGCCATCGAGGCCGTGGCGGAGCACAAGGGCCCGTGCTATGTGCGTGTGGGACGGAACAAGGTGCCGACACTCTTTGGCGAGGAGTATAGGTTCAAGATCGGGAAGGCCCACGTATTCAATGAGGGCAGGGACGCCGCCATAATCGCGACGGGCATCATGGTCGCCGAGGCGATCAAGGCGCGTGACTTGTTGAAGGCCGAAGGGATTGATGCCGGCGTTATCAACATGTCTACGATCAAGCCGATCGATACCGGCGCCGTAGTGGCGGCCGCGAAGCAGAGCGGCGCGATCGTGACCGCTGAAGAACACTCGATCATCGGCGGCCTGGGCGGAGCCGTGGCAGAGGTGCTTTGCGAATCTGCACCGGTTCCGATGCTGCGCATCGGCGTCAAGGACACCTTCGGCACGTCCGGTGATCAGGAAGGGCTGCTGAAACATTACGGCCTGTCCGCGGGTGACATCGTAACCGCGGTCAAAGAAGTCATAAAAAAAAAGAAGCGCTGATCATCACGATTTGAAGTTTATCGGGGATTTGGAGCTTGTGATTTGAGATTTAATACATGATCCGGCTTTATAGGGTGACAAAATATTTTGAGGGAGTGCCCGCTCTCCGCGAGGTGAGCTTCACGGTTGACAAGGGCGAGTTTGTTTTCGTCACCGGTCCGAGCGGCGCCGGCAAGTCCACCCTGCTGAAGATCCTCTTCTGTGCCGAGCATGCGGACGAGGGGCGGATCGTGATGCAGGGCATAAATACCTTCCGGTTAAAATCCTCGACGATTCCCTACCTCAGGCGTAATATCGGTTTCGTGTTTCAGGACTACAAACTCCTCCCGCACAAGACTATTTCGGAAAATATCGCCCTTGCGCTCAAAGTGGTCGGTACACCTGCCGGCGAGATCGAGCAGCGTGTGTACCAGGTGCTCAAGAAGGTCGGGATGGAAAACAAGCGTCACTTGACGCCGCCGAAGCTCTCGGGCGGGGAGCAACAGAAGGTCGCCGTGGCCCGCGCGCTCGTGAACGAACCCCAGGTGCTGCTTGCCGACGAGCCCACAGGCAACCTGGATCCCCAAAGCGCCCAGGAGGTGTTCCGCCTGTTCCGGGACATCAATATGAAAGGCACGACCGTTCTGGTGGCCACACACGACTGGGAAACGGTACGGAAGATGCAACGCAGGATCATAACCATGGAGGGCGGGAAGGTCATTGACAGCGGAAGTCAGTCCCCGAATGCGCCGACCCTCAAGAGGGAACCGTGAAAGGATACGGCCTGTTCTATTTTATCGCTGAGGCTTTCCGCGGACTCCGCGCTAACAGCCTCGTGAATCTCCTCGCCGTGGGAACGATAAGCATGGCCATGATGATCGTGGGGTTTTTCCTGATTGTATTCCTGAATCTCCAGACCGCGGTGAATACCCTGGGGGACCGTCTCGAGATGTCCGTATACCTGAAGGATGGGCTGACGGAGCACGAAAAGGATTTTATTCAGCACCGGATCAAGATTGAGCCGGGCGTGAAGAAGGTCCGCTATCTGTCCAGGGCCGAGGCGCTCCAGTTGTTCAAAAAAGATTTGAAGGGCCAGGAAGCCCTGATCCAGGGTTTGGTGGAGAACCCGCTACCTGATTCCTATGAGATAACCATTGACCGCGGGTATGGCGAGGCGGAGCAACTCGAGGCCATGGCTGGGAAGTTTTCCGAATATCGGGGCGTGGAAGACGTCACCTATGGGAAAGAAGGCGCCAGGGTGCTGGCGGGCTTTTACAAGGCAATCGCCTATGGTGGGATGGCGTTGGCCGTTCTGCTCGGGGTGACCGTGGTGTTTATTATATCCAATTCGGTACGGTTGGCGCTGTACTCTCGTGGTCAGGAGATCGAACTGATGCAATGGATAGGAGCGACCAGGGGTTTCATCCAGGGGCCGTTCCTCATCGAAGGTATGATGCTCGCCATGCTGGGCTCGGCACTCGCCGTGGGTGTTCTTGCGGGCGTTTATTATGCGATGCCCCGGGAGGTTTTCCTCTTCCTGTCGCGGCCGAATGGGCTGGACTTTCTGCCGCTTTCGGTGGTAGCATATATCATTGGCGGCGGCGGCTTGCTTGGGTTGGCCGGTGGGCTGGTCTCGGTCAGCAAGTTCCTGGAGTAGTGAATGCAAAGGATGAAGGGTGCCCGCATTTTCGTGTTGATGTTTGTTTTTCTGCTCGCGCTCCTCGTGGGCAGCTCTTCAGTATTTAGCGCTGACAGAGTAGTTCAAAAAAAAGAGCTCGATCGCATCAAGCGCGAGATGCGCGAGAAAAAAAAGGAACTGAAACGCGCGGACCGCAAGGAGCGTTCAATCCTGTCGGAGCTCGAAAAGATCGACCGGTACATACAGGCGGGTCGTGCGGAGCTAGCCGACCAGCAGCAGCGGCTGCGAGGGTCCGAGAAGGCCCTTCGTGAGGTTGAGGAGAACAACACCGCGCTGAGTCGTGAACTTGTCGCATTGAAGCAGCACTATGGCCAGCGGCTCCGGGCGCTTTACAAAATGAACCGGAGCGGATACGCCGTGGCAATACTTTCCCCGGACGGATTAGACCAAACGATGAAGCGTGTCAAGTATCTCGGCATGGTCGCCGCGCGTGACCAGGAGGTCATCCGGGAGTACGGCAGCACTCTGAAGAGGCTTGCGGCGCAACAGTCGGAGATAGCGGAGAGAAGAACCGAGCTGATCGCACGCCAGCGGGCGGTGGAAGCAAAGAAGGTGGAGCTCGAGGCTCGGAGAGGGAAGAAGGCTGTCATTCTTGCCGGCGTGAGGCAGGAGAAGGGCCTTTACGAGCAGTCCCTGCACGAACTTGAAGAGTCGTCGGCCAGTCTCTGGGCCATGATCAGGAAGGACGAACAGGAGAAGAGGGCGGCGAAAGCTCCGACTTCACGGCACGAGAGCGAACCCGCAGACCGCGAAGGGTCCCGGCTTCCCTGGCCACTTGAAGGTACGGTGCTGACAAGGTTCGGTATGCAGCGTCATCCGCAATTCGGCACCATGGTATACCGCCATGGGATAGAGATCCAGGCACATGAAGGGGAATCGGTTCGTGCGGTGCGCGATGGGGTAGTGGCATACGCGGACTGGTACAAAGGCTTCGGGAAACTCATGATCCTTGACCACGGGAACGGGTTATATACACTCTACGGCAATCTCTCGCGGGTCGACTTGGCCAAAGGGGCTCGTGCAGCCCAGGGTCAGGTGATCGGTCTTGCGGGGGACACGGGCAGCCTGAAGGGTTCTAAACTATACTTCGAGATACGCCGGAACGGCGAAGCTCAGGACCCGCTCCGATGGCTGGCAAAAAAGTAATATTAGTAGAAATTTATGATCGTTAAATGAAAATAGCGTCAACTCAAGTAACACCGCAAAAAAACGAGATCTAACCAAAGGATCCCAGTAGAGGGAGACTGTGGTTTTGTCGTGAGCAGTTAGGAAAAACCTGAAGGTCAAGATCAATTCACTATGCACTATAACTGCTGGTTCTTTTCAGGGAGAGTTATTATGCAAAACCATCTGGAGGATGATGAAATGTTACGGATCAACAAAAAGAAGTTTCTGATGGCCTCGCTGGTCCTTTTATTGACCGGCATTGTAATCGGTCAGGGGATGGTCCAGGCCAAGCCCGATACTTATGAGGAACTGAAGGCCTTCACCCAGGCACTCGAGCTTGTAAAGCGGAACTATGTAGAGAACCCGGATTCCAAGGAATTGATCCAGGGCGCCATCCGGGGCATGGTCTCGAGCCTCGACCCCCATTCGTCCTATATGAACGAACGGTCATTCAAAGAGATGAACCTCGACATCAAGGGCGAGTTCCAGGGTGTTGGGATACAGATCGGGGTCAAGAACCAGCAACTTACCGTAATCGCGCCAATCGATGATACCCCTGCTTTCCGCGCGGGACTCGCTGCCGGGGACAAGATAATGAAGATCAACGATGAGTGGACCAAGGACATGTCGATCGAGCAGGCTGTGGACAAAATGCGCGGTCCAAAAAACACTCAGGTGACCCTCCTGATCTATCGCGAAGGATGGGACAAACCGAAGGAGTTCAAGATTACACGCGATGTCATCAAAGTGACGAGCGTGAAGTCTGAGATGCTGAACAACGAGATCGGTTATATCAAGATAATCCAGTTTCAAGGGCAGACCACTGAAGAGCTCGAAAAAGCGTTGAAGAACCTTGAGGCAAAGGGGATCAAAAAGCTGGTCCTTGACCTGCGCAACGATCCGGGTGGACTCCTTGACGCTTCCGTGGACGTGAGCGGCAAGTTCCTGCCGAAGGATTCGCTTGTAGTGTACATCCAGGGCAGGCAGAAGACTGACCGGAAGGACTTTCTGACCAGCGGATCGGAACCACCCAGGGAGTTCCCGATGGTCGTGCTCGTTAACACTGGGAGCGCGAGCGCGTCGGAAATTGTTGCGGGCGCATTGCAGGATTCAAAGCGCGCCGTGATCGTCGGTACGCAGACCTTCGGCAAGGGATCGGTCCAGACCGTATTCCCACTTGAAGACGGTGGTGGTATTCGGCTTACGACTGCCAAGTACTATACACCAAGCGGCCGCTCGATTCAGAACGTCGGCATTACGCCGGACATCGAGGTGAAATTGCAGACGGTAAAAGAAGCGAAGGAGGGTACTACTGATTCACTGCATGTTGTTGTGCGCGAGAAGGACCTTGAGCGACACTTAAAGAACGATACGGTCAAAGAGGAGAAGAAAAAAGAAAAGGGCACCTCGTCAGTTGAAGACGAGTTCTCGATGGAAGTTACGCCGAAAGACAAGAAGGACGATATTCAAATACAGAAGGCAATCGAGATTTTAAAGCCGGCAATGAAGGCCGATGACGTATTTAAGAACCTTCCGATCTCGGCAAAAAAGGGAAAATAGAAAAGCTCATTGAAAAAAAAATTGTAACAAATTGAAAAAGCAGGGATATTATCCCTGCTTTTTTGTTAATAAGTTAAAAAAACCAGTAATCCTTAGATTTCTAGTAAATTTGATCTATAAATTCATTAAATGGTCTTAAATTGCAAAATACTGTATTTGCTTTTTTTGGGCCACCGCCATATATTAGCACTCGCCTTAAACGAGTGCTAAATTTTCTGCTATAATAAAACTTATAATTCACGAAAGGAGTTGAGCACACATGAGTGTAAAATTCAAGCCATTGAAAGACAGGGTGTTCGTAAGCTATACCGCGGAACTGGAGAAGACTGCAGGCGGACTGTATATTCCGGACTCCGCGAAAGAAAAACCGCAGAGCGGGAAGGTTGAAGCGGTAGGTGATGAGGTGAAGTCCCTCAAGGTAGGCAATACGATCCTCTTTGACCGATATTCGGGTTCGAAGATCATCCTCGACAATGTCGACTATCTGATCGTAAAGGAAGAAGACGTGCTCGGCATTCTGAGCTAAGTTCCCTGAAGGTTCCCTCAAGGGAACGCATGATCAACATTATGAATTTTAGGAGGATATGATATGGCAAAGCAGCTTATATTCAATCAGGATGCGCGTGCAGCGATCCTGAAGGGAGTGAACGTTCTTACGGACGCAGTGAAGGCGACGCTCGGCCCCAAAGGCCGTAACGTCATGATCGACAAGAAATTCGGCGCACCGAATATCACCAAGGACGGCGTGAGCGTTGCAAAGGAAGTTGAACTGAAGGACCCCTATGAGAACATGGGCGCCCAGCTCGTGCGAGAAGTGGCTTCCAAAACTTCCGATGTGGCTGGCGACGGCACTACGACGGCGACGGTGCTGGCCCAGGCCATCTACCGCGAAGGTATGAAGAACGTGACTGCAGGCGCGAACCCCATGGACCTGAAGCGCGGCATCGAGAAGGCCGTTGAGGCGGTCATTGCAAACCTGAAAAAGAACTCCAAGCTTGTCGTTGACAAGAAGGAAATTTCCCAGGTCGGCAGCATCTCTGCGAACAGCGACGCTACAATCGGCGATTTGATCGCCGAGGCTGTGGACAAGGTCGGCAAGGACGGCGTTATCACCGTGGAAGAGGCGAAGAGCATGCTCACCAGCCTCGACGTGGTAGAGGGTATGCAGTTCGACCGCGGATACATCTCGCCCTATTTTGTGACCAATGCCGAGAAGATGGAGGCTGTCCTCGAGAACGCCTACATCCTCCTGTCGGAGAAGAAGATCTCGAGCATGAAGGACCTGCTTCCCATCCTGGAACAGACCGCCAAGATGGGCGCGCCGATGGTGATCGTAGCCGAGGATGTTGAGGGTGAGGCCCTCGCGACCCTGGTAGTGAACAAGTTACGCGGCACGCTCCAAATCTGCGCCATCAAGGCGCCGGGTTTCGGCGATCGTCGCAAGGCAATGCTCGAAGACCTCGCGATCCTGACGGGCGGCCAGGTGATCTCTGAAGACCTCGGCATCAAGCTCGAGAACGTGAAGATATCGGACCTCGGCCGGGCAAAGAAGATCACGGTGGACAAAGACAACACGACCATTGTTGAGGGATCAGGCAAGAATGAAGCGATCCAGGGCAGGGTAAAGATGATCAAAGCCCAGATCGCCGAGACGACCTCGGATTACGATAAAGAGAAGCTTCAGGAGCGGCTCGCGAAGATCGTGGGCGGTGTCGCGGTCATTAATGTGGGCGCGGCCACCGAGACGGAAATGAAGGAAAAGAAGGCACGTGTCGAGGATGCGCTCCATGCGACTCGCGCGGCCATGGAAGAAGGGATCGTGGCCGGCGGCGGAGTTGCGCTGCTCCGCTGCATCCCGATCTTGGACAAGATGAAGCTCGGCGGCGACGAACAGATAGGCGTAAATATCGTGAAGAAGGCGCTTGAAGAGCCGATCCGCCAGATCGTGAACAATGCCGGTCTCGAGCCGTCGGTGATCGTGGACAAAGTCAAGTCGTCGGACAAGATGAACTACGGTTTCGACGCGCAGAAGGAAGAGTATGTGGACATGCTCCAGGCGGGCATCATTGACCCGACCAAGGTGACCCGGTCAGCGCTCCAGAACGCGGCCTCTGTGGCGAGCCTGATGCTTACAACGGAAGTCATGATCACCGATCTGCCGGAAGAGAAGGGTGCAGGCGGCATGCCCGGCGGCATGGGCGGTATGGGTGGAATGGGCGGCATGGGCGGCGGGATGTACTAAGAATAAAAATTTTCCTTTCACGAGGGAATGCACAAGGGCCGGAGGGATTTATCTCTCCGGCCTTTTTCTTTTCGGTTTCGCACGTGGCAGTGGATTGAGAAAATGGAAACAAAGTAGACTTGGTTTCCATCTTCGGTCCCTCGTCTCCGACGCGAAGACGGTTCCTCAGAATTCCGCTGTCTCCATGAACTCAGGGGCAATGTCCGAACTCATAATAGCGTATGCCTGATCGAATTCCGGAGAACCATGGGTCAGATCGATCAATTGGACAGCTTTTTCATGCATGTGCGGAAAATATCATGAATAAGACGTGAAAACAAGGGGAAGTCTGCGCGTGTCAAATGGACTACTGGAACTGGAACGTAGTCTCGTCCGCTACGAGACCATGAGCCTCCCGGAGAGCGAGGGTTTACTTGTCTTGAGCGGAACGTCCTTCCATGAAATAACACGGGCCCGGGAAATTCCCGGGCCTTCGTGTTTTAACCGTCTCTGCCTTTATTTTATATACTACCCGCAGTCTAGCATCTCCCGTCTACTGTCTCTCCGGTCGGTTTCAAGATCGGCGAGGGGGCCGCTTCCCGGTAATTCGAGATGCTCACCGATTCGAGGAAGCGCTGCATTACTGCGGGATCCAGGGATCCAGCCGGTACCTTGGCATCCGATTGGCAGGCATTCAGCACTGTCTGGACGAGGTCCCGCGCGCTGAACTCGAGGATCTCCTGGACAGCTTCGAACGACGCGTCCTCGATCAAGAGGGCATTTTCCTCATACCAGCCGTGCCCGTGTCCGCCTGATGAGGCGGAGGGAAAATCGACGTTCTTCGTCACAATGCCCCGCTGCAGGGCAAAGTGGGAAACATCGGCCCGAAGCTGCTGAAGGCCTTTGAATGCCGCGTTGGAGCAAATACCGGTCCTTCCCCAGATGATGGGGTCGAACTTGGGAAGGCTGAGGCCGCTGCTGAAGATGTAGCTCCCCGGCCGGCGCTCGGACTCACGGATGCTGATGGTGAAAAAATCGTTCTTGTACTCCAGTGGAGCGATGGCTGTTGTAGTCATATGCTGGACTTCCTCCTTTGCGGGCTCAATTAATACCTGTTCTGTCCTCTTTTAGACCCAGTATAGCTGAAGATGATGCCCTGCGCAAGTAAAAAAGAACAATTCTAAACTGTATTTCTGATTTTACATCTCTTGATAATTGAAGGGAGGTTTCGTTGATTATGTCAACGATGCCGCGCAAATCGAAGCAGGGCGGTTCATAAGCGGTTCGCCATGAGCTTGTGGTCATGCCCGGTGAATAGAAAGAAGAAAGAAAAAGGCCGGAGGGATTCGTTCTCTCCGGCCTTTTCTCGTAGTGTCGAAATATTTTCAAACCTCTGCTAACTCTTCAATATCTTTTCCGCCGCTATCTGCGCCTCATGCACACAGTCGCCGATGCCGATACCCTTGTATGAGCAGCCGATGAGATGAAGTCCCGGATGTGACGCAAGCATCCGGTCCAGGACCGCGATCTGATCAAGATGTCCGACCGTATATTTAGGCATCCCTTTATACCAGCGGTAGACTTTCGAGAAGAGGGCATTTGCCTTGAGTCCGAGGACCGTGTCCAACTCCTCGAGCACCATCCTGACCATGCCCGCGTCATCGAGGTCGTGCACGAGTTCCTCGTGGTGGCCCCCTCCTACAAAGACGCGGACCATGATCGTATCGTCGGGTGCGCGATACGACCACTTGATGGAGCTGTACGTGGCCGCGTTGACCCTTCTTCCCTCGACACGGGGGACAATGAAGCCGAAGCCCCTGAGCGGAACCCTCACGTCTTCCTTCTTGAACACGATCGAGACCGTGGCTGACGACGACCACTGGATCACGCCCATCTTCTCCGCAAGGTCTGCATCGAAACCCTTTACCATTTCCAGGGAATCATAGGCGGCCGAAGCGAGCATGACGTGGTCGGCTTTGAGCGTCTCGCCGGTTTCGAGAAAAACCGAATATCCTTTGCCGTTCGGCTCGATGGTCTTGACCGCTGCATTGATCCGGATTGAATCGTTTCCAATATGCTCTGCACAAGCCTGGGGCAGGGCCTGCATGCCGTTCTTGAAGCTCATGAAGTAGGTCATCTTCGGGCCGTCATGCCCGGGGCGTGATGGGCCGCTGAGCGTTGCATGGGGACGGTTCTTCAAGGTTGAGATCATGCCGCGAATGAGGCTCCCGCTCTTCTGCTCCATCTGCACGAAGCGCGGGAAGGTGGCCAGAACGCTCATGTTATCAGGATTTGAAGTATGGATGCCGGCCACGAGCGGTTCAGCGATCTTCTCCAAACATTCACGACCGAGTCTGCGGGTGACGAAAGAAGCAAGACTTTCGTCATCCCGCGATTTCCGCTTCGGCACGAACATTTCCATGCCCATCCGGATCTTGCCGGGCCAGGTGATGAGGTGGGACTTGGCCATAGGCCAGAACGAGGTTGGTACCATGAGCATCACGCCTTCCGGCAAGGAGTGGAGTTCTCCCCGTGAATAAATGAATGTACCCTTGAACTGGTCATTCGACGGGAGCATCTCGGACTCAAGACCGAGATGGCGGGCGAGGTTCACAGACCAGACCTTTTCCGGGAGGAAACTGTCAGGTCCGCCTTCGATGAGATATTTATCGTGCTTCTCGGTCAAGATCTTGCCGCCGATGCGATTGTTTTTTTCGAGCACCAGCACGTCAATGGTCTTGTCGTAGGCCTTGGCCCCGGACTTGAGGTGGACGGCAGCTGCCAGGCCGGCGATTCCGCCGCCAATGATGATGACTTTCAGCATATATATCCTCTTAAAGCACAAAGATACCAAGTCTGATGAAGACAAAAACACAACACAGAGAGCAGAAGGCAGAAGCTAACATTATTGAATACAGGTCATGGCCCGAGGCCATACAGCAATTCTGCAATTTACACCTTGAAATCCGGCTTATGCTTTGCTTCCTTATATGACTTCGCGGTAACCGCGTAAATTATACTGCTTTTCCTACAATATCCGACAGGGCTTTAATGAAAAGCGGGGAGGTATTCAACGATGCCGCGCGTTCAAAGTTGAGCCCCAGCTTTTCGGCGTGAGCCCGGTGAACGATATCGATATCATACAGAGTCTCCATATGGTCGCAGGTGAACCCGATGGGTACTTCGAGCACGGCCTTGAATCCTTCCTGGGCGATCAGGTCCAGTGTGGGCTCCACCTCGGGTTGGAGCCATGGTTCGGTTGCCCGCGCACCCTTGCTCTGCCAGGCAACGCGCCAGTTCCTGATTGCAAGGCTGTTCACCACGAGTTTCACTGTTTCTTCGAGCTGACGCTGGTAGGGATCACCGGCAGTGATGTACCGCACCGGGATGCTGTGACTGGTAAAGATGACCACAACCTGTTCTTGCTGTCCTGTCGAAAATCGCTTCAGTCCCTGGAATACCAGTTCCCGCCAAGCCTCGATGAAAAAGGGATTATTATGCCAGCTTGCGATGAAGAGCGGACAGGTTTCGCCGCTTCCCAGTCCTTCGCAGGCGCTCTTGTAAGCGCCCGTGGTGACCTCCGTGGCAAAGGGCGACATGGAGAGTGCGATCACGCGACGCGCTCCGTTCGTAATGGCCCGATCGAAGGACTCGGATACGGTCGGCTTTGAGTACCGGAAACCTTCGTACACTCGGTAGTTATTGCCGAGTTCTTTCTCAAGCGCGCTGGCCTGGAGCTTTACCATCCCGGGAAGCGGCGATTTTCCGCCGATGAGCCTGTAGCGATCGACGATTGCGGAAACAACGGGCGGGGGCGCCGGCCTTCCCATGAAGGCAGTCATGAACGGTCCCACCTCGTCGAGAGACCGGGGACCACCAAGGGCGATAAGTATAATGGCGGTTTTTGGCATCAAATCCGAATTTCGAAGTCCGAAATCCTGTCAGGCCCTGTTCAGGGTTTAGATATTCGAATTTAGAGTTTACTCAGCGCTTGCTGAGTTCATGGGTTGCGTTGATGAACTCCGCAGCATGGTCGAGCGGCGTCTGCTGCAGGATGCCGTGCCCCAGGTTCATGATATGGCCGTTCCTGTTGCCGGCCCGGTCGAGGATCTCCCGGGTGCGTTTGCGGATAAATTCCTTGGACCCGAAGAGAGAGATGGGGTCGATGTTGCCCTGCACGGCTTTATCGTATCCCACGCGCTTCCAGGCCTCGTCAAGATTGCAGCGCCAGTCGAGTCCGATCACATCACCGCCCGCCTCCGAAACCATTTCCAGCAAATGCGTTGCCCCGTGAGCGAAGTGGATGAGCGGCACGGTCTTCTTGACGCCGGCGATCACATTCTTCTGGTGCGGCAGCACGAACTCGCGGTAGTCGGTCGGTCCGAGGGCGCCTACCCAGGAGTCGAAGAGCTGGACGACCTGCACGCCGGCATCGATCTGGGCGTCAAGATAGTTGATAATAACGCCGGTGAGATGTTCCATGAGTTTATGCCATGTCTTTGGTTCGGCGAACATCATGGCCTTGGCATGCTCATAGTTGCGCGACCCGCCACCCTCGATCATATAGGATGCAAGCGTGAAGGGCGCGCCGGAGAAGCCGATGAGCGGAACTTTATTGTTCAGCTCCTTAAGAACGATCTTGATGGCAGTCATGAGATAGGTGATCTGGTTGGCGGAGTCGACGGGCTTCAGCTTCAGCACATCCGCCATGGTTCGCACCGGGTTGTGGATCACCGGGCCCTCTCCCTTTGCAAACTCAAGGCCGATGCCCATGGGCTCGAGCGGCAGCAGGATGTCTGCAAAAATGATTGCAGCATCGATGTCATAGCGGCGTACCGGCTGGATCGTCACCTCGGCTGCCACCTCCGGCGTCTTGCACATCTCGAGGAAGGTGTGCTTGGCGCGGATCTCGCGGTATTCAGGCAGATACCTTCCTGCCTGGCGCATCATCCATACCGGGGTGCAATCCACCGGCTCACGTCTGCATGCCTTTAAGAATCTGTCTGCTCTGGACATTAATAATCTCCTGAAAGTGATGGTATGTACTGCCGTGGCCAACGTTGAGAGCGTACGTGAACTTTTTGCTAGCGACCAACGCGTGCTTACTATAGTATTTTACGAGGCAAAACTCAAGAAATTTTTCTCATACTGTCACGGATTACCAGGCATCCGCCTGGTCCTGGTCGCGCTGGTTTCGGACATCGGTATTTTCGGACCAAGGTTGCAACGGATAAGGCATGGTGGTACTCTTTACTTCAATAAATCGGCGTTCCGGAGGTGGCCGCATGGGAAGAGATGAGGGAGAACAGATTGTCGCCAGGTTCAGGGACGGCAGTCTTTTGAAGGGTTTCGTGAGGAATTTCAGTATAGAGTCGGATACGATCATCCTGAGTGACTATAAAACGAACATGGAAAGCCTCGTCCCGATCGAGGAGCTGAAGGCGCTTTTTTTTGTTAAAAACTTTGAGGGCTCCAGCGAATATGTTGAACGGAAGGTTTTCGGGATCAGGAAAAATCCGGGACGCAAGGTTTTTGTCAAGTTCCTCGACAAAGAATCGCTGGTCGGGTTCATCGAGGGGGTGATCCCCTGGGACAAGGGGTTCTCACTATCAAAACTTGGCGAGAAGACAAAAGGTTTTTTTCTCACCCCTGTTGATGGGGATAGCAATAATGAAAAGGTCTTTGTCGTGGGCGGCGCGATAGAAAACGTCACGATCGTGGTGACGTGAAAGAGGTCCCGACTGATATATTCGAACCATGAACAGAGAAGCGACTGATGGTTCGCAGGTTGCGAGCAAGTGCAGGAAAGTGGGCTATGCGCATAAACGAGTGAAGGCAAGTAGAGGGAAGGGGGTTGCTCAGGCTGCAGGACCTTTATCCAGGATTTCACGAACCTTTCGGAGGAAGCTTTGGAGAAAAGGGTTTTGAGATGAATTCTGTTGAGCTGTCAAAAATGCCCTTCTTGTGGATAATATTCGCGGTATATCCGCTCATGAAGAGCGCCCTGATACCCGGCCTCAGGCCCTTGATCTCTCGATCAGTTCGTTACTGTGATACATGCCAAAGCCAAGCAGGGGCACTAAGCTCAGGAGGGCAATGGAGGTAAGTTTGTATTTGATCGGGAATTTTATGATTATTGTCTGGAGTTGAACTTAAGATACGTTTCCTTTTCTTGCCCGAAAGTATACCAAAGGAGTCGGGAATGTGCCAGCTTATTTCGAACGTTCCACGATTCTCTTATTCCGATCCTAATCCGTCTCGCACGGGGGGACCTTTTTTTTCAGCGTCGCAAGCCGCACGGGTGTAAGCTCGGTCTTGATTGCAAAGTAGGGCAGCACACAGGAGTCTTTTTTCTTCATCAAAAGCCACTCCTTGCCCGTACTTTTTGGCAAACCCGTCATCTTTGTCAGCATAAAGGCGCCCTTCAGTTTTTTCCCCTTGAGCTCGAAGTGCAGCGTGCCGGTCTTCAGCGCCGTATCCGGATCATCATCAAGCGGAACGTACACTCCCGAGTCCCAGACCACCACCGGCCCTGCGCCATAACTGCCCTCGGGAATGATGCCTTCAAAGTCGATATATTCCAGCACGTGGTCGGGTACCATAAGGGCGAGCCGCTTGTCAGCTGGATTCATGGAGGGGCCCTTGGGGATCGCCCAGGATTTCAGCACACCGCCGATCTCGAGACGGAAGTCGTAATGGAGACGCGTGGCTTTGTGCTCCTGGACAACGAATCTGAGCGGTTTGATTGTCATGGCAGGCCCCCCGCACCGACGAAACTTCTTGACAAAGATTACCGCAATCTATAATATTTCAAGTCGCACTAAATGATGCAGATATGCCACCAGCGAAAGTTTACATCACCTGAGGACTGTTTGTCTATGATAAAGCTTTATAATACTCTGAGCGGGAAAAAAGAGGAATTTGCGCCGATCCATCCCGGCAGGATGTCCATGTATGCCTGCGGCGTGACCGCATACGATTTTTCCCACCTCGGGCATGCGCGCGGGGCCGTGGCCTTCGACCTGATCCAGCGATACTTCAGGCGCAAGGGCTTCGACGTGAAGTATGTGCGGAACTTCACCGATGTCGACGACAAGATCATCAATCGCGCAAAGGAAGAAGGGCTTTCTGCAGCCGAGGTTGCGCAAAAGTACATTGATGCATACCGGGAGGACATGAAGCGTCTCGGCGTGGGCAGGCCGGACATCGAGCCCAAGGCAACGGAACATATCCCTGAGATGATCGAGGTCATCAAGGGTCTCGTGGCAAAAGGGCACGCCTATGTCATTGACGGCGACGTGTATTTCCGCGTTGCAAGCTTCAAGGAGTATGGCAAGCTCTCGAAACGGAACCTCGAGGACCTGCAGGCGGGTGCGCGCGTGGAAGTTGACGAACGCAAACTCGACCCGCTCGACTTCGCTCTCTGGAAGGCCTCGAAGCCCGGTGAACCGGCCTGGGACAGCCCCTGGGGACCGGGCAGGCCGGGCTGGCACATCGAGTGTTCTGCCATGGGGTTCAAGCACCTGGGGGAGACCTTTGACATCCACGCCGGCGGCAAGGACCTGATCTTTCCGCATCACGAGAACGAGATAGCGCAGAGCGAGGCGTACACCGGAAAGAAGTTCGTGAACTACTGGCTTCATAACGGATTTGTGAACATCAACCAGGAGAAGATGTCCAAGTCGCTCGGCAACTTCTTTACCATCCGGGATATCCTGAACCAGTACGATGCTGAAGTGCTGCGATTGTTCCTGCTTTCCACGCACTATCGCAGCCCCATCGATTTCTCCGATGCGAACCTGAAGGACACCCGCGCAGGGCTCGACCGGTATTATACGATGAAGGAAGGGATCATGAAGTTTCTCGCCGGGAAGAAACATCCTTCGGTCAAGCCCGAGGAGGTCATCGAGGTTGCTGACCGGCCCCTTTATGAAAAAATACAGAATCTGCCCAGGGCCTTTGAAGAGGCCATGGATGATGACTTCAACACGGCATTTGCCATCGGGCTTATCTACGATCTGGTCCGTGAGGTGAACAGGATCCTTGCGGAAGCGGATAAAAAGAACCAGGATGCCGTGATCTTACTGCTGTCGGCGGCGGCCGCGTCCCTCGAGAATGTGAACAAGACCCTCGGGATCTTTCTCCGCGATCCCGAGGAATGGTTCAATGAGGGAAGGCTCGCGGACAGCAAGGTCTCGCTCTCCGTTGAGCGGATCGAGGAACTCATTCATCTGCGGAACGAGGCCCGGGCGCGCAAGGATTGGGCCGAGGCCGATCGGATACGCAAGGTACTTGACGACGGCGGCGTGGAGCTTTTTGACCGGTCCGACGGTACGGTGTGGAAACCGAAGTAGGTCAATGGAGCCTCATATCCGCATCTCAAATTGCACATAAATGCCAAAATAAGTGCAAAGTCGCAAAACCCCCAATTTGTTATTCTGAGCGAAGCGAAGAATCTCGGTTTTCTAATCTGTTGAAAGACCCTTCGCGTCGCTCAGGGCGACAATCTCAGATTGTTTACGAGCAGATCATTATTCTTGAGTTTGTAATTTGGAGACCTCCCTTTCCTCATGCAGAGAGATAAAATATTCGGCATCAAACCCGTGACAGAGGTGCTCAGGGCCGGAAGGCCTGTCCACTGCATCTTGATCGTTGAGCAGAGAAAGTCGGACAGAGAAGTCAGGGAGATCATACGAGTTGCCAAGGAGAGCGGCATCGAGGTAAGGATGACGACCCGCGACGCCTTGAATCGGGAAGCCCCGAATGTCCTGCACCAGGGCGTGCTGGCCGTCGTGGCTGCCCGCGAGTACGCCACGCTCGACGATATTCTGAAGATCCCGGATCAGAAGAAGCAGTCCCCGCTCTTCCTTGTCCTGGATGGAGTGGAAGATCCGAGAAATCTCGGCGCTATCCTCAGAACAGCCGAAGTTGCCGGTGTTCACGGTGTGATCATTCCCGAGAGAAGAGCCGCAGGCCTCACTGAGACCGCTGCCAAGACGGCAGCCGGTGCCGTGGAATACGTTCCGGTGGTCAAGGTCGTGAATATCGTGAACACCCTCGAAGACCTCAAAAGATGCGGCGTATGGATTGCCGGCGCGGATGCGGGCGGTGACCTGGTCTACTGGGATGCAGATTTTCTCCGTCCAACCGCGATCGTACTTGGCGGGGAGGGCAAGGGCATCCGCAGGCTGGTGCGGGAGCATTGCGATTACGTCGTGTCCCTGCCGCTCATGGGGCGGATCAATTCACTGAATGTATCCGTTGCATCCGGGGCTCTTTTGTATGAGGTCCTCAGGCAGCGCCGTGAAAAGAACTAACATCGTCTGCGCAGCGGTTTTTTCACAACCCCGCTCTTTTGTCAAAACACCGCCCGTTAATCTTTTTACTTGACAAGAACGGCCACAATCCCTTATAATTCCAATTCTTTGACGCGACGCTACATCTTTTAAAATGCTATCTTACGGTAAGATATAAGATTTATTAAATCGGGCAAGGGCGTGGTGTGTGCAGAACGTTCTGCCACCGTAACTCAGTTGGTAGAGTAGCTGATTTGTAATCAGCCTGTCGGGGGTTCGATTCCCTTCGGTGGCTCCACTTTTTCACGTATTCGTTCATGCGACATCAGGGTTTCGTATCCATCGGGGAGGTGCCCGAGTGGCCAAAGGGAACAGACTGTAAATCTGTCGGCGTCAGCCTACGGAGGTTCGAAACCTCCCCTCCCCACCACTTTTTATTATTTTTAATAAACGCGGATTGATTATGGGGTGTGGATTTACAATCGGAAACCTGTAATCCGAAATTCGAAATCACATGCGGGAATAGCTCAGCTGGCTAGAGCGCAAGCCTTCCAAGCTTGGGGTCGCGGGTTCGAATCCCGTTTCCCGCTCCAGTTACTACAGTCCGGGGTCTGATGAAATCTGCCCATGTAGCTCAGTCGGTAGAGCACATCCTTGGTAAGGATGAGGTCAGCGGTTCGATCCCGCTCATGGGCTCCAGTAAAAAAACTTTGCGCATAACCGGTTTTTATCTACCTTTAATCTTTTTACGGAGGGATGTATGGCAAAAGCAAAATTTGAGAGGACAAAACCGCATGTGAACGTGGGCACCATCGGCCACGTGGACCACGGCAAGACGACCTTGACAGCGGCCATCACAAAGGTATTGTCGTTCAAGAATATGGCGACCTTTGTTTCCTACGACAATATCGACAAGGCCCCGGAAGAACGGGAGCGCGGCATCACGATCGCCACGGCGCATGTGGAATACCAGACGGACAACCGTCACTACGCCCATGTTGACTGTCCCGGCCATGCCGACTACATCAAGAACATGATCACCGGAGCGGCCCAGATGGACGGCGCCATTCTCGTGGTTTCCGCCGCCGACGGCCCCATGCCCCAGACCCGTGAGCACATCCTGCTCGCCCGTCAGGTCGGCGTGCCCTACATCGTCGTTTACATGAACAAGGTGGACATGGTGGACGACCCCGAGCTCATCGAGCTCGTAGAGCTCGAGATCCGAGAGCTTCTGACCAAATACCAGTTTCCCGGGGACAAGACCCCGATCGTCAAAGGGAGCGCCTTAAAGGCCCTCCAGAGCGAGAGCAAGGACATCAACGCGCCCGAGTACAAGAGCATCCTGGAGCTGATGGCCGCCATTGACAGCTATATACCCGAGCCCAAGCGCGAAAAGGACAAGCCCTATCTTATGCCGGTGGAAGACGTGTTTTCCATCGCCGGTCGCGGAACGGTGGTAACGGGCAGGATCGAGCGCGGAGTCGTGAAGGTAGGCGAGGACATCGAGATCGTGGGAATCAAGCCCACGCAGAAGACCGTGGTAACGGGCGTCGAGATGTTCCGGAAGCTTCTGGATCAGGGCGAAGCCGGCGACAACGTCGGCGTGCTGCTCCGCGGGATCAAGAAAGAAGACGTGGAACGGGGCATGGTTTTGGCGAAGCCGGGAAGCATCACCCCGCACACCAAGTTCAAGGCCGAGGCCTACGTGTTGACGAAGGAAGAAGGCGGCCGCCACACCCCGTTCTTCAAGGGGTACCGTCCCCAGTTCTACTTCCGGACCACGGACGTGACAGGCGTGGTAACGCTCGCCGAAGGCGTGGAGATGGTAATGCCGGGCGACAACATGACGTGCACGGTTGAACTGATCACTCCGATCGCGATGGACAAGGGTCTGCGCTTTGCCATCCGCGAAGGGGGCAGGACCGTGGGAGCAGGGGTCATTACCGAGGTGATCGAGTAAAACGAGGGACGAGGGACGAGGGACGCAAAGGCGTCTGTCGTCCGAGTGAGCGAAGCGAACGGTCGTCCATCGTCCGTCGTAATATTACAAGAGTGAGGCAATAGACAATGCGGGAAATCATTTTACTCGCTTGCAGCGAGTGTAAGCGGAAAAACTACTCAACGACGAAGAACAAGAGGAATACTCCTGACAAGCTGAACCTGGACAAATACTGCCGGTTCTGCCGCAAGCACACAACGCATAAGGAAACCAAAGCGTAACCTGGTCGCATCGGGAAGCTGCTGAGAAGAACACAGGCCAGTAGCTCTAATGGTAGAGCTCCGGACTCCAAATCCGGCTGCTGGGGGTTCGAGTCCCTCCTGGCCTGCCATATCCCCTTGTGTAGAAAGAGGCCTATTCCATGTTCAAAAAGATCGCGGAATTCTTCGAAGAAGTAAAACTGGAACTCAAGAAGGTTGTGTTTCCGACAAAAAAGGAGGTCATAGGTTCTACCTGGGTGGTGATCACTACGGTGCTCATCGCCGCCTTTTTTCTGGGCTTGGTAGATTTGGGGTTGGGAAGATTGATGACCCTTGCCTTTAAGTAAGCACTATTATGCCGATGAACTGGTATGTAATCCATACGTATGCGGGTTTTGAGAACAAGGTGAAGGCCACGATCCTTGAGACTGTTTCCAAACTCGCGCTGCAGGAAAAAATAGGACAGATCCTGGTCCCGACCGAAGAGGTTCTTTCCATCAAAGGGGGGAAGAAGCGCAAGTCGCAGCGGAAGTTTTTCCCCGGGTATATTCTCGTCGAGATGGAGATGGACGACAATACGTGGCATATTGTAAAAGATACACCCAAGGTCACCGGCTTTGTAGGCGGAAGCACGAACCCGACGCCGCTCTCCGACGAAGAGGTTAAGGCAATCCTCAAGCAGGCGGAAGAAGGCGCCGTTGCCCAGACCCAGCCCAAGCACGCGTATCAGAAAGGCGACCGGGTCAGGGTCATCGATGGGCCGTTCAACAGCTTTATCGGCTCGGTGGAAGATGTAAATCCGGCACACGGACGGCTCCGGGTGATGGTAAGCATCTTCGGGCGCTCTACTCCGGTGGAGCTGGAATTTCTGCAGGTTGAGCGGGAGAAGGACAAGTAAAATGCAAATTGCAAAATGCAAATTGCAAAATTAAAGTAGGAGTTTATCAATGGCAAAAGAGATTACAGGTAAAATCAAGCTTCAGGTTCCGGCGGGAAAGGCCAACCCGGCTCCCCCGGTGGGACCCGCACTCGGTCAGCACGGCGTGAATATCATGGAGTTCTGCAAGCAGTTCAACGCGAAGACCCAGAAGCTGGGAGACACGATCGTTCCTGTCATTATCACGGTCTATTCCGACAGGTCCTTCACCTTTATTACCAAAACCCCCCCCTCGGCGGAACTTCTGAAGAAGGCCGCCGGCATTGTTAAGGGTTCGGGCGTACCGAACAAGGACAAGGTCGGCAAGGTGACCCGCGCGCAGATCAAGGAGATTGCCCAGACGAAGATGCCGGATCTCAATGCGGCAAGCGTCGAATCAGCAATGCGCATGATCGAGGGCTCAGCGAAGAGCATGGGGCTGGAAGTAGTAGACTAACGACAAAGTCGAAATTCTAAACACTAAATCCTAACTGAGGATTTAGAAATTCGTGTTTCGCGTTTGATGTTATTGCGGGAGGCCGCCAACGGCCGTTAATACCGCGAGGAGGAATCATGGCAGGGAAGAAATTCAAGGCAGTTGCGGCACTGGTGGACAAGACGAAGTCGTATGGTATCGAAGAGGCGGTAGGGCTAGCCAAGAAAACGGCAAGGACCAAGTTCGACGAGACCGTTGATCTGGCCGTGAACCTCGGTGTTGATCCCAAGCAGGCCGACCAGATGGTCCGGGGAACGGTTGTTCTCCCGCACGGCACCGGGAAAGTGGTCAAAATCCTCGTCTTTGCAAAGGGCGAGAAGGAAAAAGAGGCAAGGGACGCCGGCGCCGATTATGTGGGTTCCGAGGATCTCGCCGAAAAGATACAGAAGGAAGGCTGGACCGATTTCGATACGGTAGTAGCAACGCCGGACATCATGGGTCTCGTCGGCAGACTCGGGAAGGTTCTCGGCCCCCGCGGTTTGATGCCGAATCCCAAGACCGGTACGGTCACCTTCGACGTGGCAAGGGCCATTAAAGAGATCAGGGCCGGTAAAGTTGAGTATCGCGTGGAGAAAGCAGGCATTGTACATGTGCCGGTGGGCAAGGTATCGTTTGACGAGAGCAAACTGGTGGAAAACGCGAAGGCAGTGCTTGAGTCCGTACTGAAGGCAAAACCTTCATCGAGCAAAGGCAAGTATCTTAAGAACGTAACGATCTCCACCACGATGGGCCCTGGCATTAAAATGGATACGGCTGCGGTCGAGAAGATAGCAGGGTAATGAATGACAAATCCGAAATTCTCAGCACGAAGCACTAAACGTGCAGGATTTCTGATTTAGAATTTTCAAAAATAAAAGGTCGGCCCTGAAAAACAGGGTGCGGTCCGAGACAGCAGGTACCGAAGGGGATTCGATCCATATCTCTTTTGGCTTAAGTCCGTAAGGGGCCTGCCGAGACCCGGGTAAAAAAAGAATGTGCTGGATTCCAACACTTTCTTTTGAGATTCCTGGGATAGTCGTCGGGAATTCTTGAAAGAAAGGAGGATCGTGTGAATAAGCAGGAAAAAAAGCAGGCAATAGACGAGTTGCATGAAAAGTTCGCCCGCGCCAAGACCGCTATCATCACAGGGTACACCGGGATAAATGTGGAGCAGATCACGGACCTTCGTGCGAAGCTGCGCAAGTCCAAGGTTGAGTACCGGGTCGTAAAAAACACGCTGGCAAGGAAAGCGGTGGAAGGCACCAGCCTCGAACTGCTCAAAGACTCCTTTGTCGGTCCGGTGGGCATTGCACTCGGATTTGATGATGTGGTTGCGCCGGCCAAGGTGCTTTTCGAGTTCAACAAGGTTCAGGCAAAGCTTGCGCTCAAGGTGGGCGTGCTGGACGGTAAGCTGCTCAAGCAGGCGGACATCAAGGCGCTGGCAACCCTGCCATCGCTCGACGCGCTCCGCGGGAAGATCGTGGGTCTTCTCCAGGCGCCTGCTTCGAGGATGGTCGGTGTGCTCGCGGCCCCGGCTGGTCAGCTCGCCAGGGTCATGAAGGCAAAGGCGGACAAGGGTTAAGAGGTTAATAAGTCGGACGGATCGGACAGATCTGTCAGATTCCACAGAATATCATAATCTATCAGGAGGAAAGAAACATGGCGGATTTAGCGAAGATGGTTGATGAATTGAGCGGCCTGACCGTTCTTGAAGCGGCGGAATTAAGCAAGATGCTCGAAGAGAAGTGGGGTGTATCAGCAGCAGCACCCGTGGCAATGGCGGCAGCAGGCGCGCCTGCCGCGGCAGCGGTCGAAGAAAAGACAGCATTCGACGTGATCCTGGCCGCCGTAGGCGCTCAGAAGATCAACGTGATCAAGGTAGTGCGTGAGCTCACCGGTCTCGGCCTCAAGGAAGCAAAGGACCTGGTTGAAGGCGCCCCAAAGCCGGTGAAGACCGGTGTCGCCAAGGAAGAGGCGGAAACCATGAAGAAGAAACTGACCGAAGCAGGCGCGACCGTCGAGGTAAAGTAAGACACAAACAAGCTTCATTTGACAAGTCCTTGCCCTCCGGCATTGGTCCGGAGGGCAAAGGACTTTTTGCGTTTATGGATAGGGCTTGCGGAGCCGGATAAGATTCATTCATGATACATTAAAGACAAGTGCAAAGAGGAAAATGGCAGGAGCGGGATCAGCCTCTGCATTTTTCACCGGGTACATTTTCCATTTTGCATTTTAAATGCTGCATGAGGGGTGTGATAATGTCAAAGGAAAAAAGAGAGCTTGTCCGCGTGCGTAAGGATTTTTCCAAGATCCCCACGATCCTGGAGATCCCCGATCTGATTGAGATCCAAAAGCGGTCCTATGAGTCCTTTCTTCAGAAAGAGACAGCTTCGGAGAAGCGAAAGGACATCGGACTCCAGGCCGCGTTCAAGAGCGTTTATCCCATCTATGATTTCAACGAGACCGCGATGGTGGACTATCTTGGCTACTCGCTGGGTGAACCGAAGTACAGCCTCTGGGAGTGCCTGCAGCGCGGCTCGACGTACGCCGCGCCGCTCAAAATCAAAACGCGACTCGTATTCTTCGAGAAGGACGAGCAGACTGCGACCAAGCGGGTGAAGGACATCAAGGAGCAGGAAGTATATGTCGGGGATCTCCCGCTCATGACGGACACCGGTACGTTCATTGTGAACGGGACCGAGCGCGTCGTGGTGAGCCAGCTTCACCGTTCACCGGGCGCATTCTTCACCCACGACAAGGGAAGGACCCATGCGAGCGGCAAGATCCTGTACTCTGCCCGGATCATTCCGTACCGCGGTTCGTGGCTCGATTTCGAATTTGACATCAAAGACATCGTGCACGTGAGGATCGACCGGCGCAGGAAAATTCCCGCCACCATCCTGCTCAAGGCATTCGGTTATTCCAACGAAGACCTGCTCCGGATGTACTATCCTATCGAGGATATCAGGATCAAGAAAGAAAGCTTCACGCGCGGGATCCTCGCGGACGCGCTGGTCGGTATGAAGGCCCCCATCACGATTAACGATAAGAACACCCGCGAACAGATCGTGAAGGAAGGCGCCAAGATCACCCGTGTTGCAATCAAGAAGATGGAAGCCGCGGGTATCACCGAGATCCCGATCCCGCGTGAAGAGCTCATCGACCGTATCGTGCTCCGCGATGTTATCGATCCGGAGACGGGAGAGGTGCTCCTCAACGCGAATGACAAGATCACCGAGGCGTTCCTGGCCCGGATTACCGCCACGAAGGTGGAAAAGATGGAAGTGCTCTACATGGACGGCATCCATGTGATCGGGGCAATGCGGGACACGCTTCTCGCCGACAAGGTGCAGTCGTCGGACGAAGCGCTTCTGGAGATCTACCGGAAAATGCGGCCGGGAGAACCGCCGACGATAGACATGGCACGGAACCTCTTCTCCGGCATGTTCTTTAATTCCAAGCGCTACGACCTCTCGAATGTAGGGAGGCTCAAGCTCAACAAGAAGCTCAAACTCGATATTCCGATCGACAAGACCACCCTGACGGCGCAGGACGTTGTTGAAGTGATCCGCTATCTCGTGAATCTCCGTACCGGCAAAGGAGAGGTGGACGATATCGACCATCTTGGCAACCGCCGGGTACGGTCCGTGGGCGAACTCCTCGAGAACCAGATCCGGGTCGGTCTCGCCCGCATGGAGCGCGCCATCAAGGAGCGCATGAGCCTTCAGGACATCGATACGCTCATGCCGCACGACATCATCAACCCCAAACCGGTGATCGCGGCCATCAAGGAATTTTTCGGCTCCAGCCAGCTTTCGCAGTTCATGGACCAGACCAACCCGCTGGCGGAGATCACGCATAAGCGCAGGCTCTCCGCCCTCGGGCCCGGCGGACTCACGCGTGAGCGCGCCGGATTCGAAGTGCGCGACGTACACACGACACACTATGGCAGGATCTGCCCGATCGAGACGCCGGAAGGTCCGAACATCGGTCTCATCGTTTCCCTGGCCACCTATGCGCGGGTCAATGATTATGGTTTCATTGAAGCGCCGTATCGGGAGGTCAAGGCCGGAAAGGTGATGGATGAGATCGAGTATCTTTCAGCCGTGGACGGAGAGAACTACGTGATCGCCCAGGCCAACACTCCGTTTGACAGCCGAGGCAAGTTCACCGTGGAAAGCGTGTCCGCCCGCGTGGGCGGCGAGTTTAAGCTGGTGAGCGCAGAGGAAGTGGAGTATATGGACGTGTCGCCAAAACAGATCGTTTCGGTCTCGGCCGCGCTCATTCCCTTCCTCGAGAACGACGACGCGAACCGCGCACTCATGGGATCGAACATGCAGCGCCAGGCAGTGCCGCTTCTCCGGCCGCAGGCGCCGGTAGTCGGTACGGGCATGGAACGGGTCGCGGCCAGGGATTCCGGTGCGATCGTTTCAGCTAAACGAGACGGCATCGTGGAGGCCGTGGATTCCACCCGCATCACGATCAAGGGTGAGGACGCAAAAGGACGGACGGTCATCGACACCTACCCGTTGACCAAGTTCTATCGCTCCAACCAGAATACCTGCATGAACCAGAAGCCCATCGTACGCGTGGGAGATAAGGCGAAGAAGGGACAGGTGATCGCCGACGGTCCAGCCACCGATCTTGGTGAGCTTGCGCTCGGCCAGAACGTGCTCGTGGCGTTCATGCCGTGGAGCGGATACAACTACGAGGACGCCATCATCATCAGCGAGAAAATCGTAAAGGAAGACCGTTATACTTCCATCCATATCGAAGAGTTCGAGATCGAGGCCCGGGACACCAAGCTCGGTAAGGAAGAGATCACGCGTGATATCCCGAACCTCGGCGAGGAGACGCTCAGGAATCTTGACGAGAACGGCATCATCCGCATTGGCGCCGAGGTCATGCCGGGCGACATCCTGATCGGCAAGGTGACCCCCAAGGGCGAGACTCAGCTCACGCCCGAAGAGAAACTTCTCCGCGCGATCTTCGGCGAAAAGGCCGGCGACGTGCGGGACGCCTCCCTGTACGCGTCTCCCGGAATCGAAGGAACGGTGATCGACGTCAAGGTCTTTTCACGCAAGGGCGAGGACAAGAACGAACGCCTCAAGACCCAGGAAAGCGAAGAGATCGCACGGCTCCAGAAGGAATATCAGGATGAACTGCGCGCGGTCAAAGAGGACAGGTATAAACGCATTCGCCGGATACTGGCCGGCAAGACGGCTGCCGATAAAGTGGTGAATTCCAAGACCGGCAAGACCGAACTGGCCAAGGGGAAAAAGATCACTGTGGAGATCCTCGACAAGCTGCCGGAGAAGGATTTTGCCAAGATCAAGGTTGAGTCGGAAGACTATCCGGCAAAGCTGCAGGAGATCCTGGACAACTCTGAAAACCAGGTGAATATTCTTGAAACGATCTATGATGAAAAAATCGGCAGGCTGAAGCGCGGCGACGATCTGCCGCCCGGAGTGGTGAAACTGGTGAAGGTGTACGTTGCCATGAAGCGCAAGCTTTCCGTCGGCGATAAAATGGCCGGCCGGCACGGGAACAAGGGCGTGGTCTCGCGGATCGTGCCCGAAGAAGATATGCCCTGCCTTCCCGACGGCACCCCTGTCGAGATCGTATTGAACCCGCTCGGAGTGCCTTCCCGTATGAACGTGGGACAGATCCTGGAGACGCATCTCGGCTGGGCCGCGAAGGCGCTCGGTCTGCATGTGGCGACCCCGGTGTTCGACGGCGCGTCAGAGGACCGGGTACGCTCACTCCTGAAAGAGGCCAAGCTCCCGGTGACGGGCCAGTCCATTCTGTACGACGGCCGAACAGGAGAGCCTTTCGACAGACCGGTTACCGTCGGTTACATGTACATGCTGAAGCTGCACCACCTTGTTGACGACAAACTGCATGCACGTTCCATCGGGCCCTATTCGCTCGTGACGCAGCAACCCCTTGGCGGCAAGGCCCAGTTCGGCGGCCAGCGCCTCGGTGAAATGGAAGTCTGGGCGCTCCAGGCCTACGGCGCGGCCTACTGTCTCCAGGAGTTCCTTACGGTCAAGTCAGACGATGTGTCCGGACGGGCCAAGATCTACGAGGCGATCGTGAAGGGTGAGAACACACTCGAGCCCGGCCTGCCGGAATCGTTCTACGTGCTTATCAAGGAACTCCAGAGCCTTTGCCTGGATGTCGAGCTCATCGAACGCAAGAACGAACGGGAACGGGTGATCGGGCTCGAGAAGATTTCATCAGCGAGATAAAGAGGAAACAAAGGATCGGTCGGATCAGACGGATCAGACGAATTGGAATTGCTTTTGCACACGGAGGTTCACTGTGGAAGACAAACACCTGTACGACAATAAAAACAGAACCGATGTCATGAACCTGTTCGAGAAGCCGAAAGACATCAGTTTTGATGCCATGCGGATCAAGATCGCCTCGCCTGAGCGGATCAAGGAATGGTCCTACGGCGAGGTAAAAAAGCCCGAGACGATCAACTACCGTTCTTTCAAGCCGGAGCGGGACGGCCTGTTCTGCGCCAAGATATTCGGCCCCATCAAGGACTGGGAGTGTCTCTGCGGCAAATATAAACGCATGAAGCATCGCGGAATCGTCTGCGACAAGTGCGGCGTCGAGGTGATCCAGTCCAAGGTGCGGCGCGAGCGCATGGGTCACATCGAACTCTCGTCGCCGGTTGCACATATCTGGTTCCTCAAGGGCCTTCCGAGCCGCATCGGCACGCTTCTCGACATGACGCTCCGTGCACTTGAGAAGGTTCTCTATTTCGAAGGATACGTGGTCATCGACGGCGGTGAAACGCCGCTCAAGCACAAAGAGCTCTTGACGGAGGAAAAATTCCGAAAGGCACAACTGGAGTTTGGTTCTAATGCTTTTAAAGCGGGCATGGGCGCCGAAGCGATCCGGGAGATGCTCAAGGCGATCGATCTTGAGGCGGAATCCGAAGATATCCGCAAGAAGATTGAGACGGCCACCTCCATGGCCACCAAAAAGAAACTGACGAAACGGCTGAAAGTGATCGAGGCGTTCCGGAAGTCGGGCAACAAACCGGAGTGGATGATTCTCGATGTAATTCCCGTGATACCGCCGGAATTGCGCCCTCTTGTGCCCCTCGAGGGCGGCAGGTTTGCCACCTCGGATCTGAACGATCTCTACCGCAGGGTCATTAACCGGAACAACCGGCTGCGCCGGCTTGAGGAACTTAAGGCCCCATCAGTCATTATCCGGAATGAGAAACGGATGCTGCAGGAAGCGGTTGATGCGCTCTTTGACAACGGCAGGCGCGGGCGGATACTTCGCGGACCGAACAAGCGTCCGCTCAAATCCCTCTCTGACATGCTGAAGGGCAAACAGGGCCGGTTCCGGCAGAACCTGCTTGGGAAGCGCGTGGATTACTCCGGGCGTTCCGTGATCGTTGTCGGACCGGACCTCAAGCTGCACCAGTGCGGTTTGCCGAAGAAAATGGCGCTTGAGCTGTTTAAGCCTTTTATTTTCAACAAGCTCGAGGAAAAGGGCTATGCTACTACCATCAAGAGCGCCAAGAAAATGATCGAACGCGAGCGGCCCGAGGTATGGGATGTGCTCGAAGAGGTGATCCAGGAGCACCCCGTTATGCTAAACCGCGCCCCGACGCTCCATCGGCTCGGTATCCAGGCATTCGACCCCGTGCTCGTCGAGGGCAAGGCGATCCGCCTTCACCCGCTTGTGTGCGCCGCTTTTAACGCGGACTTCGACGGTGATCAGATGGCAGTTCACATCCCGCTCTCGGTCGAGGCACAGCTGGAGGCGCGGGTGCTCATGCTCTCTATCAATAACGTACTCTCGCCAGCGAACGGCAGGCCTATCACGGTCCCGTCGCAGGACATTGTGCTTGGCTGCTACTACCTGACCAAGTCCCGTTCCGGCGCCCTCGGCGAGGGGAAGGTGTTCTCCGGCAGGGATGAGGTCCGGATCGCCTATGACCAGCGCATGGCTGACATTCACGCACGGGTCAGGGTGCGCATCAACGGCAAGATCGAAGAGACAACGATAGGCAGGGTCCTGTTCAGCGATATCCTGCCGGAAGGCATGCCCTTTTCTTCCGTGAACCGGGATATGAACAAAAAAGAACTTGCGAAGTTGATCGACGAGTGTTTCCGCAAGCTCGGGCTGCGCCGCACGGTAGTCCTGATCGATGACCTCAAAGAGATCGGATTCAAATATGCCACGCGGGCCGGCATCTCCATCTGCATTTCCGATATGCACATTCCGAGCAAGAAACAAAAGTTCATCGACCAGGCGCAAAAAGAAGTGATGGAGATCCATCACCAGTATACCGAAGGACTGATCACGAACGGTGAACGCTACAACAAGGAAATCGATATCTGGGCGAATGTGACCGAGAAGATCGCCGACGAGATGATGGCGGAACTCGGTATGGAAGCGGTCGAGATCGGGACCGCCAAGAAGTCGGAGCTTCAGGAGGCACGGTCGTTCAACAACATTTTCATGATGGCAGACTCCGGAGCGCGCGGCAGCACGCAGCAGATCAGGCAGCTTGCGGGTATGCGCGGACTCATGGCCAAGCCGTCGGGCGAGATCATTGAAACACCGATCACCGCGAATTTCCGCGAAGGGTTGACCGTGCTCCAGTACTTCATCTCGACGCATGGCGCACGCAAAGGTCTTGCCGATACCGCGCTCAAGACGGCAAACTCCGGATACCTCACGCGCAGACTCGTTGATGTTTCGCAGGACGTGATCATCACCCAGGATGACTGCGGTACGACCGACGGCATTCTCGTCGGGTCCCTCGTCGAGGGCGGAGAGATCATCGAACCCTTGTCAGAACGCCTGCTGGGGCGCGTTGCCGCTGAAGACATCAAAGACCCGATCACGAAAGAGGTGATCGTCGGCACCCGAAGAGAGATCAACGAAGACCTTGTAAAGCGAATCGACGAGTCCGGTATCGACCGTGTCAAGATCCGCTCGGTGCTCACCTGTCAGTCCCTGCGCGGTGTGTGCAAGCTGTGCTACGGACGGGATCTCAGTCGCGGCAAGCTCGTGGACATCGGCGAGGCCATCGGCATTGTTGCCGCCCAGTCCATCGGCGAGCCGGGAACGCAGCTCACCATGCGGACGTTCCATATCGGCGGTACGGCGAGCAAGGTTGTCGAGCAGACCGTGCTCGAGGCGAAGAACGCCGGCACCATGAAATACCTCAACTTGAGCACGGTAAAAAACAAAGAAGGCGATTATGTGGCCATGTCCCGGAACGGCAGCATTGCCATCTACGACGAGACAGGCCGCGAGAAGGAGAAGTACGCGGTAATCTACGGCGCCCGGATCAAGGTCCAGGATGGCCATAAAGTTGAAGTAGCCCAGAAACTCGTGGAGTGGGACCCCTACTCACTGCCCATTCTTACGGAGATCGGCGGCAAGATCGCCTTCGGCGATATCATCGAAGGCGTGACCATGCGCGAAGAGGTTGACGAGATTACCGGCCTTTCGCGCAAAGTGATCATTGACTACCCGAACCAGAACCTGAGACCGCGTATTTCCATAAAGGACTCGCATGGCAAGACGGCAAAATTGCCGGGCTCCAATGTTGTGGCGCGTTACTTGCTGCCTGCGGGAGCGCATATCCTGGTCGACAAGAACGCGGAGATTTTCCCGGGAGATATCCTGGTCAAGATTCCCCGTGAGACGACCAAGACCAAGGACATCACCGGCGGTCTCCCGCGTGTGGCGGAACTGTTCGAGGCGCGGAAGCCCAAGGAGCAGGCCATTATCAGCGAGATCGACGGCACCGTTGAGTTCGGCGGCTTCGTAAAGGGTATGCGCCGCATCCTCGTCAAGGACGGGATGGGGAATGAGAAGGAATACCTGATTCCCAAAGGTAAACACGTCAACGTGCACGAGGGAGACTGGGTCACGGCCGGCGAGCCTCTGATGGACGGCCCGGTGGATCCCCACGATATCCTGAGCGTACTCGGTCCGAGAGAACTCCAGAAGTACCTCGTGGACGAAGTGCAGCAGGTGTACCGTCTCCAGGGTGTAAGCATCAACGACAAGCACATTGAGGTCATCGTTCGTCAGATGTTGCGCAAGGTCAGGATCGAGGAAGCGGGAGACGCCCCATTCCTTATCGGGGAGCAGGTGGATCGATTTACCTTTTCCCGGGAAAACGAGGCCGTAATCGCCAAGGGCGGCGTGCCTGCTACAGCGCGCCCGATCCTCCTCGGCATTACCAAGGCATCACTCACCACCGACAGCTTTATTTCTGCTGCATCGTTCCAGGAAACCACACGCGTGCTGACGGAAGCGGCGATAACAGGAGCCGTGGACGATCTTGTCGGTCTGAAGGAAAACGTGATTATGGGAAGACTGATCCCGGCGGGAACCGGCATGACAGAATATCGGAACACTTATGTTGTTGTGGAGGAAGAGGTTTCCCAGCCGACAGAGCAAAGCTGAGGTAAAATATTTAGCGGGGAAGTGAATGGCGTTGACAGGGAAGACGGCATTGTTCATCGTTGTCGAACCTGAGGATAAACGCGACATGCACCCGCTAAAAAATAGCTTGACAATATGCTCATGTGACAGTATAATCATCGGGTTTTGACTCAATGTTTTTAAAAACAAGCTATCCCTGTGATTATGAAGGAGTAATTCTCGTGCCGACGATTAGTCAACTTGTGAGAAAAGGCAGAACCCTGGCTGCTATAAAGACCAAGAGCCCCGCGCTTAAAAGCTGCCCTCAGAAGCGGGGAGTTTGCATCAGGGTATATACCACGACACCGAAGAAACCGAACTCAGCTCTCCGGAAGGTCGCGAGGGTCAGGCTCACGAACGGAATGGAAGTGACCACCTACATTCCTGGAGTTGGGCACAACCTGCAGGAGCACTCCATCGTGCTCATCCGCGGCGGAAGAGTGAAGGATCTCCCCGGTGTGCGCTATCACATCGTGAGAGGTACGCTGGATACCGTGGGAGTTGCAAATCGTAAGCAGGGCCGGTCTAAGTATGGAGCGAAGCGGCCTAAATAGCATTTGACGACTTAACTGGAGCGCCACAGAAAGAGCGCCACATCGCAGGAGAAGGAACACCCTACTATGCCGAGAAAAAGTGTCGTTGTAAAAAGAGAATCATTACCCGATCCAAAATATCACAGTCAGATGCTTGCGAAGTTCGTGAACGTGCTTATGCGCAAGGGCAAGAAGAGCACTGCGGAGGCCATTTGTTACAAGGCACTCGATAGGATTCAGCAAAAGACAAACGGCGATCCCATCGCTATATTTAAAAAGGCAATCGACAATTTAAAACCGACGCTTGAGGTGAAGTCGCGACGGGTTGGCGGCGCCTCGTACCAGGTGCCGATCGAAGTGAAGCAGCCGCGCAGGATGTCGCTCGCATACCGGTGGCTCAGGCTCTACGCTTCACAGCGGCCCGAGAAATCCATGGTGGACAAGCTTGCCGGAGAGATTCTGGATGCATCGAACAATACCGGTGCGGCGGTAAAAAAGAAAGAAGACATCCACCGTATGGCAGATGCAAATAAGGCATTTGCGCATTATCGCTGGTAAGGTTTTGTTTCTGTTGAGAAGCGGAGGATGTTGTGGCTAGGCAGTATTCACTCGAAAATACAAGGAACATCGGTATTATGGCGCACATCGACGCCGGTAAAACGACGACGACCGAGCGCATCCTTTATTATACCGGCGTTTCCTATAAGATCGGCGAAGTGCACGACGGCACTGCAGTCATGGACTGGATGGTGCAGGAGCAGGAGCGCGGTATCACCATTACCTCGGCTGCGACGACGTGCTTCTGGCGGGACAAGCGCATCAACATCATTGACACTCCCGGCCATGTGGACTTTACCATTGAAGTCGAGCGTTCCCTCCGTGTGCTTGACGGCGCTGTTGCGGCATTCGATTCGGTGAGCGGTGTTGAACCCCAGTCCGAGACGGTGTGGCGACAGGCCGATAAGTATAAAGTCCCTCGCCTCGCGTTCATGAACAAGATGGACCGTATCGGCGCGGACTTTTACATGAGCGTCCAGAGCATGATCGACCGGCTCGGTGCAAACCCGGTTCCGATTCAGATCCCGATCGGCGCAGAGGACAAGTTCCGCGGTTGTATCGACCTGGTCAAAATGAAGGCCGTTCTGTTCGACGATGAGACGCTTGGCGCAAAGTATACTGTTGCCGACATCCCGGCAGATCTTCTGTCCAAGGCAAAAGAGTACCGGGAGAAAATGATCGAGAAGATCGCAGACGCTGACGACACCGTGATGGAGAAATTCCTGAATGGTGAACAGCCGACGGAATCAGAGATCATGATCGCGATTCGCAAGGGGACGATTGCCATGAGCATCTTTCCGGTCATTTGCGGGTCGGCGTTCAAGAACAAGGGAGTGCAGCTGTTGCTCGATGCGGTAGTGGACTACCTCCCGTCACCGCTGGACATCCCTCCGGTAACCGGTATTGGCCCCAAGGGCGAGGAAGTTGTTCGCACTGCTTCTGACAGCGAGCCTTTTGCCGGCATTGCATTCAAGATCATGACCGACCCCTTTGTGGGCCAGCTTACGTTCATCCGGGTCTATTCCGGGACACTG
Source organism: Nitrospirota bacterium (assembly GCA_963740085.1). Classification (GTDB taxonomy): domain Bacteria; phylum Nitrospirota; class UBA9217; order UBA9217; family UBA9217; genus JALNZF01. The sequence continues at coordinate 161,654 of CAVUCU010000005.1, read as the reverse complement.
ACATCCGGGTCGTATGTGTACAACTCTTCCAAGGGAACAAGGGAGCGGGTCGGCAGGTTGCTGAAAATGCACGCGAACAAGCGTGAAGAGATCGAGCAGATCTATTCCGGAGATATTTGTGCTGCCGTAGGACTCAAGAGCACGCTCACGGGTCATACGCTCTGTGATGAAAATAAACCCGTTATTCTGGAAGCCATGGTATTCCCCGAGCCGGTTATCCACGTGGCTGTTGAGCCCAAGACCAAGGCGGACCAGGAAAAGCTGGGTTTCTCGCTCCAGAAGCTCATGCAGGAAGACCCGTCGTTCCGCGTGATGACCGACCAGGAGACCGGGCAGGTCATCATCTCCGGCATGGGAGAGCTTCATCTGGAAATCATTGTTGACCGTCTTTTACGCGAGTTCAAAGTCGATGCGAACGTCGGCAAACCCCAGGTAGCGTATCGGGAAACGATTCGCAAGAAAGTAACGGCTGAAGGTAAATATATTCGTCAGACCGGCGGCCGGGGTCAGTACGGGCATGCAGTGCTCGAATTGGAACCGCAGGAGCCGGGCAAGGGATTCGAGTTTGTGAATAAAACGGTCGGCGGATCGGTTCCCAAGGAATACGTCATGCCGATACAGAAGGGCATCGTAGAGGCCATGGAGAACGGTGTAATCGCCGGCTATCCCATGGTTGATATAAAGATCACCCTCATCGACGGGTCCTATCATGACGTGGACTCATCGGAAATGGCCTTTAAGATCGCCGGTTCCATGGCCTTTAAAGAGGGGGCGAACAAGGCTTCGCCGGCGTTACTCGAGCCGATCATGGCGGTTGAGGTCGTCTGTGCCGAGGAGTACATGGGCGATATCATCGGTGATCTGAGCTCCCGACGGGGCCGCGTACAGGGCATGAACATGAGGGGTGCCGGAAGGGTTATCACCGCGCAGGTCCCGCTGTCCGAGATGTTCGGTTATTCCACCGATATCCGGTCCAAGACCCAGGGCAGGGCCACCTATACCATGCAGTTCGCTCACTACGAAGAGGTTCCTAAGAATATTTCAGAACAGATCATTGCGAAGGTAAAGGGTGAGGCCGTAAAGACGAGGTAATTTCATCCTTTCGTTTTATAATTTTTCACTTCCCGATCAGGAGGCGGACAGCATGGCAAAAGCAAAATTTGAGAGGACAAAACCGCATGTGAACGTGGGCACCATCGGCCACGTGGACCACGGCAAGACGACCTTGACAGCGGCCATCACAAAGGTATTGTCGTTCAAGAATATGGCGACCTTTGTTTCCTACGACAATATCGACAAGGCCCCGGAAGAACGGGAGCGCGGCATCACGATCGCCACGGCGCATGTGGAATACCAGACGGACAACCGTCACTACGCCCATGTTGACTGTCCCGGCCACGCCGACTACATCAAGAACATGATCACCGGAGCGGCCCAGATGGACGGCGCCATTCTCGTGGTTTCCGCCGCCGACGGCCCCATGCCCCAGACCCGTGAGCACATCCTGCTCGCCCGTCAGGTCGGCGTGCCCTACATCGTCGTTTACATGAACAAGGTGGACATGGTGGACGACCCCGAGCTCATCGAGCTCGTAGAGCTCGAGATCCGAGAGCTTCTGACCAAATACCAGTTTCCCGGGGACAAGACCCCGATCGTCAAAGGGAGCGCCTTAAAGGCCCTCCAGAGCGAGAGCAAGGACATCAACGCGCCCGAGTACAAGAGCATCCTGGAGCTGATGGCCGCCATTGACAGCTATATACCCGAGCCCAAGCGCGAAAAGGACAAGCCCTATCTTATGCCGGTGGAAGACGTGTTTTCCATCGCCGGTCGCGGAACGGTGGTAACGGGCAGGATCGAGCGCGGAGTCGTGAAGGTAGGCGAGGACATCGAGATCGTGGGAATCAAGCCCACGCAGAAGACCGTGGTAACGGGCGTCGAGATGTTCCGGAAGCTTCTGGATCAGGGCGAAGCCGGCGACAACGTCGGCGTGCTGCTCCGCGGGATCAAGAAAGAAGACGTGGAACGGGGCATGGTTTTGGCGAAGCCGGGAAGCATCACCCCGCACACCAAGTTCAAGGCCGAGGCCTACGTGTTGACGAAGGAAGAAGGCGGCCGCCACACCCCGTTCTTCAAGGGGTACCGTCCCCAGTTCTACTTCCGGACCACGGACGTGACAGGCGTGGTAACGCTCGCCGAAGGCGTGGAGATGGTAATGCCGGGCGACAACATGACGTGCACGGTTGAACTGATCACTCCGATCGCGATGGACAAGGGTCTGCGCTTTGCCATCCGCGAAGGGGGCAGGACCGTGGGAGCAGGGGTCATTACCGAGGTGATCGAGTAGGAGCGTAAAGAAAATTCACCCGTACTAATTGGGGAAGGAAAAGCACGTGACACAGAAGATCAGAATACGATTAAAAGGATATGACCACCGACTGCTCGACCAGTCTGCGGTAGAAATTATGGATACGGCAAAGAGGACTGGAGCCAAGGTGTCAGGCCCCATTCCGCTCCCGACCAGGATCAATCGCTGGACTGTGCTCCGCTCTCCCCATGTAGACAAGAAGTCTCGCGAGCAGTTTGAAATCAGGACACATAAACGGCTGATGGACATTCTGGATCCCACGCCACAGACTGTGGATGCTCTTATGAAGCTTGATCTTGCGGCAGGCGTTGATGTGGAGATCAAACTGTAGAAAAGAAAAACCGGCCACGCCTTGGCGTGGGTGAGGGGATAGGTAATGAACAAGGGAATCATCGGAAAAAAGATAGGCATGAGCCAGCACTACAGCGGCGGGGAACTCATACCGGTCACCGTTATCCAGGCGGGCCCGTGTACGGTGGTGCAGAAAAAAACCACAGAACATGATGGATACGAGTCAGTCCAGCTTGCTTTTGATGAGGAAAAGAAACAGGGCCGTATTACGAAGGCCCTTGCCGGCCACTTTAAAAAGGCGAATGTGCAGCCCCACCGGTTCCTGCGGGAGTTCCGCACCGGGGATTTTGAGCAGGGGCAGGTGGTGACGGCTGACATTTTCAAAAAAGGCGAATTGATTGCGGTGAGCGGCGTCACCAAGGGTAAAGGGTTTGCCGGGGTGATGAAGAGGCATAATTTTGCGGGCGGACCCGGTGGCCACGGCTCCATGTTCAACCGTGCGCCGGGATCGATCGGTGCGAGCGCCTATCCGTCGCGAGTATGGCCGGGGAAAAAACTTCCGGGACACATGGGTGTGGTCAATCAGACTATTAAAAATTTAGAGATCGTCGATGTCCGGCCTGATCAGAACCTTTTGTTTGTCCGCGGAGCGGTACCGGGCGGCGTTAACGGGCTGCTCCTTATCTACAAGGCTGATTAAAAGAAAAATAGAGGGTTATTGAAATGCCATCAGTCGCAATGGTTGACCAGAACAACAAAAAAGTGAAGGATGTGGAACTTCCGGGACTTTTTTCAGCGGAGGTAAGGCCGCATCTCATGCACGCCGCGGTGGTGAACCAGCTCGCGAACAAGCGTGCGGGCACCGCGTCCACGAAGAACAAGGCACTCGTGAGCGGCGGTGGAGCGAAACCATGGAAGCAGAAGGGCACGGGCAGGGCGCGCTCGGGAAGCAACCGCTCCCCGCTCTGGAGGCATGGCGGCACCTGCTTCGGTCCCATGCCGAGGAATTATTCCTATGCCCTCCCGAAAAAGGCAAAGCGGGCTGCGCTCATTGACGCCCTTGCATCAAAGCTCGCTGAGAACAGGCTTGTGCTTATTGAGAAGCTTGAACTCGCAGAGCCCAAGACCACGCTGGTTTCCACGATGCTTGAAACGCTCGGGGTACAGGAAAACGCGCTTATCCTGATCACATCGGAGAACAAAAACCTGACGCTGGCCGCCCGGAACATTCCGTCGGTCAAGGTGCTCAGAATGGACAACATCAATATCTATGACTTGCTCAAGTACCGCTACCTCATTACGACGCAGGACGCTCTTAACTCCATGCAGGAGGTTTTCGGTAAATGACGATTGACATGTATGACATCATTCGTGTTCCGCGGATAACGGAAAAAGGCGCGCGGCTGAAGGAAAAGAACAATGTCCTGACCTTCGAAGTGAAGGTTGATGCAAATAAGGTACAGGTGAAGAAGGCGATCGAGGGAATCTTCAAGGTGAAGGTCGCCGATGTGACCACGGTTAAGAACGCAGGCAAGAACAAACGGGTCGGTCAGCGGTTAGGCCGCAGATCGGACTGGAAAAAAGCGTACGTTACGCTTAAGCCGGGCGAAAAAATCGCTATATTCGAGGGTGCGTAAATGCCGGTAAAATCCTATAATCCAACATCTCCTGGAAGACGGTTCCAGACTTCCTCGACGTTTGAAGAAATAACGCGAAGCACGCCGGAAAAATCGCTGCTTGCCAAACTCAACCAGAGCGGCGGCAGAAACAACCGCGGTAAAATAACCGTACGGTATCGCGGCGGCGGACACAGAAAAAAATACAGGATCATTGATTTCAGGCGCGACAAGATCGGGATTCCCGCAAAAGTGGCGCAGATAGAATATGATCCGAATCGCTCAGCGAGAATAGCGCTCCTTCATTATGCGGATGGGGAGAAGCGGTACATCCTGGCTCCACTCAGCCTGAAGGTGGGCGATAGCGTCATGTCAGGGCCGGATTCCGATATCAAGCCGGGGAATGCATTGCCGATTACATTGATACCCGTTGGTACCACCCTTCACAATGTGGAGCTTAAGCGCGGGTCCGGCGGTCAGCTTGCGCGGAGCGCAGGCGCATCGGTGCAGCTCCTGGCGCGAGAAGGTGAATATGCCACGCTTCGGCTCAACTCCGGGGAAGTACGAATGGTACGTTCCGAATGTATGGCGACCATCGGACAGGTAGGGAATCTTGATCACGAGAACATCAGCATCGGCAAGGCCGGCAGGGCCCGCTGGATGGGTATGAGGCCGAGGGTCCGTGGCGTGGTGATGAATCCCGTCGATCATCCGCTTGGCGGCGGCGAAGGCAAGTCGTCCGGCGGAAGGCCAGGGTGCTCTCCATGGGGTCTTCCGGACGGCAAGAAGACGCGGAATAACAAAACAACAAACAAGTTTATTATATCGAGAAGAACCAAGAGCAGGTAACGAAACAGCATTGAAGGACGAGAGACGAAGGACGAGGGACGAAAAAGCGTCCGTCGTCCGAGCGAGCGATGCGGGCGGACGTCAATCGTCCATCGTAGTAGAACGGAGGATACGGTGCCGAGATCAGTTAAAAAAGGCCCTTTTATAGACGAAAGCCTCATGAAAAAAGTTGAGGCCATGAACACTATGGGCGAAAAAAAGATTACGAAGACATGGTCGCGCAGATCGACGATTACACCGGATTTTGTGGGACACACCCTGGCGGTGCATAACGGACGGAAGTTTATTCCGGTGTATATCACCGAGAACATGGTCGGTCATAAGCTCGGTGAATTTTCGCCGACACGGATGTTCAAGGCTCATAGCGGGTCAAAGGCCGCGGAAAAGACGAGCGCACCGAAGTAATACTCAAAAACGCAGTGTATGAGAGTAGAGTGAGGGTGATCAGATGGAAGCAAGCGCAACAATAAGACATATACGCATTACGCCGCGCAAGGCGAGGCAGGTCATAGACCTTATCAGAGGCAAGATGGTGGGAGATGCGCTCAATATTCTCACGTTCACGCCGCTGCATGCTGCTCGTGTAGTCAAGAAGCTTTTGGATTCCGCGTTAGCGAATGCTGAACAAAAAAAGGTGGGAGATCCGGATGCACTCAAGGTGACAAAGGCCTACGTGAACCAGGGTGTTACCATGAAGCGGATGCGGGCCCGGGCCATGGGACGCGGCAATACTATTAGAAAGCGGACCAGCCACATAACGCTGGTACTCTCAGCGTAGTCATACCATACGGAGGCATCATGGGACAGAAGGTTCACCCAATCGGGTTTCGGCTCGGGATTATAAAAACGTGGGATTCGCGCTGGTTCTCCCAGAAGAACTATGCAACGTTGCTGCATGAGGATCTCAAAATTCGTAAGATCGTCAAGGAGAGGCTCATGCATGCAGGGGTCTCCAAGATTGAGATAGAGCGCGCGGGCCAGAAGGCAAAGATCAACATTCATACGGCGCGGCCCGGCATTATCATCGGTAAAAAAGGTGCTGAGGTTGACAAGCTCAAGAAAGATCTTGAGACCATGACCGGGAAGCAGATGTACATAAATATCCAGGAGATCAGACGTCCGGAGCTCGATGCTCAACTTGTCGCTGAGAATATAGCGCTCCAACTGGAGCGCAGGATTGCGTTTCGCAGGGCCATGAAGAAGTCAGTGACCTCAGCGCTTAGGCTGGGTGCTCAGGGTATTAAGATAATGTGCGCCGGAAGACTGGCTGGCGGCGAGATCGCAAGGACCGAATGGTACCGTGAGGGCCGGGTGCCGCTCCATACGCTGCGGGCCGATATTCAGTATGGCTTCTTTGAGGCCAAGACCACGATGGGGCAGATCGGCGTAAAGGTATGGATCTATCGCGGGGACGTGCTCCAGGTGCCGAAGCCAACCGCCGTTGCATAAAGGCCTTATTGCAGACACAAGATTACCGAGATAAAGGATTTATATTATGTTGTCACCCAAACGAGTAAAGCACAGAAAGATGCACAAAGGAAATATGAACGGCATTGCCTGCCGGGGAGCGGAAGTAAGCTACGGTGAATATGGGCTGAAGGTCCTGGAGCCGGGTTGGATCTCGAGCCGGCAGATCGAGGCGGCTCGTATCGCCATGACTCGTTACGTCAAACGGGGAGGCAAGATCTGGATACGAATATTCCCTGACAAGCCGATTACAAAAAAGCCCGCGGAAACGCGTATGGGAAAAGGCAAGGGCGCGCCCGAGTACTGGGTCGCCGTTGTGAAGCCCGGTCGCGTGCTCTACGAGATGGGTGGAGTTGACGAATCCGTGGCGAGGGAGGCGTTCAGGCTTGCGGCATACAAGCTGCCGATCGCCACGAAGTTTGTCTCCCGGGAGGCTGAAGTATGAAGACTATCGTAAAGGACCTGAGAGACCTGTCGAATGACGAACTGCAGACCAAGGCGGCTGATCTCAAAAAAGAATTGTTCAATCTCCGGTTTCAACAGGCCATGGGCCAGATCGAGAACCCGATGCGCCTCAGGACGTTGCGCCGGGACATCGCCAAAACCAAGACAATCTTAAAGGAAAAGTATGGAAGAGTATAAGAAGCGAAAAACATATATGGGACAGGTCGTCAGTGACAAGATGGATAAGACGGTGGTGCTCGCGGTAACGAGGCGAATTGCTCACGCGAAGTACACCAAGACCATCAAGCGGACCACCAAGTTCAAGGTCCATGACGAAAAGAACGAATGCAAGGTGGGCGACGTGGTCCGGTTCATCGAGACCAGACCTCTCTCCAAAGAAAAAAGATGGAAAGTTCTTGAGATCGTCGAGAAGGCCAATCAATAAAGTACAAAAACCCTTTCTGAGGATGAACTATGATTCAGCAGCAGACGGTATTGGATGTCGCCGATAATTCCGGCGCAAAAAAAGTGATGTGCATAAAGGTCCTCGGCGGAACGCGGAAGCGCTATGCCTCGCTCGGCGACATAATCGTCGTGGCCATCAAGGCGGCAATTCCCGAGGGACAGGCTAAAAAGGGAACGGTTGCCAAGGCCGTCGTCGTCCGGACCACGAAGGAAGTTCGTCGGCAGGACGGATCGTACATCAAGTTCGACCGGAACGCGGCAGTGCTTATCAATGCATCAAATGAGCCTATCGGGACGCGCATCTTCGGGCCCGTCGCCCGAGAACTCCGCAAGAAGAACTTTATGAAGATCATTTCACTTGCGCCCGAAGTTTTGTAGGAATAGTGTCGTCCATAACCAGGTTACGGAAAAATAGGATCAGAAAAATGCAGATTAAAAAAAATGACAACGTGATGGTGGTTTCCGGCAAGGAGAAGGGGAAGCGAGGCAGGGTAATCGCAGTGTATCCAGCTACCAACCGCCTCCTCATTGAGAAGCTTAATATGATCAAGCGGCATACAAAACCCAACCAGCAGCTCAGGCAAGGCGGTATCCTCGAGAAAGAGAGCCCCATTGCCGCCTCGAACGTAAGGCTTATCTGTGCGAAATGCGACAAGCCGACGGCCACGTCCCGGGCGACGCAGGGTGACGGTACACGCAATCGCGTATGCAAAACCTGCAACGAGATCATTGATTGATGCGCATACCGTCGGCGCAGCGTGAGGATGTCCATACTTAGTGAAATAGGGAAAAGAGATCATGGCAGATAAGAAAGATAAGTCAAAAGAGGCAAAAGGCGGCGACAAAAAGAAAGATGCTGCCAAGGCCCCCAAGGTGGCTGCGAAGTCGAAGGCCTCGCCAAAGGATGCAAAGAAGGATGCCAAGACTGCCGAAGGGGCATCGGCATCCGTTGCCAAGAAGACCGCACCGGAGCGCATCCCGACGCCGAGGCTGAGACAGCGCTATCATGACGTCGTCGTCCCGGCGCTCATGAAGGAATTCCAGTATAAAAACCCTATGCAGGCGCCGAAGATTGTTAAGGTCGTACTGAACGTAGGTCTGGGTGAGGCGATCACCAATGCAAAAGCGCTTGACCATGCCGCTGAAGAACTTGGAAAAATAACCGGCCAGCGTCCCGTTATCACCCGCGCTAAAAAATCTATCGCAACCTTCAAGCTCAGGGAGGGAATGTCGATTGGTTGTATGGTGACCCTCAGGCGCGAGCGCATGTATGAGTTCCTTGACCGATTTATCAACGCCGCGCTTCCGCGCATCAGGGATTTTAAGGGCGTGTCGTCAAAGTCGTTTGACGGGAGAGGCAACTATACGGTTGGTATCAAGGAACAGGTGATTTTCCCTGAGATTGATTTCGACAAGGTGGACTCGGTACACGGACTCGATATCGTGATTGTAACGACGGCGAAGACCGATGAAGAAGGTAGGGCATTGCTCGGCCATCTGGGGATGCCGTACAGGAAGTAGTCCAACCGGATGGAGGGGACGGAGGAACAATGGCAAAGAAGTCTTTGATAGCGAAGGCATCGAGAGCACCGAAGTTTAAAGTTCGTAAATACTCCCGCTGTCCGCTGTGCGGTCGATCTCGGGGCTATCTACGAAAATTTGACCTGTGCAGGATCTGCTTCAGAAACAGGGCGCTCAAGGGAGAGATCCCGGGCGTGATCAAGGCGAGTTGGTAAGCAAAAGGGGTTTGAATCAATGATGACCGATCCTATCGCGGATATGCTGACGCGCATCCGCAATGCCAGTAAGGCAAAACATGAAAAAGTGGACATTCCCTCCTCCAAGCTGAAGGTGGAGATAGCGAAGATTCTGAAAGACGAGGGATTTGTCAAGAACGTGAAATTGGTAAAAGACCGCCGGCAGGGTCTGATCCGCGTGTATCTCAAGTACACAGAAGAAGAGGCCCCGGTTCTTCAGGGCCTGAAGCGGATCAGTAAGCCCGGCTGCAGGGTGTACGCGGGTAATGATGCCATTCCCAAAGTGCTGGATGGCCTTGGCACGGCGATTCTGTCCACGCCGAAGGGGATACAGACCGGCAAGCAGGCGAAGAAGGACAACGTGGGCGGAGAAGTCCTCTGCCATGTTTGGTAATAGCAGTTAATTGAATTCGTCCGATCAGGATGTTAGGAGCTGTCATGTCGAGGGTTGGTAAAAAACCGATAGAAATCCCATCCGGCGTCGAGGCCAAACTCGAGACCGGAAAAGTAACGGTCAAGGGCCCGCTGGGCGAGATGAGCCAGAATGTGAACCCAAAGCTGACCATCAAGAAAGAAAGCAACACCCTTGTGGTCGAGCGACCGTCAAATCAGAAACTCTACCGCGAAATGCACGGGTTGACGAGAAACCTGATTGCCAATATGGTGACCGGGGTAAGCAAAGGGTATGAGAAAACCCTTGAGATTTCCGGTGTTGGATTCAAGGCTGCGGCCCAGGGTTCGAACCTGATGTTGAGTCTCGGGTTCTCGCACCCGATCATCTATCCCATGCCCAAGGGGATCAAGGCGACAGTAGACTCCAAGCAGACCCAGATCACGCTCAAGGGAGTTGATAAGCAGCTTGTGGGCCAGATCGCTGCGAACTTGAGAAGCCTGAAGAAACCGGAGCCATACAAGGGGAAGGGTATCAAGTATAGTACCGAGGTCATTAAGCGCAAGGAAGGCAAGGCTGGTAAGGGCGGGAAATAGAAAATCATTCAGAATTTTAGAATCGCTGATTTGATATCGGGGTCAGCGTTTACCATGATGATGGAGAAGAAACCGTGGCACAGAGCAAATTAAAAGCCAGACAGAGACGGCATGAGAGAGTCAGAAAGACCGTGTACGGAACGGCAACGCGTCCAAGACTGAGCGTATACAAGAGCCTCAGCCATATCTACGCGCAGATCATTGACGATACCACCGGTAAGACAATTATTGCCGCGTCCTCGACGGAGAAAACGCTCCATGACGGGCTGAAGCATTGCGGGAACGTTGAGGCGGCCAAGAGGGTTGGCGCGAGCATTGCCGAGCGGGCGCTTGGCAAGAATATAAAGCTGGTCGTATTTGACCGCGGCGGGTATCAATACCACGGGTGTGTTAAGGCGCTGGCAGATGCGGCGCGCGAGAAGGGGCTCAGCTTTTAGGAAACGACGTTCAATTCGGAGGCGGCATTGGCAGAACGATATCAAAAATCAGCAGAGGAAAGCGACGGCCTGAAGGATAAACTGGTCTTCCTGAACCGCGTGGCCAAGGTGGTCAAGGGCGGTAAGCGCTTTAACTTCAGCGCGCTGGTGGTTGTCGGCGACGGCAAGGGGAAGATTGGCGTAGGTAAGGGCAAGGCAGCAGAAGCACCGGTAGCCATCAAGAAGGCCGTAGAACGCGCCAAAAAGAGCATGATTCAGATCTCTCTGAAAGGCGACACAATTCCACACCGGGTACTCGGACATTATGGTGCCGGAAAGGTGTTGCTCAAGCCGGCTTCCGAGGGTACCGGTTTGATCGCAGGCGGAGCGAGCAGATCCGTGCTCGAGGTCGTGGGTATCCGGAATGTGCTTTGCAAATCTCTTGGATCGAGCAATCCCCATAACGTGGTGAGCGCCACGATAGAAGGACTAATGAGACTCAGGAGTGCAGAACAGGTTGCGACGCTTCGCGGCAGATCGATAGAGGAGCTTGGATAGGCATGGCAAAATCCAATGAAAAAAAGCTTAAAATTACGCTTGTAAAAAGTGGCATTGCTCGACCGGGAAAGCATAAGGTTGTCCTGATCGGTCTGGGTCTAAAAAAAATGAACCACTCCGTCATTCGTTTGGACACACCGCAAATACGCGGTATGATCACTAAGGTATCTCACCTCGTTAAGGTGGAACAGGCATAACGGAAGCATTTGCATGACAAATCTTAATTACGGGTCAATGATGGTCGCGAGTAAATTATGAGATTAGAAGAACTGAAGCCCGCAGCAGGGGCAAAGAAAAAAGCAAAGAGGGTCGGCAGAGGCCCGGGCTCCGGATCCGGCAAGACTGCCGGAAAAGGGCATAAGGGACAGAAGGCCCGCTCAGGCGGAGTGAAGGGCGCTGGGTTTGAAGGCGGTCAGATGCCGCTTCAGCGCAGGATTCCGAAGCGGGGGTTCACCAATATATTCCGCAAGGACTATTCCGTTGTGAACCTTCAGGACCTCGAAGCTGTGGCCGGCACTGATCCCATCACACCCGAGATGCTTATGCAAAAAGGTTTGATCAAGGATATGAAGACCGGCGTTAAAGTGCTCGGCATGGGTGAGTTGAAGGCAAAACTTACCGTGCGTGCGCACAAGTTCAGCAAGAGCGCTGTGGAAAAAATCCAGGCCGCCGGCGGGAAGGTCGAGGTAATCTGATCCTTGTTCACGGGCCTGAAGAATATATTTAATATCCCCGAACTCAGGAAGAGGATCGTTTTCACCCTTCTGATGCTTGCGGTATACCGGGTAGGCTGTCACATTCCTACACCCGGTGTAAGAGGCGAGGCGTTGAGCCAGTACCTGCATCAGGCGGCAGCGGGTCTCATGGGTTTTTTCGACATGTTTTCGGGTGGGGCGCTTTCGAGGGTCACTATTTTCGCTCTCGGTATCATGCCCTATATTACAGCATCGATCGTGCTTCAGCTTCTTACCGTGGTAATCCCCCGGTTGCAGGCGCTTGCCAAAGAGGGTGAGGCCGGCCGGAAAAAGATTACCGAGTATACACGGTACGGAACGGTAGCCATTGCCGGTTTTCAATCATTCTGGATGGCGGTAGGCATCGAGAAGATGGGAGACGGCGCATTTGTGGAATCCACCGGATGGTCTTTCCGCATCCTCACCATGATCACGCTTACGGCCGGCACAACGTTCATCATGTGGCTTGGCGAGCAGATTACCGAACGCGGGATCGGCAATGGCATCTCGCTCATCATATTTGCGGGTATCGTCGCGGGTTTTCCCCGCGCTGTGTCCAATACCGTCCAGCTCGCCCGATCCGGTGAGATCCCGTATTTCCTGGTAGCAGTGATACTCGTCATCATCATTGCTGTCATTGCGGCCATTATCATTATGGAGCGCGGTCAGAGAAAAATATCCGTCCAGTATGCGCAACGGATGGTCGGGAGGAAAATTTACAAGGGCCAGAGTACCCACCTGCCGCTGAAAGTTAATTCGGCCGGTGTGATCCCACCGATCTTCGCGTCCTCAATATTGCTATTTCCTGCGACGATCGCAGGGTTTACGCAGGTCCCGTGGATACAATCGATCGCACAGCAGCTTTCACCGGGGAAACTGCTGTACACGACCGTCTATGTGGTGATGATCATTTTTTTCGCATATTTTTATACGGCGATCGTGTTCAATCCAGTGGATATCGCCGATAACCTGAAAAAGTACGGCGGGTTCATCCCGGGGATCAGGCCGGGCAAAAAGACATCAGACTATCTGTATCGTGTGCTGACCCGCATTACGCTGGGCGGAGCACTCTATCTTGCGGCAGTCTGCGTTTTGCCGGACATCTTTTATAAATTTTTTAATGTGCCTTTTTATTTCGGGGGCACCTCGCTCCTGATTGTTATCGGTGTTGCGCTTGATACCGTATCGCAGATAGAGTCGCACCTCATTCAAAGGCATTATGGAGGTTTCCTGAAAGGCGCTTCGGTCAAAGGGAGACGGTAACATCGGGGAAGCATCATGATCATTCTCAAGTCCCTTCAGGAGATCGAGAAGATTCGGAAAGCCTGTTTGATTGTCGCGGATGTCCTGGAAGGCATTCGCGGAGTGGTTCGGCCGGGTGTCACGACGCAAGCGCTGGATGAATTCGCTGAACGGTTCATTATAGCTGCGGGAGCCAAGCCGGCGTTCAAAGGGTACCGGGGATATCCAAAGACGCTTTGTACTTCAGTGAACAATGAGGTTATTCACGGCATTCCCTCAAAGGGTGCTGTTCTCAAGCAGGGCGATATCATCAGCATTGACGTAGGAACGATCGTTGACGGGTTCTACGGCGATGCGGCAATTACAGTGCCGGTTGGTACTATAACACCTGAGGCTGAACGCCTGATGAGGGTTACCGAGGAATCGCTTCTCCGCGGGATAGCTCAGGCACACGCAGGTAACCGGTTATACGATATTTCACATGCCGTACAAAAGCATGTGGAATCGAATGGATACTCGGTGGTGCGGGAATTTGTCGGACATGGGATTGGAAGAAACCTGCATGAGGACCCGCAACTCCCGAATTTCGGTGCTTCAGGACAGGGCCCGAGGCTGAAAGCGGGGATGGTTCTGGCGATCGAGCCGATGGTAAATGTCGGTGGCAGCGAGACGATCGTTAAGGCAGATAATTGGACGGCCGTTACCGCTGATGGAAGCCTGTCGGCTCATTTTGAACATACGATAGCCGTAATGCCTGATGGGCCCTGGATACTGACGAAAAAATAGTGAGGATATGGCAAAAGAAGATTCTATAGAGGTTCAGGGCACGGTGCTGGAAACACTTCCCAATGCCATGTTCCGGGTTGAGATGGAGAACGGTCATAAAATATTGGCGCACATATCGGGCAAGATGCGAATGCACTTTATAAAAATACTCCCCGGCGACAAGGTGACCGTGGAGCTCACACCCTATGACCTGACCAGAGGCAGAATCACCTACCGGTTCAAATAGGATCTCAATAGGTTGCGTTTGGCACGAATATCATTTGAAAAAGAATGGAAGTAACAGAATATGAAAGTTCGCTCATCAGTTCGAAAAATTTGTCCCAAGTGTACGGTTATCCGCCGCAAGGGAATCGTACGCGTCATCTGTGAAAACGCGCGCCACAAGCAGCGGCAGGGATAGAAGACCGCAAGGTCATTACTCGTGAGACGATGGACGAAGGACGAAAAGGCGCAAGTTACATGATCCCATCGTCTTAACGAAGCGGCTGTCCATCGTCTGTCATAAAGGCGTATCGTTCGTTTGAGGAGGAACCGTGGCACGAATTGCCGGAGTAGATTTACCAAAAGATAAAAAAATAGGGATCTCGCTTACCTATATTTTCGGAATAGGTCCGACTTCTGCAAAGAAGATCCTCTCCGAGGCAGGTATCGATCCGAATACAAAAAGCAATAATCTTACGGAATCGGACATTGTGAAGATCAGAACAATCCTTGACCGGGACTACACGGTGGAGGGGGATCTCCGCAGAGATGTGACGATGCACATCAAGCGATTGATGGACATCGGCAGTTATCGCGGATTGAGACACCGCAGGGGATTGCCGGTGAGGGGGCAGCGGACAAAGACCAATGCCCGGACGCGAAAGGGACCCAAAAAGTCAGCGATGTCAGGTAAGGGAAAGAAAAAGGGCCTGTTGAAGAAGTAACAAGAGATCACGTCGTCCCGGTGTGAACTATCATGACAAGGGCGATATCAAGCGCATTGGAGAGCAGATGGCAAAGAAGGGTAAAGAAAAAAAGAATGTGGCGAATGGCGTAGCCCATATCCACGCTTCCTTTAACAACACGATTGTTACAATTACCGATACCTCCGGGAACGTAATCACCTGGTCGAGCTCAGGCAGCAAGGGGTTTAAAGGTTCGAGAAAGAGCACTCCCTTCGCTTCACAGCTGGCTGCAGAGGCGGCCGCCAAGAAGGCGATGGAAAACGGCATGAGGCAGGTTGAGGTATACGTCAAGGGTCCGGGTACAGGCAGGGAATCAGCAATCAGGGCGATTCAGGCCGCGGGTCTCGAGATCGTGGCGATCAAGGACGTAACCCCGATCCCGCATAACGGGTGCAGGCCGCCGAAACGGAGACGGGTTTAAGCGGTGTTTTGCGAATCTCGAACAGCAAATTGAAAGAGGGAAAAGTAATGCAGAAAACGCTAAGCCCTTTTTCTGACCAAAACATCACATTCGCAATTTTCACTTTACAATCCTCGCGCAACGCGAGGCATGGAGGAATCACGTGGCACGGTATATAGGATCAGTTTGCAAGCTTTGCAGGAGAGAGGGGATGAAGCTCTTTCTTAAGGCTGAGCGCTGCTACACGGATAAGTGCGGAGTCACCAGAAGAAGCTACCCGCCGGGACAGCATGGCCAGGGAAGAATTAAACAGTCTGAATATTGCATACAGCTCCGAGAAAAACAGAAAATTCGGCGCGTTTACGGAGTGCTGGAGCGTCAGTTCCGCGGTTATTTTGAAAAGGCTGAGCGGATGAAGGGCATTACAGGCGACAACCTGCTGCAACTCCTTGAAAGAAGGTTTGATAACGTTGTTCAACGGATGGGTTTTGCCGGCTCCAAGAAGGAAGCTCGGCAGCTCGTACGGCACGGACATATGCTCGTGAATGGCAAGAAGGTGAACATCCCTTCCTACCTGCTTAAGGCCGGAGACATAGTGGAGTTGCGTGAAAAGAGCCGGGGTATTGCGCAGATTCAGCAGACCCTCACCGCACTTGAGAAACGGGGTTTCCCGACCTGGCTTGAGATCGACAAAGTGCTTTTTAAGGGTAAAGTGCTGGCACTGCCGGCCAGAGATGAATCGACGATGCCCACGGTAAAAGAACAGCTTGTGGTCGAACTCTATTCGAAGTAACGTCACTGCCAAAGGTGAAAATATTCTGAGGACTACAGGGAGTCGCCGTGTTTCTTTCAGAGGCGTGCGCTCGCGTTGATAAGTCCTATGACAGTTTTTTTCACTCCGTTATGGAGGAACAATGCTCAAAAAAGCAAAAGATTTTCAGATGCCGAAAAAACTTCAATATGAGCCAAAAAAAATTACCGATACGTACGGGAAATTCACAGCGGAGCCGCTGGAGCGGGGTTTTGGGACAACACTGGGCAATTCTTTGCGCCGTGTTCTTCTTTCATCTCTGGAGGGCTCGGCGATCACATCGTTAAAAATCTCCGGCGTGCAGCACGAGTTTTCGAGTATCCCGGGCGTTGTCGAAGATACCACGGACCTGATCCTCAACCTCAAGGAGATCAGACTTAAACTTCATACTGACAAGCCTAAGACGCTTTCTTTGAAGGCAAAGGGTCCGGGAGAGGTCACGGCAAAGGACATCGAGGCAGACGCAGAAGTGGAGATTTTGAATCCGGACCTTCATCTGGCAACGATCGACAAGAACGGAAAGCTCGAACTGGAAATGCGAGCTCGCCGCGGCAGGGGATATGTCTCCTCGGATAAAAATAAAGAGCCGGGACAGTCGATCGGCGTTATCCCTATTGACTCCATATTTTCCCCGATTCGCAAAGTAAATTTCAAAGTGGAAAACGCTCGCGTAGGGCAGGAAACGGACTACGACAAGCTTGTGCTCGAGGTCTGGACCGACGGTAGTATCCGGCCTGATGACGCCATTGCGCATGCCTCGAAGCTGCTCAAGGACCATTTGTCCATCTTTATCCATCTTCCCGAGGAAGAGGAAGAATCCCCGGTGACGGGAGAAGAGATCAAAAAGGCTCCATCGTTCAATGAAAACCTTCTTCGCAGTGTGAACGAGTTGGAGCTTTCGGTGCGGGCGGCGAACTGCCTGAAGAATGCGGGAATAGAGACGATCGCGGAGATGGTGCAGAAGACCGAGAGCGAGATGCTCAAGACCAAAAATTTCGGCAGAAAATCACTCAACGAAATAAAGGAGATTCTCTCCGAGATGGGGCTTGGCCTCGGGCTGAAGGTGGACGATAAAATTGTGGCGGAGGCCAGGCGGCTTCTCGCGGAAAAACCGAGCGAAGCGTAAAAATCTAGTTGGCAAGGATAGCGATATGAGACATGGATGCGCAGGCAGGCAATTTGGGAGAGATACGAGTCACCGAAAGGCACTCCTCAGGATGCTCGTTACCTCACTGCTTAAGAATGAAAAGATCGAAACGACGGTCGCGAAAGCCAAGGAAATGCGTCCACTAACTGAAAAAATGATCACCCTTGGTAAGCGCGGAGATCTGCACGCCCGGCGTCTGGCACTCAGTTTTATTCATGACGAGGCCGTGGTGAGCGGATTGTTCGCTCAGATCGCGCCGCGTTTTGCCTCCCGGAACGGCGGATACACGAGAATCGTGATGACCCGCACCCGGTCCGGCGATGCCGCACCCATGGCTGTTATTGAACTAGTAGAGCGGCACAAGCAAGAGGCCGGGGAAGCGAAGAAAACAGGCAAGAAGAAACCGGAAAAGACTGTCACCTCGTAAACAGAGGGCGCATCCAAACAGACCGTGAGAGATCACACCTCGCGTGCTGCCGGCGGCAGGGCTCAGCGCCGGTTGGATACGGCGATCAACCAGGAACAAAAAGGCAAGGGTAAAACCCTTGCCTTTTTTATTGCATTTACACAAAAGCATGTTTATGCTAAGATAAACCCGCACGCGTTGCTGAAAATCTATGGCGGATGGAACAAGAATAATCTCTGCGGTTGTTGCGCGGATGCGTAACGCGGCTTTTTGGCGGCGGGGCGGAATCGGGCTGAGGGTCTCCCTGTCCCTGACAGCGGCCCTTGTCCCGGTCGCTTTGCTTGTAGGGGTGTTCTTTTACCTGGAAGGAAGGAAGGCCCTTGAAACCGAGATCAAAAACAGAGCCCTCCATGTGGCGAGAGAACTGGCGGCGCTTGCGACAGATGATATCATCACCGGCAACCAGAAAGCGCTCGCTCTAAAAGTACCGTTTCCCTTTATGACGAGTGAAGAGTCGCTCTCCGGCAGTGCCCTGCAGTACCTGTTAATCTACAGCCATACCTGCGAATTGCCTGTCGGCAGTACGGACACAGAAGTATTTTTCAGCGGCAGGTCCTTTTTTTACTCTCTTCCTTCCGTGAATGGCACGACGCGCGATCAGGTCCCTCTCGCCTGCAATCCACATAAAATATTCGAACCATTCTTTTCGACGAAGGACGAGGGAAACGGAACCGGCCTCGGGCTTTCAATCGGTTATCGGATTGTGCGCAATCATTTCGGCAGGATTGAGGCGGAGAGCAAGCCCGGAAAGGGAACTGTTTCCAGGGGATTCCTTCCCGCATACCAAAAGCCGGTGATGGCATAGTAGTATCGGTGAAATGAGGGCATATGGTGAGTTACCGAAGGATAGCGCTTGACTCAGAGTGCATTGAGGAAGGGTGAAAGATGGTTCAATGTGCCCCGCTTTATTGAAATGAGCAGCAAAACCATTCGGATATCCAGTTTTTTTGTCATTGATCGGTATTGAGCGAGGAGTCAGGATTATGGCTGGTGAAAGGATACTCGTTGTTGATGATGAGGGGATGATCAGAGACCTGTGCTTCCACCTTCTATCAGCTGAGGGGTACCAGGTGACCACTGCCTCGAATGGCGCCGCGGCGTTGGAAGAACTCAGCCGCTCGGCCACCGATCTGCTGATCACGGATATCAGGATGCCGGAAATTGACGGCCTTGAACTCTTTGAACGGGTCAAGGCGCGGAAACAGGACCTGGTGACGATTTTTATCACCGGGCATGGCACACTCGACACGGCGATTGAGTCCCTTACGCGGGGTGTGGATGGATTTGTACTCAAACCCTTCACCCAAGAGGAATTGCTGGGGGCAGTGGACCGGGCGATCAACAGCAGCAGGCTTAAAAAAGAGAATATCAGGCTCAAGGCACTTATTCCGCTGTTCGAGATCAGCAAACTGCTCGTGACCGAGATCGACCTCACCCACCTGTTCAAAATCATCACCAAGGTGCTCGTGCAGGAATTCTCGGTGGACCGTGTTTCTTTAATGCTGATCGATGAGGCCAGCGAAACGCTGTTGATTCGCGCTTCCCACGGCATTACTTCAGAAGAGGCCCTGAAAACACGCCGCAAGGTGGGAGAAGGCGTATCCGGGCTGGTCCTGAAGCGTCGGGAACCGCTGATCATAACGGCGGGGAAACATCCCGACCCGGAAGTGAGAGCAGCCATTAATTTAGAGAACATGCCGTCCTCTTCCATGTCGGTTCCTCTCATCGGAAAGAACAAGGTGTTCGGCGTTCTCAATGTGAGCAGATTATCGGGTTTGCCATTTTCCACGAGCGACCTCCAGATCGCATTGATCCTGTCCACCCAGGTGGCGACGGCCTTGGAGAATGCTGCGCTCTATGAGAACCTGCGCGAGAACTATTTCCGCACGATCCAGGCGCTCGTGGCCGCCGTAGAGGCAAAGGACCCCTACACCCGGTGGCACTCCACCAACGTGGCAAAATACGCAGTGGCATTCGCGCGGGACTTGGGGATGAAACCTCACCAACTCGAAGATATCCACATTGCGGCCATCCTCCACGACATGGGCAAGATCGGGATCAGCGAAATGATCATCAGCAAACCGGCGAGCCTGAGTCGGGAAGAGTTCGACATCATGAAGGACCATCCGGCGCACGGAATCAGGATCCTTGAACCGATCGGATTTTCATCAACCATCATCGATGCCATCTATCAGCACCATGAACGCTTCGATGGGAAAGGATACCCCCGGGGCCTCGCGGGTGAAGAGATCACACTCGCGGCGCGGATACTTAATGTTGCGGACACGATCGACGCCATGATCTCCGAGCGGCCCTACCGCGGCAGGATATCTATCCAGGATGTTTTGCTCGAGTTGGAGCGGGAAGCGGGGGGGCAGTTTGATCCGAGCGTGGCCGAATCTGCAAGACGGCTTATCGAGAAGGGGCTGCTCAAGCTGGGGATGCATTCCTATCACCAGCACGCGGCCGGAACGGACAATACGGACAACAATGTCAAAGAAGCCCCACACGGGCAGGACAGCATTTGATCTCGTGCGGATTGTCAGACCAACCCCGGGCTGCTCGCTCGGCAACGGGATCAGGCAACTGACTCGCGCATCGGAACCGGACAACCGACGCGATGACAGGCTGGTCCACCTGGGCAATCTGCTTTACTGCTTTACCACAGGCATCATTTTCCTCGATGGAAAGGACCGGAACATGGTGTTCCAAACAACCCCCTTTTTTGTTTCAGTCCGTAACCTGATGGTCTGATGCCTGTTCTTTTTTTGATGCCCTGCAGACATTCACAGGGCAGGGTGACAGCAGCCGCTGCTTCAGTTTCTTACCGGTGAGGGAGAGCAAGAGAAGAAACAGAACCGAAAACCCCAGGGAGTTGAAGATGATGTTTTCCCTGCCCATCAGGTTCGCCAAAACCATGATGGGGAATCCGATCAGGGCGAGCAACCAGCCTTCCCTGTAGCCGAAACAATAAGCCTCTTTGCCGACCATTCCAGCAGCTCCGATACAAACAAAGCCGATCCCGACGATTATGACCGACCCGGCGTAGTGCTCCGGCGCAAAGAAAACCCCGGCCACCTGAAGCGCCAGCCCGACGATGATGGTGACGAGAATAAAGATTTTAACCGTTCTCATCCAGACGAGAAGGCAGATGGCAGAGAGGAACACACCGGCTTCAAACAACATGATCCCTACGGTGTAGAACGGGTTTTCCAGGGGATAAAGCACGGCAAGAAGCGCGGCGCCCAGGACTTGAATCACGAGGCCGGTCCGGTAGGCTATATCGTGCCGCCGGCCATAGGTGAGACCCGCCATGGCGATCTGTTCTTCAAGATGAGGTTCCGTTGACATGCAGGGTTATATCATGGTGATGTTGCTATTGCAAGGCAAAACCCCGGGAAGGGTGGGAGAAATAGGGAGTGAATCACGGACAGCGCGTGCCGGGAACAGGTGAGCGCGGGGGGTTGAGTGCCACAAAGCTTTTCCGTGATTCCCAGAGAAGTCATTGAATTCCTTGTTCTGCACCACCGGCAGATCAGGCATTGCCCGTGCATGAACTTATTCATCTTATGCCTTGATTTATAAAATAAATCATGTTACATATGAATGACTATGGCACTCCGTGAAATTCGCACTTATCCGGACCCTGTGCTCCGGAATAAAACTTCCCGCGTAGAGCGCATCGACAGCACCCTTGACCGTTTGATCGAGGATATGGTGGCGACCATGCGCGCAGCTCCCGGCGTCGGGCTGGCGGCAAACCAGGTGGGAGTGCCACTCCAGCTGGCAGTGATCGACTTGAGCTCGCGGGAAGACGAAGAACAGCGTCACCCGCTTCTCATCATCATCAATCCCGAGATACTTTCCATGGAGGGGTCGGTCGTTGAAGAAGAAGGCTGCCTCAGCATCCCGGACTATGCGGAGAAGGTCAAGCGCGCAGCACGGGTCAAGGTCCGGGCTCAGGACAGGACGGGCAAGCAGTTCGAGCTTGAGGCTGAAGGCCTCATGGCCAAGGCCCTTCAGCACGAGATCGACCATCTGAACGGCCTGTTGTTCGTGGACAGATTAAGTTCGCTTAAGAAGAGTCTTTTCAAGCGAAGGCTCAAGAAGATGCTGATGGAGAAGTAGCTCTTTAGCAGGCTCCAAATTACAACTCCCAAGTTCCAAATAAATACCAATAACCGAATTGCAATAATCAAACGTTTGGCATTTGGTGCTTGGTTATTATTTGTCATTTGGTGCTTTGGACCTGGAGTTTGTTATGAGACTCGTCTACATGGGAACGCCGCAATTCGCCGTTGAGCCGCTCCGCGCCCTGGTCGCAGCAGGACACGATATTGCCGGTGTGGTCACGCGTACCGACAAGCCGGCGGGCCGCGGCCGGACCCTTGCCGCCCCACCGGTCAAGCTTGCTGCCGAGGAACTGAGGCTCGCGGTATTTCAGCCCAAGCGTGTGAGGGACCCGGAGTTCATCGGAGTTCTCCGGAAGATGGACCCCGAGGCGATCGTAGTGGCAGCGTACGGACAGATACTTCCGAAAGACATCCTGATGCTCCCGAAATTCGGCTGCATCAATATCCATGCTTCGCTTCTGCCCGCGTACCGGGGCGCCGCACCCATCAACTGGGCGGTCATCCGCGGCGAGCAGAAGACCGGAATTACCATCATGCTTATGGACGAAGGCATGGACACGGGCGCGATCCTGACTCAGGAGAGCATCCCCATCGGCCCGGAAGACACTGCGGGGGCGCTGAAGGAACAGCTTGCATCGCTCGGCGCGAAACTCATCATAACTGCATTGCCGCTTCTCGCGTCAGGAAAACTTACTCCGGTTGCCCAGGACGGAACGAAAGCCACCATGGCGCCCCTCCTTAAAAAAGGAGACGGTCTCATCGACTGGGACCTTTCCGCCCGGGAGATCCACAACCGAGTTCGGGGACTTTCTCCCTGGCCTGGCGCATACTCCTCTCTGGACAAGAAGATGGTCAAGATCATCGCAACCGGGGTCCTTGACGGGACCGGCGAGCCGGGTTTGTTGTACGAAAGGGACAAGAGTACCCTGGTGGCAGGAACCGGCAGCGGCCTGCTCCGCATACTAAGCATTCAACCCGAGGGGAAAAGGCCCATGACCGCGGGTGAGTTCATGCGGGGACACCGGGGGATTGCGTGGAAAGAAATTCGAAGCACGGTATTAAATGCTAAATGAATGCAAATATCCAAAACGTTTAAACCCTTAGAATAATCCAGTTGTCTTGATCCCTCAATTGTTTAAATTTGCATGGTTTGCAATTTGACTTTTGCATTGACTTTCTAAAACCATGTCCGAACCCAAAAAAAGAATATTCATCGGCCTCATTGTCTTCACGGTCTTGTTCATTACCGCGGTTGCTGTAGTGATCTATCTGATCCCTTATGTGGGGCTCAGGAACATCCATCCGCTTGCGCCGACGATCGTGTTATACGGTATGGGCGGGGCGCTCGGGTTCCTGATCCTCGGCGTGGTATTGTTGATCCTCACGCTCGTCAGGGGCAAGGAGATATTTTTCGCCGCACGGCTCCGCGGGATCGTGATCGAGGTGCTTTTCCCCATCATGATCGTGCTGGGGAAACTGCTCGGAATGTCCAAAGAGAAGGTACAGCAGTCCTTCGTGGAGGTGAATAATCTGCTCGTCCGCGCCCGCTACGCCGAGAACAGGCCCAAGCGCATCCTGCTCCTGATGCCGCACTGCCTCCAGTTCAGCGACTGCGCGATCAAGGTCACGAGTGATGTATCCAAATGCCAGGCCTGCGGCAAATGCAAGATCAAGGACCTTGTGGAGCTGGCCCGGAAATACAACGTCCACCTCTCCGTGGCCACGGGTGGAACGCTCGCGCGGCGCAGGGTGGCGGAGTCAAAGCCGGAAGCCATCATTGCAGTTGCCTGCGAGCGTGACCTGACGAGCGGGATCCAGGATGCGTACCCCCTGCCCGTGATCGGGATCCTGAACGACCGTCCCTTCGGACCCTGTTTCAACACCAGCGTAGATATCAGAAGGGTCGCTGAAGCGCTCGATTTCTTCGTAGGCAGCTCCGGTGAACCCCGTGCCGCTTAAGGATATCACGCGGGAGACGGCGCTCACGATCCTTTGCCGTACCGAAGACGGCGTATTTATCGATACGCCGCTTGCCAAGGCGCGACGAGTCCCTGGATGCCCGCGACAGCGCCTTCCTTCTTGAGCTTGTATATGGTGTGCTCAGGAATCAGTGCCCTGCTTGACTGGACGCTGAACCAATTCTCCGTCCAGCCCGTGGAAAAAACCGATGTCCGGACCCGCAATATCCTGCGGCTCGGCGCCTACCAGATGCTCTTCCTTGACCGCGTGCCGGTGAGCGCTGCCGTGAACACCTCCGTGGAACTCGCGAAAGAGCATGGCAACAAGCACGGGTATGTGAACGGCTTGCTCAGGGGTCTGGACAGAAAGCGGAGCACGATCACCTATCCGGAATCCGGGGACCCGGTCGAGCGGCTGTCGATGCTCTACTCGCACCCGGCCTGGCTCGTGAAACGCTGGGTCTCGCGTTACGGCGCTGAGACGACGGAGACGCTGCTCCTCGAGAACAATCGTCCCGCACTTCTCACGATCAGGACGAATAGGCTTAAGACAACGCGGTCCGCTCTCCGGGCCGCGCTGGAAGCCGAGGGTGTGCAGGTATCGGAGACGACCCGATCTCCTGTCGGTCTCGACATTCATTCCTCACCTCAGTGGCTGCGCACGCTTCAGGCCTATCGAGACGGCTGGTTCATGGTCCAGGACCAGGCTGCTCAGCTTATCAGCCTTCTGCTCGCGCCTCAGCCCGGCGAGACGATCATGGATGCCTGCGCGGCCCCCGGCGGCAAGGCAACGCACCTGGCCGAACTGATGCACGACCAGGGCATGGTCGTGGCGCTCGAGCTTGATGCTTCACGGATCGCGAAGATCCGCGAGAACAGCAGGCGTCTCGGGACCACGATCATCTCGCCATTGCAGGGTGATGCATCGAAGTATCATGCAGGGGTCTTTGACAGGGTCCTTATCGATGCGCCCTGCTCCGGCCTGGGTGTGCTGCGCAGGCATCCTGACGGCAGGTGGAACAAGACAGAGCGGACGGTGAGTGAGCATACGGCGCTCCAGAGGCGGATTCTCGAGAACTGTGCCTCCCTGCTGAAGCCGGGCGGGACGCTCGTTTACGCCACCTGTACGACGGAGCCCGAAGAGAACGAAAACGCTATTGCCTGGTTTCTTGCCGGACCGGGAAGCTCCTTCAGAATCGATGATCCGCGCCCCTTTCTTTCGCAGGCAGCGGCAGCGCTTGTGACGGCAGAGGGCTTCTTCAGGACGTTCCCGCAGGCTGCGGAGATGGACGGGTTCTTCGGTGTGAGGATGGTGAAAAGAACGGAGGGTCCAGGGGCATAGGATTCTCCGGTATCAGAAGTTCTTGCATTGTAAATTTACTATGGTAAAATGCGTGTTCTAACATGGTACGGTTTCTAAAAGGTCTGGGTTTATTCATTGCACTTATCGGCGTGGGAATTGTGAGCGCATTCGCCGTTGTTGCGTTGCTTCTCCGACAGGAAGAGGTGCGCGTGCCTGACCTTGTGGGACAGGACATTGTGAACGTGATCGAGACCGTTGCTCAGCAGGGATTGCAGCTCAAGGTGGACCGGAGGGAATCTCATCCAACCCTGCCGAGAGACTCGGTAATTTCGCAATCGCCGGCGCCGGGGGGCGGGATAAAAAAGGGCCGGCAAGTGCACGTGGTCGTCAGCCAGGGGCCAAGTGACACCCAGACGTTAAAGCTGGTGGGAGAAAACTTTCGTAAGGCCGATATCATGATACGGCAGGCGGGCTTTTCACCCGGCACGGTGTCAAGGGTGTCCTCTGACCGAGTGGAGCGAGATATCGTGATCGCGCAGGAGCCGGAGGCCGGCAGCCCGCTTGAAAAGGGGGGCAGTATCAGCATGCTCATCAGTACCGGCAATAAAGCGCCTCAGTATGTCATGCCGGTGTTGACGGGGAAAAAAGCGGAAGAGGCGCTCAAGATTGTCGACAGGCTTGGCCTGCAGCGCAGGGTCACCACGGGGTCGCCGGGGGACAGGGAAATAGGAACGGACCGGATTGTCATCCACCAGAAGCCGATGGCCGGGTCGCCCGTTTCCATGGATACAACAGTGGAGATTGTGGTGAGCAGATGAGCGCGCTGCGCGCAATTTTTTGAGGAATACCATGACGAAAAAGATCAAGATAGCCCCCTCCATTCTTTCCGCCGACTTCTCCCGGTTGGGCGAGGAGATCAAAGCGGTCGAGGCAGCCGGTGCCGATGTTATTCATGTCGACGTGATGGACGGGCACTTTGTGCCGAATATCACCATCGGCCCGCTGATCGTTGAGGCAGCCCGCAGGTCCACCACATTACCGCTCGATGTACACCTGATGATCACCAACCCGGAGCTGTACATTGCAGATTTTGCAAAGGCAGGGGCCGATTATATTACGGTACACGTGGAGACCGGATTTCACCTGAACAGGCTTATCCAGTCGATCCGGGAGCACAAGGGCGTGAAGGCTGCAGCGGCACTGAACCCCGCTACGCCTCTTTCGTGCCTTGATTATATTCTGCCCGAACTCGACATGGTTCTCATTATGTCCGTGAACCCGGGCTTTGGCGGGCAGTCGTTCATTCCCTCGGCCATGGGCAAGATCCAGCAGCTTCGGAAACGTATTGACGGGTTGGGCTTGAAGATCGAGATCGAGGTGGACGGCGGGGTAAAGCCCGAGAATGCGGCACAGATCATCGACGCGGGTGCTGATATCCTTGTGGCAGGTTCGGCGGTTTTCGGTAAGAAGGATTATGCGGCGGCGATCAGGGGGATACGGGGAAGATGATGCAAACTCGAAGCACTAAATACTAAATCCGAAACAAATACCAATCTTCAAATTTCCATACGAAGCGTTCGGATTTTGATATTCGAATTTAGAAATTGTTTCAAGTCAGGGAGGTTAAATTGACCATCAAAAAGCAGACAATCAAAACACCCTTTGACCTCAAGAACGTAAAAGAGCCGGTATTGTACCGGGACATGTTCCCCTATTCAAACGTGCCCCGGGTAGTACTCGAGGACCGAATGATCCAGACCAATATTCCGAAGGACATTTGGATCACGGACACCACGTTTCGCGATGGTCAACAGTCGCGGCCGCCCTATACGCCCGATCAGATCGCCGACATCTTTGACTTCATGCACCGGATGAGCGGGCCGAACGGCGTTATCCGGCAGACCGAATTCTTCCTTTACTCTGACAAGGACCGGGAAGCGGTGAAGCTCTGCATGGAGCGAGGTTATCGTTTCCCTGAGATCACCGGCTGGATCAGGGCGAACAAGAAAGACTTCAAGCTGGTGAAGGAGATCGGACTCAAGGAAACGGGCATTCTCACCTCGTGCTCCGACTACCACATCTTTCTAAAGCTCAATCTGTCCCGCAAGGAAGCGCTCCAGCAATATCTCGACATCGTTGTTACGGCACTGGATCAGGGCATCGTTCCGCGCTGCCACCTCGAGGACATTACGCGGGCTGACTTCTACGGTTTCGTCATCCCCTTTGTGCAGGAGCTGATGAAGCTCTCAGAGGCGGCCAAGATCCCGGTCAAGGTCCGGGCCTGCGACACCATGGGCTACGGTTTTCCCTTCCCGGGCACTGCCCTCCCGCGCGGCGTGCCTGAGATATTCTATTCCCTGATCCATGATGGAGGGGTGCCTTCGGAGCAGCTCGAATGGCATGGCCACAATGACTTTCACAAAGGGCTCGTGAACGGCGTGGCCGCATGGATGTACGGCTGCGCCGCTGTGAATGGAGCGCTCCTGGGTTTTGGCGAGCGAACGGGAAACACGCCGGTCGAGGCGCTGCTGATCGACTACATCAGCCTCACGGGGAACGGGGAAGGGATCGACACCACGGCGATCACCGAAATGGCCGAATACTTCCGGCGCGAGCTGGGCTTCCCCATCCCTTCGAACTATCCTTTTGTCGGCTCGGAGTTCAACTCCACGAGCGCGGGTATCCATGCCGACGGCATGATGAAGAACGAGGAGATCTACAACATCTTCGATACCACGAAGATCCTGAAGCGGCCGATGGGAGTGATCATTACGGACAAATCCGGCATCGCGGGCATTGCCCACTGGGTGAACAGCCACCTTGGGCTGGATGCGGACAAAAAAATTGACAAGCGACACCCGGGTCTCGCTACGATGAACAAGTGGGTATTGGAACAGTATGAACAGGGACGCACCACGAGCATCTCCCACGACGAACTGCAGGAGCGGGCGAAAAAGTCCCTCCCCGAGTACTTCGTCTCCGACCTTGACCGGCTGAAAAAGAAAGCATCGGAAGTGGCGCGCCACATCGTTGAGAACTTTGTTGAACGGCCGGATATCCGGTCCATGGATCCGGCGAAGCAGGAACCGGTGATGGAGAAGCTCCAGCGGGAAGATCCTTACATCCAGTTCGCCTATGTAGTGAATAGAGAGGGTAAAAAGATCACCAAAAACATCACGGATATCGAGAACAAGGCGAAGTACGAGACCGCCGGGCTGGGCGATAACTTCTCGGACCGTTCGTGGTTCATCAATCCGATGAAGGACGGCAAGAGCTTCGTGTCGGACTTCTATACCTCGAAGATCACCGGCGCGCTCTGCATCACGGTTTCGGCGCCCATCAGCAATGACAACAGCGAGATCGTCGGCGTGTTCGGCGTGGATATCAGGTTCGAGGACCTGGTGCGGGCGGAGTAAGCATCGAGTCGTTCAAACAAGGGATGCGGATGGAACGGGACTAGAAAGCCTTGTTGCATCGGCATCCTTTTTTTATAGGAGATTCTTCGGGGAACTGTCGCCGTGAGATGGGTGCGACCACGGGGATATGACCAAACCCTCGGAATCGAGTATCCTCACAACAGAGCTACTCCTTGAAGTGAGCTTTTGCCTTTTCATAGGCCTTTTCGAATTCATCCCACGCCTCGTCCACATGGGTGGAAAAATTTTTCCATTCTTTTTCCGATTTACGTCTCAGCGCGTCAAGTTTCCGGGACACCGCCTTCTGTTTTTTCTCGGCCTCTGCCAGTTGCTGTTTTATATCTTTTTGCGCCCCCGTTGTCATTTTCGCAACCTTTGCCTTAAGATCGTCGAGTTGCCTGCCGAGCTTTCCGAGCCGCTCTTCCATATTCTTCTCGTATTGTTCTTTTTGTTGTAAAATTTCAGGCACGGTTGACTTCTTAGCTTGTTCATCTGCGGGTGATAAGAACGGGTTGAGGGTAGTGAAAAGCACGATTGCGATGATATACAGTGTTCGTTTCATGGTGAACCTCCCGGTTGGTTCTCTTGAGACCTTATTATGAAAAAAGATGGATATGGAGGATAGCCTTTTTCCCAAACTATTGTAGGTATTATTATAGCTCAATTTAGCGCCCGGCATCAGGCCGTCGCTACATAATCAATAAAACGTGCATGCGGTCTTTTCAAAGATCATAACCTGAGGATCCATTGAAAAAATAAAAACAATACGTGCCTTTTTTTTGGTATACTTTTGGTGGTTTTGAACGTATTATTGAGGCTCAGGTGTGTGGAAATCGACACGCTTCGAGTCCTCCGGCAAGCATAAACATCCCCGCACCCTGTTCATGGACGTGATCCGAAATGATTAAAAAAAGAAAACGCCATACCGATGGTCCACATGATGGTTCCGAGAAGGCCGGTGCTGTGACTCGGGAAGTTCTCCGGGTGAATAACAACGCCTATAGCAAACAGGTGGAAACAACGCTCAGTGAGAGCAAAAAATTTCTCCAGACCATTATTGAGACCGAGCCGGAATGCGTCAAGCTCGTTTCTTCCGACGGCACCCTGATCATGATGAACCGCGCGGGACTGGAGATGATCCAGGTGGAGTCGCCCGATCAGGCCAGGGGCAAATCGATTTATCCCCTTGTTGTTCCGGAATATCGTGAGGCCTTCAGAAAACTCACGGAAGACGTCTTTCAGGGAAAGTCAGGGACACTGACCTTTAAGATGACCGGTATAAAGGGTAGGCTGCTTTGGCTTGATACCCATGCCGTTCCCCTTCGCAATGACGAGGATGAGATCATCGCCCTTCTCGGGATAACCCGCGACGTTACCGAGCAAAAAAAGGCGGAGGAAAACCTTAAAAAAGAACGCGATTTCGTGTCAACAGTGCTGGACACCGTGGGCGCCATTGTTCTTGTGCTCGACCGTGACGGCAGGATCGCCCGTTTCAACCGTGCGTGTGAGTTGGTGAGCGGCTACTCATTAGAGGAGGTCCAGGGGCGGTTCGTATGGGACTTTTTACTGCCGCCGGAACAGGTCGAAGGCGTAAAAAAAGTCTTTAGCACTCTCACCTCAGGCATGTTTCCGAACAAATACGAGAACTACTGGGTAGCGAAGGACGGGCAGCGAAAGCTGATCGCCTGGACGAATACCGCGCTCTTTGCCGCTGACGGTTCGGTCGAGTACGTGATCCCGACCGGCATCGATGTGACCGAGCACCGGAAGGCAGAGGTGGCGCTGCTGGAGGAGCGAAAATTCTCCGATGTGGTCATCGACAGCCTGCCCGGGCTGTTCTATATCGTTAGCGAGGCGGGAAACGTAATTCGATGGAACAAAAATATGCGAGAGGTGACCGGTTATTCAGCAGAAGAGCTCATAAACAAGAATGCGCTCGATTTTTTCCGGGAGGACCGGGAACTGGTCAGTAGAATGATACAAGAGGTGTTTCGTAACGGCAGCGCCTCGGTTGAAGCAAAAATGGTTACGAAGAGCGGGGTATCGATATCGTTCATGCTGACGGGATTCAGGATGCTCATGAACGACAAGCCGTATCTTGTGGGAGTCGGTATCGACATTTCGGAACGGAAACGGCTCGAAGATCAGCTCCGCCAGTCCCAGAAGATGGAATCCATCGGGACCCTTGCCGGTGGGATCTCCCACGACTTCAACAATATCCTGACCGCGATCATCGGATACGGAAGCCTTTTGCGGATGAAAATGCCGGATGACGACCCGCTCAAGCACAACGTGGATCAGATCCTCGCTTCGGCCGACCGGGCGGCAAGCCTGACCCAGGGGCTGCTCGCCTACAGCAGAAAGCAGGTCCTGAACCCCCAGCAGGTCAACCTTAATGAAGTTATCATTAAGGTTGAACGACTCTTCGCGAGGCTCGTCGGCGATGACGTGGAGTTCAAGCGTATCCTGACCGATAAGGATGTAACGGTCCTGGCGGATGCGGGGCAACTCGAGCAGATAATGATGAACCTCGTGACCAATGCTCGTGACGCAATGCCGGACGGCGGATACCTGTATATAGAAACGCAGCGTGTTGACCTCGACGAGGCTACGGCAAAGGCCCATGATGTCCGCAAACCCGGGACGTATGCCCTGATCCTGGTCACGGACTCGGGCATGGGGATGGATCAGCAGACCCAGGAGAGGATCTTTGATCCCTTTTTCACGACAAAAGACGTGGGAAAGGGCACGGGACTTGGACTCGCGATGGTTTACGGCATCATCAAGCAGCATAACGGATTTATCGAGGTTGAAAGCGAAGTCGGAAGGGGAACGACACTTAAGATTTATCTGCCGGTCGCTCAAGGAGCAACAGAAGGAACACAATCCAGCGATTTGCCCCCCGTCAAAAGAGGCACAGAGACCATCCTCGTGGCCGAGGATGATGAGATCGTGCGAAATTTTATCACCAACGTTCTGACACAGTTCGGCTATTCCGTAATTCAGGCGGAAAACGGGGAGGATGCCGTCAAGAAATTCATGTTAAACCGGGACGCGATCAAACTGCTCCTTCTAGACGTTATGATGCCGAAAAAGAACGGAAAAGAGGTCTATGATAAGATCAGGCTCTTCGAGCCTGATATCAAGACGCTATTTCTCAGCGGATATTCCGCCGATATCATGAGTCAAAAAGGGCTGCTGGAAAAAGGTTTGAACTTTATGTACAAGCCGGCACCGATGAACGACCTCTTGCGAAAGGTGCGGGCGATCCTGGACGGTGAAGAATAAGCTTCACGTCCCCGATCACGCGCTTCTCGTTCGATGACCATCCGATCGCACCTTCGGCATCCCTCCGAGAATCCTATTCATCCCCGTATTCCAATGAACACCAGAATATCCTGCAGGAATTGTTTTGCGCACGGCGTCCCGGCATAGTATAATCCCTCCATGTCGAAGAAACTCAAGGCGAAAGCCGATGCCCTGCTCGCTGCCGAGCGCGGGACGATCTCGAAGGCCCGTGGAACGGAGGTAACGGTCGCGCTGGCCTATCCCAATACCTACCACATCGGCATGTCGAATCTCGGTGTTCACCAGATCTACTCCATCCTGAACCGACGCGTCGACACTGCTTGTGAGCGGGTGTTCCTTCCTGATGAGGACGATGTCGAAGAGTATGTGAAAACCGACACAAGACTGTTCTGCCTCGAGAGCAAGCGGCTGGTGAGAGAGTTCGACATCCTGGCCTTCTCCGTGTCCTTTGAACAGGACTATGTGAATGTTCTCACTATCCTGCGCCTCTCTGGCATACCCGCGGACAAACGCGAACGGACCGGGGACGATCCGCTCGTGGTCCTTGGAGGGATCTGTTCCTTTTTCAATCCTGAGCCGCTATCGGATTTTGTCGATGTCGTGATCGTGGGGGAGGGAGAAGAAATCACGGGGGAGTTCATTGATGTATACAAGGCGAACCGGGAGAAAGGGCGGCAGGAACTTCTGAGCGCGATCAGCGGGATCCCCGGCGTCTACGTACCTGAGTTTTACGAGGTCATCTACCATGAAGACGGAACGATCAAGGAACGAAAGAGCCTTGAACCCGCCGCCCCCGAACGCATCGTCAAGAGGACAGTCAAAGACTTCGGCACGGCGTCGGCGGCAACCGTTATCCTCACCCCGAACACTGAGTTCAGCGACCGGTATCTGTCCGAGATCACCCGGGGATGCGGCAGGCACTGCCGGTTCTGCATGGCAGGCACTCTCTATCTCCCCCCGCGAAACCTCAGGGCGGATAGGGCAAAGGAGCAGGCAACAAAAGCAGACGACCTTTGCGGCAAGATCGGACTCGTTGGCGCTGCATTATCGGACTATCCTGACATCAACGATCTTTGCACAATGATCGAGGGGGGCGTCTCGGTCTCGTCGCTCCGTGCTGACTCGGTCAGTGAAACCCTGATCGAAAGGCTCGCCAAGAGCGGTCATAAAACCATTTCCATCGCTCCCGAAGCCGGTTCCGAGCGGCTCCGTAACGTGATTAACAAGGGAGTTACTGAAGAAGATATCCTTCGCGCTGCCGATATGATCTTTCGAAACGGCATCCCGAACCTCAAACTGTATTTCATTATCGGCTTGCCGACGGAAACGCGGGATGATGTGGACGCGATTATCATGCTCGCTCGCAACGTGCACGAGGTGCAGCTCAAACACGCACGGACTCTCGGCAGGATAGGCCGGATCACGCTCTCGGTGAACTCCTTTGTCCCGAAGCCGTTTACGCCTTTCCAGTGGGAGCCGATGGACCAGGTCGAAAGCCTGAATAAGAAATTGCGCTCACTTGAGAAGGCGGTTAGGGCGATCGGGAACACGAACATCATTCATGACCTTCCGAAGTGGGAGTATCTCCAGGCACTGCTCGCGCGCGGCGACCGGAGGGTGGGGAAAATGATCAGGGCTGCTCACGAGAACGGCGGGGACTGGAAAAAGGCCGCG
This sequence comes from Nitrospirota bacterium, assembly GCA_963740085.1. Lineage (GTDB taxonomy): Bacteria > Nitrospirota > UBA9217 > UBA9217 > UBA9217 > JALNZF01. The sequence continues at coordinate 128,113 of CAVUCU010000005.1, read as the reverse complement.
AAAACAACAGCGACCAATACGGATTTTTACGTGTATCGACGACGTGAGTTCAACGAGTGCTTGCCCTGGGATTTTATTGACATCGGTGTGAGAAAAGAATATCTTATGAACGAGCATCAGCGGGCGCTCGAGGAAAAATTTACGCCGCCGTGCAAGGTGGGCTCGTGCAAGACCTGTGGAGTATGTACATAATACGATTTTGTATCGATCATCAATGACTACCGCCAAACGACAACATAAAAAATGCGCCCTTCCCGGCAAGGTCAGGGATAATGAATTCGTTTCGATCCCCGCGCTCGACAAGGCAACCGGGATAATCCATGCCTTTACCACACGACAGGGCGGGCTGGGAGCAAGGAACACCGGCATCAGGCATCCGGATGACTGGAAAGCGGTAGCAAGCGCGTTCGGGATCTGTATTGAGCGGGTAGTGACCGTGGACCAGGTGCACGGTGAAAATATTGTCACGGTGAATGACCTGAACGTCCGGGGTGTCCGGAATGTTCATGCCGACGCCCTGATAACCGATGTGCCGGGGATTGCCATCGCGGTCGAGACCGCTGACTGCGTGCCGGTCCTGCTGTTCGATCCAATGAAGCCCGCGGTGGCCGCTGTGCATGCAGGCTGGAAGAGTACCGTAAAAAAGATCGTTCAGAAGGCCGTACACCGGATGCACGAGGAATTTGGATCAGAACCTTCGCGGTTGATCGCGGCGATCGGACCGGCCATTGGGCCCGAATGCTACGAGGTGGACGAACCCGTGATAGGACGGGTGAGAGATGCCTTTTCGTTCTGGAACGAGGTCGCCCTTCCGCGCGGGAATGACCGCTGGAGTCTCGACCTGGTAAAGGCAAACAAACTGGAGCTGCTGCAGATCGGCCTGGCTGAACAGAATGTGCATGCGCTCGGACTTTGCACGTCATGCAGGCGTGACCTGTTCTATTCCTTCCGCGCCGAGGGCAGGACCGGCAGGATGCTGTCGGTAATCATGATAAAACCCTGAGGCTTTCCGCCATAAAGACGCGGCAAAGGCAATGAGCAAGGCAAATTGCAAAATGCAAAGTGTAAAATTGCTGTATGGTCCAGGGCGATGATTTTTATCCATTAACTTTGACTTTTGCATTTTGCACTTTCCATTTTGCCTTCATCATGCCTGTGTCTTAGTGGTGTACGAGTTTATGTCAATTGCGGAAAACATCAGGACGGTGATGGACAGGATCGCATTCGCTGCGAAGCGTGCAGCTCGCGATCCGGCGTCCGTCAGACTTGTTGTTGTGACTAAAACCATTGATAGTGAGCGGATCAAAGAGGCTGTCGATGCGGGGGCAACGATCCTCGGCGAGAATCGTGTACAGGAAGCGAAGGAGAAGATCAAAAATCTCGGCGCAATCGCAAGCTGGCATTTGATCGGCCACCTCCAGTCGAACAAGGCCAGGCACGCGGTGAAGCTTTTTGACCTGATCCATTCCGTGGACAAGCTGGAACTCGCCATGGAGATCGATAAGCAGGCCGCGAAGATCGGAAAGGTACAGAACGTTCTGGTCGAAGTGAACATCGCAGGAGAGGCGAGTAAGGCCGGCATGGCGGTAAAAAACGCCCCGGCACTGGTGAGGGAGATAGCGAAACTTCGCAGTATAACCGTTCAAGGCCTGATGACCGTTCCGCCATTCTCGGAGAAGCGTGAAGATTCGCGGCCTTATTTTTGCGTTCTGCGAGAACTGGCTGAGAGTCTGGCAAGGGAGAATATCCCGAACGCATTTATGAAGGAATTGTCCATGGGCATGAGCGGCGATTTTGAGGTTGCAATCGAAGAAGGCGCTACCATGGTTCGCGTGGGTACGGCGATATTCGGGGAGAGAATTTAAACGAATTGAGTTCGGAGTCAGACAGTTATAAATCGAACGGGAAACCAAATTCAGCCACGAAGGCTCCAAGACTCAAAGAAAACATGAAGAATTAAGTATTTGGTAAAGCACAAACCTCTGTATGAATTTCTTCGTGCCTTTGAGTCTTCGTGGCATATGTGGTTCTGGCTATTGGAGGTCTCATGTTGACAGATAAAAAGATCGCATTTCTTGGCGGCGGGAACATGGCCGAGGCGCTCATCAAGGGTTTGATCGCGGGAGGTGCGTCAAAACCGGATCACATCCTGGTCGCCGACGTATCTGCCGACAGGCTTGCGCATCTCCTTAAGACCTATGGTATTCTACCGAAGGGCAACATTGAGGCCGCGCGTGAGGCTGATATCATTATTCTGAGCGTGAAACCGCAGGTGATCGAACGGGTTCTCGTAGAGATAACCTCTGTTGTAGACGACAGGAAGCTCGTTATCTCCATCGCCGCGGGCATCGTACTCGCCAAGATTGAAAAAGCATTGAAGGGGAGTTCTCATGTGGTGCGCGTAATGCCGAACACGCCTGCGCTGGTGCTTGCGGGCGCGGCAGCGATTGCGGGCGGGAAGAACGCGACGAGTGATGATCTTGCTCTGGCGCAGAGTATTTTCAACTCAGTGGGTAGAGCGGTGATCGTAGAGGAAAAACTCATGGATGCCGTGACCGGGCTCTCGGGCAGCGGGCCGGCTTATGTGTTCATGATCATCGACGCTTTGTCCGACGCAGGAGTAAAAGCGGGTCTTCCCCGACAGCTTGCGCTCGAGCTTGCAGCTCAGACCGTGTACGGCGCGGCCAAGATGGTGCTTGAGACAAAGGAACATCCGGGCAAGCTGAGGGACATGGTCACGTCCCCCGGCGGGACGACTATTGAAGGTCTTCACGCCCTTGAAAAGGGAAAGCTCCGCGCGACGCTTATGAACGCTGTTGAGGCAGCGACGGCGAGGAGCAGGGAACTGGGAAAGTAATAAATTGACTTGGATGCGCACGGATTTTCTTATGAAGAAGCGGATTAAATCATTGGGAATCGGTGTTAATCAGTGTCAAAAAGAATTTCAGGAGGCGTAATGGGAAATATCATACTGGGTATTGCAAAGGTGCTTGACATCGTGTTAAATATTTATATGTGGGTCATCATCATACGAGCGCTCATTTCGTGGGTGAGCCCTGACCCGTACAATCCCATCGTCCAGATCCTGACAAAGATGACCGAACCCGTGCTGCGACCGATCCGCAAGCTGGTCCCCCCGTACAAGGTGGGAATCGATTTTTCACCCCTGATCGCGGTGCTGGTAATTATCTTTCTGCAATACGCGGTGGTCAACAACCTCAAGAGCCTTGGATATTCGATGGGATAAATGAGAAGAGATGTTTTTCAGGAAGTATCAATAGTCTTATGAAAAAGGAAATGCGATTTCGCCGCTGAGATGCTGAGAACTTTAAATTCTTGAATGAAGACAAGTATGATTGTAGAGGTCAAAGGGGAAAAGGCAGAGAAGAAGATTCCTGTTTTGTAATCCGGAAAGTTCTCTGTGTTCTCCGCATCCTGCGGTGAAAAGTTTTGGCAATGCGGTATCTCGCCTGAGGAGGCACGGGAATGAGTAGCGACATCAGGGTAACACCTATCGATATCCAGCAGAAACGGTTCCATCTGGTTTTTCGCGGCTACGAGCGGACCGAGGTCGAGATGTTTCTCGACCTGGTGCGGGATGAGATGGAAACGCTTGTACGGGAAGTAGCGGATCTGCGGGATTTCCGCCAGTCCTATGATCAGCGACTGCGTGAACTGAATGAACGCGAAGAGACCGTCAAGAACGCATTGCTGATGACCCAGAAGCTTATGGAAGACCAGAAGGACAGCGCAAACAGGGCGGCGGATGCCATTATCAAGGAGGCAGAGGCGCGCAGACTGCAGCTCCTTAACAATGCCCAGGATGAAAAGGCGAAGCTTGATATGGATATCCAGGAACTGAAGCGCCGGAAGCATCACTTCCTGCAGGACGTCAAAAAGGTCATCGAGATGCACCAGGAGATGGTCACCTTCGAGGAGGCCGGCGGTGTCGCCGAAGAAAAGCCCACCCAGGAATAAAACACCGGCGGTGCCGGTCACTCTCTCAATACGAATTCAGCCCCGAGCATCGAAGAACGAGTTCGTCGCGATGGCGAACGGCGGGCTCAAGATCAGACTCACCGCTCCGCCGGTCGACGGCGCTGCAAATGAGGCGTTAGTGAAGTTCCTCGCCGATACCCTGTCCATCCCCAAATCCCATGTTGAGATCGTTTCCGGCCACACGTCCAGGGAAAAGGTTGTTCGAATCAGCGGTATTGACCATGCGGAAGTGAGAAGGGTGTTGAATCGCGGGGACGAATAAGGTACTATAACTGCAAGCACGAAATCCTAATTTCTAAATCCTAAACCACATAGCGCTTCGGATTTCGAATTTAGAAATTATTCCAACAAAGGGGGGCGACAGGCTTCGACGGGGATTCAGAGGTCAGGAGTTGCATGCCGAGGTACCATGGGGCTCGTTAAACACATGGTAAAGATCAACTGCCAATAATCAAGAACTGGCACTCGCTGCCTAATTAGGTAGCGCGTTTCGCGACCGGAGCCTGAACAGCCGCAGAAACGTCAAAAACCAGGCTGGTCTTCCCGATTCCGTCCGGGGCGGGAAGATAAGAAAAACCGGGCTGGCTGATTCCGAAGCTTTCCCCAAGGCGCCGGATGAGGCGAGAGCTTTAAACGAGGGGATAAGCATGTATGAGCTTCCGGCTGACGGTTTTCGGACGCGGGTTCAATTCCCGCCGCCTCCACCATAACTAATTGATTTTGCAGTTATATTTTTATTTCCCCAAAATTCTCCATCGAACTCAGGTGCGAGACCAGAGCTAAGTCCTTAAAGGATTTAGCTCTTTTTTTGTTTTCCAGCATTCATAAGTTGGGGTAGTTTTTGGGGTATTTTGAAATGTAATCTCGCTGTAAGAACCGACAGTAATTCAAACGACTGGACAAACTATTATATGGCTCAAAGCGGAATTGAATGCTACAAGGTTGTTGACCAAGTCGAGGTCACAACGCTGCATCAATTTTTACAAAAACCGCAGAGGGGAACAATGCGAAGAACATTCTCGTGCTCAGGTCTAAAGAACTTGACATAGGGCTACATCTAAAAATTGTGTGAACTATGGGCCTCTTCACTCAGCGCCACTTTCCTGAATATCTGGCGTCGTCCAGAGAATAAGCAATCAGCGGCTTTAAACCTCGGGCAGCATATTCAAGTGTTTTGAAGACGTAACGCATGAACGACCCGGAATATCGATAACAACGTATGCAGCACTCAAGCCGCTTTTGAAGCAAGTGCTCATATCCCCTCCATCTGCATAAATTCGGATATCTTACGATCCAGTCATCAATCGTGAAGCTAAGCAGCTTGATAAGCTCCTGCTTGGCTGAAATATTCCCCTTTTGAGCAATTCTCACAAGCGCAATGCTGATGATGTCCCGTATATATTCGTCATTCTTGTTTTCCGAAGAAATGAAGGTATAAATCTTAGTGCTGTATTGTTGAAGAATAATATCGACCTCGGTCTTATTTCGATACGGCTTTGCCTTCTTGCGAAGTGAACCGATCCACCGCTTTTGAAACTTTGGGTTTAAGGCACGGGTAATTCGATCCCAGTCTATGCCGCCATGTTCATTTCTGATTTCCTTTTGAATGTAACGATAGACGCAAGGGGCATTTTCACGTACCCATGAACGATTAAATGTCTGAGGTTGTTTCTTTGCCAGAAGTTCGTTCATGGCAATAATAATAGACTCGAAATTCATGGCGCTGATTTTATCGTAAAGCCAGAACGAATAAAAAGAGAAAAGTAAACTCGAATCGCTCTGTACAGCCGAAATAGTCTGTTGACAGACCCCGGGATCAGGAATAATATCCGTGTATGAGCTAAAGGTTCCCGCATATTTCAGCTATTTTGTGTGCCGATTGAATCAAGAGGTGAATCAGGTTCATTGTTGTGTCTTTGTCAGAAAATGGGAGGCGAAATCCTATAAGCAGTTGACCCAGCCCGAGAGAGAACAAATTGCGGGTCTGCTCTCAGAAGGTTACAGTCTCGGAGATATCGCAAAAACACTGGGTAGAAACAAAGGCACAATCTCCCGAGAACTTGCTCGGAACTCAGCACCTGAATACCGGCGTTATACGCCCTGCCGAGCACACGCTCGGGCCTGTGAACGAAAGATCACGGCCAATACCCACGAGCGATTAAAGAACGACTTCATCCGGCAGTACGTAATGGACGGCCTCGAACAGGGCTGGTCGCCGGAACAGATCTCCGGACGGATTCGGATAGATCACCCAGGCTACTCGGTCAACCATGAGGCTATCTATCAGTACATCTATCATCCCCAGAACCCTAGCCGGTTGGAGATGATCAACTTGTTGCGCCGTGCCCATAAGAAGCGAAGGAACAAGAGCATCGGCAGAAAAGTGAGAAAAACCAAGATTCCCAACAGGATTCCGATCGAGGCTCGACCGAAATCTGTAAAAAAATAATGGACAGCGCAATAGCAAAAGCCTTGAAATTGAAGTTTCGGCCGGTAGCGCTTCTGTGGTCGGACGAAAGGCCAGAGGACGCGATGCAGTTCATCGAGGGCAAATGGGGATGCGTGATGTGGCTCGTCGCGTCGGCGGCAAAGGGCAGGACCGCAGTATGCGACCGAAAGACGTTTGGCTGTCCGGGCGGAGGCGTCGGCGTCGGCTTCGGGAACGAATATCAGAATTTTGCGGGCGGAGAAGAGGGCTTCTGTTATTTTCTCTCTTCGGGAAACGATGCGTGGGAAACAGGCAGACAGACCGCAGAACAAGTGAAGCCGTTCCTGCGGAAGGAAGCATACGATAACTTTGTCCATGGTGAACGCTACCTGAAGAGTCCCGACCTCGTTCGGAAGTTCGTCGCCAATCTGCCGATTGTCGATATCGCTGCGAAGTATGTTGTCTTCAAGCCGCTTTCCGAAGTTGACCGGGCAAAGGAATCCCCCGAGACGATCATTTTCTTTGCGGACCCCGATCAGCTCTCGGCCCTGGTCATTCTCGCCAATTACGGACGGGAAGAGAGTGACAGCGTCATCATACCGTATGCAGCCGGGTGTCAGACGCTTGGTATCTTCCCTTACCGTGAGGCGAAGAACAGCAAACAGCGTGCGGTCGTGGGACTTACCGATCTTTCAGCGCGCGTACACATAAACAGGCAGCTCGCCCCGAACCTGATGACCTTTGCCGTTCCGCTCGCCATGTTTGACGAGATGGAAGGTAATATCGAGGGCTCATTTCTTAGTCGTCATACCTGGCAGAGCCTTGTCGAGGGGAAAGGATGATTTACCGGCAGCTCCTTTCTGCGGTCCAGAAGAATCGACCTCCGAGTTCCATTTGACAATGGAGTGATTACGATGGACCATGGAGGGGCCTCTTCAAAGCGGCTGAATGCTGAAGAAGAATAAATTCGAAACGAAAGCTCATTCGCAATGTACTTCCTGAACTCCGCAACAGTTACGTTTTATGAAAATTGCATACTTTGCGCAGTAATCAATATCTTCATCTCTTCCGAATGGATTGACTTTTATTTTAAGATAATGTCAAAGAATCGTATTCTAGCATGACAAAAGAGGGCGTTATGGCGGTTGTTCTGTTGCTTTCGCTGGTCTGGTTATTGGCATATTTCCGTGTTAAGCTCTGGGTCTGGACCACTGTGGTTGCGGCATTCCTGGGGTATTTAGCCGTTGCAGGCCGGGGAAACATGCTTGTCTGGTTGATCTTCATGCTGGCTGCGGCGATCTTGAATGTTATGCCGCTCCGCCGTATGCTCCTGAGCAGACCGCTGCTTGGCCTGTTCCGAAAATTGCTCCCCCCCATGTCCCAGACAGAACGGGAAGCACTTGAAGCCGGCACCGTATGGTGGGACGGAGAACTCTTCAGTGGCCGGCCGAATTGGCAAAAACTTCTGGCCGAACCCGCGCCTGCACTGACGCTGGAAGAGCAGGCATTCCTCGATGGACCGGTGGAAGAGCTTTGCCTGATGCTCGATGACTGGAAGATCTGTAACGAACTGCACGACCTGCCGCTGGAGGTCTGGAAATTCATCAAGGACAGGGGCTTTTTCGGCATGATCATACCGAAGGAGTACGGCGGGCTGCAGTTCTCGGCCTTGGCTCATTCGCAGGTGATCATGAAGATCTCCAGCCGCAGCATCACTGCCGCAGTGACCGTGATGGTCCCCAACTCCCTTGGCCCCGCCGAACTGCTGCTGCATTACGGCACGCAACAACAAAAAAATCTCTATCTGCCGCGGCTTGCCAAGGGGGAAGAAGTCCCTTGCTTTGCCCTGACCGGGCCCGAGGCGGGAAGCGACGCCGCGTCCGTTCCCGATATTGGCATCGTCTGCCATGGGGCGTTCGAGGGGAAAGAGACGCTCGGGATCCGGCTCAACTGGGGAAAACGATACATCACCCTCGGGCCGGTTGCGACCATTATCGGGTTGGCCTTCAGGCTGCATGATCCCGACCATCTCCTTGGCGACAAGGAGGATATCGGCATCACCTGCGCCCTGGTCCCCGCAAAACTTTCCGGCATCACCATCGGCACTCGTCACGATCCTCTCGGCATTCCGTTTCAGAATGGTCCCACCTGGGGCAAGGATGTGTTCATCCCGATCGATTTTATAATCGGTGGCGATACTATGGCCGGAAAGGGATGGCGGATGCTCATGGAGACCCTCGCTACCGGCCGTGGCATCTCACTGCCCGCCCTCAGCACCGGCGCAGGTAAACTGACTTCCCGCGCCATCGGTGCTCATGCACGGATCCGAAAGCAGTTCAAACTTCCCATCGGCCGCTTTGAGGGGATCGAAGAGCCACTGGCCAGGATCGGAGGCACCACCTACCTGATGGATGCAGCGCGGATCATGACCTGCGGCGCCATCGACCAAGGCAGGAAACCGGCGGTGATCACCGCCATCGTCAAATATCATCTGACCGAACGGATGCGCAGAGTAGTCAATGACGGCATGGATGTGCAGGGTGGTGGCGGTATCATCCTTGGCCCGCGCAACTTTCTCGGCCGGATCTATCAGTCGGCGCCGATCGGGATCACGGTAGAAGGGGCCAATATCTTGACCCGTTCCATGATCATATTCGGCCAAGGTGCCATTCGCTGCCATCCGTATATTCAGCAAGAGATGCGGGCGGCGGCTGACCCGGACCAACGGAAGGGGTTGACGCTTTTCGACCGGGCACTGTTTGGCCACATCGGCTTCTTCATCAGCAACGCGGCGCGGACTCTTTTCCTGGGACTGACCGGCGGACGGCTGGCCAGAGTCCCTGGCGGGCCGGCCCGCCGGTATTTCCAGAAGGCCACCCGTCTGAGCGCAGCTTTTGCCCTGACCGCCGATGCGGCACTGATGCTTTTAGGCGGGAATTTGAAGCGCAAGGAAAAGCTCTCCGGCCGTTTGGCGGACATCCTCAGCAATCTCTACCTGTTGTCGGCCGTGCTCAAGCTATATGAGGACCGGCACCGGCCGCAGGATGAATGGCCGCTGGTCAAATGGGCCTGCGAAGAGATCCTTGTTTCCATCCAGGAGAGTTTCGCCGGCCTCCTGCGCAACTTCCCGAATCGCCCTGCGGCCTGGCTTCTCAGACTGCTCGTTTTCCCGCTCGGCCGGCCCTATTCCGGACCGAGTGACCGTCTTGGTCACCGGGTTGCAGGCATCCTGCTTGAACCGTCCCAAGTAAGGGACCGTTTGACAGCCGGGCTGTTTCTCCCCAAGAGTTTGACAGAGCCGCTGGGCCGGCTGGAAGACGCGCTGCCCAAAGTCATCGCCGCTGAGCCGGTGGAGAAAAAACTGCGGGATGCGGTGCGGACCGGCAAATTGAAGGAGCAACCCGATGCCCTGCTGCTTGATGAGGGGGCCAGGGCAGGGGTAGTGACAGTGGCCGAGGCGGAAATTTTGCGTCTAGCTTTGGCTGCCCGCGCTGAGGTGATCCGGGTGGATGATTTCCCAAAGTTGTAAAAAAACTTTCTTCTGAATTCGTTAGCGTCTATGTCTAAGAATACCCATTCAACATCCTATTCTCTTCCATTGACAATGAATTTAGAAAAGAATAGACTTCTTCCTGCTGAAGTCCGCTTGGAGTGTAGCTCGCAATAGCCGACGATGCGGTCTCGAACAGATGTATTATATCGCTCTTTTTTTTGATATGTTGAAGAGTCATTCTGTTTTTAGATCATCACGATTTTATCGTCCGCATCAACGAATAATATATGACAAAAAAAATTAAACAGCGGGAACAGTCGGCCGCACCCCTGGATGGAGATGGATCTCACAAGACGACCGAACCTGATCAGGAAGATACTGGAGCAGCCGACAACCCTTCGGCAATCCCGGTGATCGGGATGGGCGGATCTGCGGGCTCTCTGGAAGCCTTTAAAACTTTCTTCACGACCATGCCCGCCGACAGTGGGGCCGCCTTCGTCGTTATTCAGCATCTGGCTCCGATGCACGAGAGCCTGCTAGCAGAAATCCTGGCCCAGTACACGCGCATGAGGGTCGTTCAGGCCCGCGATACATTGCCGGTTGAGCCCAACTACGTCTACGTCATTCCGCCTAATAAATACCTTCAGAGCCGCGAGGGAGTCTTGTATCTGACCGAGCCTGTCACCCATGACAGCATTCGGATGCCCATCGACTTTTTCTTTCGCTCATTGGCGGAGGACCAACAGGAACGGGCGATCTGCATTCTCTTCTCCGGAGCCGGTTCGGACGGGACCCTGGGGGTCCGGGCAATCCGCGGCGCCGGAGGTCTGGCCATCGCGCAGGACCCGCAGACTGCCCAATTCAACGATATGCCTCGCAACGCGGTCGCTACAGGGATGGTGGATTTTGTCCTTCCGCCGGACCGAATGCCCGAGGCTCTCCTCAATTACCTTCAGCATCCTTATGTCAGGGGTGGAGTGCCGGCAGCTGTCCTTGAGGCCGAGGGAAAACCCGGAGGTCTTCAGGACATTCTATCCCTGGTGCTTGCTCAAAAGGGCAGTGATTTCAGATGCTACAAGAAGAGCACCATCGTCAGACGCATCGAACGCCGCATGGGCCTTCACCGAATACCGGACCTGGCCCGGTATTATGACCGGCTTCGGCAGGACACTGGTGAGGTAAACGAGTTATTCAAGGATTTGCTCATCAACGTCACTTCATTCTTCCGGGATGCGGAAGTGTTCGAGGAACTCCGTCAGGCGGTCATTGCTCCGCTGGTTCGGGCCAAACAGTCCGACGAGCCACTCCGAGTCTGGGTTGCAGGCTGTGCGTCCGGCGAGGAAGCGTATTCCCTGGCTATATTACTGATGGAGGAAGTCACTGCGGCCCGCAAAAACTGCCCCGTGCAGGTGTTTGCGACTGACATTGATGAGGAGGCACTGGAATTCGCCCGACAGGGCATCTACCCCGAGAGCATTGCTGTAGACGTGGCGCCCGAACGCCTGTCGAAGTTCTTTATCAGAAATGACCGGGGCTATCAAGTTACCGAGCCAGTCCGCAAGTCTGTGGTCTTCGCCGTCCAAAACCTGATTACCGACCCTCCCTTTTCAAAAATGGACATCATCAGCTGCCGCAATCTCCTCATCTATCTGGATGCCGAAACGCAGACTAAACTCATTCCGCTTTTCAACTTCGCGCTCAATTCCGGCGGATATCTGTTCCTGGGCAAGTCGGAGGGGATCGGCGGCCAGAACGACCTGTTCGATGTTGTCTCGAAGAAGGCGAGGCTTTTTCGCCGTCTTATCCCGGCCCGCCCTATCATCCTGGATTCACCGATTGTGCCCGGAAAGAAGAGAGTGCTGCCACCCGCAGTATCAGCAGCAATCAAACCTCCGGTGGCCGCGTTTGCGGACATAATCCGTCAGACAATCCTGAATCATTTTGCGGCCGCCGTCGTATTGGTTGACCGTAAGGGACAGATCCTCCAGTTCCACGGTCACACCGGCAAGTATCTCAATATGCCCACGGCCGAGCCCAGCCTGAACCTGCTGGGCATGGCCAAGGAAGGGCTTTCCACAAGACTGCGGTCTGCATTGCACAAGGCGATCCAGGATGGCAAGACAGTCATGCTGGACAGCGTTCCGATCACGCGTGATGAAGGCAGCACGTTCGTTCGCGTCACCATCGCGCCCGTGCCGCAGCGGAGTGCTGAAGCACCGCTGCTTGCCGTGATCTTCGAGGATATTCCCCGCCCCTCGATCCCGACGGCCGAACAGATCCAAAGCGGCGAGAAGCGAAACAGCGGTGAAACAACTCGAAGATGAACTCCGGGCCACACGGCAGGAACTCCAGGCAACTATCGGGGAATTCCAGGCGTCCAATGAAGAACTTCGCGTCTCCAACGAGGAAGTGGTCTCCACCAACGAGGAACTGCAGTCCACGGTTGAAGAGCTGGAGACCTCCAAAGAGGAATTGCAGTCGGTCAATGAGGAATTGAGCATTGTAAACAGTCAGCTCCAGGAGAAGGTCGAGAAATTGGACGCGGCCAACAGTGACATGGCCAATTTCCTGAAATCCACGGAGATCGCCACGCTATTTCTGGACGGCGAGCTGCGAATCAAGCTCTTCACTCCCGCGACCACACGGGTCTTGAAGCTGATCCCCTCGGACACGGGCCGGCCGATCAACGACCTGTCGCTGAATTTCACCGACTTCGACCTGCCGTCGGATGCCCGCGCCGTCGCGGCGGGGGGAGACGTTATCGAACGGGAAGTGCGGCATGCCGACGGATCGCACTACCTGGTGCGCGTCTTGCCGTATCGCACGCAGAGGGGTGAGATAGACGGCGTGATTGTTACCTTCAGCGACATAACCCGAGTGATGCGGGCAGAGAAGCAGACCCGCAGGTTAGCCACGGTTTTGATGGATTCCAATGATGCGGTCCTTCTGTTCGATCTGAAAGGCAAAATCCTGACGTGGAACCGGGGCGCGAGGGATATGTACGGGTGGAGCGAGGCCGAGGCATTGCAGATGAACATCCGCGACATGACGCCTCCCGACAAAATTGCCGAAACCACCGACCTGTTCCGAAGGCTGGCTGCCGGGGAAACTGTTTCTTCTTTCGAGACTCAGCGCATTGCGAAGGACGGCCGTATATTGGATATCTGGCTGACCGCCACGCCAGTTTTGAACGCAGCCGGGAAGATTATGGAGGCTTTTGCTACGACGGAACGCGACATCACCGGGCGCAATAAAGCCGAGCAACAGATATTAGCGCTTAACGAGCAATTGAATCACCAAGTCGCTGAACTGAATTCTCTCAACAAAGAGCTTCAAGCCTTCACCTATACCGTCTCGCATGACTTGCGGGCGCCACTTCGAACAATATCGGGATTCTCCAAAAGCCTATATGAGGATTATTCAGACAAGCTCGATGCGCAAGGCAGAGACTATCTTTCCCGCATTAATCGTGGCTCGGATAAGATGAACCAACTCATCGTAGATCTCCTGCGGTTGTCGCGTATTTCGTTGCACGATCTCGATCGTATAGATTATGATCTGAGCTATCTGGCGTCCGTCGTCGTGAGCGGCTTACGTGATGCCTTTTCTGCGAGAAACATTGAGGTGGTTATCGCTGAAGGACTGAGAGCCGTTGTAGATCCCAACCTAATGAAGGTTGTGCTTACAAACCTGCTTGATAACGCATGGAAATTTACTTCACATACTGAGAATGCGCGCATCGAGTTCGGTGCCACCCCAAAAGACGGGAAGACCGTTTATTTCGTCAAAGACAATGGAGCAGGGTTCAATCCTACCTATGCCGGGAAGATGTTTCTTCCCTTCCATCGCCTCCATTCCGAAAAGGAGTTCGAGGGCACGGGAATCGGTCTAGCCAGTCGTAGACCGGATCATTCGCCGTCACGGCGGGACGGTCTGGGCTGAGGGGGAAGTCGGCAAAGGGGCGACGTTTTATTTCACGCTTGGACAATGAAACAGGACACTGAGTGATAAGACAAAAAATAATGCCTTACATTATGTGATGTGCGATTTCAAAGAATTTTAAGAAAAGAGCATAATTTCAGTTTTTCACTTCCCAAACTTTTCTGGTAGAGTTTTTTCCGAATGGGGTAAACTCCATCCACTATTTGTTGCCCTTGTCACAATATTGGCACTGCAGAATTGTAGGTGAAGACCATAAAAATGGCAGTAGATATATTTTGTGTACTATGATGACCAGATTAGCCTGATGAGGTCTTCTGGCATCCAGCATTTCGGGGGTAGCTATCTGGGGTATGTCGTAATATTTCGAAAAAATATGCCTGTATTATCGCAGGATTGGACAAACTGTTATATATCCGCCGCCCAGCAAATTTGCGTTCGCTAACAGAGGATAATATTCAAACGGTAAAAGAATTTTAAAGAATAAACATAACCAGCTGAATTAATTAAACAAAAAGGAGGTAAGAAATTCTTACCTCCTTTTCTGTTTTAAAAAGAAAGCAGTTTAATTTGTATTTAAAAACATAATGTTATGTGTTCTGGCACTCTACTTGACAGAGTGCCAGAGAGGTGGTATATTTTACATGCAAAAAGAAAAAAGTAATACGAGGAGGTGACATAGGTGCTATAAACTTTAGGGAGTCGTTGTTCTTATTCAGCAATCTTCAAAGCAATCTGTTTGGGGTATCAGGGGCTTCACCAGCCTTTGGCCATGGTTTGTGGAGACATCGGCTGAGAGAGGATACCGAAAATGGAGATTGTGAATATTTCAGGAGAGGAGGAATTACTATGAAAAGCTTGATAAGGTGGGATCCTTTCCGGATGAAACAGTGGGATCCATTTACAGATTTACGTTCAATGCAGTTTGACATGGACAGGCTCTTTGATCGATTTCTCGGAGAGGTGCCAGGCGAACGTACATCGGTCTGGATGCCTTCGATTGAGAGTTACACGAAGGACGGGAAATTAGTAGTTAAGGCTGAGCTTCCCGGTGTTGATCCGAAAGACCTTGATGTCAGCATCACCGAGAGAGATCTTGTCATCAAGGGTGAACGGAAGTCAGAAAAAGATGCAAAGGAAGAGAACTATGCATACCGGGAGATTCTTTATGGTTCTTTCGAGCGACGTTTCGTGCTGCCCGAGGGCGTGAAAACCGATGAGTTGAAGGCGAAATTCGCGAATGGTATTCTCGAGATCACGATGCCTGCTCCGGTAATCACCAGGGCACGGAAGATCGAGATTGAAGCACCGAAGGAAGAGAAAAAGGCCATAGAGACTGAAGCAAAGAAAGCTGCATAAGAGGGGTACTGTGTCTTTTACCTGCCCCGTTCATGAAGAGGGCCATTAAATCCCGCAAATTATGCGGGATTTTTTTTAGGGCGTTTGAAGGTACGCATAAAATACAGTCATAAAATGAAAGGAAAAAATAACCGCTTGACACAAAAGAGGTCATATGTTAAATTATTAGCACTCTATTATGGCGAGTGCTAATGTATTTTTGGATTGATATTATAAGAAGGTATATGCTGTATGGAGTTCCAGGAAAGAAACAAGAGGGTATTGCAAGCTGTCATTGACAGCTATATTGCGAGCGGCGCGCCGGTGGGTTCAACAGTGCTGGTCAAGAAGTATGATTTCGGGGTGAGTTCTGCTACACTCAGGAATATCATGGCAGAGCTTGAGGAATTGGGGTATCTGACCCATCCACACACCTCTGCCGGCAGGATACCCACGGACTTGGGCTACCGGTATTATATCGACAGCCTGATCAGTATCGAGAAGGATGCAGATGACTTCGGCGACCAGCTTCGGCAGGCGCCTCCGTTGCATGGCGATGATCTCCACGAGCTTATGGAGGAGGCGAGCCGTTTCCTTGCGTCCCTCTCACAATGTGCCGGGGTGGTGGTCGCACCATCCGAGCCAGAGGCAAAGTATAAGCATATCGAGTTTGTACGATTGCACGGAAGTCGGGTGCTCATTATTTTCGTGACTGCCACGGGGATCGTTCAGAACAAGTTGATCGAACTGGATGAAAGCATTCGGCAGCAGGATTTGAACCAGTTCAGCGCCTATCTGGTTGAAGAGCTTGAGCGCTGGTCGCTGACCGAGATCAGACAGCGGCTGATTGAGAAGATGCGGGAAGAGAAGCTCGTCTTTGCTCAATTGATGGACGAGACCTGCAGGGCCAGCCAGGAGGTCCATGATCGAGAAAACGAAATGGTGTATATCGGCGGGGCATCCAAGATGCTCGAGAACCCCGAGTTTGCGACTGTTGACAAGATGAGGTCCCTGTTCAAGGCCTTCGAGGACAAATATAAGTTGCTCAGGCTGCTTGACCGAAGCGTTGCGGCTGAGGGCATCAAGGTTTTTATCGGTTCCGAGAACACGTTTTTCGAGATGCAAGGTTGCAGTATGGTGGTGAGCAGCTACAAGGCCAGTCCGAACGTCGTGGGCACCCTTGGAGTGATTGGCCCCACGAGGATGCAGTACAAACAGGTTATTCAGGTGGTCGATTATACTTCAAAGATGTTATCGAAGCTTTTGGAAGAGCGGTTTCAGAGGGGTCTTGAACGATGACGAGTGAATTTGATGATATACGGGAAGAGGACTTAGAGGTGATACCCCCGGATGCCGACGAGCGGACAAAACAGCAGGAGACATCCGGACCTTTGATCGAGGAGCTTACCCGGGAACTTGATCAAAAGACCAGGGAGGCCGCGGCAGCGAATGAAAAGTATCTCCGGACCTATGCCGATTTTGAAAATTATCGCAAACGAATGCAACGGGATCTCGCCGATTTCCGCAAATATGCCAATGAGCAGTTTGCGCTTGAGCTTCTGACCGTCATTGATCATCTGGGGCTGGCGCTTAAGCATGCGGGCGAGTCGGGAGAGACAGTGCAGGGATTGCAGCAGGGCGTGGAGATCGTTTATAAACAGTTCAGCGATGTGCTTGAAAAGTTCGGGGTCAAACGGTTTGCTGCCGAGGGAGAGCCTTTTGATCCGGCCCGGCATGACGCAATGATGCAAGTGATCACTGCCGACGTCCCGGATAACACGGTAGTGCAGGTGATGCAGGACGGATATCTGTATCACGAGAAAGTGCTTCGCCATGCGAAAGTGAGTGTGTCGAAGAAACCTGATGGTGAGAAGCGCGAGAAACATACAAAGGTAGAAATGAAAGAGTGACCGCAGTAATCGGGGCAGTAGAAACAAGGGAACCGTCTCGTTTTAGCGTTTTTTTAATTGAAAATTCAAGGAGGCTATTATGGCAAAAGTTATAGGAATTGACCTGGGTACTACGAACTCATGCGTTGCGATCTTGGAAGGCGGGGAGCCGGTTGTGATCCCGAACTCTGAAGGGAGCCGGACCACACCGTCCGTCGTGGCAATTACCGAGAGCGGCGAGCGGCTCGTGGGCCAGATCGCAAAACGGCAATCGATCACGAATCCCGATAATACGATATTTTCGATCAAGCGTCTTATCGGCAGAAAATACGATACGACGGAGGTCAGCGAGGCGAAGAAACACCTGCCCTACAAGATCGTGAAGGCGGACAACGGAGATGCGCATGTGGAGATCCGCGGCAAGGTCTACAGCCCGGCAGAGGTTTCAGCCATGATCCTGCAGAAGATGAGGCAGACCGCCGAAGATTACCTGGGCGAGAAAGTGACCGATGCGGTCATCACGGTACCGGCATATTTTAATGACAGCCAGCGGCAGGCCACCAAGGATGCGGGACTGATCGCAGGGCTGAATGTGCTCCGGATCATCAACGAGCCTACGGCCGCTTCACTCGCCTATGGCCTCGATAAGAAGAAGGACGAGACCATTGCGGTGTATGACCTGGGCGGCGGTACCTTCGATATATCCATCCTCGAGCTCGGCGAGGGAGTATTCGAGGTGAAGTCCACGAACGGCGACACGTTCCTGGGCGGAGACGACTTCGATGACCGCATTATCAGGTGGCTGGCCGACGAATTCAAAAAGGACCAGGGAATCGATCTCAGCAAGGACAAGATGGCGCTCCAGCGGCTCAAGGAGGCCGCGGAAAAGGCCAAGTGCGAACTGTCCACGGTCATGGAAACGGAGATCAACCTCCCGTTTGTCACAGCGGACGCGACCGGACCCAAGCATCTGCTCTTAAAGTTATCACGAGCAAAATTCGAACAGCTCGTCGACGACCTCATCAAGAGGAGCATTGAACCGTGCAAGAAGGCGCTTAACCGATGCGGGCAAGACCGTGGAACAGATCAATGAAGCGGTCATGGTCGGCGGCCAGACGCGCACCCCCAAGGTGATCGCCGCGGTAAAGGAGTTCTTCAAGAAGGAACCGCACCGCGGGGTGAACCCGGACGAGGTGGTTGCGATCGGCGCGGCCATCCAGGGAGCGGTCCTCACCGGTCAGGTGAAGGACGTCCTGCTCCTCGACGTGACGCCGCTGTCCCTGGGCATCGAGACCCTGGGCAACGTAACGACCAAGCTTATCGAACGGAACACTACGATCCCGACCAAGAAGAGCCAGATATTTTCCACCGCATCGGACAACCAGACCGCGGTATCCATCCACGTGGTCCAGGGTGAACGCGAAATGGCGGCGGACAACAAGACCATGGGCCGCTTCGAACTCGTCGGGATCCCGCCTGCGCCGCGCGGTATCCCGCAGATCGAGGTTTCCTTCGATATCGACGCAAATGGCATTGTACACGTCATGGCCAAGGACCTCGGTACGGGCAGGGAGCAGTCGATCAAGATCACGGCAACGAGCGGCCTGAGCAAGGACGAAATTGAGAAGGCGGTGAAGGAGGCGGAGTCTCACGCTGCTGAGGATAAGAAAAAGAAGGAAGTAGCCGAGGCAAAAAACGAGGCGGATACGCTCATTTATTCTGTTGAAAAATCCGTGGCCGACTATGGCTCAAAGCTCATCCGATGCGGAACGCGCGGACATCCAGAAGGCGCTTGAGCAGGCCAAGAGCGTGAAGGACGGCGCCGATGTCGAGGCGATCAAGAAGGCCGTGGCGGAGCTCGCCAAGGCATCGCACAAGCTTGCCGAGGAGGTCTACTCCAAGATGGGCAAGGAACAGGCGGGCGCGGACGCTGCCTCCGGAGCTCCGGGCGGCGACGGGAAGAAACCGGAAGAGAAGGTCGTTGACGCGGAGTTTGAGGAAGTCGACAAGGACAAAAAATAGCAAATAGGTGTCTTAAGAGGATAGCGGGGGAAGAAACAAATCTCCGCTATCCTCTTTTTTATGCACTGAAGTTATTTTGCCGCATCTAGTTATTTCATAGACGAAGGATGATATGGCCAAGGATTATTACGAACTGCTTGGGGTCCACAGGAACGCGACAGAGGCCGATCTCAAGCGCGCTTACCGCAGGCTTGCCCACGAGCATCACCCAGACAAAAACCCCGGGGACAAGGCCTCTGAAGAAAAGTTCAAGGAGATCAGCGAGGCGTATTCGGTCTTATCAGATGCCCAGAAGCGGGCGTACTATGATCAGTACGGCACAGCACCGGGAGCACAGGGATCAGCCCCGGGCGGTTTTGGCGCCGGCGCCGGCATGGGTGATATTTTCGGAGATATTTTTGAGGAGTTCTTCGGCGGCGGCCGAGGCAGGTCTCGGGCCACGGCCGGCGATGACCTTCGTTACAATCTTAAAATAAGTTTTGAAGACGCAGCATTCGGCACATCGACCAAGATCCGCGTCCCGCGCTGGGAACGCTGTCCTGACTGCGATGGACTCGGCGCGAAATCCAAGGACGGCATTGTGACCTGTACGGCATGCCGGGGCGCAGGCCAGATTCGCATGCAGCAGGGGTTTTTCAGCGTCAGTCGTACCTGTTCCCGTTGCGGAGGTGAGGGCAAAACAATCACCGATCCCTGTCCGGGGTGCAAAGGCAGAAAACGCGTTGAACGGGACCGTACATTGTCTGTCAAAATACCAGGCGGTGTGGAGACAGGCAACAGCATCCGTTTGACCGGTGAAGGTGAACTCGGTTCCTTTGGAGGGCCACCAGGCGATCTGTACGTATATCTTATGGTGGAAGAGCATAAGCTTTTCAAGCGCGAAGGCCAGGACATCATATGCGATGTGCCAATCAGCATTGTCCAGGCGGCGCTCGGAACGGAGATTGAAGTGCCGACGCTCACGGGAAGCGCTAAACTCAAGATTTCCGCCGGTACCCAGCCAGGCCACGTATTTAGACTGCGCGGCAAGGGATTTCCGCATCTTCGGGGATCCGGAAGCGGCGACCAGCTTTGCCGGATTATTGTCGAGGTGCCGACTACGCTTGCGGCAAAGCAGAAAGAACTGCTCCAGGAGTTCGACCGCCTGAACGGGGAGAACGCGACGCCGATCACGAAAGGATTTTTTGACAAGGTAAAGGAAGTATTCGGGGATAAGGCGAAGAAGTGACAAGCCGGTCACTCGCATCCCGCTCTCAGCGCCGGCAATGACGGCCGGCACTGCGCTTGTTCCGGAAACGTGGTGTCGTTTGCGCCGTGTTGCTGATGTCGAGAAATGAGGGAATGTTTCCATCTCGCAGGAGTTATGCTATAATTACCGCATGGCCGATCTTTAGTGGATTTTCAAAATCCGCATGGGTTGCTGATCATCCTGATAATCTAAAAAACTTCCGAATGACAGAGGAGGCAATATGGACGCACTTGAATTGGCAATGAATATGGAGAAGGACGCGATAGCTTTTTACACCGAGGCGGCACGGAAGACAAAATATCCCGTCGGGAAAAAAATGTTTCAAACCATAACCGAGGACGAAAAGCGTCACTTGGAAATGGTGTCACAGCTCATCAAAGGGTTGAATTTAACGCACAAGAACATGAGCCCGATGAAAAATGTGAAAACGATATTCGAGACCATGAAAAATGAGATGATGATGAAGGTCGAGGCGACGTCGGACGAGCTTGAGGCGTTCAAGATCGCCATGAGAATGGAAAAAGAGGGATTGGAATTCTATAAAAAAACGCTGGCTGGATCAAAGAAGGAGCAGGAACGGGCCCTGCTCGAACTGCTCATTAAGGAAGAACAACAGCACTATGACATTTTTGCGAATACCTACCAATTTCTCTCTGATTCCGGGAACTGGTTCATGTGGGAAGAACGTGGTATTGTTGAAGGATGATCTCGATCGTGTTCCTTATTGCCCTCCCGTACCCGTCAACTCGTCCATCAGCGTTTTGACGGATACGATTTTCTCAACCCTTGAAGCATTGGTGCCTACCGTATAGAGCGATTCTTCCTTGTCCGGATTATATCCGGCCGAACTCAACAGTCCGTTACAGATGCAGAAATAGTTCTCGTTGTCCTCTTTCGCCGGGCAGACGGTATATTGGCCCTCGGCATCTTTCATCAGCACATAGCCCTTGTCACACTTTGGGATCCGCTTCCTCTGAAGTGACGATACATACATAGGGGATTGTTTGATCACCCGGAATGGCAATCCGCACGGTGATCCGGGACGGTGCGCAACAATGATATCCTCTTCCTTTGCCCGCACCACCGCCTGTTTATAAGCGTCAGAGGCGCTGCTTTCGTTGGTGGCAAGAAAACGGGTGCCCATTTGGACCCCGTCGGCCCCCATGTCCATGAATCTCACGATGTCGTCATGGGTATAGATCCCACCGGCTACTATCACGGGGATATCTCCGAATTTTTTCGCCATGTCCTTGACTGACGGCAGCATGTTTTCGAGTTTGTTGCAGTCAAGGTCCACCTGATCGATTCGGAATCCAAGATGTCCGCCGGCAAGGGGACCTTCGAGTACTACGGCATCGGGTCGATATCCCAGCTTTTCCCATTTTTTACAGATGATATCAAGCGCACGCGCGGATGAGACGATCGGGATCAGGGCCGTGTCTTTCGGTGCTTGGATCGCCGGCAGATTGAGAGGCAGGCCGGCGCCCGAGATGATGGCATCGGCGCCGGCATCGAGGGCGCCCTTTACCGAGGCATTGTAATCTCTGCCAAGGGCAGCCATAATATTAATCCCGGTGAATCCACCTTTGATTTTGGAGAGAGAGATCTCCTCGTACACTGCTTCATAGATGTTCCTTTTTTTACCGGTTCTTTTCGAGACAAGCCGGTCTACACAGGCACTGGATACGATGCCGAGGCCACCTTCCTGAGCGACTGCCTTCGCAAGCGGATGTAGCGATACCCCGACGCCCATACCGCCCTGAATAATGGGAACTCTTATTTTTTTGCCCTTGATTATGAGCGGCTTCAGCATTGAATGAGATGTCAATTCGCCCCCTCTGCGGGTTAACAACGCAGACCAGAAAAATAGAATATGACCTTTATTATCCCGCTCTTTTTATCGAAACAGCAAAAAAAGCATTGTTATTATACCATACTGAAAAACTAGATACAACCAGAAGTTGATGCGCGAAGTGATTCATATTTACTGGTATCATCCGTATAGTAAGAAGTTTGAGCAACGGGACATTGACAATTTTGTTCTGTTGTGCGATTATCCTTGCGCTATGAGAATTGTACGCGGGCTTAAAAACTTTAGCGAGCGGCTTCCGAACCCCGTGCTTACGCTGGGGAACTTTGACGGAGTGCATCTGGGGCATCAGGCGATATTCAAGAAGGTGATCGAACGAGCCCGGGAGATCAAGGGGACAAGCGTTGTTTTTACCTTTGAGCCCCATCCGCTTAAAGTGCTTGCCCCGGAGCGCTCGCCAAGGATGTTGAACACCTTTCATGGCAAGATGAAGCTTTTTGCCGAGGCCGGTATCGATATAGTGATTTGCGCCAATTTCACACGGACCTTTGCCGAGCAGCATCCCGAAGATTTCGCCCGCGATGTTTTGCACACACAGATCGGCGTCAGTGAGGTTTACGTCGGCTATGACTATGCCTTCGGCAAGGGCCGCGAAGGAAGCATTGAATCTTTGAAAGAAATGGGCCGAACCTTCGGATTTGGAGTGGGCGTTGTTGACGCCGTACAGGTGAACAATCTCGTGGTCAGTAGCTCAGTCATCCGCGACCTCATCTCAAGCGGTAACATGGAAGCGGCCAATGAACTTCTTGGCAGGAGGTATGCCATTGAGGGTGAGGTGGTGCATGGCTCGCACCGGGGTCAAACGCTTGGTTTTCCCACCGCTAACCTTAAAATAGTCAATGAGCTGATACCTGCTTACGGTGTTTACGCCGTACTCGCTTTGGTAGAAAACAAAACTTTCAAGGGGGTGGCGTCAATCGGGATCAGGCCCACCTTCGATGCGGGACCCGTTTCAATAGAGGTATACCTTTTTGAGTTCCATGAGGGACTCTACGGCAAGGAAATTGAGGTCTCTTTTGTAAAGCGTTTGCGGGGAGAAAAAAAGTTTCCCAACGCAGACGCACTTGTCGAACAGATCCGAAAGGACGTGCGGGATGCTCAAACCGCCTTGGAACGGCTCTGAGGGGTCGAATAGTACGGTCGCATGGAGTTGTTTTTGTCACTTTTGGGGAAAGACTTGATTGGCATGTGATCCTTATCGAATCTGGCGATATTCATATTCGCAAGGGGGTGATAAATCATGGCTTGTGGCAAGAAATGCGGGACAAAGAAGGCAGTCAAAAAGAAAGCAACAAAAAAGAAATAAGACAAGCTCTGTGTCAGGCGGGTACAAATTACCCGCCGCATATTTGTAGGTTGAACGATTATGCCAGTTCTCAAACGCGTTTCAGTATCATTTAACGTGCTCCTGAGAAGCTCTAAGGAGTTAGCATGAAAACGGCAGTCATCATACTGGGGCATGGGAGCAGAGGCTATGGGAACGATGCGCAAGTGAAGCGCATTGTCGCGGCTATCAGGGAAAGTGCGAGCAGCGATATTGTTGAATACGCTTATTTACAATATGTTCAGCCGACCCCTGAAGAAGCGGTGGAACGATGTGTTCAGCAAGGGGCTAAAAAAATCGTGATTGTTCCATACTTCATGCAGGCGGGCGTGCATGTGACAAAGGACATTCCCGCCCTTATTGAAAAAGCAAAGCAAAAGCATCCAACGTTGGATATCAGGGTGACTGACTATGTCGGCGCTCATTCCCTCATGGAACAGATCGTAGCGGATCTGATCAGAAAATCGAGATAGAGTCGTCAGGGTCAAGCGTAAACCCTGCAGTCCATCGTCTCACGGAGAGAGTCAATGCTGTCGGCGAAAGAACAATTTGATATTATAAAACGGGGTGCTGTCGAAGTCATTGTCGAGGCTGACCTGTTGAAAAAACTTGAGAGGTCGGTCTCGACCGGCAAACCCCTCCGCGTCAAGGCGGGTTTTGATCCCACGGCGCCGGATATCCACATTGGCCATACCGTGCTCCTGAACAAAATGCGACAGTTCCAGGAATTGGGGCACGAGGTGACCTTCCTCATCGGCGACTTCACAGGCATGATCGGCGATCCCACTGGCAAGTCTGAAACGCGGAAGCATCTCACCAAGGAAGAGGTGGCCGAGAACGCCAAGACCTACCAGCAGCAGATATTCAAGGTCCTTGATAAGGATCGGACGAAGATTGCCTTCAATAGCGAGTGGATGTCGAAAATGACCGCCGAGGGGATGATCCAGCTTGCGGCAAGACATACCGTCGCCAGGATGCTGGAGCGCGAGGATTTCAAGAAGCGCTACCAGTCCGAGCTGCCCATCAGTATCCACGAATTTCTGTATCCGCTTATCCAGGGATACGATTCCGTCATGATGAAAGCGGATGTAGAACTGGGCGGTACGGATCAAAAGTTCAATCTGCTCGTGGGTCGCGAACTCCAGAAGGAGTATGGCCAGGAGCCGCAGTGCATTGTGATGATGCCGCTGCTCGAGGGTCTGGACGGCGTGAATAAAATGAGCAAGAGCCTCGGGAACTATATCGGCATCAATGAGCCTGCCCGGGAGATCTTCGGCAAGGTGATGTCCGCGAGCGACGACCTGATGCTCAGGTATTATGAGCTGGTAAGTGCCGTGTCTCTCGATGAACTCGCGAAGATAAAAGGTGATATTAAATCCGGTGCGCTCCATCCTATGGAGGCAAAGAAGCAGATAGCTGCTGAGCTTGCGGACCGATTCTGCGGTGCAGGAGAGGGCTCAAAAGCCTGCATAGAGTTTGAGAAGGTATTCAGCAAGAAAGACATGCCTGACGAGATCCCCGCTGTCGAGGTTGCATGGGAAGGGGAGCGGATGAAGCTTGCGAAGATTATCGCGCTGGCCGGGGCCGCAAAGAGCAATTCCGAGGCGCGGCGGCTCATCCAACAGAACGCAGTGGAAGTGGACCAGCAACCGGTGAAAGACGTGGACGCGGAGTTCCCGTCGTCTGCGCCGTTCATTCTCCGTGTGGGGAAGAAGCGGTTCGTGAAGGTGGTGCCGAAGAAATAGCCCCATCATCCTTATCCCCCTGTTTCTTTTTTGAATACCCTGAACAAATCCCCATTTTATTTTGTTGACGAAAGGAGTTGGGTTTTGCTATACCCCTTTAGTTTTGATCGCTGTGGGTAGGGGGGATATTATAGCACCTGCTTCTGATTGTCGATGATGGCCAGGTTGACAGTACGGCGGATGCCGTGACAATTACCGCACGGAATCCTTGCCCCGATACGGGCCAGACAGGGGACTACCCCGCTACGTTCGGGGAAGACAGCGATTATACCATCGACCCAGCGTCATATACAAACAACGGGGCCGGCACGATTCGACACTGTCACAGGGATCACGTGGCAGAAGTGCTCCATGGGCCAAAGCGGCGTTGAATACCTGGGCTGATGCAGGCACTGCCTGCGGAAATCTTTCTCTTGCCGGGACCGGCTGGCACCTGCCCACAAACTTCGAGCTGATGTCTATCGTGCATTACGGGACATATACCCCTGCGATCAATAACACCTACTTCCCGGCCACAATATCATCTTCCTACTGGTCGTCCACTACTTACGCGCTCGGTACGACCCTCGCGTGGTACGTGAACTTCGGCGACGGCGACGTGAGCGGCATCGGTAAGACGGGCACGAACTATGTCCGCTGTGTCCGCTGAGGGCAGTGAGTTGGTGATTTGGTTATTGGGTCATTTGGGGTTTGATGATTTGAGTTTTGCGGTCCGACTGAACGGGCATGAAGCCCGTAGGATTCTTGTAGTCGTTTTCTTGTGGCGGCATCTTCGGCCCGCCTTCTTCTTTGATTGACATTAGTTTCGATTTCCGCATTGACAAAACGTACGCAATTGCGTACTATAGAGGTCAGGAGGTTCTTATGAAGACAGTTGCCGCTACGAAGGCCCGGGCGTCGTGGTATTCCCTGGTGGATGAGGCCGCGGAGTCGCACGCTCCGATCAAGATCACCGGGAAACGGAACAATGCCATTCTTGTCGGTGAAGAGGACTGGCGCGCCATCGAGGAAACGCTGTACCTGCTCTCGATCCCCGGCATGCGCGAATCCATACGGAAGGGCATGGAGACGCCGGTGGACAAGTGCGCTGAGAAACTCAAATGGTGAAGTGGAAGCTGGTGTACACGCCACAGGCACAGAAGGACGCCAGGAAATTAGCGCAATCAGGTCTCAAAGAGAAGGCGCAGGGCATTCTTGATATTCTTGAAAAAAATCCTTTTGAGCCTTTTCCGCCATTTGAAAAGCTTGGGGGCGATTTGGCGGGTGCTTACTCCCGCCGAATCAATATCCAGCATCGGATCGTCTACCAAGTCCTAAAAAAAGAACGGATCGTCAAGGTCCTGAGATTATGGACACATTACGAATAAAGTTCTTGGAAAATACTTCAAGACAAAACATTTTCATAAAAAAGCCTTGACATGGAATATTGCTTGTGATAAATTGCGCCCTCGTTCGGCAGTAAACCTCGGGCAAAACCTCGAAGTTTCATGAATGCCAACCGCTCATTAATAATTGTAAAATTAATATCAAAATTTTATTGACAAAGAGATTCGGTTCTGTTACTATCCTTACTTCTGCGCAACATGCAGAAACATGGTCTTTGAAAACTAAATAGGTGCAAAGATTTAAACAGATCCTTAAAAAATCTGTTTTTAGTTGGCGGGTTTTTTTGAGTAACAAACTAGTCAAGTTACCTTGAGTAACATTGCATAGGATCAGATTTTTTTGGAGAGTTTGATCCTGGCTCAGAACGAACGCTGGCGGCGTGCTTAACACATGCAAGTCGAACGAGAAGTACGTAGCAATACGTATTGTAAAGTGGCGCACGGGTGAGTAACACGTGGGTAATCTGCCCTTGAGTTTGGGATAACCCCGCGAAAGCGGGGCTAATACCGAATAAGACCACGGGGACCAAAGTCCCTGAGGTAAAAGACGGCCTCTATTTATAAGCTGTCACTTGAGGATGAGCCCGCGGCCCATTAGCTAGTTGGTAGGGTAACGGCCTACCAAGGCTATGATGGGTAGCTGGTCTGAGAGGACGATCAGCCACACTGGAACTGAGACACGGTCCAGACTCCTACGGGAGGCAGCAGTGGGGAATATTGCGCAATGGGCGAAAGCCTGACGCAGCAACGCCGCGTGGGGGATGAAGGTTTTCGGATTGTAAACCCCTTTCGACCGGAACGAATCTCCTCTTGGTAAATAATCAGGAGGATCGACGGTACCGGGAGAAGAAGCCACGGCTAACTCTGTGCCAGCAGCCGCGGTAAGACAGAGGTGGCGAGCGTTGTTCGGATTTATTGGGCGTAAAGCGAACGCAGGTGGTTTGGTAAGTCAGGGGTGAAAGACCACAGCTTAACTGTGGCACTGCCTTTGATACTGCCTTTCTTGAGTGCATGAGGGGGAAGCGGAATTCCGAGTGTAGAGGTGAAATTCGTAGATATTCGGAGGAACACCGGTGGCGAAGGCGGCTTCCTGGCATGTAACTGACACTCATGTTCGAAAGCGTGGGTAGCAAACAGGATTAGATACCCTGGTAGTCCACGCCCTAAACGATGGGCACTAGGTGTGGGAGGTATCGACCCCTTCCGTGCCGCAGCTAACGCATTAAGTGCCCCGCCTGGGGAGTACGGCCGCAAGGTTGAAACTCAAAGGAATTGACGGGGGCCCGCACAAGCGGTGGTGCATGTGGTTTAATTCGACGCAACGCGAAGAACCTTACCTAGGCTTGACATCCCTGGAATCCCCTTGAAAGAGGGGAGTGCTCGCAAGAGAGCCAGGAGACAGGTGCTGCATGGCTGTCGTCAGCTCGTGTCGTGAGATGTTGGGTTAAGTCCCGCAACGAGCGCAACCCCCATCCTCAGTTGCCATCGGGTAATGCCGGGCACTCAGAGGGAACTGCCCAGGATAACTGGGAGGAAGGTGGGGATGACGTCAAGTCCTCATGGCCTTTATGCCTAGGGCTACACACGTGCAACAATGGCCGGTACAAAGGGTTGCAATCCCGCGAGGGGGAGCCAATCCCAAAAAACCGGTCTCAGTCCGGATCGGAGTCTGCAACTCGACTCCGTGAAGTCGGAATCGCTAGTAATCGCGGATCAGAACGCCGCGGTGAATACGTTCCCGGGCCTTGTACACACCGCCCGTCACACCACGAAAGCCTATTGTACCTTAAGTCGCTGCGTCAACCCGCAAGGGGGACAGGCGCCCACGGTATGATCGGTGATTGGGGTGAAGTCGTAACAAGGTAGCCGTAGGAGAACCTGCGGCTGGATCACCTCCTTTCTAAGGATGAATCAGAGGTTACCTTGGTAATCTCTCATCCAGGTCGTTCCGCCAGCACCTATTTAGTTTTGAAGGACCATGAGCGTTGCTCAGGGCTATAGGCATGGGCTCGGAGCTTTACCCCCGGGAAAAGTCCTGAGCCTGAACGAAACGGGCCTATAGCTCAGTTGGTTAGAGCGCACCCCTGATAAGGGTGAGGTCGGTAGTTCGACTCTACCTAGGCCCACCACTTACAACAAATTCGAAATGCTAATTTCGAAATCCGAAACGTTTAGGATTTAGAATTTCGGATTTAGAGTTTGTAGCTAACAGGGGGCTGTAGCTCAGCTGGGAGAGCACCTGCTTTGCAAGCAGGGGGTCAGCGGTTCGATCCCGCTCAGCTCCACCAATTACATAACAAGTTCGAAGCTCAGAGTTCAAGGTTCAAAAAGTTGAATTTTGAATCGTGAGTTTTGAATTCCCGAGCATTGCTCGGGATTGTTCTTTGACAACTGAATATGCAAGAATACAAGAAAAGCTGAGGCGAAAAATCAAGAAACGCCGAATCTGCCAGAAGCAGATTTTGGTGGTTAAGCTACAGAAGGCGTATGGTGGATGCCTTGGCGCCAAGAGGCTATGAAGGACGTGGCAAGCTGCGATAAGCTTCGGGGAGCCGCTAACAGGCTGTGATCCGGAGATTTCCGAATGGGGCAACCCTTCCAGATGAAGTCTGGAAATCTGCATCTGAATACATAGGATGCAGAAGCGAACTCAGGGAAGTGAAACATCTCAGTACCTGAAGGAAGAGAAAGAGACATCGATTCCCCTAGTAGTGGCGAGCGAACGGGGAACAGCCCAAACCGGGTCCATGTGATAGTCTGCGGACGTTATGGATCTGGGGTTGCAGGAATTTGCCGGAGGGGTCCGCAAACCCCTCGGAGAGTTACAAACCTCTGTTGTAGTTGAACGATCTGGAACGATCGGCCATAGACGGTGATAGCCCGGTAAACGAAACAACAAGAGGCTCTCTGGGCAGAACTCCTAAGTACCACGGGACACGAGAAACCCTGTGGGAATCCGGGAAGACCACTTCCCAAGGCTAAATACTACTTGGCGACCGATAGTGAACCAGTACCGTGAGGGAAAGGTGAAAAGAACCCCGGGAGGGGAGTGAAAAGAACCTGAAACCGTACGCTTACAAGCAGTAAGAGGGCTATGGACCGCAAGGTCAAAGCCTGATTGCGTGCCTTTTGCATAATGAGCCGGCGAGTTATTAGGTGTGGCAAGGTTAATCTCGATAAACGAGAGGAGCCGTAGCGAAAGCGAGTCTTAATAGGGCGATTGAGTCACACTTAATAGACCCGAAGCGGAATGATCTACCCATGGCCAGGGTGAAGCGAAGTTAATCCTTCGTGGAGGCCCGAACTGGTGATTGTTGCAAAAATCTCGGATGAGTTGTGGGTAGGGGTGAAAGGCTAATCAAATTCCGTGATAGCTGGTTCTCCCCGAAATAGCTTGAGGACTAGCCCTGCGAATTAACTGACGGAGGTAGAGCACTGAATGGACTAGGGGCCTTACCCGGTTACCAAACCCAATCAAACTCCGAATGCCGTCAAGTCTTACCGCAGGAGTCAGACTACGGGTGCTAAGATTCGTGGTCAAAAGGGAAAGAGCCCAGACCGCCAGCTAAGGTCCCTAAATATATGCTAAGTGGGAAAGGTTGTGGGAGCGCACTGACAGCCAGGAGGTTTGCTTAGAAGCAGCAATCCTTTAAAGAAAGCGTAATAGCTCACTGGTCAAGCGGGCCTGCGCCGAAAATATAACGGGGCTTAAGCATATTACCGAAGCTGCGGATTTCACCGCAAGGTGGAGTGGTAGGGGAGCATTCTGTCGTAGGTTGAAGGTTGACCGTAAGGACAGCTGGACGAAACAGAAGAGATTCTGCCGGCATAAGTAGCGATAAAACGGATGAAAAATCCGTTCGCCGAAAACCTAAGGTTTCCTGGGCAATGTTAATCATCCCAGGGTGAGTCGGATCCTAAGTCGAGGCCGA
>CAVUCU010000005.1:0-95000 GCA_963740085.1 Nitrospirota bacterium | reverse complement strand
CAACAGCCTGCACTGAGCCGATCCGCACGCTTAACCGTTGATTGTCATGTTATTCCGCTCGACAAAAAACTCAAAAAAGCTTATTATGACTCCTTTATTCATCACCGTAAGGAGCGAACAAAAACAATGAAACTTCATTTCACCAAAACCAACGGCCTCATTGACGAAGCCATTGACAACCTGATGAAAAACGCTGATGGCATTCGACGGCCTGAATACGTCCGGGAAATGATCATTGCCGCGCTCATGGCCGGTCAGGAGGACGACAAGCGCTCGGACCTAAAACTCATGAACACCACGCTTAAGGAGATGCGGTTCACCTCGAAGATATTCGGTCCCTATCGAAACGTGCGCAAGGTAACGGTCTTTGGTTCCGCCCGGACCGGGCCGGACGAACCGGTGTACGCTATGGCACGTGACTTCGGCAGGAATCTCGCCGAGTCGGGCTATATGGTCATCACCGGCGGTGGGGCAGGCATTATGCAAGCGGTGAACGAAGGTGCAGGGCCGGAGCACTCCTTTGGGGTGAATATTCGCCTTCCCTTTGAACAGAAAGCGAACCCGGTGCTCGAAGGAAACCCGCGGCTCATCACGTACAAGTACTTTTTCAACCGCAAGGTGGCCTTTCTTAAGGAAGCGGATGCAGTGGCGCTCTTTCCCGGCGGGTTCGGTACTCTCGATGAGGCCATGGAGACGCTCACGCTTGTCCAGACGGGCAAGCGCAATCCGATGCCACTTGTACTCGTGGACGGGCCAGGACTCACTTACTGGACAAACTGGATCAAGTTCTTCAAGGACGAGCTTCATGCCCACGGATACATCAGTAATACAGATTTTTCTCTCTTCGAGCGGGTCGACTCCGTGGACGCCGCGGTCAAGCATATCAACCGCTTTTACAGCCGCTACCACAGCATGAGATACGTGAATGGCCATCTCGTGTTTCGTATGACGTCGGTTCTTGCGCCGCACCATATTCAGAAGCTCAAGGAAAAGTTTCGGGACATCCTGGTGCCCCGGGGGAACATCGTTCTTTCGGGCCCGTTGCCTGAGGAAAGGGATGAGGTGGAGATCTCACATCTGCCGCGGCTCATCGTGGATTTCAACCGCCAGGATTTCGGACGGCTCCGAATTCTGATCGATGCGATCAATGATTTCTAATACAAGCTGACGCTAAGAGGACCGAAACAGGCAAACGGTACGGAAAACATTTACTTTTTCCTGCAATTGCGCAGGGTTCTGCCATTCGTCCTGCAAAAGGTATTGACATTAAAACAGACGGTGTGATATAAAAGAAGTCTTTTGAGGTATATTTCCAGCTGGAATTGGTTGTAAGGACATCCTCAATGGCGAAAATAGCGCCCTTCCGGGGCATTATATATAATCAGAGCAAGGCTGGCGCGATTGAAACTCTCGTCTGTCCGCCTTATGATATCATCTCCCCGGCTGAACAGCAGGAACTTTACCGAAAAAGTCCCTACAACGTGATCCGGCTCGAATACGGGCTTACGAGCCCCGCTGACGGCGACGAGGACAATCGGTATCTCCGGGCAGCTGCTGCTCTGGAAGACTGGTCTCGATCGACGGTTCTGCAAGAAAGCAGAGAACCGGCCTTCTATGTTTATGAAATGGAATACGAGGCCGGCAAGGGCGTTAAAAAACTGCGCGGCATTATCTGCCTGGTCAGGATCGAGGATTACAATTCGGGCATTGTGAAGCCCCACGAGACGACGCTCTCGGGACCCAAGACCGACCGACTGAACCTGCTGCGCTCTTGCAAGGCGACATTCAGCCAGATATTTTCTCTTTTTTCAGATCCCCCGGGGAACGTAGCAGGCATCCTTGCGAAGGTCACGCGCGCGCCAGAGATCGATGTGAAGCACAGCGACGGCGTGATCCACCGCATATGGACCTTGAACGAGAAGATCGATATCGCCGCCATTACCCGCGAGCTGGCGGACAAGTACATTTTCATTGCCGACGGCCATCACCGGTACGATACGGCCCTTAATTATAGAAATGAACGACGCCAGGCATCGGGCACATTCACGGGCGAAGAAGGTTTCAATTATGTCGCCATGTTCCTGGCACGGCTGGAAGATCCGGCGCTTACCATTTTCCCGGCGCA
Source organism: Nitrospirota bacterium (assembly GCA_963740085.1). Classification (GTDB taxonomy): domain Bacteria; phylum Nitrospirota; class UBA9217; order UBA9217; family UBA9217; genus JALNZF01. The sequence goes on along the minus strand of CAVUCU010000005.1, from coordinate 92,875 downwards.
CCGTGCCCTCTTCAACCTCACGGACTTCAACGCACAGAAGTTCGAGGATGACCTGAACAAGTACTTCAATATTGAGCGCATTGATTTCGACGAGAGGTCCGAGTCCAAGGATCTGCTGACGGTCCTGGACACCATGGCCCACCGTTCCGACCATGCGCACGTGTTCGGGATGAGGGTAAAGGGAGAGCACAGCTACTATGTGCTGACCTTGCGGAACGAAGCAGACATGGATGTTCTGCTGCCCGGCAAGTCGCAAGCCTACCGGAGGCTCGATGTGTCGATCCTGCATCACCTGATCATCGACAAGCTGCTCGGGATCAAAATGCAGACCCACAAGCTGGGCCTCAACATAGAGTATGTCAAGGATGCTGAAGAGGCTGACATGACGGGTCCATGACAATATCGCAGACATCGTTTTTTTCATGAACCCCACGAAGGTGACGGAGGTGAAGGATGTGGCAACGGCGGGCGAGCGCATGCCCCAGAAGGCCACGTACTTTTATCCCAAGCTTCTGACGGGGCTGGTGATGCATAAGATAGATTAGAGTTCAGAGTACAAAGTTCAGAGTACAGAGTGAAGGAACGGCATAAAATCCTTTCCGAAAACCGATGCCCCTGAACTCCGCCCCCTGGACCCAAGGACTTCTTTATATTACTTTGAACTCTGTACTTTGTACTTTGAACTCTATTTTAAGGAGGCTACTATTATGGTAAGAGTTGCAATCAACGGATTCGGACGCATCGGCAGGAACGTGTTCCGCGCTTCGCAGGGTAACAAGGACATCGAGATCGTGGCGATCAACGATCTTACGGATACAAAGACGCTGGCGCACCTGCTGAAATGGGACTCCACTTTCGGCGAATTCCATCATGACGTCAAGGCCGGCGACGGCAAGATCATCGTCGACGGCAAGGACATCGTTGTCGCGGCAAAGAAAGACCCCGCGGAACTCCCGTGGAAGGACCTCAAGATCGACATCACCCTGGAATGCACCGGCCTCTTCCTGGACAAGGCGAGCGCGGGCAAGCACATCACCGCAGGCGCAAAGAAGGTTCTCATCTCCGCTCCGGCCAAGGACCCCGACGGGACCTTCGTGATCGGCGTGAACGAGCACACCTATGATCCCGGCAAGCACCACATCATCTCGAACGCGTCCTGCACCACGAACTGTCTCGCGCCATTCACCAAAGTGATCCATGAGAACTTCGGCATCGTGCACGGCCTTATGAACACGATCCACTCCTATACCAATGACCAGAAGCTTCTCGACCTGCCGCACAAGGACCTCCGGAGGGCCCGCGCCGCAGGCGTGTCCATCATTCCTACCTCGACCGGCGCCGCCAAGGCGGTGTCCCTCGTACTGCCAGAACTGAAGGGCAAGCTCGACGGCATGTCTCTCCGTGTGCCCACGCCGAATGTTTCCGTCGTGGACGTTGTGTTCGAGGTTTCGAAGAAGACCTCCAAGGAAGAGGTCAATGCCGCGCTCAAGTCCGCTGCGGACGGCAAACTCAAGGGCATCCTGCAGTTCGAAGAAGCGCCGCTTGTTTCCATCGACTTCAAAGGCAACCCGCACTCTTCCATCATCGATGCCGCACTCACGAGCGTCATGGAAGGGACCATGGTTAAGGTGATCTCCTGGTACGACAACGAGTGGGGTTATTCGAACCGGCTCCGCGACCTCGCGATCCTGGTGGCGAAGAAGGGATTGTAAATTCTTTGACACGGAAGAAGCGGATTTAAACCCGGATTAAACCTGATTTTTATCCGCCGTCAAATCCGCCTTGATCCGTGTCAAAAAAATTTTATTTCAATCGGAGCGAGTAAATGGATAAAAAGACCATCGAAAAGGTCGACCTGAAGGGCAAGAGAGTTTTCATCCGCGCGGACTTCAACGTGCCGCTCGACGAGAACGGAAACATCACGGATGATACGAGGATCCGCTCGACTCTGCCGACGATCAACTACGCGCTCGACGCCGGCGCCAAGGTGATCCTCGCCTCGCACCTCGGCCGGCCGAAGGGCAAGCCGGGCGCCAAATACAGCCTTGCGCCGGTCGCCCTGCGGCTGAACCGGCTCTTGAATAAAGAAGTGAAATTCGCCAAGGACTGCATCGGTCCCGATGTGGAGCATCTGGTCCAGGGCATGCGGCCCGGCGACGTGCTGCTGCTTGAGAACCTACGGTTCCATCCCGAGGAAGAGAAGAACGACGAGGGATTTTCCAGGGCCCTCGCCGCATTCACCGATGTCTACGTGAACGATGCCTTTGGCACCGCCCACCGCGCCCATGCCTCCACCTACGGGATTACGAAGTTTGTAAAGCAATCAGTGGCCGGTTTTCTCATGAAGAAGGAGATCGATTATCTTCAGAAGACCGTCGCCAATCCAGTGCGGCCCTTTGTGGTCATCCTCGGAGGCGCAAAGGTCTCTGGCAAGATCGGCGTGATCGAAAATTTGCAGAACAAGGCGGACAAGATCATCGTAGGCGGCGCCATGGCGTTTACCTTCAGCAAGGCCCGGGGGCAGGAGGTTGGCAACTCTATCGTCGAAGACGACATGCTCGAAATGGCACAGCGCCTCAGAAAGGGCGTTCGTGACAAGGGCGTAAAATTCTACCTGCCGGTGGATTTTGTTGTCGCAGAGAGCGTGGAAGAAGGGGCCGCGACGAAGATCGTGACGTCTCAGGAGATTCCCAAGGGATGGGTGGGCCTTGACATCGGCCCGGCAACGACCCGGCTCTTCGCAGAGGCGATCCAGGACGCCAAGACCATCATCTGGAACGGCCCCATGGGCATGTTCGAGAAGGACGCTTACTCGCGCGGCACCTTCGCAATCGCGCGCTCGGTCGCTGACGCATACGCGACCACCATCGTGGGCGGCGGCGATACCGATGTGGCCGTGCACAAGGCAGGCGTGTCCGACAGCATCACCTTCATCTCCACCGGAGGCGGCGCATCGCTTGAGCTGCTGGAGGGCAAGGTGCTGCCGGGCCTCGCGGCCCTGACGGACGACAAGGAGTAAAAAAATATTTTCTCGCGGAGGCGCTGGGATCGCGGAGAGTTAAGCCCGAGACGAACGTCTTCAATCTGTTCTCGGCGCCCTCTGCGCTTTTGCGAGAGACAAGGGGTTTCTCATGAATCCAAAACGAAGACCGATCATCGCAGGCAATTGGAAGATGAACAAGACCTCGACCGAGGCGCGCGATCTCGCGAGCAAGCTCATTCCGCTGCTTTCCGGTGTCCAAGACCGGGATATCGTGCTTGCCCCGCCGTTCACGTCGATCCCGGCGGTTGCCGAGACCATCAAAGGAACGAATATGGCACTCTCTGCCCAGGACGTGTTCTGGGAGGAGAAGGGGGCGTTTACCGGGGAAATATCCGCGGAAATGCTGTTGGATTTGGGATGCAAGTATGTTATTATAGGCCACAGTGAACGTCGGCAGTTCTTCGGCGAGACGGACGAGACGGTGAACAAGAAGGTCCGGCAGGCCCTGAACAAGGGGTTGCTGCCAATCGTCTGCGTGGGAGAACTCCTGAGCGAGCGTGAGGCCGGCAAGGCGAATGAGGTGATCGAACGCCAGGTGGTTGGCGCACTCAAGGGTGTGGCTGCGGCCGAGATGCAGAAGATCGTCATAGCCTACGAACCGGTCTGGGCCATCGGTACCGGCAAGACCGCCACTCCGGACCAGGCGAACGATATCCATTCCTTCATCCGGCAGAAGATCAGCTCGATGTACAACATTGATGTCGCCGGCGCGCTCCGCATTCAGTACGGCGGCAGCGTGACGCCCGAGAACGTATCAACGCTCATGGCCAAGCCGGACATCGATGGCGCGCTCGTGGGCGGCGCAAGCCTGAAACCGGAGTCGTTCGCAGGGCTGGTGAATTTTAAGTAACAAGCATTAAATCCGAATGTCGAGATTTCAAACAAATTCGGATGACGGAAATTTCAGTTGACCATTTTGAACATTTGATTTTGTTCAGGATTTAGGATTTCGATATTGGAACTTCGAGGGAGGTAGTAATGCTACGAGTATTTTTGGTATCGCTTCACGTAATCGTTTCGGCCATTTTAATATCCATGGTCCTGTTGCAGAAGGGGAAGGGCGCCGACATCGGGGCAGCCTTCGGCGGGGCTTCCAATACCGTCTTCGGCCCCCGGGGCGCGCAAAGCTTCCTGTCCAAGCTCACTGCAGGGGCGGCCATTATTTTCATGATTACCTCGCTCACCCTGGCGTTTACGACGGCCAAGAGAAGCTCGATCATGGAGGGCGTGAAGCAGCCGGCACAGACCGCGCCGTTAATGCCGGTCGCACCGCCTGTTCCGGCTGCGCCGACGCCGGCAAAATAGGCGCGTCCGTATTTCCGACTGATTTGCATATCACGGGGTAGGCATTGCCTACCCCTTTGTTTTTCAAAGTCTACGACGATGCAAAACCTTTTTTCACCACAGAGACCACAGAGAAAAAAGAATATCATGGCGATTTTTCTCTCAAGATCCAACGCATGCTTTTCTCCGTGTCCTCTGTTGTTGCAGTTTATCCTTGTATTGTCTCTTTGTGGTCTTCCCTCCTGCAGTCAGAAGATCGAGCGGAACCCGAACACCCTCGTCGAGAGTTCGATCGGCGACGCGCGGCGGCTGAACCCGGTCATCGCGAATGACGCGGCGTCCGGCACGATCAATGACCTGCTCTTCAACGGTCTGGTGAAGTACGACAAGGACATCAGGCTCATCGGCGATCTTGCTGAAAAATGGGAGGTCACGAACAGAGGCAAGACCATCACCTTTCATCTTCGCGAGGGGGTGCGGTGGCACGACGGCGTGGAGTTCACGGCCGAGGATTGCCTCTTCACCTATCAAAGGCTCATCGACCCGAAGGTGGCTACGCCCTACAGCAGCTCGTACATGGACGTACGCAAGGCCGAGGTCAAGGGAAAGTACATCTTTCGGGTGACCTATAAGGAGCCGTTTTCCCCTGCGCTCGAGAGCTGGAGCATGGGCATTCTTCCGAAACATCTCCTCGCAGGCAAGGACATCAACACCGACCCCTTCAACCGGAACCCCGTTGGCACCGGGCCCTACAAGTTCAAGGAATGGATCGCCGGGCAAAAGATCGTGCTGGCGGCGAATGACGATTACTTCGAGGGCAGGCCGAATATAGACCAGTTCATCTTTCGTGTCATCCCCGACAGCTCCACCATGTTCCAGGAGCTGCTCTCCGGCGGTGTTGACATGATGGGCCTGAACCCGCTTCAGTATCTGCGGAAGAGCGAGACCCCCAGGATAAAGGAGAATTACCGCAAGTTCCGCTATCCGGCCAATGCCTACACCTACATGGGCTACAATCTTAACAACCCGCTTTTCAGTGAAGTTGCGGTTCGCCAGGCGCTCTCGTATGCGATCAACAGGGAAAGCATCATCGACGGCGTGCTCCTCGGCATCGGCAGGCCGTGCACCGGTCCCTATTCCGATGTTTCCTGGGCTTATAACCCGAATGCCAAGAGCTATAACTACGATCCCGGGAGGGCGCGCCGGATGCTCGCCGAAGCGGGATGGAAGGACGCGAACAATGACGGCATTCTCGATAAAGACGGCAGACCCTTCCGCTTTACGGTCATGACGAACCAGGGGAACAGCGAACGCATCCGCACCGCGGAGATCATCCAGCAGAACCTGAAGGCCGTGGGCATAGAGGTCAATATCCGCGTGATGGAATGGCAGGCGTTCCTTGACCAGATCGACAAAAGGTCCTTCGACGCGATGATCCTCGGCTGGAGCATGAGCCGCGACCCGGACCTCTACGACATCTGGCATTCGAGCAAGACCAGAAAAGGCGAATACAACTTCATCGGCTATAAGAACGCCGAGGTGGACCGTTTGCTCGTGGAAGGACGCCGCACCTTCAAGGTGGAAAAGCGCAAAAAGATCTATTATCGCATCCACGAGATCCTCGCCGAGGAACAGCCCTATGCGTTCCTTTATGTGCCCGACGCGACGCCGATCGTTCACAAGAGGTTCAAGGGAATCAAGGTCGCACCACTCGGCATCTTCTATAACTTCAGGGAATGGTACGTGCCGAAGAACAGGATGGAGTGGTAAGTTAAAAACAAGCACGAAATACGAATATCGAGATCCTAAATTCATTCAACGCTGTTTTGAACATTGCGGTTTCGGGTTTCAATTTTGTTTAGAATTTAGACATTGGTATTTCTCTTTATGTCCATCATTACCGTCAATAACCTTTCAAAACAATTCAAGTCATTCACTGCCGTCGGCGGCATTTCGTTCTCGGTCAACGAAGGCGAGGTCTTCGGTTTCCTCGGCCCGAACGGTGCAGGCAAGACCACGACCATCAATATTCTCTGTACGCTGCTTTCTCCCTCATCCGGAACAGGCGAGATCGCCGGCTATGACTGCGCAAAAAATCCCGACGGGGTGAGGACATCCATCGGCCTCATCTTTCAGGACACCACGCTGGACGCCGGCCTCACCGCCTACGAGAACCTGAAGTTCCACGCCTACCTCTACAACCTCGACAGAAAGCTCACCGAGAAGAGGATCGACGAGATGCTCGGCGTTGTGGAGCTTCAGAGCGAGAAAGCACGAGCTCATCAAAAACTTCTCCGGCGGAATGAAGCGCCGCCTCGAGATCGCCCGGGGACTTCTTCACTATCCCCGCGTGCTGTTCCTGGACGAGCCGACCATCGGTCTCGACCCGCAGACGCGGAATATCATCTGGGACTTCATCAACACGCTCAGGAAAAAAGAGAAGATCACCGTGTTCATGACCACACACTATATGGAGGAGGCCGAGAACTGCGACCGCATCGCCATCATCGATCACGGGAAGATCATCGCGCTGGACACACCGGCCCGGCTCAAGGCGATGGTGCACGGCGACGTGATCCATCTCATGACTGCTGACAACAGGCTGGCCATCAACGAAATACAGAAGATCTTTCACATTACCGCTCGCGAGGAGAACGGCGGCCTGGCGCTCGAAGCGGAAAAGGGAGACGAGTTCATACCGAAGCTGCTGAGTTCCCTGCCCATGCAGACCATATCCGTCAGTCTTAAGAAACCGACGCTGAATGATGTGTTTCTGAAGCTCACCGGCAGGACCATCAGGGACGATGTTCTTCAGGACGACAAGGAAGTTACCCGCGAATTCGTGCGCAGCCACCGGAGGGCGCAGCGATGATCCAGGGGCGACCGGTATACGTCATCTGTTTGCGGGAGTTCAAAAAGTTCTTCCGCGAAAAGAGCCGCCTCCTCGGCACCCTTGCACGGCCCGTGCTCTGGCTGTTCGTGGTCGGGAACGGCATGGGCTCTCTCATCAGGCCTCAGGCCGGCTTTTCCTATCTCCAGTTCATCTTCCCCGGCATGATCGGCATGACCATCCTGTTCTCATCGATCTTTTCGTCCATCTCGATCGTGTGGGACCGGGAGTTCGGGTTCATGAAGGAGATGCTCGTCGCGCCCATCTCGCGGCTCTCGATCGTCATCGGAAAGGCCATCTCGGGGACCCTCATCTCGGTCGCCCAGGCCGTCATCATTCTGGTCCTTATTCCATTCCTCGGCATTCATATCACCTTCATGCAGTTCATCGAGGTCGTTGCCGTGGCCCTGCTCGTCTCATTCTGCATCACTTCGCTCGGGATCCTGATAGCGGTACGGCTCACGTCCTTTGACGGGTTCAATATCATCATGAACTTCCTCGTCATGCCGATGCTGTTCCTTTCCGGCGCGATGTACCCGGTCACCTCCATGCCGTCCGCGCTCCGGCATCTTACCCTGATCAACCCGCTCACCTATGGCATCGACGCGTTCAAACATGTGCTGCTCCGGAACGGAACGCCTCCTCTCGGGCCGGAATTTGCTCTCCCGCTCGACCTTTTCGTCGTAACCGCAGTCTCGATAGTCATGCTCACTCTTGCGGCGTTGTCGTTCAGGAGAAAAGAATAGCAGTTTCTCGGATGATCGATCTGCCATTGGGGACAGTACCGAAACGGATAGATTGCTTTTTGAAATCTGCGCGGGGGAAGACGATTTTCGCTTAAAGTCATTGCAGACCATCCCGGAATTCATTATACTTGCACTTGGCAGAGTGACGGCAGGTTGAGATCGCTTACCGGGTTTTTCGCCCCCGAATTGAGCGGCATCCGATGAGACGACAGTGAAAAATTCCGGGTCTTCCATAAAGTTGCTTCCGATTTTTATCGGCGCCGGCGTCCTGCTCGTCACGTACGCGAGCAGCCTGTACAGTTATCTTCTCTTCCACAGTCTCGTCGAGATATTCAGCGTCCTCGTGGCCTTCGTTATCTTCGTCCTTGCCTGGAATACCCGTCAAGTTCTGGACAACCACTATCTGCTTTTTATCGGCATTGCCTCTCTGTTCGCCGGCGCCCTCGACCTGGCCCATTTGCTCGCCTATGAAGGTCTCGGTGTGTTCCCCGGGTACGGGGCAAATCTGGCGACGCAGCTCTGGATCGTGTTCCGTTATCTGTTCAGTCTTTCTTTTCTTTTTGCCCCTTTTTTCATTAAAAGAAAACTGAATACTACCGGGATGTTTTCGACTTACCTCTTCGTTACCGCTCTTATTCTCGTTTCGGTCTTTTTACGCTGGTTTCCTGTCTGCTATGTTGAAGGCGCAGGTTTGACGTTGTTCAAGATAGCCAGCGAATACATCATCTGTCTCATCTTCCTGGCATCGCTCAGCCTTTTGCTTCAAAAGCGCAATCTCTTTGACCACGGTGTATTGAGACTGGTGACCCTCTCCCTTCTGAGCTCAGTGGCTTCGGAGCTTTCATTCACACACTACGTGAGCATTTATGGATTCGCAAATAAGCTGGGGCATTTCTTCGAGCTCCTCTCCTATTATCTGCTTTATCGCGCCATCATCGTTACCGGTGTGGTCGAACCTTCGATCCTTCTGTTCAGGAATCTGAAGCAGAGCGAATCGGCGCTTCGGGAGAGCGAGGCCCGGTACCGATCCCTGTTCGAGAACATGATCGACGGGTTCTCGATCCACAAAATCGTCGTGGACGAGACGGGAAAGCCCGTTGATTATATTTTTCTTGAAGTGAACAACTCTTTTGAAAGGCATACCGGGCTGAAGAGGGAAGATATCACCGGCAAAGGGGTGAGGGAAGTATTGCCCGGGATCGAGAATGACCCCGCCGACTGGATAGGCACCTACGGACGGGTTGCGCTCGAAGGAAAGGAGATCCGATTCGAGCAGTACTCTGAGGCGCTCAAGAAGTGGTTTTTTGTCTCGGCATACAGTCCGATGAAGCCGTATTTCGTGACGGTCTTTGAGGACATCACCGAGCGCAAGCAGGCGGAAGATGCGCTCCAAAAGGTGCATGACGAACTTGAGGTGCGGGTCCGTGAAAGGACCGCGGAGCTGGCCAAGACCGTGAATACGTTGCAGGCTGAGGTTTCCGAGCGCCTGAAGGCTGAGGACAGGATCTTCAGGTTGAACCGTTTGTATTCCATTCTCAGCAAGGTGAACGAAGCCATAGTCCGCATCCATGACCCTCAAAAACTGTATGAACAGGTTTGTCGCATTGCCGTTGAAGATGGTTCATTTAAAATGGCCTGGATCGGCAATACCGACCCTGATACAAAAATGGTAAAACCGGTTGCCAGCTACGGAGATGCAGATGGCTACCTCGCAAAAATAAAAATATATTCCAACGACGTCTCCGAAGGCAGAGGGCCCACAGGCATGGCGGCTTCCGAAGGGCGCTTTTCCATCTGCAGCGATATAGAGCATGATCCGCGCATGCTTCCCTGGCGCGACAAGGCCATGCGGCATGGGTTCCGTTCTTCTGCCGCGTTTCCCCTCCGCGCCGGGTCAGAGGTGATAGGCGTCTTTACCCTCTATTCGGACAAGCCGCAGTTCTTTACCGACGAGGAGACAAGCCTCCTCTCCTCTCTGGCGGACAACGTGTCGTTTGCACTGGATTCCATGGCCAATGAGAAGAACCGGCTGCGGGCGGAGGAAGAGATAAAAAAGCTGAACAGAGAGCTCGAACAGCGCGTACTCGAGCGCACAGCCCAGCTCGGCGCGGCCAACAAGGAGCTGGAGGCCTTCGCCTACTCCGTGTCCCACGACCTGAGGGCGCCGCTTCGGACCATCGAAGGCTTCAGCCGGGCGATCGCAGAAGAGCATGTCGGAATGCTGGATGACGTCGGCAAAGATTATTTTCGGCGTGTGCGCGCCGCCAGCGGGCGCATGACGCAGCTCATCGATGCATTGCTGAGCCTGTCCCGCCTTACACGCGGCGGGCTCAACCGCGCGCCGGTGGACCTGAGTTCGTTGGCGAGAAGCGCGGCCAATGAGCTTCAGAAGTCCGAACCCGGCCGTGACACGCAGTTCGTCATCGCGGAAAGCGTGATCACCGAGGGTGATCCGGTCATGCTGCGTGTGGTGATCGAGAACCTTTTTTCCAATGCATGGAAGTTTACCGGCAAGCGCGAAGGAGCCTTGATCGAGTTTGGGATCGCCGAACGCGGAATTGAATCGGAGATCGCGACGACTACTTTCTATATCAAGGACAATGGCGCGGGTTTTGACATGACCTATGCCGGCAAGCTCTTCAGCGCCTTCCAACGGCTCCATACGACAGATGAATTTCCGGGCCTGGGCATCGGCCTGGCCACGGTGCAGCGCATCGTCAACCGCCACGGCGGCCGCATCTGGGCGGAGGGGGCAGTGGCAAAGGGGGCGGTGTTTTTCTTCACGCTTGGGTAAAGAAGAGGACCGAGCAGAGACGGACGGAGGACTGAGAATCAGGATTGGAGAGAAACAGGGCTGATCAGTCCTATCCCTCAGGAGACCCATGGAACACAAGCTTCTTGTCATCGATGACTGTGAAGACGATATCCTTCTGACGCAAATGGTCCTTGCAAAGCTCGGGTTGGAGATCAGGACGGAATCCGCGCTCAGCGGCGAACTGGGTTTCGCGATTCTCAAGGGCGGGGCGCCGCTGCCGTCACTGGTGCTTCTCGACCTGAAAATGCACGGACGGGACGGTCTCGACGTCCTGCGGGCGATACGAAGCGACGACCTTCTCCGCGGCATCCCGGTGATCATGGTGACACATTCAGACCTGGAATCGGACAGGGAAGCGTGCTTTGATGCCGGTGCCAGCGGTTTTCTTCACAAGTCAGTCGATATGGACCGCTTCGCCGTAGAAATACGGAAAGCGCTGGAGAAGTGGATGAATGCATCCAGCGGCCCGATGGGATAGTTTTTGGATGAGAAGTCGTAACTGCTCAGGCTTGCCGCAAAAGAACACAAAGAACTCAAAGAAAAAGCCAAAAATCATAATTTCGGTTTAAATTTATTCTGCGTTCCTTGCGTTCTTTCGCGGCTATTAGATTTTGACCTGAGTAGATACGAGAAATCAAGTTGAAACTCCGGGCCCGAGACTCTCTACATCAGGAGTGGACACATGGAACGAAAAAAGAAAAAAGCGCCTCCCAGTCGTTCTTCCCAAGGTCAGAAAACCTCCAAAGGACCCAGGGTCGCGGTAAAGCCGTCCCTCCCTTCCCATGAAGAAATGCAACAGCTGAAGGCCGGTCCCTATGTTGTCGGCATCGGGGCGTCCGCAGGCGGACTCGAGGCGCTGGAACTGTTCTTCAGCCACATGCCCCCGGACAGCGGCATGTCCTTTGTCCTGATCCCCCACCTTTCGCCGGACCGCAAGAGCATCATGGCGGAACTTCTTCAACGGCATACCTCCATGAACGTCGCGCAGGCTGAAGAGGGGATGCGGGTCCTGCCGAACAGCGTGTACATCATCCCCCCTAACCAGGACATGAACATCGAGGGCAATACGCTCAATTTGCTCGAACCCACAGCATACCACGGCATCCGCCATCCCATCGACTTCTTTTTCCGGTCCCTTGCAAAGGACCAGGGAGAGCGTGCCATATGCATCATCTTCTCCGGGACGGGCACGGAGGGCACGCTTGGACTGCAGGCGATCAAGGGCGAAGGAGGGCTTGTGCTGGCCCAGGAGGTCAAGACGGCAAAATATGACGGCATGCCGGCCTCCGCCATAGCCACGGGACTCGTCGATTATATTCTCCCGCCGGAAAAAATGCCCGAACTCCTGCTGCGCTACACGAAGAGCACCTTCACCCGCTCATTAGCCTCAGGTCCACGGCCACCGGCCCTGCAGAAGATCTTCGCGATGATCAGGTCCGGATGGGGCACGACTTTTCCCAGTACAAGCTGAACACGATCGTCCGCAGGATCGAGAAGCGCATGGTGCTCCACCAGATAGATACCTTGGACAACTATGTCTCATACCTTCGGAACAATGAATACGAGCCGATGCGATCCCATCCTGCTGATCAGGGTAACAGCTTTTTCAGATACCGGGCGTTCGCATCTAAACCGAAAGCCTTCCCCCGTATGTTCAAAGACAAGGTCTCCGGCAGCAACCTGCGCATCTGGGTCCCCGGATGTTCCACCGGAGAAGAGGCCTATTCGCTTGCCATGGTCGCGCAGGAAACAATGCACGAGCACAACGTCAATTATAAGATCCAAGTCTTCGCCACCGACATCGACAGCAGGGCCATCGAGATCGCACGGGCTGGCCTGTACCCCGAGAGCATCACCGTCGACGTGTCTCCCGTGCGCCTGGCGCGTTTCTTCATCAGGAAGGGTCAGCAATATCAGATCAGGGATGATCTCAGGGAAATGGTGGTCTTCGCCGCACAGAACCTCATCAAAGACCCGCCGTTCTCGAAGATGGATATGATCAGCTGTAGGAACCTCCTTATCTATCTCGGGAGTGCGCTGCAGAAAAAGGTGCTGCCCCTGTTCCATTACTCACTGAATCCTGAAGGCATCCTGTTCCTTGGATCTTCGGAGACCGTGGGAGACTCTGTTGACTTCTTTTCCGTCCTCGATAAACGCTGGAAGGTCTTCTCAGCCAAGAAGATCGATGCCAACCGGGCCGCCGTGGTCGACCTCCGCTACCCCGTTTCCCCGGCAGGCCGGGCAAGAAAGGATGTCGTTCCTGAAGGCATGGGGCCGGTGAACGTCGCGGTCAGCAACGTCATGGAGAAGCTCCTGATCGAGCAGTACGCGCCTCCCAGCTGTATGGTGAACGATAAGGGCGATATCCTCTTTTTCCACGGCCGCACCGGCAGGTTCCTGGAGCCGGCCTCGGGCAAGGCCGCGCTCAACATCCTCGAGATGGCTCGCGAGGGCCTGCGTATCGAGCTCAGAACTGCGATCCGCAAGGCCCTGGACAAGAAAAAGGACGTGGTCGTGGAAGGCCTGCAGATCAGATCGAACGGAGGCCACAGGAGCGTCAACCTGGAAGTTCGTTACGTAAAACAGCCGGAGCATCTGCAGGGACTGCTCCTCGTCGTATTTAACGAGCAGGCCGTCCCCCAAAGGCACAAGCAAGCGGTAAAGGCTACGACAAAGGCGGCGGGACACGCAAAGGTCAGAGCGGACGAACGCGTCTCAGCAATGGAGTACGAGCTTAAGTCCACGAGAGAGCGTCTACAGACCACGGTTGAAGAACTGGAGACCTCGAACGAGGAGCTCAAATCGCTGAACGAAGAGCTGCAATCCTCGAACGAAGAGCTCCAGAGCACCAACGAGGAGCTGGAAACCTCGCGCGAGGAACTCCAGTCCGTGAACGAAGAACTGGTCACGGTAAACACCGAACTTCAGAACAAGATCGAGGAGCTTTCCGATGCAAACAATGATATCGTCAACCTGCTCGAGAAACCCTGATCGCAACGATATTCCTGGACAGCAAGCTGCGCATCAAGCGCTTTACCCCCACGCTCGCGGACCTCATAAACATCATCCAGACCGACGTCGGACGGCCCCTGGGCGACATCTCCGTGAAGCTGGACTATGCCGATCTCGTGGCGGACGCGGAGGAGACAGTCAGGACCCTCGAGACAAAGGAAAAAAGCGTCCGGCATGTGGACGGCCGCTGGTTCCTGGCGCGAGTCCTGCCCTACCGCACGGTTGAAAATGTCATCAACAGCATCGTCATCACCTTCATCGATATCACCGAGCAGAAGCGAGCCCAGCACTCCAGGATGCCCTCACCTATGCCGAGGGGATCGTGACACCGTTCGCGAACCGCTCCTAGTCCTCGATGCGGACCTCCGGTGATGTAGGACAGTCGTTCTACGAGATCTTCAGCTATTCGGGAAGAGACCGAGAAGAAGCTGGTGTACGAACTCAGCAGCGAGCAGTGGAACATCCCCGAGCTCAGAACCCTCCTGGAGGAGATCCTTACGAAAAGCGCGCAGTTCCGAGACTTCGTCGTAGACCATAGTCCAGCATAGGCAGAAGGAAGATGCTGCTGAACGCCCAGCGGATAAATCAGAACGAGTCGGACGCAAATGATACTCGTCACGATGGAGAGTGACGAGAAGAGGATAGAGACTAACACCATGAAAAAAGCAAATTCAGAAACTTCCGATCTCGCCGCTCTTCGCCGTAAAGCGCAGAAGAAGCTCAAAGAACAGACGGAGAGCTGCAAGAGCTTTCCCAGCAGGATACAAACAGCTCATCACCGAACTGAGCACGCACCAGATCGAGCTGGAAATGCAGAACGAGGAGCTGCGCAGAGCCGAAAGAGAGCTCGAGCCTCCCGCGACCAGTATGCCGACCTGTATCATTTTGCGCCAGTCAGTTATTTTACGATTGATGAGCAGGTATGATATGCGAAATAAATCAGAGCGAGCGACTCTTGAACTCAGCAAACGCCTGTTGCTCAATAAATCGTTCACCTCCTTTCTCCTGGATATGTCCGATCAGCAGATATTTCGCGCCCACTGCGACGATGCGTTCCTCAAACAGACGCGTCAGTCCTGCGAAGCAGGCTGAAAGGAAAAGACAAGCCTCCCTTGTATGTTCAGTACAAAACATCACATCAACACATCTAAAAAAACAATTCCTACAATACTTATCATATCAACACACAAACAACAAAAAAATAAAAAAACAAAATCTTTCATTCTATCATTAAAAAACATCAAAACATCTACATAAAAAACTTAAAAAAACATACTTTCTTTTTAATAGCATATAAAGCATAACAAGAATCATCAATACTCACAAAACAACATCCTCTTCCACCAAAAACAAAATATCATAACAACACTCACATCATAAAAACAAACACACACAACTATAAAAATCATTACAACACATCATAAAAAACAACTTATCTTTCCACAAAAAATACATTATTCTATAATATCTTCTCACCACTTATTAAATCTCTCTATATCACAAACACAAAAAACAAAAATTTCAATCAATCAATTAAATTAACAAACAACACTCAAAACTTAAAATAATTTCTCTACACTTATCTCACATAAACATCTCTTCAACATCACATTATCACTCTTCTCTAAATACTCAAATCACGAGACCTGCAATATTACCTTTCGCAAAGCCGCTACGCTGCCGATACCACTCATCGATCCATGCTGAGCATAACCATCAGCTCCTGGCAAGGCCAATCATTAGCAAATAAGGTTTAACAGGGCAATTACAAATAATAAGGGCAAGCATATAGCAAACTAACGCCAATCAAGCCTGATATGTTATGACATCTAAATCGATACTTCATCCCGCCACAAATACTCACCTTAACGAAGGCTGTGAATACCGTGAACGACTCGGCCCTTCTGCTGATTCCCTGACGCTGCTGGCTTATCTGAGCAAGCGCTATCGTCACTCATCATCAACGGAGTGGGCAACCCGCATCGCCTCCGGTCAGGTGCTTATCGATGACCTGCCTGCGCAAGCTGACAGGGTACTGCGCGCGGGAAGCGCACTGGCGTGGCAGCGGCCGCCGTGGATCGAACCCGATGCCCCAAGGTCATTTCCCATTTTATATGAAGATGATGACGTGATAGCAGTGAACAAGCCGGCGGGACTGCCAACGCTTCCCGGTGCTAATTTCCTTCAGTCAACCCTGCTGCACCTCGTGCGGGTCCAAGCGCCTGACGCCGCTCCCCTCCATCGATTGGGTCGATGGACATCCGGTATAGTATTGTGCGCGCGGAACGACCATGCGCGGACGGAATTGATGCGGCAATGGTCGGCAAGGCAGGTCGGCAAACGCTACCGCGCGCTTGCGAGCGGGCGTCCCGATTGGGATGAGACGACGATCTCGACGCCTATCGGCTCGGTGCCGCACGCCTTGCTCGGCTCGGTGCATGCCGCGTCCCAAGAAGGCAAATCCGCTTTGTCTGACGTGACCGTCATCGAACGCCGCGAAGATTCCTTCCTCTGTGATGTCCGAATTGAGACAGGCCGTCCACACCAGATCCGCATTCACCTGGCATCCTCGGGACACCCTCTGGTTGGCGATCCTCTGTACGGCGCAGGCGGTTTGCCCCTGCCGGATACACATGCCTTGCCCGGCGACCCGGGCTACCATCTTCATGCCGCAATTCTGAGCTTTCGTCATCCCGGCACCGGGCGCGCGATGGTCATCGAGTGCGAGCCGCCGTCGTTATTACGAGTTCATCCAGGTACGCGGTGAGAGCCGGGAGGTTGGAGGCTGGAGGCTGCTTTCCGCAATTTGAAGAAGATGTTGGCTCACTATGCTCAGCCCAATCGATACGCTGCTCTTAGAATCGTAAATTGCTTCTTGAAATATTCATTTTATGCTATATTCGAACGGCAAGAAGTACTTCAAAAAAAATTTTTTTTTTTTTTTTTTTTTTTTTTTTTTTTTTTTTTTTTTTTTTTTTTTTTTTTAAAAAAAAAAAAGGGGGGGGGGGGGGGGGGGGGGGGGGGGGGGGGGGGGGGGGGGGGGGGGGGGGGGGGGGGGGGGGGGGGGGGGGGGGGGGGGGGGGGGGGGGGGGGGGGGGGGGGGGGGGGGGGGGGGGGGGGGGGGGGGGGGGGGGGGGGGGGGGGGGGGGGGGGGGGGGGGGGGGGCGACTGGGATCTGTAAGAGTCACGACCTGCCGCCGGAGGTCTGGATCATCGGACAAGGCTTTCGGCGTCATCCCAAGGGTATGGCGGGCTGCAGTCTCGGCCATGGCCCATCGCAGGGTCAGAGATATCCAGCCGCGCTACCGGCGCAGTGACCGTGTGGTCCCACTCCCTGGCCCGGCCGACTGCGCGCACTTGGCACAGAGAACAGGCACTATCTGCCACGGCTGCCCGGGGGGGGGTTCCGTGCTTGCACTGACCGTCCCGGCGGGAGCGCGCCGCGTCCATTCCCGATATCGGCTCGTCTGCCGTGGGCGTTCGGGAGAGGGCTCGGCATCCGCCTCACGGGACGTACATCTCCCTCGGGCCGGTGCACCATTATCGGGCTGGCCTTCGGCGAGTCCCGCCATCTTCTTGGCGACGGGGATATCGGCTCACCTGCGCCCTGGCCCCTCACTTCCCGGCTCACCATCGGCACTCGTCACGATCCACTCGGCATCCGTTCGACGGTCCCACCTGGGGCGGCGGTTCATCCCGATCGATTATATCGGTGGCGGCCAGGCCGGCCAGGGTGGCGGCTCAGGGACCCTCGCTACCGGCCGTGGCATCTCTTTGCCCGCCCTCAGCACCGGCGCAGGTACTGACTTCCCGCGCCATCGGTGCTCAGCGCGGATCCGGCAGTTTAGCTCCCCATCGGCCGCTGGGGGATCGAAGAGCCGCGGCCAGGTCGGAGGCGCCACCTATTGAGGAGCAGCGCGGGTCAGACCGCGGCGCCTCGCCAGGGCGGCCGGCGGGTCACCGCCTCGGTATCACTGACCGGCGGAGCGCGGGGGCGGCAGGGTGCGGCGGCGGCGGTTCATCTCGGCCCGCGCCTCCTCGGCCGACATCGTCGGCGCCGTCGGGTCCGTGGGGGCCAACCGCCCGTCCGTCAATCGGTCGGGCATCGCGCCACCGTATATCGCGGGCGGCGGCGGCGCCGGCCCGGGGGTGGCGCTCTCGCCGGGCGCGTCGGCCACATCGGCACGTCAGCCGCGGCCGCTCTTCCGGGGCCGGCGGCCGGCGGTCGGTCTCTGGCGGGCCGGCCCGCCGCTATTCCGGGCGCGCGTCTCTGCGCGCTGCCCTGCCGCCGGCGGCGCGGCGGGGGGGGCGCGGGCTCTCCGCCGGGCGGCACCGGCTCTCTACCGCGTCGGCGGGCTCCGGGGCCGGCGTCGGCCGCGGGGGCCGCGTCGGGCCGGGGGTCTTCGGCCCGGGTCGCCGGCCCCGCGCCCCCGTCGCCCGCGGCCGGCTTCTCGCGCTCGTCCCGCTCGGCCGCCCCGCCGCCGGGCCGCCTGGTCGCCGGTGCGGGCCCGCTGCCGGCTCGCGGCCGGCCGCCGGTGTTCTCCCCGGGCAGGCCGCTCGGCCGGCGGGCGCTGCCCGGTATCGCCGCGGCCGGGGGCGCGGGGCGGCGGGTCGGCCGGGGCCCCGGCCGCTCCTGGGGGGCCGGCGGGTGTGACGGGCCGGGCGGGTCTGCGTCTGCTCTGGGCCCGCGCCGGGGCCGGGGGTCTCCTATGCCACCCGCGTCTCAGCGCCACGCTTTCTTCGGCGGCCCGGCGCCCCGGGACCGCCGCCCTCTCCCTCCATGCCGGCTATTCGAACCTCGTCTCCCCGGTGTCTGCTATTTGGGCCGCCGCCTATCGTCGGCTCCTACGTGGCTGGCACGTGTCGGCTAAGGTAGAACTATTGTTTCGGGGCCGCGCCAGGGCTTCTATCGGTAGAACGCACCGGCCGGGGCACATCCCGGGCATCGGGGGGATGCACATCGCAGGACCCCTTGCACACTCTGCGGGCGCGAACCGTTCAGACCAACAAGCGCCGGCCGCCGCTCGCCGTCGCGCGGGGATCGCCTCGGAGGGCCGCGCGCGCGGAACATGGCAACGGATATCCGGCTACTAAGCGGCGGCTCTGCTCTTCATCGCTCCGGTGTGTCCGGGCCCGGCCGGCACGCCCGTCCGCGCCCGGCCGGGCCCGCTCCGGCGCCACCGCACCGTCCCGCCTGCGGGCCGCGGCGGTCGGTATGTGGGCGGCCGTCACGCAACGTCTCCAGCGGGTGTGGCGGGGCGGCTGGCGCGTGGGGGGCGCACAGTCGCCCGCTCGCCGCGGAATAAGGTCTAGCGGCGTCGTCGCCTGCGGGTCTCGGCCCAATCAGCTCGGACGGCAGTCGCCCGGGAGCGGCACGCGGGTCGGGTCACCCCGCCGGCGTCGGCGGCTCAGCGGGGACCGCTCTGCCATCGCAGCGGGCGCTCACCGGGCGGGCGATCGTCACCTGCGCGAGCCCAGCGGCGCGGCCGCACCGAACGCCCGGGGCGTCGCGTGAGGACCGGCCACGCGAGCGGACACGGAGATGGCGCCCCATACGGGACACGCGAGACGACAGTCCCGTCGCACACGCTGCGCGCGCGGCGTCGCCTCGCCCGCTTCGCGGCAAGGCATTTGCAGCAACAGTAAAATCGACCAAAGCCGTAGCGAAGTACCAAGACACGCCGAATGGCGATAAGAAATGCAGCAATGCAACTTCTTCATCCAAGGCAAGACGCCAACGGCCGACGGTACCTGTCAGCTCGTGGAGGGTCGATCAGCCCAGAGGGCTACTGTGCCTTGTATATCAAGAAAGCCTAATGCAGCGCCTCGGGGCCTCAGCCAGAATGGTTGATAGTTGAAAATTAAGTGACCTGCCCCTTGCAACGTGGTTATACTTGGGAACAGGGTTCCAAGTAAAAAAGGAGGAGTAATCATGAAATACACTTTGCTCTATCTCTGGTTCTGTCCGCAGTTCTGATCGCTCTTGCACCCTCCGCCTCCCGGGCTGAGACGGCGTCGGAAAAAAATTCCAACTACACGGTGATCAAGGGAGGGATCTATTCACCCAGCGACTCGTACGATCTTGACAATTTCAACAATGGCAGCACAAGTCGTTTGGACACCAAGACCGGTTTCAATGGAGAGCTCGCGTTCGGTCATTACTTCTTACCCATATTCGGCATTGAACTAGGAGCCGGATACTTTGAGAGCAAGGGTTCACCGGCGGCAGAGCCGGGAAGTACGAAACTGAAGGTCATCCCGGTGCTTGCGAGCGCCAAGGTCTTTCTCCCGCTCGGGCCGATCCAGCCCTACGGCGAGTCGGATCGGCGCTTACTTCACGAAACTTGAAGTAAGCGGCAATCTCGGAAGCTTCAGCGGTTCATCGAAAGTTACCTACGGAGTCCATGCAGGGGTCGGATTGAACATCAACTTTTCGGACACCTTTTTCCTCGGGGCTGAGGGAAGATACATCCGGGCCAAGCCGGAATTCGGAGGTCAGCCCGTCAAGTTGAACGGATTTACCGCAACAATTGATCTCGGCTTCAGGTACTGATCATCCTCTGATAACTTTTTATGATAAAAAAAGGAGGTGAACCGACATGAAGATGAAATCTATTATTACCGTCCTGGTGACCGCGGCATTTCTCCTGAGTTTAGCAGGCCTCAGCCTCGCAGCCTGAGCTGATAAAATGGGAGTTAACAGTTCCGTTACCAGGATCGAAGGAAGTGGTGACCATACAGGACGATATGGGCAAGGAGACGACCGTTGATGTACAAGACGTAAAAGACACCAAGGTCGGAGACAAGGTCAAGATCGAAGACGGCGTTATTAAGAATCCAACCGACGAACCTGGAGCGGCCGAGAAATCTGGAAAACCGGGCTACTAAAAAGGACTCTATTTAAGCAAAGGTGGAAAACGACTGTTTTCCACCTTGTTTTTTGAAGAAGCCACCGCTTATTCATAATTGGCTGTTTTGGAATGAACAAATTCACTCATTCAAAAAGGAGCATACTATGCTTTGGACGATCTTTGTAATTCTTATGATTATGTGGCTTCTGGGATTAGTAAGCGGATATACGATCGGTGGATACATTCATATTCTGTAATCCTGACAGCGAAATAATTTGCGATAATAAGAAGAATGTCCCGAATCTGCACAAGAAAAACTCTTATGAAGAACCAAGGAGGAGATGAAATGGCAAGATACGGTAAGAAGGCACAGGAAACGGTTGAGGAAGCAATGAAAAGGTTTAAGAAAGGTGAACTGAAAAGCGGCAAAAGTGGGGTAAAAGTAAAAAACAAAAAACAAGCGGTCGCTATCGGACTTTCGGAAGCGCGGGCAAAGGGAGCCAAGGTGCCGCCAGTTCCAAAAAAGTTAAAGTAGTTTATGGAAGATTCCCTCTTGCGACCGCGGCCACCTCTAAAAATATCCGCTTTTCTGAAATCCTTATAACCAAGTGATATAATAAATTGTGAGTAGCATGGCACTCTATGATTAAGATTGTAATATGTGTAATACTCCTTGGATTCGTCACTTTTTCGAGGTGACTTGTGAAACAGAAATTACTATCCTTTTCCCTTACCGGCATGTTTCTCCTCGCCCTTTTCTATACTGCATATTTTGCCCGTGCCGTACTCCTTCCTATAATCCTGGCCCTTTTTTTTACTTTTCTCCTGAGGCCGATCGTCAGGATGTTAAAGACGATTAAGGTTCCCGAGGCGGCAAGTTCAGCTCTGGTCCTGATCTCGTTTCTGGCGATCGTCGGGTTTGGTATGGCGAGGCTTGCTGATCCTGTCCAGGAATGGATCGAGAAGGCGCCTCAGACGTTCCATCAGGTAGTGCAAAAGTCCAAAAGGTTCATGAAGCCCATAAAAAAGGCAATGAAAACTGCCGACGAATTAAAAGAAACCGCAGGGGCCGGCGAGAAGAAAAAAACCGAAGCTGTACCTCCAGACCCAATTCCGAACCTGACCTTGACATTTCTTTCAGAGGCCAAAGCTTTTTTGACCAAGACCGGTCTTGTTCTCATCCTTCTTTTTTTTCTTCTTGCCTCCGGCGACCATTTTGTCGTAAAGCTGATGCATCTTTTTCGGCAGAATCAAAAAAAGGAAAAAGTGCAGGAGTTTGTGAATGAGATAGAGAAAACGATTTCGCGATACCTGTTGACGGTGACCATGATCAACGCCGGTGAGGGTATCGTGCTCGTAGTGGGACTGCATCTCGTCGGGATGCCGACCCCGTACTTTGGGGAATAATGGCCGCTTTGCTCATATATATCCCCTATCTCGGACCGCTGGTCGGCATTACGCTCGTTACCATCGTCGCCTTGGGGACTATAGATGACATGCAAAAAGCAGTTCTTGCTCCGATTATTTATCTTTCCATCGAGCTTCTTCAGTCCCAACTGGTAACTCCAATGGTCCTCGGCGCGCGGTTTTCAATGAACCCGGTCGTCATCTTTGTCTGGCTCATCTTCTGGGGATGGCTATGGGGAATCGTCGGCGCACTGATCGCCGTGCCGATGCTTACGATCTTTAAAATATTTTGTGATCATATCGAACCGCTTCAATCGCTCGGGGAATTTCTGTCGGATTAAAGATTAAAATAAGTTTGCGCTGCCGAATCATTGGAACGTGGCTGGCCCCTCGGAGGCGTACGGGGTCAGACTTAAAGATTGAGTTATTGACGCCCGTCGGGATATTTTCTATCCTCTGCCATGGCTAGAAAACCCCGAATTGAATACGAAGGCGCCTTTTATCATGTAATCACCAGAGGAAACCAGAAGCAGAAGATATTTAAAGATCCCCTCGATTATCGTAAATTTCTTGAAATACTTATCGGCTACAAACAACGCTATCATTTTCATCTCTATGCATACATACTCATGTCCAACCATGTGCACCTTCTGATTGAAACCAGGGCCATTCCGCTCTCCAAAATCCTTCAGGGCGTTAACCAGAGGTATACCATGTACTATAACCGAAGGTACAAGACCGTGGGCACAAAAACGGAGCTGTCAGAATTGCTTGACACCGACCTTGTTCTCAGAATGTTTTCCGAGAACAAAGGCAGAGCACGAAAACAGTACTCGATGTTCATGAACGACGGAGCAACAATCAAGCAGGAAGACGTCTTGCCCCGGCTAGCAGGAGAGATTGCTCGGCAGTGCGCCGTTTCGCTTGAGGATCTGCGATCATGGAGAGAACCACAAATATCTTGACTGCTCGACCACTCTTCAGTATTCTAGCGAAGGAATATGGTTATACAGGGCGAGAGATCGCGGCGTATTTGCGGAAAGACCCCGCGGCTGTGACTGTGTATCTCCGGAGTAGCAAGGATGTTTGGAAAGAAATAGAAGTTGTGGCCGCAGCTTTAAAGAAGGAATAAGTAACTCAATCTTTAAGTCTGACCCCATACCGTCATCGAACGCCGCGAAGATTCCTTCCTCTGTGATGTCCGAATTGAGACAGGCCGTCCACACCAGATCCGCATTCACCTGGCATCCTCGGGACACCCTCTGGTTGGCGATCCTCTGTACGGCGCAGGCGGTTTGCCCCTGCCGGATACACATGCCTTGCCCGGCGACCCGGGCTACCATCTTCATGCCGCAATTCTGAGCTTTCGTCATCCCGGCACCGGGCGCGCGATGGTCATCGAGTGCGAGCCGCCGTCGTTATTACGAGTTCATTCAGGTACGCGGTGAGAGCCGGGAGGTTGGAGGCTGCTTTCCGCAATTTGAAGAAGATGTTGGCTCACTATGCTCAGCCCAATCGATACGCTGCTCTTAGAATCGTAAATTGCTTCTTGAAATATTCATTCTATGCTATATTCGAACGGCAAGAAGTACTTCCTCCTACGATTAGTTGTGCTATATAGATGTCATAGAAGGGCAGGAGAACTTAGTTTACTTCCTGGGTCCTTGAACCCTCAGTACAGTTTGTTCCCTGCCTCCCATAGCCATGATAGGTTGATTGGGCCAAAGAGCCCTGGTAACGATGGAGGATTGGTCGGGAGGCGTTTCCTGCCTGTCTAAATCTTGCATGGAGGAGGGATCAATGGAAAGTTTGACCGTTGGCGTCGATGTTTCCAAAGAGTCCTTTTCTGCCGCTGGCCTTGACGGCAAAGGGACACGCTGTTTCGCCCAAGATTGTACCATGGACAGTGATGGGTTCTCGAAGTTGCTGAAGATGATAATGGCACAGCAACCATATGTTTCTACGGTCATCGTCGGCATGGAGTCCACGGGCTGCTATCACATCAATCTATTCTCTTATCTCACGTCTCAGGGCATCCGAGCCGTAGTCATTAACCCGCTGTTGATTTCGAACTTTGCCAAACTTACGCTCCGGAAGACCAAGACCGATAAGAAAGACGCACTGACGATCGCCCAGTTCCTGCTGGCTCACACGGATAAGATTTCTCAGATGTCCGTCAGCCAGGATATGCAGGATATGCGAGATCTCGCCCGGGAGAGAGAGTCGCTGAGCCATTTGATTTCCGCGACCAAGACCGAGATCAAGCGGGTCTTGCAGACGACCTTTCCTGAGCTTGAGCGGCTCTGCGGCGTCTATTCGGGCATCATGCTTGAATTTCTGAAGAAGTTTCCCTCGGCTCGTTTGATTGTGCTTGCCAAACCCCGGGCAATAGCTAAAGCTATGGAGCCACGAGGTTCAGGGAGCAGAATATCAACCTTTACGGCGGAGGATATCATCAAACTGGCCAAGAACTCGGTTGGGACGGTCAGTCCAGCCAAAGAGACTATCCTCCGGGGGAAAATCTCGACACTAATCCATCTGGAGGATCGTCGAGATGAGTTGACGGTCATGCTCACGGACTACTGCAACTCTCTGATGGTCGAAGACCTGGAGATTGTAACATCCGTGGTAGGCATCGGTAACGGAACCGGTACCACTTTTTTGGCTGAGCTAGGACGAATCGAGAGCTACGAGACGCACAAACATTTGATTGCCTACGCAGGGATTGATCCAACAGTGTATCAATCCGGCAAGTACGAGGGAAAGAGCAGAATCTCAAAGAGAGGAAATAGGCACCTTCGACGTGTTCTTTGGCTCATGACGGTAAATGTGATCCTCAATAACGATAAATTCCGAGCGTATTACCAGAAAAAGAAACAAGCTGGATTGCCTTATAAGAAAGCAGTCATGGCAACAATGCATAAACTTACTCGAATGCTTTTTGCCATGTTGTCACACAAACAGAGATATCTGGCATCATCGGTGAGCTGCACATAGTTGACTGTACTCGTTGTAGTTGCATTTTGTTGAAACATATCAAGTTACATTCCGTATTTGCTGGAATACCAGTACAATACCCTATAGAGGATGCTTCTAAAACGCCGAATCTACCAGATGTCCGGATGTAATGTTCGGGTATTATTGAACCCATGTCTGAATCTCTTTATCATCCGACTACGATCCAACTCGAATAAGCATTGCACGTTGCGCCATTATGTTATAATCACTCCGTGAGGGAGATTGAAATGTTCCGTCTAACCCTTAATGTTCCTGCTTCTCCTTAACATAACGTCATGTGTCAATGGGGTCGTTGTCCCACAACTTACAAAGTATAAAATAGTCATTTCCAAGAGCAAACAACGCTCTTGTTTTGAAGGAGGTTAGCTTGCCTGATTCCAAGCGCCCAATTAGGAAGTTTTTGGTACCTATTATCATTATCTTTTCCATAGTCTTAGCCTGCGTCTCTTTATCATGGGCTGAATCTTCTAATAAGCAGATAGCGCCTGAAAAGGCGACAGTGGTTATCCATTGTACCTATTCGCCGGTTAATTTTTGGGACAAAAATACCGACAAGCCCTCCGGATTCGCGGTGGATATTATCAATAGCGTGGCCACTCGTGCGGGATTGGAGCTTAGATATATTTGTGAACCCGGTTGGCCGGCGTTGATAACTTCGGTAGAGACCGGCGAGGCGGATATTACCGTTCTGCTCAAGAGCGCGGAACGTGAAAAGATATTACTATTCAGTTCCCCGATAGATGTAGCCTACCTTTCCTATTTTGTCCGTTCTGAAAGCCAGATTAATCCCGATACCGCACCTCGAGGGCACACTGTAGGCGTTGTCAAAGGCAGTCTATCCTACGAGCAACTAAAAAACAAGCCAGGCGTGAATCTCTCTATTGATGGTTCTTATCTGGAAGGAATTTTCAGCCTTCTCGCTGGGGAAATTGATATATTCGCCGGAGAGGAAACCCAAATTCAAAAAAATGTGCGGGAAGCCCGACTGGAAGACCGCATCAAGAAGATCGGAAAGCCCTTTGCGGAGCAGGAAAGATGTTTGGTGGTACGCAAGGGAAACGTGCAATTACTTGGACGCTTGAACAATGCCCTGCATAGCTTTACTGGAAGCGCCGAATATGAGCAGATTTATCGCAAATGGTACGGCGTGCCGGTACCGTACTGGACGCGCAATAGAATACTTACAGTCAGCGGACTTGTCCTAATTATCGTCTTCTTCGTCATGGCATTCTGGCGGTATAAATCAATTCTCAGAATTAACGGGGAACTGCTCCGCTCCATCGAAGGACGTCAACGAAGTGAAGAGAGTCTGCGGGAAAGCGAGGAAAAGTTCCGGTCCATATTCGAAAATGCGATCGACGGGATCATGATTGCCGACGCGGAGACCAAGAGGCATATTGAGGCAAATAAATCCATGTGCATCATGCTTGGATATACCCGCGATGAGATCGTTGGTCTGCGTGTTGATGATATTCACCCGAAAGAGGACCTGCCCGCCATCCGGGAGCTCTTTGAAAAACAGCTGCGCGGCGAGATTTTGCTTGCATCTGAGGCCCCGATGTTGAGAAAGGATGGCTCGGTCTTTTACGCGGACATCAATGCCACCTCGGTGACGTTGGGCGGAAAGCAGTACCTCGTCGGTATCTTCCGTGACATTACCGAGCGCAAACGGGCGGAAGAGACGCTGCGAAAATCCGAAAAGTTCATTGAGGACATTCTTGCCAGCGTTGATCAGGCATTTGTGGTGATTGATAGCGATTATCGCATACTATCGGCCAACCGTGCGTACTGCGAGCAAGCAGGGGAATCGCTGGGGCATATTATTGGAAAACATTGTTACGAGATATCGCATCATGCAACACAGCCATGCCATGAACCCGGACATGTTTGCGCGTGCAAAAGCACATTCGAGACAGGAGAGCCGGGTCTTGCTGTCCACACGCATACGGATGATAAAGGCAAACAGAGACAGGTGGAGGTAAGGACATACGCGATGAAGAGTCCATCCGGTGAAGTACAATCCGTCATCGAGGTCATCAACGACATAACGGAAAAAAGAGCCTTGGAGAGCCAGCTTCGCCATGCTCAAAAGATGGAGAGCATTGGTACGCTTGCCGGAGGCATTGCCCACGATTTCAATAATATCCTGTCCGCCATCATCGGCTACGGACACATTACGCTCATGAAAATGCCGAAGGACGATCCTTTACGGCTGAATATAGAACACATGCTGGAGTCAGCAGACCGCGCTGCCTCACTCACCCAGAGTCTTCTTACCTTCAGCCGCAAGCAGATCATTGACCGTAAACCTGTTGACCTGCATAGCATACTCAAAAAAGTAGAGAAATTTCTCATTCGGATTATCGGTGAGGATGTTGCGGTCCGCTTGGCCCTTGCTGGGGGTGAATTGACCGTCATGGCCGACGCAGGCCAGTTGGAGCAGGTAATGATGAATCTTGCAACGAATGCGCGGGATGCAATGCCGCATGGCGGTTCATTCATGATCGAAACATCGATTATGAAAATGGATAGCGGGTTTGTGTCGGCCCACGGGTATGGGAAGCCGGGAACCTATGCCATGATCTCTGCCACCGACACTGGCGTGGGGATGAACGAGGAAACAAGGAAAAATATATTTGAGCCTTTTTTCACGACCAAGGAGGTCGGCAAGGGAACAGGGCTCGGGTTGGCCATGGTGTACGGCATTCTCAAACAGAATGAGGGTTTCATAAACGTATACAGTGAACCGGGCAAAGGCACGACCTTCCGGATCTATCTCCCGCTGATCAAAGCCTCGGCAGTGGAAAGGCGGAAGACACTGGAAGTTGAATATCAAAAAGGCGGCACGGGAACAATCCTTTTGGCAGAGGATGATGTGAACATGCGGAATTTAAATGTAGTTGTTCTTGAGCAAATGGGCTATACCGTTATTCAGGCGAATGACGGAGCAGAGGCAGTGACGAAATTCATGGAAAACAAGGACAGAATTCAGCTGCTTCTATTCGACATTATGATGCCGAAGAAGAGCGGCAGAGAGGCTTATGAAGAGATCAGGAAGGTGATGCCCGCGGTCCCGGTGCTCTTTGTAAGCGGATATTCGCTGGATATGCTTCGAGAGAAGGACTTGATCGAAACAGGCTCGGCCATGATAATTAAACCGATGTCGCCACAGGCGCTCCTGAAGAAGGTGAGGGAAATGCTGGACAGATAAAGGTGGTACGCTGGTCGAGCACAAACATTGCGATGTATATACCGACAACAGTTCAGATGCATCTTACAATCGGAATTTGTTAATAGTTCCGAATAGTGAACAATCCACAGAAGTAGGTGCACCATAGAGGTACAGATTCACAATCGAAGTGACGAATCGCGGTTGTAACCATACCATCAAGTTTTCTTCCTTTTATGCGGTGGTTGCACCTTTTGGAACCTACTTATCATATGTAGAAACTAACAATGCCAATATTGATTGTCCAAGTTTGAAATAGAATATCCCAAAATGAGTGTTCTGGGAACTGAAGACCCCGAAGGAGGAGATTTATCCCACCCGTGATGTCGCCAACCTTTTCCCAGAATGAGCATTATGGGAACAAGTCGAATCATTACTGGCATACATATTTCGACCCGTAATCGTTAATTTTTATGACTAATCGAAATCCATAGTAGTAGGTGTAGGTCACACTACTGATAAATGACCCTGCAGATATATTCCTAAAGTTGTGATACATGAGTCTAAAGGAAGAGCTGCAGGAGACAAACTGTTATCTGACAGGTGAGGTAAGTTAAGTATAACGAAATCCGACAGTATTCACGACAGGGTGAAACCGCAATGGCCGTTGGATTGCGCTATGCCTAACTGAACCTGCAACTCAGTTAAGGGAAAGCAGGATTAGAAATTGCGTTTTACCCCAGTAGAGAAGGTGCCTCATGAGCGATAGAAAACCCAGGATGACAGATCTCATAGCGCCCTGGCTGATCCTCATCGTATTTGCCTGCTTGGTGCTTGCGCTGATAGCATCGCTGTCCGGCAATACCTACCCTTACCAGGCTCTCTTGATACAGGTATTGCTGGGCGGGTTCATAGGCGGCATCACAAACAAGATAGCCATTACGATGCTCTTTGAAAAGAAGTCGTTCCTGCCGGGATCCGGTGTTTTGCTCAAAAAGCACAAGGATATCATACGTTCCCTCGCGAGGACGGTAGAAACACACCTGGTGAACAGCGAGATGCTCCAGGCTGAAATGAAAAAGCTGCTCAAACCGGTCAATAACGATAAGGCCGAGGAAATCATCAATAACGTGATCGATGAGTTCCGTGACGATGTCCGTGAATACCTGCTATCGCAGAAGGTCCATGACGAGATCAGAGACGCGCTCAAGACGAAGCTTGGATTTCTCGGAAAGTTCCTGAACGTCACGCGCATCAAAGAATATGACGAGATGACTGATGCAATCGTAGGGGAGCTCCAGGAGAGAATAGACCGGTTGCGGGTGTCAAAGGAGATGATCCTCAGGACCAATCAAAAGGTCGGTACGCTCGAGGATTTCCTGTTCAGGCCGAACAACGAGCTTGTCCTCCGCCATTACCATACGGACAGATCCATTGCGCAACTGTTCTTCGACAACCTTGATATAAAAGGCATGGTCGCCGACAAGCTTGCGACGTATGCACCATCAAAGGTACGTGACATTATTGAAGAGAATATAAGATCGCATCTGCTCTGGCTGGAGGTTTTTGGCGTCCTGCTGGGCATGTTCTTTGCCGGGGCGCTCTATTTCGTGATGCGCGCTATGTCAATGTCAATGTGAGAATAAAACAAGAATACATTATTGGGGATGTTTTGGTTATCGGGATGCATGCTGCTTTTTCGTCTAGAAGAACTCAGTATGTTTCAACCGGTAATTGATCGTTTTTTGTTTTAACCAAAGTGCATAATAGTAGGAGGTCTGTGAAGGACAGGGTCTTAGGCGAAGTGACGAATTCCAATTGAAATGCGTAGAGAGGTGCTATTGGATAAAATGTTCTTATTCGGTTATGAAGGAGGTGGGAGAAGTGTCACAGACATGGGAATTAAGAGAGGGGACGGTGTTGGTAGTCGAGGACGCCACCATACATCGCTCGTCGTGATTGACAAAGATCTGAAGGAGTGGGCCGACAAGATTGCAGTGCTCGAAGAGATTATTCGCAAAATCCTGACCCGAGATGCAATGTGCTGCTGGCTTACACCCACTATCATTATGTGCAATTATCAACCCATAATCCGCACTATTTTTGTACCTTCATCATTCCATATTTGCAGGTGCACCTCATGACGGCCCGGATCGATCGAAAATGATGAATTACGATTGAAACATGCAGTGCACAAGACCTTCCTGTACCTGTGAACAGCTATGAAGCCTTGGCCCTCTTGCGCTGGTGCACGCCCGTCATGTCCTGTTTCCCGGGTCCGCCTCCGGCTTTCCCGGAAACGGACCGCATGTGAACATTGGATCGAGGGAGATGGGGCATGTAGGTGCACTTGACGGACCTGGCCTTGTCATTGTGCTGATCCCGGTAGGACTTCACCCGCTCGACATCGTTAAGCCGTAAAGGAACCGGCTCTACGCGGCTCATCAGGCACATATAGAGAATGTCCTGGTCGTTGAGATAGAGCTTTGTGGCAAAATCTTCCCATGACGGATCGAGGACGCCCTGCTGCACCGCGTCCGCGACGGTTATCGTTCGATACCTGGACGGATCATAGATGTCGGATAGCACCAGCTGTGGAGGAGAGCCTGCCTTCACGGTTACGGCAAGCCGGAATGCCCCCGCGCATGTAGTAGGTTTCCCGCGAGGGCCGTAATGATACCTGTCGTCGGTCCTGCTGTAGCATAGAAGGCTGATGACCTGTTCTGCCGCTTCTGACGTGAATGGTCGCATGAGTTCCTCCTTTCCTCATCTCGTTGCCATTGTTTCCGGAGTGAAGCTACGTGGATTACTCGAAATGCCGCGCTTCCAAAACAGTCATTATATTCAGTATATCTCGATATTAGATATTGTCAAGAAAGGTGCTCTCTTTTCATCATGATCTGCGCCTTTCGCATAATGAAAAAGGATATGGAGACTCCAGAATGGATAATTGCGGCGCTTGCGGACAGGCATAGTGATGCGGAAGGAAAATATCGCGGCCCACAACCGGTGTATGCAACGACAATAGTCGGGTAAGGGGTAGTTTCGTAGGTCGGGTTGAGTAAAGCGAAACCCGACAAGTTGATCCTAACCGTTTAGGTCCCGAGCTGTCTAAAAACCGACGCTCACGCGCGAATTCTCCCAGCGTTTCGCAATCGCCGGGAGAATGCATGATATTACCTGAATTCTTTACCCTCGTCACAATATTGGCATTGCAGGATGTAGGGAAGTTCGCACTTCATCCACAAGCCAGCATATGTACAATCCAACCTGAATGGAACAAGCACGCGCGCCAGCATAGTTGTCAAACAATTCTACTCTTCCGGCTGCGGGGTCTTCTTCGGAACCTGCTCGTTGTTCTCTTCCTTCTTCTCCTTTTTCTCCTCGCCCTTATCGTCGGCCTTCAGCTTCTTCGACATTTCCCTGAGCCGTTTGTCCACCAGGAAGTTGATCGACCCCTCGGGCCAGGCGCCATCCTCATTGCGGTCGCCCGCGGGAAGTCCTGTCAGGATCTCCAGCGCGTCATTCACGGTCTTGATCGCATAGATCCGGAATTTGCCGTCCTTCACCGCGTCCACGACTTCCTTCCTGAGCATCAGGTTCTTCCTGTTCAGTTCCGGAATGATAACGCCCTGGTCTCCTGTCAGTCCGCGGTTCCTGCATACGGCAAAGAAGCCTTCGATCTTTTCATTCACCCCGCCGATCGGCTGGATCTCGCCCTTCTGGTTGATCGAGCCGGTGATGGCGATGTTCTGCTTTACCGGCGCCTCGGCGATGCCTGAGATGAGCGCGACAGCCTCCGCGGCCGAGGCGCTGTCGCCCTCCACCTCGCCGTAGCTCTGCTCAAAGGCAATGGTCGCCGAGACCGAAAGTGTCTTGTCCTGGGCGTAGGCGCCTCCGAGATAGCCCGAGAGGATGAGCACGCCCTTGTTGTAGATGCGGCCCGAGAGCTTGGCTTCGCGCTCGATGTTGATGACCCCCGCCTTGCCGAGGTAGACCCGGCTGGTGATGCGTGAGGGTTTGCCGAAGAAAAAATTGCCGATATCGTACACGGACAGCCCGTTCACCTGCGCGATCGCGGAGCCCGAGACGTCGACCATCAGCGTTCCCTCGGCGAACAGCTCCTGGATTCGCTCGTCGATCAAATTTGCCCGGTAAACCTTTTCTTCCAGAGCCTTCTCCACATGCCCGGCCATTACCACGCTGCTTCCCGCCTGTGCCGCCCAGTACGACGACTCGCGCACCAGGTCCGACAGTTCGCTGAAACGAAGCGAAAGCTTGTTCTGTTTGCCGGCAAGACGCACGGCATGGTCCACGACGCAGGCGACCGCGATCCGGTCAAAGGGGAGAAGGCCGTCCTTTTTCACCATTGCGCCGACGAAGTTCGCATACCGCATCTTTTCATCTCCGGAGCCGGCGGTTTGCGTGTCGAAGTCGGACTTGACCTTGAAGAGGTCCCTGAAGTCTTCGTCATAGTAGTAGAGGAGGTAATAGAGCGAGGGGCTGCCGAGCAAGATAAGCTTGAGCGAGACCGGGATGGGTTCGGCCTTGAGGCCGCCGGTCGTAATGCCGTAGAGCTCGGCCAGATCCTCGACCTTCACCTCGCTTTTTTTGATGACCCGCTTGATCGCGTCCCAGGAGAAAGGATTGCGCAGCACGTCGAGGGCGTTCAGGATCAGGAAGCCGCCGTTCGCCTGGAGCAGCGAGCCCGACCGGATCATAGTGAAGTTCGTGAAGAGAGCGCCGAACCGCGCCTTGCGCTCGATGCGGCCAATGAGGTTGTTGTACGTCGGATTGGCTTCCTCGATGACCGGACCTCCTTTGGTCCCGGCGTTGTCCACGATCACGTTCACCTTGTAGCGCTCGAGGAAGCTCGCCTTGTCCATGCCCTCGATCGGGAACTGCAGTTCCGGCGTCTGGCCCAGAAACTCACGCAGATTATTCAGGACGTCTTCCTCGACCTCCGCGAGATACTCCGGAATGCGGGGATTGACGCGGTACTTCTCCTTCAGGTCGTCGAGCTGGTGTCCCATGGAAAAATGCGCGACGTGCCGGTTGAGCTCATGTACCTTTTCGTGCGCCGCTTTCTCCAGCAGGCGCGCCTTGGACAGAAAATCGCGTATCTCCTCGTCAACCTTTTTCTCATGTTCCTCAAGCTCGTGCCGCTGATCGGATGAGAGGGATCCGAGCTCCTGGGGCGTCAGCGGCTTGCCCTTCCACATCGGAACCTTGACGATGCCGGTGCGGGTGATGGTCAGCTGAAACCCCAGTTCGAGAGCGCTCTTGCCGGCCTCGGCAAACAGGACCTCCTTGGCCTTCTCCGCCTCGTCCACGATGCGCGATTTCTGTTCTTCATATTCCTTGGATTCGAAGACCTTGGGGATCTCACTCTGCATGAACCCGATGAACTTCTCGACGTCGTTCCTGAACTCACGGCCCCTGCCCGGCGGCAGTTTGATCGCGCGCGGCCGGTCGGCTTCCTTGAAGTTGTTGATGTAGCACCAGTCATCGGGAACCGGCTGGTCCAGGGAGATCCGCTTGACGATGGATCCGGTAATGGAGTTCCGGCCCGTGCCCGGGACGCCGGACACGAAGATGTTGTACCCGTGATTGCGGATGGAGATGCCGAACTCGATCGCCTTCACTGCCCGCGTCTGGCCGATGACCTCGTCCCTGAGCGGCAGTTCGGCAGTGGTCGTAAAGGGAAATTCCGCCGGATCGCACGCGGGTCTGAGTTCGGCTGCCGGTACCTCACGGTTCTTGATATCCACAGGTTCCTCCTTCTCTCGTATACGGCAGCCCGGACAAGACGGAATCAAAAGGGCGTCTCTCGCAGAGCACGCGGAGGACGCAGAGTTAAATCAAGACCTTTGGGGTCCTGGTATTAGCACAGAAGATATGTTGAGCTTTTCTCCGCGTCCTCTGCGGAAGTCCTCAGTGGCCGCTTTCCTTTCATAGGCTACTGCGGAAAATTATGTTCCCATTCTGACAGAAATTTATGGGTAAGTAAAGTGTAGGTGCTGCACGGCGCATTGTCAAGGGATGCCCCCACCCGACGTAATAGCAATATATGAATAATTTCTGTTGATTTATTTAATAAACGTCTCTATACTTTTGCTGTTTTTCTCCCACGATTCATTTACGCATTAAACCTGACAGGGGGTATGCGCATGAACCTTACCAAGTTTCTCCCGCCAAAGCCCGCCCATATACTCGAGCGTGAACGGCTCACGAACAAACTCCTGGAATGGGAAGACAAAAAGCTGGTGATCATCCATGCTCAGGCAGGCCAGGGGAAGAGCACGCTGGCGGCGGGATATGTCCAGTCGCTCACTACGCCCTCGGTGTGGTATACCATGGACCAGGAGGACGACAACCCCGCGGTCTTCCTGTCAGCGCTGGGCATGGCGATCCAGCGCGCCTGGCCCGGGAAGGTTCCCGCGGTCCCGGCCATACCGCTGAACCGCTACGGCATCAACGGAATCCGCCAGGACATCGGCACCTGGATCGAACAGGTGTTCGGGAACATCCCGGATCCCGGCCTGCTCGTATTCGACGATTACACCGCCACCTCGCCCGTTCTCCAGCACCTCATAAAACAGTTGATCGACCGCACGCCGCCCCACGTCCGGTTCATGATCATTTCCCGGGTGCGGCCGGAACTGGACATCGCGAAGCTTCGCGCAACGCAGTCCGTGGGAGAGCTGAGCGGCGATGACCTCAAATTCACCGACAGCGAGGTCCAGGACCTGTTCAGCATCGTCTTCAGCATGCATATCTCCCCGAACGAGGCGGCGCTTATCAACGGCACGGCGGAAGGCTGGCCGGCCGGTCTCGTGCTGATGCACGAATATCTTTCCACCCTCGCACCGGGGGCGCGGGCACTGGCGCTCATCGACCGGCGCGCAGCGGGGTTCCGGACCCACGTCTTCGACTACCTCGCGCAGGAAGTTTTTGCGCACCTTCCGCAGGCAATGCAGCGGTTCCTGCTCCAGACCTCGATCGTCGACTTTATTCCCGTTCCACTCATCCAACTGCTGACCGGCCTGCCGCGCACGGCGTCATCGGGCAGGATGTCCATTGCAGCGATGGTAAAGGACCTTCGGGACAGGAACCTGTTCGTCACGGCACTGGATGATGATACCCTCGTGATCCGCTACCACGCGCTCTTCCGCGAGTTTCTCCGAAAAAAACTGATCGCCCAGACCAGGCCTGCGGAGGTGAAAAGACTGTACTCCCGTGCGGCGGCCTTCTTCAGAAATAGCGGAGACCTGGTACGGAGCATCGATCTTTCGCTTTCCTCGGGACAATTCGATCAGGCCATCAAACAGATAGAGGTCTGCGGCGAGGAGATGATCGCTCGCGGCCAGACGGGGACGCTCATCCGGTGGATCGAGACGCTTCCGCTCGAATACGGGAACCGGCCGTGGTTCCTGTTCACCCGTGCCGTGGCATGCCGGTTCACGGATTCCCGAACGGCCCTCACGTTCTTTGATCTCGCGTTCAAGGGCTTCCGGGCCGGCAAGACCTCCTTCAACCGGACCTCGGGACTGATGTATTCCCTGTGCGGCATTATCGAGGCATGCTTCCACACGGGCGGCGACTTCACGCGCATGGGGCGCGACGCGGCGCTGGCCCAGGCCCTCCTCAAACAGAACCGACGAGCTTCCCCCGGGGCGCGGGCGAGGCTGCTCCTTGCCATGGGCATGGCGTGGTTCTTCATCGGCAGGCTTCAGCAGGCCTCGGACGCGCTCAGGCAAGCACTCGCACTGTTCCGGAAGCAGGGCGACCATTTTTATCACATCACCACCGCCATTTACTTAACGCCCTGCGCGCTTTACCAGGGAGATTTCCTCCTTGCCAGGGAGACGGTCGCCAAAGGCCTCGAGGCGAACGCCTCCATCCCCGATGAGGCCGGAGGCCATGCGGCGCTCCTCCTGGTTGCGGCCATGACCTCTCTGTTCGCAGGGGACTTTGCCGAAGCTCAGAAACGACTTGAC
This sequence comes from Nitrospirota bacterium, assembly GCA_963740085.1. Classification (GTDB taxonomy): domain Bacteria; phylum Nitrospirota; class UBA9217; order UBA9217; family UBA9217; genus JALNZF01. The sequence continues at coordinate 56,640 of CAVUCU010000005.1, read as the reverse complement.
CAGTGCAGGGACCTTGCGGACAGCCACGCACTCGAGTCGATGATTTTCCTCTCCCTTGACATCGGCGGATGGCTCAAGATCGCCCAGGGAGATTACCCGGGCGCCGTGCTCCTGCTCACGGAGTGCAAACGCAAAGGCGAAGAATCACAAAACGCCTTTTTCAGCGCGTCCGCTGCCCATCTGCTCGCGATCGCCTATCTGTTCCAGGGCAGGCTTGACCAGGCAAAGAAAGAATCGGACTATGCCCTGGCAATACGGACGCAATCAGGAAGCAAGCTGTTCCACGCGATCTACCTTATCGCGAGCGGCGCGATCCACGTGAAGCTTAAAAAATATCTTCAGGCACAAAAGGAGCTGCTCACTGCCGTCAAGATGCTTCAGCAGATCAAGGCCGCGCAACAAGAGGCGAATGCGCATCTCGTGCTGGCGCGGCTCTATGGGATCATGAAGAAAACGGATTCCGCGCGCAAGCACCTGCGTGAAGGATTTTCAATCGGCCGGGAGCGGGGGTTCACCTACTATGCCCTGTTCAATGCCGTGGAACTGGCTGAGTTGGCGAATGCCGCGCTCGCGCACGGCATCTGCCTTGACTATTGTTCCCGGCTGATCGATAACCAGACCCGTTCGAGCACAACGCCGTTCCTCGAAATTAACTGTCTCGGGGGCTTCAGGGCGATGCGGGGAAAGGTCCCGGTGCGGGATTCCGAGTGGAAAAGCAGGAGGGCAAAACAATTCGTCAAGCTGCTCGCTGCCCAGGACGGATATGCCGTGTCGCGCGACAGTGCCCTGGAGGCGCTCTGGCCGAACACGGATCCCGACACGCTCGGACCGGCATTCAACAGCATGCTCCACCGGGCGCGGAAGGTGCTGGAGCCAAAGAACGTTCCGGGTAAATCCGCTTCCTGTATTCTTTACAATGACGGCGTCCTCATGTTGAACAAGGACCTGGTTCGGACCGATGTCGGACAGTTGCTTTACCATCTGGACACAACAGACCGCATGAGGTCAAGTCAGAAATCTGAAGATATTGCGGGAGAATACGAGAAGGCATTCGATCTTTATGAAGGAGACTTTTTGCCAGAAGACCTTTACAGCGACTGGGCCGCGCCGATGCGGGACCGCCTGCGCATCCGGTACCTGCGGGCGCTCGAGGACGCGGCCGTGATCGCAGAGTCTTCCGGCGACCGGGACAGGACGCTCCGGTTCTACGAGAGGATGTTCTCCGCGGACCCCTGCAACGAGAAGGCGTGCTGCTGGCTCATGACCCGTTACCATTCGGACGCCCGGCGCGGCGAGGCGATCCGGACCTATGAACGATGCGAACGCGCCCTGAGCAGGGACGTTGATCTTGAACCGGAGGAGCAGACGAAAAAGCTGTATCGGAGGATCATCGGAGGATAAGGGATATCTACCACAAGTCACTTTAAAACCCTGATTGAAATTCACGCAAAACGCTTTCCCCGACAAGGGGAGGGCGTTTTTTCTTCGGCTCGCTTTCATTTCCGAGATTCAACAGAGCCATCGGCCTGTGCTATACTTAAAACGAGGCATCGTTCTTTTGAACATGCTGCAAGCCGGCGTCGGTGAGCCGCAGGTTCTCGTGAGGAGGTTTTAAAATGGGAGACCAGTCGTACGAATACATCATCGTCGGCGGAGGGCTTGCGGGAGCGTCCGCCGTGGAAGGGATCCGTGAGCACGATACAGAGGGGGCCATTCTGCTCATCGGCGCCGAAAGGCACCTTCCCTATGATCGTCCACCGCTCACGAAAAAACTCTGGTTCGGCAAAAAGAAGGTTGAGGACATTTTTCTCCATGATCAGAATTTCTATGATCAAAATGGAGTAATGCTGGTACAGGGGGCCATGGTCACTGCGCTTGACCCGAAACGGAAGAAGGTCACGACCAGCATTGGCAGGGAATTCCGGTTTCAGAAGCTTCTGCTCGCTACAGGGGGTGTGCCGCGCACACTGCCCATTCCCGGCGGGGATCTCGACGGGATCTGTTACTTCCGTACAGTGGACGATTACCTGAAGGTACGGAGAGATTCCACTGAGGGGAAAGAGGCGGTCGTCATCGGCGGTGGGTTCATCGGCTCCGAGATCGCGGCGGCCTTGGCCATGAATAAGATCGACGTTACCATGATCTTTCCCGACAGCTACCTCGTGAACAGGGTCTTTCCTGAATACCTGGGGAGGGCGCTCCTGGACCAGTTCCTTTCGCGCGGGATAAAGGTCCTGACCAATGAGAAACCTTCCGCTTTTTCCAGGCAGGGAAGCCGGTTCATCACTCACACCGCGAGCGGGAAAAAAATTGAATCCGATATGGTGATCGTGGGCATCGGCGTCGCGCCTTCGCTCGATCTTCCCCGGCGCGCGGGCCTGCAGACAGCCAACGGGGTCATCGTCGACGAGTATCTTCAGGCGTCGCTTCCCGACATCTATGCCGCGGGCGACATCGCGTTATTCCCCTACAAGGTCCTCGGGAAGCAAACGCGCGTCGAGCACTGGGACAATGCCCTGAACCAGGGCAAGTGGGCGGGCCTGAACATGGCCGGCGCGCACAAGCCGTACGACTATATGCCCTACTTTTTCTCCGACCTCTTCGAATTCGGGTACGAGGCGGTAGGAGAGGTGGACGCGCAGCTTGAGACCTTTGCCGACTGGCAAAAGGAGAACGATACGGGCGTGATCTATTACCTCAAGGACGGAAAGGTCCGCGGCATGATGATGTGTAATGTATGGGAGAAGGTGGAGATCGCGCGTACCGTGATCCGGGCCGGGGCGCTTGTGACAAAAGAGAGTCTGCGGGGAATGATCCGGTAAAGGGGATGAGGAGTCGCTATGAAGCTGGTGGAACAAACGGCAAAACCCATATTGAAAGGGACAAGTCCGCTGCCGCGACATGAGGCGGAGGAGCTCCTTCACGAGATCCCTCAGTGGTCAATGGGAGAAGGCACGATCGAAAAAGAGCTGCGTTTCAAGGATTTTAAACAGGCCATGGAATTTGTGAACAGCGTCGCTGCGATCGCGAACGAGCAGGACCATCATCCTGACCTGTTCATCTCGTACAACAAGGTAAAATTGACCCTGTCAACGCACAAGATCAACGGCCTGTCGCTGAACGACTTTATCGTGGCGGCAAAGATCGATCGGGCGGAGCAACAGCGGATCGGGCGAGCCGCATGACAAGTCACGTGCCTGAGCGCGGTGTTTCTGATGACCTGCCGGGAAAGATCGCCCTGGTCACCGGCGCGGGCAAAAGGATAGGCCGGGCCATCGCCATCGAGCTTGCCGAAGCGGGCGTGCATGTCGTTGTGCATGACCGCCGTGCCCTGGAAAGAGAAGCCGCGAAAGTATGCAGCGAGGTGGTGGATTGCGGCGTGAAATCCTGGCAAGTCCTCGCTGACCTGGAAAAGCCCGAAGAGTACGAATCCCTGGTCGCGCAGTCGTTCAAGGCGGCGGGCTCCCTCGATTTCCTCATCAATAACGCATCCATCTTTCTCCCGAACACACCCATGGATGTCGGCTTCGGTGATGTGACGCGGCACCTGCACGTGAACGCATGGGCGCCATTCGTCCTTTCCCGCGAGTTCGCGAGGCTTGCGGACCGCGGCAAGATCGTCAACCTGCTCGACACGCGCATCATTGGCTACGACCGGGCCCACATGGCGTATGTCCTGAGCAAAAAGATGCTCTCGACGCTTACGACGATGTGTGCGCTGGAGTTCGCACCCGGATTCACGGTGAACGGGGTCGCGCCCGGCCTCATCCTCCCGCCCCAGGGAAAGGATGAGGAATATCTTGACGGGCTGGCGAAGAGCGTCCCCCTCAAGAAACACGGGGGGCCGCGGGACATCGCGGCCGCGGTCCTTTACCTGCTCAAAAGCGATTATGTGACCGGCCAGATCCTCTATGTGGACGGAGGCAGGCACCTCGGGGAGGAGGAGCATGGACCGCATTCTGATCAGTGATCTTCTCGTACGATGCATCATCGGTGTTCGCGACGAGGAACGGCGAGACAAGCAGGACGTGCTGATCAACCTGGCGCTCTCGGTGGATCTTCGAAAGGCCGGCAGGAGCGACCGGCTCGAAGATTCCGTTGACTACCGGGCCCTGAACAAGCAGATCCTGAGCATGGCGGAAAGCTCGCAGTTCCAGCTCGTTGAGTCCCTGGCGCAGGCTGTGGCCGATATCTGCCTTGGGAATCCGTCGGTAAAAGAAGCGACGGTAAGGGTCGAAAAACCCGGTGCGCTCAGGTTCGCCAGGAGCGTCGGGATAGAGATCGTCCGGCAGCGAACAGACCGGTCATGACGCGGGCCTTCGTAGGCATCGGATCGAACATAGCCCCGGAGATCAATGTGCGGAGCGCCATCCTCCGGCTGACGGAAACGGCGCGGGTCAAGGCGATCTCCACGGTCTACCGTACGGAACCCGTCGGACGCGAGGGCCAGCCGTCGTATTACAACTGCGTCGTTGAGATCGAAACGGACCTTGCGCCCCGGGACCTGAAGTTCCAGCTGCTGCGTCGCATCGAGAGCGAACTCGGCAGGACGCGGGGCACGGACAGATTCGCTGCGCGCACCATCGACCTCGACCTGGTCATCTACGATGATCTCGTGATGACAACGGAGGACCTCACGCTTCCGGACCCCGATATCCTGCGCCATCCGTTCCTCGCGATCCCTCTCCAGGAGCTGGCGCCCGGACTGGTCCTGCCGGGGTCGGGTTTGGACATCAGCGCGGCGGTTTTGGCGCAGCCGCGAACGGGCATGACGCCGCTCGAGAACTACACGGAACGCATACGAAAGGAAATCCTCCATGAACGGGAACAGTGAGCGGATCGAAAAGCTGGTAAGAGAGTTGCTGGTCGAGATCGGTGAGGATCCGGAGCGGGAAGGGCTCGCGAACACGCCGAAACGCGTTGCCGCGTCGCTTGCGTTCCTGACGTCCGGCTACAAAACCGACATGCAGACACTGATCAACAAAGCCTGCTTCGCGCAGGAAACGACCAGCATGGTCGTGGTCAAGGACATCGAGCTTTACAGCCTGTGCGAACATCATCTCCTGCCGTTCTACGGCCGCTGTCATATCGGGTACATCCCGAGAGGACGCATCTTCGGCATCAGCAAGCTTGCCCGGCTCGTCGACCTGTTCGCGAGAAGGCTCCAGATCCAGGAAAGGCTGACTGAGCAGATCGCCTACGCGGTCAAGGATTCGATCAACGCCGACGGCGTTGGCGTGACGATCGAAGCGCGCCACCTCTGCATGATGATGCGGGGCGTGCAGAAACAGAACTCCATGTTCGTCACCTCGGCGCTGCTCGGGGTCTTCCGGACGAACCCCGCGACAAGGCAGGAGTTTCTGTCGCTGATCAGCAGGCCGGCGCCGGTGTAACGACTCATTGGACTGACACAAGATCGATGAGCCCGATGCTTTTTCTCCTCCCCCGACCATCGTTTCTCGGTATTGAGCGACGGGAGCTGGCCTGCTACAACAGGCCCGGCCAAAACAAATCCCTGCTCAGGTAAAAGACTGATTCGTCTGCAATAAGGTGGTCGTCTTTTGCAAGATTGATAACGGGAATTACTCCTCTCCAGCCTCGGCACCGGTCCTTACTGGGGATACTGAGAGAGTGACACACGAGACATACGGCTTCTTGATCCGGGGCCAGCAGTTTAATGTTTCCGGATTCGACCAAGGATGAGATCAACAAGGATCCATACATAATCCAAACCAGCAAGGGAGAAGGGTGTGAAGATCGACTGTTATATATCACAGGGATGCGGCTCAGAGGAAGCGTTAAAAGAAAATATCGCACGCGCCCTGGAATCCGAACAGATTCGGGCCAAAGTGGGTATGCACCGGATCAGAGACGAAAAAGCGACGGAACTCAAGCTCAGCGGGTCGCCTTCCGTCTTCATCAACGGCAAAGAATTGCAGCCGTCGGGGATCATCGGGTTTTCCTGAAGGATGTTTCAGGACGAGTCGGGCAGACTCGCAAATGTGCCGTCAGTGGATACCTTGCGAAAAACAATGAGAGAAATAAATTGCGGCGGAGCTCAATCCCCGGTGAAAAGTCTCATGGACAAGATCGGCGAAACGGTAAGAGGCAGACTGGCGGAGGCGCAGCTAAGCACCGAAGAAGATGATGTGCGCAAATACATTCTGAGGGAATTCGCCAGGACCGGGAAGGCTCCATCCGGGAGAAACATCGCCGAGGCCCTGAAGCTTCCGTCGATCGAATCAGCCCACCGGCTCGTTGAAAGACTGCATAAGGCTGACATCCTGACGAAAGAGGGAGACGAGATCGTATCCGCGTATCCCTTTTCAGCAAAAGCGACCCGCCACAAAGTACTTTTTCAGGACGGGCATGAGATATACGCACTGTGCGCTACAGACGCACTGGGCATCCATTTTATGCTGCACGAAGATATTGCCGTCCGGTCCCGGTGCCCTGAGTGTGAGCGCGAAATGAAGATCGAAATGAAGGACGGTAAAATCGCCTCCTGCATTCCGGAAGGCGTAGTTGAATTCGTCAGCAGCCGAAAGGATTGCGGATGCACCGCAAAGACCTTTTGCCCCTTCATGAACTTCTTTTGCTCCCGGGAGCATCTGGAGAAATGGCGGAACAAGAACCCCGCCAACGGAAATGGGGAAATGTATCAGCTTCTACAGGTGCTGGAGCACGGAAAACATATCTTCGGTGACTTCCTGAAATAAACACGGTGATAATTGGAGGGCAAGGATGAATAGAACAACAGGAGTCATTATATTATTTGTGGTTTGCGCCGCTGCGGCGTTAGCGGCGCATCAGTTCGCGTCTGCATGCCAGGTCGACGAATTTTACAACACGAAGGAAGGCGCTTTGGCCGCTTCTACCCAGGAGACTTTAAATGCCGCGACCCGTTTCCAGGAGGAAGGCAACAAGGACAAGCTTGCAGACCTCTTGAAGAGCGGGACAGTGCTGCGGCTTACCGGCGGCATCACGGTTCAGGTTTTGGAGAGATCAGTCGAATTTAAGACGCTGAAGATAAAGTTCCCGGACGGAAAAGAACCCTATTGGGTAAAAGACGGTTCGTTGAAGCAAATCAACTGCAATGACGGAGGAAACCGTTAATCGAGATACAAGTCGTGGCGGCACAGGCATACGGGGTCAGACTTTAAGATCGGGTTCGCAGGTCGGCTGGAAATAAACATGACCGACAGTGACAGGGAAATTATCGGCACCTTTGACGACCTAGAGACTGATTTCATCAAATCGGAACAACCCGCGTCCTTCAAAAGGGTGAGATATTTCTACCTTGTTTTTATTTATTTACTTTTTCCTCATCAAAAAGTACAGCTCCCCTTCATGCTGGAAGTTTCCTGCGGTTAATTCCGCATCCGGACCGAAACCGAAGAACACATCGGCCCTGCCCGGCCCCTTGATCGCGCCGCCGGTATCCTGGTTCAGGACGAACCGGGTGAACGGCACCCATGCCTTGATCGCGCCGTTTTCAATCACCGGCTTCTGCGCCGAAATAAAGCCCAGAGCGCCTTTGGGGAACAATTTACTGTCCGTAGCTATGGAGCGGCCCGGCGTAAGGGGAACGCTGATATTGCCGAGCGACGGTCCTGAGCCGAGGCGGAAGAATACGTAGCTGGGATTCTCGTTCAGGACCCCCCTGAGTTTATCGGGATGGGTCCGCAGGTACTCCCGTATCGCCTGCATGGACATGTTCTCTTTTGTCATGGCTCCGGTATCGATCAAATATTTTCCGATGCTCTTGTAGGGCCGGCCGTTCGCGCCGTCGTACAGCACGCTCAGGATGGTTCCGTCCCCCAGGTCCACCTTGCCCGACCCCTGCACCTGGAGCACATAGATATCCACGAGATCGGAGCACCACAGGATCTCCAGGTCCTTTCCGGCAAGGACCTTCTTCTGGTCGATCTCCTCGCGGGAGTAATAGGGGACGACCTTCCTGTTGTCAAGCCTCCCGAAGAGCTTGCTCTTCGGGAATCCGTTGCCGAATTGGGAGAGATCCACTTCGATGATGTCATCAGGCCTTCGATACAATGGATAGCGAAAGGTATCATCTCTCGTGACGCGGCAGGAAAGAAGCGGTTCGTAGTAGCCCGTGAAGAGCACCTTGCCGGTGTTGTTCGACCCAACGGCGCGGTAAAAGACAAAATCCTTCCTGATGCGATCCACCTTCTGATCATAGGTGAGTGAATCATTCTCGATGATCAGGAGAAAGTTCTGCAGCGTCAGGGCCATGTCGAGGGAGCTGGCTCTATCGGGCCCCAGGAAGAACACCGTGTTCTGGGAAATCTTTTTATAATACTCCAGGCTTTGATGCACTGCAAGGGCGATGTCTTTGAATTCGGCGTCGTCACGAGCCGAGACCGATTGCCATGGCGACAGGCGCACCAGGGATTCTTCCGGCCTCGTCACGGGAACCGGCGGTTTGGCGCAGGCGAACAGGGAGAGAACGGCGATGGTTGTCAGGATTGCTCTTTTCATATTCAATGAGACGACTAGTGCTGATAAAGTTCCGGTCCTTCTATGGCCAGGGGTCTGGTTTCGCGCAGCTTTCAAACTGTAATGTAGGACATTCCTCTAAACTTGTCAATTGCCATTTCGGTTCAAAGAGGGGAGAAGTTCCGCACGAGAGAAAAAAAAGCGGAACAGCTCAGCTCTATTACATACAAAGCCGCAAAGGCGCAAAGAAAGGTCCAGGAAACAACCTGTTCATGAGGCGCCGAAAAACCGCTTCACTTTTTATTATTTTCGTGTACTATAGTGCTTACTTACATTCTTGCAGAAGCCGTTCCCGAGGTATTGTCATGAAACGATTACAACTTGTCCTTGCCCTTTTCCTGGCCCTCTCTCCGTTCACTGCCCACGCGCTTTCACTGGAGGAGGGTCTGAAGATCGTCACCGAGACGGGACGGGATGTCACCATTGCCCGGTCTGATGAGGACGTGGCGCGGGCAACGGTCTCTCTCGCACGTTCCCCCTGGTTGCCCTGGGTTGACCTCTACGGCCGTGAGACATGGCTCCGCTATCAGCCCGAGTCCAAACTCCCGTTTAGTATTCCCGGGGCTTCGACGAATTCGATCCCCGTATCGCAGGATCAATTCCTGACCTACGGAGTGAGGGCCACGCAACTTCTTTACGACTTCGGCAAAACATCTTCATCGATCGATGCGGCGCAGAACGGATTAAAGGCCCGTGAGATCGGGACCGACCGATCGAAGAACCAGGCGGCCCTGGATTTTATCACCATGTATCTGGACCTCTTGGAATCCGAAAAGCTGCTTCAGGTCGCCAGGGAGGAAGTGCAGCAGTACGAAGCCCACAAAAAAGATACGGAAGCCCGGTATGGTGCCGGCGTTGTCACCAAGAACGAAGTGCTACAGGCGACCGTTACACTTGCAGACTCGCGCCAGCGGCTCCTGACCGCGGAGAACCTCCGGTCGCTGCGGGAATCGAAGCTCAACAGTATACTTTTAAAACCATTGAATGATGCGATTCAGCCTGATGAGATCAGGGCCAGCCCGTCGGCGGGTATGACGCTCGAAGACGCGTGGATCAGCGCGGAGGCATCACGGGCGCTGCTCAAGGAGATGGATGCGGCCATCGCGGCGAAAGAACAGAACGTTAAGACCGCGCAGGCGGAGTATTTGCCGACCTTCTACGTTTCCGGCGGGTATGAATATTCGGAGAACAGGTACATGGTCCATCAGGACAACTGGTCGGCCATTGCCGGCGTGAACATCAATCTTTCTTCCGGCGGCGCGAGCCGTTCCCGGGCGGCTCTGGCAAGGGCGGAGCTGCGGTCGCTCAGACTTTCACGGGATAAGCTGCTGGACGGCATCCGCCTGGAGGTTAAGGCTGCCTACCTCGATCTGCAGAGCTCGGCCCAAAAAATCGAGGTCACGAAGACCGCGGTTGCCCAGGCGGAGGAGAACCTGAGACTCCAGCGTCTCCGGTACAGGGAAGGCGTGGGCACGGCAACCGAGGTGCTCGACGCCGTGACGCTTTTGACAACGGCGGAATCGAATTCCTGGAAGTCGCTGTACGGATTCAAGCGGGCGGAGGCCGTCCTCCTCAACGCGGCTGGCAAGGACATGGTGAGCATGTATGGGAATTAAGATTAATACCCAAATCCCAAGCTCGAAATCCTAAACAATATTTAATGTTCCAAAATTCGAATTTTGAAATTATCTAGAATTTAGAAGATCGAGGTTGGAATTTCCCTCGAATTGTAAGGAGCACAGCATGGCAGAAGAACAAACAGGGAATAACCAGAAAAAGAAGAAAGCCTTCATGATCGTCGGGGTCGTGGTCCTTGTCGGGCTGATCGCGGGCTATTTTTATTCAGGATACCGGAAAACTCACGTCTCGACCGATGACGCTTTCATCGATGGCAATATCCATACCATTGCGGCGAAGATCTATGGGACGGTGAAGGTGGTATCCGTCAACGACAACCAGTCCGTCAAAAAGGGAGACCTCCTCGTTGAGATCGACCCGGCCGATTATGCGGTAAGGCTTCGCGAAGCCTCATCCGTCGTGGGCGCGGAAAAGGCGAAATTGTCCGAGGCCGTGACCAAGATCGACGCCGCTAAAGTGAACCTCGAACTCCAGAACGCACACCTCAGGCTGGCTGAGCTCGAAAAAAACCGCTCCGAGGCGCTCTATCAGAAGGAAGTCCTCCCCCGGGACCGCTATGACCGGGCCATGACGGGTTATGAAGTGGCCGTGGCCCAGGTGAAGGCGGCCGAGGAGCAGCTCCGCCAGGCGGAGGCGCAGAAGCTGACCCAGGCCTCGACGATCATGCAGAAACAGGCGACAGCGGCCCTTGCCGAGCTCAATTACGAATACACGAAAATCTACGCACCCGTGGACGGATACGTCACGAGAAAATCGGTCCAGACCGGAAACCAGATCCAGCCCGGCCAGCCGCTCATGGCCGTGGTGGCGCTCAAGGATATCTGGGTCACGGCAAATTTCAAGGAGACCCAGATGGAAAACATCCGGCCCGGCCAGAGGGTGGAGCTTGCGGTGGATTCCTATCCCGGGAAGAAGTTCTCCGGCAAAGTGGACAGCATTATGGCGGGCACGGGCGTGAGCTTCTCGCTCTTTCCGGCCGAGAACGCCACGGGCAACTACGTGAAGGTCGTGCAGCGAATCCCGGTCAAGATCGTGCTCGACGAGGGAACGGACAAGGACCATGTCCTCCGCATCGGCATGTCCGTTGAGCCCACGGTGATCGCGAAATAAAGAGAGAGACTCAGGATGAGGGACGAGAGATAATAAAAATAGATAAGGATTTTCTATTGTTCTCGAGAACGCAATGAATGATCATCTGGTCTCCTTCTTCCTATTGGTCCTTCATCAAGAGTGCAGGCATCAGTAATGAGTCAAACTACAAAAACCCGGGGCCTCGGCCTCATCGCATTCACCGTCATGCTTCCGACCCTGATCGAGATCATCGACACCTCGATCGTAAATGTCTCGCTCAACCACATCAGGGGCTCGCTCTCAGCGGGCATCGACGAAGCCACCTGGACCATCACCGCCTACCTCGTCTCGAACGCCATCGTGATCCCCATGGCGGGCTGGCTCGCCAAGCTCATCGGCAGGAAAAATTACCAGATCGCCTCGATCGCCCTCTTCACCTTCAGCTCCTTCATGTGCGGCTCGGCCTGGAGCCTCCAGAGCCTGGTGTTCTTCAGGATACTCCAGGGGATCGGCGGAGGCGGGCTGGTGCCGATAAGCCAGTCCATCCTGCTCGAAAGTTTCCCCCGGGAAAAACACGGCGTTGCCATGGCCATCTTCGGTATGGGCGCCATGCTGGGCCCCATTGTGGGCCCGCTTCTCGGCGGCTGGATCACGGACAACTGGTCCTGGCGCTGGATCTTCTACATCAATATTCCGATCGGCATCCTCTCGATCATTATGAACATTATCGTGATCGAGGACCCGCCGTATATGAAGCGGCAGAAGATGAAGGTCGACTACTGGGGCCTCTTGTTCCTTGCCGTAGGCCTGGGCGCGCTCCAGTTCATGCTCGATAAGGGCGAGAGTGATGACTGGTTCTCGTCCAACCTGATCATTACCTTCGGCATCATCGCGGCGGTCTGCCTCACGCTTCTGGTGATCAACGAGTATTATTCGGAGACCCCCATCGTCAACCTGAAACTGTTCAAGGACCGGACGTTCACGAGCGGCTCCGTGGTGATGTTCTTCGTTTTCCTGAACCTCTTCGGCAGCATCGTTCTGCTGCCTATCTATTTGCAGACGATCATGGGCTACACGTCGTTCTACGCCGGTCTCGTGCTCGGTCCGGGAGGCATCGCCACCATGTTCGCCATGCCGTTCGTGGGGAAGTTCATCGGCAAGGTGAACCCGAAAAGGTTTCTCGTTACCGGCATGTGCGTGTGCGCGCTCAGCACGTACATGATGTCGCGTTTCAACCTCACGACGGATTTCTGGACCTTTGTCTGGCCGCGGGTCTTCCTCGGGTTCGGCATGGGCATGACCTTTATCCCGCTCACCACGCTCACGCTATCGCATATCCCGAAAGAGCATATGACCGAAGCGACCTCGGTGTATAACCTGCTCAGGAATCTCGGTGGAAGCGTGGGCATCGCCATGACCACGACGATCCTTTCGCGCAGGGCGCAGCTCCACCAGACGCGTCTGGTGGAACATCTGTCGCCCTTTGATCCGGCGTACCAGATCGCCCATGAAAAGATGGCAGGGTTCTTAAGTCAGAAGGGTTTGCCGCCTGCGGGCGCGGACGGCATGATGTACCGGGAGCTGGTAAGGCAGTCGACTACCCTCGCATTCACCGATGCGTTCCTTTTGATCTGTTTCCTTATCCTTAGCGTTATTCCGCTGGTGTTCATCATGAAATGGTCAAAAGCGTCTGCGGGCGGACCGCCGCCGGCGCATTGATGCAATTCCTTCCTGCCCCCAAAAGAGTAACCACGAATGGCACGAATTATACGAACAGCACGAAGAAAAGTTTATTCGTTTAATTCGCCCTGTTCGTGGCATTCGTGATAACGCCTTGAGTTTTTCCTTTTCTCTTTGAAAAGAATTTGGTTCTTTATTGACTGTCGGTTTTTTCAATGTGCTATAATACGGTTGTCGTTCATTCCCGAATGTGATAAAGGCGGTCCACTATGCTGAGCAGGCCATTACACGCTGATTTGCCGCTGATCCAGGATGCCAACCTTGACGGGAAGGTTGTCCTCGTCCGGTTCGATCACAATGTTGTAAAGGGAGGCGAGATACGCGACCCCTATCGGATCGACCGTACTATCGGGACACTCTTTCACATTGTCGAGCGCGGCGGCAGACCTATTATGATGACCCATGTGGGGAGGCCGAAAGACAAAAAGACGGGAACGATAACCTGCAGACCCGAGGAGTCCGTTGAGCCCATCGTTCGCTATCTTGAACAGAAGCTCCATTCAAAATTGTATGTCCCGAAATTTCCCCCGGACCCGGTGCGGGGCATTACGGGGATCGACACGTCCATCAACCTTGCCGTCAGGGAGCTGAAAGAACGGAAGATCGGGGGGATCTATCTTCCGAACACGCGGTGGTTCCTCGGGGAGGAGGCTGAGGGCGAGCTCCGGGAGCGTTTTGCGCTCCAGCTTGCCGGCCTCGCGGATATCTACGTGAACGATGCGTTCGGCTCTTGGCAGCCCCATGCCTCCACGGTCGACATCACCCGGCATTTGCCGTCCTATGCGGGTTTCCTGCTGCAGCAGGAGATCGTGCACCTCGAGGGGGTCATGAGACCCGAGCGGCCCTTCCTCGCCGTGGTCGCAGGATCGAAGTACGACACCAAGATAAAGCCGCTCACCGCCCTTTATGAAAAGGTGGACCGTCTCGTTCTCGGCGGCGTCATTTACAACACGTATCTCTGCGCAAAATACGGGGTGCGGATCAAGGGCGTTCTGGAAGAGGACTGCGCGCTTGCGCAGGAACTGGTTGAAAAGGACCGCGTCCAGAAGAAGATCGTCGAGCTTCCCTTTGTCGTGGAATCGGACATCATCGACGGCAGGATCGAAGGCAAGTACCGGACCATCTCTCTTCATGATTTTAAGTCCGGTGATTCGTACGGGTACGTCCTGGACATCGACCCCCGGTCATTCGAGGAAAAGACCGTTGCCGACGCCATCGGCACGGCAAAGACGATCTTCGTGAACGCCGTCATGGGGTACACCCCGCACTTTTCTTCCGGTTCCCAGGCGCTCGACAACACCATCGATCTCAACCGCGATGCCATGAAAATGTACGGAGGCGGGGATACCCTCCAGGAATTCAAGAACCTCCTGCCGGGCCTTTATCTTTCGGTGATGGACAATGCGAGCTACTACTTTTTCACCGGCGGAGGCACGGTGCTCACGGCAATAGAACATGGAAGCCCCTACAGCCTCAAACCTGTCCAGGCGTTGATCGAGTCGAAGAGGAAGTAATTCATAAGATCCGTCGGATCTGTCGGATCTCGAATGCTCTTGATATCGCATCCCTCATCCGGCATAATGCCACATGCTCCTTATCTTTCCTCCTGCAGCAAAACCGTGTGAGCCTCCCGCGGGCATAGCGAAACTTGCGGGCGCGCTTAATGCGCAGGGAATATCCTGCATGGTCCTGGACGCGAATCTCGAGGGAATTCTCTCTCTCATGCAGAAGCCGCAGACCGCGTCCGATACCTGGACCCGGCGGGCGGTTAAAAATATTTCCTCCAATCTCGCCGCACTCCGTGACCCGCGAACCTACCGCAATCCCGACCATTACAGCAGGGCCGTAAAAGACGTGAACCGCGTGCTGGAGGCCTCTGTCAGGGAGTTCCATGCGATCCTCGGCCTGGCGGATTATCACCATCAAGAGCTTTCTCCCGTGCGGAGCAGTGACCTGATCATCGCCGCCGAGCACCCGGAACGGGATCCGTTTTATCCCTGGTTCAGCAGACGTCTGCCGGAAATCCTTGAGAAAACCTTTTCACCGCCCCCGATTGAGGAATTCGGGGGCAGGCTTCGACGCCAAGGGCGCGAAGCGATACATGAGGCATGGAATGGAGAAAAAAAATCATCGCCATTAATTGGTTTTTCTCTGAATTATCTGAGCCAGGCCCTTACCACGTTCGCCATGATCGGCTATATCAGGCGCGAGTTCCCCGGCTTGAAGATCGCCCTCGGCGGCGGCCTGGTGACCTCCTGGATGAAAGGGCCGGTATGGAAGAACCCGTTTGGCGGTCTTGTTGATCACCTTATCGCCGGGCCGGGGGAGGGGCCGCTGCTCGAACTGCTTGGCATCAAAGGAAGCGGGCATGAGCACGTTACGCCTGATTATGGATCCCTGCCTCGTGAGGAGTACCTGTCCCCGGGATTCATTCTTCCCTACAGCGGGTCGAGCGGATGCTCCTTCCGTAAATGCTCCTTCTGTCCGGAGACAGCGGAGAACAATCCGTATATCCCGGTTCCCGCGGATCTGGCGATGACCGATCTCAGATCGCTGATTGAGAAAACAGGTCCTGTCCTGGTCCATCTGCTCGACAATGCGGTCAATCCCGCACTCATGCATGCGCTCGCGAAAGATCCCCCCGGAGTCCCGTGGTACGGTTTCGCGAGGATCGGCAAAGAGCTCACCGACGGTGATTATTGCAAGCAGCTCAAACGATCGGGATGCAGGATGCTGAAGCTTGGGCTGGAATCAGGCGATCAGGGGGTGCTTGACAGGTTGCGGAAGGGTATCGACCTCGCGACAGCGTCGCAGGTGTTGAAAAATCTTCACGCAGCCGGGATCGCCGCGTATGTTTATCTTCTCTTCGGCACTCCGGCTGAGACGATAAGCGAGGCGCGAAAGACGCTCGAATTCGTTGCTGCTCATCATGAAGCGATCACTTTCCTGAACCTGGCAGTGTTCAATATGCCGGTGTGCGGACAGGAAGCGAGAGAGCATGAGACCGAACAGTTCTACGAAGGAGACCTGTCGCTCTATACGTCCTTTAAGCACCCTCACCAATGGGACCGAAGAGCGGTGCGAAGGTTCCTCGACGTTGAATTTAAAAAACATCCCGCTGTCTCGGCGATCCTGAAAAAGGATCCTCCGCTTTTTACCTCCAACCACGCCGCGTTTTTCGCGAGATCGTAACCATTTGACCTGATAACAGGATTTACCGGATTGACAAATAAATTAAGAAGAAACTACTCGGATCCAGAAAAAACGATCAGGAGAAATGGGGAATTAAGAGGCGAATGGGGGATGCACGACAGAAGTACAAGGACGTCCTTTTCTCCAGTTCTCCAATTTCCTCCCTTTCTCCTGAAAGGTTGTAAGGTCCACAGTAGTCGCTAAAATAACGTATATCCGGTTCATGACTCGTCATTTTACCTCGCACGGCCCGTCGTCCCTGCTTTCTGCCCGCTTTTCTTGTTGTAATAACCGGTATTTTGTAATAAATTATCATCTATGGTCACTTCCGGCAATCATAACAGAATACAGGTCCTGGTCCTGATAGTCCTTTTGCTTTTTATCTGGCTCGTTCTGGGCATGGTCTACTCAAACCATTTTTTCCCCCCTTTGAACGTCTTGAGCTGCGGCTGATGCCGTGGAAGGGAGTGGTCCCTCCTGACGCCGGGATCGACCAGCGTCTTTCCATCATGCAGGATCAGCTCGACGCATCCAACGGGGTCTCTCATTACGCCCTATTGGTCATGATCTTTTCTTTTGCGGCATTCAGCATGTACCTGTCCGTTGTCTACCAGCAAAAGCAGCGGAGGGCGCGCGAAAACATGATGCTCGTTCTGAAAAATCAGGAAATAGCCCGGCGAAACGAATTTATTCGATATATCTCGGCAACGATCGGGCATGAATTCAAAAATAACCTCGGACGGATCAAGCGAAGGATCGACCTGCTTCCGGGACTGCCCCGGGAGGCAACAGAGCGAATCGATGACAATCTGGACAAGCTGTTTGCTGATATTGATATTTTTAAGAAAATCTCGGATGAGCGTGAGGCGGGCCTTGTCCATTTTCAGAATATCGATCTCAAGGCCATGATTCACGATCTGGCATTGCAATACAGCGACCTCGCCGAGATCACGATCCATGAGACGATGGCCGTTCCGATGATCTATGCGGCCCCGCCCCTGCTGAAGACCGTGTTTGAAAATGTGATCGACAATGCCATCAAGTATAAAAAGCCCGACCAGCTTCGCGCGCGAGTTCTGGTGTCCTGCGCCATGGACCGGGACGGCAGCAGGCGGTACGTGACGCTTTCCATCCGGGACGAGGGCATCGGCATGGATGAGCAGCAGGCCGATCTCTGCTTTTACCGGGGGAGGGGCGTCGGCGAGAGTTGGGGACAGGGACTTTATTTTGTCAAATACGTTGTCGGTCTCCATGCCGGGAAGATCAGGATCGGCAAGGAATACACGGCTCCGGGAGTTGGAACGGAAATAATAATCAATTTCCCCTTTGTCGAGGAGACGTCCGATGTTTAAAGTGCTGATCGCCGACGATGACTTCGAGGACCGGGAACTGCTGAAGCTCGAAATTCAGCGGGCGCTCAAGGACGAGGACCCCGATCTCCGGTTTTACGAGGCAAGCGGCGTCAGGGAGGCCCTCCAGATACTGACGAAGCAGGTCATCGACCTCATGACGCTCGACATCGAGTTCGACCGGATGGACGAGGGCATCGATATCCTGCCGGAGCTCTTCGAGACCCATCCGACGCTGAACATTATCGTCATCAGCGGCAAGCTCGACAAACGCGAGGTTTCGGAGCGCCTCTTCCGCTTTACGAAGGACAACGTGCTGAAAGGCAAGAGATGGGCCAGGCATTTCGATGTGCTTGACAAAAAGGACGACAAGGCCGATGCCATTCAACGCGCCTATGCCTTTGCCGTTCAACAACGGGAAGTTGCGGACAATATCCGTGATCTGTTTCTCCTTGCCGAATCCTATCTTGAGAAGGACATGCTTGACAAATGCCTGGAAGTTTATCAAAAGATACAGCGTTTGGCCCCCGGGGAAACAGAGTCCACGGAGAACATCAGCATCGTCAAAGGGGGACTCTCGGTGGAGCAGGCACTGGAATATTACCGGCGCGGAGAGAAGGTCGTCGCTTCACTTCTGATGGGCTATCACGTTGAAAACCGGTTGAGGGCGTTTACTTCCGCGGTGATCGGCAGAAAAGTTCCGACCCTGTCGGACGGATTGAAGGAGATGGAACAGGGCAAGCGCATCAGTCACTCGCGGATTGCCCTGTTCTACGATCTGATGTATCTGCGCAACAAGGCCATCCATTCACCGGCGCATATTTCAGAAGAGGACTTCACGACGGCAATGAAAAAACTCGACCGTCTTGAGGAAGGCGCGCCATGAGCGATAAATCCCTGTGGAGATACGTTCCGCCTGCCGGCCCGGTCCTCAGCTTCTTGCTGATCGGCCTGGTGCTTCTGAGCGCCCTGCTCTACTACCGGGCAATCAGGATCCAGCGGTTCCTGGAACCAGCCCTTGCCATTTCCCAGCCCCGAAATGAATTCTCCAAGAGCATCAAACTGATGTTTCAGAGAGAGTTCGGAGCGGAAGCGATCAAAGGTCTCAAGGTACGAGGGAGTTCCATTCTCATAGAAAAGTCGTTCCTGTTTTCGGGGGACGGTACCCTGAAGGCCTCGGCGCAGGCCGATTTAAAGAAGCTTGCCCGTATTTTTTTATTGCTTATGGGTAATGAACAGACAAGATCTGATATCAGTCTCGTCCTGATAATTATGCGCTTCCCGTCGAGCGGCACTTGGGCGATGTATGCAGCGGAGAGGACGCAGAAGCAGCGCATGGCCGGGTTTATTCAGGATGCGCTGTTCATCGCAGAACCCCAGCTCGGGATACGATACGGGACTTTTTTTGTGGCCGCTGCCCAGCCGACGGGCCCGATGGACAGAAACCGCGAACCGATAGAGCTCCGCATCATTCCTTCTGAACTGCTTCATATCAAGGTCCTGGAGAAATTGGAAAAGTACGCTTTTTAGTTTCCACAAAGGCAAGTATAGATACCGGCGCGGCCTTTCTTATCGCGAACTTCGCGCAGGACCGTTGAGTCTGGACAATCGAGGAAGTACTTCTGAAAGAACATTTTGCAACAGAGATCACTGAGCACAGTGAGAAATTACGCGAGAGGGTTTCTCTGTAATACCGGAAACCTGGTTTTATTTGTGTCCTGTTCGTCTTTGCGAAAAACAACCGCTGTAGTAAGGTTATGGTGTAAGAAACATGAAGAATAATATGCCAGTGCTCTTTATCGGGCATGGGTCGCCGTTGAACATTGTCCTGGACAACAGCTTTACGCGAAGTCTGGCTGCTTTGGGGAGGCTTCTGCCAAAACCAAAAGCGATCATGGTTGTCTCTGCGCACTGGCTCACAAAGGGAACCTTTGTGGGGTGCATGGAGAAACCAAAGACCATTTACGATTTCTACGGGTTTCCTGAAGAGCTGTATGAAACAACCTATGCCTGTCCCGGGGCGCCCGGAGAGGCGGCGTTCGTGACAGAAGCGACCATGAAAGCTGCGGTGAAATGCGATCATGGCTGGGGGTTGGACCACGGTACCTGGGCAATCCTGAAACATCTCTATCCCCTTGCCGATATCCCGGTGTTTCAGCTGAGCCTCGATTATTCCTTTAATGATTGGGACCCGAAGCCGCTCCAGTATCACTATGATCTTGCTGCCGGGCTCTCTGCATTGCGAAGGAGGGGCGTCCTGATCATCGGGAGCGGGAATATCGTCCACAATCTCGGGATGTTCGATTACACGAACATCGAGGCGAAGTCGTTTGACTGGGCCGTTGAGTTCGATGAGCAGGTGAAATCAAACTTGATCACCGGAAACCACCGGGATCTGATCCGCCATACGAACATGGGAAAGACGGCATTCCTTGCCGTGCCGACCCTTGACCATTATCTGCCGATGATCTATGCCCTTGCCCTGCAGGAAAAGAACGAGCCCCTTACTTTCATCTATGAAGGATTTCAATACGGCTCGATCTCGATGAGGTGCTTTCAAATAGGGTGAGTCCCTTGACATGGTGCGTCTCGTTGTTAGATGGGCTTTGTCGGGGATACCGATGGTGTCGATATCCGTTGCGCGTTCATCCTTTATTCCATTTGTTCTCTCACGTTTATTCCGCGTTTCGAAATCCGGATCATGCATCGCCACGTTGAACTACGTCTGCCGGCCGAAGTACATTTCGAGCCTGAACAGGATCCCGGGAGTGCCTTTGTATTCACTGTCCCGGGGGAAACGGTACTGGGGGGCCACTTCGAAAAAAAGCCATTCCCGCCAGAAGTTCTGGCGATAACGGAGACTGAAGAAGACCTCCGTTAATTCGCCGACCGGTCTGGTCTGGAAACTGTTGCTCCATGAGTAATCCAGCGCTCGTTTCGTATCAATAGGCTGGCGCAGCGAAAAACTAAGACTGTAGAAATAACCCTTGCTGGTATTGATCCAGGTGCCGCCGGCGCTCGTACGGAAGAAGAAATCGTGCGGGAGCCGCCGCTCGAGATCGAAGATCGTGTTAGTCTGCCACGTCGTGTCCGTTTTCCAGATGACCTCCTGGGTGAACCGGAAACCCCACGTATTGATCGGGATAAAATACCGGTACCGTGGCGCGATGAACAATACAGGCGCCCCGTGAGTGAACTGTGCTCCGCTCCTCACATTGAAGTTTTGCTCCTCGGTGGCCCGGAGAACATAATGGATTGCAGTGGTGACACTTCGCTCGTCGGTAGGTCCAATGCGGTCGGTGGCGATACTCGGCGAACCCGGGGTGGTTGCGGGAGTTTCGGCCGGCTCTGCTGACACGATGATGTGCGCCTTCTTCTCCAATTGCGGGAGTGCCAGGCGTAGATCGACGGTCGGCTTGAACACAGCATGCGATCTCTCTTCTGTAAAGTCATCTAAGCGGGCGCGTATATATGACCGATTTTCCTCTCTCGTGGACCGTTCATCTGCGAAAAAGGAGTCCAGCCAGGTCGCGGTTGTAAGAAGCCGCTCGGATATTTCGCCATGCAGCGTATCAAAAAACCCCATCGTCGGGCCGAACACTTCGGGTTCCCATAAAGTATCCGAGGGGGAGGATTGAATAGGCTCGGCAATCGGAGCGGTGACTGTTGGTATCGCCGTGTCCGAAGGCTGTTCCCGCGATGTTTGCGAATCCTGTTGCTGAGCGGTCACTGCGGGGGGGGACGCTTCTTCGCTTTTTGCCCAGGCTGACGGGGATTGGTGAAGGGCGATCAGCATGACGATCGCGATTATGTGTTTTTTGAATGGCATCATGAACGGATTTTGTTAAAGAGAATATGCAATGGATCGCTGAATGTCAAGAGGCAAGGAAAAAGCACAACGCGGTCTGTGCATGTGATCGCGGGTAGGAAAAAATGTCGGGCGTCCTTGGGGAAGAGGGGAGACGCCCTATTTAGACGGCTTGTTGTACTGAACGCTGACCTCATAGGCGATGCTTGCATGACCGTGCCGGAGGTCTTCGCTTTTTCCGTTGCAGACGATCTTTCCTGATACAGATTTCTTGTTGTTTTTAACCAGACCGGCAACCACCGGCGTCAGGTCAAAACCGCCGTCAGTGCATTCTTCCCTCATGCATTCCAAGTGAAAACAGGCGTAATTGGTCGGGGAGAAGCTTATGGTGCGTTTCATCAGGACCGGGTCCGCCGTTCTCTGGTAATAGGTCATGCGAAACATGATGTTTGAAACTGCAGGAAAGCGTTCGGAAACCAGGCCGGCAGCCAGCATGGTGTTCCTTTTCAATTCCAGCTTTTCCTTGTAATTTTGTTTAAGCGCCATGGTGTTCCTTTCTTGACGATAGCATTTCCAATGGAAAAGCCGCAAAGACGCCCGTCCTTGTGGCCTTCCAGTTTTATCTTTTCTGACCTTTTGATCTTAACTGTTTATATTATCGCACTATTTTTGAATAAAAGCAACCTTTGTTTTATTACGGGAGTCAACCGAGACTCATGACATTGTATTCGTGCGGGTTCTGACGGTCGTAACACATTAAATATACAAGTAAAAACACTGAAAATAAAAGCGAGTAAGCCATCACTCGAAGGTGCCGGAGCGCATCTTAAGACGGTATCCGATTCAGAGATGTCCCGCACTGATATCAGCTCCTGCCGTTTTCCGGACCAAATTCCGGTTAAAGGCATCTTTCTCACCAGACGGTCCTGAAGCACTTCATCCCCTCCCGTATATCTCCCTCATTTCTTTCGAATAGCCGCCACCCTGTTCATGAACGACCAGCGGCGGCAGGATTTCAAGACCAAGCCCTTTGGTCTTTATTGCTTCGATCAACACGAGCGACGCAGGTTTGTCCTCAAAGGGATGAACACACCGAAGGCGCTTCGGCTCCAGCCCTCTTTCCCGCAATAATGTCATCAACTCTGCTGCGCGGTTTGCGGGAAAGACGAGGAAGTATGTCCCCTTGTCTCTTAACAAGGTTTGGAGGTCGAGCCAGCACGGTAGAGATGCGGTCTGGTCCTGACGCGCGATTTGTCGCTCAACGGAGGGGCTTTTTTTGCCGGTTCCGCATCTGGTATAGGGCGGATTAGCGATGATCACATCGAAAGAGTCCGGTGCGATAGATTGGGCCAGATATCGAATGTCACGATCGAGCGGCATGATAACGTCAACAAGTCCATTGTGCAGGATATTGTGGCGGAGGAGGTTGAATGCCTGTGGTTCGACTTCAACGGCAATGATCCGGGCTCCTGGGAATTTTCGAGCAAGCAGAACTGAAATTATTCCAGTTCCCGCACCCGGTTCGAGTATGCGACCGGGAGATCCAATCCGGCAAAAATCAGCGAGGAGGAGACTGTCCATGGTAAAGCGGAAACCTTTTTTCGGTTGAGCAATGCTCACAACACCGGAATTGCGGAGTGAGATGCTGTCAAGGGTTGCGGAAGTCATGGCAAGTGTTTTTTTTGCAAAGCCCGCCCGGCCCGCAAAAGAAAAAGCCGGCGGACGTGGTTAATAAACCTTGATTTATTTTTGACTTTGAGAGGAAGAACGTTACTTTATTTTTTCCACATACTCTTCGGGCAGGCGTTTGGGTCTTCCGTTCACGTCGACCGCCACGACCTTTGCCCTGCATTCGACGAAAACACGATGGGACGTCTTCTCCCGCATCACATGTTCGAATATCATCGTGGCCCGTGTCACGTCACTGACCCAGGTTTCGATCTCGATCGTATCCCCGTACCGGGCCGGAGACTTGTAGTCGATCTCGACGCGGAACACCATGAAGATCGTGCCCTGATCCATCAGCGTTTTGACCGAATAACCCCGGGATGCCAGATACTCGGTCCGCGCCCGTTCCATGTAGCGCAGATAGTTGGCATAATACACAACTCCGCCGCAGTCCGTGTCTTCGTAATAGATCTTAACGTCCATGGCATGGTTCATAGATGCTCTCCTAACGAAGAAACAGTTTAAAATATTTTTTTTATTTTGTCGAGCGAAAGATTGTGTACGGAGGGTGATTTTTGCAGCTGAATCGGGGTGGACCCTGGAGAAGGGATGAGAATAAAAAAGGCGTTGCCTGCGGACCGTTACTGATATTCCGTTGAGCCGGGGATTCTCTGCGGTGATCTCAATGACTGCTTCTGTGGCTCTGCTCAGCAGACCCTGTGAAGCTCATTGTTCCTTTCTTTCCGCACAATCCGTCGACTTCGGGGCTTTCGGCTCTTCCGCGCTTAATAGGAGCCTGTGAAACAACCGGTGAATGACCGCTCAACTTGCAGACTTCTTACCGGTTTCGACTCACTGTCCGGCGCGGTGCTTGATTCCCCTCAAAACGGGCTATCATCTCTACACCTAGTCGGTGATGGTCCGGCAACGCCTCGTGAACACTTCCAATCCTTTTTTAGAAAGATCGCTCTATCCTTACTAAGTACAGTATAGCACATCCTTCATTGTTCCGCAGAATTATTTTTAAAATTTGTCTTGACCCGTTCATGAATTGCCTCTAGAATTTCCCCACTTCATCATGCATTTGATCAAGCCCTCAAAAGACGAATTTCTCGATGCGCTTCGGTCCGGGAAGATCTTGCCCCTTTCCGCCGAACTTGACCCGCCGGGACTCACGCCGCTTTCGGCGTTCGAGGCTGTCAGGAGGGAAGGTTATCCCGTTCTTCTTGAAAGCGCCCGGGTGAACGACAAGGTCGGGCGGTATTCGTTCGTTACGGCGGACCCCTACCTGATCTTCAAGTCCCGCGGGGATGATGTGGAACTGAGCCTGCCGGTCACACCCACGGGAAAATACGGAAGGCGGGCGTCCATGAAGAGAAAGCCGCTCGTGAAACTGCGTGAGCTTCTCGCCAATTACCGGACAGCGCGCATAGACGGCTTGCCCCCTTTCACCGGAGGGGCCGTGGGGTTCTTCTCCTACGATTTTGTGCACCAGATCGAGAAGCTTCCACGCAGGGCCAAGACCGATCTTGACATCCCTGAGGCGTATTTCGTGTTTGTGGACACGGTTGTTGCCTTTGATCATCTCCTGGGAAAGGCGTGGGTGATCGTCAACCCGGGTGCCCGGGAGCAGGAAATGGGTTTCCGGAAACCGGATCAGGACCAGTGGGGCAGGCTCTATGATGAGGCAACAGAGAAGATCACGGTTCTGAGCTCGAAGCTCGCGGCAACAGGATACGAGAGCACCATTTCGTTCTCTGAAGCAAGCGGTACGGAAAATTTCAGTCTTACGCCGAACATGACGAAAGACCAATTCGAGTCCATGGTCATGCAATGCAAGGAATATATCGCGGCAGGGGACATCTATCAGGCGAACCTGTCCCAGCGTTTCTCTGCTTTGCTCAACGATGCGGACACGCTCCGTTTATACACGATTCTGCGAAACATAAATCCGTCGCCCTTTGCCGCGTATCTCGATTTCGGCGATCTGCAGCTGGTGAGCTCTTCCCCCGAGCGTCTGGTCCGCCTTCTTGGCGGTATCGCCGATACGAGGCCGATTGCGGGCACGCGCAGAAGGGGGAAGGACGGCACGGAAAGGAGAACGCTTTCCGCGGAACTCCTGACGAACGAAAAGGAGCGGGCAGAGCATATCATGCTGCTCGATCTCGAGCGGAACGACCTCGGCAGGGTGTGTGAGTACGGCTCGGTGCGGGTGGACGAGATGATGGCGGTGGAGGATTACTCTCATGTTATTCATATCGTCTCGAATGTCCAGGGAACGCTGGCGCCGGGGAGGGATGCCTTCGACCTGGTCCGCGCCGTTTTTCCGGGAGGCACGATCACAGGCGTGCCCAAAGTTCGGTGCATGGAGATCATCGACGAGCTTGAACCCATGACGCGCGGACCCTATACCGGTTCCATCGGATACCTGTCGAACGCCGGCGACATGGACCTGAACATCATCATCAGGACCTTTGTCGTGAAGGACGGGGTCGCTCACATCCAGGTGGGTGCCGGGATCGTCGCAGATTCCGTTCCCGAGCAGGAATACTTCGAGACCCTCCAGAAGGCCGAGGCGCTCAAGAAGGCGCTGGAGATGCTGTGATGGAGCAGTTTTCCTTGTTGCAACTTTATTCTGCTTGCGTTATAGTACCAAATTATTTGAGAAAAGGAGCCTTGCCATGTTTCTGGTGGAGCTTGTTCTGCAGGGTGTGCGGGGATTTCGTGAACCTGCCCGTCTGAGGTTCAAGGGTGGTTACAACCTCGTCATTGCCGGTAATGAGTCGGGAAAGACCACGGCCGTGGACGCCATGCAGCGCATGCTTTTTCCTACTTCTCAGGCCGGTGCCCTTGACCTTCTGGTATCCCGGCACACGCCCAACGCATCGCGCGCAGCACTCGTCGTAGGTACCGCCGACAATGCCTACTACCGGATCATCCAGGATTTTTCAAAACGCGCCGTGAACCTTGCGCGATACAATGCGACAAGCAAGGATTTCACCCTTCTGCACAAGGACTGGGAAAACGCGGCGCAGTTTATGGCCGGAGCGACAGATGGGATGAGCGAAGAGGATTTCTCCAGAATTTTTGTATTTCAGCGGGAGCACCATGCGGCCCGGTCGGGAACGTTCGCTTCGACCGCAGTGTCGCGGCCGGCGCCGAGTGAGCCTGTTCCACCAGCGGGGGGGAAGTCCTCCGGAAATAAGGAAAGGCTTGCCGAACTTCGTGAGTCCCTTCGCAAGGCGGAGGAGGCAGCGGATGCAGAGTACAAGTACCAGGCCGTCAAACTTGCGCTGGAAGAGACCGGAAAAAAAATCATCTCCCTCGAGGAGATCGGTCGGAAAAAGGCGGAGCTGGATTCATCGCTTGAAGCGCTCGCGGCGTACCGGGATATGCCCGACGACCTTGCCGCGCTAATCGAGGACCAGGAGAGGCGTCTGGGCCAAAAACTGGCCGATGCCGATGAGTTAAACAAACAGATCGAAGGGCTGAAGATGCAGCAGGCGGCAGTCCCGGCAGTCGACCTTATTTCCGACAAGTTTTTCATCACCGGCGGCGCCCTGGGAGTTCTATCGGTCATTATCGGGGGGTTCGTGCTCACTGGGGACGTGGCCTATTACATCCTGTCAGGCGGGGTCCTTCTGTCGCTCGCGGTGATGGCGGTCGCGTGGTATAACATTTCCCGGAAGGAAGTGAAGCGCAGAAAATATCTGAAGGAAGAAGAACACCTGAAACAAGAGATCGCCGAACTTGAAAAACGCTTTCAACAGGAAGGGGCGACCGTAACGGCCTGTATGCGTTCGACCGGGGCTTCATCGCTGTCGGAGCTCAAGGAAAAGGCCGAGAACTTCCGCTATTTTCTTTCCCTGAAGCCCGACCTTGAAGAACAGCAACAGCGCATTCTTGGAGACCTTACCCCGGAAATGCTGCAGCAGCAGCGCGAGCAACAGCAGCGGGAGGCCGTGGAACTGGAAAAGGCGGCTCAGGCACTCGCCCGGAATAACATAGACACTTACAGTATACGGCAGGATATTGAACGGCTGGACTCCGAGACTTCCGCTGCTTCCGCAGGGGTTTCGTGGGATTTCGGAGCTGAAGCGCAGGAGCTGCCCACTGACTTTGCGGATTTTCCCGCAGGCGGCAGTCAAGGTGGGTTCCTTGCGGAACTCGGCATTGCAAGCAGGGTCGGAGGGATCGAGATGGAGACACTTGTCCCGGCGGTTGAGGCGGCGGCCCAGAGGAACCTGGTTGCAGTTACCGCGGGCAAGTATGTAAGGCTCGAGGCCGGACAGGAAGGCGATCCGATCGTGCATGCCAAAGACGACTCGGTGGTGGCCTACTCGGAATTGAGCCACGGGACCAAGAGCCTGATCACCTTCTGTCTCAGGACCGGCCTTGTCGAGGCGCTCGCCGGAAAATTGCGATTTCCTTTCATTCTCGACGACGCACTCGCGGATTTCGATCCAAGAAGGCAGAAGGCCGCGTGCCAGGTCCTTCGTGCCCTTGGTGCGAAGACCCAGGTGATCCTGTTCACTTCCAACCCTGCGCTCCTGGCGGAGGGCGATGCCGCCGCGGAGCTCAAATAAATGAAGGGAACGTTCATCACCTTCGAGGGCATCGAAGGTTCCGGCAAGTCCACTCAGATCGCGTTGCTCGCGAACTATCTTACCGCCAGAGGGGTGCGGCACGTACTCACCCGGGAGCCGGGCGGGACGCTGATCGGCGACCAGGTAAGAAAAATCCTTCTTGACCCGGCGAACAGATCGCTTGATCCCGCAGCGGAACTCCTCCTGTATGCCGCCAGCAGGGCCCAGCATCTGCATGAGATCATCATGCCCGCGCTTGCGGACGGCACGAATGTTCTTTGCGACCGGTTCTCGGACGCCACGCTTGCTTATCAGGGGTACGGGAGAGGGCTGGATATCGGGATGATCCACACTCTCGACCGGATCGTAACCGCGGGGATGCGTCCGGACCTTACCCTCCTTTTTGACATCGAGGCAGCCTCGGGTATCGCGCGTGCGCGCGGGAGGAACAACAGCCGCGGACTTGAAGCGGAGGCGAGATTCGAGAACGAGGAGCTTGCTTTTCACGAGCGGGTAAGGCAGGGATATCTGACTCTGGTAGCGCAGGAACCGGACCGCATCCGTGTTGTGGACGCGTCGTCATCGCCCGAAGAGATCCAGGCAAAGGTCAGGAAGATCCTTGACGAGAGGCTGCGAATCGGATGATCCTGAATATGGCGGTCAGCCGCAAAAGGCACAGAGATCACAAAACAAATCAAATACTGATGCTGGCGAAAGCCTCACCAATAGTGTGATCCCTGTTTTTCAGTTCACGCTCGTTTTCTTATTCTTCGTGACTTCTGAGCATTTATTTTTTTGCCGAATGCCGTTTCCGAATAATAATTTGCAACACGCTTGAGTTTTTCTATTATGAAATTTGCCACCATTGAAGGGCATGAAAAATCCATCCGGATCCTGCAACGGGCGATCTCGAACAACGCCCTTGCCCATGCCTACCTGTTCTCGGGCCAGGCGGGGATCGGCAAAAAGAAGACGGCCTTTGCTCTTGCCGCTGCGGTGAACTGCCTGAATGCGCGGCCGGAGGGCGGGTGCGGCGAGTGCCCTTCATGCCGCAAGGTCGACACGCTCGGCCATCCGGACGTGCACGTGCTGCTCCCGGACGGCGATGAGATAAAGATCGACCAGATCAGGCAGGTGCAGTCCGACTTCGCACTCAAGCCATTCGAGGGAACGAAGAAGGTCCTGATCGTTGATAATGCCGAGAGCATGAATGCGGCATCATCGAACGCGTTCCTGAAAACACTCGAGGAACCCCCCGGCGACGCGCTCATCATTCTGATAACCGCGATGCCGCAGGGTCTTCTTCCCACGATCCGTTCGCGGTGCCAGGAGATCACGTTCCATCCGCTTCCCCGCAACACCCTCGCCCGGGCGCTCGTGCGTATGCGCGGACTTTCCGAAGAAGACGCATGGTTTATCGCGGCGCTTGCGCAGGGAAGCATGGGCCGCGGACTCGAGATGGACATAGCTCAGGAAAAGACCGCCCGGGATGAGGTCGCGACGCTCCGGTCCGGGTTGGCGCAGATGGGTCCCGGGGAGGTGCTTGCGCTGGCGGAAACGCTTGCGAAGGACCGTGAACGGCTCGAACGATTGATCGAGATCGGCGTCGAAGAGATCCGGGACGCGCTGGTATACCGTGAGACCGGTGAACAGAGACTGCTCGTCCATGCAGAGGCGCAACAGCTTTCCCGTCAGATGGCCGACCGGGATTCGGTTCCCCGGCTACTGGCGGACATGGGGCTTTTCATGGCGAGCCGGGACCTGCTGGACCGGCGGGTGAGCGCCCAGCTTGTGGCGGAGAACCTTCTCCTCAAGTTAGGGAGAGGATGACAGGATAAGCGGTCAGAAGTCAGGAGTCAGGAGCCGGAATACAGAAGGCAGGACAGAGAAGAGCGATGATAGACACGATGATAAGGATAGCCGGCGTACGTTTTCATGAAAATTGGAAGGTGTACGATTTCGACGCAACGGACATTGAGGTTGCAGTGGGCGACAAGGTGATCATTGACTCCGACCGCGGCCTGGATGTTGCCCAGGTGGTCCGCCTGAGGAGATCTCAACAGCCGGCCGCCGTGGAATCGTCACTTCGGGTTGAGCAGGAAGAAGAAACGTCGATCGATGGCGAGGAGGATCTTCCTCCGGCCGCAACCGCATCTTCTCCTCCCGCATTCAAACCGTCACGAGGTCTTAAGAAGGTCCTTCGCAAGGCAACGGAAGAGGACCTGGCACGGGAAAAGAAGAACCGCGTGCGCGAAGCCGAGGCGTTCGGAATTGCGCAGGCCATGATCTCCGAGCGGGAACTGCCGATGAGGCTCATCCGCGTGGAATATTCCTTTGACGCATCGCGTGCCACCTTTTTCTTTTTCTCCGAGACCAGGGTGGACTTCCGCGAGCTGGTAAAGGACCTGGCGCACAAGCTCAAGAGCAGGATCGAGATGCGCCAGATCGGCGTCCGGGATGTCGCGCGGATGATCGGCGGTTTCGGTCCCTGCGGCAGGGAGCTTTGTTGTTCGTCGTTCCTGAAGAACTTCGAGCCGGTATCGATCCGGATGGCCAAAAAACAGGAAATGATATTGAACCCGGCCAAGATCTCCGGGGTCTGCGGCAGGCTGCTCTGCTGTTTATCCTATGAGTTCGGGATGTACGATGAGAACAAGAAGGACCTCGCAGGCATGCGCGAGGCCGCGGCCGCTGAAAAGAGGGTCGAAGAGGAACTGCGGATCACCGAAGTACGGAAAGAGGCCGACGAGAGCCGGGCCGAAGAGGAAAAAAGACGCCAGGAGGACCGCAAACAGCAGGATCAGCGGCGCGACAAACAGCGGGAAGGCGGCCAGAAGGGTGGCGCTAGGACCGAAAGAAAGAAAGACCAGCAGCAGGAAAAGAAGGCGAGGCAGCCGAGACCGGAACCGTCAAGGGAAAAGCAGCATCCGAAACCGGAAAAGCAGCAGCCGCAGCAGCAGGAACGGGACGCTCAGCCGTCGCAGCAGCAGAACCAGAACGCACCGCAGCAGCAGAACCAGAACGCGCAACAGCCTCCGCAGGAAGGAACCGCGTCCGCAAGAAAGAAAAGACGCAAGTTCTGGCGCAAGAAAAAGAAGGGGCCGCAGCAGGGCGAGAACAAGCCGCCGCAGGGGCCGGGGAGCGCTTAAGGCGGGGCCAGGGGTCAGGGAAATTTTCCCCAATTGCGCACGAGTAAGGATACATTCCGAATAACGAACATATGGCCAGAAAATTCTACATCACCACTCCCATCTATTACGTGAACGACGTGCCGCATATCGGGCACGCCTACACAACGATCGCGGCGGACGTGCTTGCGCGCTACCATCGGCTCAGGGGCGATGCCGTGTTCTTTCTCACAGGCACGGACGAGCACGGCCAGAAGGTGGCAAAGGCGGCGCAGGAGCGCGGGCTTACCCCAAAGGCGCACGCGGACAGCATGACCGTGAACTTCCAGCAGCTCTGGAAGAAGCTCGAGATCACCAACGATGCCTTCATCCGTACGACCGATAAGGACCATATCTCCGTGGTGCAGGAATTGCTCCAGAAGCTCTTTGACAAGGGCGAGCTGGAACAACGGACCTATGAAGGCTGGTATTGCACGCCCGATGAGCGATTCTGGACCGAGAAGGAGATCGTGGAAGGCAAGTGCCCGGATTGCGGCAGGCCGGTGGAGCGCATCTCTGAAAGCAACTATTTTTTCCTGATGAGCAAATATCAGGAACCCCTAATCGCGCACATCGAACAGAACCCGGACTATATCCGGCCCGACTCCCGGCGCAATGAGGTGCTCGGGTTCCTGAGATCGCAGACCCTGGGAGACCTTTGTATCTCGCGGCCCAAGGCGCGGCTTGCCTGGGGCATTGAACTGCCGTTCGATCATGATTTTGTCACCTATGTCTGGTTCGACGCTCTCGTGAATTACTATTCAGCCACGCGGTATCTGAGCCCTCCGGCACAAGGCTCGACGGACCCGGGTGCGAGGGAAAAATTCTGGTGGCCCGCGGACCACCACCTGGTCGGCAAGGACATTCTCACGACCCACAGCGTGTACTGGTCCACGATGCTGATGGGACTCGGGCTGCCGCTTCCGGGGAACATCTTTGCCCATGGCTGGTGGACACAGGACGGCAAAAAGATGTCGAAGTCGCTCGGGAATGTGATCGACCCGCACGAGGTCGTCGATGCCTACGGCGTCGACGCGTTTCGCTATTTTGTGCTGCGGGAAGTGCCCTTCGGCCTGGACGGCGATTTTTCGAAAGAGACCTTTGTTACGCGCTTCAACACCGAACTGGCGAACGACCTGGGGAACCTGCTCTCGCGCGTCCTGACGATGATCGGGAAGTATTTTGAGGGAAAGATACCGGCTGTCGGGATCGAACAGCCGTTCGACCAGGACCTGCGCGAGACCGCCGGGCCGATCCTGTTCAGGATCGATGAAAACCTGTCTTCGCTCTCGTTCACCAGATATCTGCAGGAGGTGTGGTCGCTCGTGACGCGCGCGAACCGCTACGTGGAAGAGAACGCGCCCTGGACGCTGGCAAAGAACAAGGACATGGAGAGGCTCGGGAGCGTGCTCTATAATCTTTCAGAGTCGCTCAGGCTGATCGGGCTGTACCTCTACCCGGTGATGCCGTCGACCTCGCAGAAGATATGGAACGCGCTTGGCATGAACAAGCAGATCGACACGTGCCGATTGAACGATGAACGGCAATGGGGAACGTTAACGCCCGGCACTGCCATTCAGCCCGGCGCGCAACTATTTCCCAGGATAGACGGGGGCAAGAACACGGAGAAAAAGATGGAAAAGACGGCAGACGAAGTAAAGCAATCCGCGCCACAGCCTTCAGCAGCCGGGCCGGAGCCCATCGGGATAGAGGATTTCATGAAGGTCGACCTCAGGGTCGGCAAGATCATTACCGCCGAGCGCGTGGAGAAATCAGCGAAGCTGATAAAGCTCCAAGTGGACATCGGCACTGAGACCCGCCAGGTGGTTGCCGGCATCGGGAAGAGCTACAGCCCCGAGGAACTTATGGGCAAGTCCATCGTGATCGTGGCGAACCTGAAGCCCGCCAAGCTCATGGGCATCGAGTCGCAGGGCATGCTGCTCGCCGCAAGCAGCGGGGACCTGCTTGCCGTGGCCACGTTCGACCGGGAGACGAAAACGGGAAGCAGGGTGAAGTAGCCAACCTGAAATGCGGTAGTAACGGCGGGAAATTTTCTCGCAGAGACGCTGAGTTCGCGGAGAAAAGTCTAAGAAATGTTCTGGGTTAAAACCGGGACCAAAGGCTTTAATTTTTAATCTGCGTCCTTTGCGTGCTCTGCGAGAGACGCCCTTTCGGTTCCGGCTTGTCCGGGTCAGGAGTCAGGAGTGTTGATAGACACCCACGCGCATCTCGAGATGCGCGAATTCAATGAAGACCGCGATGACGTGATCAAGCGGGCGCGCGAGGCGGGCGTCGAGTATATCGTGACCATCGGCACGACGGTCGAGTCCTGCCGTGACGCGGTGATGCTTGCGGACAAGTACGAATTCATCTACGCAGCCATCGGCATCCACCCCCACGAGGTGAGGGACATCCTTCATCCCGCCTTCGAGATCATCAGGCACTTTGCGCAGCACAAGAAGGTCGTGGCCTACGGCGAGATCGGGCTCGACTATCATTACGAGCATTCGCTCCGCACGGACCAGAAAAGAAAATTCCGGGACATGCTGCACGAAGCGCGCGAGCTCAAGCTCCCCATTATCGTTCACGACCGCGAGGCCCATGAGGATATGCTCCAGATCCTGAAGGAAGAATGGGCGCCCGGGCTCGGCGGCGTCATGCACTGCTTTTCCGGCGATGTGGAGCTGGCGAAAACCTTCATCGGGATGGGGTTCCTGATCTCCATTGCCGGACCGGTCACCTTTCCCAAGGCGGAGGCCCTGCGAGAGGTCGTGCGCCAGGTCCCGATCGAGCACCTGCTGGTCGAAACGGACGCCCCCTATCTTTCTCCCGTTCCGATGCGCGGCAAGAGAAACGAGCCCGCCTTCGTGCGCCATACGGCCGAGGCCGTCGCGAAGATCAAGGGGCTCACCCTCGACGACGTCGCCAGGATCACGAGCTTCAATGCCATGCAGCTCTTCGGCATCGGCACGATACCCGATCGCGGCCAGATAACCTATCCCATACGGAACTCGCTCTATCTCAACATCACGAACCGGTGCACCGCGGCCTGCACGTTCTGCGTGCGCTATCACACCGATTTTGTGAAGGGGCACAATCTTCGGTTGCGCAAGGAGCCCTCGGCGGACGACCTCATCAAGGAGATCGGAGACCCGAAGCGATATGACGAGGTCGTGTTTTGCGGATACGGCGAGCCGCTTATCCGTCTCGACGTGGTCAAGGCCGTGGCAGCAGCGGTAAAGCGGCGCGGCGGCAGGGTGCGCGTCGATACGAACGGCCATGCGAACCTCATACACAAGCGGAACGTGCTGCCCGAGCTGGCCGGTCTTGTGGACGCCGTGAGCGTGAGCCTGAATGCCCAGAACGCCGAGGTCTACGAGAAGCTTTCACAGCCCCAGTTCGGCGCCCCGACCTATGAAGCGGTCAAGGAATTTATCCGCGAGGCGAAGCGGTATATCCCCGAGGTAACCGCTACCGTGGTCTCCGCGCCGGGTGTGGATGTCGAGGCCTGCCGCAGGATCGCTGAAGAACTCGGGGCACAGTACCGCGTACGGGAATATAACGTGGTAGGGTAACGATGATGCATTCCTAAGAAGTCAAAATCCACCGCCGAGACGCGGAGACGCGAAGAATAAAACCATAAAACTGATTTGGTTTTCTCAGTGTGCTTCCCTAAGTGGCCGCTTTTCTTTTGAAGGCTACTGCGGTTCTGCGGTTAAATGAGGCTTTTTTGCGAAACTACAAGATCAACGACACAAGATCAACGGCCTATTGAAATATAAAAAACCGTGTGGTATAGTGTTATAGTGTACGGCGAAATTCCGGCAGCCTCTTCCGGTTCATAAGCAGTATGCCCGGATCCCCGTCGCTTATTTTTATCGTACACAGGAGTTCTGATATGTCGTTCAAACGGCAGGACCATTATATAAAAAATATCTTCTCCACGGTCGCTCCCCATCTTGATCTTCTCACCAGCGGGTTCAGTTTCGGGTTCGATCACCTCTGGCGTACGCGGGCGGTGTCCCGATCAGGCATACTCAAAGGCGATCAGGTTCTCGATGTCTGTACCGGCACCGGCAAGATGGCTTTTCTGCTCTCCCGGCGGGTTGGCCCCGGGGGCTCGGTCATGGGGACCGACAATTGCGAGGAGATGCTCGAGCTCGCCGAGATCAAAAAGGGCTCCCGCTACCAGAATGTTTCATTCAGCTTCTCGGATGCGAAGAACATCGCCTTCGCGGACAATACATTCGATGCCGTCACCGTGGCCTATGGCATAAGGAACATCCCCGACACCTCGGTGGCCCTGACGGAGATCAACCGGGTGCTGAAACCGGGCGGAAAATTCATCTGTCTCGAGCTCACCAAGCCCGGCGCCTCCTGGTTCCGCATACCCTATGAATGGTATGTATTCAAGGTCATGCCCGCTATCGCGATGATGGTAACGAAAAAGGCCAAGCCGTATTTATATCTTCCCCGGTCCATCAACGCCTTCTACTCGCCCGATGCGTTCAAGCAGCTCATCGCCACGTGCGGATTCACTGACATCACCAGCGATTCACTGACGATGGGGATAGCAACTATCACCCGGGCGATAAAAAATGGGAATAGTCTGCCTGCCGCGTAAGTCGAATTTAACCGCAGAGGCACAGTAGCTTTCAAAAGAAAAAGGCCACTTAGGAAAGCACGCGGAGAAGATCGTCATTATTTCGAAGGGCATTTCTCCGTGTTTCCGTGTCTCCGTGGTAGATCATGACTTCTTACAAGATCGTCGGACCCTCTTTTTCATGTATTTTCTTTCACGGCTCTCCACGTTCATGGATGTAAACCAACAACCATGATCACCGCACTCGTTATCTTCATCATCACCTACCTGTTCATCGGCCTGCGCCAGATCCCGCGCCTGCATATCGACCGGCCTGCCGGCGCGCTCGTGGGCGCAGTGCTGATGGTCGTCTTCGGCGTGCTCACCCTCGATCAGGCGTTCAGCGCCATCGACATGCGTACGCTCCTGCTGCTCCTCGGGATGATGATCATCACGGTCTATCTCCGCACGGCGGGGTTCTTCGAGCTCATGGCGGACAAGATGCTCTCGCTTGCAAAGACGCCGCTTCAGCTTCTCGTTCTGGTGGTGCTGTCGTCGGGCCTGCTGTCCGCTTTGTTCGTGAACGATACGATCTGCCTGCTCTATACACCGATCGTCCTCGAGGTAGCGATCCAGCTGGGAGTAAGCCCCATGCCGTATCTGCTCGCCCTTGCCACGTCGTCGAACATCGGGAGCGTCATGACCGTGACCGGCAATCCGCAGAACATGTTTATCGGCATCTATTCGAAAATACCGTACCTGTCCTTTCTTGGGGCGCTCTTTCCAATCGCTGTTGTCGGACTCGCGGTGAGCATCGCGGTCATCCGGCTTGTGTACGGGAAAGAGATGAAGGCCGGCGCCTTCCCAGCCCGGCCCACGATGCCGGAGTACCGCGTGCACAAGCCGCTGCTGGTGAAGGCGCTCCTGGTTTGCGGCGCGGTCCTCGTCTCTTTCTCGATGGGATATTCCTACTCGCTCGTTGCCGCAGCCGGGGCCGTGCTGCTTATGGTGATCGGCGGGGTGAGCACTCAAAAGATCCTCGAAGGAGTGGACTGGACACTCCTGCTGTTCTTCTCCGGACTTTTTGTCGTGATGCACGGAGTGGAGGTATCGGGTCTTGCCGCAACAGTGATCGGGAAGGCGGGGGATCTGACAGCGCTTTCGCCGCTGGGAAGGATCGCGGGGTTGTCCGCGGTATCCGTCATTCTCTCGAATCTCGTGAGCAACGTGCCCGCGGTGATGCTGTTGAAACCGCTTATCCAGACGCTCGGCAGCGGACAGCTGATATGGCTCGCACTCGCCATGAGCAGTACCCTGGCGGGGAACCTGACGCTCATCGGCTCTGTCGCCAACCTGATCGTGGTGCAGCAGGCGAGAAAACGGGTGGAGATCGGGTTCATGGAGTATTTCCGCGTGGGTGCGCTGATAACGGCCGTGACGATCGTAGTCGGCATCGCGGTGCTCGCGGGAGAGGTAAAACTGGCAGGCGGTGCCGAGGCCGTTGCGGCAGAGAAGCCGAACCAATGCTCATCAGTGACGGTCACACCGTCCGACCACAGGTCTAAACCCCGTACCTTCAACATCGTGCTGATCTGCGATACTGATGAGGCAAAGACCCGGGGCCTGCAGGGTTTTCGTCCGCTGAAAAACAACGAGGCTGCGCTCTTTGTGTTCCAGAAGCCCGACGTCGTCACCTTCTGGATGGGAAGCGTCGTATACCCGATCGATATCATATTTGTCGGCCCCGATAAAAAGGTCGTCCGGGTCTATCCGAACTGCAGGCCGGGGAGCCGGGAGATATATCCCTCTGGTAAGCGGACCGCTTGGGTGATCGAGACCTCGGCAGGCTCCGGGATCAGAGTGGGGGATGGGGTGGAGATTGAAGGGGCAAGGGCTCCGACTTTACCTTTGCATGCGATAGAGTCCATAGCGGTCAAATCACTCCTTTGGACATGCATTTGAGATTCGACCCATGGCTCTGATCCAATGACCCCGCTGTCGTATCCCTTACGGAAGCAGTTATGAGTGGCCACCAACATGAACATAGCACTCCTCATAGCTCCTGATCTCGCTTCCAGTGCCTTATGTGCCGTTCCTTTCCGTATCGACACCCCGAGCCATAAGAACGCCGCACCAAGCAAAACACCTCCGATGATCTCCACGGCGTAGGGTCAAGGAAAGCGAAAGGCCGTAAGCGGAGCGGCGATGAATATGCAGGCCGTTCACGATGGAAATGGTCTTCTACGTGACGAGATAGATCGCCAGGAGCACATACCCCAGGCTGATGATCGCGAACGAGGCCATGAGCGCGATACCGAATGGCCCTCTCATCAGCGTGCCGCTATCGCTTAAAAGCGGCTGATAGACGGGATTGCTCGCCAGGACCGGCAAAAGTGTTACCTCGACGAAGAACAACAGGCCAGTGAAGAGTGCGGTGCCCAACAGCGCCAGGGCAAAGGCTATTCTGCCAAAGGCGGTTACCTTTTTCCGCAATGCCTCGTCTATGCCAACCAATTCTGCGAAAACCGCAAGGGATCCAATTCCCGACAGGATATTTACCGGGACCCATGCGGCATGTATGGTATAATCGGGTCGTGAATCGTCGGGATTGAAGAGCATGAGCCTAATGAAGATGACCGCAATTATAAGGAGAGTTGATGTTTTCAATTGATGCTCCGACCGTCATAGTTAATCACCACCCTTTCAAGGAAAAATCTGCTTTCATCTTGTTTATATTATACCATATTACTCCTGATTGGAAGGGTGAGACGTCTTCTCAGATCATACACACACGGTGTCGTGACGGCCCTACCGGATCTGCTGTAAAAAAAGTCTACAGGCTCGAAAATGCCCTTGAAATGCATCAGTCATATATTAAATGAATAACCTTCCTGCATCTGGACCTGAACCCTGAACGCCTGAACCCTGAACCCTGAACCCGAACCCTGAACCCTGACCCTGACCCAACGACATGAATGTCTTTGACATATCTCTCCTTTAACAGTACGTTAGTTTTCAGTAGCCTCTCCGGGGCATGGAAAGCAAGCACTCTCCTGACGAGGCCCGCACCATCCAGTCACAATTTGTGACCGCTTCAATTGGACTAAATGGAAATTGAGAGTCTGGTATCGAATAATGCGATATCTGCGCGCAAACATTCTGGAGGGTTTCGACCTGAGGGAAATTATCGGGGACTTTTACGAAGTATTTTCAACGGAAAAGAAACTTTGCTCTTCATTCCTGTCGAGATGCTGCTGAGAGCTCTCGCCTGACCCGTGCAGGCCGGGAAGCTCCCGCCCGATCACGTCATGGCCTTTTCTCTACCACAAGGCGGACGGCAGCATGCGGAGACCGACGTGCTCTGGCCGGTCTTACCAGTTCGAGCGTAAAGAAACATGGAGCAGGCACTCCGTGGGCGGCATCCTTTTCACGACCCAGGCCGATCCCGCGAAGGACTTCAGAAAGACGAGCGTGCTGTGGCCGCTCAGCACCTATGAGCGCACGGGGCCGAAGCTCTGGTTCCACATCTTCCCCCTCTACTGGTACAAGAGCGAGCCCGGCTACCGCCACAACGTGCTCTTTCCGGTGTACTGGGACATCGAGCGAAAGAGATCCTCCGCCTTTCATGTCTGGCCGTTCTTCGGGGTGGACCGGGAGGGCGAAACGTTCGCCGAGTATTCGAGCGATCTACCCCTTCTTCCGGTACGGGCATGATTCCGCCTCCGGGGAGGTTGAGGTCAATTTCCCCTGGCCTTTGATCAACTATCACCACAAGGACGATTATCTCTCTCACCGGATCATCCCGCTGTACTGGTACGAGGGAAGGAGAGACTCGTCGCAGGGATTCGTGACGCTCTTATTTCTGGAATTCATCGCCCGACCGGACGGGGCGCGCGGTTTTTCCGCTGTGGTACTCGTCCCGGTCGGCACAGAAAAGAACCGACCTGGTCTTTCCGCTCTACTTCAACCGCGAGACGCCCGAATCCCGTCTTCGCTTCATTACGCCCTTTGTCGTGAGCAGGAAGACGGCGGAGGAGAGCATGAACCTCGTCTTTCCCTTCTATTACCGTTCCGAGCTCTCCCAGGACCACGTCGAGCATGATCACGCCGCTCTTTTTTACGCGGCGTTCCGACGCGGGAAGCTTTACCATGCTCCTCCCTGCCTACTACGATTATCAGACGCAGAACACGGGACTCACGATAGAGCTGCCGGTGTACGGCGGCTACCGCAGCAAGACCTTCACGTTCCGGACGCTCTTCCCGCTGTACTACCATTCCGAGGATTCGGCGCTCAGAAGCGAATTCACCTACTATTTCCCGTTGTATTGATCGTACCGCAGGGGCGAGACCGTCTCCCGCCACTTTGTCCTGTTTCCGCTCTATTCCCAGCTCCACGACGAGGAACTGCAGCTTTCGGCCTGGGATGTGCTCTGGCCGCTCTTCCATTACGAAACCTCGCCGGATACGCTCTCGATCCACGCGCTGCCCCTGTACTGGCACAGCAGGACCCCAAACCGCTCCTTCACCGCCGTCTTCCCGCTCTACTGGTCGCTCTCGTCCGGCGAAGAGAGCACGCGCCTGGTCCTTCCTTTTTACGGCGTCCATCAAAAGGGGGAGTGGTACCGGCTGCGCTCGTTCCTGGTGCCCGTGTACTTTGATATCCGCGACGACCATGCAGGCTTGTCCCGGCAGTCCGCTCTTTTCTGGCTGTATAACAGGAGGGTCAAGGGCGATGAGGAGAGGACATGGTTCATCCCGCTGTATTACCATGAAGGATATAGATTCGCTTTTAAGCCTCTGGCTGTACCTCCGACGTTCACCTGCGGCAACAGGACCGGGAGTGGCTCCATTTCTGGCCCTTCTTTGGCAGGATGACACGCGGGACCTACACGGAATACTCGACGCTCTGGCCGCTCATCCGCTTCGGCAGCGATCCGGAGAAAGACCGCAGCATGGCGCATGTCCTGTTGTTCTACCGCGCGAGGAAGGGGCAAACCTCCGATACTCTGTTCTTCCCGCTCTGGTACCATCACGGAAGCCCCGAAAAACAGAGGTCGCATCCCTGTTCCTGCACTGGTACGAGCGCGACCGGGAACAGGACAAAACGCGGCTCACGTTCTTCTGGCTCCTGCCCGGGACGGACATCGCCTTGATCAGGTATAAGCGGGAGGGAGATGAAGTTCGCCACGGGGTCTTCCCTCTCTACACCTATTTCAGGAACGAGAAGGCCGATGCCAGGGGGTTATCATTACTGTGGCCGCTCTTTTCTTACGAGAGGAAGGGTGAAGCGGAGAGCGAGACCGAGGTCCTCTGGAAGGTGATCAGCTACGAGCGGAAGGACGCGGATACGAGCGAGTTCAGGTTCCTCTGGCGCTTCATCCGGACAAGCACGACAAAGACGTCGTCCACCTTCGAATTCAACCCGTTCTTTTACAAAGAATCGGAAGAGGGCAAAGGCTCGTACTGGGCCATCCTGGGCGGCCTCGTGGGCGTCGAGACCCTGCCGGACCAGAGGAAAAAAATGCGGCTCTTCTGGATATTCTGATGCATGGCTGACCCAAAAGCAACTTTGAAGGGGCAAGGGGCAGGGGTCTGACATTATCAATTTCAAATTTCCAATCTTCAATTTCCAATTCCGGCTCGTCCGGGTTAGGAGCCGGTGTGAGCAAGTTCACGGATTACATCGATGGTATTGCGGACAAGAACTCGTCGCTGGCTAAAGAGGAGTTGAAGGAACTTATCCGTTCAGCCAAGAATGATGAGTCTGAATTTGTGAGATTGCAGGCGGTAAATGTTGAACACTGGACCGTCATGCTTGCAGCAGGCCAGTTGACACCCGCAGGTTTTAAAAGGCTTGTGACGAATATGGATATTCTCACAGAACTGGAGAGCATTAAGCTGGATGTCGCGGCTAAAGCCAGTGCTCAGCGTCTTGCGGACGGCATTCAAAAATATATAATCGATGGGCTCTGTAAGCTATTATAGAGAGACTGCGGTATATGCGTTCAGAACGGTAACTGGATGCATCAAAGACATCAGCGTTCCGGTGCCTTTCTTTTCGATTGCAAACGATGAATGTCAAGCCGCAAACTTGATCCATGGCTTCTGATCCCATAGGCTAGGATACTATGCAAAAAACCGCGTCGGACGATCAACTGGCATTCTCCTTTAACCATACCGATAATTCCCTGAAACAGTATCTTGAAGAAAGCCTCAACAGGCCCGTGTCCGTCATCCTCACCGGAAATTCGACGACCATGCTCTCGGCACGGATGCATGACAACGTGCTGCGCGTCCGGCTGCACCGGATGTTTCTTACTGCTGATAGCCGGGTGGTAAATGAGATCGTCTTGTACTTGAAAAACAGAAGAGGCGCAATGCCTCATTTCCGAAGCTTCATCCGCGAGAACAAAGCGCAGTTCCGCCTGAAACCGCCAAAGAAGGTCCCTGTGCGGATCGCCGGCAAATTTCATGACTTGGGCGGACTGTACGCCGAGATCAACAGGGAATACTTCGGAGGCGCGATCAACGCCGTGATCACCTGGGGATCAAGAAGTCCGCGCTATGCAGTGAGAAAAAGGACCGTCGGGAGCTACAGCGAACGATCGAACATGATCAGGATCAACCCGGTGCTCGACAGGAAAACCGTTCCCCGCTATTACATCGCGTTCATCATCTATCATGAAATGCTGCACGCGGCGCTGGGGATAACTATCCAGGGAAAAAGAAGAAGCGTTCATTCCCCGGATTTCAGAAAAAAAGAGAAACTTTTTAAAGAGTATGATAAGGTGCTGGCATGGGAAGGCGGAAAGACATGAGAACGGTATTCGTCACCTTTCTTGCGTCCCCATCGTTGTCGGTTTTAATTCTTATCGTGGAGGGGATTGTACTGGACGTCTCGTGCCAGGAGAGGCTTTATGAAGGAACGAAAAGCTATGCCTTGAGTTTTGAGTATTGTGCGAGGCTGGTTCCAAAGTAGTTGCCTCAGCAGATGCTTCAGGCTACCCTCTCTGCTGCTGATGAGGGCTTGCACACCGCATGATGCATGAAGGCATTTTGTTTACTTACGGTACCTCTCCCCTCAAAACCCAAGGCAATTGAAAGTCGATTGATTCGAGCACTTGGCTTACAGTATAGCATAGTTTTTCAAACTCGCAAGTTTCCGCTGTCTGATCCCACCGACGATATTTTCATCCCGTATTACCGCAACTTACCAAGCAGTTAGGACAACCTCGGGAAGTTGATACTTACGGCGTACTGCAAGTTCTCGGTTAATTCCTGCGGAACATCTTAGATGCGTTGGAGCAGTTCAGGGAGATCGTGGGAAATTTGGGTAAAGACAAATGACGTGAAGTATATTCATGTATTGTGCTGCCTGATGCCGACAGAATAAAAAAACCGGCGAAATCTTCTTCGCCGGCCTTGAGTACGAGATAGCAGGTCTAACCTTATCCGCCGAGATACCCGCCGGAAATTTCCGGTCCCTCGGGTGCCCGTACGGAAACATCGCTTTGAATATCCTGTCTACTCCCTTTCGCGGCCTTCCAGTCAAAGGATGTTCCCTTTTCAAGGATCTGGAGCTTCCAGTCGATATACTCAGCCGCCTCGACCAAATGCCGGTCATGCGCGATCAGCATCGGGCTGTCCTTGCCATAGGTCCGCGCAAGTTCTTCGCGGAGTACGTAGAGCCTCCTCTTTATGCCTTCCAACTCTTTGAATACATCCTCAAAGTACGCCTTCTCTTTTAGTTCTTTTGCAGTCGCCATAATGTGCCTCCTGGTACAACATTGTATTTCCACAAGCTTCCTGACGTGTCTTCAAATAAGACCTTGCAGGTCCTCTTCTTTCTTTAATCATACCTCGATCCCCCGGGATGTCAAGGACAATAACAGGACCTATTCGGTACTCTTTATGCATGCTGACGGTGAAGGGACATCATTGGGCCAGGTCTTTACTGTTGTATCGCGAATGACGTATAATACAAAAAACAGTGCAAAACAATGGCGGGACGTGAGAGAGGACAGGAGCAGATGGAAAATACGCTTACGAGCTACTCGGACGACACCCTGACGCGCGAAGCGCTTGGGAGGGTCGGATCGGAGAGAACGCTTCATGAGATCTACGGCCTTTTCTACGGGGGCATGGCGGCGCCGGACCCGGCGGACCCTGAAAAGTACTTGTCCGTTATCTTAGGGGAAGACATTGACCCTCCTGTCTCGGAAGAAGACGCTGAAAACGTGAAGGCTAACCTGCTGTCGCTCTGGAACTTCATTGCCCGATGGAGACCGGAAGAAGATCCATTTTACTTTCCCGAGCAGGAGTATCCGGACAATTTTCAGGGCGTGCTGCACCACATGACCGACGATCTGGCGCTGCTGCGATACTTCATAGCGGGGCTCAATCTGGGAGGAACAGAAGAAGACGACTTCTCCCCGGATGCGGTCGATGCGATGCACGAACTTACGGAAGCGTCGGAACGATTGCAGAAAAATATCGCCGTATGCGCGAAATTGGAACCGACGGCAAGGGATGACGACCCGGACTCAACAACAAAGATGCTGGATGAGATCGAGGACATCCTCGCCGACGGTATCGCACGGGTGACTGTCGGGCTCAAAGACGCGAAGGGTGGCCACTCGTGAGGCAGAAGGGGACGTTGTTGTTGACTTTGCGCGGCGAAAATTGTGGTAATATAGGGTCGAGCAGTTGAATCGATCAGCGGGCCATAGATCTCGGAAGGAGATAGAAAATCAAATGAAAATCTCAGACTGGCTGGATGAAAAGGAAGCAGAGAAGGTGGATGTATCTCAAATCGTATTGCCTGCGGACATGTCTTTTGATGAGGCCCCGGAGGAAACTATTTATTTCAAAGAGATCAAGCCTTGCGGGGTTCTCTGCACACGCAATCATCCCTTTTCCACGGTCGAACGCTTTGGACACTGGTATTACGGTAGAGGTCAAGACAAAAAAGCAGGTATTCACTCATCAGGCATGATGTGGAGGCTGTTTACCAGGGACAAAGACATTGCTCTCCAGACGGCAAAAGCGCACATAGAATAAAACATCTTAGGGGATCTCAGGGTTACCCATTTAAAGGCACCATCAAGCAAAAGAAGACGAGAAACAGTACGTTTCTCGTCCAGCTTTTTCGTTCTTTGGTCAGGTTAACCTGCGGTGAAACCTCGGCCCTTTTCCCTAGCAGCCGCAACAACCATCGTCATCATCTTCATTCAGATCCGCCAAGGCCTTTTTCAACTCGGCCAGATCCTCGCCGGTGATGTTTTTATCGGTT
Source organism: Nitrospirota bacterium (assembly GCA_963740085.1). Classification (GTDB taxonomy): domain Bacteria; phylum Nitrospirota; class UBA9217; order UBA9217; family UBA9217; genus JALNZF01. The sequence continues at coordinate 12,027 of CAVUCU010000005.1, read as the reverse complement.
TTCGTCCGGTTGCAGAATGCCTTCGCCGCCGGATCCACAGATTCCTCACCGGCGATGCAGCCGCAGAATGAGCCGACCGTATTGATATCTTCGCATTTCTCATTAATCGTCTTCATAGCAACCTCCTATCGAATACTGCATCTTCACTATACTTAGTATAACTCATCAGGGGCGCCGCGCCTAGGGTAAGGACCAACGTTTTTTGACTATCAGGTCAACCCTTTTTTGTCTTCCAACTTTATTCCCCCGCGCTATACTAATAAGAGAAACATACTTCACGGGTGAGGTAGTTTTTCCTGTAACTGCGAGAATCCTCTGTCAGCGCGGAGGAGTTCAATGCTTCTGCTGACGGGGGGCCATAAGTAGCCGTGACCGCTATGGATAGAGTCCAGAGCCGGTCCGACAAATTGAGAGGAGTGCACGATGAACAGAATGAAGATTTTGGCATGGGCCGCCCTCAGCATCTTTATTGCATCTGTATCGCTCCTGACTGCTTGCACGACAACAAATGTAGTCCGCGTCCTGCCTCGTGTCGGGATGCCTTTGTATCCGCCCACCGATTCGGCGACTATTCTGGTGCTCCGCGCGGAGCCTGAGCGCCCGTTCGAGATTCTGGGCCAGATCATCCTCGAACCTGTGAAGGTTCTCCCGGTGTCGGAAATTGAGCGGCTGCTTCGCCAGGAGGCTGCACGCTTGGGTGCCGATGCCGTGGTCATTGTTTCGGACATGACAATGCGGGTAGGTGAGACCCGTTCGGAAATGGAGGGCGGCCAGATCGTCACCGCCAACGCCATCAGGTACAAGAATTAGCGCATCTTGGGGTTAGTTTTTTGTCTTGGCATTCCCCGCACTTCAGGGTCGAGGGTCCCTGCAAAGCACAGAGAACAGAGCTCATGGTCCATACATATGGGTTTTAGCAAGTGAGGAGGTTAAATCACTCGACTCCACTCATGAAGGTGAACGTGAATCGAACCAGTTCGGGGGGAGTCTTTTTTATCATGCATACGGTGAGGCCCGTATGGCCTCACCTCCACAACGCTGTTCATGCCGGCTAAGCCGCCCGCTTTGAACCGACAGGTTTCAAGTTTAAATTCTCCCTGATATTTGTCGCCGGTAAGCTCGAGGCATACACAGGGGTTCCCACATCGAACAATTTTGATGTGCTCAAGCCCCCCACGACAACAGGGTCAAGACCCGCATGCTCCACAAGCTTGACGGCAGCTTTCAGCGCTTCCTGATCGTCAGCGGCTATCGGGATCCCGATCTTTTCACCGCCATTGTTCACTGTTCTCCTGAGATCTACAAAATAGACGGTATTGAAGGCCCTTACGATCCTTGCACCCGGCAGAAGACGGGCCACAACAGTTCCCATGCCGCCCGGATCTTTTCTTGCCTCTTCCGCGATCACCCCGTCTCTCTCAGGATACGGATTCGACGTGTCGATCACGATCTTGCCCTTCAGTGCCTCCTTTGTTTCGGCGTCAAACTCCGGTATGGCCTTGAGCGGAACCGACAGCACGATCACATCTCCAAATGCGATCGCCTCGGCAACGGTCCCGGCGCAGGCTTTGGGCCCGGAGGCCAAGACAAGGTCTTTGAGCGTATCGGGATGTCTCGAGCTATAGAGGACCTCATGTCCTGCCTTGGCGAGCAGAATTCCAAGAGTTCCCCCGATATGGCCTGATCCGACTATCCCGATCTTATTTAGTTTATTTGTTTTCATATCTTCATCTCCTTTTAGAAGTCCTCGTAATGCCAAAATTCAACCACGGAGAAAAAGGACCTCTCTTACAATTATACCACCGGGTCTTTTCCCCAGCCCTCCGATCCCGGGCCATCATGGCGCTCTTGTAATATTCTCAAAAAAACCTTATATTAATATCAACATGTATTTTTCTGATCGTACTCGCTATGACGAAGATCGGCAGGTGGAGAGGCTTACTTATGAAATATCTATTGAACATTGCAACACTCGCGGTTTTTCGTAAACTCTGCGTCCTGTTTATCCTGGCCCTCGGGCTTGCACCCATGTCCGTTTCCGGCGAAGAAGCTTCTACTGCGATCGCCCTCCCGCCGCACATACTGGCTTTCAAGCCGGGGGAGACCTTGACGTACAATGTCAGCTGGTCGAATATCATTACGGCGGGGACCGCGATCATGGAGGTTAAAGATGAAACCATGCCCGACGGCAAGAGAGTGCTCCAGTTCATCGTGACGGGCCACTCTACGGGACTGGTCGGCAGCATCTTCCCGGTGACCGATACGGCCCGGAGCGTGTTCGACCCCCTGCTCATGCACAGCCTCTCGTACAGCCTCAGTGAGCACTACGCTGATGGTGCCGCCGAGGTGCAGGGGCAACGTATTGCTGATGGGGCGGGGCTTTGACGCGCAAGGCCAACGAGACGATCGCGAAGGTGACCGACGACATCGGGCGGCGCGAGTCGTTCAACACGGCGATCGCGGCGGTGATGGAGTTGGTCAACGAGCTGGCGCGGGACGTGGCCGCGCCGGACGCGCGCTTCGCGGCCGAGACGGCGGTTTCTCTGATCCAGCCGTACGCGCCGCATGCGGCCGAGGAGCTGTGGGCTGCGCTGGGCCACTCGCGGCTGTGGGAGGAGCCGTGGCCCGTCGCCGACGAGTCGCAGCTCGTGCGCGAGACGTTCGAGCTCGTGATCCAGGTCAACGGCAAGGTCCGCGACCGCGTCGAGGCCTCGGTCGGCGAGTCGGATGAGCAGCTGGTCGAGCGCGCGCTCGCGTCGTCTCGCGTCCAGGCTCACCTGGACGGCAAGCAGGTGCGCCAGACGATCGTCGTTCCCGGACGCCTGGTCAACATCGTCGTTTAGCCCCACGCGTACTTCAGTGACGTTACTTCTTTCGCGCGCGCGTACGCGCGCGCGAGAGCCCCTGGGAGGGTGGGGGTTAGGGACGGTACCGCCGCACACGCGCACGCGCGTGTCACGAATGTGTGCCGATTTCGTCGCGCTTTCGGCACAAAGGCGTCACCCACGCGTGACACTTTCTCGGGCACGCTCGGGACATGGCGGAGTTCCTCCTCCAGCGGCGGCGACAGCTCTTGCTCGTCGCTGCCCTCGCGTTCGTGCTGCTCCTGCTCGGCGCCCGCTTCCTCCTGCCCGCGGGCACGACTACACCGGCGGCGCCTCTCCCCCCGCCGACCGGTCTCGGCACGGGTGCGGCCGGCCCCTCCGCGCGGGTGGTGGTCGACGTGGTCGGGGCGGTCCGGCGCCGGGCCTCTACCGGCTCTCGGACGGGCGCGCGGATCGCCGACGCCATCGCCCGCGCCGGCGGGGCGACGCGAGGGCGGCGCTCGCCCAGGTCAACCTCGCTGCGCCGCTCGCGGACGGCGAGCAGGTGGTCGTGCCGTTGCGCGGGAGAGGCGGCCGCGCCGGCGGCAACGGGATCGGGAACGAGTGCCGGCGCACCGTCGGCGCCGATCGCAGCTCAACACCGCGACGCTCGAGCAGCTCGATTCGCTCCCGGCGTCGGCCCCGCGACCGCGCAGAAGATTCTCGACTACCGCAGCAGCACGGCGCGTTCAGCTCGGTCGACGAGCTCGATGCCGTTCCCGGAATCGGCCCGAAGCGGCTCGAGCAGCTGCGCGACCTGGTGGTGCCGTGAGCCCCTCGCGCGCGTCGCCGCACGCGTACGCTCGCCGCGCTCTGCCTCGGACTCGCCGCGTGCAAATGCCGCGCGCTTGCTCAGTACTCGCGCTCGCTCTCGTCGCCGGCTCGCTCGCGCTTGCCGCGGTCGCAGCCGGCGAGCCCGCGCCGGCGCCGGCTGCGCGGTCGCTGTGCTCCTCCTCGTCGGCTGGTGGTGGGGTAGCGCGCGGCTCGACGCGCTCGACCGCAGCGTTCTCGCTAGCGCGCGTCGACACCGCGGAGCGTTCCCGGCTCGTCGTGACCGGCCCGGCGCGCGGGAGCCGTTCGAGCTGCGCGTTCCCGCGCACGTGCGCGCGCTTCGGCAGAGCGCGGTTCCACGAGCCCGTCCTGCTCGAGCTTCCGCTCGGCCGCGCGCCGCCGCAGGGTGCCGTCATCGAGGCGATCGCAACCGTGCGGCTGCCGCGGCCGACGGCGCACGGCTTCGACGAGCGCACGTGGCTCAGCGCCGCGGCATCCACGTCGTCCTCCACGCGGATCGCTGGCGCTGGTCGGCCGCCGCGGCGGGCTCGGCGGCGTCGCCGACGCGTTGCGCGCGCGGCTTGCCCGCTCGATCGCGCCGGGTCTCCACGGGGAGCGCCGCGCTGTCGTCGAAGGGATCGTGCTCGGCGACGAGCAGGCGCTTTCCGACAACCTGCGTCAGCGGTTCCGCGCCTCGGGGCTCTACCACCTGCTCGCCGTCTCGGGCCAGAACGTCGCGCTCGTCGCGGCCGGCGCGCTCGCGCTCGTCTGGCTCACTCGGACTGCCGCGCTGGGTCGGCCAGCTCGCCGCGCTCGGCGGCGATCGGCAGCTACGTGCTCGCGGTCGGGCCACAGCCGTCCGTCGTTCGCGCCGGTGTCGCCGGCGCGCTCGGCTCGCTCGCCTGGCTCGCCGCTCGTCCGGCCGACCGCTGGTACTTCCTGCTCTTCGGAGCGCTGGTCCTGCTGGCCTGGAACCCGTATGACGCTGCTCGACGCCGGCTTCCAGCTCTCGTTCGTGGCGGTCGCTGGCGATCTTCGTGGTCGTGCCGCGCTTCCTGACGGTGCTCGAGGGCTACCCGCTGCCCGCAAGCTGGCGGCGGCCGTCGCGGTGTCGTCCGCGTGCGGAATCGTGACCGCGCCGATCCTCTGGCTCCAGTTCCACGCGATCCCGCTCGTGACGGTGCCCTCCAACGCCCTCGCGGAGCTCGCCGTCGCGCCGCTGCTCTACCTCGCCTTCGCTACCGCGCTGGTCGCGGCCGCGTTCCCCCGGCAGCGGTGGCGCTCGCCTGGCTCAACGGCTGGTGCGCGGCCTACCTCGCGGCCTGTGCGCGCTTCTTCGGCGGTCTGCCTGGAGCGCAGGTCCGCTCGGCGCCCGCAGCGTTCGTCCTGGGCTGCGTCGCGGCCGCCGGCGGCGCCTATGCTTGGCGGCGGTGGCAGAGCTCGCCGCGGTCTACCTGATCACCGGCACCGACCGGCCCAAGGTCACGCGTGCCCTCCGCCGCCTGCGCGAGCGGGTCGGCGAGGACGCGACCGAGACGCTCAGCGCGCTCGAGGCCCACGCCGACGACGTCGTCGCGGCCTGCAACGCGCTCGGGCTCTTCGCCGTGGAGCGGCGCCTCGTGGTCGTCGAGAACGTGGAGCGGTGGAAGGCCGCCGACCTGAAGGGCCTCGAGGACTACTTCCGCCGCCCGGCGCCGACGACCGTGCTGGCGTTGACGGCGAGGAGATCAAGCGTGATTCAGCCCTCGCGAAGGCCGTCGCGAAGGCCGGCGAGGTTCTCGCCTACGACCTGCCGAAGCGCGGCCGCAAGGCCGACCTGCCGCGCTGGGCCGAGGCGCAGCTCGCCGAGCGCGGAGTCCGGATCGACGCCGATGCGGCCCGTGCACTCGTCGAGCTCGTCGGCGAGAACACCCAGGAGCTCGCGACCGAGATCGACAAGCTCGCCACGTGGGCGGCCGGCGAGCGCCTGACCGAGCGCGAGATCGCCGAGCTCGTGCCGGCCAGAGCGGAGACACCGCCGTTCGACCTGACCGACGCCTGGGGCAGCCGCGACGTCGCAGGTGCCGTCGCCGCGAGCGAGCGCATCGTCGAGCGCTCGGGCGACGCGCCCCGCGACGTTCTCATGCGCGTGACGGGCCTCCTGGTCTCGCACGTCGGCCGGGTCCGCGACTGCCGCCACCTCGCGGCGCAAGGCGTCCCACCCGCCGCGGCTGCGGACCGCCTCAAGCGCAACCGCTTCTACATCCAGAAGCTCTACGAACAGGCGAACAACTTCACGCACGAGGAGCTCGACGACGCGGTCATCCGGCTCGCGCAGCTCGATGCCGCGTTGAAGGGCGGCAGCACGCTTCCCGGCGAGCTCGAGTTCACGCGCGCCCTCGCGGACATCACGCGCGGCAGAGAGACGGCTCGAGCCTAGGAGGGCTTGACGAAACCTGGTCTGAGCCGCCGGGCCGCGCTGTCCGCCCCCGAGGCCGCGTCCTCGGTCGGCCCAATAGCTATCCACTATTGGGCCTCCCTGCGTCCTTGCCTCGGAACGGCCATCGCACCCCGGCGACGAGCAAGGTTCCGCCAAACCCTCCTAGCTAGGAGCCGGCGCCGGAAACGAGCCGAGCGGCCTGGGCCTTCTTGCGCCCGGCCGCGTTCTTGTGCAGCGCGCCGCTCGCGGTCGCCTTGTCGATCCAGCTGACGAGCTCGCGGTGCTCGGCCTCGACGCGCTCCTGGTCGCCTTCGTCCACAGCGGCGCGCAACCGCCGGGTGAGCGTCTTGACGGTCGAGACGTAGCGCAGGTTCTCGAGCCGCTGTGCGTTCGCGGTCCGGACGCGCTTCTTCTGTTGCTTGATGTTCGGCATGACTGGCTGTTGGAAAAGGCCCGCAAAGCGGGCCGCGGCGATGGTAGCAGCAGTCCCCCTTCCTATACTCGGGCGCGTGGAGGAGCGAGGCCCGGCCCGCGGCCGACGGCTGGCGAGGTCGACGGCGATCTTCGCGTTCGCCACCGGGCTCTCCCGCATCCTCGGTCTGATCCGCGAGGTCGTCGCCGCCTACTACTTCGGCGCCGCAGGCAAGGTCAACGCGTTCACGGTTGCGTTCCAGGTGCCGAACCTGGTGCGGTCGCTGGTGGCGGACGCGGCGCTCTCGTCCGCCTTCGTCCCGGTCTTCAGCGAGCTGCTCGAGAAGGGAGAGCGCAAGCGCGCGTGGCGCGTCGCGTCGACCCTCTTCTGGCTGATGCTGCTCGGGCTCGGCGCGCTGACGGCGCTCTTCATCGTGCTCGCGCCGCTGGTGATCGCCCCGTTCGGCAATCCCGGCGGCGACAAGGAGCTGGCGATCGGCCTCTCACGCGTGCTCTTCCCGATCGTCGCGCTGCTCGGCGTCTCGGGCGTGATCGTCGGGATCCTGAACAGCTACGAGCACTTCACCGTGCCCGCCCTGACGCCGGTCTTCTGGAACCTCGCGATCATCGTCGGCCTGGTGCTCGGCGTGCCCCACGCCGACACGATGAGCGCGAAGCTCTACGTCTACGCGATCTCGATCGTGGTCGGCACCGTGATCCAGGTGTTACTGCCGATTCCGTGGTTACGAGGGCTCGACGGACGGCTGCAGATGGTGCTCGACTGGCGCGACCCTGCCGTCAGACGCGTGTTCGTGCTGATGGTCCCGGTGACGATCGGGCTCGGGCTGATCAACTTCAACCTCGTCGTCGACTCGATCTTCGCCTCGCGCCTGATCGATCCAGAGCTGGCGCCGACCGCGATCGACAAGGCCTTCCGGGTGTACATGCTTCCGCAAGGGATGTTCTCCGTCGCGGTCGCGACCGTGCTGTTTCCCTCGCTCTCGCGCCTCGCTGCGCGCGGCGATCTGGACGGCTTCCGCCACATGGTCGGGCTCGGCCTGCGCCAGATCGCCTTCCTGCTCGTCCCGGCGAGCGTGATCTCGGCCGTGCTCGCCGAGCCGATCGTGCGCCTGCTCTACCAGCGTGGCCAGTTCGGGCCCCACCAGACGCACGTCGTCGCCGGCGCGCTCGCGGCCTTCGCGGCGGGGCTGACCTTCAACGGGACGATGCTGATGCTCAACCGCGCGTTCTTCAGCCTGCAGTCGCCGTGGATCCCGACGGCGGTCGCGCTCGCGAACCTCGGCCTGAACGCGGTGCTCGACGCGGCCTTCTACCGGTTCGGCACGTGGGGAATCCCGCTCTCGACGACGTTCGTGAACATCGCCGGGACGTTCGCGCTGCTCGAGCTGCTGCGCCGCCGGCTCGGCCGGATGGAGCTCGCCGAGACCGGCCGCGCGTTCCTGAAGATCGTGCTCGCGTCGGCGGTCGTCGCGGTTGTCTCCTACGGCGCCTGGCGCGGCCTCGATTCCGGCCTGGGCCGCTCGCTCGGTGCGCAGATCGTCTCGTTGGGCGTCGCCATCCTCGCGAGCGTGGCCGCGTACGGGCTCGCCTGCCGGACGCTCGGAGTGCGCGAGCTCCAGGCGTTGCTCTCGCTCCGCCGGCGCGGGACGTGATCGCCTTCGAGCCCCTGGTCCGCGAAGACCTGCCGCTGCTCGCCGAATGGCTCCGGCGGCCGCACGTGCGGCAGTGGTGGCGCGAGCCCGACATGAGCCTCGCCCACTACGAGGACGCGCTCGCCGGACGCGATCCGACCGCCAACTACCTGATCTCCATCGACGGCCGGCCCGTCGGGATGATCCAGACGTACCTCGTGAGCGACTACCCCGAGTGGGAGTCAGTCGTGCAGGTCGGCGAGGGCGTCGCCGGGATCGACCTGCTGATCGGCGAACAGGAGCTGCTCGGCCGTGGGCTCGGAGTGGAGATCCTCGAGCAGTTCGCGCGCGAGGTCGTCTTTGCGCGGCCGGAGACGCACGCGTGCGTCGCCTCCGTCGCGGAGGCAAACCGCCGCTCGTGGCGGGCCTTCGAGAAAGCCGGCTTCCGGCACGAGCGCGACGTGGAAGAAGAGGGGAAACCGCACCGGCTGATGCGGCTCGACCGCGGCTAGGCTCAGGAGTCCATGGACCAGGACCGGATCCGCAACTTCTCGATCATCGCGCACATCGACCACGGCAAGTCGACCCTCGCCGACCGCATCCTGGAGCTGACCGACACCGTCACGGGCAGGGAGATGCGCGCGCAGGTGCTCGACACGATGGAGCTCGAGCGCGAGCGCGGGATCACGATCAAGGCGCAGGCCGTCCGCGTGCTCTGGAAGGGCCACCAGCTCAACCTGATCGACACGCCGGGCCACGTCGACTTCACGTACGAGGTCTCGCGCTCGCTGCAGGCGTGCGAGGGGGCGCTGCTCGTGGTCGACGCCGCGCAGGGAGTCGAGGCGCAGACGGTCGCGAACGCGTACCTCGCGATCGAGAACGACCTCGAGATCGTTCCCGTCGTGAACAAGATCGACCTGCCGCAGGCCGACCCGGACGGCGCCGCGGCCGAGATCGCCGAGCTCGTCGGCGACCAGCCCGAGCGGGTGCTGCGGATCTCCGCGAAGACGGGCGAGGGCGTCGAGGCCGTGCTGGACGCGCTCGTCGAGCGTATCCCCGCGCCAGCGGGCGAGGCCGACGCGCCCGCGCGGGCGCTCGTGTTCGACTCGTCCTACGACCAGTACCGTGGCGTCGTCGCGTTCGTCCGAGTCGTGGACGGGGCGTTCCGCGCGCGGGGACAGCTTCGTGCGATGGCGCAGGGCACGCGCTTCGAGGCCGAGGAGGTCGGCTTCTTCTCGCCGACGATGCGCGCGGCCGAGTCGCTCGCCGCGGGCGAGGTCGGCTACGTGATCACGGGCCTGAAGGACGTGAGCCGCCTGCGCGTCGGCGACACGCTCACCTCGGAGGAGCGGCCCGCCGCCGAGCCGCTGCCGGGCTACAAGGACGTCAAGCCGATGGTCTTCGCGGGGCTCTTCCCGACCGACTCCGACGACTACCCCGACCTGCGCGACGCGCTCGAGCGGCTGAAGCTGAACGACGCGGCGCTCTTCTACGAGCCCGAGACCTCGCAGGCCCTCGGCTTCGGCTTCCGCTGCGGCTTCCTCGGGCTCCTGCACATGGAGATCGTCCGCGAGCGGCTCGAGCGTGAGTTCGACCTCGACCTGATCGTGACGGCGCCGAACGTCGCCTACCGCGTGCTGACGAAGGCGGGCGACGAGGTCGAGGTGCACAACCCGTCCGAGATGCCGCGCGAGGTGGAGCGGGTCGAGGAGCCGTACATCCGCGCGTCGATCATCGTGCCGAAGGACTACGTCGGCTCGGTGATGGAGCTGAACACCGAGCGGCGTGGCAGCTTCGATCACATGGAGTACCTCTCGGAGCAGCGCGTCCTGCTCATCTACGAGCTCCCGCTCGGCGAGATCGTGCTCGACTACTACGACCAGCTGAAGTCGCGCACGCGCGGCTACGCGAGCTTCGACTACGACGTGGTCGGCTTCCGCGAGGGCAACCTCGAGCGCGTGGACGTGCTGATCGCGGGCGAGTCGGTCGACGCGCTGTCGCTGATCGTCCACCGCGACGGCGCGTACGCGCGCGGCCGCGCGCTGGTCGACCGGCTCCGCGAGGAGATTCCGCGGCAGTTCTTCGACGTCCCCGTGCAGGCGGCGATCGGCTCGAGGGTGATCGCACGCGAGACGATCAAGGCGAAGCGCAAGGACGTTCTGGCGAAGTGCTACGGCGGCGACATCACACGCAAGCGGAAGCTGCTCGAGCAGCAGAAGAAGGGCAAGAAGCGGATGAAGCAGGTCGGCGCGGTCGAGGTGCCGCAGGAGGCGTTCCTCGCGGTGCTCAACCTCGACGGGGGGAAGAAGTGACCAGCGCCGGCTCGGTCGGGCACCTCTACGTGCACTTGCCGTTCTGCGCGTCGCGCTGCGGTTACTGCGACTTCGTGACCGTTGAGGGCCGGTCCGGGCAGCACGCCGCCTACGTCGACGCGCTGCTCGCGGAGCTGGCGCTCGAGCGGGGCGCCCTCGCGCCGCGGCTGGAGAGCGTCTTCCTTGGCGGCGGGACCCCGACGTTCACCGGAGCCACAGAGCTCGAGCGGCTGCTGCGCGCGTTGCCGTCTGCCGACGAGGTGACGGTCGAGGCAAACCCGGAGACGGTGACCCCGGAGCTGGCCCAGCTGCTGCGGCGGGGCGGCGTGAACCGCGTCTCGCTCGGCGCCCAGAGCTTCCGCCCGCACCTCCTCTCGGTGCTCGAGCGACGGGCCGGCCCTGACGACGTCCGGCGTGCCGTCTACGCTCTCCGTGATGCCGGATTTGACAACATCTCGCTCGACCTCATCTACGGGATTCCCGGCCAGAGCGCCGCCGACCTCGATGCCGACCTGAGCGACGCTCTCGCGCTGGAGCCCGAGCATCTCTCCTGCTACGAGCTGGAGGCGAAGCCCGGGACGCGTTTCACCCACGCGCACGGCGCGGAGCTGGCGCGCCAGGCCGAGGCGATGGAGTCGTACTTCGAGCACGTCGTCGCGCGCGTCACGGTGGCCGGCTATCGCTGGTACGAGACGGCGAACTTCTGCCGGCCGGCGCACCTCCCGGGCGGGCGCGACCTGCGCTCGAGGCACAACCTCGCCTACTGGCGCGGCCGGGACTACCTCGGCCTCGGGATCGGCGCGGTTTCGACAATCGATGGTCGGCGCTGGCGCGTGACGCCGAGCCTGGGCGGCTACCTCGCGGCGCTCGCCGCCGGCTCGCGGTCGCCGCGGGAGCTCGAGGAGCTTCCGCAGGAGGTCCGCGAGGGCGAGCGGGTGATGCTGGGGCTGCGGCTCGACGAGCCGCTTCGCGCTCGGCGGGCTCGAGGGGGCCGTGGACTCGCGCGCGCTCGATCGCCTCGAGCGGCTCGGCCTCGTGCACGCGGAGGAGACCGAGGCGGGGCGCGAGCTGTCGCTGACGGAGCGCGGCCGCTTCCTCGGCGGAGGCGTTACCGCGGACCTGCTGGCGTAAAATCCCTGCAAAGGCTATGCAGCAGGTCACCGAACCCGAGCTCACCGCCCGCCAGGCAGCGATCCTGCGAGGCGTCGTCGAGGCGTACGTCGCGACCGGCCAGCCGGTCGGCTCGCGGACGCTCCTCGAGCGGACCGGCCTCCACGCCTCGCCGTCGACGGTTCGTGCCGAGCTCGCGGAGCTCGAGAGCCGCGGCCTGCTGACGCACCCGCACACCTCCGCGGGCCGGATCCCGACCGAGCGCGGGTACCGCTACTACGCCGACCGGCTGCTCGAGCGGCTCGATCCGCACCCGGAAGGCTTCCCGCTGGACCTGAGCTCCGCCCGCAGCGAGGTCGACGCGGCGCTCCAGGCGACGACCGAGATGCTGTCGGAGGTGACGCGCCTGTTGGCCCTCGTGTCGGCGCCGCCGCTCGGATCGGCCACCGTGCGCCACGTCGAGGTGCTGCTGCTGCAGCCGCAGGCGG
>CAVUCU010000004.1:0-770010 GCA_963740085.1 Nitrospirota bacterium | reverse complement strand
ATCGTTCTGCTGGTACTGGGATTCAATGACTACGGAACCTTCGGGTCTCGCGCAGGCAGGATGATGGGCGCCGGCGTTTCGAACAGGGTCCTGTTTTTGTTCATCGCGGGCGCCGCATGCACTGTTTTCGGGCTCGTGAAGACGCTTAAGAAATAAGAGCAACAACTTGGTCATATGGCGTTGTTTGGACCTGCCCCCCAAAAAATAGTGCGATCGCCGGCCATCTTGTCATGCATAATTCCTCTATAAGTCAAATCCTGAGCCAGCGAGCAATGTATCATTGAAACCAGAGGAGGCGCACATGAGTGTGAGCCGGGAGGGGAAATATCCGCCGATCTCCGATTATGCCTTCATTTCCGACTGCCACCTGTCCGCTCTCGTTTCCAGGACGGGCTCGATCGACTGGTGCTGTATGCCTCGCATCGATTCCGCTTCCTGTTTCGGCCGGCTGCTGGACTGGGACAAGGGCGGGTATTGCCTGATCGCACCCGTGGAAAAAGCGGGGATCAGCCGCCGTTACCTTGAGAACACGCTGGTCCTGGAGACCACGTTTCTGGCTGGAGAGGCAAAAGCCCGCATGCTCGACTTTTTCCCCATGCGCGAGGGAGGACGGCACAAACCCTTCCGGCAGGTTCTACGGATCATCGAGGGGCTCAGCGGTCAGATGGAGTTTACGGTCGAATGCGCGCCGCGGTTCGACTACGGCGCCATCAAGCCCTGGATCCGGAAGGTTGAAGAAGGGTATCTCGCGCTCGGCGGCAGCACCGGCCTGCTGATCTCGGGCACCGCGCTCCTTTCTGCGTCGGACCACCACTCACTGTCAGGCGCCTGCATCGTGAAAGAGGGTGAACGAAGGCACCTCTCTATCCAGTTCGGGCGGCCCGAGGATCTCGAGGACGGGTTGATCGCGCCGACGTCCATGAACGAGGCGGTCGACCGTCTTCACCGGACTGTTGAGTGGTGGAGCACATGGGCGGGACAGGGACGATTCGAGGGTCCGGAACCTGCACTGGTGATCCGCTCCGCAATCGTACTCAAGGGTCTGTCCAACGCGCCGAGCGGCGCCATCGCCGCTGCAGCAACAACGTCGCTTCCCGAGGCGCCGGGAGGCTCGCGCAACTGGGACTATCGCTTCTCCTGGGTGCGTGATTCTTACTTCACCGTTCATACGCTGACCGAGCTGGGCTACCGGCGCGAAGCCGACGGCTTTCGCCGCTTCATAGAACGCAGCTGCGCGGGGAGTGCCGACGAGCTCCAGATCCTCTACGGCGTGGGGGGCGAACGCCGCCTTCATGAGTACGAGGTCCCGGGCATGGAAGGCTACCGCGGCGCGGCCCCGGTACGGGTCGGCAATGGCGCAGAAAAACAGGTCCAGCTCGACGTGTATGGAGAACTGCTCGACCTTGCGTGGAATTGGCACGGGCGCGACCACTCCCCTGATGACGACTATTGGGAATTTCTCGTCGAGCTGGTCAACGCGGCAATGCGGAAGTGGCGGAACCCCGACCAGGGTATCTGGGAGATGCGCGGCGAACCGCGCCACTTCGTATTGTCCAAAGCGATGTGCTGGCTGGCGGTCGATCGCGGCGTCCGGCTGGCCGAGGAACTCGGGCGCGAGGCGCCGCTCGACGACTGGCGCCGGGCTCGCGTCGAAATCCAACAATGGATCGGGGACGAAGGGTACGATCATGACCGCGGCGTGTTCATTCAGGCTTCGGGTTATCCCGTCATGGACGCCTCACTGCTTCTCATGTCCATCTTCGGCATCCTGGCCGCCGATGATGAGCGCATGGTGCGCACGGTTGAGGCGATCCAACAGGACCTCGGCCAGGAGGGACTGCTGCGGCGATACCGCAGCGATGATCTGCAGGGCGAGGAAGGCGTTTTTCTGGCCTGTTCGTTCTGGCTTGCCGAATGTCTGGCCATGCAGGGCAAGACCGCCGACGGAGAAGCCGTTTTCCAGCAGGCAGTTTCGACGGGGAACGATCTCGGACTGTTCGCCGAAGAGTACGATACCGGAACAAGGGAAATGCTGGGCAATTTCCCCCAGGCGCTGACGCATCTTTCCCTGATCTCGGCGGCAGCAGCCCTGGGCAGGGCGAAACAGGGAACATCTTAGGGTCACCCAGCGGAGGGGAGGCACGCTATGTCAACAGACGAAATAGGGGCCATTGGGCCGGACGCCGTGGCCGGAGAATATGTTGCGATCGATTATAAGGCGCTTGGGTCCAAGATCAAGCACGTTCGGGGTACCGCTACTCAGGCGGACTTCGCCAGACAATTCGGCATAACGCGGGCCGAGGTCAGTAAGATCGAGCGAGGTGAAGTCCGGCCGACCGCCGAGCTGCTCTATAATATTTGCCTGAGGCATCATCTCAGTCTTGAATGGATGTTGTCCGGTCACGAGCCCGCACCCGAGTCCGGCCAGGAAGAACTCTTTAAAGAAGAGCCGGTAAAAGCCGCGCCGGCCCGGGAGGCGCCGCCGGCAGCGTGCGCAACGCCGATCCTTGAACTAACCGAGATGATCGAATGGTTCCGGGTGCATCCGGAAGACCTGGTCCTGGTCAACAGGCTGATTCAGGGCAAGAAGCTTATGCTGGATTCATTGAAGGAGTTGGAGAAATAACGGCAGAATCTCAGGGTCTCTTGAGGCTGTTGTGAAATACGGACCCGCACCCTCCGTTCTCCGACCACGGGGAGAGTTTTCATGGGCTATTTAAAATGGAAAGATAAATATTCGGTCAATGTGGCGGAGATCGACGAGCAGCACAAAAAGCTTTTCGACCTCGTGAACGCCATGTACGACGCGATGCACGCGGGCAAGGGCAGTGACATGATAGGTACGGTCGTAGACGAGTTCGTGGACTTTACCGATTATCATTTCAAGGCCGAGGAACGGCTGCTGCTCCAGCACGGGTATCCTGACTTTGACTTTCATAAGGAGATGCACGATACCCTGGTCAGGAAAGCGCAGAGCCTCAAGGAGGCGTTCGACAGCGGAAATTCCCCGACCACGATCGAGGTGATGCTGGTCATGGCGAATTGGCTGAACATACATATCCTCGACGAGGACCAGAAGTACAAGCCATACATCGAAGTCAAGGCGGCGAATAAGAAGAGATCTTAGGTCAGGTCCTTTATTTTGGCATTCCCCTTGTTGAAAACAAAAAGATCATCTTCTCATCCCTCCTTGCTTTGTCTCCGCATTGTCATTCATCGCAACACATAATCAACATCCCAAATGCTCTCCAGCAGATTAAGGTGCTATAATTTAACCTGTCATGCCTGCTTTCTGATGGAAAACACTTATCATTGAATCGAAGGGAGTTCTTATGATCGCCATTACCGGAGCCACCGGACATTTGGGACGTTTGGTCGTCGCGGCGCTGCTCAAAAAAGTGCCTGCATCCGGCATCATTGCGGTCGTCCGAAACGTAGGAAAGGCCAAAAGCATCGCGGCATTAGGCGTGCACATACGTAACGCCGATTACAACCAGCCTGCGATGTGGGACATTGCGCTGAAGGGCGCGGACAAGGTATTGCTGATCTCTTCCAGCGAGCTTGGGCAGCGCGGAAAACAGCATCGTTCCGTCATCGACGCTGCCAAACGGGCAGGCGTAAAGCTCCTGGCTTACACCAGCATCCTGCATGCCGACACCTCTCCGTTGGGTCTTGCCGCCGAACATAAGGAGACCGAGGCATATATCCGCGCATCCGGCGTTCCGTTTGCGCTGCTGCGCCATGGCTGGTATACCGAGAACTATACGGCCGGCATAGCCGGCGCGCTGGCGCAGGGCGCGGTGTATGGCTGCGCGGGCGAAGGACGCATTTCCGCCGCCGCTCGCGCCGACTACGCGGAAGCAGATGCGGCGGTGTTGATCACGGAAAACCAGGCAGGACGGGTCTACGAACTGGCCGGGGATACCGCCTTCACCCTGGCCGAGTTTGCCGCTGAAATCTCGCGCCGATCCGGCAAGAACGTCGGTTATGTGAATCTGCCGGAGGCCGAATACAAGAAGGTCCTCGTGAAAGCTGGAATGCCTGAACCAATCGCCGCAGTGCGCACCGATTCCGACACGGGCATCTCCAAAGGCGGACTGTTCGACGACGGCCATCAACTGAGCAAGCTCATTAACAGACCGACGACCTCATTGGCCGCGGCGGTCGCGGCGGTGCTGTAACGTCTTTACTGTTTGCCTTTTCACTTTTCCACTGATATCCTTTCATCATATCCCCACTTTTACATGGTCCCGTCCTTTGACCGGTCGCCTACCGACCGGTTGCTTCCCTCCAGTCTGATACAGGGAGCGCAATCATGCATCCCGTCCCCGTCTTTGATTTACAACTTTCTCTGTAACCTTTTTCGCGGGCCGTCGTCTTATGGGTGTACACAGCACAGCGCAGCGCATGAAGATACTCACCTCGGCCGAGGAGCTGCGAAATGACAGGCTGTTGATCGAAAATAACAGGGACGGCGGAAAACACACCAACAAAAAAGGGAGGATCGACCATGTTTACGAGACAGATTGCTGTACTCATAGCAGCAAGCTTCATGTTTTTCGGCATTGCAGGGCTTGCGCCGGCGAAAGAAAAGGCTGCCGGATATCCGGTCATAGCCCTGGACCAGACGCGGGACCAGTTGAGGGACGATACCGGCGATGGTGTCCCGGATCATGTCAGAGACCATGACAAGCTGAAAGACGGGACCGGCACCTATACCGCGGATCAGGCTCTGGACAAGACGCGGGACCGTGACCGGCTGAAAGACGGTACCGGGGACGGTGTTCCTGATCAGCTCCGGGACCGCGACCAGATCCGTGAGCGTATGGGTACGGGTGCCGGCAGCATGGGCGGCGGAATGGGCAACGGCATGAGAGGTTCACGACGGTAGCATTCGATTTCGCTGGAGCATCGATCCTGATGCTCCAGCATATTTTTGAACGTTATATTTATGATTGAGCTTTCACTTCATCTTCTCCTGGCCAACGCACTGAATTGCCATGTCTTTATTTCTAATTCATTACAGGTAACGATCTTTTTATTTTCTGCACCCCAGTTCACAACACCGCGCAGAGCATGATTGCCGGTACTGATAACAAAGCCTTTCGATCATCGCAGCACTTTCCCTCGCCCGGGGGAACAGGCTCGGTCGTGTTTGCCTGGCTTTGTGGCATCTTCGGTCTTTTCTAGATTGGCATGCTGTGCGCGGACCTGTTCATGGGATGCAGGGGCTTCTGGAAAAGCAAAGATTTCTGCTTTACCCCTGCGCCGGGCAGCTCTGACGCGAGACACGGAGCCGGAACATCCCGAGAATCTCTTCCGGATATGCTATCCTTGCAGTATGGCTATGGAACACGAGCCTGTGTAAGCGGAGTGAGGAGAAGAAGTCGATATGCGACATCGCAGGACAATTCCGGACAACAAGCCGTTGTATCTCCTCTATGACGGGGGAGGGAAGGAGATCCGGTACCGGGAAATGCTGGACCGCTGCGTCCGGGCCGACGTCATCCTCTTCGGCGAGATCCACGATCACCCGCTGGTCCACCGGCTGCAGCTGGAATTGACGCGGGACCTTGTCGGGATCAAGAAGGGCGATCTGGTGCTGGGCGCGGAAATGCTGGAGGCGGACAACCAGCTGATCGTGGATGAATATCTGGCGGGACTCATCGAGCATGAGAACCTGGCGCGGGAGGCCAGGGTCTGGGACAATTACGACAGCGATTATCGTCCGCTCGTTGATGTTGCCAAAGAGCACGGACTTCGGTTCATCGCGACCAATGTCCCAAGGCGCTATGCCGGCCTCGTGGCCCGGGAGGGAATGGAGGCGCTCGAACGTCTGTCCGATGAGGCGAAGAGATCGATCGCTCCGCTTCCCATTCCGCTGGATCTTTCAGCCCCGGGGTACCGGAAGGTCATGGAGATCGGCATGGCCCATGGCGCGCATATGGACGCGCAGAACTTCGTCGCCGCACAGGCGGTCAAGGACGCCACCATGGCATACTTTATCCTGAAGAACCGCGGTCCGAAGGAGCTGTTCCTTCATTATAACGGTGATTATCATTCAAAGAACTACGGTGGGATCTGCTGGTATCTCAAACAGTATGATCCGGAGATCGCGGTCCGGACCATCTCTTCGGTCAGCAGGGACACGCCCGGGTTTGACGATGCTTGCAAAGGCCTTGCTGATATCGTTCTTGTCGTTCCGGCTGCCCTGGAAAGAAGCTCTTCAGGAAACCTATAGGATCATGTTTTGTGTCTTGATTAAAACATCTCAGGATCAGGTCTTTACTGCAGTCTTCTCTTTTTTTGCCGCTCCTGTCCTGCCATTCCATCCCGTTCGACCTGTATCGAATACATTGCGCAGTCACTACCGTGAGAGATCCGCTTGGCAAGGTCCGGCTCGTTCCGGCCCCGCCCGAAGTTGAGGTACGGCAGAATAGTTGCTATACTTTATATAGAGACCAGGCCGTCATACGCCTCATAAAGATCTTGTGTGCCGGCAAAGCGGCAGTGCGGCAAACCGAAAAAAACGGAGAGAGGAGGAATTGTTTTTGTGAAAGGAGGTGCGGCATGAAAAGGGGACTGGAAAAACAATTCAATCAGGATGTGGAAAACTACCGGAAGGCCCTTATTTACCTCGCACGGATAAGTGATTGGGAAACGTTCAAGGCCAAAGCGGGCAAAATGTTCGATCATGTGGAAGCTGTCGAGTATTCTGAGCTGGAGAGGCGGTTTTTCAGGAATTTTTACGTGATCCTTGTTGCACTGATAATGTTCGTCGTCGCCCTTTTTACTATGGATTTTGGGGTCACGCCTGAATTGATGCGGCTCAAGAACAACTTTTTACTGGCAGGGCTCGGGGCGGGCAGCTTCGAGCTGTACTTCTACGTCGACTACAGGATTTACATGAGGGTCAAGACGGTCCATTATACGGAGCGTCGCGAGAGATTCATCAGAAATATTGAAAGAGACTTCCGGAGCTATATTCTCCAGGCGGAGGAGCGTAAAGCAGCATGATCAAGGGCGCCTGAGGAGAACGTTGTCGCATCCTTTGCGCAGCGAAAACCGGGGTCCCTCCACGGGAATCCTTTCAGATTCTCCTCACCGCTGACGCCGCCACGGCGTCGGCCGGACTATTGAACAATTCAAGTTGAAAATGTATCCGACTGAGAATACAATAGCTGCGTGATCGTTATTCACCGCAGAGAACGCAGAGGACGCAGAGAAAAGCTGACTTTCTTGTTTGTTAAAACCAATACTTCAAAGTTTTATCGGTCTTCCGGGTTTTGTGTGGGTCGCTTTTATCTGTTTCTGGTTCAGCACATGTCACGATCCTGTTTTATTCTGCACCCCAGTTCACAGCTTCGCGCAGGGCATGATTGCCGGTACTGATAACAAGCCTTTCGAGCATCTCGCAGCACTTCCCCTCGCCCGGGGGAACGGGCTCGGACGTGTCTGCCTGGCTTTGTGCTTTTTTTGATCGTGTCAGCATGCGCATGCTTGTGCGCGAACCTGTTCATGGAATGCAGGGGCTTCTGGAAAGGCAAAGAGTTCTGCCGTTCCCCTGCGCCGGGCAGCTCTGACGCGAAAGACACGCAGAGCAATGCTGCACTGATCATAGTTGCCAGAACAAGACAAGGCAGACACGCCCTGCACTCGCGACGTAGCACTCGTAAACGCTGGGTGCAGGCGGCCGAGCCCATTTTGAAGGGCGAGGGTGGAGTGATGCGAATCCTGCATATCAGGGTGGAGATACTGTACCTCTTCCCGGCATGCTGCGTGGCCGAGTGATGAGCTGCCCAAAAAAATCAATGCACACCTGGGACAAGCGCCAACTTAGATAACATTCGGGAAACAGATTGTTCATGAAGAATAAAAAGCGATACATGCAATTAAATGGCCCACAGAAAAGTCAGAAGAACCGGTTTTATTATGAAACAATAATTCTCCGCGACTCCGCGGTAAATATATCATTCGATTTGTTATAAGGACCACCTTCTTATCAAAGCGTTCACCGCAAAGAACGAAAAACGCGGCCATAAACGAGTGCAGGGTGTGGTTGGATCCTGACATCAGGGATTAATCAAGAAGGAGAATAAAATGAAGACGGCGATTACCGGCCTTGCGAATTCAGGCAAGACAACGATATTTAATGCCCTGACGGGTCTGAATCTGGAGACGACGGTCTATGCGACCGTGACGGCGGAACCTCATCACGGCGTGGTGAAGGTGCCGGACATCAGGGTCGACAGGCTTTCGGAGATATACAAGCCGAAGAAGACCACCTATGCAACGGTCGAGTATGTCGATTATATCGGGCTGACCAAGGGAGACATGGAGCAGAACAGGAAGGTGTTCGACCTGGTCAAGGACGTGGACGCCATTGTCCACGTGGTGCGGGCTTTCGAGAACGAAGCAGTGTCCCATCCGATCGGCAGCGTTGACCCGCTCAGAGATGCGCAGACGATCGAGCTGGAGATGATCTTCGGCGATCTTGAACTTGTTGAGAAAAGGCTGGAGAGGATGGAACTGGGTCTGAAGAGGGGAAAGAAGCCTGATGAGGGCGAGCGAAAGCTTTTGCAGAAATGCAAGGAGGTCTTGGAATCCGAGAAGCCGCTTCGGGACGCGGATTTTTCCGGGGAGGACCGGAAGGCCATGCGCCATCTGCAGTTCATGTCCATCAGGCCGGAGGTCATTGTGCTGAACGTTGCTGAACAGGAAATGAATTCAGAAGCAACAGGCAAGACGGTCTCTGATCTTCAGGCATTTTTCAAGGGACGGCAGGTGAAGGTGCTCAGCATGTGCGGGAAGATCGAGATGGAGATAGCCCAGCTTTCTCCCGGGGAGGCGAAGGTGTTCCTTGACGACCTCGGGATTCAGGAACCCGCGCTGAACAAGCTGATCCGTGTTTCGTATGACCTGCTCGGGCTGATCTCTTTTTTGACCTCCGGTGAGGACGAGGTCAGGGCCTGGACCATAGAAAAGGGCATGAACGCGCAGCAGGCGGCAGGCAGGATCCATTCGGATATCGAGAGAGGTTTTATCCGGGCTGAGGTCGTTTCCTATGATGACTTTATCGCCGCCGGTAGTACGCATGCGGCACGGGAAAAAGGGCATTTCAAGCTCGAGGGAAAGACCTACGAAGTAAAGGACGGGGATATCATCAATTTCAGGTTCAATGTATAGGGTGTTGCAAGTTCAGGCGTGTATGAGTAGAAGCGTGAATGCGGGGTGTTATAAGTTCAAGCGTTTAAGAGTGAATGCGTGAATGTGGGGTTTTTCACGGTTCCCGGATCTACGCATCCACACATCATCGCATCAACGCAAAGCCTTTACGGTCCGGTGGCTTGACATTCCCCTTGTTGGAGACAAAAAGATCATTGATGTAGTTCAGAAATACGGCTATACTCAACAGCAGACAGCTGCTCACCTGGATGTGCATTACCCAGCGATCAGCGGTCCCGGGCGAGGAATGGACTGACACCAAAATAACAAAGAGAGGTTTTTACATGACAAAATTCAACTGCAGTCTTTGCGGAGCCGTGTGGCAGAAACTCGGAAAGACAAATTGCTGGAGCGCCGATCAGGCGCAGGCTCCGGCCAAGCCCGGATACTGTCCCTCCCGGGAACACCTCCCGCTCATTAACGATGCCTTCGATGAATACCGGGGCTCGAGCGAGGACGCGAAGATCGCCCGGGTGGCCGCGCAGGTCGAAGGCATGTGCTATCAGCCGACGCCGGGCAAAGACACGATCAATGCGCGGTGGACGCGGGTAGAGGATACCATCGCTTTCGCGAAGCTGATGAAGTACCGGAGGATCGGGATAGCCACCTGCATCGGCCTGCTTGACGAAACGAACCGGCTGGCGCTGATCCTGCGCGCGCAGGGCTTCGAACCCCTCTCGGTCTGCTGCAAGGCCGGCAGCAAGGACAAGCTTGAACTGGGAATTACGGAGGCGGACAAAGTGAGGCCGGGTACGTTCGAACCTGCCTGCAACCCCATTGCCCAGGCGCGGCTCCTGAATACGGCGCAAACGGACATGAACATCATCGTAGGGCTTTGCGTGGGACACGATATGCTGTTCAGCAGGCACTCGGATGCCCCGGTCACGACCCTGGTGGTCAAGGACCGGGTGACGGGCCACAATCCGGTCAGTGTGCTGTACGGACAGAACTTCTATTATAAACGGCTGCAAGGGGAGCCCCTGGACGTGCAGTCGCCGGGACCGGTGAAGGGGCAAAAGAAAATGAAGATCGCTTCGCGAAAGCCGTCCGCCGCCAGAGGCAAACGGCGTCCGGCAAAGCGGTCGTAAACGAACATTCCGGGGACAGGTCTATTTTTTCGTGCCTTCCGTCATCAGCCTGCTTCTGCTGTAATTCGTGAAAGTTGCCTTATACCGGATCAATGGCCAAGGAAAAGGTCCTTATCGCGGACGATGAGGAAGTGAATCGTGAGCTGATAAGCATGTTGGTGAGCGACCTGGGATATGAAGCGATCTTATCCTCGAACGGCGAAGAGGGGGTGAAGAGGTGCAGGGAGACAAGGCCCGACCTCGTCATCCTCGACATCATGATGCCGTTCATGGATGGATACGAGGTGTGCCGTCACATAAGGACCAAAGTGGACACGGCGAACATCCCGATAATCATGGTGTCGGCACTGCATGACCGGGAATCGATGCTGAAGGGTCTGGAGGCCGGCGCGGACGATTTCCAGATCCTACGATGCTCTTGACCCTAAAAGGCCGCCTTTTACCTCAAGCGTGCTCGTCGTCTGATGGTCCTTTTTTTGCTGTAGTTCATGCAAATGCTTCGTTGTTTTCTGCTTCTGGCTCTTATCTTTGTTCTTCTTGCCGCCCTTGTCTCCCATCGTACGCCTCCTTTATGCACCTGGATGATTGATAAAGACATTATATCATAGTTTCTGTTTTCTATTAGTTGCAGAGGGGAGATTGGGGCGGACCGCCCGCCCGCGTAAACCCGGCCTATGGCCTCAGACACCGTGCTCTTGCGATAACGCTGGTGCAGGCAGTACTTCGCGTTCGCCCCAAGGGGACGCTTCCTTAGGCCAGGACGGGTGCCCAAAATATCGCCTGCGCGCAGGGATTACGAGCGGAACCTCGGGTGCAGGGTGTAATGGCCGCTCCGGGGACGTGCGGGGTCGGGGTAAAGCTTTTTGATTCTGCCGTTTCCTGCGCCGGGTAGCTCTGAGGCGAGAGACACGCATAGCAATGCTGCACATCATAGTTACGCTGTTTCTAACTGTGATTTCCTCTTGTCAACCTACCCCCTTGCCCTCTGATCAATAATGCGCAGAAGATGGTCGATGACATGATATTTCATGTTGCCCTTGACTTTGGCGGCAGTTCGCGCAAAAATCATGATATGAGATCAAGAACTTTCATCCTGGCAACCGCTATTCTGGTCTTCGCCTGCTTCTCCCGTGTATGCGCCGCCGGCGATATCCTGCGCGTACGCGACGGCGCCGTTATTTCTTTCAACGGCATGATCCGGGAGATCAGGAATGCCGACGTCGTTTTCGTCGGGGAAGTACATGATGAACAGGCGCACCACGACCTGGAACTCAGGATCATCAGGTCGTTTCGCGGATCGGGCAGGCCTCTCTCCATTGGCATGGAGATGTTCAGGTCCGATAGCCAAAAAGACCTGAATTCATGGGTAAGCGGTTCTTCGACCCTGGAGCAATTCCTGCCGACGTACTATGATAACTGGCAACAGCCCTGGCCCGCATACCGCCGCATCTTTCTCTTCGCGCGGGAGCATCGGATACCGCTCGTCGGGCTCAATATCCCGGATGATATCGTCAAAGATGTTGCACAGAGCGGCTTTATTTCGTTGAAGGCGGAGCAGAAACAAAAACTTCCACCGGGGATCAGCTGCGACATCGACCCGACGTACATGCAATTTATCAGAAAAGCTTATGCGGGCCACTCGCGACAGGTAGACAGGCGGTTCCTGAACTTCTGCGAGGCGCAGATGGTATGGGATAAGAGCATGGCCTGGAAGCTGATCGAATATCGCAAGAAGCACCCCGGCAGAACCATGATCGTGCTCTCCGGAGTGGGCCATGCCTGGAAGCGGGGCATTCCGGAACAGGTTGCCCGGCAGTCATCCATTACGTACAAAGTTGTTCTGCCTGTGGTCCCCGGACAGATCGAGCGGGGTTCAGTTTCGCTCCACGACGCAGATTACGTGGTGCTGCAGTAAAAAGAGAGCGCCTCTCATGGATGCAGCACAGAGATACGGCCATACTTAACAGCAGAGAGCTGCTCACCTGGAGATGCATTACCCAACGATCAGTAATTCGGTGCGAGTGAACGCCTGACCCTAACATTGTTCAACAAGGAGGCATGCATGGTTGAAGACTGGCTGGCAAACGCATATAAGGGTATGTCCCGGCGACAGTTCCTTGCCCAGATGAGCTCCGCGGGTATCAACCTGGCAGGTTTCGCTTTGGCCTCTAAGTCTGTCGAAGGAGAAGTGATCGCCACTTCCACGCAAGGAATCATTACTGCCGACGGCACGGTACTTTCGGAAGGATTTCAGGTCCCCCTTTACGAGGCGCGGCCCGCGGCTGCCGGGAAATACCCGGTCCTGCTCGTGATCCCTGAAATATTCGGGATGCATGAACACATCAAGGATGTGACGCGCCGATTTGCCAAAGAGGGCTTTCTGGCCATCACCTTTGAGCCCTATGCCCGGGAAGGCGGCGTTCTGCATCTGCCCGATATGCCGTCAGTGCGCAAGATCACCGATTCGGTCCCTGACAAGAGGGTCATGGCGG
Source organism: Nitrospirota bacterium (assembly GCA_963740085.1). Classification (GTDB taxonomy): domain Bacteria; phylum Nitrospirota; class UBA9217; order UBA9217; family UBA9217; genus JALNZF01. Next base: position 757,205 of record CAVUCU010000004.1, on the reverse strand, counting down.
ATCTGGACGCGCTCGTTTCCTATGCCAAAAAACATCCGGCTGCCCGACCAGACCGGATCGGCGTCACGGGATTCTGTCGCGGCGGGATGTACGTGCTGCTGTATGCCGCCCACAACCGTGAACTGAAGGCGGCAGTCGCGTGGTATGGCAGTATCAAACCGGAAAAGAAACCCGGCATTCGTTCGGAAGGGCCCCTCGATGTCGCAGGGCATATCAAAGCGCCCGTTCTCGGACTGTACGGCGGTGAGGATATGGGGATTCCCGCAGCCGATGTTATGGAAATGGAGACTGCTCTTAAGGCAGGGGGAGGGACGGCGGAATTCATCATATATCCCGGGGCGCCGCATGCCTTCTTTGCGGACTACCGTCCCAGTTATCGACCTGAAGCAGCAAAAGACGCATGGAAACGCTGCCTGGGATGGTTTGGCAAATATCTTAAAAATTAGCGACGTTGATGATGGATGAGGCTTTAAAAACAAAGGATTTTCTTTGAGCCCTTTGTGACCTTTGTGGCCTGGTAAAGAGAAAGAGGTTGGTATCATGAGGAAAAGTCGGGAAACCGGGTTCATCCGGATCCAGTCGCTGTTCGCGGAGTTTTTCGGGCTCAGTCGCGCGGTATCGCTCAGCGTCATCCTGGTGTTCAGCCTGGGTGTTCTCTCCGCTCTGTTCTGGTTCTTTTACACGGCCCCGCCTTCCACGATCATCATGACGACCGGACCCGAGGACAGTGTGAACCAGGTGAATGCCGGGAGGTATGCGAAGATCCTGGCTCGCAACGGCGTGAAACTGAAGCTCCTTCCGTCCGAAGGCTCGCTCGAAAACCTCAGGAGACTGACGGATCCCAAGTTCCGCGTCGACGTTGGATTTGTCCAGGGCGGCCTGTCCGCGGGAATGAATATCGACAAGCTCGTTTCTCTCGGCAGTGTCTACTATCAGCCGCTTCTGATCTTCTACCGAAGCACGGCGCCCCTGGACCTTCTTTCCCAGTTGACCGGCAAGCGGCTCTCCATCGGTCCCGAGGGCAGTGGAACCCGCTCACTGGCGCTGGTCCTCCTGAAGGCCAACGGCATTGTACCCGGCGGCCCTACCCAATTGAAAGACCTGGACGCGGAAGATGCGGAAAAGGCGCTGCTGGATGGTACGATCGACGCCGCATTCATGATGGGAGACGCCTCGTCCCGCGAGGTCATGCGCACACTTCTGCGGAGCCCGGGGATCCGTCTATTTGATTTCATCCAGGCCGACGGCTATACGCGCCGCATAAGCTATTTGAACAAGCTGGAGCTGCCGGAAGGCTCCCTCGATCTGGGGAAGGACATCCCGCGGCACGATCTCCGTCTTATCGGCCCCACGGTCGAGCTTATTGCACGCGAAGATCTGCATCCCGCGTTGTCGGATCTGCTGCTTGAGGCGGCGAAGGAAGTTCATGGAAGAGCGGGCCTGTTCAAACGCCAGGGTGAATTTCCGGTCCCGCTGGAGCATGAATTCCGCATAAGCGCCGATGCGCTGCGTTACTACAAGTCGGGCAAGACCTTTATCTACCGGTATCTTCCGTTCGGCGCGGCAAGTCTGGTAAACCGTTTTCTCGTGGTCTTCGTGCCGACCGTCATCGTTCTTTTCCCGGTGCTGCGGATCATTCCCGCGCTCTACCGATGGCGGGTCCGCCGGCGCATCTATCGGTGGTATCGTGAGCTGCTGGCGCTCGAACGGGACATGATGGCGCGGCCCGCGCCCGACCTGAGGGAGGCACTGCTCGGGCGGATCGACCAGATCGAGATGGAGGTCAACAAGATGAAAGTGCCGGCGTCGTTCGCGGACCAGTTCTATGTGCTCCGCGGACATATCATATTTGTTCACGAAGAACTCAAGAGCGGCACGCACATGCACTGAAAAAAAATAAGGTTTTTTGTATTCCACTTGTCGGCGCTCAGGGGCAGGTTTCATGGGGTCCCTTAATTGCGAGTATCGCTTTCTTCATCTTCATGAATTATCTGTTTGCAGAAGCTTATCCAGGTTGGCAACCCGTTCCATGTGCATCTATCCTTTTTTAGCAGCTCGTCACTCGGCCGCGCAATGATAAGAAGAGAGTCTTCAAGAGCGACCAGGACTGGAACAGCTGCCGGAACATTCTCCAACACAGAATAAGTAAGGAGCTGATTTTATGGAAAGCAGGCTGCATATATTGGTCGCGAGGATGAAAGAACTGGAGAAGGAGATCGCGCTGGAGATCCAGAAAAAGGAAGATGAGTATTACTATAAGGTATTCGGCAAGAAGGTCACCTTCGAGGAATGGATCCATCACGAGCAGAAGGCCCTTGTCGCGAAGATTATCCCTTTCATCCGCAGTTCGACCTGGCCGGTGATCCTGAGCGCGCCGATCATCTGGTCCGTGTTGCCCGCAGCACTCCTTTTTGACCTCATGATGACCCTGTTCCAGGCGATCTGTTTCCCGATCTATGGGATCCCCAAAGTGAAGCGCGAGGGCTTCATTATTTTTGACCGCCATGCCTTGCTGTACCTGAACATCATCGAGAAGGTGAACTGCCAGTACTGCGCCTACGTGAACGGCTTGATCGCATATACGCAGGAGATCGCGGGAAGGACCGAGCAGTACTGGTGCCCCATAAGACATGCACGCAAAATGACGACCCTGCATCATCGTTATGTTAAATTCCTCGATTTTGGGGACGGGGCAGGATACCGTGAGAATATTGAAACGGTCAGAAGGGATTTCGCCGATATAGAGTAGTTCTCCGAAACATCGCAGGGTCGGGTCTTATTTTGAAGTTCTCCTTTGATCATCCGGCCTTCTTTATTGCCATTTGCCAATTATCATCCTGATTGCTATGCGTGTCTCTCGCGTCAGAGCTACCCGGCGCAGGGGAACGGCAGAACTGTTTGCCTCTGGCATTCCGCTCTTGAAATGAGAACAACGCCGCAGTATCATAAGGCAGACAGAAAAAGCACGTTCAGGAGATGGCGTATGAACGAGGCATTGCAGGAAGAAGAGAGAAGGCTGCGGATGTTGCGGTTCGTCGTGGACCTCAACCTTGCGATACTCATGCAGCAGGCGGACCTGACGCTTCGGGAAGCGTTCGACATCCTGAAGAAGACGCGGCAGGCCGCGCGGAACCTTTTCCCGGGCAAGGATGACGTTTTCGAACTCATCTATAAACCGCGTTTCATGAGGATCATCCGGGAGCGGTTTCTGATCAACGGAGGAGGTTCCGGAGAGTGATCGACCGATCCAGCGCCGCGCACCGACTCCGAGGCGCTTGACGTCAAGCTACTCCCGCGCTTTTTTCAACATCTGATAATAATCGCATTTCCTGCAATCTTCATATTTCTGCGCAAAGGTCCCCTGTACTTTGCTTTCACAGAACGTACCCGCGACTGCCCAGCAGATCCTGCCGAAATTCGCGTAGGCGGGGCATTTCGAGGTCGCATCCTTGTCCCGGCCGCATTTTTTGAATTCCCAGCATTTTATCATTTGCGATTCTTCTTCGCCCTGCTGGGGGAAATAGAGGCTGAACGCGGCGCCTTTTCCCGGGGCGATCACTGCCTTGATAAATCCACCATGTTCTTCCATGATCTTTCGCGCTATGGAAAGACCCAGGCCGGTGCCGCGGCCTGCCGCTTTTGTCGTAAAGAAGGGCTCGAATATCAGCGAAAATTCCTTTTCATCGATCCCGTGCCCCGTATCGGACACTTGCAGGACGACATACCGCACATCGTTGAAGGATTCGATCTCCGCCGTTATGTTCAAGGTCCCGCCGGAGGGCATTGCATCACATGCGTTCATGATGAGATTGGTGAGCGCCTGCTTGACCTGGTCCTTGTCTATGAGGATGGGCGGCAGGTTTTTTTCTATTGCCACCTCGATGGCTATGGCCTGCTCGATGAATAGCTGTTTATGGCTGTCCACGAGCTCATGCACAATTTCCCCGACCGGGTGTTTTTCAAGGCGAGACCGCACTTCTCCAGAGAACGTAAGAATATCCCGCAATATTTTCTCGAGCCGGCTGACCTCGGACACGATGACCTCGGCGCGTTCCTTCTCTTTTTCTCCCGTAGCGCTCTTCTGGAGCCTGCGTGCAAAGCCCCCGATAACGGTGAGCGGGTTCCTTATCTCGTGCGCGACATCAGCGGTCAGTCTTCCCAGGGCCGCAAGCTTCTCCGCTTCGATCAGCTTGTCCTGGGACCTCTTCAATTCGTTCGACTTTATTGCCACTTCCCGTTCAAGGCTCGCGGTCCAATCCTCCATCTTTTCCCTCGCTGTCCCGAGCTCTTTTATCATGTCATTGAAGCTGCGGACGAGCAGGCCGATCTCATCCCGGGAAACCGGGGTCACCCGGAGACCCAGATCTCCTTCGGCGACGGTTGCCATGGCGTTCGAGAGGCTGATGACGGGTTTCAATACCAGTTTCCGGAGGATGAGATAGAGGACAACGGAGATCAGGCCCATAAAGGCAAGGGCATACAGGATCGTATGTATCGTCTGCCTTTTGATGTTTTTATCAACGGAGGCCAGTGAAAAATCGGCCGCAAGGATGCCGAGTACCCGCTGGTCCCGGGCATGGACGTGGCAGGCGGACGTGTAACAGGAAGGTTCGTTGTAGATCGGTGTGATGAACGTCAGCATGTTGTAGCCTGCTTCGCCTTGATAGGTCGTCCATTGTCCTGTTTCGTTCAAAGTATTGGCAGGTTTTCCATCATCACTATGACAGCCCTGACAGGCGCGATCAGCCTTGTTGACCTGACGGCCGATCTCCTCCCGCTCCGAAGAATAAAAGATGCTTCCTTTGCTGTCGAACAGTTTTATCTTCGTAATATCCTTGGCAGACTTCAGGTCGTCTATGGTACGCTGTATGGCTTCTCTGTTGCGCGTGAGCATGCTGTAGTGCACGCTCTTTTTAACGAGGTCCGAGGAAGAGGCGGCGTCTTTAACCGCTTCATTTACAAGATTATTCTTGCCGGCATGGATCAACGCGTACGAGGACATGCCCCCTCCGATGACGATGAGCGAGGCAAGGGCAATGATCAGTTTTGCCGCGAGGGATCTGGATATGAAGGAGAGAAGGTTCGTCATGGCGCGACACGTTACGTTTGATTACCTTATCTTAACTCAATCCTCGCCCGAAATCATCAGCAATCATCATTTTTTCTCCTCATTCATTGATGCGTATTGTCAAATTCTAACCACAGAGAGCTCAGAGAATATCTCCACATAACGCACATAATTCACAAAGGGGATCGTCTGCTTTGTGTCCTTTGTGCCTATGCGGCCATAATCAAACAATTCTTTGCCCCGTCCTCTGATCTTTGACTTTCCTCTGTGATCTCTGTGGTTTCATACTCGCCTCTCCGGTTTTCATAGAACTTTTGACACTACCCGTTGATGACCACGGGCTCATGTACGGGCCTAATTTCAACATCTTAGGGGTCAGGGAACCAATGCGGTTTGAAACGGAAGAGAAAGCGGTGGTATACTATCTATAAGAGGGGTAGTTGATGCTAAGGAGGTACATTTCGCAGCGCATCTTGTCGGTACAGCACAGGACGGAATGGACCTCCAGAGAAAGGAGAATGCCATGAAGACCAGGGAACAAATATATAATGAGATGAAAGAGACGTTCGGGCTGGTTCCCAGTTTCCTCAAAACCATACCGGACGCTACTCTTGAGAATGAGTGGGAACTTTTTAAAAAAATTCAGGTCGAGCCGGGTGCAATCCCGAACAAATACCGCGAGCTTATTGGCTTGGGGCTTTCGGCTGTTTCCAAATGCCGCTATTGCACGCTGTTCCATACTGAGATGGCGAAGTTGTTCGGCGCTACCGATATGGAGATCGAGGAAGCCGTACATTACGCCAAGTCCAGCGCCGGCTGGAGCGCATACTTAAACGGCATGCAGGTCGATTATGAGCAGTTCAAGGACGAACTGAGGCGTGCCGGAGAACACGCGAGGGGAATGAAGAAAGCGGCGTGACCCAACTGTTCAACAGTCAAGCCAAAAAGAACCCTGAGCAATTTACCTTATGCTCAGGGTTCTTCGTTATTATGCCCCGCGGGAAACAACGTCACCACGCCTGCATCTATTTATTGGGCAGCTCACTCTTTACTGTTTGACTTCCTCTCTTCTCTTTGATATTCTCGAAGCTGCGCTTGACCATTTTATCCGGCGGGCAATTGCCGAACATACTGATTTGCAGTACTCAGAGATAAGTCAGATCTTAAGCGGACGCTCGGATCTTGCAGAATCAAGAAAGGTGCAATGTTTCAAATACGGAGACTTAAATTCAGGGCCATATTATTGGGATTCCTCATTGATACGCTCGGCACACTGACCATTGCATTCACGATGATGTTTGCGATGGGGGCATACGGGATCCCGACGTATGAAATTACCGCTCGAATGCACGGTTTCAGCGGACTGATGTTCATGACGATCGTCGGCCTCGGCTTTACGTTCATCGGCGGTTATGTCGCCGGGCGCGCTGCAGGGCAGGCCGAGATCCTGCACGGAGCGGTTGTTGCGGGAATAGGTCTGGTGCTTGGTCTTTTTTTGAGAGAACCCAACCTGCCTCTCTGGTATGAAGCAGTCAGTTTTGCGGCGATGGTGCCGATCGGCATGGCGGGCGGTCATATTGCAGGGAGAGGCAACGCGAAAAGGAGCTTGTTGGGGCGATCTTAGCACCAATGGAACATTATATGAACATCCTGGACCAGGTCTTTCCTGTTGACAGTATCGAGCCTTCTGAACGAACCTCCGGGTGATCCTGACGACTCTCCGGGAGATGCCCGGTTCCCTCCGTCGCCGTTATTGCGTTTGTTAAGCCCCGCTCAATGCCGCTGCTACATCCCTCATGACCTCATCTCGTATGAACTTTCTGATGAACTCCTGGTCCTGCGGCTCGATGGTACTGAACTTGAGCCCCATGCCGGGTTTGCGGTTTGATCCCGCCCCCGGGGTATGGCTGTACATCACCCGGCCCTCTGCCGAGATAGTCCGGTCTTTGATGCTGAACCGTACCTTGAGCCGCCTGTTCGGGGGATAGGGCGAGGCCATCGGAACATGCATCCCATGCGCGGACAGGTCGATCGCGCATCCGCCTTCATCGTCGGAGCACTCGAGAGGAACATTGTCCAGGGAAACCGGCAAACGGGTGTCGATCCGGATATCGGCGCGCGGTTTTGGCTCGACGGCTGTCTGGACTGCATGAAACAATTCCTCGGCCTGGACAGGTTTTGAGATGCAGCCGGCCGCTCCGTACTGAAGACATTTTTGCTCCATTGCGGAGTCGCCGGGAAAAACCATGTAGAGCACGGGAATGGACGCGACGGCCCTGTCCCGCTTCATCAGCAGATGAAGGAGGTCCGTGTGGTTCGCCCCCGCGAGGACCGGTTCGGCAATGACCAGGGCCGGACGGGCCGATGAGATAAGCTCAAGGGCCTGGGTGGACGTGTGAGCGCTGTAGACCTTGTATGCGAACCGCTGAAGCAGAAAGGAAAGGGAGAGCATATCCCTGGTTTGCCCGCCCGCGATAACAATGGCGCGATTTCCGGTTTCTTTATCTGTTGACGGCGTGATGTTCATCTTATAGCCTCCTGGCTCCTCAACGCAGATGTCTTTTGGCGAGTTCATCCTTTCGGGAAAATACCCGTTCGTGATGCATTCGTAAAAAAGGCCAAATCCTCCACAGAGACGCGGAGAAATGCACTTTGAAATATTCAAGATATTCTCTGCGTGCTCTGTGCCTCAGCGGTTAAATTAGATCTTTTAACAAGTCCATCATAAGTATAGTATACATCGTCTAGAGTCGCAAAATCACCACGTTGAGTGTTTTTTGCCCCATTCCCATTCACCGCTCTCCAACATCGAATCATAAAGAAAGAAACGGGTGCAGTGAAGATCAGCAGGGAGTGTTGCGGCAAGAGGGGAGAAAACCAGCGGGGATCTTCAGCCAATATTGCGTCTTCTCACGCCGAGACCGGCGGCGATATCCATCACGAGGCATGCGGTGACCGGGGTCCTATGCTGCTTCATGAGTCCTTGCAGAATCCCTCCGAGATACTGTCCGGCGAAGAATGCGCCGATCATGACGGGAAACGTGGAAAAATGCCAGCCGAGCCCCGACAGTATCCTGAGCGCAATGACAAAGGGCACGGGAACATGGACCGCGAGGAACCACTGGCGCGAGAATTTGTCCACATTTGCCCGCCAGTAGCCGAATGGCAGGTTCAGTACTAAAACAAGAGCAGCTACGCTCCACAGGTTCATGATGGGACCCCGTCTCCCTTTCCGCCGCATCGGCAAACGTTAGCATGATTATAAACCGGCAGGATAAAATTTAAAACAATAAAATGCAGTTGCGCGCTGGAAAACATCAGCCCGTCTTTCCACGATCCTCTTGACAACAGTGGTAAAATACACCAGGAGGTAAAGAGGATGAAACAGGTATTGGATATCGCCGCAACCGGCAATCCGTACTCCGAAGCTGCACAGGCTGCCGGTTCATCGGTGTACCTGGATGATGGTCTTCTGGATGCGTACTCACGTGCCGTGATGCAAGCCGCGGAGCGGATCAGCCCGACCGTCGTGAACATCGAGGTGTCCCGCCAGGTGGGGGGCCTGCGGCCGGGAGAGGCGCAGGGCAGCGGGTCGGGGTTTTTCTTTACCCCTGACGGTTTTATTCTTACCAACAGCCACGTTGTGCACGGCGCCTCCGCGATCGGGGTGACCCTGGTTGATGGACAGCGCTACGGAGCAACACTGGTCGGGGATGATCCGGATACCGACCTGGCGGTTATCAGTATCCATGCGCCAAAAATGGCCGCTGCTCCGCTCGGCAATTCGGAGTCCACCCGCATCGGGCAGCTCGTGATCGCCGTCGGCAATCCCTACGGATTCCAGTGCAGCGTGACCGCCGGTGTCGTGAGTGCGCTGGGTCGCTCGCTTCGCTCCCGTACGGGGCGCCTCATCGACAGCGTGATCCAGACCGATGCGGCACTGAACCCGGGAAATTCCGGCGGTCCGCTTGTCAATTCACGGGGAGAGGTGATCGGCGTGAATACGGCAATGATCATGCCTGCACAGGGCCTGTGTTTTGCAATTGCCATTGATACGGCAAAGTTCATCGCAGCGGCCCTGATCAAGGAGGGAAGGGTGCGCCGGAGCTATATCGGCGTTGGCGGCCAGTAATGTTCCACTGCATCGACGCATTGTGCGATTTTACAACCTCCCGGTCGAGAGCGGTGTAAGAGTTGAACAGATCGAGCCGGACAGTCCGGCACAACAGGCGGGACTTCACGAGGGAGATATTATCATTGGATTCGGCGGTATCCCGGTGCCGGGAATCGATGATCTGCACCGGCTCCTTACCCATGAGGTAGCGGGGTCGAGCATGCCAATACGGTTTATCCGGGGAACAGACAAGATCACGCTTTTTGTTATCCCGGCTGAAGCCAGGAAAGCATGATGAGCAGCGGGGTCGTCACAGGGTCATGTCGATATTGTATTGTCCGACCCTGCTTTTACATCCTCGCTGCCGCTTTTCTCCGTGGAAGGCAGGGCTGATCGAGAGGAGAATTACTTTCTGTATCATTCACCGTACATCAGTTTTCGCTCAAGGTCTTTCGAGTGAGAGATGTGCTTTGCCTCATCGAGAGTTATGCGTTCCGCTTTGCAGAGCTGAATGAGATGCTGGTCCAGGGTCTGCATGCCGTATTCGTCGCGTCCCTTTTCGATATACTGCTCGATCTCGTCGATATGATTGTCCCTGATGCACGCCTTGATGCTGGACGTTGCATACATCACTTCAAGGACGGGCATAACCGTTTCGCCGTCCTTTCCCCGTACCAGCCTCAGGGAGATGATCGAGACAAGGCTCTCCGCCAGTCTTTTTCTGGCATTCTCCTGCGACTGAGGCGGGTAATAACCAACGATGCGGTTTATGGACGAAGACGTATTATGGGTATGAAGAGTGGACAATACCAGATGCCCCGTCTCGGAGGCCTTCATACAGGCGTCTATGGTTTCGAGGTCGCGCAGTTCTCCGACCATGATGGCGTCCGGGTTCATGCGCATTGCCGATCGTAACGCAACGGTGAAGCTTTCCGTATCGATGCCCACTTCCCTCTGGATGATACAGCTTTTGTTCGAAGTGAACAGGAACTCGATCGGGTCCTCGATCGTAATGATATTATAATCGAAATTATCATTGATGAACCGCATCATGGAAGCAAGAGTCGTTGATTTGCCGTTGCCGGTCGGCCCGGTGACGAGGATCAGTCCGTTCGGGACCTGCGCGATCTTGCCGAGCACCGGCGGAAGATTCAACTCCTCGAACGTACCGATCTGGTGAGGGATGACGCGCATGACAACGCCCAGATTGCCGCGCTGACGGAAGATGCTCACCCGGAAGCGGCCGACATTCGCGAGAGTATAGGAAGTATCGAGTTCCTTCAGGTCTTCGGGCAGCTTCCGGAGGTGCTGCTCCATAACCGCGTTCGCGACGAACTCGGTATCTTTTTTTGTCAAGTTCCCGAGCTTGGAGCGAAGAAGATGGCCGCGCGCCCGGAACATCGGCGGGTTGTCGACCTCGAAATGGATATCCGAGACCTTCTTATCGAAGGCAATTTGAAGGATCTGGTTGAATATTGCACTGTCCATGGCGACCGTCTACCTCCGCGTTCCGGCGTTAATGATACTTTACGAAGCAACAGTAAGATTTAAAGTCAAAGGCAAAACCAGTCTCACACGAAGGCAAGAAGACACGAAGAAATGCAAGATCCTAATTCAAAATTCAAGCCTTTCTTTGCGACTCTGTGGCTTCGTGTGATAATTGGTTTAAGGGCCTTGATTTTGATTCTATGATTTTTGAGCCGCTTTCGTCACCTGTCTTCGGAAAATCTCATACTCCAGAACTATGCCCGCCTGCTGAGCAAGGATCTCGAGCATATCGAGCCTGACGGGAGAAGCCTCTTTCTGCCCGAAATCCCCGTATATCACCGCTAAGACCTTTCGATCGCTTATCAAGGGCAGCAGAACGATGGCAGGTCTCAGCGGCACGCCTATTTCCGTGAAAAATGTCCTGAGCGTTTCATCGCCGCTCTCTCCGTAATAGGCCCGCCCTTTTTCGACAACGTCGCGGAAAACAGAAGGCTTGGAAAGCTGGATCTTGAGATTGCCCGCAGGAGCCGGTCCCAGGCTTTTATCGGAACCGATCCCTATGGCCCTTTCACCGACCAATTCCGAGGCACGGACGACGAGCGTGACCGCGCGCTCGAACATCCCGGAGACAGCCGTAAGGACCACGAGCGGCGCATCGGCGGGGTTGGTGAGCCCGCGAAGCGACGCGACGCCGTCTTTCAGTTTCTTGACGTAGATATCGGCATCATTAAAACTTTTAACATACGACTTGAACGCGTGGAGGAACGTTATCGTATCCCGGATATACGTTTGTCTCTCGTCTTCCTTTGACGGCTTGGGGAGAACAGCCCTCACGCCGTCATGGTACGATTGAAGGATGAAATCACTGTCCCGGCGAGAGGCGAATTGAAGCACAGGGACCGCGGGGTACTTTTCCCCCACCTGCTTCCTCAGGGCCACGATCTTATCCCGGGAAAAACCGCCCTCCGATCCCGCGGGACTGTCGAAGACAACGACGGGAACTCTCGCGGAAAGGAGGCACTGCGATAGCATCCGGTCGAGGTCCTTATCGTCCTCTGTCGCAAAGACGAGCGCTCCCTCATCGTTACAGAGTGACATGACTGAATGACTGATCAGCGCATCATTGCTGTACAGGACGATGGCCTTGACGGCCTGTTTCCCCCTATCGTCGGGACCGGCCTTCCTGCCCAGGGATTTTCTCAGAAAAGAAAAAAATGCATCCTGTTCGTCGGAAGAAAAACCCGGGAGCAGTTCCTTTATCGTCCGGCGATGGATCTCGAGCGGATCGTAGAGCTCCATTTCAGATGCCGGCCGGGGTATCTTCTTCTCAAGACGGTCGAGGTCGGCAAGCCCGAGATCGTCCGCGGTAACCGTCGAACGTTCGGCTTCCGTTTCAGATTCAGCTTCGCCTTCCCCGGGAAGGACATCGGGATAGAGCTCCACAATGGAAGGTACTTCTTTTCCCTCCCGGCGGTCGCGTTCCCGCTCGTCGGAGATGCGAAGCGCATCCATCAAGACCATTTGGGCATCAACGGCGAGATCCTGCCCTCCTTCGAAGGATACGACGGTCGCCTCAGTGTCGAACGTAAACGTGCCCTTCGTCCAGCTCATCAGCTCAACGATCGCAAGCTCAACCAGCTTTTTCAATCCCCTCAGGGCGTCTTCCCGCTTCAGCTTGCCCATCTGCACCAGGGTGGCGAGAAGCGGCATGCGGTTTTTATCATCCGCGTTCTTCCTGATGCCTATTGCCTGTTTGAGATCGTCGACCGTTATGGCGCCCGTCTTTACCAGGACGGTCCCGATGCGAACGCTGTTGTCGATATGATTTGCACCGACGATATTTCCGGCCCTGAAAACGATCCTGCTCTCCCCGTAGGCCGTCTTAACGGAAAAAATGCCCGACTGCTTCGTCGCGTGGACCAACTGAATAATGTCCACTATGTTCAGATATTCCAGATCTCCGGTAAATGCCATGTTCTCTCTTTGTAATCCGTTTTAAATTACCTTCTATTATATAATGACAGGGGATAAGAAGCAAGGGACTATCTGTGTAATATGATGAGACGGACCAGGTCGGTCTTGAGTCGCCTCACCCCGCTTTTACGTCAGCCTTTACGTCAGCTTTTCTTCATCGTGATCTTCTTCATCGCCCAGGTATAATCGAGGTAGCCCGTGATCTGCTCCTTTGCCTCGTCCGGGAGCTGCCGGAACTTCCTGATGTTCTGGATCTCCGTTTCGTTCAGGATCTTCTCGAGATAGCTGCACTGCTCCTCGGAAAGGGGCCAAACCCGCTTCTTCTCGTATTTTTTATCTTCTGTCGGGGAGAGGAAGTACCCCTGCACGCCGACGGGGACCTTCTCCTGGTGCGCCGCCAGGATCAATGCTGACCGGTCCAGGCCGAGCTTGTCCGCCATCATGCCGAGGATCGCATCCTTCGGCAGGTGCTCCTTGTTGACCGTGAGCCTCAGAAGCTCCTTGCTTATGCCGAGGGCCTTCGCCGCATCCCGCAAGTTCCGGAAGCCCTTTTCCTTCAGTACCTGTTTGATCATTTCCGCCACTTTCATTTTTGTTACCTCCCTGCTTTATTCCCGGGGATATCCTTTGTTTCGCTCAACGTACCCCTTGCCCTCTGATCGGAGATGCGCCGACGTGTAAAAAGTACAGAGGGTTGATTCTCGACAGGCTGTAAAAGCGCTCCTGCTGAATTGTTTTGATATTATCATCAGTGCCTGATAAAGTACAGTCCCTTCGCGGGAAGAGAACACCATGGTTCTGATCTTTAGTGTTTGACATTTCCCGTTTACGTTGATATCCTCCGTCCTATGCACCTCACTTACGCATCGAATGCTCCGGGCCGTGAATCATAGCACCTCCTGGCAACGAAAAGGAGACCGACTTCAAGGACTTTTTGAGATAGACGGCGCTGTTCCTTATCATGCCGCGTGGCTGAGATATCCTACTCATGACTGAAAAGGGGAATGAGCAATGAACAAGTCGATCGCGAAACAGGCCCGGGAATTCGCGAGCCTGTGGGGAGGGTTTCCGCCCGCCCGCGTTGTGCTGACCGCGAACAACTACAATATCTTTGAACACCTGAAAATTGCCAGGACCGCGGGGCAATTGGCCGATATTCTCGAGACGAACTTTCGCGCCACCGAGATACTGCTCGACGCCGTGGCAAGCCTCGGGTTGTTGGAGAAGCGGGGGAAACGCTACCGGATCACCTCCACGGCCAGGCAGTTCCTGCTGAAAGAGAGCCCTTTGTACCAGGGAGATAGTCTGCGCCACGCGGACACGCTCTGGAGATCATGGTCCGGCCTCGACGCCGTTATCAAGTCCGGGACGCCGAGCCGTCCGGAAGGCCGCGATCATGACGCCTTCATCAGGGCCATGCATGATAATTCCATATTTCTCGCTCCCGCGGTCGCGAGGGCCCTTGACCTGCGGGGTGTTAAAACGGCGCTGGATCTGGGCGGCGGACCGGGCACCTACAGCATTGAACTGGCAAAGCATGGCATCGCGGTCACGCTCTTCGACGTGCCTTCTACGCTTAACGTTACGGAGTCCATCATTCGAACGTCAAAGGCCGGGAAGATCGAGCTCAAGGCAGGGGATTTCCTTACGGATCCGGTCGGCAAAGGCTACGACCTCGTCCTTATCAGTCAGGTGCTCCATTTTTACTCAGCGGAAGAGAATTGTGCGCTTCTGAAAAAGGCGCGCAACGCGCTGAATCCGCGCGGGAGGGTCGCGATCCACGAATTCTTCCTCGAACCGGACAGGGCCTGCCCCCCTGTTGGAGCTCTCTTCTCGGTAAATATGCTCGTGAACACGTCAACCGGGAGAAGTTATACGCCGCTGGAAATGAAGAAGTGGCTTGCCAAAACGGGGTTTAATAATGTCCGGGAAAAACTGATCGATGATACGGTGCTGGTGATGGGGACGAAGTGACAAGGCGAAAGGGCCGCTCCGCGGACGCGCAGGGTGGGGGTAAAGCATTTTTGATCTTGCCTTCCCCATGCGACGGACAGCTCTGACGCGTATCAGTGCGGATCATTACTCCGCGGTATCCATGGCGCTAAGGAATGCCGTCGAAACAACCGCGTCAAATTGCGTATCCATTTTATCTTTGATCTCCCTGTAGGCCTCGGTCCTGCTCATTCCCCGTTTATACGGTCTATTTTCGATCATGGCGTCAAAGGAATCGGCAAGACAGAGTATTTTCGCCAATAGCGGTATTTCTGTTCCGGCAAGACCGTCCGGATATCCCTTCCCGTCCATCCTCTCGTGATGATATTTAATGATCGGCAGCACATGCTGAAGTTGTTTTATCGGTTTGAGGATCTCCTCGGCCTTGCCGGGGTGCAGCTTGACGAGGTGCCATTCCTCCTCGGTAAGCGGACCCGGCTTGTCAAGAATGACATCATACGTTCCTATCTTCCCGACGTCATGCAGTAAACTCGCGATCCTGAGCGTTTCCCGGTCTTCGACGTTGACATGGAGCTTCTCAGCGATCATGAGGGCGTAGGAGGTGACCCTTTGCGAGTGACCCTGCGTCCAGGAGCTCTTTGCGTCAAGGGCGTTCGCGAACGAAACGATGAGATCGTCCTTGAGGATGCGCAATTGCTGCTCCGCGACGATCGATTTCTGAAAAAGATTGGCCCGGTCATAGATGAGATAGCTGACAATGGTAAGGATAAGCGGGGCGAGAAGTATTAATGTTCTGAACTTTATTCCAAGCTGTTCGGGTGATAAAAAATATTGTACTATCTTCGCTGCTGACGAGTGTTCCGCTTTCGTGAACACCAGGAAATAGAGCCCGAGCACGATCCAGGCAAGGATCACAACATAGATCGACAGCCTGTATAAGGTCTTATAACCTGAGATATCCGGCGAGATCTTACCTGTCATTGGCCCCGTACCTTGTTCTGAGCGCGAGATCGACTCCCTGCCTGCGATCCAGGACAGATCGCAGCAAGACAACTATATCATAAAATGACGGTTTCGCGCAGTGCTTTTCATCACAAACGGAAGAAGCGGGGAACAGCCCGGGATCAGCTCTCTAATGTTTGACCGTATCTTTTCCCCCAGTCCATGGTTTCTTCTCAAGGATTTTCCCTTTGCAGATCTTGTCCAACTCGTATGATCTCTGTCATATGCAGTGCAGCCGTGGTCGTGTATAGTTCACCCCAGCTTCACCATGTCGACTGAAATATAATTTATCGAGGGAGGACTACAGAATGTTTTGTTATCAATGCGAACAGGCGTCAAACGGCAAGGGCTGCACCAAGATCGGCGTATGCGGGAAGGATCCGGAGGTATCGGCGCTGCAGGACCTCTTGATCTATTCACTCAAAGGGCTGGCGCTCCATGCGGTTGCGGGCAGGAAGGTCGGTGTTATCGACCAGGACGTGAACGTGTTCATGAGCAAGGCTCTTTTTTCGACGCTCACGAACGTTGACTTTGACCCGAAGCGGTTCGAAACGCTGATCCGGAAGAGCGTGGAACTTCGGGAGAAACTCGGCTCAAAGATACGCCAGTCGGACGGCAAAACCGATTTTGCCCATGCGAGCGCTTCCTACAAGCCGGAATCCACTCTCGAGGGCCTCGTCAAGCAGGGAAGGGCGGTCCGTGAGCACATACCCGACGCGGTCGTGAACCCCGACGTCCAGTCGCTTCAGGATATCGTCCTTTTCGGACTCAAGGGCGTTGCAGCGTATGCTGATCACGCCCGGATCCTCGGCAGGACGGACGATGCCGTTTACGCCTTTATGAGCGAGGCGCTGGCGGCCATGACCGGCACGGACCTCGGCTTGAACGAGTGGGTCGGTCTTGCGCTCAAATGCGGCGAAGTGAACATCAAGACCATGGAACTGCTCGACGCGGGCAATACAGGGACCTACGGCCACCCGGTCCCGGTCAAGGTTCCGCTCGGCGCAAGGAAAGGCAAGGCGCTCCTCGTCTCCGGTCATGACCTGAAGGATCTTGATGCCATCCTGAAGCAGACGGAAGACAAGGGGATCACTGTCTATACTCACGGCGAAATGCTGCCGGCCCACGCGTATCCGGGCCTCAAGAAATATCCGCACTTCTATGGCCACTACGGTACGGCGTGGCAAAATCAGCACAAGGAATTTGCACAGTTCCCCGGTGCGATCATCATGACCACGAACTGCATACAGAAACCGCTCGCTTCCTACAAGGATAATATCTTCACCTGCGGGCTCGTGGGCTGGCCCGATGTCACGCATATCGCTGCGGGCGACTTCTCACCGGCAATCGACCGGGCGCGCGCGCTTCCCGGGTTCACGGAAGACGCCCCGGGCAAGGAAGTACTCGCCGGGTTTGCACGGAACGCCGTGCTCGGCGTAGCGGACAAGGTGATCGACGCGGTGAAAGCGGGAAAGATCCGGCACTTCTTCCTCGTGGGCGGGTGCGACGGGGCGAAACCGGGCAGGAATTACTACACCGAGTTCGTGGAAAAAACGCCCAAGGACACCGTGGTTCTTACGCTGGCATGCGGTAAGTTCCGGTTCTTTGACAAGGAATTGGGCGATATCGGCGGCATCCCGAGGCTTTTGGACATTGGCCAGTGCAATGACTCCTACTCGGCCATCCAGATCGCCGTTGCTCTCTCGAAGGCCTTTAATGTGGGCGTGAATGATCTGCCGCTGTCTTTCATCCTGTCGTGGTACGAGCAGAAGGCAGTTGCCATACTGCTCTCCCTGCTCTCTCTCGGGATCAAGGATATCAGGCTCGGTCCTTCGCTCCCGGCCTTCATTACGCCGAACGTACTTGACGTGCTCGTGAAGAACTTCAGTATCAAGCCGATCGCGAAGACGCCGGAAGAAGATCTGAATACGATCCTCGGCCCGTGCTGGTCAAAAACAAAGGCTGAATGTATCGAAGCAAACGAAGTTGTCGCGTAACGCGTAAATTACCTGAAAAGGCGGGACGGGAGATCCGTTCCGCCTTTTTTCCCCATGACGCAGGCCTGCAAGGGGATGCAATACTCTCTCCGCGACTCCGTATATCCGCCTGAGAATCGACCGGGCTGAACCTGTTCAAGGCATTCGATCCGATAACGTTACCCCGATCTCTCCCCGGCATTATGCAATCCTGCCGCACTTTCCGCTTGCCCCTTTCGCTTAAGAAGTGTATCATTTTTTTTTATCAAGAAAAGCATCCCGGCATCCCGGGGGCAGGTCTTTATTCTTTGACCTTGTACTTTATCCCTCAGGAAGGAAGATCGCGTCATGAAACACAATTCCGAGGAAGTAGAAAAAAGCATCTCCCTGCTTGGGGACCTTGTGCGCGATGCGGGACTGCTTGCAGGTCTTCCGGAAGAACAGCAACGCGCGCTTCTGAAAGCGGCCGGTGAACTATCCCGTCCCGACCGGGCGGAAAGAAAGAAAAGGAACAAGTTGCTGAACAAAACGCGCAGTCTGGCAAGGCTCGAACAGGACCGGCAGGCGAGAAACGCGACCGGTATCCGCACGGCCCGCGCCCGGGACACGTTTATTGCCCCTGCGCGGATCGAGGACACTGCCCCCCGAACCGAACCGGGTCGGGAAAAATTGCGTTCTCCGCGTAATTGCTATGTGTGCAAGGAAAAATTCACGGACCTGCACTTTTTCTATGATTGTATGTGCAGGAAATGCGGGGACCAGAACTACCGGAAACGCTTCCAGACCGCATCACTTGCCGGCCAGGTCGCTTTGATCACCGGCGCACGCGTGAAGATCGGGTTTCAGGCGGCGCTCATGATGCTGCGCGCCGGCGCTACGGTCATTGCGACGACCAGGTTTCCCATTGATGCGGCCCTGCGTTATTCACGGGAAGACGGATTTGCCGCGTGGGGCCACCGGCTGCATGTTCACGGTCTTGACCTCCGGCATGTTCCGAGCGTCGAGCTGTTCGCGCGATATGTGGAGCACACGTACGGACGTCTCGACATCCTGATCAATAACGCTGCCCAGACCGTGAGGCGGCCGCCCGGGTTCTATGCCCATCTGATGGAAAGAGAGGAACAGGGCTGCCATGCACTGCCCAAAGAGGTCCAGGTGCTGCTTGACGATCACGTCGCGTGTACAAAACAGCTTGCGCTTGCCGGCAGCCGCAGCGAGGAGGGGAGTACCGCCCTTTCTCAGGTATGGAACGAAGAGCGGCTGGGCATCGGTCTGCTTGAATCCGCCAGGCTTTCGCAGGTCCCGTCCGGCCATGACCGTATTGCCGGGTCTGAGGCGCACTTCCCCGGAGGAAGGGTGGATGCGGACCTTCAGCAGGTGGATCTGCGCAGAACGAACAGCTGGCGTCTGCGCATGGGCGAGATCTCTACCACGGAAATGCTCGAGGTGCAGCTGGTGAATTCCGTGGCCCCCTTTATCCTGTGCAACAGGCTTGTTCCGCTGATGCGGCGGGACCATACCGGGCAGAAGCATATTGTGAATGTGACGGCCATGGAAGGCAAGTTCTTCAGGTTCAAGAAGGATGAACGGCACCCCCATACGAACATGGCGAAAGCAGCCTTGAACATGATGACCCATACCTCGGCAGCGGATCTTGCCAAAGACGGCATCCATATGAACGCGGTCGATACGGGGTGGGTCACGGACGAAGATCCTGCGGCACTGTCCGAATTCAAGCAAGAGGTCCACGATTTCCAGCCGCCCCTGGATATCGTTGACGGGGCCGCGCGGGTCTGCGATCCTTTTTTTGACGGGATCCTGACCGGGAAGCACTGGAGCGGAAAGTTCCTGAAGGATTATTTCCCCATTGAATGGTAGGTGTCGGGCGATCCCCGGGAACGGAAAGAGGTCTTCTCATGGACGACATGCAGATCGTATTTACCCGCTTCAACGGCGACGGCAAGGAGATGTTCAACGATCTCTATGCCATCGACCCTGACGGAAAGAACGAGAAGCGGCTCACGATGAACCCGGGGCCCAATGGCGAGTACGCCGACAACGCGGCGCCCCGTTACAACAAGGACAGGACCCTGATCGCGTTCGTGAGCACCAGGAACCACGAGAAGAGATTGTACAACATCTTCCTGATGGACCGCGCGACCGGAAAAACGGCCCAGATCACGCACGGCGACCTCAACATCAGCAGCGTGGACTGGTCGGCCGACGACAGCACGCTGGTGTTCGGAGGCGCTGATAAAGGCGGGCTCCAGCAGGTGCACCGGGTCAAGATGGACGGGACGGGATTCTCCGCGCTCACTGCCGGGCCCGCGGAGAACATGAACCCCATGTGGTCGCCCCGGGGCGATCTGATCGCGTTCGTCCAGTTCCCCCCGGGAACCAAGTTCTCACATATCTGGGTCATGGACCCTGATGGCGGAAATATGCGGAAGCTCACCACGGACGATGTTCCGCACGCGAACCCCTCCTGGTCTTCGGACGGCTCCTGGCTCATCTTTCAATGCGACCGGGGAACGCCCCATCTCCGCAGATTGAATGTGGATACCGGGGAGGTTGTTCTGTACGAGCCGCCTTCGCGGGGAGCTGATTCATCCCCTGTCTGGCGCGGAAAAGATATCGTCTTTTCCAGCAGCACCGACTGGGAGGATGCTGACGCGCTGGCAAGCCTCTACCGGATGTCCGAAACAGGGGAGAACATTCAGCGCTTGACCACGGTGCAGGCCTACGACTTTTGCGGGGATTGGTGAGGCGATTCTCAGGGGCGCCCATTTTCACACCCTATCCATCTCTCTCGTCATCCGGTCTGGTCTTCCGAATTGACATTACGCTTTCTCCTTGCTATCCTTTCAGCATGACCCCTCCTTCGCAGAGAACGCGCTGGTACCGTTTATCACATTACGTCACGTGGTGAGTGGATAGCTGTTTTCATTGCTCGATCATCAGCTGCATGGTGAGAAGACCTTATCCGCAACGCTTCTGCTGTTCCGCAGGTAATGACGATGAACGCATTTAAAAAATTACCTATCGCGGTGCTCTGGGAAAAGTTGAATCAAAAAAAACGGTTTGCCGCCCTCATGACCCTGATCTATATTATCTCCCTGCCGATAATCTCCGTCATTACGTATTACATCCTCAAACAGCATGCGATTGACAATGCGTATAACACCGCCAGTCTGTATCTAAGATCCTATGAAGAAACAAGACATTATGTCGCCGAGGAACTGAGACCCGTCTTACAGAAGGAACTGCCGGGCAGGTTCATTATTCAGGGTATGTCGAGGTCTTATATTGCGAGAAGCATTTCTCGCAGGGTTCTGAAGGAGCTCCCCGGTCATCGCTTTAAAAATGCCTCTTTGAATCCGAAAAATCCCTTAAATAGAGCCGATGAACTTGAAACGCGGATCATCAACGAATTCAGGAGCAAAAGCGGCATCTCGGAATGGAAAGGGCTCATAGAAGAACAGGATGCTCATTATTATGTCCTTGCCCGGGCCGGTTTGCCCATTCAGGAGTCCTGTCTTTCCTGTCACGGCGACCCTCAAGCGGCGCCGAAAGAAATGGTGGCGCAATACGGGGCTAACGCAGGTTTTCAGATGAAGGTAGGTGAGCGGGTGGATGCCCTCATGGTGTATATTCCCGTGCATGTAGCTCTTGGAGAGGCCAGGCGGACGGTTGCGGTCTTTATCGGGCTTTATACGGTCTTTTTTGCCATTGTTTTTTACCTCATCAACATGAGGTTCGAGTGGTTCTACGGGAAGATCGAATCTGATAGAAATATTATTGAGAGCGTAAACAGGGAGGTCATGAATCTGAACCATGAGATGGAGGATATCGTTGCCGAACGCACAATGGTGATGTTCGGATTGAAGGTCGCGGACCGCATACGGAACCCGATAACGGTCATCGGAGGACTCTGCCGGCAGCTCTCAAAAAAAGAGATCGAGGGGCTTTCCGCAAAGAAATTTCAGATGATCCTGGACGAATGCATGAGGATGGAAACGATCGTCGCCGATTTTGACGCCCTGGTAAAAAGCAAGAGATTTTTGTTCGAGCGCGAAGACCTGAACGAGATCACCTCAACGATCGTGGGGCTTATGGAGCGCAAGATCAAGGACGCCGGCCTGAGGCTCGTGGTGAAACTGCACGATAAGCAGCTCATGTTCAATGCAAACAGACAGCTCATCAAGATATCCATACAGCACATCATCGGGAATGCGGTAGACGCGTCGACGCCCGGGGGTGAAATAATCATTAAAACCGGAGAAAAGGATGACAACCTCTCTTTGACGATCAAGGACACCGGGAAGGGACTGACCCCCGAAGAGCTTCACAGGATCTTTGAACCCTTTTACAGCACGAAGGGAAGGACTGGAATGGGGCTTCCGCTGGTCAGGCAGATCATTACAGAGCATATGGGCGAGATCACCCTGGATAGTGAGCTGGGTGCGGGAACGACGGTCCGTTTTATTTTTCCCGCGCGCTGGAAAGAGGAAATGGGGCAAAAAGAAATTAAAAAAGGACAGAATTAAAGAAGAGGACCTTCACGCGTTTATTTGGGTTGTTCGATTTACCTCCCAGCTTAAACTCAGTGAGTTGGTGTTCTTTTTGGGCAGCTCATCACGCGGCCGCGCAGCATGGCGGACAGGTACAGTATCTCTTCCCTGATATGCAGGACTCGCATCACTCCACCCTCGCCCGGGAAGCCTGGCTCGGCCGCCTGCACCCGGCGTTTACGAGTGCTACGTCGCGAGTGCAGGGCGTGTCTGCCTTGTCTTGTTCTCGTAACGAGGATCTGTGGAGCATTGCTATGCGCGTCTTTCGCGTCAGAGCTGCCCGGCGCAGGGAAAAGGCAAGATCAAAAACAGCACCGGCTGATCACATCCTGTCGATCTGTCTTGTCATCCGGTGCAGTTCCTTCCACTTTTTATATCGTCTTTCAAGTCCGGGGTTCGCCTCGCCGTGCACCACCTCGCCCTGCGCCGCCATTCTCCTGATGTCATCGGCCTTCCACGCACCGTGTTGAATGCCTGCCAGAAATGCAGCGCCCAGGGCCGAGGCCTCCCTGCCGGCGCTGACGCGGACGTCCGTTTTGAGGATATCGGCCAGTACCTGGCTGAGATAGGTGAGGGTGGACAGTCCTCCGGCGAGTACGAATTTCCCGGGTTCGATCCCATTCTTGCGGACCTCCTCGGCGATGTCCTTGATGAAGAATACGATGCCCTCCACAACGGCGCGCACCATGTCCGCCGAGGTGCTCTCCGGCCCCAGACCGTGGAAAGCGCTCGAGATGTTCGTTTCCCAGTGCGGCGAGCCGGTGCCGTTCAGGCCGATGAATGCTATGGTGTCGGTCGCGGCCTTCCAGCAGAGGTCGTCCATCTCCTCGTACTCTTTGAAGAGGCCGAGGTTCGTCCTTGTCCATTCGAGGGCGTCGCCAACGGCGTTCACGCTTCCTTCGAGCAGATAATGCAGTCCTTTTTCATCTGAATACTGCACGGATGCCATGAGTCCTTCGGCAGGTACGAGTCCGGCGCCGGTGTTCAGCATCAGAAATCCGCCTGTCCCGAGATTGATCCCCGCGTCACCCTTTTCGAAAACACCGAGCCCGATCATGGCCGCCTGCTGGTCGCCGAGACAGGCGAGCAGGGGGACATCTCCCGCCGGGCTGTGCGCGTTCCCGAAGGCGCGCGCCGAGGGTACGATCCTCGGAAGTGTGATGTCGGTAAGACCGAAGATCCCGATCAGCTCCTCGTCCCACGAAATCGTTTTGATGTTCATGAGCTGGGTGCGGGCGGCATGGGTGTGATCGATCGCGTCCGTTGTGTTCCCGGTGAGATGCCGGACCAGAAAACTGCTGAGCGTCCCGTATACCGCGTCCGTCTGTCCTGCGGCTGCCAAGGTGTCCCTGATCCATCGCAGCTTCGAGGCGGAATAGTAGGGCGTGAGTGGAAGGCCGGACCTTCGAAGGATCTCCGGCCCCCGGTCCCTGAGGGTCTCGATGAGTTCGCTCCCCCGGGTATCGCGCCAGCTGATCACCGGTGTGAGAGGGGCCCCTGTTGATCCGTTCCAGGCGAGGCAGGAGGAGCGTTGGCATGAGAACCCGACGCCCAGGACCCGAACGCCGGAGTCCTGGACTGCCTGAATGGATTCGTTCAGGGCATCGGAGATCGACCGGAGGATCTCTTGTGCATCATGCTCGATGCGGTTCCCGTCCCGAAAAGGCGGCGCAAGGTCCTTCCGGACCTGGAAGAGCACCTGTCCTTCGGTGCTGATGGCCATGGCCTTGGTAGCGCTGCTCCCCTGATCAATGCCGATGAAACAACCCGTATGCATGAGACCCTCCCATTAAAACACGTCGCTTCTGTTACTTAGTCTATCCGCTTTTGTCCCAGCCGTCAACCGTGAGGGGGGCGGCATTTGCAATGACGGACGAGGGAGACGAACGAGGTGCATTGATTATTTTGGGCAGCTCATCATTCGGCCACCCCCGATAGAAGCATTCGAGGTTGGCTTTGCATGACGGGAAGAGGTACCGTACCTCCACCCTGATATGCGGGACTCGCGTCACTCCACCCTCGCCCTTTAAAACAGGGCCCGGCCGCCTGCACCCAGCGTTTACGAGTGCTACGTCGCGAGTGCAGGGCGTGTGTCTGCCTTGTCTTGTTCCTGTAACTATGATCTGTGCAGCATTGCTATGCGTGTCTCTTGTGTCAGAGCTGCCCGTCGCAGGGGAACGGCAGATAAAAAAATGGGCCATATCCCGCTCCCTGTGTTCTCCTGTGGTAAAATTAAACCAAACCTTTGCGGCAAGGGAAGGCCAGGGCGTGCGGTATCTGTATTCTCTATAACGGGAGAGGAGCTTATTTATTATGAAGATCGGTTTTATCGGACTGGGGATCATGGGCAGCCGAATGGCCGCCAATTTGCAGAAAAAGGGACATGAGCTCGTTGTCTACAATCGGACAAAACAGAAAGCGGAGACGCTGGTCGCGAACGGTGCGCTCTGGGCGCCCACGCCGTTGGACGTGGCAAAACAGGTGACGATCATCTTCACCATGCTCGCGAAACCGGACGCGGTCGCGGAAACAGCCCTGCTCGGGAAATACGGTTTTTTGAACCACCTGGTCGACAAGTCTCTCTGGATCGACTGCAGCACGGTAAACCCTTCCTTCTCCAGGCTTTTGGCTTCCGAAGCGAAACAACGCAGGGTCAGGTTCATCGACGCGCCGGTCGGCGGGTCCAAGGGTCCGGCCGAGCAGGGACAGCTCCTGTTCTTCGTAGGAGGCGAGAGCGGGGACGTGGAAGAGGCGCGGCCGCTTCTCGATGCCATGGGGAAAGCCGTGTATCATATCGGCGGCCACGGCATGGGCTCATCGATGAAGATGGTGAATAATCTTATTCTTGCCCAGGCAATGCTCGCGTTCTCCGAAGCCGCGGTTTTCGGAGAAACTCTCGGCATTTCAAAGGACATGCTGTTCGACACGATCCTGGGCTCGCCGGTCGCAGCACCGTTCCTTGCGTTCAAACGGGGGAAGATCGAGACAGGGACGTTCGATGCCGAATTCCCGCTCCAGTGGATGCACAAGGACCTGCAGCTTGCTGCCGATACGGCATACGAAGCGGGAGTGGCCATACCCGCGGCAAACGTGGTGAAAGAGATCTATGCCCTCGCCGTCCGGAACGGCCTGGGTGAACAGGATTTCTCGGCAGTGTATAAGATTTTGAATGAGAAGAAGTAGCGGAAAACCGGACACCTCCCGGAGATAAAGCGCACTTCGAAAATTCTCCCTTGACAAAAGAACGCAGCCCCTTATACTTCCTCGATCATGTCTTCTGAACTTCATGAAACAGCGCCGCCGACGCCCCGCGAGGTCCGGATCGTGTTCGGCGGCCTGATGCTGGCGCTCGCACTGGCGTCGCTCGACCAGAACATCGTGGGTGTGGCCTTGCCGCAGATCGTGAGCGAGCTGGGCGGTCTTAATCATCTGTCGTGGGTCATCACGTCCTTTCTCGTGACCTCGACGGCAACGACGCCGCTCTACGGAAAGCTCTCGGACATGTACGGCAGAAAGCCGCTCTTTATCATCGCGATCGCCATATTCCTGACCGGCTCCTGCCTCTGCGGCCTGTCCCGCTCTATGACCGAGCTCGTGGTCTTCCGCGGCATCCAGGGCATGGGGGCGGGCGGCCTTATGGTACTCGCCCAGACCACGATCGCAGACCTGGTGGCGCCCCGCGAGCGCGGCCGCTACCAGGGGCTCTTCGGCGCGGTCTTCGCATTCTCGAGCATTGCCGGACCGCTCCTGGGAGGGTTCATCACGAGCGCGTTGTCGTGGCGCTGGATCTTCTACGTGAATGTGCCCGTGGGTATTCCGGCCCTTGCCATGATCGCCTTAGGGTTCCACAGGCCCCATCACAAGGTCCAGCACCGCATCGATTACACGGCGGTTGCGCTTCTCACCTCGGCCACCGTGGCCCTGCTCCTTGTCCTGTCCTGGGGCGGCGTGCAGTTCCCGTGGTCGTCCCCGCTGATTATCGGGCTTGCCATGGCATCCGTGGTGCTCATTGTTCTTCTCATCCGTACGGAGCGGCGTTCTCTGGAGCCGGTGCTCTCGCCGCACATCTTCCACAACAGGACCGTGGTGATCGCTTCTGCGGTGATGGGGCTCGCCTTCATGGGGATCTTCGGCGCTTTCGTATTCCTGCCCCTCTTCTTCCAGCTCGTCATGGGCATGGTGCCCGCCAGGGCCGGGCTCATGCTTGCGCCCATGACCGGCGGGCTGATCGCGACGTCCTTTATCGGCGGTCGTCTCGTTTCCCGGACCGGCAAGTACAAGATATACCCCGTCGTCGGCCTGGGCTGCGCCTCGCTTTCCTTTATCGTCGTGATGTGGGCGGCCGCGTCGAACGCGGGTATCGGCGTGATAGAGGCATCGCTCGTCGTTCTCGGGTGCGGCTTCGGCCTGGTCATGCCCAATCTCGTCGTCGCCCTGCAGAACGCGGTGGGCGCCCGCGAGCAGGGCGCGGCAACGGCGACAGCGGCGTTCTTCCGACAGTTGGGCGGCACCTTCGGCGTTGCCCTGTCCGGCGCCCTCATGACGGCCCAGCTCCGGAACCTGAACATGGAACAGGGGACCGGACTCCTCAAGCGAGGCCGCGCGCTCATGGAGCAGGGGATCCAGGATATCGCCGCGCTCCCGGATGCCCAGCGGGAGATCGTGATCGGGGCCTACCGCCACGCGATCAGCACCACGTTCCTCGTCGGCGCCGTCATCACGTCCCTGGCCTTTCTGCTGGTGCTCTTCCTCCCGGAGCATCCGCTGAGATCCGGCCGTACAGGCGGTCCCGAAACATCATAGGGTATGGTCTTTTTTGATATTCCCCTTTTTGATCACAAAAGAAAAGACCTGACACGAAACGGTTCCTAAAACGGTTCTACGCCTTATGGAATTCCCGGTCCATTCCTTTAACGGGCAGCTCGAGGCTGTTCCGGGGCGTTCGTTGCGCCTCCGGGTGAGACAAGAAGAGGCACCGGACGAATGCCCGGTGCCTCGTTACCTGATACGCCTGCTTGAACACGTCTCTCCCGAAAACGCATACTGCTACACAGCATGCTCGAACTTGTCTTTTCCTTCGTAGTACTCTATGTTGCCTGACTCTACTGCCGCAGTTATCGCGCCTTTGCCTGCCTTGAGGACATCCTTGCCCTTGTCAACTGCGGATGCAACCTGCTCTCCTGTGCTCAAGGCCAACCGCTTCATGTCTTTTCTGATATCGGGGCCCGATTTCGGCGCGAACAAGAGCGCTAACCCCGCCCCCACGACACCGCCTATCAGAACGGGTATCAGGATCGATCTTTTCCTCTGTATGAGTTCAATTTTCATGACGATCATTCCTTTCTTCTGTCACTCAATAGGGTTGAGCGCCCTTTCTTCACGCATGCTTTCAACCCTCCTTCTTGTCCACCGTAGATTCAAGATCGATAGGCGGAAAATCAGGCGTGGAATGAATGGGAAAATCCCGATATTCGGCAGCGCACGATGCACCGGGACCGCTTTTCGCGAATCTTCTTTCTTATACTATAGCACTCTGTTCGGGAAACAGGCAAGAACGGAATGATATCTGCAAAAAGTCGGAAAGAGGGGGCAGAAAGAGGCTGGCCGGGAGCCTATCCAGCCTGACGGAAGGCAAGGAACAATTACGGCTTCCATGAAGAGCTTGAATTCACTAATTGGTGGAGGCGGGTAGGGGCTAGACCTATCGTAACGGACACCCGGGGCGGATCAGGATTGAATTGGGGACATCTGACGTTTTAAGGTCTTAGATGGGATAAACTGCGTCAAGAACGTGGACAAGGACAAGAGAGGGAAAAGTCTGGAGAAAAACCGCCAACAGGCTGCATGGGGGCAGGCTCGTGCCTGCCCCCATGCAGGAATTCATCAACAGCCGACAGCAGCCTTTTTCTTCGGGGTGATCTTCGTAACCTTCTTTTTTCCATTAACTTCATTATACTGGACGGTTACCATTTCTCCAACCTTAACGTCCTTCATCAGGGAACCTTCCTCGCAATCAAATCCGACGTCAACCTTCTCATTCTTGATCGTCATCGTTCCTTTCGCAGTATCCACTGCCGATACGGTTCCGGACATTTCCATTGCGAATGCAACACCGGCAACGACCATAAGGATCACCGCAACAAGGACCAGAATAACCCCACGCTTTTTCATGTTCTTTACCCCTCCTGTATTAAAATAGTTCAGCACATCGGCGCTGTAGGAAAAATCCTACCACCGCCTTATGTGCATGTCAAGCACGATGTTCGCAAAAACAAAACAGCCGGGGGTCGGGTCTTTTTATTTTTGGCAATCCCCAGATTTTTTTGCAGTCAATCGTCCCTGCACCGCTCGATCATGAACCGGGGTTCCCGGATCGACTCGCCTTTGCAGACCGGACACTTCCCCGGCCTCTTCAGCTTTTCGCGTTTTGAAAAGACAAAGCCGCACTTTTTACATTGCGCCGGGACAACGGTCAGACGCTGTCCTGACGGTGTAATCGATCTTCTGACATGTTCAAGATGGACCGGCACCTCGCGCTCCGGCGTCCCGGCTGCCGCCGACAGCTCCCGGGCAGAGCAGGGCCCCTCCAGCAGCGCTGCAATGAGCTCCTGCCTGATCGTATCATGCATCGAAGGAGGCGTAAACGGTTCTTTGGGTTTTGCACTCATCATGACCCCTTGAGCGTATTATAACGTAAAGTACTATGAGCGGCAGAGTAATTGACGTATTTTATTTTGACATTCACCTGTTTGTATGCTACCGTCCCGGCATGACTCGCCCCGCCCCGCAATGGGATACGCCGTTGCCTTTTATCACAATACCAACGGTTCTCAACGTTTTTTGATACACAAATCGTGAGGTGAATATGGAGCCGGAGAAACGCACGATCCTGGTTGTGGACAAAAGCCCCTCGTCCATTTTCTACATTGCATCGCTGCTGAGGGAGCTTCGGTATGCAGTCCAGTCTGTTTCCAGCGGCGAAGACGCGCTGGAAAAGATAGCCCGTTCCGCGCCTACTGTCGTGATCACGGATATCGTCCTGCCGAAGATGAGCGGTCTTGACCTTCTGAAACAGATCAAGAACAATGCGAGCCTTCGATTCATCCCGGTCATGATCAATACCGCGGACAAAAACGCAGCGAACAGGGAAGCCTGCACGCGGGCCGGCTGCGCCGGTTTTTTCACAAAACCCGTCGACCCCGATGCGCTTTTCCGCGCGATTCAATCCGCTTCTGAAACAACTCCGCGTCAGAATATCCGCATCAATACCTCGTTCAAGGCCCGGCTGGAGACGGGACCGGCTGCAGGCGGCCAAACCAGGATCGAAGAGGTGACCAGTCTTTCCGAAGGAGGTCTGTACGTGAAGACGCCTGACCCGTTGCCGGTCAACGCCCTTGTTCCGCTTACCCTTATCCTGGGCGACCGGGAGATCGAGGCGACTGCGCTCGTCCTTTTCAGTACGAAGAAGGCCGGGGGACAGTATACGGTCCCCGGGATGGGAATGAAATTCACTCAGATAAGCGAGGCGGATCTCGCGCTGATCCGTGAAATCATCAGAGAGAGCGTGATGAAGGAACTTCAAGCCCCGGGGAATCTTTAGTGCCATTTCTTGCGGTTCGACTGAAACTCTTTTGAAGAGGTTTTATCTCTCGTTCCACGACGCTCCAGACATAAGGAACAGACATGACCCAGGACATATACGAACGGATACGGACGAAGTTATTCGGCGGCTTCAAACAAAATCCGCTGCTGCAGCTCTTAACGGATCGGGCCGGGATATGCGGGCCCATTCGAGGCACCCCGGAAGAGTTCTCCCAGATAGTGTATGAGCTGACAAACGGACAGGTGGACAAGAGGAACGGGACGGTCGGCTATCAGGTCCTCGGCAAAGGGAAACGAGACATCCTGAAGTTCGGTGACGAGTCCCTTTTCAGTGTTGTCAAGACACGAGGAACGCTCGGCGGGTCCGTGATCGTCATAACGCCCTATATGCCGTCATTGGACGATCTTCTCCAGACCAACGTAATGCCGCTCTCCGATCTGATGTTCGGAAGTCTCATGCTGCGTGAGGTCTACACGAACGTTGCTCGTGAATACCAGCGGGAAGAAAGAAGGATGATCTCCGAAAAGACCGAGGCGGAGGCAATGATATCCCGCGAGTGCAGGATCGAGACCGTCCTGGAGACCGTGGAAAAGGCGAAAAGCGGAACAACGGTCATGATCCGGGGCCTGCAGAACATCGATGCGCTGGTCGATCTCGGTTTTGTTCCCAGCCTGGTCGACAACCCCGACAACTGGATCGATGCCGAGGACTTTCCGGGCATGCGGTACAGACATGCACGAAGCGGGATCGAGGTTCTCCTGACGGCGCGGGAGAGGTTCCGGCCGATCGAGGAGCTGAACCGGCTGGAATTCACCTTTCTGGTTCAACGGAGCGACGATGACCCGTCGGCGTTCAGGAGGATGCTGGATAAGTTCCGGGTAACAAAAAAAGACGGAACTCCCTGTTCGATGAAGGAGTTCCATAACCACCTGATCGCCCTGGTCAAATATCCTGAAGAGCTCAAAGGCAGGACGGAGGATGATCTCGGGCTCATGGCGGACGAAGTTGAGATCGTCATCGACCGGCGGCAGGAGATGGACAAGGGGATCCTGCCCTACGATGCCGTATTCAACAAGGACACCCAGGCGATCATTGGCCATATCCTGAAGATGAGTACGCCCCCGCGGGAGATACGAAAAGCGCTCGATTATTATGAATATACCGGCATGATCGATCCGCAGTACAAGGCGGCATTGAACGAGCGGATCACGTCAGCGACAGCAGCAGGAACAGGGGTGGCACGCGACCTCGGGGACATGCTGAATGACAAGAGGATCAAGGAGATCGTCACGGAAGTGCTGAAAAAGATCCCGAAGGAGAAATTGACCTCAAGCAAGATCATGATAGCGATGGCCCCCTATGTGGGCGAGTTGGGATTCAGCAAGCTTGTCAAGATACGGGAGCGGATACTCCAGCTGAAGGAGATGGTTCGCAGTCAGGGAACATAAGGAAACCCGGCCGAAAAGTTCAGGTCGGAGTTTGGATTGCGAATGGTCAGGAGCATTTCAGTGAGACTTGCGCAGAATGACGGTGTTGAAGAACAGAAGAGATAACCCGGTGAAACGTTAAGCTCCCCCGGGCATTTTCAGGCGGACCAGGCGGGATGCTCTCTTTTCCGATCAGACGTTGGCAAGCACGACGGACTCCACTTCCCGAAAATCAGCCGCGCCGTCCTTGAGCGTCACCAGCACCTTGTGCACGTCCTTAAAGCGTCCTCTCAGGATGTCCTCGGAAAGCGGATCCGCGAGATATTTCTGGATCGCCCGGCGCATGGGCCTCGCACCGTAGGTGGGCTGGAAGTTTTCCCGAATGAGCCACTCCTTCACTTCCTGGCTTACCTCGAGCTCGATGTTCCGGTCATGCACCATCTGGTTGTTCAGCTCAAGGACCAGCATGTCCACGATCTTGATGAGGTGCTCGTTGGTGAGCGGATGGAAGACGACCACGTCGTCGATCCTGTTGAGGAACTCGGGGTTGAACGCCCTCTTCAGTTCCGAAGTGACGTTGTCCTTCATCTTATCATATTGCGTCCTGGCGCTTGCCTGCTGGAAACCCATCGTCGTATCCTTATCGATCATCCTGGCGCCGAGGTTCGATGTCATAATGATGATGGTATTGCGGAAATCCACTTTTCTGCCAAAGCTGTCCGTCATGAAGCCGTCGTCCAGGACCTGGAGAAGCATGTTAAAGATGTCCGGGTGGGCCTTCTCGATCTCGTCAAAGAGCACGACCGAGTAGGGGCGGCGCCTGATCTTTTCCGTCAACTGCCCGCCGTCATCATACCCGACATACCCCGGAGGCGAACCAACGAGCCGGGATGAACTGAACTTTTCCATATATTCCGACATGTCGACGCGAATGAGCGCGTCTTCGGTGTCGAACAGGAACTGAGCGAGCGACCTGGCGAGTTCGGTCTTGCCGACGCCGGTGGGGCCGAGGAAGATGAACGAGCCGATGGGCTGTTTGCGGGTCTTGAGCCCGACCCGTGAGCGTCGAATGGCACGGGACACCGCCTCGATCGCCGCGTCCTGGCCCACGATCCTCTTGTGGATCTCTTCTTCCATTCGGAGAAGCCGGGAGGCCTCTTTTTCCTCGAGCCGCGAAAGGGGAATTCCGGTGATATGCGACACGATCAGCGCGATGTCCTCTTCATCGACAACGGGGATGTTCTTCTCCTGGTCGTCCTTCCAGTCCTTGTGAATGCCTTCGAGCGTTTCGCGCAGCCGGTCTTCCTCTTCCTGGATAGACTCCACCCGCACGTAGTCCTTGATCCGCGAGAAAAGGTTCTTTTCCTGTTCGAGTTTTTTAAGCTTCTTCTCTATGACCTTCATCTCGGAGGGACAAGTGTAGCGTTTGAGTTTCGCCTTCGCTCCCGCCTCATCGATCACGTCAATGGCCTTATCCGGAAGGAACCGGTCCGTCATGTAGCGCTCCGAGAGTTGTGCGGAAGCGACAACGGCCTCATCAGTGATCTTGATCTTATGATGTGATTCGTACTTTGACCGGAGGCCCTTGATGATGTTGATGGTCTCATCAACACTGGGCGGCTGAACGTAGATCGGCTGGAACCGCCGTTTGAGGGCGCCGTCCTTCTCGATGTGCTTTCGGAACTCGTCAAGCGTGGTTGCCCCGATGCAATGGACCTCGCCGCGCGCCAGGGCCGGCTTCAGCATGCTCGACGCATCGATGGATCCTTCAGCGGCTCCCGCGCCCACCAGGGTGTGCAACTCATCTATGAACAGGATGATGTTATCAGCCTGGACGATCTCCTTCATGACGATCTTGAGCCGTTCCTCGAACTGGCCGCGATATTTGGTGCCCGCGATCAGGGCGCCCAGGTCGAGTGATACCACGCGACGGTTCAGGATGTTCTCCGGAACGTCTGAATTGACGATCCGCTGAGCAAGCCCCTCGACGATCGCCGTCTTGCCGATGCCGGGCTCGCCGATAATGACGGGGTTGTTCTTGGTCCTGCGGGAGAGGATATGAAGAACACGCTCAATTTCCTGGTCCCGTCCGATGACCGGATCGAGTTTGCCGATCCTGGCCAGTTGAGTAAGATCTCTGCTGAATTCGTCGAGGGCCGGGGTAGGGCTCTTTTTCGCGCTCACCTGGGTCGCCGCACGACGAAGGTAGTTGATGACCAGTTGGCGGGAGCCGAGCAGGTTCACGCCGAAACTGCGAAGGATCTTGCCGCCGATGCCTTCCTCCTCACGGATCAGCCCGAGGAGCAGGTGCTCACTGCCGATATAGTTATGCCCGAGGAGCCGCGCTTCCTCAACGGCATATTCAAGGACTTTCTTTGCCCGGGGAGTGAAGGGAATGTCGCCGAAGGTGAGGGTGTTCCCGCTCGAAGGAAGATTTCTCTCCACCTCCATGCGGATCTGGTCGACATCAATGCCCATCTTGCGAAGTACTGCCACGGGAATACCGTCTTCTTCGCGGAGCGTGCCAAGAAGGACGTGCTCCGTTCCCAGGTAATCGTTCTGGAGCCGCTCCGCCTCTTCCCGAGCGTAGACGATTACTTTTCTTCCTCGTTCCGTGAATTTTTCGAACATCATAATAGAAGGACCACCTTCACACCAATGATTTCACTTCACTTGGCTAAAATATACTCCAATCAACACGTTAAAGTCAAGAGTCCTTTTGCTATTG
Organism: Nitrospirota bacterium; assembly: GCA_963740085.1. Classification (GTDB taxonomy): domain Bacteria; phylum Nitrospirota; class UBA9217; order UBA9217; family UBA9217; genus JALNZF01. The sequence goes on along the minus strand of CAVUCU010000004.1, from coordinate 723,301 downwards.
GACATCATGGTTGTCGGGTGATGTAAGCGTGAACTTTCTTTTCAATCCGACCTCGCCGACGGCGCTTCTCAATAAGATAAGGGAGGTGCTGGATACGCAACACTATCGACAGTTTGCGGGGTTATCGGCCACTTTTTGTTTGACTTTGTCCCCTCAACAGAGTAATTTTCGACCATGATCCGCAAAGCAACGTTCATGGATGTGAAGGCGATCCAATCGCTGGTCAATACCTATGCCGATTCGGGAAAGATGCTGCCCCGCACCCTGAACGAGCTCTATGAACATCTCCGCGATTTCCACGTCTACGAGGACAGCGGTTCGCTCGTCGGCGCGGCCGCGCTCCACGTGAGCTGGGAGGGGCTGGCCGAGATACGATCGCTCGCCGTGAGGCAGGACCGGGTCAACCGCGGCATCGGCGCTGAACTGGTGCGACAGTGCCTGGCAGAGGCCGCTGAACTGCGGGTAGAGCGGGTTTTTGTGCTGACCTATCAGTCCGGCTTTTTCAAAAAGCTCGGTTTTGCCGAGGCGGATAAGAAGGAGCTTCCTCATAAGATATGGACCGACTGCCTGAACTGCGTCAAGTTCCCCGACTGTGACGAGTCTGCGCTGATTTTCACCGTTGCTCCGAATGCCGGGTAACATCCAACAACCGATAATCAAATTACGCAACAAGTCAGGCGGATAAACTTGAAGGTGAATAGACCGGAGTGGACGATGCATGATGTCACTTCAGCCCTCAACCTTCAGCATATTTCCCTGTTGGCATCCTGGTTGCATATTGAGCCTGCACAAGACAACCGATTTTATCTTATCCGTATCGTTAACTGAAAAACCAATATGTTATCTCTCTATATCCATATCCCTTTTTGTGTCAGAAAGTGCCGGTACTGTGGCTTTTATTCAACAGCGTACTCTCCCGGCCGAGTTGATGAATTCCTGTCCAGCCTGATACGCGAGGCAGAAATGTATCAGAAGGATTTCAGTCACCGGCCCTTTAACAGCATTTATATAGGAGGAGGAACGCCGACCGTTCTTTCTCCTCTGCAACTGGAGCTGCTCGTCAGGGTCATCAGGGAACATTTTTTGATCGATGACAGGGTTGAATTTACGGTCGAGGCAAACCCGAACACGGCCACCGGCGAGATGCTCTCTCTTTTACTTGCTCAGGGAGTAAACAGGCTGAGCCTGGGCGTTCAGTCCTTCTCGGATGAGATACTTCAAACCCTGGGCAGGCTTCATTCGGGGGAACAGGCCGCCGATGCGTTCAGACTTGCAAGAATCGCGGGATTCAAAAATATCGGCGTAGACCTCATCTATGGAATACCGGGACAAACGGCGACCCATTGGGAAGAGACCCTTGATGCGGCTATCGCGCTCAAACCCGAGCATGTATCGGCCTACAGCCTCTCCCTTGACGAAGGTTCACAGTTCATGCGGGAGGCAGAGGCAGGCAGATTCACCATGCCTGTTGATGAGGTCATCGCAACAATGTACGAGCGCGCGGTCATAAAGCTGAACAATGCGGGCTATGAACGTTACGAGATATCGAATTTTATGCTTCCCGGGCGCGAATGCCGGCATAATATGAACTACTGGGACCGGGGAGAATACCTCGGTCTCGGTCCGGGGGCATGGTCGTTCATCTCGGGGAGGCGATCTGCAAATGTTCCCGATATAACGGAATACTCGCAACGACTGTCAAGCGGCCGCACCGCCATCGACTCCCAGGAGACTATCGCACCGGAGGTGTCAGCGAGGGAAACAATCTTCCTGGGACTCCGGACCACGAAGGGACTGGACCTCCTTCGATTTGAACAGGGGTACGGCGCCGACCTTTTGCACCGACTTGAAAAAAACGCGGTCCCGCTCAGCGATGCGGGACTTCTTCGCATGGCGGAAGGGCGACTGAGGCTCACCGACCGCGGAATTCTCCTGTCGAATGAAGTCCTGGCAAGGCTATCCGGATAATTTTTGTTTACACATTTCCCGCCCCATGCTATAGTATTCCGTTCTTATTGCGGTGAATGGAGGAAGTTATAATCGTGAGCAAATGCGGTGCCGCCATCGGGGTGCTGACACTCCTGATCCTGTCTGTTTTTGCTGGTTTCAGTGCGGCAGATGATACGAAGGTGACCCTGGTCGAAGTAAAGGGCAACAAGAGAATAGAGACCTCAACGATCCTTGCCAAGATCAAAACAAAAGAAGGTGACGTCTTTTCACCGGCAATGATCCGGGAAGACGTCAAGGCGCTGTACCAGCTCGGACATTTTGAGGACGTGCAGGTAAGGACCGAGGGTTTTGAAAACGGGCTCAAGGTCATCTTCGTCGTCAAGGAAAAGCCGCTCATTCGTGAAATTACCTTCGAGGGAAACAATGAACTGACGACGGAAAAGCTGAAAGAAATCCTGACCCTGCTTCCCCGTACCGCCTTCAACGTGCAGCTTATCAATGACAACGCGGAGAAAATACGGCTCAAGTACCAGGATGATGGGTTCTACGACGCTGTCGTGGTGCCCGTCGTCACCGAACTTCGCAGCGGCGACAGGAATGTTGTCTTTCACATTGAGGAGGGGGAAAAGGTACGATTAGAGGAAGTCATCATTACCGGCAACAAGGCAATCTCCTCGAAGGAGATCAAGGCGGCCCTCAAGAACCGGGAACGCTGGATCTTTTCATTCCTCGACCGCAGCGGCACGCTGAGGACGGAAGAGCTCAAGGATGATCTGGAGACAATCAGGAACCTCTACTACAACAAAGGCTACATCCAGGTCGTGGTGGACGAACCTGTCATCGAGCCGGAGATATACACCTTTCGTGAATGCTATTTCTGGGGTCCACTCAAAAAGTTTACCAGGAAGAGCGAGCTTGTCATACGCATCAATATCAAAGAAGGCGAACAGTTCCGGGTGGGCTCCATCACGGTGAAGGGGAATACGCTTATCTCCGATGCGGAGCTGTCGAAAGAGATCAAGCTTGCAAAAGGCGATGTTTTCAACAGAGAGATGCTCCGTCAGGACGTCGGCAGGATCATGGACCGCTACGACAGCATCGCGAGGCCATTCGCGAACGTCATCCCGCAGTTCAACATAGACCAGGACAAAAGGACCGTTGCCATTCAGATAGAAATCCAGGAAGGCGGCGAGGTCAAGATCGGAAGAATAGACATCACGGGCAATAGCAAGACCCGCGACAAGGTGATACGTCGGGAGATGCGGCTTGACGAAGGGGACCTCTACAGCAAAAAGGCTCTTAAAAGAAGCTACGAACGGATCAACAACCTCAATTTTTTCGAGACCGTAGATATCGTGCCGGAACGCCGGAAGCAGGAATCGGTCATGGATTTGAACGTCAAGGTGAAGGAGAAGCTCACCGGCACGTTCAGCATCGGCGGCGGTTACAGCTCGGTGGACAAACTGATGGCCATCGCAGAAGTTACGCAGGGCAACCTCGGCGGCCGGGGCCAACTCCTCAAATTCAAGACCCAGTGGGGCTCGGTAAGCCAGCTTTTTATGCTCACCTTCATGGAACCGTATCTGTTTGACCAACCGCTCTGGGGCAAGGTCGACATCTATAAGCAGTCACAAGATTACAACGGCTATTGGCTCAAGACAAACGGTTTTGCCCTTTCGGCGGGCAAGAGTTTCGGCGAATATGTATCGACCTCGCTCAGATTCAGCTACGACAACTCGCTGGTGACGGACATAAATACGATACCGGCATTCGCCCTCCAGAGGCAGCTCGATATCTACGGCGATCGGATCAGCACGAATGCGCTTACCTGGAGCATTTCACGGGATTCGCGGGACTACTATCTCGATCCGAAAACAGGGTCCCGGAACAGCGTCTTCGTGGAATATGCCGGCGGACCGCTCGGCGGCGACCCGAATTTTGTCAAGACCGCGGTCGATTCGGCGTGGTATTTCCCGGTGTTCTGGGACACCGTCTTCATGGTGCGCGGCAGGGCCGGGTATGTAGAATCCCTCATCGACAAACCCGTTCCCCTGGGGGAGCGCTTCTTTGTCGGCGGCCCTACCACGCTTCGTGGTTTTCGATTCGGCACCGCCGGTCCCACGGACGCAGCCTTGAACCTCTGGGGTGGAAACAGGGAACTCATTTACAACATCGAGTATACGTTCCCGATCGTCCCGGCTGCGCGGCTCAAAGGAGTGATCTTCTATGACATCGGGAAGGCATTCGATAATTACGAGACCGTGAAGTTTTCCGAACTTCGACAGACCTACGGATGGGGATTCTGGTGGCTTTCTCCCATCGGGCCCCTCAGGTTCGAATGGGGAAACATCGTGAAAAAGAGGCCTGAGGATCAGCCAAGTAAGTTTGAATTTTCCATCGGGACGCTCTTTTAGGACGCCTGAACAGGGGGCAAAGAATAAAACCACAAAACTTTACCACGGTGAGTGCACGGCGTGGCTAGATCATTACAATTCAAATAAATACTTTAAGGAGGTTCCAGATGAAAAGAATTATTGTTTTGTGCGTGACCATGCTGTTGCTTGCAACGGCCGCCATGGCGGCTGGAGGAAAAGTAGCCTTTGTCGATAGCCAGGCGGTATTTGACAAGACCAAGCTGGGCAAGAAATATCAGGGAGTGGTGCGGGAGTACTATGAAAGCCGCAAGAAGATCCTCGACCTGGATTCCGAGGAGATACAGAAGCTGCAGGATGACTACACCAAGCAGAAACAGGCCAAACTGCTGAATGAAAAGGCGCAGAAGGGAAAAGAAGAGACGCTCAGCCGCAAGATCAGCGAATTTCAGAAGAAGCGTGATGATTTCAGCGGCGAGATCGGGAAGAAGAACGAGGAGTTGTCGAACGATTTCAACCAGCAGCTGGTACTCGTGCTCAAGGACATCGCCAAACGGGAAAAATGCTCCCTGGTCCTGAACAAGACGATCAATATCCTTTCGAAGGCCGAGGTCCCTGCAGTTCTGTATGCCGATGAGGACCTGGACCTGACCGATAAGGTCGTTTCTGAAATGGACAAGAAGGAAGAGGTCAAGAAGGACGAAGTTAAAAAATAATCGCGGCGGGCTGCGTGAAGGAAAAGCGAAGGTCATGAAGCTTAAAGAACTGGCAGACAAGCTTGGCGCGGAACTGATCGGACCCGCTGAACTCGATATCCGCGGTGCGGCCGGTATCCATGAAGCGGGAGAAGGGCAGATCACTTTCATCGACGGGAAAAATCATTTCAAGGACCTTGAACAGTCACGGGCTTCAGCAGCCCTGGTCCCGCTCGACACGCCCGCGATGCATCTGCCGCTGCTCCGGCTTAAAAATCCCCGGCTTGCATTCGCGCAGGTCCTCGCGCTGTTTTATGTCAAACCCTACCAGGCGAGCGGCATCAGCGAGAAAGCTGCGATCGGCGCGAACGTTGTTATCGGTGCAGACCCCTCTATTTATCCCTTTGCTGTTCTGGCTGATGATGTGAAGATCGGAGACCGTGTCACGGTGCGCCCCGGGGCCTCGATCGGCAGAGGTTCGGTTGTCGATGATGATGCCGTCATTCATGAGCATGTGAGCATCGGCGAGAACGTACGGATCGGCAAGAGGGTGATCGTCTATCCCGGGGCAGTGCTCGGCAGAGACGGCTTCGGGTTCGTGACCGACGGCGGTCGACACCACAAGATACCGCAGGTGGGCGGTGTGATCATAGAAGACGATGTGGAGATCGGCGCCAACAGTACTATTGACCGCGCTTCCCTCGGCAACACCATCGTCAAGCAGGGAACCAAGATCGATAACCTCGTGCAAATCGCCCACAATGTGACGCTTGGCGAGCACTGCATTCTTATCGCACAAGTTGGAATTGCCGGGAGCTGCACGATCGGCAACTGGGTTGTTTTGGGAGGACAAGTAGGCGTTGCCGATCACGTGATAATCGGCGATCGCGTCATGGCATCATCCCAGTCAGGCATCATTAAAGACATTGAACCTGCTCAGGTGGTAGGGGGAACCTACGCAATGCCGCAGAGAGACTGGCTCAAGGTTCAGTCGGTGCTGCCGAAGTTGCCCGAGTTGAAAAAGCTTGTGGCTGCGTTGGAGAAACAGATAAACGAATTGAAAGAGAAGGGAAAATAGAATGCTCACTATCAATGAGGTTATGGACTTCCTTCCGCACCGGTATCCGTTTTTGATGATCGACCGCATCCTCGAATTCGAAGCGGACAAACGGATCGTGGGATTCAAGAATGTGACGATCAACGAACCGTTTTTTCAAGGGCACTTTCCCGGTCATCCCATCATGCCTGGCGTGCTGCTCCTGGAGGCGATGGCGCAAACAGGCGGAGTGATGGCGCTTATGTCCCTGCCACCGGAAGAGGTAAAGAAAAAGGTACTTTATTTCATGAGCATCGATAAGGCCAAGTTTCGCAAGCCGGTTACGCCGGGCGACCAGGTCCGGTTCGAACTGGATCTGATCAAGGCGCGCGGTCCCATCAAGAGCCTGCGAGGGATCGCGATCGTTGATGGTGGTGTTGTTGCCGAGGCTGAAATGATGGCCATGGTCGTGGATAAGGACAAATAGGAAGGACCAGGAACACCAGGTGAATATTCATCCAACTGCAATTATACATCCGAAAGCGGGGATCGCCGGGGGCGTTTCGATTGGTCCTTATACGGTCATCGGCGAGCATGTGACGATCGGGAAAGACACGGAGATCGCTTCCCATGTCCTGATCGATGGCTGGACAACGATCGGGGAACGGAACCGGATACATTCCTTTTCGAGCATCGGCACGCCTCCGCAAGATATCGGCTACCGAAACGAAGAGACCTATTTGATTATCGGCGACGATAATGTCATCCGGGAGTACGCGACCGTGCATCGCGCCACGACCAAGGCCGATCGGAAAACAGAGATCGGCAACAAGAACTTTCTTATGGCCTATATCCATGTGGCCCACGACTGTAAGCTCGGGAACAACATCATCATGGCCAACAACGCCGCCTTTGGTGGTCATGTCATCGTTGAAGATTTCGCCATTCTCGGGGCGCTCATCGGAATTCATCAGTTCGTCCGAATTGGGGCATACTCCATGATCGGTGGCCAATCCGCCATTGTGCTGGATGTACCGCCTTATGTCAACGCCACCGGCAACCGCGCGCAGCTCCATGGACTGAATCTCGTGGGTCTCAAGCGCAAGGGCTTCAGCGACCAGGTCATCAACGAACTGAAAAAGACGTATAAGATCATCTTCCGCTCGGGACTCATGCAGGACGAGGCATTCAAAAAAGCAATGGAGGAGTTTCCTCATTCCAAGGAAGTGGGCTACCTTATCGATTTCATGCGCAACTCAAAACGCGGAGTGACGAGGTAGTGGAAAACAGAAGTAAGGGGTCAGGAGCCGGTAATAACAAGTAATGCAGGGTATGAGTAAGATCGGGTTAATAGCGGGGAATGGAAACTTCCCCATTGCCTTCGCGCGCGCCGCCAAACTAAAGGGCATGCAGGTCATCGCCGTAGCGCACGAGGGAGAGACACTGCCCGAGCTCGCGAATCTGGTTGACGGCATTTACTGGGTAAAGGTGGGCCAGCTCGGCAAGATCATACAGATATTCAAAGAACAGGGTGTCGTTGACGTACTTATGGCCGGCGGCATCAGGAAAACGCGATTATTCGGCAATACGCTGCCCGATCTGCGGGGAATGGCGCTGCTCGCGAAAATGGTTCACAAAAAGGACGATTCCCTGCTTCGCGCTGTGGCGGATGAACTTGAGTCCGAAGGGATCGTCGTGCGCGAGTCGACGCTCTATCTTGACAGCATCGTGGCGCAGCGGGGCGTATTGACGAAAAGAAAGCCTGCGAAAAACGAGCGTCGGGACATCGAATTCGGCTGGCAGACGGCGAAAGAGATCGGCCGTCTGGACATCGGCCAGACCGTCGTGCTCAAGGACCAGGTCATTCTTGCCGTGGAGGCCATTGAGGGCACTGATGAGGCAATTCGCCGCGGCGGGAAACTTTGCGGCAAGGGTGCGGTCGTTGTCAAGGTATGCAAACCGCAGCAGGACCTTCGGTTCGACCTCCCCGCGATCGGGACCCAGACGATCAAATCCATGGAAGACGTAAAAGCGACCTGCCTGGCGGTTGAAGCGGGCAAGACCATTATCCTGGAACGGGAAACAGTGATCCATGAAGCAGACCGTGCCGGCATCACGATCATCGCGGTGCAGGACCCGAAGGATCTTGCATGAAGAATTTACGGGTAGGCGTCATCGGCACAGGGTACCTGGGTCAGTTTCATGCGGAAAAATACGCGGACATTCCCGGAGTCGAACTGGCAGGACTGGTGGATACGGATCTCGAGCGCGCAACGCTTCTCGCCGCGAAGTTGAACACCCGGTCCTCGGTTGATCCGGCCTCCTTGATCGGGAAGGTGGACGCCGTAAGTATCGTGACGCCGACCATTTTGCACCATCGCATTGCGAAACAATTTCTGGAACAGGGCGTCCACGTTCTTCTCGAGAAACCCATGACCGAGACCATCGGGCAGGCGGATGAACTTATTGATCTTGCGGCCCGTAAGAAGGTGGTCCTGCAGGTTGGGCATATCGAACGATTCAATCCCGCGATCACAGCCGTCAAGTCGCTGCTCAAAACGCCGCGATATATCACGGCTGAGCGTTCAGCGCCGTATACCGTCAGGTGCACGGACGTGAATGTGGTGCTTGACCTGATGATCCACGACCTCGATATCGTCATGGACCTTTCCGGATCGCCGCCGAAAGAAGTCAGCGCCGCCGGCGTTTCGTTCATGACGGCCGAGATCGATATGGCAACGGCACGGATCACCTTTCAGAATGGATGCATCGCCGATGTCACTGCCAGCAGGATCTCGGATGAAAAAAAACGACTGCTCAGGATATTTGACTTGAACGCGATCTATACGTCCGATTACCAGGCACAGAAAGCGACCGTCTCGCGTATAAATCCGGGAGTCATTCCTCAATTGAAGGTCCAGGACATTTCGAGCGACCGGCGCGATACGCTGGAAGATGAGATCCGGGCTTTCGTTCAGAGTGTTCGGAGCGGTGCCCGGCCCTTGGTGACGGGCATTGAAGGCAGGCGGGCGCTTGCCCTCGCCAGGGCCATCACAGACACCATAACGCAAAGGATAACCGGATTCGTTCCGGTGTCGTAGAGAGGAGTTCCCCTGAGTATGACGATACCGATGGTCGACCTCAAGGTCCAGTACGAAGCGATCAAGGACGAGATCAACAACGCTGTTCTCGGCGTAATACAGAGCGGCCATTTTATCCTTGGCCCGCAGGGCAAGGCGCTTGAAGAGGAGATCGCGCGCTATCACGGTGTGAAACATGCCGTGGCTGTTGCTTCCGGCACGGATGCCCTGCATCTTGCGCTGCTTGCCGCTGGGATCAAACGGGGTGATGAGGTGATCACCACGCCCTTCACCTTCATCGCAACGGCCGAGGCGATATCCTATGCCGGCGCGGTGCCGGTCTTCGTGGACATCGATCCTGATTCGTTCAACATCGATATTTCAAAGATCGGGCCTGCGATCACCGGAAAAACAAAGGCCGTAATCCCGGTGCATCTTTACGGACAGCCCGCGGACATGAATGCGCTTATGGGGCTCGCAAAGAAGCACAATCTCAGGATCATCGAGGACTGCGCGCAGTCCTTTGGAGCGGAATACCGGGGAAAGAAGACCGGCGCCATCGGTGATCTCGGCTGCTTCAGCTTTTTCCCGAGCAAGAATCTCGGCGGGTATGGCGACGGCGGCATGGTGACCACCGATGATAGTGCTTTTGCAGAGCATCTGCTGAGCCTGAGGAACCACGGCAGCGCGGTGCGATATTACCACGAAGAGGTCGGGTTTAACAGCCGGCTCGATGAGATCCAGGCCGCGATCATCCGGATCAAGTTCAAGCATATCGATGCGTACAACACCATGCGAAGGAACAATGCCGCGCTTTATTCAAAAGACCTCGCCGACTCGGGGATCCGGACACCGTCGGAACTGGGCGGGACACGGCATGTCTTTCACCAGTACACGGTCAGGGTCAAGAACCGGGATGCGGTGAAGCAGAAGCTGGATGCGGGGAGGATAACCTCATCCATGATCTATTATCCCGTTCCGCTGCATATGCAGGCCGCATACAGGGACCTTGGCATGAAGCCCGGGAGCCTGCCCGTCGCCGAGCAGGCTGCGCGCGAGGTGTTATCGCTTCCCCTGTATCCCGAACTGACGGAGGAGCAGATCAAAAAAGTGGCTGACGCTGTGAAAAAGGCGCTGTAGAACCGGGTCAGTGGTCAGGAGACAGAAATCAGAAGAACGGTATGAAGAAGATCATGATCATGTCGGGGGAGGCATCCGGCGATCTGCATGGCGCAAACCTCGCACGGGAGATCTGGAAGCAGGACCCCGGGATGGTTATTTACGGCGTCGGCAGCAAGCAGATGCAGGGGGCCGGCGTCCGGATGCTTGCCGACGCAAAGGAGATCTCGGTCGTCGGGATCACCGAGGTGCTGACCCATCTCGGCGCGATCTACCGGGTCTATTCAGCCTTGAAACGTTTTCTGAAGAACGAGCGGCCCGACCTCCTCGTCCTGATCGATTTCCCTGACTTTAATATCATGCTCGGCAAGGCGGCCCAAAGGCTCGGCATCCCGGTTCTCTATTACATAAGCCCCCAGGTGTGGGTCTGGAGAAAAGGCAGGATCAAGACGATCGCACGGCTGGTAAAGGCAATGATCGTCGTATTTCCCTTCGAAGTGCCGCTCTACGAGAAGGCGGGCGTTGACGTCCGGTTTGTGGGCCATCCGCTCACGGACGTAGTGCGATCGGACCTTACGAAGGAACAGGCGAAGAGCGCGTTCGGCCTTGAGGGATCCCGGCGCACCATCGCTCTGCTGCCGGGCAGCAGAAGATCGGAACTGACGCATCTCCTTCCCGACATGCTTGCTGCCGCAAAAATACTCTCGACCCGGTTTCAGGACCTGCAGTTCATTCTTCCCGTTGCACCGACGCTGGACCAGGGCTTCGTACGCACGTTCATGGAGCAGAGCGGTGTCCCTGTCCGAGTGATCGAGGGGAGGGTATACGACGCGTTGCGGGCATCGGACGCCGCGATCGTCGCCTCCGGTACGGCCACACTTGAAACAGGTCTTATGGCGATACCGATGGTGATCGTGTATCGCATATCGGCCATAACATACGCTATCCTCAGAAGGCTGGTGCATGCCGGATTGAAACATGTAGGCCTGGTGAATATCGTAGCGGACGAACGGCTGGTTCCCGAGCTGATCCAGAAGGAATCGACGCCGCAGCACATGGCCGATGCCGTTGCCAGGATGCTGATCGATCCTGTCTATTATGATCGGATCCGCTCGGGTCTCGATGGTGTGCGGAAGCGGCTTGGAGATGCCGGCGCGTCAGCGCGGGCCGCAGCAGTCGTCAGGGATTTGCTTGCGACATGAAAAAAGACCTGAAAATCTACAAAAGGCTCTTCACCTATCTGAAGCCCTACAAGGCGAGGATCGGCTGGTCCGTGTTCTTTATGGGCCTTACCAGCGTGCTGATCTCGGCGCAGGCCTATCTGGTAAAGCCTGTGCTGGACAAGGTGATCCTGGCAAAGAACATGGATCTCGGCCTCTATCTCCCTCCCGCGCTCGTCCTCGTGACCATTCTGAAAGGCGGCGCGGCCTATGCCCGGGACTACATGATGGGCTGGGTCGGACAGAGGGTCGTGAATGACATCCGCGATCAACTCTATACGCACGTCGAGTCCCTGTCCTTCTCGTATTTCACCCGGACGCCGACCGGCGTCATCATCTCCCGCATCATCAACGACGTGAACCTGGTGCAAGGCGCGCTCACCAGGGCGCCGTCGAGTCTGGTGCAGGGCATCTTCACCATGATCGCGCTTACCGGATATATCCTCTATCTCAACTGGCGGCTCGCCGTTTTTTCGATCATCGTGCTTCCCCTTGCCGGCTTTGCGCTCTCAAAATTCAGCAAACGATTCAGAACAGCGAGCACGCAGATGCAGGAGCAGATCGGTGTTCTCACGACACACCTCCATGAGACCATCGGGGGTATCCGGATCGTCAAGGCGTTCGGCAGGGAGGAATACGAGAGTGCTCGGTTCGCCGAAAAGAACAAGAACCTTTTCAACTCACTGATGCGCGCGATCAAGACCGGCGCGATCTCTCACCCCGTCATGGAGGTGATCTCCATACTCGGGACATCCCTTGTTATTCTCTTCGGCCTTTACTATATCACCAAGGGCGTCATGACGGTTGGCGATTTCTTTTCTTTTATGGCGGCGCTCGTTTTCTTCTACCGCCCGCTGAGGGACCTGAACGGTGTGAACAACACGGTCCAGGACGGCATTGCCGCCGCCCATCGCATCTTTGAGGTTCTCGACACCCGGCCGGAGATCAAGAACCGGAAAGAAGCGCTTTCTGTATCCCGCGATTTCAAGACAATAGAGTTCCGGGACCTTATCTTCAAATATGAAGACGAGATGGTGTTGAAGAACATCGATCTGACCGTGAAAGCAGGGGAGACGATCGCCATCGTGGGCAAGAGCGGCGGAGGCAAAACGACCTTCGTGAACCTCATCCCCCGTTTTTACGATGTCACCGGCGGCTCGATCCTGATCGACGGCAGGGATATTCGCGACCTGTCGATCGAATCCCTCAGATCGCTGACCGCCATCGTTACGCAGCAGACGTTCTTATTCAACGACACCGTGAAGGACAATATAGCCTACGGAGATACCGGAAAACCCTTAGAGGACATTATCAGCGCGGCGCGGTCAGCCTATGCCGAAGACTTTATCCGGGCGCTTCCCCTGGGATACGACACCGTTATCGGCGAGTCGGGCGTCAAGCTCTCGGGAGGCCAGCGCCAGCGGATCGCGATCGCCAGGGCATTGCTCAAAAACGCTCCCATTCTCATTCTCGATGAGGCCACGTCCTCGCTTGATACGCAGTCCGAGCGGGAAGTGCAGAACGCCCTCGACATGCTCATGAAAGGCAGGACGAGCTTCGTGATCGCCCACCGTCTTTCGACCATCATGAACGCGGACCGGATCATCGTGCTGAAGGACGGCAGGATCGTGGAGCAGGGCAGGCATGAGGACCTCATCGCACGGGGCGGTGAATATAAGAACCTGTACGAGAGGCAATTTCGCGACGAAACGCCGGCAAGGACGGTGTAATGTTCAGGGCAAGGATACTATCCTTCATCGGCTCGATCCTGCTTTCGGTCTGGAGCAGGACGCTGCGGATACAGTTCGTTCATAAGGAGATCCCCGATCGGCTTAAATCGGAGGGGAAGAACTTTATCTATGCCTTCTGGCACGGGAGGCAGTTTATACTATTCCATAGTCACCGGAATACCGGGGTCGTCATTCCTGCCAGTGAAAGCCGTGACGGCGAGATCCAGGCGGGCATCCTGAAGTGGTTCGGCTTCGATGTTGTCCGCGGTTCGAGCAAGCGGAAGGGGGACCGCGCGCTCCTGGGACTGGTCGACAGGCTTCGAAAAGGAAAAGATCTCGCGCTTGCGGTGGATGGTCCGCGAGGCCCCATCTACGAGGCAAAACAGGGCGTAACGTATATGGCGGGCAAACTGGACAAGCAGATCGTTCCCGTGTGCACGAGTGCAAAGAGCTATTGGATCCTCGATAAGATCTGGGACAGGTATATGCTCCCGAAGCCGTTCACCAGCGGAGTCGTCCTGTACGGCGAGCCGATCATCGTGAAGGGAATAGGTGCGGAAGAGCTCGAGAAGAAATGCAAGGAATTGGAGGCTGCGCTGAACAGGCTGATGGCGCAGGCGGATGATTATTTCGCAAGCAGATAATCGATTGCGATGCACGTATATGAGGCGTCGAACGCCGGCTCAGCGCGATCAGGCACGAACACCATTCCCGCAAGACGAAACGGGTTTCATTGCCGGTTCATGGTTATTTTTTGTGAGGTAGTACATCATGTATATTCTCTACAACCTGCTTCTGATCATAGCGACCGTGCTGCTGCTTCCGGCGATCCTGTTCAAGCTGATCACCGTGCCCAAGTACCGCGGGGGTATGACCCAGAAACTCGGCCGTCTGCGCAAAGGTGTAATGAAGACGATCAAGGGCAGCCGTCCCATCTGGGTCCATGCTGTTTCGGTTGGCGAGGTTATGGCCGCGCATCCGCTCATTCGTGAGCTCAAAAAGAAGTACCCTCACCGGAAGCTGATCCTCTCGACGGTAACGGTCACCGGCAATTACACGGCGCGCCGGAGAGTGCCTGAAGCGGATGCGGTCTTCTACTTCCCCTTCGATTTCCCGTACATTGTTCGCAGGGTAATACGGGGCATCAATCCCCAGATCGTGCTGGTGGCTGAAACCGAATTATGGCCTAATTTCTTTCGCGAACTGAAACGCGCCGGGATACCCTCCGCAGTGATCAACGGAAGGATCTCGCCCAATTCGAGCAGAAATTACCGGAAGTTCAAGGCATTTTTCAGCCAGGTTTTTGACAACGTTACCCTCTTCTGCATGCAGTCGGAGGCTGACGCCATGAGGATCAAGGACATCGGGGCTGATCCGGAAAAGGTCATGGTAACCGGAAACCTCAAGTTCGACCAGAAGTTGCCGGTGATCGCGTCCGCCCCGTTCCCCATTGCATCCGGAGCAAGGGTCATCACGGCGGGAAGCACCCACCGGGGGGAAGAGGCCGCGCTCCTCTATGTCTTCAAGCTGCTCAGGAAAAAATATCCCGATCTTCTGCTCATCATCGCCCCGCGCCATCCAGAACGATTCGATGAAGTGGAAAGTCTCATCAACAAGGCCGGGTATGATTGCCAGCGGAGAACGATGCTGAAAGGCCGGCTCAAGGACGTGCTGCTCCTCGATACGATCGGAGAGCTCCGGTCGTTCTATTCCCTCTGTGACATCGCATTTGTCGGGGGCAGCCTCGTGAAGGTCGGCGGTCATAATCTCCTTGAGCCTGCTGCAATGAAGAAACCTGTTATCTTCAGCCGTTACATGTTTAATTTTAAAGAGATTTCTGAAGCATTGCTTTCGGCAGGCGGGGGGATCATGGTAAAAGATAAGACAGAGCTTTATGTTCAGATCGACAACCTTCTGTCCGATAAGGAACTCGCGAGGAATATGGGAGAGCGGGCATTCAGCGTGATCGAGATGAATTCGGGTGCTGCACAGAAAACCATAGATGCCGTTGGAAGGCTGATCGTTGCTCAGTAAGTCATACTTTGAAGATCTAATGCGCGGGAAAAGGACGTCCCCCTTCTGGGGTGTCATCCTGTCCGCGCTTTCCGTGATCTACGGGGCGGCTGTTTATCTGCGCCGGTTATTCTTCGGACTTCATATATTCAAACGAAGGGAAATATCGTGCCCGGTCATCTCGGTCGGGAATCTGACCCTTGGCGGAACGGGCAAAACTCCGACCGTCATTCAGGTCGCGCAATTGTTGTCGAGGAACAACCGGCGGGTGGTTGTTGTCAGCAGGGGATACGGAAGAAATGATGATGCGGAGATAATCGTAGTATCCGACGGCCACACGGTCCTTGTTGATGCCCAAATCGGAGGCGACGAACCAGTGATGATCGGATCAAAGCTGCCCGGCACACCCGTTGTTGTCGGCCGCAAGCGGTATAAGGCGGCGCTGGGTGCCTTACAACGATTCAGCCCGGACGTCGTGCTCCTCGATGACGGGTTCCAGCATACCCAGTTAAAGAGGGCGCTTGATATCGTGCTTTTGGATGCCGGGAATCCCTTTGGGAACGGCAAGCTGTTTCCCGCCGGCATTTTGCGGGAGCCGATTCATGCACTCAAACGGGCCCAAGCTGTTCTGATCACCAAAACGGACACTACCGTGGATGTGGCGAGGTTGAAAGAGACCATTCGACAGCACACCCGGTCCCCGATCTTTACCTCACGACAGGTCCCGGTGGATTTGATCGATTATCGGAGCTCTGATATAAAACCACTTGCCGTTTTACGCGGCTCGACGGTTCTCGCCCTTTCCGGTATTGCGAATCCGGATTCTTTCACCCTGCTGCTCAAATCACTCGGTGCGGACATTGCCGTGACCTGTACCTATCCTGACCACTTCGACTATCAAAAATCCGATTTGGCGGCGGTTTATCAGAAAGCGGCGGATGAAAAGATCAGTATGATCGTTACCACGGAAAAGGACGCAATACGGTTAAAGAGACTGCACGCTGAGGGTGTATGGGCGCTCAGGATCGAACTGATCGTAACGGAACACGATGAATGGGAAACGTTTCTCCTCGAGGGACTAAAAAATGCTTAGAGCGGTATTTCTCGACCGGGACGGCACCGTGAACGTAGAGGTAGGGTATTTGCGCGACGTTGCCGATCTTCGGCTCATTGACGGCGCTGGCGCGGCGATCAGACTGCTCAATGAGGCCGGATTGAAGGTAGTGCTGGTGACCAATCAGTCCGGGGTGGCCCGTGGATATTTCACCGAATCGATGGTCCATGACGCTCATGAGCGTCTTGATCGGATGCTTCGAGAGGAAGGGGCGCGGATCGATGCGGTGTATTATTGTCCCCACCATCCGACAGCGGGTACGTCGAGTTATACCGTCGCATGCGACTGCAGAAAGCCCGGCACCGGGTTGATCGACCGCGCGGCGCGGGACCTCGATATTGACGTAAAAAAATCCTTCGTAGTCGGGGATAAGTGGAGCGACGTGGAGCTCGGGCAACGCGCGGGCGCGCACTCGATCCTGGTGCAATCCGGATTCGCTCCCGATGATCCCGGGAATATCCGCCCCGGGCACATCAGCGACCCTGACTTTGTCGCGCGCACCATCCTCGAAGCGGCTGAGTGGATCATTCAAAGGATCACAAAAGACTGATGGACTCGCAAGACGTCCATTTTTAGCACTGAAACGCAAGCGTATTGTTCGTGAACCAAGATCCATCATGAATCTAAAAGCAAAAAAAATACTCGTCATGCGCTATCGTTTTATCGGCGATACGGTCCTGACGGTCCCGTTCCTCAGGAACCTTCGCCAGTCCTTTCCGGAGGCGAGCATCGATCTCATGCTCGAACCATTCTCCGGCCAGGTGCTCACCGGCTGTCCCTATGTGGACCGGGTCATCCCGTTCGAGTTTAAAACGATCCACAAATACAGCTCTTCTTCCCAGCGGGGCAAACTGGCCGGCCTTCTTCATTACTGGAAATTATTAAGACAGGAAGGATACGACGCTGCATTTGCACTCAAGAGGTCTCTCTCGAGCGCCTTGCTTATCCGTGCGACTGGAATTCCGCGACGCATCGGTTTTGCGACTGAAGGGAGAACGCTTCTGCTGACCGATCCGGTGCCCTACAGGCAGGACCAGCATGAGGTGCAGAATTTCCTTGATTGCCTCCGGGTACTTGATATCCCGGTGCATTCACCGGCACTTGAACTCTGGCCTTCTGCGGAAAACGATGCAAAGGCCCGTAAACTATTTTCCGATGCCGGCTGGAAAAAGGAAGACCTCAAGATAATCATCCATGCAGCGGCAAGCCTGCCTGCCAAGCAGTGGCCTCTGGACCGTTTTGCGGCGGTGATGAGGGTTCTGAAGGAGCAATATGGCGCGCGCTTTATCTATACCGGAGCATCGGCGGATGCCGCGTTGTACCGGGAGATCGAGCGCCTCGGACCTTTCAATGGCATGAACCTTTGCGGGACAATGGGCCTCCATGCCAATCTTTCCGTATATCGCGAAGCACACCTTTTTTTCGGGGTCGATTCAGGCCCCATGCACATGGCCGCGGCTGTCGGTGTTCCCGTGGTCGCGCTCTTCGGTCCTACTGATGAGCGGAAATGGGGGCCCTGGGGTGACGGTCACCTTGTAATAACCAGGCGGCTCTCCTGCCATCCCTGCAAACCGCACAAGTGTCTTGATAATGAATGCATGAAGAAGATCACTGTTGAGGAGTGCATCGAAGCACTCGTAAAGAAACTGGGTGCAATCGTGATGAAAATCCGCTATCATTAGTCCCGTATCGAGGATGCCGGTATTATTTAGATGATTTGATAGAGGGACAAAATAAATGTCACCACAGAGGATATTGAGGAATGGCAGGGAAAACCCAAACACGTTGAGTTTTTTTATCAGTAAGTTGCACTGTGCTCTCGTGTTTTAACGGCAAGAAAAAACGTAACTGCTCAATTGGCCGCAAGAGAACGCAAAGATCTCAAAGAAAAAACCTGAAACCATGTCTTTCAGTTTTAACGCTCTCTGCGATCCTTGCGTGTTTCTCTAAGTGGCCGGTTCATTTTTCAGGCCATTCGCGGCTAACAGATTTTGACCTGATTTGACCTGAGTAGATAAAAAAACAGGCGTGCTGATAATAAAAGAGCGTAGAGGGGAAGTGCGGCCACAGAAGTTCTTTTTCCATATATGCAATTTCTTCCCTGTGTGCGCTGTGGTTAATTCCTGACAATACGCGATAGATCTGAAAGATGCCGCATGGAAACAGAAAAGAATAACATATCCGTAACCATACGGACGTTCAACGAAGAGAAAAACATCCGGGAATGCCTCGAAAGCGTTTCCTGGGCTGATGAGATCGTGGTTGTTGACTCGAACAGCACCGACAAAACGGTTGCCATAGCCAGGGAATTCACCGAAAAGGTCATCATCCAGAAGTGGCTGGGTCACGTCGCCCAGAGCCAGTTTGCCACGGACAGGACTTCGAACGTCTGGGTAATGCATCTGGACGCCGATGAACGGGTAACTCCGGCGTTACGAGATGAGATCCTTGCACTGGATATTGAGAACAGCCCCTATGATGCCTATGAGATGCCCCGCCGTCATTATTTCATGCGCCAGTGGATCAATCATTCCGCCTGGTATCCTGATTACAAGATCCGTCTTTTTCGGAAGGACGTGTGCAAATGGGGTGGATATGCGCCTCATGACGAGGTGAAGGTGCCTGGGCGAAAGAAGAAGTTGAAAAACGATATCCTGCACTACATCTATCGGGACATCGCACATTTTGCAGCAACAAAGAACAACTACTCGTCTCTTACCGCAGCCGATCATTATAAAAACGGGAGGAGGGCGCGCATCATCGACTTTACGCTGAGGCCGCTCTATGCATTTTTATACCGGTATTTCATTCGATTGGGCATTGCCGACGGCATCGCGGGGTTGACGATCTCGGTCATGGAAGCCCACGCGGTGTTCATGAAATATATAAAACTCTACGAGATCCAGAACAAGCTCCAGAGGTTCACGAAATGACGCCGATCTTCATCGCGAGCGACAGCGCTTTCAATTGTGACATGACGGTAACTGATTTCATTGATTATGGTTATTATTTCAACCGGCCATAGTCTGTAATATGAAAACATAAAGTAACGGAGAGGTCATCATGGATAAACTACTTATTACCGGTGGAGCAGGTTATATAGGCTCGCATACAGCCCACTATCTGCTTTCACAAGGTTATCGACCGGAAGAAATCGTTGTTTTTGATAATCTCGTTTATGGACATCGTGAGTTTGTCCCCAAAGGCATAACGATATATGGCGGTGATCTGCTCAACAAGGGGGATGTCCGGGATATGTTTTTGTCCAACGCAATAAAGAACGTGATACATTTTGCCGGCTATGCTTATGTCGGCGAGTCTATGCAACGGCCGGGAAAATATTTTGAGAATAATGTTCTCGGAGGCGTGAATCTTCTCGAGGCCATGCGGGAAGCACAGTGCGAGCGGATCATCTTTTCTTCAAGTTGTTCCACCTACGGCATCCCCGCCAGTAACCCTATCAAGGAATCAGAAAAACAGCTGCCTATTAATCCGTATGGAGAAAGCAAACTGATGTTTGAACGTATTCTTCAATGGTACGGCTCTCTCCACGGCATTCGATCGGTTTCCTTGCGATACTTTAATGCCGCTGGCGCAGGTTATGGCATTGGTGAAAAACATGATCCCGAAACCCATCTCATTCCCCTGATTATGCAGGCGGCAAAAGGTGCGAGGGACGCTGCGCATATATACGGCACCGATTATAATACCCCGGATGGCACCTGTATCCGTGACTATATTCACATCATTGACTTGGCGGACGCACATTACAAGGCGCTGCAATTTTTCGATGAACATGAATTTATTGCTGATGCATTTAACATCGGGACCGGAAGCGGAGTTTCCGTGAGAAAAATCGTGGACCTTGCCAGGGAAATTACGGGTGCTGATTTCAAAGTAATAGAAGAGAAGAGACGAAATGGCGACCCTGAGATCCTGGTAGCCGAATCTTCAAAGGCGCAAACGATGCTTCATTGGCATCCGAAATTCGGGATAGAGGACATTCTGTCAAGCGCCTGGGGATGGCATAAGCAATAATTATTCAGCTGACAATCTGATAAACAAATGGCTGACCGTTCAGAGATCAAATCGACGGGCTAAAAACCGAGGCTATTCATCCAGGGAGAACATGGTGAAAATTGCATTTGCCCATATAAATACGCTGCGCATACCACGGGGGATCGAGCGGTTTATTATAAATGTCGCGAATGGTCTGGTGAAGAAAGGGCACGACGTTACCCTTATTGCCGGAAGGTGCGAGCAACCGCTCACACGCGAGTGGATAGACGATCGCATTCATGTCGAGGAGATCTCGCACTACAACTGGCACAGACTTACTTTCGTTCCCGGATACATACGTGAATTACTGAGAAATGATTACGATGTTTTGAACATAGCAATTGCGCGGGGTGAGGGTTATGCGGCCGGGCTAACCCATATGATAAAGAAATTTCGTTATAACATTGTATTCCAGTATCCGCTCGAAGATCACGAAAAGCATTTCAGGGCCTTCAATAAATTCAGCACGGCAAAACATGCTGACAGGCTCATTGCCGCGAGTTCCTATATTGCGCAGGGGGTCGAGAGATATTTTGGTCGTACCGCAGATACCATCCCGAATGGCGTGGACCCTCAAGAGTTCCGCGCCGATCAAGGACGCCGGCTCGAAATCAGGAAAAAGCTCGGCATTTCAGACAAGGCACCTGTTCTGATTACGGTCGCGGCGTTACAGGGGCGCAAAGGGATCAATAAAGTGCTTGATGTGGTAAGTCTCTTAAAAAGAACTCTGCCCGATATACGATATATTGTATGCGGAGACGGCAACGAAAAGGACCGTGAGTCTTTTTTTTCAAAGGTGAAGTCCCTTGGGCTCGTATCCAATGTCCTGTTCATGGGCAACCAGAAGGATGTTGCGGGATTTTATAATGCCGCTGACCTCTTCATATTCCTTCCTGAGTTCGAGGGATTCGGCATTGTGGCGCTCGAAGCAATGGCAAGCCAGCTGCCGATTCTTGTATCGCATGGAAGCGCGTTCCCTGAGATCCTTTCAGAAGGGGGAGGCATAATGGTTGATCCCGATGCAACAGCCATTGCCGCGGAAATGGCCAGTTTGATCCTCCGGGACCGGGAACAGCATGAACAGCTTGGAAAGGCGGGACGCGCCTCAGTCTTGAAAAAATACTCATGGGATGCCGTTGCTGCTCAGTTTGAACGTCTCTTTGAACAACAGGTGAGGTTGTGATCGCATTCACCATCGAGGTACGATTGCATGATTGATACGATGAAGATATCCGCAATTGTCATCACCTTCAACGAAGAACAGAAGATCGAACGATGCCTTAAAAGTATGACCTGGGTCGACGAAATCATCATTGTTGACTCCTTCAGCACGGACCGCACGGTGGAGATTTGCAAGCGATACACTGCCAGGATATATCAGCATCCCTGGCCCCACAGTTTTTCCGGCCAGAGAGCGATTGCCGTTAACTATACGAAGAATGACTGGATTCTTGCGCTCGATGCGGATGAAGTCGTAACCGCGGCGTTACAACAAGAAATAACCGAAGTCTTTTCAAAAGAACCCCGCGCGGACCTCTTCATGATACCCCGGAAAGAGTTTTTTGCGGGCAAGTGGATCAAGGCAGGGGGATGGTATCCGCAATATAAAACCATTCTGTATCGAAAATCCATGGGTGAATGGACAGGGCTGATCCATATGAAAGTCATCACCCGGGGAACAATAGGGTTTCTTAAAAGTCCCATACTCCATGACGGGTATACGGGCTTCAAAGTTATCATGGATAAATTCAACTATTACAGCTCGGTTGAATCGGAAAATGATTACATCCAGCATCGAAGGAGATTCAGCTTCTTTCGAGCTTTATTCAAGCCTCTCGAACGTTTTTTCGGAAGGTTCATCATACGTCGAGGGTATCGTGATGGCATTCATGGTTTTTATATGGCAGCGGTGATTGCGATTAATTATTTTTTGCGCGAGATGAAGCTTTATGAAATTGAATATAAGGAAAAACATAGGCAAGACTGGGAAAAGGAATATCGACGTGCGGCAATTCACGCGCCTTCGCAATTGTCCGTTGAGGATGAGCACAAGCCCCAATAACATCAGCAAAGAACACCTTCATCAACATGAACATTTTATTTGTGAATAACTTCAGATACCGCGGCGGAGGAGAAGAGTTCCTCCTTGACCTGCTGCCTGGCCTTGTCCGAAAAGGCGCTCGTATAGGCATTGTCTGCCGCCCAAATACACCGCTGACGACCATGTTCGCGGATTTCCCGATATCCGTATATCCCATTAAAAAATCCGGATTAGGAGGTCTCGGTTCCTTCTTCAGGATTGCGGGAATCATCAGGAATGAAGAGTACGGGATTATCAGTATCCAGCGAGGCCACGATATTGTGCAGGCATGGATTGCCGCTGTCCTTTCCGGGCGGCGCCCGCGAATGGTATATACCGTCCATGTTGCTGATTTCATCAACTCGCGCTTTCTTCTCAACCGCATGGACCGTATCGTGGCTATATCAAGGCACATCGCGACTAAAATCCTTTCCTTTCATCACGCATTGAGCAATAAAATAGCAATCATCCATCATGGAATAGATCTCGAGACCTTCGACAGAGACCGCACGACGCGGGGCTCCATCAGAAGCCGCCTGAAGCTTTCGCCTGATACTCCCCTGATCAGCTCATCAGGAAGCATGTGGAAGAACCAGATCGAATTTCTTGACGCACTCGTCGAAATCAGAAAGGAAATACCTGGTGTGCGCTATCTTCTGCTCACTCCTCTGGCCCCGATGCCGCAACTCCAGGAGTTCAAGGACCGCGCTGCCGCACTGGGGGTAACGGACGCCCTTCTCTGGCTGGACACACTGCCGAAAGGCGACATGCCGTCCTATTATGCCGACATTGATATCGCGATCAGCACCTTCAGAAACGAAGGTTTTGGCCTCTGGGTTGTGGAGGCCCTGGCAATGGGGACGCCGGTCGTTGCCTTTGACGGAGGAGGAGTCCGTGACTCTCTTGAAGGGTGTCCTGCGGGTGTTCTGGTCAAGCACGGCGCTCGGGAAATGGCTGCCGAGGTCGTTCAAATATTGAAAAACAGGGAAATCAAAAGACGCATGTCAGAAGCCGGGCCGCCGTGGGTAGACGAACAATTCAGCCGCGAGCGGATGATAGATTCGTATCACCGCTTTTTCGATTCTCTCGTAAACAGGTGACTCATCATTATTGATTGGGGCAACATGCCGAAAGCCATCATTCTCATGTATCATAATATTGATAATCCTCCGAAGGGGGCGAGGATTCCCAATTTGTACGTCACACCCGGGATGTTCAGGTTCCAGATGTGGTATTTGAGGGTGGCCGGTTTTCAGGTTCTCTCTGTCAAGGACCTCGTTGCTTCAGTCGAACGGGGGGAGACGCGTCACAACATGGCTGCCATCACCTTCGATGATGGATACCTGGATTTCTACAAGAATGCGTATCCGATACTGAACTATTATGGTTATCCATCAACAGTATACATCGTGTCCGAACTCGTCGGGAAAGACAATGTTTGGGACTCCCGGAATGAAAATATCGCGAAGCCATTAATGGACTGGAAAACGATCATTGAAATAAATAGCAATGGTGTCCAGATCGGATCACATACGAGGACGCATCCGGAACTGACCCGTATATCATCGGATCAGCAGATCATAGAAATCGCGGGATCAAAAAAAGACCTGGAAGAACGTTTGAACCATCCGATCGAAACGTTCTGTTACCCTGGTGGCGATCATAATAATGAAGTGAAAGAGGTGGTGAAAAGGGCAGGCTATTGCTATGCTGTAACCACGCAGCGCGGACATGTGGAAAAGGGAAACGATCCCCTGTCATTACGCAGAATCCCGGTTAAGCTTATAGCCGATCCGTTCTCATTTCTCTATAAGGTCCACACAAACTCGGAAAAAAGAAAAGGGAAACAGCGGTAACATGAGGGTCATGGCATGAATAAAACAGCGCTCTATCTCCTCTATGCATTTGCGGTTGCAACGGTGCTCGCTATGTCAGCGACAACGATCGTACTCGCCCTCCTGTTAATTGTATTCATCAGGGACTTATACCGGAAAACGGTCCGCCGCGAAGATTTTAAAAAAGATTCTTTGCTTTACGCCGTCCTCTTCGCCTGGAAGGCCTTTACCCGCGCCCTTGCCACATCGGTCAGGGAGATCCCGAAGATCAAGGGCGTGTGGGACCGAGTCCCGTATATCGTCATCGGATTTTATAAAATTCACCGTGAAGCCGTCATAAAGATAGGCCATATCCTGTTCATCGCGAACAGCCTGATCATTCTCTATGCCCTTGGCCAGCACTTTCTCGCGATCCCCCCGATCTATAAACCGCTTTTTTATGAAAACAGCGGCCGCATGAGCGGGTATTTCGGCCACCCCAACCAGTACGGCGGCTGTATCTCGATCATTCTTATCATGAACATCTGTCTGGCTCTTTTCCATAATAAACGGTTCTTTTATTACTCCCCGTTTCTACTCACGGGGCTCGTATTCTCGGGCTCGCGGAGCTATTTTCTCGGGGTCTTCGTCTGTTTTCTTGTCCTGTTGGCGCTTGCAAGATCCTTTAAGACGATCCTGAAATACTCGGTCATCGCGGCGCTCGTCATCGCCGTCATCGTGCTCACGGTACCCTGGTTTTCTCAACGAATAGCGGACAGTTTTTCCCCGGAAAAGAATTCCTACCGTTTGAACAACTGGGAGATCTCATGGAACATATTTCTCCAGCATCCCCTTGTTGGGGTGGGGAGCGGCATGCTGCCGTCCTATCTGGAACCCTATAAAGAAAAAGGGCTGATCGACTTCACCTCTCATGCGCACAATATGTATATCCACGAACTTGCCGAGGATGGGGTGCCTGGTTTCATTATTGTGATCGGGACACAACTCTATTTTTGCATAAAGTATTTCAGGGTTTACCACAGCGCTTCGGAACCGCTGCTTAAAGCAGTCAGCCTCGGTGTGGCATTATCATTATTGAATATTCTGGTGGCAGGTATATTCGAGTACAACTTCGGCGCTGCGATCGTTGCGCTCAATATTAATTTTCTGATGGGCGTGTTGGAAGGATATCGGTTGACAGAGCCAGCAGCTGACAGCTCATAGCTCATGGGTCATAGTTCTTCAGTTACTATCAGCGATGAGCCATCTGCAAATCGCCTTCCTAATAGGCCCCTTCTTTATTCAGTACGACCTTGAATGTCTTGAACAAAATAACGATGTCGAGCCAGAGGGACCAGTTGAGCACATACCACGCGTCAAGCCGCAGCCGGGCGTCGAACGTGAGCTTGTTCCTGCCAGACACCTGCCAGAGTCCGGTGATGCCGGGAGGGGTCAGCAGGATCGTGTCGATATGGTACCTCATATCGCCTTCTTCGCGCGGCAGATAGGGTCGGGAGCCAACAAGGCTCATCTCATTGATCAGGACATTGAATATCTGCGGCAGTTCGTCGAGTGACGTCCTTCTCAGAAACGCTCCAACCCTCGTTACCCGTGGATCGTATCCTTTGAGCTTTTTGTATTTCTGCCACTCCGCACCAAGGTCCGGGTGAACCCTGAGATATTCTTTCAGCAATTTATCGTTGTGCAAAAACATGGTCCTGAATTTGATGCACTTGAATATCGATTTGTTCTTTCCGAAGCGGTCCTCAATATGAAAGACCGGTCCACGAGAGTCCAGTTTGATAAGCAGGCTGATGAGTGAAATGACGGGCAGGACAAAGGGCAGTAAGATGATCGAAACAAACAGGTCAAAGATCCTTTTTACAAACCTGTTCAAGGGAGATTTCAGGTTATTATTGATCTTGAGCAAAAAAAGCTGCTCCATGAACAGGTGGTAGAGTTCTGTGTTGGTGAGCGCGATTCCTTTTACATCAGGGACAAGGAGAACGGATTTCGTATACTTTTGTATCTCATTGGTCAGTTCCGACAGTTTCTCCACGGAGAGAGAGGGTATTGCGATGATAACGGTGCTGATATCGAGGACCTTTACGAATTTCCTGAAGTGCCTTATTTTACCAAAAACCCTATACGCGACGCCGTCAACACTTACTTCCTTGCCTATCGCAACGTCATCGTCCAGGAACCCGATCACGTGATAGCCGAGATGGATGTCCGCGTTGATCCCTTTTGCGGTCTCAATGCCGGCCGAACCCGCACCAATGACGATCACCGGTTCGCTCCAGAGTCCCAGGGCATGAAGGGTCTTCTTGCCGAAGAATCGGAAAAGAGGGAAGAAGAAAAGGCCGGAGAACCAAAGAAAAAGGATGGTCAACCGGGATATTTTGCCCGCCATATTCCCGAGTGTTATAATGACGAGGATCGCGATCGTTGAGGCGGAGATGGCCTTAAGAAGTTCCTTGGTTTCATCCCAGAAGGGGAGCTTCTTGATATAGAGGCGTTCATAGGTGATAAAGGAGATGAAGATCGCCGGCAGCCACCAGATATGCAGAAAAAACGATAGGGATAATTGCGGCGAAAGATGAGGGAAGTATAAATTCAATATTTTTCTTGCATAAAATGCCAGGAACAAGGAACAGTAAAAAGCTGAGATGTCCAGCAGGAAAAGAGCGATGAGCTTAAAACTATTTCTTAAAAGCCTGACCAAGAAGAGACTCCCTTGCCTCGATTAAAAAGAAGATAGTAAAACACTGAGAACACCTCTCAGAATGGTCACTGAGCGAATGAGTCAGATATTGTCCCCTGCCTAAGCGTTGATAAAAGATATAATAGTTCATACCAAAATGCAAGGTTAAATGTTCGAACGGGCCGCCTTTCGATCAAATTAAAGCGTTCAGCGCCGAACTTATGGCGATGATAAATTCTATGGGCACGTTTGCTAATGATTCCCAGTTATGGTATTATTGGCGCGTCAATAGCGGTTACTGTAGCTGAGGGAACAAGCAAAATACTGCAAGTGGTTCGCATAAAAACCTTGTGAAACGTTTGTTTTGGGGGACTATGACGTAAATGTGTGCTGACAACAAATCGTACATAGACACTGATCTGCTCTATGCATGGAGTGAAGACGATCTCAGAGAACAGCATCAGAAAAGATATCTGAGGCACCTGAAGAATGCGCCCGGGAAGGTCCTGGAGATAGGATCAGGACGGGGCGTGATGCTGCGTCTGATGAAGGAGGCGGGAATCCCGGCATATGGTCTTGATTCATTCGAAGACTCGGTCCTCTATTGCCAGGGAAAGGGTCTTGATGTTGTACACGGCGATGCCCTTAGTCATCTTGCTGAGCTTCCCACCGGGTCGCTCGGTGGAATATTTTGCGCCCATGTGATAGAGCACATGCAGCCAACACAGGCCATAGCGTTGATCAAAGAAAGCTATCGGGTATTGAAACCGGGATCCAGATTCATTATCATTACCCCCAACCCGAAGGACCTGAGAACGAGCGAGCGTTTCTGGCTGGACATCACTCACGTGAGGCCCTATCCGGAAAAGCTGCTTTTTGTACTGATGAAAAAGGCGGGTTTTAACAATCTAAAATCCTATGAAGATGGAGAACCTGCAAGGAACTTTTTTGAGAAAAGCGCAAAGGCTTTGCTGAAAATGTGGTTTATGGGCTTTATGTTTAGAGGCGATCTGGTTGTTGTGGCTGATCGATCATAGCTGGCATCGAACCTTGATAATGAATTGTGGTGGGATACGTGAGACCTGATAAAATAGTGATAAATACACTGTCCCTTTTATCGAAACTCACCGGTATCGGTAAATATACGTTTGAGCTTTGCAAAAGAATCACCAAATTGGATCTTAACGCTGAGATTGATTATTTTTATGGTTATTACAGCAAAAAATTATACATGATGAACATCCCTCCTTCGGGCAAGATCGTTAAACAAATCAAAGGGTATTTAAGCAGGTTCTATCTTATAAAAAAAATGACAAGAGAGAGCCTTTTATTCGTTTCAAGATTTTCCCACAGGTCCTTTGACCTTTACTGGGAGCCCAACATCGTTCCGCTCGAACATCTCCGGAGCAAGTACCTTATTACAACAATTCACGATTTCTCTTTTCAACATTACCCGGAATGTCTCCCAAAGGAGAGTAAGGAATATTTACAAAAACATTTCTGGAAAAATATTCAGAAATCCGACAGGATCATAACCGGTTCAAATTTTATCAAAGGAGAAATAGTCGATCTGATAAAATATGATGCTGCCAGGATAGAGGTCATTTATCACGGAGTCGATCATGATAATTTCAAACCGTATGATCGTTCTTTGATGCACAAATTTAAAACGATGCACAGACTCCCGGAGAAGTTCATTTTATTTGTTGGCAGCATCGAACCCAGGAAAAATCTGAAGAATGTGCTTATGGGGTACAATTCTCTTCCCGAAGCCTTCAAAAAGGAATGCAAGTTTGTGCTTGCTGGCTTTAGCGGCTGGAAAAATAAAGAGATCATGGACATCATAAGGCGGGAAAGAGATAATATTGTTTATCTGGGGTATCTGTCAAACCTGGAGCTGGCATATTTATACAATCTTGCGAGCGCGTTCATCTATGCGTCACTGTACGAAGGTTTCGGTATTCCGCCTCTAGAAGCGATGGCCTGCGGAACTCCGGTCATTGTATCGAGAAGATCCTCGCTCCCTGAAGTCTGCGGCGATGCCGCGCACTATGTAGATCCCCTTCGCGTTGACAGCATCTCGGACGGAATGTACAAGGTCTTTTCCGACAGCGCGATGAGAGAAAATCTGGCGCAAAGAGGTTTTGCCCGCGCAAAAACGTTCACTTGGGATAAATCAGCGCAAAGCCATCTTTCGCTCTTTAACGAAGTACTCCATCATTGAAAACAGCTATAATCCAGAAACCGCCCGTGATCTGTGTGGGCTCAGAAAAGTCTCTTAAACTCATCAAACAATGCCCCGATTATAATCGTTCACCTATGCTGTATAGGCTGCCACCGCCATGACCACCTCTTTTACGCAAATGCTTCGCGCATTCCTGCCCCTTATTAAAAACACCAGTTCGACGATCATCATCAGGGGACTCTCCGGCATCGTCAGGATATTCGTTCTTTTGCTGATCACGCGACAGTTCGGTCCCGCTGAATTTGGCCGCCTTGCACTGGTGATATCGGTGACCGAAATATTCAAGGTGATGGCGGACATCGGCCTCGACACTATTTCGATCAGAAGGTTTTCACTTCATCGGCGTCTTTCTCCGAGAATTATGGACGTCGTTCTGACCCTGAAACTGATCACCGCGACAGCGGGCTACCTGCTTTCACTTATTATATTTTGGATACTCTATCACAGCACGAGCGGCGTGATACTCCTTTCGATCTGTGCGTTGTCGATATATACCAACCTTTTGATCAATGCTTTTTCCAGCTACTTTCAGGCAACCCTTAAGATATCAGACATAATTGGAAGCACGATCATTGGAACGACTTCCTACATCATATTGACCCTGATCTGTCTGTATTATCATCTCGCCATTGAAATGTTCGCCTTAGCCATTCCCGCGGGTGAGATGGTGACACTCGTGTTGACCTTCAAAGTATATCGTACGATCCACCCGATACGGCTTCGTTTCAATCGGAAGATCGCAATGAGCCTGTTCCGGGAAAGTATCCCGGCGGGGCTATCAGCGCTTATTGTGGTTGTATATCTGAGACTTGATAATGTTCTAATAGGGAAGATCATTGGAGAACAGGGCGTAGGGGAGTACGCAGTTGCATATCGTTTGACCGAACCGATGCTGCTTATCTTTTCATCACTGTCAATATCTCTTTATGCGTCACTGTCAAAATACCGTAACGCTTATGATCTATCCGCTGCGAAAGACTTCTTTGTCAAACTGCTAAAGCCTGTTATCATCTCAGGCCTAGGTATTGCTGTCTTGTTCTCGATCTTTTCAGGTCCCATAACGAGCATATTTTCGAATTCCTATAAATCAACTGCCTTTGTCCTTGAGATCCTGAGCTGGTCAATTTTGTTCAAGGCAATAAATCCGCAATTGTCGGCTTTCATCACCGCACGCGGAAAATATCGCCTTATGATGACCATATCGGCTACAAACTTGGTTGTAAATATCGTCGCAAATCTGACACTCATCCCGATCTATGGTATCCGGGGGGCTGCAATGGCGGTCGTCATTACGGAAGGGTTTAATACTACGGTTCAATCGACAGCAGTCTATTTATTGTCGCGGAAGTATACCCCTGGGTCTGGAACAGAGGGCGACGTATTATAAGAGGGGAGTATGCAGGAGGATACCAAACAGATGAAGTCTCTTTCTCAACGTAAAAAATTAAGGATCATCACCGTTAATCTTCATGAACCTTTTTTGTCGGCCCTGGCAAAGACGGGGCATGACTTTTACGTCATTACCAAATATAAGGGCCACGATTATTCCTGGAACCCTTCCACTCACCCGGTCCCATCAAATTGCACGCTCATTGATTTTAATGATGAGCAAAAAGCAAAATTGAAATCAGGTTATTTTGATGTCATCATCTGTCATACGATAAAAAACCTGCTCTTTTTCTTCCCTTATCGTAAGGTGCCTTGCATCTTCGTTGCTCATATCACCCTGAAATATGTTACCGTTGTTGACTGGACCCGAAGTCTGCTAAAAAAGTTGACTTATCATGTTTTCAGTTTAACCCATAAAATAAAATTTGTCGGAATCAGTGAATTAAAGTATAAAAGCTGGTCTATTAAAGGTGAGATCATCCGAACATTTCCGCTAAACTTGCCTCCCCCGGATCCCGGCATAGGGTATGGCCGTGTCATCGTTGTTGGAAATCAAATGAAACGCCGCGGATTAGAGTGTGGTTATGATCTCATAGAGCAGGTTATGCAAAAAATACCCATCACTATTATCGGCAATAATCCAGGCGTGACCGCGGCGGTTATCCCTAAAAACCGACGGGAATTCATTGAGACCTTCCGGAGCGGAAGAATATTTCTGTTCACAACGCGTTTTCCCCACAATGACGGTTACAATTTGGCCATGCTCGAAGCCATGAAGATGGGAATGGCGATAGTCACCGTGGATAATCCCTCATCCCCGATCATTCATAATTATAACGGTTTGATCGGAAAAAACGCCGAAGAAATCATCGCTCACCTTAGGACGCTGCTTGCCGATCCGCAACTTGTCGATGAATTGGGTCGCAATGCACAAAAGACCGTGAATGAACAATTTTCAGAAGAACTGTTTGTTCAAAAATGGAATCAGCTCTTCTATAGGACAGTAAAGAAAATTAATTTACCATAAGCACTTTTCTGTTAAAGAAATTGAGAGAAAGGGGTCAGCAAAAATATTACTTAAGTGCTATGCGGCTATTGAGATTTTCACTGTTTGACCTTTCGAAATGTGTGTATCATTGACAAGTTAGAGGTGCTATAGTACTATAACGGTGCTTCGAAACTGCAGCGGACTTCTTGAGACAATCACTTGAATATAAGCTTATTAATAGAACTGACAAAACGAGATTTTACAGAACGGTACTCAGGCTCCGTCCTTGGGGTCTTCTGGACCTTTATCTGGCCCCTGGTGAATATCTTTGTGTACACCATAATTTTTTCGCAGGTCATGGGAGCGCGTCTGCAGGGTGCGTCATCAAATACTTACAGCTACGGCATCTACCTGATTGCGGGTATTCTTTCAAAGATGAAGCTTTTGCCGAGTCCGACTGCAATGAGGAGAATATAATTGAAACAAATTATTCAGGCCCTTTGGAAATTCCGGCATTTTATTATTTCATCAATACAAGGGGAATTAAAGCGTCGATTCGCGCGCTCCAGCCTTGGGGCGCTCTGGTTTATCCTGCATCCATTGATGCAAGCTGCCATCTATGCGCTGGTATTATCAGAGGTTTTGGGGTCAAAACTACCAGGAGTGACAAATAAAGCCGGCTATGCCATCTACCTGATGGCTGGCATGGCGGCGTGGGGATTTTTTGCCGAGATCATAACCCGTTGCACGACTATCTTTATCGAGTACGCTGGTGTGCTTAAAAAAATCTCTTTCCCCCGCCTTTGTCTGCCGGTAATTGTGGGAGGCAGCGCGCTGTTGAATCACGTATTATTGCTTCTTGCTACAGCAGTAGTCTTTTTATTTTTTGGCCATTTTCCCGGTGTTGCCTGGGTGGTTTTACCGATTGGGATGCTTGTGGTCACCGCGTTTGCATTCGGCCTCGGTGTCTTGCTGGGCGTCTTCAACGTATTTGTGCGCGATGTCGGACAAGTTTTCACCGTTGTCATGCAAATATGGTTTTGGCTTACTCCAGTCGTTTACACATCAGGCACCCTGTCGAAGAGTCTGAGTTGGCTTGCAGTATTTAATCCGATGGCGCCTCTGGTCAAACTTTATCAGGATGCCATGCTCTATAACACTTTCCCGCAATGGGGAACTTTGCTGATCCCAATCCTGGTATCAGCAACTTTGTTCATGATCTCATTTTTGGTCTTTCGTCGGGCCAGTGCTGATTTAGTGGATGAACTATGAGTGATACAGTTCTGAATGTCTCAGGGGTGGGGAAATGCTATACCACGTATCGCAACAATTTTACACGGTTTTCACAATGGTTTGGATTTCCGTCGCAGCATGTGCATGAATATTGGGCACTGAAAAATGTGAATTTTACTCTGCGCCGAGGCGAAGCATTGGCGATTATCGGCCAGAATGGCGCAGGGAAGAGCACCTTGCTTAAATTGATCACCGGTACCGTTCGCCCTAGTACTGGAAGCGTAAAAATCAATGGACGTATCAGCGCAATTCTTGAACTTGGACTAGGATTCAATCCAGACTTTACTGCTCGGCAAAATGTTTATCTTCTGGTGGTTTGATGGGACTCAGCACTTCCGAGTTGACGATCTTGATGCCTGACATTGAGAATTTTGCCGAGATTGGAGAGTTTTTCGATCAACCCCTGCGGGTTTACTCGAGCGGTATGAATGCCCGCTTGGCCTTCGCCCTGGCGACGGCAGTGACGCCAGATGTACTCATCGTTGATGAGGTTTTGAGTGTTGGTGACAGCTATTTTCAGCATAAAAGCTTTGATCGTATCAGGCAGTTTAAAGTCGAAGGCATTTCTATCATGATGGTTACCCATGTCTGGATGTCGTGCGCACCCTGTGCGACAGTGTCATCTTGTTGGATAAGGGAGGCGTGCTTAAAGACGGACAGCCCGACGAAGTTGTGGACTACTACAATGCCCTCATTGCAGAAAAAGAAAACGCAAAACTTAGCATTGAGCAGCGCCGCAAGAAAGATGGCTGGTTGCTTACCAGGAGCGGAACGGGCGAGGCGCGCGTAAATCACTTCAACTATTAGATGCTGCTACAGGCACCGAGTTAGCCGTCGCGCAAATCGGCCAGGCGGTGGAATTGCGGCTCGAAGCTCACGATTCATGCCGAATACCTCGGCTCGTGCTCGGCTTACATGATCCGTGACAAGCAAGGCCATGTGGTGTGGGGTACCAACACCTGGCACACGCACCAAATACAAGAGGCGTTAAAACAGGCGAAACCGTTGTCTTCAAGTTGCATTTACCTGCACCCTGGGACCGGGTTCGTACTCGGTTTCTCCAGCTCTTGTGAGTACAGATACTCATCTGATCGATAACTTTGAATGGATAGATAACATGCTGGTGTTTGATGTGATCAATGGAAACCGCGACATTTTTATTGGCAGTAACTGGCTTGATGGCCAATTTGTCATTTCTCGCCAGAGTCAGGAAGGTACACAATGAGTTTTGTCTCTTACGCCCAAAATTTTGAAGACGTGATGCTTTGGCGCGCGCTCAAGCATGTGAAATCGGAGTTTATGTCGACGTTGGCGCGCAGCACCCGGTGGTGGATTCTGTGAGCAAGCCTTTTATGAGCACGGCTGGCGGGGTATTCACATTGAGCCTGTTCCTGAATATGCCGAACTGCTGCGCCAGGACAGACCGGACGAACGGTGCTGCAAGTTGCGTTGGCTGATACCGAAGGCACGCTGGAGTTCAATGTCATTCCAGGCACCGGCCTCAGTACCGTCGAGGATGCGTTCGCAGAACGCCATCAAACGGAGCGAGGTTTTGATCGCCAAGGATCCAGGTGCCAGTTTTGACTTTGAAATCAGCATTGCGGTCGCTGTCGGGAAAAGAAGTTCATTGGCTCAAAATTGATGTGGAAGGATTTGAAGAAAAGGTGCTGAAAGGCTGGGACAGCCAAACCCTGCGTCCCTGGGTAATGGTGGTTGAGGCGACCATTCCCGGCTCGCCCGAGACAGACTACGCAGGCTGGGACCCTATTTTCACTGCAGCGAAATATCAGTTTGTTTACTTTGACGGGCTCAATCGTTTTTATGTGGCAAAGGAACATGCCGAGCTTGCTGAGGCATTTTCTTCACCGCCAAATGTGTTTGACGATGTAATGTGACGGATCGAGTTCCTATTTTTGTAAGGGGTGATAGCGTCACACCAGGCAAGAGAGACAGAACTGATCACGCAAGCCGAAGCCTCCGTGCAATGGCTACAGAATGAATGGGATGCGGCCAATCAAAAAGCGGAGAAGCTTGCTGCCGAACTGAATGGAGTTAACGAGCATAATTCCAGTCTGCAAGCGCATAACCAATGGCTACAGAATGAATGGGATGCGGCCAATCAAAAAGCGGAGAAGCTTGCTGCCGAACTGAATGGAGTTAACGAGCATAATACCCGTCTGCAAGCGAATAGCCAATGGCTACAGAATGAATGGGATGCGGCCAAAGCGAAAATTGATGAACTTAATCAAGTGGCCGAAGGTCTCAACTGTGAGCTTCAGGACGTTTATACAAGCAAGTCCTGGCTAATCACCTGGCCGCTTCGTCAGGCTGTGAGGATAGCCAAATTTATTGTATTGATAACCAAGCGTATAGTACTCTGGATGCCACGCCTGATAAAGCAAATGGTCAAGCCGCTGGTGCTGTGGGTCATGCGAAAGACCCTTTCCAACTATCGCCTGAAAGCGCATGTGAAGACCATGTTGACCAAACAGCCTCGACTCGTGCAACGACTGCGCGAGTTCGCTGCGAGATCGGGGCTGATCATTGGTGTGGGCATAGGTGCTTCAATGAAATATACGGACAGTGACGACGCAGCAATTAAATATGCGGACAGTGATGATGCCGCGCCGTTAGTAAAGAACCTTTCTCCCCGCGCCACCCGCATCTATGCTGACTTGCAAAAAGCCATCAAAGCGGGGAAAAACTGATGCGCATTGTGATTGATATGCAAGGAGCGCAGGGCAGTAATCAGCAACATGGCATTGGACGTTATACGCTATCCTTAGCTCAGGCCATCGTTCGTAATCGTGGTATGCACACGGTGTTTCTCGCTCTCAATGAGCTGTTTCCAGACACCATTGAAACGATACGTGCCGCTTTTGATGGCTTGCTGCCGCAAAAAAATATCGGTGTCTGGAAGTCGCCGGAACCGGTGTGTCATGTAAGCAAGGAAAACGATTGGCGCCGATGCACTGCCGAGTTGGTTCGCGAGGCTTTTTTGGGCAGCTTCAAGCCGGATATTGTTCTCGTCAGTAGCCTGTTCGAAGGGGCACGCGATAATGCGGTCACCAGCATCGGCACCCTGAGCCGCACCGTGCCAACAGCGGTTATCCTGTATGACCTGATTCCACTGATCCAGCGCAATCCCTACTTGGAAAATCCAGTGGTGGAGGCCTGGTACGAGAACAAACTCGATCATCTGCGCCGGGCCGACCTTCTGCTTGCAATTTCCGAATCGTCTCGGCGAGAGGGGATCCGTTACCTCGGTTTTCCCTCCGTAGCATGTGTCAATATTTCCTCGGCGGCTGACCCGCAATTTCAGCCACAGCATATCGACTGTGAGCGAGAGCAAGAGGTCCGCCAGCGTTACGGTTTACATCGGCAATTTGTAATGAATACAGGCGGCATTGACCACCGTAAGAACGTTGAAGGTCTTATACGCGCATACGCTAAACTGCCCAAACCGTTACAAACAAGCCACCAATTGGTAATTGTCAGCGCTAATCTGACGCCTGACAGCCGTGGTGCACTGGAAACGCTAGCCAAGGAGCAGGGGCTGAAGGCTGAGGAACTGGTTCTGACCGGGTTTGTGCCTGAAGAAGATCTACTGACGCTATACGGCCTGTGCAAAGCGTTCGTGTTCCCCTCATGGCATGAAGGCTTCGGCTTGCCAGCGCTGGAAGCGATGACCTGTGGTCGGGCAGTGATTGGCGCCAACACTTCCAGTGTGCCGGAAGTGATAGGCCGGGATGACGCCCTCTTCGACCCCATGAACGATACGTCCATTACTGAAAAACTCGCGCAGGTGTTGACTGACGATGCCTTCCGGGCAGATCTGGAGCAACATGGTCTTGAACAAGCCAAGCGGTTTTCATGGGATACCAGCGCGCAACGGGCAATTGCTGCTGTTGAGGCGTTGTATGTTAAGAAGGCCCACCAACCATTGACCGATAACAGGCCCGCCCGTCGACCCAAGATGGCGTATGTCTCTCCTTTGCCACCCGTGCATAGCGGGATCAGTGATTACAGCGCAGAGCTGCTGCCCGAGCTTTCACGTCATTATGATATCGACCTGATTGTGGCGCAGGATATCGTATCCGACTCGTGGATCAAGGCTAACTGCACAATACGTAGCGCGGCATGGCTCAGATCTCACGCAGACCGTTACGACCGGGTGCTCTATCATTTTGGCAACAACTACTTACATCAGCACATGTTTGATTTACTGGAGAAAGGTACCGGGTATCGATCGTGCTGCATGACTTTTTTCTATCTGGTGTCGTAGGGCCACATGCATTTTAGTGGCCAAGGATCTGATTCTTGGATTAAATGCACTCTATCAAAACCATGGCTATGCGGCCATGCTGCAGCATTTATTTGATGCATCAGTTACTTTGCTGAAGTGCCCTGGCGCTATCCATGCAACCTAGAGATGCCTTAAAAAATGCGCACGGTGTGATTGTGCATTCCGAGAAGTTCGCGGCGGCTTTGCAAACCCATTGGATTAACAAAAAGGCGCTGCTGACCGATTGGGCCGCTCATTCCACTGCTACGCGTCCCCAGCCTTTGATATCGATCCGTGCCGGAGGAGCTACGCCGCCTGCCGTGAAATTGGAGAATGATGATTTTGCAGTGTGTAGTTTTGGAGTGCTCGGACCTCACTAAACTGAACCAACGCCTGCTTTAATGCGTGGCTAGCTTCGGATTTAGCAAAAAACGGCAATTGCGTATTAGTATTCGTCGGTGAAAATCATAGCAGTGAATATGGCGCTGCGATGCTCGACACGATACGCCAAAGCGGCTTGAGTAAGCGTATTCGCATCACAGGTTGGACTGATATCACCACCTTCCGACACTACCTCGCGGCGGCTGATGTGGCTGTGCAACTGCGCACACTTTCCCGTGGAGAAACTTCGGCCTCAGTGCTCGATTGTATGAATTACGGTATTCCGACCATCGTCAATGCCAATGGCAGCATGGCGGACTTGGCGGAAGATGGTGTTTGGAAACTTCCGGATGAGTTTTGTGATAATGAGTTGGTCAACGCATTAGAAACACTGTGGCGAGAACCAGCTTGTCGACAACAACTAGGTATTAAAGCACGGGAAATCATTCTTACTCGCCATGATCCGCGAGACTGTGCTGACCAGTATGAGAAGGCAATCGAGACGATGTGCCGCGCAGCACACACCAACGTGACTGCCTTGATACGTGCGCTGGCCTGTGTTGAACCGCCGTCAGACTCGCAAGCTTGGGTGCCTATTGCTGAAGCGATTTCTTTCCATCCCGCCACTGCTCGCCCCCCGTCAGTTATTGGTAGACATTTCGAAAACTGGTCCAGCGTGACTCGAAAACTGGAATTCAGCGCGTGGTGCGCAGCATCCTGCAGGAACTGCTCATCCATTCGCCTGGAAGGCTTCAAAGTTGAGCCCGTATATGCCACAACTGATCGAAGGCTACCGCTATGCACGGCAGTTCACTTTAAGCTTCCTCAACTGTCCGGGATTGGCCCTATCAGACGACACCATCGAGTTTCGGGCTGGAGTGTGTTTCTCGGGCTGGACTTACAGCCAGAAGTCGTGCCGGCGCAGCAAGCCTTTTTCCAGCTGTTGCGCAAACGTGGTGTGCAGGTTCAATTCGTGGTGTATGACCTGTTGCCGATTAACCTACCCGAGGCTTTTACTAAGGAGGCGACAAAGCAGCATCAGGCTTGGCTGAAGGCCGTTGCCGAAAGCGATGGTGCCATTTGCATCTCCAAAGCAGTAGCTGGTGAGCTTGCAGACTGGCTAAAGACAAACAGGACTGCCAGCCCGTTAGCGGCCATTCAAGATTGACTGGCACCATTTGGGAGCAGACATTTGCATCGATCCTGCCCATTGAGAGGCATGCCAGAAAATGCCGGGGCAGTGTTAGTCTCCTAGCTAAACGTCCGATTTTCTTGATGGTTGGTACGCTTGAACCACGTAAAGGGCATATCCAAACAATCGCCGCATTCGAACAGTTATGGACAGAGGGCTTTGAGGCGAATCTGGTTGTCGTCGGCAAGCAGGGTTGGAAGATGGGGTCGCTGGCAGATACCTCGCGCAACCATCACGAATTGGGCAAACGATTATTCTGGCTGGAAAGCACTAGCGATGAATATATGGAGAAAGTTTACGCTGTCCAGCACCTGCTTGATCGCTGCTAGTGAAGGAGAAGGTTTTGGCCTGCCGCTCATCGAGGCCGCCAAACACAAGTTGCCGATCATGCCGCGATATTCCAGTGTTCCGCGAGGTGGCGGGCCGGTCTGCATACTTCTTCAACGGGACGGAAGCCGCTGACCTTGCGGACGTAAAAAAACTCAATAGTCTTTGTGGATTGAGCAGGCATCCGAAGTCCGATGACATGCCGAGGCTGAATCGGGCGGATAGCGCTCGCCAAATCATCGACATTATCACAAAAAAATCATGCACAATGCTTATCGGACCATCATGGGAAGAGAACCGGATGCTTTAGGATTCCAACTCCTTTTAGATAAATCAAGGAGTGGACAGTTATCAAAGCCTGAAATCCTCTCAAACTTGTAATATTCAAAAGAGGAGGAGGGGAATAATGCACGCATAAAAGACCTTCTGATGAGATTTGTCATAACGAAATCATATCGTGTTTCCGTCATCGGATACATCCTCAGCCTGTTTCTTGAGCTGTTATAGCTGCCGAAGACGCAAGGGATCTTTCAACAATCCGAAGCCGTTGTGAGCGCGGTTTTCGCAGCATACCAAAAAAGAAAACTGCGCTCGGCCTTAGTGAGGAGTGGATGAAATTTGAAGGGCCTTATGCGCCAGTCACTTCCTTGAATATATATCGGGCTATTAAGACGACTACGACGACTACTTCATTTTCATGGCCTCTCTCTACGCATCTTTTTATGACCAATGCCGAGAAAAATCGAGGAACATTTATTATAGAGATAAGGTCCCGAACAGCATTGTCGGTTTTGGCATAAAAGACCGTTTGGATCAGTTTTTGATTTGAACCAACATATCGTGGACTCAAAAGCGGGATGCGCGTACGATCCCTATGAGTAGTTTCGTGATGTGCTGAATACGACGATGCTTGATAAAGTCAGATGTGAAGGATTTTACTCCAACGTAAGGGAGTTCTTCCTGAAAAACTACTCAATCGAGGCATATTGGAGCAGATTGCTGAATATTATCAATAATCAATAAGCGTTCGGGAAGAGGATTTTCTTGATGGAAATTTAGTTTCTGACAAAAAGGTTAGCTCGGCCATCATGTTAATGATTGGCATATTGATCGTTTTTACTTTTTATCCATTAATCAATGTTGGTTTTACTACGAATGACGACATGGTGCTAGAATTAAGTAGTTCAAAACATACTGGAATTACCGGTGAAATTAATATTGCTAAAGATCAAGGCAGATTTTTCATGCCTGTTGCTTACCAATTCGCCAAAGTACCATATCTCGTAAGAAACTTTGTATATTATAAATTCATTTCTATCGGCATTATAATTGTAAATATTCTATTATTTGGATACATGATTTATACATTTTACAGATCGCTTCATTATGCGGTTCTTCTCATCATTATTTATTTAGTCGGTTTACAGAATATGTGGGACCATTACCTTTTAACTTCATACCCGTTTGTCTTTCATGCAGGCATCTGTATTTTTATGATATGCTTGATTTATTTCAAGCAATATGTTGATACAAATAAAATAAGTCGCCTGATTATTAGTACCGTTTTGTTTTTCCTTACGTTATTACTTTATGAAGTATTCGCGATGTATTTTGTTCTTTTTATCTTTGTCTCTTTTTTTATAGAAGTGATCCCAATCAACAAACTCAAGAAGCATTTTCGAAAGCTTTTTTGAGAATTATCCCTCATGCAGCAGCGTTATTCATATATGCAGCCATCTATTTTACATTTAGACATTTTTATCCGTCTCGTTATGAGGGAAATATTATTTCCCACTTTTCTTTCATCTCTTTTGCCAAAGTTATGTACCAATATAGCGTTAGTTCTCTGCCAACTTATATATATAGTCATTTTACCCCGATGTTTAATGATTACTCTGCCGCTTTTGAGGGCCATCGTTCCAGCATTATTCATATTGTTAAGAATGCCAGGGTAGAGTGGATTACCAAGGCATTGATCAGTTCATATTTAGTTTATCACCTCATTCAACATAAATCCACCAACTTCAGCAAGAGAACCTATTGGTTAACCGCATTATTGTCCATAACACTCTTCATTGCACCCGTCTTTCTTATAGCGTTAACAACAAAATATCAGTACTGGGTTGTGTCTGCTGGTTCATTAGCTCATACGGTTACCTTCTTTTCATATTTTGGAACAGTTTTGTTTTTCACAATATTGATAATTTATGTGAAACAGTTATTCTCATCCCATAAGTTGTTATTATTGTTGTATGCTGTATCTGTAGGCCTTATTATAGCCATTACGAGTTTCATCGTCGACTACTCAAATTATCACGTTACCCTTAGCCAGACACAGTCCCATCTCAAGTGGAGAACGATTGACCAGCTGCTTAAAACGGGCGAATTTATCTCTATTCCCGAAAATAGTGTAATTTATGCCCCATCATTATATGGCCATATAAATATAGCGGTAACTTTCGCTCCTTACTGGAGCGACTATATAAAATTTAAAACCGGGAAAAATATTACTATCCTTTCAACTAAAGAGGAACTTGTAGGGCTTAACCTTCAGGGCATGGATAAATCAAATGTATACTTTTTAAAATATGATCAAGAATTTAAAAACCCCAATCAATTTATCGTTCTGGCCAAAATCACAAAAATTGATATGGTTCTTGGAGAACCCGTAATCTACTCAAGAAATGCCAATTTATATACGTACTCAAATTATAAGAAGTTTCTGGTTTTGTTGAAAATGCGAGAGGGGCATTTTCGAAAAAAATAAAAATAGACGATAATATATTATATCCCAACAGAAATTTCATCTCTTATTTAGTTGATAAGAGCCAGGACAGAAACTCATTTATTAAAACTATGATAAATTCTTCAGAGAACGATATAGATGTTGAAAACATCTCGATATCATATTATACTGACTCTAACTTTCAGGGATATAGATTACGTTAGCATGCTGTGGAAAAAAGATTTTTTAAGCTTGGAGGGAGATAGTAATTATAGTTGGAGGTGGTGTGGTAAAAATGGCGTTTTGATAGTTCGAAATACTTCAGATCAAGACTTGCAAGTACATCTGAATATGATTCTTGCTACGGGTTTTGAGCAAATGTCAAAACTAAGAATAAAGAGCAGACAATTTCATGATGAACTGCTTGTTAATCGTGGAGGAATATCATATGAGAAAAACATTATTCTTCATAAGAGAAGCGAATACGCAATTAACTTTTCCTCGGATGCAAAAAAGATTGATGTTCCAGCAGATACACGATACCTCGTCTTCAGAGTAATAAATTTCAAGTTTGAGTTATAATCTATTTAAGTTTATTAAAATGATTTACCTTGGTCCAATTAAATAGAATAGTCTTGATGAATTTGATGAATATCTGTAATATGATCACTTGCAAACACGCGAAGTTTGCCGATTTATATAAGTTATGAACTTGTGATGTCGTAAAAAAGGATCAATATTTTGGGCCAATTTATTATAGTGAGGGTTTCTCATGAAAGTCGTGATCTTGGCTGGTGGATTAGGTACGCGGATCAGTGAAGAGACATCAACTCGTCCAAAACCCATGGTGGAGATTGGGGGGAAACCAATCCTCTGGCACATCATGAAGAGTTATTCTCATTATGGCTATAATGAATTTATCATCTGCCTCGGTTTCAAGGGATACATGATAAAAGAATACTTCTCCAACTATTTTCTTCATATGAGCGATGTCACTTTCGATATGCAACACAACAAAATGGAAGTTCACGAGCGTTTTGCCGAGCCATGGAAAGTGACCCTCGTTGATACAGGCGCCGATACGATGACCGGAGGCCGGATAAAGCGCGTCGCGCCCTATATCGGGGCGGGGCCATTCATGCTCACCTACGGCGACGGTGTGTCAAACATAAACATTAGTCAGCTTATAGACTACCATCGTAGTCACGGGAAACAGGCAACAGTGACCGCCGCCCTGCCGTCTGGCAGATTCGGCGCATTGAACATCGACGCAACGGAAAAAGTCGTTGCCTTTCAGGAAAAACCAGCAGGCGATGGATCGTGGATCAGCGGAGGGTTTTTTGTGCTCGAACCAGGCGTGCTGGACTTGATTTCTGATGATGGTACCGTCTTCGAGAGAGAGCCCTTGGAACATCTTGCGCAGGGCAATCAATTGATCGCATATAAGCATCATGGTTTCTGGTATGCCATGGACACGTTGCGCGATAAAAATCATCTTGAGTCTCTCTGGCAGTCGGGCGATGCCCCCTGGAAGGTCTGGAAATAGAAGATGCGGCTCAAAGCCCATGACGGAAAGACCGCGAGTGTAATGAATGATCGATACGAAATATTCTGGCAGAATAAGCGCGTGTTCATAACCGGTCATACCGGCTTCAAGGGCTCCTGGCTCTGTTTGTGGCTTCATTCGCTCGGTGCCCGCGTATACGGCTATGCCTTGCAGCCTCCGACGGAACCGAGTTTATTCAATTTGTGCGCTCTTGACAAGATCATCGAATCCACGATTGCGGATATACGGGACCGGAAATCGTTGCATGAGGCGATGGTATCAGCTCAACCGGAGCTCGTTATCCACATGGCTGCCCAGCCGCTGGTCCGGGATTCGTATAAAATACCGGTTGAAACCTATGAGATCAATGTAATGGGTACGGTGAATCTTTTTGAGACGGTCCGGGCGTGTCCGAGCGTTCACGCAGTCATTAATGTCACGACTGATAAGTGCTATGAGAACAGAGAATGGGTGTGGGGTTATCGCGAAGATGAAGCGCTCGGAGGATATGATCCTTACTCGAACAGCAAGGCCTGCTCCGAGCTGGTCACCGCCGCGTATCGCAGTTCCTACTTCAATCCGAAAGAATATGCCGCTCACCGTGTTAGCATCGCCAC
This sequence comes from Nitrospirota bacterium, assembly GCA_963740085.1. Lineage (GTDB taxonomy): Bacteria > Nitrospirota > UBA9217 > UBA9217 > UBA9217 > JALNZF01. The sequence continues at coordinate 679,327 of CAVUCU010000004.1, read as the reverse complement.
TGCGCGCGCGGGAAACGTCATCGGAGGAGGGGACTGGGCAACGGACCGTCTTATTCCTGACTGCGTACGGGCACTACTCAAAGCAGAACCCGTCCTTATCAGAAATCCCGACGCGATAAGACCCTGGCAGCATGTGCTGGAACCCTTGAGCGGTTACCTGATGCTTGCACAAAAGCTCATACAGGAGGGGCCTCGATATTCCGGGGCATGGAATTTCGGACCTGGAGATGAAGATGCGCGGCCGGTGGAGTGGTTGGTGAAACAGTTATGCTCACACTGGGGAGATACTGCCTCTTTTGTGGTGGATAAAGGGGTGCATCCTCACGAGGCCCATTTCCTGAAGCTGGATTGCTCCAAGGCCAAAGCCGAGCTTGGGTGGAAACCGCGCTGGAGTCTGGATAAGGCCATTGAAAGCATTGTTGCGTGGACGAAGGACTACGAAAAAAGCCGAGAGGGAAAGAAAGCCTGTCTTCAGCAGATAGAAGAGTACTCCGCTCTTATGGCAAAGGGATGAAATGAGTGATCAGAACAAGAAGGATGAAGAATTACGGCAACGCGTCATTCAGGCGGCGATCTCCTATTACGAGTTCAAACACAAAGCAAAAAAACCTTTTGCTCCGGGTGACAGAATACCGTATGCCGGACGTGTCTTTGATGAAAAAGAAATATCCGCGCTGGTCGATTCATCGCTTGATTTCTGGCTTACCACAGGCAGATATGCCGAGAAATTCGAGAGCGAATTTCGCCAAATTTCTCGGTGTCAAGCATTGTTCCCTGACGAATTCCGGCTCGTCGGCAAACCTGCTTGCATTCATGGCGTTGACCTCTCCGAAACTGGGTGAACGCCGCATCAAAAAAGGCGATGAGGTGATCACCGTGGCAGCGGCGTTTCCAACCACGGTAGCACCCATCATCCAGTACGGCGCGGTCCCGGTCTTTGTGGATGTCACACTGCCGACGTATAATATCGATTGCGTTCAGCTCGACAAAGCTTTATCAGCCAAAACGAAAGCGGTAATGATCGCGCATACACTCGGGAATCCATTCGACATCGCCGCGGTCAAGTCATTCTGTGATCGGCATAGGCTCTGGCTCATCGAAGACAACTGTGACGCGTTGGGTTCGAGGTATAGAAAACTGGAAGATTTATCCGGTAACCCTCCAACCCTCCAACCATCCGATCCTCTGTATCAATACACCGGTACTTTCGGTCATATCGGCACTTCGAGCTTTTACCCGCCCCACCACATGACCATGGGAGAGGGAGGGGCGGTTTACACGAATGACGCACTGCTGAAGCGCCTTGTGGAGTCCTTCCGCGATTGGGGAAGGGACTGCTGGTGCCCTTCGGGCCGTGACAATACCTGTAAACAGCGGTTCTCCCAGCAGTTCGGGGATCTCCCCAAAGGCTATGATCATAAATATGTTTACTCCCATTTTGGGTATAACCTAAAGATTACGGACATGCAGGCTGCGATCGGATGCGCGCAGCTCGAAAAGCTGCCCGGTTTCATCAAAACGAGAAAAAAGAATTGGAAAATGCTCCGGGATGGTTTGGCTGACTTATCGGAAAAATTTATTATGCCCGAGCCGACGAAAAATGCCGATCCAAGCTGGTTTGGTTTTCTTCTAACCGTAAAGGAAAATGCGGGTTTCACGAGAGATGAGATTGTCATCCATCTTGAAAAAAAAGAAATACAAACCCGGATGCTGTTTGCCGGCAATCTTCTTAAACATCCCTGCTTTGATGAAATGCGAAAAAATGGTGAAGGGTATCGGGTTGTGGGGATGCTTAATAATACTGATATGATCATGAATCAGTCATTCTGGGTGGGAGTGTATCCGGGGATGACCGAAGAAATGATACTGTTTACGATGAATTCAATTAAAGAATTATTGAACAAGAGAAATAAGTAATCTATTTTTGCAAAAGGGAGTCGAATATCTCATGAAAATGCGTGTAGCTGATTATATTGTAGATAAACTTTATCAGGCAGGAGCAAAACATGCTTTCTTAATAACGGGTGGCATGATCATGCATCTGACTGATGCTTTGCGACAGCATAAAAAACAGAAATATATCTGTTGCCATCATGAACAGGCAGCGACCATGGCGGCCGAAGCATACGGACGTTATACCGGCCAACTCGGAGTAGCGTATGTAACCGCCGGTCCAGCCGCTCTGAACACACTGACCGGTGTTGTCGGCGCCTTTGTGGACCGATCGCCTTGCATCATTGTTGCCGGGCAATCAAAAGTATCCCAGGCAACAGTAACAGAGCCGAGACAGTTTGCTCTTCAGGGTTTTAATACACTCCCTCTCTTTCAACAGGTCACAAAATATGCAGTTATGCTTGAAAAGGTCTCGACCGTTAAGAAAGAAGTCGAAAAATGCATTTATATGGCTACATCTCATCCGGTAGGTCCTGTCTGGATAGAATGCCCCATTGATATTCAGGGAGCAGTCTTTGACCCTGATGACCATGAAGGCTTTTATCCTGACCAAAGCAAGACAAGCTCCGATTCGTTGGAAAAGAACATTGAGCGTGTCGCCGATGTGGTTAGGTCCAGCAGAAGACCTTGCGTTCTCATTGGTGCAGGTGTTCGAAGCGCCAATGCAATGAACGAAGTCAATTCGCTCATCCGAAACCTTAATATTCCTTTGTTGACATCCCGAATGGGAATGGACCTTACGCCATTTAACAATCCGCTCTTTGTGGGCCATCCGGGCACGTACGGGGACAGGCCGGCCAATTTTACGGTGCAGAATGCCGACCTGCTTCTTGTTATCGGATGCAGGCTGAGCGTTGGAATGATAGGTCATGATTACCAGGATTTTGCCAAACATGCGAAAAAGATCATCGTTGACATTGACGAAAAAGAATTGAAGAAGCCTTCCATTGATCCTCACATCGCGGTCCGGTGTGATGCCAAGATATTCATCAGCGAGTTGCAGCGGCACTTGAAGGGATATCGTTTTCAGAATCAACGATGGGTGGAGCAGACTCAGCTATGGAAGCGCAAGTATCCAGTCAACCTGCCCGAATACAAAGAGGAAAAACAGGGGATAAACTCATATCATTTCATGACCGTTCTTTCTGAAAAATCGTCAAAGAGCGATATATTTCTTGTTGACACGGGTTCCTGCTTCCACGTGCACGCCCAAGCCTTTAAAGTAAAAGCTGGACAGCGCCATATTATAACCGGTGGATTGTCTACGATGGGATATATGCCTGCATCGATCGGTGTGGCCGTTGCTGCAAAGGGGAAATCAGTATATTGCATTACCGGTGATGGTTCCATCCAGATGAACATCCAGGAGTTTCAGACGATCGTCCATAACAAGTTGCCGATTAAGATCATCATGCTCAGCAACAACGGCTACCTTCTAATCAGACACACGCAGTCGAATTTCATGGACGGTCGTTTTATCGGCGAGAGCCCTATGACCGGCGTTAGTTTCCCGGATATGAAAAAAATAGCGAAGGCATACGGAATAGAGTACATGAAGATATCTAAATTGGCGGATTTGCATGATAAGCTAGAGATTCTCGCCAAGGCCCCTGGACCATTGATTTGCGAGGTCATGACCCCTCAAAATCAGCTCCTGATTCCCCGTGTCGCTTCAAAGAAATTGGAAGACGGAAGAATGATGTCCATGCCCTATGATGACATGTTCCCATTCCTTCCACGTGAGGAATATGACCAAAACCGTGTTTATGACAAAATTTAATTCTTTTAGTGCTATTTAATCAGCGGGTCGCTTCATTCATGAAAAAAATAAAAGTTGCAATTTTAGGCAGTGGGAATATCGGAACCGACCTGCTTATCAAATCATTGCGATCCCCTTACCTGGAATGCAGTATGTTCATCGGTCGCAATGTGTCATCGAAAGGCATGTCCAAAGCCCTCAGTTTAAAAGTTCCCGTTTCCAATCAGGGCATTGATGCAATTGTCAATGATCCGGATAGTTGCGAGATTGTTTTTGATGCAACCTCGGCGCAAGGCCACCAGCATCATGCTGGCATTCTGCGGGAATTGAATAAAATCGCCATTGACCTGACGCCGGCAAGGATTGGACATTTCTGTATTCCCGCTATCAACCTGCAGGAGTGCCTGAGTTATAACAATGTAAATATGGTTACCTGCGGTGGCCAGGCATCGATACCGCTTGCCTATGTTATTGGCAATACCCATCCGCAGGTAGACTACATAGAGGTCGTATCGACCATTGCGTCGAAGAGCGCCGGTCCGGCAACCAGGCTTAATCTTGATGAATACGTTGAAACAACGGAGAAAGGCATTCTTAGCTATTCTAACTGCAAAAAGGCCAAAGCAATTCTGAATTTGAACCCGGCGGAACCGTGTATCGACATGCAAACAACGATCTACGCTCATGTGAAAGAGCCCAATATGGCCTTGCTGAAAACCAGCATCAATGAAATGCTGGTCAAAATTCAGAGGTATGTTCCAAGTTACAGGCTTGTTATACCTCCGACGATTGAAGGCGACAGAATCATCATGTCTGTAAAGGTCAAAGGAATGGGAGACTTTCTCCCCAGTTATGCCGGCAATCTTGATATTATCAATTGCGCCGCCATAGCCATTGCAGAAGAATTTGCCAAATCACGAGCGATTAACAGAGGATAATATGGAAACCATTTTAATCAGTGATGCGACGCTTCGGGATGGCTCACATGCGATCGCCCATGCCTTGACGAAAGAGAATATCGCTGCCTATGCAAAGGCTGCCGATGCTGCGGGTATCCCCATCGTTGAGGTGGGACATGGGAATGGCCTGGGGGCCTCGTCCCTGCAGGTAGGATTAAGCCTTCTCGATGACAGGGAAATGCTGGAAACGGCAAGAAAGAACCTGACAAAAGCGAGGCTGGGGATCCATGTTATTCCCGGTTTTGCCACCATAAAAAAAGACTTGGCACGGGCATTCGAATTTGGGGTTGATGTGGTTCGGGTGGCATCCCATTGCACCGAGGCTGACATTACTGAACGGCACATTAGCTATTCCCGCGAACAGGGGAAAGAAGTTTTCGGCGTTCTCATGATGAGCCACATGGTCTCAAAGGAACTCCTGCTTGACGAGGCCTTCAAAATGCAATCATATGGCGCGGAAGCCCTTATTATTATGGACTCTGCGGGAGCATATCTGCCCGATGATGTGGTTGATCGGATATCCTATCTTTCATCCAATTTAAAAATTCCGGTCGGTTTTCATGCGCACAATAATCTGGGTATGGGCATTGCAAATTCAATTGCGGCGGTAAAGGCGGGGGCGAAAATTCTTGATGCGTCGGCGCGCGGTTTTGGGGCAGGCGCTGGAAACGCACAGTTGGAGGTCCTGGTCGCGGTTTTACAAAAGACGGGGTATAACACTAATATCGATTTATATGGCGTACTTGACGCCGCAGAAGTAGTCGAAAAAACTATAATGAAAGTTGTTCCCAGTATAAAGAGTGAAAGTATCGTGAGCGGGTTGGCAGGGGTATTTTCCGGTTTTGCCAAACACGTAACGCGTGCTGCCGAAAAATACCACGTCGATCCGAGAGACATATTTTTCGAACTCGGTAAGAGAAAAGTTGTTGCCGGACAGGAAGACATCATCGTTGAAGTAGCCATGGAATTGTTCAAAAAACAGGATCGGAGCGGCAATGAACAATAGATTGTTGGAAATCATTAGAACTGATTGCCAGGAGGTCATCGCTCCTTCCGCAACCGGGCTCGAAAAACTGAAAAATCAACTTGTATACATAACCGGAGGGAGCGGATTTGTCGGAACCTGGCTGACCGAAGCCATCACATTTTTAAATGATAATTTTCATTTCAACACAAACGTGATTCTCGTATCCAGAAGCGTTGATTCATTCAAAGACAAGACACCGCATCTGGCATCCCGTAAAGATGTTGGCTTTATTTCAGCCGATGTAAAAAATATATTCGAGGTGCCAGGTGACGTTTCCTATATAGTCCACGCAGCCGCAACCCCTGATAATCGTCAGCACGTTTCCGATCCCCTAGGAGTCATGGAAACCATTACCAAAGGGACGAGCGCTGTGATCGACGCATCGGTCAGACTGAACTCGTTAAAAAAAATATTGAACATCAGCTCCGGACAGATCTATGGCAGGCACGCTGATGTCGAAGCCATATCGGAAAATTATTGCGGCGCTATCGATTGTAATACCATTACTTCCGTGTACCCTGAAGCCAAGCGCTACGCTGAAACAGTTTGTATCGCATATTGGAGTTTATTCAAAATACCTATTGTAACTGCCAGGCCGTTCTCTTTTATTGGGCCCTACCAAAGACTTGATAAACCATGGGCGATCAATAATTTCATACGGGATGCCCTAAAAAACAACACCATCCGGATAATAGGAAACGGTGAGCCGCTCCGCAGTTACATGTATCCCAGTGACATGGCACTTTGGCTGCTCAGGATACTCGTTGACGGCAAGCCCTCCGCGGCGTACAACGTGGGAAGTCCGGAAGGTATCAATCTCAAAGACCTGGCCTATAAGATCAAGGATGCATCCCATGCGAAATCAGATATTATCATACAGCATATGAATGATGACCGCTCCCGGTATTTGCCGGACATAACGTTATCACAAAGAGCGCTTGGTCTCGAGATCAATGTGTCAATCAATGAAGCAATAACAAGATCAATAGAATGGTTTAAAGCATTAGCCACAGGATAGTAATTCTCGCCGGTTTGTGAAGAAAGACAATTTCTTAAACATGAAAATAGCAATTTTAGGCGCAACGAGTCACATAGCAAAGGGGTTGATATTCCACTTTACGCGGCATGGTAAGTCCGAGCTTGTTCTTTTTGCGAGATCGCACGATAAGGTGGCTGATTTTCTCCGGTCAATCGATGCACGGAATATTGTTGGGGTGCATTCGCTCGATGAATTCAACGAGGGAACGTACGATGTGATTATCAATTGCATCGGTATCGGACAGCCTGTAAAGTTGAAGGCACAACCTGCCCTAATATTCGGTTTAACAGAGCTTTATGATAACCTCATTATTGATTATCTTTTGCATCATCAGGACAAGCTATATATAAACTTCAGCAGTGGAGCCGCGTACGGATCTGATCGTTCTCAGCCGGCCTCCGACGGTACAAGTTCTTCATTGGATATAAATCACCTTATTCCTGAAAATTACTATACGATTGCCAAGATTAATTCTGAAGCGAAGCACAGGTCGCATGCCTTACTGAATATATGTGACCTAAGGGTCTTTGCGTATTTCAGCCGGTTCATTGATCTTGACTCACAGTACTTTCTCTCTGATATTATTTCCTGCATCAAAGCTAATAGGGTATTTGTGACGAGTCCGCAAAATATGATCAGAGATTATGTCCATCCTGATGACCTGTTTTCTCTGGTGCTAAAATGCATAGAACATTCTACGGGTAATGATGTTTATGATGTGTTCAGCCTTAATCCCGTCGATAAATTTGAGATACTATCCTTCTTTCGCAATAACTTTGGACTGAAATATACCGTGGAAGAAAATATGAGCATTGCTTCCGCTACGGGAAACAAGGATAGCTACTTTTCACTCAGCAGGAAAGCCCATACGATCGGATATTATCCACGTTTTACTTCAATCGAGAGCATTAAAGAGGAAGCAGCGGCGGTCTTGGTTTGAAAAGATTAGAAATCTTTACGGGAGCTCGAACATGAAATTAATCAGCGTCGTAACACCCTGTTATAATGAAGAGGAAAATGTTGAATTGGTCTACGCAAAAGTCAAGGAGGTTTTCGATGCTTTCCCTGATTACGTTTACGAACATATTTTCATAGATAACGCATCACGCGATAAAACAGTTCAGATCCTGAAAGAAATAGCACATCGCGATAAGAGAGTTAAAATAATCATTAACTCGAGAAACTTCGGTCACATCCGCTCTCCTCATCATGCACTACTTCAATCACGCGGCGACGCAGTCGTTTTACTTTATTCGGATTTGCAGGATCCACCTGCTCTGATCGCTGACTTCATTAAAAAGTGGGAAGAGGGCTACAAAGTTGTTATGGGTGTTAAGATGCAAAGTGAGGAATCTTCCGTATTCTTTGCTGTTAGGAAATTATATTATAAATTAATAAATAGATTATCGGACATACCATTGACGGACAACTTTACCGGATTCGGGTTATATGATAAAAAAGTTATTGAAATCTTGCGGGAAATAAATGATGTATATCCTTATTTCCGAGGTCTCATATCCGACATCGGTTTTGACAGCGCAAAGATCAGCTATCATCAGGCCGCCCGGAAAAGAGGAATTACAAAGAATAATTTTTATACACTTTATGATATAGCGATGTTGGGCATCACAAACCATTCAAAGATTCCGCTCCGTCTTGCCGCCATGATAGGTTTTCTCCTGTCTTTGCTAAGTTTGCTTGCAGCATTTATATTCTTTATAGCTAAATTGATATTCTGGGCCAAGTTTACCTTGGGGATGGCGCCGCTCGTTATCGGCCTTTTCTTCTTTTCATCTGTTCAGTTGTTCTTTTTAGGCATTATCGGTGAGTATATTGGATCAATACACACGCAAGTTCTTAAGAGACCTTTAGTCATAGAGAAAGAACGGATAAATTTTGACCCGGAAATATAAATAGTACAGCATGGTACGGTTCATTAAAATGGCGTTCAGGGACAGTTATTTTGCGAGATTTCTCATCGTTGGTTTATTTAACGCTTTATTCGGTTACTCCATCTTTGCGCTGCTGTTGTTTATAGGCCTCCATTATACGATCGCGACATTAACGGCAACAATCCTGGGAGTTCTATTCAATTTCAAAACCATAGGCGTTATCGTTTTCAAGAATGCGAATAACTCGCTCATCGTGAAATTTATTCTTGTTTATGCGGTTACCTACTTAATAAATATTGCCTGTCTGAAAGTTTTCAGTATGTTATCTATAGATCTTTATTTAGGGGGGTTATTGACGTTAGCTCCCGTGGCCTTATTGACCTTTGTTATGAACAGGAGATTTGTATTTAGTAAAGACAGCGTTGATCGATAGGGGTTGCATTACAGCTAGATGCCAAACATTAGCATTTGTCCGAGATTCATGTCTGAGATTCACATCTTTACAAATTATTTAACGTACAGTATAATTGCCTTACTTTATCGTCGACACTTATTTTCTTTTGATTTAATTTCTTCGAAGTATAATATCTGTTATTAATACGCCGGCATTGGAGGTTTTATTGAAAAAGGCATTGGTTACAGGCATCACCGGTCAGGACGGTGCGTACCTTACGGACCTATTGTTGAACAAGGGCTATGAAGTTTACGGGACCTACCGAAGAACAAGCTCCGTTAATTTCTGGAGACTTGAGGAGTTGGGTGTTCATACAAATCCAAACCTGCATCTGGTTGAGTATGATCTGACCGACGCGAGCGCGAGCATCCGGCTCATGGCGGATATCAATCCGGATGAAATCTACAATCTTGCCGCCCAGAGCTTTGTCGCCGTATCCTTCGACCAACCGATAACAACAGCTAATATAACCGGTCTCGGTGCGCTGAACTTGCTTGAGGCAATACGCATTGTGAACCCGAAGATCAAGTTCTACCAGGCATCTACCTCGGAGATGTTCGGTAAAGTGCAGGAAGTCCCGCAAACAGAGAACACCCCGTTCTATCCGAGAAGTCCCTATGGTGTTGCCAAGCTCTTTGCCCATTGGACAACGATCAATTACCGCGAGTCCTACGGTATTTTTGCCTGCAGCGGTATCCTGTTCAATCATGAATCACCGCTCAGGGGTAAAGAGTTCGTAACGCGCAAAATAACAGACGTCGTTGCGAAGATCCATCTTGGAGGGCCTGAGATACTCGAACTGGGGAATATGGACGCCAAACGCGACTGGGGATATGCAAAGGAATACGTAGATGGCATGTACAGGATGCTCCAGCATGACCGGCCCGACACCTATGTGCTTGGCCACGAATAAGACTTGGACCGTGCGGCACTTTGTCGAACTGGCGTTCAAAGCAGTCGGCATTGAGATCGTGTGGAAGGGGGAGCAGGAACAAGAGACTGGAATTGACAAAAAGACCGGAAAAACCATGGTACGGGTGAATCCCAAATATTATCGCCCGTGTGAAGTCGAGCTCTTGATCGGCAACCCGCAAAAGGCCAAAACAGAACTTGGGTGGGAACCCAAAACATCACTGGAAGACCTGTGTAAAATGATGGTTGATGCGGATATTAGGAGAAATCGTAGTGGCTTTTCGTTTTAACAGCGTGATAAGTGATGAGTAAAGGGTGATAAGTAATTGGTGATAGGTGAAGAGTGAGGGGAACTTGGGGCCAGATAGAGAACAAAAGATTAAAGGGCACAAGGATTTGGAAGTGTGGAAAAAGAGCATGGATATCGTCGAGTCCATTTATAAAGATACAGCCAGATTCCCTAAAGAAGAAATATACGGTCATCACTGCTCAAATGAGACGTGCCGCTGTATCCATCCCTTCAAATATTGCTGAAGGCGCTGCGCGTAACGGTAAGAAGGAATTTGTCCAGTTCCTGTATATAGCACTTGGTTCATTATCAGAACTTGAAACTCAAATTATCATTGCCGAACGACTGCGATATATTTCTAATGTTGAGTCGATGATCAATGAGTGTTCGATCATCAAAAAGCTGCTCAATGGGCTCATTATTTCGCTAACCAAGAACGTTATTCACTAATAACCTATTACTTATTACGCTTCACTCATCACCGCCTTATTATGAAAAAAGTCCTCATCACAGGTATCGACGGCTTTACCGGTGTCTATCTCGAAGAGCTGCTGCTGAAAGCGGGGTATGATGTCTACGGGCTCGTTTATCCGACGGGCAGAAACAAAAAGCATCTAACCTGCAATATTGTTGATAAGGATGATGTTTCCACAGCTTTAAATGCGGTCAAACCTGAATATATCATCCATCTAGCCGGTATCTCTTTCGTCCCGCACAGTGACGTGAGGCAAATTTACGACATCAATTTTTTCGGTACCCTGAATATTTTAAAAGCCCTGTTGGATATCGGGCTTAAACCGGAGAAGATTATACTGGCAAGCAGCGCGAATGTATACGGGAATCCTTCAACGGACATAATCGACGAGACCATTTGCCCGACTCCGATAAATCATTATGCGATCAGCAAACTTGCCATGGAGTTCAAAGCAAGGACCTATTTTGATCGCCTGAATATCCTGATTACAAGGCCGTTTAACTATACCGGGATAGGGCAGGGCGGACAATTTCTCATTCCGAAGATCGTAAAACATTTTAAAGAACGAAAGCAGGAAATCGAGCTCGGAAACCTGGATGTAGTGCGGGATTTTTCCGATGTGCGGTTCGTTGCAACCGTCTATAAAGAATTGATGGAATGCAATACGTCCTCTGAGATCGTTAATATCTGCTCAGGTAGGGGAGTTTCCCTCAAGGAGATCTTGCGAAAGATGAGTTCCATCGCTCAACATGAGTTAAGAACAAAGATAAACCCCGATTTTGTCCGTAAGAACGAGGTAAAAACGCTGATCGGCTCAAATAATAAATTGTTATCTTTCGTAGGCGAGTTGAAAGCGTATCCCATTGAGGAGACATTGAAGTGGATGTTCGACGCACCATAGGATCGCCACACGAGGTAAAAGGCCAGTGAAGACCGCCATCGTCCATGACTGGCTGGTCACCTATGCCGGTGCGGAACGGGCACTGGAACAGATACTGATATTATATCCCGATGCGGATCTTTATAGCCTCCTTGATTTTATTCCGCCGGATCAAAGGGCGTTCATCCTTAATAAGCCGGTCAAAACGTCGTTCCTCCAGTCTTTTCCCTTTGCGAAGAAGAAATACCGCAGTTATCTTCCGTTCATGCCTCTTGCCATCGAGCAGTTCGACCTTTCTGCCTACGATCTCGTCATCTCGTCTTCGCACGCCGTGGCCAAAGGCGTCTTGACCAATGATCGCCAACTGCACGTGTGCTATTGCTATACCCCCATTCGTTATGCATGGGACCTGCGTGAACAATATCTGCACGAATCGGGACTTGACAAGGGGCTGAAGGGAATGATCGCTCGAATTGTCCTGAACTATGTTCGTAAGTGGGATCTTACTTCTGCAAAGAGAGTTGATCACTACATCGCAATCTCTCACTATATCGCCCAGAGGATCAAAAGAGCGTATGGAAAAGAAGCAGCAGTCATCTATCCGCCAGTGGATATTGATAACTTTGTGCCAGCAACGAAAAAAGAAGAGTATTATCTTACCGCATCCAGGATGGTCCCCTATAAGAAAGTTAAACTGCTCGTGGAAGCGTTCTCTCGAATGCCAGATAAAAAGCTGATTGTAATAGGCGATGGCCCTGATTATGCGAAGATATGCTCGGTGGCCGGGAAGAATATCGAACTTCTCGGGTATCAGCCGTCGTCGGTTTTGAAGGAGTATATGCAAAAAGCCAAGGCCTTTGTCTACGCCGCGGAAGAGGATTTCGGTATCGTTACGGTCGAGGCACAGGCCTGCGGAACCCCGGTAATAGCATTCGGCAGAGGCGGCTCCCTGGAAACGGTCATACCGCTCAATCAGTCGGGAGTCGGGAGTCAGGGCTCAGGAGAACAGCCAACTGGATTGTTCTTTTATGAGCAAACGGCTGAGGCTGTTCAGGATGCGATGAGACGTTTTGAGACAGTACAGAAGGCCTTTGATGCGCGGGATCTGCGAAAGAACGCGGAACGATTCGGTAAAGAACGGTTTAAGCGGGAATTTAAGGATTTTGTTGACCAGGCGTTAAAGCAGGAATTATCGTAAAAAGTTCTGATCAATAAGCAATGCACTTCCGTTGACAACTGCGGATTTCTATATTATTATACTTACGCGTTATACCTCCTTTTAACAATAGGATAAATGCAGCTATCCATCTTCGAAAGGGAACGATCTTGAAAAAAGACAACCATCATATGTTTGCAGTCATCATGGCCGGCGGTTCGGGCACGCGGTTCTGGCCGCTTTCCCGGGAGAAGATGCCGAAACAGCTGCTCAAGATCGGCGCCGAAGATACGCTCATCCAGGAGACCGTAAAACGTGTTCTGCCGCTCATAAAGCGTGAAGATATCTTTGTCGTAACGAACCACAGCCTGTCGGATCCAATCAACATGCAGCTCTCCGCAAAATTTGGAGAGACCTGGGATATGAACTTCATCCTCGAGCCCGAGGCCAGGAACACCGCTCCTGCCCTGGGACTTGCCGCGCTCCATCTGAACAGGATCGACCCTGAGGGCATTATGGTCGTGTTCTCAGCGGATCATTCCATCCGTAAGGCTGACGAATTTCTGAATCTGCTTCGAAAGGCAGGAAATGCGGCTTTCGATGATTATCTGGTTACGCTTGGAATCAAACCAGACCGTCCGGAGACGGGCTACGGGTACATCAAGGCAGGCGAACCCTGTGCAGAGGTAGATGACCAGAGCGGCGTATGTGCGGTGGAAGCCTTCGTCGAAAAACCGAACATCGAAACTGCCAGAGAATACCTCAAACAGGGCAAATACTACTGGAACAGCGGTATCTTTATCTGGAAGACAAGTGTGCTCCTGCGGGAGATCGAGAAGCATGCGCCGTCTCTCTACAAGGGATTGATGGAGATCCAGAAGAACATCGGTACGGACAAGGAAACCGAAGTGATCAGGAAGGTCTTTAAGAGGCTTGAATCCATCTCTATTGATTACGCCGTCATGGAAAAGACCGACCGGGCGGCTGTCATTCCCGCTGACATAGGCTGGTCGGACGTGGGAAGTTGGACCGCGCTGGACGATGTTTCTGACCGCGACACGTCAGGAAATGTCATAGTCGGCAATGTCATCGATATTGACAGCCACGATTCCATCATTTATGCTGAAAAACGACTGGTCGCTACGATCGGGTTGAAGGATGTTGTTGTCGTGGATACCCCGGATGCGACGCTGGTCTGCAGTAAGGACCGGGCACAGGATGTTAAAAAAGTGGTTGAAGAATTAAAGAAACGCAAAACCGGCGAGCACCTGATCCACCTTACCGTCCACCGACCCTGGGGTTCATATACGATCCTGGAAGAAGGCGATCATTACAAGATCAAACGTCTCGTCATCAACCCCGGAACAAAGCTTTCCCATCAGCTTCACAACCACCGGAGCGAGCACTGGGTCGTGGTTTCAGGGACCGCGCGGGTGACCAATGGCGAAAAGATATACGATGTTCACCCGAACGAAAGCACGTATATCCCCATGTCTACGAAACACCGTCTCGAAAACCCGGGAAAGATCCCGCTTCAGATCATCGAAGTGCAAAATGGCGAATATCTTGAGGAAGACGATATCGTCCGTTTTGAGGATGATTACAAGAGGCATGACAGTAACAATAAAAAATCCCTTCCGACGATCTCACGCAAATAATTTTCCAGTAAAGGGTAGCCGATAGGTAATGGTAAATAAAGAGATATTCCGGGAATATGATATCCGCGGTATCGCGGAACGAGACCTTGCCTCGCCTGTGATTGAAGCGCTGGGAAACTCCTTTGCCTCCTACATACTGCTCAAGGGGATAAACACCGTGACCGTAGGTTACGATGCGCGAATAAGCTCGCCACGGCTCTGCGATGATATCGTGCGCGGCCTCACCATAGCCGGTGTGGATGTTACGATACTTGGTCTCTGCCCTACACCGGCGCTATACTTTTCACTCCATCACCTGAATACCGGCGCGGGAGTGATGATAACGGGGAGCCACAATCCATCGGAGTTCAACGGGTTCAAGCTCTGCGTGGGTAAGGAAACCATCTATGGTGAAGAGATCCAGAAAATTCGAATGATCATGGAAGGAGCGGGAAAACAGGGGACAGGGTTCAGGGGTCAGGGGTCAGGGGAGAAGAATGGTATCAAAATAGACAAGAGAGGAACAGTCACTCATTTGCCCATTCTCCCGGATTATATCAACTTCCTCAAAAACCAGTTCAATTCCAGTCCTGGCAACAGGCTCAAAGTCGTTCTCGATTCAGGGAATGGTACCGCAGGCCTGGCAGCACCAGAGATCATTCGCAGTATGGACTGTGAAGTGATCGAACTCTTTTCCGAGCCGGACGGCAGGTTCCCCAATCATCATCCTGATCCGACGATACCCGGAAATCTTGCTACCTTGATCGATACTGTCAGAAAAGAGAAGGCCGATGCGGGTATTGCCTTCGACGGCGATTCGGACCGGATCGGCGTCGTAGATGAGAAAGGGAATATTCTTTGGGGTGACCAGCTTATGGTCATCTTCTCCCGCGACATTCTGCGCGAGAGGCCGGGTGCCACGTTCGTGTCAGAGGTCAAGTGCTCACAAATCATGTATGATGACATTCGGGCGCATGGCGGCAATGCGGTCATGTGGAAGACAGGTCATTCGTTGATCAAGGCAAAGATGAAAGAGCTTCACGCTGCCATGGCAGGCGAGATGAGCGGGCATCTTTTCTTTGCGGATAGATATTTCGGTTATGACGACGCCATCTATGCCGCCTGCCGTATCGTGGAAATACTTAAGACCCTCAAGTCCGCGCAGGGTAACAATGCATCGCTCAGCATGATGCTTGCCGATCTGCCCAGAACATTTAACACCCCCGAGATACGTTTTGATTGTCCTGATACGATCAAATTTAAGGTTGTAGAGAAGGCAAAAGAGGTTTTTCTCGCCGGGCATGGTCTCTCGCAAAGACCCCGGGAGGTAATAACCGTGGACGGCGTGCGTGCAATATTCGAAAAGGGTTGGGGACTCATCCGCGCCTCAAACACACAGCCTGTTCTGGTCATGCGATTTGAGGCAAACGATCCCGATTCCCTGGATAGTATCAAATCAATGATGGAACAACAAGTGAATACCATAGTCGCTGACCTGAAATGACCCCCGCCTGACAGAAACTCACGCCTTGTTATAATTCCCTGAATTCCTGACAGAATGACCTTGTTCATTGTTAACCTGCTTATCTATTACTGGTTGACAAACCCGCTTGGATAAGGTAAAGATAAGCCATGCCAATTCCAATGAAACATCTTATATCACACTCCCTTGATAGTGTTTTGAGTGGCACTTCAATTGATCATGGGATAGTCTTCGAGCTGTCGCAGGCAAAAGGCGCTGATCTCTGGGACCTGTTCGCGGCAGCGGGAAGGGTGCGCGGACATTTCCGTGGAGAAACAGTGGATATCTGCTCAATTGTCAACGCCAAGTCAGGGGCATGCAGTGAAGACTGCTCCTATTGCGCCCAATCGGTCCATCATCACACCGACGCCAAGGTCTATCCGCTCATCTCTGTCGAGCAGATGGCAAGTACGGCTGAGAGTGCAAAGAAAAATGGCGCCAAGAGATTCTGCATCGTCACGAGCGGTCGCGGCATAGAATCACGCGCCGATCTTGATAACATCGCGGAAGGGATCCGGAGGGTCTGCGAAACGGGCCTGTCTCCCTGCGCCACCCTTGGGACGCTCACAAAAGACCAGCTCTCCTGCCTGAAAGATGCGGGGCTTAAGCGCTATCACCATAATATCGAGACCTCAAAAGAATATTTCCCGCGAATCTGTACCACCCACACATTCGAAGAAAGGCTTGAAGTACTGAGGAATGCACGATCGGTGGGGCTTTCCGCGTGCAGCGGCGGTATCCTCGGCATGGGAGAGACAATGGAGGACCGGATCAGGATGGCCTTTACCCTGCGTGAGATCGATGTTGATTCGGTGCCCATCAACTTCCTGATGCCTATCATGGGCACTCCGCTCGAGAACACGGCTTCCATTACTCCGCTTGAGGCGCTTCATTCACTTGCACTGTTCCGTCTGGTCCTGCCCCGCAAGGAAATACGCGTTTGTGCAGGCAGGGGAACAGCGCTTGGCCGGCTTCATCCCCTCATCTTCGCTGCGGGAGCCGATGGTTTCATGATCGGCAATTATCTCACGACCTCTGGACTGGACCCGGAAGGCGATCTCAAGATGATTAGGGATCTGGGTCTCACGTACTGATCATATGGACAAGGACCTCCTCTACAGCATCCGTATGCGGTCATCGTCTGGGAACCGCCACGTCTCCGGCGCCGAGCGGATCGTTTCTCCGCATAAGCTGGATTCTGCGGTGCAGGCGCTCATTACACGTGCCCGAGGCAAGAGGGTCGCTCCGGACAAGGTCGTGATAACCATAGAGGATCTTGGAAATGTTCCGATCAGGACGCTGACCGCGCTCGATGTAGTGACCGTGAATACGCCCGACATGACCACGGGGCGTTCAGCCGCGTCCAGGATACTGCGCTCATTAGGAATATCGGAACGGTCTGCCGTTGCCGCGATCGATCTTCTCAGTAACGGCGCAACACCTGATGGCCGTAACATTCGCGGCGCCATGATAATTGATTCGCAAGAGGGAACACGGCTTGAACCGGACCACGAGCGGGGTGTTCGGGTATCAAGATTTGATTGGACCGATGAAGCGCTTGATACGATAACCGGAAAACTTGCAGCAGCAGGACTTAAGCATTTTCGCACGCATGAGGCCCTGGCCCTCGCCACCAAGGTTGCGCATGCGCCCGGCATGGTCGCCGAGCTGTGCTGGTCCGATGAGACTGACTACATTGCGGGATATGTGGCGTCCCCGAGCATTGGCTACGTTCGTTTTCCGATATTGAAATTACGGGATGATCCGCGAGGCGGAAGAGTATTCTTTGTCGACCGGAACACCCTGGATATGGACGCATTCACCCACTATCTGCAATTAGAACCTGTGTTGATCGTCGATAGCGGAAAATGCAGACATTCGGTGGAACCAGAACGATACTTTGCAAATTGACGAATCACTCGAAGAACAAATCTCATCCATTGCAGTACGATTGCCACCTATGTTTGAACAAGAGCTGTCACAATTAGAAGAGCGGCACCTTCTCAGGAGTCTTACGGTCGTTGAAGCTTATGACGGTCCTCGCGTCACCGTAAAAGGCAGGGAAATGCTGCTTCTGTGCTCGAACGACTATCTTGGCCTTGCAAATCATCCTTCATTGCGTCAGGCTGCCGGGCAGGCGATGGCCCGCTACGACTTCGGAGCAGGTGCGTCGAGACTTATTTCGGGGACGAGCCCGCTGCATCAGGCTCTGGAGGACAGCATTGCCCGCTTCAAGGGTACGGAGGCGGCAATTGTGTTTAACTCCGGATATGCGGCTAATACCGGTATCATCCCTGCAATCGCGGGGACCGGAGATGTGATCCTGAGCGACAGTCTGAACCACGCGAGCATCATCGACGGCTGCCGTTTGAGCAGGGCGGAGGTGATGGTATACCGTCACAAGGATGTTGGTCAGGTCGAGACGCTTTTACAGAAATACCTGAACGCCAGACGAAAACTGATCGTTACCGATGGTGTTTTCAGCATGGACGGCGATATCGCGCCGCTCCGGGATCTCGTGTCTCTTTCCGAGAAATACGATGCGATACTCATGGTTGATGATGCCCATGGCACCGGAGTACTCGGCAAAACCGGCAGGGGGACGGTCGAGCATTTAGGGCTCTCCGGCCGCGTACCTATTCTGATGGGCACTCTTGGAAAGGCGTTTGGTTCGTTCGGGGCCTATGCTGCGGGGAGCAATAACCTTATCAACATGCTTATCAACAATGCAAGAAGTTATATCTATAGCACTGCGTTGCCGCCATCGGTGTGTGCGGCGTCTCTCGCCGCAATCGCTGTTGTCGAACAAGATCCGGAGCGCAGGGACAGGCTTTGGAAAAATCGCAGCCGGTTCGTCAAGGGACTCAAATCGATCGGGATCAGCACAGGAAATTCCGAAACGCCTATCATTCCCATTGTCATCGGTGACTCCGGCCGAGCGCTTAAGGCGGCGGAGCGATTGTTCGAATGCGGCATTTACGCTTCTGCAATCCGTCCTCCCACTGTTCCGGTTAATGCCGCGCGAATAAGGACAACCGTTACGGCTGCTCATACGGAGGACGATATTGATTCAGCGCTCGGTATTTTCAGAAAACTTCAGCAGGAAGGGTATCTTTAAATGACCCGTAAACGCGTGGTCATCGTCACTGGTGCTTCTCGTGGACTCGGCAGGGAGATCGCTCTCTGTTTCGGGAGGGCAGGTGAGCGGGTAATCGTGAACTTTTTATCCAATGAACGCACTGCGAAGGCTGTGGCAGATGAAATATCACAGAATGGCGGAGAATCAGCAACCTACAGGGCTGATATTAAAGATCCGGAAGAAGTTAACGCCATGACCAGAGATACAGTTGAACGCTGGGGCGCTGTCGACGTTTTGATAAACAATGCTGCTATGACCAAAGATGGGATACTGCTTCGCATGACCGAGGAAGACTGGGACGACGTGGTCGATACCAATCTCAGTGGGCCATTCCACTGCATTCGGGCTGCAGCTCACCAGATGAGCAAACAACGCAGCGGCCATATTATCAATATTTCATCCATTGTTGGTCTGCAGGGAAGGCAAGGGCAGGCGAACTATTCATCCGCAAAGGCAGGCCTCATAGGATTGACAAAGGCATCGGCAAAGGAGCTTGGTTCATTTAATATCAAGGTCAATGTGGTACTGCCTGGCTATTTGCCCACAGATATGGGCAACAGCATATCGAATGTTGTTCATGATCGTATTTTGAAAGAGAATTCCCTCGGCAAAGCATCTGATCCACGCGAAGTAGCGGACTTTATCTATCATCTTACCCTGATGAACAATGTGTCGGGACAGGTGTTCAATTTGGACAGCAGGATAGTTTAATGAACCGGATGGCAGCAGGAGTATTTATTACCGGAACCGACACCGGCGTTGGAAAAACGTATGTGTCCGCGGGAATAGCATCAACCCTCAAGTGCCGGGGTGTGGACGTAGGGGTGATGAAGCCCGCGGAAACCGGTTGTAAAATGCGCGACGGATTGTTGATGCCAAGGGATGCTCTCCGGTTGATGAAAGCGGCGCGTGTAAATGACCCGCTTTCACTCGTAAACCCCTATAAATTCAGACAGCCGATTGCTCCGGCAGTTGCCGGCGAACTCGAGGGCAAAACGATCGATCCTGCGAGAATAATCACTGCTTTTCAAACGCTCTCCAAAAAACATGATTTCATGATCGTAGAAGGTGCCGGAGGTATCATGGTGCCGTTGTCCGGAAAATATGCCTATCTTGATCTTGCGAAAAAAATGGGCCTTCCCGTCTTGATCGTTGCACGACCAGGCCTTGGTACGATAAATCACACCATGCTCACCATTGCAGCGCTGAAAGGGCGTAACATAGACATTGCCGGTATTGTGATCAATTATGCTTTGGAACAAAAAACGGGTTTGGCTGAAAAGACAAGTCCGGCAGCAATAGAAAAGATGTCCAATGTACGGATTATGGGGATCATACCCTACGGCTCTCGCAGATTCGACGACTTACTTGACGGAATTCTTCAAAAGGGTTCTTTGCGATAGTCCCGTCGGATATGATCATATCTTTGGATTTGACAAAGCAAATTCAGCCTGATATATTCATTCTCAATTGATAGACATAGACACCCCTATGCAGTTAACCGGAGGATAGATGTCCGCCATTATAACACTGACAACTGATTACGGCGGGAAAGATGCCTTTGCGGCAAGCATGAAGGGGGTCATCCTTAAGATCAATCCCCAGGCACATATCGTCGATATATCCAATGAGATCACCCCTCAGGATATCTGGGAAGCTGCATACACGCTGAGGTCTGGCTATGGTTATTTCCCAAAAGGAACAGTGCACCTGGCGGTTGTTGACCCCGGTGTTGGCAGCGGTAGAAGACCGATTATTGTCGTGACAGAAAGTTACTACTTCGTCGGACCTGATAACGGTCTTTTTACCCTTGTGTATCAGGAAGCGGAACGAATCAGGGTTCATCACATCACCTCCTCACACTATTTTTCCCCAAAACCAGGACCTACGTTTCACGGAAGGGACGTCTTTGCCCCTGTAGCAGGCTGGTTGACAAAAGGGATAGCATCGGGGAACTTCGGTGATGAAATAACGGACTTCGTGAAGTTGAACATCCCTGTACCAAAGACATCGCCGAACGGGATTGAAGGACATATTGTTCACATCGACCGGTACGGCAATATCATTACTAATATTACCTATGAGGACATCAAATCCTTTATTCCGGAAGGCGTTAACTTAGGTTCCGTATCGGTCGGTCTCTCCGGCAAAGAGATCAAGGGTCTGAAAAAATATTACGCAGAGTCCGCTCCGGGAGCACCCGGCGCTATCATAAACAGCTCAGGTGTGCTTGAAATATTCATGTTCAAGCAGAATGCGAGAACCGCCTTGTCCGTCAAAAGAGGAGAGGCTGTTCGATTTTGGATTTCCTGATAATGATCATGCTTCCGCCCTCTCTTCAGATACCTCTTGTTTAACACTCACCCGCGTATTATAATGACCGCATGAAATCGTTTCATATTATCACCTTTGGATGCCAGATGAATGAGCACGACTCCGAACGCATGACCGGCATTCTTGAAGAACAGGGATGCACGTCCTCCTCGAGTGTCGAACATGCGGACTTGGTCATCCTGAACACGTGCAGTATCCGCGAAAAGGCCGAACAGAAATTTTACAGCGAACTGGGTCGGCTTAAAAAGATCAAAGACGAGAGACCGGGTCTCAAAATCGCCATAGCAGGCTGTATAGCTCAGCAGGAAGGCGCGAAGATCCTCTCCCGTGCACCCCATGTGGACATGGTATTTGGACCCTCGGATCTGTCGCGACTCCCTGAAATGGTCGAAAAGAAGCGTTCCTGGTCCGCTCCGGTGGTCGATACTTCCGGAGACCCTGAATATCACCGTAAACGCATTCCTGCCGCACGAACCGATAGATTAAAGGCCTGGGTATCCATCATGTACGGATGCGACAATTTTTGCACCTATTGCGTAGTGCCCTATCTGCGCGGCAGGGAACGTTCACGGCTTCTTTCGGATATCGTAGATGAAGTGAGCGAACTCGCACGGAATGGCTACAAGGAAGTGACCCTGCTGGGCCAGAACGTCAACTCGTACGGCAAGGGACTTGAAGGGCATATAAATTTTCCTTCTCTTCTGAGATCGGTCAACGATGTCCCTTATCTCGAGCGGATACGGTTTGTTACATCCCATCCCCGAGACCTGTCGGACAACCTTATCACTGCGCTTCGTGATCTTCCCAAGGTTTGCGAGTCTCTACACCTGCCGATACAGAGTGGTTCAGACGACATCCTACGTGTCATGAACAGGCGCTATACTCGCGAAGAGTATCTGGGAAAAGTAAAGAAATTGCGAAAGTCCGTTCCGCATATCACGCTTACCACGGACATAATCGTCGGGTTTCCGGGAGAACAAGAGCGGGATTTCGAAATGACCATGAATCTGCTTGAAGAAGTGCGGTATGACGGCATCTTTGCTTTCAAGTATTCGAAACGGCCGGGTACGGCCGCACTTGAGTTGAAGGATCACCTGCCCGATGAGGTAAAGGAAAAGCGGCTCGCGAAGGTGCTGGATCTTCAACAGGCAATTACATCTCAAGGCAATGAAAAACTTGTCAACTCAGTTCAGGAGGTCCTTGTCGACGGTTTAAGCAAAAAAGGCGGGACGCTGAGTGCAAGGACAAGGGGGAACAAAGCGGTAAACATCTTCGCGCCCACCACGCTCGTCGGTTCACTCGTTCTTGTCAAGATCATTGCGGCGGGTGTGAATTCCCTCACGGGACAGTTATGCGAATAGCTTTTACAACTCTCGGATGTAAAATCAATCAGTTCGAGACAGACGCTCTGCAGCAGGACCTCCTCTCCCGGGGAAATATTGTTGTTCCCTTTGACGCTGAGGCTGATGTCTATATCGTCAACACCTGCTCGGTGACCGCCAGGAGCGACACGCAGAGCAGGCAGATGATTCGTTCCGCAGTCCGGCGCGGGAACGGCGCCAAAGTCGTGGTAACAGGCTGCTACGCCGAAACGCGCCCCGAAGAGATAAAAAAGATACCTGGAGTTGGACTGGTGATCGGGAACCGTGATAAGACCTTGATATCTGATCAACATCATGTCTACAGCTTCCGCAAACAAACCGGACAAACTGCCCGCTTCCAAGAGTTCGCTTAATGCCCTGCACACGAGAACGCGGGGGTTTTTGAAGATACAGGATGGCTGCGACAACCGATGCTCCTATTGCATTGTCCCGCTCGCAAGAGGCGATTCGCGCAGCGCAACACCCGATGAGGTAATTCGTCAGTTCAAATGTTTTGTAGACAGGGGATATGCCGAGGTTGTGCTGACCGGTGTCCATATCGGGTCATACGGGTCGGATCTCGGGAATGGCATTAGTCTGACTGAATTGATCAAGATACTTATTCTGTCACGGGGAAGGACACGGATACGTCTGAGTTCTATTGAACCGAATGAGGTCACCGGGGAGATGATCAAGTCTCTCGGTCAGGGGCTCTGCCGGTACCTGCACATCCCACTTCAGAGTGGTGATGACACAATTTTAGCATCCATGAAACGGAAATATACTTCCCGTTTCTATAAGGACCTGCTTGAAGAGATCGCTTCGCGGGTCCCCGGCATCGCTCTTGGGGCGGATATAATCGTAGGCTACCCCGGAGAAGGCGAAAAAGAGTTTCAGAATACTATGCGTCTCGTGGAACGATCTCCTTTAACGCACTTGCATGTTTTCAGTTACTCTCCCCGCCCCGGTACTCCTGCGGCTGAAATGAAGGGCCAGGTCCCGGAACCGATCAAAAAGGAACGCAGTTTATCTCTCCGCGCACTTGGTATGAAAAAAAACCTTTTGTTCAGGAAAGCGCACCAGGGATCGGAGCTTAACGTTGTCGTTGAAGACAAGCTTGATCGTGATACAGGTCTCTTGACTGGATTGACGGATAATTACATCCGCGTGATGATTTATGGAGCAAAAACAGGGGACATCGGGAAAAAAATAAACGTAATGATCAAGGAGGTAAAAGAACAGGGAAATTTTGGATTAATTTTATAACTATATGTTTTAATTGATCTCTGGATGCCTATTAATTGTGCGATTTGCATTTGCCGTGCTGAAACAGCGTCCCAAAAAAAGATATTCACAGACTTAGTAACAGGTTGTCCACATGTTTTGTGCAAAGGAAATGTAACTCGCTAGTTTAATAAAGTTTTTCTGACGCAAGGCCGGCTGAATCCTCTATAGCGTACGATTTCATCACTCTTCTTGACATGAAAATGGTACGTGAAAGTTATCAAGACGCTATAATTATTCACGGTGAAAGTCAGTCTTCTCTTTTCAGAATATTATATTTTGTATCTCTCTGAGCTGGGGTATAGCCCGCATCTTTTATGATACTTACAATCTCCTGTTTTGTCATTCTGAACGTAATGCCTGCCGCTGCTACCACATTCTCTTCAATCATGGTGCTGCCGAAATCATTTGCGCCGAACTCTAGAGCAACCTGTGCTATTTTTGCACCTTGCGTCACCCATGAAGCTTGAATGTTATGAAAATTATCGAGCATGATGCGTGAAAGGGCGAGGACCTTCAGATACTCTACGGCTGTGGCTGACCGTCCGCCGAGTGCTGTATTTCCCGGTTGATAGGTCCAGGGGATGAATGCGGTAAACCCGTCAGTCTCTTCCTGAACATCCCGGAGTCTGAGCAGATGTTCAATTATCTCTTTATCTGTTTCGAGACTGCCGAACATCATGGTGGCAGTCGTAGGCATGCCGAGTTTCTGTGCTTCTTTCATAACATCGGCCCATTGACGCCACCTGATCTTGTTCGGACTCACCTTTTTTCTGACGCGGTCAACGAGTATCTCAGCCCCCCCGCCGGGAATGGAATCCAAACCTGCAGTTCTGAGACGCATAATCGTATCTTTGATACTTAAGTTCGCTTTATTAGCGACGAATGATATCTCTGAAGGCGAGAGCGAATGGATATGGATCTTATAACGAGACTTGATGGCTCTGAACAAGTCTTCAAAATAGTCAATGCTCAGATCAGGATGCACTCCGCCCTGCATAAGTATCTGCGTGCCGCCCTGTGCTATCGTCTCTTCGATCTTTTTGAATATTTCGTCCTTTGACAGGATATAAGCTTCAGGACTGTCTGCCTCCCGGTAGAACGCACAGAACTTGCATTTATTCACGCAGATATTGGTGTAATTGATGTTCCGGTCAACAATAAAGGTAACAAGCCGTTTCGGGTGAAGACGCTTCCGCGTGCTGTTCGCAAGCTCGCCCAGCGTCAGGAGATCGGCCTGCCGAAAGAGGGCAAGCCCCTCGTCAGCGGTAAGGCGTTTGTGAGATGAAGCCTTGTTGATTATTTTTTTTATCGTGGTACTCATCTTGACCATGAATTTCTATTTCCAAACCTTTACAACATTATAGATCGTGTCCCGTTCCACCGGTAGGCGATCCGCCTGCTTGATGAGGTGCACAATATCGCCCCTGGCCATGCTCCCATCCGTGGTCCCGCCCGCTGCTTTGGTGATCCTTTCCTCCACCACAGTGCCGTCAAGATCATCAACGCCGAAGTTGAGAGAGACCTGAGCGATCTTTTCTCCCAGCATGACCCAGTACGCCTTGATGTGGTCAAAGTTGTCAAGCATCAGCCGGGAGATCGCGAGGGTCTTGAGGTCGTCAAAACCGGTCGTATAGGCTGACTTCATAATTTCTGTGTTCTGAGAATGGAAGCTCAGGGGAATAAAGGCCTGGAAACCTCCGGTCCTGTCCTGAAGGCCCCTCAGCTTGAGCAGATGGTCGATCCGGTGCTCATACGTCTCGATATGTCCATAAAGCATTGTTGCGTTCGATTTGAGGCCGATCTTGTGCGCTGCCGCGATCACTTCAAGCCAGCGGTCGCCGCTGATCTTTTCTGCACATAAAGTATTGCGTACAGTAGTGTTGAATATTTCAGCACCGCCGCCGGGAAGAGAACCGAGACCTGCATCGCGGAGTTGCATCAACGTATCAGTGACACTGAGACCGGAAAGTTTCGCCAGATAATCGATCTCCACGGCAGTAAATGCTTTAAGGTGTATTTTGGGAAATTCTTTTTTCAAGGCGCTGAGCATGTCAAGATACCACGTAAAAGGCAGGTCCGGGTGGAGGCCTGATACGATATGGAACTCACGTACCCCTTTTCCCGCATTGCGCGCCTTGTTCAGGATATCGTCAATGCTCATCTCGTACGCGCCGGGCTCGCCTTTGCTCCTGCTGAACGCACAGAACTTGCAGCGATTGACACAAATATTCGTCGGGTTGATGTGCATGTTCTGGACGAAATAGACGCGGTTGCCGTTCTTGCGCTGTGCGACGTGAGCGGCCATTCGACCGAGCGAAAGAAGATCGTTCGATTGAAAGAGGCCGATGCCATCAGCCCGAGTGAGGCGCTGGTCGGAAAGGATTTTATCTTTGATTCGATCTATCTTCACTTTGAACTTTGAGCTGCTAACCTTGAAGGCTCCTTCCAGATTATTTTGCCATTGACCACGGTCATAATACAGGATTTCGTTTCCCTGAGCAAGTCGGAATAGATGTCTCCCGTATTTTTTGAGGGCAGGGGAACAGCAATGATATCGGCCCTTTTGCCCGGTTCAATACTGCCGATTTCTTTTTCCAGGCCAAGGGCCTTCGCTCCGCCAATAGTCGCAATAGTAAAGATATCTTTTGCCGTGATGCCGTCACGGTGGTGTATACGGTACGCGAAGCGCATCTCGTCCCACATGCTGAGACTTGGAGAGCTTGCGAGGCTGTCGGTACCGAGACCAACAGTGATGCCGGCATCGAGAAACTTATTAAGCGGCATTCTGCCGACGCCTGTTTCTTTATTGCTCCTTGGACAATGTGCGATGGAAACCTTTGACTTTCTGATCAATGCAATGTCCAGATCCGTTACCTGCACGGCATGTACAGCCAGAAGGTGAGTAGAGAGGAATCCGATCCTCTTGAGATACTCAAAGGATGAAGAGCCCGCTGGAGCCCAGTCGAGGTCCCAGGAAGCAAGTTTATAAAGCTTTTCAAGACCGCTTTTTTCTCTCCGCAGTAGCTTTAACTCGTCTTTGGATTCTGCAACATGCATTGCGATTCGAATACGTCTCTTCTTTGCGAGCATTTTTATATCGCGCAGTACTGGTTCAGAAACCGTATAGGGCGTGTGAGGTGAAAGTCCGGATTTTATTAATACTGAATCTGCTCCGCGAGGCAGCTGTATCCCTGACCCCTGACCGCTTACCCTTGACGCCATTTTAATTATTTCGTGAAACACAACCGCCCGCAACCCGCTTGCCCTGATAAGAGAAGGGCTAACACCATGTGTGCAGATTTCACCGATCGTGGTTGTACCTGTTTGTATGATGGAATTAATGTTTTTAGCAGTAGCAGAAGCATAATTTTTTGAGCTTAGGCCCTTTTTTGCGTTTATCAGATTCAAGATCCAGTAAGGAAAGGCCTCACTTCGGATTGTATTCAACAGATCAGGTAATTCAATATGAGTGTGAACATTTACGAGACCAGGCATGAGTACGGCGTTGTGCAACTGATACATGCGTTGATGAGGGAATTGACGTGTTATTTGTTGCAGCGGTCCGACCTTTTGAATGATTCCCTTATTAATTACAACAGCCCATTCATTGACCGGGTAAGTATTCCGTTTACAACTGATTAATTTTGAAGACGATATAATCATTTTTAAAAGTGAGGGATGTTACCATTAGATACATCGTTAGTCAAGTGCAGTCAGGTGACAATTTATGTCACGAGCAACTGACACATTTCGATCCAATATCATAATTGCTTAATATAACATTATGATAAATATAGGTTTATAATTGGCATGCATCATGCTATTAATACGGTGAAATATAAATGCCAATGAAAGGGGGGAAGCTTCCATTAAGTTGTCTTTATCAGAGTAGTCACACAATGCTGTTAAAAAAAATTCAAGGGAGGTTAAAGTATGAAGACCAGAAATAACAAAGGTTTTACCCTCATCGAACTCCTGATCGTGGTGGCCATCATCGCCATTCTGGCGGCCATCGCCATCCCGCAGTTCTCTGCGTATCGTGTTAAGGCATATAACGCAAGCGCTGAGACCGACTTAAGAAACCTAAGAACCACGATGGAAGCAGGGCAGGCTGATCTGCAGAAGTATCCAACTTTTTAATAAAATCAACATAATATTTTTCGAAAGGAGTTGCAAGCATATGAAAAAATTACTGGTTATAATGATAGTTGTGATGGCAATTGCTATTGCCGCACCGGCTTTTGCGGTGGAACTCCTCACGGCTCCCACGGGCACGACAATCAATGGAGCAAAATATATCCCATCAACGGGTGTATCTGTCGTAGTAAGCTCCGATGATGTTAATTATGCGGCCTCATCAGCCCATGCTTCAGCTGCTACAGCAGCGGGTTATGAGTTTCAGATGTGGGATACAGACAATGGGATATGGAAGAAAGCTTGGGTTGACCAATCTCCTAACGCAGTAGGTGCTACTACTTCGACTTGGCCAGATCCAGTTACCGGACCGACAAGTACAGTGGCTGGCTTCTCCCATTAAGGTACTACCAAAATCGCAATGTAGTCCAATAAACTGACGAGGGTTGGTGTTGACCAACCCTCCCTTTTTTTGTTATTATTGCGACAGGTTTTAGAAGAGGGGATCGAACAAAAACATGCTGCAAATATTCTTAGTAACTTTTAAAGGCATCCTGCGGGACAGGGTCTTCAGGGGAATTATGGTGGCCAGCATCTTGTTCCCTCTCATCCCTTCAGTCAGTTCTCTTTCCATGAGGCAGGTAACGGAGCTGTCGATCTCCCTTTCTCTGTCTCTCCTCTCCTTTATCCTCCTGCTTCTTTCGATTTTTCTTGGAGGAACATCCCTCTGGAAGGACATCGAGCGGCGATATACGTTCAGCGTTCTGAGCCTGCCATTGAGGCGCGCTTCTTACCTTCTGGGCAAGTTTTTCGGTATTGCCGGTTTCATTCTGCTGACCACGTTCGTACTCGCCCTTATCTCCAGCGTTGTGATCAAGTTCGCTTCGGGGATCTATCCGCCGGTCCGTCCTGTTGTCTGGACAAATGTAACAATGGCCTTTGTTTTCTGTGCCCTGAAATATATTCTGGTGATTGCAGCGTCCTTTTTCATCTCGGCGGTCAGCACTTCATTCTTTCTCCCGATCTTCGGCACCATCTCCTTGTTCATCGTTGGAAGCGCAACCCAGCAGGTATATGACTATCTCCATTCTTCATCAATACTGCCTATTTCTCCTATTGTCAAAAATATTGCAAATACCCTCTACTATATTCTCCCGAATTTCAACGCCTTTGATCTCGAAGTGAATGCCGTATATGGAATCAGACTGTCACCATCAGGGATGATATGGACCAGCGTCTATTTCGTGATCTATACTGCGGTCCTCCTTACCCTATCAACGATCATTTTTTCACGTCGGGAGATGCAATGAGCAGACGTGTGCTTTTGCCGATCCTGATTTCTTCATACCTGCTTGTCATCTTCCCTTTTACCGCCTACATGAATAACAGAGCGTTTGTTGAGAAAATGGGCTATGTTCCCGCGCCTGAGTTTCTGAGGCTCGTCTCAGCGGATCAAAAACAGACGCTTGCCGCCGCTCTCATGATGAAAGTGATCATTTATTACGGCGGACAGGTGGAAAAGTCCAAGAACCAGACCGTCGCCGTTGATTATCCCGGCATGTTTCAGGTCATCCGTACGAGCGTAATACTCGATCCTTATAATACAGACGCCTATTACTTCGCCCAGGCAGTCCTCGTGTGGGGTGCCCACCAGGTCGAAGCTGCGAACGAACTGCTGAAATATGGCATGCGCTACAGGAACTGGGATTATTACCTTCCCTATTTTGCGGGGTTCAATTACGCTTTTTTCCTAAAGGACTATGCAAATGCGGCCATCTATTATAAACGGGCAGGGGAGTTGCTCGGGACCGATCTCCCCATGAACCTTGCGGGAAGATATATGTATGAATCAGGAAGGACGGATATGGCTATCGCCTATCTGACGGAAATGATCAGAGGAGCCGGCAACGAGGCAGTAAGAAATTCACTTCAAACAAGACTTAAAGCATTTCTGGGAGTTAGAACAATAGAGCAGGCAAAGGAACTTTTCCATCGGACGGTCCACAGAGATCCTGCCTCGGTAGAAGAGCTTATGCGAAAGGGATATTTGAAAGAACTGCCGGTTGACCCCTACGGTGGACAATTTTATATTGACAAACAGGGCATGGTTCGGAGTACGAGTAAATTTGCGTTCGGGGTTGTGAAGAAGTGAATTTGACCAAATGAATAGAGAGAAAGAAAAATAGCCATGACAGCCATCGAAATCACGAAGCTTTCGAAAACATTCAAAGTTGCCGGGCGTACCTCGGTCGAAGCGCTGAAAGAGGTCTCTTTCACAGTGAACGCAGGAGAGGTCTTCGGTTTTCTTGGGCCGAATGGCGCGGGCAAGAGCACGACGATCAAGATACTGATGGGATTAATTCGTCCGACAAGCGGTCATGCAAATCTAATGGGACAAGACGTACAATCGCATTTATCCCGAAATCTCGTTGGATACCTGCCCGAGAACCCGGCCTTCTATGATTTTCTGACCGCCCGGGAATATCTTACGTTTGTGGGAAAGACATTCGGCATGAACGCTGGCTTGTTGCGGGAAAAAACCGAATATGTCCTAAACCTATTGGAACTCGTGGTGGCAGGAAACCGTCCTTTGCGCGGGTTCAGCAAGGGGATGGTCCAGCGGCTCGGTTTTGCCCAGGCCCTACTGCATGACCCGGAGGTGCTGGTCCTTGATGAGCCGATGAGCGGGCTGGATCCGATCGGTCGTGCACGCGTGAAGGAGATCATCCTGGATCTTAAAGAAAAGGGCAAGTGCGTGTTCTTCAGCACTCACATCACTTCCGATGTGGAAACAGTTTGCGACCGGGTAGGAATCATCGTAAACGGCACTCTGCAGCGCGTAGAGTTTGTGGACTCTATTTTAACTCAGGGCATTGTAGGATATCATCTGCGAGTAAGGGTCCCAGGGGTCTCAAAGCAGAAAGAGCTCGATGTTTCCAAGGATGAGCTGTCTAAAATAATGGCCGAGCTTCAGGCTGCCGGCGAGGAAATAACGCTGATCGATCCGAAAAGAAAAAATCTGGAAGCCTTTTTTCTGGATATTGTACGTGATGAAAAAATCTGAAAGTACTGCCGGTAATCCATGGGATTGGGAAACTGTCGGCGTTCCTTCGTAACCCCAGCATGAGGGCATCATTTGCCAGATTGTTATTTCCCTTTCCTCTTCTCCTCATGCATGATATCAAGTTTCTTTAATTCCTTAATGCTCTCATTGAGATGTTCATTCTGTTTTTTCAGGTCCTGGACGGTTTTGAGCACCGAGATCCAGGTCCGTGCCTCGTCCGTTCTTCTATTGTCAGGATAGCGTTTGACGAATTCCGCGAACGTGCGACTTGCCTCGACATAGTCCCGTTTGGGGTTATCAAGGTGCACGTTGATGAGGGCAATCTCGAACAGCGCGTCAGCGGCCAGCGGCGAGTCGGGGGCGTCGGCCATAATTTTATTACAAGCCGCGGTAGCCTCTTTGTATCGTTTCTCTTTCACGGAGATGGTGGCATCCTGAAACTGTTTTTTCGGACCGGTCACAACGCTCGTCGTGGCACAGCCGGAAAACCAAATTACTGCGAGCAGAAAAATAACCTTCTTCACGTATTCCTCCTCTTGTCCACAACGAAAACGCTTTTCGGTATCGACTTAGCGTAGTCCTTCAACTCGGCCGCGATCTCCGAGGCCTCCAGGGGATTAGTAAGATGGCGGTACTCGTTCGTCACAATGGCGATAGAGATACTCATGATGGGGAACTCCATCTCAATGCCCTGCCTCGTTTTCCCGAGGATAAAGCCTCGTTCTCGTTCCTCGCGGTCGTAGAAGTCGGGTATTCGCCGGTCGAATTGGCTGATGATCTCTCCGGAGATCGTACGCATATATTCGGGCGTTGTGATGACTACAAAGTCGTCACCGCCCACATGTCCGATGAAATCATCGGGAGCACCGCTGGTCTTTACCGCGTTCTCGATGATCTTTGCGGTTTCTTTAATGACCTCACTGCCGTTCGCATAGCCGTACCGGTCATTGAATGCCTTAAAATTGTCGAGGTCGAGCACGCAAAATGCGATAGGCTGGGTGGAGTCGATGCGTTTTTTAAGCACGTTCTCGATGGCGATGCCGCCCGGCAGGCGGGTCAGAGGGCTGGCATCCAGATACATTTCCTCAAGTTTTCTGAGCCTTTTCCCCATGGCCAAAAAGGCCTTCGAGAGGGTCCCGATCTCATCTTCTGATGTGATCTTCGGATCGTAGTCGAAGTTTCCTTCAGCGATATGCTCGGTCGCCTCTTTTAATTTGTGGATCGATGAGGAAATATGATGGGTGACGACGAACCCTGCCAGGGCTCCGGCAATAATGATGATCAGGCAGAGTACAGCCGTTGTCAGGAAAGCCGTGCTGCCGACTGCAGAGATCTGTCTCATTCTTGTGTCCTGGGCTTCTTTGGCGGCAGAGGACATTGTCTTGAGCGTTTGACTGAGCTTTTCGAAAACGTTTCTCAGTTCGTGGTTAGAGACAGCGTATGCCTTATCGACTTTTTTTGACCGGATCAAATGAATCTCCTTGGAAAAGAGATCAGTGTATTTCCGATGGAGTCCCTCAATTGATGCCGTGGATAGATCGGCAGCGTTGGGAAGGCCCTTGAGCGTGGTAAGCCACGCATCGAATTCCTTTCCCCTCTCTGCAAAAAGGTTCCGCATGTCACTGCTCTTGAGGATCAAATACCTCTTCTCATACATATCCTGGCCAAGCAGGGCATCAAGCATCTTATCGGATGCTTCTCGCATGATGATATCGACTTGAACAATGCTTCTGTTCAGCGAATTGATCCGCTGCAGACTGATGAGGGCATAGGCAACAACGATAAGGGTGAGCACCACGAGCGTCATGTACCCTAAAAGCATTTTACTGGCAATATTGAGCCGTGCAAAAAGCCTTGTCGGGACCAACTTATCCAATATCTCGGAAGGAAGGGGGATGTTCATAGGTAATAAGCAGAATCGTATGCAGCTAGATTAACAAACATTTATGGCATTGTCAATATTATTCTGGATTTTTGTCGCGGAAACCGCTCCTCATGCCTATGGTGAGAGCACGAAAACAACGGAGTTATCATGTTTGCTGCCATCCTGAGATAAGAAAGAAGGGGCGATTGATCGCCCCTGGAAGGGTGAGCGACGGAGGTGATTATCATGCCAATGATATTGCGGTTACGGGACAACTGTCAACTGCCTGCTGACAGTCGCAGGTATCGCAGGCATTCGGGTTGGTGACCCACGCCTTGTCGTCACGGAGCTCAAAAACCTTGGGGCAAAGTTCCGAGCAAAGTCCGCAACCGATGCAGAGGTCCATATCAACTGTCGGGGTAGCCATAGATATCTTCTTCCTTTCATGATTGAAAAATATATTCGACAGGATCGAGCGCTGCTCGCATCCCGGTGCTTCGCGAAATTTTCTCATCTTCGCTCGTTAAATATTACCCGCTCTTCACGGCGATTTCAAGTGTTTTATAAACTATATGTCTAAAGACCGCTATGATTTACCTCATAACAACAGGCAGTTTCGCACCCTTCGATCGCTGATTTTCAAAATTATCTTTACAAATTCAGGGCATTAACATATAATGCACAAAAATGGAAATCCATAAAGTGCTTTTTTTCAAACCGGGAGCGATCGGAGACTTGCTCCATACGCTTCCGGCTCTGAAGGCATTACGACAGAAATTTCCTGCTGCGCATGTCACCGTCGTGGTCTCTCCCGGATTGGAGTCGCTCATTCAGGGAACGCCCATTGCGGACCGAGTCCAGGTATTCGATAGAACGAAGTTCAAGAAACGTTTGAAGGACTTTATCGAATTCGGACTGCGGCTCAGGGACGGGCACTTTGACCTTTTTATTGATATGCAACCGTCACTGCGCTCGATGGTGCTGCGGCGGCTGTCCGGTGCGCGACATGTCCTTGTGTATAGAAAACAGCGGAGGTTAAGAGCCGGACAAAGACGGCTTCATGCAGCTGATAATTTTCTGGATACGTTACGATCGCTTGACATTGATGTTTCTGTTGATGGTATCGAGCTTGAGCTTGCCCCTGAGGTACTCGCGAATATTGATCGCCTCCTTGCAGCGCGGAACATTGATGACTACAGACCGCTCATCGCGCTGAACTGCAGCGTGGGAGCGGCACGACCTGCACGAAACTGGTTTCCCGAGCGGTTTGCGTCACTGGCCGACAGACTGATTGATGAACTTGACGCGCAGGTGATCTTTGTGGGCGGAAACGAAGACCGGGAACTGGTCTCGCGTGTTCTGGCTGACATGAAAAACAAGGCGTTTTCGTTCGCCGGTGATCTGTCAATCCTGGAATCCGCGGCGTTGCTGTCCAGATGCAGATGTCTCGTGAGCGCCGATACCGGACCGATGCATCTCGCGACCTCAGTACAGACGCCCGTTGTGGGACTATTCGGTTCAACCGACCCACGTCGCACCGGGCCGCTGGGCAGGGGACACCAGGTCATTATCAAGGGCCTCGCGTGCGTTCCTTGCGAGCAAAAACATTGTCCCCTCGGCACCCGTGCATGCATGGCGGAAATCATGGTGGATGAAGTCTTTGACGCTGTCGGAAGGGTCCTGGGAAAAGACACTGCATAAAAACATATTCATGAGCAGCCTTACTCGTTACGCACACTCAAGGCTTTTTGTTGCAGACAATTTATGATCTCTAAAAAAGAGAGCAAGCGCCTGACGGCATACATTGATCGTTTTCCCGCTACCCGAGTTCTCGTTGTCGGAGACATCGTCCTCGACCATTACATCTGGGGAAAGGTGTCTCGGATATCGCCTGAGGCGCCAGTGCCCGTTGTGAACGTTACACGGGAAAATTTGCTTCTTGGCGGCGCAACCAACGTAGCGAACAATATTCACTCACTTGGTGGCGCAGTGAGCGTCTGCGGCGTGATAGGCCAGGATGAGGCTGGCAGACAACTTCTCCATCTGCTGAACAAACAAGGCATTCTCACCGAAGGTCTCATCGTTGATCCGGCAAGACCTACCACGATCAAGACCCGTGTCATAGCGCATAGCCAGCAGGTTGTCAGGTTTGATCGTGAAACGAAAGAGAAGATCGAGCAAGAGACCCATCGCAGGATATTTGCTTATGTCGGCAGGAAGGTAAGAGAGGGACTTGACGCCATTGTGCTCTCGGATTATTGCAAGGGCATGGTCACCAGTGATCTCGTGCGGGACATCGTGAGACTTGCGAAAAAACACAGGGTGATCGTGACCGTAGACCCGAAGGTAAGCCACTTCGGCATGTACAGCGGCGTCACCATCCTTACCCCGAATATCAACGAAGCCGCCATAGGCGCCAAAATAGATATTGACAACGAACGATCACTGCTAAAAGCAGGAGCGCTGCTGCTCAAGCGATTGAAATGCGATGCGGTGCTGATCACCCGCGGGGAACAGGGAATGAGCCTCTTTGAACACGCCGGCAGGGTGACTCACATCCCGACCGTTGCGCGCGAGGTTTTCGATGTTACCGGCGCCGGAGATACGGTCATCAGTACGCTCACCCTTGGCATGGCGGCCGGAGCAACCATGGTGGATGCAGCAAGGCTCTCGAACTTTGCAGCGGGGATCGTGGTCGGAGTTGTGGGCACGGCCATCGTTAAACCCGAAGAGTTGAAGAGGCGAATAGGACAGGGTGCATAGTATAATAGACAATGGAATCAGCATTTGTGCCTCTTGGGCGCGTGTTTTCACTTTGGACCATGTACTCAGTACGTTCTACTTTCTGAGAGGAGTGGATTCGTGAAAGGCATCATCTTGGCAGGCGGCAGCGGGACGCGGCTCTATCCCATCACCAGGGGCGTTTGTAAGCAGCTTCTCCCGATCTACGACAAGCCCATGATTTATTACCCCCTTTCGACTCTGATGCTGGCCGGGATCCGTGATATCCTTATCATATCAACGCCGCTTGATCTTCCCAGGTTCCGAGACATCTTTGGAGACGGTTCAGATCTGGGGCTGTGTTTCTCCTACAAGGAACAGCTGCAGCCGAACGGCCTTGCCGAGGCATTCCTGATCGGAGAAGAATTCATCGGTCATGACACCGTCTGTCTGGTATTGGGAGACAATATCTTTTTTGGACACGGCCTCACGGAGATGCTGACCAAGGCGGTCGATAATGTGAATTCTATAGGCGGAGCGACGGTTTTCGGATATTACGTGAAAGATCCTGAACGCTACGGCATTGTGGAGTTCGACAAGCAGGGGCGGGTGCTTTCCGTTGAAGAAAAACCGAAACAACCGAAATCGAAGTATGCAGTGACAGGCCTGTATTTTTTCGATAATGATGTGGTCCGGATCGCCAAGAGCGTCAAACCATCCTTGCGGGGGGAGATCGAAATTACCGATGTCATTAATGCCTATCTCGAAACGAACCGGCTCAGAGTTGAACTTCTTGGCAGGGGATATGCGTGGCTTGATACGGGGACCCATGAAAGCCTGCTTGAGGCGGGTGAGTTTATCGCTACCATTGAAAAACGGCAGGGGCTCAAGATGGCCTGCATAGAGGAGATCGCTTATAAACTGGGATACATCGACAGGCAGAAACTGCTTAAGGCGGCAGAGGTCTATAAAAAGAATGCCTATGGCGATTATCTCAAGATAGTGGCCGAGCAAGGGGTGCCGAATGCCCTTTGAGTTCAAATCGCTTGAGATACCCGGCCTCGTGCTGGTCCGGCCCCAGGTCTTCGGAGATGACCGGGGGTTTTTCTTTGAACTATATAAACACTCGGATTTTGCGCGCGAAGGAATCAAAGAGCATCTGGTACAGGACAACTATTCGAGATCAGAAAAAGGGGTGCTCAGAGGACTGCACTACCAGAAGACCCCAAAGGCGCAGGGCAAATTGGTCATGTGTATGCGGGGCAGGATATACGACGTTGCCGTGGACATCCGGAAAGGTTCTCTCTCTTACGGGAAATGGATTGGCGTGGAACTCACCGAAGAGAACCGTGTGATGCTCTATGTGCCGCCAGGATTTGCACACGGTTTTCAGGTCTTGAGCTCCGCGGCGGATGTGATGTATAAGTGCACGGATGAATATTCACCCTCTTTAGATCGGGGGATCATTTGGAACGACCCGGACATCAACGTCGCATGGCCTCTCAAAGACCCGGTTTTGTCCGGCAAGGACAAGATCCATCCGCCCCTCCGGGAAGCTGACAACAATTTTACGTTTGAACGTACGGCATGAAATATCTCATCACAGGCAAAAATGGTCAACTTGCACAGGCGTTCATTAAGAAGTTTGAAGAACGATCGATCGATTTCCACGCTCCTGATGAATCTCATCTTGACATCACGAACCAGAAAATCGTTGCCGCTGTCGTTGCAACCCTAAAACCCGACGTTATCATCAATTGTGCCGCCTACAACCTCGTTGACAAGGCTGAACAGGTCAAGGACACGGTTTTCGCAGTAAATGCCACGGGCCCGAAAAATCTCGCCCTGGCTGCCGCATCACAGAAAGCGATCCTTGTGC
Source organism: Nitrospirota bacterium (assembly GCA_963740085.1). Classification (GTDB taxonomy): domain Bacteria; phylum Nitrospirota; class UBA9217; order UBA9217; family UBA9217; genus JALNZF01. Next base: position 641,590 of record CAVUCU010000004.1, on the reverse strand, counting down.
ATTTCGGATCGGACTATGTTTTTGACGGACTCAAGGAGAGCGGCTTGTACATCGAGAGCGACTCAGTGAGTCCGTTGAATGAATACGGCAAAAGCAAGCTTGCCGGGGAACAAACTGTTTTGGAAGAACTGGACCAATGCCTGGTCCTCAGGCTGAGTTGGGTTTTCGGCGCAGGAAAGCAGAATTTCATTTATAAACTTATCGAATGGGCGAGGAACAGCGAATATCTGAAGATAGCCTGTGATGAGTTCTCCGCACCGACATATACCGGCACCGTGGTCGACATTACGCTCAAGGCGATCGAACAAGGCATGACCGGGCGGTACCATTTGACGAACACTGGTTTCTGCTCTCGCTATGAATGGGCAAAGCTGATCTTGAGCACGATCGGGATGAGCAAATTTATCAGGCCGGTGACCATGGATACATTCAATCTGCCCGCAAAACGGCCGAAGTTTTCGGCCATGAGCAATGGAAAGCTTGCGGGCCACCTAAACATTGATATTCCATCCTGGGAAGAGACAGTCAGATCATTCTTACGAGAAGGTGCATCGCTTTATGAATAACGGCAATAGGAATACATCGAATAATAACCTGGTCCCTGGATCGGCAAGTATCCTGGTGACGGGCGGAGCCGGTTTTATCGGGTCCAATTTTATCAGGTATGTTTTTGAAAAAACTGCTTTCAAGGGCGTGATCGTTAATTACGACAAATTGACCTATGCCGGGAACCTCCTGAACCTTACAGACATTGAAGAGAAATTCGGCGGGAAAAACTATTTTTTCGAGCGTGGCGACATTCTGGATTACGAAAAGGTCAAAGAAGTTGTCACAAAATTCAAAATACGCGTCATTGTTCATTTTGCCGCTGAAAGCCACGTTGACCGCTCCATCTTCGGCCCCAAAGAGTTCGTTGAGACGAACATCAATGGCACATTCAACCTGCTCGAAGTAAGTCGTCAGCTTTGGACAGGAAGATCTGATGCACGCTTCCACCATATCAGCACTGATGAGGTATATGGTTCTCTCGGCGATACAGGGTTTTTTTTTGAAACGACATCATATGATCCCAGAAGTCCTTACTCAGCGTCCAAGGCGGCCTCGGATCACCTCGTCAGGGCTTATTATCATACCTATGGCCTGCCGGTTACCATCTCCAACTGCTCTAATAATTATGGCCCCTTTCATTTTCCCGAAAAACTGATTCCGCTCATCATATTGAACGCCCTTGAAGGAAAGTCCTTGCCTGTCTACGGGGACGGGAAAAACGTACGGGACTGGCTTTATGTCGAGGATCATTGTGAAGCGATCTGGATGATCCTGAATAAGGGGATCGCAGGCGAGACCTACAATATCGGCGGCGAATGTGAAAAGAAGAACATCGAGGTCGTGCGGGAGATCTGTAACGTACTTGACAGGCTCTGTCCCGTCAGGGACAATCCTGTACTTCGAACCGGAAACCCCGAACTCAATACGTATCAGGACCTTATCACCTTCGTCACCGATCGGCCTGGTCATGACCGGCGTTATGCGATAAACTGCGACAAGATCAAGAACGAACTCGGGTGGACGCAACGGCATGATTTCGAGAATGGTTTGAAGGATACGATCGCCTGGTACCTTAACAACGCCGACTGGGTAAAGAGCGTCAGGAGCGGAGAGTACATGAAGTGGATCGAAAAAAACTATATGAAGAGATCATAAGCAGGCGTATAAGAGATAGATGATACTTCTTAATGATCGTACCATAAAGCTTTACCACGCGCAACGGGCTTTGAACAAGGAGAAGGAGTAGTATGAAAATATCCGTAATCGGAACCGGTTATGTGGGCCTGGTGACAGGCACTTGTCTTGCCGAAAGCGGCAACGACGTCATATGTATGGACATTGATGAACGGAAGATCGAGATGCTTAATTCCGGAAAGTTGCCCATCTACGAGCCGGGACTGGAAGAGCTTATCAAGCGGAACGTGTCCCATGAACGCTTGACCTTTACCACGGACATGTCCAAAGCGGTTAAAAGATCAGACATCATCTTCATTGCCGTGGGCACGCCCCCGGGGGAAGACGGCTCCGCTGACCTTAAGTATGTGATTGATGCAAGCCGTCAGATCGGCAAGCACATGAACGGCTATAAGGTAATTGTCAACAAGAGCACCGTGCCGGTCGGTACGGCTGAAAAGGTCAAAACCGCAGTAGCAGATAAGACCTCTCATGCGTTTGACGTTGTTTCCAATCCAGAATTTTTAAAGGAAGGCTCAGCGATCGAAGATTTCATGAAGCCTGACCGATTGTGATTGGCACGGATAGCGCACGAGCAATGGAAATCATGCAAGATCGTGTATTCGCCATTCGTTCGAAAAGGAGACCGCACCCTTGTCATGGATATCAGGAGCGCGGAAATGACCAAGTATGCATCAAATGCCATGCTCGCGACCAAAATATCGTTTATCAATGAAATGGCGATCATCTGTGCCAGTTTAGGGGCCGATATCGACAATGTGCGCAAGGGCATGGGTTATGACAAGCGCATTGGGTTTGAATTTATGTTCCCTGGAGTGGGATATGGCGGATCATGTTTTCCCAAGGACGTGAAGGCGCTGGTCCAAACTGCTCGAGACCATGGTGTTGAAGCGAAGGTACTTAAAGCCGTCGAAGCAGTGAATGAACATCAGAAGTCGCTGTTGTCAGATATGATCATTGCACATTTCGAGGCGATGATGGGAGCTAAAAAAGTCGCCAAGACCTCAAAACCCCTCGTCGGCAAGACGATCGCCGTCTGGGGTCTTGCGTTCAAACCCCGCACCGACGATATGCGGGAAGCGCCTTCCGTCGTCATCATCAACAGTCTTCTTCGTGCAGGTGCGAAAATCAAGGCGCATGATCCGGTGGCTATGAACGAGGCGCGCAAGATCTTTAAGAAGAGGGTTCAATTCAGTGATGACGACTATGAAATGCTCCGGGATGCGGATGCGCTTGCGGTTGTTACCGAATGGAGCGAATTCCGGACACCCGATTTCAAGAAGATCAAAAAGCTCTTGAAGAAACCGCTCATTTTCGATGGCAGGAACATCTATAATAAAGCAGAACTCAGGAAAATGGGGTTCACCTATCACAGCATAGGGCGAAAGTAACGACAGTGCTGGACAAAAGCACAGAGCAAAGAATGGAAAATAAGATTTGCTCTCCATTCAAGTTACTCAGTGCTCTCAGGTATTTCGTGTAAAGGAGAAAAATGAGAATTCTGGTAACCGGCGGTGCGGGCTTTTTAGGATCACACCTGTGCGAACGACTGCTTCGGGACGGGGATGAAGTGCTTTGCCTGGATAATTTTTTTACCGGCAGAAAGAGAAACGTTGCAGAGTTCCTGCGAAATCCTTCTTTTGAGCTGGTGCGGCACGACATTGTTCTTCCCATTCTCCTGGAGGTGGACAGGATCTACCATCTGGCATGTCCGGCCTCGCCTATCCACTATCAGTACAATCCGGTCAAGACCATCAAGACCAATATCATGGGCACGCTCAACATGCTCGGCATCGCAAAAAGGGTCAATGCGAGAATGCTCCTGGCGTCCACGTCGGAAGTCTACGGCGACCCCGAAGTGCACCCGCAAAAAGAGGACTACTGGGGACATGTGAACCCCATCGGCATCCGGAGCTGCTATGATGAGGGCAAGCGCGCTGCCGAGACCCTGATGATGGACTACCATCGCCAGAACCGCGTGGACATCAAGATCATGCGCATCTTCAACACCTACGGCCCCCGGATGCTGGCCGACGACGGCCGTGTCGTGAGCAACTTCATCGTCCAGGCGCTCAAGGGAGAGGACATCACCGTCTACGGCAAAGGTTCACAGACACGCTCTTTCTGCTACGTGGACGATCTCATCGACGGCATGGTGACGCTGATGAACAGCGAGAACTTCACCGGCCCCGTGAACATCGGGAACCCGGACGAATACACGATCCTAAACTTTGCGAAGAAGATCATTGCCATGACGGGGTCCAAATCGAAGATTATTTACAAACCGCTTCCGTCGGACGATCCAACACAACGCATGCCCGATATTACCCTTGCATCAGAGAAACTCGGATGGCAGCCCAAAGTATCGGTTGACGAAGGGCTCAAGAGAACCATCGAATATTTCAAAAAAGAACTGGCTATCTCAAAAGCCAAGTAAAATAGGATCCCCTGATCAATTACCAAATTATAAGCAGCTGCCGAGCGTGATCTTAATGACCAACCGGTGTGATGAAGAATAAAGAGAATACGATCATTGCTGTCATACCAGCCCGGTATAGCTCTACACGATTTCCGGGCAAAGCTCTTGCTGACATCAAAGGCAAGCCTATGATCCAGTGGGTCCACGAACGCACCGCGCTATCGACACTGGTCGATAGGGTTATCGTGGCGACGGATGATGAGCGTATCCTCTCTGCCGTGAAGTCGTTCGGCGGAGAGGCGATGATGACATCGCCTCATCATGCCACCGGAACTGACCGGATCGCCGAAGTCGCGAAGTCGCTCGATTGCGATATCGTAGTCAATGTGCAGGGGGACGAACCCCTGATCCAACCTGAGATGATCGATGAGGCTCTCTTGCCGCTTGTGCAGGACGCCTCCATCCCCATGGGAACGCTCTGCAGAAAGATCGAGGACCGAGAAGAAGCCTTTGATCCGAATGTGGTCAAGGTGGTCTTCGACAAAAACAGTTTTGCGCTCTATTTTTCCCGTGCGCCAATTCCCTGGGACCGCGACGCCTGGTCCGGAAAAAGTTCATGGGGGGAAATGAAGCTCTCGGGACCCCTGTACAAGCATATCGGGCTCTATGTTTACCGCAGGAAATTCCTGCTGGACTACGCCAGCTTGCCCCGCACTGCGCTCGAAGACGCTGAAAAGCTCGAACAACTCCGCGCGCTGGAGAATGGATACAGGATAAAACTTGCTATCACCCAATACGAATCGTTTGGTGTTGACATCCCCGATGATTTGAGTAAAATACTGAAGCGGCTCGAAGAAAGTTGAGAACAGGAATGGACACAATAAAGGCACCGACCAAATATATCTTCGTTACCGGAGGCGTGGTCTCATCGCTGGGGAAGGGACTCGCTGCCGCATCGATCGGGGCTCTCCTCGAGGCGCGGGGGTTGAAGGTCACGTTTTTGAAGCTCGATCCCTATATCAACGTCGATCCCGGGACCATGAGCCCCTACCAGCACGGAGAGGTGTACGTGACCGACGACGGCGCGGAGACCGATCTTGATCTGGGTCACTACGAGCGATATACCAATGTGAACACGGGCCAGAAGAACAACTTCACCTCCGGCAGGATCTACAACAATGTGATCACCAAGGAACGGCGCGGAGACTATCTCGGAGGCACGGTCCAGGTCGTGCCGCACATCACTAATGAGATCAAACGCGCGATAACGGACCTGGCGGATGATGAAGACGTCGTTATTGTGGAGATCGGCGGCACCATCGGTGACATCGAGAGTCTGCCGTTCCTCGAAGCCATCCGGCAGCTTCGGTACACGCTTGGCAGGCGGAATGTGCTTTATATTCACCTGACCCTCGTGCCGTTCATCCAGGCTGCCGATGAGCTTAAATCAAAGCCCACACAACATAGTGTGAAAGAACTTCTCTCCATCGGTATCCAGCCCAATATTCTCCTGTGCCGCAGTGATCGTCCCATCCCGCATGATATGAAGAAGAAGATCGCCCTGTTCTGTAATGTAGAGGAAAATTGCGTCATTTCCGCGCAGGACGTAAAATCGATCTACGAAGTGCCTCTAATGCTGCATGCCGAAGGACTCGACGACAGGATACTTGAAGCTCTCGAGCTCACGGTTCCGAACAACAACCTCACCGCGTGGGAAACGATCGTTCGGAAGGCCAAGCATCCAACCAGAAGCGTTGCGATTGCCCTTGTCGGGAAATATATAGAACTGAAGGAAGCGTACAAGAGCCTGTGCGAAGCGCTTACCCATGGTGGTATCGCTAATGACGCAAAAGTGCTCATCAATTGGGTGGATTCAGAAGACATTGAAAGCAAGGGTGCGAAGGAAGTGCTTGCCGGCATGGACGGGATCCTTGTTCCGGGCGGATTCGGCATCCGTGGGGTAGAAGGGAAGATAGAAGCGGTAAAATTTGCGCGGGAGGGCAACATACCCTATTTCGGAATTTGTCTCGGTATGCAGTGCGCCGTGATCGAGATTGCACGCGATCTGGCAGGCATCCGGGAAGCGAACAGCTCGGAATTCGATCAAAAAACGACCCAGCCCGTTATTTACCTGCTCGAACACTGGTATGACTATCGGAGCAAGTCCATGCAGAAGCGGGACCTTACGAGCGACAAGGGCGGTAGCATGCGGTTGGGCGCCTACCCCTGCAAGATAGAGAAGGGGACCCTGGCCTACCAGGCCTACGAAACGGATGATATCTTCGAGCGACATCGACACCGCTATGAGTTCAACAATAACTATCGGGACGTATTGAAGGCCGCGGGGCTTGTGATCAGCGGGCTCTCTCCTGATAATGAACTGGTCGAGATCGTGGAACTGAAGGACCACCCCTGGTTTCTCGGCTGTCAGTTCCATCCGGAGTTCAAATCGACACCGCGCAGGCCACACCCGCTCTTTACATCCTTCATTGCTGCTGCATTGAAACAGGGAGAGCAGGGGAAGAAACCGTGACACGCGAAATACCGATTAAGGAAATCCGCATCGGCGGGCAAAACCCTTTTGTCCTGATCGCCGGACCTTGTGTGATCGAGTCTGAGGGCTCTACCCTCGAGGCCGCCGCTCGACTAAAACAGATAGCCGGGGACCTCGGCATCCCTTTTATCTTCAAATCATCCTTTGACAAAGCGAACCGCAGTTCGGCAAAATCCTTTAGGGGGCCGGGGATAAAGGAAGGTCTCCGGATACTCGACCGAGTTGGCAGGGAACTGCGCCTGCCGCTCCTCTCAGACGTTCACCGATTTGAGGAGATCGGACCGGCTGCCGAGGTCCTGGATATCATTCAGATCCCTGCTTTTCTTTGTAGACAGACGGATTTTGTTATGGACGTTGCAAAGACCAACAGGGTGGTAAACATCAAGAAAGGTCAATTTCTGGCTCCCTGGGACGTCAAGAATGCGGCTGAAAAGGCGGCTTCCACGGGGAATGAAAAGATCATCATTACCGAACGGGGGGTATCGTTCGGGTACAATAACCTTGTCGCGGACATGCGTTCGCTCCCCATCATACGGGGTTTTGGCTATCCTGTTGTATTCGATGCGACCCACTCGGTTCAGTTGCCGGGGGCCGGGGGGACTGCATCATCGGGAGACCGGATGTTTGTCCCGCATCTTGCAAGAGCGGCAGCGGCGGTCGGCATCGATGCACTGTTCCTGGAAGTGCATGCCTGCCCCGACAAGGCCCTCTGTGACGGACCGAACATGCTGAGCCTGGACGACCTTCCCGCATTGCTCAAACAGGTCCGGGAGATCGATGGGATCGTAAAACAATGATTGACCGGGCGAAAAAGGTTTTGGGAATAGAAGCCGAAGCAGTCGCGGCGCTTATTGACCGTATTGACGGACGATTCGAACAGGCCGTAAAGATGATCCTGAGCTGTAAAGGCCGGGTCGTTGTAACCGGCATGGGCAAGTCCGGACTCATTGCCAAGAAGATCGCTGCCACGCTCGCATCCACCGGCACACCCGCGCTCTTTCTGCATCCGGCCGAGGGCATCCATGGAGACCTCGGTATGGTCATGAGAGGCGACACGGTAATAGCCCTCTCCAACAGCGGCGAGACCGATGAAGTATCGAGAATGCTGCCGTCGCTGAAGCGGCTCGGGATCGGCATCATCGCGCTCACCGGAAATCCAGAGTCCACCCTGGCCAAGAACAGCGACGTGGTCATCGACGTCGGAGTTAAGGAAGAGGCCTGTCCTCTTGGGCTCACGCCGACGGCAAGCACCACGGCGACACTGGCGATGGGGGATGCCCTGGCCGTTGTGCTGCTGGACCAGCGTGGATTCCGGGAAGAGGACTTTGCCTGCTTTCACCCCGGCGGAGCGCTTGGCAAAAAGCTCCTGCTTCGTGTGCGGGACCTGATGCACAGCGGAACTGACGTCCCGATCGTCTCCGAGGGCACGCTTATCAAGGATGCGATCTACGAAATATCATCTAAGAAGATGGGCATCACAGCGGTTGTGAATGCATCTGGGAAACTGGTCGGTATTATTTCCGACGGCGATCTCCGTCGATGGATGGAAAAAACCGAGAAATCGGGAGAGAACCTGCTCGCGAAATCGGCAAAGGACATCATGACCAGAAATCCGAAGGTCGCAAGGAAAGATTCCCTTGCAGCGGAGGCCGTGGCCATCATGGAGAATAACTCCATTACCTCGCTCATCATATCGGACTCCAACGGTGCGCCTGAAGGGGTCATTCATCTCCACGATCTGCTGAAGGCCGGGGTGGTGTGACTTATAACAATTTCGGAGTTCGGAGTCAATGAGAACAACTAAAACATCGATCCAGTCGAAGGCGATAAAACATCAAGCTTCTGTTGCTTGATGTTGACGGCGTGTTAACCGACGGCAGGATCGTGCTTGACACTCAGGGCAATGAGCTCAAGGCATTCCATGTGCGCGACGGACACGGGATCAAACTGGCCCAACGTGCCGGTATTATCGTCGGCATTATCACGGGGAGAAAATCAGAGGTCGTAAACATCCGTGCGCGGGAGCTCGGCATCGAGGAAGTACATCAGGGAGCGTACGAGAAGATAGCGATTTACGAATCGATCCTGCTGAAATACGGTTTCCTTGACGAGGATGTTGCGTATATGGGGGACGATGTCGTTGATGTGGGTATTTTAAAGCGCGCTGGTCTTGCCGTGACTGTTGCCGATGCGGACCCCTCCGTGAAGCCATTCGTGCACATGGTGACCAAAACAGCGGGCGGGAGGGGCGCAGTGCGTGAGTTCATCAACCTCATACTGAAGCATCAGGGCAAGCTGTATACTTCATGAGAGAATGGGCGCTGCAGACGAGAAAATGGATAACACGCTTGTCCCTGATATGGTCCACCAGACTTGTCAGGTTATTTTCTTTGCTCATGCCGTATCAAGCGGGTGTTTGGGCGGGAGGCAGGCTCGGTTTAATTACGTACTTTCTGCTTCCCCGGGAGCGGAAAAGGGCGATCACCCATCTGACGATTGCGTTCCCTGAAAAAGACAGTTCATGGATACGCCATACGGCCAAAAGCTGTTTCATTCATCTGGGTAAGTGCGTGCTGGAGGTCATGCTCATGACGCCCCGACGTCTTGAACAGGTCATCGAATTCAGGGGAGAAGAAGCGCTTCACACGGCAATCGGCAGCGGCAAGGGAGTGATCTATGTTACCGGTCATATCGGCAACTGGGAGATCATGGGCCATGCTGTTGCGGCCCGATACAACCTCAGCGTCATAGCGGCACCCATCGAACCGGAACAGGTAAACGACATGATCGTGGGATTGCGCGCGGGGATGGGTGTGAGGACGATCCTGCGCAGCAGGCCGGGCGCATCAAGAGAACTGGTACGGGTTTTCAAGGAAAATCGCATCATGGGTATCCTGATTGATCAGGATACGGATGTGGAGAGCACTTTCGTGGACTTCATGGGACGGCCAGCATGGACCCCGACGGCAGCTGCATCGATGGCGTTAAAATTCGGAGCGCCGGTGATTTTCGGTTACGTCCACCGCAATAGAGATAACAGGCATACCATCACCGTCGAAGGACCGGTCGAACTGGTTCAAACAGGCGACAGCGAAAAAGACATACTAGCCAATACTGCCATGCTTACGAAGAAGATAGAGAATTCGATACGAAAAAACCCGGAACAGTGGGTCTGGATGCACCGCCGCTGGAGGAGACAACCCTGAATATTTTCAACATACCTAATCTGCTCTCGATAAGCAGGATCCTGGCGGTGCCAATCTTCATCGTTCTTATGCTCGAACCCAGCCCGGTACGGACGCTCGCTGCGGGCCTTGTGTTCTCGCTTGCCTCTGCCACGGACTGGCTCGATGGCTATTTAGCGCGAAAATGGGGGCAGGTGACTAAAATGGGGAAACTTCTTGACCCCATTGCGGATAAAATCTTGATTATGTCCGCACTGGTCATCTTAGTGGCATTACCCCCGCACATTGTCCGTTCCTGGATGGCAATCCTGATCATCGGGAGGGAGTTTGCTGTTACCGGGCTCCGCGCGATTGCGTCGAGCGACGGCATTATCATTCCGGCAGAAACCGTCGGTAAATACAAAGTAGGGGCCCAGATCACCGCAGTTCTTTCCCTTCTTCTTGATCATGTCTTTACCGAGGATTGGATGAGAGATCTCGGGTGGTACGCACTCTGGATTGCAATGATCCTCTCCGTGTATTCAGCATTGCAGTACTTCAGGACCTACTGGAAAAAACTGAACTAGCCGTTATGGATACCCTCATCCAGATACTCGCGATCCTCTCATCCTATTTACTGGGCGCAGTGCCGTTCGGCCTCATGTTCAGTAAACTCTTTTCCGACGTTGATGTGCGCACCGTCGGGAGCGGCAACATCGGCGCTACCAACGTGCTTCGGGCTGCAGGAAAAAAGGCGGCGGTCCTGACCCTTCTGGCTGACGTGTTGAAAAGCCTGATACCCGTGTTGCTTGTGAAGTCTTTTTTCCATGACGATACTGCAACGGTTTTGTCCGGTGCGGCCGCCGTCCTGGGACATAATTTCCCCATCTATCTTAATTTTAAAGGCGGGAAAGGGGTGGCAACCAGTTTTGGAGTTGTCCTTGCGGTTGCCCCCTTGACAGGCCTCCTGTGCCTTCTTATCTGGGCGCTTGCCGCATACATCTGGGGTTATTCTTCCCTCGCGGCGCTCATTTCATTCGCCTTCTATCTCGGGGTAACCTTTTTTGCAATCTCGCCCCTTTCAAATAATTATGGTTTACTTTCCCTCTTTATTTTCGGCATGATCTATTATCGACACCGGGAAAATATCAAGCGGCTTCTTGCAGGAACAGAACCAAAGATAGGCAAATAATGATCATTACTCTGATAAAAAAGAAATTTCCCGTCCTGTTGTTCTTCTTTTGCGCGCTGCTGTGTTGGAAGACTGACGTTGTTGTGGCGGAGGAACTTGATATCGTGAACCGGCCGGTAAACACATCGGGACTCACTGGCCTTCTAATAACCACATCACCCTATACTCTTACACCGGGAACCATCGAGATCGGAGCTTCTGTCGTGTCTGAAAACAGTATCAGGCCTGATTATACTATTACCGAGTATCCATTAAGTGCAACCATTGGAATATCGAGTCACTCGGAACTCGCATTCAAAACTTCATACTTTAGCATCTCGGAAGGTCCAACCGGCACGACTGTGGTCACTCGAAAAACCGGAGACATCGAATTGTCATACAAATGGAATTTTCTTCCCCAACCTGAAGCCTCGGTGCGTCCGGCGGTCTCCCTAATCGTCTCCGGCATGATACCGACGGAAAACAATAGCGACCTTAAAACCAACGCGGTTTCCCATTGGGGGATGCGATTAGGCCTGTCAGTTGGCACCGAGGTCAGCTGGCAGGATCATATCCTCGGTATCTATATTGATGGGCAAATGGTAGGACAGGATTTGACCTCAAAGCGACTCAAGGACATGTACCAGATATATAATGCGGGTATGCTTTTCCCGATCAGTAAATATAAGAACCTTCAGATGTTCGTTGAGTTTTCCTTGTTAACGGGGAAAGACTTGATTACCCTGGGCGGTGGAGACTACACCGGGCTTACTTACGGCCTGAGGCTGGTGACCGAACGGTTCAATCTTACCATCGGGTCCCAATCTTTGCACAAAAAACTTGAGGGATATGACAATTCAGGCAGGGTTATGGGATTAATGAGCGTAAAGTTTTAGCATTAAAAATACGTGAACTATATAATATAACTGTCAATATAACAGTAAGTTAAAGGCTGTTAAGTTACGTTTACCTTTATTATTTAAATTGTCTGATAATGTATATTATGTTAAATTGTGAATATATCTGTTTTTCTTTTCCGGTTTCTTGCGGTTTTTTTTCACTCCCCTGTCCGATTATACTCTTATGCTTTCCTAAAGTTTCTTAATCCCGTTTTTACAAAAAGTCTCTTTGAGTTCTATCCGGCGTTTTATTATTTTTAAGTTATCCCGGTATTTTTCTCCTTCAAAGCTCCACGACGAAGGATGCCAGAGATGCAGTACGATCGCGAGGCCTCTTACCGATCTGACTTGTTTACCCTGGTTCAACACCCTGATGCCGAGGTCATTATCCTCAAGCGATCCGTCCAGGAAGTCCTCATCGCAGCCGTTGATGTCCATGAACAGGCTTTTAGAAAGACTGAAATTACAACCCCAGATGCCATCGTCAGTAATTTGATCGCGGTGCATAAGACGTCTGAGAAGCGGATTTTTAATCTGGATTGCTTCTTCGACTTTTCGAGAATTGCCGACCAAAGAGTCCAGAATGAGCCGCAGGTTGAAGCTGTTCAATATCATTCCCTCTTTAAGCAGTTGTTCTGTCAATTTCTTTCCAATCTCAACCCGCTTGCCGCCCAGAATAGCTGAAGAGCTGCTGTGCTCTACGTGAGCCTGAACGAAATTCCGGTGCGCCATACAGTCGCCGTCGATAAAGATCAGGTAGTCTCCGGTTGTCTGCCTGACTGTCTGATTCAGGATTTGAGGCTTCCTGAAGCCGATATCCTCCTGCCAAATATGTTTGATGGGGAAAATATCGTGAAGCGACCCCTGCATTTCCTGCACAAAATCCCGTGTCTCGGAAGAGCTCCCGTCATCGGCAATTAAGACTTCTGACGGTACCATACTCTGTCCTGCCAGGCTCTTCAGGCAAAGCTTGAGTGCCCCGGGACGGTTATAGGTGGGTACAATGACGGATACGTTCATATTCTTTCTCTTGAGGACTGCACTGAAGAGCTCATCAGATCGGTCTCATGGGCGTGTTTTGAAAGCTCCCCTGGCCCATGCTGCTCAGCATGATAGGAACTCCTGACGAGCGGTCCGGCTGCGACGTGACGAAATCCCATCGTCATACCCTCATCGCGAAGTTGGGTAAATTCGTCGGGATGATAGTATTTTTCAACGGGGAGATGGTATTTACCGGGCCGGAGATATTGGCCGAGTGTCAGGATGGAACAACCGAGCTTTCTGAGATCATGCATGACCGCTCTGACCTCATCAACGGCCTCTCCGAGGCCGAGCATAAGTCCGGTTTTTGTGACCGCACCATGTATACGCGCAGTCGCGAGCAAGGCCAGCGATCTCTGATAATCAGCCTGCGGTCTCACAGTCGGATACAATGCCGGCACAGTCTCGATATTGTGATCCAAAACATCAGGTGAGGCATCGAGTACGGTTTCGAGAGCGACCGGGGAACCTTTAAAATCAGGGATCAGAACCTCGATTTTGCAGTCAGCAGTCTTTTTTCGTATGGCGCGGATAGTAGCAGCAAACATCGAGGACCCGCCATCGGCCAGATCATCTCTGGTGACCGACGTGATGACGGCGTATTTCAAGCCAAGAGACGCCACGGCATGAGCCACACGGTCCGGTTCATCAAGATCAAGTCCCTGCGGTAAGCCTTTGGGAACACCGCAGAACCGGCAGTTCCTGGTGCATATATTTCCGAGGATCATGAACGTGGCAGTGCCCGCATTCCAGCATTCGGTCTGGTTTGGACAGGCCGCACTGCTGCAAACCGAATGGAGGTTATTGTCCCTGATCAGATTCCGGACATTCGCCAGACGGTCATTCGTCGTGAGTCGGATCTTAAACCAGGGAGGAAGGCGTTTTGTAGAGGCATTTACCCGCATGTGTATTAAACGCGAAGCATGAATTACTAAATCCTAAGCCGGACTAGCCGGCACCAAATATCCACAAAGACACGAAGAAATTCACACAAAGTTATGCGGCTTGTTAATTACCTAATTCTTCGTCTCTTCTTTTTGATTTAAAGCGGCTCGACTGGGCGTTCGACTGAACTCAGGCGACGTCCCGTTGAAGTCCTTCGTGGATTAATTTTGGTTTAATTATTAATTATATTGAAGTTATTTAGAATTTGGTGATTCGGATTCAGGATTTTCTCCCTTCAGGGCATTCTTGATCACCTGGTCTATGGTATCCACAAAGACGAACTCCATCTCTTTGCGCAGGTCCTCGGGAACATCTTCGATATCGTGCTTGTTCTGCTGGGGAAGAATTACGGTCTTGATCCCTGCCCGTTTGGCGGCAAGTACTTTTTCCTTCACCCCTCCGATGGGCATGACCTTGCCGCGAAGAGTTATTTCGCCGGTCATGGCAAGATCGTGTTTTACCAGCCTGCCCGTGAGCATGGATACGATCGCGGTGGTCATGGTAACACCAGCAGACGGTCCATCCTTGGGGATAGCACCTGCGGGAACATGGATGTGAATATCGCTCTTTTCAAAAAAATCCTTTTTGATCCCGAATGACTCTGCCTGCGAGCGCACATAGGAAAGCGCGGCCTGGGCCGATTCCTTCATTACATCTCCAAGCTGGCCGGTGAGGATCAGTTGCTTGTTTCCCGGCATCTGAGACGCTTCGACAAAAAGGATGTCTCCTCCCGTGGGTGTCCAGGCAAGGCCCGTGACTACCCCAGGCCGATCGATCATGATGGAGGTCTCAGCAAAATACCTTGGTCTTCCCAGATATTCGTGCAACTCTTCCACCTTTATCGTGATGGGTGTCGGTTTCCCCTCCGCAACATTCTTTGCAACCTTGCGGCAGACGTTCGCTATCTCACGCTCCAGGTTCCGGACTCCGGCCTCGCGCGTATAATCCTTGATAATGCCGTGGAGCGCGTCTTCTTGGATTACGATCTCATCAGTCCGAAGTGCGTTCGCCTTGATCTCTTTCGGGATCAGGTATTTTTGCGCGATGCTCAGCTTCTCATGCTCGGTATAGCCCGGCAACTGGAGCACTTCCATTCGGTCCAGGAGCGGCGGTGGAATGGTCTCGAGCTGATTTGCCGTGGTGATGAACATGACCTTGGAGAGGTCGAACGGCACATCGAGATAGTTGTCCCGAAAATCCTTGTTCTGCTCGGGATCCAGCACCTCGAGCAGCGCAGAAGAAGGATCTCCCCGCCAGTCGGAACCTATCTTGTCCACCTCGTCGAGCATGATCACCGGGTCCCTTGTCTCCACCCGCTTAAGCGCCTGGATGATCCTGCCTGGCATGGCTCCAATGTAGGTACGCCGATGGCCCCGGATCTCGGCCTCGTCATGCATACCGCCAAAAGACTGTCGCATGAACTTCCTTCCAAGGGCGCGAGCGATGGACTGGCCGAGAGAGGTCTTGCCCACTCCCGGAGGACCCACAAAACACAAGATGGGTTCGCGTGTCCTGATCCCCTCATCTGCACTGCGTTCTTCGCCGAGCTTTTTTACGGATAAGTATTCCAAAATACGGTTTTTGACCTTTTCGAGATCATAGTGGTCTTCGTCAAGGGTGACCTTGGCCCTGGCAATATCGATGGCCGTAGCCGAGGTCTTGTTCCAGGGGAGGCTGGTCATCCATTCGAGATATGTGCGGATGACCGAATATTCAGGAGATGCAGATGAAATCTTTTCCATGCGTCCGAGTTCCCGTTTGGCCTCTTTCTCCGCTTCGGGAGGCAGCTTGGCCTGTTCGATCTTCTCGCGCAGGTTCTTCATCTCCGCACCGTCGTCGCCCTCCTCGCCGAGTTCCTTGCGAATGGCCGAAAGTTGTTGACGAAGAAGATATTCCCGCTCGGCCTTCTGCATCTGGTCCTTGGCCTGTCCCTGGATCTTCCTCCCGAGTTCAAGCACCTCGACCTCGCGGTTCAGATACTGCATGAGTTTGGTGAGCTTGTCACTTACCAATTCGCTTTCGAGTATCTCCTGTCGTTGCGCCAGTTCCAGGCGGATGTTCGTCGCAATGAGATAGGCGAGCTGGCGCGGATCCTCAATATTGAGGGCCGCACCGGAAAGTTCTTCCGGCATGTTGGGTGTGAGCAATACCATCTTTTGAAATACTTGGGAGACACCGCGCATGAGCGCCTCAATCTCTACGGACTTTTCGGCCTTATCCGGAAAAGCCTTGATCCTGGCCTTTAAATACGGTTCGGTCTGGGATAGCTCCGTGATACTGATCCGCTCGATTCCCTGGACCAGTACCCTGAGCGTTCCGTCGGGGACCTTGACCATCTGGAGAATCCGGGCCATCGTCCCTATTGAATAGATATCAGCCAATCCTGTTACCTCGATATCCACCTTTTTCTGTGCGGTCAAGCCGAGGATCTTATCACCCATGGTTACATCATTGATAAGCTTGATAGATTTTTCCTTGCCTATCACCAGAGGATAGACCGTGAGCGGATATACAATCGTATCCTTGAGTGGGAGCAAAGGCAGTTCATCAGGTACGGGTGTTGTTTTTTCCTTCTCGGGTTCAATTATCTCCATTGGTTTGCTCCTGGTCTGTTTGCTGAATAGGTTCATTAACCGTTTTCGCATATTCAAGATACCGTCTTTAGCAGTCAATCGCACTTCCGGAGACTGATCTTCAGCAATCCATTCTTGTAGTCCGCCTTCACAGCGTCATGGTCTACGGGGACGTGAATTACAATTTCCGATCTGAAATCTCCGTATTTGATTCCCAACTGGTGACAGGCGCTCATTTCGGTCACCGGCTGTTCCCTTCTCCCCTCAACAATAAGCAGGTCGCTGAAAAGCGTGACGGTCATATCTTCGTCGTCCACTCCGGCAAGTTCGATCACCACGATGATCTCATCAGGAGTTTCGTATATATCTGTAGGCGGACGCCACGCGATTGTGGAATACATCGGCCATGAACCGAATGATTCCCAACTGCTCTGGAACGGGGTATCCGGGAGCACGCGTCGAGTATATTTATAGGCGATGTATTTGTAACGCACTCAGCCACTCCTCTCTATAATGCTATACTATAGATCATAAAACAACAGTGAGTTATGAAAGATACTGTTTTTCTTTGCAGGACCGCAGGGTTCTCATTTCTTATGCTGCTATTGTAACTCAACGGCCTTTTTTTGAATACCCCAGGCAAGCAGGCGGAAGCCAGTCATTGAAGATCTCGGGCAGGAGGAATTTCAGAACCGCATGTCCACTCTCCGCCGCCCGAACCTCAACCGTTCCAGTATTGAAGAACATGTTCCACAATTAGGGATAGTTCTTGATCACGAAGGACGGGTATGCAGATGCGATCTTTTACCTCATTCCCCGCGACATCTCGTTAAGCCGGGCCACCCGTTCAGCGATAGGAGGGTGAGTGCTGAAAAGTTTCATCAGACCGCCGCCCGTGAGCGGGTTCACAATGAACATGTGTGCCGTAGCGGGCCTCGCATCAGTCATGGGAATGATCTGCGATCCCCTTTCCAGCTTCAGCAGGGCATTCGCCAGCCCCGAGGGGCTGCCTGCGATCTGTGCGCCTCCCTTGTCTGCTTCGAACTCCCGGGTGCGAGAAATGGCCATCTGCACAAGCATCGCTGCAATGGGCGCCACGATCATCATGACGAGAGCCACGATCGGGCTCCCGTCGTCATCATCTCGCCGGCCGCCAAAGATCATGGACCACTGCGCCATTTGCGCCAGCATGCTGATCGCGCCGGCGAAGGTCGCTACGATCGTTCCTGTAAGCATATCCCGGTGTTTGATATGCGCCAGTTCGTGGGAGATGACGCCTGTGAGTTCCTCTCGGGAGAGTATCCTCATGATACCCTGAGTAACGGCAACCACCGCATGTTCGGGGTTCCTGCCTGTTGCAAAGGCGTTTGAGGTCTCATCCGGGATGATGTAGACCTTGGGCATGGGCATCCCGGCCTTCTGGACCAACGTTCGCACTATTGCATGGAGTTCCGGTGCCTCAGCTTCGGTCACCGGCTGCGCTTTGTACATCTTCAGAACTAGCTTATCACTGAACCAGTACATCCCGAGGTTCATTATCGCTGCCACGGCGAAGGCCATTACCATGCCTCCCCTGCCGCCGATAGCCGCTCCCACGAATACCAGAAGCAGGGTCATAAACACCATTAACCCAATCGTTTTCACCGTGTTCATCTGTTATCTCTATCTCCTTGTAAACCATTACTTCTTGGTAGGACAAATTACCACAATCAGCCGTTTTCGTCAAGACCCTGTGTGCTCATAGTTACCGTGTAACTTAACCGAAGTATCTAAAAAACGCCTTCTCCTTGTTCAAGATCTCTCTTTGCCGCTTTCGCTCATCGACAAATATAAAAAGACCGGCTGAACAGCCGATCTTTTCTATTTCTGGTGCCGCTGACCGGAATCGAACCGGTACGACAGTTGCCCGTCGAGAGATTTTAAGTCTCTTGCGTCTGCCAATTTCGCCACAGCGGCATAATAGTGAGTAAAAGATTTCTGGTGAAACGAGTTCTCTTGAAAAATGATAAAAATGGGTCGAGCTAAGCTTGACAGATATTCTTTTTCCGCTGTTTCTGATCATACATCCGCTTGTCGGCCAGCTTCAGCAGCTCGTCGATGGAACATGGACGGCTGTAATCATAGAGTGCCATGCCGATGCTGAGCGAAAGTATGAACAATCCCCCCGTTTGGACGTTAAACGAATCGATATTCATCTGCAGCCTGCGAAAAATGATGTCGAAATTATCTTCATGCGTATCAAGAAGGAGCAGGACAAACTCATCGCCACTAATACGGGCGATAAGGTCTGAATCACGGAAGGACCGCCTGAATATGTCCGCCATCGCTGCCAATGCCTCATCGCCCTTTTGATGTCCCAGTTTGTCGTTTATTGATTTGAAGTCGTCCATGTCGGCAAACACCAGCGCCATTTTACCTTTTACCCGCTTTGCGACTTTGAGCTGCTGCTGCGCGATGGCAAAGAACCCGCGTCTATTCAGAAGGCCGGTCAACTCGTCGGTGATCGACATCTCCCGCAGCTTCTCCTGCAGCATAACGTGTTTGATACGGACCATCAGCTCATGTATGGTAAAGGGTTTTTTGATGAAATCCGAAGCCCCGGCCTCGATCGCCTGATCATAGGAATAATCATCAATGAATCCCGACATGACAATGACGTTTGTATTCGGCCACGACAGTTTTACCTGCTTCGTGAGCTGCAGCCCCTTCATCCCCTGCATTACAATATCGGTGATAAGGATATCGCAGGATTTTTCTGCGAGATGGTCCAGTGCCGCCTCGGCGCTGGTAAACACATCACAAACATTCCCTTGCATTGCGAGAAAACGTTTCATAATGTCCAGGAGCGACTCATCATCATCGACAACGCAGAAACAGGGTTTCTTTTCCATTGGTGTCTCCGGGGAAAAACAGACTGGCAATAACGCTTTACACCGGCCTGCGGCTTAGCAACAATAAAAGCATTCAGATCCACCTTGATCAGGGGGCGTTTCGGTCTTAAGGGTCATAAGGCGTCCTTTTTCCTCGCAAGGATTTCCTCGATCTCTTCCGCGGAGTAGAGCCTCCCCCTGCCCGCTCCGGGACACCAGGAAGCCACCTCCTGCTCCCACACCACGTTGTTCATGTTTTCGGGCCAGAAAGGCCAGGTGCGGCATTGCCAGGGCCGGGCTTCGTAGACCTGGCAGCGCTTGTCCTGAAGAAAGGGGCAGTCCTTGCCGGTATACCGCAATTCATAAAGCCCGTCTACCTTGTGGGTGAAGGTGGTGGTAAAATCGCTTGTGGACATCCTGAAATGGGCTGCCAGGCGTTTCCGATCGATGAACGACAGATAGACGTAACCATATCTGCCGCGCGTTAGGCAGCACTTGCCCTCTCCCTGGCATTCGAAACGAATACCATCCTTGTAAAAGCATTTTCCCTTGACCACTGCTACTCCGGTTCGATGGTGGAAATCAATGAAAAAGAGCTAAGCTGGTCCCGATGGTGCTCTGCCTTTTCCAGCGGCTCTACAGTACAAAGCGCTATCCCGGTCTGATGTGCCTCCATCATGATCCGTTCGCAAACCCTAAATTCGAATTTAAAAACTCGCTTCAGGGCCTTTATCACGTGCTCCATGGAATTGTTATCGTCATTATGAAGCAGCACCTGATACAACGGGATGTGAAGCGTGTCCTTTTCAGCATTTGTTCCCGGTTGTGATAAAGGAAGTGTTTTTGACATGCTCATCTAACAGTCAAAGGGAATGAAGAATAATCCATTTTTATTGGGTTCAATTCTTTGATGCGGGGAGTATAGCATAAAACTATTGTCTTGGTAAATGATAAAGGAAGCCTGATAGCATGAACAGCACAGGGCGGAAAAAAGAATAATAAGTTCTCTCCTCGCCGTTGCGATCCACCAGATTACATCGGAAGATGCGCATTCGCTTTATGCTTCATGATGCCTGCACGGAAAGCCTTTTCGTGCTTACTGAATACCTTCCGGAAGTGGAACCCGTAGATCGCCAGGGTTATAGCGAGGGGAAAGAGCCTGGGCCTTCTGAAAAGGGACCAGAAGAAGAGCTTCCAGTACTGGTACCGCTCCCTCCCAATAATGCCGAGGCGCACCGTGGACTTGAACCCGGCCATGACATAAGTAAACCTGAAATTTCCGCTGCGTATTTGGGCAGGGTGGTGACCCTTTAAAAATGTTTTTACTCGCGCGTAATAGTGCTTCGGCGAATAGATCGTTTTTAGTATCGTGTTATAGCCGGTCAGCAGGGCTTCCTTGCTCATTTTCGGGATGAAGTTGATCGAGAAGTCCGTGTTATCGCCGGTCGGGGACATCACGAGCCTCCCCTCCTCCTTCATACGATCGTAGAGTTTGGTCCCGTGTGGAGCGTTCAAAAGCCCCACCATCGCGGTCACGATCCCGCTTTCCTGAATGAACGCGATCAACCGGTCGAAGATCAATGCCGGGTCCTTGTCAAACCCCACGATAAATCCCGCCTGGACCTCCATTCCAGCCTGTTGGATCTTCCTGACAGAAGCGACAAGGTCGCGGTTCCGGTTCTGGAGCTTGCTGCACTCGGCGAGGCTCTCGTCATTCGGCGATTCAATGCCGATAAAAACCTGATCAAATCCCGCCCTGACCATAAGCTTCATCAGTTCCGCGTCGTCCGCAAGATTGATCGATGCTTCCGTGTACAGCGTAAAGGGATGCCTCCGCTTCTCCATCCAGTCGATAATGGCAGGAAGAACTTCCTTCTTGAGCTTTCCCTTGTTGCCGATAAAATTGTCGTCCACAATGAACACACTTCCCCGAAACCCCCGCGTATAAATGTAATCCAGCTCCGCAAGTACCTGAGATGTGTCCTTGGTCCGCGGAATACGGCCGTAGAGCACGGTAATGTTGCAGAAGTCGCAGTCAAAAGGGCAGCCCCGTGAATATTGGATGTTCATGGACGCGTATCTTTTTTTGTCCAGGAGGTCGAACCGAGGCACGGGGGTAGTAGAAAGGTCCGCCCATTCGGAAGAGGTATAGATATGCTGAGCCTTCCCTTGTTCGAGGTCCGCAAGGAAGAGAGGCAGCGTTATCTCGGCTTCATTCAGAACGAGATGGTCAACATCGCTGAACTCTTCCGGCACAGACGTGAACAGAGGACCACCGGCGATTATTCTAACGTCGAGCGACTTGCATCGGCGTATGATGCCCTCGGTGGACTCGCGCTGAATGGACATCGCGCTTAAAAAAACATAATCAGCCCAGAGAAGGTCGGCGTCCGATAGTTTCTTCACGTTCTTGTCAATGAGACGTACTTCCCATTCAGCAGGCAGCATGGCCGCAACGGTCAGCAGCCCAAGTGGCGGCAGAGTCGCTTTTTTAGAAATGAACTTCAGGGCGTACTTAAAGCTCCAGAACGTTTCCGGATATTTGGGATAGACGAGCAGGATTTTCATCATTTCTCCTTAAGGTCAAAGCTCACCGCAGAGTACACAGAGAAATCTTTCAATCTCAATCTGGGCGAGTTTTATTTCAGAGGTTTCCTGGTTAGCACTCCTTTTGCCGGAAGGAAACAGTGCATAGATAATTCAAAAGTATGAGAAAGTTCTCTACATGTATTTTATATACTAATCACATTATCGCTCAATTCTTCTCAATAGTCTATAGAGTAAATGTCCCGAGGCAGCGAAAATATTTTCTTTCCTTTTTGGAGTTTTTCTGTATAATAAAAAAATGGACGACAGCAGGAAATCACAACGACAGCCAATCATGGTAAAGAAGGAATGCGACCTGGGGATTTATGCGTCAAAACAGATCGAACGGACAGATTACCATGCTTCTATCGTAGACATAAGCAATAGTGGCGTCGGAATCGAATCAAATACGCCCATGGAACCCGGCCTTGTCTTGTTCAGGAACCGGATCTGGGGGCAACAGAGCGGCATGCTGCTTTGGAGTAAACAAGTTGGGTCTTTGTACCGGTCAGGCATTCGATTTTCTCCCATGCCCCATGATTCGGTATCGGGTGTTAAAAATCAGGTTGCACAATCAGGTCCACGTGAACCGCTCAAGGACCTGGGACGGTTCGTCGCAATGCAGCTTGAATCTTTAAAACAGGAACCTGTCTAGAGAAAACGTATTTGATCTTAGTAAGTTCGGGAGTATTTCTTCCCGCGCTCTCCACAGCCGATCATCCCTTCATCCCTTCACCTCTTCGCTGTCGCACGATGATGCGTTGCAGCAATGAATATCTTCCAGGATTTTCCAGCCGTAGTTTTTTCCGCCGACGCTGACCTGTGCTTTATTTAAAGAGAAAATCTTGACATCAGTTCCTTCAATGCTTCATCGTGTTTTACATTCTTGAGTTTCACGGGTAAGGTCCGTCCGATTGATGCGCACCTTGCACAGGTGAAGTTTGAGCTGCTCAGATCGCACCCTGACAGGTCACAGTTCCTGAAACTCGATCCGCTCAGGATTGCGCTGCTCAAGTTCGTTCCTTTGAGATTTGATCCATCGAACCGGAGGCCGAGAAGTTCCATGCCGGTCAGATCGGCCCCTGAGAGATCGCAGTTCGAGGCGTCACCGGTCGACGAGACAAGCAGGTGAAGCTCTTTTTTGTCATTTTCGTCATAGTCAGACAACGAGCTCCGAGCGCTCAATAGCCGGTCCGGTAAAAGAAAAGGCTGTTGAAAAGGATCATTACTTTTCATCAACGGCCTGCTTCTAGGCCTGTCCCGCCGAGCCGAGCACTTCTTTGTTCTTATGGATGATCATCTTGATCAGTTCGTCACGTGCCGGGCCGAGGTATTTTCTCGGATCGAACTCCGCGGGCTTTTCGGTCAGGGTTTTCCGGATCAGCGCCGTCATAGCGAGGCGGCCGTCACTGTCAATGTTGACCTTGCAGACGGCGCTTCGCGCAGCCTTCCTGAGCTGTTCCTCGGGGATGCCTACAGCGTCCTTGAGTGCCCCGCCGTTCTTGTTGATGATCTCGACGTACTCGGGGATCACCGAAGAGGCCCCGTGCAGTACGATGGGGAAGCCCGGGATCCGCTTCTCGATCTCTTCGAGGATGTCGAACCTCAACGGCGGCGGAACCAGTACCCCCCGCGAGTCACGCGTACACTGGGCAGGTTTGAACTTCATGGCGCCGTGGGATGTACCGATAGAGATGGCCAGGGAATCGACGTTCGTTTTTTTCACAAAGTCCTCGACCTCTTCGGGTTTCGTATAGGTGGACTTCTCAGCCGAGACCGCGTCCTCAATACCTGCCAGTTGGCCCAGTTCTCCCTCCACAACAACGTTGTTGGCGTGTGCGTATTCGACCACCTGTCTGGTCAACTTCACGTTATCATCGTATGAATGATGGGACCCGTCGATCATGACCGAGGAGAATCCCGAGTCGATGCACGATTTGCAAAGCTCGAAGGTATCACCGTGGTCCAGGTGGAGAGAGAACTTCACTGGTGAATTGGCGTCTTTGATCATCCCGACCGCTCCCATGGCCAGGAAACGCAGGAGGGTCTGGTTCGCATATTTCCGGGCACCGCTCGAGACTTGCAGGATGAACGGTGATTTCGATTCAACACATCCCATGACAATGGCCTGAAGCTGCTCCATGTTATTGAAATTATACGCCGGGATCGCGTACCTGCCCTTCATTGCCTTGGCGAACATCTCTGTAGTCGTGACCAGACCGATATCCTTGTAAGATACCTTATCCATACGATTTATATCCTCCTGATGTCAGAATTGAGATTAATGATACATCTTATCATAAGTCATGTGTACACTTCAAGGGACCATTGTGAAGCTGTGCAACCTTGAGCAGAGAGGCCTCTCAGTAGTGCCCCGTGTTCTTTAAAAGCCTTAACTAACGTTGAATTTTACGTACTTCTCGGCGGTTGATCCCTTAGAGAGCCTTGATACCTCGATTGATCTCTTCAATGATAAATTGCTGGATTATCGACTGGTCTCGAAATGCGATGCGGGTAAATTGAAGACCCATGCCGGGCTCTCTATAGAGCCCCTCTTCGAATTTGTGACAGTAAAGGACCACGGACTCGAGTTTGATGCTGTGGTCCTTTATCGTGATCTGCACGTTGACCGATGATTTGGGTTGATATGGTTTTAGCGTCCGGATGAACATGCCATTTTCAGACAGGACCGAGACAAATTCGCCTTCACCAGTATCAAGCTGCACGTTGTTCACGGACACCGGCAAGTGCGTGGGAATGCGGATGGTCTTGCGAGGCGTGGACTCGATGGCTGCCTGAACAGCACGATAAAGATCCTCGGCTTGGACCGGATTTCGTATGCAGGCGAAGGCCCCCGCCAGAACGCAGAGTCTTTCCTTCTCAGATGTGTGTTTCACAATCTTGACGATGACCCGGATGTTTGCCGTACGCTGCTCTCGTTTGAGCCTCTTGATCAGTTCGAGTCCCTTCATGTCAGAGAGGTCCATATCGGCGATAATAAGGGAGGGGACAGAGACGGACGACAGTTCAACGGCTTCCACCCCTGTCTTGGCAGTACAGATATTGTATTCAAATCGTTGCAGGAGCATGGAGACATAGATAAGATCATTTGCGTTGCTGTCCACCACGAGAAGGAAGCGGCTTTTACGCCCTTCGGTATTCGTTATGCTGGATTTAGTCATGTCCCCTTCCTGGTTGACGGTTCCAATATCAGCTTCCGCTGAGGTCACTAAAAGACGGTTTACGCAGCATTATGTTATTTTTGTGGTCTTTTGTCAACCCCAAGTAAAAGTCGTAAAGTTCAAGTAGTACGCGATTTCCCACTAATACCGATACTACCAGGCAAGAAAGCGTGTACCGTATCCGGTTCTCGCCTTCTGAACGACCGTTTCCTCCACTGGTATCGCGTCTTATGAACAAACCCTTGACAATGCCCCTTTAATATCCGATAATAAGTTGCAATTAATGTGAAATAATTATATCTGCCGCGTCATCATGAGCGGCATATGTGTTTTTGAGTCATCGAGGGGATTCTAAGGAGCGGGATTTGCCGGCTGAATATCTGGAGTTTGAAAAACCGATCGCGGAACTGGAAAAAAAGATCGAGGAGCTGACGCTCTTCACGTCGAACGGGAACATCGACCTCGAAGAGGAGATCCTTAAGCTCCAGAAAAAATCCGATCAGCTGCTGGCCGAGATCTATTCGCGGCTATCACCATGGCAGAAGGTTCAGATCTCGCGCCACACGAACCGCCCATATACCCTTGACTACATCGAGGCCATGCTCACCGATTTCACGGAGATGCACGGTGACCGCAGTTTTGCCGACGATCCGGCCATTGTCTGCGGCATGGCAAAACTGGACGGGATGCCGATCGTGATCATCGGCCACCAGAAAGGCAGGACTCTCAAGGAACGGGTGCGCCGCAACTTCGGACAGCCGAATCCAGAGGGCTATCGCAAGGCATTGCGCCTGATGCGCTTCGCAGAGAAGTTCAATAAACCCATCGTCACGTTCATCGATACCCAGGGCGCCTATCCCGGCATTGGCGCGGAAGAACGGGGCCAGGGAGAGTCCATCGCCCGTAACCTCTCTGTCATGTCCCTGCTCAAGGTCCCCATAGTCGCGGTGGTGATCGGCGAAGGCGGGAGCGGCGGAGCGCTCGCCCTGGGAGTTGCCGATCGCGTGCTCATGCTTGAACACGCCACCTATTCTGTCATCTCCCCCGAAGGGTGTGCCACCATCCTCTGGAACAATGGCGCAAAGGCGAGCGAGGCCGCTGAACTGCTCAAGATCACGGCGCAGGACCTCTTCCATATGAAAGTGATCGATGAAGTTGTGGAGGAGCCGATCGGCGGGGCGCACCGTGACGCGCGAAGGGCCGCGGAATTGCTCAAAGAAGCCGTTACCAGGAACCTTGCGGAGATCAAGAATACGCCGTCGGACGAACTCGTGAAGCGAAGATATGAGAAGTTCAGAAAATTAGGGATGTACGATCAATTGTAGCAGTGCTTTCGGCGGTTTCAGCTGATGTCTTTTGTCAACCGTTCAACGGTACTCCTGGCCTTGATCAAGGCGATCCGGAAATTGGCGTAAACCGGCAGGAAAAGCACCAAACAATACTCATCCGCTACCGGGACCACCAGCTCCTGCCCCTTGTCCAGCGAGAACAATACCGCGTGCACCTTTCCGAACTTCAGTCGTTTGCTGATGTCCTTGATCTGGTCGAGATGGATCTCTTTCCACGCCCCGATCAGCTGTATGTCAATATCGAGGTCTCCTGATTGTCCAATGGTCTCCCCTTCTCCATCCAGAAAGATCGCAGCCTGGACCTCGTTACCCTCCGCTACCAGGTCGTCCAGTATACGCTTGATCAAGTGTCCTCCTGAGATAAACATAAACGGGATTCGTCGCGAATTGCTGCGGATTCACGCGTATCAAGTGAACAGCCGGAAAAATAGAAAGGTCACCACGAAACCGAGCATTGCGCCGGCAATTACCTCAATCGGCCGGTGAATGCCCGATGACCATCTGCTCCAGCTCACCATGACGGCAAGCAGGAAGGTCAGGAGAATGATCGGAACCGAATCGGAAAGGTACAGCGCAGCAGTCCAGACGGAAAAGGACACTGCGGCATGACCGCTCGGCATTCCGCCATGGAGTGGCTCACCCTTACCGAGGAAGGCCTTGAAAATTATAACCAAAATGATGACAACGGCAAGGGCAACGAAAGCCACAACGTCGCTCGGCGCCTTTCGCATTTGCCAGTGTCCCGCCATGACGGCTTCTTTGAACGCGGGGTACAGGATCAGATATGCGAGCATTAAGGACCCTATGGAGGCAATGAGCACGACGCCGGCGGCGATGTCCTTGGCGTTCTTCGCCTTGGGATGATATTCTTCGGAGATCATGTCCACCGTCGTCTCGATGGCGGTGTTCAGCATCTCGGTGACCAAAACAAGCACGATCGCCATGCACAGCAGAATAAAATCAGTTCGAGAAATGTTCAGGACAAGGCCAAGGATCAGCGCCGACAGCGCCGCAAAAAGATGGTAGCGCATATGCCGCTGGGTCTTGACGGCAAGAATGACCCCTTCGATCGCCACGTTGGCACGCTGTATCCAGTTCTTCGGTTTCATTCGGCAAGCTTCTTCAGGAGCTGCCGTTCCTTGCGTTCCATTCCGCGGGCCTCCCTGATGCCTTTCTCATGATCGTAGCCGAGCAAATGGACCAGGCCATGAACAAGCAGTCGTTCGAGTTCAATGGCAAGAGAGTGACCTGCCTCATCCGCCTGGCGCGCTGCAACCGGAACGGAGATCACAATATCGCCGAGCATGTCAGGCTGAATATGGAGGAAGCGACCCTCACGCAGCGAGAACGACAGGACGTCAGTGGGCTTGTCCTTGTTACGCCAAGCGCGATTGAGCGTGCGCATGGCCCGGTCGCCGATGAACAGAACGCTCAACTCGGCGTCAGGAAGACCGAGGCTCCGGAGCAGCTTCTCGAGCCTTGTCTTGAGAAACGGTGTCGGCAGCCTTCTTTTTCTCAGTTTGTTTGTTATCCTGATGTTCATTCTGTTTCTTTTCTCCGCTGAAATCCATGCCGGGATAGTCGATACGGTGATGAAAGATGCCGGTCAGGACGCGATTAAAACTCCTGGATATGACCCGCAGATCCTTGAGCGTCAGGTCGCACATGCTCAGCTGATCATCGAGGTAGAAGCGGGTGATGACACTGCTGGTGAGCATCTGGATCCGATCGGGTGTCGGGTTGTCCAGGGTCCGCGATGCGGCTTCGACCGAGTCGGCCAACATGACGATGGCGGCCACTTTTGTCCGTGGACGGGGCCCGGGATAACGGTAGTCCTCCTCGGCGATAGGCGTGAAGGGCTGAAGCTCTCTTGCCTTCTGATAGAAATACGTGATCAGCGATGTGCCATGGTGCTGCTGAATGATATCGACGATCTGTGACGGAATCCGGTGCGCGCGCGCGACCTCCATCCCTTCCTTGACGTGGGAAGCGATGATCAGGCTGCTCATCGATGGCATGAGGCGGTCGTGTTTGTTCTCCGTTGGCCGCTGGTTCTCGATAAAATACTCGGCCTTATGCGTCTTCCCAACATCATGGTAGTACGCGCCGACCCGCGCAAGGATGGCGTTCTCACCGATGGCCTCGGCAGCAGCCTCGGCCAGGTTCCCGATAAGAATACTGTGGTAGTAGGTCCCCGGACTCTTGTACACCAGCTCTTTGAGAAGCGGCTGGTTGGGGTCCAGGAATTCCAATAACTTGATGTCCGTCGCGATGTCGAACACCGTTTCAAAGAACGGCAGCAACACCGAAACGACCGTTGATACGGCGACTGCGCAGACTATGCCCGCCGCAAGGTCATAGGCACCACGGTTCCAGAGCTCCCCCCGGTACAGGTCGATGCCGATGATGGCCAGCAGATTGATGAGCGCCGTCATCCCTCCCGCCTTCAGCAGGGCTGTCCGCTTCTTGCACCGGATCACGCTGAGTGCCGCCACGATGCTGCCGAGGAAGTAATAGATCGGGATGAATGGTTCCCCCGGGTACAGGATGCCGAGGAGGATGCTGACGACGAACGAGAAACCAAGGGCGAGATGAAAGTCAAGCAGCAGGCTCGTCAGCATGGCGCCTGAAGCCACGGGAAGCACGAAGCCGATCGTCATGATATCGAGATGCAGCCTGTCCGCCAGGAGCGACAGCACATATTTCCCTGACTGCGACAGGATGATCGTCATGAGCAGCAGGCAGACCAACAACACGATCTTTTTCCATTCTGAAATGAGCGCAGGCCGATACCGCTTGATGTCGCGGTAGAACAGGTAGAGAACTGCAAGGATGAGCATGCACAGACCGAGGTATGCAGAGAGTCGGTTGCCGATGCCTTCCCGGTGGGCTATTTCCCGGAGCACGCGTTCCGCACGTTCCGTCACCTGTTGTCCTGATCCGACGATCAGCTCTCCCTTATTCACCTGGAGCGATATTGTTTGGTCAGGACCGGGGTATTCTATAGAAAGAGTATAGGGCGCAACGATATCATGGTCGGCGGTCTCACCCAGTTCCAGCAGCGGCATCCGGGGGAGCAGCACAAAGGCGAGAATGAGCGCCGTTACAAGGGCGATGGCTGACGTAACGATCCGTATGGATAAAGGGATCCCCGCGGGGGACTCGTCATGGTCGGGTTCCTGGTCCTTGGTCAGGAGTTTCGCCGCTGATTTATCGTTGCTGATCATCCGCAGCCTCATAATGCTCGTATGCCTTGATGATCTGCTGCACCAGCTTGTGGCGGACCACATCTTTATTCGTAAAATAGACGAACCGTATATCTTCAATACCCTCGAGGATTTTCTGCACCTCGATGAGACCCGATCCTCTGCCGCTCGGGAGGTCGACCTGGGTGATATCGCCCGTGATAACGGTTTTAGAATTAAAGCCAAGGCGGGTAAGGAACATTTTCATCTGTTCAGAGGTCGTGTTCTGTGCCTCATCCAGAATGATGAAGGAGTCGTTCAACGTTCGTCCGCGCATGAACGCCAGGGGGGCTATCTCAATGTCCCCCCGCTCGACGAGCTTGTTCGCTTTTTCCGATTCGATCATGTCATAAAGTGCGTCGTATAATGGACGCAGATAGGGATTGATCTTTTCGTAAAGGTCTCCGGGAAGGAACCCGAGCTTTTCGCCGGCCTCAACGGCCGGGCGCACCAGGATAATCCTGCTCACCTCCCTCCGCAGGAGCGCGGAAACCGCCGTGGCCATGGCGAGATAGGTCTTGCCCGTACCCGCCGGCCCGATGCCGAACACGATATCGTATTGCCTGATGGATTCTATGTACCTTCGCTGGGTTTCGTTCTTGGGCGTAACAGGGCGCTTTCTGCTCGAGACAGGAACCGCTTTCTGAAAAATGTCCTTCAAGGCAGCGGATGAATCGGAAGAATATGCCTGGATTGCGTCTCTGACGTCATCCTTCTGACAAATGATGCCCTGCGCAAGCATGTCGGCAAGCTGGGTGATAAGGTGCTCGACTTTCGAGACTGCCTTCTCCTCGCCCTCGATCTGGATCCTGTTGCCTCTTGCGTGCAGGACCACTCCGTAGGTGTTCTCGATCAGCCTCAGATTCTTATCCAGGTCTCCGTAGAGACTTGGCAGTGACTTTTCATGTTCTATGGTCAGATTAACGGCAAAGGTTTTCATGAGGTAGCACTGCACCGGGTTCGCGGAACCCGCGTGGATATTATGTTAACATGGTGAAAATTCAAAGTCAATTTGACTTTTACTAGTTGACTTTTAATAGTCGATCCCCTTTTGCGCCTGTACGCCTGTATCATAGGGATGCTTGAGTTCACGCATTTCGGTCACCATGTCGGCTGCAGCAATGATGTCAGGATGCGCATCACGTCCGGTGAGGATCAAATGCAGCTCGGGCGGTTTGTTCCTGATAAGGTCCAGGACATCTTTGATGTCTACCAGGTCGAGTTTTACCGCATTATTGATCTCGTCGAGCACCACGATGTCCCATGAAGCTGCATGTATGCGCTGGCGAGCCGCTGTCAAAGCTTCAGTAGCCGCTCTTTTGTGTTCGTCCAATGGTGTGGTGTTTCCGCAACAGTTTACAAAGCCCTTGCCCAGCGAAACAAATTCGATCTCGGGTACAAGCCGCTCGGCTGCCCGCGCCTCACCGATGTCAGACGGGCTTTTTATGAACTGCACAAAGGATACGGACATTTTATGGCCGTAAGCACGAAGGGTTATCCCCAGGGCTGCGCTCGACTTTCCTTTGCCCTCACCGGTAAAAACGATCACCAGTCCTTTTTGCAAAATTCCCTCCTTTGTTCACGCTCGGGGATGGTGAATCATAGCATCTTGCCTGACAAAACTCAAGAGAAGAAGACAACTTCCTGGCCTGTTCCGTCAAGCCGAATTCAAAATATTAGCACGGCTTAAACACCGAATTTCATCGTTCAATTCATCTTCGTCGTGACATGCGGGTTAACGGTTTCGAGAATTATCTTTTCTTCATCGGCTTTGCTTTTTGCAGCCTCCAGAGTTATAATGCGCACCATGCAAAAAAGCAGATCTCTCATCCTTATCCTGTTACTGGTTCTCTTCGCGGCGCTCATCGGCGGGGGCGCAGGATTTATCATCTTTTCACTTTGGGATCTGCCCGAGATCAATCTTCTCGAACAATACAAACCGAGCATCACCTCCCGCGTCTATTCCGACAACAACAAACTGCTTGCTGAGTTCTACCTTGAGAACCGTACTCCCGTTGTCTTTTCGGACGTACCCGATATGCTGATCAAGGCACTGATTGCCACCGAGGACACCAGGTTCTACAGCCATCGCGGGCTTGACCCGCGCGGAATCGCCCGGGCCATGTACCGTAATATCACGGCTCGGAAAGTGCTTGAGGGCGGCAGCACCCTGACGCAACAGCTCGCAAAGGTGCTCTTCCTGACCCCCGAACGAAGTTATTCGCGCAAGTTCAAGGAAATGATCCTCGCGCTCAGGATCGAGCAGCGTTACACCAAGCAGGAGATCCTCTCGCTTTATCTGAACCAGATCTATTTTGGCAGCGGCGCCTACGGCGTTGAAGCGGCTGCCCGGATCTATTTCGGAAAATACGCCAAGGATCTTGACATCGCCGAGTGCGCTCTCCTCGCGGGTCTTCCCCGGACCCCGAAATACTATTCCCCTTTCAAATCACCGCAAAGCGCCCTGGGAAGGCGCGCCTATGTCCTGAACCGGATGGTCGCAAGCGGCGCCATCTCCAGGGAGCAGGCGGAGGAGGCGAAGAAAGAACCTCTGCCGGTCCAGAAAGCGCTCAAAGCCGGCGGATCGGCGCCCTATTTCGTCGAATACGTCCGTCAGAAAGTGGAAGAGCGTTTTGGATCGAGCATCCTCTATTCCGGCGGGCTGAACATCTATACGAGCATCAACGATGATCTGCAGAAGTACGCAGAGCAGGCAGTGGCGGCCGGTATCCTGAGCATCGAGTCCCGCCATAAACGTCACGTCAAGTCTCCGCTCCAGGCTGCTCTTCTTGCCGTCGAACCTGCAAGCGGCCGCATCCGGGCCATGGTCGGCGGACGGGACTTCAGTCAAAGCCAGTTCAATCGTGCGTGGCAGGCACTTCGGCAGCCCGGCTCGGCTTTCAAACCGGTCATCTATGCTGCGGCCCTTGACCGTGGTTTTGGTTCTTCCGATATGCTTGACGACTCACCCCTCACAATCAAGCTGGACCGGAACAATAACTGGTCGCCTGAGAACTTTTCACGGACCTATCAGGGCAGGGTAACGCTTCGAAAGGCGCTCATCCAGTCGTTGAACGTGCCGACGATCAGGTTGCTTGAAAAGATCGGCATTGACGAGACTATCCGGTATGCGAGAAAACTCGGCATCAAAAGCACTCTCAACCCCTATTTATCGCTGGCTCTCGGCAGTTCCGACATGACGCTTGCCGAACTGACCTCCGTCTACTCCGTGTTCGCCAATCACGGTATCAGGATGGGACCGATATCCATCCTGACGATCACCGACAGCACCGGTCGTGTGCTCTATTCCAACGATGCGCTTCCCACGCAGGCCATCAAACCGGAGATTGCATATCTCACCACCGATCTGCTCAGGGGAGTGATCGAGCAGGGAACGGGATGGAAGGCCCGGGAACTCGGCAGGCCAGCGGCGGGCAAAACGGGCACCACGAACGACTACCGCGATGCCTGGTTCATCGGATATACACCAAGCCTGGTAACCGGGGTCTGGGTCGGACACGACAACCAGACGAGCATCGGTCCCCGGGAAACGGGAGCGCGCGCTGCCCTCCCTATCTGGCTCGATTTCATGAAAAAAGCGCTCGCCGACCGGGCGCCCGAAGATTTTATAGCGCCCGAGGGCGTTCTTTTCAAGCAGATCGATCCCCGGACCGGTCTGCTGAGCACGGAAACCTGCAAGCAGTCCATTCGGGAGGCCTTTCTACCGGGAACAGAACCGAGACAGTATTGCAATGAGACCGGCGTCTCAACCGATGAGATGCTCATCCATGATGAAGCGCCGTAGACCGATACATAAACAGGGTAACAGGTAGGTCCTGCTTGAGTCTGAAGGCTGATGATTGAAGTATCTCAACTTGATTTTTCTCACACCCTTCTCCCTTCAGTCTATACACCTGAGTTGTTTTCAGATTCTTTTCTATTGACATTGAAATACCACTTTGTTATATTTGCCCAGTCAAACGGCAGAAAACATTCTGGGGTATGTTCTGACGTATGCGGGTGTAGCTCAGTTGGTAGAGCGCGACCTTGCCAAGGTTGAGGTCACGGGTTCGAATCCCGCCACCCGCTCCATTTTTTTGTTCAAAGTGCTGAGTTCGGAGTTCGGAGTTAAACTTTCTCATCTCGTAACTCACGACTCGTATCTTCATCTCTTTTACTCCCAACTCAAAACTTCTAAGTGATAACTGACATGCGGCGGCGTAGCCAAGTGGCTAAGGCAGAGGTCTGCAAAACCTTCATTCATCGGTTCAAATCCGATCGCCGCCTCCATTTCTTCCGTTTTGCGGAAGAGAAATTTCCAAATACCAAATTCCAAAAAACAAATAATTACCAATCACCAAATCTCAATAACCAAACAGTTTTGAATTTGGAATTTGGTATTTGAACTTTGTTTGTAATTTGGCGCTTGGAATTTGGAGCTTGCTTTACTATTATGCATCATGCCGACTTCGTCCACCTCCACCTCCACACCGAATACAGCCTTCTTGACGGCGCCAACGCACTCGATGACCTGATCAAAAAAGCCGTTGAACTGCGTATGCCCGCGATCGCCGTCACGGACCACGGCAACCTGTTCGGCGCCCTGGATTTCTATCTCAAGGCCACCAAGGCCGGGATCAAACCCATCATCGGCTGCGAAATGTATGTGGCTCCCGGGTCACGTTTTGAAAAAGCCGGCACAGCAGGGCAACACGAAGAAAGTTCCTATCACCTCATTCTCCTGGCACGGAACAAGGTCGGATATAAGAACCTCGTCAAACTCGTGACCGCGGGATACCTCGAGGGCTTTTACTATAAGCCGCGAATCGACAAGGAACTCCTCAGGAAATATTCTGAGGGTCTTATCGGCATGTCGGCATGTCTTTCAGGAGAGATTCCCAAGCTCCTGCTTCAGGGGCGGTACGACGACGCAAAGAAAACCGCCCTTGAATACCAGGCTATCCTCGGCGTTGAAAACTTCTACTTCGAGCTCCAGGACAACGGCATTCCCGAACAGGACCAGGCTAATCGTGAGTTACTCCGCTTGTCGACCGATACCGGGATCCCTGTGGTGGCAACAAACGACTGCCATTACCTGAACAGGGAGGACCACAAGTCTCACGATGCCCTTCTCTGCATCCAAACCGGAAAAACAGTAAAAGACGCGAACCGGATGAAGTTCGCCTCCGAGACCTTCTACGTGAAGACGCCCGAGGAGATGAAAAAGTCCTTTGCAGACGTGCCCGAAGCGATCTCGAACACGGTGGCCATTGCCGAACGTTGCAACCTGGAACTTGAACTTGGCAAGTATCACCTCCCCCACTTCCCCGTCCCTGAAGGCACCACGCGTGAATCCTACATGGCTGACCTCAGCCGCAAGGGGCTCGAAGAACGGTTCGCGGAGATCGAGGCAGTGCGCGGCCCCGGCAGCATTGACCGCGAGGCGTATAAAAAAAGACTGGAATTCGAGATCGAGATGCTCGGCAAGATGGGCTTTGCCGGATATTTTCTGATCGTCTGGGACTTTATCCGTTATGCCAGGGAAAAGGACATCCCCGTGGGCCCGGGCCGGGGCTCCGCGGCCGGAAGTCTCGTGGCATACAGCCTCAGGATAACGGACCTCGACCCCATCCCCTACAACCTGCTGTTCGAACGGTTTCTCAACCCCGAGCGCATCAGCATGCCGGACATCGACGTGGACTTCTGCATGGACCGCCGTGACGAGGTGTTGAAGTACGTTACCGAAAAGTACGGGCAGGACCATGTTACCCAGATCATCACCTACGGAACCATGCTTGCCAAGGGGGTGATCCGCGATGTCGGGAGGGTGCTCGATATTCCTTACGCCGAAGTGGACAAGGTCGCCAAGCTCGTGCCGAACACCCTTGGCATAACACTGGAAAAGGCCATGGAGCAGGAGCCAAAGCTCAAAGAGCTCAAGAAGGACCCGCGCATGGCCGAACTGATCGAGATCGCGCTCCACCTCGAAGGCCAGGTCAGGCATGCATCGAAACACGCGGCGGGAGTCGTGATCTCTCAGGAACCGCTCACAGAATATCTCCCTCTCTTCAAGACGCCAAAGGACGAGATCATCACCCAGTTCGATATGAAAGGTGTCGAAAAGATAGGTCTCGTAAAATTCGACTTTCTCGGTCTGCGCACACTTACGGTCATCGACAAGGCCGTCAAGACGATCAACCTGCGGCTTTCCAAGGCCCCTCTGGAGCACGCTGAACGGTTCGACATCTCCCGCATCCCCCTGGATGATGCAAAGACCTTTGAACTCCTGTCGCGCGGAGAGACAGCGGGCATCTTTCAGCTCGAGTCCTCAGGCATGCGCGATATCGTTATCAAGATGAAGCCTCAATGCTTCGAAGATATCATTGCTCTCGTGGCCCTCTACCGGCCGGGACCTCTCGGGAGCGGTATGGTGGACGACTTCATTAAAAGGAAAAAAGGCGCTACGAAGATAACTTACGAACTGCCCGCGCTCGAACCGATACTCAAAGAGACCTACGGTGTCATCGTTTATCAGGAACAGGTGATGCAGATCGCCCGCACCCTGGCGGGCTATTCTCTCGGCGGCGCTGACCTGCTGCGTCGTTCCATGGGAAAGAAAGACCCCGAGGTCATGGCCAAGGAAAAGGTGCCATTCCTCAAAGGCGCGGAAAAACAGAAAATCAACCTGAAAAAGGCTGAGGCGATCTTCGACCTCATGGCCAAGTTCGCGGAGTACGGATTCAACAAGTCCCACAGCGCGGCCTACGCCCTCGTTTCTTATCAGACCGCATACTTGAAGTACCATTTTCCCGTAGAGTACATGGCTGCGCTGCTCACGAGCGAGGTCCAGGACACGGACAAGGTGGTGAAGTATATCAACGAAGTGCGACAGATGAGCATCAACATCCTGCCACCGGACGTGAACCAGAGCATGTGGGACTTTACCGTGACGGATTCGCACGACCGCGATGAGGTGGAACCCGGCAGCACGATCGGGTCCATTCGCTTCGGCCTGGCCGCGGTCAAGAATGTGGGCCTCTCCGCAATTGAGGCGATCGTCGAAGGGCGACAGGCAAAAGGCCCTTTCACGTCCCTCGCGGATTTCTGCCAGAAGGTAGACCAGCGCAGAGTTAACCACCGGGTGATCGAGGCGCTCATCAAGTGCGGGGCCTTTGACGATACCGGCGCACGCAGGGCTCAGATGATGGACGGTCTCGACATGCTCATCGACCAGGGCGGCAAACACCAGGAGCAGGAGGCCATTGGACAGTTCAGCATCTTTGATTCCATGGAAGGCCACAAGGAGATCGCCCTCCCTGACGTCCCTGAGTGGAAGGAGGGCCGGCTTCTGGCCTACGAGAAAGAAAGCGTGGGGTTCTATATCAGCGGCCATCCCCTGGCGGCCTTCGAGGCGGACATCAAGCGCTACGCCACGGCAACCACGGAAACGCTCGAGACCATCCCGGACGGCAGGGAAGTGACCATCTGCGGGGTCATCGCGGGGCTTAAACCGAAGATGACGAAGAAGAACGAGAAAATGGCGATCCTGAGTTTCGAAGACCTCTTCGGAACCATTGAGGTCATCATCTTCCCTGACCTTTACAGGACCGCGCAGCATATGCTGCTGACCGACACGCCGCTTATCGTGGCGGGCCAGCTCGACAAGAGCGAACAGGGCAACAAGATCAAGGCCATGCGCCTCCATCTCCTCACGGAGGTGAAGAAAAAAGGCACCACCAGGATGGACATCAAGCTGAACTCCACCGGTATGACGCAGGACGACCTCCTGAAGGTCAAGGACATCCTTCTCCGTTACCAGGGTTCCATCCCCGTCTATTTCCGCCTCCAGAACCCCGTTCGTAAGGAATCCCTTATTTCCGTGGGCCGCGACATCCGGGTCAACCCCAACGAGCAGCTCATCACCGAGATCGAGTCCGTGCTCGGCGCCGGCGTTGTCTCGCTTATCTGACCCTTTCTTTTATCCGCCGCGCTTATTTTCTTTTTTTGCCTTGAAGGTTTTCTTTCACTCGGCTATTATGGTTCTAAGCCACACAAGCAAACCACGGCGGGGTGAAGATGAAGGATTGCCATTTAACAGGAGGCGCCGGATGAACCAGCTTGATAATTTCTATGATGAAGTCGCCAAGGTTGCCTATGACCTCTTTGAAAAAAGAGGGAAGGTGCATGGACATGATTTGGAGGATTGGTTAAAGTCAGAAATAATCGGGAAGAAGAGATATATCATACAAAAATGAAACCGAGACGAAGCTTGCCAAGTCACAGAACAAAACGAAGCCGGTGAAAAGTAAAAGAGAATGATCATGCAAAAAAATATGGACAACAATTTTTTAGAAGGCTATCCCGTTGTAATTGAAATTCCCGTTGCCTGGGGAGAAATGGACTCTTTCCAACACGTGAACAACATCGTTTACTTCCGCTACTTCGAGAGCGCGCGCATTCTTTACTCCGAGAAGCTCGGACTGCACAAGATGAAAGACGAGACCGGCATCGGCCCCATCCTTGCCTCAACGAGCTGTAAATACAAATTACCCCTCACATATCCCGATACCGTCTCTGTTGGGGCAAAGATCGTTGGCGTTGAGGAGGATCGTTTCTCGATGAAATACGTAGTGGTGAGCCGTCGTCACGGGAAGATCGCAGCGGAGGGCGATGGTGTGGTGGTGATGTATAATTATCGCGAAGGAAAGAAGACCGCTATCACTGAAGAGATAAGGAAGCGGATCGCTGAACTGGAAAATATCTAGCTGGTTTTGCGAACAGGTATTTTCAATCGCTGGCCGATGCTGATCAGCTTTCCCCGCCGCAGGTTGTTCAATTCGATGATCCGTTTGACACTCGTGCGATAGTGCATGGCGATTCTGGAGAGCGTCTCCCCTCTCCGCACCCGATGGACCACATAGTCCATTTGGGGTGGAGACCATTTTGGCAGAGTATCCACGCAGGCGAGAACAGCTTCCTTTTTCCCAACCGGCACTTTGAGCTCGTACGGCTCGGCAGGGGTGGCTCGATTTCGAAGTTCGGGATTCAGGTTTGCAAGTTCTTCATCGGAGCACCCCGTCTTTTCCGCGATCTTTTTTAAATGGACCGGTTTTTCAATGGTGACCACTTCGTAAGCGGCCGGCTTCTCCAGCTCATCAAGGGTGAATCCGTATTTTGCAGGGTCCTTAAGGATCGTAAGGACCGCCAGGAACCGCGGATAATACCGGGCGGTCTCTCGCGGCAGACGTTGGTAGAGATCCCAGAAATTATCGAGGTAATCGATTTTTTGTCTCCGGATGGCGCGCAGCACGTTCCCTTCACCACAGTTATACGCTGCAAGCACCGTGGCCCAGTCGCCGAACATCTGATGCAATTCCTTTAAATAGGCAATGGACGCCGCTGTGGCCTTTCCCGGATCTAACCGCTCATCGATCCAGGCATCGCGCTTGAGGCCAAACTTATAGCCTGTTGAGGGGATGAACTGCCACAGACCCAGTGCCCGTGCACGGGACATGGCGCGCACCTTAAATCCGCTCTCTATCAAGGGGAGCCACGTGATCTCCTCGGGAATGCCAGCTTCACGGAATGCCTTGACCATTTCCTCCCGGTATCTGCCAGAGCGCTTGTACGATTCTATAAAGAAATCACGTTCCATGGTCTGGAAAAGCTTGATCTCGCTCGCTACATGCTCATTCATGACAAGAGGAATCTCATTGTGAATGCCGTTCACCGAGTTGAGACGCGACGTGTAGATCTCCATGAGCCTCTTGGAGATCAGGTACCGCAAATCGTCCTTTTGCTGGCTGTCCTTTCCCTCAGCGTCCGCAGGTGCTTTCAAGATGAGCGCGTATGCCTGATCCAGAGCATCGATGGCCTTCCCGGCATCTCCCGCTTCCCAGAGGTCCTGGGAGGTCGCGGTAAGTTCAAGTGCCGTGTCGAGTGGGTTCTCCTCTACTGGCGCAGCGTTCCCGTTCCTTGTCTCATCCTGGGCTGAGTCTTCCCCGTCATCAGCCTCATCGACGTTTTGATCGGGAACAAGGTCCGCCTGATCAAGCAGTGTGCCCGCACCATTTCCCGCACTCGGTGACTGGATGCTTTCGATTTGTTGCGCCGCCTTTTCCGGTGAGGTGTGTGCGGAACAACTGACCAGGAGAAATGCCAGTATAATTGCAGGATATGACAGGCCATGCGTTCTCATTTTCATGGTACATAGGATACTCCATGTTGTTCGCAAATGCAATTATTTTATTTGTATTTTATTTGTATTCATTAGTCGCTCTTGCAAAAAAGAATGAATAACAGTATAGTAAATCCATTCTATTGTCGCCATTCGGTGGATCATGGCCAAGCTTACGGAATACCTCGAACAGTTCGCCCTTCTCTCGCTCGAAAAACAGGACAAGATGGACCTCCTGTTCGGTGAACACACCTATTGTCTCGATCTTGATGCCGGGAAGATACGCTTCAACGACAACCTCGATGTTACCTTTCAGGTACTCGGCACGGAATCAGACAACACGCTCATGTGGCTCTGGGCTTGGGCTGACGAGCAGACAGAGGAGGTCCCGGTGGATCTGCTCAAAGCATCCCGTGACCTCCGGGACTGGGGATCGCATGAAGGTGTTCCGGAATTTACCCTCCCTGCCGTTGACCTTCACCAAGCTGATGGCCACATGCTTTCGATGATCGCCTGCGAACTCTGCAAGGCGAGCTGCTATCTCCGGGACGCATACGAAGGTGGATCGGCATTTCTCCTGCTCTATGACAAATTGATCGACGCGCAGCCCTTCTTTGACCTGTCGCGCTTATCACGCCGGTTCCTTGAACTGATCTCCCGATATGAAATTAATCACCGGAATGCGCTTCTTTCCTATCTCCGGACAAGAGGCATCCCCCTTGCAGTAAACGGCTCCACAGTCACCGGCGACCTCGACACGGGCGAGCGGTTGAGCGCCGAGTTCGATAGTGCAGGTCATCTGACACAGTTGAACGGAGAACCAATTACCACCTGATGACGGTGGGATACCTCGAGTAATTACTACGGATCAAATTCTGCTTAACATGGCAAAAAAATCTAAAAGCTGTTTTGCCACGGATTAACACGAATTGACACTGATGGAATAAATAGGGACTCAATCTTGATTTTTTTATTTGTGTTCATTAGTGTCCATCCGTGGTAAATTTGAATTGATATTTGTTCCGGCTTGTCAGGTCAGGGAGTTATTCATGAACATGCTTGAAAAGCTCGAAAGAAAATTCCGGCGTTACGCCGTTCAAAACCTGACCGTCTACCTTATCCTCGGCCAGGTGCTCTTTTTCGTTTTCGCCCTGTCGGGCAGGTTCATCCTCGATCGTGTGGTGCTTATCCCGTATCTTGTTCTTGCGGGCGAGTGGTGGAGACTGCTCACGTTCATATTCATCCCCCCAATGACCAACCCGATATTCGCATTTTTCGCCTGGTACCTGTTCTATCTCATGGGGAGCGCCCTCGAAGGCCACTGGGGGGCATTCCGTTACAACCTTTTTCTTCTTATCGGTTACGTTATCACCGTGGCAGTGTCTTTCATCTTGCCCATGTATCCGGCAACGAACGTGTTCATCGGCGGTTCAGTGTTCCTGGCCTTCGCCTTCCTGTATCCGGATTTCCAGCTTTATATCTTGTTTATCCTCCCGGTCAAGATCAAATGGCTGGCGCTTCTCACGTGGATCGGCTATGCTTATGAGGTCCTGTTCGGGTCCTGGTCAACGCGGCTCTTCGTGCTCGCCTCGATCAGCAACTTCCTCCTGTTCTTTGGAAGAGATATCGCGTGGAGAATGAAGACCGGCAAGCGGGTCATGGCAGCCCAGGCGAGACAGTTCACGGGAAAGAAGGAAGCATTCCATACGTGCGCTACCTGCGGCATTACCGATCTATCGCATCCTCAGATGGAATTTCGTTACTGCCCCGAGTGCGGCGGGCTTGGCTACTGCAAGGACCATATATTAAATCATGAGCACAGACAAAATCCAGGAAAGGTCTCTTAAACCTTCTTGTGAGATGGTCTCGTAAAAAGTCAGAAAGTGTCATCCCGAACGGAGAGAGGGATCTTTCAACCGACCGGAAAAACAAGATTTCTCACTTCGTTCGAAATGACAAGTAGGGAGTTCTTCAACTTTTACGGCTTCATCTTGTATTGATCGTTATATTTTTGGGTTTATGACCTTGATCGGATGTGAGGCAATGAGTTGCGATGGAGGTAATAATCTGCGCGGAGAGTTGTGGTTGTACCGGGAGCAAGCTGAGCTTTATAGCCAGGTCCTCATTTCCCCTTCTTCCTGTTTTTTGACAACAACTTTTCTGTTTTCTCCTTCATTTCCGGGGCATCCCATGGCCGATCGCCAAGAAACTTTTCTCTGACAAGCCCATCCCGGTCTATGAGAAAACTTGTTGGAAGACCAATGACCCCATACTCGTCGAAATAAACCTCCTGGTCCTTATCAATAAGCACGGGAAAAGCTATCGCCTTTTTCCTGATGAACGATTGGACGGGTTTCTCTGAATCGTCTGTGTATACGGCCAACACGATGAAACCATCCTTCTGATAGGAAAGGAAGAGGTTAAGGAAATTTTCTCACCGTGAAAGTCCTTCATTCGCTATTTATTCAATAACGCTGCAGCCTCTTTGGCAAAATAAGTCAGGATCATATCGGCGCCCGCACGTTTGATCGCAATAAGCGACTCCATCATGGCGCGTTCGCCATCGATCCATCCGAGCTTTGCCGCGGCCTTTATCATGGAGTATTCTCCACTGACGTTATAGGCTGCGACAGGCAGATTGAATTGCTGTTTCACCTGGTAGATGATATCAAGATAGGCGAGTGCGGGCTTCACCATCACGATGTCCGCACCTTCGTCGATATCGAGGGATACTTCTCGCAGGGCCTCACGGCTGTTCGGGGCGTCCATCTGGTACGATCGACGATCGCCGAACTGCGGAGTAGACTCAGCCGCTTCGCGGAAGGGGCCATAGAAGCTCGAAGCATACTTCGCGGCATAGGACATGATCGGAACATCGTAAAAACATTCGCTGTCAAGTATCTCGCGGATGGCGGCGACCCTGCCGTCCATCATGTCCGACGGAGCGACCATGTCCGCACCCGCCTTGGCATGGGAAAGCGCCTCCCTGGCAAGCAGTTCGAGCGTGGCGTCGTTCTGAACAACTCCGTTTTTGATCAGGCCGCAGTGGCCGTGGCTCGTATATTCGCAGAGACAGACGTCGGTGATCACGACAAGTTCAGGCAGTTTGTTCTTGATCGCCTTGATGGCGTGCTGGACGATACCCTCGTCGGAGTAGGCCTCGCTGCCGACCTCGTCCTTGTGCTCGGGGATGCCGAAGAGAAGCACCGCCGGAATCCCCAGGTTCTTCACCTCTTCACAGTCCTTTACGATATTGTCAATGGACTGCTGATAGTTCCCGGGCATGGCCCCGATCTCTTTCTTCACTCCCTTGCCATGAGTGACAAAAAGCGGATAGATGAAATCATCGGGGGAAAGTGTCGTCTCCCGCACCATACGACGTATGTTCTCGTTGGAGCGCAGCCTTCTCGGCCGGTATACTGGCTGGAACATGGGATCTCCTGTCTTATACAACCTGACGTTAAGAAGTTAGGGAGATGGGAAGTTGTGCTGTCTTTGCTTCAGTTCTCACCTTCATCTCTTCACATCGTCCGAATCTTAACTGCAGCCGCAGCCGCCTGAACCGCATCCACCGCCGCCCGTCTTGGGCTCTTCGCCACCGCCGCAGCCACAGCTCCCGCCGGACGGCGCGCCGTTTGGAAATCCGATCGCAAAACCCTCGCCGCGCTCATCGCTGATGAAGCCGAGTTCGGCCCCCTCCAGCTTCATGGCGGTCGAAGCATCGACAAAAAGTCTGGCTCCGTTCTTCTCGACCACGGTGTCTCCGTCGCCGGTCTTATCATCGATCATGATCTCATAGGATGGGCCGCAGCCGCATCCGCCGGCGGCCGCTGTCACGCGCAGCGCATGCCCGGGTACGCCCTCTGACTCGAGTATCTCCTTGATCTTGTCAGCTGCAACTTCTGAAATGGTTATCATAACGTCTCCTTCTTGATTAGTTAACATCTTTGCCACAGGGTCGGGTGCGATCAAAAACCTTATTCTTTTTTGAAAAATTCCACCATCGCATCGACGAGAGCAGGAATGGTATATTCTTTCGGCATAACATCTATTTTCATACCGTATTCCTTCGCGGTCTTTGCCGTTACCGGTCCGATGCAGGCCACGGTTACACCCTGTAAAAACGTTTTATACTCTTTTTGTCCGAGTATTTCAACAAAATTGTGCACGGTCGAGGAGCTGGTGAAGGTCAAAGCGGATATTTTATTTTCCGCGAACAGTTTTTTTATCCTGTCCACATCCGCCGTCGGTCGTACGTTCTCGTAAGCGGTCGCTACGGTCACCGAGGCGCCCTGTTCCCTGAGCTTGTC
This sequence comes from Nitrospirota bacterium, assembly GCA_963740085.1. Lineage (GTDB taxonomy): Bacteria > Nitrospirota > UBA9217 > UBA9217 > UBA9217 > JALNZF01. Next base: position 597,362 of record CAVUCU010000004.1, on the reverse strand, counting down.
CGGGATTATCTCGCGTGCCGCCTTCGCCCGGGGGACCAGTATCTTCAGGCCTTTCACATTGAGACCGCCGAGGAGGGCGGCAACGACTCCTTCCGCCTTGAACTCCGCGGGTATCAGATCAGCCTTGAGGCCGTACTGCATAAGCAACTCCGCAGTCTTTGGCCCTACCGTGCAGATGTTCACTCCCTTGAGTATGCGCAGGTCCTTTCCCAGTCCGCGAAGCCGGTCCATGAAATATTTGACCGCGTTCGCGCTCGTGAATATGATCCATTGATACGATTCGATCGTCTGGATGGCGCTGTCCAGCTCGGCCCAGCTCGCGGGAGGAACAACATCGATCGTGGGAAATTCAATGGTCGTCGCGCCGCGGTCGATAAGCATCTCGGCAAACACGCTTGCCTGGTCCCGCGAACGCGTGATCACGACCCGTTTTCCGAAAAGCGGTTTGGACTCGTACCAGTTCAGTTTTTGCCTCAGGTTCACCACCTCGCCTACGATGATGATGGCAGGCGGCCCGAGCCTGCCTTCTTTGACCCGCGGGACGATGTCTTTGAGCGTTCCTGTTATGACCCTCTGGTCAGTGCGGGTGCCCCACTGAACGACAGCTACCGGCGTTTCAGGGTTCCTGCCGTGAGACACTAGATTGTCAACAATGTTCTGGAGGTTCTTCATCCCCATAAAGAACACCAGCGTACCAATGCCTGTCGAGATCTTGTCCCAATGCACCTTTGATTCCGGTTTGGTGGGGTCCTCATGTCCGGTCACGAACGCAACGCTTGCGGTAAAATCCCGATGGGTCAGCGGGATGCCCGCATAGGTCGGCACCGCGGTGGCGGCAGTAACGCCGGGTATTACTTCGAAGGGGATATTGCTGTCTACCAGGTCCTCGGCCTCTTCCCCGCCCCTGCCGAAGATGAAAGGATCTCCCCCTTTTAAACGGGCAACGATCTTTCCCTCTTTCGCCTTTTTGACGATCAGGCTGTTGATCTCATCCTGGGGCAGCGTGTGTCTGCCGCCCTGTTTGCCGACATAGATCAGTTCCGCATCGGGCCGCCGCTGGTCGAGCAAACGCTCGTTCGCAAGATAGTCGTAGATGATCACATCAGCCTTTTTTACGCACTCCAGTCCCTTGACCGTGATCAGACCCGGGTCACCCGGGCCGGCGCCTATTAAATATACTTTTCCGATTGATTGAGTCATGGTTGGCTATAAATTAATTTACCGCGAAGGCGCCAAGTACGCGAAGAAAATCTCGGATTTTTAAGATGAAGAATCCACCCTTCGCGACCTTCGCGCCCTAGCGGTTCGAAGATTCAGGTTCTATTAGGAATTTTCCAGCAGATTATTCCCGCTGAAGTCGGTAGTATTTCCGTATACTTCCCGAAGGATCACGTCCGCGCCCCGGGAGAGTAGCTTTTCCGCAAGGACCACGCCGAGCTTCTCGGCCTTGTCCGGCTCTCCTTCAATGGAGTCCTTGACAATGCGCTTTCCGTCCACGCTGCCGACAAGACCGATCAGCTTCAGCTTCCTGTCCTTCATCTGCCCGTAGCAGGCGATCGGGACCTGACATCCTCCTTCAAGCCTTCTGAGGAGCGCGCGTTCTCCCGTCACGCAGGTGCGGCTGTCCGCATGGTTGAAGAACGCGATCATGTCATTGAGTTCCCGGTCATCCACCCGGCATTCAATGCCGAGTGCCCCCTGTCCGATAGCGGGCAGGCTGATCTCGGGTGAGAGGTATTCCGACACATTCTCCTCAAGCCCCAGCCGCTTCACCCCGGCCGCTGCAAGGATGATGGCGTCGAACTTTCCTTCTTTCAATTTCTGCAACCTTGTGCCCACATTGCCGCGCAGTTGATGGATCACGAAGTCCGGACGCGCGTTCATGAGCTGGGCCTGACGCCTCAAACTGCTCGTGCCCACATTCGCGCTCCGGGGCAGATCTTTGAACGCCGTATTGTTCCTTGAAAGCAAGGCGTCCCTCGGGTCCTCTCGCTTCGTGATGCATGACAGATGGAGCCCATCGGGGAAAAAGGTCGGCACGTCTTTCATGCTGTGCACGGCAATGTCGATCTCGTTCGCCAGCATGGCCTCCTCGATCTCCTTCACGAACAGCCCCTTGCCGCCGACCTTGGCGAGCGGCACATCGAGGATCTTGTCGCCCGTGGTCTTGATCTTCATGAGCGTCACGATCAGGCCTGGATAGTCCTTTTCGAGCTCCGATTTCACCCACTCCGCCTGCCAGAGCGCGAGCGCACTGGCGCGTGTACCGATTCTGATCTGTTTTCGCAATGAGGACTCCTTTGAATAACTCGTTCTAAAAATCAGTCGGATCCGACCGATCTGACTGATCCGTCTGATTCATCAGCAAATATTTTTTGATGTTTGGGGTTCCTTGTTCTGTTCAGTATCGTCTTTACGCGACGACTCGACAACCCTCTCGCGGCCGGGCCGCTTTAATTCCTTGTCCAGGTTGAAAAGTCTGCGCGCTATGGCGATGGTTGCGTCACCGGTGTCCGGAGTTGACGCCGCCTGCTTTAGGACAACCAGAGGCGCGTGAAGCAACTTGTTCACGATCGCCTGGGACATGGCCTCCATCGCCCGCTTCTGCTCTTCGGTGACGGTGTTCAATGAACCGATGGTCTTATCGAGCTCGCGTTTCCGAATGTCTTCTACTTTTTCCCGAAGGTCCACGATGGTAGGTACGGCATCAAGAGCACGCTCCCACTGGAGGTACGTCTCTACCTCCTGGGTGATGAGTTCCTCTGCCTTTTCCGCCTCTTTTGCCCTGCCCCCGGTGTTCACGTCGACCTTGCTCTGAAGGTCATCGATGTCATAGAGATAGACGTTGTCGACCTTGTCAACCTCGGGGTCGATATTTCTCGGATTCGAGATGTCGATCATGAAGATCGGCTTATTACGCCGTTCTTTAAGCACCCGCATGACCATTTCGCGGTTGACGACATACTGCGGCGCACCGGTCGCACAGATAAGGATGTCCACCATAACAAGGGCGTCGGGGAAATGTTCGAACCGGATCGCGTCGCCTTTGAACTCCTTGGCGAGTTCTTCGGCGCGTTCGAAAGTGCGGTTCGCGACCATGATGTTCTTCACCCCATTGCCCAGGAGGTGCTGGGCGGCAAGTTCCGCCATTTCACCGGCGCCCAGGAGCATGACGTTCTTGCCGGTTAATTCGCCAAAGATCTTCTTTGCCAATTCCACTGCCGCGGTGCTGATGGACACCGCTCCTTCGGCGAGTTTGGTCTCGGTACGGACCCGTTTTGCAACAGAAATCGCCTTTTTGATCAGTTTATTGAGAATGGTGCTCGTGGTCTTTGCCTTGAGGGCGATGTCGAAGGACTCCTTGAGCTGCCCCAGTATCTGCGCCTCTCCCAGCACCATGGAGTCAAGACTTGATGCCACGCGGAACGTATGGCGCACACCCTGGGCCTCGGGATAAACATAGAGAGACTGTTCCAGGGCCTCCCTGGAAAGGCCATGGTAATCCGAGATGAACTGTTTGATCCGTTCGATGCCAGATACGCTGTCCTGTACGGATGCATAGATCTCCACCCGGTTGCAGGTAGAGAGAATAAGGCCCTCCCGGATCCCCTCGTAGTTCACCAATTTCTTAAGCGCCTCTGAAACGGTCGCTTCAGGAAAATTGAGCTTCTCACGGACCTCGATGGGCGCTGTTTTATGACTAAGGCCGACTACAATGATACTCATTCAGGCATCACCTTAAAAGCTATGCTTCCCTATCTGTATGCGGCTTACCACAAAAAAACTGACCAGGACAAAGAGAAATCCGATGATCGAAAGAAAAGCCATTTTTCTCCCCCGCCATCCGATGGTGCGTAGGTGCAGGAGCACCAGATAAACAACCCAGGTAATGAGCGACCACGTCTCTTTGGGGTCCCAGCTCCAGTAGGTGCCCCATGCGCTGTTCGCCCAGATGGACCCCGAAAGCATGCCGAGTGTAAAGAGGGGCCAACCGATGGTAAGCGCTTTGTAACCCAGTGTGTCCATGATATCAAGGGACGGCAGACGATGAAAGATCGCGCCAAGTCGTTTGGCCTTGAGCTGGCGTTCCTGGATCAGATACATGATCGAAACGATGAATGCGAAGGCGAAGGCGGAATCTCCCAAAACCGTCAGGCTCGTATGTATGCCGAGCCAGCCGCTCTTGAGCACGGGGTTGAGTTCTTTAATATCGCCGGAGAGGATGAGAGCAGGGGCCATGAGAACGATCACGAGAGGAAGCATGAACGAGCCGAGCGCCGGGATCTTGTAGCGGAATTCCATGATGAGGAACACGAGAACGATGCCCATGCCGAGAAAATTCGCGGCCTCGAAAAAGCTCGTTATCGGGATACGTCCTGATTCGAACCACCTGAAGAGAAAATAGACTATATGAAACAGGAAGCCCGAGAAGGTCACCCAGAGCGATGCCGTAGAAGTCCACTTCCGCTCCGGTTTTAAGATGTAGCTGATGTACCCGGCTGTCGCGAGCAGGTAGAAACCCGTTGCTATTTGGAAAAACAAGAGATTCATTCGGCAGTTCCCTGTAATCGTCTGATGGATAAGGATTAATATTACTTTTTACAGCCTCTCTAAGTCAAGAAAAAAGGTCGCCTGTTTGTGTTTTACTGGGTTTGCGTGAGCCTTCCTTCGGCCATCCGGAGCACCCGGTCCGCCCGGACCGCAAGTTTGTCGTTATGCGTCACGATCACGAAGGTTATCCCCTGCTGTTTGTTGATCCCGAGGAGGAGATCGTGTACCGACTCGCCTGTATGCATATCAAGATTGCCCGTCGGTTCATCGGCAAGTACGACATCGGGTTTCAGCATCAAAGCCCGCGCAACCGCGACCCGCTGCTGCTCTCCGCCCGAGAGCTCTCCGGGCCGGTGATGAAGCCGCCCGCCGAGCCCCACATCGGACAGTATTTTCCCGGCAGCGACAGCTGCTTCTTCTCGGCCCATCCGCCGGATGAGCCCCGGCATCATGACGTTCTCGAGCGCTGAAAATTCAGGCAACAGGTGGTGGAATTGGAACACGAACCCCACACGCTCGTTGCGAAAACGCGAAAGCCGTCCGTTGTCGAGACCGAAAACATCGACATCTCCATAATAGACCTTTCCGGACGTCGGCCGGTCGAGCGCGCCCAGGATGTGGAGGAGCGTACTTTTCCCTACACCTGATGCTCCGACAATGGCGAGCATTTCGCCTGACCGGATATCGAGATTGATGCCGTCAAGAACGGGGAGTTCCATGGGACCGCTCGTGAATGTCTTGCGGAGCTGCTCGATATGAATAAGCGTGCGCGTTATTTCGTTTCTCCCGAGGTTACCGCGTCTTTCACTTTTTCCGCCTTCTTTTCGACTTTTCTACCGGCAGACGTTACCGCTTCTTTTACCTTTTCCGCTTTCTTTCCGACCGATGATGCGCCTTCCTCTATTTTCCCCTTCATGGTTTCCGCCTTGCTGCCCAGGCCGCCGATCCAGGTGCCGGCGGATTTAAGAAAGTTGCCGCCACCCAGGAGAACAAAGACCACCGAAAGCACTCCCAGAAAGATCACGATGAGAATGAACGTTTTCAAGTTGCCGCCTTTTTGCGCCATAGAAACCTCCTTGAGGATAGCACTATCCCAAATATCAAAAACCAAATTCCAATTTAATCCGAAACTGCACTATTCAAATTGAATAACTGACATGAGTAGGTACCATATTTATTCATATCTCAGTACTTCGACAGGATCCTGTTTTGCCGCTTGCCACGACGGATAGAGTGTCGCGATAAAACTGATGCCGAGCGCGGTGAGCGCTATCGAGAGCACATCGAGGCCTGATATCGAGAGCGGCAGATGGCTTACCTGATAAACATCTTTCGGCAGCGATATGATGTCTGTTCTGGAGATGATCGTCACGGCCCCGTAGCCGATGATCGCTCCGATAGCGGTCCCCACGCAGCCGATCGCGAGTCCCGCGAACATGAATATCTTCATGATGCTCTGCGCCGGCGAACCCATGGACTTCAGGATGGCGATTTCCCTGCTCTTTTCCATGACGATCATCGTCAGGGTGCCGATGATATTGAACGATGCCACAATGATAATGACGACAAGGATAAGTGACATGCCGATCTTTTCGAGCAGCAGGGCTGAAAAGAAATTCTTGTTCATTTCCATCCAGTTGCGTGTGTAAAATGGATATCCGGCTGACGCCTGGATAGCCGAAGCGATTGTATCGGCCTGGTAGATATCATCCACCCTCGCCTGTACTCCGCTCACCCTGCCCGGCATCTCGAAAAACTTCTGTGCCGCGGGCAGCGTTATATAAACAAACGTTGTATTATAATCATACATTCCGGCATCGAACAAGCCTGCGACCACGAACTTCTTCATTTTGGGTATCACGCCCATTGAGGTTTCTTCTCCGAGCGGGTTTACCATGGTAACCGTCTCTCCGACCGACACGCCGAGTTTTCTGGCAAGGTCCTCGCCGATGATGATGCGGGGTGGTTTTCCCTCCGCGCTCTCAAGGCCCGCGAGGGTGCCGGCCGTCATGTTCTTCGCGAGGTCGGTCACCGTTCCCTCGGTCCTGGGGTCGATGCCCCGCACGACCACGCCCTGCATCCGGTCTTTGCTCGTCAGCATCGACTGAGCATAGATAAATGGCGTTGTCGCCGTGACATGCGCGACCCGTTCCACCTTTTCCTGCAGTGCCTTCGGGTCCTTAACGCCGGAGCCGGTGTACTCCATCACCACAATATGCGGCATGGCTGACAGGATCTTGTCGCGGAAATAACCCTGAAAACCGGTCATCACCGCAAGGGTGATAATGGAGGTGGCCACTCCGATGACCACGCCGGCGATGGAGATGAACGTATTGAGCGAGATAGTGCCGTAGCGCTTCTTGGTCTTCAGATACCGCAGGCTGACGAATATTTCGTAGGGGATTTTCATTTTAGAGGCTCTCACCTCAGAGTTCACAGAGAATAAAAGAGCAACAACAAAAAATCGATCTTTATCTTTCCGCCCTCTGCGTCCTCTGTGGTAAAAGTATTTTTTACGATTTCTCCTTCTTCATCTGGGGGAACAGGATCACGTCCCGGATGGAGGTTGATCCCGTAAGCAGCATCACCAGACGGTCGATGCCGATCCCCTCCCCCGCGGCCGGAGGCATGCCGTACTCGAGGGCCCGAATGAAATCTTCGTCCATCTGGTGAGCCTCTTCATCTCCCGCCTCGCCTTCCGAAACCTGCTTAAGGAACCGCTCTTTCTGGTCCACCGGGTCGTTCAATTCGGAGAAGGCATTCGCCAGTTCCCTTCCGACAATGAAGAGCTCGAATCGCTCCACATAATCGGGATTGTCATCGCATTTCTTCGACAGCGGTGATATGTCCGTTGGGTAGTCGATAATAAAGGTGGGCTGAATGAGCTTAGGCTCGACAAGCGCCTCAAAAATCTCATTCAGTACCTTTCCCAAGGGTTCCCCGCCCGTCAAGTTTGCGCCGAGTTTTCTCGCATACTCCCGGGCTTTCAGATCATCGGCAAGGACAGCCTCGGATACACCCGCCTCGCGAAGTGCGTCTCGGTAGGTGATACGCTTCCAGGGCGGAGAAAGATTGATCACATGCCCCTCGTATTCCACCTCTGTTTTGCCGAGGACATCCATTGAGATGGAGCTGATCATCTGCTCGGTCATGGTCATAAGGTCGCGGTAATCGGCATAGGCAGTATAGAACTCGAGCATGGTGAATTCGGGGTTGTGGCGCGTGGAGATGCCTTCATTCCGAAAATTTCGATTGATCTCATATACCCGTTCGAAACCGCCCACCAGGAGCCGCTTGAGATACAGCTCCGGCGCGATGCGGAGGAAGAGGTCCATGTCCAGGGCATTGTGATGGGTCTTGAAGGGTTTCGCCGTCGCCCCGCCCGGAATGGACTGCATCATCGGTGTCTCGACTTCAATATAGCCCCGGGTGTTCAGAAAGCCCCTGATCGCCTGGACGATCTTCGTGCGGAGCAGAAAAACTTTTCTAACCTCGGGATTCACGATCAGGTCCAGATACCGTTGGCGGTAGCGAAGCTCAACGTCCGTTAAGCCATGCCATTTTTCCGGCAAAGGGCGGAGGGATTTTGAGAGGAGTGTGAAGTCCTCGATGTCAATCGTAAGCTCATTGGTCTTGGTACGGAACAGAAAACCCTTCACTCCCATGAAGTCGCCGATGTCGAGCTTTTTAAAGAAAGCGTATCGGTCATCACCGAGCGTGTTCTTCTGGAAGTAGAACTGGATCCTTCCCGATCCGTCCTGGAGATGGCCAAAACCCGCCTTGCCGAAGCTTCGCATGGCGACGATCCGTCCCGCTATGGCGAGCTCAACCCGTGTTTTTTCAAGGTCTTCCTTGCTCGTCTGTCCATAGGTATCGATGAGTCCCTGTGCGGAAACAGACACGTCGAACCTTCCTGCATACGGACGAATGCCCATCGCGCTGATCTCTTCGCGCTTCTTAAAGCGCTGTTGGATCAACTCGTTGTGATCTTCCATGAAAATCCCCTTTGCCATGATGATAAACTCAATCGCCGATTATACTGATTATATGCGGAATCGTCAAGGATAAACAAGCTTGATTGGCAGGCTGGATGAGGATTTCATCTAAAAATATCAGACTTGGCATTGAGCTCTTCCATAAAGTTTTCGGGTCCCTTTTCAGGCACTACCGGTCTCCTGCTGGTTCAATCTTGCAGAGGAAAAGGTCACTCAACGGGTCCACTACGTCCCCGGATTTGCATACCGGATAGATGGCGCCTGCGTATTCGATGCAAAGAGGGTCGGAACATAAGCGGATTACGGGGAAAAAACTCTGCCCTTATGAGGGACAAAGTTTCGCCTGGCGACATCAGTGAGACCAGGGTCGACCCCCTGGTCCTACGGGAAATAGTCCTCCCTTACCGGACAGAACACTTCTACGGCAACAGAGTCCTCGCGGGCCACGGCGCTATGCTCCATGTCCCCGGGAATACACCAGCTGTCCCCCGCCGAGACTGCATGAGTTTCGCTGCCGATCGAGAGGTCCATGCGACCGGACACAAGGTAGCCGGTCTGTTCGTGCGGATGCCTGTGCTTCGGCAGCAGGGCCCCCTGTTCGAGCCGGAACTCGGCCATCAGCGTTCTGGGTCCGTGGACCAGCGTCTTCCTCTTTATCTTCTCCAGGGCGTTGTGGTAACCCGATGATGCATCGTATTTCTTGAACATGAAAGTCCTCGATGGGATTATCAATCTGATGTGTCTAGTGTTTATCGGCGTCAAGGTTTGCACGATCACGATACGGCCCGGTATTCGACATGGTTGAGACAACGGGAGACTCTGGCGTAGGCAATATCCTGGGTTCTTCGCATTTTCTGGGCGCAGTGTCCTGCAAGGCCTTCTCCGCCGCAGCTCCACGCGCTTCCTGGATTTCTTTCCTGTTCAACTGCCATCCAAAGGTCTTGGACCGCATCAGATTGTCGTCGGAATTCTGGCGGTGCTGGAGGGAGAGGCCATGCCCGAACTCATGCGCCGCCGTGCGTGCAGCTGGATAGTGGGCGGGATTCGCGGCAGGTCCCAGGACGGGCGTGTCCCGCACCTGAATATTGTGCTCGTCTCGAAAGTAACCGTTAAGCCCCGCTCCTCCGGGCAGGTTCGGCATGAACCAGATGTCCATACCCTGCTCAAGAGGCCTGTTATCCAGTACGATCTGCATCTCGAAGCAAATCCCCGCCTGCGTCAGCCAGATGGAGTTGATCTCATCGAGTATTGCAATGAAATCCCCCGGACTTCGTCCGCTCTCTCCCAAATGCACGCGGAGCGGGATTCGGTAGACAGGAGCGTGACGGAGTGTCGGGGCGACAGGGCCGTCGATGGCTGCCTTTGCCTGCCGAAGCGGACCTGGTTCCCGTTCAGCGGCATTGGGGGACGATAAGGACAATACCGCGCAGAAGGAGATAAAAAACATGCGTGTCCCGGTCATTACGCGGGTCCTATGCTGGAAACGTTCATTCACGCCGTTTACGGGAGAACCGCCGGATAATAAATGTAATACGTAAAAATATGCTAACACTGTTCAGGCTGAGAATGCAATATGAAATCTGCAGGGGAACTGATCCACCATGTCAAACGATCACACTGTCGCGAAAAGACTTCGGCGACCCCGGTCGGGCCGATCTTCGGGTTTATCCAAATGAGGATCGGGATATTGAAGCAGGCATCGCTCGCATCTGCGGACGGCTAGGAAAGACTTTTCGGAGAGAGCTTGCTCAACACGTACCAGCCGACGAGGCCGGCGATATTTCCTGCGATCAAGATATGGACAAGGAACATTGCAAATACCCAGAGGAGGTTCACCAGAATGCCGGTCGTGAGTTCCGAGGCGATCATCCGGAGGTCCTGTCCGTGCATACCCGAGAGCGTGATCCACAGGCTGTAGATCACGACCCCTACCGTGACAAGAATAAGTTCAGCGAGCATTCCGACGAGCGAATCAATAAAAGCCGGTTTCTGAATTCCCGCACGCTTTACCACATAGGAAGAAACGACAAAATAGTAGACAATAAAAGCCGCGAATGCCAGCACCGGAAAGACCGAAAAATAGTCGCTGAATGAGGCGCCGCCGCGGGTAAGCGCCGAGAAACAAACCATCCCGGTGACAACAACGATATTTATGGCCGCACCGAAGAAACCGATCTTCAATTTCATGGTTCACTGCCCTTTCTTTGGCGTCATCGTGAAGTTAAGGTGTTCCCGTGTGCTTCCGATCTCTGATCAGGGGGGGCATCATGACGCCTGTCACGAGCATGATGCCTGCTATCAGCAGCGCATCGGTGAATGCGCCGGTCCGCGCGAACAGCCGCTGGGAGAACTTGCTGATCCTCTGCCGGGGAGGGTCCACAAAAAAGCCCCTGTGGGCCGATTGCTGTCGACACGCAGGGGCCATCAGCGACATTCTATGCCCCCAGTTCCTGAAATATGGTGGCCACGTCATGCTCCAGCGACTCAGAAGGTGTGACCGTGACCGTCTTGCCTCCGATCGCGATCGAGAAACGAACCGCCGCCTTGCTTCGTATGTATGCATCTCGCAGCTTGTCCGAGAGCAGTTGGACCTGGTCGGGGGGAAGCTTTTTGTCCTGCATCAGCGTTTTAAAGTTTGAGATCTTTCCATTGCGGATCCAGGCCGCACCAAAAGCATCAGGCGGCTTGCCGATGAACACCACAGCCTCCTTATCTAGCGGCACAATCTCCAACTTATCAGACACCTGTTTCACGAACGGCTCCAGATGGGGCTGAATCGATCCAAGCCTCGATGCGGCCGGACTTGCAGGATCAAGGGGCGGATAGCTTTCTCCTTTTCCCAGGAGTTTGTCAAATATTCCCATGGGTTTTCCTTTCTTTCTCCCAAAAGATTTTCCGGAGAGCATTCCGGAAATGGCTTTTCGCGGATCTACGAAAGGAGCGGCGGGGACAGGCCGGAATACAGGGTCCAGTAACCGCTGGTCTTCCGGAGAGAGCACTGCACGATCTCGGCTCGTTCTCTCCCGAAGCAGAAATGTTGGCCAGACGTCAGATCTGCCGCGGAAAAGGGATGTCCTGACTGCGGGACAAAATTGAATCTGCCCCGATAAACGGCGCTTTTCTTCCTGATAAGGACGCGATTCGATGATGAATCGTCTTCAGGTTCGCTGGATCCAAAAAAAACCTCGTGCAAAACTTCTAGAAGATAAAGAGAAGTCTTTTGAAAGGAATGTCCGGAAGCTCTTCCGGCTAGATGGGGTGTTATGGATTTTACGGACAGGTCGCAGGTGAGCGGTGAGAGTGCATACAGCACGAAGAAGACAAGGAGTGCGATTTTATCGGATCGATATCTCTTCATCGTCATTTGTCATTCCCCATGGACGGCAAGGGCAGTATATCAGGAAAGGCGGCTAAAATCAATAATCCATCGCCTGTTCGAGGTTGACATTTTTTACGTGGTCAGCATGCCGAGCACTTCCAGATATTTTTCGCTCGTCTTCCGCACTACATCGTCGGGAAGCACTGGCGCCGGGGGTTTCTGGTTCCAGTTGAGTGAAAGGAGATAATCACGGACGAACTGCTTGTCAAAGCTCTTCTGCACAACTCCTTCCCGGTAGTCGTTCTTCGGCCAGAAGCGGGACGAGTCGGGCGTGAGCACTTCATCGATCAGGATAATTTCTCCGTTCAGGACCCCGAATTCAAGCTTCGTATCCGCTATGATGATCCCTTTGGGCTCAGCAAGTTTACACGCTCGCTGATAAATAGCGAGCGTATATTTCCTTATTTTATCCGCTGTGTTGGCCCCGACACGCTTAACTATATCATTAAAATCAACGTTAACGTCATGCTCGCCTATCTCGGCCTTCGTGGACGGCGTGAATATCGGTTCAGGAAGGCGCGACGCCTCGGTCAACCCCGGCGGAAGTTTGATGCCGCTCACCGAGCCCATTGTCCCGTACTCCTTCAGTCCGGAGCCGGAAAGGTATCCCCGCACAATGCATTCCACGGGCAGCGGTTGGGTCTTCTTGACGAGCATGCTTCTCCCCTCAAGGATTGCCGCGTGCGGCTTGCATATGGTGGGATAGTCCCTGACATCCAGGGATATGAGATGGTTGTGCACGATGTCCGCGGTCTTCGAAAACCAGAAATTCGATATCTGGGTAAGCACCCTGCCTTTTTCGGGGACCGCATTCGGCAGCACTACATCAAAAGCGGAAATCCTATCTGTTGCCACGATGAGAAGCATCTCATCGAGGTCATAGATGTCCCTGACCTTGCCCCGTTTCGGAGGTTTGAGTCCTGCGAGATTAGTCTCGAGTATCAGTGGCGTCTTCATGTTCCCCTCTTTCCTGGTTCTCCCCCGTATATTTGAGCACCCTGATGCGCGATATCCGGTTCTTCCTCAGCCGAAGCACAGTAAACATGACGTTCTGGTGCTTGATCTGGTCGCCCTCGGCAGGCAATCGTCCGAAGAGCCCAAGCAGAAAACCGCCGACCGTCTCGAATTCGTCTTCCGGCAGCCTGATTCCCAGCTTGTCATTCACCTTGCCGATGTCGGTCCTCCCGTCGACGATGTACCGGTTTGCGGCAATCTCACTGATCTCCCGGAGTTCCTTCTCCTGCTCATCTCTTATGTCACCGATGATCTCTTCAATAAGATCTTCCATGGTCACCAGGCCATCGGTGCCTCCGTATTCATCGCCCACCAAGGCAAGGTGGATGCGTTTTTCACGCATCTCTTTCAACAGAACGCTGACATTTTTATTGGGAGGAACGATATAGGGCTTCCGGAGCACCTGCTTGAGTTGAAGCGCCTTCTCGGACAGGTGGAGCGGCAAAATATCCTTGAGATAGACAACGCCGATGATGTTATCGATGGTCTCGGAATATACCGGCAGACGCGAAAACCCCTTCTCGTTCATGGTACGAAGGATCGAATCAACGTCGCTTTCCGCCTCGACTGCCACGATCTCGGTCCGGGGGACCATCACCTCCTTTACCACGGTGTCGGTGAACCGGAACACGCTGTGGATAAGGTCCTCTTCCGACGGTTCGAACACGCCGCTCTTGCGTCCTTCCCGAATAAGATATTTTACCTCGTCTTCCGATATCAGAGATGGTTCACGATCATTTGAGGAAACGAACAGACCAATGACAAAATTACTTGATGCGGTAAGCATGCGCAGTACCCAGCGAAAGGTTATTGAAATGACATCGACGTATGTCGATGTCAGAAATGCAATTTTTTCAGCGTATCGGATAGCAAGCGACTTGGGGATCAGTTCACCGAATACCAGCGTTAAATACGTTATCACACTCACGACAATACCGACCGCGATCGGTTCAGCCGCTCTCTTGATAAATTCCACGGGCGAGGAAGCTAAAAACGGTTTAATATGCTCAATGGCTATTACGCCGCCGAACGTGGCTGCTAAAGTCCCGATGAGAGTAACGCCGACCTGAATAGTAGCAAGAAAACGCTCCGGTTCCTCCTGGAGCTTTTGGATTCTTCTTGCTTTCGTATTGCCGCTTTTAACGAGATGCCGAACGCGGCTTTTGCGCAGCGAGATCAATGATATTTCGGCCGCAGCAAAAAAACCGTTCAGCAGGATGAGCAGTATGATTAAGAGAAGTCCAAAAAACAGCATAATGTGAAATATCCGATTAGCTAATGACGATGAGGTGTTCTGGCTGAGACCGAGGTGATGCGGTATTTAAGCCGACGGCTGACCTATCCAAAGAACTTTCAGTATCCACTTCACTTCATCCACCTTCAACCTGCAGACCATCCACCTGAATAGTGTTTTATAAACCGTACTCCTTCCAGCGATTCTCGACAAGCGCCTGAATCTCCGGTGACATCCTGATCTCCTCCGGCCATGAGCGGTGGAATCCTTCACCGGGTCCTTTGCGCGTAGCATCGATGCCCATCTTGCCGCCGAATCCGATCTGGGGACAGGAGTGATCAAGGATGTCAAGCGGCCCATCGGTGATGATCACATCACGCTGCGGGTCGACATGGTTCATGACCTTCCAGGTAACTTCGGAGTAATCGTGGATATTGACGTCCTCGTCGCAGACAATGACGAACTTGGAGAGCATGAGCATGCCCGTCCCCCAGATCGTGTTGATCACCTTCTTGCCGTGGCCGGGATAGCGTTTCTTGATCCTGACGATCACATTGTTATGGAACACGCCTTCAACAGGCATGTCCATGTCGAGGATGTCGGGCGAGACCATCTGGAGCAGCGGAAGGAAGATGCGTTCCGTGGCCTTGCCGAGATAGGCGTCTTCCTGCGGCGGGCGGCCGACCAGTGTGGCCGGATAGATGGCGTTCCGCCGGTGCGTAATGGCCGTAACATGGAATACCGGATACTCATCTGCCTCGGAGTAGTAGCCGGTATGGTCGCCGAAGGGTCCTTCCACCCGACGTTCGTGAGGATCAACGAAGCCCTCAAGGATGAACTCCGCCTCCGCCGGTACACGAACGTCGATGGTCTTGCACTGGACGACCTCCAGAGGCTTTTTTCTGAGAAAGCCCGCAAAAACGAACTCGCCGATGACCGGCGGGAGCGGCGCGGTGGCAGAATAGATGATAGCGGGGTCCCCGCCGATGGCAACCGCCACTTCCATGCGCCTGCCTAAAGCCTCGTACTGCTGGTACTGCCTGGCACCGTCCTTGTGCTTGTGCCAGTGCATGCCGGTGGTCTGATGATCAAAGACCTGCATGCGGTACATGCCGACGTTTGTGATCTTCGTGAGGGGATCGACCGAGCAGACCATGGGGAGCGTAATAAAACGTCCGCCATCAGAGGGCCAGCACCGAAGTACGGGAATTTTGGAAAGGTCTACGTTGTCTCCCGTCAGCACGATGTCCTGACAGGGCGCCTTTTTTACGGTCTTGGGGAAAAATTTGGAGAGTTCGGCAAGTTTCGGCAACATGCCCAGTTTGTCCATAATACCGGCGCCGGGACCCGGGAACAGGTTCGTGGGGTCGACAAGTTCCTTGATCCGCTGGCCGATCTCATCCAGGCTGTCGACCTCGAGCGCAAGGCACATACGCTTCATGGAGCCGAATGCATTGGTCAGGACCGGGAAAGCGGACCTCTTGACCCGTTCGAACAGGAGCGCCTTGTTCGCCGTACCCTTTTCTTTTGATACCCGGTCCGTAATTTCAGCGATCTCAAGGTCAGCGTCAACTTCGGCTTTGATCCTGATCAGTTCGTTGTTCTTTTCGAGGACTGCGATATAATCTCTTAACGTATCGTATGCCATGGAAATTGAATTGTATCGGAATCACTGGACATTTGCAATCAAAAACTCCGCGAATGCTTACGTGTCGCCGTATTTTTGCAGACGGTGTCTAAAGGAGCGAAAAGTGAGGCCGAGCAGCTTTGCCGCATCTGTCTTGACACCACCTGTTTTTTCGAGCGCTTTCCTGAGAAAGGTCCTTTCGGCATTTTCCAGAAGCGCCTCGAGGTCCACCCCTGTCTCAGGGATCTCAAGCGAGACAAGGTCGGAACAGCCCGAGGGGCATTTTACGGTATCCGGTATCTGTTCGAGACGAATAACGTCTTCCGGCGTCATGATCATCATTCGTTCTATTGTATTCTCGAGCTCACGAACATTTCCCGGCCAATGATATGCCATCAGCGCCTTCATGGCATCAGCATCGATCGTTTTGATCCGCGCCCGTTCGGCCTCTTTGCGGACGACTTTCTTGAGAAAATAATCCGCAAGAAGCGGAATATCTTCCTTCCGCTCCCTGAGCGGAGGCAGGCGGATGGGGATCACGTTTAAACGATAGTAGAGGTCCTCCCGGAACGTGTCCTTGGCAATTTCGGACGGCAGGTCCTTGTTGCTTGCGGAGATGACATGCACATCCACCTTGACCCGCGCAGTCCCGCCCACCCGGATGAACTCCCGCTCCTGGAGCACCCGCAAAAGCTTGATCTGGAGCGCCGGCGTAGTCGCGCTGATCTCATCGAGAAAAATGGTCCCGTTGTTGGCGGCTTCGAAAAGCCCCTGTTTGTTCGACGACGCACCGGTGAAGGCACCCTTCATATAACCGAACAATTCGCTTTCCAGAAGCGTCTCGGGCAATGCCCCGCAGTTGACCGTTACGAACGGTCCATTTTTCCGGGGGCTGTTGAAATGGACCGCTTTTGCTACGAGCTCTTTGCCTGTTCCGCTTTCACCCGTTATCAGTACGGTGCTGGTCGTATCCGAGACCTGACGGATCAGTGAAAACACTTTTTGCATCGGTGGGCTTTTCCCGATAAAATTGGCAAATCCCGCCTTCGACTCGATCTCGCGCTTGAGAAGGATATTCTCCTTTCTCAGATAGCGCTTTTCGAGCGAATTGTTAATGATCAACTTCAGCTCATCCACCTTGAACGGTTTGATAATGTAATCATACGCCCCGATCTTCATGGCCTCGACCGCTGTCTCAGTGGTTGCAAAGGCGGTGATCATGATCACGACGGTCTCAGGTGAGATTTCTTTGACAGACTTGAGCACTTCCATGCCGTCGGCTCCAGGCATCTTCATATCAGTGATCACCAGGTCGAAGATCTCGGCCTGGGCCGCCCGGAGGGCATCGGCACCATTCTTTGCAGTCACGACTTCGTGACCTTCCTTGGTAAGCAGGATTGCGAGAAAGTCCCGCATGCTCTGTTCGTCATCAACAACGAGTATTTTACTCATATCAACTCCGCCTCTTCTGCTTATGCTCCGTATTGTTTTTGAGCGTCGTGTAAACTGGCTCCTCCAGAATCGGAAGCTTGATGAAGAATTGGGTCCCTTTGCCGGGCACGCTGTCCACCGTTATCGTTCCCCGATGATCCTCGATGATCCGGTAGACGATCGACAATCCCAGACCAGTACCCCCGGTCTTTGTCGTGAAAAAGGGATTGAATATCCTGTCACGATCTTCGTACGTGATGCCCTGGCCCGTATCTGCAATAATGATCTCGCACCAATCAGTGTCATCATTCACTCGGGAAAACAACCTCGCAGTGATCGTTATCTCGCCACCCCGCGGCATTGCCTGGCAGGCGTTAATAAGCAGGTTCCAGAAAACCTGGCGAATCCGCTGGGAGTCCCCCTTTATCACGACATCCGGATCGACCTGATGAGTGATGCGGATGTCTCCCGTAAAATCCTTGCTGTTCTTCAACAGCATGATCGTCTCATCAAGGACGGGTGAAAGCTCAATGTGGTCATTCTGGGCGTCCTTGAGACGGGCATATTCCAAAAATTCAATGATGATCGTATTGAGCCGGTCTGTCTCGCGGACAACAATATCCATAAGGTGTTTATTGTCCCCCTGGAGGTCGAGTTCGCCCTGCAGCACCTGGATGGAACCGCTGAGCGATGCGAGCGGGTTCCGGATCTCATGGGCGATGCCCGCGGCAAGACTCCCGACGGTAGCCAGCCGATCCTTCATCCTTACCTGGTTCTCCATTTCGACCAACCTGGTTATGTCCTGGAAGATAAGGATGATCCCGCGAACGGCGTTCGCATCATCCTTGAGCAGGGAGGCGGTCATCCCGAGCAGTGCAATATTGCCATCCTTTTTTATGACCTGTCCGTCGAATCGAAATGGGCGCGCTTTCAGCGAGTCCGTATGGCCAAAGATTCCCTTGATGCTGTCCCCGAACACCTGCTGCCAGCGTTTTTTAATCTCATCGTAACGGTACCCCGTTATCTGTTCTGCCGCGGGGTTCCATGACGCGATGTTGCCCTGCAGGTCCATGGTGACGATCCCGCTTCCTACGCTCCGCAGGATGTGCTGCTGCAGCACTCGGAGGTCTTCAAGGTCCATGATTTTCTCCCGAAGTTCCTTGCGCGTTTTCCTGAGACGCTCGGAAAGGTAGCCGCTCAAGAGACCCACGATGTAGAATGAAACGATATTGATGACCACCTGAAAAAGCACCTGGACTGCCGTGAAGTTCTGGCTCCTGACGAAACCGGAAATGTTATAATACTGCATATCCAGCATTGCACCGTACAGTATGCTCGAAAGAGAAGCCGACAGATACCCGCCTCGACGGTACAGAATAATGCTTGAAGATATGATTGTCAGATGATAGAGGAGCGAAAAACCACTGTCGATTCCTCCGGTAAGATGTATGAGAGCGGTGACAAGAAGAATATCGACTGAAGTCTGAAGATAAGCGAGGAGGGAAAAACGCGTTGTCTTTTTAAGAAGGTACCAGTAAAAAACGGTCAGGCAGTAGACGGAGAGCAGAAAATAGTATACGTAGGCGGTCTTAAACAGGTAAATAGCATAGTGCCCTTGAAATAAGACAAGTGTCCCGACAAGAAAGGTCGCGAGCACTACCCTGCTCCAGATAAGCCATTTAATGCGTATTATGTATTCTTCTTTTGAATACTCTTGTGTCACGTGAGGTTCTAACCTGCCGCCGCGCCCATCTGGAATATCGGCATGTACATGGCTATGATAACAAAGCCGACCACAACGCCCAGAAATATCATGAGCATGGGCTCAAGCAAGGAGGTGAGGGCCGCTACTGCGGAATCCACTTCATCGTCGTAAAAGTCCGCGATCTTGTTCAGCATATTATCGAGTGCGCCTGTTGCCTCACCAACCGATATCATCGAAACAACCATGGCGGGGAAAACCTTTGCCCTTCCCAGCGGATCAGCAAGCGTTTTACCCTCGCTTACGCTCTGCCGGGTGGCCATGATCGCCTCTTCCACAACCTTATTGCCTGCGGTCCTCGAAACGATCAACAACCCTTCGAGAATAGGAACTCCGCTGGTAAGCAGCGTGCCAAGGGTGCGCGTAAACTTGGCAACAGCCACCCTCTGGATCAAAGATCCCGCAACCGGTACTTTTAACGCAAAGGCATCGGTCACTCTCAGTCCTTTTTCTGTTTTCCTAAATTGCTTGAGACCAACGAAGAATCCGATAATTGCGACGAGAAGGACCAGTCCTCCCCAGCCTTTTAAAAAATTACTGACGGCCATTACGACGCGGGTCGGGAAAGGCAGTTGCATTTTTGCTTCAACAAAAATGTTTGCCAGCATGGGGACAACGACAACCAGCAGCAGGGAGACCACGCCAACCGCGACGAACAGGATGACCGAAGGATAAATCATCGCCGATTTAATTTGGCCCTTGATCTTCGCGAACTTTTCCATAAACACGGCTAGGCGTCCGAGAATGGTATCCAAAATACCGCCGGCCTCTCCAGCGGCAACCATATTGCAATAAAGACTGTCAAAGATCTTCGGGTGTTTCTTGAGCGCATCGGCAAAGGTTGCCCCGCTCTCGACATCGGACCTGACCTGATTTACTGTCTTTGCAAGCGTTTTGTTTTCCGTCTGGTCGCCGAGGATAGTAAGACACTGTACGAGCGGCAATCCGGCATCGATCATGGTCGCCAACTGCCGGGTAAAGATCACGACATCCTTATCCTTGACTTTTGGAGCGCCAAAACTCAGTTTGAGCTCTCTCGGCTTGGCGGATACATTTATCGGTTGAATATTTTGCTTCCGAAGGAGCGCAAGAACATCCTCTTTGCTGTTTGCGGCAATCTCGCCCTTTTGGACCGAACCCTGCCGTGTTTTGCCTTCCCAGGTAAATACGTTTGTTGCCATTTTTCACCTCATCATTATTTGGACCGGCAGCCGTCGCCTCAGCGGTATTCTTTGCGTACGGTCTGTGCCCCTGCAAGACCGGAGCGCCCGAGCATTTGAACAAGTTCGTCGGGATTCGACGACCGGCCGATACAGTCTTCATACGAAATGAATTTTTTTGTATAGAGATCATAGAGCGACTGATTGAGCGTCATCATCCCGAACTTTGACTGGCCGGTCTGCATAATGGAATAGATCTGATGAATTTTGTCCTCCCGGATAAGATTCCGGATAGCGATATTCGGGATCATGACCTCAAGAGCGAGCATTCTGCCGCCGCCTATTTTCGGTACCAGCTGCTGTGACATGACGCCCTCAAGAACAAAAGAAAGCTGTGCCCTGACCTGGGATTGCTGGTGAGGCGGAAAGACATCGATGATACGATTCATCGTCTGCGCAGCAGAGTTCGTGTGAAGTGTCGCAAACGTAAGATGTCCTGTTTCCGCTATGGTCAGGGCCGCTTCAATGGTTTCAAGATCGCGCATTTCGCCCACGAGGACGACATCGGGGTCTTGCCGGAGTATATATTTCAATGCGTCCTTGAACGATTTGGTGTCCGCGTTGACCTCCCGCTGGTTTACAAGGCATTTTTTATGGGGGTGGAGATATTCGATCGGATCTTCGATGGTGATGATATGTTCCTGCCGCTCGTTGTTGATCTTATCGATCATCGAGGCCAGTGTTGTCGACTTCCCGCTCCCCGTTGGTCCTGTGACAAGAACGAGTCCTCTCGGTTTCTTACAAAGGTCGGATACTATTTCCGGCAGTCCAAGTTCCTGGAACGTCTTGATCTTGAAGGGAATGGTCCTGATCGCAGCAGCCACGGCGCCCCGCTGCACAAACATATTTGCGCGGAAGCGGGACAAGTTTTTAACACCGAAGGAGAGATCGAGTTCGCTGTTCTCTTCAAATTTGTGCTTCTGGGCATCGGTGAGGATGCTGTAACAGAGGTCCTTGGTCTGAGTTGCGGAAAGAGGTTCCAGTCCAGGGATCAGTTTTATTTTGCCGTCAACGCGGATCGATGGCGGAATTCCGGTGGTAATGTGAAGGTCGGATGCGCCTTTTTCTATCATAAACTTGAGCAAGTCGTGCAGGCTGGCCATTATGGAGAACCCCTTCTCTTGAAATCTATTTTTAGCTCACGCTCTCTGCGATCGCTAATTCTTATCAGCGAATGTATTCTCAACCACTTCTTCCAGCGAAGTCAATCCGGCCTTTACTTTCAACAGCCCGCTCGCCCGCAGCGTCTTCATTCCTCCGTTGACGGCCGCTTTTTTGAGGTCGAAGACCGATGCGCCCTGCAGAATGAGTTCCTTGATCTCATCCCTGAGCGGCATGACCTCGTAGAGAGCTACCCTGCCCCTATACCCGGTCTGATTGCATATATCGCAACCTTCGCCCCGGTAGCTGACGATGGTCTTGGCCTCTTCCGGATCAAATCCTGCGGCGATAAATGTCTCAACCGGCAGTTTTTGCGGCTTTTTGCAGTTCTGACAGGCCTTCCGTACAAGCCGCTGTGCCACGATCAGGATCACTGCCGAGGAAACCAGGAACGGCTCTACGCCCATGTTGAGCAGGCGGTTGATGGTGCTTGGGGCATCATTGGTATGGAGCGTGGAAAGAACCAGGTGGCCGGTGAGTGCGGCCTTGACCCCGATCTCCGCAGTTTCATAGTCACGGGTCTCTCCCACCATGATGATATCCGGGTCCTGACGGAGAAAAGAGCGGAGCGCAGCAGCGAAGTTGAGCCCTATCTCGTCCTTCATTTGGACCTGATTGATGCCCATCAGGTTGAATTCCACCGGATCCTCGGCGGTCATGATATTTTCGGAATCAGTATTCAGTTCGCTCAACGCCGAGTAGAGAGTAGTGGTCTTGCCGCTTCCCGTCGGTCCCGTCACCAGCACCATGCCGAACGGTTTCCCGAGGGCCTCCTTAAAATCCGCCAGCTGGTCTTCATCAAAGCCGAGCTTGGTCATGTCGAGCTGAAGATTCGACTTGTCAAGCAGGCGCATGACGATCTTTTCGCCGAACAGGGTCGGAAGGACGGAAACACGGAAGTCCATGACCTTGCTCTTGCTCATCTTGAGTTTGATCCTGCCGTCCTGCGGAAGTCTCCGCTCGGCGATGTCGAGAGAGGACATGATCTTTATACGGGAGATGATCGCATTCCTGATCTTGAGCGGAAGACCCATGACCGTTTTCAGAACACCGTCAAGCCGGTAACGCACCCTGAATTTCTTCTCGTAGGGCTCAATGTGGATATCGCTCACACCTGCCTTCGCCGCCCGGAGCAGAATGCCGTTTACCAGTTTCACGATCGGCGCTTCAACCTCTCCCGACAACGCGTCCAGTTTTTCATCTTCAATGACCTCGAGTTCATCGACCGCTCCGTGAACGAGGTTGTCGAAATCATCGACGTCCACCTCTCCGCCGGTGTCGATATCATCCACAAAGGCGTTCTCATCGGCAGATTCATCCATCGCGTAATCTTTGGCGTCCAGGGAAATCTTTTTCTCTTCCCTGGGTTGGGCCGATTGCGCGATCCCGCCGGATTTCGATGCAACGAGGGACTTGGCTGCGGAGCCATAATATTTTTTGATCGCCTCAACAATGGCGCCTTCGGTTGCCACGACCGCCTCGACATTATAACCGGTCATGAATTTGATATCGTCGATGGCAAATATGTTGGAGGGGTCGACCATCGCGATGGTAATAGTCGCGCCGGTGCGATTGATGGGCATGATGCGATATTTCTGGGCTACGTCCGCGGGAATATGTTTTATGACGGCGGGATTGATTTCGAATTTGCTCAAGTCGACATACGGGACACCATACTGTTTGCTCAAGAACGTCATCAGTTTGTCTTCCTGCGCGAACCCCAATTTAACCAGGATAGAGCCAAGCCTGCCGCCCTCGTTTTTCTGCGTGGAAAGAGCTTTCTGCAACTGATCTTCCGTGATCAGACCCGACGATACAAGCATAGCGCCGAGTCTTCCAGACATCGCCATAAGGACTCCCCTAAATAAAAAATTATACTGATTATCTTACTTTAATAATGAATGCATGTCAAGATATCTGAATCACATTACCCCGATTTTATAATGCATTATCGAATCTGCCTTGCAAGTGCGTTCTTCATGATCAGAACCGGCGCTTTTTCCCCGGTCCATATTTCGAAAGCGATAACCCCCTGGAATAGAAGCATGCCGAGACCGGATAGTCTTTTGGCCCCCTGCTTTTTCGCCGCCTTCAAAAATGCGGTCTCCGGCGGGTTATAGACAAGATCACAGACGAGATGTTTTCTCTTGATGAGTTGCGCGGGCATCGGCAGGGGGTCCGTTCTCTTAAGACCGAGCGGAGAGGCATTTATCAGGCAATCGGCATCATCCGCGTACTCCCGGAGAGTCTCTTGTCCTATGGTCATTGCCGGAACCCCGGTCTTTTCCCGGATATTATTTGCCAGTAAAGACGCCTTTCGGGCATCAAGGTCTCTGAAGACGATCGCGGCAGCGCCCGCCAGCGCGAGACTGAAGCTCACCGCGCGGGCCGCACCGCCCGAACCGATGAACAAAAATTTTTTCCCTTTTGGATCCAGTCCCCCATGCTCCCTGAGTGAGCGAAGGAACCCTCTCCCATCGGTATTGTGGCCGATCAGACGGCCCTTCCTGATTTCGATCGTATTCACCGCACCGATCAGCCGCGCCTCTTCAGAAAGTTCGTCGAGAAAGGCAAGCACCCGTTCTTTATGCGGGACCGTGACGTTCAATCCGCGGAGACCGAGAGGAACCACCGCTCGCACGGCATCCTCCAGATTCCCGGGAGGGACCGCAAAGGGCACATAACAGGCGTCCATGCCGAGTTTTTTGAATGCGCTATTATGCATCCCCGGCGAGAAGGTATGCTCCACAGGATGACCGAATATGCCGTAGATCGTCGTCCTTCCCGATATCGTCATAAGCTCCTCCCTTCACCGCGCAGCACGGACACTAATTCACTGAAGGTCTCCGCCTTCCGTACTTTGACGGAGAGCATCAGCTCCAACTGTTCGAGGCGCATGTTGTCAAGGAACAGGTCTTCATCTTCCTTCAGCGCACTTGAGGGTATCAAAACGAGGTCCCCCAAACGCTTACCCTTGAGCGCCCGGATGATATCCTGTCCTGTCAAGAGCCCCGCAACCGTGACCGAAGGCCCGAAAAAAAAGTTCTTCGCGATCACCAGTCTGATCTTTGGTCCTTCAACCGTTCTCAACCGCATAAGTGCGCGTTTGAGAATACCGCCGAACGATACCCCGGTCAGCAGGGTCAGGTTTATCGGTGCTGTCTTTTTCGGGATCCGGGTATGTGAAACATCCTGAAGGAAGTCGGACACCATGCCAACACCGTTCTCCTTCTGGGGCAGTTCTTCGTAAAAAGACAACGGAGGGAAAGGCTCTCCCGCCTTGATGAAGAACTCATCAGAGGCAAATACCAGACGGGTCCCGAGCTGTCGTTTGAACCGCGACCCTGCCTGGGCAATTTGCTTGATCACCGCACGCGACTCAGACTCGGTGAACAACCTGAGAGGAAATAACTTTTTTCTGAACGCCGTTAATCCCACCGGGACCACCGCTATGGAAGCAACCGCCGGGAACAGACCGGACAGGTCGTCCAGCGTCTTTTGCAAGTGATCGCCGTCGTTTATCCCGGGGCAGAGAACGATCTGTGTATGCATCAAAATGCCGCCCGCGGCCAGACGCTTCATGTTCGCCAGGATGTCAGGGGCCTTCTTGTTTCCAAGCATGAACATACGGAGCGAGTGGTCCGTGGTATGGACGGATATATAGAGCGGAGACAACCGCTCACGAAAAATCCTTTCCCAGTCGTTTTCTGAAAGAGCGCCGAGCGTAATATAATTCCCGTGCAGGAATGAAGCCCGGAAATCGTCATCTTTGATGTTCAGACTTTTCCGGCAACCAGACGGCATCTGATCGACAAAGCAGAAGATACACCGGTTGCGGCACCGGGTGATGCGGAACGGAGAGAACTCCAGTCCAAGGCTGTCGTCTGGATCTTTCTCGATAATGAGCTTTCGGGCCTGGCCATCCTTCGTATGAAACGAAAGAATGATACGTTCGTCAGCGACCAAAAAACGGTAATCGATAACGTCATGGACTTCTTTTCCATTCAAGGAGTCGAGCACATCCCCCGCTTTTAGACCCAGTCCTTCAGCGGTACCGCCCCGCAGGATATGTACAATCTCGAGCAATCAGGATCTCTTCTTGGAGGCGAACATGAAATCAACATACCCCGCAATCTGTACCA
The DNA here is from genome assembly GCA_963740085.1 of Nitrospirota bacterium. Taxonomy (GTDB): domain Bacteria; phylum Nitrospirota; class UBA9217; order UBA9217; family UBA9217; genus JALNZF01. The sequence goes on along the minus strand of CAVUCU010000004.1, from coordinate 571,846 downwards.
TGGCCTCATCGGTCACCTGCCGGAATTTCCGAACTAGCATGATCTCGTCAACGCTCAGGATCTTTTCCAGGTAATTGGTCTGCTCTTCGGAAAGCGGATATTTACGCTTCCCTCGCCTGAACTTTACCTGCGAAGGAGAAAGGAAAAAACCCTTGACCTCGTCGGGGACCTTTTCCTGATGGGCAGCAAGAACGAGCATGGACTTGTCGATACCCAGCTTATTCGCGATCACCATGAGTGTCGAGTCCTTCGGTATATGCCCTTTATTGATCGTGACCCGCAGAAGTTCCGGGCTTATGCCGAGCACCTTCGAGGCATCCTTCAGATTCTTGAAACCCTTCTTCTCAAGTGCCTGTCTGATCATATCGGATATCTTCATTCACCCTCCGTGTAAAAGTGTCACTACAATTATCAATTATCAGCCGACGATCCTGGTGCCGCGCACGACATACTGAATGCCCGAAACCAGCGTGAACACGGCTGTTGTCCAGTGCAGTACGTATGTCCCCGCCAGCTCTTTGCCGAACGCCTTCAGTACCAGCGAGAGCGTTACCACGAACAGCTGCAACACTGTTGTGGCCTTACCGATGAACGACGGCCTGGCCTTCAAGTCGTGCCCCAAAAAATAGATAACGAGGCTGCCGAGGACCAGGATCACATCCCTGCTCACCACGATGATGACAAGCCATACCGGGAGCATTCTGAGCAGCACCAGGGTCACGAAAGCGGAGAGAATGAGCAATTTATCCGCGATCGGATCCAGAAGCGCACCCAATTCAGTCATGGAATTGGTAACTCGCGCGATCAATCCATCAAGCGCATCAGTCACGCATGCCGCGGCAAAAACCGCAAGCGCCGATTGGTAGTATCCGTAGATCATCAAATTAATAAAAAACGGGATGAGGACAATTCTGACAAGAGTGATATAGTTTGGAAGGTTCATTGGCACCCCGTTGGATACGCTCAATGAATGTAAATATAAACATATTTATTTGTAATGTCAACCTTTTCTTTTTGTTCACATTTGTTTTTGTTCCAGGTTTGACCGGCGAAACGGTTCAATTTTAAATAAAATGGAGCCATCTGCCGGAGTCGAACCGGCGACCTACTGATTACGAATCAGTTGCTCTACCAGCTGAGCTAAGATGGCCTGAGGAGGGAAAGGAATTGATGAAAAAACGCGTGTAACAGACTGTTGTTTATACAACATAATCTCTTCTGCTGTCAAGAAATTCTTTCGGAGATACATGAACTACTCTCTTATTGTGTCATGGCAAGGGACCTTGGGTAAACACAAAGGATGCTAAATATACTGAATTCTGGAGGCGCGGAGGCAGGAGTTTATTGAAATTTTATTATGACGTTAACTGCACATCCTATACTATTCGTTCAATTCGTTTTCCCTCCGTGCCGCCGCGTCTCGGTGGTGAATAAACGGACCCATATCGCGATTCTCCCATTGTCTTTCTTACGCAGGTACGCTATACTTTCACCTCATGAACACGAGCGATAATTCAAAAAACAATTTCACTATTATCGACGGCAACTCATACGTTTACCGCGCATTTTATGCAATACGGGGGCTCAGCACCTCCACCGGTTTGCCTACGAATGCCGTCTTCGGCTTCGCCAACATGCTGCTGAAGGTTATCAAGGACAAAACGCCGTCTCTGCTTGCCATCGTGTTCGATCCCAAGGGTCCGACCCGCAGACATGGTGAATACAAGGAATACAAGGCACACCGGCCTCCCATGCCAAGAGACCTCATCCCCCAGATCCCCTATATCCATAAACTGGTGGAGGCCTTCCGCATCCCGGTGTTCGTGATCGACGGTCAGGAGGCCGACGATGTGATCGCAACGCTCGCGCGTCATGCGGAAGCGCACGGCACGGATATCACCATCGTCACGGGTGACAAGGACCTTCTCCAGCTCGTGGGACCCCGGATCAAAGTCTATGACACACTTAAGGACAAGGTCTACGAGCCCATGGATGTGGAAGAGCGCTTCAGCGTGCCGCCCGACCAGGTGGTCGAGATCATGGGCCTCATGGGAGACGCATCGGACAATATCCCCGGTGTGCCCGGCATCGGCGAGAAGACCGCGCAAGTCCTCATCAAACAATACAGGACCATTGAAAATCTGCTCGCCCACACACATGAGATCGCAAAGCCGAAGTTGAGACGATCGCTCATTGAGCACGCGGACCTCGCCAGGCTGAGCCGCGAGCTTGCGCTCCTTCATACCGATGTGCCGATCGAGATCAACTATGACGACCTGAAGCTCAAGGCGCCTGACGGCCCTGCCCTGCTCAAGATATTAAAGGAGCTTGAATTCACCGCACTTCTGAAGTACGTCATCCAGGAACCCGAACAGGACGTGGACTATTGCACGGTTCTTGAGGATAAGGATCTTCAGGAACTGATCGGCGCCCTCTCATCGGCGGAAGAATTCTGTTTTGATACTGAAACCACATCGCGCGATGCCATGCAGGCGGGACTGGTCGGGATCTCGTTTGCCCTGCGGCCCCACCATGCATATTACCTCCCCCTCGGTCATAGCTTCCCGGGAGCGCCGAAACAGCTTGGCCTCGACCACGCCCTCGGCGCGCTCAAGCCGGTCATGGAAAATCCCTCGGTCAGGAAGATCGGGCAGAACGTCAAATACGACCTGCTCGTGCTCGGGCATTATGGAGTTCATGTTAAGGGCGTTTCCTTTGATACCATGATCGCCTCATACCTTCTGAATCCCGGCAAGGCATCCCACAGTTTGGACTCGCTTGCCCTTGAGTATTTTAACCACAAGACCATCACCTACGCCGAGGTCACGGGGTCCGGGAAAAAGCAGAGAGGATTCGCCGAGGTGGATATTCGGACCGCGACCCGCTACTCCGGTGAAGACGCGGATATAACGCTCCGACTGAAACAAACGCTTGCCCCCCTGCTTCGGGAACAGAATCTGGAAAGGCTTTTCCTCGACATGGAGATGCCGCTCATGGAGGTCCTCGTTGACATGGAGCGCACCGGCGTGAAGATCAACGCCGATTTTCTGAAGCTCATGTCGAAGAGGCTCGGCCTTGAGATGGCGGAAATAGAAAGGACCATTTACGAGCTGGCCGGAACAGAATTCAACATCAACTCACCGAAGCAGCTTGCGGAGATCCTGTTTGTGAGATTGAAACTCACACCGACCAAGAAGACCAAAACAGGGTTCTCGACCAATGTAGACGTGCTCGAAGAGCTGGCCCCCGTGCATCCCCTGCCGGCGGAGATCCTGAAATTCCGTACGCTCTCGAAGCTCAAGTCCACCTATATCGATGCACTGCCGTTGATGATCAATCCGAAGACGGGCAGACTTCATACCTCGCTCAACCAGACCGTGGCCGCTACCGGCAGGCTTTCAAGCAGCGAGCCGAACCTCCAGAACATCCCCATACGCACCGACGTGGGACGGGAGATCAGACAGGCGTTCATCGCTGAACAAGGCGCAAGCCTGCTCTCGGCCGATTACTCCCAGATCGAGCTGCGCGTCCTCGCTCATATGAGCAATGACCCCGCGCTTATCAAGACCTTCCAGAGCGAGGAAGACGTCCACACCCGTACCGCGTCGGAAATCTTCGGGCTTACCCCGGAAGAGGTCACTCCCGAAATGCGGCGCAAGGCTAAGGCGGTCAACTTCGGCATTATTTACGGCATATCTGCGTTCGGCCTCGCGCAGGACATCGGGGTCTCGAATGCCGAGGCAAAACGGTACATCGACGATTATTTCGCGCAATATCCCAAAGTACGAGAGTTCATAGACCGGACCATCAGGGACGCAAGGACGAACGGCTACGTCTCCACGCTCTTTAACCGGCGCCGCTTTATCCCCGAGCTCACCTCATCGGCGGCGGCAGTTCGGAACTTCGGAGAACGCATGGCAGTCAACACTCCCATTCAAGGGACCGCAGCGGACCTTATTAAACTTGCGATGATCAACGTCCAGAAGCGGATCGCGCGGGAGAACCTCGGATCAAAAATGATCCTTCAGGTGCATGACGAGCTTGTATTCGAAGTGCTGAACCGGGAGATAGAACCGATGAAAAAGCTTGTCAAAGAAGAAATGGAAGGAGTGCTCACGCTTTCGGTGCCGATCAGGGTGGATATGGGCGTGGGCAAGAACTGGGATGAAGCTCATTGAAACCGCACCCGGCAAAATGGCAACCACGCTCTTGGTGAACATTACTTGAACTCAAATCGATATTTAATATCCGCTCCTATATTCGTTCCGTTGCTTTCGGTTTCCACCCCCTCTCCCACGAGTGAGAAGTGCCTGTCCAGGAGGTATTCGATCCTGAAATTCTGTTCCGGAGCTGAAGCGCCTACGTTTGATGAATAGGTAACAGCGAGTTTGTTCTGCACGAGTTCCTTGCCCACGGTGACCCGGGGCACGGACGTATCGCTTTTGTTGACATATGGATCGACCTGGAAACGATCGAGCCCGATAAGCCTTTTGGCGTTACGCTCAATAACATCCTGGACCTGGCCGGTGGCGAACGAAGTTGCCTCGCCTACGCCTACACCGGTTTCCTTCCCTTTAAGTTCTGCTCCGGTCTTTCCCAGTGTCAAGAGCGCGAGAATATCAGAATCGACTAGCGAAGGCTCGGACACAAACGTGACCACCGCACGATCGGCGGTGCCCGTGACAGCGAGCCGGATCCGGTATTCGCGCACCTGTGTTTCCGCCTGGATATCCAGCACAGGGTTCATCCGGTTGGGATCGACGAAATCCACGGAACCACGAAGTATCTTGAATTCGTTCCTGCGAAAATAGACCACCCCTGTCCGGACCTCGATCCTGCCCAGGAGCTGCGGGTGGTTGACCGTGCCCCTGATAAACACATCCACGATGAGAGGCATTTTAGCGAGATTGTTCTCAAAGAGGATATTGTTATCGCCGTGGAAACGAACATTGACCTGCGTATCTCCGATCCATCCCACCTCGGTCTTCTTTTTCTGGTACAGCCCCCTGCCGATATCAACGAGCATACTCTTCCACTCCACCCGCTTATCATACCGCGCACGCTTGATTGCGATGTCGCCGGCAAGGGACTGCTCGGACGCGTCCCCATCATAATACAGCTCCCCGGAAAGTGTCGAGGTGAGCCCTTCAGGATAGCGGACCGTCACATTCTCGACGGATGTTCTTGCGGAGAACGCCTGGAGCTTTAATCCGGAAAGCTGCACCCATCCTGATGCGCTCAACTTGCCGCCTCCCATCTCTCCGGACAAAGAGTTCGTGACGATCCTGTTCTGTTCGAATACGATCTTGCTGTTCAATGAGGTGAACCTCTGGGGGATGTCCTTGATTTTTACTTCTCCGTTTCGCAAAAGCAGTTCTCCGGTCATGGAAGGGTTTTTCCCGTCTTCCTTGATCCCGAACTTCACCTCGGCGACACCTGCAGCGTACTCAACCTCGCGGTACAGCAGTTTCAGGAGTGAAAGGTTGACCGTGCCCTTCAGGACGACGTCCATCTCGGCCATGGGTCGGACCCAGCCGGTAATGCCGAACCTGGTGTCTGCACCGACAAAATTCAGCGAACCGACCGATATTCTGCCTCCTTCCACGACAAGCCTTGCATCAGAATCGTTGTCGATACGATAATCTCCGACGAGCAGGCTTAACCGTTTGAAGATCGCCTCTCCCGAGAGCGTCGTAAGATCAAATCCACGGCCCTGCACCGTCGCCGCGCCTTCAGCGAGCGCCTTCACCTGGTCAGTGATCCCTTTTTTATCGATCAGGGAAAAGGGATCGAAGGCCTCTGAATGAACCTTTACGTCAGCGGTCCAGGGGTAGGGCTTATGGAGCATCCCGTGCAATGACACGTTCGCGTGACCTTCGGATACCCCCGCTTTTAACAACAGCGCGCCATCACGGATCTGAGCCTCGGCATGCATGCCGCCAACTGCGATCTGACGGTACGAGAGGGCTTCAACATCAAGCGAGGCCTTGACCAGGGGCACGGAGAAGGTTCCCGAGGAGTGAATGTCGAGTTTAACCTCCCCGGTGACCGGCAAACCGTTCAGCCGGTTTACCGTGGAAAGGTCGATCCCCCTGCTTTCAAGATCAGCGGAATACGTCCCGTCATGAAACCCGATCCATCCGGTTGCCTTCACCATTCCCCGTTCCTTATTGAGCACCACCTGCGGAAAGGCGATCTTGCCGGTGGTGAGCGATGCCGTGACAGTCCCCCCGACAAAAGATTCTCCATACGCACTGCCTGCGTCGAGCGTGAGATGCCCGGTGCCCGAATAGTCGTGTGCGGTCCCGCTGAACGTCAACTCTCCCGCAGCGGAAAGCGCGAGCGGCAGCTGCTTATAGAACAATGCCACAATGTTCACCACATTTGACCGAAGAACCCGGAGCCGCGCTGCATAGACCGGCTCTTTGCCGTTCAGATCCACGGAGCCCTGAAAGGTGTAACGGGATGAATGCTCGGCAATGGCCACGGATGAGAGTTGTATCTTCTTATTTTCATACTCGACCCTGCCGTCCGCTGAGCTGAAGAGGACGCCCCGCACGGTCACGGACCCCGCGGAAACGATGCCGTCGAAACGGGGTGAAGCCACGGCACCGGAAAGACGTCCGGTCACGTTCCCAGTTCCCTCAAACGGCAGGCCAATCAGAAAGGATATTGTCTTTCCTTTGGCCGAGGACGTCGCGCTCAGAAGGGCGTCGAAACCGGCAGACGGGTCCACACGGCCGCTGCCATGAAGCGCCAGGTCGCCGACGAGGATATCCAGTCGCCCTATATCCAGTCCTCCCCTGCTGATGCCCAGTGATCCGTCGATGGAATCGATGAGGAAGTTTGCTCCGCCCCTCATGAGTTTCCACTGCTTGCCGGCGATCGTGAAACTCTTGTCCCGATACGAGAACGACAGGACCCCACTTTGAAGCAGGTATTCTCTGAAGGGAACGGCCGACAGTTTGACACTGCCCTCGATGACCGGATCGGACAACTTGCCCCGCACCAGCGCCTGTATATCGAAGCGGGATTCCTTCTGTTTCTTGATCGGCTTCAAGAAGTCGAGATACCGGCCTATAACCTGCGGACCTGACCTGACCATGATCTTGAGATCGAGGGGGGACTCCGGCAGCAATCCCGCATCTCCGGAGACAGTCATCGTAGCGTCCGATGTCGACAGCTCAACCAGCTCCAGATGCGTCCGTCCCCGATCGTATACCGCTGTAGCCCTGAAATTTCCCGAGATCTCGGGATAAGAGGGCTCGGAAACGTGGTAACGGGATTTTCCTATCCTCGTAGTGAACCTCTCTTGCGAACTATCAACGTTGACCGTCATGTTGAAGTCGCTCATTGACAGATGGAGGGAAGTCCTTCCATCTTTATACTCGATCCGACCCTTGGTGAGCGAGAGATGACTCAGCAGCAGATGGTATCCGGATGCGCCCTCCGATTCTTTGTGAGCCATGTTCGTTTTTATCCGGCCGAAAAGCGGGCTCAGATTGATCGTGCCGTCTTTTGCACGCTCCACGTAGATACGCGGCTCAAGGATTGAGATCGACGGCAACCTGATCTTTTTCAGGAGCAGTGGGAGCGGGTTAAGGTAGGCCCTTATCCTCCTGATTGCGATGGCTTCGTTCCCGCCTGCGTCGGGTATAGAGATGTCCCTCACTTCGAGATAAGGCGGGAAGAAGTGGGCTTTTACCAAGCCGATCGTCGCATCCTCGCCTAACAGTTCTTTGAGCGGCTCGATCACGAGGGGTCGGAGCTTCAGCGCAAAGGCGTCACTCTGCACGTAGACTTCGATCCCTGCAACGAGGCCGAGCAGAACGATCAATATAGTGATAACTGTTTTTTTCATATGCTGCCTGAAGCGTTACTCTCTCCCGACTTCTGAACATGGAACTTTGAACCCTGATTTCACATAATTGCCTTCACCAGCGTTTCCCTGATCTTCTCGAGCCGGACGTCATCCTCTATCTTCTTCTTAAACAAGTTTGTCACGTAGAAAGAATCCATGACTCGCGATCCCTCGGTCACGATCTTCGCCGAGCCGATGTCCAGGTTCAGGTCGTAAAGGGTCTTCGCCACGTGATACAGAAAACCAACTCGGTCGCGGGCGTTGATGTCGATGATCGTGAATATCTCAGAGGATTCGTTGTCGAAAGCCACTGCGGGTGTTATCGCTGCGGGGAGCGACTGGGTCGACGCATGGGCGCCCGGTTCAGGAAGCTTGAACCCGCTTATGAGTGCAGCCCGAAGTTCAGCACGTACACTTTCCCATGCATCATCGTACTCGAAGAGCTTTCCATCGGGACCGGTGATCTGGAACGTGTCTATCATCACACCGTTCTTTGAGGTAAACACCTGGGCGCGAAGGATGTTCAGATTCTTCGAGGCGATCGTGCCCGCGGTCCGGTAGAACATGCCGTAGGCATCGTAGGCGCAGACGGAAAGCTCGGTGTATCCGCGTTCCGGATAATGCCGGTAACGGATAACGAGCTGTTCCTCAGGCAACTTTTTCACCATGCTCAGGTGATCCATCACCCGGTGCGTCGAGGTGGTGAGGAGATATTGTTCGGGCATGGTTGCGAGGAAGTTCTCGATCTCTTTTAAAGAGAACTCTCCCTCGGCTGCATTTCTTATCCTGTCGGACGCCGCGATCAGCCTGGCCCGTTCTTCCTCAACGGTCTGCGCGCTCGCATCCAGGTAGTTGAGCGTCCGCACGTAAAGGTCCTGGAGCAGCACGGCTTTCCATTGGGTCCAGGCAGCGGGGTTCACCGCCGAGATGTCGGCATACGTGAGCAGGTACAGCATGGCCAGGTTCTCGCGGTCCCGTACGAGCCGTGAAAAATCGGCGATGACCTTTCGGTCGCTGAGCTCACGCCGTTGTGACAGAAGCGCCATGACCAGATGGTTCTCGATGAGAAAAAGGACCCGCTCACGATCCTCTCCGGTGATAGAGAGCCTGGTGAGGATATTCTTTGCCAGCTCCGCGCCCCGCTGCGCGTGATCATCCCGGAATGCCTTACCCAGGTCGTGAAGCAAAACAGCAAGGACCAGGACCCAGCGCTTACCGAGACCCTTGAAGGCATCGGAAAGAGTCGTGAGCGAAGGAAAACTGCCCGGCCACAAGGCCTGCACATTTTTTATGGCAAGCAGAATATGTTCATCAACCGTGTACAGGTGGTAGTAGTCGTGTCTTGCGAGCGCCTGGATCGCCCTGAATTCCGGGATGTACCGGCCGAGAAACCGCAGGTCCTTCATCAGGGCAAGCGTCTCCGACAGGCCGTCGGGATTATTAAGGATGGTAAGGAATGATTTTGAAGCCGACGTGGAGGTCCTCCCGGCATCATCGATCCTGCATGCATTGATCAGGGACCTGAGCTGGTCTGAAAAAACAGCATGCCGGTCCTGGGCTATTTCGAAAGCGGTCATCGCAAGAGCGGCATTTTCACGAAACGGCTCCGTCGAGGTGAGAAACAATGTTTTGCCGGTCAGGGAAAAATGGCCGAGCTTCTGCGTTCTTTGGAACCACCGGCGGGACGTTTTCCCGAGAACGGCAGTGACAACACTATCCGTAAATTCTCGAATGTTCCTCGCGTGGAGAAAATAGGACTTCATAAAGCGCTCAACCGCGAAAAGGTTTGCCGAATCGCGGTATTTGAAGTCCTTTGACGCGCGATCCTGGAGGTCGAAAGTAAGGTGGTCGTTCTTGCGGCCGGAGAGATAGTGAATCTCGTTCCTGAGTCTCCAGAGAAAGTTCCTGGACCTCTGGAACACTGCATATTGCCTTCCGGTGATGATATTCATCGCAACCAGTTCTCCGAGAGACCTGACCCGAAAATGCACAAAAGCGACCCAAAATCCCGTATGAATGTCCCGGAGTCCTCCTTCGCACTCTTTGATGTTGGGTTCCCGTAAGTAGATCGAACCTCCGTATTTCCGGCGCGTTGCAACCCGCTCTGCGATCTTTTCATGGATGAATGCAGAGGGCTTCCAATAAAAGATCTCGCTCTGCATCGTCCTGATGAACGAATCGTAGAACACGGGGTCTCCGGCGATCAGGCGTGATTCAAGGAGCGATGTGCGGATCTTGATGTCCTGCCGCGCAAGCGACACGCACTCGGGCACGGTCCGAACGCTGTACCCCACGTCCATACCGGCGTCCCAGAGTATATACAGCAACTCCAGAGAGCGCTGCCGGTCTTTTTCGTCCCTGCACAGGAACATGATGTCGATGTCCGAGTAGGGATTCAGTTCGCCCCTGCCATATCCTCCTGTTGCGAGCAACGCCGGCATGGCACCGGCCCCGGTCAGGCGATCATATGAGTTGCGCAGCGTTCGGTCAATGAGTTCGGTTCGACGCCGGACCACCTCGCTGCCGCCAGCTCCGGAAAAGTGCGCGCTGCGGATGATCGCGCCTTCTTCTTCAAGCATTGTTTTAATGTTGCCGGCATGAATTGATATCATGATATGGCCCGAGCCGTTCGTGGAGGAAATAGGGAAAGGTTTTCTTGATTCGTAACTAGTCAGGGATTCAGCAAGAAGACTGAAGGCCGACATGATCAGTTTTTAGGCTGAAGTCTGGCGCACCCTCATACAGGTAATGTCCACTTCAGCCTGCCTGCCATCAGTCAATCCACCAGAGAAGCTACCTTAATTCTTTTTTAAAGGCAATCGACTTGATCTCGTCCATCTGCAGCATGAAGCTGCCGAAACTTGCTTCTCCAAAGCAGCGCGATTTCGCGTCAACCTCAAAACTTGTCTCTGTCCCGTCCGTGAGTCGCGCCGTAACCTTCACTTTCCGGTCACGCATCTCCCCTATGGTCAGTTCTTTGATCTTCTCGAACGGCATCGTCACCTGGGCCATGCCGATATATCCGGCGAAGTTGATACGCCCCTCCCAGCTGAACTTTTCACCTTCGATCTTGCTTCCTGAGGCGTCGGTAACGACGACGGCATAGTTCTTCTCTACCCTGGGTGCCCGTTCGAACCCCCCGGTGCCGCCCATGGCCGTACAAAGGATGAAAACAGCAAGCACCATAACCGCGTAAAAAGCTCTTTGAAACATGATCAATCTCCTTTCGACGTCAATCAGTACATTGTAGAGGATGGTCATAAGACTACCATAGATACCGTTTTGCTTCAAGAAAAAAGCTTGCAAACAATAGGTGGTTTGTGTAAGGTAAAAAATGAAGCTTCGACAAAATCACCATGATCGATAGTTGTGGTTTGCCACTATCGCACTCATTGGTCCGTTCGTGCCGGGATCATGAAGCTTGTCGAAGCGCTCACAGAAATGTCAAAAACGATCCAATCCATAGCGGGGTATTTTGGTGAATAACAACCTCAAAGACCTGGTGGAACTCATGGCGAAACTCCGGGGCCCGGGCGGCTGCCCCTGGGACCACAAGCAGACCGCCGAATCGCTTAAACCATTCCTGATCGAAGAATGCTATGAGGTCGTGGATGCCCTCGACGAGGGTTCCCCCGACAAGGTGAAAGAAGAGCTTGGAGACCTCCTGTTCCAGATCATCTTTCACGCACGCATCGCGGAGGAAAACAGCCAGTTCACCATCCGGGATGTGATCTCGGGCACCATTGAGAAGATGACCCGCCGACATCCCCATGTGTTCGGAAACGCCAGGCTCACTACGGACAAAGAAGTGTTAGCAAATTGGGAGGAGATCAAGAAAAAGGAAAAGGGGTACGAGGAGCGGAAATCGGTCCTCGAAGGAGTGCCCCGCCACCTCCCCTCGCTCCTTCGCGCACACAGCCTTCAGGAGCGAGCGGCACGCGTGGGCTTCGACTGGAGCAGGATAGATGAAGCCCTGCCCAAGCTCGATGAGGAGATCGCAGAGTTCAAGGAGTCGCTGAAGGACAAGGATCCCGCCGGCATTGAAGAGGAGCTCGGAGACATATTCTTCATGCTCGTGAACATTTCGCGCTTCCTCGACGTTAACCCGGAAGAGGCGCTCCGCAAAACAATCAGTAAGTTCATCCGCCGCTTCCGCCAGATCGAAGAACACGCGGCGAACGCGGGACGGTCATTGAACGACATGTCCCTCGATGAGATGGAGCAGTTGTGGCAGAAAAGCAAGAGGACGGAGGAGAGGACGGGCGGCGAATAAAAATAGACCGCTCAATCCAGTGGAAGTTCCTCTTTTACCAGGAATAGAGCGCCCGTATCTGTTTGAATAAAGCTGCCTCTCAGAACGACCGGCTTCCTTATGACGTTCGACATCAGCCGCGGCCCGGCTTTCTTCATCGGACTTTTCATTGTCTCCAACGGCAGCCATGCCTTGACCTGGATCTCCGTCTTACGATCGGTCAGCATAAACCGGACATTCTTAAAATATTCGCCTTTCGCGACGACCCAACCGGTGACCGTGAGATCGGCATCCTTTTTTTTATTTACCGCCTCGGTCACGGTCATTGCTCCGCTTGACAGGGCTTTAATGATGCTCTTTGCGTCCTGAATATCCGACGTTCCCTCGATCTTTTGTTTATAGATACCATCAATGAGGATTGCAAGCGATGGGATCACCTTGATGCCGTAAGCTTTTCTTGCGTTTTTCTTGTCGCCCATCTTTACCGGGAAGGGATATCCCTTGGCCTTGATCGTACCGAAATTGTGTCCTTCGATGCGGTATTCCTTGCTGAGCGCGATTACTGCGGGTCTGGCTTCAACGCAGTGCGGACATGACAGGGAAAAGAAATAGAGGACTTTAACGTGAGGACTTTGCGCCGCATGGTTAAAAGACGGAGCGATACACGACAAGAGGGTCAATAACACCGCTATGAAAGGGCCGATGCCCTTTTGCCTGGTTCTGGTATCAAGACTTGGTGTGCGCATAAATTCGCCGGCTCCGCATCCCGAAAAGGTACCGCCGCTCCTTAATTAATTTTCACGTTACCAAATTCAATCGCGGAACGTTGATATGTGCCGTGCTCTTCTTCAAGGTCAAGCCCTGATCCTCGAACGGGTGCGGGTGCGGAGCTTTCTTTCCGCCAACAGGACCCCTGCTGCAAATAATACGAGAAAAACAAGAGGGTACTCCACTGCAAAAACGACCGGCGTAAGCACCCATCGTGTTGCCATTCTGAGGCCTTCGTGTCTGCCGATAACATCGGCGATCGGAGGGGAATACTGATAGTAGATGGATACAAAAGAACGACCGATGGGATTCGTGAGCAGATAGCGATCACGGAAGCCGCGCAGTGTCTCCACGTGCGGATCAAGGTAGGAACCATATGCGGCCGTTGCGATAAAACAGTATTGTTTGTGGCTCCCTCCGTCAACCTGGGCCGGCGGTGAAGCTTTGTCCGAAAGTTGAGATTCACTCCCGTCACTATTCACTGCAGTTACCCTATATACATCCGTTGTCATATAATTACCGTCAACGTAAGACGGCGAACTTGTGCTCGTGATAAGGACGCCGTTCTTGTATACATTATAGTTCGTTGCTCCCGCAACAGCGCTCCAGATGAGGTCCTTCGTTCCCCCGTCGAAGATCAGGCCCATGGGTGGGAGAGGCCCGAAACCAAGGGAAAATGTAACAGGTGAGAACGGGGGGGCAGCTTCCGTGATGTCCCTGATATTCACCTGTCCGTAGTTCGTATAGGCAGTTGATGACGGTCTGGTCACCGGTGTCATCGCGGAATTGTTCGTGGAGCCCGGGAAAGGGTCGCCGGGGCTCCCGTAGTCGCTCGGGGATGGATCCAGCAGGGTCCAGTCCCCATCAGCTTCAACGAGCTTCACGCCTGGATGAGTTCCGCTGTTGACCGTGTTCGAAATCAGGCCTGGGATGACAATACCGTCATCGACAAGCCAGATCAGCAGGCCGTGTCCGGGAATGCCGACGTCAAACCCGATCTGCTGCCTGTTCTCGATCAGGAAGTACTGATTTGCGTCGCCTGTTGAAGCGATTGCCCGGAAAACATCCGTTCCCGCCGCGGGAATTAATGGCGATGGCACTGACTCTACCGATGGCAAGGACAGTGACGGATTATAGCCAATAATTGTCTGCGGATTCACCCACCCAAGGTGAACCAGACTCCAGGCATCCAGATGCGCAGGAGAGCTTCCAAATATGCAATGTGGTGTGCTCGAAGTACACGTGGCGGGGTCGGCATTATAACTGCCTTGATCCATCAGGCTCCAGTTCCCCACTCCCTCGCCCGGACAAGACGTCGCTGAAGAAACACAATAAAGGTCAGGCAACCCGAGCCAGTGGCCGAATTCGTGCGCGTATACGCCCAATGGGTCCACCGTCAGGCTGAAACGCGATTCAGTCTGCGGCATAATGATGGCTTCACTAAGGGCCTTGCCGTCCTTCAACAGAACGCTGACGCAGGAAGCAGTTCCCGCATTTTGACAAATTCTTGTTCCACCCGAGTAAAAAAGCGACCAGAGGTCGTTCGTTGCCGATCCCATTGTATCGGCGGTTTCTTGTCCGACTCCCGCATGGATGATGAACACCCCGTCGTAAAAGGCGAAATTCAAGGTAGTGTCCGTGCTTGCGGTGGCAATACTATCGTAAATAAAATTTTCGATCGACGACGATGTACTGCCCGCATAATCGGTCATGGTATGGGGCAATCGATACACCTTCGAAGAAACATCGATCATCACGGTAAGCAGTCCGTACGAAACTTCTTTCCAGTAATCAGGGAATTTGGTTTTTGCTCGGTTGACCCAATAATCGGCATCACTGTTATAGGAATAGAGCGGGTCACTCCACACGCCACTGCCCGTTGTTAAGGAGTCCTGATCCGGAGGGAAATCCACGCGGAGAAAGAGCACATTGACGGTCGTGGGTGTGGTGTAGGAGAGCGGGGCCGCAGCCATCATGCCCTCCGGCGTTCTCTGAGCAAAGCGCTCCTGCAATGTCCTGCCGGGGAATTCGAGGGGTTCAGGTCTCGATCTGGTAATATGCGGGGCCGCTAGGATCGTGGAGCTGAGCAACAGAAAGATAAATGGTGCGAATAAAAGTTTCTTGAAATTGAATTTCATTTTTAATGACGTCTCCAGGCCAGGTCGCTCTTATCAGCACAATTTGCGAAAGATATTTCGCGTATATCATTATAGATGCCTATCTAATATGAATACGATGAGGCCAGGAAAAGCATCCAGCCTTTTGAGTCTACGGTTTGAATATCGGTGCGGCCGCTGAGGATCTGCGCCTTACCGGAACCCAAGGCCAATCCCCCGCCGAGGGTTACCGACGTGTTACGGGTAAAGTGGCTGATGCTCATGGTACCGCCGTTGACGATTTTTTTTGTCATGGTTATTTTCTTCGGCAGTGAACAAATTCTACTCGAATCTTTTCAAACTGTAAAGGTAATAATCTCTTCTCACTGCGTTCCTATCCGTCCTCCGGCTTCACCATCAGGGACTTCCGCGCCTGGAGCGTCACCAAACCCGGTTTTGCGCCCCTTGGTTTTTTTACGAGACCCGCGGAGGTATAAGTCACCGGCACTTTAGCGGCATTCTTCCCCTTGCTATGGAACGCCGCCAGGGCAGCCGCCTTCAGCAGCACTTCGGGCGGGATGATCCCCGCGTTCGGATTCCTGATGATCACATGAGAACCGGGCATGCCCTCGGCATGGAGCCAGAGATCGTCGGGGCGGGCTATCTTCAACGTGAGATGATCGTTACCTGCAGCGCTCTTGCCCACTAGTATCTCCCAACCGCTGAACACGATCTTTCTTATTGCCGGTGATGCCGCCACCTGCCGCGTTTTTTTAGAGGGCACAGGCTTTTTTTCAAGTCGTCCTGTTGCCACAAGCCCGGACCTGATGGAGATGAGCGTGTCGATATCTGCAGCCTTTTCTATATCATTTAAAATCGATTTGAGATATGAGGCCTCATCGGTGGCCTGGCGCAGTCGAGCGGCGATGATGTCCCTGCCCGTTCTTGCTTTTTTATATTTTTTGAAATAGAGTTCAGCATTCCGAGACGGGGAACGCTTCGGGTCGAGTATAACCGGAACTGTTCTGCCGTCATACCCCGTAAGGTCCGCCCGTTCCATCCCCGTTCTCAGCTCTTTCAGATGCGCAAGGACCAGATCCCCAGCCTGCCGGTATTCGTCAACCCGGTCGGCTGATCTCAAATCTCCGGACAAGGCGCTCATCAGACGATCG
Source organism: Nitrospirota bacterium (assembly GCA_963740085.1). Classification (GTDB taxonomy): domain Bacteria; phylum Nitrospirota; class UBA9217; order UBA9217; family UBA9217; genus JALNZF01. The sequence goes on along the minus strand of CAVUCU010000004.1, from coordinate 555,697 downwards.
GTCTTTGAAAGATCCTTTTTAATACGAGAGGAAAGTTCGGTCCGGAGTCTTGCAATATGCCGCTGCTCGATGAGGCATTCGTAATACATTTCCGCAGCCCTGTTGGGAGATGGACCCGCGTCGAAGCCGCTTGAGAGACCGCTCCTCTGAAAGCCCGTGTCGCGCTTTTTTTCAGGAGCGCAGTATTGGAGTCCTGGCATCAGCGGACGAACCGCTTCTTCCGTTGGAGGAACCGGGTTGTAGACCGCGAGGATTGTCGATGAGACATCAACAAGTACAAGATTGGCCGATGAACCGAAGAGCTCGAACATGAGGAGATACTCTTCCCCCTGCCTGCTGAAGTGAATTTTCACGACGCGGTCCTGGTTCTCCAGGCTGATGGCAGTCACCCGTGCGCCGGACACGCGGCTCCTGAGGAAAAGGATGAAGCCATGAGGCATGGTCTCGGCAGCCGGCTTCGCGCTCACAAGATGAAGACGGGGTATGGCACGGTCTGGGGACAGCAGAAGAATGAACTTTTTCCGTTCGCGATTAAGCAGAAAATACAATCCTCCCCCTCTCCCCTGATACACGCGTTCCACCCGCGCATTCGTGAGGAGTGCGTCTAGTTCCTCGGTAACCAGAGAGAGCATCTGGAAATTCATGACTTGAGATTCACTCCTTCTTGGAACGGTTGTTGATTTTTATCTATGAATTTAGATTGCGCACACCGCACTTGCAGTTTTATAGGATTTTTAGTCAAATTCTGTACAATTGTCTGAGAAAAGTCAAACAATTGACGCCGTTTTTTGACGGATTTATGAAGGAGAACGATCACGTTGATGGGAGAATCTATCACTAATATTTATTTTATAAAACTTTAATATTGTGCTGCAATCTATCGGGTTGTCTTTAGTCAGGGTACGTGTAATATCTTGTGCGTCTGAGGAATGATGCGAACATCCTCGATGATTTTGAGTGCCGACTGTTGATAATCCAAGAGCATGAATGATTCGGGTGTTAGTGCTCCACTTGCGGGCTGGATGACCAGCACGGTGGATCGGTCAAATCGCTCGATAATTTTGCACGCAGTAAGGATATCATCCATCCGGGTGTCTCTGGTCACGACAACCTTTACGTAAAGTTTTTTCCCGCGCGCAAGCTCAAGAAACCTCGTATGATCATCCCAAAATGGCCGGAGTCCGGTGGAAGAAGGAAGTTTAAAGTCAATGCTTACAACGTCTACCAGGTCGTAAATCAACCGCATGTCTTCGGTATGAATACCGTTTGTTTCCAGATACAAGGTGAAGTCGTTCCGAACCATGGGGAGCCATTCCGTCAGAAACGATGCTTGTAACAGAGGCTCTCCTCCTGTCAGGCTGATCACCGGGCGCGATGGTCCTGGAATGACAAGACGATTGCAGAATTTCGTAAGCACCCGGGAGGAGATAGGATTTGTTGCCTGCTCGCGCTCGCTTGAACCTGCCGAGATTTGAACGCCGCAGAATTGCGGGTAAGCGTGACCTTCTTGGATTTTAAAAGCATCCACCGTGTCACAGTATCGGCATCTGATATCGCACCCTGCAAAGCGGACAAATATCTGGCGCTGACCAACCCATGGGCCCTCGCCTTGAATAGAACTGAATACCTCGCAAAGTCCGGCATGCTTCATGCATCTAATAGTACAGAACATCTTCCTGAATTGCAAGGATATCATCCCTAAATTCTCGTCGGCAAGTCAGATGAATATCCGGAAGAGCCGAAAAACATTGGTCAAGTAATAGTAGGTTAACCAAGTAATTTTATTTTTTTCTTGACAAAAACCTTGAAATAATGTAATTTTTAGCTATCTGGAGGAAGAAAGATGACCCATCGAATTACCTTTATTTTATTTATACTTAGTCTTGTTTTCCTGTCTCCGATTCCACCCGCTCATGCAGAGGGCATTAATCCTGATACCGATCAAGTAATCCCCTCTCAACTAAAGCCTCCTTCAGAAGATGTGGCCAAGCTTGATGAATCAAGCGATGATTCAGACTATGTAAAACCCTATGATATTCCCATGATCCTGAACGATAGTGTGGAAAGCCACCTGGAGTATTTCAAGACACGCGGTCACGATATCTTCCAACTCTGGCTGGATCGGTCCGCACGTTATATTCCCGTGATGAAAAAAATATTCAAAGAAAAGAACCTTCCCGAGGATCTGGTATACGTGGCCATGATCGAGAGCGGATTTAACCCCTACGCCGTGTCGTGGTGTCGGGCTGTCGGAGCCTGGCAGTTCATGCCTGCCACGGGCAAGCTTTACGGACTCAAGATAGACTGGTGGATCGATGAACGGAAGGACCCTATTAAGTCCACGAATGCCGCTGCTGAGCATCTGAAAGACCTGCACACTCTCTTCGGCTCCTGGCCGCTGGCCCTCGCTTCATACAATGCAGGTGCCGGGAAGGTCCAGCGCGCCGTACTCAGGACCCGCTCCGACGACTTCTGGGATTTGAAGGCTTCGCGATACATCAAGCCGGAAACGAAGAACTATATTCCAAAATTCATGGCCGCGACCATTATTGCCAAGAACCCCGAGGCCTACGGCTTTACCATAACGAATGTCGATCCATACAAGTATGATGAAGTGGTGATCGAAGAAAGCACGGACCTCCGACTGATCGCAAGTTGCGCGAACTGCACCTATCAGGATATCAAAGAGTTGAACCCCGAGATCAAAAGGTGGGTAACTCCTCCGCATTATCCCGGTTACACTCTTAGAATCCCTTTTGGCACGAAAGAGACATTCCTTGCGAACTTCGCCGCTGTACCTCCGGAGCAGAAGATCAAGTGGGAACGGCATGAAGTCCGAAAAGGCGAGACACTCTCCTCACTCGCTAAGCGGTACAACACCAGCCTGGAGGCGATCCGAGACATCAATGGACTCAAAAAGAACCGAATTGCGCCAGGCAAGCACCTGCTCATTCCCATAGACATCAACGGGCAAAACCATGATTTGAGCTACTTGTCCATGGGACAGGCCGGCAGACAGCAGAAGATCCTTTACCGCGTCAGGCGCGGAGAAACGCTTAATCGGATTGCGAAGATGCACAATGTGACCATTGCTGATATCCGCGAATGGAACAAGGGGATCGGCATTACCGTGCACAGGGGGCAGAAGATCAAGCTGGTCGTTGATAGCGACCAGATTTAACATTGAACAATAACGACAAAAGGGTCAGGGAATATTCCCTGACCCTTTTTTTTGTTCAGTTCAATTATAAGAATATACCTATCTTACCGATAGACATGATCAGCAAAATCTGAGCGTAGACCTGTGGGCGAGACTGGTATCATTTCGATTGCCCTATGTTCGCTGTCACGGAATCGAAGGCAGGCAGATAGATGATGAAGGTCGTGCCCTTTCCGGGCACCGATTCCGCAAAAATATGTCCGCTGTGCTGGATGATAATTGAATAGGCCATGGCAAGTCCAAGTCCGCTCCCTTTCTGCTTTGTCGTAAAATAAGGATCGAATATCTTTGAGAGGTGTTCCTGCGGGATGCCGATACCGTGGTCCCGGACGTTGAGCCTTACATAATTCCCTGGCCTCAGCGGCAGTTTCGAAGGCGCGGTGACAACGGCATTTTCACAGCTGATCGTGATCGTTCCCCCCTTGGGCATTGCATGGTCCGCATTGATAAGGAGATTATGGATGACCTGGCTGATCTGGCCCTCGTCAATATTCGCAAGCCAAAGATCCTCGGGAAGTGAGAAAAAGAACTTTACCCGCGAGCCGCGCACGGTAAACCCGGTGACTTCCCGGATCAAATCACCGAGTTTCACCGCTTTCTTGATCGGATCTCCACCTTTCGAGAACGTGAGCAGTTGGCGTGTAAGGTCTTGAGCTCTGAGCGAAGCCTTCTCCGCTCCATTAAGCTTCTGATAGGCGCTGTTCTTTGGGTCGAGGTCCAGCCTGGCAAGAGAGATATTCCCCGTGATTGATGCAAGCAGGTTATTGAAATCATGCGCAATGCCCCCGGCGAGGATGCCGAGCGATTCGAGTTTCTGAGCCTTGAGCAGTTCCTTTTCCATTTTTCCCCGGTCCGCAATCTCCTTGCGAAGCTTCTCATTTGCACTTGAAAGTTCCCGGGTGCGCTCTTCAACAAGCTTCATCAGCTGGTCATGGTTCTGTTTCATGGCCTCTTCTGCCTGTTTACGCTCGGTGATATCCTGCTGTGAGTTTATCATCGCAATGGGGCGACCGTGCTCACTCTTCACAACCGACATGGAGAGCCAGACCGGAAAAGTTCTGCCATCTTTATGGACAGCCATGAGTTCCCCGCTCCAGCGGCCCGTTTCTCTTACCTCCGGGAGGATGAACCGCGCGGCGAACTCCCGGTCAGCGTTCATTTCACTGATATGCTTCCCAACAAGTTCCTCATGTGAAAATCCGTATATCAGCCCGACCGCTTTGTTGGAATAAACAACACGGCCGTCAAGATCGATGATCTGTATGCCGTCGATCGCCTCTTCGATGGCCACGGAAAACATCCTCATTTTCTCTTCCGCGCTCTTGCGTGCCGTAATGTCCCTGACCTCCTCGATTCCTGCGACGATGGCTCCGGAGGCGTCCCTAAAGGGAGCGGCTTTGATCTCAATAAAACGAACTTCACCGTTTTTTGATATCTCCGTTTCCAGCCTGTGGATCTTCCCGTCTTTAAAAACCTCCTCCATCGGACAACCGGGGCACCGGGAATCGGCTTGCGTGAACGCCTGGTAACAATATTCACCCCCGGCATCCACGCCGAACATCTGCAGGTGAGCCTGATTTTTATAAAGAACCTTAAAATCCGTGCTCTGAATACTGACACCTTCGTCGATCGATGAAATAACGTATTCCAGCCTCGCCTTTTCTTCTGTTCCTCGTGCAACGGCCTTATGCATTGACTCTTCTATCCGCTTGCCTTCAGTAATATCCCTTGCAATACCGAGCGTCTGGACGGGTCCTCCCCGTGTATCACTAAGCACGCGGACAGTGTGGAGGACATTTATCGATTTTCCGCTTTTCGCGATGAACCGGCTCTCAACAATAAACGTATCTGTTCTCAATTTCGCCAGCTCTTCGCGCTTTCCCAGATATTTTTTTTTATCCTCGGGGTGAATGAAGTCCATGAACGACTTGCCGATCGCTTCTTCTGACTTCCGTTCGAGAATGCGGCAGGCGGCATGATTCATGAACGCCAGTTTCCCGTCCTTGTCAGTGATCGTGACGATGTCGTTTGACAGTTCGACAAGATTCTTGAACTGTTCTTCATTCAGGCGATATTTCGCCAGTATTTTTTTTGCCAGCATGCCGAACAGACCTGCCAAGCTGACAAATACAGCAAGGCCAGCAAGGAATAACAAGCGGAAATTAAGTTCATAATCGGAGAGGTTAAAAGGCAGCGCATTCATAAACGTCCAGCGCGGGTACAGGGACGAATGAAGGGCCCTATATGCCGCCACGAGAAAAGAGAGGCCGAGGACCAGGAACAGTATTTTTTTATTGTTGTCTTTTCTCTTCATAGGACATCATAAGGAACGATGGATAAAATCAGACGCGGGGATCGGTGGCGACCCCGTTTTTATTTAAGGATACGGTAAACAATAAATAGCGGGTTGATCATGATTGCGCGCGAAGGGCACCTCGCCGCGGCTGCGTCGTTGGGTTTAGCCGGTATCCGTATCCTGTCCCTCCCGGTCGTCTCCCCTCATCGAAAATAGTGAAGAGCGGCAACCCATGACCGGGAAACGGAAACGTTCTCTTATTTTCCCGACAATACGCTTTTGGATCATCGGCATCTCGGTTCGCTGTTACTTCCCTTCTTTTCCAGCAACAGGTTTCGAAGCGGGCTCGATAATCTGCGCCTTTCCCATTGCTTCAATGCTCCATGCAGAGCCGCCGAGCTTCTCTTGCACTATCTTATATTTTTTCTGTGACTCAGGAATATTTCCGGATGACTCATAGAGTCTTGCGAGTTCGATCGTGGCAACGCCCGGGGTTTCAAGGGAATCCGCCTGTTCGAACGCCTTGATGGCCTCGGCCCGCTTCCCGAGCAGGATCTCTTCGTATCCCATGCGCTGATACACAAGTCCCAGCAGAAATTTCCTGCCCGAGTATGTTTTAACAAAAAACTGGTATTCTTTGAGCGCTTCGTCCGTCTGGCCGAGATTCGCCAGGCAGTTTCCGATGTAATACTGTGCCATTGCACCGCTCATGGTCCCGGAATATTTTTTCTGAACGCCGCGGAAGAGTTCAAGCGCTCTTCTGTAGTCCGCCGGCGAATCACCCGACGGGCTGTAAACTTCATAGGCAGCAGAAAAAAGCGACCCCGCCTTCTGCTCATCTGCTGATTGTATGATCGAATATCCTCCGGCTATCACAAGCAGTGCCGCCAGTAATGACAGGGCGATGACAACCTGTTTTCTGTAAGTCGACAGGACGACAGTGACCTTGTGCATGATGGTCGCGATATCCTGTTCCTGTGTTTGCTTTGTTACACGCGCTTTCTTCTTGATCCTCAGCATCTTTAAAACCTCCCCTGCATGATTAAATATCGACAAGACCTTCTCTTCACAAAGACGCGAAGACACAAGGAATATCTTGCGATGTGTTCGGCTGTTACGGCAATGCCGCTACTTATTGAACGCTGCCTTTGCTTTTGCGGCCAGATCCTTCGAATTTTGAAAAATAGCGGCAATAGCATCCGTGCTCAGACCTGCGCCGAGAAGGACGTTCCGAGCAAATTCATCGGTGATCAAGTCTCCCGGTTCATGTGCGTCGGTATCGATCACAAGCCTGGCGCCCGTCTCACCTGCCGTCTTTGCCACGTGTCCGTTCGACAGGCTGTGTCCCTTGCGGGCAGTAATCTCAAGATGGACCCCGTTCTTGAACGCAAGTTCGGCTTCCTCTTTGGTGATCAAACCGGGATGAGCGAGTATGTCCACCCGCGCTTCGATCGCCGCCCTGTTCGTCCCCGGGTGGACGGGTTCTACAAGCGTCTCGCCATGGGCAACCACGATCATTGCACCAAGGGAGCGGGCCCGATCGGTGAGTTGGGCGAAGGTCTCGGGCGGGATGTGTGTGAGTTCGATGCCAGGCAGTGCCGTGATCTTCCAGCGACGGTTAAGCTCTTTGCACGCTGCGGCCACCCGCGGTATCGTGAAATCAAGGTTCGATGCGTCGGCATGGTCAGTAATCGCGATCACTTCGTAACCCTTCATCACTGCCCGCCGCACCAGTTCCGACGGCACAAGCACGCCGTCGCTGAACAGTGAATGGGTATGGAGATCGATCATATCGTCACCTTCGGTGTATTGGTAATTTTAAATTTATTTTGCATTTTTCAATTTCCAATCTTCAATCTCCATTTCGCGCGATCAGCGCGCTTTCCCCTGATAGCTTCCCCGCTGCTCCATGAGCGTATCGAGGTCCCGGAGCAGTTGACTTCGGGTTTTGTTCCAAAGCGGTGCGATCAGGATGTCATCTGGTGCAGCCGCGAAAAGCCTCTGCAGCACAATATCCGGTGACAATCGTTCCAGAAAATCAGCCAGCATCTCTATATACTCATGATAGCCGAAGGTCGCAAAAGGCTTTTCCGCATAGAGATCAGCCAGGGCCGTCCCCTTCACCACCTGAAGTTGGTGGATCTTAAGGAACTCGATCGGCAATCGTGAGAGCTCATCGGCCATTGCGAGCATCTCTTCCATCGTTTCCGTCGGGAAGCCGAGTATAAGGTGTGCTCCGACATGGATGCCCCTGTTGACGGTCATGGCAAGGGCGTGTTTAAAGCAGGCGTAGTCATGCCCCCGGTTGATGAAGGTAAGCGTCGCATCGTAGACCGACTGGAGTCCGTATTCCACCAGCACAAAATGTTCGCGGCCGAGCGTTTCGAGAAGCGCGATCTTTTCCTCGTCAACGCAGTCCGGCCTGGTGCCGATGGCAAGGCCGACAACGCCAGGATTGTCGAGCGCCTCGCGGTAGAGGCGGTCGAGAACCTCGACGCTCGCATACGTATTGGTATAAGGCTGAAAATAGACGATGAACTTCTCTGCTCCATAACGCGAACGGAGGTAGGGAATGCCCTTGTTAATCTGCTCGCGCAGTGATGCCGTGCTCGTGCACGCCGAGGGCCGGAAGCTGTCGTTGTTGCAATAAATGCACCCGCCTGTCGCAACTGTTCCATCGCGGTTTGGACAGGTAAACCCCGCGTCCACGTTCACCTTGTAGACCGGCGTGCGGTACAAACGCTTCATGTACTGCCCAAAAGCGTTGTAGCGCCTTACTGCTGTTTTCTTATTGATGATGTCCGCAACTTTCATAATATGGACCGGAACGCGTATCGGCAACTATCGCCGGTGTTGTCTGGCTAACAGTATCCGGTACTATACCAGAGGCAGGGGAAAAAATCCAGAAAGGATTTTTACGGCGGCAGTGCGTTGTTTTCGACGTTTTATCGTATGTTTCTTTCAACAGCATCCAGAAAATCCTGGGCAACGGGCAGGAGTTCCTCAATGTCCGCCTTTTCAATTTTTTTCTGACACTCGCAAGCGGGCCGGAGGTCAAAAGCCTTGCGGAAAGCATCAAGGAACCTTCTCTCAAAGATACCTGTTTGAACATACTCACGGTCGAAGAGCGATATTGCCGTGCTCTGCATCGGAGCCGGAAGCTGTCGTGCCTGAAGCAGTCCGAGGGCCGGATAGAGAAACGCGTAATACAAGTTGTTCATTACGAAGCGCAACTCCGCGCCCTCCCTAAAAAGATCGTTTGCGTCTTTGAGGGATTCTCGTGCATGACTTAACCTTTTCTGGACCTGATCTTTCTGCTTGTCATCCATGACCTTATCCTCCCCCGCTTTCCGCCAAAAGTATTTGATTGACTATCGCATCAATGACATCACGGTCCTCATGTTCCTCGGGTCGTCCTCTTCGGTTTCCTTCGGTGTTTCCATGATCTTTGGAACATCCTTGAATTCCGGATGATTCAGGAGCGCCTTAAAACCGTCGAGTCCGATCTTGCCCTCGCCGATGTGCCAATGGCGATCGACATGGGAATTGAAATCACGGAGACAGTCATTCAGGTGCATTCCCTTTAAACGATCCAACCCCACGGTATCCTTGATCACGCGAAGTAAAGCATCTACGCCTTGTTTTGTACGAATATCATATCCGGCCGCAAAACCATGACAGGTATCGTAGCAGATGCCGATATGCGAAGAATTACTTAAAGTCGAGATAACATTCTGCACCTGTTCAAGGGTATATCCTACATCCCCCGCTTCGCCGGCGGTATTTTCCAGGAGGATCGTAGCTTTCGGCGGATGGAGTTTCATGGCCATGTTCAAAGCGGCGGACACGCGACCGATCATCCATTGCGGTTCCTTCCCGCTCGCCGAACCCAGGTGCGTCACCAGATATTCCGCTCCAAGCGCCTCGGTGCGCTCGAGGTCTATGACAAACTGCTCTATGGATTTTTCGTACAGATCGGGTTTCGATGAAGCGAGGTTAATGAGATAATTGGTATGCACGAAGACCGGCCCGATATCCCACTGCTCGCGCAGCTTCTTGAATTCGGACAACATCCTTCTTCGTCAAGCGGTTTGACCGTCCATCCGCGCGGATTCCTGCTGAAGATCTGCATGCAACTGCATCCGAGGTCGAAGGCGCGTTGAACGGAAAGGGAGAAGCCGCCGGATATGGAAACGTGAAAACCGATTCTCATGTTAACCTTTTTTTTAACCACGGATGTACACGGATCGACACGGATAATGCTTTAACTTGAATAAAATACGCGGTTACGTATTGCCGATCAAGCTATTGAATTCTTTCTCATTGAGGACTTTAACTCCAAGAGTCTTTGCCTTTTCCAGTTTACTTCCTGCTTCCTCGCCGGCCAGCACATAGCTGGTCTTTTTCGATACCGAACCGGCAGCATGGCCGCCGAGACGCTCGATAACTTCTTCGATCTCATTTCGAGGCCTGGAAAGCGTGCCGGTTACTACGATGGTAAGTCCATCGAGTGGTCCCCGCACTTTCTTCGTTCCAGCCTCGTAGTCGGGATTGCTGATCTTCACGCCGAGTTTCTTAAGCGTGTCTAAGGTATGCAGATTTCCCTTTTCGTTGAAAAATCCCGAGATTGACTCTGCCAGTTTCTCGCCCATCTGTTTGATCTCGAGGATAAATTCGGGCTTTATTCGATACAGGTCTTCGATCTTCTCAAAGTGCCTTGCAAGCTGTTTGGCTGCGTATTCTCCCACGTGCAGGATTCCAAGGGCAAAGAGGAACCTGCTGAGCGTTGTATCCTTGCTTTTTTCGATCGCGTTGATCAGATTCCGTGCGGACTTTTCCGCGAACCTTGGCAGTCCGAGCAGATCTTCCTTTTTAAGTGCATAGAGATCAACAAAATGTTTTATGAGACCGTGATGATAGAGAAGTTCCACGTTCTTCTCTCCGAGGCCTTCTATGTCCATTGCTCCCCGGGAAGCGTAGTGCATGATACGTTCGAGAACCTGAGCAGAACAGTTCAAGCCTATGCACCGGAATGCGACTTCGCCTGCTTCCCGTACAACGTGAGAGCCGCATACCGGACAAATCTTCGGAGGAGGGAATTGTCTTTCATTGCCCGACCTTTTTTCCCTAATAACGGTCACTACATGAGGGATCACGTCCCCTGCCCGTTCCACGACCACCGTATCCCCGATACGGATGTCCTTGCGTTCGATTTCGTCCCAGTTGTGAAGCGTCGAGCGTGAGACGGTGACCCCGCCGATGCGTACCGGCTTCATCATTGCCACCGGTGTGATGACGCCCGTACGGCCCACGCTCGCGATGATACCCTCGATGACCGTCGTGCCCTGGTGCGCCGGGAATTTGTATGCGATGGCCCAGCGCGGCTCACGGGTTTTATAACCAAGTTCCTTCTGAAGATTGAAATCGTTGACCTTGATGACGACGCCATCGGCCTCAAATGGCAGTTTCGGCCTGTCTTCTTCTATCTTCTTAATCTGTTCCGTGACCGCGTCTATCCCCTTGACAACGGCGAACCTCTGAGGCGTCGGGAAATGAGCCTTGCGAAGCCAGGTCACTAAATCTGCCTGACTCTTAAAATCAATACCCTTCATTGCCCCGACTCCGTAGCAGGCCATGTGGAGCTTTCGTTTTTCAGTAATCGAAGAATCGAGCTGGCGTACGGAACCGGCTGCCGCGTTTCGTGGATTAGCGAACAAGGATTCCTCATTCTTCTCGCGCTCCCTGTTCAATTTATCGAAATCTTCCCTGTCCAAATAAACCTCGCCGCGAAGATCGATCTGACCCGGGATATCGACGCCTTCGATCTTCAACGGAATTGCCTTGACGGTCCTGATGTTTGTCGTTACATCCTCGCCCTCATATCCATCACCTCTCGTGGCTGCCCGCTCAAGAAGACCCTTCTTGTATGTCAATTCCATTGCAAGTCCGTCGTACTTGGGTTCAACCGTGTACTCGATTTCTTCAGCGAAATCAAGCCCTTTCTTCGTCAACTCCTTTTTTACGCGTTCGTCGAATTCTCGGACCTCGTCCTGCGAGAACGCATTGTCGAGCGAGAGCATTGGCTCGGCATGTTTTACTTTTTCAAATTTATCGAGCGGAGGTGCGCCAACACGCTGCGTGGGAGAATCGGGAAGGATGTAACCAGATGATCCTTCAAGTTCCTTCAGGCGTCTGAACAGCTTGTCATATTCCGCATCGGATATGACCGGAGCGTCAAGGACATGATAGCGGTAATTATGTTCTTTGATTTCTTTGACGAGTTTTTCGATTTCTCTTTTGCTGTTAACAGGTATTTTATCCATGAGGGTTATGCGGTTTGAGTATAGAGCTTCAGCACCGTCCAACGGGAGCGTTGAGTGTTTAACGATGACTTCTCAGTTTTCCCCCTTCTCCTCCAGCTGGTAATCCTTGATCTTCGTGAGAAGGGTTTTGTAGCTTACCTGGAGGACCTCTGCCGCACGGGTCTTATTCCCTCCGGTCTGTTTCAGCACCTGTCTGATGCGACGGGACTCCGCGACGCGTGTTGCCGCTGCCGCAACCTCCTGAAGAGGGCCGTCCATGGGCACATGCTCTGCAAGGGCATCGAGAATGCTCGATTCGCTGATGCCGAGGTCCTGGCTGCGGATCACGCCGCCATCAGCGTAGATCACCGCCCGTTCGATCACGTTCTCCAGCTCCCGCACATTCCCCTTCCAGGGGGATTTCATCAGAATGTCCATGGCCTCGTCGGAGATCGTGAGCAATCCCTTCCTCACCTCGGCTGAATACTTGTTCAAAAAATTCTGCGCCAACGCCGGGATGTCATCGCGTCGATCACGGAGCGGCGGGATCGTGATGGGGAACACGTTCAGGCGATAGAACAGGTCTTCCCTGAACAACTTGGCGGCCACGGCCTTCTCGACGTCCTTGTTCGTGGCTGCCACGACGCGAACATCGATTTTGATCGGTTTGCCGCCGCCCACACGCTCTATCACCTGTTCCTGGAGCACCCGAAGCATCTTCGACTGAAGGGCCACATCCATATCGCCGATCTCGTCAAGAAAAACCGTCCCCTTATCAGCCAATTCGAGCTTGCCGAGCTTGCGTGCGTCCGCCCCGGTGAAGGCACCGCGTTCATACCCGAACAGCTCGCTTTCCAGCAGTTCGCGCGGAATAGCGGCTGAGTTTATCGCAATGAACGGCGCATCCTTTCGATTGCTCAAGTGGTGGATCGCGCGCGCAAACAGTTCCTTGCCTGTCCCGCTCTCACCGTGGATCAGCACCGATGCGTTGGTCGGCGCTACCTTCTGTATCTTGGTCATGATCTCCTGCATCCCGCTGCTCTTGCCTATGATCTTCGGAAGGCCAAGCTGATCCGCAAACTCTTCTTTCAGGAGAATGTTTTCGGTCGCCATACGCGAGGCGTCCAGCGCGCGCTTGATCAAGACAAGAAGATGATCGGTGTCAAAGGGTTTGGTCAGAAATTCGTAGGCCCCCTGCTTCACCGCTTTGACGGCGGTCTCGATCGTTCCGAATGCGGTCATCACGATCACGGGCAGGAGCGGGTTGTCCTGCTTGACCGCCTTAAGCACCTCGAAACCGTCTTTTTTCGGGAGCTTGAGGTCCGTAAGCACCAAACCGATGCGCTCGTCAGACAGCTTCCTGATGCCCTCGGCACCGTCCCTGGCCGGGATCACCTGGTAGCCTTCGGCCTCAAGGGTCTGCTTCAGCATGTCGAGCATGCTTTCTTTGTCTTCGATAATGAGGATGATATCAGCCATGTAATTTACCGTAGGGGGAGAATGATGCTGAATGCCGTTCCTTTTCCCGTCGTACTCGCCACATCTACTCTGCCGCCATGGGAGGTTACGATCTTATGTACAAGGGCGAGCCCCATGCCCACACCCGTATCTTTCAAGGTGAAAAAGGGAAGGAATATCTTTTTCACTTTGTCAGAAGGTATACCTATGCCCGTATCGCGAACCGCGATCTTGAGGTCACGGTTCGTCTGCGCCTCGATGGTAAGTGTACCGCCGTCCGGCATGGCCTCGACCGCGTTCTGAAGAAGATTGGTAAACGCCTGCCGCATCAGGAATTCATCAACAGTGACCTCGGCATCCGTGAGTTTCAACACTGTCTCGATCCGGGAATTTTCGCCCTTGGCCTGCAGAACGGCAGCCAGACAGCTTGTGATCATTTCCTTGACACTGACCTTGACCCGGTTAAGCGCTGCCGGGCGCGCGAAGGTCAGCAGGTCGCCGATGATCCGGTTCATGCCGTTGATCTCTTTTGTGATGCTCAGGATCGTTTCCTGATCTGTTGGATCGCTTTTTTTTGAGAGCAGCTTGAGGTACCCCGACATGACCGCCATGGGGTTTCTGAGTTCATGCGCGATACCTGCCGACATCTCACCGAGTGCGGTCAGTCGTTCCCGAAGCTCAACCTGTTCCTGGAGCCGCTTAACCTCCGTAAGGTCCGAGAAGGAAACGATAACACCGAGAGCGGCAGCCTGCCGGTCAGTGAGCACGGCAGTATTGTAACCGAGCCAGATCTTACCGCCAGGTCGTTCAAGCATCGTCTCCATCCGCGCTGACGGAATTCTTTTTTCAAGCGTATCGTGTACCCTCCTCGCTATCTCGCTGTCTCCGAACAACTCCTGAGATGTCCTCCCGACGGCCTGTTCCCGGTGCAAACAGAGCATTTCAAGAGCGGCGCGGTTGATCGTGGTAAGATGACCGTCCTTATCGAACGTCATTACTCCGTTCGTAACACACTGGAGGATGTTTTCGTTATAGGTCTCAACGTTCTCTGCGCGCTGTTCCGCAAGGGCCCTGAGCCGTTTCAGCTCATTCTCCTTCTCTTTGAGCTGTTTGGTCACTTCCTGAAAGGCGTTGATGATAAAAGAGGTGTTGGTGCTCTTCTCGCGCTCGTCGGTCTGCATGCCGAGTTTTCGGCGGTACCGCCGCGCAATACCCCATAAGATGATCGCTGCGAGCGCTACGATAATAACACCGGGCAGCAGTATGAAAAAAGGATGAACCGTCATATACGGATCAGTCCGACATACCAGGCAATGATATCAGGGCCGAAGAAAGCGCTTGCTACCGCTCCGACTGCAAGGAACGGTCCGAAAGGAATGAGCTTCCCCATTTTATGTCTTTTCAGAACGATCAGCAAAACACCGGCCACGGAGCCGGTCAGGGCGCCGAGCATGATGGTAAGGAGAGCTCCCTTCCATCCAAGGAAACTCCCCACCATGCCCATGAGCTTCACATCCCCGCCGCCCATGGCCTCGACGTGCCGAAGCTTCTCCCAAATCCATCCGATGGCAAGGAGCGGGCCGCCGCCGAGGAGCAGGCCGATGAGGGAATTCAGGAACCCCGTCAGGTACGGCCCCGCGTGGGGAAGAAGGCTCTCGAGGTGGAACGGCAGCGGGTCGCCGAGCGGAGACATGAAGAACGGCGCGAGTGAAAGCCCCACGAGCATCCCCGGAAGGGTGATGACGTCGGGAATGATCATGTGGTCGTAGTCAATAACCGTGATGACGATCAAGGCTGAGCAGAGTGCCATCAAAAGGAACGCCTCTCCTCCGATCCCGAACGTACTGACGATCCAGACAGCGAACAGCGCGTTCGTAAGCTCGACAAGCGGATATTGCCAGGAAATGGGTTCTCCGCAATTTCTGCATTTTCCTCCCAGGAGAAGAAAACTGATAAGCGGTATATTATCATAGAATCGTATTCCACTTTGACAACGCGGGCAATGGGAAGGCGGGGTGACGATGGAACCGCCGCGGGGAAGGCGCACGATGCAGACGTTCAGAAAGCTTCCAACGACAAGACCAAAGGCAAACGCAACCGCACTGATCATATGATGGCGTCCTCCTTACGCTTCGGAGCAGTCTTGAACGGGTTTTGTTCGCTCTTGATCTTGTCATTCAACTCTTCGATCTCCTGTTTACGATCGGCAAGTTCCTGGATTGCAACGGAGATATCCTCGTTTTGGACCAATTGTTCACTCGTTTTTGGCAGCGCATCACCCGTGGAGAGGTTAACCACCTTGCGGCCGATGATTTGGTACAGTTCATTGATCCTGGCCTGGACCTCGTTGATCCTGATACGCAGTTGAACGATGTTGATCTCAGCCCGTACCCGCTCGGAAAACAGAACAGCGGCGACGGATATCCTCAGGGCTCCCCGTTGCATGTTCAATACCGCCTTTTCCCAAATCGTCATGATAACTCCTTATAATGCTCAGGACCCCAGCAAAGGTAACCCCGTGCTCTTGCGAAAACGCGGGGGCAGGCGATGCCCGTTTCGGAATTCGAGTACATTATTCGTCTTTTTCTTTACCGATGACCGAGTGACGATACGGGCTTCGACACCGTTACCGCCATCCAAACAATTTATACCCCTGCTCATTGACCATGATCCTTTTTCGATGCTACTCTATCAGAATACACTTGAAATATCAACCTACGGATATCAGTCCGAGCCTGCCCTGCCACTTCCGCTTCAGCAGATCGCGAAGCCGCGGATACTGTGCGAGCGCCGGGTCCTGCCGGATCAGGTCGAATGCCTCTTTCCTGGCGATTTCGAGAAGGTCCGCATCCCGAATGATGTTCGCCGCGCGCAGGTCCGGCAGACCGGACTGGCGCGTGCCGAAGAACTCGCCGGGGCCGCGCAGCCGCAGATCTTCTTCGGCGATCATGAAACCGTCATTCGTTCGACTGAAAGCATTCAACCGCTCACGTGCTTCTTCCGCGAACATCCTGGGTCCCATGAGAATGCAATAGGATTGTTGTTCACCCCTGCCGACCCGACCGCGAAGCTGATGGAGCTGCGCCAGGCCGAACCGTTCGGGGTGTTCGATCACCATGATCGCGGCGTTCGGCACGTCCACGCCGACCTCGATCACCGTGGTCGAGACCAGGATTTGGATCTCTCCCCCTTAAAGGACGCCATGACCGCTTCTTTCTCGTCGCCCTTCATTCTGCCGTGCAGAAGCCCGACCTTCCAGTCCGTGAAGATGTCCGCCTGGAGGTGGGCCGCCATCTCGGTCGCCGCCTTCAGGTCGCTCTTCTCCGTCTCCTCAACAAGCGGATACACCACATACACCTGCCGTCCCTTCTTAAGCTCGCTTTCAATGAACTGGTACGCTTCTCTCCTTCGGTTCTCGAAGTAGAGACGGGTAATGACCGGTCTCCTGCCCGGCGGCATTTCGTCGATCACGGATACGTCGAGATCGCCGTAGACCGTGAGCGCAAGCGTGCGCGGTATCGGCGTTGCGGTCATGACCAGAACGTCCGGCTCATATCCCTTGGAGGTGAGCGTGGAGCGCTGCATCACGCCGAAGCGGTGTTGTTCGTCGATGATCGCAAGGCCCAGGCGGTCGAATTTCACGTTCTGCTCGATCAGGGCGTGGGTGCCGACCACGATCTGCGCCGCGCCGGACCCGATCTCACCAATAAGTGTTTCCTTCTCCTTCTTCTTCATGCGGCCCTTGAGAGAGCGGACCGTGATCCCGAGCAACGACGCCATGTCCGTGATGTTCTTAAAGTGCTGTTCGGCCAGGATCTCTGTCGGCGCCATGATGCATGCCTGATACCCATTCTCCACCGCCATGAGTGAAGCGATCAAAGCGACCACGGTCTTGCCGCAGCCTACATCACCCTGCACCAGCCTGTTCATGGGCCGGGCCGAAGTCATGTCTTTTTTGATCTCGAGTGTCACCCGCTCCTGGGCAGCCGTCAGTTTGTAGGGAAGCTCCCTTCTCAGCGCAGTCTCGAACCGAGTGAGCGATTTGAACGATATCCCCTTCTTTTCAACGATCACTCCCCGCTTCCTGAGGGCGAGGCCCAGCTCGAGCGAGAACAGTTCCTCGAAGCTTAAGCGCCGGTGCGCCGCACTCGTGCCGCGGTTCAGGACAACAATGTTCTTTTCTTTCGTGGGGAAGTGCGCTTCGGACAATGCTTCAAGAGAAGGCATGAGAGAATATTTCTGCACAAGGAAGTCGGGTAAAGCCTCCCGCACCGACCCGGCGCAGGAATCGAGGATGGTCTTCATCATCGATCGGATCGCGCGGACCGACAAACCGGCTGTGGCACGGTAGATCGGGACGATCCTGCCGGCGTGGATCATGTCGTCGGCCTCGTCCTCACCCATGATCTCATACTCCGGGTTGTCCATCTGCGGCAGACCGCTCCGGTAGGAATTCGCCTTCACAACACCCGAGAGAATTACCCTTTGGCCCGGCCTGAACATCTTTTTCATGAACGGCTGGTTGTACCATGAACCCACGAGCATCCCGCTCTTGTCCGTGATCAGCAGCTCGAAGACCTTTACGCGCTGCCGCCTGGTCTGGACCACCTCGGCAGAGACCACTTCGCCGGTCACCGTCTCAAAAGAACCATAGGTGAGCCTGCCGATCTTTTTGAGATTTCCCCTGTCCTCATAGCGCCAGGGAAGATAGGTGAGTGCGTCGTCGATCGTCGTGATGCCGAGTTTCTGGAGCAGTTCAGCCCGCTTGGGGCCGATGCCTTTGCAGTATTGGATGGGGGCATCGAGCCGAAGAAGAACCGGACTTGTCTCCTTTTGCTCCACACCCGCAGATAAAGGGGGAACTCTCAATACACTCTTCTCTGGAGGGAGAGGACCGGACCGGGCATCGAATGTTTCTATCGTGGGGTTGGGGGGAATGTCAACTGAGGTCTTGTCTCCATTGGGTGTCTCTGCATTTTGCGCAAATGCGTCGATCACCGCCACTGCCTTGATTATCCGCTCTTTTTTCTTGTCCAGGGACAGAGCATCGAATCCAGCAAAGAGATCCTTTATCTCCGATATCTCGTGACGGTCTTTCGCGATTCGTTTCAGATCTTCGACCTGGGACTGGATAAAAGCATCCATTGCCGCCAGACTTTTGATATGGGCAAAATCGTCCCGCGCAGCGAACGAGAGTGGTTTTTTGATCCGGTCGAGAATTGTCTTGAGATCATCCATGGGAATGGACAATATTAGAATATTTTGAAGGTTTTGTCGAGAAAAACTAAGGTCCATAGGGTTATCTCAACGAAGTTACGTACTCAGAAAAAGCATTTATCTACTGACCTTCATATATCAATTCCCGTTTGTAAACCATCCATCGAAATACGGCAACATTTACCGATTAAGGTCGAAATGGGCAAACTGAAATGGTATACTATGCACGAGAAGAAAGTCATAGTTCACAGATACTTTTCGCGATACTTTCAGTAACACCTCAAGCAGAGCAGGCCAAGATCTTCTGGAGGGGCAAAGTGGCTGAGAGATTGCTTTTAGTCGAAGACGAGGATACGCTCTGCAAGTCATTGCAGAGGATCTTACAGCGCGAGGGCTATGAGGTGGATATCGCCGACAGTGCCGAATCCGCTTTCACCCTTCTCGATCACCGATGCTACGACCTCATCATTACTGACATCATCCTTCCCGGCATCAGTGGCATTGAACTCCTGACAAAATACTGCAGGACAAATCCCAAGCAGAAAGTGATGGTCATCACGGCCTATGCCTCTCTGACCACGGCAATGGAATCCATCAAAGCCGGCGCATGCGATTTTCTCGTAAAGCCACTGATGCATGACGAGATGAAGAGGGCCGTCAGAAAGGCCCTCGATAAACCAAGGTGACGGGGATCGTTCGCGGGGCAGGTCCCGGAGCTGTGCCATGACAAAAGACAATGCATTCACGTTTCTCAGGCAAACACCGCCCTTCAGCTTCGTTGAAGAAACAGTCCTCTCCGGAATCGTCAAGGATTTGTCGCCCGCTTTCTATCCCGCAGGTCAGGTCATCCTCCACCAGAACGGGCCTGCAGCAGAGCACCTCATTCTCATTATAAGCGGCGCGGTACGGGTATACGTCAGAACGAATGAAGATGAACAGGTGCTGGTCGACACCCGGACCCCGGGGGAATTCTTCGGAATGCGGTCCTTTTTGTTCGGCGACATTTCACTGGACACGATCGTTGCCGCAGAAGACACCTCATGTTACCGGATTCCGCGGAAAACTGTTCTCGGTCTGCTGAAAACGAATGCGCAATTCTCAGAATTCTGCCTGCGTGCGCTGCTGAAACGGCTTATGCATATGGCCTACAAGGAGATGCACGAACGGACGCTGTTGTACGGTGGCGGGGACAAGCTCCTGTTCACGAACGTCCTGTGCGACCTTGCCAGCCGGGAGGTGATCACTGCATCGGAAAACGTATCCATCCGCGAGGCAGCGGAGATCATGGATGAGAACGGCATCGGTTCCCTGATCCTGCTCGATGAAAACGGATCGCCGTCCGGAATGGTCACTGACCGGGACCTCAGAAGCAAGGTCGTCTCCCGGGGCAGGGATATTGACGGGCGAGTAGGCGATATCATGAGCATAGTCCTCATCAAGGCGGAAGAGCGGGACCACTGCTTTGAGGCGCTCCTGAAAATGATGCGGTACAATATTCACCACCTGCTTGTGGTCGGCAAGGGAGAGCTTAAAGGGATACTGTCCAGCCACGACCTTATGATGCTGCAAGGGGCGTCGCCCCTTTCCCTTGCGCGGGAGATCGAGAGCCAGGACACGCTCGATGGGCTCGTTCCTGCCTCGACGAAGATCAATCGTACCATCACCATTCTCATCAAGGAAGGCGCAAAGGCAAGCACGATAACCAGGATCATCACCGAGATCAACGACAGGCTTGTACAAAAGGTACTCAAGATCACCGAATCCCGGATGGGGCCTCCGCCTGTCGGCTACTGCTGGATCGTCTTCGGGAGCGAGGGGAGAAAGGAACAGACCTTCAAGACGGACCAGGACAACGCCATCATCTACGAGGATACGGTCGACCGGGGCGGTGACGCTGCTGAATATTTTGCAGAATTCGCAGTCCGGATGAAGGATGCCCTGGCGCGGTGCGGGTTTCCCCCGTGCAGCGCGGACTATATGGCGAGC
Source organism: Nitrospirota bacterium (assembly GCA_963740085.1). Lineage (GTDB taxonomy): Bacteria > Nitrospirota > UBA9217 > UBA9217 > UBA9217 > JALNZF01. Next base: position 535,218 of record CAVUCU010000004.1, on the reverse strand, counting down.
AATCCGGCGTGGTGCCAGCCGCTCAGCGTCTGGAAAAGGTATTTCTCAGACTGGATCAACATCCCCACGCCCGAGGCAGTCCTCCGGTCTCTTATTCTCTTCGACTTCCGGTCCGTGCACGGCGATTCGCTGCTTGCGGAACGGCTCAGGGCTTTTCTGGGCCATGAGATCAAGGACAAGACCCTGTTCCTTGCGCACATGGCCGGAGCCATGGTCAAGAACAGGCCGCCGGTCAATTTCCTGGGGAAATTCAAACTTGAAAACAGCGGTGCCAACAAAGGAAAGTTCAATATCAAGATCAACGGTCTTGGCCCTATCATCGATGCCTCACGGCTCTCCGCACTGGAGGCAAAAGTGTACCATACCTCCACGGTGGAGCGGCTCTCGGAACTGAAGGACCGCAGCTGTATCGTGGGTCCCTTCACCGGTGAGCTCGAACTTGCCTTTGAGTTTCTCATGTCAATGAGGCTCAGGCACCAGTACCAGCAGATCCAGAACTGCCGGGAGCCGGACAATTATATCGATCCACAGGACCTCGCTGAGCTGGAGAGGGCAATGCTGAAGTCTTCTTTCAAGTTGATCGCGGCGGTCCAGAAAAGCTCCATGAAAAAATATGACCTAATGGTAGCAATTTAGTAGCGGGCCAAAACCCAATAAGGTCACGGCGCCTTACCATGTCGATTTTGAGGGGTCCGGAGAGCCTGCCATGAACAATCGCGCAAGGGTAAAAGGCAAGATTGCATCTTCTTGTGAGGTCGAACAGTTTGGTCTCACCTGTTCTTAACGCATCGTAACAAGAGGACCGGTCTAAGAACCGACCCTCTCACGGTACGCTATTATTGCAAAGTCAATGTCGTGTTTCCCGCTACACCTGTTATCGGGTCTGTTGCCGTAATAGTGACAGCTCCTGGAGCGACCGCCGTGGCAAGACCGGTATAGTAGTCGATCGTTGCGACCGCGGTATTCGATGAACTCCAGGCCCATGTTGTCGCCAGCGCTGGAGTTGTCGTACCGTCCTGAAACGTTCCTATCGCGGTGAACTGCTGCGTCGTCGCGGTACTCAGCGAGATGATCGGAGTGACAGGACTTACCGTGAGGGCCACTATCGGGGTACTCGTGACCGTGATCGTGGTTGTTCCGGTGGCGCCGCTTACCGGGTCTGTTGCCTGGATGTCTGTAGTTCCTGAAACGGGACCTGCGGTTACAAAACCATTGCCGGCCACTCCAGGTGTATTGGCAATCGTCGCTATCCCGGGAGATAATGCATTCCACGTTGCAGACGATGTTATGACCTGCGTAACTGTCCCGCCGGAAAATAATGCTATCGCTGAGAACTGGTGTGATGCCCCGACAGGCATATAGGGGTTAGTCGGGAAAATCGAAACTGAGTACGGATCGCTGACCGTGAGGATGGCGGTCCCGGAGATATTATTTGCCGCGTCGAAGGCGGTAATAACCGCAGTGCCGTAACCATGAGAAGAAACGAGGCCGTTTGATCCCGGTACATTGCTGACCGTTGCAACACTTTCATCGGATGAGCTCCAGGTCACGACCTGCGTCCAGAGAATGATCATGCCGTTCGTAAACGTCCCGTTTGCCGTAAACTGCTGCGTTGTATCCTTCGCCATGACTTGATTAGCCGGCGTCACCGTGACCAGGGCAAGTGTATCGCCACGTTGATTGCAGCCAATCAAACCCGATGCGCCCGCTATGAGCGCGACAACCAGGATGCACGACCTGAGAACCTTCATATGTTCATCTCCCTTGTTTCCTCATCGCAGAAGGCGGGTCAAACAGGTTAAATATGCCGTTGCGATTATAGAGCTTGATGTGTGTATTTTGCGCTTTATTATGCCGGGTATCATACCACAGATCGGCCTTTCCCGTAAGGAAAAACTACTCCTACCCGACGCGTCGAGCGGGTGTGATACCGGCGGTAGGTATGCCGGGGGCAATTTTGGTCAGTGGTCCCTATCCTGTCCCACCCGATCGTCATCAGGAGGACTGCCGGCGCTGCGGGATGGGGCTCTCCAGGCAATAAGGAATAGCACAAGCGAGAGTGACACCGTGATGAAGCCAATGGTATACGCAAGAGTCTCGCCCCGCCATAGCCCGGTAAACCAGCGCATGAACTCATCCGCAAGCACAGCCGCGTTTCCGCCGTAGAGCTGCAGATCATGGACATATTTCTTTGTATTTCCACCCTCAGCCGGATACACAAATCCGCCAATGAATTCATAGCTCGAATCGCTGGTCGCATCATTCATGGCTGCCCGATAGATAACTACGGAGCTGCTCAGACCGACCAGCAGGACAACAGCGCTACTAAGGTACAAGATTTTTCGCAGGCGCATGTTTTTTATCTTCAGTGTGTGCATTGTAATTGTTGTGTTACGGCATATCGAACGGGTAAATTATGGTTAGAACGCTTTCGACTCCATCAAGCCGCGGAAATCGCGCGATCCCTGAGGCTACTCATACCGCAGCGCATCGATAGGATTCAGGAGCGAGGCTTTATAGGCCGGATAGAACCCGAAGAAGATGCCGATGAAGCCGGAAAAACTGAAGGCCATCAAGATGGAGAGCGGCGATACGACCGTAGGCCATCCGGAGAAGGACGAGAGATATCATCGCCGTTGATACGCCTACAATGATGCCGATGATGCCCCCTATCAGGGAAAGTGTAAGCGCTTCGATGATGAACTGGAGCCGGATGTCCCAGGTTTTTGCACCAATGGCCATGCGGATCCCGATCTCGCGCGTACGCTCGGTCACGGATACGAGCATTATGTTCATGATGCCGATCCCGCCAACCAGAAGCGATACCGAAGCAATTGCACCCGAGCAGAAGCGTCATCACCTTGGTAGATTGCTCGCGCGGCCTGCATCATCTGGTAAGGTTCCGAACGGTAAAATCATTGTCCTGTTTCTGGCCGATATGGTGCCGCTGTTTTAAAAGCTCGGTTATCTGCTGCTCAGCTAACGAGAGATCCTGTGCGCTCCTTGCCTTGACGAGGATGATCCTGACCATGCCCGGGAAACTGGGTGCCGAATAGTTTCTTCTGGGCCGTGGTGACCGGGATGAGGATCGTATCGTCCTGGTCCTGCCCTCTGTGCGGACTGGCCCTTGGTCGCAAGCACGCCGATAACGGTAAAGGGAACGTTCTTGATCCTGATCGTCTGGCCCACCGGGTTCTGGTCCCCGAAGAGATTAAACGATACGGTCTGGCCAAGCAAGGCCACCTTGGTCGCGCTCTTTACGTCCTGCTGGGTGAACGGCCTTCCGGATCGGAGGTCCCAGTCCCGCACATTCAGGAAGCGCCGGCGTCGTCCCATTAACGCCGGTGGACCAGTTCATGTGGCCGGTCACAATCTGAGCCACGCCGCCCAATGTGGGAGCGACATCCGCCACCGACGGGCACTCTTTGACAATGGCATCAGCGTCCGCCAGGGAAAGCGTAGGCTGCGAACCAGCTCCCATCCTGACACCTCCCGAAGACGTCGATCCCGGAAGAATAATGAGGAGGTTGCTCCCCATGCTCGATATCTGAGCGGCAATCTTCTGGCTCGCACCTGCGCCGACGGCGACCATGGCAATAACTGCGCCGACACCGATAATGATGCCGAGCATGGTAAGGCTGGAGCGCATTTTGTTCACCCGAAGCGCACGGATCGATATCTTGAAGGTGGAAGGGATGTTGATCACGATTTTATCACCGCTTCATCACTCACAATATGGCCATCTGAAAACCGCACGATCCGTTTGCTGAATGTCGCGATATCGGGTTCATGGGTCACCAGGATGACCGTTATGTGTGACTCCCGGTTCAATTTCACAAAGAGCTCCATGATCTCAATGCTGGTCTTGGTGTCGAGATTTCCTGTGGGTTCGTCGGCAAGGATGATCGGCGCATCGTTCACCAGCGCGCGGGCGATCGCAACGCGCTGCTGCTGGCCTCCGGAGAGCTGGTTCGGGTGATGCCCCTCCCTGCCTTCGAGCCCCACACTTTTAAGTGCGGACCGGGCCCGTTCCCTCCGTTCCTTTGCAGGGGACCCGTCGTACAGAAGCGGCAGTTCAACATTTTCTTCCGCCGAAGTTCGGGACAAGAGATTGAATCCCTGGAATACGAACCCGAGCTTTTTATTCCTGATCTCGGCAAGTGCGTCGCGCGACAAACCGCCTGTATCGACGCCATCCAGGAGATAGTGTCCGTTCGTGGGCGTATCGAGGCAGCCAAGAACATTCATAAAGGTCGATTTGCCCGAACCGGACTGGCCCATGATCGCCACGAACTCGCCTTTTTCGATGGTCGTCGAAATTCCGTCAAGGGCCCGCACTTCAACGTCGCCGAGACTATATACTTTGGTGATCTTCCTTGCTTCGATAAGCGCCATCTTAGAACATCCTCGGCCCTGAAGGTCCCTGCGGTTTGCTGCCCTTCTTCAGGGCTTCAACAATGATATTCTGACCCTCTTTCAGATCTCCGGACGCAACCTCGGTATAGGTACCGTCGCTGATGCCCGGAGTTATGTTGATGCGCTTCGGCTTTCCATTCTCGAGGGCCCAGACCGAAGGTCCCTTCTTTTCGGGTGAGCCGGCACCCGCCCCTGCGCCTGCCGGCTTTTCGGAGAAGCGGAACCGCAAAGCCGCATTGGTGATCCTGAGCACGTCATGTCTCGTCATGATTATGACCGAAACATTGGCGGTCATTCCAGGCATGAGCTTGAGATCGCGATTGTTCACCTGGATCACAACGTCGTAAGTGACCACGTTCTGCACGATGATGGGTGCCTGCCTGATCTGCCATACCTTCCCCTTGAACGTCGTGTCGGGATAGGCGTCTACCGTAAACTCCACGTCCTGCCCGACTTTTATTACCCCGATGTCCGACTCCGCGATGTTCGTGTCGATCTGCATTTTTGTCAGGTCCTGTGCAATCGTGAACAAGGTGGGCGTCTGAAAACTCGCGGCAACGGTCTGACCAACATCCACTGCCCTCGATATCACTACACCGTCCACGGGCGACAGGATGCGCGTGTATCGAACGTTCGTCTCCGCCACGGTGAGAGCTGCTTTCACCTGCTGCAGGGTCGCCTTGTTACTTTCGAAATTCGTCTCTGCCGTGTCGAGGTCGCTGCGGGGAATCAGGTTCCTGCCAAAGAGTTCCCGGTTTCTCCTGAGCGTTCGCTCCGCGTCCTGGAACGCCGAGTCGGCCTTTGCCACATTCGCCCGCGCCTGCGCCGCCTGCGCCTCGAACATCTCGGGGTCGATCTGCGCGATGAGTTGTCCTTTTTTCACACGAGAATTGAAATCGACAAAAAGTTGTTTTATCGTACCTGATACCTGGGTGCCGACCAGCACCGTCGTCACCGCATTCACGGTCCCGGTCGCCGTCACCGACTGCTGGATATCGCCGAGCGTGACAGGGTCGGTCCGGTATGAGGGTGTATCGCCCTTGCAGCCGAATAGAAAGACCAAAAGGCTCATGGCGACCGTTATGCGATGTAACGTGATCTTTACCTTTTTTTTCATTTGAGGTCCTATTCCTCTTTCGTTGTATTGTTCATTCCCGCTTTACTGCCGCGGGAGCGTCGCATTTTCTCCGTTAACCTCGTGTCCGAAAAATCGCGAGCTTCCCGAACCTGTGCTGGAACGTGTCAAGATACGTATAGATGACGGGCGTTATATACAGGGTCAGCAGCTGCGAAAAGAGCAGGCCGCCGACCACGGCCAGCCCAAGGGGCTGTCGCGCCTCGGCGCCGGCGCCCACGCCCAGCGCAATAGGGAGCGTGCCCATGAGGGCCGCCATCGAGGTCATCATGATCGGACGGAACCGGACAAGGGCGCCTTCGAGGATAGCTTCCTCGGGGTTTTTCCCTTCCTTGCGTTCCGCTTCAAGGGCGAAGTCGATCATCATGATGGCGTTCTTTTTCACGATCCCGATAAGCATGATAATGCCCACATAGCCGTAAATATTAAGCTCCTTGCCGAACAGCAGGAGGGTCAGCAATGCCCCGACACCCGCCGCGGGAAGACCGGAAAGGATCGTGAGCGGATGGACGAAGCTCTCGTACAGCACGCCGAGGACGATGTAGATGACCAGTATGGCCAGGATCAGCAGAAGGAAAAGGCCCTGCGTTGACGACTGAAACGCCTGGGCGCTCCCCTGGAAACTGGTCGTGATTGACGCAGGCAGCGTCTGTCTGGCGACTCTCCCCACGTCCCCGACGGCTTCACTGAGGGAAACCCCTGGCTTCAGGTTAAAGGAAAGAGTGACTGCGGGGAGCTGTCCGAGATGATTGATGAGAAGCGGGCCCGTGCCCACGGTCCGTTTGGTAACGACATTGAGCGGTACTAATTTGCCGGATGAAGAGCGAATGTACAGCATGGTCAACGAAGAGGGCTCCGCCTGATACCGTGGTTCCAACTCCAGGATGACCTGATACTGGTTGGTCGGCGCCAGGATGGTTGATATCTGCTGCGAGCTATACGCAGCGCTGAGCGCGCTTTCGATCTGCTGCGCCGTGACGCCGAGCGCCGCTGCCTTGTCGCGGTCTATCTCGAGGTTTACCTGAGGGTTTTTTATAAGCAGGTCGGAGGTAACGTCCTGAAGCTGCGGCAACGTCCGAAGTTTGGCTTCGAGGGCCGGGGCCGCTGTATACAGCTCGTCCGTGTCCGGGCCCTGGAGCGTATACTGGTATTGGCTCTTCGTAAGCACGCCGCCGATGCGGATGGGCGGCAGGTTCTGCATGAACATCCTGATGCCGATCACGCCCGCGGTTTTTCTGCGCAATTCCTGGATTATCTCGTCAGCGCTCAGTTTACGCTCCGAACGGGGCTTCAACCTCATGAAGATCCGGCCCGAGTTGGCAGCCGCGTTCGGTCCTCCCGCGCCGATGCTTGACATGAATGCCTCTACGTTCTCGTCCTGCGCGATGATATCCGCCAGTTCCTGCTGATGCTGTCTCATGTCGGCAAAGGATATCCCCTGCTGTGCCTCGGTGATCGCAAAGACCTGGCCCGTGTCCTCGGTCGGGAGAAAGCCTTTCGGGATGAAATAAAAGAGCGCAAACGTCACGGGAATAAGCAGAATGGAGATCATCAGCGTGACAAAGCGGTGTTTAAGCACCCACGTCAGACTCCTCTCATAACCGCTCCTCAGGACATTGAAAAATTTCTCCAGGACCATGTAAAACCGGCCGTGCCGCTCGGCGCCGGGAGGCCGAAGAAACCGGCTGCAGAGCATGGGGGTCAGTGTGAGGGACACCACGCCCGAAACAAGAATAGCCACGGTGATCACGACCGCGAATTCATGGAGCAGGCGTCCCAGGATACCTCCCATGAAGAGCACGGGGATGAACACCGCGACCAGCGAAAAAGTCATGGACAGGATCGTAAAGCCGATCTCTTTCGACCCGTTGAGCGAGGCCTGAAGCACGGGTTCCCCGTGTTCCATGTGCCGGACAATATTCTCGAGCATCACGATTGCGTCGTCAACCACGAATCCCACGGCAAGGATCATCGCCATGAGCGAAAGGTTGTCAACGCTGTAGCCGAGCACATACATTGCCGTGAACGTGCCGATGATCGACATGGGGAGCGCCAGGCTCGGGATGATCGTGGCCGAAACATTGCGTAAAAAAAGGAAAATGACGAGTACGACAAGTATGATCGCAAGCATCAGGGTCAACTTGACATCTCCGACTGATTCACGTATGGACTTGGAGCGGTCGAAGAGAATATCCAGATTGACCGATGCCGGCATTACCGCGCGAAATGTCGGTAAAAGCTTCTTAATGGAATCCACGACCTCGACCGTGTTGGTGCCCGGCTGACGCTGAATGGCAAGAATGACGGCCCTGGTCTTTGCCTTTGACGTATTGAACCAGCTCGCGACCTTGTCGTTTTCCACGCTGTCGATGACCTTGCCAAGTTCCTGGAGCCGGACGGGATTGCCGTTGCGGTATGCCACGATGAGGGGGCGGTACGACGCTGCATCCATGAGCTGACCGCCCGTTTGTATGGTGAACGACTTCGTTTCCCCTTGCAGGGTCCCGGTCGGCAGGTTCACGTTTCCGTTCGCAATCGCGTTCGCGACTTCGTCGATGCCTATTCCGCGTGAGGCAAGGGCACGAGGATCGAGTTGGGCGCGGACCGCATACTTCTGTGAGCCATATACCTGCACCTGGGCCACGCCGCTTATCATGGAAATGCGTTGGGCCATCGTGGTCTCGGCGTATTCATCTACGTCTGAAAGCGGGAGTGTGGGAGAACTGAGTGCGACATAGATGATGGGCTGGTCCGCGGGATTGACCTTCTGATAGGTCGGGGGCGTCGGCATGTCCGGCGGGAGCAGGCGCGCGGCCTTGGCGATCATGGCCTGTACGTCCTGAGCCGCGGCATCGATGTCCCTGCCGAGGTTGAATTGAAGGTTGATCTGGGTGGATCCGAGCGCGCTCACCGACGTCATATTGTCGAGGCCGGCGATGGTGGAAAACTGGCGTTCGAGCGGCGTTGCCACGGCAGAGGCCATCGTCTCCGGACTGGCGCCGGGCAGCGCGGCGCGCACGACGATGTTCGGGAAATCCACATTCGGCAGATCGCTCACGGGCAGCAAACGGTATGCCATGATGCCGAAAAGAAGGATCGCGCTCATGACCAGGGTCGTCATGACCGGTCTTCGTATAAAGGGTTCTGCGATGTTCATCGGATATTCCTCGGCATATCAAGAAGTGAACGGGGCCAACGATCCTCGCGTATCAACAACGATCGCACGCCTGTTGCTTATCTATCCTTTCCTGAATTTTGCTTTGTAGTTGTCCCGCCGGTTGTTACCGGAGCGCTGCCTGTCTGCCCGCTTTTCACCGGGGCATTTTGACGTTGCTCGTCTTTCAATTCCACATGTGCTCCGGAGACTAAATTGAGCTGTCCGTCGGTCACTACCTTTTCTCCCGGTGTCACGCCGTGAACGACAACGGCAAGGTCGCCGTACGACCATGCGACCGTAACCGGCCGGGACTCAGCCGTAAGGTCCGGTTTTACAACAAAAACATACTGCCCCTGCTGTCCTGCCTGCAGGGCAGCGGCAGGCATGACAACAGCGTTCCGCTGGGTCGTAAGCGTCAGGACCACATTGACGAACTGTCCCGGCCAGAGCCTCCTGTCCTTGTTTTCAAAGGTTCCTTTAAGCAGGATAGTGCCCGTGGTCTTGTCCACCGCATTGTCGATAAACGTCAGTTCCCCATGAGCCGGGCGCTTCTCGTCCCCCGGGATGATTGCCTCAACCTTGAGCTCCTTCATGGCAGTATATTTCTTTATGTCCGACAGGTTCTGTTCAGGTACGCTGAACGTGACATAAATCGGCACGATTTGGTTGATGGTGGTCATCGCAATATCGTTTGCCTTGATGACATTGCCGTTATTTACCAGCACGCTGCCGGCCCGTCCGTTGATGGGGGATGTGATCGTGCAGTATCCAAGCTGAAGCCTGCTGCTGTCAACATTGGCCCTGTCCGCATCGATAGTAGCTGCAAGAGCGTCCGCGTTGGCACGAAGCTGGTCATACTGGTCCTTGGATACATATTCCTTCTCGACCAGGAGTGCGTACCGCTTGGCCTGCTCTTCCGCGTTCTTTGCCTGCGCCTGGTCCCGTGCAAGCGCGGCTTCCGCCTGTCTGAGCGCCGCTGCATAAGGGCGTGCGTCTATCTTGAACAACAGATCGCCTTTCTTAACTTCCTGCCCTTCCTGGAAATACACACCTTCCACTTCGCCGCCGACGAGGGGCTTGATCGATACGGCATTATAGGCCTCAACATTGCCGATGGCATTGATCTGCACCGGGATGTTCTGCTGCATCACATCGCCTGTTTTTACCGGTACGACCCGCTGCGCGGCTTGTTTTGTCTTGCCATTGCCGGAACAAGCACCGGCGATGAGAAACAGCGTGAACACAACGATCAGTTTCGGGCACGCATGCACGAGTTTAAACCTCATATCTTTCGCTGCCTTTCTTTATTGATTTACAGAATACATTTTGAAGAGCCGCCAGGTAACCCGGCGCGGACAAGGTGGCTCTCCGGCCTTTCCTTGTACAAGGTTTTCCCTTACCGAGCTCCCATAGCCTTTTCTATGCTGGCCTGGGCGATCTTGTAATTAGACAAGGCACTGGTATAGTTCGCCTGGGCAGTGACATAGGTGGCGAACGCATCGGATACCTCGATGGGGCTTCCCACTCCGGCTGAGTATCTGCCGTTTGCGAGGTCCAGGTTCTCCTTTGCCTGCGACGTTGCCAGTTCGGCGGTCGCAATGCTGGCCTCAGCGGCCTGCAGGTTCAGATATGCCTGGCGCACATCGAGCAGTATCTGCTGACGCAATGATTCTTCGTTTGCCTTCAGGATGTAGAGATTTGACTTTGATTCTGCCACCTGATGACTCGTGAGAAAACCGCTGAACAGGGGCACGGTCAGGACCACACCCGCGCTCCAGCCGTGATCGAACGGTGACGATATCTTTTCAGACGCCCAACTGTAACTTGCATTCCCTGATACATAAGGATAATAACCGGTACGTGCCAAACCGATGCCTTCTTCCGCGGCCTGCCTCTTCGCGATGGCCGACTTCAGATCAGGCCTGTTCTCAAAGGCCCTTTGTGTCGCCTCTTCCACGGTTATCGTATATTTTTGGAATAAGAGGTTGTCTTCAATTGCATACTCAGGCGCATCGGGGACTCCTATCACATTGTTCAGCGTAACTCGTGCGATTTTGAAGGCGTTCTCCGCATTGATGAGGCTGAGTTTTGCATTGCTCAGATCTACTTCCGCCTTGATGAGATCTATTTTCGCCTTCGTGCCGACCTCGTAAAACCCCTTTGCCTGATCGAGGTGCAGTTGAAATTGTTTTATGACGTCGGCAGCCACGTCCCAGTTCCGTTTGGTCTGCAAGACTCCGTAATATGCCTGCTTTACGCTCAGAATGATCGAATCTTGCGTTGTGCTCAGATCTGAACGGGAGGACTCGAGATTAAACTTTGAGATATTTACCTGCGACGACGTCTTGCCGAAATCCAGAATATTCTGATTAAGCATAACACTGCTCGAATACTGCTCGTACGACTGTGAGCCACTGACAAGGCCGGTCGCCGCCAGCGACCCCGTCATCGGACTGATCCTGTTATAGGCCGCCTGTGCGCTCAGTTGCGGGTAATAATTGGAACGTGCTTCACCAACCCTGCTGCGGTTGACTTCAACCGTACTCACGGAAGCCGCGATGTTCTGATTTTGTTTGAGCGCGATATCAATACACCGGCTCAAGGTCAGTATTTCGTCTTTGGCAATCGGCCCTCCCGTAGAACGCTCCTTATCACCGGATTGTCCGGCAACAGTCCCGGTTTGCCCTGATGACACGGCTTCCGTCGCTGAAAACCCCATCTGCGTAAACAACGACAGCATAAACGCTGTCAGTACGAGACAAAAAAATACCTGTTTAGTCTTCACGGTTGCTTCTCCCATCAGTCGTAGTGGTTACAGAGCTGTGCCATGCATAAAGATCTTCACAATTTCGCCGACGTTCTTTTCCAATTTTTGTTTCGTCATGCCGGAACCGCCCCTCATGATCTCCTCTGACCTGAAATAGGCGAACAATACCCATAAGAACACCCGGGCAGCTATCTCGGGGGAAATCGTCTTTTTCAGGATTCCACGGTCCTGAAGGACTTCAAAATAGCCGGAAAGCGTCGCTCTCATCTCATCGACAAAATCATTATACACAGTCCTGATCTTTTCCGGATATGTCGTCACCTCAGAGAACAGGATCTTGATCATGGCCTTTCGCTCTTTCAAGGTCAGGAGAAAGCGTCTGGCTATCTGGGTGAGGGCCTGTTCGCAGGAAAGACCCTCCAACCCCGGCAAAAGTTCCTTCAATGCGGGAAGAAAAGTATAGGATTTGAGAAGTTCTTCGAACAGCCGCTCCTTTGATCCAAAATGTCTGAACAGGGTCAGTTCGGTAACGCCGGCTTCATGGGCAATCTCCCTCGTCGTTGCCCCGAGATACCCCTTCTCTGAAATAAGCTTCAGCGTTGCCCTCAAAAGCTGTTCTTTTGTCTCTAATTTTTTCATTCCGTGAAAATGTAAGTAACCACTTACATTGCCATACAGTACATCCATTGAGAAATGATGTCAAGTGTTTTGTAATCCAACCGGCATTTTTCCCTTGCGCCGAAGGTATTCTTATGGTATCTTACGCCTGCTTCAAATAAAACTATGCAACGGAGGACTTTACAGTGGCTGGTACGTGTGATATTTGTGGAAAGGGCAAGCTCAGCGGAAATAAAGTGAGCCATGCCAACAACAGATCAAAGAAGTTTTCCAAGCCGAATTTACAGCCGATCAGGGCAGTCGGTTCCAAGGGTTCCCATGTGCGTATGCATGTCTGCACACGCTGCATTCGGTCAGGCAAAGTTCAGAAGGTAAGCTGATTCCTTTATCCCCGCTTGTCACCATCCCCCGTGTTTAAAATAACCGGGGGATATTTGTTTTATATCATCTCTTCTCTTCCTGCTCAAAATCAATAATGCTCAACAAACACCGAATTTCATAATGCACTACCTATGACAATGGTATTAAACCTTCTATTTTCATGCCCTTTTAATAAATTATCCTTGTTATAGTGACTAAAGTTATAATAATGCAAGTTGTAATGTTGGAACTTCAAGTTGACACCCCGAAATCAAAAGCTTATATTGTCGACGTATACATTACGAATACTATGCTATAATGACTTTGTTAAGCTGTTATATCGTGTTAAGACACAGAACCAGGTCGCGGTGTTCCTTATTTAATTTATTTTAGCGTTAAAGGAGGTGCATACCCGATAGTGAAAAAGATTTTCTAAAGCTGAACAACAATTGTGATTCACGTGAGCACTTCAATAATCGGAACTATTTAAAAAGGAGATGAACTACATGAAAAAATTTTTATTGATCAGCTTGATTGTAGTAAGTGTTTTTGGAATATACCTGGGCCTGTCACAGACGGCAGCGGTTGAGGCGTCAGATGTTCAAGTGATCGATGTTAAAGTAGAGCCGGCAGCCAAGATACCGACCTTTAATGCAACGGCTTATATCGCCGGCCATGGCGGTCACATCGCGATCATCAATATGAAAACCATGAAACCCCCGATGGATGTGGAGAAGGACCGGATCGTCCTTACCGAGGCCGGTTCCGAGATGGAAGGCAAGATCGCGGGCATGAGCTTCGAAGAAGTGAAGAAATCCGGTGGGACCCACGGCCAGTCAATCGTCTACGAAAAGGGCAAGAAGGTCCTTGTTGCAGGAACCCTGGCGGGAAACATCTACAAGATAGACCTGGCAACAATGAAGAAAGAAGGCCCTTTTAAAGTCGGTGAGAAGTTCTGCGGCGCGATCGCAGGACCCGATGGGAACATATACTTTGAGGATATGGCCGACGGCAATGTCTACGTATGGGATTCGAAAACGCTGAAAACCGTTGACAAGATGCCGGTTGGCAAGGCGGTATGCGGTATTCAGTGGACCAAGAACGGCAAGAAAGCCTATATTTCCGACATGCCGCAGGGTATCGTCTTTGTCTATGATTGGAAGACTAAAAAAGAAATCAAGCAGATTACGAGCCCCGAGATGACGTTCCTTCATCAGATCAGAATGCAGCGGGACGGCAAATACCTCTGGGTAAGCGCACCGAACGAATTTGATCCGGGTCTCAAGCCGGGCACGCATAAGAGCCAGGTTATCCTAATCGATACGAAGACCGACACGATCGCCAAGCGCCTCGTCCTTCCGGATGATGTGCGGCCGCATGATTTTGCCTTCTCCCCGGACGGCAAGTACGCGTTCCTGTCTTCAAGAACATACGGTGACGACAGCACGCTGAACGTCATGGATATGAAGAACTATAACCTCGTAGGCAAGGTATCCGCCTGCGCCGGTTGCCACAAGGAGAATGGCATAGAAGTCAAGATTGACAAGGGTTCTCCGCTGCTCTGCGGCATCGAAGTCGACTGGCATAAGTAGCCTGGACCTGCATTCTGGAAAGCTCGGTATCGGCCGGAGGCAAGTCTCACCTGCCTCCGGCTTTTTCTTTCCCCGTTCCGTAATAGCGCCGACCCCTTTCTGCTGATGATTTCATTTTTACACACCGTTATACGAAGCGGTATCGAACTTGTTCCCAAAAAGGGTTTACTGGCCGCACATCATCTGGTATAATGATACCGAAAGACAATAAATCCAGTACAAAGGAATAATAGTTCTCCTACTATGAACATCCCATATGTTGCGCTGAAAAATCTCAGAAGAAAACTCACCAGGACCTGGCTTTTATTTGCCATTGTCGCGGTTGTCTCCTGTACTCTCTTCTCGGCGACCCTCTTTCTGAAAAGCATCAACAATGCCCTCAGAATCGGCACGTATCGCCTCGGCGCCGACATCCTGGTTGTCCCCGAGAGCGCGAAGGACAAGGCCCAAATGGCCCTGCTCTCCGGCGAACCCACCCAATTCCTGATGGACCGCTCCATTCTCGACCGGGTCAAGGCAATCGACGGAGTTAAGAGCGCGACCGCCCAATTGTTCATCAAACCAACCAGCTTCACCTGCTGCTTCAATGTTGACGTGTTCCTTGTGGCCTTTGATCCCGAAACCGACTTCACGGTTAAACCCTGGCTCGAGAAGAACCTCAACCGCAAGCTCAGCAACAATGAGATCATCACCGGCAGGAACGTACCGGTGATCACGGGGGATAAGATCCCCTTTTTTGGCACGACCTTCACGGTTGCCGGAACCATGGAAGCGACGGGGATGGACTTTTTCGATCGCGCTGTATTCATGAGCCTGGACGCCGCATACCAGATGGCCGAAAATTCAAAGACCAAGGCGATCCAACCCGTAGAGATCGGCAGGAACCAGATCTCCACCGTCCTCGTACAGGTAAAAGATGATTTCACCCCCGACCGCGTCGCCATCCGTATCGAACATGACATCAGCGGTGTCAAGGCACTGGTTTCGGACACGATCATCAGTACCGTGCGAAAGCAGCTATCGGGCCTTATCAAAGCGATCTTGATCATCAGCGTCATTCTCTGGGCCATCGTCCTCCTGATCATGGCGTTTGCCTTTTATATGATCGTGAATGAACGGCGCAGGGAGATCGGCATCTTGCGCGCGATGGGTGCAAACAGAGGGCACATAGCCGCGATTATTTTGGATGAAGCCGTCCTGCTTTCTGCAACAGGCGGCGCTGCGGGGATCGTGCTCGGATACGCGCTGCTCTTCAGCTTCAAGGACCTGATGCTTCATTACCTTAAGCTTCCCTATCTCTTTCCCGCCACTCCGGAGTTGATCGTGTTGACCGCAGGAGCGCTCCTCGTCTCAATCTTGACCGGCCTGATTGCCGCATTCCTGCCGTCGATCACACTCCTGAGAGTGGAGCCCTACGAAGCGATCAGGAGTGCGGAATGAAACCTTTTTTTATTATCCTCTGGATGACGTCCTTTTTGTTCCTCTCATGCGCTGATGACAAGAAGCAGACGACTCCTCCTGTCAGTACAGACAGTACAGAAAAGAACCTTTTCGAAGAAGTCAGGGACCAGACCATCAGGAACCCGAAGGATGCAGAGGCTTGGTACCATCTTTCCGATATCTATGAACGCTCCGAGGTGTATACTGAAGAAGTAAATGCCCTTCAAAAGGTCATCGCCATCGACCCGAAGCGCGGATACGCTTATGTGAAGTTGGGGAACGCCTACAGCAGGCTTGGAAAGTATCAGGAAGCCATTAACAGTTACTCGAGGGCGATAAAGTTCTTTTCCAGGAACCCTGTTCTGTATAACAACCTGGCAATTGCCTATGGCAAGATCGGGAAAACAGACGATGAGATCCGTGCCCTTCAAAAAGCCCTCGTTCTGCGACCGCGATACGCAACCGCCCGGTACAATCTCGGAATGGCGCTGCTCAAAAAGGGGAAACGTTCAGAGGCGCTCACCCAGTATCATAAGCTCGATACGTTTGACGCGGGCATTGCAGCAGCCTTGAAAAAAGAGATCGACAAAAAAGGAAAATGAGCAATCCACCTGTCGTAGAAGAAAGAAAGGAAGTTCATGATCGAACTGAAGGGACTCTCAAAAACCTATTCCATTTCAGGAAAAAAAATCAAGGCCGTCCAGCCTCTTGATCTTACCATCCTGCAAGGAGATTTCGTCTCCATAGTCGGACATTCGGGAAGCGGTAAAAGCACATTCCTGAGCCTTATCGGCGGCATTGCCCGGCCTGACACGGGCTCGGTCAGTATCGATAATAATAATATTTGGAACTACACCGACAAGGAGCGTTCAAAGCTCAGAAATAACAAATTCGGCTTTGTGTACCAGTTTGCGAGCCTCCTTCCGACCCTTACCGCGATCGAGAACGTACTTCTTCCCACTGTATTCGGCGGCAGCAAAACCGGCGCCGATGCGAAACAACTTCTTCAACTCGTCGGACTCGGCGACAAAGCAGACCGGTATCCGTCCGAGCTTTCCGGCGGTGAACAGCAGCGGGTGGCTATCGCCAGGGCATTCATCAATTCACCTGAGATAATCCTGGCGGACGAGCCCACAGGCGATCTCGACGAGGAAACGGAAGCCGAAATCATGACATTCTTCGAGACAACCAATAGAGATAAAAAAGTGACCATGATCGTCGTCACTCACAGCTCCGAAATAGCCCTCCGTGCTGCGAAGCAATTCAGGATGAAACAGGGCATCCTGGAAAAGCTTAATTAAACACTTCAATTCCGCTTTCATAACCCACAAATATCTTTTTCAAATCTCTTTATGTCGGGATAGGTGCAGGCATTGTCTTATTTGCACTTGGCGGCCTGCCCGCAGGTTCGTTCATCGGAGGCAGCAGTGGTCATGGGCATCGTGGTGGGGATCGCCTGCGCGGCAGCGCTAAGCCTCGTGGTCGGCGGCCTGATCGGTGCAGTTATGGGATACCTCGTCTCCGTACCAACAGCGGTACGAGCGAAAGCAGCCGAGAAGGCATAGAAGGATAGCGGACTTCGCACCGCAAAACATCCGGTCAAGGCAGTGAGCAATCACTGCCTTTTTTGTGCCGAACATGTTTGACGGCGTGGAAGTGCAATAATCTTAAGTTGTACTTTACCGTCTGGTGCGGCTACTCTGGTTTCTACGAAACCCCGACGTTACTCCTGGGCCCTGAATTACAAATACGGCGGATGCTCCATACATGCACCCTCTGTGATGAGCTGATAAATAAGAGATGCATCGTAGCGCGGCCGCATGGCCTATGCTAAAGAATGAATAGTGATGTTAAATTCAACAGCCTGTTAATATTTCAGCAGCATGAACAGAAACAGCGGCCTTTTAGGCCGCTGTTTTTTTTACATCAAATATTCAAAACGGTTACGTTACTTGTCCTTCTTATTCCCGAAAAGTTGATCATACTCTTCCGGATGGTGATGCTTCAGCTGGTCAACGGACATTTTCCCGGTAAGCCACAACCAGCTCATGGGGAACACGTCGGACCGAAGGTGCTCGGAATAGAAGTGAATGATAAAAATAAATACAATGGCCAGAAGCGCCTCGTCGCTGTGCATGATGAAGATCACGTCCCAGATCCACGCCAGCGTCCAGGTCGGGAAAAGCGAAGACATCATTACCGGGAAGGTAAGAATAAAGCCCGAGGTCCCGATGATCATCATGCCCCAGTAAACAGCCCAGTAATCGAATTTCTGAAGATAGGTGAACTTTCCGAAGCGGGGCTGTTCTTTCGTGAACCCGAGGTAATACTTGAAGTTTTGAACAACATCCAGAACGTCCTTGGGCATGGGCACGATCGACAGGCTAAGGTTCTTTTTCCGGATCAGATTGAGCAAGTAAAACTGATGGTAGATGAAATCCAGGAGCAGGATGATGCCGGCTACGCGGTGGATGATCCCCGCGCTTTTGGCGCCTCCCCAGAAGCTGATCCATGCGCTGGCAGGTTCCTGGTATGCATACTTGAGCCCCCAGCCGGTGAACGCGAGCACCAGGAACGACGTGAACAATGTGATATGTTGGATCCTCGCAGAAAGGTCGAACCTCTCTATCTCGGTAGGAATACTCTTATTCATTCTTGCCTCCTTTTCTGAACAGACGGTCTCGGATATCCGCGTAAATATCCAAGAGAACGTGGACAACGATGAAGATGAACGTACTCACCATGAGGATGATCAGTCCGATCTCTGAGAAGTGAGCGATCGGATGCAGCGGTTTGTGGGTGATCGCGGCTACGAATTTCGCCGTGGCCCCCGGATGACATTTTGAGCATGTTTTTATCTTGTTCGCGCCCACGACCGGAGAGGACGGGTCATCGACGCTCTTGATATCGTGGGAGCCGTGACAGTTCACGCATGACGGCGCGCCGCTGTCGCCGACTCTCAGCTTTCTCCCGTGGAAGCTTTCTTTATAGCGCTCCATTACGTTGGGGGTGAACCCGTACTTCTCCGATATCCTCTTCTCTTCATGACAGGCCCCGCAGGTTTGGACCACGTTAAAGTGGTTTACCGTTGACTCTTTACTCGTCTTGGGCTGAATATAGTGCGGCGAACCATGACAGCTCGTGCAGACCGGGCCGTCGGATGACTTTTTGACGATAACATTCCTTCCATGGACACTGGCCTTATAAGACTCGTAAACATCCGGGTGGCAGTTCACGCACGCGGCCTGCGCGATCGGATCGATCTTGCTCTTGGGAGATATCTCGGCGGCCAGTTCCTTGACCGCCTTATCCGGCTTTCCTCCCGCCAGTCCCTGGTGCTGGTCACCTTTCAGGGTCATATGGCACATGGTACAATCATTCATGCCGCCGTGTACGGATTTAGAAAACTTTTCCTGGTTCACATTGGCGGCCCCTTCCATTGATCCGTGACAGCCCAGGCAGGTTGCCGAATCCGTCGCTGCGCCGGCTGCGGGGACCAAAATGAGAGTGAGCAATACCGGTAAAATAATATTCAGCCAATTCCTCATACATTCTCCTTTCAAAAAGTATCGAATTCACTCTTAATAAAACGAGTCAGTTATGTTCGCGGGAGTTTTATTTCCAGAACAAGGACAACGCAAAAAATATCATAAAGAGTAAATTTTAGCAAGCATATTTTCTATCATATTTCATAATACGGCAATAAATATATCTTGCAAAATTAGAATCTGAGCCTGAATCAATGACTGCTGTTCCTGTTAATAACTCTCGGCTTTTTAAAGATAAAATACCTTGCGCAGATACAGGCCGCATGCGGGGGCGCACCTTCCGGCTTTGTTTCTATCGCAGGACAATAGTATTTGCTTCACTTCTTCTGCCGGCCGCCGATTGAGACCCACTTCCACCAGCGTTCCAACAATATTCCTCGCCATGTGCATCAGGAATGCGTCCGCCTCGATAAGGATTTCAACAAACTCACCGTTTTTCTTTATGGTAAGCGCCTTAAGCGTCCTCACCGGCGTGTTAGCTCCGCACCCGGAACTCCGAAAAGCGGAAAAATCATGTTTACCCACGAGGCAGACAGCGGCCGATCTCATGTTCTTCAGGTTCAGCCGTTTGCTTAAGTGCCAGGAATAGTTTCGATTTAACGCTGACGGGCTTCGCCGATTCAGGATCCTATACTGATAAATTTTCCCCTGAGCGCTGAACCTGGCATGAAAATCCCCGGGTGCCTGTTCGGAGAGCAGCACCCTGATGTCATTCGGCAAAATATGATTTAATGCCGGCGCCCATGCTTCCGCCGGGATACGGTTTGCGCTTTTGAAATTCGCAACATGCCCCAGGGCATGCACCCCCGCGTCGGTCCGGCCCGATGAAGAGGTCTTTATTGATTCATTCGTGAGTTCCTTGAGCGCCTGTTCGAGAACATCCTGGATCGTCGGCATGCCGCTCCCGATCTGAGATTGCCAGCCGTGATAATTCGTCCCGTCATATTCGAGTATAAGTTTGATATTGTTCATACGCATGATCCGAAAGACAGAACCCGGTGGTCAGGAGAACTGCCGACGTACAACAACGTCTACTCCTGAATTCTGACTCCTGGCTCCCGACTACTCTCCTAAATACGCCCTCTTTATCCCCGGGTCCTTTTCAAGGTCAGCGGCCCGGCCCTCCATCACTATCTTTCCCGTTTCCATAACGTAGGCGCGATGTGCAAGACGGAGAGCGGCCTTTGCGTTCTGTTCGACAAGAAGTATTGTCATTCCCTGCTGATTGATCTCTCTGATGATCTTGAATATCCTGCTCACGATGATCGGAGCAAGACCAAGCGATGGCTCGTCAAGAAGGAGAAGCTTCGGCCGTGACATGAGCGCCCTGCCCAGGGCGAGCATCTGCTGCTCGCCTCCCGAGAGCGTGCCGCCAAGCTGCCGATCCCTGTCAGCAAGCGCCGGGAACAGCTCGAATACCCGCGCCAGGTCGCCTGCGAGTTCCCGTCTTTCCCTGATAAAAGCGCCCATTTCCAGGTTCTCGCGCACCGTCATCCTGGCGAAGATGCGCCTGCCCTCGGGGACCTGCGAGATCCCCATCTGCACGATCGCATGCGCGGGCCGGCCTGACAACTCCGCATTGTCGTACAAGACAATGCCCGACCGCAGCGCGGCCACCCCGGAGATTGACATCAGGGTCGTTGACTTGCCCGCGCCGTTCGCCCCGATCAGAGCGACGATCTCCCCTCGCCCCACCTTCAGGCTGACGCCCTTGAGAGCATCTATCATGCCGTAAGAGACGGTCACTTCACGCAGCTCAAGCATCACGCAAGCTCTCCTTGCCCAGGTATGCCTCAATCACACCGGTGTTCTGCTGTATATCTTTCGGCAGGCCTTCGGCGATCTTTACTCCGTGGTCGAGCACGATCACCCGGTCCGAGATGCCCATCACGACCTTCATATCATGTTCGATCAGAAGGATTGCCACACCGTTGTCTCGGATCTTGCGGATCAACGTCATCAGGTCCTGCGTTTCCTGAAGGTTCATCCCGGCGGCAGGTTCATCAAGAAGCAAAAGGTGCGGTTCGGTCCCGAGCGCTCGCGCGATCTCCAGTCGCCGTTGATCTCCATAAGAGAGGTTCATCGCAAATGAATCATACTTTGCGTCGAGCCCCACGAATTTCAAAATATCCACGGCGCGGTACTCCATGTCCCGTTCCTCTTTTATTACCCGCCGTGGTCTGACAATCGCACCGAATACCCCCGCACTTGTGCGGCAATGTGCGGCCACCATAACGTTTTCGACCACGGTCATCCCGCTGAAAAGACGGATGTTCTGAAACGTACGTGCAATGCCCATAGACGTTATATCGTGGGGCGACATCCCCGTGATGTCCCGGTCGTGGAATATGGCCTTTCCTTTGGTAGGCTGGATCATGCCGGTGATGCAGTTGAAGAATGTGGTTTTCCCCGCCCCGTTCGGACCGATGATGCTCACGATCCGCTCGCGTTCGACGCGCATGTCGATCCCGTCGAGCGCCTTGAGCCCCCCGAAGTGTTTCGCCAGGTTTTTAGTTTCCAATAGTAACATTATCTGTTTATTCTTTCTGAGCCTGATAAACCGGAAAAGCTTTTAGCCACATAATTCACATAAAGCACAGAGAAATAAACCGATTTAGTTTTGCCGCAAAAGAACACAAAGAACTCAAAGAAAAATCTGAAAGCAGGTACTTTAGTTTAATTCTCTCTGCGATCCTTGCGTTCTTTCACGGCCAATCAGTTTTTTTCCTGAGTAGATACGAAACTTTTTTAGTTTTCTGTGCATTCTGTGACTTATGTGGCAATTCTAATTTATTTTCTTTTCACCGCTCCCAAAAGCCCCTGCGGTCTGAACACCATCATCAGGACAAGCGCGATCCCGAACGCCAGCATCCGGTAATCCTGGAACTCCCTGAATATCTCCGGAATCGTTATCAGAAGAAGAGCCCCGAGGATGATCCCGGGGATGCTCCCCATCCCTCCAAGGACGACCATGCACAGGATCATGACGGACTCAAAGAACGTGAAGCTCTCCGGCGAGACAAAGGCCATCTTGGCGGCGAAAAAAACCCCGACGACCCCGGCCAATGCCGACCCTAGTACAAAAGCCAGCAATTTCATCCGATAGGTATTGACCCCCATGGCCTCCGCGGCAACCTCGTCCTCGCGGATCGCTACCCATGCCCGGCCAATTCGCGATGAGATAAGCCTGTGCATGGCAAATATCGTAATGATAACGATCACGGCGATGAGGTAATAGAAATCCAGGGTCGTGTGGAGTTCGTATCCGGCTATAACGGGTCTTCCGATCTTCGAGATGCCGTTCGGCCCACCGGTCATGCTGTCCCAGTTGTTAAGGATGATGCGGGTGATCTCCCCGAGCCCCAGGGTGACGATCGCAAAATAGTCGCCGCGCAAACGCAAGGTCGGCATGCCGAGAAGGACGGCGAATACCGCAGCCACGGATCCTCCGGCAACAAGTCCGGACCAGAACGGAAGCCCGAATGATGTCGAAAGGATGGCATAGGTATAGGCGCCGATCGCGTAGAACGCTGCATATCCCAGATTCAAAAGCCCCGCCTGCCCCACCACGATGTTCAAACCAAGGGCAAGGACAACGTACATGCCTGTCAGCGTCATGATGTCTCGATAATAATCATTTAGAAAGAGAGGAAGGATGATCACGAAAACCACGAGGAGAGCGTACGTCAGCGGAGCGGAGGCAAATCGGGTGATCGGGGGAAAGGCTGCAACTGCTTTTAAGCACTTTTCAGCGACCGCGGTACGTACAGCCATGACCGAATCGATCCTGAGCATCCTCCAGAGGAGCATGGCGAAAACTGACGATGCTGAAATGCGGAATGCGTTGCTGATGCCGGTAAAAGGCAGCACAAGCAGCCCGACCCAGAGTGGAATCAGGAAGATACTGAGATATTTATGTCCGGTGGTACGCAGGTTGACCATAACGAGATGCGATTATCGCATAAAAATAGTGAGATTTCAATGAATTGTTAGTCGGTTGCATGCGGTCTTGCTTGATTAAAATTCATCAGCAGATCCTTTATAAAATCAGACAATTTTTTCTTTGTCTTTGATTGTTCATTTTCTCTATGGTATAATCTGGTCGATTTCTGATTAAGGATGTGACTGGAGACGTGAATGCTTTTAGAAGATCTGAAACTGGAGCTTAACTCAGTCAAGAACAGGATAGAGACCCTGCGGAGGCATCTTTGACACTCCTGCCAAAGAAGCAAAACTGACCGAACTTACCCTCCTCATGGAAGCCTCGGGCTTTTGGGACAACAAAGACAAAGCAAACGCGCTTATGAAGGATAAAGCCGCGCTTGAACGCTCGCTCAAGGATTGGAACTCTCTTTCGACACGGTTTCATGACCTCGAGGCCATGGCGGAGCTGGCGGCGGAAGAAGGCGGCGACGACATGCGCGCCGATCTGGAGCGCGACATCGAATCCATCCGGAAGGACATCTCGGCTGCAGAGATCGCGGCGCTCCTCTCGGGCGAACAGGACATTACCAACGCCATCGTCTCGATCCACCCCGGCGCCGGCGGTACCGAAGCCCAGGACTGGGCCGAGATGCTGATGCGCATGTATCTGCGCTGGGCAGAGGCGCAGGGCTATAGGACCGAGATCCTCGACTACCAGAATGGCGAAGAGGCTGGCGTCAAGTCGGTCACATTCACGGTTTCCGGCGCTTACGCCTACGGCAAATTGAAGGCGGAAGCCGGCGTGCATCGTCTCGTTCGCATCTCGCCCTTTGATACGAACAAACGCAGACATACATCCTTCGCCTCGGTCTATGTGTATCCCGAGGTAGAAGACGACATTGATATCGGTATCGATGAAAAGGACCTGCGCATCGACACTTATCGTGCGTCAAGCGCCGGCGGCCAGCATGTGAATAAGACCGATTCGGCGGTGCGCATTACCCACCTTCCCACGAACATCGTAGTTCAGTGCCAGAACGAGCGATCACAGCTCAAGAACAAGAACGTGGCGATGAAGGTGCTTCGTTCGAGGCTGTACGAGCTGAGGAAGAAAGAGCATGATGACAAACTCGACAAGCTGGTGAGCGAGAAGAAGGACATCGCCTGGGGAAGCCAGATACGGTCCTACGTGTTCCAGCCCTATCAGCTGGTGAAGGACCACCGCACTGGCGCGGAGTCCGGGAATGTGAACGCAGTCATGGATGGCGATCTCAACCAGTTCATTGATGCCTATTTGATCGCGGGAAGCGGAACGGCAGGGGCGGTAAAATCGTGATCAGTACAACGTGATGGGTGATCGGTAATGAGCAATAAAAACTTCTCTCTTCCTTCATCCCGTGCGCAACATCCTGCTTTCCACTTTTCACTCATCACCCGTAACGGCCTCAAATTCCCATCATCTGCGGCGACCGGGACTCAACATACTTTTTCACACCCTCGTACAACGCCTCAGCAATGCTCTGTCGATACACCTCTGTTTTAAGAAGTTTTTCTTCCTCAGGGTTGCTGATAAATCCCACTTCTGCGAGGATGCTCGGCATCTCAGTATTGATCAGCACATAAAAGAACGCGCGCTTAACACCCAGGTTCACGACATGCCCCTTGATCGGCTTCATCGTGTCTACGAGCGATCCCTGCACGGCATGCGCCAGTTGGAGAGATTCCTCCAGTTTATCGTCCTTAGCCAGGTCAGCGAATATCCTGTCCAATTCTGATTTCAGTTCACTCAAACGCTTGGTTGACATGGAGTTCTCACGCGCAGCAGTAGCCATGGCATCGCGGTCCGAGGCCCTGAGGCTCTGGATGTATGTCTCGATCCCCCGTGCCTTGCGTTTGCGGTTGGCATTCACATGGATAGAAACAAAGAGATCAGCGCCCTTGGACTTTGCGATGAATGGCCTCTCCTCGAGCGGGATAAACACATCTTTGTCGCGGGTCATCACGACCGTGCACCCCAAACGTTCCTTTACGAGCGCTGCCAGCCTCTTTGCGATATCGAGGGTTATGGTCTTTTCCTTCAAACCACCCCTGCTCATTGCTCCGGGGTCACGGCCACCATGACCGGCGTCGATGGCAATGGTCTTGATCTTGAGCCCGAGTTGACGTGATATGGATAACGAATCGCCGATATTATTGTTACCATCATGTGTCTTCGAAGGAAGCGTAATCGGTGACTGCGGCTCGACGCTTGCCTGGATATCAGCTTCTGCTGAAAGCGCTTCGTTATGCGGTGATCCGGATGCTCTGGTTGATAAATCGGTTCCGGACTCCCTTCCGCCCTCACCGGTAACATCGATCACAAGCCTCTCGGGATCATGGAGTGGAAAGGCAGAGTAACTTTTGATACTTGCGAGATCGAGGACTACCCGTACGATATCCGGTTTATTCTGACTCGACCGGACCTGTTTCAGTATACCGTCGTTCACGGGCATCGGATCTTTTTCAACTGAAGCCGACAACCGAGTGTCCAAAAGATCAAAGACCAGGCGGTCCGGTCTTTTGAGCTCATAGGCATTAAACTCCACGGGTTTATCCTGATCGATGACAATACGGGTATACGCACCGCCCGACCAGTAACGAATACTCTGCACTACACCAGCGGGCTTTCCCTTGCCAGAGGCTTCTATTGCCGGCACAGGCATCTTTCGAATTTTCGTTTCCTGCCGACCTCTTTTCCTGACCGTTCTTACAGCAGGGACGAGTTGCGCCTTCGCCTTATTGGTCCAGGAGCTGTCAGGATATGACTTGGTGAGTTTCTCATAGGTTTCCTTCGCAAGATCGTCGTCATTCTTATACTTCAGAGAGAGTTCGATAATATGATAGAGCGCTTCAGGCGCCCTGCTATTCCTGGCATACCTGGACTGGCACTCAGCGTAGGACTGGAGCGCCTCTGCGATATCTTTCGAATATTTATTGTAATGATAGAGTTCATTATATATTGCGGCCTTATCAAAGCAAGCGTCCCCCGCACTCGGACTTCGAGGGTATTTTTTTTCTACCAGCTCGAAGGTCCTGATGCAATCCAGCCAATAGGACCTATATTTCATTTTATTTTTGGATTTCTTGAGGTTTTCCAGGCGCTGGCGGGCGACAGTATACTTATGCCCGGCCTCTGTATTGTAAGACGGGTACACAGGTGCTGCAACAAGCAGCGGGATGGCGCAGGCCATGAAGGCTGCGATAAATGATCGGCAGCGATTAAACATAGTTTTCCTGTTGATTTTTAACCGAATTACGGGGAGATGTCAACAATAAAAAGGCCCCGGAAGAACCGGGGCCAGCGATAGAACGGACTGAATAACTTATCAACCTTGCCAGTTGACAGTTACCCTTTATTCATAGACCTTTTATGATGCTGCCTTGGCTGTATCCACAAGCTTCGCGAAGCCGGACGGATCCGTGATCGCAAGGTCTGCAAGGATCTTACGGTCAAGCGCCACACCGGACTTTGCGAGGCCGGCGATGAACCTGCTGTACGTAACTCCGTTCAGCCTGGCTGCCGCATTGATGCGCGCTATCCAGAGTCTGCGGAAATCCCTCTTCCGGGCTTTCCGGTCACGATACGCATACTTAAGCGAACGGTCCACTTGTTCGGTAGCACTGCGGAAAAGTTTTGATTTTGCTCCCCAGTAGCCCTCTGCCTGGTCAAGCACCCTTTTTCTTCTGGCCCTCGTCTTGGGGCCGCCTTTAGCTCTAGGCATTTCTTCTTCCTCCTTAAATCACGATGCCAGATGATAGATTCAGACGAGAAATAAAACAACTCATATGACCTACCTTCTGTCCTCTGACTCCTGTCATCTCATTTTAATTATTATTTGACGCCGTACGGAAGCATCTGTTTGACATTCTCCAGATTATCTTTGGTAAGCTCCACCGCCCCGGAAAGCCGTCTCCTGCGTGTAGCGTTCTTGCCCGATAACAGATGTCCCTTCCATCCCTTGCGCCTCATGACCTTGCCCGTGCCTGTTATCTTTATTCTTTTGGCCGTACTCTTTCTGGTCTTCAATTTTATCTTTGCCTTGGCCTTTGCCATTTCTCTTCCCCCTCCGAAATATCAGGTTTTTGCCGCTTCCTTTATGGTAACAACGGAAGAACGTTCTTCCGTGGCATCACTCACTGTTCATTGCGTTGGTCTATTTTTTTATCACCGCGTCTTTTATCTTGGCCCCGAGCATCATCGTCATATTTCGGCCTTCCATGCGCGGCGACTGTTCCACGGCAGCATCGTTCTGCAGATCAGCCAGGATGCGATCCAGCAATGCCCTTCCGTGGGTTGTGTGGGCCATCTCCCGGCCACGGAACATCACGGTCACCTTGACTTTGTTGCCTTCATCAAGGAAGCGTTTGATGTTGTTCGTTTTGAACTGCACATCATGGTCGTCGGTACGAGGCCTCATCTTGATCTCTTTAACGACGATAACGCTCTGGTGCTTCTTGGATTCATGTGCCTTCTTGGCGATCTCGTATTTATATTTTCCGAAATCCATGATACGACAAACCGGAGGCTTTGCCGTGGGCGCTACTTCAACCAGGTCGAGTCCGGCATCTTCCGCCCTTTTGATCGCCTCACGGGTATCGAGGATTCCCAGCTGTTCGCCTTCCGCCGAAATAACGCGGACATCCTTCACCTTGATCATAAAATTGATTCTCGTCGTAATCTTACTGATAAACAATCACCCCCTTGACCGGCTGCGCCGGAATTGTAAATTGCAAATTGAAAATTCTAAATTGATAATTTTGTTACCGTTTCTCACGGATATCCTTCAGCGTCTTATCAATGAACTCCGCAAGCGGCATCGCGCCCAGGTCCTTGCCGCCGCGTTCGCGCACCGCAACCATATTCTGCTGTACTTCCTTGTCCCCCACCACGAGGATGTAGGGCACTTTCTCCATCGCGGCTTCGCGGATCTTGAAACCGATCTTCTCAGACCGGGCATCGAGCTCGGCCCTGATTCCAGCGGCAAGCAGTTCTTCCCGAACGCCCCTGGCATATTCGAACTGCTTGTCGGTGATGCACACCACCTTGGCCTGCACCGGCGCGAGCCAGACGGGGAACGCGCCGGCATAATGCTCGATCAACATGCCAAAAAAGCGTTCGATAGACCCTAGCAGAGCACGATGGATCATATACGGTCGATGCGCCTGATTGTCAACACCGATAAAGCTCATATCGAATCTTTCCGACATGTTGAAGTCGAATTGGACCGTGGAGCACTGCCACAATCTTCCAAGGGCGTCCTTGATCTTGATATCGATCTTTGGACCGTAGAATGCCCCGCCGCCTTCATCGATTTCGTATCCAAGCTTGACCTTTTCAGCGGCAACCTTGAGCGCTTGCGTTGCCTGCTCCCACACTGCGTTATCTCCAACAGATTTTTCCGGTCGCGTTGCGATATAGGCCTTGAAGTCCTCGAACCCGAAGGTCCTGAGCATTTTTACGACAAAACCGATGACCCGGATAACTTCCGTCTCCATATCCTCCGGTGCCACGAAGATATGGGCGTCATCCTGCGTAAAACCCCGAACACGCAGCAAACCGTGCAACACGCCTGAGCGCTCGAACCGGTACACCGTACCAAGCTCAGCGTACCGCAGCGGCAGTTCGCGGTAGGAGCGAAGCTTATTCTTGTAGATCATGATGTGGAACGGGCAGTTCATCGGCTTTACATAGTACTCCTGCCCTTCCACTTCCATGGACGAATACATGTTTTCTCGGTAAAAGCCGAGATGACCGGAGGTCTCCCACAGATTTGCGCGGCCCACATGAGGAGAGAACACGAAGTCGTAGCCGTTCTTCTGGTGTTCGTCGCGCCAGAAGTCCTCGATGGTCTTCCGGATAAGCGCGCCACGGGGATGCCACAGCACCAGGCCGCCGCCCACCTCGTCAGACACGGAAAACAGGTCCAGGTCCTTGCCGAGCTTCCGGTGGTCCCTCCGCTTGATCTCCTCGATTCTCGCGACATAGGCGTCGAGCGCGTCCTTCGCCGGAAACGAGATGCCGTAGATACGCTGCAGCATCTTGTTCTTTTCGCTGCCGCGCCAGTAGGCGCCTGCGACAGAGAGGAGCTTGAAGGCCTTGATCTTCGCCGTGGTCCGGACATGCGGTCCACGACAGAGGTCCGCGAAATCTCCCTGCTCATAGATCGAGATCACGTCGTTTTCCGGCAGCTCGCTGATGAGCTCTACCTTGTAAGTCTCACCCTTCTTTTCAAAGAACGCCAGGGCCTCGGCCCGGGAAAACGTCTTTCTCGTTATGACGACAGCTGCCTTGGCCAGTTCCGCCATCTTCTTCTCGATCTTCTCAAGGTCCTCCGGCGTAAAGGGACGATCGAGATCGAAGTCGTAGTAAAACCCTTCTTCGATCGCCGGGCCGATGGCGAGCTTTGCCTGCGGGAAAAGCTGCTTCACCGCGTGCGCCATGAGATGCGAGGTGCTGTGCCAGTACACTTCGCGTCCCTCAGGCACGTCAAAGGTCACGATCGCAATCCCGGCGCTGCGTTCAACCGGAATGTTGAGATCCTGAAGATGACCGTCAATTTTAATGGCAAGCGCGTCTTTAGCGAGGCGAGAGCCGATTTTCTCGGCAACTTCCTGACCGGTGATGCCAGAGGCATACTTTCTGTCCTGACCGTCAGGCAGCCTGAGCTGTATTTCACTCATATGATTGATAACATAGATGATAGTACGGTAATTAAATCATGGTAGGCCCGGGCGGTATCGAACCGCCGACCTCTACCGTGTCAAGGTAGCGCTCTCCCCCTGAGCTACGAGCCTATATATTATATTTGCAAAAGCGAATTGTATGAAATTTCAGAGGTTTTGTCAAGGATAAAAACTTCCTAGCCAATTTTTTTATCCAAGAAAGAAGATGAATCAGCTTTTTGGCAGAAAGACGGCGTAAAGAGAAGGATCAAGGTTGGATGAAGCTTATCATTAGCGGAAATTTGTACATACCAGCGAGAGAAACAAACGCTTCTGCGAGTAAAGTACTAGAGCTGAATTGATTCAAATTCTTGATTAAGGTGGATAAATTTATCTTTCGTCATTCTTATTTCGCCGTTTCTCTTCCATTTGTCAAGCACCCGGGTAACCGTTTCACGCGTGAGGCCGGTCATATCCGCGATGTTCTGATGAATAAGTTTGATCCTGAGGGTCGACCCTGTCTGAGTTTTTTCTCCATAGTCTTCCGAGAGTATAAGCAGAAGCATCTTGATCCTTTGCGCTGCGTCGTTAAAATTCAACATCTGGATCTTTTTCCATGATTCACGAAGCCGGGAACACAGTAGCTCAAGCAAATTCTCCAGCATCTTTTTCTGGGAGTGCAGGAGATCGTAGAAATCGTTCCGTGAAATGACCGCTATTATGGAGGATTCCATCGCGGCAACCGTTGCGGGGTCTGTCTTTCCGTCAATAAGGGACATCTCTCCGAAAAACTCTCCAGAGCCGTGGACGGAAAGGATCATTTCCTTTCCCTGGTTCCCGATCTGATAGATCTTGACCTTGCCTTGGACAATAATATACATGAAGCTGTTCGTATCCTCCTCATGGAGTATTACGTGGTTCTTTTTGAAATCTCTCAGTATCACCTTCGGCGAGAGTTCGAACAGCTCGGTATCGGTAAGACCATGAAAAAGGCGTATGCGCTTCAAAATCTTAGCCCTGTCTTCGGACAATCTATTTTCTGTCCTGACCAGGGCCCCCGGCTGTTTCGTTTTTCCATTTGCCGGTTTGGTATTTATTTGCTTTTTCGGCTTCATCGTTTTTTATGGCTCTTCTGACTTTTCTGTGTGTCACTTAAATGCATGTATCGCTTTTTATTCTTCACTAACAATCTGTTTCCTGAATGTTATCTAGGTTGGCGCTTGTCCCAGGTGTGCATTGATTTTTTTTGGGGCAGCTCATCACTCGGCCATGCAGCATGCCGGGAAGAGGTACAGTACCTCCACCCTGATATGCAGGACTCGCATCACTCCACCCTTGCCCTTTAAAAAAGGGCTCGGCCGTGTCTGCCTTGTCTTGCTCTTGTAACTATGATCAGTGCAGCATTGCTATGCGTGTCTCTCGCGTCAGAGCTACCCGACGCAGGGGGACGGCAGAACTCTTTGCCTTTCCAGGACCCGCTGCATCCCATGAACAGGTTCGCGCACAAGCATGGTTAGGTAGAAAAGACCGATGCTGTAACAAAGCCAGGCAGACACGGCCAAGCCCGTTCCCCCGGGCGAGGGGAAGTGCTGCGATGCTCGAAAGGCTTGTTATCAGTACCGGCAATCATGCCCTGCGCGGAGCTGTGAACTGGGGTGCAGAAAAAAACAGGATCGTGACCTGTGCTGAATTTAGAAACAGATAAAAGCGACCCACACAAAACCCGTTTTTATTATACCATAAGGACTGTCACGCATTCATACTTATTCAGCTGCCTGTACAAGCATGAACGAATTCCTTTTTGCTACAGGAAACACAGGGGTCACAACGCATTGAACCCGAATAGCGGCCCTCACTCATCAAAACAGATAATAACCTATGCTTATCCCGATGGTAACGGGTGTGTACTTGACAGAAGCGGTCCCGCTTATCGCCCCACTGTTCACCTCTTTTTTCAGGTCAATTGACGCGCCGCTAACTTCGGCGGATGCGAAAACTCTTTTCCCCAGCGGGATCTCGATGCCGATCACGCCGCTCACACCACTGTCCTGGAATTTGGTCTTGAGACCTATGTTCTCCACTGACCGTTCCGTGGTAACATTCAAATACCCGGCGCCCAGATACGGTGTGATCCCTGATGAGAACGGAAACCGCAAGAGGATCCGGCCTTCAGCGATAGTAAACGACCCTCCCGTGTAAATGACCTGCAGCCCCACATGCTTGAACGGCCACAGGAGCATCGTTGCCCCTCCAGTATTGTGCAGGGTATCAGCATAAAGACCGACGCCGAAGCGCGGGTATTCAAGCGGGCGGCCAGTCGCCTGTACAGGAGTCGGTTGAATAAGCAAACTTTCTTCCGTTGGAGTTGCCGGTTTCTCGTGCTGAGGCTTTTGAGCGACGGCGACAAATGTTTTAGAGAGACTGTGCAACGGTTTCATGTCCCTGGAATACACATTGAAATCCACTTTATAGGTCCCAGGCAATTTCGTCAGGAATTTCTTCGGTATGGTAAAATATCTGATCTCACCAGACCGCAGGCTTACCTTCTTCCATGTCCACGATTTCACGACATGATCCGGCTGAACCACTGCAGCAACCACGACTATTTTCAGGGTCTTGCTTGGAGAACGAAATTTATGTGCTCTGATCTTCCCTGTAATTTCCGGATGGGTTCCGGCTATGATTTCAGCAGGAGCTATCCGGATCGATTGAACTTCGATCGGTGCGGCAAAAGCGGAATGAGATGCCCCTGTCACTAATATGAACATCAATAACGATCGCATAATCATTTTTTGCACCCTTCATTTATGGAGACTTAAGTATTATAATCTTTCTGTAAATCAATCATGGTCTTCATTATGATTCAATGCGGAAGCCTAAATTTATCGTAAAATATCAAAGAAGAGTTGACATTCGACACTTTATTATTTACTATGCATAACAGCGAATTTATAAACGACCCCGATCCAACTCCCTGAAAGGAGGCTCTGATGCATCACAAAGTTAGAATATTTTCTATTCCCATTATATCGTTATTCGCAGTCCTTGCCATTATTGTTTCAGGGTTGTCTATTTCTGGGTGCAATAAAAACGATGCAAGCTATAATGCTAAAGACACCTCGTCGTCAACTCCCAACTCGACAACCCCCGATTCTACAACCCCCGATACTACAACCCCCGATACCACAACACCCGCCCCAGCCGTTAGCATGGGATGCACCGACAACATACTCTGATGGCAGCGCGTTGCTTGACCTCAAGGAATACAGGGTTTATTACAGCACGTCGTCCGGCCCCTATTCTACAGGAAATTACTACACAGTGCCTGCTCAGACAACAAGTATAAAACCAAAAGACCTTATTTCTCAGGGAACCGGCACGTACTATTTTGTCGTCACGGCTGTGGATTCAGCAAACAGGGAAAGCAATCCCTCAAATGAAGTGAGCAGGTACCTCAACTAACCGTCGCTCTCCCCGTTTTTCTTTACCGCTGCTGCCGGCAGCAGATCCTGCCGATTGTCAGGGCTCCCGTTCCCGTTCTCCTGATGAGCCGTTCCGTTATAGAGCCCATGCTTTTTCATGACGTCATACAAGGTCGGTCTGCTGACCCCCAGCTCTTCCGCTGATTTTGCAATGTTTCCACCATACCTGTCGAGCGCGAACATTACCATTTCCTTTTCTACTTTATCCTTGGCTTCCTTCAGCGTCCTGATATCCGGATCAATCGTCCTCTGGGTCATCAACTTTGCATCAAACCCGAGATCACGGGGTTCGATCATTGGTCCTTCTGATAAAAGGACGGCCCTCTGGATCTTATTTTCGAGTTCCCGTATATTTCCAGGCCATTCATATGTCTCCATGCTTTCGAGGGCATAGGCGTTGAATCCTCGTATTCTCCTGGTATACAGGTCGCAATATCGCTTCAAAAAAAAGGTCGCAAGGACCATGATATCCCCTTTTCGTTCCCGGAGCGGCGGGACCTTTATCAAGACCACCCCAAGCCTGTAGTAAAGGTCTTCCCTGAATCTCCCCAACCCTATTTCCTTTACCAGGTCCTTGTTCGTTGCAGCGAGGATCCTTGTGTTGACCGCAATATCTTCTCTGCCTCCTACACGTTGAATGGTCTTGTCCTGGAGAAAGCGAAGCAACTTCACCTGAAGCTGGGCGGGAAGTTCCGCGATTTCATCAAGAAAAAGCGTTCCATTCTGTGCATACTCCACCTTTCCCTGTACTTGAGCATGAGCCCCGGTGAATGAACCTTTCTCATGACCGAACAGCTCGGGTTCAAGAAGAGTCTCCGGGATCGCACCGCAGTTAATGGGCACGAAGGCGCCGTCCTTGCGCAGACTCATGGCGTGGATCGCCCGTGCAACCAGTTCCTTTCCCGTGCCGCTCTCTCCCTGGACAAGGACGGCGGCATCCGAAGATGCGATCTTCCGCATGGTGGAAAACACCTCTTGCATCTCCGGACACTGGCCGATCATGCCGCCGAATGGAGTGGTCTGTCGTTCAAGGGCATTGTATAACGAGCGATTCTGTTCTTCAAGGGCGGAAAGGTGAAATGCCCTTCGGACGATGACCTTAAGCTCTTCAAGGTTTATCGGTTTCTGATAAAAGTCATAGGCCCCCAGATGAATGGCCTTGAGGGCAATTTCCCGCTGATCATTGCCCGTTATGACAATAACTTTAGTCGAGGGGTTATGCCGGAGCATTTCCTGAAGACAGCGGAACCCTTCCTCGGTCCCATTCTCATGTGGCGGGAGACCCAGGTCCAGGGTCGCAACCCGCGGGCCATTCTTTTTGTACTGGGCAAGTGCTTCCTTTCCATCCTTGGCAAGGACCAACGTATATTCCTTGCTAAAGCCCCATTTCAGCTGGGTCCGTATCTCTTCGTTATCATCTATGATCAACAGTTTTTCCATGGCAATAATCCTCGATTGTATCTATTTATGACGGCTCAATTTAACCGCAAAGAACACAAAGATCACAAAGTTAATGGGACATGAATTCAATAAAGTTCCAGGTCATGCATTCATGTAGGCTATCTTAAGTCTTCGCGCATTGAGCATGGCCTGCTGATCAACTTTGGTTTGTAGTAATCTGCCGTATCTGATCGCATAACGATTTTATGTCTCTCGTATCTCCCACCCTTTGAGTTCCCTGTGTTCTTTGCGGTTAACCGTGTTTTTATTTTGATACAATTCGGGGTAACTTCGTCCTACAAC
Source organism: Nitrospirota bacterium (assembly GCA_963740085.1). Taxonomy (GTDB): domain Bacteria; phylum Nitrospirota; class UBA9217; order UBA9217; family UBA9217; genus JALNZF01. Next base: position 500,334 of record CAVUCU010000004.1, on the reverse strand, counting down.
CTGAAGTAGTTCCCGGATTTTACTCTATACAGCGAACCGAGACATAAGATCGCCCCGGCCGCATCAATGACCACGTCTTTGACCGTCGCATGCCGTCCGGGAGTGAACGATTGGTGAAACTCATCGGTGACTGCATAGAGCAAGACAAGAATAAAACTCAACGCGAAAATGTGAATGCGCGTTTCCAGGAGAGACTTCCTTCCCTTGAGCGCGAAAAGATACAAGACGGCAAGGACGCCAAAAATGAACAGGTGACCCAACTTCTTGATCGTGTTGACTACCAGGGTATCGGGACCCAACTGCGCTCCCGGAATGGAAGACAGGTAAAATATCAGGGACATCCAGGCCGCGGCGCATAAAACAAATGTAAATCTTCCGATTTTCATGTGGATGGTCTAAGCATCTTTAGGCTATTTTATGCTGCATTACAAAACTCTTTCTCTATTTATTGTCACCTTTCTTGCGTGCCCAAGAAAGGTGACCCAAAGAAGGGCACCCGGCGAAAATCCTTTACGCCATGCTCGGTCGTCCTCGGTACATTTCGGAAACTCGCCCTGCGGGCTCAGACGCCCTGCACTCGCGCGTTGCACTCGTAAACGCTGGGTGCAGGCAGTCCTTCGAAATGCTTCACCCTCGGACTTGGTCGCCTAGCTAAATTTTCGCATGGGGAACCAGTAAGAATTTCGTTCAGATCTTTACCCAACCCCGCACGTCCCCGGAGCGACCCTTACACCCTGCACTCGCGGTTCCACTCGTAATCGCTGGGCGCAGGCGATATTTTTGGGCACCCGTCTTGGCCTAAGGAAGCGTCCCACAGAACGTGATACTGCCTGCACCAGCGTTATCGCAAGAGCACGGTGTCTGAGGCCGAAGGCCGAGTTTACGCGGGCGAGCGGACGTGGCCTTAGACGGGTCAACAATATCGTTCAGGACGCGAAGGGGATGTGCAATAAATACGATTTGCTCATCAGGAACTGATTTAAGAACAGATAAAAGCGACCCACATCAAAATCGGAAGAGCCACAAACATAAACCTTCTTTTTTAAAGCATCTTCTGGAGGTAGCCGCAGGCTTTAGCCTGCGCATATAATTCTTTGAAAACCGCGCAAACTGAAGTTTGCGGCTACACCTATCCACTACCTATCCGCGGCAGGCAGGCTGATCGTGAAAACCGTCCCTTTCCCGATATCGCTCTTGACCTCGATCTTGCCATCATGGGCTTCGATGATCTGCCTGCACTGGTACAGTCCGATGCCAAGCCCCGTTTCCTTTGTGGTCCTGAATGGCCTGAATAGATGGTTCTTTAAATAGTCTTCCGTCATTCCCTTGCCGGAATCGGAAATCTCGGATAAAGACACTTCCATTGCTCCTTGCATGTTTCCACCAGAACGGTCCCCTTTTCATTACCTGCCTCAAGGGCGTTCTGAAGAAGATTCACGATGACCTTTTTAATTTCTTCTCCATCGACGCGCGAAAATGCCGGTTCGCCGTTATATACGACGCGTCTCTGGTTTCAACTTTGCGAACTCACCGGCGACTTCCCGGGACAAAAGGTCGATATTGATCACCTCTGCATTGAGCGTGATCTTCTCGGGTATTGACTTGAGACGCTGCATGAGGCTTTTCATTTTTAAGAGAGAATTTTTCATCGTGGTAATAGTATCTTTTTGAAAATCAGGATTATTGATATGTTCTTCGGCATTATCAACAAAAAGGGAAAGACTGGTCGTCAGATTTTTAAGATCATGGATGACAAAGGTGGTTACTTTTGACACCGCGGCCATGGCCCGCATTTCGCTTACCTCTTCCGAAAGCCTGAGATTCGTGATCGCCTGGGCCGCCTGCCTTGCCAGAACTTTCATAAGATCAAAATCATCATAAATAAGCATCTCAGGAACGATATGTTCCCTGAACATAGCAAGCCCGATGACCTTATTATTGCTGATCAGCGGTATGACCAGCCAGGCGCCGGCCTGGCTGAAGCTCGACTGTTCGGACTCTGAGAGCGGAAATTCACCATCAGTGAGATTCAAGACACGCTCACGTTGCGCAAAATAATTATAGAGATCCCCGGATATGCGTATCTCGACCGGGCTTTTGGGCATGGACAGTTCAGAAACACGAATATAGCGACTCTCTTCCCGGCTCAGAAGATACAGCGACGCGCCCGCAACTCCGAATGTCTCCACGAAAACCGTTAGAATGGCCTCCTGAACGTCGCTGAGCGCTGCACACGACGAAAACCGGCTTGTCAGCTTTATCCACTCCTCCCGGTAGTCATGCTTGTTGCCCGCGTAAAAATGTTTGTTAATATAGACCTTCGTCCTTCTCCGAATTCTTTCAGAAAAAAGGATGACCAGAAGCATGATAGCTCCAGCAAATGCCAGAATAATGGTCAAGTCCCTGCCGAACTTGACGCCAAAATACTTCATTCCCTCGCCGACAAGACCAAGAACAAGCAGATAAACACCTACGACCAGCAGCGTAATAGAACGGTACAGGATATGCCGTGATATGGAGACACGCGTCCCGCTCCCCCGGAAGGCATGTGAATAACCGATCAGGAACGCAGCAAAGATAAAGACGCTCGACCGTATTGGCATCAGGTTCATGTTTATGGTCCGGTACAGAAGTCCCTGGCTGTAATAAAAGATCAGGACCGCAAACAGGCTCATGATCCCGATCGCCTCGAATTTCATCCGGTTCCGTGCAATTCCGTGCGTCGCAGCAAGAGTGGCCTCAACGCTTGCCAAGGAAACGATGAGCGAAAGCATGATTCCGATATAATACCAATAGCCCTCACTCCCAAGGAGCAGGACTCTTTGATTCTGAAAGTCTGGGGAAGAATAGAGATCGTTTCCAACGAGAAGTACTATTGCTAGCGGAAACAGGACCAGGACGGCCATGAGTCCGAGACGGATCTTTGACAACGACTCAAAAGGTCTGCTGCGGCCATACATAAAGGCTAAAAACAGAACAGAACCGGGCAAGAACGCCTCGAGGTAGAGAGATATCTGCTTGAACTTCTCATAATTGACGGATGACTGCAACGATAGTTGATCGAACATAACAATGCCTGCAAGGAGCAGAACAGTTATCAGCAAAAGAGCATTGACTACAGTTCTCTGCTTTAGCATGGCAAAGATGCCGGATGTCGCCAGGACCAGTACTGCTATGTATGACAGGACCATCTCGAACATGTTTACGCCTTTACTACGGATTTGTTATTTGCAAGGCCATTCATTGCATTCCGGGTGTCCACGACCAACGACGCGTGCTTGAGAATAAATTCATAATCGTATGAGGAATGATCGGTGGCGACCACGACACAGTCGTATTTTTTAAGCGTTTCTTTGTTAAGCGGTACTGACTTCTTTCTGAGATCGTACATTCGCATCTTTTTGGTCTTCGCAATATAAGGATCATTGAAATCAACGTGCGCGCCCTTCTCCATCAAGAGCTCGATGATCTTCAGTGACGGCGACTCCCGCGTATCGTCAATGTCTTTCTTGTACGCGAGGCCGAGGATGAGTACCTTGGATGATTTGATGGTCTTCTTTTTGGAATTGAGAGCGCCGATGACCTTCTCCACGACGTAATAGGGCATGTGCGTATTGATCTCCCCGGCCAGTTCAATGAACTTGGTATGAAAACCATACTCGCGCGCCTTCCAGGTCAGATAAAAGGGATCAATGGGAATACAGTGCCCTCCCAGGCCAGGTCCGGGATAGAAGGCCTGAAATCCAAAGGGTTTCGTCTTTGCCGCATTGATGACCTCCCAAATGTCGATATCCATCCGGTCAAAGATCATCTTGAGTTCGTTTATCATGGCAATGTTCACGGCGCGATAGATATTTTCAAGCAGTTTCGTGGCCTCCGCCGCCCTGGTTGATGATACGGTTACGGTTTTCACAACAACAGAGTCATAAAGTGCCTTGGCTACCTCAAGACAGGACGGCGTATAACCACCCACCACCTTGGGAATCGTGCTAGTCGAATAATCCTTATTATTGGGATCTTCCCGTTCTGGAGAAAACGCGAGATAAAAATCCTTGCCCGCCTTCAACCCGGTTTTTTCGAGTATTGTCCTCATATCCTCATCTGTCGTCCCCGGATAGGTCGTGGATTCAAGCACGATAAGCTGCCCCTTCGGAGGTGCTTCGCAATCACTTTTGTCGTATCCAGGACAAAGGAGAGGTCCGGCTCATGGTGCTTTCCCAGTGGTGTCGGAACACAGATGATGATGCAGTCCGCTTTTTTCAGCAATGAAAAGTCGGTTGTGCCCATGAAATTATCATTGTCTCTTTAGCAGCCTTACTTCCTCGATGGGAATGTGTTTGATGTAGGTCTTCCCCGCATGCAGGTATTTGATCTTTTCATCGTCCACATCAAAACCGATTGATTCGTATCCTGCCTTCACAAACTGGATGACAAGAGGGAGACCGACATAACCAAGACCGATAACACCTATTGTTGCATTGCGCTTTCAATTTTTTCCAGAAGTGTCATTTTCTATCTCCTTTTTTTCTATTATATTGTCAAAACCAACCACAGAGAACAGTGAAACTTAACCACGGAGAAACATGCCGGTCGCCTGCAGGAACCTGTAGGCGACTTCAGCGGAGCCTAATCGGAGAATAAAAATAGTCCTTTAAAATCAGTGTTTCGGATCGGCACAGCGAAAAGCAGAAACAGCAGCGGGAACGCCGCGGCACGTAAAGACCTGACGCCGTAAACCAAAGCGAATGCGCCGATTGCAGCACACGACCACCGATAACGTCATAATGGCAAGGGAGTCACGGTTTTCGAGAAGGGGTTCCTGCTTTCTGGCGATGAACAGAAGCAGGATGCCGATGCTGGCGACAGGCAGCCCGACAACAGGTGGAAAATCCTTATAGGAAAAGATATCTTTCTTTTCCATTTCAGATCAGAGTATGCAGTGATGAACGGAATGAACGGGATGTAGGTGTCATAATAGCTACGCAGTGACGTTTGCACAAGGTACCGCAATGAGCTTAAAAATGTCGCAACAAACACAACATTGAACAAGAGAAAAAGCCGGTTCCTGTTCAGATACCACTGCTCGCGGAGAGCGGCCGTGTTCTTTTAAATTGAGATGTCGTTTGTTCCTGTTCATTCGCTGTTTAGATCTCTATCCTGTTTTTACTTGCCCCGTCTTTACCAATACGTATAGGAAACGGTTTCCTGAATTGCTCACTGTTAAACAAAACTTATCTACTGAAAGATCCCATAATGGCATCGCCGTTGCTCTCGGTAGAACATACCGCGTCATCTACCTCTTCATTCGCACGGTTTCTGGTACCGCTCTGGCCGTTCGATTTGAATCCTGCAAACAAGGTGGAGTGGTTACAGAACAGGAATGGGATCCGTTTTTACGGTCAGGGCATGGTTGTGAGCCGGCAACCGCCTGAATTTCGGACGCGGTCATTCGAGTAACTGATTCCATCAGCATCGAGATATTGGTCCGCCCTCATGAGGAAAGTACCAATACCGTTGCGTCATTAGTCACCATTTATGATCATGATACGCGAACTTGTTTATGGCGGGCCAGTGGATATCAGAACTGATCATTCGAGTATCTGCTATCAACGCTCGACAATAACAGAAACGCTATCGCGAGATCGGCATTGCCAATGCCTTACAAGAGATGCGACGCATTTTATTACCTTGGTTTCAGATAAAGGGTCAACAGCTATTTATATCGACGGAACATCATGAGAAAATTGTACCCGGTACTTTTCTCTTCTCCCTTTTGGTAAAGGGCTATCAGGACGCCTTATTCTCGGGAATTCCCCCGATGGAACACACCCATGGAATGGCTCTTTTTTCGGCCTGGCAGTCTATGATCGGGCTCTGCGCAACGAAGAAGTCCGGGCTAATTACCTTGTCTGGCGGCAAAACGGTTCTTGCCTCAAAGGACGCTTCAAACAAATTAGCCGGGAAATTTAAGGACCGACCATGCCGTCTGCCTTGTACCTTTTCAATGAGCGCCGTGGGGAACTGGTTCGACGATTACTCAGGCATGGGTATGATCTGATGATCCCTGGCGTCTTTCAACCGATGCACAGAACGGTCCTCGGCATGCCAGCGAAAGACCAATTTTTCAGCCGTTCCAACATGAATGATATTGTCTTTCAATATTGTCGGCTTTATTCCTCTTCGGATTTTTTCTTTCAGCCTGGTTACTATTAAACAAAGAACCTCAGGCAACACGCGCATACCTCTTCTCTATTCTTCTTGGCATCTTTCAGCCTTGCAATCGAGTTGACGCAGGCATATCTTCCCACGCGAGACTCTTCTCTCATGGATGTTATCAGCAATATACTGGGAACCGCCGTGGGAGTGTATCTTCTTGAATATGCTCTTCCAATGTTTCGCGAATTAATAAGACGGACGCTTCATGATCTGATCCGCACCTCTGATTTATATCCGATCGCCCTTTAAGGGATCACTGATTTTGTTACTGTTTGCGCTCCCAATCCCATGCAGTTCGCATAATTACATTAAGATCATCATATCGAGGTATCCAGTTAAGCTCTCTCTTTACCCGTAAGCTGTCAGCGACAAGACCCGGAGAATCTCCGGGCCTGCGTTCAGCATCTTCGGTTGGGAAATCAATACCCGTTATTTTTTTCGCCGACTGAATAATTTCTCGTACCGAGTATCCGTGTCCGTATCCGCAATTCAACACTTTGCTTTTATCTGATTTCACAAGATAATTTAACGCTGCTATATGGACCTCGGCGAGATCGCTTACGTGGATATAATCGCGTATGCAGGTACCATCGGGAGTAGGATAGTCTGTTCCATAAACAAATAGTTTTGACAGCTCTCCTTTAGCGGTCTTCAGTGCCCTCGTAATGAGATGGGTAGACTCTTTATATGCCTGACCTATTTTGCCATCCTGGGATCAGCACCTGCCACATTAAAATATCGTAAAGCCACGTAACGAAAATCTGAGCTTTGAGAAAAGTCCTGCAATATGCGTTCAACCATGGCCTTTGACATCCCATAAGGGTTGATCGGTCGAATTGGCGTCTCTTCATTAACGGGCATGCTGTCGGGTATTCCATATACAGCAGCAGTTGAGGAAAAGATCAGCTTTCGGATCCCGGCGATCTTCATAGCTTCAATAAGATTCAGCGCATTGACCGTATTGTTCCTGTAGTATTTAAGGGGTTCTCTGACAGACTCCTCGACCTGTATGTGCGCGGCAAAATGCATGACTGCATCGGGCAGAAAGCCTGCGATAGTATCGGTCAGTTTTGTATTATCGGCAAGGTCACCAACTACCAGATCTCCGTATAAGACAGCCCATTTGTGGCCTGATGAAAGGTTGTCATAGACAAGTACTCGATGCCCGGCCTCTCCAAGCATCTTCACAACGTGGCTACCGATATACCCTGCTCCGCCGGTTACTAATACCTTCATTATGCCCCCCAAAATGTTAACGATTTTCCGTCTTTTAATTCTTCTAGTCAGGAAGGAAAACCCTTGTCTGTCCTATAGAAACTTGGAGATGACAGGTTGATGCGACTGTTTTCAATGGATATTCTTTTATTGAGACGCTTCTCCAATTTCTTTCTGTACGCTCGATCATAAAAGAAATCTTTTCTGTCATCATGCAGAACCTTCAGCATCTTTTCAAATCCCGGCTTATGTGTTGCGCCAAGTGAGCTCTTATGAACGCGATAACGAATGAGCGGCTCCTTAATTACCTGTCCCGCGATAACCACATTGAACCATATCGATCCAGAATACCCAATCTTCGAAATACCCATTATATTTAGTCAAGAACCCCGAGCCGTTCTGTTCTTTTACTCTTACCCAAGCTTCTTTCCTGATGACGCAGTGAGAAGATGCAAGGGTATATTGTCTTAAGAAGAATGGATCGAGATCCTGTGTCTTCCATATTGAGTCGCTATCACCAAAACACTGAACCCAACTATAGCAACTTCCCAAACTTTCATCGCTTTCAAGAACAGATAATGTCTTTTCTAAGTAGGTGGGCTCAAATAGATCATCAGCATCCAGGAAACAGACATACTTTCCAGCAGCCAATTCTGCCCCATTGTTTCGTGTCTGAGCTAGACCTTGATTTTTTTGATGAATGACCCTTGTCTTTTCATAGAAAAGGTTTTGCAGAACGTTCTTTGTAAGTTCATCCGTTGAACCATCATTGATTACCAGTATTTCAAACCGTTGAAACGTTTGGGCAAGAACAGACTCAATTGCTCCTTTGACAAACATTCCATAGTTATAGCAAGGGATAATAACGGACACGAGCGGCTTGTCAGGAGGCCATGCCTCCTGCTTTTTGTACTGGTATACTATTCTCTGGGTCTTTTGGGATAGCTTGTGTGCCTGACGTTCAATAAACGGACCAAGTTTCTTAAGAAAAACAGTAGCGCCCTCCCCTTTTAGTATAAGGATGGCCTTTTTACCTAATTGCATTACCGCATTCATAATTTTCTATCACGATCAGGGCTGATAAGCTGGATTGTGTTAAAGATATGCCGCACAAGTAAACATTAACGCATTTACAAATCGCCGCGCCTGCCCCGCTCTATGGCAAGTTCCAATGCCTTTTCAAACAGGTCCGTTGCATCATCCCATGTGAAGCGGGTCGCCGTACCGTAAGCGGCATCCGACATCTGCTTCCATTGTTCACGCGGCAAGTTTAAGCACGCGCAACGTTCGCTCCGCGAGCGCACCAACATCCTTCACATCGACTAAATAACCGTTTACCCCCTCCTCAATGATGTCCATCGGCCCTCCAACACGAGTCGACACGACGGGACATCTGCAGGCCATAGCCTCGAGCGGCGGCAAATGAAAACCCTCCACGTTGCTCCCGCACAACCACACATCACATTGTGCATAGAGTTCCCTGATTTTTTCCTGTTGTGGCTGATAATGGAACTCCGCGAAGCGCGGGAGCGGCAACCTAAAGTCCGGATGCTCTGCACCGAAGCAAACAAGACGAATCGAAGGCAGTGCTGCAGCCACCTGTTTCAGTGCCTTGAGGCTGGTATCACACCCCTTCAGGGAAAAGGTGTTATACAGCATTCCAACCGTGGGAACCGAACTCTTCTCTCTCGGTGCAGCATGAAACTGGTCCAAATCCACGCTGTTGGGCACATGGGAAACGACCTCATCTCCAAACTTTTCTCGCGCCAGTTGAACCAACCACTTTGATATCGTTATCTTGTGCATCGGCATGCGCCAGGTCGCGTCTAACTTCGGGTTGGGCTTGCCTTCTTCAACTTCATAGTTCTGGATGAAGATCGCTTTCGCGCCTTTCGCAGGAGAGAGCCCCTGCACCCCATAAGCAGTCGTATAATAGGTCGCTACTACTACATCTGCATCAGGTACATCCGTATCCGTCACCGGTCTGACCTGTTCCAGTACACGGTGTTGCACGTTAATACCCTCGAAATACGAAGGTTCTGGGTGCATTCGTTTCCACCCTCGGCCGAATAGAAACGACTTCACCTTCGATCGCATTGAAATGTTTTGTGGTGTCGAAATCACAGCTACCTTATGTCCACGGCGCGCCAAGCGGTCAGCGTAGATTGCAACCACCCGAACTCCTCCCTGCAAACCTGCATACGGAAGAACGAATGTGATTTTCATCTTTCAGAGACTCCTTTAAACATGGTGTTTGAAATCCGACATAATTTCCACGGACCGGTAAAATTCTAAGCGATATAATCGAGGCTAAGTGAAAAAAGATCCCACTCTATGCCTCCGGCCGAGTCCGCAGGCTTGTTGCAAACTATTGAACAAAGAAAGGCCTCAACTCTATCTCCCGGACAGGTCTCAAAAAGCCGCCGGGCGAACGCCCAGCACAGCGGGAGTGTCAATGTTACATTAGCTATTAAGGAATGTTACAATATCATTAATGTTCATTAGGAAACTAACGAAACTTGGGGAGTTCGCGGACCTACTGGATTGGTTGTCATGACATCTAGAGCGGGCGATTTGATCATTCGCTACCATTTAGCGTATGATGAACGATTATCTTTCTGCTTGTTGGAGTTAAATTTAATTTATAGAAGCAGCGGCTGGTTGGTATTCCACCAGCCGCTAAAACACCTGGTAATTGGACAATTGCCATTGTAGAAGAGTACGGGCGGGTTCGGGCGTATCACAATACATTACCTCCAAATTCAAATGCCCCCCTATCCCATATCCCATCCTCCCCTTGTATTTCCATCGACATCCATATTATAGGGCGCAGCGAGGTTGCGCCTGCCGTTGTTGCTGTAGTTAGATTAATATTTCCCGATGCCTCGCTTACAAATGGACTTCCCGAGCCAGTTTGTTATGAGTTTCAGAAGGGACATTTGTGCAAGAAAAATAAGCGTTATAATCTCCACCTGCTGAAGTACTACTGGCGCTCATATTGTATAGAAGGTTATTTCTTACATCGGGAGTTCCCGTAGTGCTTCCTATCCAACTCCCTGACTAGAAGAGGTGATAAAAGTATTGTTATATATAGCAGGACTTACAAGATTTCCGGCAGAGGTACCAGATAGAATTCCATTCCTACCTGTGACATTCTTAAAGACATTTCCGTATATATAAGAGCTATTAATGTTGTTATTGTTGGCTTCGACAACTGCGGTAATTCCCGTATCAGTAAAACCCTTCAAACCAATTATAGCGAATAACTAAATTAGTCATAAGCCCATAGTTATTATTAATTTCGCCACCATGATGCGTAGAACTTCCCCAGGAATTTAATATTGTACTATATTCACAAGTCCAACTATCCATAGTAAGGCCCGGAGATGTTGACCACCAGAACGATCTGCCATCCATTTGCGTAAATATAGCTTACATCTACATTACTTACTGCTTTGGACGAATTAGAAGTTGAAATGAAAAACTTTTCAGTATCGCCACCTGGAGCAGTTGCCGCAATATGAGAGATTGTAATATTGATATAGCTGAACTTGTGTTGTATATATAGATTGGATTACTATTGGAGCTAAATGTAAAACCATAATCAGTGGAGGTTTTATCCCACGCTTGTCCTACAGAACCGTCAAACACCCAATATGATGTGCTGAATGAAACGCTTGAAGTCCAGGTTGCTTGGCCACCACCATCTGCAGTACTTACTGAGTAGTTACTATTCCACCCAGTATCCGTTCCATGATCAGCTACAGTTGCTCCTTTGATCATGATAACCGAAGTGCCTGATACCGACGCATTAAATGTCCTTCCTGCATAAGACCCTTTGGCTATGTAATAAGTATCTCCTCGCGTAAGCGTTGCCGGCAGAGCATTACAGGCATTTGTACCCCAATCCGCACAAGAAGAGCCTGATGCACCACTACGAATGTAATGAGATGCCGCCCATGTAACAGTGGGGGATAGAATCAATACAAATAAGATGACAATAAGCTGTTTCTTCATGATATTCTCCCTTCAAAATTCATCGATCGATGGCTTTGCTCTGTAGATTGTTTTAATTATACGCTTATTGGCTTAGGTAGCTGTGATTAGAATCACAAGTAAAAATAAGAGAAGGCTAATTCAGATCTTGATGGATAAGAATGAATAGTTGTATTCGGGAATCGCATATTACTTATATATGCAGAATGTGAGATGATACAGATTCGCATATATCTGAAGGCCTGATTGAAGTAGTTATAGCAGCCATATTTCTGGTACCTTCAAGTGTCGCAATCATAGCTATGACCATGTACCAGAATATAGTGATTTGATCGAAATATGACACGGAGAAAAAAGACGTAACGTGACCGAAGACGGTACATCCCAGACACCAGATCATGAATCGCTGCTGAGCTGTATACTGGATCCCATTTCGAGTTGCCACACCAACAGTTTTGAAGCACTTGACGATCAACCAAATAAACAATATCAGCGCAAGAAGACCTCCGTGTACTCCTTGAGCGATAAAATAGTTAACCATGTCCGCCATGTTCGGATCAATAGCAAGGCCAGTCGGCATCCAGTGTGCTGTATACCCTGTACCAATTAGCCACCACTCGTCAAAATGACTTATGGCCGCATCGATCAGAGCCGAGCGATACCATCCGCCTCCTCCGGTTATATCGCCTAGTTGAGATATTAGGAACCATACCGGTGCCTTCATGTAGGCAGACAGGGTAAGTAAGAGTACTACAATACCCCATCTGAGGGTCCTCATGTGAGTTCTGATATTCCAGCAGATCAATCCTAACTAGAACCGCAATATAGGCAAGAAATGGACCACTTGCTGCTGAGAAATAAACAATGGCGGTTGACGCTAATATAGCTCCCGTTGCGAGATAGCGCTTGCCGGTAGTTTGAGCCCACAATCCTACAAAAAGAGGCAATGAGGTTGCTCCAAAAGTTCCCGCAAGAATAGAATGCATAAACGGACCCTGACAACGGATACGGCCGTTACGAAGTTCAGGAAATTGATGGCACCCCACCAAATATAGAGAAAGGGTTTCTCCCGGTCGTATGTTCTACTGCAAATAAAACGGCAAGTGGAATGATGATAATTCCAAACATCTTAACAGTAAAGATGATGTCATCCAAGTCTCGTATCAATGACCGAACGAGAAAATAAATACCGAATGTATTGTATACTCGGCCAAGTCTTTCGCCGATGGCAACGTTAATTTCGCCAAAGAGAGGATACAATAAAGAACTTACCAAGAGCCAGGCTATTAAAACTTATCAATCGAATTCAGTTTTATACTGAATATTTCCTTCTTGACAAAGATCCTGATCATGCCAAAAAATATAATGATCCTGATCAGATAAAAGTGCAGTCCGCCTATTATAAGGGCTTGACCAAGCGTCATGTAGCAACCGCTTACCAACAAAGGGACTATTGCATATCGCCGTGGCAATACCAGCAGGAGAAGCCCCATGCACAAAATAAACACAAGGCTACCTGGTGATATTGTACTTACTTCATGTTCCATAAGTTGAATCTACTTTCCACTATAAGACTTATCGTTTGTCTCCCGCCACTACAAGAAATCCCTAATTTTTTATTACCCATTTCCCTGCCCCAACTGTCCAGCGCAGCCTTGCCATCCATTTTTTCAGCACTTGTTCAGACCTGTCCTTTTTTCCACACAGTCCGCTGGCCGGCCACACTAACAGCAGCAACCTGATCCGGACGATGCTGGCTACGAACATTGCGAGGCGGTAAAGCCTGGCATACCATAAAGATCGTGTTTTTCGGAAAAATCGCCATCGGGATTCCAGCATCATTACAGAGGAAAATGTGTTTATGCTCATTTGTGAACTGCTTGCACCGCCGTGGTGAACGACGACAGCCGTTGGAATGTAATATGTACTCATCCCGGCCTTCCCCACCTTAAAGCATAGATCAATATCCTCAGAATACATGAAGTAATCAGTGCTGAACATTCCGATACTTTGAAATACTGACCTTTTGATCATGAGACATGCTCCCGAGACCGCATCCACTTTGCTAGGTGTCTCATTTCCGGTCAAAAGCGGTCGCATACCCCATGCTTGAGCCCTGGGAAACAACTTGCGAAGTGCATCGGATTCAAACACTTGATTGAAAATGGTGGGGAAAGTACGGACACAACTTTGCTGCACCGATCTGTCACTATTAAGGAGTTTAGGTCCCACAATACCGGCATTAGGCAACGCGTTCAGTTGATAATACATGGTTTCTATGGCAGAGCCTTTGATCTCTGTGTCGGGGTTGAGAAATAGAAGCGTGCTCCCACTCGAATCGCCGAATGCTTCGTTGTTGGCTGTCGCAAAACCAAGGTTTTTGACGGCCTGTATAAATCTGACATCTGGGAAGTTAATGCGAAGCACCTCGTCGCAGCCATCATAAGATGCGGCATCAATGACAATGATTTCGTAATCAATCCCCAGAGTCTCAGCCTTGATTGATGCAATCGCTTTAAGAAGATAGTCTTTCGAGTTCCAATTGACGATGATGATGGATAACTCCACACGAACAATCCCTTCTTTTGCTGCGTTCCCTGACATCAAATTACAATCGCTCTAACCATATACAGGAGCAGCTGTTATTTTAGAGTCGCCCAGATAAAACCAGACTCACCACGGTAGCTAGTATAATGCTCAATCTGATATCCTTGGACCTTCAAATAGGTTGCAAGCCATTTTCCATTTTGTTTATCAGCGTCAAGGTTGTGATACTCCAATCGGATACGTGGCATTCTCTTAAAATCGGCGTGAGTGCAACTCTCAAGAATCTCATATTCTGCCCCTTCACAATTCATTTTTACGAGATCGATGGTTAGTAATTTTTGTCGCTTGAAGATTTCCTGAATCGTCGTGCAACGGACCGTCTGGCTCTTATCGCATGCGTCCTTGGTAACCAGCGAATTCAGCGGCGACAATCCAATGGCCATCGCTCTGGAGTCACTGCTGGCGGCAACAGCGAATTGAAATGCATGAACACGTGCGTCCAATGAATTAACTGTGATATTTTTCATTAGCACTCCAAAGTTCCGCCCTTCCGGCTCAAAGCAATATATTTTTGCATTCGGGCATGTTAGTGCCGCGTAAACAGTAAAACTCCCCATGTTCGCGCCAATATCTACAATCGTCCGATAGTCTTGCATTGGCCCATACTCTCGGCGGACAAAAATGACCGCTATGGTTCCGGCCAGTGTCCCCCTACCATCAATTAATTGGAAACCATTCCGCAACTGATACACTGCCGGGCGCTTCCGTCGTAATAGATAATTTAAAAGATACAACGGCCAGTTGCGAATTTGTGAAATGACTCGTGGTAGTTGAAACGGAAATGTAAAGTAGTGTTGTGAGATCATTATAATAAAATCCTACCTAGTCTTACGTCATAGTTTAGTTGGCAAATGTGCAAATTAAAATTAAAAATGGATTTTTGACTTTATTCGATTGATTTGTTCATCTCTCACGAACCGGACTATTTCCTCTGAAACAGCCTTAGGTTCTCTTCGTATCCATGCCCAAATAAACCCGATTAGTGTCAAAATACCACCCACGACATAAGGTTTTTGCTGGAATCTATTGATGCATTTAAGAAACATAAACAATGGATGTGTTCCTATAGAATAATCTTTTAGCCCATACTTGAACTTTGAGCGTGCCAAGCTTCCTCTTGTGGTCCCGATTCGTCTATGATGATAAGCAATAATATCCTTGAATGACTTCACATCCCAGCCATGCATTCTCGACATTATTTCAGCCAGTGCGTCAATCCCGCCAAGTTTTAAGGGTCGATAACCGCCAATTTCTTCGAAGCATCGCCTACGGAACAGTTGTACCGCCCCTGCAACACTATTGACGTTATAGTCGAGTATTGTGAACCTTCCGTTCCATAATTCCGCAATCATTCCGCCTGCAATACCTAGACGAGCAGATGTATTTTCTCCAAACTTCATTAAAACATTCTGATAGTAATCTGAAGCGAAAGTTATATCGGCGTCTAGAATTCCTATAAAATCGTATTTTACATCCTTAAGCCTCTGAAAGGCAATGCCAATGGCAAGCGCCTTCGAACCAAAACTGCATTCGTTGTGATCAGTTGTTCGGATGATTTCAATAAAAGAATATTGATTTATATATTTTTTTACGATGTCATCAGTGCCGTCAGTCGAACCATCACTTACAATGACCCACTTATTAGGTAATCTGGTTTGTGATATTACCGATTGAATCGTTTTTTCTATATAAGACTCCTCATTATAAGCCGGTGTTATTAGAACATATGATGCTTTATTTAAATCATTCTTCATTCGGCACCTTAAAGCTCATTTAACAACGATAAAATTTGCAGATGTGCAAGCAGCAAATAACTATTGTTTTCTATACCACATTTTTTATTTCCCGAACAATGAACTGAATCTGACCTTCTTTAAGCTCCGGATACATCGGCAGAGACAGTATTTCCTGAGACGCTTTTGTGGCTTCAGGATAATCATTTGCTGTATGTTGTAAGTAGGAATAAGCCTTCAAATTAGGCAGCGCTATCGGGTAATGGATACCCGTGGCTATCCCTTTGGATTTCAAATGGTCTTGAAGTTTCTGGCGCAATTCCTTTTTTATACGCACCACATAAAGATGATAGACTGCTTTCACATTTGCAATTTCGACCGGCGTGACCAGATCCGTTCCCTTCAATTGTTCATTATACAGGTATGCGTTCTTTCTTCGTGCTTCGGACCATGCATCAAGATGCCTCAACTTGACCTCCAAGTATGGCTGCCTGGAGTCCGTCCAGGCGGCTGTTGATGCCTTCTATTTCATGGTCGTACTTTCCTATGCGTCCGTGATTGGCGAACATGCGTGCTTTTTTCGCCAGGGTCTCATCGCTGGTTACGATGGCCCCGGCATCGCCATAAGCACCAAGGTTCTTGCCGGGGTAAAAGCTGAAACATGCCATGTCACCTATCGAGCCGATAATTCTGCCTTTATAAAGTGCCCCATGGGCCTGAGCGCAATCCTCCATAATTCTTAAATTATGCTTCTTCGCAAGGGCAAGGATCGGGTCCATATCAGCAGGCTGCCCGTAGAGATGGACAGGAACGATGGCCTTTGTCCGCGATGTGATCTTTTCTTCGATCTTATTCACATCGATGTTATAAGTTTTCGGATCGATGTCGACAAATACAACCTTTGCGCCCGTCTGCGTTATCGACTCAGATGTTGCGATGAAGCTGTTCGCAACAGTGATAACCTCGTCACCCGCGCCGATACCGAGCGTTTTTAATGCGATAAATAAAGCATCCGTACCATTGCCGACGCCGACACAATGCTTCACGCCGCAGAACTTTGCAAAAGCTTCTTCAAACTTCGCGACGTGCTGTCCCCCGATAAATGCTGTTTCCGATACTACCTCTTTTATTACTGGATCGATTTCATTTTTGATCGTTTCATATTGCGCCTTCAGATCAACAAGTTGAATATTCATTCTTCCTCCTGGGGTATATTTAAGTGCACTAAAGTGAGCTAAAGTGCGCTAAAGTGACTCAAGTGCCTTCTAAAGTGAATGTGTTTTTTACCAATTGAGGTAAAGATTGCGAGCAACTCACTGCATTCCTTGTGTTCCGCTGCGACTTTATCCCGAGTCAGCATATTTGCATCAATGATGACTTCCAACCAGTATTGTGTTTCGCTGGCTTCGCTTTCGCAAATCCTTATCTTATTTCTAAAATCCGCTTTGCTACGAGATCGATTAGATTTTTACCCCGTTAGATATTTTTTCATGCGGTTTTTAATATATCTCTTCCCCCAGCTAGTTTTCAAATATTTTTCTCTATGTATAGCATCAGTTATATTCAAACATGCTTCATAATAAACTAATTTTAATGGGGTTCTCCCTTTAGTAGACGGTACTTGTCCACTATTGTGTTTTTCAATTCTCCGTTTTAAATCTTGCGAATAGCCAACGTAGAATTTATTATCTATCAAACTCTGTAAAATATATACATAATGCATTTTATCTAACGGGGCGAGTAATTGGCGCCAATAGATGTTCCGGATTTTGTGATCTGATTCCTGATAACCTTGCCTTCAGCACTGTTTGGTAATTTTACCGATAATCGAATGATGCTGACAGCAAATGCCCTTGTCCTCTTTTCAAGTTCCTTTGCAAATTCCTTATTACTCGGCATTCTCTCCCGACTTCCCACTTTAGTCACTTTAAACTTTAGGCACTCTAGTGCACTTTACTTGTTTCTCTAAACTTTAGCTCACTTTAGGCACTTTAGTCACTGACTCGTCACCCACAGCCCTATGCAGCTTCGTGATCGCTAATTGATTGTTGAACTCATATCCTGTTTTACAAGTATCTATATTTATGATCGCCTGTTCCAACTCGCTTGCATTTTTTACAACCTTTGTATAACCCAATTCTTCAAGCTTGTCATTGCAGATCCTCTTTCATATCGCTTTTTGCGGGAAGTTCTCCGATATTGATAGTCTCTGGGCATAACTACAAACTTCGTACTATACTTCAGGCATTGGGTACCAATGCCCGCACTCTCCTGGGTAATGACATACTTTGCATTTAAGATCAATTCGTCTATCTTTTCAGGACGACAGAAATCGAAATACTTCGACTACAGTCCGACCTGTATTTTGTATGCCCTGCCTGTATGATTACTTTTTCTTTTATTAATGCCTTTTTTTACCAGATCTTCGACCCCTTTTATCAATCGCGTGAACGGTTCATCTCGTGTCCCCACGGTAACAAATACATATTCTGAGTCACTGCATTTAGTGCGGTTTTCCTGCTGTTTGAATATTGGTCCGATGTAGATCGCTCTATCATTTTGCGGATCTTCCCATTGTGTATAGATCCTGCTTTTCATTTTGAGCAAAAACGTCCCGAACTTTGAATGTCCGCGCACCCGGGAAAAGGTATCAATATAAATGAACTTTATCTTAAAAAGCCGCGAAATAATAAAAGGAACCAGGGCCGTCCTGCCCGATCCGGTCGAGAGCATATGCGTTGGCTTTTCTTTCGCGAATATTTTCAGTACCGGCGCGAGCTGGAATAAGTAGGTCCAGGGCTTTTTAAAGTGAGCCAGCTCTATATAGTGTACTCTCTCATCCTTCAATTGGTTCTCTGTTTGCTTATTTTTGTTGGTTATCCAGAAATGATCATAGCATCCATAAAATTCGGAGAGATTGGTCATTTGCTCAAAATGTCCGCCGCGGGTACAGACCAAAGCTACTTTCAATTTTTTTTTATTGTTCATCATTACTATTTCATCGGCCCTGGATCGATCAATTTGATAATGCCCGACGCACTTACTGCACGTTGGCGGTTGCCAGGATCTCTACCACGGTCCTGGCATGGTCCACACCGGTCAAGCACTTCGTTCCGTTCTGTATACAGTCAATAAAATGATCCAGTTCAACCTTCAAGGGTTCCTTGAAATCGATCTTCGGAAGCAAAACATCCCCCGACCGGTGATCAAATGCGGGCGATTGTTTACTACTACCAGACGGTGCCTTCCGGTCTATCCCTTTGTCGTAGATGGCGATCTTTTCGTCTGCCATGTCATCATATACCACCATTTTTTTTGATCCGATGACGACCATCGAGCGGATCTTCTGAGGATCAAGCCAGCTTACGTGGATATTGGCCATGATCTTCTTCGGATACATGATGTTCATGAAAACCACGTCATCGATCTTTTCCTGCACATAGTCGGCGCCTATCCTCACCACAGAGAGCGGCTTCGGGTCCCCAAGCCAGTATTGAATGATGCTTATGTCGTGAGGGGCCAAATTCCATAAGGCATCGACATCAGACCTGATCTTGCCGAGATTCAACCGCTGACTGTAAATATATCGGATATCTCCGAGTTCACCCGAATCGATCATTTTTTTAACGTACCGCACGGCACTATTAAAGAGAAAGGTGTGCCCTACCATGGCGACACGGTTCTTCTGAGCGGCCAGCTTGCCGATCTCATCTACTTCGGCTACGCTCCGTGCCATCGGCTTTTCGATAAATATGTGTTTCCCTGCAGAAAGCGCCCGCATAGCCAGATCAAAGTGGGTCGCCACCGGAGTTGCAATTATCAACTGCCTCGATCTCAGGATCATTGATCACCTCTTCAACGTTGTCAGAGACCTTTACCGCAGGATAGAGGCCCCGCACATAGTCCCTCCGTTCAGGCGACAGATCCACCACTGTTGATACCTTGCACTTTTTGTTCGCCACGAGGTTTCTTAAAAGATTCGGCCCCCAATAACCGACACCGATCTGCGCTATTTTCAACATAAAATCTCCTTTTTGCTTAAGGTCTATGGCTTTAGACTTTCGATCCCGACTTCAACATAAACACGAGCCGGTAACTTTTTATATTAAAAGTTCACGTACGGATTTTGCGACAGCCGATTGCAAGGCATGCCATACACTGTAACCCATCAGTTGTTTCACATGCAAACTTCTTCCACGGCATCGATGCTTTTTAACTCCCGGGCAAAGTTCGATCGCATAATCAGAGAGCTGTTTCGGAAACTTCCATTTTCCGCTCGTTAAATGCAGTGCTGGCGAAACCGACCGCATCGCAGCCAAGCAAAAAGAGCGAGCTTCCGACGAAGCTTTTGAGCATCCGGAAGAGCGTGGCTGCATGTTTTGAAGAAACAATCAAAGGCAGCCTTCCGCTGTTGAAGGTCCGGCAACCAGGTTTTCACGGTATAGTCAAGCGACATATTGCCGGCATGACGACGGTAGACCGCCTCGTATGCTTCCGACATCCCGACCGAGGCATGTGCGGCGAACCGCAGCCACATTTCCATATCGCCGCTATGCGGCAGTTCAGGGAGATATCCTCCCAGTCTTTTCTGTAGTTCTGTCCGGACTACGGCAGTAGGCGTTGGAACAATGTTGCGCGATCCACTGAGTTCAATGAATTCCAACCCTGTCAAGATGCGCTGGTCCGCTTTGTCTGTGACGGTCTGTGTTTGACTTTTCGTACCGGATCATCAAGCGTGATGGCCCTGCCAAAGGTAAAACCAACTTCGGGGTGTGCATCCATAAGATTGCAGAGCGGTTGAGCGCACCCGGCAACAAGTAATCGTCCGCAGAAAGAAGCAGCATATAGTCCGCAGAAACCCATTCGATCCCTTCGTTATATGTTGCGATGTGTCCTTTGTTGACAGCATGCCGCAAGAAGTTTACTCTGGGGTCTTTTTTAACGAGATCGGCCAGCCACTTCAGCCGTGTTATCGGGCGAAGCATCGTCGATGATCAGAACGCGAACATTCTTCACTGACTGAGCAAGAACACTTTCAACGCACTCTCGCAGAAAATGTCCGTAACGGTAACAGGGCACGATCACATCGACAGAGCTCATTGCACAAACCTCTCATATATTCTTATGATACTTACTTGTAAGCAGTAAATTACGGGCATTTAAGAGCCTGCGGCAACGCCGAACCACAGTAGCAACTGCCGGATGCGATGCGGAATCCGGTCCAGGGATATGAGATTAGTGATCACACGAAGCGAATAAACACCACTGAAAATCGCGGCCAACATCCCGACTGCGATTGCATACCAGAAAGGAACCAGATAAAACGTGCAGAACACTACCGCGATCAGGGACAGAAAGACCAGACCCGTTTGTCTGTTCGCTGCCGACCAGCGAAAACCACTGAGCCGCCGAACGATCGGATAGATCAAAAGCCAGTGAAAGATGTATGATGCAAAAAATGCAATGCCGGCGCCGTTCAAGCCGAATGATCTTACACAGATCCACGAAAAACCTACATTGACGACTGTCCAGGCAAGTTCGGCCCAAAAAAAGATGTTTTGCTCGCCTTTGGCCACGATAATATAGCCCATCGGCCAGGTGATAACCTGGAGGGTCGTGCCAAGACAGATCCAACGCAGGACTTCTACCGCCGCACCAAACTTTGTGCTGTAGAACACGGCGATCACCACGGATGCAAAAGTGAGAGTGGCGATCACGCCGGGTCCCGCCAGCAGCAGGCTGATCTGCGCCTGTTCGTTCACCAGGCGATTGCACTCGGCATTGTCCCTGGCCACTCCGGTCAACCGCGGATAAAAGTCCGCTCCCATTGCCTGCAAAATGAACCCGACATACAGACCTCCCAGGGTCCAGGCAGCCTGATAGTATCCGGCTGCCTCAAGCCCTGCCATCCTGAGTACCATGGTGCGGACCGCGTAGGCAGCGCCAAGTGTAAGAAACCCGCTTGCCATGAATGCGAAGCCAAGTTTTAATAGTAAGGCTGCTTCATGCCTGACCTGGGAGGACGTCATCGCGGGGGGAATGATCTGCACCTTCCGGCTGTACCACCATGAGGTAGCGATCGTCATCGCGGCAACGCCTATGAGTGATGGCACTACCCCTTTCTCGCGAAAGAAATATACCAGGGGGATGCTGATCACCAAACCAAAAAACGTGCCCAGGACCCCCATTCTCGCGAGATCAGCGATGCGCCGCATTCCCTGGATCAATGCACCCTGACCACCGGACACTAAACTGAAGAACACCGCAAGAGACAACAGAGCTACGGCACCGGCGTGCTGGTCGTCCCCAAAGGTCAAGGCGGACACCTGTCTGGAAAATACGACCAGTAAAAGAGCGCCCAATATCCCCAGAAAGATGGCGGTTTTTCGCAGCACAACGGCGGTTCGCGCGATCCGCTCTGTTTCGCCCGAACCGACCGCCTCGGCGATCTGGCGCACGCCGCTGCTGTTGATGCCCATACCGGCAATACTTTGAGCCAGATTGGCAATCGACGTGTACACACCCATCAAACCGAACCCGGCCGGACCCAGCAACATCGCCATCGCCTTGGTACGAATGATCCCAATACCGATGTTGATCACCGATGAGCCCCCGATCAACGCCGAGGACTTCAGGATCTGACCGTAGGTGTGTTTCTCAGCCGTGGCCGTCTCAGCTGTTTGAGGCATATCTTGAGGAGAAGAAGCCAGGAGTGTACTGTCGTGAGGATTTGATATCATCTGGGTGCGTTCAGGCTCTTTTCACTTTTGGGTGGTCAATCCACAAGGTTTATTTCGGAAGTATTTCAAAAGCTGCAAGGTTCCACCGATCATTGGTTGGAGCGCTACAAGAAATTGTTGCAGTCACACCAGCAGCGGCGGACGGTGCAGTTACGTACTGGACCCAGAAGGTATCACTTGATGGGGAGAGATACTCGCTGAATTTCGTCTGATTCGCACTGACCGTACGGGCAACTGCCCTGTCCCAATCATCACCAATACCCCAAACCAATGAATTCGCCTTAGTTGTCGTCAGTGTGACCGAAGGTGCTCCACTGGACGCACTGGCGTTCGCGGCAGCACCATTCACAGTCAAGCTAGCCCCCTGGAAGGCGGCAACGGTAATCATCCCTTGATACGAGCCGGTGGTCCGGGTGGCCGTAACAATCGCGTTCGTTACCACATTCGTCGCGGCTGCCGACCAAATCTCGGCAGTCCCGGCCTGGGCATTGGCGCGTGCTCGCAATGTCCACGTCAGCCCTCCACCGGTAACAGCGGTAATCCGCTGCGAGCCGCCAGTCGTCGGTCCGTCTGAAGCGATAAAGGCTACCAGAAGCTCGTTTGGTTGAGCGGTAGTTATACCTGGCGAACTAATGCTGCCGCTGCCGGACGCCTGTTTGGTCGTTACGGTTTTATCGAGGACAGGAGCCGAAGACACTGTTGGCGTTGTTACGGAGGCGGTGTTTGAATCGGGCGATACGTTTCCGGCCGCATCATAGGCCCGAACAATATAACTATAGGTCGTGCCGGCTGCGACAGTCGTGTCTGAATAAATTGGTGATGCTGCTGGTCGCAATTTGGACTCCCATTGCGCATAATCCGATAGCCCGCCACACCAATATTGTCAGTCGATGCCGTCCAGTTCAAATTGACCTGTGTCGGACCACTGGCTATTGCTGTCAAATTGGTCGGCGCTGTGGGCGGCGTCGTATCGGGGAGCGTAATAGTAACGGAAGCACTCCTGCTTGCCGATACGTTCCCGGCAACGTCTTTGGCCCAGGCATAGAGGGTTTTACTGCCCGCTGTTGTGAAGGTGTAGGACGTCGGGGCGGTAGCCGTCCACCCACCGCCCGTTGCCAAAGGAGTGGCGGTCGATTCAGTGACCAGGTAGCCGGTCACCCCAACGTTGTCCGTGGCAGTGAAGGTGGTGATCGATATCGTGAGAGCAGAAGCTATTGCCGGAATAGTAAATGCCGTCACGGTCGGCGGCGTTTATCAATGATTTTATATTGGAAGCACTCAAGCTTGCCGATACATTGCCGGCAACATCCTTTGCCCAGGCATAGAGGGTCTTATTACCTGCTGTTGTGAAGGTGTAGGACGTCGGGGCGGCAGCCGTCCACCCACCGTCCGTTGCCAAAGGAGTGGCGGTCGATTCAGTGACCAGGTAGCCGGTCACCCCAACGTTGTCCGTGGCTATGAAACTGCTGATCGCTACGGTAAGCGTATTAGCAGTGGCGGGAATAGTGAACGCGGTCACCGTGGGTGAAACGGTGTCAGATCCTTGTTGCACGGCCGGCTTAAACAACACCCCGTTCTGCGTCCATGGGTAGCCGGTGGCTAAATTGAACGTTGCCGTAGTCTGCGGGGTCCCGGTCAGAACCTGATATTCCATGGCAAGCGGCTGATGGGTATTTGAATCTTCTGTCGGCACCGCGATCATCGTAAAGCCGGTTCCGGCAGTTGTCACGGTGTTGCCGTTATGGGTCCCGGAACCGACAAGAAGATCACCAGCTGAACTCGGGATCATATTTCCGGAAGAAGGAGTATTCCCCGATCCCACGGTCCCGGCTGTCCTGTCGAGCGGAGAAACCGTGTCCACTCCGGAGAATTCAGCTACTGCCATTGATATCTGGCCTCCGGAGCTGACGGTATTGACGGTAACCGTATTGGTCCCCCCGCGTACGTTCTTTGCGTAGTAAATGGCACTGTAAGCCCCTTGAGAAGTAAGAACAGTCCCGGCAATGCTATAGGTATTTCCGAGGCTGTCGGTAACGGCAGTCGAGGCCGGCAGATTGGGCCAACCCGATACGGAAACCACGATGAGATCTCCTATCGCGACTGGTGAAGGCATTGTTGTGGCCAGATTCTGTGCGCTTGAGGTTATGTTGGATGCCTTTTGAACCAGTGCGATGCCTGCCAACGGGTTTGAGACCGTGACGGTAACGATGTTGCTCGATCCAATATTACCGGCGGCGTCATAGGCCCTGGCTGTCAGGATGTAGGGGCCATTTGCAATTGTTGTGGTATTCCAACTGAAACTGAAGGGAGAAGTTGTATCCGTGGCTTGCAAAGTGCCGTTTACATAGAACTCTACCTTGCTCACGCCCACATTGTCGATAGCGACGGCAGTGACCGTAACCGAACCGCTGACTGTTGTATTATTGTCTGGAGCAGATACGGTAACGGTTGGCGCCAGTGTATCATTGAACACCGTTACGGTTATGGTGCTGGATTGCCCCACGTTTCCCGCCGCGTCATACGCCATGGCTGTGAGTGTATGTGATCCATTCGAAATCAGCAGGGTGTTCCAAGACCATACGTAAGGAGATGACGTGCTCATTGCCTGAAGAACAGCGTCGAGATAAAACTCCACTTTTGTAACGCCGACATTGTCGGAGGCAGTGGCGGATACCATGACTGCGGCAGAAACTGTTGAGCCATTCTGAGGCGAAGTGATCGAGACGGTTGGTGGAGAGGTGTCAGGTCCTTGCTGAACAGCTGCTTTGAACAACACCCCGTTCTGCGTCCATGGATAACCGGTGGCTAAATTGAACGTTGCCGTAGTCTGCGGGGTCCCGGTCAGAACCTGATATTCCATGGCAAGCGGCTGATGGGTATTCGAATCTTCTGTCGGCACCGCGATCATCGTAAAGCCGGTTCCGGCAGTTGTCACGGTGTTGCCGTTATGGGTCCCGGAACCGACAAGAAGATCACCAGCTGAACTCGGGATCATATTTCCGGAAGAAGGAGTATTCCCCGATCCCACGGTCCCGGCTGTCCTGTCGAGCGGAGAAACCGTGTCCACTCCGGAGAATTCGGCTACTGCCATTGATATCTGGCCTCCGGAGCTGACGGTATTGACGGTAACGGTATTGGCCCCCCCGCGTACGTTCTTTGCGTAGTAAATGGCACTGTAAGCCCCTTGAGAAGTAAGAACAGTCCCGGCAATGCTATAGGTATTTCCCAGGCTGTCGGTAACGGCAGTCGAGGCCGGCAGATTGGGCCAACCCGATACGGAAACCACGATGAGATCTCCTATCGCGACTGGTGAAGGCATTGTTGTGGCCAGATTCTGTGCGCTTGAGGTTATGTTGGACGCCTTTTGAACTAAATTTATCGGAAAGACAGTTCCCGGATTGTTTATTACATTAAACGATACGGATTGGCTTGTAGCTGTATTACCTGAATTATCCCGCGCAATCGCAGCGACCGTATGGGTACCATCACTGATGATCGTCGTGTCCATAAACGTGGTGTAAGGCGCAGTTCTGATCTCCGGTCCGAACGCTGCACCATCCAGCAGGAATTGCACGCCAGCCACCCCGACATTGTCGGCTGCAGCAGCAATTACAGATAAAATTCCGGCAACCGAGGCATTTTGCAGCGGGCTGGTTATGGAGACTGTCGGGGGGACAATGTCCTGGTTTGAAACGATAACATTGATCGGAGAAGATGTCGCTGTGTTGCCACTTATATCTCGCGCCATTGCTGAAAGCTGATAATTACCATTTGCAACTGTTCTTGTGTCCCATAACAGGTTATAAGGAGGAGAAGTAATTTCACTGCCCAGATTGGCGCCGTTAAGCAAAAAGCGGACTGCAGCAACGCCGACCGTATCAGTTGCGGATGATGATATTGTCGTCGTATTGCTGACCGTGGCGCCGTCAGTTGGCGCTGTTATCGAAACCAGGGGAGGAGTAATATCCGCGCCGTTTACGAGCCCGGTCAGCGTAAATATACTGTTCGACGGCGCGTTGAACGCAAACGTTCCGTTCGTTACGGCAATGTCAATATCTCTGAAGAAATTTTTTGAAGGGTCGGAGTTGCTTGTCCAATAAAACTGTAAAGCGCTCATACCCGGCAGATTCGCGAGTGTTCCTGTATACGAAATTGTTCCCGATCCCGAATTACCTCCTATTATGGTCACTCGTCCGCTCAGCTGATGATAATATGCGGAAATAACGACGTTCCCATTGGACTGCGTTGCTGCTATCCTGACAGATCCGGAAGGTATATATTTGAAAATCTGTTCGAACTGATAATAACATTTTCTCGGCGAGTATGCTCCTGTTGTCGTGTCGTAGGCAAGAGGTGCCGGACCATTTCCAGCGTCATTGGGCGGAGTGGAACCACTCCCCCTTATAATCGCATGATTGTAAACGCTATCATAACCATCCCAGACATGGAACCCCGAGGGCCCTTGAGGTATCATGGTGAGTACATCAAAGGGCAAAGACAATTCTGTCATATAAAAGTTCCTATCGGGATATGGAGAACTTTTTATAGCTTGATCAGCCCCGTCTGCATATGCAGAATAATTATGAAATCCAAAATGATCCACTTTTGACATTACGACACTGTCTCGCATCATCTCCGGCATGTAATTTGTTACGCCTGTATTTATCGACGCGGTATTCGGGCCGACTATTTTTATATCGCTTAATCCGATGGAGTCCAGTTTTTGTGAAAGTTTATTGAGAAGTCTTGCGTATTGGTACTGATCAATCTGCGGACCTTCGTATCCGTCCCAATCCGTTTCATTCAATGGATCAATCTGAGAGAAAGATAGATGCATCGTGTTTCTGGCATAGTAGAGAAGCGAAGCAACCATTTCCACCCATTCATCTTCGTATGCAACATCAAGCTTGCTGCCGTTATGGTTTACGCTATCCATCCAACTGGGAACCCTGCCCATCAGACTTAGCATGATCCCTGAAGAAATGCCCTTTTGATTCAGATAGCCGATCGTTCCCCACAAATTCTGGAATTTTGAATTTGAATAAACTCCATTATAATAATCCCAATTAAATACGTTTGGATCGGAGTTGTCGTTAGTAGACTCCCAATCCTCCATATCGAAGACAACACGCCACAGGGTCGAACCCATCTCGTCAGCCAGCATATCAATTGCCGGCACAAGTTCTCCATTATTCCAGCTCAGAGAATTGGCATTTACACCAAAGCCGTCCATTGTCTGGAATTTCTGCGCGCCGTCAACGCTTAAGGTGGCGGCGTAAGCAGAAATAGCAGATGTAAAAAACAACGCAACGACAAGCACAAGAATAGGTTTTGAATGCAAGTTATAGCTTTTCATGTTTTTTTCACTAAATTTAAATTAAAGAAATCCGACGAAAATGCACATCCCGTCGATCAGGACACGCAGCGGTAGACTGCCACACCCTTGCCCGTGAAGTAGTTGAATGGCAATGTTTCATGATACCGACCTCTTATTGAACAACCGCTGTTGATGACACGGCCAGTTGCCCGGTCAGAATAATGGTAGATGCGGAAGTGGAATGCTGCTATCGATACCGGAAGCATCATCGAGTGTTGGCTGAACAAAATTCGATGCTGCCGGATAATAGCCCGCAGCGATGTCGCATTTACCGTACAAAACTCTCCAGGATCAAAACCGGCTCCAGTAGTTGGCTCTACTTTGACCACAGTAGAGCTTCACCGTTGCTGGGAATGTACCTGTTGCCGCGGTATAGACCCCGATAATCAAAGCGCCTGATGCCTTTCCTGATGCAGTCACAACACCGGTATCCGTTTCAGGCGGACTCACTGTACTCTTTACCGTCACACCGGCAGGGAGCGTTATCGTGACGTTATAACTGTTTATGGTGGTCGTTACCGGAATGGAATAGTGCCGGTATCCGAAGTCGAAAGCGTGAGAACCGCGCTTGTAGGCTGTGTCAGTGTTGCACCCCCTCCTCCGCCACCACCACCGCAGGCTGACAGCACAGTGAGTGTTAGGGCAAGAATCAGCAGGCTTGATATGGCGATTTTTTTCATTGTTTATTCTCCATTAATATTATTTCGGCGATCATATCAGTATTTATCGCGTTACCAGCTCGGCAGCCCTGCTACCTTCCTCAGGATAGCTACAACGTCTGCAAGATCGATCTTCCCGTCAGGTGTGCGAATGCCATTTACCAAAGGCGCCACGTCGCCATGGGCAATATCTGATGCCGTCGGCACGTCAAGTCCCGCCGCAATGCGAAGGGCCTTGAGGGCGTCGGCAATATCTACAACATTATCGCCGTTCAGATCACCGCCCATATACAGCGTTACTGTCGCTGCCGATGATGTTGCAGCGTTATAGTTTGTATCTGCCGCCTTTGTCGCGGTCACTGAGCAGGTGCCGCTAACGCTTGTCACTGATAAGGTGCTGCCCGCTACGGAACAGCCTGTTGAAGCGCCTGCACTGTAGGTCACTGCTCCGGTCCCGCTGCCGCCGGACGTGCTCAGCGCTGCTGTGCTGCCGTATGCTACGGTCGCAGGGGTAACTACGGCTGTCAGTGCCGCCTGATTGATCTTCTGCGCCGTTGTGTTTTCAGTCAACTGAGCTGCCCCAAAATCGACGCTGCCCGCCTGGTTGTAATTCACCGTACAGGTGGTCGTTCCGCTCGTCATCAATATCGTTGCAGATCCACTGCCGCTGCCGCTGCATCCGCCGGAGGTGGTTATCGCAACTGGCAATGTCGAACTCGCTGTCGCTGCTACAGTAAACGTAGAGTTGTATGCCGCACTGGCTGGCGCGTGTTGGGTTACCGTTATCGTTTGCATGTTTGGTGCAACCGTCAGTCCCTGCGCTACCGGGACAGCTGCGTTGTAGTTTGTATTGCCTGCTTGTGACGCTGTGATCGTCGTGGTCCCGGCGCTTACAATATGGATGTTGCCACCCACTATCGTCGCCACTGCGGTATTGGAGCTCGCATAGCTGACCGTCAAACCGCTGCTCGCTGTGCCTCCAGGTGGATAGTTCGGTTCTCCAACTGCCAAGATTGGAAGCGGTCCAAAGGTGATCGTCTGGTCCGCCTTCTGAAGTGTTACGGTCACCGCTGACGATGTTGCTGAGTTATAGTTGGTGTCCGCGGCCTTGGTCGCTGTTACTGAGCAGGTTCCGCTGACACTCGTCACTGAGAGTGTGGTGCCTGCTACTGAGCAGCCCGTTGAGCCCCCCACGCTGTAGGTTACGGCTCCGGTCCCGCTGCCACCGGTACTGCTCAGCGCTGCGGTGCTGCCGTATGCGACAGTAGAAGGGGTAACTACTACTGTTAGTGTAGCCTGGTTCGCCTTTGTCCATGCTATCGTATAATTCCCATTCGCTGCGGTAAATCGTGCATACTGAATACCTTTTATCCTGGTCACGTCGTATGATACGAAGGGACTTCCATTATGAGTCATACTGGTCACCGTCCTGCCATCAGGTACCGGTACCATTGCGACTAAACCGGTCGCTCCCTGACCGACGCTGATAGTAAAACTAAGGTTGTTGCCACTCCATCCCAGCAAATCAAATCTCGAATCATTGCGGCCATCCAGCCAGGTCAACATCTGGCGCGATGAGACCACCGGAATAGAATATGCCATGGCTGAGCTGACGACCGTACTGGATAATGATGATACAACCGTGTCGGTATGTGCATTGACTGTAAAAACACCATAGTATCCTTCAGTTCCAGTCGCCTTGGACAGCAGTTGATCGATCGTGTAAGTATATGTCTGGCCGGACTCGTCGGTCAGTTGGGTGGTTGCCTGATATACGTTGATGAGATTGCCATTCGCGTCGGTAAACCTCATCGGCATGCCGGATCCGGTAAAGAAACCGGGGCGATCCTGGACCCAGCCCGGCGGCCAATAATAATAGTTTGTATCCAGTCTTATCCCGTGATTGAGCTCCACAGCCGGCATGGTTGCATAATCACTCCACACAATACAATGCATACGACTCGTGACCGGTGACGGGAGACTGGAATATTTTACCGCCCAGGCGCTCAGTTGGTCGGCAAAGAAAGATTCCAATGACACTGGCGTCCAGTCTGCACAATTGCTGCTGATATGGGTTCCAATTTCGAAGCCTAAGGCATCATATGCCGCTGCTTGCCCATTTGTCATCGCGTTGTCAGGATAGATGTACGAGGTGCTCCGAATGCACTCCCAGTTATCCACGGAACAGCCCGAAGGACCAATGGCAATTTGATCATCGAAGCGTCCCGCAGTTCCATTTCCGTTATGGTCATCTCCTGACATGACTACGGCCGCCTTCAGGTTTCTCGGCAGGTACCAGAAACGCGGGAGGGGCTTTTTGGTGAAGCTCATCTGAATAATGAGGTTTGCCAAAAGTCGCTGTTGCTCGTCAGCCTGGGGGATAGCAACCTTGTTCAGATCGACCCAGTCTGGCTGAATATCTCCGACTTTGGCTCCATAGAACAGATCGTCAGGGCGTATCGGCGGAAAACCGTCCCGCTCCTGACCAGCCCAGGCCGGATTTCCCTGTCGGGTGTAGACGACAGAACGTGCCAGATCATAGGTGAATGCCGCTGCCTGACCGCTCCCGACACTTCGCAGGGTGACTGCCGGGTTGGAAGTCGTAGTCGTTGCATCAGAGAAAAGTGTTGCAAGATTTGAAGCACCGCTCAGACTGTAGAGGTCCGCTGTACCATGGTACTGGATCGTCTGATCAACGATCCCAACGCCTGGACCAGAAGCAGTATTTACGAGAAGATAAGCATTTGAACGCGTTGATGACAGATCGGTCAATCCGAGCAGGCCGGCTAGTTGCTTATCCGGGCGCATGGCAATGAGATTTCCTCCTGCGCTGACCCAGTCGCTGAGCATCGTGACCTGGCCTGAGGTGAGCGCCATATCTCCCAAAATCACCACGTCATACGAAGCGAGCACCGTGGAAGACACCGAAGTTATATCTTTCTCAGTAAATTCGGTTAGTCCTTCAGCCCGAAGGATCTCGGCATAGTAGCTGCTGAAGGGATTCGACGATGATGAAATGATCAGAATTGATCCACTGAGGTTGATAACGATGCTGAGGGCCTTTGTTGCCGTCTGCGAAGCATTGTCGGAAACCTGGAATGATACATTAAAGATTCCAGATACGGTCGGCGTTCCTGAGATGGCTCCCGTTGCCGCTATCGAGCTGACAAGCCTGACGGCAGCGAGCCGCTTGAGATCGTCCAGGTGTATGGTAAGGTCCCGCCGCTGGCCGAGAGCGCGGCCGAGTAAGAGACGTTCAGGAGACCACCCGGCAAAGACTGTGTTGTGATCGTCAGCGGCATTACATGCACGGTCAGGGTCGTACTTCCGGTTAAACCAAATACCGCCGAAATGGTGGTGCCGCCGGCGCTAACGGCAGTGGCGAGTCCGGCGCTCGTGATCGTGGCGACGCCTGTGTTGGATGATCCCCACGTAACCTGACTTGTCAGGTTCGTTGTGCTGCCGTTGGAATAGATCCCGGTGGCAGTGAACTGCTGCGTGGCTCCTCTGAAAATCGTCTGACCAGCCGGCGTCACTTCAATGGATGTAAGTGTCGGTACTGGCGGTGATGTTGCACTGTACACCACGTCCACCCAATAGTTATTGCTATGAAATCCCTGATTCGGGAAGCTGCTGGCAGCGCCATACGCATATACTCCATTAAAGCCGGAAATTCCGTCTTTCAATGCATGCAACGGCGCGCTGTCAATACCCTCGGACAGAAAGTAGTATGGATCCGCACTGTAATGACCATCGCTGACAAAGTAAGATGCAACATAGTCCGTATTTGCCGCGATAGAAACGGGGGTCAAAAAGTTTACCTGCTGCCAACCAGACGCGGTCTCACTGTAGAATGGCGCCGAAGCCAGTAACGTCCCGGTGCCCGACCACAGGTTTGCCACATGGGCGCCGATATTGGCGCTCGACTTGTAAAAGCGGATGCCCGTGATATAGCCGGCAGAATCCGAACGGAACTTCACGCCCAGCTCAACAGCGGCGTTATCATAACCGGCATCCGCAATTTCGGGAACGGTGCCTGGCCAAATGGTGCAATTCACCGTGCAAGCATTAACCGTGACACTATTTCCCGTTAAGGGTGTCTCAATGTTGCCGCTGTCGTCGATGGCCCGGCTGCGGATGATGGCGGAACCCTGAATGGTCGGTACCCAGGTATAGCTCCAGCTCGCGCGCCCAATTGCCGGATGCCACGTAACCCCGTTGTCGGTCGAAACCTCTACTCCTGTTATAATTCCACCCCCGCTATCAGCCGCGGTGCCGGTGATCATCACCGTAGAACCGGTCACTGCAGAGGATCCGCCGGAGGGTGAGGAGATGGCCGAGGTCGGGGGAGTGGTGTCTGTAGAGGCGCTGGCAGCTGTTAACCCTGCCTGTATGGTTGCCGGCTGCACATTACCCATGTCAGCAAAAAGATTGACCGTGGCCTGCTTCATGCTCACATTAGGGACAGACGGACCATTATCATGCTGGCCATCGAGTCCCCAGGACCACTGCACCGTCCCGGCTGAAAACACCAATGCAGTACCTGCACGATAGAGGGTCATAACGTGCGTGGCTGTTCCCGGCAGATAGGAGTCCTGCCCCAGGTTGATATTATTGCCAAGGAGCTTTGCATTCACCGGGGTTGGTGTGGAAGACAATTGCATCGACCCATTAGGTCGATAGCCGTTGTCGATATCCTCGTCAAACTCGTAACCAACAACGCGATCGCCAAGGGTAGCCGTTTGACCGGGTGAGAGCGACGCGACAGGAGTGTTGCGCCAAAAGCGCATCTTGCCATTAGCTTCGGGAACCACAAGAGAAATTCCGAGTTCGTTCGGTCCTTCAGAGACCGTGAATAGAGTCCCGGTTAAAGCGTTCTCAGGTCTTCCGCCGTCTGCCGGTGGGCTGAAACGGTAATCACGCCATGTGCCCGTCCAAATCGGATATGGCAGGCTCATTGTGTGTGGGAGAATTGCTTTCGCTGTAGGAGACCATTGCTCTCGTATAGCGAGGTATTCGAACCGTCAATGCTGTCTTCCCAGCGGATCTTACGATAGCTCGTATTGCCGCTGAAAAAAGCTAAGTTTATTCCTGTAGTCCGGGCAGTCTCGACATTTGCACGTTCCTGGCCGGACCAGTATTCGTCATGGCCTACCGAGAGGAAGACTTTGTGCAAAAGGATGTCAGCGCCGCGACGGTCGGCGTCGACTGAGGTAAAGTAGCTGACATTGTAACCATTTGCCTCCAGCCAGCGGATCATGGGGTATTCCGCCTGGAAGAACCAGTTGTATGCCCCCATGCCACTGTTAACAGCACGGGTCGTGAAAGGACGGTTATAACTGGCCTTGGTGGCTTTTTGGGATGGATAGGGACCGTAGTCCGGGTATTCAATATAGCCGAGACCATAACTATTATAAGCCTGCCAGGTAGTATCGGAGGTTTTGAAAAGAAGGTCGGAATTGCCCGTGTCGTCCCGGACAATGAAAATGATATGGCTCGCTCCCCCGGTATCGGTGCGCACGAGCTTCGCGATATAGACACCTGATACAGCGCCTGCGGGGACTGTCCATGACGCCGACTCGGCCCAGTTTCCACAATCCGTGAGTTTTGTTTGCCGTATCTTCGCTGCAGGCAGGCTGTATCTGCGGAAGGTGATGGTCGGACGGTAATACCGTAGCCGACCTTGCGGGCGCCGTCTCCATTGTAATATCCGATCCGATAGATATCGAGATGATAGCGACTGCGTCCGTCATCAATCTTGAAGCTGAACAGTCTCGCCCGTGTTGACGCTGATATCGGTGGCGAACCCCTGGATAGTTGGGTCGCCAGCACCGGTAATATCCCACTCGCTTGAGGGGTTACCAGTCAGGCAGTTCTCCGCTTCGATCGGGTTTGCCGGCGAACCGCACGAACTGATCGCCTCCAATGGAAACATGAATGACAGGATAACAGCGACTGATAATGCAATTTTCAGAATCATGTTACTCTTAAGGACATTACTATTCATATGACCACCTCCGATTTGTATCAAGCCGACACCTCTCTTTTTAAGTTTGACATCTTATATTTTAGCATCATTTTAGAAATATCAGGTTAGAAATATTAGGAAAACAGAGTACTTACTGGCGAGATGAATCCTAAAGCATTCAATTTTGTTCCGTTCTCATTGCAAGCAAATGCAGAGAGCGTGACAATCTCGTTTATAAAAATAAGGATTGCCACGTCGCTCCGCTTCTCGTAATGACGGGACAAGGGACTCTTTATGGCTTCCTCAAGGTTGGAACACGACGTCCACCCAGTAGTTGGAACTATTCCATCCATTGTTGGGGAAGTTGCTGGTAGAGCCGTAGGCGAACACACCGTTGAAACTGGACACGCCATCGGCCAATGCATGGAGCGGAGGGCTATCCGCACCCTTGCCCGCAAAGTAGCTCTGATCGTCGCTATAATGGCCCGCATTCGCGTGATAAGAGGCCACATAGACGGTATTGGCAGTGATCGCCACCGGCGTGGAAAAGCTCACCTGCTGCCAGCCCGAAGCAGTCTCATTCGTAAAAGTAGCTGTCGCTAACTTCGTACCCGTGCTCGTCCACAGGTTGGCGACGTGGGTCCCGGTATTGGTGCCTGCCTTGTAGAATCTGATGCCCGTGATGGATCCGTTCGAATCGGCTCGGAATTTTACACCCAGTTCCACCGCACCGTCCGGACCGGAGTCCGCGACTCCCGGAACGGTCGTGCCCGGCCAGATGGAATATGGTCCTGCCGGCGCCGCTGATGTGGTAAAAGACCAGGTAAAATCACTGGCCAGCGGATTGCCTGCAACGTCCTTCACACCGCTTGCTCCCCCTTTGATCGTTGCGGTATAAGTCGTCGACATGACCAGCGAACCGGTCGGAGCCAGGGTCGCGGTCTGTGTTGCAGCATCATAGGTTACCGTAGCTGTTATAAGGGTGTTTGCGGAGTTACGCACGTCAAATGTTCCCACCTTGATTGTTGTCGGGTCTATCAACTCACTGAAGGTTGCAGTGACCTTTGTCCCCGTGCTTACGCCGGTCGCGCCGTTTATCGGTGTGACCGAGCTTACCGTGGGCGGTGTGATATCCGTGGCGTAATTGACCTGATAAGCTCCGTTCGCCGCCGTGAAGATCGCATACTGGATACCCTTGCTCCTGATCATTGAATAAGAGACCGGGCTTCCATTATTCGTTATACTCGTCACCGTTTGGCCGTTTGCCATCGGAGCCATGGCCACGAGTCCGTTCGCTCCCTGGCCGACGCTGATCGAAAAGCTGAGCGTGCTGCCGTTCCAGGACAGTGATGTGAACGTCGAGGCGTTTCGGCCGTCCAACCATGTCAGCATCTGCCGGGCGGAAACAACAGGGATCCCCCTGGCCTGTGCGGAAGCAACGATCGCGTCAGCTCCCGGCGACTGGGCAATATCGTTGTGCATGTTGGCCACATAGACTCCGTAGTATCCTGTTGGTCCGGTCGCATTGTCGAGCAGTGTATCGATCGTGTACGGATATGTCTGGCCTGATTCGTCGGTCATCTGGGTGGTTGCCTGATATATGTCTAACATGTTGCCGTTAATATCGGCAAACCGCATAGGCATACCAGAACCGGTAAAAAGACCCGGGCGGTCATTGACCCAAGTCGGAGGATAGTAATAATAGTTTGTGTCCAGCCGGATCCCATGACTGAGCTCTGTCTTCGGTTGGGAATCATAGTCGCTCCACGAAATGCAGTGCATGCGATGGGTCGCGGGCGCCGGGACACTCGGATACATCGAGGCAAATGAATTAAGATCGCTCGTATAGGCAATATCCAGAGAGGCAGGGGTCCAGTCAGTGCAATCGGTGCTTGAATCTACATGTACTCCGATCTCAAATCCACTATTTATATAAGTGGCTGCCTGGGCATTGCTCAGTGGATTACTCGCAACGGATGGCGGAAATACGTAAGCCGATCCGCGAACACATTCCCAGTTGTCAACCACACAACCCTGCGGACTGGCGGCAATGAATTGATCGAAGCGTGCGGCTGTAGCTCCTCCGCTATAGAAGGACCCATGGTCGTCCCCGGTCATGACCACGGCCGCTGCCAGGTGCCGCGGCAGGTACCAGAAGCGCGGCAGGGGCTTTTTATTGAAATTCATCTGGATGATCAGGTTTGCCAAAAGGCGTTGCTGTTCGTCGGCCTGGGGGATAGCAACCTTGTTCAGATCGACCCAGTCGGGCTGCGGGTCAAAGTTTGCCGCCCCATAG
This sequence comes from Nitrospirota bacterium, assembly GCA_963740085.1. Classification (GTDB taxonomy): domain Bacteria; phylum Nitrospirota; class UBA9217; order UBA9217; family UBA9217; genus JALNZF01. The sequence goes on along the minus strand of CAVUCU010000004.1, from coordinate 463,527 downwards.
AAGAGGTCATCAGAACGCATTGGTGACAAGCCATCACGTGTCTGCCCGGCCCAGGCGGGATTACCCTGACGGGTATAGACGACGGAACGAGCAAGATCATAAGCAAATGCAGCGGCCTGCCCTCCACTCGTTCCTACATTGTTAAGCGAAACCGCCGCGTAGGATGTCGACGTCGTGGCGTTTGAGTAGAGTGTTGCAAGGTTCGACGCGGTGCTGATCCTGTAGAGGTCTGCCGAACCGTGGTACTGTATCGTCTGATTCACGATCCCGACGCCGGGACCGGTGGATGTATTGACCAGAAGATAGGCATTTGCCATTGACAATGACTGGTCGGTCAATCCAAGAAGGCCTGCGAGTTTCTTATCCGGGTGCATCGCGATCAAATAACCTCCTGAATTGACCCAGTCGCTGAGTATCGAGACCTGGCCCGAGGTGAGCGCCATATCGCCCAGTATGACAATGTCAAAGGCATTGAGCAGCGCGGAAGACACCGATGAGATGTCGTCCACCGCAAATTCGTCAAAACCCTCAGCCCGGAGGATCTCGGTATAGTAATTGCTGAAAGGGTTCGACGCTGAGGATATGATCAGTATAGGCGCGGCCGGTCCGGCGGCGATGCTCAAGGCCCTGGTCGCAGTCTGTGCAGTATTGCTGGAATCGGTCGCCTGGGCGATGAAATTGAAAGCGCCGCCGACCGTGGGCGATCCGGAGATTACACCCGTACTCGTGTTGAGCGACAGGCCCGCAGGAAGCGAGCCACTCGAGATCGACCAGGTGTACGGCGAGGTCCCGCCAACGGCCGACAGCGTCGCCGAGTAGGAAACGTTCAGTATGCCACCCGGAAGAGATTGTGTCGTGATCGTCAACGGAGGCGCCTGCACGGTCAGGTTTGTGCCGGCAATGACGCCGCTCAGCGCCGCTGTGATGGTGGTTGTGCCGGGACCGACGGCCGTGGCAAGGCCGGTGCCGGAGATGGTAGCCGCGGCTGTGGACGAAGAAGCCCACGCTGCCTGGCTGGAGATGTTCTGCGTGCTGCCATCGGAATAGGTCCCCATGGCCGTGAATTGCTGCGTAGCACCGGTCGAGATCGTCTGGCTGACCGGCATCAGTGCGATGGAGGCAAGTATTGGAGGGGTTCCCGGACTGAACAGTACGTCCACATAGTAGTTGGCCGAGTTCCACGTCTGATTGGGAAAGCTGCTGGAGGAGCCATAGGCGTAGACGCCGTTCCCGCCAGAGACGCCATTGGCCAGAGCATGGAGCGGGGGGCTATCCATGCCCTTCGCCGCAAAGTAATTTACATCGGCGCTATAATGCCCAACGCCGGCGTGGTAGGAAGCAATGTATACGGTGTTTGCGGTCACGGCCACGGGGCTCGAGAAGATCACCTGCTGCCACCCCGATGCGGTCTCATTCGCGAAGGTGGCTGTCGCCAATTTCGTGCCCGTGCTCGTCCAGAGATTTCCCACGTGGGTGCCGGTATTAGTGCTCGCCTTGTAGAAGCGAATGCCTGTGATAAAGCCGCTCGAATCGGCCTGGAACTTCACTCCCAATTCAACCGAGCTGTCCGGACCGCCATCAACAAGGCTGGGAACCGTTGTACTTGGCCAAATAGTGTTACTCGCCTGAGCGGCGACTGCAGATGCTCAGATCCTTTGTAGCGGTCTGGATAGGATTGCCGGAATCGGCCACCCGTGCGGTGAAGTTGTAAGTACCTGGCGCCGTCGGCGTTCCGGAGACGACGCCTGTTCCACTGTTAAGCGACAGGCCGGCTGGCAGTGAGCCGCTGGATATAGACCAGGTATACGGAGTTGCCCCGCCGCCGGCCGCCAGCGTCGCCGAGTAAGAGACGCCCAGTGCTCCGCCCGACAGGGATGTCGTAGTGATCGTGACTGGAGTCGGCTGCCCGCCGGCTTCCAATGCAATTTGCTGATACAGTGCCTTCGCAGCTGAGTACCGGGCTTGCGCCGCAACTAGATTGGTCGGGAAATACTGGTTCCATGCACCGCCCGGCGAGGTCTTCGTCAGCAGGTTGTCCATCCATCCAACATAAAACTGAGCGTCCGCTACACTCGCACGTACAGGCGCGTTGTTTATTGTCACGAACACCGCAGCCGTATGCACCATATGTCCCTTGATGCTGTCCATCCTCCGCGCAGCCAGCCACCCGCTGTTCGCAAAATTCACTGTTGTGTTCAAGCTTGCGGGAACTCCCTGGCTTACCGACGCCGGCTGGCTGGCCACGACCACGCCGTTCTGCACCAGCTCTATCGTACCGGTCAGGGTCTGGTTAGCCGTCCACTGAATACTCACCTGTACACTTCCAGCACCCGTCAACTTGATCTCATCGCCGGGACTCGCGCTGTTGTTCACCAGCAAACTCATGAATTCGTTATGCCCGTTTCGCGATACCACGGTCCTGCCCTTGGCAATACCCTGGACCCAGTTGCTGTACGTCATTTGCCCACCCGCCACCTGGGCATAGGTCAATATCGAACCCAATGGGTTATTGCAATTGCAAGGATAGTCAGTCCCCCCCGCAAAACCGGGTCGAAAACCGCAGTTAAGCAACTTGTAATAGGCTAGCATGGCGTTCTCGGGATAGAGCGGAGCACTGACACCCGGAGATGCTGCGCCACCGCACGTTGAATTGCAATCGTCAACGTCCTCCGAGATGAAGTCACTCGATCCCAAAGCGACTTCTACAGGGTACTCTATGGGAGTGCAGCACGTGAGACCATTCGCAATCGTATTAGTGCCATCGAGATATTGCATATGCGCAAACCCGGCAATGCCGCCACGCTGGTGCGCCCAATTAAAGATCGGATATGTGTACTCCTCCCAAACCTGGGATGCCTGCGTAAGTCCAAGAGCAACGATATGCCCTCCAAGTGCATGGTGGGGAAACTGTGGATAGGTGGGGTCCCAGTGCCATTCTGTATCCCAGTGTACGATCTGCCCGGGAGTCGAAACAGGGTCATCAGACCCATTCACACGCGGCAGGTCTGTGACAGGGTCCTGCACCTCACCGTTCCCCATATCAGCCAACAGGGATATAACGGCCAGATTATTGGGCGCCATTCTCTGGTACATGCTCGATAGCGTCTCTGGAGTTCCCCCGCAGCTCCGATGCACGTGCATATCTCCGGCGTACCATCCAGCCGGCTCAACACCCGCGGTCAAGGTAAGAGTGGTTGCGGTGCTTGAGTAAGGACCCAGGTTGTTCGCAGCGTCTGTTGCCCGGACTCGGTAGCTGTAGCTCGTTGATGCCTGGAGACCGGCATTGTTATACGTCGTCGTGGTTGTTGTTGCAATCTGTGTGAACGTACTGCAGCCAGTTCCCTGACAACGCTCTATCAGGTATCCCGTTACCCCCACATTGTCGGTAGCGGCGGTCCAGGACAGATTGATCTGGCTGCTGCCGGCCGCCGTTGCCGATAGATTCGCAGGTGCAGTCGGCGGCGTGGTATCAGATGCCTGTTGAGTCGTTGCGCTGGAGGTGTTGGAGTAGAGACTGAGATTGTTCGCAGCGTCCGTTGCCCGCACACGGTAGCTGTAGCTCGTTGATGCCTGGAGACCGGCATTGTTATATGTCGTCGTGGTTGTTGTTGCAATCTGTGTGAACGTACTGCAGCCGGTTCCCTGACAACGCTCTATCAGGTATCCCGTTACCCCCACATTGTCGGTAGCGGCGGTCCAGGACAGATTGATCTGGCTGCTGCCGGCCGCCGTTGCCGATAGATTCGCAGGGGCAGTCGGCGGCGTGGTATCAGATGCCTGTTGAGTCGTTGCGCTGGAGGTGTTGGAGTAGAGACTGAGATTGTTCGCAGCGTCCGTTGCCCGCACACGGTAGCTGTAGCTCGTTGATGCCTGGAGACCGGCATTGTTATACGTCGTCGTGGTTGTTGTTGCAATCTGTGTGAACGTACTGCAGCCGGTTCCCTGACAACGCTCTATCAGGTATCCCGTTACCCCCACATTGTCGGTAGCGGCGGTCCAGGACAGATTGATCTGGCTGCTGCCGGCCGCTGTTGCCGATAGATTCGCAGGGGCAGTCGGCGGCGTGGTATCTGGTGGTAAAACTGTGATCGAGGTATTCATATCAGACTGGATCTCAGCCTGACTGAGCGCCCGGTTGTAGATGCGTACTTCATCGATCCGCCCGCTGAAGTATTCTCCCCAGACCGAGTTTCCACCGATGGTCAAGGGGTTGGTGGAAGCTTTGATTGCGCCACTGATTGCCTTACTTCCAACTTGGCTGCCGTTGACATAGAGCTTGAATGAGGCTCCGTCATATGTCGAGGCAAGATGGGTCCATGCGTTGAGCGAGATACTGGCCGTGCCGGCGACCGTAAGATCGCTGCCCCCGGTGTTGATGTAGGCAGCTGGTTGGGGCGCATTATCATAGGCGTAGAGAGCGTACGTCAAACCGCCGGATTGTTCCTTGAGAATCACCGAACGCCAGCCACTTAAAGAAGTAGGATATACCCAGGCCTCAAGTGTCATCCCGGTAGTGAGATCCAGGGAATTGGCGTCGTTGATATTTACCCGGTTACTACTTCCGTTAAAGGAAAGAGCATTGCCGAAGCGGCCGGAAGTTGTCCAGGTAGCTCCTGAAATGGTGCCTGTATTGGACATACCTGAAGCGTCTGAGGTAGTGCTACCACTGCCCTCATTAAATCCATAGGCGGCAACAAGACCAGCTGGTAATGTCTGGGCGTTCATCCTTGAAACGGAACCGAAAAGCAACCCGACAGCCAGCAAGACTACGACAAACGACAATTGCATCTTCTTCATATTCCATCCGCCCTTCGAAATAGTGCCTGCTTTTTTAATATAGAAATTTGCCACGTCTCACATTTACACTTTTTTATAAAACCGTTCACCGCGTGTCAACTTTGGTGGCAATAATTCCCTAGGAACGAGAGAATGAGACCATCAGAAACATAACTTTAGAAATTGTAATAATCACAAAGTATTCTCGAGGTTACCCTTAATTCTAACTTTTTTACAGGTCGCATGATTAGCACTGTTCGTACAATTAAAAAAGCAATTGCCGTGCCAATTGATAATATTTTAATAAATTGGGTATTTTTACGGCCCTTTTAATTGTTTTAGTAAAATGTAAGTTTCTTCGACAAGAACATTTTAAATTTATTTTTCAAGACGTAACTTTTCTAAACACTTTTGCCGGACTTCCGGCGGCAACAACACCTGCCTCGATATCTGAAATCACATTCGATCCCAGCCCGACAAGCGTCCCTTCACCAATGGATACATTCTCACGCATCTTCGTTCCCGAACCGATATAACAGCTTGAACCAATTCTGACAGAACCGGAAATTGAAACATTGGAACCGATGCAGCAGTAATCGTCAACAATGCTGTCATGGGAAACGACGCTATTCGGCAATAAGATACAATGACTGCCGATCCTGACTCCGCAACTGATGACGACATTGGGCATTATGATCGTGTTATGACCGATTGTTGCATCCGGAGCTATTACTACAGACGGATGGATGATCGTTGCAAAGCGTGATCTATCTGCATGTAAACTACTGATGATGTCTTTGCGTCTGAGATAGCTTGTCGGACTCCCGGGTACCGCGAGAAGGAATGCATCCGGGATCTCCTCGAGGATCACCCTTCCCCCGACGACCTTTATGCCGCAACAATCTTTCCCGATGCTGCGACGGATCATCATCGATGAAACCCAAAATATCCCATTCCTTATTTCTCTCATTCGTTGCAAAAACTGACAGAAGAGATTCTCTTGCGTTGCCTCCGAACGGAAACAAAAGAAGCTTCTTAGGCATTTATGATCCTTTTAATAACTACTTCAGTTTCTTCTTCTTTCATGCCCGTATAGAGCGGAAGCAGGATGACGGAATCTCTCGCTTTTTCGGAGTGAATGAGCGGGAACACCGGAACGTATGCAGGTTCCTGGTGGGCATTCATGATCCCGCGGCGCGTGGAGATGTCAGCGTCGAGCAGAAGTTGCATAAGCCCATCACGGCTCACTGGCGCATTATCCAACACTCTTACAGGGTAGCTCTGCCAATTTCCCCTGCAATAGGGCGGGTCCTGAGGCGGCTCCAGCCAGGACACCTCTTTCAATTTATTAAAATACTGAGCGGCAATCTTCTTCCGATCTTTGAGAAAGCCCGGCAATCTTTTAAGTTGTTCTATTCCGATGGCTGCCTGAACATCAGTCATTCTGTAGTTAAATCCGGTGGTGACATACTCTTCAAAGATGACCTTTTTCGAACTATGCCTGACCGTATCCGGCACGCTCATGGCATGCTGGCGGAGAAGACGAAACTTTCTGTCGTATTCAGGGTTGTTTGTCGTCAGCATTCCCCCGTCGCCGGTAGCAACGATTTTCCGCGGATGAAAGGAAAAACATGCGATATCACCGTGCGGCTTGCCGATCCTTTCCCACCTGCCGCCGATATTAATTTCACACCCTATCGCGCATGCAGCATCTTCGATGACCGGAATCTTGAATTTTCCGGCAAGGGTAAGAATGGCGCTCATATCGCAGGGCATGCCCATCTGATGGACCGGCATGATGGCGGCTACCCGGCCTCGTGAAGGTCTTTTTGATGATGAGCCACCGTCAATGAAATTACATAAGGGTGATTCACCGACTGCGAGTTTTGCGACGTCACGGAAGAACAATTCGCCATCCCGAACTTCGCAGTCTTCATAGAGACATTTTCTGAGACTTTCCGGCGACATGTTATACGTATGAGGATCGATATCAATAAAGACCGGTTCCGCCGAACAATACCGCACTGAATTCGCTGTTGCAATGAATGAGTGGCTTACGGTAATGACGACATCTCCCGGCTTTACGCCAACGACAAGAAGTGCGAGATGCAAGGCTGTTGTACAGCTGGAAACAGCGCAGGAAAATGGCGCGCCTGTGTATAACGAGAACGCTTCTTCAAACTGCTTGACCCGAGGACCTTGAGTCAGCCATCCGGAAAGAATTACCTCTTTTACTGCGGCAGCTTCCTCTTCTCCGAGGAAAGGTTTAGCTATTGGGATCATTTTTTTTACCTGTCTTTCAAAATCCTGCTAAAGAATTTTAATCCTGGTCATCTGCTGAAGCAAAAGTGATGCCGAGCCCGCGTCGTTCGATAGTCTTCACATATCATGTGGTTGGTAATTAATTCTGTGATAAATTTTGGAACAACTTCACTTTGAATAGTCTAATTTGCCTACGAACTATGTTGTGATGGATCTCTTTTTTCTGAAATACGCGCCGCAACCCATATCCCCTCTTACGAAACGTTGCCATATCGTGCAAGAATTTCTTTTCTCCATGCGATCAAACGTATCAACCCCTCTTCTACACTAACTTTTGCCTTGAATCCCAACAGATTTTCCGCCTTCTTTGTGTCGGCCAATCTTCGAGGGACCGGATTCACGGTACGAGCAGGTAAGAACTCCGGTTTCAGCGTAGACCCGGTGACCTTGAGCACAGCTTGAAGAAGTTCCAGGAGACTGGTCTCCTTCCCGCTCGCGACGTTGAATACTTCGTCAGTCACATCGGATTCCATCGCAATGATATTGGCGTCCGTAACGTCGTCAATATAAACGAGGTCCATGGTCTGTAAACCATCCCCAAAAATAATTGGAGCCTGTCCGGCGCCGACGCGGTCCAGCCATCGAACGAGGACCTCTGTGTACTTGCCATGAATGTCCATGCGAGGCCCGTAGACATTAAAATAACGCAAGGCGACATACTGGAGACCGTACATTTCCGCAAAAGAGCGCGCCATCCCTTCACCGGCGATCTTGGCACTTCCATAAAGCGTTCGATTATTAAAAGCGTGATGTTTTTCGTTTGTGGGGAACACGTCAGCCAAACCGTAAACGGATGCTGACGACGCGTATACCAACTTACCGACTTTCTTTTCCACAGCCGTTTGAAACACATTATGAGTACCCGTCAGCATTACTTCCATAGCATCCCGGGGATTGTCAGCGCAGGCGGTTATCCTCAGTGCAGCCAAATGAAACATCCCGTCTACGTCTGTCGCAAGATCCATGAGCAGATCCAGGTCGCGGATGTCGCCTTTCACGAGCCTGACCCTTTTATCCTTTAAAGCATCCTCTATGTTATGCATGCTTCCCCGAACAAAATTGTCCAATAATATGATCTCGGAAGCCCCTTTCGCCAGCAGTTGATCAGTGATATGGGATCCCATTAATCCAGCGCCGCCTGTTATCAAGAACTTTTTACCTTCGATCTTCATAAATTCTCCTCAAGCCCCTTTCAAATTGATCTCAGTTTCCCTGCGATGCTCTGCCGTCCATCTTGCACTTGCAATCAGAGCAACAATTACTTGCCTGTTAAAATATTGCTGACGTATCGTGCGATGGCAGGTGCGGCTGTAAGTCCGGGTGACTCGATTCCTACAAGATTAACGAAACCGGGAAAGTCTTCGCTGATCACAAAATCACGGAAGCCCTCTCCCGGTCCCTGGAGCTTTGGTCTAATGCCTGACATCTCAGGGACGATATCTTCCCTTTTTATAAAAGGCAGAAACTTGACCGCAGCCTCAAAGAATTTGTTTCTTTTCCCCGCGTCAACCTTATAATTTTCTGTCCTTTCAATATAGGTAGCGTCGGGACCTAATTTCATCCTCCCGCTCAGATCCAATGTAAGGTGGACGCCTAAACCGACATGATTTACCTCAGGAACTGGATAGATCAGTCTCTGAACCAATCCTTTTTTTACATTGTTTATACTAAAGTAATCCCCCTTACAGTAATGAAGCGAATATTCTTTTCCCAGCATCCCTGCTATCTCGTCTGAACACAACCCCGCTGCATTGACAACCCTTTCTGCGACGAACTCGAAACGATCACCGCCGGCATCTACTGTGGTGATCTGGTAACCCCGGGACACTTTTTGTATCCCGGTGACATTCGTGCCATAGACTATTTCTGCCCCTCTCTTTTTTGCTTTTTGCAGATAGTAGTCCATCAGATGATGTACGCTTATGATACCCGTATCAGGGGAGTGGAGGCCGGCAACCGCCCTGATGTGCGGTTCCATCTCGCGAATTCTCGTTTCCTCAAGGAAATATACGGAGGAAACGCCGTTCCGTTCCGCATTGCTCATGAGTTCCTCGAGCTTTCCCCTCTCCTGCTCAGTTGTTGCAATGATCAACTTGCCGGTCTTTTGGTACGGGATGTTATTGCTTATGCACGTCTCATACAGCAATTCCCTCCCTTCGATACAGAATCTTGCTTTTAACGAACCGGGAGGATTATAGATGCCGGCGTGTATCACCTCGCTGTTCCGGGAGCTCACACCCATGCCGTGGGTTACATTCTTTTCTACTATATATATATTCCGCTCATCATCTGACAGGACCGCTGCGATGGCAAGTCCAATTACCCCTGCTCCTATTATTGCTACATCACAGTCGACATTCATTCACGTGATCCCCTACTGTTCATATTTTGTGCTCTTCATGACTTCCGGATTAAACGCGGTGTTCTGTCAGAAACGGGATTTTCTTATTCATTTTCGATCTTCCTCACGATCTTTGCCGGATTTCCCGCAACGATCGTGTTTGGCGGAACATCTTTTGTTACAACGCTGCCGGAGCCGATAATTGCTTTTTCTCCGATGGTAATATTGCAAAGGATCGTAGAACCGGACCCGATTGACGCCCCTTTTTTTACGACCGTAGGGATCACTTTCCAGTCAGCCTCGCTTTGCAGATTCCCGTCCCCAGTTGTCGAACGGGGATACTTGTCATTGATGAATATGACACCATGTCCGACAAACACATCATCCTCGATGGTGACGCCTTCGCAGATAAAGGTGTGGCTCTGGATCTTGCAATTCCTGCCGATACACGCGTTCTTCTGGACTTCAACAAAAGTCCCGATCTTCGTGTTATCGCCGATAGCGCATCCATACAGATTGACGAAGTTGGCAAGCTTGACGTTTTCCCCCAGCCGGACATCATCAGCGACGGAGACGTATTTCATACCGTCACCGCCCGACCGTTCTTCTTGAGCGAAAGATTGCAGGCTTCAAGCATCTTCACCACGCGCAAGCCCGCATGTCCATCGTTGACCGGTGTTTCACTATTTAAAATGCACTGGAGAAAATACTCGGTCTCTACCTTGAGGGCTTCCATTGGCTCGACTCGCGGAGCGTACATGTCTCCGGAGCGGTAGTTGACGAGCATTTTATATTTTGCTTCCGTGCTCGTTACTTCGACCCCCTTGTCAAATATCTTGATCTTTTCATCCGGTTCCAGGTCGTTCCACATAAGCATCTTCTTCTCTCCCCCGATGAGGGTGGTCCTGATCTTCACCGGAGACAGCCAATTAACGTTGAAATGCGCGATCATGTTGTCGCTGAAGTGCACAGTGATGTAAGCGGTATCCTCCATCTCACTTACGTGCGCTTTTCCGCTCAGCTGCAACAGCAAATGGCTTTTCGCTGAGGAGGTAGTCCATGACGGCAAAATCATGAGGTGCGAGGTCCCAGATCACATTCACATCGCGTTGAAAAAGTCCCAGGTTGACCCTGACCGAATCGTAGTAGTAAAGATCCCCCAGAGCCCGTTGATCTATGAGCTGTTTGATCTTTCTCACCGCGCCGGTGAAGATAAAGGTATGATCCACCATTATGGTCAATTTCTTTTTCTCGGCCAACTCGATCAATTTCTCCGCGTGTGCGATCGATGCGGTAAAAGGTTTTTCCACAAACACATGCTTTCCGTTCTCAAGTGCCTGTTTGGCCAGTTTGAAGTGTGTAGATACCGGTGTGATGACAGCAACTGCGTCAATGTCAGGTGAATTGAGGATGTCATTGTAGTTACTTGTTACCTTGATGTGCGGATAAGCTTTGCTCGCCCGCTTCATTGCGTCCTGGTTGCCATCGCAAATAGAGACGACCCTGGCCCCCTCAAGGTTGCTGAAATTCCGAACGATGTTCGGTCCCCAATAACCGAATCCTATGATGCCTATGTTAATCATGTATCCTCCTGATACAATCACTGCGCGAAGAGCAAAACGTGATTTCGCGGTCCTGAAATCTAAATTTCACCATTTTCACTATGCTCTTCGCGCTATGCGCTATGCACTTCGCGTTCTGCCCTTAATACGCACCCTTCCCTGCCACCATTACCCACGTGGTCTTCAGAAGTATTTTCATATCGATCCATAAGGACCAGTTGGTCGCGTACTGGAGGTCGAGACGCACCATCTCGTTAAACGTTGTTGAACTCCGCCCGGTGACCTGCCATAACCCGGTTATCCCCGGTTTTACCTCCAAGACGCGGCGCCGGTGCCATGAATCATACTTCTCGAGCTCATAGTGAATGGGAGGTCTCGGCCCTACTAATGACATCTCACCTATCAGCACATTGTAAAACTGAGGCAGTTCATCCAGACTCGTCTTCCTCAGAATATTCCCAAGGGGAGTTACTCTCTTGTCGTTAACGATCTTGAATACTTTTTTTCCGGCACCATTATCTTTTGTCTCTCCGGATACTTTTCCGACGATCAGGTTCTGGACGTATTTTTTATGAACTTCCTCGTTATTGTCGGCATACATGCTCCTGAATTTTAGAAAGATGAAAGCCTTCCCATTTTGTCCAACTCTCTGCTGCCGGAACAGAACCGGTCCCCGAGAGGTCAGCTTAATGCAAAGAGGGATGATCAAAAGAAATGGAGAAAAAATAATGATGCCTGTCAAACTGCCGATCACGTCGATTACCCGTTTTATCCTGAGGGCGTTTTTTTGGGACCGCTCTCTTTTTGGATACTCGGGATAGAACGTGAAATTTACCGAGTCTCCCGGCTTGTTTGGCTTTTCGTCCTTGGGAAACCTGTGAAATGATAACTGTATGTCATCGAGTTGTTGGTCCGACAAACGTGAGGAGAGACTTTCGTGAATCTTATTCTGCAAGGTCTCCGTTTCAAGGCTGTTCATTTCAGTAAAGATAACGCCCAGGACCGTCGGGTTTTTGTACCACCCCTTGATATCGGTATCCCGGGTAAGTACTGACAACGTCTGCATGGCCCACTTTACGGATTCACGTCTGCTCTCCATATCACGAATTCCGGTAAAATCCATCGTCAACACGAGAAACGGCCGCCCGGAGCGTTCACTCCGTCTTCGCTCGAATACAAGAAACTCGAGAAAGAACTCTTCCTCATAACCGCTATATTCTTCGTCATCGAACATATCCGCGCTTTGCGGAAGAATGACGGGATTTTTCTTACGCGATGGGATCTTCATAGAATATTTCCTCGTTAGCTGATGGTATGGAGCAATCTTGTTGAAAGCGTTCTTTTATAGTTTATGAATTGGCTATTCGAATCAGTAGTAGTCAATATTCTCTAAGCGCATTAAATGCAAACAATTCGTTATAAGAGAAAAATGCCTATCGTTATCTTATTTTAATTCACTGTCAGGGTCCGGTCTACGTTAGCGGCCGCATTATAATTCGCATCTTCATCCTGGGATGCCCTGATAGTGCAGGTGCCGGCGGTCAAGCCGGTTATGGTAGCGCCGTGGTGTCACTCGTCACTTGAGGGGCGGCTTCGTAATTGTTGTTTCCGACCTGGCCGTAAAGGACCGTACAAATGCCGGTATCGCTGGTTATCGTGATCGTTGCTGAACCTGAGCCTGTTCCTGTGCAGGATCCTAAGGTCGTTATGCTCACTGTCCCACCCGGGGCTGTCGCTGCTACCGTAAATTGCGAATTATTCACCGCAGTGGCCGGAGCAGGCGTTCCTACCGTGATCGTCTGGCCAATCTTCGTGGCCGTCGTGTTTTCTGACACCGGGGTGGCGGCCACATAGTTGGTATCGCCCGCCTGATTGTAGTTTACGGTACAACTAGTCGTACCGCTCGTCATCGTTATTGTCGCTGACCCGCTGCCGCTGCCGCTGCATCCGCCACTGGTAGTGATTGCCACTGGCAGCAGCGAACTCGCTGTTGCCGCTACCGTAAATTGCGAATTGTACGCCGCGCTCGCGGGAGCATGGGTTCCTACCGTGATCGTCTGGCTAATCTTCCCGGCCGTCGTGTTTTCTGTCACCGGGGTAGCGGCCACATAGTTGGTATCGCCCGCCTGATTGTAGTTTACGGTACAACTAGTCGTACCGCTCGTCATCGTTATTGTCGCTGACCCGCTGCCGCTGCCGCTGCATCCGCCACTGGTAGTGATTGCCACTGGCAGCAGCGAACTCGCTGTTGCCGCTACCGTAAATTGCGAATTGTACGCCGCGCTCGCGGGAGCATGGGTTCCTACCGTGATCGTCTGGCTAATCTTCCCGGCCGTCGTGTTTTCTGTCACCGGGGTAGCGGCCACATAGTTGGTATCGCCCGCCTGATTGTAGTTTACGGTACAACTAGTCGTACCGCTCGTCATCGTTATTGTCGCTGACCCGCTGCCGCTGCCGCTGCATCCGCCACTGGTAGTGATTGCCACTGGCAGCAGCGAACTCGCTGTTGCCGCTACCGTAAATTGCGAATTGTACGCCGCGCTCGCGGGAGTATGGGTTCCTACCGTGATCGTCTGGCTAATCTTCCCGGCCGTCGTGTTTTCTGTCACCGGGGTAGCGGCCACATAGTTGGTATCGCCCGCCTGATTGTAGTTTATGGTACAACTAGTCGTACCGCTCGTCATCGTTATTGTCGCTGACCCGCTGCCGCTGCCGCTGCATCCGCCACTGGTAGTGATTGCCACTGGCAGCAGCGAACTCGCTGTTGCCGCTACCGTAAATTGCGAATTGTACGCCGCGCTCGCGGGAGCATGAGTTCCTACCGTGATCGTCTGGCCAATCTTCTGAAGTGTTATTGTGAGTGGAGCTGAAGTGGCTGCAGTGTAATTGGTGTCCGCAGCTTTTGTCGCTGTTACCAAGCAGGTACCGCTGGCATTTGTCACAGAGAGTGTTGTGCCCGCTACTGAACAGCCGGTCGATGCGCCTGCACTAAACGTTACTACTCCCGTACCGCTGCCGCCACTGCTGCTCAGCGTCGACGTACTACCGTAAGCGACGGTCGACGGGGTTGCTATGACCGTCAGAGTTGCCTGGTTGGTCACGTTCACGGTTTGGATAAGAGGAGATGACGTTGAAACCGCAAAATTCGTATCTCCACTGTATGCCGCGGTAATGGAATGAGAACCACTAGTCAATGTTGATGTGCTGAAAGTCGCTACACCAGCGGACAATGTACCTGTGCCTATAGTAGTTCCTCCATCACTAAACGTAACCGTTCCGGTCGGTGTACCAAAAGCACTTGCTACCGTTGCTGTAAATGTCAATGCAACACCGAAGGTCGAGGGATTAGACGAGGATATTAAGTTAGTGGATGTTGAATTGATCGCAAAGCTCGCGCTGATCGTATGATTGGCCGTTACATTTGTGAATGTGTATGAAGTCAGCGCACCGAGCGAAGCACTATCCACCAAGACGTCAACAATATGATAGCCGGCATCCGGCGTGATCGTGAACGCCTGATTTGCTCCAGAATTAATCGTAGGATTAGCAGGGGTGATTGTGCCGTTGGCTCCGGGGGTCGTTGTGATGGTGTACGTATTGATCGCGAAACTTGCACTGATCGTATGGCCAGCTATCACTGGGGGGAACGTATAAGTTGTCACAGCTCCAACCGAGGTGCCATCCACCAACACATCGGCGACATGATAGGCGGTGACGGGCGTAATCGTGAAGGACGGCGTCGCTCCGTAGGTCACCGTCTGCACCGTATTCGGGCTTATGCTTCCATTCGCGCCTGCACTCGGTGTGATGGTAAATGCGGCAATCAACTTCCGTAGTAAAACTCCAGGAATAGATACTTGTGAGTGGATTCCCTGCAATATCTGTAGCTGCCGTATATATCGTCGCAGTGTAATTCGTGTTGTACGCTAAGGGCAGTGTAGGCGTAAAGAATAACAATTGCACCGCTCGATCTTTATATTCCCCAAGACAGGTGTTTGAGTCAAAGAATCCGTAAGACTAAAAGCTGTCGGCGTAATTGAGCTCACGAGCATCGTCTCACTGAAGAGAGCAACTATCTGACTATAGACCGGCACATTTTTGATACAAGTCGGATAGTTGGCCAGAACCTGCGGCGGTACAGCGTCCGACGCAAGCGGTTCTGTAGTAAAACTCCAGGAATAACCGGATAGTGGATTGCTCGACAGGTCCGCAACGGCATTGGTAATGGTAACTGTATAGGTGGTGGACGGCGGTAGAGGATTGCTCGGTGTAAATACGGCATTAGTTCCGTAATACTGCATGTCGCCGGGGATCGTCGAAGTTCCATCGCTGACGATAAAAGTTGAAAGGTTAATGGTTGATACGTTCATCGGCTTGCTGAATGTAACACTGATCGGAGTATTCACCGATACAGTTGTGGCGCTGGAAGCAGGAATGATTGAGCCTGCTACAACGGACGGTGCGCTGGTGTCATTCACCGCACCGGTCCTGAAATTTGCGAGAAAAGCGTCAGTCATGGCATTCCCTGCCAAATCCTTTACTCGTGTTGTTACAATGACCGTATAATCGCTGCTGGTGCAAGTGCCAGAGTCGGTTTAATAATGGCTGCTGTTCCAAAAGGCGTTACTGTGCTAGATTGACTTTCCCAAGGAATTAACTATTGTTATGGAAGATGTTTGTGATCGTGGCCGGATCCATCGGCTCACTGAACATGACCACGATAGCGGTATTAGGACTTACCCCTGTTGCACGGTTCGAAGGCTGGACATCCACGACCCTCGGTGGCGTGATATCCTGTTGCACGTCGATACCCGTTATGAAAATATACCCGTAAGGACTGCCCATGGCATTCCCGGCCGCATCCTTGACGCCTGCTTCAACAGCCACCGTATACAGTGTTTGGGTTAAGATTTGATGTCGGCTTAAAGATCGCAGTCACGCCCGAATAGGTCACCGAACCCTGGACATTACTGTTCCCGGTTGAAACGCTGATCGTTTGCCCATTGATGGACGAAGCATCCATTGCTTCGCTGAACGTTATTATGACAGAACTGTTGATCGGGACATTCTGGGCCCCATTAGCGGGATTAACGGAGATCACGCGTTGGAGGCGTTGTATCAGCCGGCGGCAGCGGTCCCTTGCCACCGCATGCAGAGAGGACAAGGGTTATCAGTATGAGAACAAACAGTATGATCGAATATCTCTTCATAATCAGCTTGGTCGACTCAGCAACCAATAAAACACCCCTCTTATAATAAACGTACAAGGTCATTGAGTAAATTAAAATACCTTTCGTAATTCAACTGAGAACCTGTTGTTAAAGTAATTATACACGTATACATCGGGCGAATATACGTTGGTATATCGATAATCCAGGGCCAGCGTGAGATTTTCAGTGAACAGATGTTCAAACCGCGCTCCCATGAGATATCTATCAGTTTTTGCAGTATGCCAGATAATCCTTCAAGCGGTACGCGCCAAGATCGAGAAGGATCTTTGATCTTGTCGTTACAGCATGACTTAGTGTGCCGGTCACTTGATAGCTTGAGGTCTCAAGGTGCTTATTTATAACGTTCCGGTATTCTATCAGACCGCCGGAAACGCTCAGAGACGTTCTCTCGACAGATTTACTGATCGTTGCCAGATAGCGGTCCTCTCTTCGTAATATTAGGATAGGGTCGGGAATGAAGCGCAAACCGGTTTCATACGTAACGGTCATCGTGGAATAACGGTGCGTTAAACTGGCATCCCAATACACCTGGCTGGTTTTTTCCGCATCCTTGATATCAAACCAACTATTGCCTACTGTTACCGAGAGAATGGAGTTCTCTACATACTCATATTTCTGTCCGAGAAACACGTCATCCTGCGAGTATTCCTGAAGTCTGTTCTTGTTCTGAGTATGCCTGATACCGGCAGTCATGTTCGCTCTTTGCGACAGCTCCTGCTGTAGACCCGTATAAACAACATGGCTTGTCTCGTCGATCGCGGTTGGGTCCTTATACCAGGTATTCGAATAGCCATATCCTGTTGTAACGGTCATTTGAGACGTGGGTCTCATGATAAAATACGGGTTCACCGTCAGGGTGTTCCTGTCTGTCTGGTTCACAAAAGTGCTTTCCTGAGTGTAGTCTCTGGTAGGATCGATCGATACCCTTGCGTAATTGTCCCCGATATCGAGAAAGACATATTCATCTATGATCCTGGTGTGGTTTGCGAGGTTGAGTGAGTGTGTTTTATCTTCGCGTATATAATATCTGGCAAAATAACGATAATCGTAAAAGTAGTTTACGTTCCAGTCCCAGAGAGGAGCTTTATACATAATACTGATCGCGGGAGTGATCCGCGAAATATAATCGTAGCTCCTGTTCTCAGGCACCAGAAATATGTTATCGTTATACTCCTCACCGAGCGAAATGCTCGGTTGTATCCTGTATTCTGAGGCCTCAACATTGTCAGGGACCGTGTATAACAATATGATCAGACTGACAAGCAGGAACCAAATAGGAGCTTCGCCGTTCCCGCTTTTCAGCGTGAGGCAGTGTCGGTAGAAAGCATGTTTTGTCACCTGCGTATGAATAGATATTCTCGAGGATCTGCTAAAAATTAGAATGCGTTAGACAATGCTTCGCCCTCTCAGTTACATACCACGAACCAAGGGGGTGGAATCATTAGCGAATAAAGACCGATGGTGGACCTGTATACATGCAGGCTGAAGGTTAAAGTATATCTACTTGAATTCCTCTAAAACTTCACCCTTCAGTCGATTCGCCTGCTTTTATCGCATCAGGCCAGTTCAACATCCTCGGCGCATATCTTGAGGCCTACACTTCTGCCGAGAATGTCGATATTGATCAGGAACATCTGGCGGCCTTCCCGTTTTGCCAGGATGCCGACAATACCGCTCAACGGGCCATGCTTTACCCGAACAGCCGTTCCCTCCTTGAATGCAGGAAAGACATCGAGCTGCTCCCCGCTCTTCAGCATAGCCATAAGGGATACGATCTCTTCCGGTGATACGGAAGTTGGTTGCCCCGGTTCCAGAGAAATGAAACTAACGGATCCACGGGTCTTCAAGACGTTCAAAAATGCCTCGGGTTGCGGTTCAAGATGAACAAATAAGTATCCCGGGAAGAGAGGGAAATTTACAATTTTTTTTCTATCTTTCCATTGACGCTCTCTTGAAACAGATGGGAGAAAGTTCTCGATGCTCTTCCGGGTAAGCTCTTCAGAAGAAACGAACTCATGACGTGATTTCACCCTGAGTGCATACCAGTTTTCAGTCATTATTGAATTAAGCACCAGCTCTTAACCATCCCCGCTGTGCCTTTTTCAGCGTTTCTTCTGCTTTTTCCCATGGCGATCGTCCTGGTAATAGTGTTTATAGTGGTGGTAATACTTTCCATCAAGGCTCGCAGTACTTGCATCGTTATAAACAATACCGAGCACAGCTGCACCTTTCAGGATCTCGAACATCTGGGTGATCCCTTTGAGAGTGACGCCGCCCTCTTTTACTACGACGAGCACCCCGTCAACAAGCATGCTCAAAGCCTGAGTTTCAGAGAACAGAAGGATCGGTGGTGTGTCAATAACAATATACCGGTCCCGGTATCGGTGCTTGATCTCCATCAAAAAATCCTTCATCCGCTGCGATGAAAGGAGCTCTCCGGGGTTCTCCACTTTTTTCCCCGCCGACATAAATGAGAGTTTCGGTATGCCGGTCTTCACCATGGCGCTTCCAGCATCGATCCTGTCTTCCAGACAGTCAGCAAGGCCCACGCGAGGGGTGATTCCAAGATACTCGTGCAGTGACGGCCTCCTCAGGTCCGAATCAATCAGCAGAACAGTTTGTCCATATTCCCGTGCGAGCATAACGGCAAGGTTAGCACTCGTGACGCTTTTCCCTTCACCGCTGACCGAGCTGGTCACCATGAGCGTGTTCCGAAACTCATCCCTGGTCATTCGCAAAAGTACGGTTTTCAGTTTCCGATACTCTTCGGCAATTGGAGAATCAGTGTTCACATAGCTGATAATGGAGGGATTGTTCGGATGCATCGTCGTCATTCCTTTAGCCTCCACAGGTTCAACGCGGACAGGCTTTGTCACAACGGCACTGCTGTCCGCCGTGTCGATCGATTTATTTCGGCTTGATCGCCTTTTCCAATGCGTTTTGAACTTCGCTCATCCTGTCCTTACACGGGTAGTCGGACAAATTGAAAATTAAACCCAAAAGGCAAAATAAATCACAGCGGTTAAATACTGTCTGGCAAACATCTGGTTCGTAAAGAAATTACTTTTCGCTATTCTCAATGTACTTTCTGACGGCTGCAATAAATTTTCCTCACTGATTTCGAAAACAGTATTATTTTTTCAATAACTGAAACTAAACTAGCTAATATAAAATAATACTTACGTCCTATAAAGCAATACTTATGCCATTTGAAAAACCATGATGCAAATTGTTTCTTAATCAATTAGTTAAACTGAAGTATCACAATATAAAATAGCTGGAAACGATCCTTTTTGGATAGTCTATTTTAACATAGCAAATCCTTTTTCTTGATCCTCCGTTTTCTCCTAAGTCAGTCGGAATGAAAACATTTTGATAATTATTTGACTAACCGAACAACCCGAGCTTTTCCAGAACTATGACCGCACCCAGGAGCACCACAAACAATCCGGATAGCGTATAAAAGAAAATGTCTTTTCTCCTCGACTTGATCATGTCATCAGGGTTCTGAATATGCGGGATAATAGCAAGCACGGGAAAGCCTAAACTCTTGATCGTATCAACGTTCTTGATAGAATCATCGAGGATATCGAGGAGTATGATAAGACCAGTTGCGACCGCGATCCCTCCAACAATCCCCAGGAAGATGATCTTGATGCGGTTTGGGCTGACCGGCTTGATGGGCAAGACTGCAGGGTCGACGATCCTGAATGTACCCGCCTTGTCTTGCAACTCCGCCTTCGTAGACACCTCTGATTTACTGTAGGCCGCCGCCATTTCATCGTACATCTTTTTACTGGATTCACGATCGCGCTCAAGGATCGCAAGGCGGTTCTTGGCATCCAAAACGTGCGCCAGTTTTTTTGGAGAGATATCATCTTTCGCCTTATACGCCTCGATCTCAGACTTAACTTTGAGCACTTCAGGGTGATTTTCCGTGTACTGGACAAGAAGATCATCGAGACGCTTTTGCAGTTTAAGGTATCTGTTATACAGAACAATATTATTGTCTTTCTTCAGCACCGCGATCTCTGCATCGTATTTTTCCACTTTTTCCTTGAACTGGTTTATCTGGTCGAGGAGGAATCGGTTTGCGCCGAATGTGTCCGATCTCTTGGAGCCGATGGTCGTTTCAATATACTTGCTGACCACACTATTCACATAATCCCTTGCAAACTGAGGGTCCCGGTCCCGAAAAGAAACGGTGAAAAAATCCACATCACTCCCGCCTCCCCGACTGAACTCGATCGTGATCTTCGTCCTGTCCTGCGTACTCTTGATGAGACCCTCAACCTGTGCTTCGGTCAACCCCTTCATATCAATGCCGAGATCGCCGATCACTTTTACAATGAGGGTCCTGCTCTTCATGATCGTGGAAAGCGCTGTAGCCCTGTCATCGATCGATTGTGCTCCCCCGATATTCTTGAGGGCATCATTTAAAAAACTTTTTTCAATGGCAACCACGGTCTTAGCCTCATAAACCGGCGGTATGAAGTGGCTTATGATGATCACTGAGGTAATAATGAAGGCCGCGGTGAGTGCAAAAAGGTAACGCCGTTTATAAATAAGTTGAAGATAGCGTTGTATATCCAGTCCCTCGGATTGTTCCACGTCTGTTCTCCTAACCTTGTCGAGCCGGAACCAACGATCTAATTGCTACAGAATAACGCGGTAAAGTATAATAAATCTTATTGACATGCGATTACTATAAGTCTTTCCAGTGTTCTCGGTGGCCTTTGTTGCCGAATTTTTTCCCATTTCGAGAGGAATTGTATCCCGTACCAACTAAAATATGCTTTCCTTGACAACAATATAATCGCCCGGCTGGAGACGGGCGTTCTGGGAGAGGTCGCCGTCATTGATCAGTTTTTTTATCTTGACGGTTATCGTGGTCTCATGGGCGCCATTTTTCCGATAGATCGTAGTATCGTTCTGGCTCGCGTATTTCGTGAATCCCCCTGCTTCGAGAATTGCCGCCATGACGGTAAGACCATCACGATAGGTGATCGACCGTGGCGTATTCACGGCGCCCATTACATACACATTCTTGTCATTGTAGCCGGGAATGAAAACAACATCGTTCGGTTCTATGACCACATCCTCGGCAATATTTCCGCCGACGAAGAGATCGTAAAAGTTCTGCTTTATTTTTTTGCCGTTTCTGAGCACGTAGGCGTTCTTTAAATCAACGTCTCGAGCACTATTGGATGTTCCAGCAACACCGGTTGAGCCGTCCGCGGGGGTCTGCTGATCTCCTAACTGGCACAGAAGCTGGAGCAGTGTCGTTCTCTGGGTCAGACTATACACACGGGAGCTGACGCCTCCTCCGAACAGATAGACCTTATTGTTCGTGATACCAGTGACCATGACTGTCACAATGGGGTTTTTAACGATCCTCCCGATTTTTCCGGTAAGCGTCGTTTGAAGATCCTTTACCGTGGAATTAGCGGCTATAACTTCGCCTACGGCGGGGATCGTGATCTTCCCATCGGGACGGACTATCACCGCCGGGAGGCTCAGGTCCTTCTCTCCCCAAACGGAGATCATAAGCGTATCTCCTTCCCCGATCAGATAATCAGCAGCCGATACCGTCGACGCAAACAAAAGTACAAATACAATTAAGAATATTTTTTTTCTCATGTCGGTAACCAGCTTTCTTTACCCTCTAAGAGCTGTTGGTGTTCTTTACACTAAAAGGTTTTACACTTAGTATATCTCAAATTATTATTAATATTCAACATACTATAAATTGGCATTGTCATTGCAATTTACTGAATATACAAAGCAATTACTTATATTAAGATTATCATTAAAGTGTCAATTTAGCTGACATGATTATAAACTGACTAATTCATGCTGTCAATACCAAAATATATGTTTTTTATTCTTTCACCTGCCTCATACTATTATGTCGAATTTAGGTGTTGGATAGGTAAAATATAGTGATAAAAGTATTAAGGGTATCGGCATTGGTTGTATTATTTCTCATTATGCCTTTGTCTGCACGGGCGAACTTTGACAACTTGTTAATTGACACTTCCGCGCAACATATTGACTCTCGTGTGAAATGGTCGCGTGATGGCCTGCCAAACGGGACGTTCATCGTTGCGGACGGTATAGGGGGCGCCGGGGAGGCAAGATCATATTCTATATCTTGCACAGATATTGAAATGGTGAGGAAGGTTCTTGAGCCCGGCACGATGCTGTTGTTAGGCAGTTGCCTGTTGGGCCTTGGCCTCTTTGCCACAAAATTCAGAAAATAAGATGAGATCGTGAAGTTATAATGCTCTTACAATTATGGGTCTTCCGGGTTTTGTGTGGGTCGCTTTTATCTGTTTCTCATTCGGCACATGTCACGATCCTATTTTTTTCTGCACCCCAGTTCACAGCTCCGCGCAGGGCATGATTGCCGGTACTGATAACAAGCCTTTCGAGCATCTCGCAGCACTTCCCTTAGATTGGCCGCCTGCACCCGCGTTATCGCAAGAGCACGGTGTGTCTGCCTGGCTTTGTGGCAACTTCGGTCTTTTCTACCTCGGCATGCCTGTGCGCGAACCTGTTCATGGGATGCAGGGGGTTCTGGAAAGGCAAAGAGTTCTGCCGTTCCCCTGCGCCGGGTAGCTCTGACGCGAGAGACACGCCTGGCAATGCTGCACAGATCATAGTTACAAGAACACGACAAGGCAGACACGGCCGAGCCCTTTTTTAAAGGGCGAGGGTGGAGTGATGCGAGTCCTGCATATCAGGGTGGAGGTACTGTATATCTATCTGTCCCGGCATGCTGCGTGGCCGAGTGATGAGCTGCCCAAAAAAATAAATGCACACCTGGGACAAGCGCCAACTTAGATAACATTCGGGAAACAGATTGAATGAAGAATTAACAGCGAACATGCAATTAAGTACCCACAAACGGACAGACTACACGGGGTATATTACATTGAAATAACATGAAGGACGCTTTAATATCAGAAAAACTTCTTTGACTTATTATTCAACATCACAATGAGCATTCTGACAAATACTTCACATTGAATTGTCACTCTCGTCATTTCGGCAGCGCATTACACCATTCGAATAACCAAATATCTTTTTCGACAATCTATAGATATCATCTTGTTCTAATCATGTAAGTACACATAATCAGTAAACAGAATTTCTAACAAATATGACGTAATATTTTACATATTGGAGGTAGTGTTAGAAGGTAAAAATACATTGTTCATAATAACAATGCATTATATAATAGCATTAAATTTGCATCTAATCTTGAGGGATAAAGCCATACCATGAGGAGCGCATAAGAGCTCATATGCTTAGACGATCAGGTCAAAACCGGAGAAAGTTTAATGATCCGAACTACAAGGGTCCTGAACGGAGAAGCGATAAAGATAGAAGATCTGGATTAGACCGCAGAAAATATGCCCCTTCGAACGTCCCCCCGATAACAGAACAGTCATCGCTGAACGGGTTATATCCAGGGTTTTTTGGTTGTTATTGAAATGGAATTAAGCGGATGTCTTCCCTCGGATCATGAGGGCAATAATTTTCTCTTTGTGTCTGAATAGCAGCTCGGGTTTATCACATTCCGCGGCCTGATTCATTTTCCCTGAAGGCGCTTACATCGATCTGCTGCAAATGCGGAAGTATCTGCAGTTCTTTAACCTCCCCTTTCAACTCTTTATGCAGTAAATCGAAGAACGTCTTTGTGATCTGTTCATCAAATTGTGTGCCGCCGCATTTAATTACTTCTCGAAATGCTTCATCGAGCCCCAGTTTATCCCGATACGGACGGTCTGTTGTCATAGCATCAAATGCATCAACGAGTGTCAGGATCTTTTCGCCGTCGCTCAGTTCCGTTGACCGGAGCGCATCCGGATATCCCTTCCCATCCATCCGCTCATGATGGTGCAGGACAAACCGTTCAATATTTCTCCAGGGGAAGTTTATCTTTGAGAGTATATCGTACGATATCTGGGGATGTCTTCTAATTTCGTTTATCTCCGGTGTCGTAAGCCCTTCTCCTTTTTTGATGACCCTGGTGTCAATAATGATCTTCCCGATATCATGAAGCAGGCCGGCAACATAGATACCCTCCACCTCTTTCTTCTTCCATCCGAGTTCCCGTGCGATAGCGACAGCATAACATGCCACACGGTAGGAATGGTTCTTGGTATACCCATCCTTTGCATCGATGGCAGCTGAAAATGCCTGGATGGTGTCATGATAAATGCGCCGCATGCTTTCATACAGCTTCTTGTTTTCCGCCGCTTTTTTGGTGAGCTCTAGAAATAACATCGCATTATACAACGTTATTGCCATTTGATGAGCGACCACCCGGAGAACGTCTTTCTCGCTCTGCCGGAATGAGGCTCGGCCGAGTTTCTTGCCGAGAGAAATAGCGCCGACGAACTCATCTTTTGCAAAGAGCGGGATGAACAATCTCGCATGCAGCTTTGAAAACATCTCTTCGTTCCGTTCATAAAAAGAACCCTTGACAAGCTCATGAATGGGGTGAGGTTCGTTTGCATTGAAATGATCAATGTGCTTTGGCAGAACGGATAATTTCATATCACGGAGGGCGATCTTTTTGTAACCCTTTTCCACAAGAAGCTGGAGAGTTCTCTGCTGGGGGCGGTATACAAACAGGGCCGCTGCCGGAACGGAAAATGTTCCGGTAATCACGTAGAGTGCGGATTTCATCTTTGAGGACAGGTCCTTCGAGGACGTTGCCTCCTGTCCAAGATCGACGAGCGATGCCATGCTGAACAACAGCCGTTTGAGATGCAGCTTGCTCGCGGACATCTTAATTTCTCCCGTTCAGATAATTGAGGGCGTCCTTCTCATCTTTAAATACCTTGACATGCTTCATCAATCCAGCCATCTCGAACATCTCACGATGGTCTTTTTTCATATTTGTGAAACAGAGCAAACTGTTGGCGTCCAGCGTATTCTGAACGATGCTTAAGAATATGGACAAACCGATGGTGTTGATAAATTGAACGTCGGAAAAATTAACGATAAGCTTTTTAGATCCTTTGTCGATAAACTTTTCACTCGTAGATTCGAGATGTTCTGCCCCGATGTTATTGATATATCCTTTGGGCATCATGACGGAGATGTCCCGTTCTGATCTGGATGATAAAGAAAAATTACTCACGGTTTGCCGTATCCTCCTTGTGTATGTCTGCAGACTTTTCGATTTTTTTGACGAGCACTATTTTTGTGCCATACGTGGTTTTTTCAAATTTGACCTGATCCACGAAACGTTTTATTAGTTTTATACCCCATCCTCTTCCCTCTGTTTTCGAAGCCTCCTGGTCCCGGTAAGGTTCTCCTGTTTCCTGGATGATAAACTCCTGTCCGGCACTTTCGACCGAAACCTCCAGATGGTCCTCTTCAGCGACAATGCTGACATAGACTTTATCCTCCATGCCCCTGCCGTGTTCAATCGCGTTGATGCAGGCCTCGATCACAGCTATTTGCAGTTGACCGATGGCCTCCTGATTGATGTTAAGGTTTTTGCCGATCTGCTCAAGGCTCTGGGCAACAACGAGCTCCGCATCTCTGGCAACCGGCAATGTCATGTCAAAACGCACGACCTTTTCCATTTGCGGTACCAGCGCTTCAAGAAAGTGGCCTTCCCTGTCGTGAGTGGACTTCGCCAGTATTTCTCTCATGGAGAGACTGTCGACGACATCACGCAATACCCGGTCTTCCATTGCCCTGAACGTACCGAACTCTCCACGAATAAAACCGGAGAGATACAGAGCATGCACTATCTCATGCGCATGGCTGTCCGACAGTGAAAAGACCTTCGCGATCCGTTGGCAGGAAAGAGCTTCCGATGTATGATAGATTTTAGAGATCATTGCGAGGGCGGTTCTCCTCTGCCCCAGGTCCGGGAAATAGCCCTTCAAGACCTTTGACCAGGAGTGGGCTAGTGTTCCCTCCATGATCTCTTGAACGTAGGCATTCCAAAAATCCTTTTCGTCGGGATTCTTTTTCTCGCACGCCCTGTTGACGACACACCCGATATAATACGGGTTTCCCCCAAGATGACGAATAAGGAGAGGAGGCACGCTGCCTTCAGCCTCATGTGCATTCATAAGAGAAAGAACCATTGACGAGGTTGCCTCGTGTCCAAGCGCTTGCAGCTGAATCCGCTCGAGTCCACTTACCACGGGCATCTCCTGGAGTTCGGCCATGCTGCCCGAGATCATGTGGGGCGATTTTCTATATGCCATCGGTTCTTGAAAAAGTGAGGCCAGACGGTGATCAGGGATACCACCAAGATGGAGGCCCCTTATCCAGTGAAAATCATCGATCAGAACGGCTACAGGCATTCCGGTCGACAGCGCCGACCGGTGCGGAGCCGAAAGTGCAATGCGGAGCGCATCGAGGGGATCTCCGGAGCATTGTACATACTGGTCAAGAATCTCCTTTGCCCACAAGGCCTCCCGCTCTTCCACGAGAGAGGACAGGGCATCCAATGATATCCCATCCTGATAAAAAAGGGCTTGCTCTTTTTTTGGGAAGGCGAGTCTTTGGCAAATAAACCGGGCCAGATAGGTTTTGGAAAAGGCTGTTACAGACAACAGTGCAGGATTGACCGCATACCAGAAAGGGACTACCCGGTCCTGTTTCCAGAATAGCTGAACGAATAGATGCTTAAGCAGTTCTGTTTTTCCGATGCCCCGTTGCCCGGAGAGAACAGCGCTTTGCGCCTGTCCCCTCTCCGCCAGGAGAACCCTTTTGAAAAGGCTGGCCTGCTCTTGCAGTCTTCCGAAAAAATCCTTTTCCTGGAGAGAATTGAATGGCATGCTATGAAAACACCTCTACCCTGTTTTTCCCTTTGTTCTTGGCTCGGTACAGAGCTTTATCGACGTTCTCAAGAAGAAGTTCGATCGTTTTCCCATGCACGGGATAGCACGCGATGCCGATACTGGATGTAAGCTTATACGGCCCCTTGCCCGACGCGTCCCGGGGAAGCACTGCATACTTTTCCACATTGCTTCGCAGTCGTTCCGCGATATCGATCGCCAATGTTTCCTCGGTCTCGGGAAGAATCACCATGAACTCATCTCCGCCGTACCGCGCCACAATGTCCATGGACCTCACGGTGTTCAATAATGTTTCCGCAATTTCTTTGAGTGTCTTGTCACCGAACAGATGCCCCAACGTATCGTTGCAATATTTGAACCCGTCAAGATCCAGCATGAGAAGGCTGAGATGGTGACCATAACGTTCGGAACGGGCCACTTCATCCTTCAGCCGATCGTTCAGGTATCTGCGATTAAGGAGACCGGTCAGGGAGTCGGTTATTGTCAGCTTTTTAAGCTCCTCCGCTTTATTATAGAAGACATTCCGCTCCATGACGATAGCAGCATGGGTCGCAAAGGACTGAATGAGTTTCAGATCTTCTTCATTGAAAACCTCACCGGTCGTCTTGTCGGATAAATTGAGCACGCCGATGATGCGATCATCGATCTTCAGGGGCACGCTTACGAACGACCGTGTTTTGTAATGCTGTCTGTTTTTTTTCTTCACTCTCGGGTCATTTTCAAGGTTCTCGACGAGAATGGCCTCGCCGAACTCGGCCACCCTGCCGGCAATTCCTTCACCACGATTGATCCTGAGTTTCTCCATCACTCTATCGATGTTACCCTTTTTAGCCTCCACGAGCAGGTCATCGGTTTCGTGGTCCAGAAGCATAAGGGACCCCTGCTCTGCCCTGAGCAGATCTGCGGATTTATCCAGGATCGTTTGAAGCAGTGTTTCATAATTGCGAATGTGCGTTATTGTCTTTGTTAGTTCCGAAACTTCAGCAAACCGGTCAAACTTTTTATCAAGATTCTGGTGCAGACGCTGGTTCTCTATGGAGAGTGCCGACTGCTGGCAGTATGCTATGATGATTTGTTTGTCACTCTCTTTGAGAACCCTATCGGTTACCCGCAGTATCCCTTCTAATTTTTTGAAAACCATGATGGGGAAAAAATAGAGGGCCCCCATGCCGTTCAGAAGGGCGGCCCTTGGATCTTTTACGGGTTCCGCTGAAAGGACAAACGGTTTTCCTCTGGTGAGGTCCTCCACAATAGTATCGTGCTCGTTGATAGTGAGGGCCCCGGTCGTTCCAATACTTCTCGACAGACTATAGAGACTTGCATATAGTTTCCGCTTGCGGTCAAAGACAAGAATGGCAATGCTTTCGATGTCGAGCAGTGAGGACAGTTTGTCTATCATCTCTTTATAAAGGATTTCCGGACGTTCCTCTGCAGAAGTACCCCATTTCACTATAATACTTTTCAACCCTTCGATCTTGCTCCTGAGGGCAACGGTTTCCCGGGCGTTGTTGAGAAGACGGCCTACGGAGTCAGACACAAAACCCATGACCTTCCACGTTTGCTGGACACTCGTAAAGACCAGAGGTGTTGTTATGGAAATCGTGTCAAGGCCGCTGGAAGCAAGAATATTCACGCTTTCGCGAAAATCCTCGTACGAAGCGAAGGAGCCCTGGCCCACTACCACTGCATGTTCATCCATGTATTCGATGGGGAAGGCAAAGCACATGATCTTTGAATAACACTTGAAGACATCGGGTTTTCCCGCCGCGATCGTGTTCATCATGAAGGGATGACAATAGGATTCACATTTCGACTTGAATGAGGAGGATGACAGGCACAACCCCTGGCAGAAGGAAGGAGTGTGCATAGGAGCGAAGATAAGTGTTCCATCCGGCGAATAGATGCTGAGAGAAAATCCAAGACTATCGGAAAGTGTGGTGAATTGGTCGTGCCACGTCTCAGTCGTGAAGAGATCTTTCAGGTGTTCTTCAGTAATCGCGTTTACCACTGTGCCTCCGACGTACCCGGTATTCGTAGTTGAAGAACTTATTTAATCCTGCGACTGGAGGAGTGGACAAGAAGCGCGCCTCAGCAAATGAATGCGGTTGTTCGATGCGTGCATGTGATAAACTGAATAGATTTCGGGGCACTGCAAACATTTCACTCCTGGCTCCGGTGAAGACTACAATGCTTTCGGTCTATGTCTACCTTCCTCCGCGAAAGTTAGTCTGCTTCGAATAGTGCAAGGTCTCCGGATTGGCATTTGATTATTAGCATAATCCCGATAGAGCGTCAAGAAAAATCCTGATCACCTGTTTTCAAGAGCGCAAAGGACCTTGGACGCAAGTGATAACCTTACAATATTCATTCATGTTGGGAGAACTGAGCACAAAACAGAAGGGATGTTGGACGCAGTAACATCCCTTTTAAAAGAGTTATTTTGCCCTCTTGCCTCTTAAATATTTTTCATATTCCCTACTCCTAAAAGGCTCATTCCAAAGAGGAGCATCGCTGCCGGGTAATCTGCGAGGGAGCTTTTACAGCATGCAATTATGGGGTCTTCGTTTAGACAATCACTACAGATAAACGACATTAAAATTATAAGATTAATTCTTTTAATATTTCATATCCTAAATTATTTTTTGCAATATAAATACCATCTTGTATCATATTGGATATATTGCTTTTTATTTCTTAAAAATACGGTTGTTAGTTTTTTCGACTACCGAACTTTTTTAATATTATATTTAATATCAACATATTACGGACAATATCGATAAATATTTAGGTACAAAAGTATTATCTGCCGCTATTTGTAAGATATTCCGACTGGTATTGATAAATTGAGTTCAAGGGATAATTTTGAATCTTAACACGGATCAGTGACTGGATCATATTACTGAGGAATAACGCTCAATTGTGGCCATGTTTCTTTTTTTTACTCTTGATAAGGGCACGATCACTTTAACCACTTCTTTTTTTATGTATTAGGTTATAGAATGGTACGATGCAAGTGCCATACAGTCGCGTAAATTCTTGAGGCGACGACAAGGCTTCAAATAAAAAAGCCTTCCAGACATCTGAAGGCTTGTTTTTTTATGGTGCCCCTGGGAAGACTCGAACTTCCGGCACGCGGTTTAGGAAACCGCTGCTCTATCCACCTGAGCTACAGGGGCGTTTCGAAGGAACATTGAAAATTGCCGATTGAAGTTTGAAAATCGAAATATCACTGTTGGAAAATCTTAAAGCCCCAATTTCCAATTAAAATTTTCGAATTCGTTTTATATCAGAGCATCTCCTCAAAATCGATTTTCTTTCGCCTTGTGATGACCCGCAGTTTATTGAGCGCCTGGGTCTCGATCTGCCGGACCCGCTCTCGCGTGATACCGAACTCCTTGCCGATACTATCGAGCGTCTTTGGATCTCCGTCACCCAGGCCGAACCGCAGCTCAACAACCTTCCGTTCACTCACCGAAAGCTGTTGAAGCCAGTCATCAATATGCTCGCGTCTTCGTATGTCCTCTGAAGCGCTGGCCGGCGATAAAGAGTTGGTGTCCTGAAGTATGTCTTTGAGGGTTTCTTCCTCCTGGTCGCCGATGAGCATATCCAAAGAGTATGTCTCACGCACCACCTGCGAGATGCTCCGTACCTTGTCGACGGTCACCTTCATCTTCCTGGCGATCTCCTCTATCTGAGGTTCGCGGCCAAGGGTCTGTGTCAGTTGGCGCACAGAGCGCATATAGGAATTGACGATCTCGGCGATATGGACAGGCAGGCGAATGGTTCTTGTCTGATTGACGATAGCCCGTTCAATGGATTGTTTGATCCACCACGAAGCGTAGGTGCTGAACTTGAAACCCCGCTGGTACTGAAACTTTTCTACGGCCCGGATCAAGCCAAGATTGCCCTCTTCGATAATGTCCGAGAACTGCAAACCTCGATTGATGTATTTTTTCCCGATCGCCACAACGAGCCGGAGATTCGCCTCGATCATTTTGGCCCGCGCATCCTGGTCACCCTTTTCGATCTTCTTGGCGAGTTCCTGTTCCTGCTCGAACGTTAAGAGGGGGGTCTTGCGAATTTCTTTGAGATAGTACTTGATGGCATCAAGGCCCTTCGACGCAGGGACCTCGGATGCGACGTCAGAGGAGTCGGTACTGCTTTGTTTATCTGTACTTTTATTGTCCTCGCGGTCCTCACTGTAAGGATCTGAGCCTATCAGATCATCAACCGGCAGTTCCCTCTCACTCATGAACACCTCGTGGCATGAAAAATAGGATTCAAGGTGCTCCTTTTACTGATACGTTGATGTCTGCTGTCATGAATAAAAGTGGTCGGGGCGAGAGGATTCGAACCTCCGACCCCTTGGTCCCGAACCAAGTGCGCTACCAGGCTGCGCTACGCCCCGACAAAGCCGCTTAATACTATACTAACTATATCCGTATGTCAACCCCGTTAGAGTTAAAAACGGATTATTTATCCGTGGATAAGCCTCCATCCCCGCGAACGGACGGGCTGTGATATCTCTAACGGGGTCAACGAACATTCTTCTTTTGTGCCGCTGCGATAAAATTATCAAACGCTTCCTGATAGTAGTCTTTTTTCTCCCTGATAAGGCTCGGAACGCGCCCTTCGTACAGATCCCTGCCTTCGTCAATATCCTTCCCCAGCAAATTATAAAAGGTCCCTTTCTCAAGGCCTTCGATCACGGCCTCCTGATTATAGAGGGCGATATCGGACACGATGATCCGCGCGAAGCGCCGCGCCTTCTCCACGGCCTCGGGATCGGCTTCATCCACCCGGGGAATATCACACTCTTCTTTCTGAAAGATCGAGGCATCGAGACTGAGCGACTCGGGAAAAAGCGCAGACCCTTCCTGCCCGTCCAGTGATGCAGGTTTCGGCACTGCGGACCGGGACGGAAACGCATCAGGGATCGCGTTCTCAGTTCGTGCGGGGTTCTGGGGACTGAGCAGGGACGACTCGAACTCCCGTGCCGGAGGCCGAGACATCTCCGGAAGGTCGTGATGAGAATGCTCTTTGATCCCGGGCGATTCAACTTCAAGCTGTTCCGGGAAAATAAGTTTACGCAGCTTGTTCACCAGAAAATCCGGGATATGGTGTTTTTCAATGTAATCGTCGGCGCCATACAGATTGGTCGGCGTACGTTTGTAACGCCGCATATCGTACACTGATGAAAGGAGCACAATTTTAGTCGATTGTGTATCCGGATTGCTCTTTAACCGTTCGCATAGTTCAAAACCATAGATGCCCGGCAGTCCCACATCAAGCACCAAACCCTGCGGTCTTTTCTCTATCGCCTTCTTGAGCGCTTCAACACCGTCAGCTGCGGTATCAACCCGGAAACCGGCTTCAGACAGAAAATCGGTGACCGTCTTCCTGACAACTTCGCTGTCATGCGCAACCAGCACCAGCGCGTCTGATAACGAAGCGCGCGATGCGCATGAAACGCTTGTTTTCTCGGGGAGCGCGGACAGCGCCGAAGACGGCTTCTGTAATGGGATTACATTGCCGCATCGCGGACACCGCACCTTCATCGCCTTGCCGGATAGCTTGGCATCATCGATCTTGAGTTTTGCGCCGCATTCACAGGAAACTATCATGGATAGCGAAATCCCCTTCCACCATCGAACAACACGTCTTTTCGCTTAAACAGCCCGATCAGGAATATCCCTGCTACAAACCCGGCGACATGCGCATGCCACGCCACCCCTCCGCCCGATCCGCTCGAGACCAGGACGTTCAAAAACTGCAACACAAACCATAATCCCAATACGATCATGGCGGGAACCTCAACAGTTCTTATATAGAAACCGAATATGACGAGCGTAACGACCCGGGCCCGCGGATACAGGAGCAGATAGGCGCCAAGTACTCCTGAAATTGCTCCGCTTGCCCCGATCATCGGCGTAATCGAGGACTGGTTCATGAACGCGTGAGCAAAGGCGGCAAAGAGACCGCAGAGCAGGTAAAAAACGATAAAACGCACCCTCCCGGTGGCGTCCTCCACATTGTTCCCGAATATCCAGAGATAAAGCATGTTGCCTGAGATATGCAGCCAGCCGCCGTGCAAAAACATGGAGGTGAACAGGGTAGCTGTTGCGGGTAACGTTCCGCTCATCACGGTGTCAGGGTAAAATAACCTTCTCGGGATGAGGGCAAAGGAAACGATGAACTTCTCTCCATCAACCGTCCCCAGGGTCAATTCATAGATAAACACCGCGATATTCAGAAAAATCAGGGTGAACGTGACGATGGCAAAACGCTCCGTCGGGTTAATGTCTCGCAAAGGGATCAAAAGTCAACTCCACGAAATCCAGCACGATGTATGCCGCCCTCTACCGCGCTGTCCACTCCACCGACGATCAATTCCATCAGTTTACCCGTACACAAAAAGACCGTCCTCAAGATACAAGAAATAGAATGTTTTGTCAATAAAATGGGAAAGTGTTGCCCGCACGACTCGGGGAGAAGCAACCTCTCCTGGTGATCGATCGAACCGGACAACCGGCTGGATCATTTATGCGGCTCAAAATCACGCTTGATCTTGAGAAACGTCGGCAGGTTCCTGAAAATCCGATAGGTACTGTGAGGAGACTTGAACATCAACGGACCGAACTTACGGGTCCAGTTCTTTCCGGTGTAAAAGCGCTTGATAAACCGGTTGTAGAGCTCATCGAGACGTTCCTTCGACTCGATCCCCCTGGGTACGAAGACAAAGTTAAGGCAGTTCATCAGCTCCCATTTTTCCTCAAACACACCTTCGTCATGGATGGTCTGGTAGATGGGAGATCCGGGAAAGGGCGTGAATTTCGTCATGTTCATGTCGTCAAGTTCAAGGTCTGTGATGAAATCGGACGTCATCTTGATCGTTTTCTCGGTTTCCCCGGGAAGTCCCATCATGAAGAGTCCTTTTGCCCTCAGTCCGCTTTTCTGGATCCGCTTCACCGTGGTCTTCATCTCATTGAAATCCACCCTGGTCTTGTGCCGGGCAAGGATCTCGGGCGCGCCCGACTCTATGCCGAGGCTCACCATCCAGCAGCCCGACGCCTTCAGCATTTTGAGCAGATCGTCGTCGATGTGACCCACACGCACTGCGCAATTAAAGGTCATCTTGAGCGGTTTCGTCTGCAAGAGACTGCAGAATTTCTCTATCCGCTCGCGGTTAAAGGTGAACAGGTCATCATAGAAGAATACGTGCCGGATGCCGAATTCTTTTCTCAGGAACGCCATGTGATCATAGAGATATTCAGCGGAGTTATATCGAAAGCTCCTGCGGTACACCGAGCGGTCGCAGTACGAACACTGGTAGGGACAGCCCCGGCTCGAAATGATCGTCGCCGATGGCGCCTTCGGGTAATTGAACAGCGCAGCCTCGAACCTTTTCGGGAACCCCTCAAGTTTGTGATACGCGGGAAACGGCAGTGAGTCAAGCTCGCACAGATCGGTCCGCAAACCGTTGTCCCTGAGCTCCGTCCCCTCGCGATATACCAGCCCCTGGATCGTCCCGGGCTTTGCTCCGGCGGCAAGCTCGGCCATTGCCTTCTCTCCCTCACCGGTGACCAGGAAGTCGATGGCAGGATAGGATTCAAGGATCTTTGCGCGCAGGGCGGAGACATGTACACCGCCGAAGACGATCGTAACATGAGAAGCTGTTTTCTTGATCTCCTCGGTCAGGTGATAGGCGTTCAGAAAACCCGATGTCACGGCCGTGAAACCAACCATGTCAGGCTTGAAGATCTTGACCTTGTCAAGGACATCTTCTGCGCCGATGCGGCTTACTGCGCCGCGGCAGTCGTGAACCTCCACCTCATGCCCTTTTTCCAAAAGATAGGCCGCAATTGACAGGATGCCGATCGGAGCCATGCGAATAGCGGTCTCGGTAACGTCTTTCCTGCCTTCGACCCAATTCGAGCCGAAGGGATTGATCAGCAGGATTTTCATCTCTTTAACTTTCCACTTGCGGTTTTCGGGAGGCTGTCCACGAATTCGAAGTCCTTCGGCACCTTATACTGAGCCAGGCGCTGATAACAGAAGCGCCGAAGGTCATTCGCGTCCAGATCGCCGCTCTCATGACGTGCTACGATTTTTGCTATCGGCAGTTGACCGTATTCCGCATGCGCAGCGCCATACAGCAGCGACTCCTTCACTTGCGGGTGCTGGTTGAGAACGGCCTCGACTTCCTGGGCAAAGATCTTCATGCCCACAAAATTGATCACGTCCTTTTCCCTGCCCACGATCGTGAGGAATCCATCCGCATCTATCTTTCCGAGATCACCGGTCTTGAACCACCCATCCGTCAGGATTTCGTCCCTGCCCCTCCAGGGGGAGTAGTATGCATCGAGCATCCCCTTTCCTCTGATCCGGATTTCTCCGACGCCATCCGCATCCTTCTTGTCGAGCTTGATCTCGTAATCGGGCAGCGCCTTCCCTACCGAACAGCGCTTGTCTTTTCCTCCTGTCAGCCGGATGAAGGGAAGACCGACCTCAATGATCCCATACGCCTCGGTCAGCTCAAAACCGAACTTCGCATTAAATGCATCCGCAACCTGTTCAGGCAGCTTCATGGTCGTTGAGACCGCAAGGCGGATCTGTTTCAACGCATCTCCCGGCAGCGCGTCGGTACGACACAGAAGGCCGTAATAAAAAGGCGAGGCATAGATGAACGTCCCCTTATGCGACATGATCCCCTCTATGATCGATTTGGGATAATCATGACCGCAGAGCACGATCGTAGCGCCGCGCCGCAGGAACAGGAGGATCGTGACCACAAAATGAAAGCTCATGGACAGTACCCAGACCACGATGTCCTTTGATGTTATCCGAAGTCCCCTGTCAGCGGCATCAGTCCGTTCGATGATGGCCTCGTGCGACAGCACCACCCCCTTGCTCTTGCCCGTGGTGCCGGAACTGAACCGGATGAATGCCGGGTTGACCCTGAAATATTCGGCCTTCGGACGCTCTCTGGTCGTCCTTTTCACGATGGTAAATTCTTTTTTAAAGAGACCAATCGATCTCAGCGGGTCGCCGTATCCCCCCTGCCACAGATGCGGCTCGGCGATCAGAAAATCTATATCGATTATGTCGATAACGTTCTCTGCTTCTTCCGTCGTCTGCTCCGGCGAAACGGGAACGACCACGGACGAGAGAGACAAAATAGCAAGGCTCATGATGATATAGTCAATGCTGTCGTCGCAGAGAAGTCCGACACGATGAAACCGTCCGACACCTACCTGCCGCAATGTTTCAGCAACCTGTTCAGCGGCGGTAATCAGTTGTCCGTAGGTAATGTGGTCATCATCCTCAATGACCGCGGTCTTCTGAATAAAAAATTCCGTCTCGCGTTTTATGGTGTCAAATATGTTCATACCCTGTTCTTCGGCAAATAGTCCTTATAGATATTCCGCATTGCAAAAATATATCTCGTTCCAAGGTAGATGATCTTGATCGTCTCCCGAAGAGGCACCTTGACCTTGTTCACCCGCAGCGGGTTCGCCTGAAGGGCCACCCGGGACAGTTTCGCGAAGTGGGAGTAAAACTTGTTCATATCGAGTTTCGTCGGCAGAATCGTGTGCATGCAGTCATAGTAACGATAGGGGTCGACGATGTAGTCGTTCTTATGCGTATGCCAGAGGTCGGTCCCGGGCGACGGCGAAAACACCGTGAAGGTGACCTCGGCCGGACAGACCTTCATGATCTCCTTTTCAAGATCCCGGAAGTCCTGGACCGAAAAATCCGGATCAACCATGAAGCTTGCGTGGAGGGTGATGCCGATCTCTTTCAGGATTTCTATGGCCTTTCGGTTCGTGTCAACGCTCGTCCGCTTCTTATATTTGTCGAGTCGCGATCCAACCATGGCCTCGAGGCCGACGTAGACGACGCTGAGACCCGCCTGTTTCCAGAGCTTGAACAACTCCGGATATTTTACGATCGTATCAGCGCGCGCCCAGCTGATATATTTCTTTTTGATCCCCTTCTCCAGCAGCAGGTTCGCGATCCTGGTCAACCGGTCCTTGTTCAGGAACGTCTCGTCGTCCACGAAATAAATATGGTTCTCCGCGATCTTCTCGATCTCATCCACCACGTCCTCCGGCTGACGTTGGAGATACTTTCCGCGCATCAAATGGTGGACAACGCAAAAGGAGCACGAAAAGGCGCATCCCGTCGACGTGCGCATGCTCGCGGTGCGCGGGAAGATGGTGTCGAGCCTCTTCTCCGTGCTCGAGGTCCAGACGCAGAAGTAGCGCGATCGATCGACAAGTTCGCGACGCGCCCGCGGTATCCGGTCCACAGGAGGAAATTCCGGCGGCAGGGCCGCGGCCTTTTCCGCGAATCCAGGATCTTTGGGTGAGAGGACCGCGTCGCCGAACGCGAGCGGTTCACCTTTTTTAAAGCGTCTGACGATCTCCGCGAACGCCGTGCCGCCCTCGCCGCGCACGATGATATCGATGCCGTCGCCGTTCAGAGCGTAATCCGCGGGAATGATCGTGGCGTGCGTCCCGCCGACGACGGTCACGATCTTCGGATCATGTTTTTTTACCAGGTCCGCAAGGGTCTTGACCAGGGCCGACTGGCTGCTATAGCCGGTGAAACCGACGATCTGGGGCTTCATCTCGCGCAATTTGTTCTGAAATCCGATGATCGGGTCCTTCTCGAAGCTCAGGTCCTGGATCACGACCTCGTCCTCCAGCGGCACGCCGCCGGCCACCATTTCAAGTTCCAGCGGTTCGAGGTGCAGGAACCCTTCCTGCAGACGCTTCGCCACGAGCAGTTGTGGATTCGGTTTCACGAGTAATATTTTCATTAAGATCACCTCTTTGGATAAACGATCAAGCAACAAGAAACTTAATTACTCAGGTCAAATCATTGTCCGCAGATTACGCAGATTTCACAGATTAGATCAAACTTGACCTCTTTTATATTGAAATCTGCGTCCATCTGCGTAATCTGCGGATATCAAGGTTTCTATCTTGCGTATCACACTTCTGGGTTGAGATGTGCTGAGTAGTTACGTTATTATTAATACTCCTTCATGTTCTCAGGGTACTTCCCGTTCCTTACCCGGTGTGCCGCTGCTTTGCCTGCCTGCTCGCCCAGCGCAATGCAGGCGCCCATAACTCGCGTCGAGCCGAGCGCCTCATGGGTGACCGATATGCAGCGCCCTGCAGTGAGCAGGTTCGCGACATTTTTGACCGTCAGACACCTTAACGGGATCTCATAATATTCTCCCCGCGGGACATATTTATAGACCGTTCCTTTCAGCCTGTCCCAGAGCTCGATAGGCCAGGCATTTTTCACAATCCCATCGGAAAACTTTCTGGCTGAAAGCACATCCTCTTTCGTGAGCGTATACTCTCCCCTGACCCTTCTGCCCTCGCGCTCAAGCACCTTGTTCGAAGTCCCGGCAATGGAGGAATTTTTAAAGGCCGGGATGACCGATGCGAGATAGGCATGCACTGCAGCGGCTTCTTTTCTCGTCTGTTCTTCCCTCAGCGGGCCTTCTTCAGCGTCGATGCTCATCTTGCAATACCCCTCACCGGCCTCATCGCCGGGACTGAAGGTAGTAAACCTTACTGCGGGTGCAAACATCCCTTGTCTCACCGCCTGGGCAAGATGATAAGGTACTTTGAGCGCAAGCGAATCGTCGGCGCCCTGCAGGCCTTTGAGGTGAAGCGTGAAACCTGCCAGCTGACGTTCTTCCGCACTCGAAAGATCGAATTCCGCCCCGGCGAGAGCTGCGATCTCTCCGCTTCCCGAACAATCGATAACCACCTGCGGTACGATCACCTGGTCGCCGTCAGGACCCTTGACCGTGACGCTCCCGATTCCCGCTGATCGGTTCGTGACCCCGACCGCCGCGGCTTTCTGCAGTACCGTCAATCCTTTTTCAGCGCTGCAGAGCGAAGTGAGCGCAGATTGCAGATCTCCGCTCGAATAGGGCAGCACGTACACCTGACCCATCTTTTTCACTGTTCTCTGCGGCGATCTCGCGTACAACAAAGAAACAAGTTCGCGCACGATCCCCTGGTTCAATGTCTCTCTCGGCATGGGATCACCGTTCAGATAGAGACCGCAGATATACTGGAACATGCCCGCGGCGCCGGTGCCGCCGAGATAGCATTCCTTCTCGAGGAGCACCGTGCGCGATCCGCCCCGTGCCGCTGCTACAGCTGCTGACGCGCCGGCAACACCCGCCCCGATCACGAGAACATCACAGGTAATATTCATGATGCCTTCGAAACGCCGAATCGATCCCGAATGCCCTCTTCGAGCATCCGGACCTCTCCATCACTGAGCAGCCCATCCAGAGAGGAGATCACCATGTTGAGTCGCTTGTTGTAATAATTGCTGAAGAACCCGAGCCCGGGAGGCACGGGAACGCGCGGCATATGAAACATATTCGCGATCCTTTTCCCCATGAACCCGGGATGCTGATATGAACTCTTCCCGAGATGCGAAAAGACAAAGGTGGCCATTTTCCCCTTCATCGGAAGGTGCAGCAGCTTCCCGAGCACGGACAACGGCGCGATGCGGGTCAACAGGCTCGCCTCCACAAGGTCTTTAGGAAAACCCGATTTCACCTGGTCGTACATCTGCTGCTTGAGCAAGGCAATGAGCCCCTTACGGTCATCAACTTCGGGGACCGGTATCTGGTAAAACAGGTACGACACGTAATTGAAAAATACTTCCTGCAGCGGGTCCAGGCCGGGCCGCAGGTCCATGGTAACGGGGACAAGGTAGCTGGCCCCGGTCATCTGCCTGCTCTTGAACAGTTCGCGCATGCTTTGAACGATCACGGACAGCAGATACGGCGATTCCATAAGATATCCTGCCTCGCTGTATGCCCGTTCATAAATACCTGCGGTCTCCTTTTCATTGAACGAAAGAAGATGATAACGGTAGCATCGATCTCCCCCGAGCGGAAGCGGCAGGGCCTCCGGCGTGGATGTTTTCGAAAGCGTCATGATCCTGCGGTTCACGTTCCTGCCTGCCAGAAACCTCTTCGACCAGTGGGTCAAGGCCGATGAAGAGGCAAAGGCAATGTCCCCGGATACCCTGGGTGCACCCTTGTTCAAGCTGGCCTGGAACAGGTCCAAAAACAACTCTGCCCCGCGTGCGTCGAGGATGCGGTGGTCGAAGGTCATGGCGAGCGTGCTTCGCTCGTGGCCGGTGAACAGATGGAACGCAAGATGATCGTTGTCGTCCCGAAACGCCGTATTCGCGCTCTTTTCCAGAAAGGTACGGAATTCACGGCCTGACATCCGGTCATCCGCGCGATGGACAACGAACGTTACCTCGTGAATGCCTTTCGACGGGATCCTCCAGTAGGGCGCAAGTTTGAGGTCCCGTCCCACGCTACCCTGCAATACCGGGAACTGATTCACGAACCGGCTCACCTGCGTGCGGAGCTCGTTCTCATCAAGAGGCGAATCGAACTGGAGCACCACCTGTGACATGTTGCCTGCGCAGGTCCTGGCCTTCATCATGTGATCAAAGGTGTTGATCACCCAGTCGGAGCCGGAGAGGTAACGCTTGCGTTTAGACACCAACATGACCGCTCCCGTTCTACACTTTTCCGTTGATGAACGAAGCCAGGGCGTGAATGGTCTCAAAGTCCTTCCTGGTCAGGTCCGCCGCGATCAGTGGAAGTTTGAATGTCTTTTCAATGAACACGAGGATCTCGATGAACCCGAGCGAGTCGATCCCCAGATCGTGAAATGGCACATCAGGAGAAACGGTCGATGCGTCCCTGTTTGTGATCGAAGCGATCCCCTGAATCAACGTAGCTTCAATTTCCTGTATGGTCATGTTTTATAGCCTCATTATCCTAACCCGGACAAGTTCGGAACCTGACCTTTTAACACGAATTACACGAATGCTCCGAATATCACGAAGGGAAAACAGGGTTTCCGGGTTTTATTAGTGCAATTCGTTCTTTTCGCGGCATTCGTGTTAATGCTTTGAAATATTCTTTCCGTTTTTGAGAAGATTTTTATTCTCTCGTGACTAAAATCAGACTCACGCCCTCGTTAAATAGATCGCCGACTTTTCCGCGTAACAATTGATCCCGATACATCGAATCGACTCGACATGGCTGCTGACGGATTCCGTGAGAAGACTGATCCCATGAGGGTTGTCCGGCACCGGAGCGGCATAACGCCTTTGCCGTTTCAGCATCAGCGCGCCTGCCGCGGCATTAAAGGCGCTGCCGATCATCATGCTGCCGAAGAGCGGCGAATAGGCAGCTGTCGGGATAGTGGCCGACAGGGATGACCGGTACGCGGACTCGTCGGGCAGCATGCCGTCGGCATCGATGATGTTGATATCGACGGGTTTTCGGCGATCCGGATCGTCGCCGATGTGAACGGCGTTGACGTCGCAATACACGTTGCCCTCGTTTCCTTTGCCCACCAGAAAGAAAGCGGCGCCTTCACCAGGGACCTGACAGGTGGGGTTGAAGGTGAAAGGTTTGATCCTGCCATCCTTCGCCGTCGAGAGTTTATGATCGGAAACATACCCGAGGACCTCTCCGTACTGGTCCACTGCCCCGACAAGGACATAGTCGCAGCGGCCCTGCTGCAACCAGGCCTGTGCAAGCTGCAGCGCACCCTGGAACGAGAAGTGGAATTGCGTGATCGTCAGCGTCGGCCCCTTGATATTCAGGGACGTGGCGACATAGGAGGCCGCGGCATTGTGCACCGAGTTGGAAAACGTGGTCGGCGACACGGCGGCGTCCCCGTGGTCAAGGATGTCGTCCAGAAAATCGAACGTGGTCACATGGGGACCGAAGGCGGTGGCTATGATGATGCCGAGCCTTTTTTGAGCTATATTCTCAATACCGCTGTCAGCAAGGGCGTCCGACGCCGCGACCACGGACATCTTGCTCAGGGAATCCGAGCGCCGGACCTTCTTTAACAGCGCTTTAACGGACGTTGTAGTAAGATCAACAAGATACGCGGGCAACGTACCGCCACTGACCGGATGAGCCGCCACTTCGCCCGGCTTCCGCCATCCGTTTTGCAGGGCCTTCTCAAGGCTGTCGATGCCCAGACCCTGCGTAAAGATCATGCCGATCCCGGCGATCTTCATACGCCTGCCTCCCGTCCGATCACGATCGCGGCATTAGTGCCCCCGAAGGCCAGCGAAGTAGAGAGGGCGAAACGTCCGGTGATAGCGGTCTTTTTTCTCACCGGAGAAATGGGGATGGCCTCGTCCTTGTTCTGAAAACCCGCGCTGGCCGGCACCCATCCTGCACCGGAGTCCTGCCGCCGTGAACACGGCCTCGATGCCGCCCGCAGCTCCCAGGGTATGCCCCGTAAATCCTTTGGTCGACAGCATGATGAGATCCGGTCCGAAAATGTCCGCCAGCGACTTTCCTTCGACCAGATCATTTTCATGAGTTCCGGTGCCGTGGGCATTGACAAAACCGACCTCTCGAGGCGCGATGCCCGCTTCCGTCAGTGCGTCATGGAGGGCCGCTTTCAAACCAACACCTTCGGGACTGGGCGCGGTCAGGTGATAGGCGTCGCTTGAGGTGCCGTAGCCCGAAAGAAAAAGAGGTGATGACACGCCCCTTTTGCGCGCTGTTGCCCTGCTTTCGATGACCATGATCCCCGCGCCTTCTCCGAGGTTCAGACCTTTGCGGTCCCGGTCAAAGGGTGTGCAAAGACCGGGATTGGCAATGCCGAGGGAGCTGAAGCCGCAGTAGGGCACATGGTTCAACTCATCCGCCCCGCCCGCGATCGCGATATCGCACAGGCCGCTCTTGAGCCAGGAGAGCGCAACGCCGATCGCGTCGGTCGAGGAAGAGCAGGCGTTCACCACGGAGATCTGCGGGCCCCGCGCCCCGATCCGGCGCGCTATATACTCGGCGAGATTTCCCTTCAAAAATCTGTCAACCGACGTCATCGGCGCCGCACCGCGCTCGCGGTACGTTTTATAGAACTGCAAAGCGTTCAGCTGGCTCGCCACGGTCGTTCCCATGCAGACACCTACCCGGAACTCCTTAAGGTCGGACAGACGCGCGTCCTTCAACGCCTCATCAACGGCGATCAGGGCAAGGCTCACGGTCCGCCAGCCTTCCAGATAATATTCAGCCGGAAGACGCTTCACTTCAAATACCGGAGATTTCAAATCCGTGGGAAAAAGGGTCACCGGTCCCGCATTCCTCGTCCCCAGCTCGA
Source organism: Nitrospirota bacterium (assembly GCA_963740085.1). Classification (GTDB taxonomy): domain Bacteria; phylum Nitrospirota; class UBA9217; order UBA9217; family UBA9217; genus JALNZF01. The sequence goes on along the minus strand of CAVUCU010000004.1, from coordinate 420,249 downwards.
AGGAGGTGAGCGTCTCGGCCACATTGTTTCCCGCAGCGGATATGACCCCGATGCCCGTTATCAACATTGAGGTATCATGCATAGTTTCGATATCTGTTCATTTCACGGTTACCGCGCTGCGCACGCTCTTTGCCGGCCTGTTCTCGTACGCGTTTGTCTGCTGCGCGACACCCAGAATGTCCAGCCCCTGATCGATCGTTACGATCCGCATGTCCGGATAGTGCATGTGAACATAACGGATCATATCGCGAAGCTGGGCCCTTTCGTCGTAAAGAATCCGGTCGATGCGGGCCGATGCGCCGCTTGTCTCTCCGGTGATCGTGTCCCCTGCCTCTGGTCTCCCTGAAAGCGGGACAAAATACAGGGACCCGAAGAACAAGTACCACGCCGGCGGTTCATACCTGCCGATCGCACCCGAAGGACTGAACAGCAACTTCTCTCCGGGAATGAAGCTCCCCTGTCTCTTTTCAACGGCGACCTTGATGTCGACCTGATGCTGGTAGAAAATGATCCAGGACCTGCCGGCATAAGCGCGATCGATGTATCGCTCCATCCCGGCAAGATCATGTTTGATCGAATAAGATTTCAAATCATACGGATCGAGGTCCGCCCCATTCGCCGTGTTCGTGCCGCCCCTTCCTGAACGGTAGTAACGCCTGGCGATCGCCCTGACCATCTCATTGTTCTTGTTATACGGATAGACGAGGTTCTTGATGCCGAGCCCCAGATCATCGAGTGCCGCTTTTGATCGTGACAGTTCTACCTCGACCTGAGCGGACGTAAGAGACCTCAGGTTCGGATGGGTCGCCGTATGGGCCATGATCTCCCAGCCCGCACCTTTGAGCCCGATGATCTGTTCAGCGGTAAGATACCCCGGCCTGTTGATCCAGTCGGTCGTGATCGCCGAGCAGGCGACGGCCCCCTGCTCCGCAAAAATTGCCCTGGCAACCAGGTAATCCGTGTCGTTCCCGTCGTCGAACACGAAGGAGATCAGCGGGACCGAACCCGTGGGACCTCCTGAATCAGCAGGCTTCCGTGTGCCGATCCCGCCGCAGGAAACAAGGAACACCAGAAGCCACAATACGATTAAATGCCGTCTCATAGGTACCGGTGATCGATCATTATGAAGCCTTGTTCTTGTTCTCGTATACAAAATGGGCCATGGTATCGATGGAATGGAATATCTCTTTTCCCTGGTCCATGTTCTTCACTTCCATGCCGAAGTTGCGCTGCAGCAGCACGACGATCTCGACGGCATCGAGGGAATCCAGCCCCAGCCCTTCCCCGAACAAGACCTCATCGTCCTTGATATCCTCCGGCTTGATGTCTTCCAGCGAAAGGTCACGGACGATCATCTCCTTGAGATCTTTTCGTATTGCCGCCAGTTCCTGCTCCTTGTTCTTCTCCATCATGCTCTCCTTGCCTGTAAGGTATGTATCATATCAATCATTTCCCTGCCACATGTCGCGGAATACGAACCACTGGTAGGGGTAGCGAACAGAATACTCTTCCAGGACGCTGGCGAATTCCTGGACACATGCGTGGATCTCCTCATCCTTCTTGCCCCGCGCGCCTGCGGGAGGATCGATCACATGCGAGACATCGGTAACATGTTTCTTTGCTCCAGCCTTCGCCGACAGCAGCACTGCCACGGGACAGTGAGCTGCCGATGCGAGACTGAACGCGCCGTACGGGAACCGTACCTTCCCGCCGAGCAGGGAGGCCTCGACCGCTCCATATCCATAGGTGCGGTCTCCCATGATCGAAACGATTTCTCCCCGGTTGATCGCTTTCAGGGCTTCTATCACGCCGCCCATGGCGCCGTCAGTATAGATGATCCGAACGGTGTCCTTTTCGCTGTCGATGTTCAGCGCCTCTTTCACCGCGACATTGTCCTCCGGGCGCATCATGAGGTGGACCGTCCGCCCGAGTTCCCTGAGGGCGGTCATCGCGACCTGCCAGTTGCCCACGTGAGCGGTCAGCAAAATGAGCCCTTTCTGCCCCTCAGCAAGGAGGTCCTTGATCTTTTCATATCCGACAAGTTCAAGCCTGATGTCGCGGCCGCCGGCCGCGACGTAATAGCGGTCAATGAGGCTTTTCCCCTGGTTTACGAAAAGCAGATACACATCGAAGAGCTGCCGGACAGCGCCGTGGTCCGGGAAGCGTCTCCTGACATATGCCTTGCTCGCGGCAACAACCGCACGGTCAAAGGCAAGATAGTACAGACTGACGAAGTAGAGCAGTCCATAGGTTCCCCTGAGGCCGAAGATACGCACTGCCGTCCGGAAGAACCAGAAGCCTGACCGGGTGCCTCTCTTCCGCTCAACATCCTTCTTTTGCGACATTCGCGCACCGTACCCGCTTGATCACTGTTGCAGCGATAAACATAATGCCACCGATGAGGATCGCGGTAAGAGGAGCAATGATCAGAGATCCGAGAAACCACTCGTAGAAACGTGACGAGAACTGTTCAAACACCGTCTTGAACGAAAGCTCGGTCAGCCACCGACCGTGCCGGAGATAATATCCCGTCTCGATGCACAACGCCGGGATGAACGGCGGCATCGCCAGGTGCTGCACGTTGAGAGACACGACCTTGTTCAGGTTGAGCCGCAGTGAAACGTAGAGTATCACGATCGTATGCATGAACAGGAGCGGAAGCACGGCAAGGAAAACGCCGACCGCCGCCGACATCGCCAGACCTTCCGGAGTCGCATTCTCAAGCAGGAGCATTTTGAGAGCCCTTGCCGGATGACGCAAGAGCGAGAGATCGAACGCGTTGTGATCCCGTACCAGTTTCTTATGCGGTACGGGCAGGAGACGCCTGCCCACGAGCATCGAGTGGATGCCGGTGAGGCGAAGATTGTCGATAAAAGGCTTGAAACTCGAAACACGCTCGTCCGGCTTCGGATAGATGACGCGGATCGGGACCGTCATCAGTTTGAGACCTGCCCAGGCCGCCTTGGCGAGCACCTCAGCTTCAAAATCGTAGCGCTTTCCCTTGAACCGCAGTTGGTTCAGATAGTGAACCGGATAGGCGCGAAAACCGCTCTGGCAATCGTCCATGGTCAGACCGGTCTCGACCTTGAGCCAGAAATTAGCGAACGATCTGCCGAAGCGGCTCGACGCGGGGACATGCTCCGTATTAAAATCCCTGCACCCGATAAGAAGAGCCGGCTCGTCTTCCTTGATGAGCGGGATAAATTTCTCGATGTCCCGCGGAACATGCTGACCGTCGGCATCGATCGTGATCAGGTACATACCTCCGTGGTCCTCGACATAGCGCGATGCGGTAAGGATCGCCTGACCTTTGCCGAGGTTCTTTCCCTGTTTCAAAACAACCACGTCGAGACCGGCAAGGAGCACGGCCACATCAGCGTCCGAGCTGCCGTCATCGACCACCACGACGTTCCGGAGGATCGAACGGCATCGGGCAACCACGTCCTTGACCGTTTCCCGGTTATTGTAGACCGGGACCGCGCACCAGATGCGGTCTCGTGATATTGCGCTACTTTGCGGCATGCCGTTCCCTCTCTCGGGGTTTCTTCCCGGGGAGCAGCAGGTCCCACATCGGGCCCGTGTAGCCGAGTTTATGCAGCACCTGGAGGCTGTTGTCCATTTTATCAGGCGGAAACACGCAATGGCGCACGTCGGCAAAGGCGGTTGTCAATGTCTGCTCGAGCCAGTTCTTATCAACGGACGGAGACAGATAGTAGATGGGCTTTAACATTCCCTCGTCGGGTGCGATGAGCTTTTCCCGGACCGCCAGCCTGGCCAGCGGGGTATTCGGCAGGATCCGTATGCCCATAAAGATGAACGCCACGCATTTTTTCAGGCTCAGGATGTTCCTGATCCCTTCCTGCACCGTCTCCTCGGTCTCTCCCGGTCCGCCGAACATGAAGAAATGAGAGGTGGCGATCTCATGGCGTCCGAAGAGATCATTGCACGCGATGACGTCGTCGAAGGTAAAGCTCTTTCCCATCCTCCTGAGCGTCGTATCGCAGGCCGCGTCAGTGCCGATCTCGGCCGCGGCAAACCCGGTCTTCTTCATCCGTTCAACGATCCCGTCGGTCAGGCCCCCGGGCTTGATGAATGCGGTCCAGGGGATGTTGACATTCCGCTTCTCCATTTCAGTGAGCACATCAAGATATGCGCCCTCATCGTCATTGAACACGGAATCGACAAAGAAAATATATTTGGTCTTGAACGCGTCCCGCAGCAGCTCGATGTCGTCGACCACCGCCCGCGGTTCCCTCCTGCGAAGCTCCGCGCCTTCAAGCAGGGGATAGGTGCAGTACACGCATTTATGGGTACAGCCCCGCTTTGTCTGGATCGAGGCGATGTTGCCGCTGTGGAGATAAAATTCGAGCAGCCGCTCATCATAGAGAGCCGAGCTGATCTGCGAACCCGGAAGCCTGGTCGTTGAGTCGATGAGGGTCTCCTTCGGATATATCCCTTTGGCTGCGTTGTTCGCGAACTCGACCGCCAGGACCTCACCCTCACCGATAATGCCGTAATCGGCGCCGGTCTCCTTGAGGATCAGATCCGGGACAAGAGAAAACCCCGCTCCTCCCAGGAGCACCTTTGCCTTCGAGGCCTCCCGGACCGTGCTCACGATGTTCTTTACGTTCTGGATGTAATACTGCTCGTGAATGAGGTTCACGTTGTCGATATTGCGCACCGATATCCCGACCAGGTCGGGTCCGAACTCGCGCACCTCCCGGCCGATCGCCTCAAGCGAATTGTTCTGCTGCAGGAAGTCCGCCTGCTGCACCGTATGACCGGCCTTCGTGAGCACGGCAGCAATGATGCTCACACCCAGGGGGTAGAGCGGGTATGGCGACAGTGTCACATTGGCTGAGATCAGCAGTACCTTCATCGGACCTTCTCCTCGATTTCTTCCTTCTGCCATTTCCTGCGCCGGAGACTTGCTCCCCGGTACGTTCCGTCCGCCTTCTCCTTTTCAATGACCTTGAGAAAGAGCTTGGCCATCTTGAGGTTCTGGCTGCTTTCCCGGTAAAACGTGTCCCACGCGTAATGGTAGAGGTCCTGCAGCCTTGTCGGGGTCATCTGTGCCGGCTGATAGACCACCTGCCCGCCCGTGTAACGGTTCCAGTCGTTCGTCAGGACCCTCCCCTCTTTCACGAGCGCATCACGGACCGGCGTATTCGGGAACGGCGTCAGGATCGTGAACTCAGCCAGGTCCAGCTTGATCTCGAGCAGGAAATCGACAAGCCGCTTGACATAATCCTCATCCTGCTCATCCATCCCGAGGATGATCGTACCCTCGACGCCGATGCCGCGCTCCTGCAGCCGCTTCACGCGTTTCCGGATATAGTCGGACGTGTCGAAGATTGCCTGGTACACGTACCAGCAGCCGGCCTCGGCCGCGAGGTCCAGGATCTCGTCGTCGTCCTTGATGGGATGAGAGACCCATTTCTTCTTCAGTGGGATCAACGCCTTGAACAGGTCCTTCTCCCACTGGTCGTTCTGGGCCAGGGAGTTGTCCACGAAGAACAGGCGGTTGTTGTCAATGGCCGCGACCTCGCGTACAACATCATCGATGGGACGGGGCCGGAACTTCCTTCCACCCAGGAACGGTGTACAGCAGCAGAAACAGTTGAACCGGCAGCCGCGCGAGGCGTGGATAAGATCCACCATCTGTACCCCGCGATAATTGTACCGTTCCCGGTTGAGTATGCTCCGCCTTGCCGGACCGATCACGCTCATGTCGGGAAAGTTCCACTGATAGTCATACACCTTTTTGAGGCTGTTGTTCTTCAGGTCCTGAAGTACCTGTCCAAAGCGTCCCTCGGCCTCGCCGAGGAACACGGAATCGGCGTGCTCCCCGGTTTCCTCGGCATGCAGCATGGTGCCGATGCCGCCGAAGATGACCGGGACCCCCCTCGCGCGGAAGCGGTCGGCGATCTCCCATCCCCGTTTGATCTGGCACGTGAGCATGCACGAGATGGCGACAAGGTCCACCTTCTCGTCAAAATTGATCTCCTCAACATGTTCATCAGTGAAAGCAAGCTCGTCGTCGCCGGGCACGGTGGCCGCAAAACAGATCGGGCCGTGCGGCGGCAGATGGAACTCCGTCTGCCGTTCAAGCTTTGGCCATTTTGGATAAATGAGTCTGATCTTCACATTATCCCTTTCTTGCCGTCATTCGTATGAATTTACGCACCAACTCCGCTACAGCGGAGTCCGTTTCCACAAGAGCCCGGGCCTCTGCTACATCACAGAGGACCGACCCGTCCTGACCGCGTTCCCGCCGCAAGACGAAGAACATCGCCTCATCCGCTTCCGCCATCCCCGCAAGCATGACCGGAGCTTCCCCGGCAAGGACCATCTCATTCGCCATGTCGAGCACGGAGGACAAAGCGTTGCCGTCACCGGCTGCATACAGAACGGGCCCCAGGAATCCGAAATGAATGGCTGCTTCGCCGAGAGGGCTTGACGGCAGCGTGTAAATGAAAAGGTTTCCCCTCGACAGTGTACGCCCGCTCTCAAGATAATCCCGGAAGTACTCGATATCGGACCGGAGCGAACCCTCTGCGTTCGTTCCGATGATCCCGATGTCCTGTTTCCCTGCCGGCGAGTATTCGATGCCCGCATCCTGCAGGGCGAGACTCACGCCGAAAGCGGTCATCTTTGATATGGTGTCGAGCCTTCCGAAATTTTTAAAGGGATGTGAAAAAATGTCCCTCTTCGGCAGGGTGCTGGCGCCCTCACCGGACTCATACGCCTGCTCGAGCTCGCTCCTGATACAGCCATATCCACTTTTGGTGAGCCATCCTATGCCGTGAACGGAAATTGACATTACATCCTAACCTGGACTGACCGGAATTGATAAATTTAAACTGCCAAATCGCAAAGTCGCGAAGAAAATCTGTGCTTCTGCCGTTTTAAACCGGGAATGATCTCATGCCCTCCTTCGCTTCTTCGCGGTAATTTGCTCTCTACATTTTGAGAAGACCTGTATTCTTTCGTTATCATCCCAGCACCAGTGCCGTGTTTATCCCGCTGAAGCCGGCATTCGTCATCAGGGCCGGCGACTGTCCGCGCACCGGCTGCTGCCGGTCCGACGCCCATCCTCGCGCATCGTCATCAACCTCTTTCAGGTTTACTGTTGGCGGGATGCGCCCTTCCCGGAGCGCGCGTTGCGCAATGAGCATCTCCACGAGCCCCGCCGCGCCCATCGTATGTCCGATTCCGCCCTTGATGGAATAGACCGGACGAGGAGCATCCGCGAACACGGCGCGGAAAGCGCGCATCTCCATCTGGTCGTTGTACACGGTCCCGGTGCCGTGCGCTGCGATAAGTCCCACCTCACCGGGCGCAATGCCGGCGGATTCAAGCGCTTTCTTGATGGCCAGGACAAGACCCTCGCTCTCCCGCGACGGGCCGGTCATGTGGTTCGCGTCATCGCTCAGGCCCCAGCCTGCTATCGTCCCGAGCACGGGACGGTTCTCGCGAAGGGCGCGTTCTTCGCTCATAATAAGCGCATAGGCAGCGGCCTCGCCCACGTTCAGGCCTGCCCTGTTCCTGTCAAAGGGCCGTGCGGGCTGTTTGTCCAGCGCCATGAGCGAGGAAAATCCGGAAAAGATGAATTCGGTCACGCTGTCGCAGGCAACCACGAGCACGCAGTCCGCGTGACCGTTCCTGATCATGGCAGCCGCCTGCGCTGCTGCCGCCGCCGATGAGGTGCAGGCTGCCGAAAGCACCAGCCCCCCGCCCCTCGCTGAGGTCATGCCGGCCACCTTGCCGATGAGCCTGCTCACGACGGCATCCCTAACATCGCCCTTGTTCTCGAGCATGCTCTGCTCGAGCAGGTCGATCTCCCCTTTGGTCGTTGCCAGCAGAAGTTTCGCGTCTTCGGGGAAAACCGTTCCCGTGAACAGGGACTCCAACATCTGCACGACCAGGGAGGTTTGTTCGTGATACCTCAGGCCGCCGATGATACCCGCATAGTCCGAGTGGAACGCCGCTGTCTTGAAACGGCTGACCCGGGATATGGCGCTTTGCCCGGCAGACAAACCCTGCCAGCATGCGTCAATTCCCTTGCCATAAGGCGTCAGCATATCCGCCGATACGACGACAGGTTTCATGGTCTGCGATGGAACTCCCCTGCCTTCCATCTCCTTCGGCAGCGTTCAAGTAATTCCGGAGAGACCATAAAGGGATCTCCGGTCTGATGGTCGGTGAACAAATGCACCATGTAAGCGCTCGAGGCGGTGCTCCGGTCCTGCTTGATCAGGAGATACTCGATATTGAGCCGCGACCCTTCATGCCAGATCAGCGATGCCTTGATCGTAAATTCCTCGTCGAGGAACAGAGGTTTATAGTAATCGATATGAAATTCGACAACAGGCGCGCGCAGACCGGCTTCGAAATAGTCCGCATACGACAAACCGCACTTTCTGCCAAGCTCCTCGGATGCTTCTTCGAAATAGAGAGGATACCGCCCATGCCATGCGATCGCCATGGGGTCGGCCTCATTGAACCGGACCCGCCTCTTGACCTGGACGACGATCGGCTCGGGTACTCCCGGGACCCGCTCAAAATAGGTTTCCCTGTTCCTTGACCTCATACTACCTCTTGTTTTCCCCGTCGCCATAGGAGACGCGCAATTTCATTTCCGAGATTTTGTCGGTCTTCCGTGAGATGACCGCTTTCACAACGACCTCGCCGCAGGTGTCCCCCATCTCGCTTATGACGCAGGTCACTTCGTCGTCCGGGAACACGGGTGAAAAATACTTGGCCAGCACAATCTCTTTCAGGACCACGGACTTTCCACTCCCCTGTTCGAGGAGGGAAAGGGCGCACTGGATCTGGCACACTCCCGGCAGGACCTTTTTCTGGGGAAAGTGTCCTTGAAAACCAATGAACCCGGGCGGGAAGGCAAAGCGGGACGTCACCCTTTTGCCTACCTTTTCCAGACCGCTCATGCAGCCTTCGATCTCTGATTTAATTGCGCTCAACAAGCAACTCCTTCTGTCTTATGGTCAACCGGTACCGATATTGGTAGTGAATGAAGACAATGCCCTGCGGCCAGCGGTATCCGTCCTGGTCCCGGTACTCATAATACGATATTCTCCAGACGATCCCGCCCTCATCATAATAGTTCTTCTCGATCAGGTCTCCGTTCGCCCCGCCGAAAACATACTCCAGATGACCGGGACCGGAAGATTGTCGAAAGATCAGTTTATATTTTCTCTTCCATATACTCGCTTCGGGTCCGGGGACAAGATCAAAGTAGATGAGTCTGATGTCGTTGCCAACTGCAGTGGCGATATCGCCGCGCTTGGAGAAATCCGCGATCGCGTAATGGGTCTTCACGCCGCTTCGGTCACCTGAGAGCTCGAACAGCTTCACCCCCATGGGATTCATGCCGGCCACCCTGAAAACACGGTCAGCCTCGCTGATATACACCGAACCGATAGCGGAAAACTTGCGCCCATTATACTCAAAAACAACGGTATTCAGCAATTGAAAACTGTCCGGCATACGCGATTTGAACTGCTCCAGGATGTTTCTCGCGTCCACGGTCTCAAGACTTACCAGGGCGGTCTTCTGGAACGGCACCGTACTGCATCCGGCAGCGAACACGAGCAACAGGAACACAAGAATGACCGTTCTTCGGATCATTGCTGCCCGACCTCCTGGCGGCCCGTTGTCCCCAGCAGTTTGCAGAGGGACGGTATCACGATCACGGACGAGAGGTATCCGGTGACCATGGAGATAACCATGGCCACCCCGGTTGAAAAAAAGGCCGGATGCAGCGCGAACAGCAGTGCCCCCGCTCCTATCACGTTCGACGCCGCGGACAGGGTCATCGCCATCATCGTGCCGAAGTGCAGATTGTGGCTGTATTCGTAGGTGATCCCGATGCCGTAGTCCACGATGACGCCGCTCGCGATGATGCCGGCAACTATGCTGATGACGTTCAGCGGCATTTTGAATATCGCCATGAAGCCGAGCAGCCAGACAGCGCCGGTCAGGAGCGGGACGAGCGAGATCAGGGTCTCTTTCCAGTTCCTGAAAAAAAGCCAGGCCAGCACGACGTTAAAGAGGACCGCGAGCGGGGCGAGGATCATCGCTTCCCTCGCCGTATACGTGGAGATCGACGAGGACAACGCCTTGCCGGATACGATGAACGTGCCCGGGAATTGCTTCGCCACCGCGGACAGCGATTCGTAGGTCTTCGGTTCGTCCGGGAAGAACGACATGATCCGGTATTCTTCTTTCTTCTTCACCACGAACCGTTCCTGCAGCCGGGTGATCATGCCGCCGGCGCGCCCGGCATCGCGCTGATGGTCATAGAGCCCGTCGAAAAAAGGCATGAACGCACGCTCCGAGAAGCCGTGCTCGGCAGACGTTTGCCTGATCAACTCCTTCAGCCTGCGTTCCCGCCCCTGCTTCCAAAAACGGTCCCAGCGCTCCTGATTCTCGATCCGGGTCTTCTCAGATGGCCAGAACAGCGCCAGGCTCGTAAAATCCTCACTGTTGACCGTCTTCATCGCCTTGTGGAAGACCCGGTCGTTCTTTTCCATTGCTTCCTCGAGGCTTGCCCCCGTGACAACCAGGATCGCTTGATTGGACTTTCCGCCCCATATACTATGGAACGATCGTTCCGCCTGAAGCACCTCCGGTCCGCTCCCGTCCAGTTTTCGCACGTCGCTGTCAAGTTTGATCGACAGGGAAAGAACGAAGAAGACGACCGTGATGATCGCCCATATCCCGACCGTGAGCTTTGCGGGCCATTGGATGTTCTTCAGCCGGTCGCCGACCGTCGGATCTTCCACCATGGAGTACCGCTTCCAGGAAAGGGTCAGCGGCAGCACGAACAGCGAGAACAGAAGGCAGATGAGCAGGCAGAGGACCGAGAACAAGGCCAGCTGATGGTATCCGCGGATCTGGGAGAAAAACAGCACGACGAAACTGAAAATGGTCGTGATCGCATCGATGAACACGAGCTTGGCGAGCTGCACGGGCTGCGAAGCGCCGGTGCCCCGTTTCATGGCGATATAGACGATCAGTCCGTAATCGGAGATCCCCACGATGGCCGTACCGAACCCGATGACGAGGTACGAAAGCGTGTGTTCGATACCGGCCAGCAGAACGACGCCCCAGATGACCGCGATCAGCGGGAAGATGAACACGAACATCGCCCGGGCATCGCGGAACACGATAAAAAAGAGAAGGAAAAAGGCGATCGTGGCGATGACCGAAGCGACCGCGATGTCCCGCTGGATCACCCGTTCGTTGCTGACCGTGTGGAGATGACCGCCGATGACGTCCGCGGACACGTACGCAGGCAGTTTTTTGATATGTTCATCCAACGCCCGCACCAGCTCTTTGCTCTTCTGGCTGTCCATCATCTTGACCGGCGTCTGGATGATGAGCATGGCATGGCGACCGTCGCGGCTGACGAAATGGCCCTCCTCGATGGCGACATCAAAACCCATCGAAGCCGGGAGAGCCCGCAGCTTTCCGAGCAGCAGCGTGTGGATGCTCAGGGGGTCCGTGCGCGACAGGGAGGTCATGAAGACGCTTTCGGGTCTGAGCGACTGACGGTAGATCGCCTGCATCCTCGCGGAAACGGATTTCGGCGTCAGCTGGCGTTCAATGGTGACGAGGTCTTTCTCGCCGAGAATCTGCGGCGCGTACTGCAGCATCGAGAATTCCTCCATTGCGTCGGCCATGGAGATTCCCGTGATCACGCTCGTGAAGAGCGGCGGTTGAAGCGAGGCCGCCAGTTCATCGACGGCCCGGAAGAGGTCATGCTTCCCTTTTGACCGGTCGGTCAGGGCGAGGGAGATAATGACCTTGTCGGAAAGGCTCGAGTCACGGAGAAAATCCATGCTGCGGGTGATCTCCGGGTCCGGCGGGAGCATGATATCGATATTGCCTTCATAGGGAATAAAGAAGAGCCCGACGCAGGCCGCAATGGTAATCAGGAGGACGGCCCCGAGCACGCCTCGTTTGTGCCGGAATACGAACTGGTACAGGAGCGAGAAATACTTCTCAAACATGCCCTGTTACCCCGTTGAAAAAAGTAGCCGGCTCACGAGGGAGGTCCACCGCGTCCCGGAGCGATGCGCGCGATACCCGCGCACCGTCGCGATCGGGGGAAAGGAGAGAACTCTTTTCTCTGACGGGGGGAACCTTAAAACTCCCGCTGTCAAGAGGGGCATTCAAAAGAGTGTTCGTGAACGTGATCGTGGTGACATCACCGCTCAGTTCCACCATGCGGATCTGCTGGAGATAGGTCTCGTCCTCCCGGAACGTAATGGTGATGTTCTTGATCACTTTCCGGGAGTCATTATTCGCGCGGGGCGAGAACTCGAGCGTCAGGGGGGTGCGTTTCACCAGCCGCACGTCATTGGTCTCAAGGAGCGAGCCGTACTCTCCTGAGAACCATACGGTCAGCTGCCTGATGACGTTCTGAAACATCGGGTTTTTCGTTAAGGAAAGTTCCTGGACCTGGTTCGTGTCCTCGTCCCACTGACGGATGAATTTATCAGTGATCAGGACGGAATACCGGAGAGGTTTATCCACATGCCAGGCGACCATGTTCGGCTTCTGGAGATAGATCCTGCCCTTGAGCACGAGCTTCTCCTTGAACATGGCCATTTCTTTTTCCTCCGTGAAGTCCGTTTTGAGGGTCTTGAAGTTCGAGACCTTTTTCCCGATGCGATTCAGCAATACGGAAAGGTCGGTTGGTTCCGGCGCGCCGTCCTTTTTCCCGTCCTTCGCGAAAGCCTGTCCGGCGTGCGCCAGTATGCACAGGACCAGGAAGAGAACGGCGCTCTTCGCTATAGTGTTGTTCATCATCATGCCGCCGCCTTGCCATTGCCCTGCCAGACCTTTACCTCTCCGCTGGCGATCAGGGTGTCGCCATTCCTGACCTCTCCCCGGATAATTCCGAAGTCCCCGTACTTAGCGACCTTGAACACTGATACGCGAAGGGTGTCTCCGACGCGCGCGCTGCCGACGATCTCGATGTTCTTGATGCCGAGCAGAAAACCTTCCTGCTGAGGATTACGGCTCCCGAGCTTTCGAAAGCCCTCCTGTGCGGCGATCGCCTGGGATATGATCTCGGGATACGAGACATCATCGAGCTTCCCGTCCTTTCCCACGAAGAGCATGTCCGCACGCACGATCATCTCGGAAAGCGATGCCCGCTCCTGGACCTCGAGGAGCCGGTCGATGAGAAGCATGGGCTGTTTGTGCGGAACGAGCTGGCCGGCATCCACCGGCAGGAACATGATATCGTCCCGCCTGTCCAGGTTCTTCCAGCACAGGGGGTCGGAAGCAAGGTAGTCGCCGGTCATCTGGTATGCCGCTCCCCGGCAGCCGTAACATTCGCTCAAGCGTTCGCATTCGCTGCAGGGACCCTTGATGGTCTCGGTATAGTTCTTGAGGTCCTGGACCACCTCACTCTCACGCAGAATGTCCTTGAGCCGTTGTTTGCGCACATTGCCGATCGGGATCGTGACCCCTACGCACGGCTGCACAAAGCCTTCGGAGTTGACCGCGCAGGAGAACTGGTGACGAAGACACTCGCCGCCGACGAGCGGAGGCTTTGGGTCCCAGGTGTGCCCGTATTTCTTCCGGTCGATCCTGGAGATCCGGTGAAAAAGCTCTTCGACCTGCCGGGAATCGACTTCAAGCATATTGTGTTCTTTGGCGCCACCCTGCGGGGTGATCATCTCGAAATAGGGAGCGATGTTCTGGTCCCGCAGCCACTCCCACATCTTCGGGAGCTCATCGATGTTCTGCTGACAAATAACCGTGCTGATCCCCATGAAATGGTCCGCAGACGGATAGCCGGCCAGTTTCAGGTTATTGAACGCTTCATGGATCTGGACGTGCGCGCCCTTCCTTCCCGAAAGCATGTCCTGGATCTTTTCCTCGAACGTGTTCATCTTGAGGACCACGCGCACTCCGAGACCATACAGCGTCTGAGCCATCTCACGGGTGACGTTCGTCCCGTTCGTGAAGAGCTCGACATCCATTCCGAGGTCCCTGATGTATTGGATCATCTCTATGATGGACGGATAGAGCATGGGTTCGCCGCCGAGGACGATGATCTTCCTCGCGCCCAGTTCCCTGGCCTGGTTGATGAGGTCAAGGAACTCATGTTTGCTCAGTTCGTTCCGATGAACGGTATGGTCGGACGCATAGCAGTAGAGGCACCGGAAATTGCAGCTCTTGTTGAACTCCATCTCCATGGAAAGCAGCCGGCCCCCACGGACGGCCTCGGCGATCTCCTGCTGGGAGAATTCCGCGCCGTAAATACGGCTTTGACATGTTTTCATATTTTCTTTCTCTTATCCACAAAACGAATTAACTTCCGGGAATTCCCGGCATAGACCTGACGTTTCACGCTCTCCTCGCTCGCGATGATCACTTCAGGCCTCACCCGCAGGTGCGCCTGAAGCTTATCCATGATCACGTCGGCGGAGCAGGATGGATCTTTCACGGCAATGGTGACCCTGACCACATCGGAAAGGTCGTAGTCGCTCGTTGCGGTCACGAAGTATTCGCTGATCCCGGGGAACGAGTCGAGGACCGTGTACAGAGAATTGGGATACAGCGTCGTTCCGCGGAACTTGATCATCTGCTTCTTTCTCCCGAGGATGGGGCCCAGGCGATGCGAATGCCGTCCGCAGGCGCAGGGTTCATCAATGATAAAACCGATATCACCGGTTCTAAACCTGAGCACGGGCATGCCTTCGATCGCCAGGGGAGTTATCACCACCTCGCCCGGTTCGCCGGCAGGGAGCACTTCGCCCTGGTCGCTCACGATCTCCGCCACAGCCAGGTCTGGATGCAGGTGTCCGCCTTGCTGGGCAGTGCACTCGCAGAACGAGGTGATGGTCTCCGAGGAGGCGTAGGTAGAATAGATCTTCGCTCCCCAGACCGATTCCAGGCTTTCGCCGATCCGAAGGAATGCGAGAGAACGGTCCCTGATCGGTTCGCCGATACAGATCAGTTTCCCGATGCCGACCCCGCGCGGATCGATGTCCTGCGATTTTATGAACTGTCCGAGCTTGAGCAGGAACGTAGGCACACCCACGACGGCCGTCGGTTTCAACCGCAGAATGATCTCGAGATGGCTGTCAAAGCTGCTCAGGCCGTTCCTGATGGCCGCCGCGCCCAGGCTCCGGACACCCGAAAAGTAAGCCAGGCCGGCGATGAAGCAGCGGTCCATGGTGCAGGTCAGCAGCACAATATCGTCCCGCGTCAATCCGCAGCTTTTGAAGGAAATTTCTTCGTTGTAAGCAAGCCGCCTGAGATCGTTTTCGGTATACATCATCTTCGTCGGCTTGCCTGTGGTCCCCGAGGACAGCACGATATCCACTATCTGCGACGGCGGAACGGCAAGAAAATCGTCATTTGCAAGGCTGAGCGCGGTTTTGTCCGTAAGAGGAAGATCGCGCAGCCTGTCGAGGGTAATGGCTCGTGCATCGACACCCTGCTGGCGGAACAGCTCCCGGTAATAGGGAGAATGGTCTGCGCAATAAAGGACATGCTTTTTCAGCAGCCCTTCCTGTACCTCCCTGATCTTCCCCGGATCGGAGAATTCCAGTTTATTATTTCGGTCGAATTCGATCATACTGTTTGCTAAGCGCCAAATTATAAATACATTCCCTAACGCCTCGGGTCAAAATCTGTTAGCCGCGAATGGTCTGAAAAATGAACCGGCCACTGAGAAAAGCACGCAAGGATCGCAGAGAGATTTAAAACTGACATACATGGTTTCAGGTTTTTTCTTTGAGTTCTTTGAGTTCTTTTGCGGCCAATCTGAGTAGTTATGAATCTTTCTCCATGACGGACAGCTCTTTATCGATAATATGCCACACCCTGTTCTTGAAGGCGAAGGCATTCAGGTCCTTGTACTCATCCCAGGTGATTGCCGGCAATCTGCGCACTCGTATCGTACCCGGTCGAAGAAGCGGCGATCCTTTGGGCGGGATGTTCTCGTTCCCCGTGATGCAAAGCGGGACAACGGCGGCCTTTGAAGCGAGCGCCAGACGAAATGCAGCGCCGTGAAAACTCCCCATGGTCCTGCTGGCCGAACGCGTGCCCTCGGGAAAGAAGATGATCGAGACGCCATCGTTAAGCAATTTTGTCGCTTGTTCCAGGAATTGTTCCTGCGACATCATCCTGATGTTCAAGTAGCCGGAATATCTGGCATACAGTCCGAGCACGGGTATCCTGAAGGGCCAGATGTTCACGATCTGGACCACCTCATGCGGAAGCACGCACATCAGGAACGCGTCTGATGCAGCACGATGGTTGCAAACAAAGATGTATGCCCCTTCCGCGCTGTCCTTTCCCCGGTCCTCGTAACGGAGCCTGATAAATGGATACGGGATGGACGTGATGATTATCCCATACCAGCTGATGGCGCGGCGAAACCGTTTCATGGTCCGGCGGTGAGACAGGAATATCCTCGAAATCGCGACAATGATCGTCAGCACCGGGATCGAGATCGCGGAAAACAGGAAAAAGAACGTATAAAAATACAGGTTCAGAAGAAGCAGTTTCACCCGGGACAGCATCGCTAGGCGCTCTTCTTGTGTTCCTCGTTCTTCAGCGAGGAAATGAACTGGTAGATATCCTGAAGCGTCCGGATGTCCCTGACCTTTTCCTCGTTCCTGATCTTGACGCCAAAGGTGTTCTGGAGCGCGACCACCAGGTCGACGATATCAAGGCTGTCGAGTCCCAGGTCCGTGAAGATATGCGCCTGCGGGACAAGACGCTCCTTCTCGATCTCAAAGGATTCCTCGAACACCTTGTTGATCTTGTTGATGATTTCCTGCTCGATCATGCACGCCTCCGGTATCTGTCTGATAGGTCGTATCGGTCCTATGATAACTTTATATTTTCCTGCACACCAGCGCCGCATTGATGCCGCCGAAGGCGAACCCGTTCTTCAGGATGGTCTTGAGCTGCTTCTTGAGCGGCTTCGTCACGTGATGGATCCCTTCGCAGTCCGAACTGACGGTGTCCAGGTTCAGCGTGGGGTAGACCACACCCCGCTCCATCATCGAGAGCGATGCGGCCAGCTCGATGGCGCCTGAAGCGCCGAGTGTATGACCGATATATCCCTTCAGGCTGCTTACAGGAACCACCGACCCGAAGACTTTCGCGATGGCCTCTGCTTCCTCCTGGTCCCCCTGAAGAGTGGCCGTGGCATGGGCGTTGACATAATCGATCTCCTCCGACTGAACACGGGCATCACGGAGCGCCTGCTGCATGCAGACGATCATGGATTCCCTGTTCGACTGGCTTACGTGAAGACCGTTCGCCGTCGTGCTGTAACCCGTGATCTCGGCGTAGATCTTTGCGTTCCTCTTGATCGCCCGCTCGTAGTCCTCGATGACCACGAGGCCGCTCCCCTCCCCGCAGACCAGACCGTCCCGGTCCCTGTCAAACGGCCGCGGCGTTTTCTGCGGTGTCTCGTTGTACTTCGTCGATGTCGCGAAAAGAATGTCGAAAGACCCGGTTACCGTCGGGTGGAGTTCCTCGGCCCCGCCGCAGAGCAGGACGTCCTGCCTCCCGAGCCTGATCAGATCGTAACCCGTGCCGATGGCATGAAGTGCCGACGCGCATGCAGCGGCCGGCGCCATGATCGTGCCGTTCAGTCCCAGGTACTGGGCGACGTTCACCGCTGCCGTATGCGACATGCACTGAAAGAACATGGTCGAGTTCAGCCGGCTCAGGTCCTTGTTGGGCAGCATGGTCTCAAAGGCATCGTTGATGCTTTTGGCGCTCCCCATGGTCGAACCGATGACGCAGCCGATCCGCCACAGGTCTTCTCCGGCGAGGGAGATACCGGCATCAGCGATGGCCTCATCAGCTGCCTGTGCCGCGAAGATGCTCATGCGTCCCATGGAACGCCGCTTCTGTCTCGGAATTCGTTTTTCGTCCTGGATATCTACCGTTGCCCCGACGAGACTATGCAGGCCGATGTACTGGTCCCATCCCTCCATGCGCCGCACGGCGCTCCGACCTTCCTCGATACCCTTCATCAGGGCGGGCAGGCCGTTGCCGAAAGGCGAAACCACGCCGATCCCTGTTATCACGACACGCTTTAATGACATAATGCCCGGTTCAGCAGCCTGCCGTACTGCTCTTTGCCCACCACCGCGCGGCCCACGATGAGCGATGACATCATGGCGCCGGTGATCCCCGGCAGGAGAGCGCTTTGTCCCGCCGCATACAGGTTGTGCAGCGGGAGTTTCCCGATAAGATTGAACTGTCCCATCTTCTGCTTGATGCCGTAGGCACTGCCGTCAGGACTGTTCAGGTATTCTTTGAATGTCAACATGGATGCCGCATCGACGATATCAAGACTCTCCCGGTATGCGGGATAGACGGCGCATACATGGTCCATGATCGCTTCAATGCGATGCTTTTTATAATCAAGATATTCCCCGGGCCTTTTCCCCCTTCGGGACTCGCTCCAGGCCATTACCTGTTCCGAGTGTGAGGGTTCAAGGATGCAAACCGATTTCCCCGCGCCGTCAAGTCCCGTGGACTTGATGACGACCACGGCGGGACCACCTTGGTAAGCAGGATCAAGCAGCCGGTTCACATCCTCGATCGGAAAGAGCGATGTTACTGCGGCGTCCGGATACGGGTCACGGGTCCCCGGCTTGATCGTTGCGAAAACAGAAAAGAAACCCACCGACGATTCGAATCTCCCGATGCGATCCGCAAAGGCCCTGCTGAAGTGCTTTGCGGGCAGGATATTCAATATCTCTTTCGGGTGGATCGTGAATACGCACGTATCCGAAGTAATCTCCTCTCCGGTGTTCAGGATAAATCGTCCCACCTTGCTGTCGGAGAGGTCTGCAAGTTCCGCGATGTACGTCCCGCAGCGGACCTCCACGTCAAAATCCTTGAACCTTTTCTGAAAGGCATTGACAAATGCATCTCCGCCGTCCTTTACACAGGCAAAGGATTCATAAAAGCTGAGCATCATCCTGCTGTGATTGGCAAAGGACATCTCATCCGGCCGCACACCGTAGCACATGGCGAACGCGGACAGCAGTCCGCGCAGAAGCCCATTCGGGGTCAGGTCCTTCAGGACCGCGTCAAGCGAGATATAATCCTCGTCCAGGTTGGGGAACGTGATATTGTTTTCATGGATGTTGAGAGACGGGCTTCGTTGACAGACAGAGAGTATCTTTTCAAAATACCGGTCTATGGCGTTCGCCTCGCCCGGAAAGTAGCCTTTGAATTGCCTCTTGATGTTCTCGATCCCGCTGGGGTGTTCGAACGTCCGGCCGGCTGCTTCGAAAACGAACTGGTTTTTGAAGGTATCGTTGTAATAGATCGGCTCGATGGAATCGCGGATCCCGAGGAACCGCAGGATATCCGAGAGTATGCCGCCCTCGTGAAGCCCGCCCGTGAAATGGAACCCTGTGTCGAACGGGATCCCTCTCTTGGAAAATCGCGCAAGTGAGCCGCCGATATGCGGGCTCTTTTCGAGCAATAACACGCGATGGCCGCTCATCGCGAGCAGAAGGGTCATGGTCAACCCGCTGATACCGCTTCCGACCACAATATCGTCATATTTTTTCATTATCGTCAATCACTTCGAGAAATAAATACGTTATTACTGCGCAGCTGCTCGGGTCCGTTACGGGCGAAGCGAGTGACTGACCTGAGGTTCACATCAATAAAAAATAACAAATTCGTAAAAGAGTATCTCTTAACCACAGAAGTCACAAATGCTCAGAGACATGCTTTGGGTCTTACGGTCTTACCTTTGTGTTTTCTGCGCATTTTGTGGCAAATCTTGACTTAGTACGAGTCCATCAAAGATCAAGATGGAACCCTACATCGCGAGTCCGCCGTTGATGCCGATCACCTGGCCGTGAATATACATATGCTCTTCCGTGCAGAGAAAATTTACGACCGAAGCCACATCGTCGATGCTGCCCAGGCGATTCAACGGGATCAAAGGCAGGATCTGTTCCTTCGGGATCTTTTCGGTCATTTCCGTTTCAATGAATCCGGGCGCCACTACATTCACCACTATGTTCTTTCTCCCGACCTCGCGCGCGAGCGCCTTTGCCGCACCGATCAAGCCGGCCTTTGACGCTGAATAGTTTACCTGTCCTGCCTGGCCGATCTGGCCCGATACGGACGAAACAACGACGATACGGCCGCGTTTCGCCTTCAGCATCGCGAAGACCACCGCACGGGTCACATTGAAGAACCCGTTCAGATTTGTGGCGAGGACCGAGCCCCACTCGTCCTTGGTCATCCACATCAGGAGATTGTCCCGGGAGATCCCCGAGTTGAACACGAGAA
Organism: Nitrospirota bacterium; assembly: GCA_963740085.1. GTDB lineage: Bacteria > Nitrospirota > UBA9217 > UBA9217 > UBA9217 > JALNZF01. The sequence continues at coordinate 399,906 of CAVUCU010000004.1, read as the reverse complement.
CATCAGGCGACCGGTTTTCGAGGCGCTCACCTAGGGCTGATTCGGTCTCTTCAAAACTCGAGACATCGAACGGGATAAGTTCGCAGACGCTTCCCGCTGATTCTATCTCTGCCTTCGTTTTTTTCGCTGCCTCATGATTACCTTTATATGTCAACCAGAGGGTGAACCCGGACTTTGCCAGTTTGATCGCTATGGCACGCCCTATCCCCCGGCTTCCGCCGATGACCAGCGCTATTTTTTGCGTTTTATTTTGCATGAAAATGAATGGGGTCCCGGGCCTCATGGTCCTTGACGATTGATCATCAAACGCCATGAAAAAAGCCGTCTAAAGCATCACTTTCCCGCTGAAAATAATCCCTCTAACCATGGAATATTTCAGGCGTTTTCAGTTAAACTTGCAAAGTTCTGAATATTACACTAACATTCCTGCACTGTCAAGACTTTTCCTGGTTACCTCAGCTATCGATAGACCGTCTTCACCGCAAAAAAACTGCCCCCTTATTCAGGGGGCAGCGGGCTCATTTCCGGTGAGGGTGATCAGCAGAAGATATTCTATTTGCAGTCGCCGGTGCGTTTTCCGGACATCTGCAGGGTAGATTCCGATTTTTCCCCATTTGTTTCCGTTGTTACGATGTGTACGGTGCCGGTAAAGCTATTGCCTTTATACGTCAACTTTCCCGTACTCTCCATGACTCCATTCTTATCCGTGCACTGCATTACCCAGGAAACCGTATCTCCGGCCATCTTATTGCTGATCATTTTGCAATCCTGGTTCTTTTCCTTCTTCTGCGGGATCATGTCCTTTTTCGTAAGACATTGCGTATAATTCATCGGAACGGGCGGCATTGGGAATGGCATGCCTTCGATCTTCATTTCTCCTTTGATCTCCCACATCCCCTCCTTCATGTTCGGTTCGGCAAAAACAGACGGCAGCCGAAAAAGCGATACAAGAACGAGCGCGAGCAAACCAATGACCGTTTTATTGATCATGACGAATCCTCCTTTTTTATGCATCCGTGTTTAAAGAGCTCCTCATGCAGCATTGATGAGGTGTTTTACTCGATGAGTGACGGACGAAGCATCCGGTCCAGATTGATCTCGAAGGCGGCGCAGGGCATGGTGATCTGCGTGCGTTCAAGTACCTCGGGCCGTACCTCGCCGACGAAACCCAGTTCAATGCCGCCCGCGACCACCCGGCCGCAGCGGCCCTGGATGAAGAGAGCATGTTCCGCCGGATCCAGTTTATAATCCTGACCGAGGTAGTAAAGGAGGATATCGAGCGTTGAATGCATCTCCGAGAAATTGGCGCCCGGGTGGGAAATGATCGCGCCGAGATTCAGGTCAGTGCGTGAGCCCATGTTCTCGCTCGCGTCGCGCACGGCGACCTCGCCTACCTCGAACGTCCGATGCGGATAGAAGGCCTTTGAACTTGCCGCTTCCACGTTCAACAGTGACGGAATGACCCGGTTCCTGAGCACCGAGTAGGCAAGCGACATCACGTTGTCCACCTCGACGAGCTTCTCCCCCGCGGTCATGGCATAATCAAGCTCTTCCCGCGAGCAGAGAATATTCGACATGATCTCCTGAAAACCGGACCCGACCATATGGCCGCGCACAATATCGGACAATAATTCGATCCGGGATATGGCCCCGACCGTCGATTGTCGCGGCATGATCGGTTCGAAGGATTCGTATCCCCTGCTGATGGCATAGTCTTCCACCAGGTCCATGGGGTGCATGATATCGTCGCGATACGGAGGCACGGTCACGGAAACTGTTCCGCGCGCGGAGCTTATGATGTGTCCGTAGGAACTGAGCCGTTTCTTCACCTCAGCGGATGAAACATCCTCTCCGAGCCCGGTAGAGAATCTTGCAAGGGGCACCGTGAACGTTCCCGATGTATCAGCGGGGAATGTCACGCGCTTCCCGAGTCCGGTTTCATACGGATAGGTCACCTGCACCGGTTCGATGTCCGCGCCCCGGTCATAAAAGTTCGTCGCAAGGATATTCAGCGTGAGCACCGTCATGCGCAGGTCCGTGCCGGTCACCTCGATCAGCACATTTTTGGTATTCGGCTTCACCTCACCGATCTCCCTGCTGTTGATGACCGGAGGGAAGGACAGGGCGCGGCCCAGGCTGTCTGTCAGCACCGGGTACTGAGGGAAGGGTTTCACGATAGTGCCGTAGGCGATACCCTTGGGATGTCGTTCGAGGATCTCGGTAAGCGTAAGTTTCTCTTCCATGCCGAGCGGAATGAATGACACGGAGGACGGCTCGGCAAGCCGGTAGTCCACCGGGAACATGATGCGGTCGAGCTCGTAGATGCCGATCGACACCGTTGACCGCTTCCGGCCGAAGATCTCCGAGAGCTTGTCCTGGCTCTGGATCATCTGCGCCAGCACGTCGTCGTTCATATGAATGCCGATCGCGGTGCAGGCCGCGATGTACGGCCTCACGGATTTCATTCCCTTTGAGACCCTGATCTCCCGCGTAGCTTTCCCGCCATGTTTGTAGAAGGGATAGGTCTCGGGCTTTCCGGATAACGCGATGCGAACCTGGCGAGCAATGCCTTCAGACGACCAGAGGTCCGGCCTGTTGCTGTCGGACAACTCGACCTTGAGCTCATCGGTCTCTGCGTTGTACTCCTTCAGCTCGGCCTTGGCGAGCATAAGCTTCTTTTCGAGAACCGCAACGGAGAGCTTCTTGCCGATGAGGGTGTCGAGGTCGTGTTTTTTTATGTCGATAGTAGGCATAGCACTTTAAATTCCAAGTATCCACTCAGGTCAAATCAGGTCAAAATCTGTTAGCCGCGACGCGAAAGAACGCAAAGACCACAGAGAAAATTAAAATGATATATGGTTTCCGGTTTTTTCTTTGAGTTCTTTGCGATCTTTTGCGGCCAATCTGAGTTTTTACTATTTGTTTTTATTATCCCAATTGTATTTTTTTTGTTCGTATGAAATCCAGGTCCTTGGAGAACAGGTCCCGGATATCCTTGATCCCGAGCGCCACCATGGCCATGCGGTCGAGTCCGAGGCCCCAGGCGATCACCGGCACATCCACACCGAGCGGCCTGGTGACCTCGGGACGGAAGATGCCGGCCCCGCCGAGTTCCATCCAGCCGAGTTCGGGGTGCTTCACGTGCAGTTCGACCGACGGTTCTGTGAACGGAAAATAGGCCGGCCTGAACTGAAACTCCCCTGCCCTGGCGATCTCCTGCCCAAAGAGCTTCAAGAGCCCGAGCAGCGCCTTGAAATTGATGTCCTCGCCGAGCACAATACCCTCGACCTGATAGAAGTCGGGCGCATGGGTTGCGTCGACCGCGTCATAACGGAAGCAGCGCGCGATGGAAAAATATTTGCCCGGGACCTTCGGTCCCGATGCCAGTGTGCGCGCCGATACCGCAGTGCCCTGGCTCCTGAGGATCAGTCGCTTTGCGCGCTCGATGTCAAAAGGATAGCGCCAGCCGGTGGACCCGGTCTTGCCGCCGTCCTTGTGCGCTGCCGCCACGTTCTTGCCGAATGGTGACTCGATCTCCCTGCACGCCGCGGGCTCTTTTACGAAATACACATCATGAATGTTCCGGGCGGGATGGAACTGGGGCATGTACAGTGCATCCATGTCCCAGAACTCGTTCTCCACGAGCGGTCCGCGCATCTCCTCGAACCCCATGCCGACGAATTTATATTTCACGAAGTCGAGGAATTCTTTGTAGGGGTGCTTCCTGCCGATGCTCTGGCGCGGGGGATTGAGGGCGATGTTGTAGGCGCGAAACTTTTTGTTCTTCCAGGTGCCCTGCTTCAGCATCTCGGGAGTGAGCATTGAAGCCTCTTCGGCAACAACGCCGCGTTCCTTGATGAGGCCGAGCATTTCCAGTCCGTCATTCGTAAGCGTGTAAACGCGGTTTTTCTTGTCACTGATGCGGAAGAGACCTTTGCCTTTCCCGCGTTTGTGGAAGTTTGCGTTGATCGCAGACTGCTGTGCTTCTGAATAAGAAGAGAGATCGGCCTGGTCTTTATCAGCCGCCATCTTGATCAGGGTCGACAGGAACTCATAGACGGAAATGTCGGCGCCCGGCGCCAGCGCCAGAATGCCGCCTTGCGCGATCTGCGCCACGTTTGCCTCTTTCAGCGCTCCCACAGCAGAGCTGACCTCGGAAGGCTCCATGCCCCAGGTCTGGATGATGTCTTTGACCGTAAACTGTTTTCCGTCACGGAGGGCATTGATGATCCTCATTTCGGGAGTGCCTTTTTCCAGATACTCCCTTCCTGTTTCGGTAAGAGAAACAAGCGAGGTGACGGACTCGTCCTTCACATCGAGCAACCCCTTGGACTGGAGCCAGCCTGATGCCATGTCAAGGCGGGACTCATCGAGACCCGATGCTTTCAGGAGTTCAAATGCGGACAGGGCCTCTCCCTGCTGAAACGAGAGGAGCACCTTGTTTTCAAGCGGGTGGAGGCTTTCGAGCAGTTTTATGAGGGCTGGTGTTGCCATAAGATGCGGATAAGATTACGTTGATTGAAAATATTTGTCAAGAAAAAACAGTTTGACACACAGCAGAACTGTATGTTACGTTACCGGCATGGCAATGACAAAGATCAAACCAAGGTTGAATTACACCATCCTCTGCGACGACGTGCGACAGGAGATGGGCGGCAAGTTCAGTCTCATGGGACTGTTCGAAAGCATCTACTCGAACACGTTCCCGGCGCTGCACCCCCGTTTTGCTATTGTGAACGAATGGACCGGCGGAAAGGGCGAGTTCCTTTCCCGTATCAGGCTCCTTGCCCCGGACCAGAAGCAGGTCCTCTCCGAGTCTGATGCAACGATAACCCTTTTCAACGAAAGCCAGCATCACCGGGACATATCGATCCGGTTCAATTCGACGTTCAATGTCCCCGGCACGTACTGGATAGAGACCCTCCTCGATCAGGAACGGGCAGGCATCATTCCTCTCACCCTCCAGATCATTTCCAATAAGAATGTGCACTGATACGGGAACATGAGGGAATCGGTCGTTCAGCAATTGAGAAAGACCCGGTCCCCCTGGACCCTCAATTTTCCCCAGGCCGCCTGTCTCTATTCCAATACCACGATGGTTGAAATCCCCTCCTTCTCACGAACCGTCTTTTGGAGCCTTTCAGCCGCCGCCTTGTTCGAGAAGCTGCCGAGCCTCACACGGTGCCACACGCCTTTGCCCGGCAGTTCCGAGGAGACAATGAACGCGGCAAATCCCCTCTTTTTCAGCCGCTTCACTTCATCCTCGGCCATTGCCCGTTCCTGGTATGATGCCGTCTGAACGGTATAGCGGATTTTTGTGTTCGAGGATGCCTCGGCAGGCTCTCTCTTCGCTGGCTGCTGCGTGCTTCGACGCCAGCTGTTTTGGCCTCGCCGTCGAGGACGACTCTTTCCCAAGATTGACCTCTAGCCGCTTTTCCTTCGGCGCCTCGGAAATAGGCATTGGTTTTGTGGCCTCTTTCACAGGCTTTGTTTTGAGGTCGATTGATACGGTCTTGTCGTTTTTGTCGGCCAGTGTCTTGTAGAACGTAAACTCTTCCAGCTTCTGGCCATTGTTGGAAGCTATCGCGGGAAGCGGCGGCGCTATCTCTCCCGATGCCGCTGTCTTGCTCTGATATTTCCCCACATAATATCCTAAAAAAAAGAAGCCCACCATGAGGGCCACTCCCATCGGGATGATGAAGAGCTTGGAAATGATGCCGCCTCTTTGATTGATCATAGGGCACTCCTGCATAAGATCCGAATTTCAAATGACAAATCCCAAATAAATTCCAGACTCAAAAGTACAAATTCGAAACGTTTGAAAATTATGCTTGATATTTATTTGTTATTCGATGCTTGTTGTTTGGGACCTGCCTGAGCGATGAACATCGCGTCTCCATAACTGTAAAAACGGTACTTCTCCGCGACCGCCGTACGATACGCCGACAGCGTCCGTTCCCTGCCGGCAAAAGCCGATACGAGCATGAGAAGAGTTGACTTCGGCAGATGAAAATTGGTGACGATGCCGTCTGTCACCGTAAATTGATAGCCGGGATAAATGAACAGCTCCGAACGGCCTTCGCCGGGCGCGACCCTGTTGCCGCCGGCCGCCGAGGTCTCGATCGTTCGCACGCTCGTGGTCCCCACCGCGATCACCCTTCTGCCTTCTGACTTCGCGAGGTTGATCCGCGCAGCGGCGTCCTCGGTGATCGAGTAGCGCTCGGGAAGCATGCGATGATCCGCGATCGTTTCCACCCGGACAGGCTGGAACGTTCCCGGCCCCACGTGGAGCGTGACCAAGGCGAACTGTACACCCCTGTGCTTCAACCGGACAAGCATTTCATCCGTGAAGTGCAGACCGGCTGTAGGCGCCGCAACCGCACCTTCATGCGCCGCGTATACCGTCTGGTAGCGTTCCCCGTCAGCCTTATCGGCTTCTCGCTTTATATAAGGAGGAAGCGGTGTTTTCCCGATCTCAGGAAGGACCGTCCGTATATCGTTGATGCCGTAAAAGCGGACCATCCTGACGTTGTCTGCGCCCTGACCCATGATCTCGGCATCTATTTCCGCCGTGACGCTCAATCGTTTCCCGGTGCCGACACCACCCTTCACGAGTGCTTCCCAGAGGTTCACCCCCTGTTCAGACAAGAGGAATATCTCTGCCCTGCCGCCTCCGGTTTTTTTTGCCAAAAGCCTGCACGGGAAAACTTTCGTGTCGTTTAAGACCAGCAGATCGCCGGGAACAAGATACTGTTCAAGATCAGTAAAAATGCGATGCGCGATACTTCCGCTCTCGCGATCGACTGCCAGAAGGCGCGAACAATCCCTTCGCAGTGATGGTTCCTGCGCAATGAGCGATTCGGGAAGATCGAAGTCAAAATCGGAAAGTGTAGGTTCTCTGCAACCGGTGAGGTCATGACGGGATAGTACCATATGATCGGACAAATTCCAAATATCAAATCCCAAATCTCAAATCGGCACAGTATGTCATTCTGAACGTAGTGAAGAATCTCTTATTTCCAGCCCGTTGCGAGACCCTTCGCTTCGCTCAGGGTGACAACAAGTCTGCAATTGGTGCTTGCCTCTCCCTTTGGTGATTATTTGCATCTTGGTACAAACTGCTCAGATTGGCCGCAAAAGAACGCAAAGAACTCAAAGAAATAATCTGAAACCATGTATTTCAGTTTTAATTCTCTCTGCGATCCTTGCGTGCCTCTCTAAGTGGCCGGTTCATTTTTCAGGCCATTCGCGGCTAAACAGCTTTTGACCTGTGTAGATACCTTGGTGCCTGATATTTGGTACTTGTCTCTATTCGAGCGACCGCTTCCACCCGCGCTCGAATTCTTCATACGACAACATGATCCCCCTGCTGAGGGCCCCATTGGTGTCCGCGCCCCTGGCAAGTTCGTCCAGCACACCTTTAACGCGATACAGGCCGAAGGTATCGATCATGTAACGGACCGAGGAGAGGCTGATTAAATAGGCCAGCTGTGCCCGGCTGCCGTTGAGTCCCATGAATGAGCCTTCCAGGTTCGTGAGCGGTGGGAGCGTTCCAGCCTGCGCGAGCTGCTTAAGATTCTCCAGCTGCCGTGGGTCGATCTGCCTGCCCTCGAAGTATTGCGCCAGCCCCTCGTTCAACCAGGTAGGGCAGCGGGGTGTTATGGCGCGCACGGCCGCGTGCGTGTATTCATGAAAGAGATTCATCCTGAGCGCCGGCGTTTCCCGTTCGATGCCGCCGACGGGAAGGCGGATCTTCCCGTCGAAGAGACCGCTGCTCCAGTCAGGTGCGCTGGTCACTGCCTGAAACTGCTGTCCCGAATACAAGATCACCTGGATCTCCTGATCGGGATAAAAAGACAGGGAGCGGCCCACCTCACCGTACGCGTCTTCGAGTATCCTGAGAACGATCCTCCCGGCCTCGATCTTTTCCCTGCCCTCATACTTTATCAGAAAGTGACTTGTAATCTCGTGATTGAAATCCTTCTCCGCCTTGTGCTCTTTGCGGATGCGGTCGAGCCGCGAGCGAATATTGGCCGCATTGGGATCTAATTCAACCGCTTTTTCCCAGTACGATACCGCCGTTTTCAGGTCATCTTTGCGGTAATAAAGCTCGCCGAGAAATTGATTTGCTATTGATGACTTTGGATTAAGTTCAAGCGTCTTCGACAATTCCCTTTCAGCTTCTGTATCATCCCGCAGGTAAAAATATGCAATGCCGAGGCCAAGGTGGCCTTCAGGTGCGGAATCGTTGTACTCGAGCGCCTGCTTAAATGAATCGCGCGCGGCCTGATAATCGCCAGCCTTCATCTGCCCGGAGCCTGTTCTCAGAAAGCGGGCATAGGCATTCTGTTCAGCGGTTTGGGCTGAAGCCACGGAGAGGGTGAACAGCAGAATGCTAATTACGGAAATCAACAATCTTCCCCTGAGTATCATATCCCTTTTCCCCTAATCCTTCATCACCTTCACCAACACCCTGCGGTCGCGCGGGCCGTCGAACTCGCAGTAAAATACGGCCTGCCACGTGCCGAGCGCCAGTCTCCCCTCCTCTACCATGATCGCCTTGGATACACCGATGATGCTCGACTTGATGTGAGCCGCGGAATTTCCTTCATGATGGCCGTAATTGTCGTCAAAGGGAATGACCTTGTTCAGTTCCTTCAGGATGTCCCGCCCTACGTTCGGATCGGAGTTCTCGTTGATCGTGACCGCCGAGGTCGTGTGGGGCACGTAGACGTAACATACGCCGGAGCGAACCCCGCTCTCCGCCACGAGCATCTGCACTCCCTGCGTGATGTCCACAAGCTCTGTCCTTGAATTCGTTTTCACTCTGAGTTGCCTTATCATTTTAAAACCTCCAAACTAGAGGGTATCGGGTTCAGGGTTCAGGGTTCAGGGTTCAGGGTTCAGGGTTCAGGGTTCAGGGTTCGGGTTGTAAGATTGCCTTACTCCGACTCCACACTCCGAACTCCTAACTCCTAACTCTGCCTCTCTACGCCTCAATCCCCACATCCTCACGTCCCTTCACTCGTTTTTCGTCAACGATCGGATAGATGATGTGGGTAATGAGCGAATTAATGCGCGCGAGGTTCCCGATCACATCAAGATGAATATGACTCGTCTCAATGGATTCCCGGAACCCCTTGCGGAGCCGGTCAAGGTGCGCCTGGACCAGCTCTCGTTCAAGCATGCCGATTTCTTCCTTGTTCCGAAGCACCTGCTCCGCAAGGACCAGGTCGTTGCTCCCGAATGCCGAGATGGCGATATCAAAGTTGTCGATCACTTTTCTATGAAAGCGGACGATCTCTTCCAACCCTTCCGGAGAGAAGGTGATCCCTTTGCTGATCCGCTTCAGCGCCAAAGGCATGATGTTCCGGTCGATGATATCTCCGATGTTCTCCAGGTTGCGTGAGATCTCGAGCACGGCCATCGAGCGTCGGGACTGGGCTTCGGTCAGATGCGACGATGAAAGCCGGGTGATGTAAAGACGGATATGCCTGTCCAAAAGGTCGATCAGGTTGTCCTTGTTCTTGATGGTGGTTATGGTCTCTGTATCATCGCTCTGAAAAACCTTGACCGCGTCGTTCAGCATTTCCCTCACGATGTCCGACACCCGGAGCGCCTCCCGGCTTGCCTGTCCCAACGCCAGCGCGGGCGTACCAAGCACGTGCTCGTCCAGGTACTGGGGCCCGACCCTTTTTCCCTTCTCCTCTTCAGGAACCAGTTTCATGACCAGCTTGGAGAAGGGACCGATAAGGGGCAGGAAGACTACCGCCATGATAACATTGAACAGCGTATTGGCATTTGCGATCTGCCGGGTGAGGTCCGGGGACGTGGCGGTGACCAGATGCGAGAAGGGCGAGAGGAACGGCAGGAAGAGCAGAACGCCGAATACTTTAAAGAGCAGGTGCGCCCAGGCAACACGTCTCGCCTCGGCGGGTGAACGCAGGCTTGCCATGAACGCTGTGGCGCAGGTGCCGATGTTGGCGCCGAGGACAATATAGATGGCGGCGGGAAGCGGTATCAGACCGCTCGAGGCAAGGACAAGTGCAACGCCCATGGTCGCCGCACTGCTGTGGATAAGGGCCGTCACACCGGCCGAGAGCACGATCCCGATGATCGGCGTATCCGTGAGGGCGATAAAGACCTGGCGGAACAGCTCGTCGCTCTGGAGCGGCGTCATGGCCTCGATCATGATCTTGATGGAGAGGAAGACAAAACCGAAGCCGAGCACACCCTGGCCGAAGTTCCTGAAGAGCATTCTTTTGGCAAAAAGGGTGAAGGACAAACCGATCCCGACAAGAAGCACGGCATAGTCATAGACGTGAAAGGCGATGAGTTGCACGGTAAGTGTGGCGCCGATGTCCGCACCGAGGATGACCGCAAGGGTCTGGCGGAAACTCATGAGCCCGGCGCTCACGAACCCGACGAGCATGACCGACGTGGCGCTGCTCGACTGGATGAGGCCGGTGATGAACGCCCCGCCGCCCACGGCAGCGAGCCGGTTGCTCGTGAGGGACCTGAGGAGCGAACGGATCTTGGAACCGGCGGCATTCTGGAGCCCGTCATTCAGGAGCTTGATGCCGTAGAGCAGGAGGAGCATACCGCCGAAGAGGCTGATGAATATCATGGCGCTACTATGCCTATTTTTTGCCCATTCGTCAACGGGAAACTGTTAGAAAACCGCGCAACGTTGATGATGAGAGGTCATGACAGACAGAGCAGCTCTCCGATGAACCGGGCAGGCGGAGCCTGCCCGGTTCATCGACCCCCTTCGTGGAAGGCTTATATGTTATGACGCCCCTTTTGGTGGGGATTATGACAGGTCGAACAGGTAATTCGTTCTCTCGGCACCAGGGGAACAGTAACCTCCAGCTCCTGCGATTTTCTTTCGATGACCTTGATCATCGGGAAGCCATACCCAACCCCGCATGTCCCCGGAACGGCCCTTTCACCCTGACCTCATCTGCTCGAATCAGTTCTTGACAATGATACCAGGAACCAATAGACTTTATCTATATATGCCGATCATCCCTTTTCAAACTACTCATGCTTGGGATATACAGTAAGCCGGCAAGAATAACAATGATCGATTTACCCCATCCGATAACGCGTCATTTACGCAGACACGTGGCGAAAAGGAGGTGAAACATGGATATTCAAGAGCTTAAAAAGTTACTGGCAGGCTTCGGAATTGCCGGATTGGTTGCCGGCGCCGGACTCACTCTCGGTGCGACGACAGGCGCCGCAGAGAGCAGTTGAGCTGGTTCAACAGGTGGTACAGGCGTTACCACTGAGCAGACCTCAACGCACGGCAGCTGAAGCGGAACAAAAGCTGAACCGGCTTCTGACCCTACCCCGACAGGCGGCTGAAGCGGCAGCAAATAGTGCAGTTTGCACTATCAAATGTTCCGGGAAACAGCCGGCAGGATAGACCTGCCGGCAAACACGAGTACATCAAGAACACGCATTGACAAGTTGTGGTCCGGCGATGATGACCGTTTAGGTCCATACACTGCCGGGATCCCGTTTTTCTGATGCCATGGACCCTTTTCCAGACAAAAACGTTGACACCCGGTATCGAGCATGTCGAAATGTCCTGGGCGAAAAAGCATGGGCCCGCTTCTCCACGCAATGGGCCGGCGCGATCGCTGCACAGTCATTGTCGAAAATGCTGTCCCATCAGCATGACCGCTCGATACCGATATTTTTGTCCGACCTCGCCCTTTTAGAGGAAACAACCTTCTCCGTCAAAAAAAACGCGGGATCAATCCCTGCTGAGGTCGCTCGATCCTGCATCAACCCCACGCTGCAGATCATCGAGGTTTCGTGGAAGAACCTGGCCGTTTTCCTTGGTCATGACCAGCGCGGTTCCAACCCTCCCGTTCAAACGAGGGAGCGCCTACTCGTTTATTTCAACCACCTTACCGGCCGCGTAATTGCGCGGCCGGCGACGGACGAAGACCTCCTTGTCCTCAAAATGGTCGTTGAGCGCGTAGCTCCGGAGACCGTCGCGACGCAGGGGAAACTGCCCGTCGGTGCTATTGATCGTGCGCTCGTCCGCGCATGGGCGCGCGGTCTCGTACTCACACCGCCGTCGCTTATCAGGCGGGACCCCGAGGTCTTTCACCGCGGCAATGGGATCCCCGATCAGTTTTTTTCATCGCCGTCTTTCACCCTTCAGTGGCACATCACACAGGCCTGCGATCTTCACTGCAAGCATTGCTATGACCGCAGCGACCGGCCTCCCGTGACGTTCGACCAGGCAGTGAGCGTGCTGGATGATCTGCGCATGTTCTGCAGGAATAAGAACGTCACCGGCGCGGTCTCCTTTACGGGCGGCAATCCCCTCCTTCACCCGGCGTTCCCGGAGATCTACCGCGCTGCCGCAGAGCGCGGCTTCACCACGGCGATCCTCGGCAATCCCGCTTCGCGGGAGCAGATCGAGGAATTGATCGCCGTCCAAATGCCCGCTTTTTTCCAGGTGAGCCTGGAGGGTCTGCGGAAGCATAACGACAGTATCCGCGGCACTGGTCATTTTGACCGGATCATGGCCTTCCTCGATGTCCTCAGAGAGCTCGGTGTATCATCCATGGTCATGCTCACCCTGACGAGCGGGAACATCGACCAGGTACTGCCGCTCGCCGAGGTGCTCCGCGGGAAGACGGATACCTTCCATTTCAACCGGCTCTCCATGGTCGGCGAAGGTGCTAATCTTCTCTTACCGGAAGCCCGGCACTACCGTTCTTTTCTCCAATCATATCTCGAGGCTGCTAAAACCAACCCCGTCATGGGGATCAAGGACAACCTCATCAACATCATCCGCCACGAACATGATAGTCGCACTCTTCGGCGGTTGTACCGGCTACGGATGCGGCGCAGCATTCAATTTCGTGACGCTCCTCGCGGATGGCGAAGTTCATGCCTGCCGAAAATTTCCCTCGCCCATCGGCGATGTCCACGAGCAGAGCATCTCGGAGATCTATGATTCGGAATTGGCGAAACGCTATCGCACGGGGACCGCGGCGTGCCGGACATGCGCCATTCGCCCCGTCTGCGGCGGATGCCTCGCCAGTACAAACAGCCATGGACTCAATATCTTTGAGGACAAGGACCCCTTCTGCTTTCTGCACGATCAATCCCCTCGATAATGCCGTCGGGGTTCAGGGTTCAGGGTTCAGGGTTCCAGGGTTCGGATTCCCGCTGTTCAGAGGCCCCTGCATCCCGTGAACAGCCCGCGCACAAGCATGCGGATGCAGTCATCAACGATTCCATCACAAAACCAGGCAGACGCGGCCGAGCCCGTTTGCATGGCGAGGGGAAGCGCTGCGATACTCGAAAAAGCTTGTCAACAGAACCAGCAAGGCATGCCTGCGCGGATTGTGAACCGGGGTGCAGAAAAAAGAAAAAATCGTGCGCTATCGGCAAAGAGCCGACTTTGATGGGGAGAGATTTACATACATACATTCGTTGATAGATCGATGTTTCAGAAAATACGCAGTACCTTCGCGCCCCTGACCTTGCGCTCCTTCAGTTCCATGAGGGCCGTATTTGCATCTTCAAGGGTATACTCCTGGATCTCCGGTCTGATCGGGATCTCCGCGGCCAGATTCAGAAAATCTTCGACATCTTTTCTCGTGATGTTCGCAACGCTCTTGATCTCTTTCTCCATCCAGAGATCGCGTGAATAATCAAGCTCAAGCAACGCCTCCTTGTCCCCTTCCTCTTTCCGGATAGCATTGATCACGAGACGCCCGCCCTTCTCGAGGTTCCGCATCGCCCCGACCACGGGCCTCCAGGCAGGGGTCGTGTCGATTACGGCGTGCAGCTTTTCCGGTGAGGGTTCTTCAGTACCGCCGGCCCAGACAGCGCCCAGTTCCCGTGCGAAGGCCCTTTCCCCCTCGGTGCGGGAGAAGACGAACACCTTTGAATTCGGGTAGAGGTGTTTGGCCATCTTCAGCACAAGGTGCGCCGAGGCCCCGAAGCCTGTGAGTCCCAGGTTGTTCCCATCGTACATCGTGGCGAGACGAAGAGACCGATAGCCGATGGCTCCCGCGCACAGGAGCGGTGCCGCCTCTGCATCGGACAGCGATTCAGGTATGGGGTAAGCAAAATTCTCGTGAACCGCAGTATATTCCGCGTACCCTCCATGAGCATCCCTGCCGGTGGCCTTGAAGTCGTCACAAAGGTTCTCCCTGCCTGACTTGCAGAAATCGCACACGCCGCAGGCAGAATGGATCCAGGCGATCCCCGCACGATCACCTGTTTTCCATCTGCTTGCTCCGGGCCCCTGTTTCACAACACGCCCGACGACCTGATGCCCAAGTATGATCGGGAATTGAGACGGCGGCGTCCGTCCTTCTATTTCGTCCAGCTCCGTGTGGCACACGCCGCAGACCGAAACCTTCAGCAGTATTTCATGCTCTTTTGGAACAGGGATGGGCATGTCGACAAGATCGAGAGGAGCCCGGTATTCAGCTAGGGAGGTAATCTGTGTGAGAACCATGGCCTTCATGTGATACCCCCGCTCGTCAATTTGTGGGTCAGGATTGAGAAAGTCGGATCAGTCCATTGGGAGATACGCATATCCCTGCTGCTGATACCCGATCAATGAGACATAGCCGTTTTCCACGACCTCAACCTGCGGGAGGAAATCCTTCAGATTAATTTTGAGAAACCCTGCTGCTAGGGAGCACTGTTCAATGGTAAACCCTTCCTGTTTGAATCGTTCGATCCATGACTTCATTTCGAGCTTGGCCCCCTTCTCATCCTCGGCAACATAACCGTCGCCTTTGGTTATGAAGAGACTGGCCCTGCCGCGAAAAGCCACGACAACGACCGGTTTCATCCCTGCCGCCGCCAACTGCCGGTACGTCTTATCAAGAAGATCCATCCGCGACAGAAGCATTTTGGGACTGCCGACATTGACATCAACCACGATCTTCACCTGCTTAAGACCGCTCAGCGACTTCACCGTCGCGGCCGGCGCCGCAAATGCGTTGGCGGCTGCCAGCAACACACATAAGACGACAAACATGAATTTTTTCATCGAGCACCTCCTGGAGACTTTTTCTATAGAGTATAGCATTATTTTATTTCAGCGGCCCAGCTTCGCATCCAGTTAGCAGATCAGGTAGAGCGAAGCGAAGCCCGACATGGTTAGAGAACTGTCGGGTCATAAAACGCGACCCGACCTGCAAACTGTTCGAGGACGGCTTGATATCTAGCGGAAATGTCTTTGGGGATAGGGAGAATGGGGTATTGAGAGGAAACTGTTCAACATGCAAAACCGAATATATTCCAACCACGCAACTATTTGATAAATTTGTATTCGCGTCAGGATTTTATTTCAAGTTTATTGACCAGGTGAAATAATCGTGATAAACTCCGGTATCTGCTCAATATATTGTTATGCGCCTTCTTAACCCGAGGAGACTTAGCTTATGGCAAACCATCTTTTTTTCTCATGTCTCATGCTTGCTGCAGGCATTGGTATCCCTGTTATGGCAGCGCTGAGCGCAACTTTGGGCACTAAGTACGGAAGCCCAGCGTTCGCTGCCTCTGTCTTGTTTCTGGTAGCGCTGTCTATTTCGGTTGCTTTCCTTTTCGCTGTAGAGGGTGGCCTGAGGCCATTCCCGAAAACAGCGCTGCCGTTCTATTTCTACTTAGGTGGTGTGTTCGTAGCCTTTTACGTCCTCAGCGTCACCTGGGTAGCCCCACAATTCGGTGTCGGAAATGCTGTGGCTTTTGTACTTCTAGGCCAGGTCATATCCATGGCGGCCATAGATCAATTCGGGCTGATGGGTGCCCCAACGCATGCCATCACTTTTCAGAGGTCTATCGGTCTCATTCTGATGTCGGTCGGCGTGTTTTTGGCCGTACGCCGCGGATAACATGCGTCGGGCACATAACAATTCGTTTAAAGCGGACGCCTTCGGCGCCGCCTTAACTCCGCGTTCCTTTACTTCCCCCCGCTCCCCTTCCTCACGAACTCCATCTCCTCATCGCGGTTATGCACCAGTCCGTCCAGCTTTGCGTCCAGAAGCTCCGCGAGGATCTTTTTATACCGCGGTCCGGGCGGGATCCCCATCTTTTTAAGATCGTCTCCGCTCAGCTCAACCTTGATCGTACGAAGGCGCGTAAGATACAGAGAAATATACTTCTTGGCCTTTTCCTGTTTTGCCTTTGCCATCATCAACAAAAGCGACTCAATATCAAGGGCTGCGAGAAGGTCATAGATGCGGCTGGGTGCGAGCTTTGGTTCCTTGTAAAACGCGGCGAGCACCTCGCGGTACCGCTTCCGTGAATGCCGCACCCGTTCCCGTGTCCTGAGCGGGACCGATAAGCGTTCGAGCATCTCATCCACAGCCTTGTCCTTCATCCGGTCGAGCAGCCCCAGAAAGTACACAAACCATGTCTCGACCGCGAGGTCCAGGTACAAAAGCCTGAACCAGGTGAACGTCTCGCCGATCCCGGTAAAGAGACGGTCCGTTTCAGTCGTGGCCTTCAGCTCGGGATGGAGGAACTTCAACAGATCGAAGTGCTTCATGCGTTTGAGGAGCTTCAGCGGTTCGGCCTCGGAGAACAGGAGGACGAGTTCCGCATGCATCCGCTTGCCGGTCAGCCGGTCGAAGAGCTTCATGTTCACGGCGCTCTTGATCAGGTTCTCGGTATGTTTGCCGAGTTTGAGATCGAACCGCTGTTCGAAACGGAGGGCACGCAGCACGCGTGTGGGATCTTCGACGAACGAGAGACTGTGCAGCACGCGGATCGTCTTCGCCTTGATGTCGCGCAGGCCGCCGAAGAAGTCGATCAGCTCTCCCATTCGTTTCCGGTTCAGCCGCACCGCGAGCGTATTGATCGTAAAGTCGCGCCGGTAGAGGTCCTTTTTGATGGAGGACAACTCCACGGTGGGCAGGGCCGCGGGTGATTCGTAGTACTCGAGCCGGGCTGTGGCAATGTCAAGCTTCAGCCCGTTCGGCAGCACGACGACGGCGGTTCCGAATTTGAGATGGGTCTTCATGTGCCCGCCGGCGCGCTTCACGAGCATGCCCGCGAAGACGATGCCGTCGCCCTCGACCACAATATCGATATCCAGGTTCGCGACCCGCAGGAACAGGTCGCGCACGATGCCGCCCACGAGGTACACCGGGAAGCCCGCCTCGTCGGCTACTTCGCCGACCAGTCTGAACGCTTCTCGTACGTCAGGAGGGACGCGCTCCTCGATCAAACCCTGAACATTCCTGGTGGAACGGAGCATGATCGCTTCGTTCCCGGTCACCTCGTCCAGACGCTCTTCGTGGAGGGACCGCAGGAGGTCGGTGCGCGTGATCGCTCCGACGAGCGTGCTGTTCTCGTCGAGGACCGGGAGAAAGCGTTGGTGCTCCTCGATCATGATCTTCTCCAGCAGTCCCATGGGCATGTCGGGAGACGCGATCGGACCGCCGGTGGTCATGAATTCCTTGACCTTCTTTTTCCCCAGGTTGTGGAAGAGCGCCTTCTGCACGACCTCGCGGGTGATGATGCCGAGGAACTTGCCATCGGCCATGATCGGCAGCACGTTCACACCGAACCTCGTCATGGCCTCGCCCGCCTCGGCGATCGTACTGCCTGACGGGACGGTCTTGACCGGAGTGGACATGACCTCTCTCGCCACCTGTCCGGGCTTGATATGCTGTTTGAGGAATTCGATCAGGCGCTCCGTGGTCTGGACGAGCGTCATGTTCCTGACCACCGCCGATGCCGCGGTGGCGTGTCCGCCGCCGCCCAGTTCCCCGACCACCACGCCGACATTCACCTGGGGGACCCTGCTGCGTGCGATCACATGCGTCTTGTCGGCCATCTGGACCACGAGAAAGAGCACATCGAGGCCCTCCATGTCCCTGATCTTATGCGCGAGTACCGCGAGGTCGGGAATATAATGCGGGACCGCCAGCGTCGTGATCACCACCTGTACGCCGTTTATGTCGTAGCTTTTTGCGTATTCGATCAGGTTGTTCAGGATCGCGACCTGTTCAACGGTCAGCTCGCGGGAGATGAAATCGGCGACGATGTTGAGCTGGGCCCCCTGCGAGATGAGGTAAGCGACTGCCAGCGCGTCCCTCTCCGTGGTGGACACGAAGGTGAGCGAGCCGGTCTCTTCATAAATGCCGAGGGCGAAGATGGTCGCTTCGAGAGGCGTGATCGGGATGTTCTTCTGTTTCAGCAGTTCCACCATGATGGTGGTCGTCGCCCCGATCTCGTCCACGACCTCGAGTTCTCCCCTGATATCGCCGGCCGTCGGCGGGTGATGATCGTAAATTGACACCTTCACACCGGGGCGCTTCAGTGCGTCCGCGAGCTTTCCGAGACGCGAGGGATTCCGGTTATCAACAATGATAAGCCCGGTTATGCCGTCCACATCGATGTTCCTGAGACGGTCGACCTCGAGCGCGTACAACGCCGACTGGAGAAAAAAATCCCGCATGCTCTTTTCCTGGGACCCGGGAAAGACAAGCCGGGCCCCGGGATAGAGCTTCTTTGCCGCGACCATGGAGGCCAGGGCGTCGAAATCAGCGTTCGTATGACTGGTTATGATTTCCATAGATTTCGGCAACTCGTCAGACTCTTTAGACTCTATGAACTCTTTAGACTCTATAGACTCGTTCATCCTCTCGGATGATACTTCTCGTGCACCTTCTTGAGCCGTTCCCGGGAAACGTGCGTATAGATCTGCGTCGTGGAAATATCGGAATGGCCGAGCATGGCCTGCACCGCCCGCAGGTCTGCGCCGTTATCAAGCATATGCGTCGCAAAGGAGTGGCGCAGCGTATGTGGAGAGATCGTTCCGCTGATGCCCGCCTTTACCGCGTAGTGTTTGATCCGGATCCAGAACATCTGACGGGACATTCCCCTGCGCCTCGAACTGATGAATAAATGGTCGGCATCCCTGCCTTTCAACAGTGCAGCGCGCCCGCCCGTGAGATACCGGGAGATCGCGGCCATGGCGACCTCGCCCATGGGCACGGCGCGCTCCTTCGATCCCTTCCCCATCACGACCAGATAGCCCCGTTCTAGATTTATATCGCGCAGCTTGAGCCCCACCAGCTCGCTCACGCGAAGGCCGGTGGCATAGAGCAATTCAAGCATGGCCTTGTCGCGAAGCCCGAGAAGTGTGACGGGATCGGGTTGTCCGAGAAGCGCGTCAACATCGTCAGTGGAGAGGGTCTTGGGCAGGCGTTTCCAACCCCGCGGCGTCTCGATGTTCTCGGTAGGATCGACGCGCGCGTGTTCGTCGGTCATGAGATACTTGTGGAAGCCTCTGACCGCGGCAAGGCACCGGGCGGCGGATGGGGTGGAGATGCCCTCCGATGAAAGATGGGCCATGAACGAAACCACATCGGGCCGGGTGATATTGTCGGGGTCTTTGGCTCTCATAAAGAAGAGATACTTGCGCAGGTCCCGCTCATAGGACTCCAGCGTGTTCCGCGCAAGCCCCTTTTCCACAGCCAGGTAATTGAGAAAGTTCGCGAGAAGTGTTTCTTCCATGGCAAACAGTCACCATTAAATGTTTGATCGCAGAAACAACCTTTGCCACGGATACATGCGGATAAGAGTCGGATAAACCCGGATTTTAGCGAATATTAATGATCGCTTAAAAAAGTCATAATCTACCGCAGAGACACGGAGAAGTGCATATTGAAAATAAATTAAAAAACTTTTCTCTGCGCCTCAGCGTCTCAGCGGTTAAAAAACGATTTGTTGCAAGTTTATCAAAACTCACCGCTTTTATCATATTTCAAATCCGACGTTTCCGTTTCTAAACGGTCTTTCCAGGTCAGACTTTCGCCGCGCCGATAAGGTCCTTGATATCATGTATCCCCTGCTCGCGCATGAACGTCTCGATCCCTTCGATCACGTTGACCGTCGCCCGGGGATCGATGAAATTCGCCGTTCCCACGGCCACCGCCGAGGCGCCGGCGAGGATGAATTCGAGCGCGTCCTCTCCCGTAACGATGCCGCCCATGCCGATGATCGGGAGCGGCACCGCGTTCGCCGTTTGCCATACCATGCGCACGGCCACCGGCCGGATGGCCGGACCGGACAGGCCGCCGGTGCAGTTCGCCAGACGCGGCTTCCGGCAGCGCACATCGATGGCCATGCCGAGAAGCGTGTTGATGAGCGACAGACCGTCGCATCCCGCGTCGCGGGCAACCCGGGCGAATTCGGTTATATCGGTCACGTTCGGTGAAAGCTTTGCGATGACCGGCAGTCTCGTGGCCCTCCGGACCGCCGAAAGAAGTTCGAAGGCCGCCTTGGCGTTCGTGCCGAACATGATGCCGCCCGCCTTCACGTTCGGGCATGAGATGTTCACTTCCAGACCGGACACGCCGGGAACGTCGTCAAGCCGCTCCGTGACACCGACATACTCTTCAAGACTGTAGCCGAAGATGTTCACGATCACCGCGGTGTCGAACTGCCTGAGATACGGGAGTTTCCGGTCGATGAACACGTCAACGCCGGGGTTCTCGAGCCCGATGGCGTTCAACATACCCGATGGCGTCTCCCAGATCCGTGGCAATGGGTTGCCGCTGATCGGCTTGAGCGAGACGCCCTTGACGATCACGCCGCCGAGCCTGTTCAGGTCAACGAACTCCGCATACTCCTCGCCGTATCCGAAGGTGCCCGAAGCGGTGAGCACCGGGTTCTTGAGCTCGATCCCGGCAAAATTGACGCTGAGATCCAGCTTTGTTTTGCTTTTGACTGGCATACTATTCACCATTCATCCGACTGATCGGCCTAATCGGCCTAATCGGACTGATCAGTCTGACCTGCTCTCCCCAATCAACCTCCCGCGAGTCGAACACCGGCCCCTCTTTGCAGGCGCGTTTGTAACCGCCCGCCTTCATCGGGACCGAGCAGCCCATGCACGCGCCGAATCCGCAGGCCATGCGCTCCTCCGTCGAGACATAACAGGTGACCGAGTGTTCCGCGGCGATCCTGCTCACTGCGGCCAGCATTGCATGAGGGCCGCAGGCATAGAGCACAAAATGGGTCTTCCGCTCCTCCTTCGTCAGGAACGCATTCAGGATGTCCGTGGACATCCCCTGTCGCCCCGCGCTCCCATCCTCGGTCGCAATGGTCACCTTGTGTGTATGTTCCCGCAGGCTTTTCAGAACGCAGACCGGCGGCAGGCACTCTTTGTTCCGTGCTCCGATAAACACCTGCGCCCGGCCGTTAGTGCGAAGGGACAAATAATGCAGTGGAGGAAAGCCGCTCCCTCCGGTGATCAAAATGGGCGTAAGGGACCTGTCCGGGATCGGGAACCCTTTTCCCAACGGCCCGAGCAGTGAGAGCGTCTGCCCGGCCTCGGCGCGGGTAAGGAGTGCTGTCCCCCGGCCTGCGACGCGGTACAGTATCTCGATGGACGTTTTTGAAAGTACGGAAGATATGCCGAAGGGACGGGCAAGAAGTGGGTCCAGGTTCTCTGTTACTCTGAGCATCACAAATTGGCCGGGGACAGCCGCCGCTGCTGCCTCCGGCGCCTTGAGCACGATGCGGTAATATCCCCTGCCGACCGATGCGTGCGAGCGTATCAATGCCTTGTGCAGCTTAGTCAAGGGTGATCTCGATCTCCTGTATCTCGTACTCAACGGTCTTGACCGGGGTCTTGATCGTCACCACATCGCCCACTTTATGCCCGATCAGCGCCTTGCCGACAGGGGACTGGATCGATATCTTTCCTTTTTTAAAATCGGCCTCTTCCTGCCCCACCAGCATGTATTTTTTGGTGTCGCCGGAATCGGTGTCCGCGAGCGTGACCGTCGCGCCGAACACCACCTTCTCGTTCGAAAGCTTCGAGACATCGATGATCTGGGAATGCACGAGCTTATGCTCCAGTTCGCGCTTCTTCGCGTCAAGCATGCCCTGCCGGTCCTTGGCAGCGTGGAACTCGGCGTTCTCCGAAATGTCCCCGTGCGATCGCGCTTCTTCGATGTCCCTGATGTTCTTGGGGCGCTCTACCTTGATAATATGATCGAGCTCCTGCTTGAGCTTTTCGTAGCCCTCTTTGGTCATGGGGATCTTTTGCGTCATTTTAAATGATGCTCCTGTAAGGACTTCACCTGCAATGGTCTTGTTTTGATCGCCGAGATCCCGCGCACCGCGGCCTTTGCGGCCGAGGTCGTGGTAAAATAGGGGATCCCCTTCACGAGCGTCGTGCGCCTGATGGAATAGGAATCCTTCTGGGCTTCGGCGCCGTATACGGTGTTGATCACCAGGTCGATCTTCATATCGGTGATCTGGTCGACGATGTGCGGCCTGCCCTCGGTCACCTTGTTCACGGTCTCGACCGTAATCCCCCTCTTCCTCAGGTAATCGGCGGTGCCCCGGGTTGCCACAATGGAAAATCCTGAATTCTGCAGTCCCTGCGCCACCTCAAGCAAGCCCGGTTTGTCCTTGTCCTTTACGCTCAGGAACACCCGGCCCGAGACGGGCATCGGGTTGCCGGCGGCCATCTGTGATTTGGCAAAGGCCATGCCGAAATCCTCGTCAATGCCCATGACCTCGCCGGTGGACTTCATCTCCGGGCCGAGCAGCGTGTCTACGCCCGGGAACTTGGCAAAGGGAAAGACCGCTTCCTTGACCGATATGTGTTTGATCTTCACCTCGGTGGTGAATCCAAGTTCGGCAAGGGTCTTGCCCGCCATTACCCGGGCAGCGAGCTTGGCGAGCGGCACGCCGATGGCCTTGCTCACGAACGGGACGGTCCGCGATGCCCGCGGGTTCACTTCAAGAACGAAGATCCTGCCCTCTTTCACCGCGAACTGTATGTTCATGAGACCGACCACTCCGAGCTCGAGAGCGAGCATCCGCGCCTGACGGTCGATCTCACGAATGACATCCGGCGGAAGCGAGAACGGCGGGAGCGAGCACGCGGAATCGCCGGAGTGCACGCCGGCTTCCTCGATATGCTCCATGATGCCCGCGACGACCACGGTCGTTCCATCGGAGATCGCGTCAACGTCCATCTCGATGGCGTCTTCCAGGTACTTGTCAACGAGCACCGGACGGTCCGGGGACGCCTTCACGGCGCGTGACATGTAATCCCGGACGCTCTCTTCGTCATAGACGATCTCCATCGCCCTGCCGCCCAGCACGTAGGACGGCCGCACCATGACGGGGTACCCGATGCGGTTCGCGGCTTCCACGGCCTCATCGCAGGACACGGCCGTGCCGCTCTCGGCCTGGAGGAGCCCGAGCTTGTCGAGAAGCTCCTTGAACCGTTTGCGGTCCTCGGCGCGATCGATGCTGTCGGGCGAGGTGCCGAGGATGCGCACGCCCTCTTTCTCGAGCGGCACCGCGAGTTTGAGCGGCGTCTGGCCTCCAAACTGCACGATCACCCCAACGGGCTTCTCCCGATGTATAATATGTAAAACATCTTCAAGTGTCAAGGGCTCAAAATAGAGCCGGTCAGAGGTATCATAGTCCGTGCTTACGGTCTCGGGATTGCAATTCACCATGATCGTCTCGTAATCGTCTTCCTTGAGCGCGAAGGCCGCGTGCACGCAGCAGTAGTCGAACTCGATGCCCTGGCCGATCCTGTTCGGCCCCCCGCCGAGGATCACGATCTTCTTTCGCTCGGTCGGATTGGCCTCGCATTCCGCCTTTACCTGACCCCTGTCCCCTGCCCCCTGGACCCCGATCTTATAAAACGGTTTCTCATACGCCGAATACAGATACGGCGTATGCGCCTCGAACTCCGCAGCGCAGGTATCCACGGTCTTGAACACCGGCGTAATGCCGAGTTCCACCCGCCTTTTTCGCACAGCGCCTTCCGTCGTGGTAAGGAGTTTGGCAAGCCTGCGGTCCGAAAATCCGTATTCTTTTGCGCGCCTGAGGGGATGATCGATCGAGGGAGAGGTGTCGCTCAATATGCCCGCACCCATGTCCCGGATCGACTGTTCCATATCCGTGATCTGTTTGATCTGATGCAGGAACCACGGATCGATCCTGGACAGACCGAACACCTCGTCTACGGTCATCCCGGTTCGGAAACCGTCGGCGACGTACCAGACCCGTTCCCAGTTCGGCACGCTGATCTTCTGACGGATATCGGCGATCCCGTGTTCGGTCTCTCCGTCGCGGTCGCGGCGGGATTCGAGTCCGTAGCGGTCGATCTCGAGCGAGCGCAGCGCTTTCTGAAAAGACTCCTTGAACGTCCTGCCGATGGACATGGCCTCTCCCACGGACTTCATTTGCGTCGTGAGCGTCGCATCGGCCTGGGGAAACTTCTCGAAGGCGAAGCGGGGGAACTTCACGACCACGTAGTCGATGGTCGGTTCGAATGACGCCGGCGTGGCCTTGGTGATGTCGTTCGTTATCTCGTCAAGGGTGTAGCCCACCGCGAGCTTTGCCGCGATCTTGGCGATGGCGAAGCCCGTGGCCTTTGAGGCAAGCGCCGAGCTCCGTGAGACGCGCGGGTTCATCTCGATCACGAACATCCGTCCGTCATCGGGATTGACCGCGAACTGGATGTTCGATCCGCCGGTATCCACGCCGATCTCGCGAATGATCCGGAGCGACGCGTCGCGCATGAGCTGGTATTCCTTGTCCGTAAGCGTCTGCGCGGGCGCCACCGTGATGCTGTCACCGGTGTGGATGCCCATGGGGTCCAGGTTCTCGATGGAGCAGACGATCACCACGTTGTCCCGGGTATCGCGCATCACCTCGAGTTCGAACTCCTTCCATCCCACGACCGATTCCTCGACCAGCACCTGGTTCACCGGGCTCGCCTCAAGGCCCCTCGTGATCAGGTCGGTGAATTCCTCGCGGTTGTACGCGATGCCGCCTCCGGTGCCGCCGAGTGTGAACGCCGGCCGCAGGATCGCGGGAAAGCCGACCTTCTCAAGGATCTCGTAGGCCTGCTCCCTGCTCGTGGCAAAACCGCTTTTCGGCACCTCGAGACCGATATTTTCCATGGCCTTTTTGAAAAGCTCGCGGTCCTCCGCCTTCTTGATGGCAGGCAGTTTTGCGCCGATCAGCTCGACATTATATTTCGCGAGCACCCCTGACTCTGCAAGGGATACTGCCGCATTGAGCGCGGTCTGGCCGCCCATGGTCGGAAGCAGCGCATCGGGCCTTTCGCGCTCGATGATCTTTTCAAGGACCTCGGGAGTGATCGGCTCAATATAGGTCCGGTGCGCCATGTCGGGGTCCGTCATGATCGTGGCCGGGTTCGAGTTCACGAGAACGATCTCGTACCCTTCCTCTTTGAGCGCCTTGCAGGCCTGCACGCCCGAGTAGTCGAATTCGCACGCCTGCCCGATCACGATCGGGCCCGCGCCGATGATGAGAATCTTTTTAATGTCGTTCCGTTTGGGCATTAAAACCTCTCAAATCAATTTATTGCATAATGCAAATTGCAAAATGCAAATTTAAAATTTTTAACTTCAAATACTTTTGCATTTTACAGTTTGCATTTTGACTTTTGCATTGTTACTCCAGGTTTTGAATCCAACCGTTCTCCAAACCGTATTTCAGCATGATCTTCCAGGCGGCCTCATACTCCCCGGGCGTGATCCTGCGATCGATCTCCTTGAACTCCCGGGCGCGGTATGCGGGGAAGTATTGCGACATGAGACTGAGGCAAACGTCCTTTGATACTTCCCCGGCAAGGAACTTCATGACGCCCTCGGTCCCGGAGGTTCCGCCCGGCAGGACAAGATGACGGACGATCAGGCCCCGCTGTGCAACGCCGTTCTCATCGATCACAAGGTTGCCGGCCTGCCTGAACATTTCCCTGATCGCCGCCCGGTTGATCTCCGGATAGCGCGGGGCGCTGGAATACTTCAGTGCAACGGCATCGCCGGCGTACCGCATGTCCGGAAGATAGATATCGACAATGCCGTCGAGCAACCGGAGCGCTTCAAGGGATTCGTATCCGCTCGTATTATAGACGATCGGCAGTCTGAAGCCGCGTTCCCTTGCAATCCCGAGCGCCTTCAGGATCTGCGGCATGAAATGCGTCGGCGTCACCAGGTTCAGGTTGTGACAACCTTGCTCCTGCAGAGAGAGCATCTGGCAGGCAAGCTCTCCGATCGTCCGCTCTGTGCCGTTCCCCATCTGGCTGATCGGATAGTTCTGACAGTACACGCACTTCAGGTTGCAGTTGGCGAAAAAGATCGTTCCCGAGCCCCTTGCGCCCGAGAGCGGCGGCTCCTCGCCGTGATGCGGGCTCACGCTTGAGATGATCGGATTCAGTCCCGACCGGCAAAATCCGACTTTTTCATCCTTCAGGCGGTTCACCCCGCATTCGCGGGGGCAGGCGCGGCAGGATTCGAGGAGGTCGAACGCCGCGTCGATACGTTTTTGCAATTCTGTTTCTGAAATCATTGAAACCGCAGTGAACCTGTCCAGCCGCTAAGGCACGCAGACTCTAAGAGACTTCTTGACAACTTCGCGCCTTCGTGTCTTCGTGGCATCTTTGGTGTTAAGCCTTTCCTTTATGTTTCTCCATCATATCAATAAACCGTTTGAACAGATACCTGCTGTCGTGCGGGCCCGGCGACGCCTCCGGATGGTACTGAACCGAGAACGCGGGCAGGGTCTTGTGATGAAACCCCTCGCAGGTATTGTCATTCAGATTCACATGCGTCATGACAACCTGGTCCTTCACCGTTTCCATGTCCACCGCGAAACCATGATTTTCCGCCGCTATCTCGACCTTGCGGGTGGCAAGGTCCATGATCGGCTGGTTGCCGCCATGATGACCGAACTTGAGCTTGTATGTCCTGCCGCCGAGGGCAAGGCCGAAAAGCTGCTGACCCAGGCAAATGCCGAAGACCGGTTTTTTGCCGAGCAGCTTTTTTATGTTTTCGATCGCATAGGTGACCGGCTCCGGATCCCCGGGCCCATTCGACAGAAAGACGCCATCGGGGTTCATGGCAAGCACTTCCTCCGCAGGCATGGTCGCGGGAACCACGGTCACATCACATCCCGCGCTCGTGAGAAGCCGAAGGATATTTCTCTTAATGCCGTAATCATAGGCCACGACGAGATAGCGTGAAGATGCCTTCCCGCCATAACCTGTCTTGAGGTCCCAGTCACCTTCATCCCACGTATACGCTGTCGAACACGTGACCTCTTTCACCAGATCAAGGCCGCTCATGTTCGGGAGCGCCCGTGCCCCGGCAACTATCCTCTCGGGCTTCATGACCTTCGTCGTGATGATCCCCGGTTGAGCGCCGAAATCGCGGAGGTGGCGGGTCAGCGCGCGCGTATCGATGCCCTGGATGCCGACGATGCCATTCTGCTTGAGATACTCGTGGAGGGACTTCTTTGACCGCCAGTTGCTCGGGAAGTCGAGATACTCCTTCACGATGAAGCCTTCGGCGTACGGCCGTGCAGATTCCACGTCCTCGTCGTTCACACCGTAGTTGCCGATCTGCGTGTAGGTCATGGTAACGATCTGGCCTTTGTACGACGGATCGGTCAAAATTTCCTGGTACCCGGTCATGCTCGTGTTGAACACGACCTCTCCGAAAGCCTCACCTTCCGCGCCAAAGGAGTGTCCTTCGAACACCGTGCCGTCAGCCAGTGCTAGGATCGCTTTTATCATTCTTCACTATCCTTGGGAGATAAATTCTAAACCAGAATTACTGAGCTCTAAACAATATCAAATAACAGAAATCCGGACATTTTAGACATTCGATATTTAAAATTATTCAGGATCAAGATATTAGATTGTAGAATTTTATCTCCGCAATCAAAATTTATCTCGAATTCTTCCGTTTACATCAATCACTTCTCCAATCACCCTGCCCCCGTCCACGGTGACCTTCACGAAGTGATGAAAGCCAACCTCTTCATCCTGGGAAGCGAGAGGAGCCCCGGCGCCTCCGGTGATAACATGGGTGATACCATCAATCGTTTTCCGCTGATAAATATGTTCGTGTCCTGCGAACACGGCGTCTACTTTTGCCTTTACGAAAAGCGCCTCCAGCCTGTCCCTGTCCTTCGGATATTCATCGAGGCAGTCGCCGGCGTGATTTCCCTTCCCCGGATCGGTGTAGAGCGGATGGTGGAGGAACACGAATTTGTGCACCTTATCTGAATTCAGCAATATACTCTCAAGCCAGGTAAGTTGTTCGCCGTTGATCCGCCTTTCATGGTCGTCCTGATATGAGTCGAGCACCACAAAAAGTGAATTTCCCGCATTGAACGAGTAATAGAGCTCATTCCCCGGAAGGTCAACCTGTTCTTTAAATGTATTTTCGCTGTACCACAACAGGGGATTCGCATCGTGATTACCCACGGCCAGAAAGTAAGGAACGGTAATGGGCTTCGACATTGCCCAGAACCTGGTCCATTCTCCCTTATTGCCAGGTGTTGCGATCACGTCCCCGGTATTAACCACGAAATCAGGCTTCTGTTCCACTGCCAGTGCAACGATCTTCCTGTAGATGTCATCACCGGAGCGGTTGTCACCCAGGACGATGAACGTGAACCTGCCCTGAATCCTTTCAAGGGCGGCCAACTTTTGGGCTATCTGCTGGTCCTGGGCGGCAGCGGCATTTCCGGCCAGCATCAAGATCGAAAGAATTATCGCAGAAAGCCTTATATTTCGAAATCTGCAGGAAGGTGTTCGCAATTAAAGCCTTCCTCCCACGATCGTCTGCACTGCCCTGCCCTTGAGCTGCCATCCATTGAACGGCGTGTTCCTTGACTTTGATCTGAACTGGGAAGAATCAACGGTCCAGGTAATATTCTGATCGATGATCGTAATGTCCGCATCGGCACCCGGCGAAAGCGTTCCCTTGTTTATTTTCAGCACTGCCGCCGGATTGAGAGTAAGCTTGCGCAGTGCTTCCGAGAGCGTCAATACGCCCTCATCCACCAGTTTGAGCGTCAACCCGAGAGCGGTCTCGAGCCCCACGATCCCGAACGGTACATAGTCGAACTCGCCTGACTTCTCATCCATGGAATGCGGCGCATGGTCCGTGGCGATCACCTCGATGGTCCCGTCCTTAAGGCCTTCCTTGAGAGCGGCCACATCTTCCGCGGTGCGAAGCGGTGGATTCATTTTAGCCATGGTATTGTAACCCCGCACCGCTTCGTCAATCAAAGAAAAGTAATGAGGACACGTCTCCGCCGTGACCTTTACGCCCCGCTTCTTCGCGTCCCGGACCAGATCCACCGCGCCGGCAGTGCTCACATGGGCTATGTGCAACCTGCACCCCGTCAACCCGGCGAGAGAGATGTCCCGAGCGGTCATCACGTCCTCGGCCGCGCGGGGAATACCGCGGAGTCCGAGTTCGGTCGAGATCCTGCCTTCGTTCATCACCCCTTTGGCTGACAAGGTACTGTCCTCGCAGTGGGATATGATAAGCATATCGAAGATCTTCGAATATTCCATGGCGCGGCGCATCATTGCCGCGTTCATCAACGGCTTGCCGTCGTCCGATACCGCAACGCAACCCGACCGGTGCAGTTCGCCCATCTCGGCCAGTTCCTCGCCCTTCGAACCCTTGGTGATCGCGCCGATGGGATAAACCCGGGCCGGGGCATCCCGGGCCTGAGACAGAATGAATTCAGTGACCGGGCGGCTGTCATTCACCGGGTTCGTGTTCGGCATGCAGCAAACCGAGGTAAATCCGCCGGACTTTGCCGCGGCCGTTCCCGTTGCAATCGTTTCCTTATACTCGAATCCCGGCTCCCGCAGGTGCACATGCATGTCGATGAGACCGGGGACGACGAGTTTGCCCGCAGCATCGTTCACCTGCGAGCCATCGGCTGACAAAGAGCCCGGCTTGCCGAGCTTCGCGATCTTGCCGTCTGACACAAGGATATCGAGCTTCCCGTCAACCTTGTTCGCAGGATCGATCACATGGCCGTTTTTTATCAAGATATTCATATGGGACACCTGATTTAAAATATTCTCAGTAACTCTTTCAAAACAGCAGGCAATTTTCTCGCAGAGGCGCAGTGCTCGCAGAGAAAAACTAGATATATCATCTGGTTTAAAGCCCTTACTTAAATATTTTAACTAAACTCTGCGCCTCTACGTGCTCTGCGAGAGACGCCCTTTTACGCCTCCGTCTTTACGCCGCCGGACAGGAGGAACATGACCGCCATCCGCACCGCCACGCCGTTCGTCACCTGGTCGAGGATCACCGACTTGCCGTCTGCCACCTCGGAAGATATCTCGACTCCCCGGTTGACAGGTCCCGGGTGCATGACGAGCACCTGTTTCGCCGCCCGGGCAACACGAGACTGGTTCAAACCATAGAATCCCGTGTACTCACGCACGCCCGGGAAGAGTCCCGCTGTCTGGCGCTCAAGTTGAAGCCGGAGCATCATGACCACATCCGCGCCCTCGATTGCTTCGTCCATGTCGTAATAGACACGCGCGCCGAGGTCTTCAATGCCGGGCGGTATCATGGTCGGGGGACCGCAGACCCTGACGCTCGCGCCCATGGTGGTAAACCCGTAAATATTCGACCGGGCGACGCGGCTATGGGTGATGTCCCCAACGATGGCCACGGTGAGACCTTCGAGCTTTCCGAGTTTTTCCCGGGTCGTGAACATGTCGAGCAATGCCTGCGTGGGGTGCTCATGAAAGCCATCGCCCGCATTGATGACCGAACTTTTGAGCCTTTTGGAGAGATACTCCGGAGCGCCTGAGCAGAAGTGCCGGACGATGATCATGTCGCACTTCATGGCTTCGATGTTCCGGGCCGTATCGAGGAGCGTCTCGCCTTTGACCACGCTGCTGCTCGAGATCGAGATATTGATCACATCAGCGGACATCCGCTTGGCTGCCAACTCGAAAGACGTCCGCGTCCTCGTGCTCGCCTCGTAGAACAGGTTGATCACCGTCTTGCCGCGGAGGGCGGGCACCTTCTTGATGTCCCTCTCGGACACGTCTTTGAAGGTCGCCGCCGTGTCAAGAATAAGCTTGATCTCATCCGCGGTCATGCCTTTTATGCCAAGCAGGTCTTTGGAGGCCAGAGCCATCACTTTATCCTCAATTCCTGAATTCTAAGCGCGAAATCCTGGACAAAAACCAATTTTTAGAATTCGAATTTCGAACTTATTGAGAATTTCACCATCCGGGTCCAGAATTTATCTTATTCACCGATGATCACTATCTTCTCTTCCACCCCGTCCTCTGCCAGCATCACTTCAACTTTTTCTTTTGCCGAGGTCGGGAGGTTCTTGCCCACATAGTCGGCGCGTATCGGAAGTTCCCGGTGCCCTCTATCCACAAGGACCGCGAGCTGGATGCTTCTCGGCCTGCCGTAGTCCATGATGCTGTTGAGCGCCGCCCTGATGGTCCTGCCCGTAAAGAGCACATCATCCACAAGGACCATGATCTTTTCCTTGATATCGAAAGTAATGTCAGTGGCCTGGAGCACGGGCTGGGATTTGCGCGTCGACAGGTCATCGCGGTACATGGTGATGTCCAGACTTCCCACCGGGACCTCGACCTTCTCGATCTCGTGAATCCGTGCAGCCAGTCGCCGGGCGATATGCACGCCGCCGCGCTGGATTCCGACGAGTACAAGGTCGCCGGCCCCTTTGTTCTTTTCCAGTATCTCATGGGCCACCCGTATGAGCGCCCGGTCGATGCCGGCCTTGTCGAGGATAAGTGCTTTTTCTTTTAAATTCATTTATTAAACCTCACCTTGCTGCGAAGTACGAGGACCCGGAGTTCGGAGGTTTTTCTGAGCCGTTATCAGCTTGCCTTTGCAACGTGGAAAAAGGCAAAAAAAAACTTCTCCCCTGAAATAGGGAGAAGCCTGGCGTGTGTAGAGTGATGATTATGAAGTTGAACTTTTTCATCTCAGACCCTTCCTGGCCTCACGGGACCAGACTTAAAGAGGATTTCTGCTGACGAAGATACAATACCTCAACTGCTTGTGCATGTCAAGATTTTTATCAGCGCAAAACTTTTGTGCTTCACGACGCGCTATCCGATTCGAGCGTTGGCTGAATCAAAAATATACTATTATCTCGTCAAAGGTCTCGGGGATAGCCCTCGCGACTTTGATTTTGCCGATGCTGTTGCCTTCACAGGCTGAGCCGGCTTGACGGGTTTTACGTCGCTGGCCATTCCTTTAGAATATGTCTTCTTCACGATTTTTTCCGCTTCAATCCAATCCGAGAAATCATTCCCGGGGGTGTACCCGCGCTTTTCAAACAATCCGTACGCCACTCGCGCGATCTCATCACGCATATTCTTGTCCATGTTCATATATCGTTCCTCCTCTCTTGTTAGTATCGCCTTGTCAACTATGTTAACTCAATATGAATTAAATAGATATAAACATTTCGCATATTAGGACCTTAGTTTTACATGCAGATCATTTATTGAAATGTTTTCGCTTTTAGTATAGCAGAAATAGTATCGTCTTTTTAAACCTCGCTGAGAAGCCATCCTGTTTTCCGCTTTTTTAAGTATATCAGCTCTTTATCTTCTTCATCAACCACGCCATGTTCTTGCCAAGGTTCTTCATCGTCTGCACGCCCTCAGCATCATTGTTGACTTCACCCGGCTGTCTTCCAATGCCGATGTTCCAGTAGCTCGATCCGGGGATGACCATCTCATTGATCGTGAAAAAATAATTGAGCGAGTTAAAAACATGGATCGCTCCTGCGCGTCTGACCGCCACAACTGCCGCGCCCACCTTGCGCTTGTACATGTCCTGGTTCGCCCGCCCCACCATGCCGCAGCGTTCTATCAGCGCCTTCATCCCGGCCGATACATCGGCGAAATAAGTGGGAGAGCCGAGCACTATCCCGTCAGCCTCATCCATCTTCCGGATGCACTCGTTCATGACGTCCTTCTCGACATTACAGCGCCGGTTCTTTTTCTCGAAACACTTGAAGCAGGCAATGCAGCCCTGGATCGGTTTTCCTGCAAGTGAGTAGATCTCCGTCTCGATGCCTTCTGCCTTGAGCTCATCGAGCACAAGGTTCATAAGAATAGCGGTGTTCCCATCCTTCCGCGCGCTGCCGTTGAATGCAATGACCTTCATAGTGCACCTCCTCTGTTCAAATGAATTAAGCGTGTTCTGCGTCAACGCACACTTTATAACACAATTTGCCTGTTTTGTAAAAAAAAGTTTTATCCGGACGGACGACCTCGGCGATCCAGAATTACCTTTACAACATGTTACCAAGCCGCTAAAATTGGAACTATGAGGTAACGCATGATCGAACTGAAAGGTGTGACGCGGAGCTACCGGCACGGCTCAAAAGATATCCAGGCACTGAGCAATATCACGCTCGGCATACGGACAGGCGAATTCCTTTCCGTCATGGGTCCCTCCGGATCGGGCAAGAGCACACTGCTGAACCTCATCGGCGGCCTGGACCAGCCAAGTTCCGGAGAGATATTCATTGACGGGACCCCGCTCCACGGCATCTCCGATGACGAGCTCACGCTCATCAGGCGGCGGCACGTGGGTTTCATCTTCCAGTTCTTCAACCTTCTGCCCATTCTGACCGCGGCGGAGAACGTGAGCCTTCCCCTCCTGCTTGAGGGCATCCCTTTCTCAAAGATCAAACCAAAAGCGGAAGCGCTTCTGCAGAAGGTCGGACTCAGTGAACGGACAGAACACCGGCCCGAGCAGCTCTCGGGCGGCGAGATGCAGCGCGTGGCCATTGCGCGTGCGCTCATCGCAAGCCCTGCCGTGCTCCTGGCCGACGAACCAACGGGAAACCTCGATTCGCGCACCAGCGAGGACATCCTCCTTCTGCTCGCCGGCCTCCACCGGGAGGGCCAGACCATCGTCATGGTGACCCATGACCAGAAGGCCGCTGCCTACGGCACACGCGTCATTACGCTCAGGGACGGCAGCATCGCCGAAGATAACGCGAGATAGCGATTTTCCGATATAACTCATATAAATAATTTTTACCGCGAAGACGCGAAGGACGCGAAGTAATTTGCAATAAAGCTGACAATAATTTCTGTATATCGTCCGGCTGATTTTACTTGTTTTCCAATCATTCGTCTCTCATTAGTTTTTTTATATTTCCTTTGCGCTCTTCGCGACTTCGCGGTTCCAAAATTTCAGCTCCGACTTATTCAGATTGGTATAGAATGAATCTCCTGAACCTTCTCAAACACATCAGCATCAAACGTATCCGCCTCCAGAAGGTCCACACGTTGA
This sequence comes from Nitrospirota bacterium, assembly GCA_963740085.1. Lineage (GTDB taxonomy): Bacteria > Nitrospirota > UBA9217 > UBA9217 > UBA9217 > JALNZF01. Next base: position 365,749 of record CAVUCU010000004.1, on the reverse strand, counting down.
TGATCGTGGCGGGCATCAGCCTCGGCGTTGCCGCCATCGTGTCCATAGGTATCGTGAACAAGAGCGTCATGCGCTCCTTTGAGGACTCGATCAACCGTCGTGACGGGACGCGCCGCGCTTCAGGTCACCGGAGCGGCGTCGGGATTTCCCGAGGACCTCATTGACCGGGTACAGAAGGTCCCCGGAGTTGAATATGCCGTGCCGGTGATCGATGCGCAGGGCATCCTGGTCGGGGCAAAGGAGCAAACGCTCATGATCCTCGGCGTGGACGTGCTCCAGGACGGCAATATCCGCGATTACAACCTCTCCGATGAAAGCGCCGATATCCCCGACCCGCTCCTGTTCCTTGCCCGGCCCGACTCCATACTGCTCACCCGCGAGCTCGCGGAACGGGAAGGCATCAAGCTCGATCAGAAGATACAGATCCAGACCGTGCGCGGCATCCGCACCTTCCGGGTGCGGGGACTGCTGAATCCCGAAGGCCCGGCGAAGATCATGGCAGGAAGCATTGCGATCATGGATTACCCGGCTGCGCAGATGGCCTTCGGCAAGGAAGGCAGGATCGACCGGATCGATGTGAGCCTCCTGCGGGGAGAGAACCTGGATGTTGTCCGCGAACGCATTATAAAGGCACTCCCGGGCGGATACAGTGTCATAACGCCTGAAGGCAGGACCAGGCAGGTCGAGGTCCTCATCTCCCACTTCCAGAAGAACATCAACCTCATCAGTTTCATCGCCGTCTTCGTCGGCATGTACCTGATCTATAATGCGGTCTCGATCTCGGTGGTCCAGCGCAGAAAAGAGATCGGCATCCTGCGCGCCCTCGGCTCCACGCGGAGAGAGATCATTGCACTCTTTCTGGGAGAGACCTTTGTCATGGCAATCGTCGGCTCCGGGCTGGGAATCGTTGTCGGCATCCTCTTTGCCAAATCCGCGATCAGCGCCGTTGGCCAGACCGTTTCCGAACTCTATCAGAGGACCTCTATCTCGGAGATCGCCATCTCCCTGCCGAACCTCGCTCTTGGCTTCGTCACCGGCATTGCCGCGAGCCTTGCGGCGGCGCTGTTTCCCGCCCTCGCGAGCACGCGCATCACGCCGGTGTCGGCAATTCGCTCGGCGCCCTATTCCGAAGAAGGTTTTCTCTCCGGCAAGCGGCTGAAGATCGCGGCGATTTCCCTGGTCCTTTTCGCTGTTGTTCTCCTGCTCCTGTTCAAGGTCTTTGCAGCTTCGGCGCTCTTCCACAATAGCGCGACCATGTTCCTGGCAACAATATTTTTTTTGCTCGGTATTTCGCTCGCGACACCTTCGGTCCTTCAGGGATTTCTTGCCATCTATCGCAAGACCATCTCGCCGCGTGCGGGAGCGGCAGGCCGTCTCGCCGGACTGAACCTCCAGAAGAACATCACCCGGAACGCCGTGGCCGCTGCAGCCATCTTCTACGGGATCTCTGTATTTGTGAGCTCGGCGGGTCTCATCTACAGCACCAAACAGTCCGTACTTGACTGGATCGATTCCTACGTGCGGGGAGACATCATCGTAACGTCGGGACATCCCATCGCGACCACGGGATCTCAGAACATCCCCATGCCCGTCGAAATGGGTAAAGCTATCGAGCGGGTGCCCGGCGTGCTCTCCGCTGACCCCTTCCGCAAACTTTATATCAACTATCACGGCAGACGCGTCCTGCTCCTCACGTTGGACGTCAAACGAAGGACCGCATACAGCCCCTTTAAGATAGCCCAGGGGAAGCGCGAAGACCTGGCGCGGCTGCTGCCGAACCAGAACTATATCGCCGTGAACGAAGCGATCGCCTCGCAGGAACACGTCAAACCCGGCGATGTGATGGTGCTTCCGACGCCTGAAGGACCTGTCGAATTCAAGGTCGCTGTCGTCAACGTGGACTACAGCTCGGATTCGGGCTCCATACTCATGGACATGAACACCTACCACCGGTACTGGAAGGAGTTCCTGGCAGACTCATTTTCGGTCCGGGTGACGCGGAAGAGCGAAGTTGAAACCGTCCGGAATGAGATCGCACGAAGGTTCGGAAACGACCGCCGGCTCTTCGTCCTGCCGGCAAGGGAATTCAAGGACGAGATCCGGAAGGTCATTGACCAGGGCTTCGCTGTCAACCGTGCGATCAACATCATCACGATGACCATAGCCTGCTTCGGCATCATCGTCACCCTGCTCGCATCGGTGCTCGAACGTACGCGCGAGATCGGCATCCTGCGCTCCATCGGCATGCTCAGGGGCCAGGTGTCCCGGGTGGTCATCATCGAATCCATGCTCCTCGGTATTATCGGCGGCACGCTCGGCGCCGGGGCGGGCATCATCGTCGGCTGGATGAGCCTTGAAGGTTTTCTCAAAGGCGATTACGGAGCGAGCATGCAGTATCACGTCGACTTTACGTCCCTTGTCTGGGCACTGGCACTTGCAACGCTGCTCGCCGCTTTGGCGGGAGTTTATCCTGCCCGGCGCGCCGCAAAGACCAATATCGTGGAGGCGCTTTCGTATGAATGATAAGTTCGGAGTCAGGAGTTCGGAGTTGGGAGAAGAATATGACTAGGCTACCGGAAAGTCAGACGGATCAACAATACAGACTACAGGGTACAAAGTACAGATTGAACATGTCCTTTTCGTTCTTAACTCCGAACTCCAAACTCCCAACTCCGAACTATGCCGGTTGGATACTGCGGTTTCTGTTAGCAACAATTATCCTCTATGGAACGATGCAAACTACAACCGCAAGCGCCATGAGCGGCCGTGAAGTGTATGAAAAGGTCCATGAGCAACGCTCCCGGTCGCTTGACAGGAAGACCGAAGTGACCATGGTCCTCTTCGACAGGGGCGGCGGCAAGCGCACGCGAACGCTCACGGAGTATAGCAAGAAGTCTGACCCCGAGGCATATAAGGTCCTCATCGTATTCAAGTCTCCGCCTGACCTGAAAAACGTGGGTTTCCTGATCCACGCGCACACATTCTCCGACCGGGACCTCTGGGCCTACTTCCCGGAGTACAAACGCGTGCGGCGCATTGCCACGAGCTCTCAGGATGATTCTTTCTTCGGGTCTGATTTTTCATACGACGACTTCGGCGGGCCGCCGAACCTGGATGACTACAAATTCAGCCTTCTGAAAGAAGAAACCATCGACAACAAACCTTGCTACGTTGTCGAAGTAACGCCAAAGATCCACCGGAAATACACAAAGTACATTGCCTGGGTCGCGAAGGACCTCTGGGTCCATCTGAAGATAGATTACTATCAGGACAATGATATTTATCGCACGGGAATTTTCACGGATATCCGGACCGTTGACGGGATCCCGACACCGTTCAAGATGAATATGGAGAACAAGAAGACGGGCCACCGGACCGAGCTCACGATCGAGAGCATTCAATATCATACGCATTTTCCAGACGCTCTCTTCTCGCAGAGGTCGTTGGAACGGGCAGGCAAGTAATTTCTGGTCAAGGCAGGATCAAAATGTTTTCACTCCCCGGCCGCACGTCCCCTGAGCGGCGTTTTGCTTGCTCTTGTATTGCTTGAGTTGATCGTTCTCCTTCGTATGGCAGGTGAGACATGCATCCGTAATCTTACCCGTGAAAGATATATTCAAAGGCGTATGGGGGTTCTTATGACAGGTGAGGCAGCCCTTGATCTCGTAATGGGGCTTCCCCATATGGCACTGATTGCAGGGCCAACTGCCGTCTTGCTGTCGCCTCTGTACCACCCCAGGGTTTATTGCAAATAGCGTTACGCACTTTATGGCGGCATTCATTGCTATTTCGAAAGGCAAATATCACCTTGAGTCTCTATCCGCTTGTCAGCACGCCTGCCTGGCTCGCGACCTGTTCTTCTCGGTCGGTATGTCAGAAGAGAAGGTACGTGACTACCAGGCGCGCATGTCGGACGAATCGTTTCGGGGCTTTCCTGATATGCTGTTCTTGAATCTGCCGAAACCGGAGCTCATCTCGACACCGATGTTGGTCATGGGTGCAGCCAATGATAGGTATTTATGACCGGGTCAGGTCGAAGCCACGGCGCGCGCCTTTAACTCTCAGGCCATAATCTTCCCGAACAGGGGGCATGGGATGATGTTGGAAGAAGGCTGGGAGGACGTAGCAGGGTGGATAATAGCGTGGGTACGTGAAAAGCGGTTGTGAGAATACAGGTGCCCGGCAAATACGGGTTGAGACGGATTCAGGTCGCTTTAATCCGTTGTTCAATCGGTTACGGAAATTGCGGATGTGCAGTTGAAACCACCAATGGGAAAATAGATCATCAGTAAATTATGAAGATTAAATCAAATCAGCTATTTGCTTCCTGGCATAAATCAGCTTTAATCCTCTATTTTCTTCTTTCTATCGCCTCCCCTTCTCTCGCCGAGGAATATTACTCCACCTCCGGCCGTCTGGACCTGCGGGGAGTTGCGGCGCAGAACAGCGACAGCGTAAAGGAAGAACCGAGTTTGACGGGACGGATCAAGGTCGACACCTCTCGGTCCGCGTGGCGATTCCACTCCTGGCTCGAAGGAGGATGGGACGGGACCGTGGCTCGTCCGGCACGGGACAGGCAACTTTTCAAGAACTACGATGAAGTATACCAGAGCAACACGCCCTATCTCGATTTCAAGGAGTTGTATGTCTCGCGCACGGCGGGAGACATTGACGTACGAGCCGGCATCCAGCGCTTTGCCTGGGGCAGGCTCGACGAGTACCCGTCGAACGACCTTCTCAATCCCTGGGACTATACGCAGTTCCTCAGAAAACCGCTCGAAGACCGGAAGATCGGCGTGCCGTCGGTCTCGGCGTCAATGAATAAAGGAGACTGGACCCTTGATACGGTCTGGGTCCCGGTCTTCGTTCCCTATCGCCTGCCCCTGCCGAATGAGCGATGGTCGGGCATATCGAGCGCAGCCGCGCTTTCACAGATCCCGAATGCCGAGATCGTCCCGGCTGAACCGGATCTGCCGCCGCGAACCATCGGGAACAGCAGCATCGGCCTTCGCGATGCGGCGCTCGGGAAATGTCGAGTGGACCCTCAACTTTTTCCATGGCTACGATCCGAAGCCGGTATTCAGGACCACCGCGCTCGTGATCGATCCCCGGCCGGGAGAGGTACTGATCGATCCCGGGTATACACCTGATTTTCACAAGATCACCTCAATAGGATTTGACACGGCAGCGGTAACGGGAGACTGGAGCATCAGGGCAGAGGCCGCATACATCATGAACCGCTATTACAATATCAGGCGCGAACTATGGGGATATCCGCCAATTCCCTCTCCGGGAGCAACCCCCCTGAATCCTATCGAGCACAAGAGCGACGAACTCGATTATGGGATCGGCGTTGACTACCGGCCCTTTGAGGACGGCCTCCTGACCATGCAGGCCCAGCAGACGATCATCATCCATCGGCCTGATACGCTCTATGAGCGGAGAGCTGAAACTCTCCTGTGGGCTAATCTTAAGATCGGATGGATGAACCAGAAGGTGGAAACGAACCTGAGCATCGCTTACAACCCGGAGCACGGGGCCACCATGGTTAAAGCGAATGCCTGGTATGTGTTCACGGATTCATGGAAGGCAGGGATCTTTGCGATCGATCTGAACGGACCGCCGCAGTCTATTTTCGGAAGGTATGCACACAATGACCAGGTAGATGCAGAACTTGTATATTCCTGGTAAAAAAAGACGGGGTTCAGGGTTCAGGGTTCAGGGTGGTCTTAATTATTTAACTCCGAACTCCAAACCCCGAACTCCGAACTATCGCACCTCTCATCGTTTTATCATGTTAAGGAAACGATCAACGACCATCGGATTAAACGATGTGCTCTTTCCTTTCGTCAGCACGGATTCGATCAATTCCAGGGGTTTTGGCTCCTGATAGGAGCGCCGGCTCCTCATGGCATCGAAGACGTCCGCAACGCTGATCAGCTGGCTTGTAATATTCGGCGTCCATCCGCCCTTGATCGACGGATATCCGTTCCCGTCGAACTTCTGATGGTGCTCCAATGCCGCGAGGACAGACAACTTCGGGATCCCCTCGATTCCCATGAGATAGCGCGCGCCTTTGACTGTATGGGTCTCGATAGTCCTCCGTTCTTCCGGTGTGAGCATCCCCGGCTTGCTCAGGATCTCATCAGGGATGAATATCTTTCCGATGTCGTGCAAGAGCGATGCGACGCCGATCTGATGCAGGTGTTCACCCGTAAAACCAAGATTCTCAGCAAGGCTCATGGTAAGGATACAAACATTCGTGACATGGGTGAACGTATATTCGTTCACGGACTTGAGTGATGCGAGGAGGCTCAGGGGGTTGATCTCCTGTCGGAATCCCCGGATAAAACCCTTGACCATGTCGTCCACACTGCGGACATCGATCTTCTTGTGCAGTTTGGCGCGAAGGTAAAGATCCTTGAGGCGATCGAGCTCCTCCCCGGTAAGTGCAAGCAACTCCTGGAATACCTCCTGGGGCACATCGACGGCATTCGACAAGGCAACTGCGTCGGCCAATGACTGCTGTTCGCCAGGTTTGTTGATCCTGAGTTCCACCTTGCCGAGCTTGATGAACGAGGTGGAACGTATCGAGAGCGTATCCGAAGAGGCAAGGCCCTGAATAAGTCTCTGGAGCTCCTCTTTCGGAAGCCCCTCAGAAAAGGTAATGCGCTCGATCGCCCGTTTCTTGAGGATACGGATGAAGTTCGTCACATACGATGCGGACCCGGTTGCCACCAGTTGCCGGTTATCGGCGATGAGGTCGTTGCCGATGAGGAGCAGCGTTATTTCCGGTTTTTTCTGGAGAATCTCCGCCAGAACGAAATGCGCTTTTTCGACATACTGCGCTACCTGGGGATGGTTCTGCGAGTAGAGGCTCGTATTCACGACAGCGGCAGTGAGCTGCGCGATCACCCGAGAGAGCCCCTCATGAATGTCATAGTCGGCCATGTCCCATCCTGTCTGAAATAGGCCGGAGTCGTACATACTGCCCCGGGTCGCTACTGCTTCTCCGCGAGCCGGCTGCACGTCCGGCGGATCGTGTCGCTGTTGAGCTTCTCGCCGATCCTGAGGAGACCGCGGATCTTCTCCCCCGGATATCGCGCAAGCGACGAATAGATCGTTTCCTTCATATGCATGAGGCTGGCGGGATAGAGGGACCATGTCGCGCTTGCGAGTTTTTCAAGTTCAGGCACCGCTCGTGCGTCTCCAATGTTCCCGAGTACCCTGATGATCTCCTCATTCTCGGCATAATCCGTCTCAAAGAGTATGACTCGTTTGATCTTCGACAGGACATCCTCCGTAACGTCCCCAATTCGAAATTGTCCCGCCAGGACGACGGCTTGATAGGCAAAGTCCGGATCCTTATCATTGATCGCACTTCGAAGCAGATTTACCGCTCCCGGGTCTTTAAATTTCAGAAGCGTGCTGAGCGCTTCGAGCCTCACCATCGGATCCCGGTGCCGTAGCAACAATTTTACCTGGGGGATCGAGTCAGCGCTGCCCGCACGACCTATTAAAATAAGCAGATTCCGGACAGTGTCGCGCCCGCGGGTCACGCAGTCTCTTCTGCGCCTCGTGCACGGCCGGGTCCCCGAAAAGGGACAGCAGGTTAAAAAGGATCCTCCTTCCGCCCACTGTTTCGTCATTGCAGTAGATGTCCATGAGGCCCGGGATCGTATCCGGCCCGAGGGCCTGTATCAGGCCGGAGGCCGCTTGTCCTTTTTCCCGCATCCATCGGTCGAAGGCGTTCAATGCCTTTGCAATAAATTCCGGATCGAAAAAGAACTTCCTCGATTCCGATGCTATCTCCCGTATGCCTTGTACCGGTTTGTCCGTTGAATGCCTGCGAAGCGTCTCTAAAATATCCCAGAGCATCTCGAAATTGCCGGTCTCAAGGAATTGGGGCATAATGGCCACGATTTTTTGAGCGAACTCCTTATAGTCCTCTTCATCGATATCCTCTTCCAAAAAAGCGAGAAGCGCCCGGCCGATCTGAAAATCGAGGTGCTCGTCCTCCAGCGATTGCAGCTGGTCTGCCAGCGGGAAGGGTTCAACCACTGCCGGAGAGCTCTCGGACAACGTCTTAAGCATCAATTGATAATCGTCAGACACATACTCTTCGTACTTTTCACGGTCAAACAGCTTCTGCATATGTTCCATCTGAAAAGCGGGGGCAATGAACCCCTTCGCCGGCTGCTTTCTGTTTCCCGGCTGTCCCTCCCGTCCTTCGGTCTGAGCCTGAGCAAGCTTGTCCACGAGACCTGCGAGCGTCGGAGATATTTCCCGCCCCTCGGCGCTTGCCGCTCCCAGCATCTCTATCACCATATCGTCAGTGAATCCCCCGATCACCGCTTCGGTCTCAACCGGAGATCCTGCCCGTGTCGCAATGTTCTTAAACGCGACGGACAGGAACTGTTTTCTCAGCTCCGGGTGAAGATGCTTCAAAAGAGCGTTCATGTTCGCAAGTGTCTTCGATTGCTCCTGGGATATTTGTTTTTTTTCAGCTGTTCCGCGCACATAGCTTGAGATGATTTTGTCATAGCTTTCTACTGCGGCGTTCGTATCCAGCTTGCGTTCATTGAGAAGCCGTGCAAGTTCGGCCGGGTCTATATGCTCCGCGTCCGTCAGCGACACCCCCTGCCCCGGAGCAGCGAGGGTGCCTGCTGAGAGGTGCGTCACAAAATCCTGCCACACATGGCTGCCTGACCCTTCGTCTTCCCCGGTCTTGGCGGTAGTCTTGAAAATCTCCTGTTCCTCGGTGACGTGGAAACTGCTGTAATCGATGGACTGGATCCTGATATGGGGGATAACCGCCCCGGACATGACCTTGTCGATTCCACCCGAAGCCCTGATATCTTCCGCCTTGGTGACGAGGATCCTGTGAAACCGCACGAGTTCATCCTTTTCCAGGCCGCCGATAAAGGTAACTGATGCGATCCCCTGCTGGCTCATTGAAAGAGCAAAATCCCGATATACGGGGTTCTTCTGATCAAGGTAATCCTTGCCGATCAGCAGGGTGTCCTTGGCCACTCCGAGGGTCATTTCTTTCCGTATCTCGAACATTTTTTCGAGGAGCTGGTAGGCGCGTTCAATGCTTTTGGCGATCTGGATATGGCCTGGAGGGTAGATGCCCACATTCTTTCGGGAAATATTCAGCTCAATAATGGCTTCGGACAAGAGCCGCATATCGAGCGGCACTTCATGCTCGGCGCGCTGCGGGGATGGCGGCTGAGGATCTTTTTTCTCCTGCGGTTCGCTCATACGATTGCCTCTATTATATACTTTTTTTATTCATTTTTTCACTAATTCTCTTATCTGCAAAGCGGACGCTTGACGCAGATTAAAGGCGCCAACCAGGTGTCTCAACGCAGGAGCCTTCTGCTTTAATACTCCGCGAAAATCCGTGACCTGTGGTTATCCTCTGCGACAACGAACGATGAATTCTGTCATTTTATCTTGACAACATAACTTCGTGATGTTAGATTAATTACCTCGTAACGGTAGTATTTGGGGCTGTAGCTCAGCTGGGAGAGCACAAGGCTGGCAGTCTTGGGGTCAGGGGTTCGATCCCCCTCAGCTCCACCAAGTTTTCAAGGGGTTGGTCATCATTGACTAACCCTTTTTCATTTGACTGTGCCAGTTTTGTGTCAGTTGACACGCGGTACACTTCATCCATTACAAAAACTGCCTTCTGTAAGTGTGCCGGTGCAAGGTGGGCGTACTTCATCGTCATCTTAAGACTCTTATGACCTAAGATTTTCGAGAGCGTGGTTATGTCTATCTGACTGGACATCATGGCAAGACTCGCAAACGTGTGTCTCAGATCGTAAAAGTGAAAGTCAACTATCACTGCACGCTTCACGGCTGAATTAAAACTGTGCTTCACACCTCCATAGGGTTTGTACGTCTTCGGGTCATGGAACACATACGGGACAAGCTGCCGGTTTTCCTTCTCTCCTGTGAAATTGCGAGGAAGTCTATTTAGCGTTTCTCTCAGAGTGTTATTTATCGGTATCTCGCGCCGTTCTCCGTTCTTAGTCTTATCTAGTAAGATAAAACCATGCTGCATGTCTACGTTGTCCCATTTGAGGTTGAGTATTTCCCCTTTCCTCATGCCAGTGTGCAGAGCGGTAATGACAATCGGCTGTAAATGAGGTTCGCATACACTTACAAGGGTTTGTGCCTCTTTCGCTGATAGATACCTCAACCGGCCCACCTCTTTGGCAAGTTTGACCTTGCGCATTTTTTTCAACGTGGTTTCCTCTATCATATCCCATTCAACGGCCTTTGAGAACATGTGCTTTATTGTGCTCAATATCCTGTTGCAGCTTGAATCCTTCAGGCCGTTGATAGTGGTTAGTTCATTCACCTTCTTACTGTTCTTCCTCGGCGCTCTCAGTTCCTTACGTTTTAGGTCTGTCTGTAGTTGTTCAATCAGATATGTATTGAATCTTCGCAAGGGTAAGGTGCCAATTTTGACCGACTGCATATCGCCATTGTCGCCTGATACCTGGATTTCCCGTTCTTTCAAGCGGGCTATGATATAGCTCTTCATCTCTGCCGATGCTTGCCGATCTTCTATCCATGCGACATACTTATCGGCAAGGTCATTGAACGAATAGTTCCTAATCTTCTTTGGCGCATCGGGTTTTTTCCCTTCCCTTATGGATAGCGTCGCTTTTGCTCGTAGCTCCACTGCATCGGCTTGCTTTGAAGAACGAGAGGAATATTTAACAATCTTCCCGCTTGCGTCTGCATACCGATACCACCAAACGCCACCACGCTTGTATATGCCTCTGTGTTTCGCCATTGGTTCACCTCCCTTCTTTTTAATTTTCTACACTAAAAATAGTATCCGTAATCTATCGAAGTAATACTACATGCTCGGCATCAGTGTTAATGACAATTATTTTTCAGTTTTTCACAACCTCTGAGATAATCTGCGCTAAATAACGGTAAGAGAATAATATGATGAATAGAAACAATCAGTAATAGCAAGCAGGGCTTGACTTATAAAAGAGTAGTATCATAAAAACGACTAATCGGACAGATTTCAAACGATTAGATTATCTCGATTGTTTAGCTAATTTAACCTCAATCTCTCCAAAAGCTTGTTCTGATGCATCATTAATTTGTGCATAAAGCTTATATTTTCCTGCTTCTTTCCATTCCCAAGGCGAAAGATAAATAATTGCTCTAGCACTATTTTGTTTGAAATCAATTTTTTGGGGTACCAAGTTCAGAGCAGCTATATTTTTTCCATTTGGATCTTCTATTTTAAAACCAAGCTTATCAAAAGCAATATTTTCTAACTTTAAAAATACGACAACGCATAATTGTGGTACTCTTAGTGGTACAGCAGGAACTAGTACGTCTTCTCCATATACACCCACAAACGTTACTTTGCCGTTAATTTCCTGACGAACATCATCACACGCTAACCAGAATGCAATTTCAGAAATTTTTGTCATGGCAATAACTCCCTGTAATCAATTCTAAAAACTTTGGCAATCTTTTTATATGTACTTGAATCGGCTTCATAGCCCCTTTGTTCAATTCTCGATATATTAGGCTGCTTAATGCCAGTAAGCTTAGCAAGCGTGATTTGATCCATATTATTAATAAGACGATAATACTTTACCTTATTAAGCTTTCCGGCTACTACCTCAGCATATAGCTCCTGCTTTAATTCATCATTAGCTTCATTCCAAAGGGTCTTTCCTTCCGGAGTCGAAGTATATTTCGCAATTAAATCATCTATAGTTGTTAATTTGTTGTATTCTGTCCTTTGACTTCTTTGGATTTGTTTTATATCGGGAACAAGTACAATGTATCCTTCAAGCTCTCGATGCCATAATCTTCTCTTCAAAAAAATAGCCTGAGTAGTCCCTGATGAAACCTCACAAACACCCCGTAGAGGTGAACCGGGAATCAAGAGATTGACTTCGTGCATAGCTGAATTTTGCGTTGTTTGTGTGCTTACAAATGGCAAGCCTGCTAGAATGTGCACGGGAGACTTTTCGCGTTTTTTATGTTTTGCAAGAATCATATTATTAATGTGTCCTATCTTTTAAAATATTTAGCGTAGGTTTTCTTAATTCTTTCAATATGGGGCGCATCTGGGTTATATGTATCTTCGTCTCTTCGCATGATTTCGCATACAATAACGACTTCATTTATGTCATCCACGAAGTAAAATGTTCTAATGAAATCAAATTCACTACATCGCAATCTCTTAATGTCGTACTTTTCTTTTTTTAAAAATTCAATAGTATCAGAGTCAATAGTATATTCGCCAAAATAATGAATAAATGGATAAACTTCCAACATTTTGAACCTAGCCAGAATTTTGAATCCCAATTTCTGGTCATTTTGCATGATGTCATGAATGGCTTGCTCAGCAAAAGGTTCAAAGCGAAGTTTCACTTTTCATCCTTTATTATATCACATTTGATATATATTAAGTCAATTAAAAACTTAATCATTATTGACATTAGTTAATCGTAAGTCAATATAATTCCTCATATATTGCAAGCTAGTAATGCATTGGTATTGATTATTTATCATGGTGCGCTGATGCTGCATCGTAAAAGACAGCGACGCCGTAGCCCTTCCTGCGCAGTACATCTGACATGTACTTCAAGCGTACATCGTCGTTATCGACCAGGAGGACCGTCTGCTGACCGTCGCATGCGGGCGATCTGTCCGGGTTGTGCATTCTGTTAAGATGATCATTCATGTTTTTTTAAAACCTCCCTATGATGCATGCCTTGATTCATTACGATCAAGTTCATGAAGTTGTCAGCACAGCGACCGGCATCAATCGTCAAATCGAACCCCGGAATTCGCTTACGATATGACCCGGACCGAGTCAAAACCCGGTCCGGGCAGTGTTCAGCGGAAGTCGTGATCCCCAGTGGCAACATGGCCTTAATATTATTGGAGGGCATTGACTATTTGCTGAAACTCTGATTAGCTCTCTTTTCTTCTCAGTCCCATCAGTCCCATCAGTCCCATCAGACCTGAACCAAACAACCAGACAGCGGCTGGAATCGGGGTGGCAACGGGGTTTGGATCAGGTGTGCCGGCGATAAAGATGGTATTGCCGCCGGCATCAGTGGTACGAATAGCGGCCGTGGTGGTGCTCAGATTGGCGGTCATCTTGGGATAGAGGCTGAAGTTTGCCGTTGTTCCGTAGCCGACGAGATCAACGAGGTTGGCGGACGTTGCAACGGTGCTGGCGCCCGTATCCGTCGTATTGAAAAGGGCCAGTTTGCCCGCGGAAGCGGACAGATTGAGACCCGCGAAAGTTCCCGTTCCCGCAATCTGATCATATAAAGGGTCAGGCGCCGTGCCGTCAAGGCCGGCGCCCCGCCCTTCCTGAACAAGGAAATAACTGTTGGCTCCGATAGTTCCTGACAGGTACTGCGTGTTCGATGACCCAAACGTCGTTGTATTGGTGGCGCTTGCGTACTGGAGGCTGTAACCTGTCAGGTCAATCGCGGTAGTCCCGTCATTGTACAACTGGACCCAATCGTTGCTGTACAGCGGGTTACTACTCGTTGCGCCGCCTCCGCCGTAGATCTGGCTGATGACAAGATCCGCATGTGCAGACTGGGGCGCTGACATCAGCATTAGCGTGAACATAACTGCCATCATTGTTACCATTACCCTTTTCATTGCACTTCTCCTTTTATTCATAAATTAAAAAAACCCGGAGAAGAACCTTAACAGGTTCGTTTTCCGGGTTTTCTGTTTCCTTTACAAGGTCAGCAAAGGGCCCACGTCTGATTACTAATTCTTGCGCATTAAATCATATTTTCATTACAAGATGATGAAGGATTCATTAATTTGCCGTTAAATTATCTTTGGCGCTGTTTATTTAAAATAGCTTGTAAATTTGTCCCTTTTTTCTCAAGAAGTTCCGCTCACCGGTCGTGAACCGATGAGCGGAGTATTTTTTTATATACTAAGCGTGTACAGGGTTCCGTCGGTGGTCAGAAGCGGATTTGTGCCGTCTTCACCTCCGAAAAGGCCGTGAGAGAAGGTGCTACTCCCGCCGGAGGGCCCGCCGGCAACCGGATCGCTGAAAGACAAGTGGTAGGTGATCGTGTTGCCGAACTGAATACCGTGGTTATAAAATTTCCAAACTATCTCTGAACTCGACTTCTACGCATCCTTGACGCGTTCGTCACATGCCGTGTGGCGAATGACCTTCCCCTTGACCATATACACGACCATTTCCGCGATATTGGTTGCATGATCGGCAATGCGCTCCAGATACTTCGTAATGTAGGTGAGGCGAACAGCGCGTGAGATGTTCCTTGGGTCTTGCAGCATATACACGAGCAATTCATTGAAGATCTGAACATTCAAATTGTCCACATAATCATCAGACGCGCACACCTTCATGGCGAGGTCGGCATCCTCCCTCACAAAAGAATCAAGGCTGTCCTTGAGCATTGTCTGAGCTGCTTCGGCCATACGCGGCATATCGATAAATGGCTTGAGCGGCGGTTCTTCGTTCAGCTCGATGGCCCGTTCGCAAACGTCGACTGCCAGATCGCCCATGCGTTCGAGATCGGTGATGATCTTTATCGCGGTTGTAAGAAATCGGAGAGTGCTGCCCGTGGGCTGCCAGATGGCGAGTAACCTGATGCATTCTTCCTCGATCTGGACATCGTAATGATTGACAATGGCGTCGCCATCGATGACCGTGATTGCCAGATTCCTGTCACGTTCAACCAGCGCTTTGACGGACTGCCTGATGGACTCTTCGACAATGCCTCCCATTTTGAGAATCTGCTCCTTGAGAGCTTCAATATCCTCTTCTTTTTGTCTGGCCATGGAATACTCCTTGAGTAATAGGGTTCAGGGTTCAGGGTTTAGGGTCCCGGTGTCAGGGTACAGTGTTGCGGATGCAGGATAAGGGTGACTGAACCCTGTTCCCTTCTTTTATCCGAACCTGCCCGTTATATAATCGTCGGTCTGTTTATTGTCCGGGTTTGTGAATATCTTCTCCGTAGTCCCGTACTCGATCAGCTCTCCCATATACAGTAGTCCCGTCATGTCAGATACGCGGGCCGCCTGCTGCATGTTGTGCGTAACGATTATGATCGTGACGACCTTTTTCAAAGACACGACAAGTTCCTCGATCTTGGCCGTTGAAATGGGGTCCAGCGCAGACGTGGGCTCATCAAAAAGAAGGACTTTCGGTTCCACCGCCAGTGCCCGCGCGATGACAAGACGCTGCTGCTGCCCTCCGGACAGTTCATACGCGCTCTCATTCAATTTATCCCTGACCTCCGCCCAGAGCGCTGCGTTTTTAAGCGCCTCTTCGATGCGCCCGACAAGTTCTGATTTGTTCCTGATGCCTTTTAATCTGAGTCCGTAGGCAATATTCTCAGCAATACTCATCGGAAACGGCGTGGGCTTCTGGAACACCATGCCGATAAGGCTGCGAAGATGGATGAGGTCCATGTCATGCGCCAGAATGTTTTTATCCTTGAAGTGAATCTCCCCTTCATACCGGTGCTTCGGGTAGAGGTCGTGCATCCGGTTAAAGCACCTGAGCAGGGTGGTCTTGCCGCAGCCGGAGGGACCAATCAAGGCGGTTACCTTGTCCTTATAGATTGTCAGCGATATTTTCTGGAGAGCGTGGATATCACCATTATAATAAAAATCCAGGTTTTTGACCTCGATCTCTCTCATTGCGGTCACTGCTTATACCTCCACTTTAAAATGAGTCTTCCGGCAATGGTAAGCATGAGGATAAAAAGGGTTATGACCAGTGCCGCACCCCAGGCTTGGGAATGCCAGCTTTTATAGGGCCCCATGGCGTACTGGAAGATCGTAACCGTCAACGACGCGATCGGCCGGTTCATGTCTGTTGAAAAAAAGTTGTTGTTGAACGAGGTAAAAAGGAGCGGCGCTGTTTCACCCGCGACACGGGCGATGGACAGCAAAATACCGGTCAGAATGCCCGTGGCCGCACCGCGATAAACGATCTGGATGATCACCTTGTAATAGGGCGCTCCAAGGGCGAACGCCGCTTCCCGCAACGTCCAGGGCACCAGTGACAGCATGTCTTCCGTCGTCCTGAGCACCACCGGGATCATAATGATCGAAAGCGCAAACGCCCCCGCCCAGCCGCTGAAATGATGGAGCGGCCTGACGAGAAGCGCGTAGACAAAAGCGCCGACCACAATGGAAGGAATGCTGACCATAATATCCGAAATAACACTGATAATACGAGCGATCTTTTTCCCCGGGCATACTCGGCCAGAAAGGTCCCGCCCAGAACGCCCACGGGGACCCCGATCAACGTGGCGGCCAGGGTGATCATCAGTTGCCCGATGAAAGCATTTCTGAGACCTCCGCCTTCAACACCCGCGGGTGCGGGGTCATTGAAGAACAGACTTAAGTGCAAAGCGCCCAGGCCATGGATGAGAACGTCGGCCAGGATATACACAAGCCAGAAAAGACCTGTTGCGGCCGCAAGACCGCTCAGTGTCAGCGCGACGAAACTCTCTACCTTTCTTCTTTTCTCGATGTTCATCGTGAATACTTTCTCTCCGCCTTCAGAAGAAAGAACTTGGCTATTGCCAGGATAATGAAACTCATCACGAACAGTATGAGCGCGAGATAAAAGAGGGACGAGAGATAGAGGTCGCTGTCGGCTTCTGTAAATTCGTTCGCAAGGCTCACCGTTATGGTGGACGCAGCGTCGAAAAGCGATGTGGCGATCTTGTGATTGTTCCCGAGCACAAAGGCAACCGCCATGGTTTCGCCGAGAGCCCGACCCAGGGATAGTGCGACTCCTCCGAACACGCCAAGTTTAGAGTACGGGAGCACCACGTTTTTGACGACTTCCCATTGAGTCGCCCCGATCGCATAAGCCGACTCCTTGACCACGGATGGCGTCAGATTGAAGGAGTCACGCGCGATGCTCGCCGTGAATGGAATGATCATAATCGCGAGTATGACGCTTGCAGTCAGCAGGTCGATGCCCATGGGAGTGCCCTCGAACAGGATGCCGACGACAGGCAGTTTTCCTATGGTGCCCTGGAGCGCAGGTTCGATATACCTCGACATGATGGGTGCAAGAGTGAAAAGTCCCCACATGCCGTAGATGATGCTCGGGATGGCGGCCAGCAATTCGATCGCCACGCCGATGGGACCCTTCAGAAAATTCGGCGCGATTTCCGTGACGAAGATCGCAATGCCGATGGCGGTCGGCATGGCAAAGAGCAGGGCGAGAGCGGTCGTGAGGAACGTGCCGTAGATGGTGGTTGCCGCTCCGAACATTCCTGTCACGGGATTCCACGCCGTAGAGGTAAGAAAATCGATCAGCCCGAACTTCCCTATTGCGAGCGACGATTCCTTCAACAGCACTGCGATGATGCCGATGATAAAAATGATGACGGTGAGGGACGCGATCGCGGTAAGAGAGAGAAAAATCAGCTCGGGGATGTTTTTTTTTGATAATGCGGCCAATGCATGACCTTTCCGCTTGTCCGAAAGATAAATAAAGAAAGAAAACGGGTCAGGTATTTTCAGTATATATACCTGACCCGTATTGGTTAAAGGGTATTATCGCTTTGCAAAGGGTTTACTGAATACCGTTCGACTTCCAGTAGCCTTTTATCTTGTCTTTGAGCGATTTTGGAAGCGGCACGTAAATGAGCTCTTTCGCCTTTGCGTCCCCGTTCTTGAACGCCCAGTCATAGAATTTTACCACCTTCATGTTTGAGTCCTTTTTCTCCTTGGCAAGAAGAATGAACGTCGCGCCTGCGATCGGCCAGGATTTTTTCCCCGGGGCATCATTCAGCCAAAGATAGAAGTCCTTCTTGGGGTCGAAGCTGGCCGTTGCCGCCGCGTCCTCAAAACTCTCGAAGCTCGGCTCCACAAAGGTGCCGGCGTGGTTCTTCAGGACCGTGTGGGTCAGGTTGTTCTGCTTGGCATAGGCGAATTCCACATACCCGATCGAGTTCATCTGCTGCTGAACATAATTGGCGACCCCCTCGTTCCCTTTGCCGCCGATGCCGGTGGGCCAGCTCACCGACGTGCCGGTGCCGACTTTTTCCTTCCAGGCTGGGCAAACATCGCTCAAATAATCCGTAAAGATGGCCGTCGTACCCGAACCATCGGAGCGGTGCACAACGGTGATTTCATTGCCCGGGAGATTCAGCTTTGGGTTCAGTCCCTTGATCTCCTTGTCGTTCCAGTTTTTGATTTCACCAAGGTAGATTTTACAAACTGTTTCTGAATCGAGCCGTAATTCTCCGGCCTTGATTCCCGGGATATTCACCACCGGCACAACGCCGCCGATGACTGCCGGGAACTGGAGCAGGTTGTCCTTGGCAAGCTCTTCGGGCTTGAGCGGCTTATCCGATGCGCCGAAGTCAACTGTCCGCTCGGTGATCTGTTTGATGCCGCCGCCAGAGCCGATGGACTGGTAGTTCAGCTTCACGCCGGTTACCTTGTTGTATTCATTGGCCCATGCAGAATAAACTGGATACGGAAACGTTGCCCCTGCGCCGTTCAGCATCTCTTCCGCCTGTGCCAGATTGAAAGACAACAGGCCTATTACTACCAATGCAACCATTAAACTTCTTTTCATATTGTTCCTCCTTGTTTTATTTTGAATTGTTATCTTATACCATTCAATTGTTACATGATTGTTACAAGTTTATTAAGATTTTGTTAAATATTTCTTGTGTTAACCTCATTGTCTTACGTTACTGTTACTTAAAACGACCAGCATAAATGCAGCATCGGATATTTCATCGAAAAGCATCCTAAGGGGAGAATTTTGTTATTCTGCACTATAAAGTCCTCTCTGGCCGTCCGCCTGTTGCAACGGCAGTGATAGGACAAAGGTTGAACCTTTTCCATAGAAGCTCGTAATTGATATCGTACCGCCGAGGAGCTCGGCGAGATTCTTGCTGATTGCCAGACCAAGCCCCGTCCCTCTCTGTTCTTTGGTTTTTGCGTCCTCGATCCTGCCGTAGGCGGTGAAGAGTTTATGCAGGTCCTCTTCTTTTATTCCGACACCCGTATCGCTGACCGCAATCTCCATCCAGCTTCCGATGACAGACAGGGTGATTACAATTTTACCCTGTTCGGTAAACTTCGCTGCGTTGCTCACAAGATTAATGAGGATCTGCCTGAGCCTGACGCTGTCCGTGCTTATCATCACGGACAGTGCAAGCGTCTTGACCTCCACAGTCACCGGCTTTTTCCCGATGAGCATGCGGGCGGTATCCGCAATTTCAGAAATGAGCGATGCTGCATTAACCAGCTGATGCGCCACCTTGACATTTGGCACAACATGAATAAAATCAGCCGGTTCACTGATCAGTTGATCGACGTCGACATGTTTGATCGGCAGGCTCTTTCCTCTCGTTTCAAGCCGGGACAGAAGCGGTGCGTCGCGAAGCAGGCGCTCTGCATGGGTGGCGACAGTATTAATGGTCTGAAGATGTTTATTCGAAGTATCCTGTCTGAGAGCGTGTGATGAAAATCCGCCAATGACATGTATTGAACCTTTTAATTCATGCACTAAACATTGCAGGGCTGTGTCCTGTTCCTGCTCACGGGCCACGAGCTCTTTGATCGTTTCCTGCCGGTCAATGTATTTCTTTATCTTCAGCAGCAGTTCTTTCACGGAATATGGCTTGGAAAGGTAATCATCGGCGCCAAGGCTGAGGCCCTTGACGCGCTCCTCTTCTTCGGACAGCGCGGTCAGCATGATGATCGGCAGCGATTTTCCGTTTGTACTCTCGCGCAAAATACGGCAAACTTCCCAGCCGTTAAGCTCGGGCATCATGACATCCAGGAGGACCACATCCGGCATTTGCCGCTGCACGGCTTCTATTGCTTCCTTCCCGTTGCGCGCGATCACCGCTTCATAGTTCTCTTTTTGGAGGTTATACGTAAGGAGCTCTGCACAATCATTTTCATCTTCAACAATAAGGATTTGTTTTTTCATAAAACCCTGGTCCCAATCTTTGCATTTAATTGAAATTAGCAGTCTCACTATACCCCGATTCTGTTACAGGAGTATGAAGCCTGGGTTAAATGTTGGTTACAAGAAGATATGCGTATGGAAGGCAGGGCTCACGACTGCGTCCACGTGACTGCCGGGGCAGGTGACATGCGAAACTCTTTTATGAAGAACTCTTCAGTGGTAAAGAAACGGTAACGATCGTACCCTCGCCTGTTTTACTTGCAATGGAAAGGCTGCCTCGCAGCTGCTTGATCAGTTTATTGATGATCGGGAACCCTGGACAGCGTGGCAAAGGGGCGTTCTTTTCAATGTCATGCTCATGATCAGATAACGACAAGATCGCATCGATCTGTTCCTGCACCATCCCTTTACCGGTATCGGCAATGGTAAGTCTGACTTCATCTTTATCCCTGTTCAGGATCATTGCGATCCTTCCCCGGTCGGTGAATGATGCCGCATTGCTCATAAGACCAGTCATGATCCTCCTGATCTTAGCGGGATCGGAATTGATGAAAAAGGGCGTTGTGCAGGCATCATCCGTCACTTTTATTGGTTTGTCCTGTACCAGCGCTCGCGCGGCATGGGAAACCTCCTTCAAAAGCGCAACGATATCGAAGACTTGACTGGTCGTCTCGGACGGCTTAAACCCCTTTCGGGAAAATTCGGTGATCATTGAGAGTGTTGACGAGAGCACCCCGGCCTGAAGCAAAATGATCTCAAGCCTGTTTAGAGCGCTTTCCAGTTCCCCTTTTTCGTATGCCACGCGGAGAAGTTCGGCCATGCCCAGAAGTTCATACAGCGTCGACCCTGCTTCCCGGGTAGCCTGGGCAATGACAGGCGATTGTATACCTTGAAGGGGCGAATCATCATGCATGGCCGCAGGAAGGGATCTTCCCGGTGATCGCGGGATGGCGGATATGCACGGTAATGGCATTTTAACGCTTACAACCTCATCCTGAACTGACTTCATGATCATCTCCTTTGTGATCAACCTGCGTGGCAGTAGCATCATTCCGGCGGAATTTTACGATAACGCGCGCTATGTTATTCTCCGGCAAGACCAGTAACCCGATGCGCCGTCGGCCCGGCTTGCTCCGATCCGCTGTCCTGAATGACAGACAATGATTCCGGCTTCGGCCTTTTCATGATCAGGAAAAGGACCGCGGCAAGAAGCAGGAGAAAGTAAAACGTAAGAAATCGCCATCCCATGATCACCGCGCCGATGGAATCCGCGGCGAGAAAGGGCCGGTAAAAGAGATAGAATACCGCTTCAGCGCCGCCTGCCCCTCCCGGCGTCGGTATGAACGACATGAGTGCGAACACAAGGACCTGCAGTGACATGAAGAGAACAGGTTGTGCCGGGAGCCCAAGGCTCATGAGCAGCAGGGAAATTACGGCATACCGGCAGATCCACTGGGCAGCTGTCAACACAAAGGTCAGAGCAAAGACCGATTTTCCGCTGCACATGATGGTTCTCCATGTCAGGATAAACCTATGATATGCCGACCCTATCATTGTTATGAAGCGAGCCGACGGCCGAAACCGCATTACTAGCGTTCGAAAGCGCGGTCGTGCCAGCACAAGGACAGCAGTACAGGCAACCCCGCTTCCCGCAAGGAACATCCGGGGCGATGTATGGCGGATGCCGGACAGCAGACCCTGTATCACCGGCAGGTCCCAGGATGACGAAAGCGTGATGGCGAGCGGTACCATGAGGAGGAAGAACAAACTTTCCTCAACGCTCTCGATCACGGTTAGAGACAGAGCCGCGCCGCTGGAGAGGCCTTGCTGCATCAGCATGCAGGTTTTTACAGCGGTTCCTCCGATCATGGGCGGGCTTATAGCCGCGCCGAGCTCCGCTCCGAGCGCTATCCTGAACGTATCACGATAACGAAATCTGTTCCCAAGGAACCTGCTCCAGAGCAGCAGCCGAAGCGACCCCATGAACCAGGGGGTAATGCTCAGAAGCATGGCGATGATAATATATCCCGGTGAAAAACCGGGCACGGAGCGGAACAGAGACCCGTCGGTCGCAAGCAGAACAAAGACCACATTACCAATAACCCCGAGCGGTATGAGAAATATCATTTTTCTGAAGAGCGGACCTATCCATGACGGCCGGCGCGACAGCGTCGGCTCCACGGCATCATTGCCGGTGTCCATGGTCGCGTTGCGTTCAGGCGACAAGACAATCCCGTTTCATTGCTTCATGATGGTCAAGAAACATGCGGGCGCCGTCCTTGCCAAGGTACCGATCCAGTATTCGCGGTTCAGTTTTCGTCAAATCGACGATGATCAGACCATCAACGACATTTCCGAATGCGGTATCGACATTGAAACCCGCGATCTCGCCACCCAGCTTGAGATATTGCTTCAGCAGGATCGGGACGCCTTTGCGGTCTGATTCCACGCAGGAGATCAACTCCGATATGTTCTCCACGTCGTCCTTCAGAAGCCGGACCGCGGCATCGATGTCCCAGCCTTTTAGCGGTTTTGCAAGTAAGGGATTTTTGGGTTTGACGAAGCCGGCCATATCGCTGCGGTACCGGGTCATTTTCAGGTAACTGACCAGAAGTTGCCTTGACAGCTGCCGGTACTCATCACTGATGCTTACGGGACCAAAGAGGGTTTTATATTGCGGGTTTTCGACAACGAATCTGCCGATGCCTTTCCAGAGAAGCAGGAGAGGTGCAAAGGATTTTTGGTATTCCAGCCGGATAAAGGACCGTCCCATTTCCAGAGCAGGCCCCATCTGTTCGAAAAATCCTGGTTTATAACGAAATAAGGAACTCGTGTAAAGGCCGCTCACTCCCTTTTGTCTGATGATCTCATCGGTCCTGCCGAGGCGATAGGCGCCGACCACTTCTTTTTTTACCCGATTCCAGATAAAGAGATGGGTATAGGAGCTATCGAACCGGTCAATATCAACAGCCTTTCCCGTCCCCTCGCCCACGACACGGAAGGTGACCTCCCGCAGCCTGCCGATCTCGAGCATGAGGTGAGGTATCTGGTCGGTCGTCGCCTGGATCACGACATGCTCGTTGCTCTCAACGAGTGTCTGGCTCGGCATCAGCCTGCGGATCTCCTCGGCCATGACTTCCGGGTTCTGGGGCGGCATGATCTCGCCAAACGCCTCGGTTTTTGCCTTTCGAATAAATGCCCCAATGCTGGGCACTTCTTCTTTATGGCCGCGATACTCCAGTATATAAGTTCGCAACCGCAGGTACGCAGTCATATCGTCATCCTGATCAAAGGACTCTAACTTCCCAATTGGCACAAGATCGCCGACGCGCACCTGAATCTTTCTGCTGTTCTTGTTAAACAGTTCATTCGGCAGCATGACCGTGCGAAGAACAGGATGTACCATGCCCGCTATATGAAATGCCGCGCTGTTCGTCCCCTGAAAGAACACCGGAAGCACCGGCGCCCCGGTTTTCCTGATAATGCGCGCTATACTCAGGCTCCATTCAGGATCGGTGATGACGCCTTTCCGTGCACCAAAGTGAGAGACCGTGCCAGCGGGAAATACCACGAGCATGCCTCCGTTCCTGACCCATTGGATGGATTCTCTGAGCGGCCTGATGTTGTCTCGCACCGAAGTCTTTCCCGGAAAAGGATTCACGGATATCAATAAGTCCCGTATTTCCGGTATCGCGTTCAACAGAGAGTTTGCCATGAACTTGACATCGCAGCGCATCGAGCGTAGGATCGAAGCAAGGATAACGGTTTCTATGAGCCCAAAGGGATGATTTGCCACAACGATCACAGGACCTTTGGGAATCATGACCCGCGAGAGGTCCTCTTCAGGAATATCGTAGAGCACGCCCAAGCGATCCAGGACCTTGTCCGGGAACGGACGTTTGTCAGGCATCCTGCTTACGTCATCGTAAAAAAGGTTCAACCGTTGCAAACCAATGACATGTTCAATCGGCCCCTTAACCAGTGAAAGAAGTCTGTTCTGCAACGGGCCTCTGAAAGCAAGGTTGAGGTTGAAGATCCGGGTTGTCTGTACTTGATTCATCATTTTGCATTACCCCCTCCAACAGCATGATGCCTCGTTCCACAGCTCATTCCGTCCGATCAATTATTTAGAATCTTTTTGACGCAGCCCCTTCCCTCGCATCGAGCGCCCGGTGAAGTACCCCGAACAGCTCTTCGCGGGTGAAGGGTTTTGTCAGTTTCCCGATAAAGCCGTAATCCCTGAAGTTCGTCAGCGCCGGATCGAGAATGTCGCCGCTCGATACAATGACCTTAACATCAGGGTCCAGTTCAAGCAGACCTTTGATTGTTTCCTTGCCCCCCTTGCCGTGCGGGATGTTCAGATCCACAATTACTGCATCATAGGGACAACCGGCCTCTTTTGCTTTTCGATAACCCTCGATTGCTTCTTCACCGTTTCCCATCACCTGTACTGAATATCCTTTTTTTTCGAGAGCGCTCTGCGTAACCGACCTCAGTAATTCTTCATCTTCCATCAAAAGGACTTTTCGTTTATTCCGCTGCACAGTTCCCCCTACCTTGACTGATCGATCCGTCACGCGCTTATGCTATCCGGGCGCGAATACTGTCCGTGATACGATAGCCCCAGGACCATACGCCGGTCTCCGGACAGAGCGACAAACGGGAATCGCGTCCGATCACATACCGATTTCCCCGCCAGACTACCGTTGAACTCAAAAGAGGGATGAACCACAGTACCCCGATGAACAGATCCTTGATCGGAGAGAGGAAATAGAGGAGTGGTGATTGTTTGTGAAAATCCGCATGTGCTGCTGATTCGATCTTTCTTCCGAGCATGAAATCGCCGAGGACCTTGATAAGTCCTATGAAGGCCGCAAATGAGAGTGTTTCGCGCGACGGCCCCTTGAGCAGAATGGGCAATGTCGCCATAACTACCGGATTGGCAAGCAGTTCGGACAAATATTTTGCTCCGCCGATCTTCCACCTGAGTTTGCCCCATCGCGTATGTCTATTCAGAAATCTCTTGACGCCCCAGTACTCATTGACATTGCTGACCAAATAGTTCGACAGGACCACTTGTTTCCCGCTCTTCTGCATCTCTCTGCCAATAATGAAGTCCTCGGCCAGGATATCTTTGAAGGCAATCAGCCCTCCCAACGCCTCCAGATCGACTTTTTTCATGAGCATGGACTTTCCAATAACGCAGGGCATTCCAAGGAACCTGTCCAGAAAGGTGACGCTGCCCATAATGAAAGAATTGAGATGAAGGTTCTCAAGAATTGCGCCGAAACTGCGACCGCCAACGCCCTGGATGAGGTTGCTGACAAGCCCGACCGACGGGTCCCGGGTATATCGGGCAATCTCCCGAAGATAGCGGTTGCCAACCATAACATTGCTGTCGCTGATAAGTATATAGGGATGACGGGCTTTGCGATATGCCGGGATGAGGTTGTTTACTTTCGGGTTGAGACCGGCATTGCACTTTTCAACTATGATAGATATGTCCCGGTCAGGGTATTTGTCTTGTACTTTTTTTGCTACTTTATAGGCTGGATCATTGAGGTCCTGAAGACTAAAAAGAACTTCGTGCTCAGGATAATCCTGGGTGCAAAAGCTTTCGAGGTTGTCAAATAGATTGTCGTCAAGTCCCTTAAGGGGTTTCAAGATCGACACCGACGGGGTATGATCCTTTTTGCTCGCCGTTATTCCTGCGTCCGGTTTCGGCTTTTTTCTCAAGAGTGAATACGTTGCTCCAATCTGAAGCAGGTAGAGAATGATCCCTACAATTGAGATCGCAGCACATATGGTAAATATGGTCATGCGGTTCCTCCCTGAGTGTGGCGCTTATGAGATGTTTGATCCATCATCATTCAATTCCTGAAGAGCGTGATTGCGACTCCTTTATTGTGCTTTATGCAGTTTTTGACCGAGTCGATGTTCTTTTCGCAGTTCAGCAGTGTTTTCCACGAGTAGAGGTGGCGCACTTTGTGGAAATCACTGTTGGCAATATAAGGATATTTTTTCAGACTGATCACGTTGAAAACGTCATCCCGGTTCGCGATCTCCCAGGCATCGATATATTTTGCATACTTGTCTCGGTTGTTCCAGAGATAGAGCGTGTCTTTGTTTACCATATCCGGGGTATGGTGAGGGTGACACGCAACGGTCAGGGTTTCCTGGCGCTTAGCTTCGAGAAAGATCTCCTCGTAGTCCATGCAGGCGGGGATGAATTCTTTGATATCGAGAATGAGGAGATGGGCTGAATGATCCTTCGATATGTAATTCTTGCTGATCTCGACACCCGGGATGACGAGCATCCCGTATTTGTCCCATGCCCGCGCCGCCTCCGACCTGACTGCGGAAAGATATTCATCAAAATTATCGCCCCGAATTGACAGGTTGAACTGTCGCGCGAACTTACCCATCACGTTATCGCCGTTCACGACATGGTCCGTAATGGCGATGGCATCAAAGCCTGCCTGTCCGAAAAGATCGATCGTTTTCCTTATCTCAACCGACCCGTCCGAAAAGGTAGTGTGAATATGAAAATCGCACAGAAGCATTGAAAATATCTTATACTTTTGTTGTTACAATAGTATGAAGATAACATTAAATTTGTGTTAAGAATAATAATTTGTGCTTTCGCAAATAGGAATATTGGGGGGCGAATCAGGGTTTGGTCAATGATACAGAAAAGGTATTACAGGAGTATGAAGAGGGTATGAAATTTCAATTAATTTTATTGACAGTCTCGGATCAGGTCTGCGTTGCGGGTTCAGCAGTCATCGAGGGTTTTGCGAGGCAGTGCAGAATGATTTTCATCAATAATATGAACGCACGGTCATTGCCCAATTGATGTCCTGAATATCCTCATGATGAATGCCTGATCCGCCTCTCACTGTATGCTGCAATGATCGGGAAATCTTAGCAAAGATAAAGCCACTTTGATCGTATTGCTAATAATCCTGATTTTTCATATTCTACCTTAAGATCGTAGGAACTTCCGCTATTATTGTTCCTAGTACCGCGGCCTCGAACTTGCTCATCTCGCCCAAACTGCCTCGTCGTTCCGTCATGCGCCGGAAGCGGGTAAAGTCTGTCGGCAAAGCTTCGGTATCCACAAGATAGGCAATTTTTTGGATGACGACCCTGATGTCGTCCGGGTGTTTTGTCCGGCCTTTTATCTTGGGGAAATATGCCACCTTCATCCGGCCTCTGGAGCTGTCGAAGTCAACGTCGGTCACCCGGTGAAGCGCGAGAATAACATAATCGCCGAGCGAGTGCCAAAAGATCTCGTCGTGACCTTTCCAGGACGGAAGGTAAAAGCGCAATAAGGCAGGCTGTTTTTTGCCATTTGGCGTGATGCTCTTATAAAGAGAGACGGGGAAATTATCTACCTCTTTATTATCGATCTTTTCGAGCTTTTCAAATAAATTGATTCTTTGCTGCTTCCGAAATATTTTATCGACCTGATCTAAAACCCCGCCCTGTCCAAGGCCGTTCTGAACTTTTTCAAGTACCGTTGTTAATGAGTTTGTCATTGTTCGACTCCTTAATTTAATATAGTACCGCAAGCTATGACCTTCGTTTCGACGGTCTTAATTTTTATCTCCCTTTTACCCAAGAAATCGCCGGGAGACCTTTCTTTCTATTTTATCATAAGCACACGTAATAGTAGTGCAGCAATCATTAAATCCCTACTTTTAAGTCACAGGGAATTGTGATATATAATTTCAATTTGATTGTCGGCTTCATGACGATCTCACGCTGAGCATTTTCAACATATAAATTACTGTGTGTCAAATGATGCTACTATTCAGTTCATCCCGCCCCACTGTGGTCGAACCTGCCGTGCCTGAGAAAATGTGTGACCTGCCTCATTACCAGCGGGTCTCTCATAATAAACGTGTGCGTGTTGTGGACGACGATGAAGTCTCTCATCTCCGGAAGCATGGTGCTCTTCACCGAAACTGTGCCATCATGAGGGCCGTCCATAAACACGGAGGACACAAGATTGATGCTCAAGTTACCCGCGATCACGCCGATGTCGATCCCGACCGGCTTCAAGCGATTGACCACCGACTCCGGTCCCCTGCCGAGCTCCTGTCCGGCCGGTCCGATAATCCATCGGTAGAGAGGGACATGCATGAGCAGATCGGCGAGCTCACTGCCCTGGTTGGGCGATGAGAGCATAACGAGCCGGCTGCCTGCGGGCACAGGATGTTGCTGCAAGTACTGACGGACGATAATGCCACCAAGGGAGTGACCGACGAAATGGACTTTCCCCGCACCCTGCTTTTGACAAACATCTACAGCGCCTGCAAGATGCATTTCGGCGATCGTCTCGATCGATTTGGTTGTCGAGGGATAGGCGAGGTTTATGGTCGAATAGCCGCGGCTTTTCAGATGCTGCTCGAGCCTGCGCATGGATTGCCTGAAGCGGCCCAGGCCGTGCAGCAGTATCACCCATTCAGTCCTGTCACGCTTTGTTTCGGCAGCCATAAATACTATTATACCAAGATTATGGTGCGGCCCTCAGCAGCAGACAAAAAAATAGATCTTTGACACACCCTGCCTCGCACACACACTCATAAGCGCTGGCACGACGGAGAAAATCAGATAACAGGCCGTGACCAAAGCGGATGAATCAATAACGTAATCCAGCCTTTTCATAACAAACTCCATCTTTATCCGTGTCCAAGATTTTTTGCTCTTGTCCCAGATTTACATTTCAAGTTGTCTGTTATTTTATACACTCACTGCTATTTTTTTACTTCATCCTTAAGTTTATTAATGATCTCACTACCAGAAACACTCTTGCGTGCTATACTTCTAACTTATGAATTGAGCATTCCATACTACAGGAGGTTACCGAATGGGATATTTGGAAGGCTTCAACTGGAACAAGATAAAAAAAGACGTGCAACAAGGGCTGGAAAAAAGCATGGCGGCAGTGAAACAAGGCGCCGTCGAGATGCAGAAGAAAGCCGGGGAACTCACGAAAGAAAAGAAACGTCAGTACAAGGTATTGACACTCAAGACACGGATCCACGAAGCGATTACCGACCTCGGCGCCAAGACGTATGTTCTCATAAGCAGTGCCAAAGCCAAAAACCCTGCTCTCAATGCAGGTGTCAAAGAGATCATGGCCCGAATCAAGGACCTTGAAGCGCAGATCGGGATACTCGAGGGCAAGAGCATTGCAAAGCGTTCAAAGACTGGCTCCAGGGCACGCATGAAAGCACCAAAAAAAAACCGTGTTGAAGCGTAATGCGCAATGAACTGGCTGCTCAAGTACTAGTAGGTAAGTAATGAAAGAGAAGATAGACTTTGCATCATTGTAGTACTACAATTAATTTTATAGAAAGGAGATCATGCTATTATGGGACTGTTAGATAGTGGATTGAAAGGTAGTCTTATTACCGGTTTGGCAATCGGTATCGGCGCCGCAGTACTGGCGCCCGTAGTCATTCCTCTGTTTGCCACGATCGCAAAGCCGCTGGCAAAAGCCGCGATAAAAGGAGGTATGCAGATGTATGAACGCGGCAAGGAAGCCTTTGCCGAGATCGCTGAAATTACGGAAGATATTGTGGCTGAAGCTAAGGCGGAACTGGCCGAGACGACTGCGGCTGCAGCAGAAGCGGTGAATGACACGGTTGCGGCACCGGCTGCGGCACCGGTTGCAGTAACGGCTGCAATCTCCAAACGCAGGCCCAGGCCAGCCACGTCATGATCCCGGCTGCCGTCATCGCCCATACTTCAACCGGGAGATTACGGATCAGGGTCCCCTCACAAAAAGGCAACCTAGCGGCACTGAAGTCATACGGGGATCAGCTTGCCGCTTGTCCGGGTGTTCTCTCCATCGAGGTGAACCCGGGTACGGGGAGTATACTCTTGCTTCACCAAACGACAGTGCGTGAGATTGCGGAGTATGCAAGGTCGGGGGATCTTTTTTCCTTAGAGGAACAAAAGAGTTCCAGGGTACGCCCTGCAGAACTTAACCGAAACCTTGGCGAGACGTTCAAGCGCATTGATCGGCAGATACAGAACCTCACGGACGGCGATATGGATCTGCGCGGTTTTGCAGTTGCAGCCCTGATTGTGGCGGGTAGTGCGCAGATTCTGACGGGGAATGGAGGGGCCATCCCGTGGTCCTCGGCGTACTGGTACGCTTATAATCTCCACTCAAAGATAGTGAAAGAAGGCGAAAAGAAATAACGTTGGCAGCACTGAGAAAGACGGGAACCCTTCCATCTGTGTCCGCCTTGTTAGCTCCGAAGGCATTAAGAAGCAATACAATCCGGCATTTACCAGAAGTCCGTTCCCCGGAATTATCAAACTACCCGGCTACAAAATGTAATGCGATTATTATAAAACCTTGGGAGGAGTAACACTATGAGTGACCAAAAACAAAAAGCGCCGACGAAGAAGTCCGTGAAACGTAGTCCGCGCGGCACGTCATCAAAATCGGATGATCTAGTCTCAACAACGAAGACTACAAGAGGAGGAACAGACATGACAAGCGCAGAGGCCACGGAAGTTGTATTTTCAGCCCAGGACATCGGCAAAGCAGGCTCTACCGTGAAAGAGGGCGTCGTGAGCAGTCTCAAGGGGATCAACGAGATCGAAGCAGAGATAGTCAGCCTTGTCAGGAACACCGTTTCCAATTCGCTGCGGGCAACCGGCATGGTCGCCGGCGAAGCAATTGACATCACGAAAGATGTGGTCAAGGGCGCCATTCAGGCTACTGAAGAGGTCGGCACCGGCCTCATCCTGAGCACCAAGAGCGTTGCAAAAGGGGTGATCATGGGAGTGAGCGATGTTGGCGGCGACGTGATTTCCGTTGCAGGCCAGACCGTCAGAGGAGCTGTCAAGGGTGCGGCCGAGGTCGGTGCGGATGTAGCCATGGTTGCCCGGCGGGCCGTAGACGGCGTGATCGAAGCCACGAAGGAAGTCGGTGGGAATGCAGAGGAGGTTGCAAAGGTTGCTGTCACGGGCGCGATCGATGCGGCATCTTTGATCGGCAACACAGCCGTCAAGGCGGTCAAGGACATGCTGGTCGGCGTTGTAGAAGGCGTGAAAGAAGTCGCTGGCACCGCCCTGCCGAAGTCGCAACGGGCTTAATCAGTTCTTGCCTGGCTTGTGACCGGCTTCCATTTCAGATGGGGAGGAATCGTACGTGGTCCAAGCCGTTCATACGTCGGTAAAAGGGCGGGCCCGTTATAAGGTAGAGGGTCTTTATCGCTCAGAGCAGTTGAAACAGCGGATCGAGCAGCATCTCACACAGCACAAGTGGATCCTGAGCGTTTCGATCAATACCCTCACGGGCAGCGTTCTCGTGCTGTTCGATTCACAGAACGGCAACCATGCATCAGCAGTAGCTTCCCTCCTGAAGTCCGTAGTCGAACGCAAAAATGGCAAGCCGGTCAAGGGGAAGAAAAACCCGTTCCCTGCTGTGTCGCAGAAGAAAGAAACAGTTGTTGTCCGGCCCGTGCGCGCCGACGTCTCTCCCGACCTTACCACTGCTGGCAAGAAAACGCCTAGCCTGCGGACCGTTCGCAAACAGGTTGCCAATGCCGAAGACCAGCAGGAAGAGCAATGGCACTGCATGGAAGGGAAGGATGTGCTGCAGCGATGGGGCACCTCGGCGTCAGAAGGCCTGTCCGAAGAAGCAGCCCGTCTTTTGTTCATCCAATATGGTCCCAACATTCTGCCCGAATCCGTTCCCCGCTCCGGCTGGAGCATGTTCTTCGATCAGTTCAAGTCCCTTCCCGTAGCTCTCCTTGGTGTTGCCGCGGGCATTTCCGTTGCTACAGGCGGATTTGCGGATGCCGTCGTGATCATGGGGGTGGTCGTTATTAATTCCTCCATCGGGTATTACACCGAGAACCAAACGGAAAAGATCATCCATGGGTTAAAGAGCCTCGTACAGCCTTCGTCAATAGTGCTCCGCGGCGGAGTCATCACGACCATTGATGCCAAGGAGGTCGTTCCCGGCGAGATGCTCGTACTGAGACCGGGAAGCTATATTGCGGCCGACGCCCGTCTCATACAGGCAAAATACCTGAGCATTGATGAGTCCGCATTGACGGGCGAGAGCATGCCGGTAATGAAAACCACCGAAGAACTGCATGTGCCGGACATCCCCCTTGCCGACCGCACCAACATGGTCTATATGGGCACACTGGTCACGGGAGGACAAGGCCTCGCCGTCGCCGTGGCTACAGGGCGATTTACCGAGGTCGGAAAGATCCAGACCATGGTGGGAGAGGCGCGGCCGCCCGATACGCCCTTGGAACGGCAGATGGACCACCTGGGGGTCCAGTTGGTGTATATCACCTGCGCCGTATGCGGCATCGTGTTCATTGTAGGCATTCTGCGCGGTTACGGTTTTCTCCAGATGCTCAAGACCTCCATTGCCCTGGCCGTGGCCGCAGTGCCTGAGGGGCTACCGACCGTTACGACGACGACCCTCGCGCTCGGCATCAAGCGCATGAGGGGACTGAACGTGCTCGTCCGTCACCTTGACGCCGTCGAAACGCTCGGTTCGGTCGAGACCATCTGTCTTGACAAAACCGGCACAATCACCATGAACAAGATGTCTGTGGTCCAGTTGCATGCCGGCATGCGCCGTCTCGATGTTGTTGACGGCAGGATCATGGCGGAAGGGAAAAACATCAATCCCTATACGAACGAGGATGTCCTCCGTCTGCTCCATCTGTCGGTGCTTTGTAATGAATCGATAGTATCAGAATTGGAAGGAGATTACGTCGTCGAGGGCTCCTCGACGGAAAACGCCCTCGTGAACCTTGCGCTCAGCGCCGGTGTGGATGTCAACTCGCTTCGGGCCCAGCACCCGATCGTGAAGTTGAACTACCGATCGGAAGACCGGCAGTATATGAGCACCATACACCGTTCGAATGACCGGCAGCGGCTTCTGGCCCTCAAGGGGAGTCCCTCCGATGTATTGTCACTATGCAAATGGTACATCAAGGACGGCCGGCAACTGGAAATGGACGACAATGCCCGCGCGGTCTTCGAAGCGAATAATGAACGTATGGCCGGCGAAGCGCTCCGGGTTCTTGCCGTCACTTACGCGGTGAGCGACGAAAGCACAAGAAAAAGCGAAGAGATCCTCCAGCAGGGACTTGTCTGGGTCGGCCTCGTCGGTATGGCGGATACGGTGCGAAAGGGTGTTAAGAACCTGATCAGTACGTTCCACCGAGCGGGGATCGACACGGTGATGATTACCGGGGACCAGGGTCCCACTGCCTATGCCATCGGGAAAGAACTTAATCTCAGCAATGACGAGGAATTGGAGATCCTTGATTCCACTCACCTCGCACAGCTTGAACCAGAGGTAATGAAGGCTCTGGCCGGGCGGGTGCATGTCTTTTCACGAGTGAGCCCGGCAAACAAACTTCAGATCGTCCAGGCGCTCCAGTCAGCGGGAAAGGTCATCGGCATGACCGGAGACGGCATCAACGACGGACCCGCGCTCAAGGCAGCCGATATCGGGATCGCCCTGGGTCACACGGGAACCGATGTGGCGCGAGAGGTGGCGGACGTGGTTCTCGAGGATGATAATCTCGAGACCATGGTCGTGGCCATCAGCCAAGGGCGGACGATTTACAACAATCTCCGAAAATCCGTGAGATACATGATCTCAAAGAACACGGCCGAGATCATGATCATGTTCACCTCTCTTGCCGCGGGCATGGGACAGCCGTTCAATGTCATGCAGCTTCTCTGGATCAACATGATCTCTGACATCTTCCCCGGCATAGCCCTTGCCCAAGAGCCCCCTGAACCCGACGTGCTTCTGCGGCCTCCGCGAAGTCCCGAGGAGCAGCTTATCAATTCGTCTGACTTCAAACGGCTTCTCTTCGAGGCGTCCACCATCTCTGCGGGGACGCTGGCTGCATACGGCTACGGTGTCCTTCGTTACGGGCAGGGTCCCCAGGCCAGCAGCATGGCCTTCACAAACTTCGTAACGGCAGGGCTGTTGCACGCGATCAGCCACCGTTCCGAGACCCATAGCATCTTTGAGGCTGACCGGCTCGCACCGAACAACTATCTTACCGTCGCCCTGACAGCCTCGCTGGGAGTACAGTCGCTTACCCTGTTCGTTCCAGGCCTCCGGAGCTTCCTGGGAATGGGCCCGCTGAATCCCTTTGACCTGGCGATTTCGATCGGGACCGCTGTCGCTCCGCTGCTCATCAATGAAGCGACAAAGAAGAAAGCTGCTCCGCCGTTTGCGCTGAATGGCAGTTCAACGACACCGGTTCCGTTATTGCACGGAAATCAAGTTTTCGCAGTTACCTGAGCAGGCATCGCGCATGGAGAGTGCCCAATGAAAACGGACTTCATGTTCACCTCGGAATCAGTTACCGAAGGCCACCCTGACAAGCTCTGTGATATCATCAGTGATGCGATCGTCGATCATGTTCTGCAGCAGGACCCTTATGCGAATATCATTGCCGAGTGCGCTGTTTCCACGGCCATTGTCTTCATCGCAGCGC
This sequence comes from Nitrospirota bacterium, assembly GCA_963740085.1. Lineage (GTDB taxonomy): Bacteria > Nitrospirota > UBA9217 > UBA9217 > UBA9217 > JALNZF01. Next base: position 331,252 of record CAVUCU010000004.1, on the reverse strand, counting down.
GGTTTGCCACCTCGGCCAAGATCGATTATGCCAATATCGCCCGGCAGGTCATAAGCCAGGTCGACTATGACGAGCGGGCCTTTAATGCAAAGACCTGCAGCGTCATAACAAGCCTCACCGAGGTGCCTACGGGCGGCAGTTTGTCGGTCGATGAACGTACCCTGACCGAGGAAGTTATCGAACGCATCCTTGCACGTAACCAGGTAACGGTGTTCGGCTTTGCCTGCAATCAGACCGCGGCCTTCATGCCGCTTCCCATCTGGCTCGCCCATCGTCTTGCCAGGAAGCTTGTGGCCGTGCGGCTTCAGAAGACGCTCGACTATCTTGCGCCCGACGGCAAGACCCAGGTCGGCATTGAATATCGTGACGGCAGACCGTCGCGTGTTCACAGCATTACCATTATTGCAAGCCAAAAGCGGACGGCCCCCAAAGGGGGGCCCGATGCCAAACGGCTCCAGGACGATATCCGGGAAACGGTGCTGAGTCCTGTTTTTCAGGACGAGGAGATCAAGCCTGATAAGCACACCCGGATCTTCATCAATCCCGACGGACCCTTTATCGGCGGCGGTCCTGCCATGCACTCAGGGTTGACCGGGAGAAAGAACGCGATCGATACCTACGGTGAATACTCCCGTATCAGCGGGGCAGCCTTGAGCGGGAAAGACCCTTCAAGGATCGACAGGACCGGCGCCTATGCAGCTCGATATGCCGCAAAGAATGTTGTCGCAGCCGGACTTGCCGCCGCCTGCGAGGTGCAGCTCAGCTATTCCATCGGATTTTCGCGACCGGTGAGCATCCAGGCAGAGACCTTTGGGACCGGTAAAATATCTGATCAAAACATCGCCGATCTTATTCAGAAGCATTTCGACTTTAGGCCGGCAGGGATCATACGCCAGTTCAACCTTCGACACCTCCCCTCTCAGATCAAGGGTGGTTTTTATCGTAAACTCGCGGCGTACGGTCATGTAGGAAGAATGGATATCGGACTGCCCTGGGAATTAACTGACAAGGCCTCTCTCTTGAAAGAATAACAAAGTTATACGGAAGGTCAGTGGACCATGCACGAGACAGAAGAAACGCACGTAAAAGGCCAGACGCTCGTTCTTGTTGTAACAATCTCCTATTTCTTCGTGGAATTGTTCGGGGGGCTTTATTATCACAGCATCGCCCTCGTGACGGACGCGTCGTTCATGGCCGTCAATGTCTCAGGTCAGATCATCGCGTTATGGGTGACCAGGATCGTCCGCCGACGGCCGGACAAGGTAAACACCTTCGGGTACGAACGCGCTAAAGTGCTTTCCGGTCTGTTTAACGGGATATTGGTCGGCTTCATCCTGTTCTATGTTTTTACGGAAGCCTTCCAGAAAATCCTGCACCCCCAGCCCATTGAAGCGGACAAGGTCCTCATGATTGCCGTTGTAGGTCTCATGGCGAATGCCTTCGGTCTTGTGCAACTCTACCGCTACTCAAAGGATGTTAACATCAAGGGGGCGCTGCTTCTTATCCTGAACGATACTCTGGGTTCGGTGGGCGTCATCGGTGCTGCCGTCATCATACGGTATACCCATCTGTATTTTGTGGACCCCCTTGCCGGCATCCTGATCGGATGCCTGGCAGCGTATCCGACCTTTTTTTTGGTCAGGGACAGCATCAAGATCCTCATGGAAGGGAGTCCTGCAAACATAGATGCAGATGATATCGTCAGATTTCTGCAGCAGACTTTCCCCGAAATACATCATATCAAGGACATACATATCTGGGGTCTTTCACCGGATAAGATCATCCTGGTGGCACGGATCAGGACGAATGGTTCTGGATATGGCCGTGATACGATGAGACGGATGAAGAAATTATTGCGGGGTAAATTCGGCTTATATGATATTTATATAGAGGGTTATGAAATACAGCAGCACATTCCAACGACGGTGCACGACGCGCACACTCCGGGCTTTCAGCAGGATCAAATGCTTCTGCAGCCTGCGTCCTGTTGGCAAGAACCCTTGGGATTAGAAAGGGGGAACGAAACATGAACAAACGTATTCTGCAGGATATTGAGTCTGGACCACGTCATCACCAGGTCGCGATCGAAAACCTTGCACAGAGCCTGAACCGGCCAACGGAGCGCGTATCGACTCTCTATGGGATGGTATTCAGGCATTATTCGCGGACCGCGCGAATCAAATACTTTCTCTCTGCGCTCGTCTCAAAGAGGGTAAAAGACATTGTGCGTGACAATACGCCGACAGCGGACGTAGAAGGCCGGCGGGGCCATTCGCGGGAGTTGTAAAAAGATTTACTCCCCGTTACGATTCTTTCATATGCGATCAAATCGGACGTTGCAGGTCCACTAAGGAGCAGCCATTGACGGGATTCAGTACACGCGACTACAGAGATATAAGTAAAACGAGTATCGATAAGATACTTACTGAAGCAGCCTCGCACGGGGCTATCATAAGGGGATTCAATCCATGGGACATTGACACGCGCCTGCACGGAGCAGTACTGCGCGTAAGGTGGGATGAGTATAAAATGACCATGGCTATCAGCGTCGTACGTGTTAACTGGTATATACCGAGCCAGACGGTGTGGAAAAATATAGACTCATTGCTCGATTGTTACATACGGCAAAAGAAAGACAGGGATTCGCATTCTGATACGAGATAGACGCTGGCTGATGATATATGCAGCGTCATGATATCTCTCTTGTCGGAACGTCCCTTACCTAAGTATTACTCTCCGTGATCCCGTAGAGAATAAAAAACGGCGCCTCACTCATCAACTCGCCTTTTTTACGGCTACTTCCCAGAGGATCTTCTCTTTCCCATATCTGTACAGGGGGGCCTCGTTTATATGCTCGATCGACCAGTCTTTGAAAAGATCTTCAACGCATTCCCTGTTAAAAAACCTTTTTAGACGACCTTGTACCTCGAAATAGTTTTTCTCTATGCGTCGCCCCTGTCCTGCCCCATGGCTCGTATCCCTGATGGAATTAACCCTGCACAAAAGATGGCCGCCATTTACGAGCACCCTTCGTATATCATTGAGGACACTTTTGGTATCTTCCCAATAGAAATAGTGCAGCGAGAGATCTGCGATGATAATCTTTGCCGAATCTTTTGCAAAAGGGAGTCCGTTCAGCATGTCGAATTGTTTTGTCACGGGCTCGGCGATGAAGTAAGTCAACCTTTTGAGAGCCTCTGCCGAAAGATCACAGGAAACAACCCTATATCCTCTTTCGTGAAGATAGAGCGTGTCATTTCCATAGCCGCATCCAAGGTCGATGATCGGCAAATCATCGGCATCTTGAAGAATGCTTTCATATTTGTCCAGCCAAAGATCATACTCCGGCTTTCCGTCACCGAGATTTTTATATATTTCAGCCCATTCCTTACGGCGAATAGTTGCTTCGTTATGACGGTTTAGGGTTTCAAGATAGTCAACGGGGAATTCAAGGCAGGCGGTACTTCCCAGGGTTGTTACACAAAAAGGCTTGAGTCTGTCATAAAAGCGCTCCAGCTTCCTTTGCATCGCCAGGGAGAAGCTATGCGATTCAGAGTCGCACATTTCCGGAGACACTGGCATACCTCCTGATCTGGCATTGTCATGCTCCCGGCTTGCCGTTTCAACTTTTTCGAATAGAGATGCCATCAATGAAAGTACCGCATACCGGCGTAATATGCCGAAATAGAATATAAAAAACAGCCGGGCACAACCTTTTTTATAGCAATATTGCCAGAAATGACAAGCCAGTGCCCTGCAGGGCAGTGTCGATGAAGGCCCCCGAAACCGCCCTGGCTACCACATTGAATGCCTTGGACGTTGCCTGATGAATCACCTGATCGTTGGTTATTGTTTTGTCGGGATGATAAAAACCTCCCCTCGCGAGGGCGCTCAGGATGTCCTGATGATGGACCTCTGTCGGGTTGTAGTTGATCAGAAGGCTGCCCGTCGTCGTATTGAAATCAGCGGCTCCGATGCCGTGGCCCATATCCACAAGGGCCTTTCGAACTTCATAGTGGATTGAGACATTTTTAAACAGGGCATTCTTTATCCGCAGTCTTCCCGGTACATTATGAACATAGCTTTTCATATGAGGTGACCTCCTTTTGATAAGGGATTTTTATATATGATTTACAATCAGGATATTCCGAACATCTGAATCGCAACGCCATTTTGTCATGCATGTAAAGGTGCATCTTAAGGCCGCATCGGGGACAGGTTGGACGATTGCTCATTTCATGCCTCGAAATACCAATGACAAACTGTCTTCCGCACAAAATGCACTTGAGGCGCTGCTTTCCATTTTTTAAGTGGCCGTATTTATATACCGCTTCAGAGGCGCATGCGGGACACTTAAGACTGCATGTTTTATCCATCATTTATTAACCTCATCATTATTAAGTATGCAATAATTATACATACTGGATATGTCACCAGTATTACGGAAATGTTAAATTTCTGTTAAATGTTTTAACCTGTCAGCTCGGCATCGGGAGTAATCTGATGATCGAACGGGTATTGGGTAGATGATACAGGTTGGCATTACAGGAGTATAAAGAGGAAGTGATATTCCAATTAATTGTTTTCCGCCCCGTGATCTGGCATACATTGAGGAATGCGGGCGGTCGCAAAACAGTCTCAATAACGGTTTAACAATATCAACGTGCCACGAAGTTAAAGTCATCTTGCATGAAGGACCTCATCGTTCAGCGTTTGCAATAGGTGCCCTTTGTGATGCATCGCGAAATTATGCAGTTATACTCATCTTCACATGGAACATGCATCGCCGCTTAAACGCTGATCATAACGATCATTTTTCATAAAATATGCCAGGCTTTCATTGTAGGAGCGATCCACCTCTTCCTGATCGAACCCAAGCTCCTGGATGAGTATTTGAACTGCACGAGCAAGCTGGGCGGATTCTCTTTCACTGAGATGCAACACGGCATGACTTACATTCTGATCAGACATTTGGACCTCCTGGCGTTATTTATTGTGGACGTGAACTCCTGCTTCCCCTTTCCACGGGGATACTGACTGCCGACGATATTATCCGTAAACCTAAGCCGTATATTTCGCGTAAATCCACCTGTCATTTCTTTCGCATAACCTTCGACAGGAACAACGGACAGCTATCGTAATTGTCCGTCCAGCAGTAATTTATCTTCTGAAAACTATTGGTTACAACTGTCATAATGGAGGCGGAACAATAATTGCTGCTGCCTGTTTCGCTTGTTTCATAGGGGCACGTCGCCATAGGTGCTTCTGCGCATACTGTATTGCGCCCAGATGCAACGTCACTTAATCTCATAAGTACCTCCTTTCAATCCGGGAATAATCTGCTTATACTTGATTAGAACAAATCATATACGAGTCGTGTTACAAGATTATGACGAGAATTTTACGATTTCATTAAATCTTGGCTGGCTCCGGACCGGATAAATGTGATCCAATACAGTATTTGTCACGGGTTGCCGGTTATTTTTTGATATCAGCCCTCCACATGCTAATATTGCAATAACATCGGGAACAGCTGCAAAATAACTTATTTATGTCCCGCGAATGATAAGGACAAGAAACAGCATCCCGATGAGCAGCCCGGCTGTTGTGAGACCGTATTTAATTACTTTCAGGACACTCTCATTCATGCTCAATCACCTCACACCTTATTCCGGGCAAAAGCGTCAACGTCACCCATTTTAAAAAAAGTTTTACAATATTCCGGAGTCGTGCAACCCCTGAAGACGCCGTTGAACAGGATGTATTACCGATGCTGCAATAAACGGTCTTTAACGACTCTGCTGACAAGGATCGGAAGGAATGCTTTCACCTTGATCTCCTTGTTCAGTTCCTCAAGGACCTCCCGATACGACCTGTTGACTTCCTCTGCGGGAATCCCGAGTTCGTGCACAAGTCCATCAATAGCGCGTACGTGTGGTTCGTTTTCCTTGTCGTATATCCGTTGCAAACTAAGTGCTGCTGTCTGATTTTGCATGGGAATGCCTCCTTAATTGTATTTAACCGGTATTTTTCTTCTTACTTCTTAATGTCACTGCTCTGTTATGGATCAATAGTACAGGATTAGTATTACAGGAATATGAAGAGAAAATGAATTTTATATTAAATTCGTGACCGGCTCTGGATCAGGTAGGCATAGTAGGTCGCGGCGCTCGTCGGGGCCCGCTTGAGCGTTTTGAAATCTACCCGGTAGAGACCGAACCGGGCGTCGAGGCCCTGCAACCATTCGTAGTTGTCGATAAGGGTCCAGTAATAATAACCGCGGACATCGAGCCCGTCTTTCAGGCATCGTTCTACGACATCCACGTGTCGCTTCATGTACTTTACTTTTTCCTCGGAATCGTGTGTAGCAATGCCATTCTCGGTGATGATGAGAGGGACGCCGAGCCGCGAAGCATAGCGAAGGACCTTTGCCAGACCTCGCGGGTGCACCTCCCATCCGAGATTGGTAAGGCCATGGCCGTCAATATCTGAATAACGAATCTCAACTCCCATCTTTTTGAAGGGATTGAACCGGAGGTGAATGCGCGTGTAGTAATTCAGGCCGAAGAAGTCGAGTTTGTCCTTTATCGGGACTTCGATTTCCACTGCGCTGGTAAAAGGGAATTTGACGACGAAAATGCCGGTTCGGAACGCGTTAATGATCGAGTGATTGTAAAAGTGATTCGCCGACTTCTTCAGCAGTCGGTCGAAGGGATTCCATTTTTTCCAGGGAGCGAACACGGACATATTATGCGCGACGCTGACCTGCGCATCGGGGACATATCGATGGATGATGTCATAGGCCTTGCCGTGGCAGGTAAAAATGTTCTTCAGGGCAACGAGGGAACGGGGTACGTCGCGCAGACCCGGCGGCATGCAACCGTCGAGGTACCCGCCGATCAGGATGACATAAGGTTCATTGAACGTTATCCAGTATCGTACGTTCTTGAGCGTCGAGACCATCTTCTCCGCATAGCGCAGGAATTTTTCGATCGACTCGCTGCGATGCCAAGGAAATCGTTCAATAAACCAGCGCGGATGAGTGAAATGATGGAGAGTGACCATAGGCTCGATGTTATAGCTTCGCAGAATATCGATGATTTCCTGATAATGTGCGATGACCTCTTCATCCCACGTGTCCAGCCGAGGCTGGATTCTGCTCCATTCGATGGAGAAGCGATAGGAATTTACGCCTAATTCCTTCAGAAGTTTCAGGTCCTCCCTGAAAACGGCGTAGTGATTTGTGATCTGTGGAATATCACGTAACACGGGGTCCCAGGTTGCCCAGTCAGCATTCGGAGAACCTTCAAGCTGAAAAGCGGAGGTAGCGACACCCCACTGAAAGTCATCCGGGAACGCCGATTTTTTCGTTGTCTCTTGCATCTCGATGCTCTTGTCGCCCCGTGTCACTTCCAATAGAAAACCATGAATACAAGTCCTGCCATGGAAACGGCGAAGATCAGGATATCCTCGAATCCTTCCGGAAACCGCTTTTGCATATTGTTACGCATGGCTAAGTTCATCGGTATCAGTGCATTTTTCTGGCGAAAATACCACGGCGAGAGTCCGGATGCCGCCGAGCACCAGGATAAGGGATGCGAGCGCCATGATCATTCCGGATTCCATCTTATGCTCATAAAGCCCGATCATGATCTCGCGCAGAACAAAGACCAGCGCCGCATCGGTTATAAACGTAATCTTGAGACGATGCACAGTGAAATATTCCAGGAGGCTCCTGAGCAGTTCGATTACGATGAACATGGAAAGAATATTCGTTACGATCATGTCAAAAGCGGACGCCAGCGTCTGGCTCCCAAACACTGCTCGAAGGTCAAGAATGACCCGAGCGATCCCCATCAAAAGGGCAATGATCACCATCGGAATCATAAATTTGATCATAGTGTCGACGATCTTCGTTAAGTATTTCATGGGTAAGGTCCTTTCGTGACCTGAGGAGACGATGCGCAATTTACTGAGGCCACCGTGCGTGAAAGGATACTACCATGCCTGGATTACATACTTGTTACAAGCTGGTTAAATTTGTATGAAATTGATGAGGCCGACCATGTATTCGGGATAGGACCGGAGGAATATGATCGCCAGAGCGAACCTCAGTATTGGACCGATGATCCAGTTCTGGACGAGCGACAGAGCAAGGACTTTTTATTTCGAAAGACCTCTCCGAGTTCTTCATACTTGAGCTTGGCAAGTGGCGGGTACATCATGAGGATGAGACCGATGGTTATCCCCCCCTCTTCGTTTCTTTTATTGTTCCTGCGAGAGCCACCCCTCTATTTTGGCCCTTATTTGATCTCTGATTATTCTTATCCCCTTGAGTTTTTCTTCATGGCTTCCTCCCAACACCCTGGGATCCGGAAAACCCCAATGCAGCCTCTTCGCGTGCCCAGGAAATATGGGGCATCGCTCGGCATTTGTTTCATCACAGACCGTTATCACGTAGTTATATCGTTTGCCCGCCTTGAAGCAGTCAAAGGCGCTTTGCGTCTTCTTCCCTGAGATATCAAACCCGACCTCCTTCATGACCTCAACAACAACCGGGTTCAACGGTCCCGGCGCCAATCCTGCACTTTCTGCAACGAATTTATCACCGCCCAAAGAGTTAAGAAACGTCTCTGCCATCTGACTGCGGGCGCTGTTGTGAACACATACAAACAACACTTTTGCCTTTCCCATATTTTTCTCCCCTATTGGCTCCTCACCACTTCATTTGCTCAGCCCATCACGCACCGCGCCTCAGCTTTTCTGCATAATACTCAGGCAATCCGCTAGCACTGATGGCGGCTGCAACCTTTTCCAGATCATAGGGTATACGGATAAACTCAGTCCTCACCGCCGCAGGCGTTATCTCTACGATCGTTACACAGGCTCGCGGATCGCCGTCCTTGGGCTTGCCCACACTGCCGGCGTTGATGAAGATATTTCCATTGATGTCCTTCCGATATGGTTTGTGGATATGACCGTATATCATGATACTAGCCTCACCTTTTTCGGCCATTTCCCGGAAGAACTTCTCCGGCCGGTCTTCAAACCAATAGAGATTGTTCTTTTTCGGTGTAGCATGAAAAAGCCAGACCTTTTTGCCTTCAGCAGTGAATTCTATTTCTGCAGGAAGGTTCTTCAGGTATGCCTTGCTCTCAGGAGACACGTGCTCCTTTGTCCAGACAAAGGACAGGTGAGCCATCTCCTCCTGCAAAGGCTCCTCAGCCTTGCAACCACAGTGCTCCCGGTCATTTGCCACTGCCTCATCGTAATTTCCCTGGACACCTTCGATGCCGTGATCGATCATAAAATCCACAACTTCGTTCACGAACGGCGCGTAACCGCCAAGATCACCGAGATGATAAAGCTTGTCGACTTTCATGGTAACTGCCGAATTGTAGGCGGCTTTAAGAGCTTCGATATTTCCGTGAACATCGCCGAGTACCCCGATTTTCATTGTTACCTTCCTTTTGCAGAAATTTCAGTACTCCCAGAAAACTCGGAACGCCCCTAAGGTATTGCGCCGGTGTCTCGGTGAATGGCATTAAACCACATACACTTTCACCTTTGTGCCCTTTTCCTCCCTGCTCTCGATCTGCATCTCCCAGCCATGGGCCTTTACCAGGTGCTTGACAATCGCAAGACCCAGCCCGGTGCCGCCCATCTTCCTCGATCTGGCGGTGTCCACGCGGTAAAATCTCTCTCCGATGCGCGAAAGGTGTTTCTCCGGAATTCCGATGCCTGTGTCTTCAATGTACAGATAAGTTTTATCGTTTTCTCTCCGTGCGCCGATCATCACTCCGCCGGTTTCGGTGAATTTTAATGCATTGTCCACTAGGTTCGTAAACACTTGCATAAGCTTGTCACGGTCAGCCATTACAGTTATAGGTTCTGCGGGAAAATCCATTTTCAGGAACAGCTTCTTTTCCGCTGCTTTTGACCGCAGCAAAGCCAGGACATGTTCAACAGCATCCTTGACATCCACCGGAGATTTCTCAATCCTGACAACACCGAGTTCTATTTTGGAGATCGTCATAAGATCGTCCACAAGACTGTTGATCCGTTCACTGTTCGACCTGATGATCTTCAAAAATTTATCGGCATGGTCTGCGTCATGCAACGCCCCTTCAAGCAGGGCATCGGCAAAACCTTTGATGGCCGTGATCGGCGTCTTGATCTCGTGAGATATGTTCGCAACAAAATCCTTTCGAGTCTGCTCCAGTTTTTTCAACTGCGTGATGTCATGCAATATGACGACAAAACCGGATAACTCCCCTTCCTTATAGGAAAGCGGTGAAACCATCGCGGAAAAATATCTTTCCTCCGGATTATCAAGTCGCAATTCGCCGACGCTGGGCATAAGATTCTTGCGAGCCTCTTCCATAAGTGACAGGAATAATGGATTTCGAATCACCTCGAAAACCTGTCTTCCCTTCAAGGGGACTTCTCCGAAATACTGCCGTGAAGCGGAGCTTGCAAGCTGGATAGTACCATTGGATTCGAGTATCATAAGAACATCGGGAATGCTCCGAAGTATTACGTTCAGTCTCTTTCTTTCCTCTTCGTTCGCAGCAATACTGTTTTGCAGTTCCTCCGACATTGTATTCAGGCTTATGGCTATTTCGTCAAACTCTCCGGCGCGGTCAAAATACAGCTTGTTCCCGATTGCGCCGCCCGCGAGAGATCGCGAAAAGTCTCCGATCTGCTTTGTCAGTCTCCTGATACGCTCCAACTGTCCCACCGAGAACAAGCCCGTGGCAATCAGGATCGCAATGACTACGCCGATAATCTTGAATCTCAGGGAGTTGATCGAGGCATTTACTTGTGTAAGCTGCATGCTGAGCCGGACAATACCAATGGGCAGGCCGGCACGCGTGACCTTTTTCGCGACATAAAGCAAGTCTTCATTCAGCGTTTTGCTGTGTCGTTCTGACATGCCGGTGCCATACAGAAAAGACTGTTGAACTTCGGGACGACCCGCGTGATTATCCATGCGGGATGAATCCGAGTCTGAATCCCCGAGAACCAGTCCATCGAGAGCGATTATCGTCACGCGGAAACCGGTTTGCTCCTTGAACTGCCGGCAAATGTTGTCGAGAGGGGGTTGGGCTTTAAAAGAGATGTCATTGGAAATGAGCGTTGCCTGAGAAAGGAGGTGATCCCGTAGATCATGAATATGACTGCTTCTCACGGCATTAGTTATAAAGAATTCGATAAACACGATCGAGGCAAGAATAGTGATCGCATACAGCAAAAATATCCGACCGAAGATTCGCCGTTTCATAAATCCGTATCCACATAATACCCCACACCTCTACGGGTTTTTATGTATGTCGGATCGGATGAATTATCTTCGATCTGGGTCCTCAGTCTTCGGATATGGACATCAACGGTCCTCGGCTCGATAAAAGCCTCTCCCTTCCACACTGCGTCAACAAGCTGTTCTCGACTAAATACCTTTCCTTTTCTTTCGACAAGATATACAAGCAGGTTAAATTCAGTTGCGCTGAGTTCCAGAGGAACTTTGCCTTTTGTAACGCCGTGGGTTTCCAGATTGATGGACAGTTTGCCGATATGGATGGTCTTTTCCTTTGTGATTTTTTCTCCCGTTCTTCTTAAAACTGCTTTGATGCGCGCGATGAGTTCTCTCGAACCGAACGGTTTTGTCATATAATCATCGGCGCCGCTTTCCAGGCCGATTACCCTGTCCACTTCCTCCCCTTTCGCGGTAAGCATGATAATGGGAGTATTAGCCGTCTTTGGATCATTCCTGATGATACGGCAAAGTTCCACGCCCTGGAGACCGGGAAGCATAAGGTCAAGAACTACCAGATCAAACTTGTCTTTCCTGATTTTCTTGAGTGCCTCTTCGCCGTCTGAAGCTGTCGTAACCCTGAATCCGTCTTTTTTTAGATTATAGGATACAAGCTCAACGATATCTGGTTCATCATCGACAATTAATATTTTATTATTCATAAGCGTACTTATAACATTTATCTTCACAATAATTCAAGGGGTGTAAAAAGATTTAACAGAAATGTAACATTTGGATTGACGACGACGTTCCGAATACCGGATGGAATTGCCCGCGCGGCAGCCACTCAAAGAAATCCATAGCACTGTTACTTTCTTCTCTTCTCTATAAATACCCCGCATGTAACACAATCTTAACTTGACCTATGAGTCGACATGCCGTATTTTGTTTTCTCAACACGAGTAACATGCATTCATGCTGTACAGCTTGGCTAATAATATCTATTTTATCAATTATGACTCAGTTTGGAGGTTAGGGCATGAGAGTTCAGGACATAAAGGAAATTGCAAAACAAAAAGGTGTTAAGGCTGGGAAAATGAATAAACAAGACCTCGTTAGGGCTATTCAAACAGCAGAAGGGAGCAACGCATGTTTTGCAACCTTCTCTGCTCAAACATGCGGTCAAATGAATTGCCTGTGGCGTGCAGACTGCAAATAAATTAAACTGGAAAGCAACCACAGCTCATGATTAAAATAATGTTTCTCTGCACTGGCAACACCTCTAGAAGCCAAATGGCGGAAGGCTTTGCCAAGAAGCTCGGCAAAGATGTCTTATTTCCATTCAGTGCAGGCAGTCTGCCTGCAGGGATTGTGCATCCAAACGCGATTCGTGTCATGAATGAGTTGGGAATAGATATTTCAGGTCAAAAATCCAAGGACATTGACAATGACATTTTAAACTTGATGAACATGATTATCACACTTTGTGGAAACGGAGAAGCATCTTGTCCAACTACTCCTCCTCATATAGCACGCATCCAGTGGCCAATTGATGACCCCGTTCAAGCCAAAGGTGCTGAAGAGGAGATCCTGGGAGCATTCAGGAAAGCACGGGATGAAATCATGACAAATATATTGGATTTAATCAATTCTCTTAAAGCTAAAAGGTACTAACATAGGACGTTCAATGAACACATTAATTTCCAACCACAATCCATAGAATTGTTACTTCTCACTCACCGCCTTTAAATTACTGCATCGCTATACTCCATACTCCATCGCTATCATGTACTCCCAAAATGATAATGTCCTATTCTGCCAAAGTAGAAATGTCCTATTCTAAGTTACAATACCCTGACGTAATCGGAGGGTATTGTGACTCCACCAGGCGTTGGATAAAAGGATCACGCAGAAGGCGGCTGCAGAACTTGTAGGCTTGAGCAGCAGGCAGATTCGGCGGATAATTAAGCGAGTAAGGAAGGAGGGCGACGATGGCATCAGCCACCGTTCCCGCGGCAAAGCCTCGAATCGTCGCCTCCCCCAGAGCCTCAAAGACAAAGTGCTTAAGCTGTATCGGAAGCAGTATGGCGACTTTGGCCCCACCTTTGCCTGCGAGAAGCTTCGTGATGTTCATGAAATCAAGCTAAGCGACGAGACCCTTCGTCTATGGCTTAATCAGGAAAGCATCCCCTATGAGAAGCGGAAAGGACGAAAGCACCGGCAGTGGCGCGAGAGAAAGCACCATTTCGGTGAAATGATCCAGATGGATGGCTCCCATCATGACTGGTTCGAAGGCCGAGGCCCTGAGTGCGTATTAATGGGATATATCGATGATGCCACAGGAAAGGTGAATGGGCGCTTTTATGACTATGAGGGGACCATGCCAGCTATGGACAGTTTCAAGCGGTATATTAAGCGCTACGGCATTCCACAGAGCGTTTATTTGGATAAGCACTCAACGTATAAATCCAATGCCAAGCAGAGCATCGAGGATGAGTTGGAAGATAAAAAACCCATGAGCCAGTTTGAACGGAGTCTAACCGAACTCGGGGTAACGGTCATCCACGCTAATTCACCTCAAGCAAAAGGCAGGATAGAAAGAAGTTTTCGCACGCTCCAGGATCGGCTGGTTAAAGAGATGAGGCTTGCCAGAGTTAACAGTGTCGCGCAGGCAAATGAATTCCTGATAAAATATCTTCCAATATACAATGCGAAATTCAAGGTAAAGCCCGTTTCTGAAGTCGATGTACACCAAAGGGCGCTGTCTATACGGGAACTCGACAAGATTTTCTGCATTCGAGAGGATCGTACGCTACGGAACGATTTTACCATTGCTTATAATGGCAAACTCTACCAGATTAAGGATGCCGTAAAAACCCAAAAGGTCGCGGTCGAAGAACGGCTCGATGGATCTCTGCATATCACTCACAGGGGTTTGGAATTAACATACCGGGAGATCAAAACACGGCCAGCAAAAGAAAACCCTAAAGCACCGGCAGCCAATAAGAAACCAACAAGTCGGTATCAACCACCAGATCATCCATGGAAGAGACTCCGGAGAGCAAACGTACAACTTCCCATTGCTTCCTAAAAGCGGACATTTCTATCTTGGCAAGAGTAGGACATTTCTATTTTGGGTTGACAACGTCAACCGATTTCGTTGACATCTTCTCATATCAGGCTTATATTCATGATAAATAAACCGGCTGGGCTGTATGCAATCTAATGCATTCGTTTAGTTTGATCGGGTTGACCTACAGTGCGGAAACAGAGGCAAGGCTGCCGGAATCGGGGGGATAAAACGAACATGAAAACCGTATCTCTAGTTCTTGGAAGTGGCGGTGCCCGGGGTTTAGCACACATTGGCGTTATTCACTGGCTTAAAGAACATGATTGCAACATACGCTCTATAGCCGGTTCCTCGATTGGTGCGCTTATCGGGGGAATATATGCAGCCGGAAAACTGGATGAATATGAACAATGGGTGCGTGCCTTAAAGAAGATCGACATCGTCACCTTGCTGGATCTTTCCTGGGGAAAGAGCGGGCTGGTCAAAGGCGACAAAATTATCAACACCTTGGTCGGTCTCGTGGGAGATCAACTGATCGAGGATCTGCCGATTCAATATACTGCTGTTGCTACTGACCTTAAGAACCAGAAGGAAATATGGATGAAGTCAGGCAAACTTTTTGATGCGATAAGGGCCTCTATGTCAATCCCCCTTTTTTTTACGCCGTTTAATGACCGAGGAGTCGATCTTATCGATGGAGGGGTATTAAATCCTGTGCCTGTTGCCCCCACGATCGGTGATGGTACCGATGTGACTATTGCGGTAAACCTTGGCGGCCCCGCGGATAGTCCGGAATTTCCGAGTGGCGAGAGTCCTGCGCCCGTGTCCCCTTCATCGTTGCTGCATGAAAGGATCAATCGCTTTATAAACCACCAACGATCGGTGGCAAGCAGCACAGGCCGAGATTGGGGGGGGTACGAAATCGCCGTTCAGGCTTTTGAGGCTATGCAGAACACCATCGCACGTCAAAAACTTGCTGCTTATCCACCAGATATCGTCATAGATATTGCCCGGAACGCATGCCGGTCACTGGAGTATGATCGGGCGTCCGAGATGATCGATTTAGGATATAGAAAGGCGAAAGAGTGTCTATCTCAAGCTGTCTGGTAAATGCGGAACGATGGACAGGTGAAGGTCACACCCCCCTCCCCCATGATCCATTTCTGTCACTATCAGAGGGTATCATACAGAGAGTCTTGGGCTCACCCCGAATTGACTGTGCTAAAATTGTGCTAAAAATTATCAAAAAGGGCAAAAACCTCGTAACAGATGGAATTATTATAAAGCCGTCAACCCCTTGATTCAAAGCTCAAAACGGGAAACCAGGCGACAAATCAAGGATTGTGTTTTTCTGCCCTTTCTTGCTGGCAGTCTTGGGGTCAGGGGTTCGATCCCCCTCAGCTCCACCAAAATAAACAAAGCTGGTCATCACTGACCGGCTTTTTTTATTTTGATGAGGGGGATTGAACCGAGAAAGTTTGAGGAAAGAATTCCCTCATGCTTCGGGTGAGTCCACGAGAGGGCGAGCCCTTTCGTGAAGCGCGTAAGATTCCCCCTCAGCTCCACCAAAACAAAACCTGTCTATACCTTGCCCCTCCGGACGAATCGATTTAGCCGGCCGGCAATACCGTGATGATTCCGCGGATAAGCTCGGGGATGAGCATCATTCCCTGCTTCGAGGACCAACTCAGGGCATTCATAAGGTTTTCGCGATAATAATTCCAGGGGAAATAGAACCGGACGATGATGATGATCAGGATGATCAGAAAAAGTGCGAGTGTGAGCGTTCTCTTGATCTGCGGAAAGACACCGCGGACCCATCCGTACACGCGACGGCGGTTGTTCGCTGCCTTGAGCCGTTCAAGGAGCGGCTCTTTCTTGATTTCGTCCTGGACCACTTTCCATGCATCGAATACACCGAGTATCCAGAGGAACGGCATGGGCAACAGGGAGAACAGGGACAGCAGGAGCACTACTTCAACGATGAGGCGTGAAGAGGAGTCCTCCAGGAAAGGCCAGACCTGAGGGATTTCCAGGACTGAAATAAGGGAGAAGATGCCGAACGTCGCACTGACCGCGAAAAGACCTCCCTTTACCGGCTGACCGTTCAGGAACTGGCCCCAGCCAGGAAAGAGCAGGGAACAGAACACAGGCCAGGCGCGGCCTGTCACGCCGGTGAACGTCGTTCGTCTGACCTTCATCGCGGCGTGGTAGGCATCGCTCGCGTTGGAGACCCAGAAGAACAGGCCGCAGAAAACCAGAAAAGCGGCAACAAGAACGGCCTGCGCCGGGGAGATGCTGTAATAACGGAGATAGAAAGGGATCTCCTGCTGAAACACAAAGAGAAGGAGTGCGAAGGCGTTGCCGTATACCGCGAGGCATATATAGCTCAGGCCTTTGGCGCGCTGTCCGTTGTACAGCTGTCCCGAACCCCAGCATAAGAGCGAGAGCGTATATGCCAGGGCGGGGTCCTGTTCAGCGGGAGGAGAAGCTTCTTTCGTGATCCGCTGCGTCCGGCGGGGTTTCAGGTCTTCATCAGGATCTTTTATAACCCAGATTTTCTCCACTGTACATCCCCTGTCCGACCCCAACTAATACAAACGAAATAATTAACGCATATTCCGGATATTTAGTCGGGAACAACGGTAAAGTCATCTCTGCCTCTACCCGCTGCCCCCTATGATGCTGCGGCCTTTTTGAGATTTTTGACCATGTCGGAGGCTGTTTCATCGATCAACGAGAAAATAGCCTTCTGGATCTTTTTTTGAGGATCAGTCAGGTCAATGTTGTCCTCTTTTATCGCGTCCTCGCCGGAGCCAATATACAGGGGAAGCATATCCCTGGTTTTTGCACTCTTGCCGAGGGACGGCGAACCCATATCAACGATGATCTCGCCACGCTTATCCACGATCACGATGGTCTGCGCCATATGAATGGCGCCATCGGTCCGGTTGTTCTTTACATGGAATTTGTCAGCCTTCTGATGGGTTATGCTCGCCACGACATCAACGAAGGCTACCGCATCGACGTTCAGAACACGACACAGTTTCCCGGCACGTTTCATCAAGGTCGTGGGGATTATGGCAAGGGCGCTGTTATCGCCGTGATTCGGCATCAGTCCGGAGCGGGGAACGACCGGCAGCGCTTTCGCGCCGATAAAGCTGCGTTTCCATTGCGACAGTTCCGACGTTATCACCTCTTTCGCTCTCCTCCGTTCTTCGGGCGAGGCGAACTGAGCTTTTATCTCTTCGTTTGGAACCTTACTGATGGACAGGACCGAGTTAAACCCTTTGTACTCGGCCGGATCCACGATAGTCCAGTTCCGCACTGACTTCAGCTTAGCACGAACCCGGCCAAGGGCCCGTTGTACGCATGCCTGGAGCGCTGTCCTGTTATGGTCCACGGTAGTGTCCGCTATGCGGGGCATGACGACGCTGACTATTGCGATCCTGCCCGTCTCGGCTATACGGTCCTTCCTCACCATTCCCGTGCCCAGGCATGCGGTGAGCATGACTAGGACGAGCGCTGCAAATGCGAGCATGCTGATGATCTTCTTCATCACGAATTCCCCTTTCCCGGAAGCGATCCTGTTCAAACTCATTTTATTATCCAGCAAGCTCCGTAAGTGTGCACAGCACGAAGCGCGACCAGTAGTGAAGGGAGGGCGAAATGGGCATCAACCGCGCTCTCGGTTACGGGCCCGCTCAACGGCGGGCAGGTCGTGATCAAAGGTCCCTTTGATCATGAACCAATCCGCCCAAAATAATGATCTTTGCAACCCCCTGCCGCGGAAAGGTGTGTTCCTATTTCTGGAATCCGACTTTCATCTCCAGCCTCAGGCGCTGCCTCCAGGCAGGAAATCAATCGGGTACAGAATCGTGGTCTTGGGAACATCCACCTTCGGTCCAAAATTGAACTTCTTGACTCGCTCCACAACCTGGGCCACAAGCTCCGGCGAGGCCAGCTCGGTCGACTGCACCGTACATCCGGAGACTTCGCCACCCGGCTCGATAGTGATGCGCAGGAGAATCTTGCCGCGCAGGGTGGGGTTCTTGCGTAATTGGGCATTGTACATCCGATAGAGCGTCGCCTTGTATTTATCGAAGACGATCTGGATCTCTTCATCGGTTCGCGACGGCCCGTGTCCGGAGCTCAGCGGCCTCGCCCCTTCAGCCAGTCCCGCAACAGTACTTTCTACCCTTGTTAACCCGACGCCGCCAATACGATTACCGTTTCCACTACCGACATTGCGGCTGACTGCGGCATTGCCGATCCCGCCACTGGAACCGGCCGTCGACTGCATAGAGATGATTGACCGGCCTGCCCGGGCCTGACCGGACGCCACGGCCGACTGGTTGCTCAGACGCGCCTCGGCGCCGAGCCGTGCGGCTGGAGTTTCGTCCATCAGATCTTTAAAAGCCTCCTTGAAAGCCAGAACACCCGTGGTCTCCGCTTTTTTGCGCGCAGTCTGCGATTCTTCGGTGGTTGCTTTGGGTCGTTCTTCCTGCTTTTTCTCCGGCACTTTTCCCTTCTTTTCTTCTTTGCGGCGTTCAGGCGGCGGTTCAGGCTTGGGCGGCAACTTTCTCACCATAGAGACCAGACGTTCCGGAACCACAGCCACGGCCGGGCGGACCGGCGGCGGCAGTTTCCACAGGCTAACCACAGAGCCAAAAACGATATAGAATGAGAAAGCGACAACCAGGGCTCGGCGGAAACGTCTTTCGCTCTCAGCCTCTTTGGTCCACGGCATGAGCATCGAGCGATTAGGAATGGACGAAATCTCCCGCTCTATGACGTATTCTTCCTCGCGCCGTGCTTCGCGCGCGTAAGCATCACGTACTTCTTCATAGAGGATGTCCAGTTCATCGAGACATCGGTCGATCTGCCCTTTGAAAGATGCCTGTTTTTCCAGAATCCCGCTTATCTCCCCCTCAAAGCGGTCAACCCGGCTCCTCGCCCGTTCCACGTGTCCGGGGGCATTTTTGACATCATCCCAAAAGAGTTCATCCGCTTTCAGTTCCCCTAGCTTGTCGAGCGCATGGCAGACGTCCCGCAATGCATCGAACCGTTGTCTATCGGCGGAAAACGTTTCCAGCTCTGCCTCGACGACGCGCAACTCATTTTCCAGCGCCTCGTGCTTTTGCCGGACTTGCTCGGTCTGTGCGTTCAGGTGTGCCAATTCCTCTTCTAATATGGATGTATTCACGGCAACCCCACTATCTTTTTGCCTCCTTCTGGATGACGGCGAGGGAAAGCTTTCCGTATCCAGAAGCAGCGCAGGTCGACATTATTTTTTTAAGCACTTTGAACGGAATCGATTTATCGGCAAGGAGGGTGATTTCCCTGCTTTCGGCAACCGCATTAGAGCTGGTCTCGATAATAGTGCGAAGTTGTTCCAGTCGCTCTCTTACCTCATAAACTATCCCAATGCTGTCATCGAGAAGTTTGGCGGTGCTGATCACGGCTTCTCCCTGAACCATTACGACTTCGGGGCTGACCACGATCGCCACTGTTTCCCTTGGCCTGGTCTCGACAATGGAAGCGGGCAGCGCGATCTGAGCATCCGGCAAAGTACTGTTGAATGAGTGAAACAGCAGAAAGAACACCAGAACGCAAAGAACATCCATCATCGGGATCAGGTTTATACCAAGACCCTTAATATCACCTTTTCTGTTGTTGCGCTCCATCCTTTTCATTCGTCTGCTGTCTCTCATGGCGCGTCTCCTATGGCTATCTTTGGAAAGAGCTCTATTTTTTTGACCTCTTCGCTCCCTTCCGCCCGCACTTCTGTTTCACGTACCGCATCCATGATCTCAATCAGATTGTCGTACTTGATGTCCGGCTCCATCAAAACCGTCGCGTCCTCCTTCTCCGGGTACTGGGCCTTCAGACGAAGGAGCATTTTGGACAGTAGCTCAATATCATATTGATCGTCTTTTTTCGGAATCGTAGCCTCCACGGACCTCCCGTTGGCAATCTGCAGTCCCGCCTTGCGGACAATCACCTCGATGGCGAAATTCGGTTGGTTCGAAGATCCGCCTGCGGCGGTCGGGACACTCAATTCCTCGATCGTAAGACTCATAAAGACTGCAGTGATGAGCAGAAAGACCACCAGAACGGTAAGGATATCCATCATCGGTGTCAGGTTGATGACCTGCATGATATCCGTATCGAAATCTGATGGTTGTCCCCGTCCCCTTTTGCTATGAAATCGTCTGGCCATGATCAGCTCCTGTTAAATCGGCGCCTGATAAGATTGGAGATCTGTCAAATTGGTGCTTGGCAAAACTTGAGATAGAATTGAGCGCTCTAACCGATGCCATCTCCAGGCTGTTCACAATCTGACCCGTAGTTGTTGTCAGGCGGGCATGGAGCAGCAGAAGTGGGATCGCGGACATCAGACCAAAGGCAGTACAGTTCATGGCCTCCGAAATGCTGGCCGCGAGCAGGGCTGCCTTCGAGGCGGGGCTCGCAGTGGCAACCGCGGCGAAGGCCATGATAAGACCCATGATGGTGCCTAGCAATCCAAACAGGGTGGCGATATTTGAGAGCAGTGCCAGGTACGGCGTGCGCTTTTCCAATTGAGGAATTATCTCCATCATGCTCTCTTCCATGGCGATCTCTATGTCTTCCCGTCGCCTAACCGCCCCCTGGCGCGCTAATCCCATCCCCAGCATTTGCGCCATAGTTGATTTGTCCTTGTTGGCCATTTCCCGGGCTTTATCGAACTCTCCCTTTTCCAGCGTCGGATACAGCGAGTCCCATATTTTTTTGTTCGCGTCCCTGACGCGTTTCAAGTGAACCCAGCGTTCAAACGCGATAGCCAGACCGACCAAAAGCGTAAGTAGAATCGGGAACATAAACAACCCACCACTCTGGAAAAACCTTATGATAAACATTTCTTCCTCCTTTTCGCTGACTAGACAACGAAGTTATTTTTTGGTGCTGACCCCGTAAAAATCCAATTGCCGCATAAACACATCTCGATCCACCGGCACGGCACTGTCGGTTAACATCATGCTCAAATTTGCCTCCACACCGATTTCGGAACTTTTCCACGGCACAATATACAGGGCTTTCGGGGCGTCATCGTTACCGACGATGGACATGCCGGAAAGTTGTTTGGCCGCCTGTTCTTTGGCCGCCGGTTCTTTGTCCTCAGCCATGGCCGTGCTGAGCAGTGCCAGAAGAAGACACAGCCAAAGCAACAGACTTTTATACATATTCCTCCTCCTTTTCATTTAATTCGGACAGGCCGGAATCTAAACCTTGGAACCGCCAAGACGCCAAGCTCGCGACGAAAAGCATAAAGATTCTGGTTTTAAACCTACACATGATTTCCTTTGCGGCCTTCGCGACTTTGCGGTAATATTTTTCCCCCGTTGAAATGAATTTCATTCCTCAGTACCTAACGTCCGAGCCGCGTGCGCAGCTCGGCAATCCAGATTTTGACCTGTGCGTCCGCAGGCATCTTCTCGCTGTAAATTTCGAATTGTTTGAGCGCGCATTCGGAGTCATCGAGATACAGATCACAGAGGATCCCGAGATTTCTGTGCAACGGATAAAAATCCGGAAAACGCGCGATCGCTTTTTCATAAATCGCCCGCGCCTCGGTAAATCGTCCGGATTTGCGATACAACAAACCGTATTCATTGCATGCCACGGGGTGATCGGGAAACAGCTGCAGCGCTGTTTTAAGATGCTCCTCGGCCTGCCCCGGTTTGCCGATTCGCTGATAGGCAATCGCAATGTCGATATAAGGAGCGGAGATGCCCGGTGACTGCTTGATGACCTTTTCCAGAAGATCGATGGCCTGGCCATAGTCCTGGTCCTTCAGCATGGCGACAGCGCGATCAAAGTCTCTGCGCGACGCCTCATCCATTTTGGGAACTTCCGTGATGATAAAGCCTTCCCGGCCATCCATGAGTCTTGTCACGGATGGTGCCTGATTTGTAACGGGCTGCTGCGTGACCTTGACGCTGGTTGCGCACCCGAAAAAAACCGCGAGTACGAACCCAAGTCCAAATACAAAAGAGTTTTTCGCGCAATGGCCGATCAAGCGGGCCACGCTGAGACGCAAAGCCGCAAAGAAAGACTTTAAAGCGTTTTGCTTTATTAAGAAAAGAACCAAGACGTAAAGCTTTTCTTTGCGTTCTCTGCGGCTCTGCCTGTACCCAGCGTTTACGAGTGCGCCAGCGCGAGTGCAGGGCACGCGGAGACTTCCTTTGTTTTCGAATTCTTTATTCATAGAGCTTAAACCTCCCTCGTTAAACCTTATTCCACCGCCGCATCAGGTGGAGTGACCTTGTCGCCTCCGTCCTGGACGTCCTGCGCCGTTTCCCCTACCTTTGCAGCATCTCTGGTCTCTGCCGGTTTCGCATCATGCTTCGGCTCTACGTTCTTAACCGTTTCCTGGGTCTCACCCGGCTTCGGTTCCACGGCCCTTTCAGCATTCTGGGCCTCGCCTGGTTCGGCTGCCTCCGCCGGCCCAGGGCCGGCGGAGGCCGCCGCCCGTTCGGGCGCCTGCACGGACAGCTCCGGACGTTCAATGGCGAACAGGTAACGATCCAACTGAGTGATGACCGGACTCTCCTCTTCCGGCTTATCGTAGCGGGCGGGAACGAACTTGGCCAGTTTCTGAAGGCTCTTGTCGATCCACTCATTGTATACCCCACGGGAGATCAGCTCAAGATTGCTCTTATGCATTGCAATGGCCTTGTCTTCGAAGGGATAGGCCTGCTCTTCGATGGCCAACTCGTACTGCTCCATCTCCACGGGCGCCAAACCCTCCGGACGTTCGGATTCCAGAAGAGCTTTGCTGAAGTTGGCGTAGATCTCGGCGAGATAGAATGTCGCCGCTGCCGTAGCCTCGCCGACTTCATAATCGAGAAGTTTGTTAAACTGCTGGGTCGCAACCTTCATCAGATCCTTTTTCTTGCGCAGGTTGGTCTCGAAGGGTTTGACCAGTTTGACTTCAGCGAACCGGTCAAAGGTCTGCTCGGCCAAAGCCAACGCGGCTTTTCCGGCAAGATAACGGGTCCTGGGAGTCCGTTCGCCCCCTGCGCCCGCATCAATGGCCACAATCTGCTTGAGCTCGGCGAGGTAGATGTCCCTCTCTTTTTTCTTCTTCAGAGTTTCCGCGATTTTGTTACGCGTTTCCAGATTGGGTTCCACCGGATGAGGGAAATACCCCACATAGCGCCGGTAAACCTCGAGTGCACGGTCGCTGTTGCCCGCCTTTTCATGCAGATCGGCCGCGGTCAGCAGCGCCTCCCGCCTTACTTCATCATCCTGTGACTCTCTTTCTATTCGTTCATACTCATTGGCGGCCTGCGCCAGTTGACCATCCTCTTTATAGACGTATGCGATCTTTTTGGTCACGTCGGGCTGCAAGGCGTGGCCGGGGAATTTGTCGCGGAACCCTGTCAGCACGGTGGCCGACATCTTCCAGTCCTTGAGCCCGATCAGGGCCGCTGCGGCATCGTATTCGGCGCTCGGCCGTACTTTGGAGGCCGGCGCCATGACCCCTACGCGCAGAAAATGGTCGGCCGCGGTCCGGTAATCCTTACGAGCGTTCGCCTCTTCACCCTGTTTATAGATCGAGACCGCGAGGTTGTCAGTCAGGGCGCTGCGTTCCTTGTCGCCTTCGGGGACAAAGCCCAGGAGGCTCACGTACGCGGCTTCGGCCTCGCTGTAACGATGGAGTTCGAAGGATGAATGAGCAATGACATCCCATGCCCCGCGCTTGACCTCTTTATCAGCGCCGGGGAAAACCTTGTTGAGTTTTTGCGCCGTAGCCAGCGCCTGTTCATAATCCCTCATGTTGTACAGATCATCCGCAGCCGCTCCGAGAACAATCGCCGCCTTCTCATGCTCCGGATAGGCGTCGGCAAACTTCAGCGAACTGCGGACGACCTCGCTCTTTACCTGATCTTTTGCCGCAGCTGCGACTGCCGCCAGGTGCTGGCGATATGCGTAAATTGCCGCGTAGCCTGCCTGAGAGGACCTTTCGTGGCGCGGGTATTCATAAGCGGTCTTCTCGTATTCCACCGCCGCCAGATCAAAGGAGCGGTTTTCCAGCAACAGGTCCGCCAGCAGATAATTAATGGCCGGCGACTCGGGGTCCGTCGGGAAGGAAGTGAGGAATTCCCGATACCAATGCAGGGCTTCTTCGAAGTTGGTCTTTTTATCCTTGATCTGCTGCGGGCTCTGGTAAAGCGCGTGATAATGCTTGGCCAGGTCCGTGAGGTTCGTTTTGAGCCAGACCAGAACTTCCGGACGGGCGCCCGGTTCGAAATGCCGCCAGTATTCGGCCTTGAGCCCGTAAATGCCGGCAAATTTCTTTTTCGCGTCAATGACCAGGCTTGGGAACGCCCCGGCAAGATGGATTTCGATCACCCGCATGGCGAATTGCGGCGATAATTTGTGGAACGGATTGCGGCTGACAAAGGCGTTGTAGGTTGCAGCGGCGTCGGCGTAACGGCGCTTATCGAAGTAGAATTCTCCGAGGTTGCTGTAAACGCCGTCCTCGTAACTACGCTTGCCGTTGCGGATGAAGTATTCGACTACGGAGTTGGCGCCGCCAAGGTTCGAAAAACTCAGACTGATGACACGGAAAGTGTCATCGATGCGTTTGCGTTCCAGCTGGTCGCCGGTCTGAGCAAAGTCGTATCTCTCCTTGACCTTATGATCGAGCAGCGCAATGAACCGGTCCAGAGCCTCGTCATAGAGTTCCTGTTTGTAAAAGGTCCAGCCCAGCTTGTACAGGGCGAGCTGATAATAAGAAGAAGAGGCGCCGATGGTCACGATGCTGCCGTAAGCATTCTCGGCATCCAGGTATCGCCTGCGGGTGAAAAGGTATTCGCCGCGACGGAATTGCACTTCGTCGATATAGCGAGAGCGGGGAAACTCGCGGACCATCCGGTCCATGACCGTCATGGCCTCCTCGACCTGTCCCAACTCCTCGTACGCGCGGGACATCTGGTAGAGCACCTGGTCGTTGCGCTCGTAAAGCGGGTAATCGTTGAGCAGTTTGGCGTAAAGCGCAATGGCCTCGCGGGCGCTTGCCCTTTCAAGATCATCCGAGCCTGCGGCCGCTCCTTCCGCAGCCGCTGCCGTACCGCCCGCCGGCGGGCCCTGGGCCGCCCGTTTTTCAAAATCCGCCTCGGACTCGTCGCGAACCGGGATCATCGCAGATATCCGGTCCGACGGTGTACCGGCGATCGAAGCAACCTTCGGACTCGTTGCGAGTTCCGGGGCAGGCAGTGCCGGCGCCCGCCCGGCAGGCTCGGCACCTCTCGTGAGGGTGCCGTATTCCTTTGCGATCTTCAGGTCGGCCAGACGACGAATGGCCTCGGGCGTCAACGCGGAGTGCGGCGCCTCCTCCAGAAAGTGCTGATAACTCTCCATCGCTTTGTCGAGCCCGCCTTCGATCTCCTCTTCCTTGATTTCGATATGCATATCACGCAACTTGGCAATCGTATCCCTGTCGCCCATCGATTGACAGGCAGCCAGCAACATCGGTACCGCCAGTATGAAAAGCCGAATCCGGTTCATCGCTCTGTCTTCTCCTGGGCCTGGGCCCTGGTGGCACGGTCATAGCTGTCCGCCAGAGCGAAGCGCGCCTTGACCTGCATCTCTTCAAGCCGATCGCGCCGCCTGGTGAGTTCATTCACGGCCATGACTTCGAGCATTTGCCCCTGGCGCGCCGATAGGAGCCGCACTTTTTCCTGCGCGGTCGTGATCCGGGCCCGCTGGATGCGGATCACTTCGTCATAACCTTCATAGCTTTGCGTGGCCGCCTGGCGTGTACGCACAAAGGAAGTGTACCGATTGTGCAGCACGTCGATGACTCGATTCAGGTCCCGAAGATTTTTATGGGCCGCAGTGAAGCGCTGGTCATATTCCGTATATATCTTCCAGTCCAGCACTCCCCGCAGACGCCTGACGCGGCCCCTGACTTCGTCGCCGGCCGCCGCACCGCCTCCGGCGGAAATGGCCTTCTCCAACCGTGCAAGGTGCTCCCCGAAAATCCGCTCCGGCGCGGTCGCCAGGTAGTCTGGCCTCGGCGCCACCAGCATGGCCTGCAACCGCTGTTCTATGTGGTCTCGCTGCTCCAGCCGCAGCTGCATCTGCGAGTCGAGCTGTCTGAATTCCCGGTCGATCGTGGGCAGCAGCGGCTGGTAGTAGGCCCGGCGCTGCTCGATGATATCCTCGAAGGCGACCAGGTCTTCTGACCAGACCTCCAGTTTTTTGCGGAGCTGCTCAAGGTCAATATAATTTTTCAGTGATTCCTGAAAATCATGGGAGGCCATCAAATCGAGCAGGTAGAAGGTCTCGGGCGTTTCCGGCAGTTCACGCAGCTTGACGACCCAGTTGGCATCCTGCTTCAGTTCTTCCCGAACGAGAGCTTTCAGAAATTTGCCTTCGCGGATGCAGGTGATCGAGGCGCCGAGCTTGTCGATCTCCTTGCCGAACGCCTCCAGGGCACTGCCATACTTCAGCGCCGCCTGGCTGTACACACCGAGCTTGGCATAGGCATAGGGGACGGCAAGCAGGCCTTCCTGCACCGCCTGGTCAGTGACCTCGCGTTCGGACAGGATGGTCCACGGCACCAGGGCACTTTCGAAGTTTTCCCGGGAGGCGTCGGCCCAACCCGAACCGAGCAGCGCGCGGTTGGAAAACGGGCCGCTCAAGCGCACCCTATCGAGCACCTCCTTGGCGCCCTCAAAATTATTTTCACTCAGCAGCTTGTCGCCCAGAACGAGGTTCGATTTGTCCTTGATCGCCAGCGTGGCCGGATTGTCGCTCCCGATCCGGCCGGTACGGTCGAGATACTCACGCCCTTCCCTCACCTTCCCGCCCCTGAGAAGCGCGATCCCGAGGTTGTACGTGGTAAAACCTTCCAGGCTCTTCGCGCCCTGGAGTTCTTTCAGGATGCGGGCCGCATCCTCGAAGCGGCCGTTGGCCATAAAAATTTGCGCCCGCAGGAAAGAAAGATCATCGCGAATTTTCCCGGGAACGGCGCCCTTGATGCGTTCCACGGCCTGCAGGGCGTTCTGCGGCTGGTCTTTCTGGAAGTAAATCCGGGCCAGGCGGAAAATGGCCTCGTTGCGCACCGGCTCCTCGACATTACCCTCGATCACCGCCTTGATGGCGCGCCCGGCGCGCTGGTGCATCCGGTATGCCAATTCGAAATCGCCCACGTCAAACTCCGCCTGGTTGATATGGTAATGAAGGGTGTCGCGTTCGGGTTCATCGAGCCCACGGTGCTGCATGAGCTCAGTGTCGAGCCGCGCGATGGCATCGAACCATTCCCCCTGAAATGCATAATACAGGGCCTCTCCGAAATAGAGGTCCTTCAGCTCTTTCGGCGCGGACGGAGCGGCAGGCGCCGAAGACGCAGAGAGTATCAGAATTGTCAATACTGTGAAAAGCCTGTTCATGGTTTACCTATCACCTAATCCCGACAAACCGAAACTAAACATTGGAACCGCCAAGGCGCTAAGGTCGCGAAGAAAAGTAAAGCGTTGGTTTATATCTAAACAGGATTTCCCTAGCGTCCTTCGCGACTTCGCAGTAAAATTTTCTTCCCCTTTTGAGAGGAATTTCATTGTCTCAGGGTAATGCTTTGGGTGGCCAGAGATATTTCCACGATCTTGGGGCCCGCATCCTTATTGACCTTGAAGCGCTCCGATTGTTGGAAATCGGCGCCTCCCCCGGTTTTACCTATGACAAAGACCTGGAGCTCATGCTCCCCGGACCGGACATTGCCGGTATAGATGCGCTGCACCCCTCCTTTTTGCAAGGCTTCGAGTTCCTTGAACGTGTAAAGGTGATGGGCAACCGGCTTGCCGTCCAACTGGATCTCGACCGAGTCGAGACGAAAGGTTTCGCCGCTGACCAGTGATGCGAATACCGCGATCTGCGTATTGGACGGATACAGCAGCTTCTCTTCAAGCTGATTCAGTTCTGCCGCAATACTCAGGGCATCGGTCTTGATTTCCTGAACCTGTTCATCCAGACCCTTGATCTGTTCCCTGGAGACTTCCTCCGCAGTGGCGGGGAAGCTCAGCATCAGAATCACAATGGATAGAATGAACCCTCTTAAAATGTTGAACATGGCTGCCTCCTAAAAATTAACCACAGAGAACACAGAGAACTTCTTGAGTTTAGTTCCGGTTTTCGCCAGAGATCCCTCAGTGCTCTCTGTGGTTAGTGCTTGCCTTTATATTTCCCCAATCAAATTGATGAACAGACCCTGATGTTTGTAATCCAGTTGGGTCAGATCGTCCGAGAATTTGCTGAAGTTGTAGCCGACCCCCAGCTTGATGTAATTGCCCAGATGTCGATAGATGCCCACCAATACCCCGCTGAGCCGGTCCTGGGCATCGGGCAGGTCGAGCAGTCGGCCCTCGATCAGGGAGTCCCAGCTGTGGACGAATTGCCAGTCGGCGCGCACGATATACAGGGAAGCCCGGCTGTCAAAATACTCGGGATTGACCCGATCCAGGCTCACCTGCGCCAGGCGATAGGCGTATTTGCCCCCGATGGTCCAGCGTTGGGTGAGGTCATACATCACATCCAGCGACAAGATATGGCTCTTCTCTATGAAGTCCGCGGCCGTATTCGTGACGGTATTGGCGGACGTATTGATGACCGTATCGGTGACCTGACCCGTGCTCGGGAGATTGTAAAAGTACGTATATTTGAACAACGTGTTGAGACGATCGTTCATCACGGGCCGATAGCCGTAACCCAGGACCGCTTCCGTGTATTTGCCGTCGTAGAAACTGCCCGGGCTCTTGCTCTCGGCGTAATTCAGTCTCCCGAGGAGACGCGACGAGGGGTCTAACTGGTATTTGAAGCCGGTCTTGACCAGCCAGCTGTCCCTATCCACCGTGCTCGTGTTCATGTCCGGATTTATGGTCTCGGTCTTGTCAATTCGGTACTCGAATGCTGTCGTCCAGGTAAGCCTTCCGTCGCTGTAACCTGCCCTGACACCTGCCGCCTTGCGGTCGAGATGCGCTGCGGTAAGAGGGTCTCTGAGCGTTCCGAAATCCACATTGGCGCCGAAGTTCCAGTGATCAAAGGGCGCGAGGTCGACACCGGCGGAATGGGTAAGCCCCGTCGGCACGTTCCCGTGCGTATATTTTTCTTCCGCATAAATGCTCGTCGTGTCCGAATATCGGGTCTTGAACCCGGTAACCATATTCCCTTTGTTCGACCGGATGCCGTTGTCCGGAATCTCGTTGTCGTACACGTAATTCAGGTATATGCTGGTCCGGTCGGAATAAAGATACTCCGTGCCGGCCTTGCCCGCGCCTCCGAGATCGCCGGAAGACACTTCGCCATTAACCTTGAATCGGTCGGTGACGCGGTACTCGCCGCCCGTTCCCACGCGGCCATTGTCTTCGCGGTCGCCGGTCTTTTTGACCGTGTCCTGCACAAAACCGTATGCGCTCCATCTCTCCCTGGAGTCGTAGGTCGCCCGAACGGCGGCATCCGTGCGATCACCCTCCGTCTGCGTCGGCGGCACGACCGGAGAGTGGTCAACACGGCTGTCCTGCCTTACTCCGGGGCTCATGGTCCAATGCTCGGCCAAGCGGTAATTGACATCGAGTTCGGACGAATCGGTATCCAAGCCCTGCTGTCGTGTTGTTTTGTCAACCTTGGCAGCCACATCGATTCTGTCCGTTACCGGCGCATGCAAGGTACCGCCGTACTGCCTGGTATCCGTGGCCGTCTCAAGGCCCGGGGCCGAATAGCCCGAATCAATGCTCTGCGTGTAGAGCGTCAACTGTCCGTTCGCGCCATTGATGAAATCGTTAAAACCGATGCTGGTGTCGACCCGGTAAGCGCCGGCAGAGACGGATGTGGAGTTTCCCAGGGAGGAACATGCCGGATTGGCCGTGGTGCCGGTAAAGCTGGAGCACGTCGAAGAAAAGGTGAATCCGCCATCGCCGGAAGAAAGGGAGGTAAGGCCAGGGCCTTTGCTCCTGGACGTCTCCACCTTCACCCAGGACAGGGTGCTCTTCCTTAAGGTAAGATCGGCGGCACGAAGCCCGCTCGGGTTCTCCGAATCCCCCTCCTTGCTGAAAATAGCACCAAGTTTCACGTAATCGGAAAGCCATACATGGGTGCGACCGCCAAGGCTCATGCTATTGGTGTCGCCGGCGAAGGGCTCGTATTCGTACCGCACGACCAGATAGACCAGATTGCCGGAAGTGGTGTCGCTCGTCACCAGCATGTTGTCGCTTGCTGTTGGCGACAGGGGTTGCGAAAGCAAAATGCGCCCCTGCAGGTAATCGACGGTGTAATCGAGGTTCGGCGTCAGATCCTTCACGGCGGTGACGATGCCCGAATCCTTGTCGCGCACCTCGATGCGCAAGCGCTCGGAGCCGGTAAGGACGTCCAGATGATGCAAATAATAGAGCGACCCGCCGGTTCCCAGAAACTCCTCACGTGTCCCGACCGTTCCCGGCTGCGCGGCAAAGCCGTCCATCATGAACCGCTTCTCGCCAAAGCTTGTTGTCGCGAGCGGCTGATAATGGACGTTCGCACCGTACAATCCGCGGTCTACCTGCGCCAGGTCGTTGTCGTTGTATCCTATCTTGAAGTTGCCCCACAGTCCGTAGCTATCGTCCTTCTTCATTTTGAAATAGAGCTTGCCCAGGGTCGGCGCCCCCTCCTCCACGGTGCCGTCATCACCATACGTAGGATAAAAATACTGCGGGTTGATGCTCCGGAACAAAGAGTCAGGCGAATTGGCCCCCCCGTTTCTAAAGATGTCCTTTATCGGTCCTTCGAGCGAGTCAGCGCTTGAGGTCAGTTCCCATCCGTTGCCGAACTTGCCCTTGGTGTAGAAGGCCAGACGCCCATCGTAGCTAAGCTCGTTGTTGTAGTGTGTCTGATCGCTGGTGACGAGCCGCGCCGGGCCGGTCGTGGAATCCCGGGCAAGAGTGACATCTGCGATGCCAACGTAAAACCAGTCGTTCCTTGGGAGATCCAGGTCGCGCAGGAACAGGTCGCCGTTACCCGCTTGATCGAGTATCGCCACCTCGACGGTGTGCATGCCGGACGGAAGGATCTCCTCCGTGACGAACTTGCCATCCTCCCCGACCGGCACTGAGCGGCCGGCAACGAACACCGCATGATCGGCCGGGACCTCGCTGCCACTGACCTTGATTGTCCCGCCTTTCTTCGGAATATTGTCTGCCGCGAGGTGATTCTCGCCGTAACCGACCAGCAGTTCCTTTTCTGCGTCGTGATCCTGTATTTCCGCAGGCTGTCTGTCAACGATCCAGATCGGCAGCGGCTTCGTCTCGTCGAAATGATTATCGTTGTCGTAAACACGCAGCACGTATTTCAATGAGACACGCGGGGCCCTGTATTCGGTGAAGGCCGGCTGCCACTCTGCGAGGCCTTCCTTGTTGACCTCGATGACCGCAAGGGGTACGCCGTTGACCGACTCTTGCGCGCCGAAGATGCGGATTTCCGATTTCCTGATAAACCCTGCGTAGTTCGTGTACGCGCGGAACCGCATCAGGTTTTCCGGGTATTCGGTATTCGCGTCGTCCTGATAGCTAATGGAATTCGGCCAGGCCGTCGCATTGAGCCGGGGTTTTAGCTCCAGATTATCGAACTTCAACTGCACATTCGCTCTGTCCAGCGCCACGTCGGTACACCGCTCGATATCGGCGATGCTCTTGCCCGGATCGTCAACCGGCTTGCCGTCGACGGTGATGCGCATGAGGTTAAGCGCAAGGGGGTCTTTTGGAGCGACCTCACGAGTTAAGCGTGTGATATCCATTCTCTCCGTATCGTCAAGGGACATGAGTTCGTCATACATGACCTTAACTTCGACCCTTGCCGTATCGGACTCGACAAAACCGGTATTTACAACGTCATCCGACTGCACAAAACCATGCCCCTCGAACTCCGCCTGTTCATCTTTAAGGTTCAACTGCTCTTTGACGGCATCTCATGGCACGTCGGGCACGAGCGGTTGAAAGACCGATATCGTCCCGGTACACCATCGCGGTACGGCGATCGAGACGTTCATTATTGGTATAACCGATGAAGCGCAAACGCACCATTGTTTTATCACGAATTTCGTCCATGCTGCTCCGCAGGCGCTCCAGATGTTCTGAAGTAATGACCGGCTTCCCCTTCTCGAAAAGTATCGGCTTGACGCCGCCTGACGGAGAATCGTAATAGCGGGTCACGGCCTCAGCACCGGCCGCTTCCGGGCAAAGCTGTGGCTCATCCGACAGTTCCTGCAGGGCATCGTCATACCAGAATTCAACCTCGATGCGCCTGTTAAGCGACCGGCCTTTATCGGTTTCGTTCGAAGCGATGGGATTAGCCGGGCCCTTGCCTTCCACGTCGATCCCGGATGTGGGGAGTTTAAGCGCATCCTGAACAGCCAGTGCAGCCCTGCGCGCCCGCGCCTTCGATAGCCCCACTGCGTCTCCGTAAATACGCAGTGCGCGCCCCGTAAGCGGAAGATTGTCGGTGTATCCGATAAATTTGACGACGACATGCCCCTTTGTAGCGAGGTTGCCGAGCGCCTGCTTCACTTTCTGGACAAAATCATCAGGAACGTCCGTCGTGTCGTCGTCAAAGCGGAGCGGCTTCACCAGGTTCTTGATGCGGGCACGCTTTGATTGCCCCTCCTTGTAGCGCATTTTGCACACCGTTTCGATGCGGCATACCTTTACGCGGTTCATCGCCTCGGCGACCACTACTTCTTTATCGACGAGCTTATCGGTGACCTCGTCATACCAGACCCCGACTTCAACCCGGCGATTCTGCGCCTTACCACGCTCTGTGATGTTACTTGCTATTGGCTGGGATTCGCCCATGCCCTCATACGTGATCGACTCGGGCGGAAGATGAAGTGCTCTCTGAAAATGCTCCGCGGTCACACCTGCACGTTCCCGCGATAACGTGAGATTGTCGCCGTACTTTTCCTTCACTTCTCCGAATAACTGCGCATTATCCGTGTGTCCTGCAAAATGAAGCCTCACGTTGGTCTTTTCCTTTATGCTGTCAAGTATGTCGCGCAGACGTTCTACATAACCTGCGGGGATTTGCGCTTCTCCGGACGCAAAGTGGATCGGCGGGACGACGTTCTGAAGTTTAATGGTCTTCACGGCTTTTTCCATGACCTTTTTCACTTCGAGCTTATCTCCCTTTTTGCCGTTCGCGTAACTACCCTGTCCCCATAAGGTGCGCGGCTCATCAACTCCTGACTGTTTTTCAACAGCCTGGCCTAACGCGGGCGCATCCGACACGCCGGATCCCGATTGTAACGGGATAGCCGGAACAGCAGCCGTGTTAGTTCCCGCAACAGAAACAACGGAACCGAGACACAGAACGACGCTTATGAAAATTCGTTTAACCATGTTATTGTCCGGCGCCAACTGATGTCCTTGTGTCGGGAGGCCCGCCCCGCCGCCAGAAGACCTCTGTCTCGATCATTAATTGGTAGTTTTCCCGATCCCACCTGCCTGCGATCTCGCGCTTGACAGCCTCCATGCGCGCCTTCACAACCTGCGGGTCCTCCACATCTGCGAGGTACGAGATACGGAGAATGGCGGGAGCTTTCTGAAGTTCGGCGAGCAGCATCTCGATCCGCGGCTTCCACTGCTCCCTGATCTCGGATGTTTCCGGTTCAAACGCACCGTCAGCGATGTCAAGACGCACGACCTTGTGGAGAGCCGCGCCGAAGTTGAATTTAATCGCTTTGCCGCGGGTCACACGTCGCACAAGCGGGTTCTCGGTGGTGACGCGGTACCCGGTAGGAAGCGTGCGGTCATCGAGCTTTAAGATGAAGTTGCCGCCCCTGTCCTCGTTGGGTATGGCGGCGCAGGTAATATGGAATCGGCCATACTTGTCCGTCGTCGCAATAAGACCGCGCGCGGAGACGATTCGCACCCCGCCCAGGCCCTTTTCTCCCTGGTCGGGGCTGCCATTGGCGTTAGCGTCATCAAAGACCTTGCCGATGATGTCCGTGCAGTCCATAGTGGGATCGGGGACGATTCTGACTGTCGCCATAGCCACGGTGGATATTGCTTCGCCCGTAGGGCCGTTTAGTGCCTGTGCGCTGTTCACATAGTTCCCTTCATGAACACCTGCGCCCGGGAGAAGCAAAAGCTTGATCACATGCTGGTCAGCGCTTGCGAGCAGAAGGTTCTCCCAACGGAGGTCGCGTGTCGTCTTCGCCGGTTCGAGCGGCTTGCCGTCGTAACGCGCGGAGCCGGAGACATACTTGAAGCCGGGCGGGAAGGTGTCGACGATGGTCACGTTCGGGAACGGCGCACCCAACGTGTTTTTGATCGTGATCGTATACGGCACCATCTGACCCCTGGTCACATTGGTAAGCGATGCCGTCTTCGTGATAGAGACCGCGGTGTTTAATGGCGGGTCTACCGGAATATGGTTATCAAAAAGTTCAACGCTGCCAACTCCGTCGTTACTGAGCGTAAAGTGCAGGTAGTATTTCGTTCCGGCAGATCCAGCGGCTATGCTTGCTGCCGGGGCAAACTCGGAAGGCTGCGCTTCGCAGTAAGACAAGGTCGTCGGAATAGCATCATCAACCGTCCCGGGGCATCCCGGCACTGAGAATGCCGCAGTTGCGTCGCTTGTCGTAGGCGGAATGATCCTGGACGGCATGGAGCCGTATCCGTTCGCCGGAGGAGTAACTTGAATCAGGTAGTCGGCCCCCGACGGGCAGGACGGATCGCTGAAATTAAGGTCGAACTTATAGTAGCCCGAAGCCATCGTCATCTGGTTTTGCTGAGCCGGGTCATCGAAACAGACCGCAGGGAGCGCATTCTTCGTCGATGCCCGCAGCATGGTTACGGTAGTGCCATCGATCGGCATGCGAAGGACCGAGTTGTAAACCACGCCGTTCGGGTCGATCGGAAGATTCAGGTTCTGGAGATTACTGCCCGAGAGGGCCGTGATGCCGGAGATCCGCTGCATGCCGTTCGTGAATGGCGAGTCGGCGCGGCCAAGGAGCGCCGTGCTTGTCGTGGCGCCGGGCGCGCGAAAGCGGACTTCGTACTGGTCGGCAGCCGTTGTCGTGGGTGCGAGGCCGCTTAACCTGTATGCGCCGCTCACGTCGGTCGGCACGTATCCTAAGAGCTGGCTGTTCCGATAGACCTGAACTGTCCATCCGCTCAGTACCTTTTCATCGCTGTCTGATATTTTGTTGAAGTTCGCGTCATGCCAGAGATGGCCGGCCAGAGAGGCGCTTCCGGGAGTTCCACCGATGTCCACAGATGCGCTGGCCGAGGCGCTCTGGCTCGGAGTATTCCATGTAACCTGTGCGGTATTGGTCAGCGTTGTACCGGGCGCTCCCGACACGATCTTTGCATGGAATCTGAGGACCGACGTCCCGTTCGAGAGCAGGCCCCCGTATACCGACGAGTAGTCCGCCGTGATGACCAAAGCCGCAACAGTGATCCCGGCACTTGAACTATTAAGTGCTGCCGATCCTGGAACGTATGAGAGCTGGCCAGGGAGAGCGTCGGTGACCAACACGTTGGTCGCGGGAACCGCGCCGATATTGGTCACTTGCACCACATACTCAAGCTCGGAGCCGACATCGGCGGTCCCGCCGCCAACGACGGAAACCTGCTTGGTAATTATGAGTTGTTGCCCGTTACCAACCACGACAACTGTCGGCTGATAACCGTTTGATGGATTTCCATCCGAGTCGGTTAAAAGCGTCGGAAGTTGCGAGCTCGTCACACTGCCCTGGTTACTGATAATAGTGCCCGAGGGTACGCCTGCGTTGACCTGGACGTCAAAGATGACAGTCGCTGTAGCTCCGGCTGACAAAGTCCCGGCACCGATGCCGGGAAGAGGTGGCGTCAGGTCCGAGGAACTGACAGGAAGCCCTGCGGCGAGCGGAGAGCCGCCATTATCGGGCACCGCAATACCGTTTATCTTAACTGAGTTGGCGACGTACGTCGTATTCAGCGGCACAATGTCCGCCAGAACGGCGTTCGTTGCCGGAATTGCGCCG
Source organism: Nitrospirota bacterium (assembly GCA_963740085.1). Taxonomy (GTDB): domain Bacteria; phylum Nitrospirota; class UBA9217; order UBA9217; family UBA9217; genus JALNZF01. The sequence goes on along the minus strand of CAVUCU010000004.1, from coordinate 294,889 downwards.
GAGTTGCTGATTGTTATGGTGTAGCGAAGCACATCACCTGGATCAACGACCCCTGGCGTTCCATTGTCCACGGCGATCGCAACCGTCTTTTCTGCGTAGAGGAGCGGCATGTTGCCGACCACCTTGCAGGTAGGATCATTTATCACTTGTGTTGCCGGGTTATCAGACGGCTGTTCAGAGAAGGGGCCGCTGCCCAAACCGGAACCGGTAACAAATCCCTGGTTACAAATGGACGCGCCATTAAAAAGACCAGGGCTGACGACGGCATCAAACGTGACCGTTCCAACATTGGTCGTGGTGGCGGTACTGTCTGCCCGCATAGAGCCAGGCGTAGCATCTTCGGGTGCATGCACCAGCATGCCGTTTTGAAGCGGCGAAACACCGGTCGCGGGATCAGGAACAGCCGTTCCATTAATCTTCGTGGAATTGGCAACATATGCCGTATTCGCCGGAATCTGGTCGCGTAAAGAGACGCCCGATGCGTTCTCGGTGCCGCTGTTTTTCACGGTGATGGTGTAACGAAGAGTATCACCAGGCATGACCGTGGAAGTGCCGGATGTAATATCCTGCACCGTCTTCTGGAACCGGAAGGCGGGTGTGGAAAAGACCACGGTACGTGTCGGGTCTTCGTCGCCCTGTATTGCGGGATTGTCGGCGCCGTTTACGTTGGGATCATCGCTGTTGCCGAAATAGAGGCCGGATACCGTTAGTTGCGCCTGATCCAAAATAACTGTACCGTTCGTGATCACGGGTATAAGTCTCGCATCGAACTCGATTGTTATCGTGTCAGAACCCCCGCCTGCGGCCGTAACATTGAGGTTACGAATGTCCACGAGCCCTGTCCCCTTGGTGCCGCCGGTCAGGTTGCTGTTCGAGGTAGAGGCACCCACGGGCGCAGTAACGAGCGCAAGCGTGCCGGGTACGAACATCGGGAGGGCATTAAGCCTGTCCAGTTCGTCAGTGATGGAGAAATTATTGACTGAGGCTGTGCTGATGTTCCTGACCAGGATGCTGTATCTGAGCGTATCTCCCGGTGTCACGTTCGCGCCCGGTTGCTTGCCCGGCGTTACGTTCATAAAGGTCTTCTGGAATACCAGTACCGGCTGCACACCAAGTGTGGTTGCGGTCACAGGCCCCACGCAGTAGATATTGGGCGGCGTAACATTCGGGCAGCCAACACCGGTTCTTTCATATGAGCTTTGTCCATCGAGCGAGGTCCAGTCGGCCAGAACACCGTTTTGGATCTGGCTATTGGCAATAACGACGGTGGCACGATACGTGAGTATCAGGGTCTGGCCGGCCGGGATGTCGATGCTCCCGTCGCCATTGCCCTGCCCCCAGATGAGCGGACCATTCGGCTGACCGACGGGTGTTTGGACAAACGCGACGACGGGAACACCATTGATCGTCGCCGTCGGCGCAAAGCCCGAATACCACGCGAGCCCGGGGGGCAGCGTGTCCTTCACGTTGACATCATAGGCCGTAGTGTTTCCGGTGTTGGTCGCGGTAACGCGATATTCGAGGATGTCTCCCCCCACGGCCACATCGCCCGGTTGCTTGCCCGGCGCCACATTGGCCGCGGTCTTGGTGAGCGTCAGTTTCGGTTCCACCACGGTAACGGGCGACGTGGAGGCGGTCAGCGTCTGCGTCGCACCAGTCGCGCCGTTCGTATAGGTGACGGTGACGGAGTTCTGCAGCGTACTGCCTGCCTGGGTCTGGAGATCGTTATTGGCGCGCGCGTAATATTTGATGCGGATGACCGGGTTAACTGTGTTGGATACGACGTCGTCCTCGGTGGCGGTGACCACCGTTCCGATGTTCCATATCGCGCTCCCGGACGTGTCGTCGGCCGGGAACGATGTAAAGGCCGCTTCGCCCGGTGCCTGGCCATTGATACTCGCGATACCCACGAACTCGTAGGTGATGTCGTAGTTGGCATTGTTCGCGAGCATGTAACTCAGACCCGTCGCGGCCAGGTTGTCGGTGATTGCCAGGTTCCTGGTCGTGCCTTCCGGCAGCCGGAACTCGATCTGGAACTGTTTCTGTGCGCCGATGGCGGGAACGACGGACGGCGACAAGTCCGTCTTCGTTATCTGGACGGCAGAAACCGTGAATGAGGCGCCGGCGCTCGTTTCGTAATCGTTGATGGAGTTGCCGCCGTTGGGCAAGGCGCCATTGCGCATGCCCATGTCGCTGCCATCCGCGCCTATGCTCCCGGTGCTGTTCAATGCCGTAGCCTGGCTCGGCAAAGATTGCCAACTCGCCTGGATGGTGTTGTTCAGGATCTCAAGGGGCTGTACCGCTGTATCGACCTTAACCTTGAAGGTGAAGCTTCGGGTCGCTCCCGCAGCGATGGCGTATTTGGGATTTGACTGGTTCCAGCGGAAGACCGGGCGATTGGCTCCGAACGTGGTCGTATCAACGATGTCGGGCGAATCAGTGCCTCCGGTGCTGCCCGCCACGTAGGTCAGGTCCTTAACGGCCGAAAGGTCATCCAGCACCCGCAGGTTGTACGCGGCCGCCGTGCCCGAGTTGGTGGCCGTGACAGTCACGGTTACGATGTCTCCTGCATCGCCGTTTGCGACCGAGAATGCCTTGGTGAGGGTGATCCTCGGTTCCTGAACGACTAAAGCGGCTTCTCCGTATGTAAGGACGACATGCTGTCCAGTCTGGTCAATGTAGTCGGCGAAGACGTTGGTCGATAGTCCGCCATTTCTGATCATGCCGCCGTTATTGGTGTTGGCCGTGTTTTCTACGCGTGCGATGAAATTAACCTTAAGGTCGTAGCGGTTGTTGGTCGTCCCCCTGGTGACCTGCTGATCGCCGAAGTTCCAGGTAACGAGATTATCTGTACAGGTGGGCGTGATAATTCCGCCCGGAACGAAGCCCGCATCGGAATAGGGCGCTACGTTCAAGTTCACCACCGGGGCTTCGGTGCACCGAATGCCGATGGGAAGCACGTCGCGGATTACAAAGCTTCTCAGTCGCGCTACCGGTATTGACGTAGTAAGTTCATATCTGACTTCCTCGCCCACCGACACTGCTTGAGGACTTGATCCACTCAGCGGGGTATTGGACACGGCTACGATCTTTTTCGGCTGGGTCAGGACCGGTATGATCTTGACCGTCGCCTGAGCTTCGGCGCTTTGATATACGCGAGCGCCCCCCTTGTCGCTATTCGGTCGCTGCGGAGCATTCTGATTGCCGGACTGTCCCTCAAGGCTGTCGTACGTCGCCTTGGCTTTATTGACGAACTGCTGGAGCGGTGCGGCGCTGTCATCGAAGTCTACGCGGTAATAGAGGGGAACAGACTTCCCCGCGTCGATCCGCTTTAAGGCATTGCTATGGGTATACGAGAACTGGACGGTTGCCGGCACGCCGTTCTTGACTACGTTGTCGGAGATCGTGCCCTCGCCGTCCGTGTCGGCACCGTCGATGAGCGCGTCGCCGTCATTGTCCAGGCTGTCGCTGCCAAACGGGAGGACGTAAGCCAGGTCGCTCAGATCGAGAGTATCGGTAACGACGACATCGTAGGCCGGCGCGCGGGGGACACCGTTGCTGCTTGCTTCGTTGGTGAGCGTGATGCGGTAGATATAGGAGCTGTAGGCGTCACCGTCATCGGCCAGCGTCACGAAGTGGCTGCACGCCGGGCCCGCGCCGTACAGCGCCTCGTTACAGACCTCCTTGAGAACCGTGAGCTTGGGTTCCTGAATAGTCAGATCAACGCGCCGAACCGCTTCGTGCGGGTAGCCCACGGTGTTGGGCCCCAGGTCATACAATTCCTCCATATTCGTAATAGTATTGAAGAACACGGCCTGGAAATATGAATTAAGAATGTTAGTGCTTTGCGCTGCATGCAGGTTAGGAACCGCGACGACATCGACAGGGTTATTCATGATGCGGTCAACGTAATTAACGCGGAACCATTCGTCCTTGACGGTGATGCGCTCCGCGGGAACGGTCTGGTTAAATGTCCAGTTGAACCACCCCTCATCCAGAGGTTGCGGCGCGGGCGGTACAAGGCTATTCCCCTTGTTCAGACTGATGCTTTTAACAGCGCTGGTCGTGCTGCCAAAAGGAGCGATATTAGCGAACGGATCTGTAGATGATATGTATCCCTGTCCTGCGGGCGTTTGGTCCACGACCTGAATCTTCTGGACCGCAATATAGGTAAATCCCGGAGTTTTAAAACCGAACCAGCCGCCCGTATCGATATGGAACGTGCAGTCCTCGCCGATCTGTACAAGGCGGTCGGGAAGCGAGGGCGGTGGCAGATTCTCCGTGCAGTTGCCGTACTCGGACTTAAGGAGATTAAAGCCAATGACGCGCGCACGTATGCCGTCAAGCGTGTAGTTGTTCGCGCGATCAGTGAGACCGTCCGGCCGTGGGGTCGGCGTCGGGAACCAAAGAGGCGTCCCGTCCCATAACCTGATCTCCCCGACCGTGTCCGCACGGAACGTCAGGTCGTCGGCCGCATTGGGATCGGCATTCTTGATGACCTGAAAGGCGTAATTGACGGTCGCGCCGGGGGCTATCCGCCCCCCGGTGCAGTCATAAATCGTTGCGGTGGCCGGTATGGACACCGGAAGCGTCCAGACAGGAAGCGGCGGTGGGTTTGTGGTTCTTGTGCATGCAGCCGGCGCTACCGATACGACCATACCCTGCCCGAATGAAACATAGGTATGGTACTGGCTCCTGTCGTTGCCGTTGCTTGCGTCGTGGCCGCCGTTGTTTGTGACAGCGACCGTGAGCGGTAGCGACTGGCTCGGATCATTGGTGAGAATGAAGATGAGCTCTGTGCCTACGATGTCGACATCCAGGTCCTCCGGGAAGGCCGGCCTGTTGTCGGTGAAGGCAAGGGTCTGATGACCTTGCGTGCCGCAGAAGGTGTCAAACTCAACGGTCAGCCTGTTCGTCAACGTTGCCTGATTGGCCGGATCGGTTCCGGGCGGATCGCTATTCGGGGCCTCGGTGCGGACATCCAGATTCGCGACTCTGTCGTAGAAGGACGATTTAATGAGAACAATGGGAAAGGTCACCGTCAGGACGTCGCCTTCACGCAGCATGTTGACCTGATCGGGATACAGGGGATGGGCCGTCGTGCTGGTTAACGTGAATATTGGCTGAGTATTTGAAAGCGGAACAGCGGGGTCGGTGGACGTCAGGGTGCCCGGCGCCGGATTGGACCAGGTGATCCGGTCAACCATTCCAGGATAGCTGCCGTAGTCAGGCTGGATCGTGTTGACGCCAAAGAGAGCGGATCGCACCTGTAAGTTTTTGACAAACCCGCCTGTCCAGTACGTGGGGTCAATGACGTACTCAGGCGGAAGAAGGTCCGTCAAAATTATATTCTTGACCGTGCCTCCCGAGTTGTTGGTGACAGTAATAGTCACCATTCCTTTGCTGCCTACTGGCTGCACGGTGTTGATGCCGGTGATCGCACGCTGCACCGTCAGAGAAGATCGTTGACCATAGAGCGTGTACAAGTTCGCTATCGCATTCGTTGGTCTTATGCCGGAAGACGTTACCGTAATGCCCCCGGCGGGCGGCTGCGCTCCACAACCCCACTGAATATCGCTCGCCGTGTTGGACTTACTGGTTATGCAGGAACCGTCAGCCGTTATCTTGCCAACGAGGTAGAGGGAGGCAATGCCGCCGGCAACGACATCTACTTCGTAGCCGTCAAAGGAAACGGCCATATCGCCGAAGGGATTCGTAACGATGAAGTCGTTGATGTTGTTGGTTGCGGCGACACAGGGGGAGCCGCCCGGCAGAACGCCGTTGTTCGAAGCGATGGCATTGGCGCTGGCGGCCGTTGGGCAGGCGTAATTGATGACGAGGCTGTTGGCCTGCATGACGTCGTCGAAGCGCAGGTCCTGAAGACCCGCGAGCCCGGTGTTGTTCACGTCGATACGCCAGACCACATCATCGTTGTTATTGCCGTATATCGGGTTGCTGTGGTTCCCCTCACGCTGATTCGCGTCGTAATTCCATCCGCTTTTTGCCGCGGCTGGTAACGGCTCACGCAATGGCAGGGTGTCCGTCACGCTCTGCGGCGAGTCAGCGCAACCAAAATCCGTACCAAATGTCAGAACCGCCTGGATAGTGCGATTAGCACTCACCAGTCCCTCCGGATTGGTAACCCGCCTCACGGCAAACGTAATGGTAATGGTCTGTGCGTTGTTTCCCTGACCGGGAGCCGAAGCAAGGCTGCCGAGGGCCGGTATCTGGGTCGCAGTCCAGGTCAACAATGATCCGCCGCCGCTGATGCTTGGGGCCGCCCCTGCGACTGCGGGACCTCCGTTTACGCGATACCTGATGGGCGTCGGCGCAGTGGGATCGTAAGTAAGCCCGGAACCGCCCATGTCCTCCGTAACAATCATAGTGGACATCGTCGCCCCGGAATACGGATTCGAAATGATGGTCGTGACATAGCCGTAACCACAAAGCTCGCAATAACTGGCGCTGGTGACGACATTCGCGGTCAGGTCATGGTCAATGAACGGAGGAGCATTGTTCTTAATGTCACAGGGGGCGGCCAGCGCCGCGTTTGCCGCCAAAAACAGGACGGCAAGGGATGCGACCAGTTGGGCCAGATGCCTCGTAACATTTGACAACAATTTAATCTTCAACGAATTAACCACTCCGTCGTGCTATGGGAATAACGGCATCATCTCTATCGAAAAACCGGCATAGCGGAATAAACGGAATATTCCGCAATGTCATAACGGTAACAGAATCAGGCCGCACCTGTCTCGGCGTTTTATGACATGCACTCGGCTTTTTATGCTTTTTTCGGCGAAAATCACTCTTGAGGCAGGTTTCTGAAAGCGGAAGGCGTATGACCGGTGAGCTTCCTGAAAATTCTTCCGAAGCCTGTTGGGTCGGCAAAACCGAGTGAGACGGCGATTTCGGTTACGCTCTGGGCGCTGGTGCGGAGAAGGTTCTTGGCCTTCGTGATTCTTTGCTTGTTGAGATAATTCTGATAGGACAAGCCCATCGCCTTCTTGAATATTCTGGAAAAGTGGGCAGAGGACATTCCAGCCTCCCGGGCGGCGGCGGCGAGGCAGATGTCGGTCCGGTAGTTTTCGTTGATAAAACGAACAGCCTGCTGGATCTTATGATACTGGCTGAGTGTGACGGTGGAATGCGGCATTCCCGGCTGGACAGGAGTCTCGGACCCGGGCAGGATGTTCTTTCTGCGCTGTTTATCCGCATGCTTGAGGGCGAGATAAAAGTCGATCTTCGTGGAAAGCTCGGATATGCTGAACGGCTTCTTGAGGTAATCGCGGGCGCCGCCTCTGAATGCCTCGACCGCAACCTCCTCGTCGCCGTATGCCGCGGCGATGAGAACGAGAATGGAGGGCTCAATGTCTTTGATCTCTTTCATGACATCGATGCCGGACAGGTCGGACAACCGGGTCTTCCGGTTCGAACACATCCGGAGCATTTCCTCCCTTCTCATGGACTTTGATCCGCAGGCAGAACTCAGCGACGGGATAACCTTAGCAGATACCAATCGCTCCTGTCTCGGCGTTTTATGACATGCACTCAGCTTTTTATGCTTTTTTCTGAGAAAATCACTCTGGAGGCAGGCTTCTGAAAGCGGAAGGCGTTTGGCTGGTGAGCTTCTTGAAAATTCTGCCGAAGCCGGTTGGGTCGGCAAAACCGAGTGAGACGGCGATTTCGGTTACGTTCTTTGCGCTGGTGCGGAGAAGGTTCTTGGCCTTCGTGATTCTTCGCTTGTTGAGATAATCCTGATAGGACAAACCCATCACCTTCTTGAATATCCTGGAAAAGTGGGCGGGGGACATTCTGGCCTCCCAGGCAACGGCATCGAGGCAAATATCGGTTCGGTAGTTATCGTTGATAAAACGAACGGCCTGCTGGATCTTATGATACTGGCTGAGTGTGACGGCGGAATGCGGCATTCCCGGCTGGGCAGGAGTCTCGGACCCGTGAAGGACGTTCTTTCTGCGCTGTTTATCCGCATGCTTGAGGGCGAGATAAAAGTCGATCTTCGTGGAAAGCTCGGATATGCTGAACGGCTTCTTGAGGTAATCGCGGGCGCCGCCTCTGAATGCCTCGACCGCAACCTCCTCGTCGCCGTATGCCGTGGCGATGAGAACGAGAATGGAGGGCTCAACGTCCTTGATCTCTTTCATGACATCGATGCCGGACATGTCGGACAACCGGTATTCAATGACTGCGAGATCGATGTCGCTGCGTCGTTTCACCCGCTCGATCGCAACCCGGCCGGTCTGGACCGTGACGACTCGATAGGCGTCGGAAAGACTCTCAATATATCTCTCGAGGAGAGCGGTATCGTCGTCAACGATCAATATCTGAGAAGGTACGGCGTTTCCCGCGGCGGACGGATAGGCGTTGCTTCCACCCTTCCGACGATGCTTCGTGCCACGGTTTCCCGATGGCTTGTCGATCATTGTGATCATTCAGTTCACCCGTCTGTCCAGACTCTAGTCCCGAATGGCCTCGGAGATGTTCGGTGGAACCCCTTCGCAGGTTACGCTTGAGGATAGCAACTTTTCCCTCAGGTGTATAGTTGTGACGTTTTTTTCTCATGGCTATTGAATGACGACATCATCTGTATTTATTTCAATCATGAAGACAATTATTCTTTATTACAGCACGAGTCAATAGACAAATCCGTGATTAAGATCACCTTTAGTGCTCTATAACTTTCATTTTAAGAGTAGAGAAGGGTAAGAAAAAGCACAAAAAGACAACGGAGGGGGATGGTTGAGGCTTCAAAAACGACCCTGGCAGTCTTGGGGTCAGGGGTTCGCTCCACCAGGAAAAGACAAAGGATTGACCGAAAGGTCGGCCCTTTGATGTGGGGGATCCAACCAGGATAGTATGAGGGAAGAATTCCCTCATTCCTCGGGGGTCACAGGACAGAATAATCGGCCGCCATAGGGGGCAGGCCCCTGTGGAAGCGAAGCGCTAGAGATTCCCCCTCAGCTCCACAAAAAAAAGAAATGGGTTGACCGAAAGGTCAACCTGTTTTTCGCTTCCGTTAGAAGATCATCCCAAGAGAGAGCGTTGCAAAATTTTCAGCAAATGCGGGTTGTCATTTCATGTGTTGCAAAGAAATACGCAAATCTGATCACTCTTTTTGAAACGGCGCAAACCCCCTTCTGAGAGTATTTTCACTTATGCTGACTGGATTCATGAACTGAAGAAGATAGTCCGGCCCACCGGATTTTGAACCGACCCCGGACATGCCGAATCCACCGAACGGCTGTCTGCCCACGAGAGCGCCGGTAATTTTCCTGTTGATATAAAGATTCCCGACGCGGAATTCCTCTTTCACTTTTTGTACTGCTGCGGGACTGCGGGAATAGAGACCGCCCGTGAGCGCATAGAAGCTTTCATTTGCCATTCCGATAGCCTCATCCAGGTTCTTTGCCCTCAGAATCGTAAGCACGGGCCCGAAAATCTCCTCTGTCGCAATGCGGGACAAAGGAGGCGCGTCAGTGAATATAACGGGGCCGACAAAATGACCGGTTGGGGAAACTTTTTTTTCGAGAACGACCCTTCCCTCCGTCTTTCCGGTCTCTATGTATGCCTTTATTTTTTTCAGCGCCGCTTCATCAATAACGGGGCCGAGAAGATTGGCCGGGTCTTCAGGCGGGCCGATCCGCAGGCTATCGGCTGCATCCACGAGGCGACCGCAGAGCTCATCGAATATTCCGCCGATGACGATCACCCGCGAACAGGCGGAACACTTTTGCCCCTGATACCCGAAGGCCGATTCAACGATGCCTTTCACCGCCTCGTCAAGATCGGCGGTTTCGTCCACGATGACCGCATTTTTCCCTCCCATTTCAGCTACAACCTTCTTGACGTTCCGCTGGCCGGGCTTCGTCTCCCCCGCTCGTTGTACGATCCTGAGGCCAACGTCCATTGACCCGGTAAACGCGATGAAATCAACAGCAGGATGAGAAACGAGATATTCTCCAACTTCGCTCCCCGGCCCGGGAAGGAACTGAAGCACGCCCGCCGGGAGGCCCACGGACCTGAACGTATCAACCAGCCGGTACCCTAGTACCGGCGACAGGCCTGAAGGTTTGAACAGTACGCAGTTCCCGGCCACAATGGCCGCAGAGGCCATTCCCGTCGCAATTGCCAGGGGGAAATTCCAGGGAGCTATCACGACGCCGATCCCTTTTGGTTGATATCGATATTCATTGTCCTCGCCCTGATACTGCAGGAGGACCCTCGGCCTGGCGAGCCGCTTCATCTCCCTGCCGTAATATTCGAGATAATCGATCGCTTCACACACGTCGCCGTCCGCATCCGCCCATGTTTTCCCGACCTCTACGACCTCCAGTGCCGCAAGCTCAAAACGCTGCTTTCGCATAATCTCGGCTGCCTGAAAAAGATATCCCGCTCTCATTTCAGGAGCAATCATTCGCCATGATGCGGCTTCCTTGCGGGCTTCATCGATCGCCGCATCGGCTTCCGGGATGCCTGCGAATGATACCGTTCCGACGACCTCGTGGGGGCTTGCCGGATTGTATGATGGAATTTTCCGATCCGTTCTGACCTCGTGTTTGCCGATGAGGAGCGGATACTCCCTGTCTCCGTGCTTTTTGATACTCCGGAGCGCATCGGCCATCATCGTTCTGTTCAGGCTGATGGAAAAATCACAGGGAGCTTCGTTCCGAAAGGCATCATCCGGCATCTCCTCTTCAGAGGTCTCCTGCGATTGGGGAGGCCGTATCAGTTCATCAAAAGAGGTCTCCTTGTTGAAGGATTTTCTGAGGAAAGACTCATTGGATGTATTTTCGAGAAGCCTCCTGACCAGGTAGGCCATGCCCGGAATCAACTCTCCAACCGGAGTATACGTCCGTACGTTGAGCCCGCGCTCGCGAAGCGCTTTCCGGATAGGATCAGCCATGCCGTAGAGCATCTGAAATTCGTAGTCCTGTTTCGGGATATTCAATGCATCTGCTGCGGCAATTGCATGGCTGATGCTCCTCAGATTGTGCGTGGCGATCGCGGGGCGAACTGCGTCATGGTGTTTGAAGAGGAGCAGGGTGAGCCGCTCGAAGTTAAGGTCCGTTTCCTCCTTGCTCAAAAAGACAGGCACGGGCCACCCCTTCTGACGGTTCATCACGATCTCATAGTCCCAGTAGGCGCCTTTCACGAGACGGATAGTGAACTTTCTCGATTGTTCCCTGGCCCACGCTGTCAGGGCTGAGATATCCTGTTCCGTATCCTTCAGATATGCTTGAAGTGCTATACATGCAGTCGGAAGCTCTCTGAACTCCTCTTCCTCGAGAATGCTTTTGAAAATTGCAATGGTGAGGTCCTTATAATAATACTGTTCCATGTCAAAGGTAACTATATTCTAAGCGCTTTTGCTTGCCGGAGGATCGGGCGCAAATTCTCCTTGGTCCTGGCGATGGAGCCATCCCAATCACGGGGGTCAAGTTGTGAATACAGAGAAGAAACCTTGAACGACACATCAGTTCCTGCCTCGTCAGGAAGGCTCTCATGGATGAAATCGAGAAGCGCCAGATAGCGCCCGGCATACTCCAAAGCCTCCTTGTCGCTCACAACAGCCTCGCCTAACAGGTCGATGCTGAACCCACTGCCGTCTTTTCGCAGTTCATTGAGGGTGTTCTTGGCATCATTGGCGTCTTTTCCCGCTATGAACTGCCGGGCCATGGACTCGACGCTTTTTCTGATCACCGGCCCCGCAACGAACCCCGTCCCTGAGAGCAATCCGATGCCTCCGCTGATGAGCTTGGGCAGATCGGCATCACCGGAGAAATACTCCTGCAACAGCCGGGTCACCTGCTCGTCGGACCGAAGCGATGGCAGCACATCGATGAACCTGAAGAGCCTGATCTTGAGATCTTCCTGCTTCATGGACCAATTCATGATCCTGCCGGTCCATGTCTTCCTATCGAATGCCGGAGGTGTTTCCCTTATCGCAGAAAAAAGCTCTTGGCCTATTCTGCGTATCATCACCTCGATATCGATGTCTTTGTCCATCGTCATGGTCGTACACTCATGCTGCTGTCTGGATCGGAGGATGCAGGAGACTCGCCGTTCATTCAGGCTGCCTGTCGCCCGATGTTATGGAGGCCGGAAGGCATGGGGTTTTCAACATTAAATTTCATAAACAAGCCACGCGCGAGTTCGTGTGGCGGTGCAGCAGGAACGCTTATGATGATGACTATTTGCAGCATTCAGGAAGGAGCTATTGCTCAATAATCCACGCCTTTATGCACTTTCGATGAAGATCGCCGCCGGGTCTTCGAGGTAAGCGATGAGCCGCGTCAGGAATTTTGCCGCTTCTGCCCCGTCATTTACACGGTGATCGAAGGTAAGCGAAAGCGGCAAAATCTTCCGGATAATAACCTGACCATCCTTGACCCAGGGCTTGTCAGATATTTTTCCGGTCCCCAGGATCGCCACATCAGGATAGTTGATGATAGGTGTTGCGAACCTAGCTCCGTAGGTGCCGTAGTTGGTGATCGTAAAGCTACTCCCCTTCAGGTCCTCGAGCTTAATCGTGCGCTTCCGCGCCTTTTCGCTTAAATCCTTGAGTTCTGCAGCAAGCTCACGTATGGTCTTGTTTTCGACATCCCTGACCACGGGGACGATCAAACCATCGGGTGTGTCCACGGCAACGCCGATGTTATAAAACTTTTTTACCATGATCTCTTCTTTTTGTTCGTCGACCGAGGCATTAAAGGTGCTGAAGTCCATGAGCGAATGTTGCACGGCCTTCATGATAAAAGGCATGAAAGTTAGATGGACCCCTTCTCCCTCGAGTCTCTTCTTCTCCCTCGCCAGGAGGTTCGAGAGGTCGGTAACGTCGGCATCGTCCATTTCCGTTACAAAGGCCGTGGTCTTTTGGGCGATCACGAGGTTTCTTGCGATGGTCTTTCTGACTCCCCTTATGGCAATGCGCTCTACAGCGGCCTCTTCTTCGGCCTTCGCAGGCTGCCTCATGGCCTTCTGCACGTCCTCGCTCGTAATGCTCCCGCCTGGCCCCGAGCCCGTGACCTTTTCCAGATTAACTCCCTTCTCCCTTGCAAGGGCCCGCACCGCAGGCGCAGCGAGGATTACGGCCCCTTGTTTCTCAACCTGAACCAGGGGGGCAGGCGCCGGCTTGGGACGGCCCCCCACAGCGGGCTTTACTTCCTCCTCTTCTTCCGGAAGCTCACCAACGACGGAAACCGACTTCGGTCGTTCAGTGGTCTTCGGCTTCTCCGGCGGCCGCGGCGCTTCGGCCTTCTCGTCTGCTCCGCCGATGACCAGGAGCACTTCGCCGACCTTGACGGTCTCCCCTTCTTCCCGGGCGATCTTGAGGATCGTTCCGCCCACGGGCGACGGCACTTCCACGACGGCCTTGTCCGTTTCGATCTCCACGACGGACTGGTGCTCTTCTACGACATCGCCCTCTTTGATAAGCCATTTCCTGATCTCAGCCTCGGTAATCCCCTCGCCCAGGTCGGGTAGTATAAAATCGAAAGCCATGATCATCTTCTCCCTTGGTTATAAAATTGATAAATTCGAAAAAAGTTTTTTAGCCGCAAAATGCGCATAAGGCACAGAAATAATCTTTATTGTGTAAAGGTCTTACTTATGTGCTCTCTGTGTGCCAAATCTTGACTTCTTACGAATTTTTCAAAATTCATCCAAAAGCAATGCGCCTCTCTCTAAGCACGGCAATGACGCAAGACTTTTTTAAAAACCGGAGATCACGTTTCAAGCCCTTCTTTGCGAAATTTGCGTGCTTTGCGAGAAGGAGAAGTTCTCCATTCTTTATTTGTACTGCAGCACCGTCTCTATGGCTTTTCGTATTTTATCGATGGACGGCAGGTACTGGTCCTCAAGCTTCGGTAGGGGGAGGACGACGTTGTATGCCGTAACTCGGACGATAGGGGCCTTCAGATGAAGCATGGCAAACTCGGCGATCGTTGCAGAGAGTTCGGCGCCCAGACCGCACATGGATGGCGCTTCGTGCACGATCACGACCCTGCCCGTTTTTTTTGCGGATTCAAGCACCGCCTCTTCATCAAAGGGAGAAAGTGTCACGAGGTCTATCACCTCGGCATTGAATCCCTCCACTGCCTTCATCGTCCGCTGGAGCATGCTGCCCCAGGCGATCACAGTGACATCCGTCCCTTCCTGAACGATTCGGGCCTTTCCCAGGGGGACCGTGTAATCGATCTCCGGAACCTCATCTTTGATCATGCGGTAGAGCCTTGTAGGTTCAAGAAAGAGCACGGGGTCCGGATCCCTGATGGCCGATAGAAGCAGACCTTTTGCGATTAGCGGCGACGACGGGACGACCACTTTTACGCCCGGCATCTGGCAAAAAATGGCCTCCGTGCTTTCGGAGTGGTGCTCGAGAGCTTTTACGCCCGCCCCGTAGGGCGTGCGGATGACAAGGGATGCCGTGAACCTCCCGCGCGAGCGCGAACGGATTCTCGCCGCGTGCGAAAATATCTGGTCAATGGCGGAGTAAATGAATCCCATGAATTGGATCTCAACCACGGGCTTCAATCCGTAAACGGCCATGCCAATAGCAGCACCAACGATGCCTGTCTCGGCAAGAGGCGTATCGATAACGCGCTCGGGCCGAAGCGGTTGTAGAGGCCTTCGGTCACCCGGAACACGCCTCCGTCCTTTCCCACGTCCTCGCCGAGTATGACGACGTCCTTGTCCCGCTCCATTTCTTCCTTCAAAGCCAGGTTCAGGGCCTGGACCATATTCATTATCGCCATATCAGAAATCCTTTATCTCGCGAGCCTGCCTCTGCGTGAGGCTCGTGTAAGTATAGGTGAACATGTCCTTGGGACCAGGCGGGGCCGCGGACTCGGCCTTTTTCTGGGCCTCGTCGACCATGGTCTTTGCCCTGGCTTCGATTTCCTTCTGGGATGCGTCGGTCACAAGGCCTTTTTTCTCCAGGTACAACCGCATCCGCAAAAGCGGGTCTCGTGCCTTCCACTGCTCGATTTCTTCCTTCGACCGGTAGCGGCTCGCGTCATCTGATGTCGTATGGTCCGACATCCGGTAGGTAACGCTCTCGATCAGGGTCGGGCCGCCGCCGTCTTTCGCCTTTGCCAGGGCGTCCGTTGTCGCTTTGAATACAGCAAGGAAGTCGTTTCCGTCTACCTGGATGCCTTCGAAGCCGTAGGCAACCGCCTTCTGCGCAATGGTCTTTGACGCGGTCTGACGCTCCCGGGGAAGGGATATGGCCCATTGATTGTTCTGGCATAGAAAGACCACAGGGAGCTTGAACACGCCAGCCATGTTCATTCCCTCATGGAAATCACCGCGCGAACTGCCGCCGTCGCCGAAATAAACGAGCGCGGCAGCGCGATCTTTCCGGTACTTTGCCGCCATCGCAGCGCCTACGGCATGGGGAATCTGAGTGCCCACAGGAATAGACGGGGGAAAGATGTTCATCCCCTCTGGGATACTCATGCCCCGCTCATCGCCGGCCCAATACTGAAAAAGCAGGTGCATTGGAAAACCAAGGGCGATATAAACGCCGCTTTCCCGAAAGGACGGAAACTGCCAGTCTCCTTTTTCCACCGCCAGAGCGCTTCCGAGCTGCGATGCCTCCTGTCCCAGGATGGAGGGATAGGTACCGAGCCGTCCCTCACGCTGGAGGCTCAAGGCGCGTTGATCAAAGGTCCTCGCAAGAACGAGAAGCTCGTACATCCGCTTTAATTCTTCATCAGTCAGCGAAGGCACAGGCCTACCGCTGCTATTTCCCTTTTCATCGAGAACAGTCAGGCGCTTCACTTGAAAAGTTTCTACGATCTCTTCCGGCAAATGTTGACCCTCCTTCTCATAAGGAAAGAAAAACCCTCGGTTTTTCAGCATCGCACTGTTTCTCTGATGGCATTTCCCCAGAATTCAAATCATGGGGTGCCACGATCAGAATGACGGTATACTTAAATCGTAATCGAAATATATGCTTAAGTCAATTGCAACAGAGAAATATTTTCAAGAATGCGGTAAAATAAAATATCGCACCGCAGAGGTTCATGAAAAAATGACGGCTGCAGGTCTTCACGACAGTTATAATTCTAACAGAGGAGGTTATCCCATGAAAGCATTGTTCATCAGCGCGGACACATATGAGGACTCGGAACTTCTCGTTCCCTACTATCGGTTGCTTGAAGAAGGGATCGAAGTGGACGTTGCGTCAATGAAGAATCAGCCAATCAAGGGCAAGCACGGCTACGAAGTAGAAGTGACCAAGACCTTGATGGAGGTCAGACCTGAGGACTACGACATTCTGGTGCTTCCCGGAGGCAAGGCGCCCGAAGCGGTGCGAAAGGAGCCGAAGGCAGTGGAGATCGCTCGGGACTTTTTCCTGAAGGGCAAGCCTGTTGCCGCCATCTGCCACGGACCGCAGACACTGATCACCGCGGGGCTGTTGAAAGGCAGGCACGCCACCTGTTACCGGACTGTTGTGGACGAATTGAAGGCTGCCGGAGCTATCTACGAGGACAAAGAAGTGGTTGTGGACGGCAATCTCGTGACTTCGCGGCAGCCCTCGGACCTGCCCGCATTCATGCGGGAAATCATGAAGATGATTCGCAGCGTGGCGCAAAAATCGAGAGCTGCATAAATGGGTGATAAACGTTCGGCGCTCAATCTTTCCAATAAACCGCCTTGTCCGGGAAGATCCAGCGGATGCCGCCTCGTGGGTCCGGCATATCGCCCTTATAGCGCGGGATAATGTGAATATGCAGGTGCAGGATGGTCTGACCCCCTGCCAATCCATCGTTGATGCCGAGGTTGAAACCGTCGGGAGAGAATTCCTTGAGTAACTGTGTGCGTGCCTGTTGCAAGGACTCCCACAAAGCGGCTACTTCATCCTTTGTCGCTTCGAAGATTGATGCAATATGGCGCTTCGGCACGATCAACGTGTGACCCGGTGAAACCGGCAGTGTGTCCCTGACGGTAAACGTATGGTCATTCTGAGCAATGATCTTTTCAGGAACTATCGTGCAAAAAGGGCATGTGGTCATAGCGCCGTTCTCTGGTCAAAACCGCAATGTCGCCTTAAGCCTCTTCGGATTAAGCAATAAGTCGAGACCGTCGATTGCGCTTCGCACGTGGATATTCGCCGCCGTGATCGCGTCGACAGCGCATCCTTCTCCCTCTGACACCGCAATGCCGATCCGCGAAGATTTAAGCATCCTCCGGTCATTGTTCCCGTTCCCGAAAGCGACGACATTCTCCGCGCCGAGTTTTGCTGCAAACTCTTCTTTTTGCACGTCGTGGCCACCCCCGTTCAGAATATGTATTTCGCAGTTGATGCCTGTCAATTCACCCCGCGCCTTGCCGAAGGTATCCGCCGTGAGAATGTGGATTTTCATAAACTTCGAGATTTTATTCAACATCAAGTCCACCTTCGGTATAAGTTGCCCATTCACGGACAAGGTGCCGGAAAAGTCCGACACCAGGTACTCCAATTTCACCAGGCCGAATCCGGGAATATCGATCTCAAGCATGTATAATTCCTCTCCTGACTAACAGTTGTAATCCGCCCCTAAAGGTCGCCTTTGAACCAAACTCCTCCTGTTTTAAAAGCCGTTCGGACCTGGCGGACGCCCTGGACGCCCTGGCCGCTTCAAGTCCTGATGCTCGTCGACTTGTGATGATTATAATATAGTTTAGCATACGAACCTCTTTTTTTGGCGCGCAACACTCGATACTCGCTTTGCATTCTCTGTCCCCTTCCGGGCATAAAAAACTCCTGCCCTCATTTAGATTGAGAGTAGGAGTCATCAGCCCTGAGAAAAGGGGCGGTTTCGGCGAACTCCATCGCCTTGTGTGTTTCAACCGCAGCAGTTTACGCAACGGCCGTCAACATGAATGTCTTCGATCCCACTGCGCTACTACTGTGCTGAATCGAGCGCACGCGCGAGATTCTCCCTCAGCTCCGCCAAGAGTGACAAAGGTTCCCACCGCGGATATTGCCTCAGAACCCCTTGTCATTCCGTTATTTTCTTATATCCACGTTTACGGAATGAAGACCTTTTGCGCCATCAGGAAATGAACGGAATAACGTTCCCAGCAGAGATGCGGACTCCTGGACTTTTCCCGCTTTGTCGATTCCCCGAACGGTTATCGTATATTCTCCCTGTTTTGAAGGTTTCCAGTCGTAGCTCCAGAGCGTCCATGACCACTTCGAAAGTGGCGGCTTAATTTCGGCATCATGCCACGTCCTCTTATTATCGAGCGATACCTGTACCTTGCTTATTCCATACCTTCCGGCAAATGCAACTCCGCCGATAACGTAATTGCCTGGCTGTATCGTTTTTCCATCCATCGGCATCAAAATTTGCGACTTATCGGGAATAATTGCCTCATCAGACCATCCTTTTTTCTCCCAGTATCCCTTGAAATCGAAATTAACGAGTTCTATCTTCGAGAGCCATTTGACGTGTTTCATTCCATATATGCCGGGAACGATCGCTCTCAGTGGATATCCATGCTTCCCGGGAAGAGGCTCTCCGTTCATTTTGTACGCGAGAAATACGTCTTCCGAGAGTGAAAGGGAATACGGGATGCTGTCACTGTAGCCATCTTCGGCATAAAAGACCGTCTTCACGATCCCTTTTTGAGGGACCGCCTTGTCTATTATTTTTTTCAGCGTCACGCCGTCCCAGAGAGCGTTGCTGATCGAATCTCCTCCGACAGGGTTGCCGATACACTCAAGCGTGACGAATTCGGTCTTGTCCTTCATCTCTTCAAGTTCTTTCAGGTTGAGCGTATACGGTTTTTCGACCAGGCCCTCGATCCTTAAACTGAATTTCCTGGGGTCAATGACCGGCACGGTATCCGAGTAGGTCGTGATATAGAATTCATCATTCGGAGTGATCTCTTTCGCCATGAATCCCATGAAATTTACCGAGCCTTTCATGAGGAGGGCATGTTTTTCTTCTTCTGAAGCCGCCTCGGCATATTGATATATCCCGTCAAAAAGAGAAACTCCGAACCCTAATCCAACGGCTCCGATCCCGGCCCTCCTGAAAAAATCTCTTCTACTCAGAGTATTTTTCATGGCATCTTTCCCCCCCTCGAATTGACGGCATTTCTCTTTTAAAATAGAAAAACATCGTTTCAAGCTGATAAACGATGTCTTTTAAGATAAGTATAGCAAACACTCTATCGATTGCAAGTCGACGCAGACCGTGAGAAAGGCAAAATGCTCAACTTTAGTATTAATTAATGGTGATGTTCTTTCTATTTTACCGTTTCAATGAAAGTTCCGGCCTTCTTCAGGGCAAGTTCCATTTCCTCGATGGTAATTACCTTCGGATCATAATAAACTGTATTTATTTCCTTAAAGTAGCGAAAGCCTTTTTCGACTCTCTTCACTCCCGCCAGCCCTTCCAGGGCTGTTTTTCCGACGTCGTATCATTGAACATAAAAGATCGCCTTGGATTCTGCGCGATCTTGTGAATATGAAACAACGTGTCCTGAGAATATGAACAAAACAACTAAACCAGTTACCGTTAAATAGTTAGCGACTCGATTTTTCATGGTCATCACATTTTCATAAATATTCTCTTCATACTTGTCTCAATTCTTTTCAAACGAATTGAGGAAGGAAGCGGTGCAATTGATCGACTCTTTCTCGCTCTGTTTCGCTAATACCTGTATGTCACTACAAAGCCCAGGTCCTTTCCATCTATCATGGGCGCAAGTGAAAGATTGCTTTTTTGACCATCTCTATGCGAGGCAACGATCGCCTTCCCGGTAAAATATCCTATCGCGGAACCCACAAATACATCGGAAGACCAATGTGCATTGTTATGCACCCGCGAGAGACCGATGAGCGCCGATGCGGTGTAGACGAGAGGCGGGACCACCCAATTGTCGTATTCAGAAGCAACCACCGATGCTATTGCAAACGCTGACGAGGCATCGCCTGACGGTAACGACAGGTGATCGTTCTGGCCGGAAATGCTGGGACCCGACCACGTATCGTGCGAATCTCCGGTATAAGGCCGATGACGGCCGGTTGCACGTTTAAGAATCTGTGCAAAAACGCCGGTGACGATGAAGCTTTCCGTACTCAGCAAAAAGGTCGTTTTGGCTTTCCCATCGCCGGCGATGTAGCCGTACAGGCCGAGTCCGACCACTGCCGGTACTGAAAAAGTACCTATTTTTTTGGCATCGTCGGAGATATTGCCGGTCGTAGTGTTTTTATGCTTTTGCGACCATCTTTGTATGTTCTCGTCCTGAGTGAACAATCCAATGGCTATGCCCGTAACGATGGATGCTTCAATCCAGTCTGATGAGTCCCATCGTGCAGGAGCGGTTACGATGTTCTTCGTATCAGTCCAGTAGCCTGTAAAATACTCTTGGTTCAGTTCGACCGGCGAATCCTTTGACAACTCGACGCCCCCCTGGTTGATCTGCAGAGTCTGGTTTGCTGATTGATCAGACACCTCTGCCGAAGAAGAGCCATGAAATAATGCGGTGAGGACCAATAACGCCGCTATAAACTTTCCCAGCGAAACATTAAAAATGATATGAGCTCTCATGTCAGTTCCTTTTAGCAGATAGCATCTGCATAATCAGGGATATCGGCTGTTGCAACCAGTCTATTCACTTCATTGCCGGTATGATGCCTGCCGAGGATTATTGCTTAACCAAAGTGAACTTTTTCCACAGCCGGCGCAGCTCACCGGTACCGCGCAGGAGCGGATCAATAGATCACCCATTCGCTTCTTCTGACGAGTTCGGGTTTGATACCTCGAGTCAACTGAACGATATAACACCCCTTCGAGGCGTAGCGCTGCCCCGGTCCGAAGCTCAGGCGCACATAATCGGGATATAGCTGGTCTCTCAACATACCGATGACATCGAGGAAATAGTCACGATAGTAATTTCTCTGTATATGCAGAAACGTTTCGGTCATCAGCCTCGCTACGGAATACATCCGCGTTGAAATTCTCCGGTCGTTGATCGGCATGTTCTTCTTGCCCCGCAGTAAACCGCTTGCATACTTCGAGTATATCGCCTCTTCCTGCGGGAGCCTGTAGGGATAGGCCATGTACACAACATCACGCGCCTTTTCCGGCACGGTCCAGAGGCCCTGTTTCAGGAGACTCGATGACATATATACACGCTGCGGCCTCTTCGCCGGCTTCGTAATCGCCTGCAAGGCCGGAAAGACCCCGGCACCTGCCCACAGAAGGATTATGGACGGTTTGTTCTTTTCCATGAGCCGCTGAAGGGCCTCCTTTGTGATTGCATCGCCTTCCGGAAGGGCTATGGTGATCGGCTGACGACGACCCAGGTCCTGCCAGGTGGATTCGAATCCCGCTTGAAGGGCCCGGCCCTCGCGTGAGTTCTGGACGATCTGCAACACCGTGTTCTCCGCCGAAAGCCCCTCCATTCTCGCGAGGTGATGGGCCACGGCCTCACCCTCCTGATAAATGCCCTTGGAAAAATAGAGCGTGTACCAGCCGGTCTCGGAGATGACGGGGAAATCGGTAACGGGGAAGATGCAGGGAATGCGATGGTCCTCGCTGAATTCATGGATCGGTTTCCATTCTCCCGCGGCTATCCCGCCGAGCAGCGCAAAGACCGGCTCCTTGCGATAGTATTCCTCCAATTGTCCTCTCCACGTTTCAGCAGAACCCTTGAGTTCCCAGACAGACAGCGACATTCTCTTGTAGGAAAGGTCCATTTCTTCGGCAAACACGCCGTATTTTGCCCGCGTCTCATAAACTTTTGACATGCTGTTCCGGGCGGCGACATAGGTCTGCAGAGGCGCCAGCATTGCCTCCCGATCTTCGGCGCCGACCCCTTCCGTAACGATGGTGGCAAAGTGAAGGGTCGTATCCGTAACCCCGGGAGAAAGCTCCGAGGAAAGTGACTTCAGGTAGGATATAAGGATTCCCATGTCCCGATCATCAAGAAAATAGCGTGGCATGACGGAATTCAATTCCTGGCCTTCGGGATCGATACCCATCCGCAGGGCGACAGCAAGTGTTTCGTCCGTATACGCCGGTCGATGGGCTATTGACCGAAAATAGGTCGGCACTTGTTTTCGCGCGGAGTGGGTAAGTTCAGTACCGGTGTAAAGCGGCTGGTACAGCTTCTTCCCCGTGGTCGGGGGCGTAATGACGCCCCCTTCCAGTGATCCGAGACCGCTGCGAAGATGACAGCTCACACAGCTAAAAGCCGTCCCGACCACCGGGATGTCGCCCTTCACGACGGCCTGAAGCGGCTCTCCCGAGGGCAGGATGCCCTCGCGGTAGATGTTCTCTCCCCGTTGAAGGATCTCGCGCTGCGAAAGGGCGGTATCGGTTCCTTGATTTTCTTCTGCGGGAGCGGTTGCGACACAACAGAAAAGAAGCATGAGGGCGAGGATGTATCCTCGCATCATACTATTCCAATGACCCCGTCTTTTCGTTTCCCGTTCTGCGATCATTTATTCTTTACCTTCTGGACCTCGTTCATAAATTCCGCGGTGCTCATGAGGCCGAAGAGCCTGATCCATGAGCCGTCCTGGGGGGAGCGGATCAGCGTCAGCGGGTAATGCGACATCTTGTTCTGAATGTAAGCGCCGAACGCCGTCATCACCTTGTCGATATCTTCACGGGAGCCGGTCAGAAAATCCCATCCCGGCTTCGCACGAAACCGTTTCAGATATGCGTTCATGACCTTCGGGGTATCATGTTCCGGATCGATGGAGATCGAAACGAGCCGGATCGCCCGGGAATCCGGGCCGAGCTTATGCTGCAGGTTGACGTACCCGGCCGAGAGGATCGGACAGATGGTCGTGCAGGTCCCGAATATGAAATCCAGGACCACCGGCGTGTCGGTTTGCAGAAGGTCCTTAAGACGGACCTTCGCTCCGTTCTGGTTCACGAGAACGACATCGGGCACCGTGTATTGCTCTACGCTTCGCTGATAACCCTGTTCTTCAGCCAGCGCACGATCCAGGGTCCCGGTCAATGGCAACAAGAATAGAGCGACCAAGCAGACAAGTACCCGCGCTATGATTGATCTCATGATAATACCTCGACCGCTGAACTGCAGAAATAATTCCCCATTGTAATGCAAGCGATGTTCTGAACGTTTCAAGTCTGAATTATATTGAGAATGTTAAGGACTTGTGGAAACTATCCCTTAGGGGCACTATATCACAAAACGAAGACTTCTCACAATATGGATATTCATTGCTTCCAGCGGGGCAAGGGAGGTCTGCTGCGGGATTGTTCAGCGGTTTTTGTCCGTACGGTGTGTTTCGAGATGCAGTCCATGCACGAAGCGCTACCCCAGGTGAATTACATCAGGCGGCATTGTTTACCCGGGACCAATTGTTTTTCGGGATAAATCCCGCCGAAAAAAACCGGGGACCTCGACGGTCCCCGGTTTTTCAAATAAATCTCGAAATCCGCATCCATCAACCTGCCGGCAAAGAGGTTGATGTCGACATCCATTGACGGGGCCACGGCAACCCCTCGTTAATTATCCGTGTCGAAAACCGTCGTCGCAACGAAATCTGCTTGTGACACCGCGATAGGAAGTGCGCCTGAGGCTAAAGAATTTGTTGCCTGCGGTGTCGTTCCTACGGCAAAGGTCGGAAGCGACTTGATGGTCGGATCAATGCTATAGGTCAATCCCACGAGAGGACCATTCACTGTCGTGGTGATACCCGGGTTCACTGTTGTGACGAGCGAATATTTCCCGGTGCCCACCGCAATGGTGTAGGTATTTTGTGTGCCAGGGCCAAGAGGACCTATGCGCGGAAACGTGATTGCAACGCCTAAAGGTGTCGCCAGCATGAACTGCGGCGCCGACTGAGTCGGCGAACTTACAAGGTCGAATGTCAGGGCGCCCAGGTCCGTTATCACCCGGTTGAGCGCGATCGATATATTGGCCTGAGACGGCAGGTCGATGAATCTGACAGTCTTGGCAGCCGAAGCGCCGGCGGCAGTGGCTGTGACCGTTATATCTTCTCTCGTGTTCACACCGGTAATTGGGTTTCTTTGGAGCTGCACCGTCGCAATACCGGAGGCATTCGTCGCCGTATCAGCATTGACGAGTGAACCCGTTCCCGCGGTGATCACAAATGATACCGGACTCCCCGGCGTGGATGTTGCGGTAAAGGTAACTCGTTCCGGGCTGACGGGATCATTGCCGTTCGCCAGCGCGATCGCCTTGTCCGATGTCAGGGTAGTTGTTGAGGCTGCAGCACCCCCCCCACCCCCGCTGCTACCGCCGCAGCCAGAGAACAGAAGAAAGATGACCGCAGCTAATATGATATAACCACCTGATCTTGTATTCATTTTCATTCCTCCATATTTAAACCGCGTTATGTTATCAGCATGGCACGTGATCTTTTCACTGTGCCATGCTGATAGATATTAATTGTCGTGTTGCACTCCCTTAATGTGTGGACACATACATTTGCAGAACCGTCAGCGCATCTGCCATGGTGATCACGCCATCCGGCGCGCCTGGAGGATATACATCGCCCTTGGCTATGATCGTGGTCAAAGGAACGGTGGTGTCCGGTAAACCCAATGCTGCACGCAGGACAAGCAAGACATCGGTCAGGTCAATTAAGCCGTTGCCGCTGACGTCGCCCGTGGGGGCTACGACCGCAGGTCGTTATGATCGGCGCTACAATGACCGATATCGGAGTAGAGACAGCAGTTGCTCCCTGGCTGTTGGTGACCTTGGCGGTCACGGCTCCATATACACCGGCAGGCACACTCGCCCAGCTCGCGTTATAGGGTGCTGTTGTGACGCTTTGTATCAGATTCGAACCATTGAAGAACTCCACCTTGGTGATGGTCTCCGGTTCCTCCGGACGTCGCGGAAGCGGCCAACGCGACCGTAGCTGGAGCGGTATACGTTGCCCCGCTTGCCGGTGCTGTTATGGATACGGTGGGAATGCTATAGGTCAGCTGTTGTTACGGATCGGGTGGTCGAATCGCCGAACTGCCCGAGTTGTTGAACGCATGGATACGATATCCATACGTCGTGCCTGCAGCAACCGTAGTGTCGATATAGGTGCGCAAGTTTCTGTCAATCAATGTTGCTATGGTCGTCGCAGGAGTGCAACCATTGCCCGTGCACCGTTGGATGACGAAATGCGGCCGGCGCATTGGCAGGTGTCGAGCAGTAATGCGTCCAAGTGAGAGCTGACTTGCTCCGGCGACGCGACTACACCTCCGGCCGCGAGACCAGGCGCATTCGGTACGGCAGACGGAGGCAACAAGCACATCGGCCGCATCATGTCATTCTCTTCATGCGCCAGGAGGTGGCAATGCCAGACGTATTCCCAACCGAAGTCAGTCACCGCATTGATGATCTGCGGTACCGCTGCTATGCCGGGCGGAGGCGGTATGGGAAGGAAGTTCGTGTTGACATCCAGCGGCGTTCGTCACGTCCAGAAGCCGGCTGCTGTTCGGTACCGGGAACGGGAGCGCCATCGTCCTCGGTCTTATCGCCACGATGATGTCTTCCATCGGGTTGGTCCTGATGGTTTCCCTCCAACCGAGTTCGTCCGGGTACGGCGGCTTTACGACGTTGGTATAGTCAACATGGTTCACCACCTGCATGTCGAACAGGTGGAAATGCAGGGCATGGGAGTCAACTCCCAGATGCGCGAAACGCCACAGGATGACCTCTCCATCGTTCAGGAACTCGGTCGGCGGGTCGATGTAGCGCGCGATGCCGATAACCTGGCCGTTGCCTATGCTGGGCGTGAGCGGGTTCGGCGTGGAGCCGAGCCTGATGTCCAACCGCCCGTAGTCGGGGTCAAAACCCTCTGTTATGTTCTTGCCGGTCATTATCGTCGCCCCGGCCAGCAAGGCATCTGCCGTGGCGCCCGTACCTCCTCCGCCATTCAGGAAGACCGTAGGTTCAGACGTGTAGCCCGAGCCGGCGGTGGTAACCTGAATGGAGCCGACGGAACCCGCCACTGAGATGAACGACTGGCAGGTGGCCGTATCGCAAATTGCCGTACCGAGCGGCGTGCACGTTGGTGGCGCAATGATGCATGTGGGGGTTGCCGCGGTGTCCAAAACGTTGGTGTTGTAGTTCGAGCCGGGCTCATCGATCGCGATGGCGGTAACCATACCGCCCGAGATCGTTGTAGAGCCCAAGGCGGTTACCTGAATCACACCGGGACGAGGGTTAAACGTTGGGGTGGTGTAGGTACTGAGCGGAGTCCCTATCGTAACCGCAGGAGGCGAGGTGTAGCCGGCACCTGCCGTGAGGAGAATGGCACCGCCGTAAGGATTGAGACCTGCCGTGCCCGTTGCACCCGAGCCAGCGCCCGTGGCCAGAACCTGGACCGTGGGAGGCGTCGTATAGCCGTTGCCGCCTACTGCGGTAAGGATCCTTGATACCCCCTGAGGCGAACCGGTAAGGTTCAGGGTTGTGTCTTTATTACTTGCGTATGCGTCAAACGTTGCAAATCCCGGGTAAGCGTCGTTATAGGCCAACTGGGGAACAATGGGTTTGTCCTGGTCCGCTGCGAAGGCCTTCGGCAACTGCTGCCTGGAGCTCTGCAAGGTTGAATGTATAGGCCGACGTCTTGGTCCCCTTGATCCGGACCTGCATGATGGTGCGGGTGTTGGGGCCGAAGCCGGGCGGTGTCGTCGGAGCTGCGCCTATTCCGGTCTGGTCCGGGTCGTCCGTGTAGTAGTCGTTGAGCGGCCAGTACCCCGGCATGGGCGCGGGCCCATCGTTGTACAGGATGAGCACGTCGCCGTCCTTGTAACTGCTGAAGTCAACGATCACGTCCGCGCGCATTGCCGGCTGCAGAAGGAGCGAGTGGTACGTGACGCCAAGCGTGGGAATGCTCTGGCGAAGTTGTTCGTAAACGATCGGTTGGGGCGGCCATACCGCGGCCTGGGCCAGGAACCCGGACTCGTTGCCGATCTGGACCCATGACGGGCCTGACATGGCCGGATCAGGGACGCCGCCGTCGCGCCCATCCCACGGCCCATTCAGCCACCCATTGTTCGGGAGTGCATCAACCATCTTTACTTCCGTGTTGACGAAGGCGACGGCTGTGGCGCCCGTGCCGGTTGAATCCGAAATGGTCACCGTCGGAGCAGGCATATCCGACCGGTAGCCCGTTGCGCCCGTAACCACGATTCCCGTAATGACGCCTTTGGGAATTATCGACGCTGTTGCGGATGTATAGGTGCCTCCTCCACCGCCAGTGATACGTAACATTTGGCGCAGACGTGAAACCGCTGCACCCCTGGGCCGATACGGTAATTACACCGCTCGAATTGGAGACAACTGATGCTATTACTGAAGCACAGGTTCCTCCTCCGCCCGAGAGCTTAACCGTAGGAGGAAAGATGTAATGCGCCGAGCCTGCAACATCGATCGCTGATATGGTGCCGGGAGAGACAATTGCGGTTGCAGTCGAATAGAGGCCTACATTTCCGCTCATAAACACCGTTGGATTCGTATAATTGGACCCTCCGTTCGTCACGTTTATCCGCAGGGGATCAGCCTTGAACCACATCAGGTTGAACCCGCGGTCGTTGCCGACGCTCAGTATCCGGAAACGGATGGCATCCGGCGGCAGCTCGAGGTAGGGGAAAACAGTGCCGTTGACCGTCACGGTGTCTCCGAATGATTCCGGTACAGTGGTCGGAGTGGGGAGCATGGGATGCGTGGGGATCAAAGGCGGATTCAGGAAAGGAGCATAGTCCCATCTGCCGTTGGGTGTGTTACCGGTCGGATCAAAGATGTTCTCGATCGGCATATACTCGTGGGGCATCCAGAGGTTCCCTCCGCCGGTCCCAACATACTTTGCCCAGAGAGGATCAGTACTAAGGGTGGTCGGCATAGGTACGTAGCCGGAAGTCGTTGCCGGGAAGCCCGGGGCCGGAGGCGTGGTTGCGTCATTCACGAATGATTTGTCCTGGATAACCAGAGGGATTCCATATCTATAGACGCCATTTGGAGTTCCCTGGTCGGGCAATATCTGTTTTGCCGCCGGGTTGCCGCCCGAAACATCCGTCCCCGAGATCAGGTCTTCCTCGACCTGGCTGGTCAGGAGATAGGGCGCGGCAAGACCGGCATAGACGTTCAGTCGAGTTATTCCAAGGGCATGGTCGTGGTAGAACATCAGGCGGGCGCTCTGATCGTTTGAATAGTAGAGCGTCCCGATGCCGTCGCCCGCATTAGGGGTGAAGCACTTGGCGCCTCCGATGCACGTGGTTCCGGAGCCGTTAACCATGTCAGGCACGTTCTGGAAACTCGCGCCTTTCGGGGGTATTGACGGATCACCAGCCGGGGTAAGCCACTGGTGCGGCGTGCCGTCGCTGATCCACGGGGTGCGGCCACCGTGGAGATGCCAGCTTGCACGGTTTTGCGAGAAAGAATGTACTCCATCTGGCCCAATGCCTGCACCCATCAAGGTGGTGTCCACAGGCAGGAAAAGCCTGCCGGCAGTTGTATCGGTAAGAGAGCTGATGGGGAGCTCGTTAAAATACTTGACGCGCACCGGACGGTTGCGCTTGGCGATGATAGCCACGCCCAGATACTGCGAGGAATGATCAGTGCCGTCTTTCTGGTAATAGCCCCTGAGCGTGGTGGCCGGGAGGTCGGTGTTCATCTTCTTCGTGTACTGTTTGAGACCGATCTCATAATAATCCGACCCCGGATACGATGTCGTGTCCGGAACGGCAATCGGGATATACTGCCCGAGATTGTTCGCGTTGGCTGCCCCCAGACCAGGGAGACTGTCAACGAACTTCCTGATGTTCGGGCTTTGCGAGAAGTTCGGCACATTGTAACAGACGGCTGGATTGAATCCTATTCCCGGCGGATACAGTGCTGCCTCCGCCGCCGTGTAATTGCAGGCGGCCATGGCCGCGGGTGCGCCCAGCAGGGCTATCGCAAAGATCACTATTGCGCATAAAGACAAATTTCGCTTATTCATTTTGCACTCCCTCCCTGGGAAGATGCCGATTCTTTCCCTGCCATAATATTCTGAATGAACTTCCTGGTATTTTCTCTATTCTTGATCGCAGCGTCCCGTTGCACGCGCGCCCGTTGAGCCGGGGATAAATTCGGGTCAACTTTGGGGTCCCGGATCGCGTGATATTCAGCGGCATTTTTCGGATGTCTCCCCGATTGATCCGCTCCCGCGCTCGTTACATTGATCCCTCCCCAAAAAAAGGGCGGCTACTGCCAATATGAATGGCAGCAACAATAAAGGCTTACAGCTGTTTCTCAACTTAAATTTGAGTCCGCTCATATTTTACTTCTCCTTTCATATCTGTTTGCCTGCGCTGCCAAACCCGCGGTCATGTGCATGCGCGTCACTCTTCTTCGAATGTTCCGTCTGTTTATCGTCAAATATTTGATGAAGTCGTAAAAAGAAAAATCTACCGCCGAGACTCTGAGACGCGGAGAAATAGATCTTAAAGATTAAGAGGTTTCCTCGGCGCCACTCTGCGGCTCTGCGGTTAAATTCGACTTTTTAGGAGATTCTCAACATTTTAGTCTGCCGGTATCATCTTTCGTCTCTTTTTTCTGATTTATAATATATTTTCGGTGTTTCACTGATGCGGTTGCGTTTTGACCCACGCCTCGCCAAATCTTCTGGCAAGGTCGCTCCTCTCGATCTTAACCGGCTCATCGTTCACTTGCGCCTGTGCAGCTTGCAGGTCTGCAAAGGTTTGGTACTGAACAGGCGCCTGTCTCTGCATAAGCGCCTGAGATAATACGCCCGTTTGCGAAGCAATTCTCCGGGGAGCTGCTGGAGTAGAGGCAAACAGGGCGGCAAAAGTTTGTTCCTCATCAGATCTCTGCTTCTGCACCTGGGCTTGAGATGATGCTGGTGCCTGCGGATCAGTTCTGTTACATATTGCCTCGTAGAGTTCCGAATCTTCGATAACCCGGCACACCTGCTTCATTTCGTTATGCGACGCGACCAGGGTTTCCGAGACATTGTCTTCCGTCAAAATGTGCCCTTCGCCTGTTAACTCGTCCTTCATTCCCTGGATCACGATATCCAGGTTGATCTCGCCCCCCTGCTGCCTTAAGGACCTTGCGATCCTTATCCCGGCATTGTAGTTCTCAATATCCTTTTGCGTCTTAAGAGCAATCTTCTCTCCGGCGACAGCCTGACAGGCCAGGAGTACAATGCCCAGGACGATCATCAATCTCAGTTTCATAGGAATTTCCTTTCTCAAGCCGTCACACCTGAGACTTGGTTGAAGGTTATTGGCATCGGCGGACCTTTAATCTTCTTTTATCCGGCTTATTGTTTGCAAGAGTAATGCCCAACTAAAGCCTATTCAAGACATTTATGATTACAATGCGTTATACGGAAGGAAAGAGATGAGGAAAGGGAACAGGTCCATTTTGAATGGTCTTTTTTAACCAGGTATGCATTTAAACCCAATGCATCTCATTTTTTAGATGAACTGAGCGTCAGGATACCTTCAAATTCCGACCTTTTGAAGTTCCAGACATCCAGCGGAGCGGACGAATATCGGATGGGACCGGTACTTAATCACCATCACCGGGTAATAAAGCCGGTGATTTTTCCGTCTTTAATAGCCATGTTGACAAGAAAGTCATCCTTGCCGTCCTTAAACGCAAGTTTCCAGACATAGACCAGGTAGTCCCGCTGGCGCAGGGTGGTAAGGAATGTCATGGAATAACCCTGCCGAAGCCTCGGCGCGAGCTGCCGGGACAGTTCATCGAACATCGTCGTGGTAAAACCGTTTTTGAATCTCAGGTCTCCTCTGGCCACGAACGGCTCGTATGATTTCTCCTGGACCGCATCAAGCATTTGCTTGAGCGTCGCGTCGTATTGTGACGCGACCTGTGCCACCCCAGCTCCTGAAGCAAGGCTCAGGGCAAGGGCCGAAACAACCACCGACAATATAAGAAATCTGACAGAGCTGCGAAAAATCGACATATATCCTTTCATGAGGAGATGCGGGTTGTCGGAGAGGTGAACTATAGGTTGCACTCCCGGCATGCTACTCGTGCGGGTCTGCCCCGCTGGGCTTCAGGCCGTCACTTGAAACCGGTGGAATAAAACGGCTGCCAAGATCATCAAGATCAATCGATTTTAGGACTCGGAACGCCTTCTCCGCATCACCTGTTAACAACGCCGAGATGAATTGTGCAAAGACAGGAGATAACGGTTTATCTTTCCGTGCCTTAAAGGCTTGCGACAGAAAGGTATACTCCGTAAGTTTCCAGTCTTTATTGTTTGTAAAAAATTCGATATACTTGGAAACAACTTCCAACCGCCTCAACTCAATTAAAGCACTGGGGTCTTCATTTACACCGTGTTTTTTAATGGTTTCTGCCGCATAACCGTCCGTTCCAGAATCGGCAAATAACAACCAGAGCCTCCTGATATCATCAGCAGTCTTTAAACGTTCAACAACAGAGTAATACGTGTTGCAAGCAGCAGAGTAGGATATCTTTGTATTCCCACTGATCCGCAAACGGTTATCCGAGCGCACCACGCTTATATCGCCGATATGCTTTGCAGTTTTTTCATCAGCGCCGGTACAGTAAGCGGTGCGAGCGTCTGCGCCGCGCTCTATTTTATCAACGGTATTAATAATGTTGTCGCTAATGAACAGCTTGTACCCTTCACTCAGCATACTAAGCTCTTGATCACCGTAAAACTGGTTTTTAGCCTGCGCCGCAGATGCGATTGCTAAAAAGATCATTACCATTAAGACAACCCTGTTCATCTTTCTCTCCAAAATTGTTTGTCCGGACGAGCGGTGGGCAGTTTCTTTACTACTGAATTACCCAGTCACTTTTTCTGATGAGTACGGGTTTTTCTCCCTTTGAGAGCTGAACGATATAACATCCCTTCGAGACGTAGCGCTGTCCAGGACCGAAACTGATGTGTTCATACAAGGGGACCTCCGTATCCGGTATCATCCCGATAACGTCGAGAAAATTGTCGCGGTAATAATTCCTTCTCATATCCATGATCGCCATGTTGAATACTTGAGAGATGATATACGCCTGATTAGCTTCTTTCGTTGTATTTCCTTTTAAATAGTACCACGGGTCAGAGGGATTTATCATCTCCGTGGGCGACGGCGGCAATCTGAAAGGATACGTTATGTAAGTGAAGTCGCGGACCTGTTCTTTCAGCGACCACAGATCCTTGCCGAGATAGCTCGAAGAAACGAAAACCATCTCCGGCCTGTTCTTGACCGTTGCCAGCGTTTCCAGCTCCGACGGCGCCGCGGAGCCATCCCAGAGGACGACAGCTCCAGGCTTGTCCTTTGCCAGCAGCTGTTTGACATCCTTGGTCAGTTTTTCCCCCGGCTTCAGGATGAGCGTCACCAACGCTTCATGCCCGAGATCCCGCCAGGTCTCCTGAAATCCCATTGAGAGCGCCCGCCCCTCGCGCGAATCGCGAACGATCTGGACGATCGGCCCGCCCTTCAAGAGCTCCCCCTTGTTGTTGAGATAGTGGGCAGCAGCCTCGCCCTCCTGGTAGTACCCTTTTGAAAGGTACAAGGTGTACCAGTCGGTCCGTGAAATTACCGGAAAATCGGTGTTGGGAAAAAGACACGGGATGTGGTTGTCCTCACTGAACTGGTGGATCGGTTTCCATTCCCCTTTTGTTATTCCGCCGATCAGGGCGAATACCGGCTCCTTGCGATTGTACTCCTCCAACTGGCTGCGCCACGTCTCCGGTGGACCTTTCAGGAGCCAGGGCGAGAGCGATATAATTTGGTCAAATGAGTTCATCATGTCATCCGACATCAGGACTAATTGCCCTTTGCCGAGGACGCTCTGCCGGCTTTTCAACCTTGCATATTGGTTCCTGGAACCAATGATACCCAGCAAAGACACAAACATCGCATCACGATCTTTCTGGCTCACATCATCGGTCATGACCGTTGCCAAATGAAGGTTCGTCTCCGAGATCCCGGGTGAAAATTGTGACGAGAGCGACTTCAGGTAGAATATCATGATCGCCATGTCCTCATCATCCAGCAGGTAACGAGGCATGACATAATCGAGGACCCGTCCCCGGGGATCGACGCCACCCCGGATCGCGTCAGCCAGTGTTTTATCGGTGTACGCCGGCCGGTCGAATCGTACATAGGTCAGTTGGAGCGGATTGAAGAGTTTAGCCCCGTTCGTGGCAGGCGTGTAAACGCCCCCTTCAAAAGATCCGAGCCCGCTCCGCAGATGACAACTTACACAGGTAAAAGCAGTCCCAGGAACAGGGACGTCTCCTTTTACGAATGCCTGCATCGGTTCACCCGATGGCAGGACACCTTCTCGATACATCCGTTCTCCCAACCGAAGCTTCTCTTCCGGCGAAAGAGAAGGCTTAAGCGGTTCGCCGAACGAGTTTGGCAGCACTACGAAAAGCTGAAGGGCCGCCACGCAGAGAACTGCGAACAGTATAATACAATTGCCCAGCCGGTTACTGTTCGGACCTTTCATCATATCCCCACCTTCCGGCACTCGCTCATGAATTCAGCGCTCCCCATCAGCCCGAAGATCCTGATCCATTTGCCGTCTCCCGGAGAATGGATCAGTGTCAGCGGATAATGGGACATCTTGCTGGGAATAGAGGCGTTGAATGCAGCCATCACCTTGTCAATATCCGAGCGCGATCCGGTCAAAAAATCCCATCCGGGTTTTGCGCGATATCGCTTCAGGTACTCCTTCATGACCCTTGGTGAGTCGTGCTCCGGATCAATGGTTATGGATACCAGATGAACTTTCCGGGAAGCGGCGCCCAGCTTATTCTGCAGGTTGGCGAAACTTGACGACAATATCGGGCAGATGGTCGTGCAGGTGCCGAAGATGAAATCCAGAATGACCGGATCCTTCGACTGCAGGAGTTCCCTCAGGTGAACCTTGACCCCATCCTGATTAACCAGCACAACATCCGGCACAGTATAACTTTCCAGGGTCCGCTCGTAGGATTCCCCCGCGGCGACAGCCGGTCTCCCGATAAGCATCATCGTAAAAAAGACCAGAACCGGCACCATGCCCAGGAATTTGCTCCGCATCACTCCTGACCTCCTTTCAATGAATTACCCAGTCACTTTTCCTGACGAGTTCGGGTTTTTCTCCCTTTGAGAGCTGAACGATGTAACACCCCTTCGAGGCGTAGCGCTGTCCCGGGCCGAAACTGAGGCGTTCATACAAGGGGACCTCCAGATCATCCATCATCCCGATAACATCCAGAAAATTGTCGCGGTAATAATTACCTTTCATATCTATGAGTGCCTGGGTCAATATCTCTTGAATGGAATATGCTGCATTCGCTTCTTTCGTTATGTTGGCTGAAAGGACCAGCGAGGAGTCCCATTGATCAAGCTTGTCCTGCAACCTGAAAGGATACGTTACGTAAGTGAAATCGCGGACCTGTTCTTTCAGCGACCACAGATCCTTGCCGAGATAGCTTGAAGAAACGAAAACCATCTCCGGCCTGTTCTTGACCGTTGCCAGCGTTTCCAGCTCCGACGGCGCCGCGGAGCCATCCCAGAGGACGACAGCTCTGGCCTTCTTCTTTGCCAGCAATTTCTGTATAACGTCCTCGGTCAGTTTTTCCCCCGGTTTCAGGATGAGCGTCACCAACGCTTCATGCCCGAGATTCCGCCAGGTCTCCTGAAATCCCATTGAGAGCGCCCGCCCCTCGCGCGAATCGCGAACGATCTGGACGATCGGCCCGCCCTTCAAGAGCTCCCCCTTGTTGTTGAGATAGTGGGCAGCAGCCTCGCCCTCCTGGTAGTACCCTTTTGACAGGTACATAGGTGTACCAGTCGGTCCGTGAAATCACCGGAAAATCGGTGTTGGGAAAAAGACACGGGATGTGGTTGTCCTCACTGAACTGGTGGATCGGCTTCCATTCCCCTTTTGTTATTCCGCCGATCAGGGCGAATACCGGCTCCTTGCGATTGTACTCCTCCAACTGGCTGCGCCACGTTTCCGGTGGACCTTTCAACAACCATATCGATAACGATATCGCCTGTGTGGGGGGAGGCATCAAATTTCCAGCCATACGCAGTTTTCCGCTGTTGGATAGTTTTTTTAAAAATGCTGAATGATTGTTCCTGATATTGATAAAATTTACCAAAGGGGCGAGCTCCGCATCGCGGTCTTCCTGGCTGACGTCATCCGTCATGACGGTCGCAAACTTGAAGGTCGTGTCTGAAATGCCGGGTGAAATATGCGTTGAAAGTGACTTCAGGTAGAAGATCATGATCGCCATGTCCTCATCATCAAGCAGGTAACGAGGCATGACATAATCGAGGACCCGCCCCCGGGAATCGACGCCGCCCCGGATCGCTTCTGCCAGTGTTTCATCGGTATATGCCGGCCGCTCGATGGGTATTTGGAAATAGGTTGATTTGTTCATACCGTAACGTGCATAGCGCATCTGAAATGGCTTCAAGAGTTCGGGGCCGTTCGTGGCAGGCGTATCAACACCCCCTTCGGTCGATCCAAGCCCGCTGCGCTGATGACAGGTTACACAGGTAAAGGTCGTCCCCGAAACGGGGAGGTCTCCTTTTACAAATGCCTGCATCGGCTCTCC
Source organism: Nitrospirota bacterium (assembly GCA_963740085.1). GTDB lineage: Bacteria > Nitrospirota > UBA9217 > UBA9217 > UBA9217 > JALNZF01. The sequence goes on along the minus strand of CAVUCU010000004.1, from coordinate 259,302 downwards.
GGAGGGCAGAAGCCCCTCGCGATACATCCGCTCCCCCAGTTGAAGGATCTCGCGCTGCGAATGGGCGGCATCAGCACCTGGTTTTTCGGCTGCAAGAGCGAAGGCTGCACAGAAAAGAAGTGTCAGGCAAAGGACCCCTGCGTGCAGGACGATCTGCTCACCGCGATGCTTCTTTTTCCCCCGTTCACCGATCATTTCTTCTTTACCTTCTGGACCTCGTTCATAAATTCCGCGGTGCTCATGAGGCCGAAGAGCCTGATCCATGAGCCGTCCTCAGGGGAGCGGATCAGCGTCAACGGGTAATGCGACATCTTGTTCTGAATGTAAGCGCCGAACGCCGTCATCACCTTGTCGATATCTTCACGGGAGCCGGTCAGAAAATCCCATCCCGGCTTCGCACGAAACCGTTTCAGATACGCGTTCATGACCTTCGGTGTATCATGTTCCGGATCGATGGAGATCGAAACGAGCCGGATCGCCCGGGAATCCGGGCCGAGCTTATGCTGCAAGTTGACGTACCCGGCCGAAAGGATGGGACAGATGGTCGTACAGGTCCCGAATATGAAATCCAGGACCACCGGCGTGTCGGTTTGCAGAAGGTCCTTAAGACGGACCTTCGCTCCGTTCTGGTTCACGAGAACGACATCGGGTACTGTGTATTGCTCTACGCTTCGCTGATAACCCTGTTCATCAGCCAGCGCACGATTCAGGGCCCCGGTCAATGGCATGAACAGTATCGCGACCATGCAGACAAAGATCCGGACCGTTTTTATTATCATGAGCCACCCCGACAGGCAAGAAGACCTGGACCAGGAATTGCGTCCTGATCGATGATCTTCTTTATAAATAATACCGTGATGCTGCCCGTGAATTTTGGAAGAAATATCAGATCGCAATCTATGGAAATAGCATGAGGGGCAACAAAGCAGATCGGAAGCAACTCCATGATAAAATATGACCTCAACAGACCCCTTCTCTGCAAAAGATTATGGGAACCACTCGTGACCCTGCCGAAATTCGACAGGGTGAGCATAACAGGCTCCAGAGTAGTTCAATTCCCATGATGTCCCACCCCCTCGTTACGGTTTTCGGCACGCGGGACAAATGTTACTTTCGGACCTTCATCTCCTTCTTCGAATGACTGTCACGTTGAACGATATAATTGGCCGTAAAAATATAATCATCAATGTAATCGCGCCGTCCGTCTTTGTTCAGGTCAAAACGGGGGGTCTTGGCGGTCCCCTTTTCCTTGAGATACATTTTAAAATCCGCTTCGGTCAGTCTGCTGGAGGATGGGTCTATGTTGACATCCATGGGCGGGGCAACGGTCAAGGGGATAACGGACCACTGATCGTTCCGGGGCACGCTGACTGTCGCTTCATAGGTCCTCGAATCCGGCAAAAGTTCCACGGTCCAGAAATGCTTCTCCTTTTTTTTCAGAGAAACCAGGCTTGCGCCATCAAGCAGAAAATTGTTATTCTTTCCCTGGGAATCGAGTTCAAGGACGATTTTAACCGTAGCCTTGCCGTTCGAAAGGACGATAGGCGGGTCTTGTTGCGGATTGTTATCCCGCACATCGAACAAAGCCATAAGTGCCTCAGGTGTCTTCGCGCCCTTAAAATCCCTGAATTTTTCCAGAACACTGGGAAACATCTTGACTTTCTTGAGCTCCGGTTTGCCGGCCTTTTCACCTGGTGATTCTTTGGCTGCTTCAGGGGAAACGATCTCATCAGTGGCGGGCTGCTGTTCATCAGGAGCGGGCTGACCCGTTGAAGAACTTGCGCTCTGGACCTCGGAGGCGGGTGCGCCCGGCAAGGGAACCACTATCCCTGCTATTCCCGTCGGCGCTGTTGCCGTTGTACCGGGAGTTCCGGACTCCGACGACGGAGAGGTCCCTGCTGTCGATTGCCCGGTTTTTTGGTCCGTTGTTGATGCGCCGCTGTCCGCTGTCTTCACGGAATTCACCACCTGTGACGTTACCGGGATGCTTTGGCCCGCAGTGTTTATTGCCGAGGAAACGAGGGACAGGATGTCCGCACCGGTGCTCTTCAAACGGGTAAAGGTTATCGTTGCGATCGCTCCAGACCCTTTGATCGCCGTAACACGGACGAGCGCCAGGCGGATCATTCCCGGTGTTGAGGCATTGATAGCCATGAGGGCCCCGCCGATAAGACCTCCTTGCACGACCTGGGGAGCGGCCAGCGCAGAGGGATCGTAGCGAATGGTGATATCCATGCCCGAGGCGTCTGAAAAATCGTTCCCCATAACCGCATAAACACTGTCGGACGCGGGGGCAATGGTCACGCTGGGCGACGCGACAGCCTCCGGAGACAGCCAGCACGATAAAAACAACGAGAAGCAAACAACGAAGAACAGTGACTTAATTTTCAAGATACTACCTCCAATAGCCGGACAAAAAATACATGGCAATAAAACCCTGAGAAGCGCACACCGTCGACCGATCATGCGACGGCGTACGCGACCCGGGAGTAACTATAATTCTGTGTCAAAGACCGTCGTTGCAGAAATATCTACCTGGTTCAGTGTCGGGAGTATGGGAAATCCGCCCGAATTATTGGCGGTGATATGATTCGGCCCCACTGAAAAGACCGGCAGCTCTTTTATGGTCGAATCGATGTTATACGTAATTCCCACGATAGCACTATTAGCGGTTGCAGTGAAACCCGGGATCAGAGAGGTAATGATCGCATACGTGGGAGCGGTAGGGTCAGCCTGCCACGTCAAGGTATTTACCCCATTAACATACGGCGGAGTATTCGCGGAGCCTATGGCAGCCAATTGCAAGAATATTGGCGGCGTTTGCGTTGGAGCGCTGATGATGTCGAATGTCAACCACGCCAGGTCCGAGACCGTTTTAGTGAGCGCGACTTCAATCGCTGCAGAGGCGGGCAGATTGATGAACCTGACCGTTTTAGAACCCGAAACGCCATCGGCCGTAGCAGTGATGACCACATCCTCTTTTGTCAGCGGGGCGGCAATGGGACCCCTGTTCACTTGCACCGTAGCGTTACCCAATGCGTCCGTCGTAGCAGCCGCGTTTTGTAACGTGCCTGTTCCCGCCGTGATCCCAAATGATATCGCTGTTCCAGACAGCGCACTGCCGCTCGCGTTGGTCACCAGCGCGGTCAGGGTTATATTTTCACTGCCGTTCGCCAGGGCGATCCTCTTGTCCGAGGTAACGGTTACTGTTGAGGCTTTAGTCAGATCGACCGGCGTTCCGTTGTCCCCATGATCACGGCCGCAGGCTGCGAACAGAAACGTAATTGCTGCAAACATCATGACGTAAACACTGAATCTCTTTTTCATTTGATGTTCCTCCTTCATCGCGATAAATTATTTTATTTGCTCATTTAACAGTTTTGCAGACTAACCGTTTCAACGGATCATTCCCTTAGTGTGCCCCCACGTACATGCGGAGAAGCGTCAGCGCGTCCGCCGGCGTGATCATATTATCCGGCGCGCCGGGAGGATATACATCACCTCTGGCTTTGATCCTGTCCATTTCAACAGTGCTCGTCGGAAACCCGACCGCCGCCCTTAAATCAATTAAAACGTCATTCAGATCCAGCGCTCCGTTGCCGTCCACATCACCGACTGAGCCCGGCTGCAGAATATTCAATTGTCTTGCCGCCCGTTCTACATCCAGAAATCCGTACCCATAATCATTGTCAGGCCCCGTAGTTCCGAGGTCCCAGGCAGTCGGCTTTATCGCGTCCTCCATCTGCCCGGCAGTCAGGGTCGGGTTGCTTGACAGCAGCAGCGCCATTGCGCCCGCAACGTGGGGAGCGGAAAATGATGACCCGTTCACCGTTACGGTGCTCAGGTCCGCTGAGCCGAACCAGAGGTCAGTCGTCGTAACACCGGCCCCGGGGGCAACCACCGTCGGATAGAGAGATGTTCCGTCGAATGCCGACGGCCCTCTGCTGCTCCGCGGGTCTATCATGTCCGTACTGTCCGTCATTCCAACCGAGAACGATTCCGGATAGTTCGCCGGACTGACCGAAGTATTTGAAAGCGGCCCGGCATTGCCCGCTGAAAAGACGACCGCAATGCCTGCTGCCTGAAGTGCCTGAACGTCAGGCTGGAACTCCAGGTTCACAACGGTGACAGTCCCGCTGCTGCTCAGGTCCCAGGAGCAGTTAACAATATCGGGAGCGTCGTTCGTATTCGGGTCTCCGTCAGGGTCGAGGACCCACTGAAATGCCTGATGCGTGATGCTGGAAAAAGATACACCTGCATCATTAAATATCTTGGCCGCAATCCATTTAGCATCAGGAGCAACACCGATGAGATGGTCCACTGTATTCCCCGCCAATATGATGCCCATGGTCTGGGTCCCGTGGCCGCTCACATCAGCGGGGGTCCCGTGTTCTCCGCTGGGATCGAACCAGCTGTTCACTCCTCCACGCCATTTCGATGCAAGTTCAGGTTGATTGATATCAACTCCCGTATCCATGGTGGCGACCACTACGCCCTGCCCTGTGTATCCCGCGTTCCAGAGAGGATGGACCCCGATCCTGTCCAGGTTCCATCCAGCAGGAGCCGCGCTGGAAGCAACGGCCGGTGCGCCGAGGGTGATGATCCTGTCCGGCACAATTTCCTCAACATCAGCCCGCGACGCCAGTTCTTTTATGGCCTCCGGCGTTGCTGTTACGGCTATTCCGTTGACTATCCAGAAGTGCTTTACGTTCCTTACCTTGCCAAGCGTTTCCTGGTTGACGAGATGCGACCGCAAATTCTGCTGCGATCTGTCGGTCGCAGCCTTGATTTCCTGGACCACTTTTTTTACCCGCTCGTGGCGAGCCATCTGTTCGACAGATGCCTTGAGCGACTGGTAGCCGACGACGCCCCTCAATTTGATAATGACCGCATACTCATGGATTGGACCATTGCTTTCTATTTCTTTAAGAAGCTCTTGAGCAATTTCCCCGCACCATGCATTGGCCCCAGGTGAGAAGAAGACCGCCATGCATGCGACCGCGACGATCAATCTGCGGCTCAAGGTACTGCGATTACTGAACAACGATATCCTTGATGCGGATCTCATCGATCACCAGAGTTACCTTTGCTCCCGTCTTGACCATGCCCCCGGGATTGCTGAAAAAGACCCAGAATATCTTGTCTCCCCCGGTCTGTTCCGGTCGCTGCAGCAGTTTGCCGACCTTTGCCATGTTTGGGATCGGAAGTTTCGTACCGCTTGCCTGATCAATTAGATAGATCTTTGCCTGCCGGTTCATGGCGCGTTTCGCCTTTTCCACATCGATCAGGCGATATCGAAGATCAAGCATCTGCCCACCCACTGAGGGATGGATCCTCACGATCTCGATGCCCGCAGATTCCGCAGGAGTCAGCTGATGAGTTGTATCCTGATCAACGGGTTTTACTCTCACGCAGCCGCTCTGGGTGATCAGACCCACAATCATCATGAGTCCCGCGGCAATTAAAACCGGTCGGTTTTTCACGGCCTCTTTCAAAGACCCTGTTTGCTCCCTTTGATCCCTCATCAACGCACCCGACTCCCCGTTCTCCCGGTCAATAAGGGTTGAACCCTGTAGCCTTTTGAAGCAGCATAAGGACGTCGACCAGATCGATCGTCCCATTCCCGCAGGGAAGTCCTGAAGCGGGATCGAGAGAGACATCGGCGCCGGCAGGAAGTGTATTGGTCGTTCCCCCGACAAATGCACGGAGGACAGTCAAAGCGTCGATAGGTGATATTCTGCCGTCTCCGTTCACGTCTCCTTTTAACGGGCTGCAGTTCAAGTCCCCGAGAAAGGTGATCATGCCGCCGGGATAAACACCTGCGTTTGACATGCCCAGACGACGATCATAGAAAGCATGATACCCTGTTGCGCTCGGCGCCGAAATAATGTCCAGTGTCTTGCCCGCGGTCAGGGAGGGTGCAAATTCGCGCCTGGGGTAATTAAGCAAATAGCCGTCCTCGGCAATGACCGTGGGAACCTCTCCCTGGAACGTGGGCATGACGTTGCGCCCGCTGGCGTTCAAAAGGCGCAGGAGCGTCCGCTGCCCATGAGGAACCGAGATGTCCGAGGTCTGCGGATAAGCCTTCCCGTTGATGAGAAAATACATCGGGGCATAGCTTATCGAATAGTTGATCTTGTTCGCGGCGTCGACTGTCGTGCCATTGACATCGACATAGTCGTTGAATCGAGGGTCTATCTCGCTCAGCAGAATAACCGCCTCGTTGGCAAAGGTTGAGTCCACATTGTATGGAGGATTGAGTTCGTATGCCTGACCCGCGGTAGGCGGGCGTACTATCAGCGACCCATAAAGTCCCATGGGTATCTCCATGGCAGGATTGGTGCCGCTCTCATACAGAAATACGCCGGGTCTGAGGTTTGCGAAGGTGAGTGACGCTGTTCCTCCATTCGCGGCGATGTGATTCGTGAAGGACATTACCCGATTGCCTTTCCCGTCATCTACATAGGTCGGGGTCGCGCCGTTCGGATACCGTTGACCCGGGATGTCCACAGAAATGGGCACCGGCAGGTTGTTCGTCAGATTGATCGTCAGCGTCGTGTCCAATGCGGGAACGATCAACTGGGGGCCCGGGACCATTACCGTACCCGTACCGGCTCCTGCGACGTCATCGGCAAATCCCCAGACAGGGACTACCGTACCATCGGGCATGGTGAGATTCGCCCTATCGGCCCGGAGAGTGTAGGTCGCTGCCGACGACACATCCGCCATGACAGCAACGCCGGCGATAAGCAGGAAGGTCATACAGATTATCTTCAGGTTTGTCTTATTCATCATTCACGACCTCCGTTATTCGGATATGGGTGCCGACCATGGCAGGATGCCCAGCATGGTAAGCATCCCTCCCGGGAAAATATCGTTGTTCGTTATTTCCCGCTCAGCGTGGCTGTGCCACATATAGAAGTAGCCGTTAAAGGGGTTGAATCCGCCCTCCCCGGGTACGACCGGCGCCGAAGACCCCAGATAGGGGCTGCCGCTCCAGAAGAGCCCCCCTATGATGGTCTCGATTGACGCTTGAAGCACAGGAAATGCCTGCGCAGGCGCCAGACCCTGGGATACGGGCTGTCCGTTCGTGTCATTGATGGGCGGCAGGTTCGGCGTAAACTGTTTGCCGTGGTCGGCAAGGTACTCGTAAGGTTCCAGGGGGTCGCCGGGTTTGTGGCCGTATATGTCCCAGTTGAGTTCACTGCCGGTCCAGGTGAAAGTGCCGTCAAAGCGTTTTTCCCGGGAACTGGGTAAGGGTAAATGTCAGCCAGGACAGATCGGCGCCGGTCGTGCCCGTAGCCGCTGTGCTCAGCAGATTCCCGTCAGTAGCAACGACCCGCACATGATTGGCGTGCGTGTGAAGGGGGTGCAAGTCCCTGCCCATGGCGACATACCTGATCAGGATCACTTCGCCGGGGTGCATGAAAGGCTGAGCATTATAAGGCTGGTTCGGCAGATTCGCGACATTCGGCATATCCATGGTATCCGGTGCGCAGCGGCCGTTGATGAACCAGTAATTGGCCTTCCACTTGCTGATATCGTAAGCGCCGCCGAATTCCATCCAGCTGTGAAACGCCGGGTCCATATCGCTGAAAAGAAAAAGGTATTCCCGGTCATATCCTGTCGAACCATCGCCGTCATCGTAGGCGAACTGGGTGAACGTCTTGGTGACGCCGGTTCCGGTTGTGCCCGTGGCCAATGTATAGAGTCCCCGAAGGAACCGGTAATCATTGCCGTTGATGGTCATTGCCGTTCCATTTTGGGCCGGACGCACAACGATGGCGCCGAAGAGTCCCATGCGCAGTTGGATCGGCTGATTGGAGCCGCTCTGATAGTAAAACGTGCCGGGTCTGCTTGCCGTGAATGTGTAGGTCCGGGTACCGCCGTTCGGCGCAGCCTCGGAGACCACGGAATTGAGCATCGTCCGGTCGCCCATGGGAAAGAGAGGCGCCTCGTGCGAGGTGACATCGAGTCCGGGGAAAGTCATTGATACAGGCTCGGCCAGGTTATTGGTCAGGTTGATGGTGACCGTATCCCCTTCATTCACGATCAAAGTCGGGCCCGGATACTGGGGTATGCCCGCCGAAGCGTCGCCGAACCCCCAGAACAGGAGGCTGCCGCCATCCGGCGTGGTGATATGTGCCGCCGAGGCAATGAAGTTGAATACAGGGGTCGGCGACGTACCGCTCAGTCCGTGGACCTTGGCGTCCGCCTGTGACAGCGGGATGACCGCAAGACCTATGATCAGCAGCAGAATTCTTAAAATATCCTTAAACAGCATCATGATTGCCTCCGTTCAGACGATACTCGCATCTTGGATCAGATAATGGTGATTTCCGTCATTACTCCGCCGCGGTCCATCAGATCGTTGTTCAATTGGTCCAGATTTCGCGAAAAGAGATAATACGTCCCGGCGGCCACACCGTTCGTATCGATGAGGAGATCGATCGACTCTCCCGGTCCCACAAGCGCGGAAGTGACATAGTAGCTTGTATCGTTGCCCGCTCCCGGCCCTGTGCCGTCCGTCGGGTTCGGACCGCGCAAAAGCCTCGCGCATTTGGCGATAATTTTAATACCCAACCCGGGGGCCTCTACGTTCGTGAAATGCTGGACCGAAAGATTGATGAGTCTGATGAGTATGGTCCGCTGGCCACTAGGAGCCGTCCGGTTGATCGTGATCTTGGAATTCATCTTCTGGGCAGCGTAATTATTCGTGCCGTTCGTGATCTCCCCGGTATTGACGGTATCGGGATATCCCCGGCCGTTCAGTAAAAAATAGCGCGCCTCGAATTCGGCAAAGCGCGGCGGCTGGAAGATTTCGTCCCGCTGATGAAATATGGGGTCCATGTCAGAGTACTTGATCATCGCCTCTACATCATATCCCGTGCGGCCGTCTCTGTCGTTGTAAGCAAACTTCGTATAGGTCTGGCCGCTGTAGATATAGGAAGTCCCGTTCTGCGCGGGGCGTACCACAAGGTTCCCGAGCATGCCCATCTCCATGTGTTCCGTGGCTTCCTGATGACAATGGTACATGTAGGTGCCCGGATCCACGGGATGGTAGTAATAGGTAATGGTGGAAGTCGGCCTGACGCCGAAGCTCGCCATGGGTTCGCCGTCGAAGACCGTCGCGGCATTCGGGAACCCGTGAAAGTGGACCGTGTGCGGATCGAACAGATCAGGACGAAGGAGCATCCCCAGGTTCGACAGGTTGAGATAAACCTCGTCACCTTCGTTCATGACGATCGTCGGCGCGGGAATATTGGCGTGATTTAATCCCTGATCCAGAACGGTGTCTTCCGGCATGCCTGTCAGATCAATGAATCCGAAAGAATACAGATCGAGCCCGTCGGCCATCCGGCAATATCCGTCAGTCCCGCCAAGTCTCATGTATTTGAGTGTCGCAGGGCATGAGGCTGTGGCCGTTCCGTTGGACACCAGCATGTCGATAATGCCATCGCCATTCCAGTCGACATCCTCGGGACCGGGGAAATTCCCGGTCGGCTGATTATCGATATCGCAGGGGTACTGCACCTGTACCGAGGCCGCCCACGCGGGGATGGCCACACCCAGAAGCAGAAGGACAAGACCCGTGTAAATGATACGAGATTTTATTCGCATGGAAATCCTCCCTTTGTTAATCCCGGCGGGATGCGCACAGCCGGTGGATGGCCCGATCGCGCGGCCTACCATATCACTAGATTCGTTGCTCGCATCAGAATAGCGAGCACATCGCTCAGATTCGTTACTCCGTTTCCGATCGGCTTGCCCGTGGGCGTCAGCGGAGCCGCGTCGGCATTCTGCGGGCATGCCAGCGTTTGCGTATTATCCACGACGTACCGGAGCGCCAGCAGGGCGTCCTGCGCGGTCACACCGCCGTCGCAATTGACGTCCCCTTTCGAGTTCAATTCATCAGCGCCCATGTCCGGCTTCGCAGGAACGGTATAGCCCATGGGCCGTGGTTCCGTATCGATATCAAGGCTCAGGTAAGGATACCAGGTGCTGAGAGCGGTCGAATCGCCGGAATCCAGTGCCGGTGAAACTCGCTGGATGTGATAGTTGCCGACAAGCGTCATGGGAGTATAGATGATGCTCACGAAATTGCCCAGGGTCGCCCCTCCCTGTGCGGCATTGAGGTTGTTCCTGTAGCTGGTCATGAACTTCGGGTCCCCGGAGATATTGGAAGGATCATATCCCGTTGCATTCGTGAGCAGCGAGAACCGGGGGTTCAGCTTTGCCGTTGGTACGCCGAATACCCCCATGTCCCATACACCGGAGAGTGTGAGGGCAGACAGGCTGTTTTGCGGGTCGTACCCGTTCCAGAAGTAGGAGAAATTGTTGGTGACGATATTATTGACCAGAACCGGTGTTATGGTGCCGCCGAATGCGCCGTAACCGGAAGCGACCGTGGCAGACATCGCCGAGACCAGATCGGCGCTGATGGGCTGGATACCTATGCCAGCGGGCATCGGCCCTGTGATGGCTGTGGGCGGCAGGAAGAGATCCACCAGTCCCGCCGGGTTGGGAACGATACCGAAGGCAAACTCGCTTGTGGCCGTGGAGTCGTTATTTGAGATCGTGTTGTTCACGATGGTCGTGTCGAGCGCATTGAAGAGCGCGATCCCGGCCCCGTATGCGCCGGAAATGTTGTTGACGATCAGGTTGTTGTAGATCTCCGTCTTGTACCATGCCGCCGTATCCGTCGGATTGGAAAGAACATCCAGACCGTTGTAGTTGAAGAGCGTGATGCCGCCGCCCATATTGCCGCCGTTGTTCCCCTGGATCAGGTTGCCGGTGATCACGGCGTTTCCCGCTCCCGCGGACAGCAGGAGGGGCGAAGGAAGCACTCGCGTTGCCGTGGCGTTCGATACGAGGCCGGCGATCGGCGTTTCTCCGGACAGGAAGATCCCGCCGCCTTCGTCAAAGGACTGGTTGAAGATGATCGAATTGTTCCTGATCAGGCCATGGTCGCTCAATCCCTGCTGCCCTATTGCAGCTCCGGCAAGGGCCGAGTAATTGCCGCAGATCCAGCTGTCGCTCACCACATAATTGTCGGAGCCGGTGAACAGACCAATGCCGCCTCCGCTCGCGATCGTCTGGCCGTTGGACCCGTTGGTTATGATCAGGTTGTTGCTGATGGTGATGTTGTCGTTATGTGAGCTTTCGTAGAAACTCGAGCCCGCCTGATCACCCGGGCTGACGAGCGACGGACTCCCGATCCGGATGCCTCCGCCCACGGTCCCCTGGTTGGCGGTAATTTTATTGTTCGTGATCTGCAGATAATGGCCGAACCCGTTGACAAAGATGCCTCCGCCGAGATTTGCGCCAGTGAACTGCAATCCGTCTATTCTGGCCGGATCAAGCTGGGTAAAGTCTCCCTCTCTCGCGAGCACCAGGATGCCCGAGCCCTGCTCAAGGAAGAAGTCCGGTTGTTCTCCGGGGATGATGTAAAATGTGCTGGACTGAGCGCTCGTGATGCTGTTGAGCAGCGCGAGCCAGGCAGTCTGCTTGTCCGGTGTAAAGTAGCCTGCATTGATGACCGTGGAGGCCGCGCCGTATCCCTGGAGCTTCACGTTCTTGTACATGATGATGTTCTCCGGATAGAGTCCGGGCGCGATCAGGATCAGGTCGCCGTCAGCGGCGCTGTCGATAGCTGCCTGGATAGCGCCGGTGCCGGTCGCAACATGTTTGACCTTGCTCGCCGGAACACCCACATGGAGCGTCGCAGCAGCTATGCTCATCCGGCGGCTGTCGTCACGTCTGATCGTCAGCTGGTAGTCGCCGTTCTGAAGAGGCGTTACGCCGTCCTCGAGCTTTCCGGTCAACGTGATCGCTCCATCCGCCCAGCTCGATATCTGAAGCTTCAGGGTCGACATGCTGTCCACAGGGTTGCCGACAGGAGTGGCAAAGACATTTCCCGCGGAACTTCCGAAGCCGTAGTCCCTGGTGCTCGTGTCGCTTAACAATTGCTTGCCCACTGAAGTGATCGTGATTGTTCCCGGTGTTGTTTCTACCCAGGGCCCGCCTGCAGGCCCGTTCACTTCGAACACGATCGGCGTCTTGTCAGGAAGATCGCAATCAAGGGCGCTGAAATTCGGACGGATGGGGATGAGAGGCGTATCCGCATAGGTCGTTTTCCCGGGCCAGACGTCCATATGGACCTCGACAACCGGGTAGCCGGGATTAAAGTACGGATCGGGATGCGACGGATCGAACCCCCGATGGTTCACAAAGATCTGCACTATATTCGGGCTTACACCCGTCGGCAACGGAACATTGACCGAATAGGTTGAAGGGACGAGGACATTGTACTGACCCCACTCATCGGAATACGTACGCGCCACTTCGTGTCCGGTATAGTCCTGGAAAGATATAGGAAGGAATGGTATGCCGATGACGTCGTTGAGCCTCGGACTGCCCCTGCGGAACTCCGGGGTAAGGTCATCGGTCACGAGCCCCACGATCCTGCCCGCCGGCGGCACACGCGTCCAGATATGAAAATCCGCTGCCGCGTTCTGTCCGTCTGCAAGCCGGACAAGCTTTTTGTCGCAAAGAGGCCTAATTTGCCCAACAAAGGGAAACACCGGACTTGAAACATCGATCGGGCTGCCCTGGGGAATGCCGTTCGGGCCGCTGTCTGAGCTGTGAAAAGCGGGTACCAGATGGTCTGCCCCGACGCACTCTGCCGGGAGAAGCGCCGGTTGCGGCACCGAGGGGGTGTACGTGTCTCCCGACACGATCGCGTTCACGTCCTCTTCCTTCTCGAGGATATAGCCCGGAGGAATGATCATCTCAACAACATATTCGCCGGCAGGAAGCTGGTTCCCCTGCGCGTCGGTGGAGAATGCATAACCTCCGTCGAACACGGCGGGTTTGGTCTGGTTCCAGAAAGGAATGGTCTCTGCGCAGTCTATGTAGGTATCCATCGGGATTCCCAGTGGATTGAGCGAAAGTCCCGCTGCCTGCATTGCGGATTTACAGCCCGTCGGAAGATTCTTATCCCAGGAGTCGGTCTGGTAGGTATTGATCGGGCCCTGCGTGATCGGTTTCCCGTTACTGTCATAGCCGGTCACTTTGTAGAGATTTATCGTTACGTCGGGAATGCCCGGCTCCCATGGTTCGGCAACGGAAAGCCTCGGGTCGGCCTGGGCACGGGTTGTTGCGAGGTAGGCAACACCGACAATGCCGCCGTTCTCGCCGGGTGCATAGGGCACCCTGCCCCAGTCGATCTTGGAGTTACTGCCGTTGTACAGCATCATCCCCTCGAGAAGAAAAGGGAAGGGACCGGTATCGGTGCGGGTTTCCAGAAGCGGGTAGAGCGGATTCGGCCAGGGTGAAGACATGGGCCCCCCCTTGTCCACATACACGGTGGCGCCTGTGGGTTTGAACCGCGTATAATCACTCTCGGCAATAATATATTTAAAGAAAGGGAACACCTCACTATTCAAGAATTCTCCGCTGGAATCGGTCGTGTTGGCCCAATAGATAGAACCGTCACGGAACCGAATATCGACGAGCTGGTTCGGGATCGCCGCTTCTCCAGGGTCCCGTACGCCGTTCTTGTTGACGTCGTTGAAGATGCTTCCCTCATACCTGCCGAACCACGCAACAACCGGGATCTGCCCCAGATCCGCGGTCCCGCCGGTTGGCGGAATGACGACGGTACGGAAATCCATGACCATATCAAGAGGAAAGTCCCACATGGTCAACGTGTACGTGCCGGGGGGTACATTGGCAATGGTAAAGGTAGAATCGGGATTGCATTTTGCGGCGTAGACCTGCGTGTTGCCGTTTCCCGCATCGGTCAGCCCCACATAGGCCTCCGGAACGGGAATACTCGGGACAAGGCCTGCTTGAAGCGGCGGCCGGTTCATATGATTGATCATGACCTGACCGGTGATCGCTCCCGCTGTTTCGCCGGGCAATAATGCCCGGAACTGATTTGTCGTGCTGTCCCCGATCCCTTGATAATAAGAGGTCGGCAGTACGAACCCGATAAACGCATGGACCCCGAAAAAGCCGGCTTCCGTATTATACGGCGGCTCCCCGGCCATGACCCATGTATCGATCCCGGGCGTACCTTCTATGGTTGCCGTCTGAACCCAGGGTCTTCCGTCATTCGGTACGGCCCGGATCCCGTATTTACCCGGCGCGAGGTTTGGGATCAGTGCGTTGCCGGTCGTGCCGTCGCCGGCCGTCGTCGTAATCACATACCCTGCGCCTATCGTTATGGTATCTCCGGTATTGAGGTCATACGTGGTCCCGATGGGGTTTCCGAAGCCGTCGGTCGACATCTGGCCGGCTTGGTCATAGATATAGATCTTGAAATTCGGCAAAGACCTCTCACCCGGTATATCGGGAGCGCCGTTGATCGGCGCATTGTCTTCGAAGACAAGCACGCTGACCTGTGCCATGGGTATCGGGTTTTTGTGAAGAAGGATCGTGACGCTCGACTGGCCCACCTTTACCATGTCGCCATTCAGCGTGTATCCCGGGGCCTTCGCTGAAATATAATAGCGGTTCGTTGAGGGAAGGTCGACCGTTGATGTGGAACCCACAGCCAGCACATGGGCATGGCTTTTATGGATCGATGTCGAGAGCGTGTTCGGATTGCCCTTGATCCCGACATTTGCGACGGCATCATAGGTATTGTCTTCCTGCACGGTCCATTCGTAGTTCGGAACGGAGCTGCCCGTGTCGTCGATCACGTTCACGGTAAATGCCTGGACATTAGTCCCGAGGAAAATACCGGACAGGAAACCGACGATCAATACGGATCTCTGAAATATCCCAAATGGTGATGAGCATGGTTTTCTTACACTCATACGCTCCCCCTTTTACTATCGAATATCTAATTATCGTTATTTATGATACAAGACTAACAATCAACAAAATAATACTTGTGTCAGAGATAGCAAGACCTGTGCCGAAAAAATAATCATGCGAGTTATTTAATATTCAATTGGTTAACCTGACAGTGGGCACAAGATCTGGGCACCAGCCCTTTTTGAACAGTCCATTTTAACATAGCAGGTCTTTTCTACCTGGGTATTCAGTTTTTTTATCTTGAGCGTAGTGAAATAAAGGAAAATTCCGAGTGCTTTTGCCGCAAGGCATAGTTGCCCAAGGGCTATGGAGTCACTACTCTCCCTTCAACTTTCATTATGTTATGCTATTCTCCGCTTGTCCGACAGTGTTGGCGCACTGGGACCCGTGTATATAACATCGGTCCCGGATTCTGTCAAGACAATTGCGGAAAGAATGATCGATCAATCTACCGGCGGCAGAATCGGCACCTTAAGCGCTGCCTCGGGGATCGTCCCGGTCAGTGACTTGAGAAAGGCCACGATATCTCCCGCCTCATCTTTGGTGAGGTCCTTCGCGAGCTGGATCTTGGCCATGATCACGACCGCGTCCTCCAACTTATCCACGGACCCGTCGTGGAAATACGGAGGGGTTTCCGCTACATTCCTGAGTACCGGGACCTTGAACACATATTTGTCCGAAGGACTTTTCGTGACCACGAATCTTCCTTCATCTACCGGCTTGCTTTTTGTGTATTTCTCATATGGCTCGAAAAGACCGAACTTCTGGTTCATCTGACCGCCCAGATAGGGGCTGAAATGGCATGTAGCGCACCCCGCACCGAGAAAGATCTGTAGTCCCCGTTTCTGCTGGTTCGTAAGCGCTGCGGTATTGCCTTTCATGAAATCATCGAAGGCTGACGGTGTCACGAGCGTCCGTTCAAAGGCGCCGACGGCCTTCGCGAAGTTGTCCGCGGTTACAGGGTCTTTCTCTCCGGGAAAAGCCTGTTTGAACATCTCTACATACCCTGGTATCCCCTTGAGGATCTTCTCAACAGACTCATAGCTCGGCATGCCATACGATGGTGGTCCAACGAGGGCCTGTTTTGCCTGGTCCTCTACACTCGTTCTGTTGCCGATCCAGTGCTCCGAGATCTGAGACGCTGCGTTAAAGATGGTCGGATCATTTCTGGGATTTTCCTTGCAGTGATTCCCCACCGACTTTCGGAGGCCGTCGACGGCGTAAAGACCCATAGGGTGGCACTTGGCACAGCTTATCGTTCCGTCAACGGATATCCTCGGTTCCCAAAAAAGTACGTTTCCCAGCTTGACCTTCTCGGGGGTGATAAGATTGTCCCGGGAGGGCATTGACGCAGGGAGCGGGCCGAGTATGGATTTGGCCCTGTTCATCAACTCTTCGTCCGGGTTAGCGGCAAAGAGGGCCGTTGCACATAAGGCCACGGCGGTGAATGCAGCAATGGTCCATATGCTTTTCTTACCATACTGTACTATGATGTTCCTTGTGCCGTTCATCGCGGGCCTCCTATTGTTGTCTCTCCTGTAGTTTGACATCCTTGATGCATTCGTAAAAAGTCCGAAATCGCTCGTGCTGTCATTTCGAGCGAAGCGAGAAATCCTGGTTATTCATTCGAGTAAAGACATTTCTCGGAGCTGCCCTGCGCAAGATTCCACAGTCGCTTCGCTTCTTCGGAATGACGAACGAGGGTTCGAGTCGACATATTCCGACTTCTTATAATTTGCGCCGAGCTCGTCACTTTCCGAATGGACAGACCGGATACTGACACGAAGTACAATGGAGACAGAGCCCTCCGTGTCCCAGTTCTGCGAGTTCTCTTCTGCCGATCCGTTCACCGGCAAGCACCCTCGGAAGGATAAGATCGAGGACAGTTGTTTTGTGATACATCCCGCACGCGGGGATCCCCAGAATGGGGATCGGCCCTGAGCTTTGAGTTCGGATGTTTTGGGTTTTCACTCCGAACTCCAAACTCCGAACTACCGTGCTTTCTCAAGGTACCCCACCATAAACATCGCGCCCGGCAGGACGGGTGAACCGTAGGTGAGCTCCGTCGCTCCGAGGTCGCGGATGGCGAACCGCGTCACATCGTCAGGGTCAACGGACATGCCGCCTGTGGTGATCAGAAGGTCGGCGCCCGCGTCCAGCAGTTCCCGCAGACGCCGCTGAATGATCTCCCTGTCATCGGGGGCAAGATACGTGCCGATGATCTCGCCGCCGAAGGCCTCGATCTTTTTTGCAATGACCGGCGCGAAACTGTCCTGTATCCTTCCGTGGTAAACCTCGTTGCCGGTGATCACGACGCCTGCCTTCGGTTTCCTGATCTCCTTCACCGTGACAACACCACTCCCGGCCAGGGACACTGCCTGGTCGATGACCGTTCGCTTCACCACAAGCGGAACAGCCTTTGTCTCGGCAATGACCCGGTCTTTTCTCACCACTGTATTGTTGTGCAGCGTACTACAGATAACGTCGCCGAGCAGGTTGAATTGCAGAAGGGCATCCCGGTCGATCGTCAGCAATCCGTCCCTGGCAGCGACCAGCCTTACCTTGCCTTCCTTCGGTTCCTCCGGCATCGCAACACCATCGCCGATCAGGGCGCGGGCGAGCGTCAGCGCGGCATCATCCTCGTGCATCTCGTCAGCACCGATGGTCAGGACATAGAGGTGCTCCTTGCCGATCTGCTGGAGGCGATGAATATCATCGCTCCGGACGATGTGGCCTTTCCTGAATGCCCGGCCCTTGAACTCACCCCTGCGTATCTCCGTCACATCGTGGGCCAGCACCAATCCCACCGCCTCCGCGAGCGGCACGGTCCTGGTAACGGAGGCCCCTTCGCGGAAATCACCGCTATCGCACATAGTCGTCTCCTCGCTCTCACAAACCCGGTTGTCTGGCAAACATCTCCCGGGCCTTTTGATAATCCTCGTCCGTGTCCATGTCCAGCAGGACTCCTTCGTCATCCACTTCGATCGGCTGGACCCTGCGTTCGTCTTTCCCAATGATATCGCGCAACGTGCCGCCTGAGAGGACCTCGTTCAGAATTGTCCATGAAAAGAGCGCTGGATGTCCGCGCCTCCCCTCGTGGCACGGAATGATGATCCTGTCGGGTCCCCGGTAATGGGCCTGTATGACGGTCCGGAACGTCTCCGGATCGACGAGCGGGTGATCGGACAGGCAGATGAGTACCCCTGAAAAAAGATCGTCGAGCGCCCGGACCCCGATGCGTACTGAATCAGCCATCTGGCTGTCGGCCGCATCGTTCCGGACGATCTTCACCGGCAGGCCGGAGAGGGCTTCGACGGCCCTTTCGCCTTTCCCATTGACCACGACCACAATATCCTGAATACCCGAGGCGAAGATCGTGTCGGCGCACCGTCTAATGACGGGTCTATCGCCGAGCAGCAGGAGCTGCTTCTGTGTCCCCATTCTCCTGGAAGCTCCCGCCGCAAGAAGCAGGGCAGCCACGCGTGGCGCCATTTTCTCTCCTTCTCTGAACGATCTGCGCCATGATGCTCACCGCGATCTCCTCGGGCGTAACTGAATTGATCTCCATGCCCACGGGGATAACGACCCGATCGATGTCCGCCGGGGAGAAGCCGCTGTCCGCAAGCGACCGCCGGAGCAGTGCCTTCTTGCGCTTGCTGCCGAGCAGGCCGATGTAGAACGCGGGTGTCCTGAGCGCGGCCTTGACCGCGTCGAGATCGTGGTTGTGCCCGCGGGTGGCAACGACGATGAACGTCCCGCTCTCGACCGGAACGCGTTCAAAGGCCCGCTCGAACTCGTGGACGACCAGATCGTTCGCATCGGGGATATTCTCCTGATTTGCGAACTCCGCGCGGTCGTCGACCACGGTCACCCGAAAACCCGTAAAGCGCGCCAATTTCGCAAGCGTCCTGCCCACATGACCGGCGCCGAGGATCACCAGGTGCGGATCGAGCAGGACCGGTTCGATGTAGACCAGCACCGTGCCGCCGCACACAAGCCCGCCCTCGCGCTCCGTAAGCTCGAAGGGCAGGGTCATGGGCTCGCCGTTCTTCATGGTCATCATTGCCGCCTGCACCACATCGGCTTCCATGCATCCGCCGCCAAGGGTGCCCATGATCGAACCATCGTCGCGCACAAGCATCTTGGCACCCTGCTTCTGCGGCGATGATCCCCGACACTCAACGATCGTAGCGATCGCAGAGGACCTGCCCTGTTGTTTGAGCCTCAACACTTCTTCATAGATCTGCATGAATCACCTCAACAAAACCATTTCATCCGCAGATTTCGCAGATAGAGAACGACAGATTTAAAAACCAATTCAGCTCTGACTTAATCTGTGTAATCTGCGAAATCTGCGGATAGTATCTGAACTTAACGGTTCCTTGCAATTCTACCCGCTTCTTCATCGCTGCGAGCACGGTCACGGGATTCATGGGCAGCCGTCTTAACCGGGCGCCTGTTGCCTTGAACACTGCGTTTGCGACCGCCGGCGCAAGGGGCGGAACACCCGGCTCGCCGATGCCGCCCAGGGCTTCACCACTCTTGACAATATGAACGTCCACGTCCGGCGCTTCGCTCATCCTGAGAAGTTCATAATCCGCGAAGTTCTCGGACTTGACGCCCCCGTTTGCGAACTCTATCTGTTCCTTGAGAGCCGCGGACAGACCCATGGTGATGCCTCCCATCATCTGGGCCTTGATGATCGCGGGATTCACGACCGGGCCGCAGTCCACCGCGCAGGTCACTTTGTGGACCGTGATCACCCCGCTCTTTGGATCAACGGACACCTCAGCAACTTCCGCTACGTAGCTACCGAAGGAGAGGTGGTAGGCGATGCCGCGCGCCTGTCCCTTTGCAGGCGGTTTGCTCCAGCCGGCCTTTTCCGCCGCCACCTGGAGCACGCGCGCAGCCCGCGGGTGCTTTTTAAGCAAGCCCAGTCTGAAGTCAAGGGGGTCCTTCTTCGCCGCGTCAGCGAGCTCGTCAACGAAGCTCTCCACCGTAAAACCATTGTGCGAACTCCCCACCGAACGCCAGAAGCCCACGGGCACCGGCGTGTCAAACCGCACGTACTCAACGTGCACGTTCGGGACCTCATACTCCAAATTCTCCACGCCCTCCACGGCGGCGTTGTCGATCCCGTTCTTCACCATCTGCGGAAACACGCGGGCAAAGATCGATGGACAGACGATCGTGTGCGACCAGGCTGCTGCCCGGCCCTCTGCGTCGAGCGCTGCCGTGATCCTGGTCGCGTTCATCGGACGGTAGAAATCATTCTGGGTGTCCTCTTCCCGCGTCCAGACAACCTTGACCGGCTTACCCGCGGACTTCGATAGGAGGAGCGCCTCCTCCATGAAGTCCCGCTCGAACCGCCTGCCGAAACCGCCTCCAAGGAGCGTGGTATGAACAAATATCTGTTCAGGCTTCAGACCGGTGATCGCCTGCGGCAGTGGCCAACACTCCTGACTGGTTCTGTGTCGGCGCCCAGATGTCGCAGCCGTCAGCCCGCACATGGACCGCGCAGTTCATGGGTTCCATGGTGGCATGGGCAAGATACGGAAGCTCGTACACTGCCTCAACCTTCCTGGCGGCGCCTTCTATTACTGACTTTGCGTCGCCGTCATTACGCGCCACGATGCCGGCTGTGTCAAGCCTGCCCAGGTAATCCTTCTGCAGCGACACCGTGCTGAGGCCCGGATATTTCCCGTTCTGCCAGTCCGGCTTGAGTGCATCCCGCCCCTTCCAGGCCCCATCGATGGTATCGGCCAGTACAGCCATGCCGGACGGGATCGGTACGACTGCGCGTACACCGGGCACGGCCAAAGCCGCATCTTTTTGGGATGAGGCGAGTTCCGCACCATAGGCCTTCGGCCGGGCGATCGCCGCGTAGAGCATGCCGGGTACGAAGGAATCTATGCCGAACCGCGCCTGACCGTTCACCTTGTCGTGTATGTCAAGCCGGGGAATATCCTTTCCGATGTACCGGAACTGGCTTTCCTTCTTGAGTACGGGATTCTGCGGCACGTCGAGCTTTGCGGCCTCATTCACCAGTTTCCCGTATGAAATCGTCCGGCTGCTCCGCGCGTGACGGACCCTGCCAAGTTCAACGCTGCACTCCTTGACCGGGACGTTCCACCCGCGGGCAGCAGCAGCAACAAGCATTTCCCGGGCCGCAGCTCCCGCTTTCCTGAGAGGCTCGGACATGTGGCGGATGCTCGAGCTTCCGCCTGTGGACTGGCTGCCCCAGACCGGGTCCTTGAAGGCATCGCCCGCGGGCGCGACCTCCAGGGTCACGTTCTTCCAGTCCGCGTCGAGTTCGTCGGCAACGAGCATGGGCAGCGACGTGTATACGCCCTGCCCCATCTCAGACTTGTTCACCACCACGATAACGGTGTTGGTCGGCAGGATCTTGACCCAGGCACTCGGATGGAAACTGATGGTCTCCTCCGCTGCCTGTGCCGCTGAAAGAAGACGGAACCCATCCGATGTCTCTACCACGGCAATAGCAAGGCCGGTGCCTGCGATCTTCAGGAACTGTCTGCGCGTAAGATCGAGCTTCATTTTTTGCCTCCCTTCGACGCGAGCCGGATGGCGCTCCGTATCTTCGGATACGTGCCGCAGCGGCAGAGATTGCCGTTCATATGTTCGTTGATGCTGGCGTCGGTCGGCCGGGGGTCTTCAGCGAGAAGGGCCGCGGCCTGCATGATCTGCCCCGGCTGGCAGTACCCGCACTGCGGAACCTGCTCCTGCACCCAGGCCCTCTTCACGGGATGGTTCTCCGGCAGTCCCTCGATGGTCGTGATCTTTTTGCCCTGCACGCTTCCGACCGGGATCTGGCAGGACCGTTGGGCCTTGCCGTCGATGTGCACGGTGCACGATCCGCACATGCCGATGCCGCACCCGAACTTCGTGCCCGTGAGTTGGAGCCGCTCCCGGATGACCCAGAGCAGCGGCACATCGGGATCGACTTTGACCTGGTAGGACTTTCCGTTGATATCAAGGCTGATCATGCGGCACCTCCGTTATCGACAACGTGTTTTCCCATTTACTTTGCAACAATCGCGTAAAGGCATTTTTTTACCGCAGAGACGCGGAGAAAATCCCTGGTATTTTCAAGGTGCATTTCAACGTGTCTCCGCGGCAGATCATGCCCTTCCAAGATTATCGTCATCTCCATCGGGTGATCGTCAAAATAGTACGGGCCGAGGCGGACCGTTCGCCTACTTTCCGTTTCCGTAGTACGTTGAGAGGTATTCGATGATCGTCTTCGCGTCCTCTTCATTTATCGGAGCACCCATGACCTTGATCATCTTGTTCACCGATCCCGTCCACTGCGCGCGGGAAAAGGGCGGCTGCATGGTGATATAGTCGACGCTGTGGCAGATGTTGCACAGGGTCGATGTTTTATCCATGCCGGGGCCCTGTTTCAGGTCGACCCGGATGACGGGAATGTCGATGGATTTGACGCTGCTGTTCCCTGAAGAAACCGTTTCCGGGTTCTCTGCAAAGGCGGTCCCGCATGACAGCGCTATC
This sequence comes from Nitrospirota bacterium, assembly GCA_963740085.1. Lineage (GTDB taxonomy): Bacteria > Nitrospirota > UBA9217 > UBA9217 > UBA9217 > JALNZF01. The sequence continues at coordinate 236,946 of CAVUCU010000004.1, read as the reverse complement.
GCGAACACTGCGCACACTGCACTCATGAACATTACTCGATTGTTCATCACTTCCTCCTATCTGACGACAACGTCGACCTTCTCGATCTTGTTCCGGAGATACCCTGCAGGGTTCCACAGTCCCACACCGGCCTGCGATTCGCCGATACTGTTCGTGGCCTTGACGTGGAGCGTGTACCTTCCGGCCTTCCCGGGCTTCCACGAGCAGGTCCACTGGATCCAGGAATATTTGCCCATGTCTTTCCCGAGCATGGCCTCTTTCCAGGTCCTGCCGTTGTCTGTCGAGACGATCACATCCCTGATCCCGTATCCCCCGGAGAAAGCGATCCCCCTGATCTCCACGGGCCTGTTCGCCTTGAGCGACGCGCCGTCCGCGGGAGTGACGATGAACGAGCGAGTCGTCATGCGGTGAACGGGTATCGTCTTGTCCGGCTTTCCTCCGGGCGGAAGACAGCCGCAGGGATTGTCCGGGATGCGGTAAGCGGTCTTCACCCAGAACCCTTCGAACTTCGAAGGAAGAACGGTAATGGAGCTGAGCGCCTTGACCCAGTAGGTGGCATACCAGCCGGGCACGATGAGCCGGGCCGGGAACCCATTCAGCATGGGGAGCGGCTTTCCGTTCTGCTCGTAGGCCACGATAATGTCCTCGTCCATCGCCTTATCCAGCGGCAGGCTCTTGACGAAGTCAGGGACCGAGGGCAACGGCGGTTTGTCGAGGCCATCGAAAGAGACATCCACGGAACCGGCCTTGATCCCCGCCGCGTTCAGGATGTCCTTCAGCCTGGCGCCGGTCCAGGTGACGTTCCCCATGGCCCCGTTCTCCCACTGCCCTCCTGCAACCCGGGGGTCGAAGAAGCTCCTGCTGTTGCCCGCGCACTGGATGACCGCCGTGTAGGTAACGCGCTCGAACTTCCTGAGGTCTTCCATGGAGAGCTGGAGTTCCTTCTCCGTGTTGCCTCCGACCGTGAGCCGCCACTGGAGCATGTCAACAGACGTGGGGATGCCGGATATATGCCACCGGACAAAGACCGCCTCGTTCGGCGTGATGAGTTCGTTGAAATAGGAGAAGGGTGTTTCGAGCTGCGGCGGGCGTGAGGTCAGCAGTATCAAATCTGTTTTCTCGGGAAATTTTGCCAGTGGTCTCCGGCTAACCGCGGCAAGGAGACCTGCCGGTATCTCACCTATGGCGGTCATCGCGGTTAATGCTCCGGCGGTCTTCAAAAAATCCCTTCGGGTGAAAATGCCATTCTTCATGATCTGCTCCTTTCTCGTTCTTTGCGTCCTCGGTTTCAATTCGTAAATTTGCGCTGTAAATGAATGCTTACAGAGCAGCGTGATAGGGACAAGGATAACGACCTGAAGTTCTTTAATAAAATAAATTGTATCTACTCAGGTCAAAACCTGTTAGCCGCAAAAGAGCGCAAGGAACGCAGAGAGAATTTAAAACTAAAGTACATGACTTATGTTTTTTCTTTGAGTTCTTTGTGTTCTTTTGCGGCCAACCTGAGTAGTTAAAAAATTGTTGAATGCATTCCAAGAAACGATCATTACATTATTCTTACTATAGCGCAAATATGTTAAAGTTCAAGTAGTGGCATAAGAACATCAGATCGGCGTAATACTTTATAATGATTTTATTGAATAAGCCCCCCGTTCACGGGGAAGCAGCATGCGGTGAGCCGTTGTATCTATTCATAAAAAAGATATTTTTAAAAAATCAGCTCCTGAACCTCTTCACCTTTTCTTTACTCACTTTCGGGATAGATTATTGTCCCCCCGCGTACCCGGGCCATGGGCGTCATTGTATGCAGTCTGACATTCTTATCGCTGAAGATATCCCGCACCTCAATGCCGCGCGCGGTAAGAGCATCGCTGATCAGGGAGCGGTGGCATCGCCAGGGCACTGCTTCGGCGCACATGATCGCTGTGGGCTTCTGAACAGCAAGCTCAATTAATTTGTTCAAGGCATCCTCGAATTCCAGGGTCTGCATGTAATCGGCAAAACCCCGGAAAGAAGCGTTACGCCAGCCACTGTTGATCGAATCGGTCCGGGCGTGCCGAAACCCGCCGAGGGCCTTCATGTGCCGGTAGTTAATACGCCGGTTGCGAAGAAATTTGCTCAATGTCTCACGGTTAAACTGCGGATTATGGCGGGAACGGGGAACTGTGCGGACATCTACAAGTCGGCGAATGCCATTTGCCTTCAGCAGATGGATAAACTCTTCGATGCTCCTGGAAGAATGTCCTACCGTGAAAACAACGATCGCAGGTATTGCGGATTTTTCCCTTCGCAGGGGAATAGCATTCTTTGAATGCATGATCACTACCCGGTTTCTTAATTCCTGTAATTAAAACCGCAAGTCACGGATGTCATAATTTTATCGCCATCATGGCCATTGTCAAGAAGGTTGCAGCACGCACATAAAACATACGTTATCCCCCCCTCAATGAAGAAATATACTATACTAGTATCCAAGAGCGTGCATTTTTTGCAATGACTGAACAACTGATGGGAATGTCCTCGTAATAATGCGAAGACGACTTCGCGAAATTGCTGCCTGTTAAAAGTGAAGTGAACTGAGATGGAGAAACCCCACATTATTGTGACGTATGGCGTAGGCGAAGCGAGGCGCGGTCTTCTCAAGGAACTCGTGGGGAGCGATGCGCGGCTTTCCTTTCTCGCGGAAATGCCCACAGGGCTCAGGGAGCAGACACTCATTGATGCCGATGTGCTCCTGTCTTGGAATCTGCCGAAAGAGCTGTTCCCCGCCGGCCCCGGTCTGCTCCGCAAGGTCAAAATGATCCAGCTTCTTTCCGCGGGCGCCGACCATCTGCCTTTCCATGAGCTTCGCAGCGACATCGTCCTCACGAGCAACGTCGGTGCTTACGCGGACCCCATGGCCGAGCATGTCCTCGCCATGGCGCTTGCCCTGTCCAAGAACCTGGTGCGGGAACACCTAAATCTGGCCCGCGGTGAGTTCCATCAGTCCATGCTGAACCGAATGCTGTCCGGATCTGTATGCGGGGTCCTTGGGTTCGGCGGCATCGGCCGCGCGACAGCTCGCCTGATGCGCGGGCTCGGTCTTCAAATCTATGCCGTGAACACCAGCGGAAGGACCGACGAACCCGTGGAGTTCATCGGCACATTGAATGATCTGAAACATGTCCTCTCGTCATCGGATGTCGTGACCATCTCTCTTCCGCTCATGAAGTCAACGCGGGGACTGATCGGAAAACGGGAACTGGACTGGATGAAGCCGGATGCGATCCTCATCAATGTGGCAAGAGGAGGCATCATTGACGAAGGTGCGCTTTACGAACACCTCAGGAGCCACCCCCGCTTCCAGGCAGGTCTCGACGTCTGGTGGATAGAGCCGTTCGGATCCGGAGAATTCAGGACCAACTTTCCCTTTTTCTCTCTTCCCAATGTCCTCGGCTCTCCGCATAATTCCGCCATGGTAGCCGGCATCAATGACGACGGGACCCGCCGGGCCGTCGAAAACGTGAAGAGGTTTCTCAGAGGAGAACCGGTCATCGGACTGGTTAAGCGGGGTGACTATGTATAATGACCGGGCGGCGATGCCCTGACGCAACAGGACCTGATCTTATGTTCGAGATCGTTTATCTTAAATTGGCTTAGAGGGAGGACCGCGCATGGACTACGATCCGGTTTTTTCTAAAAAGTCTAACGCTGAATTGAATTCTTGCCTTACCAAATACACGGAAGATCATGAATTTTATTCACGCGCACTATCTGAATTGTCCAAAAGAGAAAAATCAGCAGAAAGCAGGATCTCATCTCAATTTTCCAGGGCAATTTTCTGGAGCAGACTTGCCGCAATTCTTGCGCTTCCCGGGGCACTGTTTGTATTCTGGCAGATGTTTCTTGCGATCCATCCTCTAAAAATAGAACCTGTATCTGATAATAAGCGATCCCTCGAACAGCCATTGCAAAATATCCACTTGTCGCCAAATAAGCCGGCAACTTCCGTCTCTTCCTTAAACACGTCAACATATTCGCAATCCGGGAATGTGGCTCAAAAGACCATAGGACTCTAGCCTGGGATGGCCGATGAACGCTGTAATCGGACTATTCTGAGTGACGATCAGCGGATGGCTCATATTTCGATGTAAGGAGGAAAGTCATGTCAACGAAGATCGCGATCATTGGAAAAGGCAATGTAGGGAAGGCGCTCGCCGAGGGATTGCGGCGTGCCGGGAATGAAATCCGTTTCGGGTCCACGGACCCCAAGGAATCGCCGCGCGAAGTGTCAGTGTGGGCCGACGTGGTAATTCTTGCCGTGCCCTGGGGAGCCCACGCGGAGATCGCCAGGACCATAGGAAGCGCACTCGACGGCAAGCCCGTCGTGGATGTGAGCAACGTTCTGACCCCGTCGTTCGAGCTTGCGATCGGCTTCACGACGTCTGAAGCAGAAGAACTGCAAAAGCTGGTGCCGAAGGCCAGCGTGGTCAAAGCGTTCAATACCGTATTTGCCCAGAATATGAGCACGGGCAGGTTACGGGGAGAGCGTCTGACCGCCCTGGTTGCTGGTGACGATGCCAACAGCAAGGGCTTGGTACGAAAGCTTGCAGAGGGAATAGGATTCGATTCCGTGGACGCGGGGCCGCTGAAGTCCGCTCGCTACCTCGAGCCGCTGGGCATACTGAATATCACTCTCGGCTATGGTATGAAAATGGGTACGGATATCGGCTTCAGGCTCGTAAAGAAAAGCGGGAACTGATGTTCGAAGGATACCCGGCCCTTTTACACCGTGAACCGGGTGTTCCTCACTTTCCGCTTTCAATGGCAACATCGACAGCCCCGGTCGCGGGATTTACGACCGTCCACCGCAATGCCCATCGTGAGATTGGAGTCTGAACAGCTTCGGAGGAGCCCGATACGCGGTATTCTACCCAGACGGAAAGATCGAATCTCCAGTTCAGCGCCGCCCGATACCCGAACATGTGGACCTTGCTGGCCGTCCCGGGGTGCGCAGGAAGCAGAAGGTCATAGACGTCCCAGCTGACCTCCCCTTCCGGGGGAATAGAAGCGGGTGCCGAATGAGAGAAAGAACTGGTGACATCCTGGACTGTTCCGCCCTCCTGGCCGAGCGTGGCGTGGGGTACGACGTTGATGAGCTCGGCTTTGCAGATATTGCGAATTGTCAGGATCGCCCTGGCAAAGGGGATCTCCCGTCCGTCGCTCGCCCGTATCAGCGATGCTTTGCCCTGAAGTGAGATGTCAAGACAGCCGGCGCTGCCCCCCCTTACGGCGTTTCGGTCCGCTGTGTCCGTCATATGATCCCCTCCTTCCGGATGCTTCCCAACCTTTTCCTTTATTGTATCATGCGATCGTCGTGTACGTTTTGACAATACGCTTCAAATTCGATCCAGCAGCCCCGGGATGTCTGGTATACTGTTATTACGATGAACGTTACGATCAGGCTTTTTGCATCCTTGCGCCAATTTGGCCCCGATGAACAGGTTGCCGCGTTTCCCGAAGGCACGACCGTCGATGACGTAGTGCGTTCCCTTCACCTCCCTGGAACGATCCGGCTTCTCAGGATCGTCAACGGGGAGCATCGTCCCGCGGATCATATCCTGAAAGACAAAGACGAAATCGCCCTCTTCCCGCCCATCGCCGGAGGTTAGCCTCGGCAGTCACACTGCTGTCGACCCGGACGAGACGGAAAGAAATACCTTGCCTGCACTTCCCAACTCTGCGTTACCCCTCAGCATCATGATATCGACAGGTTTGTTGTTCAGGGTGATGCTGCCTCCCTGCCGTAACGCCCCGCCTCGCTCAGTCAGAAGATCAAGCAGATCCGTTGTCACGAGGAGAACACCCTTTCGCAGGAGATTCGGCCCCAGCTCCGCCATCAGGAGATTAAAGAGCTTTATGTTCATCCATCCCTCGCCGGGCGTGCATGCGTTCCCTGTTTCGTGGTAGGTGATCGCGCTGCGTAGCGAGGAATACGCCCCTCCCCGCCTGAGGGTGGCGCCTACCAATCCGGGCATGGCAGCCGAGAGCGCCAGCGTCGAACCGTCGTGAAGCACGGCCGCGCGGATGTCGTCTACCGGCTTTCCATCAAGCACGATGGACTGGATCTTCCCGATCATCTCCGGGGAGGCCTTGAGCTCATCCCGCAGGAACGCCTCAACGCTGCAGCCGGTGCGGGACCAGATCATTACTCCCTGCTGGAGCAGCAGAAAAAAGTTCGAGACCAGAGGTTCAGTCACGACGAATGCAAGATGAGGATACGGTTCGGATTCATCCGAATGCCTGCCGGTCACGTTCATATCACCTCACTGCACATCTCAAAGTATGGTTTGGACACAGGGCGCGCATGACGAGCCCCTCCCCCGCTGCCCGGAACAGCAATAAAAAAGGAGAGACCCGCGTCTCTCCTTGGATTGAATCCTGAAATTTCCGCTACCAGTTAAAGACCTTGTCCAGATCCTCGTCCTTCACCCCGAAGGTAACGTTGTGCGGCGCAAGCTTTTCCGTCTTGAAGTAGCTGGGCAGCCGGTCATCCTGAGCGGTGAAACCTGCCCGGGCATTGAAGTCCCTTTCCATCTTCAAGACCTTCTTCCCCAGCTCGGTAACGCCGTCGGCTGTCATATTAATTCCGTAGAAGGCGCTCAGCATGTCAAGCATCGCCTGGAAGGTCTCGGGTTGGTCGAGGATCGCAAAGGCGATAAAGAGGCACATTCCCGTGGAGTCGATCGCCGCTGTCGCGATCTGGAGGTTTCGCGAAAGGTCCACCTGCCCTTCGGGCTTAAGCGCGTTCACATCGCCGCCCACCTTCAGGACGTTCTGGGCCACCGCGTATCCCGCTGTATGGTCCGCGCCCATCGGGCTGGTCGCATAGGTGACGCCGATGCCCTGTACCGCACGGGGATCGTAGGCCGGCATCGCCTGGTTCTTGACCACCGGCACCCGTTCGACGCCGAAGGCCTTGCCGGTCATGCCGGCACCGTTGCCGAGGATCCTGCCGAGGGGCGTGCCCTTGCCGACCTCCTTCACGAGATTGATGGCCGCATCCGCGTCGCCGAACTTGGCGAGACCGGCATCCATCGCGACGGCGATCGTCGCGCCCATCTCGATCGTGTCTACGCCGTAGTTGTCATCGAGGAAGTCGAGCATGGCGATCTTGTCCAGGTCACTGATGCCGCAGTTCCCGCCGTGGGCCCAGATGGTCTCGTACTCCGGCTGTTTGGTGAGATAATGGCCGTCCTTGTCGTTGTACGTACCCGAGCACTGGATGACGCAACCAGTGTGGCAGCCGTGGGTCGCGAGTCCCCCTCGCTTTGTTTCGGTTTCCGCCTGAGTCTCACCGCTGATCTTCGAGGCGCCGTCGAACCGGCCCTGCTTGAAGTTATAGGTGGGGTATCCGCCCACCTCGTTCAGGATGTTCGTCAGCACGTTGGTGCCGAATGCCGGAAGGCCCTGGCCGGTGACCGGGTGCTTCTTCAGTCCATCGACGAACCGCTTGTTCGCATCTTTGAATTTCTCCGGGTCCTTGGGCGCCCGTACCGGCATGCCGGTTGAATCGAGGACAATGACCTTGATGTTCTTGGCGCCCATGACCGCTCCCACTCCGCCGCGACCGGCATGGCGGGTCGGCCGCTGCTCTATATCGGTAAAGGCAACCGTGGCAGCAGCCATCTTCATCTCCCCGGCAGGACCGATCGAAATACATGCCGCCTTGTCGCCGTATTCAGCTTTCATCTTGGCGATCAGGTCGTAATTGGGGAGCATCTTGAGGCTGTTATCCTTGATGATCTTGACCCCGTCCTTATTGATGAAGACCTTGTAGAGGTCGTCGCTCGAAGGCTTCCCTTCGAGCACAATGGCATTATACCCGAGCTTGGCCAGTACCTGCGACGCCTGTCCTCCGGAGTTCGACTCCTTGATGCCGCCGGTCAGGGGGCTCTTGCAGCCGACCGAGATCCGGCCCGACTGGGCGCCCGCGGACCCGCTCAGGAGGCCGGGTGCGATGACCAGCTTGTTCTCGCCGCCCAGGGGATGGCAGAGCGGCGGAACCTCTTTTGAAACGATCGCCGATGTCAATGCCCTGCCGCCAAGCCCCGCGTATTCACCAACCGGTACCGCTGTCGCCTTGGGGCCACCATTGGCTCCAACATCTATTCTCAGAATCTTATCCATAGTGTCCTCCCAGTTTTCAAAGCGTTTCTCCTACGAGTTTCTCTTTTTTTATCAGCCTCTGAACCAGCCGTTTGGTTACCGGTTGCCCCCATGGATATGGGCATAACGTATGAATCGATATGCTGTAATAGTATCTCCGCAGGACACTATTCGTCAAGTTACATTTAATATAAATTTCATATAAAATGCGGGATCGACCCAACGTGCAGACGGTAAAGCTTCTCAATCTGACGCCTATAAGTAGCTGTAATAAATTGGTTCCTGCGAAACTTGCGGGAAATCGATTCAACGTCTCCCCCGGATTCCCAATGATCAGCGCGCCGTTATGTCCGGGTCGTAGAACGCGAATGTATTCCGGCCCTGGTCTTTTGCGCGGTACAGGGCGATGTCCGCATAACGGAAGAGAGTATCGATATCGTCGCTGTCGTCGGGATAGATGCTGATGCCTATGCTCGTCGTGATATGGAATTCCCGCCCACCGATGACGCATTTATCCCGCAAGGCCACCAGGATCTTCCGTACAATTTCAATTGCGTCTTCCGGACAGAGGATGTCGGTGAGAAGGATACTGAACTCGTCTCCTCCTATCCGTGCAACAGCGTCTACCCTTCTGACCGCGAACCTGAGCCGTTCAGCAACCGTTTTGAGCAGATCGTCACCGGCCTCGTGACCGAAAGTGTCATTGACCCCCTTGAAGCGGTCAAGGTCCAGAAACAGGAGACCCATTTTTTTCCGATTTCTGCGCGCCTCCTCAACCCCATAGCGGATGATCTCCATGAAAAGCCGCCTGTTCGGCAGGCCCGTCATGGCGTCATGATTGGCCATGTGCCGGATATCCTCTTCCAACTTTTTTCGCTCGGTAATATCAACCATGAAGGCGATTCCGTCCGCAGTCCCCGCAATTCTTGCCGCGCCGAAAAGTCCCCAAAACCTCGAACCGTCCCGGCCAAGGTATTCCGTTTCATAAGGCGCGATGCGTCCCGTTGTCGTGAACGCCTGGGCAACCTTGAGCATATGCGGCAACCACTCCGGGGGCAGGAGACTGTCCCAGCGCACAAGACCCTTTTCGAGCTCCTCCCGGCTGTATCTGATCATTGAGAGGAAGGTGTCATTCGCATCGCTGATCCGCCCGTCGATATCGAAATACGCGATTCCGATAACGCCACTCTCGCTTAAGCTGCGAAAGCGCGATTCGCTGGCTTGCAGCTCCGTAACTGCCCTTTTCCGCTCCCGGGCGTAACGAATGGAGCGTACCAAAAGATTGCCGTCGATCTGTCCCTTGGTCAAGTAATCCTGGACATCCATCTGGAGCGCTTTTAGGGCAAACTCATCATCATCCAGGCCGGAGAGAACGATGAGCGGGACCTCAGGACATACGTTTCTGATCTCCCTGACGGCGTCAATCCCTGCGCTATCCGGAAGCCCGAGATCCAGCAGGACAACGTCGAAGGTCTGCTCTCGCAGGTACGTAATCCCTTCGTCCAGCCGTTGGGCATTGACAACGGTGAAGACGGGATCCTGCACCCTGTTCAGCATGATCCTCACAAGATCAGCGTCGTCGATGCTGTCTTCGATCGCCAGTACACGCAGACTAGACTTCTTCATGGTGCGCCTTCTGCGGCAGCTTTACGGCGTAGAATCCAATAGGTCCAAAACGTTCTTCCTGCATATATCGTTCTTCTCTCTCCTGTTTTTCCCGACCTTTCTTACCGCTCCGCAGGCCGCTTCTCGTCTCTTGATTCGCGTCGTTCTTCAGATCCTGCGGACTTTATTTTTTTCTCGGGCTTGCCTTGTTTTCTCTCTCCCTTTTGAGCAGGACCGCCTTTGGGCCTTCCTTTCTCTGCGGGCTGAACCTGCCGCTTCTCACCCCGGCCCAAGGGACCGCCTTGCGGTCTGACCGTCTGCCCTTTCTCTGTCGGCTGAACCTGTGTTTGAGGATGTTGCTGTTGTTGATGCTGTACCTGAGGTCGTCTTTCTTGTTGACCGTGTGGTTTCTGAACCTCAGGTTGTCTTTGTTGCTGACCTCGTGGTTTCTGAACCTCAGGTTGTCTTTGTTGCTGACCTCGTGGTTTCTGAACCTCAGGTTGTCTTTGTTGCTGTTGAATCTGTTGCCGATGTCGCTGGACCTCTGGCCGTCGTTGATATTGCTCTTGCCTTTGATGTCTTAGTTCCCGCATCTGTTGTTGCGGTCGAGGTTGATAGCCCTGGACACCCCAGGTTCTCTGCCTGTCCCAATACCGGTCATCACGCCAGCCCTTCCAGTTCTGCTGAAGTCGTCTGGTGGGAATACGTTCATAGTTCCACCGGTGTCCGTACCAATTATGCTCTCTGTAGTATCCTCTCCAACCCGGGTCGACATCAAAATAAAAACTTGGCACATTGTTATAATAAACCCAACCCCGGTTATAATAATGTGAGCGGTACCAGCGACCTTCCCAGGGACGCCACCACCAGCCACCCCAGAAAAACATGTCTGCATCCACGTCAGGAACAACGTATACATAGTCCGTATCAGGCATCACGATCACTTCCGGCGGTGCCGCAAATACGATGGGTGGCGGCAAAGGAATTCCAATACTTATATTTACCTCTGCGATTGCCGGAAGAGGAACGACAACTGCCAACACCGGGAAGAATCATCCCCAAAAGGAACCTTTTCATTTTGGTGCCTCCTTTTTATTCGTTTTCATCCGTCCACGGAACACCTGAACAATTCGCGTATCCCGGGTTCTTGAGAAGGGACCTTCGACCATCTTGTATCCCATCCTTAAAAGACCGCTTTTCAAGAAGCCGATACCGTATCGCCCGGTGCCTCAAAGGATGTGAAAAGATACCATCTCGTCACTTCCTTTCACGCAGTGAAGATCACACTCCGTATTTATTTTCAGTAAATAAACAGATGCGGATCTCGGGAAGAGTTTCTTACCAGATGAATCTATTATATCATAGCGGCTCTCCGGCGATCAATAAAAAGGACGGTCAAAAACCGTCCTCTCTCTTTGCACTATTTTAGCAGATTTTCGTCCATATCTTTTTTATCTGCCGAAAAGAGTGCTATACTTTGAATAAGAAGTTTTCACGCCTTTTGAGAAAATGACTAAAGAAAGGAGCAATGATCATGAAAGATGAACTCACCAATGGAAAAGGATCAATCTTAATGACAGTTCTGGCAGGCAGTGCCGTAGGTGCGGGGGTGGCACTCTTGCTTGCACCGAAATCTGGAGCAGAAACAAGGAAAGACCTGAAACGGGTCGCCAACCGCTTCTCACAGGCCATTGATATCGGCAAAGACCTCTATGATGAAAGCAGAGAGTTTGTAAGCAAGGCCACGGAAGCCGGTAAGAAGGCGTACGTGGAGGAAAAGCCCTTGGAGCTCATAATCAGCGAGAAGCGCCCGCTCATCGTGCCGATCCTGGCAAGCGGCATCATCGGGGCGGGCATCGCGTTGCTGCTGGCGCCGAAATCGGGAAGCGAGATCAGGAAAGACCTGAAACGGGTCGCCTCGAACACGGGGGAGCACGTTGCTTCCGCCATTGACAAGGGTAAGGACCTCTACGGGGCAGGCAAAGGCGCGATAACGGCGGCCGTGGAAAAAGGCAAGAAGGTGTACGTCGAAGGAAAAGAAAAGATCGAGCACGCTGCATAGCAGTTTATGTTTTCAGGAAGGATATCTTGGGGTGCGTCCCGGGTTCAGTGTGGCGTTTTGAGCAGGTCGATCAGATAACGAGGCATCGGGCATGGGTTCCGGTGCCTCTTGTTTTCTCTCCTGGAGGCCCGGCTTTCGCAAAGAAAAACCGTGGACCAGATTCGCTTCCGCAGAACCTCATTTTTGAGATAGCACAGTCGATGTTCACCGTTCTGTCTCTTTACCCTCTCGCGGTCAATCGATATGCTTTTTGAGTTAATCATATCGTCGCTTGTTGGTCAATCTAATGCCTCCACTTTACGGGCACGACCATCACCCTGCACAGCGCGTGACCGATGACCCTTGACGTTGTGCTGCCCATCATGAGCCGCGTAAGGCCTGTTCGGCCGTGGCGGCTGCCCGGGATGATCATGCTGACCTTATGCTTTTTTGCCTCGGAGACGATGAGCCGGTAGGGTTCGTCACCCAAACGATTTTCTACACGGTTCCGGCATCAATTGATGGAAAAGGCTCGATTCCCGTTTGTAGAACCCCTCGGTATGATATGAGTCGGGCAGGTTGTATAAATGATAATCCAAATGATGGCAAAGCTCGTGAAGGAACGTGCGCAGGAACGAGCGGAATGCAACGACCCGCCGGTGCTTGGCCGTACGCACCCAGAGGGAAATCACTGCTGAAGCCCTGCCCTCTGCCAGTTCATATAATCCATGCAGTTCACCCCATCCGGCGGACGGCCGCACAGCGAGTACCTTAAGACGAAGCGGAGGAACGCCGAGACTGTTTGTCATACCCTTTGCCAGCGCCCTGCAGATCTCCTCACTCTGGTCTTTGTCTTCATGCTCCAATGCCGAAGCCAGGCGCGAGATAAGCGGGTGCAATGCCCTGGCATCGGGCAGCGGAATGTCTTGAATCTCATCGCTCTTTTGATATATGCGCTTTTGGGCAGGTGATAGATTTTTATAGTACGAGAAGACCATTTTCAAGAACAAGCTGAAAAAAGCATCCGCGACGTGGCAGCAGCGCGCTGCTTTTTCGTCGCCTTTCGCCTGCGTTCACCTCAATTCATTTCAATTTTCTGAAACGCAGATCCTCCCCGTCCGTCACGGGTGACAACAAGAATGACCACGCCGCGACTCGTCGGTTTTGATCCCGGAGGGGTCCAAAGATTCTCAATGCTGCCGATCGTCCTGCTGAAATCAAACTCGCCATCGGAAACGAACCAGGTGTTCAGCATTTCCTCTGTCCGGGTCAGGAGGCTCCCATCGAATTGCATGACCTGGTAGGTCTCTGAGGAGCTTGCCGGCGAGATCGCGCGAAAATTCGAGTCCGAAGCCGGCATCGGGATCGTGTCCGGAATGGGACTGTCGTTGAGGTCTACTGAGGCGATCGATGGATTCTGGTTCTTCTGCGTTTTAGCCGTGGTCGATACGAAGACTCTCAAGAAGGCGTTGATGGCCGGGCCATCCGGGATGCTGATATTATACTGAACAAGGTAGATCACTCCATTGTACTGGTCCACAACGCTTCTATTGGCAAATAGGGTGTTTGCATCGGGCATGGTCAGGGAGAACGGCATAACCGGACCGGTATATGTTTGGCTTGCGCCAGCCGGGATCGTGATGGTTCCGGTCTGTATGCTTGCGGGATCGGGGTTCGGGCAGGTCGGGTCCGCCCCATTGCCCACGCCGGGATCGATGCACGCCTGGACCGCAAAATCGATCGTCCGTCCCTGACCGTTGATATCGCTCAGGACCGGCGTGAAGGTAACCAACTCTCCGGGGTTGGCCTCGGGTTTGTCCACGAGGATCGTCAAAATGCGCAGATCACCGAGTGTCTGATACTTCGGCAGGTCATTGGTATTGCCGCATTGCGTCGTCACGGACGCCACGATAAGCGCAAGTATAAATCGTGATATCTGCTTCTTCATATCGGCTCTCCCCGTAGTGATCAAAACTCCGCTTTGATGCCGAGCGTCGGATAAACCGGCAGCCCCGTGACCTTTTCCGATTGCCGATAGTCATACGAATAACGGATCTCCTGCGGGTTTTTCTGATTCGTAATATTTTCTACGTCGAGGTAGCCCGTAAGGATCAACCGGTCGAACACCCATTTCTTGTCGACGCGCACATCGGCCTGGAAAAAAGCGCCCATGCGCTGGGAATAGATGTCGCCCCGGATCGGATCATAGACATCATTATTGACATCATACGAGGCGCCGACGATGGGAGTGTACGGATTGCCTGTCGTGTAGCGCACGCGGGCCGAGAGCTTCCAGTTCCGCCCAAGCTCCCTTTCCGCTACAGCCGTGAGCAAATGCGTCTGGTCGTACTGAGATATGGTTTCCGGCGTGAGTGCGTCACCTCTCCGGCTTCGTGAAAGTGTGTAGGCAATCCAACCCTGCCACTGTGAAGCTTTATACTTTCCCATGAACTCAAGACCGTAGATATGTCCGTATCCGGAGTTGTCATAATACTGCGGCCGCGACGGGTTGATCATGGCTGTTGTGCGCGCCACGAGATCATATACATGCTTGTAGAAAAAATCGTTCGAAAGGGACCAGCCGGTGGCCGAACCTTCACGGAAATCCTTCTCGAACCCCGCCGTATAGTGAACGGCCCGCTGAGACTTGAGGTCGGGATTTCCGTAGGTCTTATCGAGGTCCTGCACCGGCGGGGCTTCGTTGTAGAGACCGGACGCGGCCCGCAGGGTCAGGCCGTGGTCGAGGGCGTACCGTACACCGACCCGCGGCTCCGGCATGACCTCTTTCGTCAAGTTAAAGTAACTCACCCGTACACCGGGAATGAAGGTCCACCGTGAATCCTGCTCATGGTAATTGATTCTCCAATACAGTCCGGCAAAATCGGAATCATAGCTTTTCGAGACAACGGCGAGATTGCCTGACCCGACGGGACTCGAGATACCTCCCTGGCTGTAGACGATCGGCAGCTGATACTCGACGGTCGTCCGGTAGTACTGAAAATCCGTGCCGAGATAACTTTTCCAGGAATTGCCGATATGGTTCTCGATTTCAGCCCTGCCGCTCAGGGACGTTTGATCGTTATGAACATAATAGTCCCCGAGATCGAACAGCACCCAGTCCTTGCCCATGCCGAGACTGAAGCGGCCGACGGCTTCCGGGCTGAAACGGTGAGTCCACTCGGGAATGATACGGAAAAACTTCGTATCAAGCTTGAAATTCCCCCGAATGGCGGGGTCCTGGTCCACGGGATGCTTCAGCAGAAATGCAAAGGTATCCTGCGACCCGACCGTGACGAGTTTAAAGGTATCATCCGGCGACACCTGGTTTTTGTATTCAAAAATAAGATCCCGAAACTCCGGGACTGCCGTTAAATTAAAATCCTTGTTATCTTTGCCGACCACCGCCCGCAGCACATAACCGATATAGCTCTGTCTTATCCCGAACAAATAGGAAGAATGATCATTGATCGGGCCTTCCACCATGCCGCCTGCATTCATGGTGTCGGCATAGATAAAGCCGTGTCTGCGGTCTGTTTGCGGATCTTTTACCGTTAGATTTACGAGTCCGGCTATGGTTTGACCGAACTCGGGTCCGAAGCCTGCAGAAAGGTAATCCACGTGGTCCACGGCCTCCGACATGACAACCGAGGAAAGCCCTCCGAAATGAAAGATGATCGGGATAGGCTGATTATCAATGTTATAGCGCGTATCGTTCGGTGAGGATCCTTCAATGATGATCTGGGAGCTGAACGCCCCCGGACGGTTCACGCCCGGAAGATTCTGGACAGCCTTGACCGGATCGCCGTTTGCGCCCGGGACGGTCGCAAACTGCGCCTGATCAAGAGATCGGGTTTTATCGTCTCTTTTTTCCGTTTCTCCGTATACCGTTGTTTCATACGCGAGATAGGTTTTCTTTTCCAGATAAAAAATGCGCGGATTGATCTTTGCTCCGTCCTGCTGTTCGTCTTCAAGTTCCAGGCGATTGTAACCAGAGGCCGATATGACCCATTTCATTCTTCCTTCCGGGACTTCGATCGTAAATGCACCGGCCCTGTCCGTCGTGCTCTTAACCGGGCTTTCAGGATGCGACGCGGGAAAACAGTAGATGTTAACCTCTGCAAGCGGCCGTTTCGTCCCTCGTTCAAGGAGGGAGCCGGTGACCTTCACTGTTGGAGCAACTGTCGGCGTAAGTGTCGTGATCAGTGTTGAGCTAAGCGTTGAGCTCAGCTCGGATAGAGGGACGGCGAGGTGAGGTTCTTCCGCTGAGCCGTTGGAATGAGCGAGACAGACGACAAGAAAGGAAATGCTCAACAGGCCTGCAATGCGCGCCGGGAGAAGCGAAGCCCTGCGCATGTTTCGGCGCAATGAGTGGTCCATGGGTGTATGCTCCAGTTAACGTTCCAAAACAAATCTATAGATGTAGCGAATGCGCACGGCCACCGGTTTTTTCTGGATCATTGCAGGGGTGAATTGAAAACCCCGGGCCGCTGTCATTGCTGCCGCGTTCAGTTCCGCATCGGGGCCCTCGATCAGAGAGACTTCACGGACTTTTCCCGTATCATCGATCAGCAGGTTCATGATCACGGCGCCCTGGACCCCCCGCTTTCGAGCTTCAGGAGGATAGGGAACCCGAACGTCGGACTTCAACTCCGGCATGCTCGTGACCAGATACTCTTCCGAGGGAACGGGAAGCAGGTCAGAATCACCGGGTTTCAATTGTTCCTGATCAGGGGCCTTGGCAACGGTGTTCCCGACTTTTACGTCTTCCCCCTGCTCCTCAGACGTCACCGACCTGGGGCTGATGCCGAACACTTCACGGCCCTGTGTTTTTTGCGGCTGGACCTTCGGCTCAATCACGCGGATCGGCATCTGGGCGACCTTCGGCGTCTCCAGTATCTGGATATCCACTTCGACCGGCTTCCGATGATGTCCGAGAAGAATCACCGCAGCGATCGAGATGAGTACAATCCCGTGGAGGGCCGAAGATACGATCCACGGGTCATCAAGAGTAAATGAGCTATTGTTTTTCGATCTGGATTGCAAAACGGTTCATCCCCGCTGATTTGATAAGATCGATCGCGCGAACGACATCGGCATGTCGTGCATCCCCGTCCGCGCTGATAAGCGCCTGGGTCTCGGGGTCCTTTGCCAGTGCCTCTTTGACGCGAGCGGAGATCGCTTCCGGAGAAGCAAGTACGCCGTTCAGCAGGATCTGTCCCTGCCTGGTGACCGCTACCCCCATCTTTGAAGTAAGTTTCTTGTCCGCACTTGACGCCTTGGGAAGATGGATGCCGATGCTGTCCTGCATCAATAAAGGCGCCGTAACCATGAAGATGACAAGCAGCACCAGGACGACATCGACAAATGGCGTTACGTTGATGGACGATATCGGCGCGTTGTCGTCCTCTGTGTTCGATGAATAAAGGTCGGATGCCATGATCATTGACCTCCCTGTATCCTGGAAAGATAGAGATCCTTGAGCGCCTCGGCCTTGACGATGATGCCCTTCAGCCTCCTTGAAAAGACATTGAACGCGACAACAGCGGGGATGGCCACGAAAAGCCCGAGCGCGGTCGCTACCAGGGCCTCCGAGATACCGACCATGATGTCGGCTGCATCGGTCCGGTGGGCGCCCAACGCGCCGAAGGATTGAATGATACCAAGTACGGTGCCGAAAAGACCGATAAAGGGAGCGTTCGATCCGAGCGTCGCCAGGATGGTGAGGCCTTCCTCGAGACGGCTGCGCTCCAGGCTGAGATAGCTCTTGACCGCCCGATCGACCTGGGATGGTTCGTTCGAGGCCGTCTGTAACATCACGCGCGCGGTGCCGGCATGGAGCGTGTCCCCCTGCGACGCCCATTCCTTAAAGGGGGCCCATTGGCGTGTTTCAATCCACTGCGATGTCTTCTCCATTTCGTTCTTTGCTCCCCCGGACGATCCACCGGCCTTTTTCAGCAGGCGTGAACAACGGAGCATGGTTGCCACGGACCACATCGACAGGATGAACAGCAGCACCAGAATAGAGCGGGAAAGCCACTGTACGGTAATGATCCAAACAGGCATGATGAGCAACTCTTTCTCTTCAGTGCGTTTGACAAGATAACGCCGTCATAAATCCGTTGAAGAAGCAACCTTAATTTAACTCCAGAGGGTCACGGGTCAAAGGTCGGGGTTCAAAGTAGAAAACACGGCTAAAACGACATCGCTTGCTGAATAGATGCAGGACACACAATTCCGAATGAGGATAGATCAATCACGATGCATTTTACGGAAGAATGGTGACCGACTTGTCCTGCACAACAAGAGCGAAACGATTTTTCCCCGCCTCTTGTCTTCGATGAACTTCTGCACAACGCCGCTGTCTGCTCTCGATAACGCGTCCATGACAAGAGGTATCTTCTTTGCGATCGCTGATGAATAATCGTGAGCTTTTTTTTCAGAGGGGAACGGCAGCCGGATGTTTTTGTGGATCTTCTTTTGATAACCCCGGGAAGAATTCGGCGCCTTCCGTTCCATGCGATGACCCCTCCGCTTCCTGATGACCGATTGCCGCTGAGTATAGCGTGATTTTCCGATTTCGTCAACGCATCGTTTATCAGACATCCGGCATGCCGGGTTCAAACATCCGTTGACAACACATTCCTGTCCGGTATAATGTCATCGTTGGCGTGTTCGGAAACTCATGATCACGGCGTCAGTTTGCTTACGAAGGGTTGCTCTGGATATGGATAATTTCCCTGCAGCTGCACTGGAACATTTTAAGGTTCATGCCCCGGAACATCTGAACGACCTCAAAGACCTCGTTCGCATTCCCAGCATCAGTTTCCCCGGATTCGACCCGGCGCCGCTGAAGCGCTGCTCCGAGGTTGTCAGGGCGCTCCTGATGAAATGCGGCCTTGCGGACGTGCGCATCCTCGATTCGGGCGCCGGTTCTCCCGCCGTGTTCGGTCAATGGATCGGCGCCCCGGGCAAACCCACCATCCTCCTGTACGCCCACTACGACGTCCAGCCCGTCGGCCGTGAAAAACTCTGGACCACACCGCCCTTCGAACCATCGGAGCGGGAGGGAAGGCTCTATGGTCGGGGTGTATCAGACGACAAAGGGGGCGTGGTGATGTACGCCGCTGCAATAGCGTCCAGCCTCGCTGCTGGCAACAGCCTGCCGATCAACGTCAAGGTCCTGATCGAAGGAGAAGAAGAGGTGGGGTCAACGAATCTGAACAAGCTGATTGAGAGACACCGGGGGCTTTTGTCCGCAGATGTGGTCCTGATCGCCGACAGCGAGAATTTCGACAGCGGCATTCCTTCACTCACCGCGTCGCTCCGGGGCATCGTGACCGTGAACGTGGAGGTTCGCTCGCTTTTATCAAGCGTCCATTCAGGCACCTGGGGCGGCCCGCTGCCCGATCCGGTGCTCGCCCTCTCAAAAATGCTTGCGTCCCTCGTGGACGACCAGGGGAAACCCGCAATCGCCGGGATAGTAGACAAGGTGCGCGCCCGGTCTCCGCAGGAACAAGCGGACCTGAACAACCTTCCCTTTGCGGAATCAACATACCGGGAACAGGCGAAGCTCCTTGAAGGTGTGCGGATCATCGGCAACGAACGATCGGTATATGATAAAATGTGGCATCAACCGTCCATCTCCGTCAATGCGATCGAAGCCAGCAGCCGCAAACAGGCGGCAAACATCATCAACGACGCGGCCTGGGCGCGTGTCGGCATCCGCACGGTTCCCGATATGGACCCCGACGAAACACTGGGACTGCTCAAAGAACATCTGCTGAAACAAGCGCCCTGGGGTGTACACGTCACGATCGAGCCCGAGACGCCCTCCCGGTGGTGGAGAACAGATACGACCGGTCCCGCATTTATAGCAGCGCGGAGGGCACTCGAAAAAGGCTATGGAGAAACGCCCGCGGTGGTTGGCGCCGGCGGATCGATCCCGTTTGTCCGGACCATCACCGATGCGCTCGGCGGCGCGCCTGCCCTGCTCTTCGGGGTCGGCGATCCCGGCTCCGCTGCCCATTCGGAAAACGAAAGCCTGCTGATCTCTGATTGGGAAAAAGGCTGCCGCAGTCTTATCCTGCTTTTAGCGGAACTTGCCGATTTGAAAGGTTGACATCAGTACCCATCCATGGTTTAATCTAGGCTGATTACCCATGCGCCGAAGGGAGCAGTTCATGTCTGAAAAAAAACAGGTCCTCATAATCTGCCATACTGCCGCAGGTCAGATGTATTTGGGCATTCTCATGAACCGTATCTGGTTCTCCCCCGTCCTTGCCGCGACCCCGGATGAAGGGATCCGCATTGCCCGGAAGGAGCCCTTCGATCTGATCCTTTTTGACGGAGACGTGGCGGAACCTGAATTATATACCGCCATCACCCTGCTCAGGTCCGACCCTGAACTGAAAGACCTGCCTCTGGTCGTTTTTATAACCGATGATGATCCAGGGATCAACCAGAAGCTGCTGGACAGGGGCTGCTCGGCCGTACTGACGAAACCACTGGACCTGGCGATCATGTACGGGGTGATGGCGCGTCTCAGCGGACAGCCGAGGACGACACCGCGCGTCACCGTCAAGATGCGCGTACACGTGGAAATAACGGAAGGAACGCCGGAAAATGTGCTGGCCAGTGTGAATCTGTCGGAAAGCGGGATGTATCTTCGTACTCTGCAACCGCTGCCGGAAGACTCGCTCATTCATATCAAGTTTACGCTCCCCCATGATACCGAGACGATAGAACTCTCTGCGAAAGTGGTCCGCGCCCTGCCGCTCGGCACCCAGTTCGAGTGTGAACCGGGCATGGGTCTTCGTTTTGTCGACATCCGGGAAGACGCCCTGCTGAAGATCAGAAATTTCATTCAATGGGAAGTGACAGGAGACCTGGAATGGAATTCGAATATTTGAGCGGGGAGATGATTTAAATGTCTGCGGAAGGGAGGGTCAGACGCTGAGAAGGCGTTCACGCCCCCCGGCCATCCAACCCTCCGGCCCCCTCAAATGCCGCACCTTATAATGAAGCAGCTTTATCGTAGATCTTGATCGGCGTCCTGCTCTGGATCCCCCTCAGATACGCAGTCATCTCGTCTCTCTGCTTTTCCGCAAGGAGCGTCTCTTTGAATGTTTCCCTGTTCTTCTCGAAATCGCCGGGCTTTGCCTTGGGATATTTCTGCCGATAGGCAGCGGCCAGTTCAGCGTCAGTTACCATGACACTGTCTCTCACGAGCCGCTCCAGTTTCTGCCTGAGCAGGAACTCCCGCTGGCTTGCCTCAAAAGCGGCCGGCTTCATATTGATCTGATCGAGGATGCGTTCATAGATTTTCTTATCGAACCTGCCGTCCCTGATAAAGGAAGGCGTCTTCATGATCGCGTTCTGAAGCTCCTGATCGCTGACCCGCAGACCGATGCGTTCGGCCTCCTGAACAAGCAGTTTTCCCCCGATCAGTTCCTGCAGGGCCTGCGACTTCAGGGTTTTGGCAAATGACGCGTTGAACTGGTCCTTGAGCAGCTGCTTATAATTATCATACATGGTCTGATATACCCTGTTGAGTTCATCGGCAGTGATCACGTCCCCGTCGACCTTTGCTACCGACCTGCCGCCGATATCAGATGGATAGATCCCGAAGAAAAGAAAGGTCACGGTGATCAGGACCACGATGGCCCACATTATCCAGCTCATGTGTTTGTGAATTGATTCAAGCATCTCAAAATCCCCCTGTAAATTTTTATTTTGGATTCACTCTTTTGGAACCCTTCATTCGCTCAGTTTCTTTTTGAGCAGCTGATTCACCTTATCCGGATTAGCCTTGCCCTTGCTGGCCTTCATCACCTGCCCCACGAAAAAAGTGAAAAGCTTATCCTTGCCTGCCTTGTAGTCGGCGTACTGCGCGGGGTTCGCTTTGATCACCTCATCGATGATCGTATCGATGGCACCGGTGTCGGACACCTGGAGGAGACCTTTCTCCTGCACGACCGACCAGGCATCCTTACCACTCTTGTACATCTCCTCGAAAACAGTCTTGGCTATCTTATTGCTTATCGTTCCCTTTATTATTAGATCGATGACGCCTGCGCTCATGGAAGGCGTCACGGGAGAATTACTGATATCTCTATTGTCCATATTGAGCAATCTTAAATGCTCACCCAATATCCAATTAGATACTTCTTTTGCGTGATTCCCGCCGGTGATTTTTACCGTATCTTCAAAATAGCCGGCCATTGCGCGTGACTGGGTCAGCATGTCCGCATCATACTCCGGCAAATGATATTCTTTGACAAACCGCCCGCGACGCGCATCAGGCAGTTCCGGTATCGTCTTGCGGATCTCTTCGATCGCGGCCCGGGAAACGACAACCGGCACGAGATCGGGCTCCGGGAAATAGCGATAATCGTGCGCCTCCTCCTTGCTTCGCATCGAGAAGGTGACCCCCTTGTTCGAGTCGAAGAGCCGGGTCTCCTGCACCACCCTGCCCCCTTCATCAAGGATCTGTGCCTGCCGTTTGATCTCGTATTCGATCGCCTTCTGCACGAACTTGAAGGAGTTTACGTTCTTGATCTCCGCCCGGGTTCCGAATTCCTTTGCGCCGACCGGACGGATCGAGACGTTGGCATCGCACCGGAAGTTCCCCTTCTCCATGTCGGCGTCCGAGACCTCGATGTAACGCAGGATCGCGCGGAGTTTCTGAAGATATTCGGACGCTTCTTCCGGCGTCCGGATATCCGGTTCGGACACGATCTCCATCAGCGGCGTGCCCGCGCGGTTCAGGTCCACAAGACTCGCCCCGCTCTCGGCCTGATGAAGGTTCTTCCCGGCATCCTCTTCGAGATGGATGCGCGTAAGCCCGATGCGCTTGACCGCTCCATCGACGACGATCTCGACATACCCATGCTCACAGATCGGCAATTCGTACTGGGATATCTGGTAGCCCTTGGGGAGGTCGGGGTAGAAATAGTTCTTTCGCGCGAACCGGCTGAACGTGCTGATGGTGCTGTGAGTGGCAAGACCCGTCTTGACCGCGTATTCCACGGCCTTCCCGTTCAATACCGGCAACACCCCGGGCATGCCGATGCAGACCGGGCACGTCCTCGTGTTCGCCTCCTCGCCGAATTTTGTCTCGCATCCGCAGAATATTTTCGTATTGGTCTGGAGCTGTGCATGCACTTCCAGACCGATGACCGACTCGTATTTCATTGCAACATCCTTTCAGAAAATTCCACCACGGAGGCACAGAGACACGGAGCAAAAACATCCTTTGATATTCCCACCTGCTGCTCCTCTGTATTTCTCCGTGTCCTCAGTGTCTCTGTGGTAAAAATCAAAGCTTCGCCCTTCGCATGTGCCACTCCGTCGCCTGTTCATACGCGAATGACGCATGCAGGACAGACTCCTCATCAAAATGCCGTCCCAGCAGCTGAAGCCCGACGGGGAGATTGTTCTTCGTGAACCCGCAGGGTATCGAGATCCCCGGGATGCCCGCCAGATTCACGCTGATCGTGAAGATGTCCGACAGGTACATCTGGAGAGGATCAGCCGACTTCTCGCCGATCTTGAACGCCGCGGTCGGCGCAGTGGGCGTGGCAATGATGTCCACGGACTTGAATGCCTCGTCGAAATCGCGTTTGATGAGCGTCCTCGCCTGCTGGCCTTTTTTATAGTAGGCGTCGTAATATCCGGCTGAAAGCGCGTAGGTCCCGAGCATGATCCTGCGCTTGACCTCCGGTCCGAATCCCTGGCTGCGCGACTTCATATACATATCGAGAAGGTCCTTTGCGCCTTCAGCGCGGACCCCGTATTTCACGCCGTCGTAGCGTGCGAGGTTCGAGCTTGCCTCGGATGTCGCGAGGATATAGTAGGTCGCCACGGCATAAGCGGTATGCGGAAGCGTGACTTCCTTGACCGTAGCGCCGAGTCCTTCCAACGTCTTTACCGCGTCCCGCACTGCCTGGTCCACCTCGGGGTCCATGCCCTCGATGAAATATTCCCTCGGAATGCCGACCTTCATCCCCGTGACGTCCCTTTTGAGCGCCAGGGTAAAATCCGGCACCGCGATGTTCGCGGAGGTGGAATCCCGGGGATCATGCCCGGCGATGATGTTCATGAGGATCGCCGCATCCGTCACGTCTTTGGCGATAGGGCCGATCTGGTCGAGCGATGACGCGAATGCCACGAGACCGTACCGGGACACCCGCCCGTAGGTCGGTTTGAGTCCCACGACCCCGCAGCACGCGGCCGGCTGTCGGATTGACCCGCCCGTGTCCGAACCGAGCGCCGCGATACACTCGCCCGCCGCCACGGCGGCGGCAGATCCTCCACTCGAACCTCCGGGAATATGTTCGAGATTCCAGGGATTCCTGGTAACGAAAAAGCCCGAGTTCTCGGTCGAAGATCCCATTGCAAATTCATCCATGTTCGGTTTGCCGCAGATCAGGGACCCGGCTTGCTTCAGCTTTCGGACCACGGTTGCGTCATAGGGCGGTATGAAATTAGCAAGAATTTTCGAAGCGCAGGTCGTCTTGATCCCCTCGGTGCACATGTTGTCTTTGATCGCGAGGGGAATGCCGAGGAGCGCTGCGGTGTTCCCGGATTTTCTCCGGGTGTCGGCCTCAGCGGCCTCGGCCAGCGCCAAAGCTCGACCGGTCACGGAGATGTATGCCTTGACCTTGTCGTCGACGGACCGTATCCTGTCCAGAACGGACTCGGTCACGGTACTGGCGGTGGTCTCGCCCTTCTTCAGCATGTCCTGCAGTTCATGAATGGTGAGGTCGTATAACTCCATGCTTACTCCTTGGCCTTAATGGTATGGCCGACGGAAACGATGTTGTTCCGTTCATCCACCGACACAATATTCGGTTTGAAGGCCTTGAGCTCCTGCTCATTATAATATTCGTAACAGAAGACGATGATCTTGTCTCCTTTCGCGCCTTTCCGTGCCGTCGGCCCGTTCAGGCACATATCTCCCGAACCACGCTTGCCCGGGATAAGGTACGTCTCGAAGCGTTCTCCGTTATTGAGGTTCGAAACCCGCACCTGCTCGTAGGGAAGCATGTCGGCAGCCTCGAGAAGGATGGGGTCGACGGTCAGGCTGCCTTCGTACTCAAGGTTCGCGTCCGTCACGGTTGCGCGGTGAATCTTTGAACGAAGCATCAATCTGAACATGGTTCTCCTTTAATAACAGGGGGCAGGATTCAGGGTTCAGAAAAAGCACTTCACTCCTTACTCCTCTCGACTCTCACTCATCCCGACGTAATGCGCTATTCAATGATCTTCGGCACCTTGTAATGCCCTGCGGCCTTTTCCGGGGCATTAGCCAGCGCCCTCTCCTGGGTCAAGCTCTCTTCCACTGCATCGTCGCGCATCACGTTGTTGATATCAAGAACATGGGACGTGGGTTCCACACCAGTGGTATCAAGCTCGTTCAGTTTCTCGACATAGGTAAGAATGTTCGAAAGCTGATCAGTGAGTTTCTCTTTTTCCTGTTCCGAAAGCTCCAGCCGGGCAAGCTTCGCCACGTGTTCGACTTCCTGTTTTGTGATCTTCATTCGTTGCTCCTGACCCCTGTCACCTGACTACTGACTCCTGCATTTAAACTACTTCCAATTTTGCGAACTTCACCGCCAGCGTCTTTACTCCATACCCGGGAAAGCTCACGCTTATCTTCAGGTCGTCTCCCTCTCCCTCGGACCGCTGTATCGTGCCAAGTCCGAACTTGGCATGCTTCACTACCGCCCCTTTGTAGTAAGATCCGGCGACACCGGATTTCGGCGACGGAGGAGACGAGGGGATCAACTCGTGTGCGACCGGGGCAGTGCCGTACAAAGCAGCGTTCCATGGAGCGCGGTCCCGCGATACAGAGAGTGTTGATCGTTCAATGCCCGCAAAGTCCATTGCCTCGCTCCGGGATCTCCTGGACAAACCGCGAAACGAGATTGGCCTGCGGATAACCGTAGAGCCTGCGCTCCACGGCGTGAGTGAGGATCAGCCGTTCCTTGGCCCGGGTGATGCCGACATAGCAGAGCCGGCGTTCTTCTTCAAGCTCTTCCTCGCTCTCGGCTGACCGGGAATGAGGGAACAACCCCTCTTCCATGCCGGCAAGGAACACCAGTGCGAACTCAAGACCCTTGGCATTATGCAGGGTCATGAGCGTCACTGTATCGGTGTTTACGCGCTTGCCATCAACCGCGGTCTGCTGTTCCAGATCGGTGATAAGCGCCACCTGGTCCAAAAAAGCCGGCAACGATCCATCGTGGTTCTGTTCCTGGAAGTCCTCGGTTGCAGTCATGAGCTCGTTCAGGTTCTCAAGCCTGATGCGGGACTCAATGGTTTTCTCCTGATCGAGCGCCGCGCCATATCCGGCTTCGAGGATTACCCTCCTGACCAGCTCCGTGAGCGTCATCGTCCCGAGATCATCTCGCATCCGGTCCATCATGACGACGAACGCCCGGAGCTTTTTCTTCGCCGCC
This sequence comes from Nitrospirota bacterium, assembly GCA_963740085.1. Taxonomy (GTDB): domain Bacteria; phylum Nitrospirota; class UBA9217; order UBA9217; family UBA9217; genus JALNZF01. The sequence continues at coordinate 210,690 of CAVUCU010000004.1, read as the reverse complement.
GGAGTGATATCGGTGGTATCCGCATCCCGTGCGGCCTGATACAATGACACCCCGGCTGCCGCTGCCGCGCGCTCCAGTTTGTCCACCGTGGTATCGCCGATGCCGCGCGCAGGGACATTGATGATCCTTCGCAGGCTGACAATGTCCGCGGGATTCTGCAGCACCCGCAAATAGGCGATGATGTCCTTGATCTCTTTGCGATCGTAGAACCGCAGGCCGCCGAAGATCCGGTACGGCGTTCCCCAATTGCGCAGCGCGTCTTCGAGAGCGCGTGACTGGGCGTTCGTGCGATAGAGCACCGCGATCTGGCGCAGGCTTCGGCCTTCGTCCACTTCCTGCTGGATGGTCCGGCAGATGAAACGGGCCTCGTCCTTCTCGTCGATGGCCTTGTAGCAGAGGATCTTGTCGCCGCCGGGCTTTTGGGTCCAGAGCTCCTTTGGTTTTCTGCCGAGGTTTCGCGCAACCACCGCGCCTGCCGCGCCAAGGATGTTTCCGGTGGAGCGGTAGTTCTGTTCGAGCTTGATGACCTTTGCAGCAGGATAATCCTTTTCAAAATTCAGGATATTCGCGATATCGGCGCCGCGAAACTTGTAAATGCTCTGGTCGTCGTCCCCCACGACGCAGAGATTCTATTCGCCGCATGGTTAAAAGCCGGACAAGCCGGTACTGGGCATGGTTCGTATCCTGATATTCATCGATCAGGATATGGTGAAACAGACCCTGATAGTAACCGAGCACATCCTGATGCTGTTCAAAAAGCCTTACGCTCAGCATGAGCAGGTCGTCGAAGTCAAGGCCGTTTGATCCTCTGAGCTGCTCCTGATACAGCGAGTACGTCCGTGAAACGGCCTCCTCAAACCCGAAATGAGCGCTCGCTTTTTCGAATTGCTCTGCATCGGTCAGATTGTTCTTGAGGGCGCTGATGCGGGCTCCGATCGCCCGCGGCTGGTACTGCTCGGTGTCGATCCGCAGATCGGCCATGCAGGCCCTGATCAAGGATGAACGATCGGTCTCGTCGTAGATCACGAACGACCGCTTATACCCCAGACGGTCAATGTGCTGCCGCAGGATCCTGACACAGGCCGAATGGAACGTGCTGATCCAGAGCCGGTTAAGCGGGACATCAAGCATCCGCTCCACCCGCCCCCTCATCTCGTTGGCAGCCTTGTTCGTGAATGTGACCGCGAGGATATTTCCGGCGTCAACGCCCCGCTCGCGGATCAGGTGTGCGATCCGGCACGTGATCACCCGCGTCTTTCCACTCCCGGCGCCCGCAAGGATCAGCAGCGGCCCATCTCCATACAGGACCGCCTCGAGCTGAGGAGGGTTCAAATTGTCAAGATAATCCATAGTAAGTCAAATTATGCGAATGTCAAATTGGAAACTGAAATTCGAAATTTTATATTCAGAATTGGAACAAGCCTCCCCATTTTGCACTTTGCATTTTACCTTTTGCATTTTGCAATCACTCCAGTCCGCCGTCACTCCACTGTTACGCTCTTTGCCAGGTTCCTCGGCTGGTCCACATCCGCGCCGCGCAGCACCGCGACGTGATACGCCAGAAGTTGAAGCGGTATGGTCAGGAGGATCGGCATGAGCAGCTGGTTGGTCGCCGGCACTGGTATCGAATGGTTGATCTTCTTTATGATCTCCCTGTCTCCCTCGGTTATGACCCCGATCACGATCCCGCCCCTGGCCTTCACCTCTTCAATATTCGACAGGATCTTGTCGTATACGCCGTTCTTGCCCGCGAGCACCACAACAGGCATGTTCTCGTCGATGAGGGCGATCGGCCCGTGCTTCATTTCACCCGCGGGATAACCTTCCGCGTGGATGTATGAGATCTCCTTCAGTTTGAGCGCTCCCTCGAGCGCCACGGGAAAGTTGGGGCCCCGCCCGAGATAGAGAAAGTCGCTGGACTTGAAGTAGTGTTTTGCGATCCCCTCGATCTCGGCATCCCCTTCAAGACAGCGTTCCACCAGAGAGGGAATGTGCACCAGATCGGTGAGCCGCTGTTTTATCTCATCAACCGACAGTTTGCCTCGCAGCGATGCGAAAAAAAGTCCGAAGAGGTAGAGCGCCGCAAGCTGGGCGGTAAAGGCCTTGGTCGAAGCCACCCCGATCTCGGGCCCCGCGTGGGTATACACCACGCCATCAGCCTCGCGGCTCGCCGTGGAGCCCACGACATTACAGATTGTAATGACGGTAGCGCCGCGCTTCTTTGCCTCGCGCATAGCCGCGAGCGTATCGGCAGTCTCGCCGGACTGGGTGATGGCGATGAAAAGGTCATCCTTGCCGACCAGCGGGCTGCGGTAGCGGAATTCGGAGGCGATATCGACTTCGGTCGGGATGGATGCGAGCTCCTCGAACATGTACTTGCCAACCAGCGCCGCATGCCACGACGTGCCGCATGCGACAATGAATATTTTTCTTTACCCTGAGAAGCCGCTCGTGTGCAAGGCCGATCTCTTCGAGATGAATGGTCCCCGTTTCCTGCGAAAATCTGCCCCGGATGGTATCCATGATGGCGCGCGGCTGTTCGTAGATCTCCTTGAGCATGAAGTGGCGGTAACCGCCCTTCTCTGCCATGACCGGGTTCCACATCACGCGGGTGATCTCCCGCTGGATTTCCGCGCCCTTGAGATCGGTGATCTTTACTCCCTCATTGGACAGGATCGCCATTTCATCGTCGTTCAGGAACAGCACATCCCGGGTTCGGTGCAGGATCGCAGGGATATCGGAGGCGAGAAAGAATTCTCCCTGGCCGAGCCCTACCACAAGGGGGCTTCCCTTGCGCGCGCCGATCACGACCTCGGGATTTCGCTCATCGATCACTGCGATCGCGTAGGCGCCTTCCAGATGCCGGGCCGCCTCGCGCACCGCGTCTTCAAGGGACAGCCCCTTTTGGACGATGCTGTCGATCAGATGGGCTATCACTTCAGTGTCCGTCTCTGACTTAAACACACACCCCTGCGCAGAAAGCTTCTGCTTCAGCGCCAGGTAGTTCTCGATTATGCCGTTGTGGACCACCACGGTGCCGCCCGCGCGATGGGGATGCGCGTTCTCTTCAGACGGCCTCCCGTGCGTGGCCCAGCGGACATGGCCAACTCCGATGCTGCCGCTCAGTGTTTCCGTCCTGAGCAGCGTCTCCAGGTTTTGCAGCTTGCCCACCGCCCTGCGCAGCACGATCTTCCCGTCCTGAAGCACGGCAACACCGGATGAGTCGTATCCCCGGTACTCAAGTTTCTTGAGCCCCTCGATCAGGATGGGGACTGCCGGTTCTTTCCCGATATATCCGATAATTCCGCACATAAGTTCGCTCACGCTCCATTTCAAATTGAAAATTGCAAATTGCGAAATTTTAAATTGAAAAGCCATAAATTATATGCCTTCATTTTCCAATTTCCAATCCGTCAATTTTCAATTATTGTTTTGCTTTTTTGTTTCAATCGTCTTCTTCGGCTCGCAAACCCTTCCCGGGTGTCCTGAGGGACGCGGCTGATGGCAAGCGCGTCAGCCGGCACGTCTCGGGTGATCGTCGAGCCGGCGGCGATAAGCGCGCCGCGCCCGATGTTGACCGGCGCCACAAGTTGAGAATCGCTGCCCACGAACACGTTGTCCCCGATCACCGTGGGATATTTAGACGTATCCATCATAATTGCAAATGATCACGCCTGCTCCGATGTTCACGTCCCGGCCCACGGTCGTATCCCCGATATACGAGAGGTGGCTCGCCTTGCTTCCATCGCCGATGGTCGATTTCTTCACTTCAACGAAGTTCCCGATCTTGGCCCGCGCTCCGATCTTAGAACCGGGACGTAAATGCGCGAAGGGTCCCACGACTGCGCCAGCGGCGATATCGCTCTCCTCGATCACCGAGCTGTCCTTTACGGTCACGTTGTCCGCGATCACGCTGTCAACGATCCTCGACCCCGGATAGATGACACAGGCCGGGCCGATCCTGGTCGTTCCCTCGATCCTTGTGTTGGGGTAGAGAACAACATCCCGCCCCAGACGGACCTCGTTCCCGACGAAGACCGTTTCCGGATCAGGCATGGTAACGCCTTCGAGCATCCATTGGCGGTTGATCCGTCGTCTCACGATCGCTTCGGCCTGGCTCAGATCGAACCGGGAATTCACGCCCATGATCTCATTCGGATCTCCACAGCGAAACGCCGAAACGCGCAGTTTTTTCTTTCTCGCAAGTTCTACGATGTCGGGAAGATAGTACTCTTTTTGAGCATTGTTCTTGCCGAGGAGCGTGAGTGAAGAAAGAAGGAACTTCCGGTCAAAGCAGTAGATACCCGCGTTCACTTCCTGAATTTTCTTCTGCGGTGCGGTGGCGTCTTTTTCTTCGACTACGCGCATGACCCCCGTTTTTCCGCGCACCACCCTGCCGTATCCAAAGGGGTCGGCCAGCGTCGTCGTGATGAATGTCATCGCTGCACGGGACTTCCGATGAAGTTCGATGAGGTCCTGCAGCGTTTTCGTGGTGACCAGCGGCGTATCGGCGCAGAGAACGAGGACCGGCCCGGTCCCCCTGGAAATCGCCTCCCCGGCCTGTTGAACGGCGTGGCCGGTGCCGAGCTGCTCGGCTTGAAGCACGATCTCCAGGCGCAATCCTCCTACCACGCTCCGCACCTTGTCTGCCTGATGTCCGAGCACGAGCACGATCTTTTCCGGTCCCACGCCCGCGGCGGCCTCCAGGACATACTGCACGAGCGGACGGCCTGCCAGCGGATGGAGCGCCTTTGCCAGATCGGACTTCATACGCGTGCCCAGTCCCGCGGCAAGAATGACCACTGTTACTGTTGGCTTCATGATCGAGACTCTCCGATCTCCGAGTGTTTCAGTTTACCGGCCTGAATATCGCTCATTGATACAAGCCCGACAGATACGATGAATTTCATGCCCTGTTCTACGGTCATGTCGAGGCGTCTGACCTCTGCCTCGGGAAGAATAAGGAGAAATCCCGCCGTGGGGTTCGGAGTGGTGGGGACAAAGACCGTGATAAACCTGCCTGCCAGCCCCAGTGACTCCCCCTGTATGTCGCCGGTCATGAACCCCACGCTGTAGCAACCCTTGCGCGGGTACTCGACAAGCGCGACACCGTGAAAATTATGCTTCATGGAAAAAGTACCCATGATCTTTTTCATCGTGGAATAGACACCCCGCACGAGCGGGACCCGCTGCATGAGTGTTTCACCGTAGAGGACCACATTTTTGCCGATATAGTTCGCGGAGAGGATGCCGACCAGAAGCACGAAGAGGATCAGGGTGATTATCCCGAGGCCCGGGAACTTCAGGCCCAAAAGATACTCCGGCAGGTCACCGAGCATGTTGTCAATGATCCTGAGCATGCCGGACAGCACATAGTACGTCGCCCAGATCGGGATGATCACAAGCAGACCGGTGATAAAATATTTTTTAAAGGAATCTCTTAATTTTTTCACGTCGTTATATTACTGATTTTATTGAGCTGTTGCAAGCTTTTTTTCAGAAACACGAAGAGGCATGAACAAAAAAAAGTCCTTCCGAGAGACGGAAGGCCTAATGTATCATCACGGTGAGTTATGGCAGCCAGAACGGGAAGGGTATCATCTCCATGGTAACGCTCGTATCATCGCCGGGCGGAGATCGGTGATCTTTATTGAAACGGCGATTTTGCTCTCTGGTGCACATTCACCAGGTATTGTACGCAGTGCCGTCCAATGCGACGAGCGGGCTGGCGCTGTGTACGTCAAATATGCCGGACTCCCCGCTGCTGTCCCCGCTGCTGTCCCCGCTGCCCTCCAGCGTGACGGTGATCCAGTCCTCGGCGGTCGTAAAGGGGTCTTTGGGTATGGCGCGCAGATAGCTCTTGGCCTTTTCCTGCGCGTTGACAAGGTCGCTGAGCGCTGCGGGGTACCTGTCGTTGTCGGCATAATACTGATCAATAGCCTCTCTGATCTGGAACAGATCCTCCCTGAGAACGGCCTCCCGCGCCCTTACAACGGCTTGCTTGAGGTTCGGCGCGGCAATGGAAAGAAGGACCCCCATGATCGCAACCACGATCATGAGCTCTATGAGCGTGAATCCCCCCGATCGGTCTGAACCTTTCTCTGCAGCAATCTTCCCTCTGTCGTCCGTCATCTCTCTTCTCACATAATCACCATGTATTGTATGTCGATCCCGTCCAGGGACACCTTATCGCTCTTTGAATAGATGTCATACACGTTTCCGCCGCCCCAATCACGGGAGTCCGGCTCGTCGCCGTATGAGCGCAGCCCCCAGTTGTTCGGTTTGTCCGGTGCTTCGAGCGGGGTCATGGGGTCCCGGGGTATCCTGCGAAGGTATTTCTTGGTCGTGTCAGCGGCGCCTGCCAACCTCAGCGGTTCCGTCAACTGCTCAAGGGACTCCGGGTAGTTGAATTGTTCGGGCTTGCAGTAGCCTTCGACCGCCGAAAGCTTCCTCGTATCACAGTCCTTCTTGAATTCGTCGATCGCCGTGCGCAGGGCCCTGATATTTTGTCTGAGCTCGATCTCTCTTGTCCGCTTAATGGCCATACGCGAAAACGGCATTGCCGCCGAGGCGAGAATACCGACGATCACGATGACCACGAGAAGTTCAATAAGGGTAATCCCCTTGTGCATGGCATGAAATCCCAAATCTCTCAATGATTAATCTTCGAGCGCGTTTTGGCCGCTGTTTGAACCTGGGTCATTGAACACGTATCTGAGCTTGTAATCCGGTGCTCGATGCTTGTCTCTATTTCACGACCACCTTTGCGCCTTTCAGCTCGGTCTTGATCTGCTCCCGGTTGAAATTCGTCAATTTCACGCCCTTCATCGTCAGTTCTGTCGTCCCTCCTGCTTTCGCCTGAAATACAAGCGTGCCCAGACTTCCAGCGCCTTGAACACCGCCGACATCACCTATGCGGGTCATGTAGATGTCAACGGTTCCTCCCTTTATGTTGTTTGAGAACAGGAACGAGGTCTGCTGGCCGTCTTTTTTAAGGATTGGACCTTCGCTCGCCGTCTTGAACTCGACGACCTTGGGGTCGTACGTAAGCGTTACGATCGCCCCGTAAAGATCTTTTATGTTCCCTGCGAGCAATTCGAACCGGGTCTCCTGGCCGATGCTGACCGAAGCCTCCGTGGGCCTGATCTCTATAATGGCCGCGGACGTGGTGAGAGGCTGGCCCGTTGTCGCGGATGGCGCTGAAACCGGCTTGGCCGTCTCGCCGGATGGCGGTGGCGCAACCGCTTCCCTCTTTGCCAGGGAATCGAGCACCGCCGCTTTATCGAGCGACTTGGCCGATCGTTTGGAGCTCTTGCCATCACTGACGAAGAGCGGTTTCGTATCATAGTCGCGTTCTGTTCCCGACCAGAATGCCTGGGAATCCTTGTCCGGAAGTTCCATACCGCGAACGATGTTCGGCGTAATGGACATGAGGATGTCTGTCTTGATCGTACCGTCGTCCGCCGAGGCGAAGAGTTTGCCCAGGAGCGGAATGTCTCCGAGGATCGGGATCTTAAACCTGCTCTTTCGCTCCTCGTCCTTGATGAGCCCCCCGATGATCACGGTCTCGCCGTCCCTCAGATTGATGATCGTCTCTGTTGTCCGGGTGCCGAACTTGTACTGTACCTGTCCATTGCCGAAATTCAAGGCGTCTCCGAGCGTGCTGATCTCCAGCTTCAAATTAAGCGTAACCGTATTGTTGAGATGGACCGTCGGTTCGATGTTGAGTTTGATGCCCACATCCTTGTAATCGAAGGTCGACGTCGGCAGATACCCCACCACGGCTGATGTCTGCGCGATGGAGGTCTGTATCGGTATCCTCTCACCGACATGGAACGTAGCTTTTTTATTATTTAACACGCGCACCCGCGGGTTCGCAAGGGTCTGGGCATCGGAATCCTGTTTGATCAGGTTCACGACCAGGCCGGGAAGCGTTACGAAGATGTTATCCTTTGTCAGGTTCCTGAGCTCGCTCAGCGCTATGCCGCCGCTGTTGCCGGCAGTCGTGGGCGCTGTGCTCTGGACCGCTGCGGTGGCGGAAAGGCCGCCGGGTGTGAAGTTCCACCCGTATTTCAGCGCATTGGTCCGTGAGATCTCAAGGATCTCGACGTCAAGAATGATCTCCGCCTCCTTGAGGTCGTTCGCGGCGATCACCTTTTCCACGAGTTTCAGCTTTTCAGGGGTATCGCGAACCGTAAGCGCATTCAGCACCTCGTTCACATACACTTTTTTAATGTCGAGCATGGTCCGGAGCAGGTTGACGATCTCTTTCGCCTTTGCGTTGTTGATGTAGAAGGTCCTGACCATAAGGTCCTCATACTGGTCGGACTTTGCCTTGTTCTTGGGGATGATAATGATAGTGTCAGCGCTGACCTTCTTCATGAAGAGCTTGTTCGTCGAGAGCAGCAGGTTCAGGGCATACTGGAACGACACGTCCTTGACGAAAACCGTCACCGGCTGGGCCTTCACTTCGTCATCGAACAGGATGTTGATGCCAGACAGCTTGGACAGGAACTCGAAGACATCTTTAATGTTCGTGTTCTTGAAGTTCAGCGAAATGGGTTTTTCCGAAGCAAGGGTGAGAGCTTCTTCGGGCTCTACCTCGGTCTTCTCTTTCCGGAGCTTCTCGAGGGAATCATGGTATTTCATGTTATCAGGATCGAGTTCCACCGCCTGGTTCAGTTCATTCACGGCTTCTCCAAGCCGCCCCAGCTCGGTGAAGGTAAGCGATGCGCGGTAGTGCTCTTCCGCCTGTTTCATATCGAGGACGGACCTGAGTGCGCTCTGAATAGCGACATTGGTCGGGTTCAGGTAGATGGCCTGCTGGAGCTCGGTTATCGCCTGGTCAAGCTTTCGCTCCTTCACGAAACTGCGCGCCTTTTTGTAGTGATGGTTCGCGGCCGTCTCCTCTGCCCTGAGCAGGGCTGAGCGGTATTCGATGTCTCGTGGATTCCGATGGTTGGCCTCCCGGTATTCCTTTACTGCGAGGTCCCACTCGTCGCTGTGAGCATAACGCTCGCCACGCTGGAACGCCTGAGAGCCGGCGCAACTCATGAACGTCGCTGACAGAAAAACGGTCATAAGCAACAGTACAATCCTTTTCATCATCCTCCTCCTCACCTCACACGGGTTGCCCCGAACGGGATACACCGTAACCGACACATCACCTATTAGTAGGGAAAAACGGAGAGCAAAAATGCACGGGGAAGACAGGAAATGAATGATCCCTCTTCGGTGTCAGCGGTTCTGTTGAGGCTGCATCTCTCCGCCCGGAAGTTCCAACTGCACCTCGACGCCGGTAATGGTGTCGAGCAGGATCACGAAATTCTTGCCCGTCTCCTTGACCTTATAGCTCTTGAGAAGCTTGCTCCCTTTCTTCACGATGAACAGCTCTCCCTCCTTGGACAGGAAGAGCGTGCTCTCCTTCTCGGTCAGATATCCGACCAACTGGAACTTCATCAGGTCCGCCCGGGCCGCCTGGGCCGCCGCCTCAGCAGCAGCCCTGGCCGCCTGTGCGGCCGCCTGGGCCGCCTCGGCGGCAAGCTCTTCCGGCGTTTTCACGTGCACCGGAGGCGCCTTTTTATGAGACGCCACCGGTTTGGGGGCCGGGTTCTGCATCTGGAAAATATAGCGGACCACACCCGGGAATTTTTCCCTTCGCCGCTCCAGAAAGATGTTCAAGGGGTCCGCGCCTGCCACCCGGGAAGACGTCCCCTGCCGGACCGGGGAGACGGCCGTAGCCCCGCGCGTGTACGTGAGCGGCACGGTCTTCGGCTTCTGTCCGGCCAGATAAGAGTATCCGTTGATGAGCACGAGCAGCGCAATCAGCGCGGCAAGGACTATCTGTTGCTGAGCCTTTGTGAGCTTCATCGGATACGCCTTAGTTCCCTCTCACATACGTCATCAGTTTCATCTGCAGCTTTATCCTTCCCTTGTCCGACGCCAGGTCCACGTCCTGTATCCCGATGAGCCGGCCGGAAGTCTCCACCTCGTAGATGAATCGTTTGATGTCAGGATACCTGCCCTCAACGGGAAATGAAAATGACAGCATGGCGAGTTCCCCGCTCTCACGCCGCGGGATGTCGTAATTGACCGCGGCCACGGCCAGGTTCAGTCTCTTCGCCTTCTGCTCAAGTTCCTTTACGAGCAGAGGCATGTCTTTTTGCGCCGGTATCCCGTTCAGGAGATCGGCAAACAGCGGTTTCTGATCATTGAACAACACGGCGGAGGCATGCCGCATCCTGAGTTCGGCAAACTTTCCCTCCCCTGCCTTCAGCCGGGCTGAAGAAGGAGCAATGAGAAAAAAATACAGCGCCAGGTTGATGCAGGCAAGGACAGCGAATACGACCGCATACGTCCTTAGCTGCTTACCGTTTTCCCTGAGCCACGGCGCGACTTCTGTCTTCCCGATAGACGGCAACCACATTGAATGAGATATTCCCCTTTTCCAGAGACTGGTGTTTGAGAAATGGATCTTTGAACGACGAGGACTTTTCCATCGCCACAACCAGATTGCGCAGCGACTCAGGGGACCGCGCCTTGCCGTTCAGTGTCAGGGTGGAGTCCTTGGGCTCGAATTCCACGTGCTTGAGCGCAACACCCACCGGCACGGAAGCCTCAACGCTCGTCAGGAGTCGTGTCCATGAAATTTTTCTCGCGTCCATGAGGCCGGACATGGCGGACAGGTCCTTTACGAGCCGTTCGCGCTCCAATAGCGCGGGCCGCAACCGTTCGTCCGCCGCCTTAAGCTCCTCCAGTTTTCTATCCATGGAAGAAATGTTCGCGCGAAGGGAGAGGCAGAGCCAGAGCATTCCAACCGTTATCGCGATCAGGAGGATGCTCCCCACGGTCAGCCCGAAACGGATCCGCTCGATAAGCCGGTAATTCCTGCTCGCAAAGTTGATCGTGATCATGGAGCGCTCCCGGCGCCCAACGCTGCGGTCATCTCCGGTCCGATGTTTACACCGGGCAGGGCGGAATCTGCGGGCGAAAGCACCTCCACGTTGAGCGACATCACGGTCCTGAGAGCTCCGACCAGATCAGCGGACACATCGGACTCACCGGTGAGATAGAGGTCCTTGACCTCGGACTGCTGCAAGCGGTCCATATGGGCATAGAAATGGAGCGAATCGTCGATCTCCCGCATGAGTTTATCGCGGATATCCTCCGTGCTGGTCCGCTTCACGTCCTTGTAACGGTAAAACCTCACCCCGCCATGTTCCATAATGATCGTAGCAAAGGAATCCTTGGAAAGGTGAGTCAGTGCCGAGACTGCGGATTTTTTCGCGAGATACGAAGAATAAAAGCTGAAGGTATAAAATGACGAAGGACCAATGGCCCATGGCTCAAGTCCCAGTTCGGTAAAGAGCGTCTCATACTGCGCGATCACGGACTGCTTGGCAACACAGGACAGTACGGTGAACCCGTTGTCCTGCCGTCCGCGTACCTGATACCGGAGGACCGTATCGGCAATATCAAAGGCGGCCCCCTTCTCGAGCCGCCAGTGGATCAGCCGTTGCCGGTCCTCGTCCTTTCCCGGAAGCTCATCGAATTCGATCATCTGTACGCGGAACACACTGTCAGGAAGGCTCAAGCCGGCCCGGCGGATGCCTGCCGGCACACCGTTCAGTCCCTCCTGCAGCACGGCGCTCAAACGTGACCGGTCGACAACGTTCAGTGATGCGTAAGCCTCGCTCACCACCCCGTCAGGGACATCAACCGTCTTCGTAAACAATACGGAAAGGTTCGCACCGAAACCCGATAACACCGCAACCCTCACCGCCGTGGCAGTTATCTCGATCCCCAGCCGGGGCTTTCTCGCAAAAACTCCTAACATTAATGCGTATATTAACAAGGTGAGTGGTGGAAGTCAATTATTAAAACGGATTACGGTGACGGGAGCCCGTTCCTGTTGGCATTCCATTGCAGAGGGAAAGGTCATCATTGAAAGGTCGGGCCCGTGTTCCCGCGAATTCCTGCGGGACCCGCCTCTCCTCACGGGAAAGGATGAGGACTGTTCCTGACCAGTGACGCGGGGTTGAGGGGCAAGCGCGTAACAGGTTCAAATGCTGCGTTTGTCTTGTGCGATCCCCGTGCCGTTCCTGACGACTACACCTGCCACATCGTCGCCTCGAAATCGTCGGTCGGTACCTTGAACTGGATATACCCGCGGGAAGGCCACTTTTCCACCTCCGAACCCGAGCGCTCAACCGTGACAAAAAAATGTATCTCATCGTTCGGCTTTACACCGAGCAGGTCGAAGGGCACGGCGAGTTCAATGATCTCGTTCGCGGCAACGGTGTGTATCACGGCGATCTGGCGCCGGGCGCCGCTCTGACCGCGGGAAAGCGCTGCGCTGACCCGTCGATCGTGCGGAACAACACGCATTTCCACGTCAAAGCCCTTGGGATCCAGAAAATTGACGAAGAACGCCAGATCGGCGACCTTTTCTTCCCTGAGATCTCCGCTCGGGTCGAGGCGTATGAACATGTTTTTGAGGTCGAAGCCGTAGTAGATGTGCGTAATAATGGACGCACCGCGGTGCATGGCCCCTCCTCCCTGGCTCACATCATAGAAACCCGCGGGCAGCCATTCAAAGTAATTCGTGATCTGGCCGTCGATGGTCGGCGTGATAAATGCTGTAAGCTCCACCGTCGGCAGCGCCTGCCTGTCCTCGCGAAGGATCGATATCTGAAGTTCGTCGGGTACATCAAGGCCGAGGATGCGGTAAACGTTCATTAAATGTGTTCTATAGAGAAGGTCAAACTCCTCATCGTTCTCGGAGAAGTGGTCGTCGCCGTACCACCAGCACCAGTCGCTCCCTTCAGCGATGTAGATCTCCTCCCATGCCCTCGAGATCCTGTCCGCATCGCCGTCCCGGGACGCATACTCCGTCAGCGCCTCACGCGTTTGCGTGAGGAGGTCCCATGCCCGGTTGTCCTCCTCGTGACCGATCCAGATGCGATAATTCGCATTGATCCACGAGCCTGCATGGAGATGTTCAATGTTCGTCTGTGCGGGATTCAACTTGAGGTATTCTCCGACAGTCACGCACCGGAGACCCTGCTCGCCGCTGAGCCGTTCATAGAGCCTGAGGAAGAAATCCCTGCCGTCATTCTGGTAATATTCCCATGCGTTCTCGCCGTCCAGAATGATCGAGACCAGGTGTGGCCCGTCAGAAAGTCCGCGTCGCACGCGATGCAGGCGATCGACCAGATCATGAACAGCGTTCTTGGTGTCCCATTTGGAATACACAAAACCAATAAGGTCGGAGAGGGTGTGGTCCCGAAACACGATGGAAAGGCGTTTATCGCCTTTGCCCACACGGTAGGGTTTGTAAAGCACCTCTGGATTTTTCATGACGCCGTCGAAATCGCGATCGATGTGGATGCCGAGCGAACGGGCAAGCACTCCCTCGTCCGTGCCGATCCACTGGATCCCTGCGTCGGCAAGGAGCGGCACGATTTCCTCGGCCACCGCGCCCTCGGAAGGCCACATGCCCCTGGGCCTTGAACCGAAGAGCTTCTCGTGGTAGGCCATCGCCCTGTCGATCTGGACCTTGGCGTCCTCAGGATGCGAAAAACGGTTGACCGGGAGATGAATATCGGGAATTGCGGCCTTCGCAAGATCAGTGTCGTAGAGGAGCGGCAGGATCGGGTGATAAAAGGGTGTGGTCGTAAGCTCTATCCTGCCGATCCCGGCGAGCCGCCTGTACTCGGGGATGATGAGCGCCATGACCTCATGCTGCTTCTGGATGAGAAGCGCCTTCTCATTCTCGGTGAAGCCCGATCCCTTCTTCACCAACCCCTTGAGGAACGGGTCTTTGTTAATAAAAAGCGGATCGAACCAGGTGAGATTGAACCAGACCTGGAGATCGAGATAGTCCCGGGTGGTGTAGTAGCGAGTAGCGTTTATTAGGTCATTCGGTGAAACACTGTAGCCCCTGCGGTCGAGCAGCTGCCAGTAGGCGGGATAAGGCCTGATCATGGTGTCCCAGTTTGCCATGAAAAAGTTCCTCAGCAGATACATTTTATCGTCTTGATCAAGTTCCGAGGCCGGCTTGAGCGTCAGGCTAAGAGACTTGTCCCGGGCATTATTCTCCACATAGTCCTGAATCTGCTTGAGCAGGGAAGGAACAAGATTGAACGTCTGGTGAATATCGGGGAAATCGTTCAGAAGGGCCGGCATGTCGTAGTAGTCCTTGATTCCGTGCAATCGCACCCAGGGCAGGATATAGGAACCTGTGTTGTCGTCCTTATAGTAAGGCTGGTGCATGTGCCAGACGAAGGCTATATAGAGAGGATGGTCAGACATAGATACATACAGACGAAGTCAAATGAGTAGTCCAAGGTTCCCAGCGTTCAACATCCCGACGAACCGGGCAGAAAACAGATTTCATCATTTGAATTCCGGTCCTGCGGTTGGAATTTTGGGGATGAGAAATTCGGATTTGCAACTCTCACGGTTCACCGTAATAGTACACTATCTCTCCCGGACGCGCAAGCCCCAGTTTATCACGGGCCACCCTTTCGAGATAGGCGGAATCGCTTTTGAGAGAGAAGACTTCCTTCCTGAGTTTGCCGTTGTCCTGCTTGAGTTTGGCGATATCATTCGTCAGTGCGGTGTATTGAGCCTTCATCCGATAGTATTTTACCACTCCCATCTCACCCATGACGCGCGTGACCAGAAAGTAGAGCACGAGGAGAACGCCTGCGGCAATAAGGGGCGCTTTCCAACGGGCTCTCCGGGAACTCCGCTCTGTCTTTAAATAGTTGCGTTTACGCATTGATACCGTCATGAGTTAAAAAGAAATTGCCGCGGATTAACGCAGAGAAGACCCGGATAAGGTCGTCTTTATTCCGGGAATGCAGTTTACCCTTTGGCTGACGGATTATAACGAATATTGACTCTTTTTTCATCCGTTTTTATCCCATGATAAATCCGGGGCTTCCATGTGTAAATGTCCCTCTTAGTTTCATCCCCGGCCGATGCGCCCATCCCGGACCTATTACAAAGGAAATAATAGAAAAAAGAATAACGGCTCCATTCGCAATGAGTCAAATTTTACCGCAGAGGCCCGGAGGGCGCAGAAAAAATCCATATTGTTTCAAAGGGCATTCTCCGTGTCCCGGCGCTCGATCATGACTTTTAATGAGATCAGCAATAATTGCTGCGTTCCTGCGGAATTCCCCTCTCGCCACCGGGGAGAGAATAACGCTGCATTGAGATTTCGACTCGCTCAGTCGAGCCGCAATGACGAGGGGGTGAGGGACAGAACAGTGTCAGTATATATTGCATCTGTTTTAATAAAGGAAAACATGCTCGTCTTCTTGTGGAAAAACAAAACCACGAAGATTTTCTTCGTGGCAGAGTTTCAATCATTAATAATAATGAATCTCCATCTATCACCTTATTTCTTTTTGGTCGTCTTTTTCGCCTTCTTTGCCGGGGCCTTCTTCTTTGCAGCCATGGATTTTCACCCCCTTTCACTCGCAGGAAATCGACCCATTATAAAAAGATGCATGAGGCCGGACATGCCGGCAGCACAATCGCTTGCAGTAAATACGCCGGGGGCATTCATGCCCCCGGCAGTCCCACTCCAGGGACTTCAAAAAAAGCTACTTCTTCTTGGTTGCTTTCTTCTTGGTCGCTTTCTTCTTAGCTGCTTTCTTCTTAGCTGCCATTATTTGCCCACCCCCTTTCGGCATACCGCGTTTTTGACCCAAGCGGCCTTATCTTGAAACAAGCTGAGGAACATCATTCAGCAGTGACATCTGTGAATACTTCTCGCGGATCCGTCCGTTCACGAGGGCAATAAATTCTTCTGCGTCCTTGATCGCCTGCCCCGCCTCGTATCGTGAGATGATCCTGCCGGCATCCTCGACAAAGCTCTGATACTTCCTTCTCATTCGGTCGAATTTATTGATCAGACTCTTGTACTGTTCGCCCAGGATGACGCCCGCTGCCGTCACCACGGTCTTTTGAGCATCCCTGCCGCGGACACCCCTGGTTCTCAATCCCTCAGACAGGATAAGCGCCTTTCCTGAACGGGCCATGGCCTGGTAAGCGGCCGCAAAAGCCCACTCTTCATCTTTATCATACAAGACCCTGCTCGTTGCCAGGTCCCGTTCCGCCCTTGTCACCAGGGCGATGACCTCGGCGATATCAGCGGTACGCTCCTCGACAATCCCCATTTCTTTGAGCTCTTTATAGTTCATCTTCCTTACCTATCAGGAAAATCTTTTTACCCTTCAATAATTCCCGAATAAAGGGATCCCTTAACTCCTTGCGCTTTTTATATTCCTGTTCATCGAAGACAAGGTAATCAATGTCCCGTTTCAACTTCTCCTCAAGACCCATGACCATATCGTTTAGTTCCGTGATGTTCGCCTGGCCGACAACCATGAGGTTAATGTTGCTGTCCTCTTTTTCAGCCCCCTTGGCATAGGACCCGTAGATAAATGCCGTCTTGACCCCTTTCAGTCGGGAAAGCGAGGTCTTCATGGCACCCTGCACTCCCGTGGTTTTAAAGATCAGCCCTTTCATCTCCGAGAAGATTGGAGAGTTCTTATTTGCGAAATAGTACTTCTGAACGCCTCGTTTCTCTATTGCCAGAAGCCCTATTTTTACCAGCTTGTCGAGCTCCCGTTTAATCCCCGCCGCATCTTTTCCGATATGGCGCGCTATCTCTCTCAAATAGAAGCGATCATCAGGATTATTAAAGAACAGGCCTAAAAGCTCCGCTCTGGTCGAAGAGAAGAGTTTTGTCAGCACGTTTTATTCACCTCGTAGACAAAATATACTATAAGAGTGTATGTTTTGTCAACAAGAAAATAAAAGAAATTATGTTTCCGTATGTTAGACAATTTATCAACAGTTAAATCCACATATAAAATATTAACACCATATTAACTAGTATAAACGGCTAAAATACCATTTTAAATGGTTTTGCATTCAGCGCAGACTCTGCGCTGAAAAATATCACGAGACGGAGAAAAAAAACGTTTCACGATCCCAATCTTGATTCCTTAAGGATATTTACCGCGTAAACAACCGCTCTTCTTCTTCACGGTGACCGCAATATGCCGTGTCGTCCCTCGCAAGGATACAGGAGTAACGAAATCCTCGATCATCCGGTGACCTGTTTTTCGAAAAAGGAATGCCGTCAATAAGTCCATCCGGTTAAACAGTGAGAAGCTCATGATGAGGATCTTTCATAATTTCCCTTTCTCTCGTGACGCTGTTTATGGTATACTGCATGGGATAATTCGTTGACAAAATGTCCGCGACCGAGATGGGAGATGCATGAACTTTAACGAATTGGACGTACCCTATGAAGTTAAACAAGGGATCGAGCATATAGGATTTACCATATGCACACCGGTACAGGAAGCGGTGATCCCGCGGGCTCTGCGCGGAGAAGACGTTGCTGCTCAGGCGCAAACCGGCACGGGAAAGACCGCGGCCTTTCTCATCTCGCTTTTTTCCCGCATGATCAAAAATCCCGCAGTGGACCTTGCGGACTCTCCCCAGGCATTGATCATCGCACCCACGCGCGAGCTCGCCGACCAGATCTACCATGAAGCCGCACGGCTCGGAAAATTCACCGGCTTCCGCCTTCTCGCCGTGTACGGCGGCATCGACTACCAGAAACAGATGGACACGCTCAGGAAAGGCGTCGACGTGCTTGTCGGAACGCCTGGCAGGCTCATCGACTACTATAAGCAGCATGTGTACAGCCTCAAGAAGACGCGCTACCTGGTCATCGACGAGGCGGACCGCATGTTCGACATGGGGTTCATCGACGATCTGCGTTTTATCATCAAGAAGATGCAGCCCTACACCAAGCGGCAATCCATGCTCTTCTCCGCCACGCTCTCCTACCGCGTAATGGAGCTCGCCTACGAGCACATGAACCTTCCTGAAAAGATCTCGATCACGCCGGAAAAGGTCACGGTTGAGCAGGTGGAACAGGTACTTTACCACGTTGGAAAGCATGAGAAGATACCCCTCCTGCTCGGCATCCTCAAGAAGGAGGCGCCGGACCGCGCGATCATATTCGTGAACACCCGGCGCGCGGCCGAAATGGTTGTCGAGCGACTGAACCGTAACAACTGGAAGGCACAGGCGATAACCGGCGAAATAGAGCAGAAAAAACGGCTCCGGATACTGGCGGATTTCAAGGAGGGCAAGCTCCCCATCCTCGTGGCCACTGATGTGGCGAGCCGGGGCATCCACGTCGAAAGCGTGACCCACGTGATCAACTACGATCTCCCCCAGGATGCCGAGGACTATGTGCATCGCATCGGCCGCACAGGCCGCGCCGGTTTGAACGGCAAGGCGGTCAGCCTCGCGGACGAAGAATACGTGTATTCTCTTGAAGAGATCGAGCAGTTTATCGGGCAGAAGATCCCGGTGGATTGGGCGGCAGACAGCATGTACGTCCGGGAGATCAGAAGAACGGCAGAAGAAAAACTCACTGCAGACAAGGCCCGTCAGGTCCGTCAGACGTCCTCTCGCCCCTCCGGTCAGCGCCGTTCCCAGTCGAGAGGCAGACGGTGACAAACCGACTCTTGCAAAGGAGATCGTAACCCGAGATGTCTCATCATGGTCTCAGCTCCGCGCTCCATCGACTTATCCTCATCCTCGCATCCTGTCTCCTGGCCATTTCCGGCTGCAGCTACGGCAACTATTACATGCGCAAAGCCCACTTGCGCCAGACCTTCGAGTACCTGCCGAGCATGTCGACGCTGAATCAACTTGCGCCTGAGGATTCTCTGTTCCTCTCAGGCCGGATCGTCAGACTGCAGAAACGACAGGATCCGTTGCTGCTCGTGGCCGTGAGCAATAAATATCAGACGAACGAAAAAGTCGCTCTGGTGCAGATTCAGAAGACGTCGGTGGATGCTTATATGGCCTTCCTCCCCAAGGGGAATTATGAGCTTTTTGTTTTTGCGGATCTGGACGGGAACGGAGACTTCGAGCGGAATGAAATGATCGGCGAAACAAAGGTGACCATCGGCCCCGAACATTCCAAAGGCGGGGTTGTCGTGGAGGGTCCGTCGATCACCGTGGATTTCGATCATCCGGGAAAGGTTGATTTTAACCTCAGTGAAACAGTGCGGCCGACCGGTTACGTCTATAGATCCCTCGACGACGAGTTCTTTGATCCGAAATACGGCACCATGGGCCTCTATAATCCATCGGAACTGATAGCCCATACCCAGGGGTTCATTTTCGGACTCGAGGATTTCAATGAAGAGAAGACCATGGTCCTGTTTGTCCATGGCATCTCGGGTACCCCAAGGGACTGGAAGTACCTTGCTGACGGGCTGGACCGCAGCCGTTTCCAGCCTTTTTTCTTTTATTATCCCTCAGGCCTGCCGCTGGACAAGCTCGGGACCGTGCTGGCGCAATTGATAGAAATGATCGACAAGACGTCGAAGAACGGCGGCCCGAGGATCGTGCTGGCGGCCCACAGCATGGGCGGTCTTGTGTCGATGTCTGCGATCAACAAGCTCTCAGAAGAGGCATTTCCTGCTTCCCTCAAACTGTTCTGTTCGTTCTCAACTCCCTATGGCGGTGATGAGGCTGCAAAGAAGTGGATAGACAACGCGCCGGTCGTGGTGCCGTCATGGCGTGACATCGGGGCGCCGAGTGCATTTCTTACTGATCTTGTCAGCAGGCCGTTCCCGAAAAAACTGCCCTTCTATCTCTACTTTTCCTTCAACGATGATTCAAATTTCAAGAATGGAGAAAGCAGCGATGGTTCGGTCACGCTCCGTTCCCAGTTGCTCCCCTCTGTGCAGACAAGCGCCACCAGGGTCATCGGGATCAACGAGACGCACGTCGGCATTCTGAACAGCGAAACTACGCGTGACTCGTTCCTCCGCCTCCTCGACACCGTCTCTCCGCCGCAAAGCGTGGACGGCAAAAAGCCGTAAGACAACAGCTCGATTTCCCACCCGAACAGGTCTTACATTAAAGCTCCTCGATTATCATGCATTCTCACGCTACGGCAAGATGAGTGTCTGCTCTTATGTATGAGGAATTCAAAAGTGGGGGTGATCTTTCAGTGGGTGATGGGGGTTATTTTCATTTTTTCACTGGTGAACGCTGGTTTATTGACGATTCATCTTTCATGAGCAAAAAACCGGATCCGATGCGGAGGATGCGGAACAGTGTAAAAAAGCCCACCTCTTCTAGGCCGTATATTCAGTGCCGGAAATATAGTTCTCGAGTTTTTCAATCGTCGACTCATAATCCGAAATGAGCTTGTTTACCACATCGCGGTTGCTCAGGACTCCGAGAAGTATGTCATTGTCCACGACCGGCAGATGGCGGATATGATTCTGAGACATCAGCACCATGCTTTCCCACAGGGTCATTGAAGGTCTTATGGTGATCGGTGAACCGGTCATAATCTCACGCACGGTAGTGCTCTTCGAAGCCTTTCCCTTCAGGATCACCTTGCGGGCATAATCCCGCTCCGAAAACACGCCAACCAGTTTCTCATTCTCCATTACCATCAGGGCGCCTATGTTCTTGTCCGCCATGAGTTCCAATGCACTGTATGCCGTTGCATCCGGCGCGATCGCGTGGTAACCGTACCCCTTTGCCCTCAACACCTGTCCGACCGTGATAGAAGTATTCATAGGTATTACCTCCTTCCGCTATTGTGGTCAAAATTAAAGAACCCCGCGCACCAGAAGATCTTTGTCCGCCGAACGACCCTGCATCCGCGCCTTCCTCACAAAAAGTTCAGCCTTGCAGGTATTGCGTTTCGCCACTTAATTGATGTATAGCACCAGGTTTCACCACTGTCAAATACTATTTCCGGGCAGCATATCATCTCAAATTGTTATTAATCACCTTTAGTAACTTTCGCTGTGGATAAAAAGCCAACTTTATTTTTCTTATTTTCACGAACTCACGAAGCTTTCGACCCTGGGGATCACTTCTTGCCGCCGTCCACGGCATCGATGATCTGCTCCCGTTGGATCGCATCGGCAGCTATCACGCCTACATCATAACCAAGGTAGGGAATGCCGAGAGATTCAAGCTTTGATCGGACTTCAGCTTCCCTTCCCTCGCCGCAAATGATCGCCCTGATCTTGTTTCCCTGCGTTACAACGGGAATACTGCCGGATTGCTCGCCCGTCCGGTCCTGCATCAACTCTTCCGGACTATTGAGTTCGTTCTGCAGGGATTTCTCAAGCGTCGTTCGGATGGTCCCCCCCCGGTGGTAGAGATCCTGTTCTCCGATCAGGGAAACGAGCACCTGCTCCAGCGCCGGATGATAGCACGGGCTATTATTCTCCGCGGTAAACGCGGAGAGGTCACTCCTGTTCGTGCCTTCCTGCCGCAGCTTCAGCGGTTCTTGAAGCGCGGCGGCGTATTCATCCTGGGTGATGACCTTTGCCTGCTGCATGTTGAACAGCACGCGTTCCTGCCGGCGCCTGGCCTTCTCCGGCCTCTTGTAAGGATTATAATAGCGGGGGTTCGGGAGCATACCGGCGAGAAGAGCGGCTTCCGCCGGGGTGAGTTCAGATGCATGCTTGTCGAGGTAAAAACGGCTCGCGGCCTCGATCCCGTAAATATTCTCTCCCCACTCGACCTCATTCAGGTAGATCTCGAGGATCCGGTGTTTGGTCAGGATTTCCTCCGCCTTCCTGGCGAGGACATATTCCCGCAGTTTGCGGGTCAGCGTCTTTTCCTTGGAGAGCAACACATTCTTGATCATCTGCTGCGTGATCGTGCTGCCGCCACGCGAGAATCTGCGCTTCTGCACGTCATGCAGCATGGCGTCACGCGTTGCCTTGTAATTCACGCCATGATGTTCAAAAAATGTATCGTCCTCGGCGATCACGACTGCATTGATAACAACATCGGGGAGGCCGGATATAGGGACCCATATCCGGAACTTGCGGTCATAGTAAAGGGTCAGGAAGTTGCCGTCCTTATCAAGGACCTCGGCAGCGGCAGCCGGGCGGTAGTGTTTCAGGGTGGAAACATCCGGAAGGTTGGAGAGGACCCGCATGGTCCACACGCCAATGATGAGGACGCAGAGAACGAGGGCTCCGAGTCCGGCAAAAAGATATTTTTTCATGATACTGCTATTTTTTCTCCTCACCGCTTTGCTGCCGGGGGTCATCGTCCCTCTTACAGAGGGGCCCTGGTTCCACGCCTCAGCCCGGGCCCATTCCGCTGTTTAACCTGTTGACAGCGAGTACGACAACAATGAGGATCAGTGCTGTGGTGATAAAGTCCGACATGCGATGAACTCCGCGTTAATAGCCACAACTGCTCGGTATTCAGGCTGAAGGCTGAAGTGATCAGGTTTTTAGCAACTCCTTCAGTCTAACCACCTTCAGCCTAGTAACCTATGATGTTCCCAGTTTTATTATTGAGCCTCGATGCTGTTCAGCACGATCTGAAGGCTCTCCGGGTCGGTCCAGTCCCGTGGTCCGATCGCCTTGAATCGCACTACACCGTTGCGATCCACAATATAGGTCTCCGGGAACTTAAAGGTTCCGTAGAGTCTCGCGACCTCACCTCCGGGATCCAGGAGCACGGGAAGGCTCAATTTGTTTTGCTTCATGAAGGGCGCCACCGCCCCTGCTCCCCCCTCGTCGACGCTCACGGCAAGCATCATGAAATCCTTGCCTGTAAGTGTGCGGTACAGCCTGTCGAGCGTCGGCAGTTCCCCGACACAGGGAGGACACCAGGTTGCCCAGAAGTGCACCATCACGACCTTGCCGCGAAGGTCCGCAAGGCTGACAGATCCTCCGTCAATGGTCTTCAAATGAAACTCAGGCGCCCGATCACCTCTGGTGATGATCTTGCTGCCCGTTCCCCTGTCCATGACGAACCAGCCCGCGATGAAAAGGGCTGTCAGGATGATAAGGACAACAAGGAAAGCGAACTTTTTTATGCTCCCGCTCTTTATGGCCATAGATATTATCTGCTCTTTCAGGGTGACTGCTCAGGTCAAAATCTGTTAGCCGCAAGGATCGCAAGGATCGCAGAAAGAATTAAAACTAAAATACATTGTCTTAGGTCTTTCTTTAGTTCTTTGCGTTCTTTTGCGGCCAGCCTGAGCAGTTACCCGCGCATTGTCCGGCATTATACGATTTCCCAGAGGGGGTATCAAGGGAAATATGTCGCATGAACCCTGCCGCGCGCAGGACGAACCGGTTCAACCGCACTAATTGCGACGAAAGCCATTTTTCCGTTTGAAAATCCAGGTTAGTTTGCTATAATGCCCGATATGATTCAGGAAATCAAGCTGCACGGCAAAGCCAACGAAAAAATGGACTATTTTGTCACGATCACCGGCGCCGACCTGAGCAGCAGGTACTGCTATGAATCGCTCCCGGAGGGGGACCGGTTCTTTTCCGGAAGGAACGAGTTCATCATCTCTCCGGGCGGCATCAGCTATACGGGGACCGGCGGCAGCCTTTGCGAATACATGTTCGGCGTGGATCTGCCCCTCAAGGACCTCCTGCGCAAAGACGTTTCGAACCGGCTGGTCATGTACGGCGCCTTTTACGACAACACCGAGAACATCACCTTCACCAATACCACGGCCGGAAATGAGTCCTTCGACCACGTATTTCTGACCGGCAACGCTGTCTCAAACTACTTTTTTTTCGTTCATTCCTCGTTCCAGAAAGAGATCCGGGACATACAACGCGATATTCTTAAGTACATCGGAAAGCAGTTGAAGCGGAGCACGACCGTGGGTGCATCCGATGATACCCGTCTCTGCCGGGAGATCTTTGAGGCCTTTGGCGACGTCAGGGGTCTTGTTTTTCTTTTCCGCCTGCAAAACCGGCATAACGAGGAGTATTTCAACACGTTCAATAAGTTCTATGCCGAGCAGAAGATGCTTCCCCCTGAGGCCCTCACCCTTCTGGACGAACTGGCGAACCAATACATGATCCTTCCCTATCAGCAGGAACGCATCAAGATCGACGGGATGTACAAGCTTCCGGAGAACAAAAAGATCGTCGATGAATACAAGGACATCCTCATAACCGTATCGGAAAAAGGACAGGTGAACCCCTCGGAGCTGGCGAAGCTCTCACGACTCCGCACGCTGAGTTTGCGTCTCAATATCCCTCACACGCTCTTCGACACGCTCGACGAGCTTCTTCTCAAGGACATGAAGATCGTCGAGGTGGAGGAACCGGAGTATGTCAAGGACACGCGGGCGATCTTCGAAGGGCTGTTCTTCAGAACGGACAAGATCAGAGGACACCTCTCTCAGGAAGATCTCGTAAAGCTCCTCAAAGCCAAGCAGAAATCCACGGCGGTGCGGGACCAGGCCTTTGAGGGACTTCTGCTCGATACGGTCAGGGCCTGCGACGAGCACGCGCGGGACACCAACGACATGTCCGCGCTCGAATCGATGAGCTCAATCCTGACCTATTTCGACCGGTACGACAGCGCATCGAGCACGATCAACAATCTCGCGTTCATGGAGAACGCGACCCTGAGCGAAGACAATATCCGCAGCCTCTTCGGCAACAAGGAGGTCTTCGATCAGATCGGTCCGGATCTGTTCCGCGAGATATTCATCGACCCCCTCCGGGAGAACCGTTACATGACCCGGTACGGCCGGAAAAAAGTCGACATACTGTTTCAGGGGCTCCTTCGCATCAAGACCGGCGACACCACCTACCGGGAGCGCGCCGAATCCATCTCCAAGATCAACGAGGAAGACAAGCTCTACACCGCCATCCACCGCTACATCAAGGACCGTTTCAAAAGCATCTATGCGGAGCTGAACTCCAGGGAGGATCAGGAGATCTTCATCCAGGACCTGAACCGCGAGATCCAGTCCCGGGGGATCGTGCAAGGCCCCATCCCGCACACCGTCTTCGAGGAGATCATTCTCGATATTCGTAAGGAGTCGTTCTACCTCAACAATCTCCTGCCGCACATCATCGTGTCCCGGGACAGCCGGGTGCGGGAGGATTTTCTCCTGAACAGCGGCCTCGACCGTTTCTATATCGAAGAGCTGGAAAATGATTACTTCGACATGAACAAGATCGAAAAGAACATCCTCGAGGAGATCAGAAAATAGCCATGTTCAGACCCCGCATATTGGACCGCTACATATTTCTTGAGATGCTGCCCCCGTTCTTCCTCAGCATAGCGGTGCTCCTGTTCGTCCTTCTTCTTGAGAAGCTGTTCCGGCTCGCGGACCTGGTCGTCTCGAAGGGCGCAACCCTTGCTTCCACCGCCGAGGTGCTCGCCTACGTCGTGCCCGGCTTTCTCGTCATCGCCATCCCCATGTCGCTCATCGTCGCGTCGCTCACCACGTTTGCCCGTCTCAGCTCAGACTCGGAAATAACCGCCATGAAGGCCTCCCGCATCAGCCTCTACAACATGATCAGGCCGGTCTTCCTGTTCGCGTTGCTCGCCTTCCTGGTCACGGCGTTCACCTCGCTCATTCTCGTCCCCGGCGCAAATTCGGCGCTCAAGGCCCGCCTGTTCGCCATGGTGAAGTCTCACGCCCTGATCGGCATCGAACCCGGCATCTTCAGCAATTCCTTCGAGGGCATGGTCATCTATGTAGACAAGATGGACTCTCACGACAACCTGGAAGGCGTTTTTATCTCCGACGAGCGCTCTGCCCGGGAGCCCTATGCCATCGTGGCCAAACGCGGGAGGCTCATTGCGGACCAGCAGGCAATGAACGTCACCCTCGCCATGGAGGCAGGCGCCATTCTCACGCAACCCCGCGCCGGACAAGCCTACTCGCTCATGGGGTTCGACAAAGCGCGGCTCAATCTCGACATCAGCAACGCGCTCCAAAAAAATGCGCCCGGGAAAAGTGTCGACGACTTTGACACCCTCGAGCTTGTCCGTAAGATCAAGCGGTTGCGCAGAGAAGGGAAACCCTCTTACACCTATGAAACGGAACTGCACAAACGCCTGTCGATACCATTTGCCTGCATTATTCTGGGACTGATCGGCGCACCCCTCGGCATCAGGCGGAGCCGTTCCGGCAAGTCCGCGGGAGTGGCCATTGCGCTCATGGTCTTTCTTGTTTATTTTATTATCCTGAGCGGGGCGACCAATCTCGCGGAGACAGGGACCTTCCCCGCGTCTCTTGCTTTTTGGATACCGAACGTCCTGATGACCGTCGCGGCGCTTATTTTTATCATCAAACGAGGGCAGGAGATCAACCTCAGGCTCGGAAACCGCATCAGCCTGCTCTATTATAGAACCAAGGCGCGATTGAATGGAAAGACTTAACGAGGCATCGACTCAGACCGATGAACTTATTGAACCGTAGGGACGCGGAAGCTGGAACTTGCGAATTTAAGATGATCTGAACTAAAGGGTTTTAACAGGGCCATGACAATTCTGAGCAGACATATTTTCAAGGAGTTCATCTCCCTCGTGGTGGGGGTCCTGATCGGCATCCTCGTCGTGTACCTCTGCGTCGAATTTCTCCAGAAGGCCGACAAACTGATCAAGTACCATGCAACGCTTTCCCAGATCGCCCGCTATTTCCTCTACAGCGTGCCCGGCATGATATCAATGTCCCTTCCCATGGCCACGCTCATCGCCGCACTCCTGTCGCTGGGCAACCTTTCGCGCCACAATGAGATCATCGCCATGCGCGCAGGCGGTGTCAGCCTTGCCAGGATCGTCGCGCCGCTTTTCGCCGGCGGTCTCCTGATTTCCTGCCTCGGGTTCGTCAACAATGAGGTTGTCATGCCCGTCTACAGCTCCCGTGCCACCTACATCCGGAAGGTGGAGATCGAGAAAAGCCAGCAGCGGGTCATGTTCCAGCAATCCAAGTTGTGGCTCCGCGGACCGGAAAACAGCATTGTCAATATTGAGCTGGTCTCTCCGAACCGGAACGAAATGCTGGGGCTGAACATCTACAAGCTGAATGCGGACTACTCGGTGCGGGAGCAGATCAAGGCCGGCAGTCTGGTCTGGGAGAATGGCGCATGGCGGCTGAAAGACAGCGTTACTTTCACCCAGGTGAACGACGTGGTGCAGTCCCGTTCGTCCGACAACGAGGTCTTCAATATCGTGGAGAACCCCAACGACCTCGGCATGATCGTTAAAGACTCGGAGGAGATGAGCTTCTCCGAGATGTGGAACTACGTTAAAAGGATCAAACAGAGCGGCTATAAGGCTGTGGGGTATGAAGTGGACCTGCAAGGTAAGCTGGCATACCCGCTGGCCAGCCTGCTGATGGTCATGATCTCCATCCCCTTTGGTGTCCACAAGGTGCGTTCCGGAGGAACCGGCAAGGGGATCGCGCTTGCCGTCGCGATCGCCGCCGTCTACTGGCTGCTCACCAGCGTCGGAATATCTCTCGGGCACTCGGGGGTCCTCCAACCCGCGATATCGGCATGGTTTGCCAACATTTTATTTACGGTGACGTCGGCTGTTGTGCTTGTCCGGATGCAACGGTCGGTCTGATGCGGTCTCTGAGATCTTTGCATCAAACTATTTGCAAGGAGACAGGTATCTGTTCGGATCAAAGTCTGTTAGCCGCGAAGGAACGCAAAGATCGCAGAGAGAACTAAAACTAACATACATTGTCTTAGGTTTTTTCTTTGAGTTCTTTGCGTTCTTTTGCGGTCAATCTGAATAGTGACGGGAAAAGTTCCGTTTTACCGGTTTAGATGATGGGGAAAAAATTTATAAAAATCCTGTTCGGCCTGTCGCTGATCCCCTTCTGCGCGGGTTTTGCCTGGCAGTTTGCGACCACGGTCTTCACGGTCCGGTACAGGCTGGATACCCCCTATTACTTTTTCGCGGGAGGGCTGACCTACCTCACCGCCCATATTCTCTTCAAAAAACCGGTCTTGACCTATGTCGTCGGCCATGAACTCACGCACGCCCTCTTCGCCGTGCTCTTCGGAGGCTCCGTGAAATCCTTCCACGCCAGCGACCGGGGCGGCCGCGTAACGATAACCAAATCGAACTTCATCATCACGCTTGCCCCCTACTTTTTCCCCCTTTATACGTCCCTTGCGCTCATCCTCTACTGGACGGCGCGCGCCGCCGACGCCCGGGGCATGACAACCGGCATCCTTATTTTCCTCTCCGGCGCGACCTTCGCGCTCCACCTGGTGCTGACCTTCGTTTTTCTTCAGGCCGACCAGAACGATATCAGGGAGGAAGGCGCGATTTTTTCTTATCCGCTGATCCTTTTGTTCAATATCGCCTTCGCGGCTTTCCTCATGAAGGTTTACCTTGCGGACAACATGGACTACATGAATTTTCTCGCTGATGGTATAATAAAAACGGGAAAACTGCTTCTTCCTCTTTTGAGAAAGGGATACGCGATCATCCATACCTGGTAAGCGGATGAGCGGCGTCATGGTTGATGGACCTGAAAAAAGCAGTCAGCTGCAGAACGCAAAGAGCGGAGAGATAAATCAACGCTTTGTAAAGAAAGCTGTATCACCAGGAAGGTGATTGCTTTTGTTTATACCCTTTTTTTGTTCTTTGTGTTCTTTGCGGCCAAATAATCACTACTGACGTTTCAGGATGAAAGGCAATACGATGTTCATCGTAGGACTGACAGGCGGGATCGCAAGCGGGAAAGGTCTTGTTGCCCGGGTATTCAAAGACCTCGGCGCCCATGTCATCGATGCCGACCGGATCGTGCATGAGCTGCTCGAACCCGACCAGCAGGCGTATCAGGAGGTGCTCGACCACTTCGGCAAAGATATCAAGCTGCCGCATGGCGAAATCGACCGCAGAAAGCTCGGCGATATCGTATTTAACGACGCAGAGCAGCGGGCTTGGCTCAACAAGTGCCTGCACCCCAAGGTTTTTGCAGCTTATACGGCGCAGGTAACCAACATCAGAAATCGCACACCGGAAGCCATCATCGTGTTTGATGCCGCCCTGCTGATAGAAACGGGGTATTACCGCAATGTGGACAAGGTCGTCGTGGTCTACGCGAACCCGGATCAGCAGATCGATCGCCTCCTTGCCCGCGATAAGTTCACCCGGGAACAGGCCCTTGCCAGAATAGCGAGCCAGATGCCGCTCGCGGAGAAACGCCGGCTCGCCGACTACGTCATCGACAATACAGGCAGCCGCGAAAATACCGAACGCCTGACCAAAGCGGTCTTCGAACAAGTGAGGCAGGAATCTGAAAGGTCTCGTGATGACGCCCCGCGCTCTTAAAATCGTGCCTATGAAGCGCCCGCATATACGGACCTGCAACGCCATCACCGCATCTTCAGAGCCCTGGAAAACGCTGAATGAACGGATCGACTTCTTGAAGTACATTACGCTGAAGCAGGCATTCGTCTGCATGATCGGAGATGAGCCCGCAGGTTTCATTATCTTTACGCCTGAACCGGTCTTTGCCCGGGGCGGGTATATCCGCGCCGTCGGCGTGGCGCCTGAAATTCGCGGCCAAGGCATCGGCAGGAAGCTCCTTGCCAAGGCGGAGCGCGTCATGGCGCGCCGATGCGCGAACAGCTACCTCTGCGTATCGTCTTTCAACCGGAGGGCCGCTGTATTTTACAACGCTAATGGATATACCCGGGTCGGAAAACTGCCGGGTCTCATACGGCCCGGCGCAGCGGAATACATATATTGGAAGAGACTTTCCATGAAAACCAGATGAGAACACCTTCTTCCCGTCTTATTGACGTTATTTTCCATTTGTCTTTACCCTGTGTCCGGGTCTGCCACAGCAGCCAATGGGTGCGTGAATGCAAAATGCCATCCGGGCCTGTTAAAGACCAAGAATATCCGTCAGGCGGACCAGCCGTGCGATACCTGCCACGGGTCGGTCCTTACCCCTCACCCTCAGAACAAGATAAAGACCGTTAAGCTCACGGAGGAGCCCCCCGCGCTGTGCTATCAGTGCCATACGGCGTTTGGTCGGGGGCCTTCAGCCGGGGCTGATAGGGTTTCAATATGCCAAAACAGACGTCGTAAAGTGAATACCTCGTCCTTTTTTATGGTCTGCCGGGTTTTGTGTGGGTCGCTTTTCTCTGTCCTTAGTGCAACTCATGAGGAGGGATCGTTTTAAGAGCCGCTCCGGGGACGTGCAGCGTTGGGGTAAAGCTTTTTGATTCTGCCTTTCCCCTGCGCCGGGTAGCTCTGACGCGAAAGACGCGCATAGCAATGCTGCACAGATCGTAGTTGCGAGAACAAGACAATGCAGACACGGCCGAACCCTTGTTAAGGGGTGAGGGTGGAGTGATGCGAGACCTGCATTTCAGTGCGGAGGTACTGTAAATATACCCGGCATGCTGCGCGGCCGAGCGATGAGCTCCCCAAAAAAATAGATGCATACGATTTTTTGTACATGAGAATAGCAAATTTGGTATAATGACGCAATGATAAATCTCAAAAAGATCGACCTCTTCAAGAACCTCTCGGATGAGGAACTCAAGGAATTATCCGCTTACATTACCACGGTCGAGTTCCGGAAAAAAGACGATATCTTCACGGAAGGCGACGCGCCGGAGTGGTTTTATATCGTGTCAACGGGCAAGGTAAAGGTGACCAAGATCTCCCACGACGGCAAAGAGATCATCCTCGAGATCATCTCTCCCCATGACATCTTCGGCGGCGTGGCGGTCTTGCGGAACTTCCCCTATCCGGCGAATGCCGTTGCCATGGAAGACTCGGAGATCCTGAAAATATCCCGGAAAAACCTTATGCGGCTTGTTGACCGGTTCCCCAACCTCATGTACTTCATTGCACTCCAGCTTGGCGACCGGATGAAGAGTTCCTTCGACACGCTTAAGAACATCGCCCTCGAGCGCGTTGAAGCGAGGATCGCGGCGCTTTTGCTCAAACTGGGGAACAAGGTCGGGGTGGAGACGCGCGAAGGACTGCTGATCGACATGCGGCTCACCAAACAGGATGTGGCCGACATGGTCGGGACCACGGTCGAGACCTCGATCCGCACCTTCAGCAAGTTCAAAAAAGACGGACTGGTGATGGATTCTGACGGGAAGGTCATCATCAAGGACCGTGAAGGCCTGACGAGACTCTCTTCATAAAAGGGCGTCTCTCGCAGAGCGAGCGGAGACGCAGAGGTAAATTAAAACCTCTGAAGCTTGCTTTAAACCAAGGACCTTTATTGATTTTTTCTCTAAAAACTCTGCGTCTCTGTGAGAAAAGTGCCTTTCTTAATGAGGCTGTTCAACCTTGGTGAGCAGCGTCATCAGCATATTGTAAAGGAAGAGAAAGATGGCGAGCGCCTGGACCGCTCCGGATGCAACGGTAATGGTCCGATACAGATCGCTCGGATTGTAGACATTCAGGGCATAGAACAGGAGCATGGCCACCAGAGAGATGTTCGCAAGGTAGAACTGAGCCTCGCCGATCCTATTGCTGTACAGCGTCCTGCCCATGAACCGCGGCAGGATATGATAACCAACCCCGTAGATCATCATCGATACCCAACCGAGCATGTTCAGATGCGAATGAACGAACTTGAGCGCCATCACGTCCTGGTTCGCGAGCATGACGATCCCCATGACGGCTGCGACGCCGAGATACACGACACTCATGACGATAAACCCCTTTACGAACTTGTCCATAATGAATTACCTCCCCGAGTAATGCGTTGCCCTCAGTATAGGGCAACGGGACCGGAACAGCTATGACTTGGCTCATACTATACCACAGATCATGATATATGATGCAGGTCATAACGCACGGATGATGGTTCTGGTAGAATATGGTTAACAAATGACGGCAATAATCGAACCACAGAGGACACAGAAGCATGCATGGTAAAACCTTTAATTCCTTCTCTGAGTGCTCTGTGGTAAGTCTTGGCTTATGACAGAATATCAAAGGAGGCAATTATGCTTGCGGAAAAGAAAACAGTCACAAAGGACACGCTCATCGGAGACGTGATCCGCATGAGCCCGGCTGCCAAGGCGGTGATCGAGAAATATTTCGGCAACGGGTGCTTCACCTGCGCGGGGATCAATGTGGAATCATTGTCCTTCGGCTCGATGATGCACAATCTCGACCCGAACAAGATCGTCGCCGAGGTCAATGCAGCGTTGGAGGGATAATATGGCAGACAGAGAGATCAAATGTTTTGTGTGCGGGACTGACGACAAGACCAGGGTGTACCTCCCCTGTTATCATGAAGGTGAAGAAAAGGTCGTCTGCACGCGATGTCTCCCCATGCTCATACACGGGGCGCATTGAATTAACAACGGACGGTGGACAACTGTTTGCTTCGCTCGCAGGACGAGAGACGTAACCTCTCTCGCGTTGTCCCCCGTCCTTCGTTCCTCGTCAATCACCTCGCGCTAAAAAGCTGTAGAATTTCCAGAACGATACTGGTAGACTACGTTCATGAAGAACGAACTTGCGATTGTACTCGTCAGCGGCGGCATGGACAGTTGCGTCACGGCGGCAGTAGCGCATGAAGAATACCGGATGGCGTTCCTGCATGTGAACTATGGGCAGAGGACCGAAGCGAGAGAACTGCGGGCGTTCAGTGAAATAGCGGATCATTACAAGGTCGGAAAACGCCTGACGATCAGCATCGAGCATTTGAAGGTGATCGGCGGCTCCGCCCTGACGGACGAAAATATCCCCGTTCCTGAAGTTGACCCTTCTCAATCCGCGATCCAAAATCCCCAATCCGGAATTCCTGCGACCTACGTCCCCTTCCGGAATGCCCATCTCCTTTCCATCGCCGTTTCCTGGGCAGAGGTCATCGGCGCGACGAAGATCTTCATCGGCGCCGTCGAAGAGGACAGCTCAGGCTATCCCGACTGCCGCGAGGTGTTTTATCGGGCGTTCAACAAGGTCATTGAGATGGGAACGAAGCCGGAAACGCGGATCGAGATCATCACGCCCCTCATCCATCTCAAGAAGTCGGCCATCGTGAAAGAAGGCATGAACCGCCGCGCGCCGCTTCATCTGAGCTGGAGCTGCTACCAGAACAACGACCGGGCCTGCGGCAGGTGCGAAAGCTGTATATTGCGGTTAAAGGGATTCAAAGGGGCGGGAGTGAACGATCCGATTCCGTACGAAGAGATCCCGAACCAGCACCGGTAAATATCAGTCCATCGCAAAACTGGTGACAAGCAGCAGAACCGTCAGCAGGATAAGGACGGAAATGGTGATCCAGGCAATGATGTTCATTCTCCTCGAATTGACGTATTCTCCCATGATTGTCGGATCGTTCACCAGTTTCAACATGATAATGAGCACGAAGGGCAGCAGGATGCCGTTCACGGTCTGGGACAGGAACATGATCTTAATGAGCGGCGCATTCGGGATCATGATCACCCCCGCTCCGATCACGATAAAGGCTGTGTAGAAGCCCAGAAATTGCGGCGCTTCGCGAAAGGATTTATTGACCCCCGACTCCCAGCCGAATGCCTCGGATAAACCATAGGCCGTTGCCAGAGGAAGAACGAAAGCAGCCAGGACAGACGCGTTCAAGAGACCCACGGCGAACAGCTGTGAAGCGAACGGACCTGCAAGAGGCCTCAAAGCTTGGGCGGCGTCTTCCGCAGAATCAACTATGACACCCGCCGGATGGAGTATCGTCCCCGTGGCAAGGACAATAAAGAACGCGATGAATATGGTCATGAAGGCACCGGCATAGACATCGAACTTGGCATACCCGTATTCTTCGATCCGCACTCCCTTGTCAACGACCGCCGACTGGAGGTAAAACTGCATATATGGTGTGATCGTCGTTCCTACCATGGTGATGAAGAGAAGAATATAGTCGCTGTCCATCCTGATGCGGGGGAGCGCGATCTGCCGTGCAACTTCGTGCCAGGGAGGATTCGACATGACACCGGAGACCACATAGGTCAAATAGATCATGCTGATCAAGAGAAGGAACCGCTCCACCTGTTTGAAGTTCCCCTTGACGACCACGAGCCATACCAGAAAGGCAGAAAGGGGAACGGAGATGTTCTTATGCACGCCGAACAACTCCATGCTGGCCGCTATGCCGGCAAATTCTGCGATCGTGACGGTGAGATTGGCGACGATGAACAGCAGCATGATGCCGAGCGTGACCCTGACGCCGAACTGCTCCCTCACCAGGTCCCCGAACCCTTTCCCGGTCACCACACCCATTCGCGATGACATTTCCTGGACCACGGCCAGGGCCCCCATAAGAAGGACCAGGACCCACAGAAGACCATAGCCCTCCCGGGCGCCGACGATGGAATACGTGGCTATCCCGCCGGCGTCGTTCCCGGCGTTCCCGGCGATCACTCCAGGTCCGATCACGGCAAGGATCAGGAAGATCCGTCTGTCCTTTATTTTTTTTATCCACTCAACAAACTTCACCGGTTGTTCATCTCCAGACACCTGCGGCTGGTGAAGGCAGGATGTTCGTGATTTTTCGTAACTGCTCAGGCTTGCCGCAAAAGAACACAAAGAACTCAAAGAAAAACCAAAAATCATAATTTCGGTTTTAAATATTTTTCTGCGTTCCTTGCGTTCTTTCGCGGCTATTAGATTTTGACCTGAGTAGATACCATTTTTTTTATGCTCCGATGCTCAGACAATGCTGCGTCAATAGGGTTACAGTCTTCTTCGTTTCTTTCGCGAGGCGGTCGGCAAGAGGAAATCCAGCACATCGTCCACGGTCACGATCCCGCGGATCGCGGCGTTCTCATCCACCACCGGTGCGGCAAGCAGGTTGTACTTCGAGATGAACTCGGCCACGTCCTCTTGTTCGGCATCGAGCGGAAGCGTTTTGACCGGCGTAAGCATGATATCGCCCAGCAAAGCTTGCGGCATGGCGAGGATAAGGTTCTTGAGGGACACCACTCCGTTGACATGCTCGTCCTGGTCCACGATATACAGATAGTAGATCGTCTCCACGTCCGGCGCTTCGAGCCGCAGTTCCTTGATCGCCTCTTCCACGGTCATGTCCGGCGGGAATGCCAGGAATTCGGTGGTCATGAGACCACCCGCCGTGTTGTCCTCGTGCTCCATGAGTTCCTGGACATCCTCGGCCTCTTCCTTCTCCATGAGGTTGATGAGTTCCTGCGCCTTGGCCTCGGGCAGGTCGCCGAGCACGTCCGCGGCCTCGTCGGGCGGCATGCGCTCGAGGATATCGGACGCCCGTTCCCTGGACATTTCGTCGATGATGTCAGCCTGGACCCGGGGTTCAAGTTCGTGCAGCGCCTCGGCGGCCGTGTCCACATCGAGGCTGCCGAACATGGCCGTCCGCTCTTTCTGGGAAACTTCGCTGATGATCTCGGCAAGGTCCGCAGGGTGAAGACTCGAAACTTTCTGGCGCGAGACCCTCAGGGTCAGCCGTGTCAACTTTGGTTCCACGGTCTGGACATAGGTCCAGGAAATAAGCTTATGCTGGAGTTTGTACTTGAGCAGTGCAAGGAATTTTTCCCCGCGTTTTTCCACGCCGAGCCTGCGCAGGAGCCCCCGGAGACCGATGTCCGCGGCAACCAGGCAGAGTCTGCCCTTCACCTCTCCGAGTTCGAGGTCATTGACACGCACCAGCTTGGCGCCGTTAATATCGACGATCTGTTTGTCAAGAAGGTCCCGGAATATGAGAATGTCGGACGAGGCGATCTCGGAGGGTTTCAAGGCGTCCATACGCGCATTCACCGAAATGACGCGTCGGTTGAAAAGATTGATCATGTCCCAGGGCACGAGATAGGTGTCCTGGCCGGATGAAATGACCACGGAGGTTACCGCAGGAAAAAGCTCTCCCAAGCCCACGATAATGTCCTTGAGCTTCCCGATCTCCTCACCCGTCTGGTCAAGTACCGGCTTCTTATAGACCTCGCTGATAAAGATTTCTTCTGCGAAAAAGGGCATGATCGCTCCGCTGCAAAGGATATTGTTTAATGATGTAGGTTATACCAGCGGCCTCTGGTTAAGTCAAGAAAAAATCCGCCGGGCAAAACAAAATATGCTAAAATATTTATAGACATAGAAGCGATTCAACGCGCGGCCGTGGTCATCCCGGAGTGCCTGCAGAAAAGCAAAATCTATTAAACATTAATATATTGTCATAAATAAAATTAACATGTCATCTCGGTGTTTTTCTGATATAGTCTCCTAAATTTTGCACATCACCTGCGGGAGAGTTTCAGGGTCAATCGAAAGGAGCGTTCATCATATGCCGGAACAAACAATAAAGGACCTTAAAAAAGAAATATACTTGTCGATGCACAAGGCACAGGAGATGCTCGAACTGGTGGAAGAGGGGTTCATGAAGAACAAGCTTGCCTCCCTGGATCAGGCCGATGAGCTCGTAAAGGAGATCCATGCCAGGGAAGACGTCCTGACCGCCACGCTCGCGAAAATGGCCTCAACGAACAATGAGGCGCGGATGCTCCTCACGGTTCCCTCCCATATTGAAAAGATCGCCACCATCATCAAGCGCATCACCGAGAGCAGTCGAACGCGGATCAGGGAAGGCCTGCTCTTCAGTGACAAAGCCGTCAATGAGACCGGCAAACTCTTCGCCTTGACCAGGGACGTGCTCAAAAAGTCTTCCGAGGCCGCAATTACGGGCGCCCAGGCCGCCATCGAATCGACGATTGCCGATGCCGACGCCATGGAGCGCATGGCCAACAATTTCGCAACCGCCCACGAAGACAGGCTCGTAACGGGCGAATGCTCGCCCAAATCCTCTTCGACCTATTTGTGCATCCTCTACGCATTTGAGGACGTGGGAGCGCACATCAAAAACGCGGTTAATAGACTTTCGAGTAAATAAACGCTATGTCCTGTTCGGTGCAGGGCAGTCAGGTGGAGAGACTGAAGGGGGAGAGGAAAAATCAGGTGGGTAGGCTGAAGGGGTTAGACTGAAGGGGAAGATTTTTAGGTTACGTCAGCCTTCCGCCTTCATCTGAACAACCTGCACTTCCTTCAGCCGTCAACCTAATAACCTGAATTCAGTCTTCACCCTAAACACCTGCTTAACCACCACGATCCCAATCAGGCATATCATGACCCCATCGTCAAATCCCGGAATCGGACTGGCCCTCTCGGGCGGTGCAGCACGTGGCATCGCCCATATCGCCGTACTGGACGTCCTGGAGCAGGATGGGGTGCCCATTCACGCCATAGCCGGAACCAGCT
This sequence comes from Nitrospirota bacterium, assembly GCA_963740085.1. Taxonomy (GTDB): domain Bacteria; phylum Nitrospirota; class UBA9217; order UBA9217; family UBA9217; genus JALNZF01. The sequence continues at coordinate 173,607 of CAVUCU010000004.1, read as the reverse complement.
CCGGCAGCATCATCGGCGCTCTCTATTGCGCCGGCATGTCCGTCTCGGAGATCCGGCGCATTCTTCTGGGCACCAGATGGAAGGATGTGCTTAAATTTACCGTCCCCCGTACAGGCCTCATATCAAGCGAAGGGATCTTCCAGTTCATGGAAGACATCCTTCCGGTTAAAAAGTTCTCCTCCCTCCCCCTCCCCTTTGCCGCAGTCGCCACAGACCTCCGTAGCGGTGAGAAGGTCGTGATCACGAGCGGATCGATCGCCAGGGCGGTCCAGGCCAGCTGCAGCCTGCCGGTCATTTTTACGCCAACGGAGATCAACAGGAAAACCCTCGTCGATGGCGGCGTTTCCAGCCAGATACCGGTCAGGACGGTGCGGAATGAATTGGGCCTGCGAAAAGTCGTCGCGGTAAACGTGAATCATAAAGCGCTTGAGTTGGAGCAGTTTGACAATATCATAAAGATCGCGGCGCACCTTTCTGCACTCTGGGCGTCACGGAATGCGCGGGAAGAGGAAAAGCTTGCTGATGTCCTTATTCAGGTGAATGCGGGGGGAATCCCCCTCTATGATCTGTCGAAATCAAAGGAATTGCTGAAGCGCGGCAAAAAGGCTGCTGAGGAAAAGCTTCCGGAGATCAGGGCGTTGAAGTAAAGCACGGATGGCCGTGACAATTATGCCGCTTCGGGGGACCCGGGAATACGCGTGTCCCGTACGTGGCGTTCTTTCGCATCACGGTATACTCCTCTGAAATAAAGAACCACATGCCTGTTTGAGATCAAATCCCGCCCAGGCTTGAGGGTTGTATCGTCAGCACAACTTTGCAAGGCTTCATTAATGTTTGAACACCCGTTGGCCGGTAAACACCATGGTCACCGTGGGGTTTGCTTCGTTGCAGGCCGTGATGACATCGAAATCGCGGTCCGATCCGCCGGGTTGCACGATCGCTGTTATGCCTTCCTTGATGCCTACGTCCACACCGTCCCGGAACGGGAAAAATGCATCCGAGACCATGGTGGAACCGATCAGTCCACCCTTATCCTTCCTGGTCTGATCATCGATCTCCTTGAGCGCCCCCTTGTCCCGTTTCCCCTGGCTTGCTTCCAACTCGAATGTTTTGTAGGGCATCCCGTATTTCTTGAAGCAGAGCGCGTCCGCATATTTCGTATAGGCCTTGAAGATAGCGATCTCGGCAACACCAACCCGGTCCTGCTCTCCGGTCCCGATGCCGACGGTGACGCCGTCTTTCACATAGATGACCGAATTGGAGGTGATCCCCTGTTCCACGTTCCAGCCGAACAGCATGTCGTCGTATTCCCGGTCCGTCGGTTTCCGTTCGATCCTGTATTCCTTGCCTTTGGAGAGCGTCTTTGCTTCCTGAAAATCCTCCTTCTTCCGGATCGCATTCTTTTGGGATTGCTGGACGATAATGCCGCCGTCGATCAGGGCCTTGAATTCCACAAAGCTCATGTCACGGTATTTTGCGAGTTCGTTGATCTTTTCGAGTTTAATGATGCGCAGATTCTTTCGTTTCGACAAAATCCCGACAGCGCCGTCTTCATAGTCGGGCGCGGCGACAACCTCCAGATAGTTCGCATTCGCCATCTCGGCAGTCTGCTTATCCATCGGCCTGTTGACCGCCAGACAGCCGCCGAACGCCGCGATGCGGTCCGCCATGTTTGCCCGATCGTATGCCTCCGCCACGGTATTTCCATAAGCCACGCCGCAGGGATTATTGTGCTTCATGATGGCCGCTGCGGGGCGGTCCATCAGATACTTCAGGATATTGAGGGCATTGTCAAGATCGGTAAAATTTGTCTTGCCGGGATGTTTCCCGGCCTGGACCATCTGTTCCTCGGTGATAGCGCTCACGAGACCGTTGCCGGGTCCTATGAACTTGACACCCGCGAGCAGGAGATTTCCGCTTACCAGCTGGTACATGGCGGCCTGCTGGTCGGGATTCTCGCCATAGCGCAGGCCTTTCTCGATGAGCTCTCCGGTCCCCTCTTCGGCGATCTTCCATGATCGCTTGCGGTATGTCAGCTTCTGATCGCCGAAGGTAATGGTCATCTCGGGTGGAAAATTGTCGGACATGATGGTCTTGTACATCTTCTTGAGATCAGACATGAAACCCTCCATTGAGTGAAATCCAAAATTACAAATAATAACTAGAACGTTTAGTGGCTGTCCTGGAAAGCGCCCTTCTGCCGTCATCCTGAACGAAGTGAAGGATCTCAAATATCAGGGAACGCGAGATTCTTCGCTGCGCTCAGAATGACCTTATTGGTGTTCATTGATGTCTTCAACAGCCTGCCGGGACTTGGTAATTGGTGCTTGCTTGTGATTTGGCGCTTGTGTTTTGATATTTGTTCACCTTACACTTTATCTATCGACTTCTGTCCCAGCAGTCCCGCGGGACGGATGACGAGCGTTATGATGAGGACGAAAAATGCAAAGGCATCTTTATATACATTCGAGATGTAGCTCGCTCCGAAGTTCTCGATAAGCCCGAGCATGAACCCGCCGAGCATGGCGCCGGGAATGCTGCCGATTCCGCCGAGCACGGCAGCGGTGAAGGCCTTGATGCCGGCAAGATAGCCCATGAAGAAGTGCACCACCCCGTAATACAGCGTCACCATCACACCCGCCACGGCCGCAAGTGAAGAGCCGATCATGAAGGTGATCGAAATGACCTGGTTAATATTGATGCCCACGAGGCCGGCCATGACCCTGTCCTGCGAGGTAGCGCGCATGGCCTTGCCAAGCCGTGTTCTCTTAACAAAGAATTGGAGACCGACCATGATCAGTACCGACGCGGTCAGGATGAAGATCTGTACCGGTGAGACATTGGCGCCGAAGAGGGTAAAACCTTCCGAAGGGAGCATGGGCGGCAGGTTCTTGTATTCCTTGCCCTGGGCAAGCATCACAAAATTCTGGAGGATGATCGACATGCCCACGGCGCTGATAAGCGGCGCGAGTTTTGATGCATTTCTGAGAGGCCGGTAGGCAACGCGTTCAATGACCGCCCCGTACGCTGCACAGAATGCCATCGATATGATAACCGTGAGCAGGAGCGACAGCGGCAGGCTGTATGCCGTAAACCCGAGGTGGGTCAGTACGCCGAGAACGATGATCCCGAGATACGCTCCGAGCATGTATACCTCGCCGTGCGCGAAGTTGATGAGTTGGAGGATGCCGTATACCATGGTGTACCCGAGGGCGATGAGTGCATACACCGCGCCGAGTGCAAGACCGTTTATGAGTTGCTGGGTAAACATGGAAGACCACCGGTTCAGGGTTCAGGGTTCAGGGTTCAGGGTTCAGGGTTCAGGGTTCAGGGTTCAGGGTTCAGGTCGGTGGACTTTCCAACCTTGAACCGTGAACTTTAAACGCTGAACCTGATTACCTTCTACTTCACTTCAACAAATTTACCGTCAACGACCTTCCACACCACATAAGGCGCCTTGGACACATCACCGTTCTTGTCAAAGGATATGTCGCCAAACGCGCCTTTAAAGGTGCTGCGGGAAATGTACTCCGCGACTTTCAAGCCGTCCGTCGTCCCCGTCTGTTGGATCGCGGTAAGAATGACGTTGGCCGCGTCATAGGCATAGATGGAGTACGGCCCCGGGGCGCCGTATTTTGCGGTATATTTTTCATTGAACGACCTGGACGTCGTCAACCCCGAGGGGTCTTTGCCGAACGTCACATAGGTCCCTTCGGCCGATTTACCCGCGATCGCTATGAACGTCGGGTCATACACTCCGTCCCCGGTGATCATGGGGATATTCATCCCCACCTCTTTGGCCTGACGGACGAGCCTGCCGGCCTCGGGATATACGCCGCCGAAGAAATAAACGTCCGGATTCTTTTCTTTCATCGAGGTCAATACCGCTTTATAATCGGGGTCCCTGGTCTGGATGCCGTCGTAAAAAACCACCCGAACCTTGTTTTCAACGGCTTTCTTGAAATAATCCGCGAGACCCTGACCATATGTCGTCTTGTCATGGAGAACGGCCACTCGTTTCGATTTCAACGTTTTCAGAACAAATTCCGCCGCAACTCCTCCCTGTTGGTCATCGGTGCCGCATACGCGAAAAATGGTCTTATATCCCTGCTGGGTAAGTCGGGGATTCGTTGAGGCGGGGCTGATGGCGACAATATGTGCGGCATGGTAATACGTCGATGCAATAATAGAGCAGTTGGAATTCCAATGTCCCACGACTGCATTCACCTTCTGGTTTATGAACTTGTTTGCGATTGACACTGCCTGTTTAGGGTCCGCTTGATCATCACCCGGGACCACCTGGACCTTTTTCCCCAGGAGACCGCCTTTTTCATTCCATTCAGCAGCAGCAAGTTCAACTCCGTTCCTCAGGTCGATGCCCATCTTGCTCTGGTCCCCGGTCATGGGACCTGCGGCGCCGATCCTGATGACGTTTTCGTCCTGATGGGTGCAGCCGAAGAGCGCCACCATGAACAGAAGTGATATGATTTTCTTCATGTATCCCTCCTGACATCAAACCACAGAATTCACAGGGTTTGTTTAATATCGAAAAGACTTTTTCTCGGTGTTCTCTGTGGTTAAATCTTGCGGTTTCATTTTTTGTCCCTCACTATCTCATGTAACGTTTGACGGTTTACCGTCCATATGCCGACCAGCTGCTCCGCCGCGGACCTGATGTCAGGGGCGGCCAGCACTGCCGATATCACCGCCGCGCCGGCCGCGCCGGCCCGGGCAACAAACTGCACATTCGCCTGATTGATGCCGCCGATGGCAATGACCGGGATAGCAACCGAATTTGTGATGATCGTGAGGTTCTGTATCCCCTGCGTTTGTCCGGCATCCTTGGTAGAAGTTCTGAAGAGGGAGCCGAACCCAATGTAGTCCGCGCCTGCGGCCTCTGCTGCGCGGGCCTGTTCAAGACTATGGGTTGAGATTCCGATGAGTTTGTCCCTGCCGAGCAGTCTTCGCGCGAATTCGATCGGGAGGTCGTCCTGCCCCAGATGCACTCCGTCCGCATCAACAGCCGCTGCTATGTCGGCATGGTCATTGACGATGAAACACGCCTGCGCGTTCCCGGCGATCCGGGAGAGCGTCAATGCGGTTTCATAGATGACCTTCCGCGCTCCGTTCTTGTTCCGGTACTGGAAGAACTTCACCCCCGCGGCCAGCGCCTGTCGCATCGCCTGCTCCGGACTGACGCGGAGAAGGTCCTGATCAAGGATCAGACAGAGCCCTTTCATATCACGTTGCCGGGTTATTGTACCGCTCCATGAACTTGGTGGAAATATCGCCCTTCTGAAATTGAGGGTCGTCAAGGATCTTTTTTTGCATGGGGATCGTGGTCTTGACCCCCTCGATGATGAACTCGTTCAGCGCACGCTTCATCCTCATGATCGCGTCGGCCCTGGTCTCCGCGTGCACGACCAGTTTGGCGATCATCGAATCATAATAAGGCGGGATCACGTACTGGGTGTAGGCAGCGGTTTCCACCCGGACACCGGGGCCTCCCGGGGGGTTGAACGCGGTGATGGTTCCCGGCGAAGGAGTGAACTTCTCCGGGTCCTCGGCGTTGATCCTGCATTCGATGCTGTGTCCCTTGATCCTGATATCACCCTGGGTGAACGAGAGGGGCAGTCCCGCCGCAATGCGGATCTGCTCCTTCACCAGATCTATTCCCGTCACCATCTCCGTCACCGGGTGCTCTACCTGGATACGGGTATTCATCTCCATGAAGTAATATTTTCCGCTCTCGTCCAACAGGAACTCGATCGTCCCTGCGTTGCGGTACTTGACGGACCTTGCAATGGCAACAGCCATCTCTCCCATCTGTTTCCGCAAAGCTTCGTTGACAATGACGGAAGGGGCTTCCTCGATCAGCTTCTGGTGCCTGCGCTGGATCGAACATTCACGTTCGCCAAGGTGGACCGTGTTCCCTTTTTCGTCCGCGATAAGCTGGATCTCGATATGCCGCGGCTGGAGGATATACTTTTCTATATAGACGTCGGCGTTGCTGAACGCGGCAAGCGCCTCGGTCTGGGCCATGACAAAGGCATTGGCGAACTCAGACTCTTCCAGCACAACACGCATGCCTTTGCCGCCTCCCCCCGCTGCGGCCTTGACGATCACCGGGAAGCCGATATCCCTCGCGATCTCAATAGCGCTGCTTTCCTCGGTCACTACTCCATTGCTGCCCGGCAGAACGGGAACGCCCGCTTTCTGCGCCGTTTCCCGGGCCCTGGCCTTGTCTCCCATCTGCTTGATGCTCTCGGGGCTCGGTCCGATGAAACGGATCCCCGTGGAGTTGCAGATCTCGGCGAAACTCGCGTTCTCCGCAAGGAAGCCGTATCCGGGGTGAATGGCCTCGGCATCCGTGATCTCTGCAGCGCTTATGATGCTCGGGACGTTCAGATAACTGTCCGAGCTCTTCGGCGGACCGATGCAGACGCTCTCATCCGCGAAGCGCACATGCAGTGAGTTTGCGTCCGCGGTGGAATGCACGGCAACAGTCTTGATGCCCATCTCCTTGCATGCCCGGATGACACGGAGAGCGATCTCGCCGCGGTTGGCGATCAATATTTTTTTAAACACTCACTCACCTCAAAGGGAACTACCCGGATATTCGAGCTGAAGCAATTCAGACGGTGAGGTTGAAGACAGAAGTGTTCAAAATAACTATTTGCACCCACTTTAGTCTCTTCACCTTCAGCTGTCCACCCGGGCAGTTACTTCAATTTCACATTACCGTCCTCATTTTGCTCGATCACGAAAAGCGGCTCGCCGTACTCCACGGGAGCGCCGCTCTCCACCAGTATCTGAACGATCTTTCCGGCGCTCTCGCACTCGATCTCATTCATGAGTTTCATTGCTTCGATGATGCAGAGCACCTGGCCTTTTTTCACGACATCACCGACCTCCACATACGCCGGCTTGTCCGGAGAACTCGACCGGTAGAACGTGCCGACAATGGGAGACGTAACCTTGATGACGTTCGTTTTGGCCGGCTCCGTTTCCTTCTCGGCAACTGCCCCGGGCGTCGGCGCCACGGCGACTGCCGGCGCCACGATGGCGGCGGGCGGATATTCCATGCGCGGCATTGAAGGATGGAAGGTGACGTCACCGCCCTTCCGGAGCCGAACTTTCACACCCGAACGTTCGATCTCCAGTTCCGAGATGTCCGTGTTTTTCATCAGCTCTATCAGTTCCTTGATCTCTTTCAGGTTCATAACTACTCCTTTTTCACGTCGCTGATATGATGGTGAACAGGACTATTTCTTGACCCGCTCGATAAAGGTCCCCGTGCGCGTGTCGACTTTGATGACATCGCCTTCGTTCATGTAAAGCGGAACCTTGACCATGGCGCCGGTCTCGAGGGTTGCCGGCTTGGAGCCCCCCGAGGCGGTATCGCCCCGCACACCCGGATCGGTCTTGGCGATCACGAGCTCCACAAACATGGGAACTTCAATGTTTATCGGCATTCCCTTGTGATAGAGGACCTTGATTTCCATATTCTCTTTAAGATAATTGATACTGTCGCCGAGCTGCTTTTCGTTCAGGGATACCTGTTCATAGCTGGTGGTATCCATGAACACGCGGTCCTTGTCGGCGCCATAAAGGTACTGCATCGTCTTTTCCTCGAGGTCGGGGACATCTACTTTTTCACCCGCCCTGAAGGTCTTGTCGGTCACGTTCCCCGACTTGAGGCTTTTGAACTTGGTCCTCACGAACGCCCCGCCCTTGCCGGGTTTCACATGCTGAAACTCCACGATCACGTACGGCTCGCCGTCGATCTCGATTTTTAAACCGTTTCTAAACTCTGTTGTGGATACCGGCACTTCGCACTACCTCCCTTTCGTACTGCAATATAATATCAGGTCCACTTGACCGCTCTGCTCTTTCACTCATCAGACTCAATAAACTCTATAAACTCTACAAACTCTTTAGACTCTATAGACTCTATAGACTCTTTAAGCTCTCCAACTCCCTCGGCAACGTGGTCAGCACCTTGACGCCTTTTCCCGTCACCAGAACCATGTCTTCGATGCGGACCCCTCCCCAGCCGGGGATATACACGCCTGGCTCGACGGTGAAAACCATGTTCTCTTCAACGGTATCGCTGGACAGCGGAGAGACGGACGGCCCCTCATGGATCATGAGCCCGACGCCGTGTCCGGTGCCATGGCCAAAGTGCCTTCCGTGTCCCGCTCCTTTGATGACCTCCCGTGCGGCATGGTCAACAGACCTGCACGGAACGCCGATGCCGATGCTCTGGATCGCGGCTGACTGGGCTTGCAGCACAAGATCATGGATCTCCCTCTGCCGCGCGGAAGGCCGCCCGACACAGCAGGTCCGCGTTATATCGCTGTAATACCCGTTCGCCTCAGCGCCGAAGTCAAAGGTCACCAGATCCCCTTTTTTTATGCGACGGTTCGTTACCGAGGCATGGGGCATGGCCCCGTGAGCGCCTGAAGCCACAATGGTATCAAAAGCCGCCCGGTGAGCGCCTTTCTCCCGCATCAGATATTCAAGCTTCGAGCCGAGCCACTGCTCCGTGGCCCCCGGCTTGATGTCCGCCTTTAACTCCAGGAACGCTTCCTCGGCACGGCGTATGGCCGTTCTTATGTTCGCAAGTTCCTGTTTGTCTTTCTGCTGCCTGAGCGTCCTGATCAGGTCAGCATGTCCCTTGAGCTTGAACCCCGCTTTTTTAAAATTTTTAAGTCCTTCGACCGTGAGCGCCGATTCGTCGAACCAGAGCGTATCAACGCCCATACGCTCGCCGGCCTCCCGGACAGCCGTGAAATGATCTTTTTTCTGGATCAGGATCACGATACCGGCGGTTTCCTTGCGGGACTGCACAGTGTATCGGAAATCAGTGATCAGACATGACCTGTTTGAAGAGACCAGCAGGGAACCGGACGAACCGGTGAACCCGCTCAGATAGCGAACATCTTCACGTCTGGTCACGAGAAGTGAGTCGAGCTTGTTCGCGCTCATGATCTGCCTGAGCCCGGCGAGACGGTCTTGTTCCGGCCTCCGCATCACTTCTTGCCCGCACCGGCCCTTCCGAACCCGACCGCTGCCCTGAACGCAAGGAGGTAGCTGTCGGCCCCAAAGCCGGTGACCTGCCCGATCGCCACATCGGAGATGTACGAATGCTTCCGGAACTCCTCGCGTCTATAGATATTGGAGATATGCGCTTCCACGGTCGGAATACCGGTGGATGATATCGCGTCCCGGAGTGCCACGCTGGTGTGCGTGTACGCGCCCGGATTGATCACGATGGCCCCGTAGACGCCCATGGCGTCCTGGATCTTCTGGACCAGCTCTCCCTCATGATTCGACTGATAGAACGATACCTCGGCGCCGAGTTCCTTCGCAAGCGAGGAAAGCCTGTTATTGATCTCATCGAGTGTGAGCGTGCCGTATATGTCAGGTTCGCGCCTGCCGAGAAGGTTCAGGTTGGGCCCGTGAATGACCAGGATTTTCATATATCCCCCGCACAAAATAAAAAACTGCCCAAGGCAGTTTCTGGAGCGACCGCACAGCCGAGAATAATCAATTTTCTCAAAACTCTTTCAGCAGCCTGGGCGCCGACACTCGAAGGAGGAACCTTCCTTTGCCGAAATTTCCCTCAGGTCTTAAGATCAAAACGATAAAATACTCTTCGTTCAGCCTGCGCAGCATGATTATGGCCTTGTCCGCGATGACCGTCACTTCCCTGGAGGAGCCCATTTCCGCGGCTTGGGAGCCCTTCTCTATTTCCTTAAGGAGCGACGAGAATTCAACGGTCATGGACTGGATGTCAATATCGCTGTTCACGGCGTACTCTTCAACGGGAATGCCGTCAAGACCCACGATCAGCGCGCCAAGGGCTCCTTCCGTGCTATTGACTACTTCTTTCAGGATCTCGGAAAAGGACATTTATTTCTCCTTTTTGATAGTAGTGAGCCAGGTTTCCAAACGAGCAATCGTTTCCTTGCGCCCGCCGGTGCGATGATCTCGTGTCGTGCGTTCCGGCTCCGCGGCAGGCGGGACGTACTCCCGCGGCTCAAAATCCTCGAGCTTTGGCTCTGAACCGGCCTGCGTCCGGGCGGGCGAATCCGTCAAAACTTCGAACCCTGCATCTCCCCCTGCTGTTGTCTGCTCGTTCGGCCCTGGTATGGGTTGATCCTCCCCGGGCTCAACAGCACTGTTCTCCTCCGATGATTTTTTCTCCGGCCCGATTTCATCCGGTTCCTCTAAAATCTCAGCTTCTATTGGCGCTTCTTCCAGCTCAATCGCCGGCACCTCTTTCCGGGATTCAGTGACCGCATCGGGTCTGAAGCCGGCGGTGTCGTCTTTTTGCTGGGGCTGGGGCTCTTCCGGCGGTTCACCCGCAATTTCACGGTCTTCGACAACAGGAGCGTATTCACCCGTTTCCAGTGAATCGAAAATATTCTCTTCCTTTTTTTCTTCCGGTGCCGGCGTAACCGTTCGGGCAAATTCGGACCTCACCCACGAAAGTTTGTCCTGCAACCCCTGGCTGTTGGGCTTATCAACCAGCATCCGTTCGTATATTTCAACGGCCTTTTCAAAGAAGCCCTGGGAAATATAAAGCTCTGCGAGCGTGTCGGTCGTAAAATCATCTGATTTGCCCGAGCTGTCTTCGGACAATGGTCCCGGCGCAGGTTCAAGGACCTCTTCGCCGAACCCGGCCTCAATGATCTCTTCCGAAGCCGTTTCCTCAGCAATAGCCGTCGGGATTGTTTCCCCGTCCTCAACCTCGATCAATCCCGTTTCAGAACGGATGTCCTGGCTGGCAACCGGCTCATCCGGATGTTGATCGCCTTCCTGAAAATCAAAGTCAAAACTTTCATCCGCGACACCCAAAGGTACTGCCGGGCGTTCATGTTCTCCTGGAAGATCATTGGAGGCCGCCTGCGGTTCCTGCGCAGAATTCTCCGGCTCCAACGGCTCCACCACGAGGACCTCTTCCGGCTCTTCCGTTTCAGTCATCGAAAGCTCCGGCGCCGGTGCCATCTTTGTAAGTGGCTCCGTCGACACCGCCTCGGACACGGGTGAAGCTTCAAGCGTTATTCTTGGTTCAACATTCGCTGGTTGGGGAGGAACAGGTCCCGGCGCCGGTTCAGGGGCTGCTGCCGATGCGGGTGGCTCCTGTTTTACCGCCTGGTCATCAGTCGTCTTCGCCTTTGACATTTGGAATTTTGACCTGACATCCCGGCCTTCCTCGACATCCAGTATCAGGGAGGCCAGTTCCGCATCACCGGGGTTGAGAGAGAGGGCAATTTTATAATGCGGGATCGCGTCAAGCGGCCTGTTCCGGAGAATAAAAAGATCGCCCAGTTTTTTTTGGGCCAGAAGATTGTCCGGATTGGTCTTCACGACCTCTTCAAATTCCTGTTGCGCACCCTCCAAGTCTCCCTTTGCAAGCAGGAGTTTGCCCAGGGATGACCGCGCTGTTACATAATCCGGATTGCTTTTGAGCCCCTCCAAAAGCACATAGATAGCCATCTCAATGTCCCCGGTTTTTTTGTACTCTTCCGCCAGCGGAACAAAAAGCTTTGATTTGGGGTCTTTCGAAATACGCCCCGTTAACTTGGCTATTTCAGAGGGTTCTTTATCCATGGAATTTGCTTTTCATATCAAAACGATAGACGAAATTCTACCAAACAATGGCAGCTAAAGTCAAGGTAATACTTTTCTGCGGTGTGCATGCAACCGGCAAATGCAAAACAACTGTCAACGGGCAAAACGAAAATGGATTGGATACGACCTGTATCACAACAGAAACCGGCCGAAGCATTCGCCGGTGAGGAGGGATAGTGCAGGAGGTTACGGACCTTGATTGATAGACACGTCCGGGTTCCATTGAAAAAACATTTTTGTCAAAGCCGTAACGTTAAAACAGGCGGACCATGGAGAAAACGTTCTTCATCATCGGGCAAAAGAAAAATCCTTGACAATCAACCCCCTACTCTGCTATTTTACCGTCTCGTCAGGCAATCGTCAAAAACCGCCGAGGTAGCTCAGTTGGTAGAGCAGAGGCCTGAAAAGCCTCGTGTCCGCAGTTCGATTCTGCGCCTCGGCACCATTCTTTCAAAGCAAGTTCTGAATTCCAAGCTCGAAACTCTAAACAATTTCAAAATCTCAAATATCGAAATGCCTTTGAATTTCGCGCTTGCCTCAAGTCACTCCTTATCAAACAATCCCAGCTGCAGCATCTTCTCGCCGGGGAACGGCACGGGATACTCGCCGTCAAAACACGCTGAGCAGTAATTCATGCGGAACGGCACCACCTTCTGGATGCCGTCCATGCTGATATATCCTATCGTGTCCGCGGTTATGTACTTCCTGATCTCCTCGATACTGTGCGATGAAGCAATGAGTTCCTGTCTCGTTGGAGTGTCAATGCCGTAGAAACAGGGGAACGCGGTCGGTGGGGAACTGATGCGCATATGGATCTCCGACGCGCCCGCGTTCCTGATCATCTTGATGATCTTCTTGCTCGTAGTGCCGCGCACGATGGAATCATCCACCACGACCACTCGTTTGCCTTTCAGCGCGTCTTTGACAGGATTAAGCTTGATCTTGACCCCGAAGTGTCTGATGGTCTGGCGCGGCTCGATGAACGTGCGTCCTACATAGTGGTTCCTGATCAGTCCGGTATCAAAGGGAATTCCCGCCTCTTCGGCAAATCCCAGGGCCGCAGGCACGCCGGAATCCGGGACCGGGATGACGACGTCGGCCTCGATGCCTGTCTCGCGGGCGAGCTGTCTGCCGAAATTCTTCCGGATGGTATACACGTTCTGACCGAAGACCATGCTGTCGGGCCTTGCAAAATAGATGAACTCAAAAATGCAGTGGGACGGCTCCGCGGGCTTGAAGGGAAACGACGAGCTGATGCCATGGCTGTTGATCACGACCATCTCGCCGGGTGCGATGTCGCGGATGTGGGTGGCCTCGATCAGATCGAAGGCGCAGGTCTCTGAAGCGACAACATACCCGTTGTCTAGCTCCGCAATCGAGAGCGGTCTGAACCCGTGAGGGTCGCGGACCGCGATAAGTTCATCTTCGGTGATAATGAGCAGACTGTAAGCGCCTTGCACATGGCTGAGGGCATCGATGATCCGCTCGTGCAGGGTGGACATGCGCGACTGGGCGATGAGATGGACGATCACCTCGCTGTCCATGGTGGACTGGAAAATGGAGCCGTAGGCCTCGAGTTCGTCCTTGAGGATGCCGGCATTCACGAGGTTGCCGTTGTGGGCGATTGCGAGGCCGCCGAGCGCGAAGTTCACGAGAATGGGCTGGATGTTGATGGCGACGCTGTCGCCGGTGGTCGAATAGCGATTGTGCCCGATGGCCATGTGACCGGGAAGCCTCTTGATCCGGTCTTCGGTGAAGATATCGGCCACGAGACCCATGGACTTCTCACCATAAAGCCGCTTGCCGTCGGACGATACGATTCCCGCCGATTCCTGGCCACGGTGCTGCAATGCATAAAGCCCCAGGTAGGTGAGGTTCGCGGCATCGGGATGGCCGAAGATCCCGAACACTCCGCATTCTTCATGAAATTTGTCGAACATAATTTCCACACGTCCTTTTCACCACGAAGACACTAAAAAAACCTGCATGGTTTACTTCGAGACTTCGTGCATTCGGGAGACTACTGGTTTTTTTTAAATACCCTCTTGAAAATATAATCAACGTTCCTGAGCGTATGTGAAAGGTCAAAACACTCGTCGATCTCCCTGCTGCTCAGATATTTGCGAATATCCTTGTCGCTCTTCAAAAGCTGCTTGAAATCCCCGCCGTGTTTCCATACATCCATCGCGTTTCTCTGAACAGTGGAATATGCGGCCTCGCGAGTGATCCCCTTGCCAACAAGTGCAAGCATCACGGTCTCCGAATGAAAGAGCCCCCGGGAGATGGCCATATTGCGTTGCATGTTCTTGGGATAAACAAAAAGCCCGTCGATCAGGGTATTGAAACGCGCAAGCATGTAGTCAACGAGGATGGTGCTGTCGGGTATGATGATCCGCTCGACCGACGAATGGCTGATGTCCCGCTCGTGCCAGAGAGCGACATTCTCCATCGCCGCGATGGAGTTCGCGCGCACGACGCGGGCAAGACCGGACAGATTCTCGGCCGAGATCGGGTTCCGTTTATGCGGCATTGCCGAGGAACCCTTCTGGCCTTCTGAAAAATACTCCTCCGCCTCAAGAACCTCGGTCCGTTGAAGATGGCGGAGTTCAAGGGAGAATTTTTCGATCGACGACGCAATGAGCGCAAGCACCGTCAGAAACTCGGCGTGCCGGTCGCGCTGCACCACCTGTGTCGCAACCGGTTCGGGTTTAAGCGCCAGTTTGCGGCAGACATACATCTCTACAAAAGGGTCGATGTTCGCGAAGGTCCCGACTGCACCCGAAACCTTGCCGACGCTGATCACGTCCCGTGCCCGCAGCATGCGATCGAGGGCGCGCTGCATTTCCTCGAACCAGAGGGCCATCTTGAGGCCGAAGGTCACCGGCTCTGCATGCACACCGTGTGAACGGCCGATCATTGCCGTTTTTTTATACCGCAAAGCCTTCTTCTTGAGCGTTTTGAGAACGAGGCGGATATCGTCGACGATAATGTCCGATGATCGTCGCATGAGCACGGCAAGCGAGGTGTCGAGGACATCTGAGGATGTGAGCCCGAGATGGACGTACCGGGAATCAGGGCCGATATGCTCGCCGACGGCGGTCAGGAAGGCGATGACGTCGTGTTTCACCGTCCTTTCAAGGGCATCGATCCGCTTGACCTTGAAGTCGGCTTTTTTCTTGATGGTTGCGAGCGCCCTTGCCGGGATCAGCCCCAGTTTTGCGTTGGCCTCGCAGGCAAGGATCTCAACCTCGAGCCAGGTGCGGTATCTGTTCTCGGGTTCCCAGAGACGGGTCATCTCCGGCCTGCTGTAGCGAGGGATCATCGGATACTCCTGGTCACGTTATTCATTTTGGAAACGGCATTTGCCATGGATAGATGCGGATCAACATCGGATAAAATCGGATGTTCCGAACGAAATCAGTTCACCCGTTGGGTGATGGGCTCTCACGAATAGCTGACCCTATTTTCACCCGCTTTTATCAGATGGTAATATCCGGTTTTTCCGTGTCTAAATGCTCATTCTGGGTTCAGCAAGCGATCGGGAAATCGATTCGTAGGCACCGGCATCCGACGCGATCAAGAGGACATCGAAGCCGCGTCCGCCGGCGCCCTCGTTCAAACCCTGATGCAGAGCGGTAACCCCGCCATCCTGAGGCATATCGGAGGACGGAAAATATTCAATTGCCGCGCTCCTGACACCCGCTCCTACCGCGCTCGCCGCCGCGTTCCTGGCAGCGCTTTTCAGCGTTGCCGGAGTCAACCCTGCCCGAGGTCCCAATCCCACCAGGAAGATCTTTTGCGCGGGCACCTTGCCCTGTGAGGTGACGAGGGCCACTTCACCGAGCGATCCGCGGAGCTTCTTTGTGAGCACGAGAGAGGAGAGAACGCCGCAGAGCAGCCAGTCGAGCTCTCCGGCAATGCCTTTCAGCGGCCGGACATCCTCATAGATACCGACGATCAGGGCTTCTGTCGCCAGTTTTTTAATGTCCTGGAGGATTACCTTCACCGTCACGCTGGACATCGCCTCTTCTTCCTGCGGCTCGCTCTTTGATGGTCTCGTAAAAAATAAAAAATCACGCGCAGATGCAAAATCGCGGGGTATGGGACGCTGAACAGTAAGGACCTCTTTTGTCTTCGCGCCATGAGGTAAAACCGAACTTACTTCGACCCCGTCTTTCCCTCATCGAGGTTGCCGGTCGTCCTGGCAACGCTGTCCAGAATGCCGTTCACAAACGACCCTGATTCTTCGGTGCCGTATTTTTTGGCGATTTCGATGGCCTCGTTGATGGTTACACTGGTAGGAATATCCATCCGGTGGAGAATTTCATACACCGCCATTCTGAGCACATTGCGGTCAACCACGGCCATGCGGTCGAGGCTCCAGTTCTTTGCACACGCGTGGATCAGCTTGTTGATTTCAGCAAGATGTTTATAGGTCCCCTTGATGATCTCTTCGGCAAAGACCTTGACCTCGTCGTCCGGCTGGTACTCTGTCCAAAAATGCCTCAAGACGACAGCTGAAGGCTTCTCTTTTCTGATATCGAGCTGGAACAATACCTGGAGCGCGTACTCCCTTGCCTTGCGTCTCTTCATACCCTGTCGCCTGACCGCCGTTCCCGTGCATGCATCCCCTGTTAGGCCAACTGTTTCATGACATTCGCCATCTCTATAGCGGAGAGGGCCGCGTCCCAGCCCTTGTTGCCGCTCTTGGAGCCGGCGCGCTCGATCGCCTGTTCAATGGTATCGGTGGTCAGGACGCCGAAGATGATAGGCAGGTCCGATTCCATCGAAACCGAAGCCACACCCTTGCTCACCTCGGCGCTTACATACTCGAAATGCGGTGTGGCGCCGCGAATCACCGCGCCGAGACAGATGATGACGTTGTATTTCTTTGTTCGCGCAAGCCTCTTCGCAACAAGCGGGATCTCATATGCCCCGGGGACCCTCACGATCTCAATGTCGGCCTCGGCCACTCCGTGCCGCTGCAATCCATCGAGAGCGCCATCCACCAGCCTGCTCGTGATAAAATCGTTGAACCGGGCCGCGACAATGCCCACCTTCAGGCCCTTGCCGCCCAACTCTCCCTGGATTATCTTCGCCATCAAACCCTCCATGCCATGCACTTTGTACTTTGTACTCTGTACTTTTAGACTTTCTCTAGTATATGACCCATCTTGTTCTTCTTCACCTTAAGGTAATGGATGTTCTTGGCATGGGGATGCGTTTCGATCGGTATGCGCGATACGACGGTCAAGCCATAGCCTTCGAGACCCACGATCTTTTTGGGATTATTCGTAAGCAGCCGGATCTTGCGGACACCAAGGTCGCGCAGGATCTGTGCACCGACGCCGTAGTCCCTGAGATCGGCCTTGAATCCGAGCGCAAGGTTCGCCTCAACCGTGTCCTTGCCCTTGTCCTGAAGTTCGTATGCCTTGAGCTTGCCTTCAATGCCTATGCCGCGACCTTCCTGGCGCATGTAGAGGATCACGCCCTTGCCCTCATCGTCGATTATCTTCATTGCGTTGTGGAGTTGGTCGCCGCAGTCGCACCTGAGCGAACCGAATACGTCGCCGGTGAGGCACTCGGAGTGTACCCGCACGAGGACCTCATCCTCGGGCTTGATCTCTCCCTTTACCAGAGCGATGTGGTTCATCCGATCGATGTCATTCGCATAGAGGATGGCGGTAAAGTCGCTCCCGTGGCTGGTCGGCATTTTCGTGACCGCTACCCTGCGCACAAGCGACTCTTTTCTGATCCGATAGGCGATCAGGTCCTTCACCGTGATGATCTTTAGGTGGAACTTTTTGGCGAATTCCATGAGCTGCGGGACACGGGACATTGTGCCGTCATCGTTCATGATCTCGCAGATCACGCCTGCCGGATACAATCCTGCAAGCCGGGCAAGGTCCACGGACCCTTCGGTCTGGCCGGCGCGCTGAAGCACGCCGCCCACTCGTGCGCGGAGCGGGAACACATGCCCGGGCCGGGCCAGGTCCGCTGGCTTGGACTTGGGGTCTATGGCCGTTTTGATCGTCACGGCCCGGTCAGCCGCGGAAATGCCCGTGGTCACGCCCTTTTTCGCCTCGATGGAAATAGTGAACGCCGTTCCGAACGACGATGTGTTGTCCGTGGTCATCATCGGGAGTTGCAGTTGTTCCACGCGCTCTGACGTGAGCGACAGGCAGATGAGCCCGCGACCGTGCATGGCCATGAAATTTATGGCCTCCGGCGTTATGGCCTCCGCAGCCATGGTAAGGTCTCCTTCGTTCTCCCGGTCCTCATCATCAACAAGGATGACCATCTTGCCGTTCTTGATATCTTCAACAGCCTCTTCTATTGTGTTAAACTTCATAAAATCACCTCAGAGTAAAGCGGGCAGGAGCCAGTAACAGGGGTAAATGAACACTTCATCTTTCTGAACCCTGACCCCCTGGAACCCTGTCTTTTACGCAAATCCGTTCTTCCTCAAGAGCTCCAGGCTCACACCGCCCTCGACCCTGCCCTGCAGAAGCCGTTCAACGTATTTCCCGATCATGTCCGACTCCAGATTTACACTATCGCCCGCGGACTTGAACCCCAGCGTCGTAAGCTTCGCGGTATGGGGTATCATGGCAACGGAAAAACCGGTTTTATCGACATCGGCAACCGTAAGACTGATTCCGTCTATCGCAATGGAGCCTTTTTTTATTACATATCGAAGGACGGTCTCCGGTGCGTCCATGAAGATCCTCCAGCCATTGCCTTCTTCACGCCGCTCACGGATCCGTCCCACCCCGTCAACGTGACCGCTCACCAGATGGCCGCCGATCCGCGCTGACAACAGAAGTGCCCGCTCAAGGTTGACCTTTGAACCGGTCCTCAGGTCCCCGAGGTTCGTGACCTTCAGCGTTTCAACTGCAACATCGGCTGAAAAATCGCTTTTCGTCATATCGACGACGGTGAGGCAGACCCCGTTCACGCAGATGCTGTCGCCGGGCGCGGTATTGCCGAGGACCATGGATGCGGATATTGTTAAACGGGCCGACCCCGCATCACGCCGAAGCGCCTTCACACTCCCCATCTCTTCTATGATCCCGGTGAACATTGTTTCCCTTCTTGTGCAGCCACCGGCGCTTCGCGCTCACGGGTGAAACGGACAAAGTCAGGAACCAACCCTATTAAAACCGCAGTGTCCCTATTTCAGCGGCGGCAGCAGGACGATCTCAATACGGCGATTCTTGTGCCTTCCCTCATCGGTATCGTTCGGAGCGACAGGCTGGTATTCACCATAGCCCGTCGCAGACAGGAGACCGGGGTTGATCCCGCCGACCTCCTGGAGATATCGCACCACCTCGGTGGCCCGGGCAGTCGAGAGCTCCCAGTTGGTGGCGAAGTGTTTCTTGAGATCGCTCGCGATCTTCACATTGTCCGTATGCCCTTCGACCTGAATGCGCTTGTCTTTCACGTCTTTCAGGATACTGACCACCTTGTCCAGCACGGCTTTGCCTTCCTTGCTGATTTTTGAACTGCCCGAGGGGAAGAGGATCTTGTCCACCATGGTCATGGTCAGACGGTCCTTCATCTCCTTGAGCTGCACCTGGCCCTCCCGTATCTCTTTCTCGAGCTTCTTCTGGAGGTCCTGGTAGGTCTGCGTGGCCTTTTCAAGCTGCTCCGCCTTCTCGGCCTTCCGCGACAGCTCGTTGTTTTTTGCCAGAAGTTCGTCCCTCTCCTTCAGGACCGCATCCTTTTCCTTTATGAGAGATTCTCTGTCCTTTTTGAGTACTTCGACGTCGCCGGTCAGGGTCTTAACCTGGGCCTCAAGGTCGTCGTTCTTCGATGCGAGCGTTTGGAACTCCTTGGCCTTGAGATCGTATGTAGATTGCGAGACACATCCGGTCAGGAGTAATAAAATAAATGCTGGAAAAACAAAAACTTTCTTCATACTATCCTCCTTCCTCATGGCAATGAGTCGATTGAATAACCGATAGCAGAGCATCGTTATAATAACTTCAGCGTTGTTTATTGTCAAGAATATTGTAGAAAAAAGAGGATGTTATTGAGAACTCCGTATCTCGTTGGGAGTGTAAATGACAGGGTTTTTGATCGGAGCCGACGGTTGATAGCGATTTTTTCCCTCACAAATCGTGGATAATAAAATCTGCCAAACAGAGGGACAGCTTATGTTTTCTCAAAACACGGAATACACACGACCTTTCCGTTCTTCTCGCGCCGGCGGGATTCCATGAACTTCTCACCGCACATCGCGCATCGCAGCGAATTGCGTATTGTTGCTTCTGCCGGTGGGGGCGAAGATACCGGTGTAAGGGTAAATAGCTCCTTCTCATCCGCCTTCAAGATCGCTGAAGCCTTTTCCATCATGAACATCTGCTTCTCGCGGGCCACGTCCTCACCGGCCTCCTGCCGTTTCTTGAGCCCGGGATAGCGCTGATCATTCTCGAACCCGCGATAATCCTCGGATATGCGAACGCCCCGACCGGTGCGGCGATTAGTGAACGTGTAGACGTGCTTGCCATAGTCGCGGAAGATGAGGTTCCCCTTCCCGAAGGTGCAGCCGGTGATGAACTGGACCGCGTCGACGGCGCAGGAGTCGTTCTCCACGATCGCGACCAGTTCCTCGTCCCGAGGCCGGTCGGCCCCAAGCTCACGGAGTGCCGCCTTCGCTACGCGGTACCCGAGCGCAAGTCCCGGGCAGAGATGTCCATGGAATTGGACGGTGTCACGAAGATCGCTATTGTTCAGTTCGTTCATGTTTCCTCCCACGGACGGCCGGCCGGAGCAGAACCGGTGGATGACAGATGACCGCTCGCTGCGTTCGCTTGGACGATGGACGCAACGACTTTTCGTCCCTCGTCTTTCGTCCATCTCCCCATTGTCTCTCGTCCCTCTTTGCTTTACTTCCTCAGCACCAGCTTCGCCGCCAGTATCGCCTTCGCCCGCTTCAGGTGCTTGTTCACCTCTTCGCTGTCATCGATGGCAAGGTGTATCTCCCGGGATACCTCCTCTTCCCCTGCCTGGCTCGCCTTTGACGCCCATTCCCGGTAATTCTCGGCATGGCTTTCGCCATGATCGATCCAATGTTCGATCATCATCTGAAGCTTACGCAGAGTTTCCCTCTGGTCGAGATCTTCTTCGTGATCATGACCGTGGCTGTGTGAATGTCCTTTGTGCATGTCGTCTCTCGATCCTCCGTTGAGATGAGTGTGGCCATAATGCCCGTGTCGATGCACATGGGCCTTGTCGCCGTGGTGGTGCGCATGCTCGTGGATCAGGTTCACCCTGAGCAGCAGTTCATCGTCGGCAATGATATCCTGGAATGCGCCATCCGCCGCGACGGCATGGTCCTCGGAAAAAACGACCGCCCGGTCCGAGATGTCACCTGCGATCGACAGGTCGTGCGTGGCCGAGATGATGGTTTTTCCGCGATGGTGCAATTCATTTATAAGCTCGATAAGCCAGACCTGCGTCCTCGGGTCAAGGCCGTTCGTCGGCTCATCGAGCAGAAGCACATCAGGATCAGTGGCGAGGCTTGATGCGATGGCGACCTTCTTCTTCTGTCCATCCGAAAGCGTATGGGGGGCGCGGTCACGCAGGTCGGCTATGCGCAGCATTTCAAGCAGCCCTTCCACCGTTACTTCTATATCTGACACCGAATATCCCAGTTGCAGAGGACCGAAGGCGATATCGTCCCAGACGGTGGACGAGAAAAGCTGCACATCCGGGTTCTGGAACACGAAAGCCACCCGCTTCCTGAAGTCCATGGAAAACAACCTGTCTTCAAGCGCTGCTTCGGACAATGACTTGCTGAAGGCGCGGATGCTGCCTGATTTCGGGAACACCAGACCATCGAGCAGGGACAGCAGCGTGGACTTCCCCGTGCCGTTCGCGCCGAGGATCACGGTCCGCTCGCCCGGCTGAAAATCCAGCGTCAGATCGTTCAGTACTGTTTCACCGTTCGCGTAGGAATAGACTACATTGCGCAAACTGAAAACGCTCATTACCGGGGCATACCCCTTTCGAACAGGATAAGTATACCAGCAAAACAGAGAACTGTCATCAGCCAGACGTAATCGATAGCCCTCGTGCTCAATCTGTTTATGGACCGATAGTCTCCGTGAAAGCCGCGTGAAAGCATCGCATTATAGATATCTCCGCTCATTTCCACTGATTTCTTGAACGTGACGCCGATTCGTGAGGCGGTCCAGTTCCGTTCAGCCGCTGCGGAAAGCGGCCTGATGGTCCGGCTCTTCCTCGCCCGGTACATATCCTGGATCAAACGCAGAAAAACAAAAATGTATCGTTCGGTCATACTGAGCGTCATGACAAATATGCGCGGTACGAAGATCGATCTGAGCCCCGCGAAAATCTCAGACCATCGATGCGTCAGCGTGAACAGAACGGCAAAAGAGACCGAGGCAGCGACGCGCGAGACGAATACGATCCCGCCCCAGAGCCCCTGACGGGTGATCGCTATCTCAGCGGGGATCACATACGGACCCCAGGAACGAGAATGTCCGAGATCCATGATCGTTATGAGGGTTTCTCCGGGGGTGATGATATTCAAGATCGCCGGCAGGACAATGGCCGCGGAAAAGAGCGGCACGAACAGCCAGACCCGCCTGATAAAGAACCACAGAGGGACACGCGAAAAAAGGGCGAGTATGAGACTGATACCGTACAGCAGCCATAACAACGGCGGTGAATGGATAAAACTGATGAGGATGATAATGAGCAGGAATGTCACGAGCTTGATTCTAATGTCGAGTGACTGGAGCAATCCCTCCTTCCGTGCGTACGCCTCCGAGAACAGGGCTTGCTCCGCAACATGCGCAACCGCCAAGAGCGTTTTATCTAAAAATTTAGTCCGTGACAAGACAGCCACCGGGAAACCCCGTTAGATTTCGAAGACCGTGCCGATCAATAATCAGTACTGTGCTGAAAAAACTTCCTGCCTTTCCGGACAGGAGGTGTTGTGGATGTTTCTCAAATGAGGGAAACTGTCTTTCACCTATCAGCTATCTTTTTTTCTTCCTAATACCCTGGCAAGAAGATACATCATTCCCGCCGTGAACGCAACTCCGATGATCGCCGTGATCACGTACCCCAGGCTTTCACCGGCCAGGCCCTTGCTCTGGCCGGGCAGGCCGTAGTCCCGGAGCGGCGCCTTCCATATCTCGGCAAGTTGTTTCATGCCTGAGGGTACAAACCCGGACATCTTCTCGATCGCATCCAGTCCCCACTCCCCCCAGGCGCCCTCTGCGCCGAACAGCTTCGGGATGATCACTCCCAATGGTGAAAGGAGCACTAAAATACCGATGCCTATCCAGAGTTTTCTAATTTTACTCATACTGTTGTAGTGTGTTCTCCTGACTCCTGACTCTCTCTATCCCAGCATTTCGGGATCACTCTTCTGGAAGTACTTTATCACCAGCGCCGTCACTACAGCCTCTACGATCCCGAACAGGAATAGGTGCTCGAGCGCCATGGCGGGTACGGCAACACTTAAGGGAAAGGGCGAATAGAGCGGCTGCCCGGTCGGCGTTTTTTCCAGCATGGGCTGAATGCCCAGCTGAACTGCGGTGATCAATGCTGAAATGTTCAGGCTGATGTACGCGGCGATCGCTCCTGCGACCCAGCGTCTCTTGCTTTTGATATCCGAGCCTGCCGCGATAAGCCGATAGATGCCGTACCCTGTCAATGCGCCGACAACCCCCATATTGAAGCAGTTAGCCCCGATCGCAGTGATTCCTCCGTCGCCAAACAGCAATGCCTGAATAATGAGGGCCACGGAAACAGATATTATCGCGGCCCAGGGCCCGAGAAGAATTGCGATCAGGGTCGCGCCGGTAGCATGACCGGTAGTGCCTCCCACGATGGGGACGTTGAACATCATGATCACAAAGCTGAATGCGGCGCCGAGCGCCAGATACGGGGCTTGCCTGGTCTTCAGCGTCTTGTTCAATTTCCAGGACGCAAAGGCCCAGAATGGGATGGTTACGGCATACATCGTCCCGTAGGTGGCCGGGCCCAAATATCCGTCAGGTATGTGCATGCTTCTCCCTTAAGATGCTCAATTATGTCACTCCTGCATCAGACTTAAAATCTGTATGTCGTTCCCGCCATAAGAGCCAGATCGGTCTCGGACGAGGTCACTCCGGACTTCACCCCGGCATCAATATCGAACTGCTCACCTAAAGAATAGATGAGCCCGCCAATGAGAAAAGCCGGATCATTGTCCGATGCCTTATCGGGACTTCGCTCGATGCCGATATTAGCGGCTATCTTCAGGTTTTTGGAGACCGCATAGGTCGCCGCAAGGGACGCATGCCAAATGTCCTTCAGCTCATCGACGACTTCACTGTTCTCATTCCGGCTGTATCCGAGATTCGCATGGAGCGACCAGGGTGCTGCTTCCTTCGAACAGATGAGAAAGACGTGATATCCGGTCCTGCCTGCGCCAAGCCCTTTATTTTCATCGCCCGTTGGCAAGCTTATCCCGGGCTTCAAGGCGAAACTGAGCCCTTCTTCCTCGAAGAACCGCCACTTGATCTCTACAGTCGTGTCCGAGATCCCCTCTTCATCTGACGTGATGACACCATCTTCCTTTACTTTGCTCCACAAATAGGGAAGGCTAAGAACAAGATCCCCACTATCGACGATCCCGTAGGACAGAATCGTCGCTGCCTGTCCGCCCGTTGATTTAACCGATGCGCCCGCGATCGTATCCGTGTCGCTGTTATACTGGCCGTTGATCTCGATCTGGAATTTCCCTTTCCCCTGCGTACCGGTATCATCCGTAATGAGCGGGTGCGCCGACCAGGCCGATGCCGGCAAGAGCAGAACGGCACAAAGCACAACCCCTCCGAATAACCTCTTGGAAAGCGTCCTGTGGTCCCCTTTCCCGTTGAACGGTTCCGCCGGGCATTGTAATACACGGAACAGCGGGATGCATGATAATCGCGGCATAACGCTCCGTATCGCGGACACATAGTGTTACGATTTTAATTTAAGTAACACATTCAAAAAATGCTGTCAAGGGATTTTTTCACGTCCCTCGGAGGTGATTCATTTCGCAAAGAGGAGGGCGTTACGGGAAATAAGAATGATCGGTTCAACGCAGCAGAGGGATCCCTGGCAGGCGTTTAATGCATTGCGAGGGCTGCATGTTACAGCCGAAGGGACGGGATTTCTGGATATGCAAAAAGAAATTCAATTTAACCGGGACAATGGACCTGACCCTCCCCCGGGATCAACCTGCAGCTAAAACCGCCATGCCGTACCAGCAAGTATGGCGTGGTCCTCGGCATCCTTGTTCAGGCCGACCTGCGCACCGAGATCAACGTACCAGGACTTGGAGATATCATAGATGATGCCTGCGAGAAACCGGTAAGGATCATATTTATTTTCCGCGATCTTCCCGTGCTCGCCGGATATCTCGGCAAGAACGCGGAAGGACTCGGTGAACTTATGCTCGGCAGCCAGGCCGAACCGGATATCGTAATTTGTACCATAATGCCATTTTTTCATGTCCCGGCCAAACACCTCGTATCCCACGTTCAGATGGAAGGCGTTGTTGTGACACTCCTGCGTGTCGACAAGCTTGACGCCCCACACAACGTTGTTCGTACCGAGGCCCTTATGAACGTCCCCGGTCGGCATATCAGAGTAGATTTCATAGGCCATGGATTGCCTGACCTCGTTCTCAAATATCTGCTGTTTAAATTTTATCCGGATATCTCCCTTTCCGCTCGCGTTCTCGCCCGTGACCGGGCTCGGGTCCAGCAGAAGATAAGGAACTTCGAGGGAAAGTTCCGTATGTTCGCTCGCTCCAACGGTGAGAAATGCGGTCTCCGTCGTCGACTTGAGCGACGCGTCCTTCGCGTAAACACCGGTAAGCTCGAACAGAAAATTGCCTTTGCCTTCCGTTGCCGTGTCGTCAACGTCAAACGGATGCGTCGCCCAGACCGTAGCCGGCATGAGCATGATTACACAGAGGATGCCAGCCCTGAAAAAATTGAACATGTTTTTCTCCACTATCTTTTTTATAGCCACCGGCAGGATACTCCTGATTCCTGACCCTTCTTTATCATGCCAGCTCTTTTCCCGTGGTCGTGGTCGTAAGCTTCCCGTGCTTCACACCACGGGTGCCGATCAGCCGGTCAGCGATCTTCCTGATCTCCGAGCTCTTGCCCTTCACCACCAGCACCTCAAGGCAATTATGCGCATCAAGATGGACATGGAGCGCGGAGATGATCTGGTGAAATGATCTATGTTGCATGTCCGTGAGCGCGTGTTCGAGCTCCCGCGTGTGATGATTATATACGATGGTGATCGTGCCCACGGTCTCATGCTCGCCCGATTTCCACTCCTGCTCGACAAGGTTGTCCCGGATCATGTCGCGGATGGCCTCCGATCTGTTGGCATAACCCTTGCGGCCGATGAGCGCATCAAATTTTTTTATCAGCTGGCTGTCGATCGAAACGCCAAATCGTGTGATGCCGGCCATACAGACCTCCACCATACATTTTCACGGAAGGTAATACATTCACCATCGCTTGTCAAGCAATTTCACCGGCACATTCAACTTGACAAAACCGGCATGGTTTGATACGGTAATTCCACCGTCCGCGGATTCATCGACATTATTTCAAAAGGAGACCAAATCGTGAAAAGAACACCATTGTACATTGCCTGCATGTTCGTCCTTTCCCTGCTCATTGTTCCTTGCAGTGCGTTCGCATTTTTTGCCATGGATGTCGGAGTGGGATACTGGCGGCAGACGCCGTCGGGCACAATGGATTATAAACCGACCTCGTCGCTTACCGGTAACATTGACCTTAAGGATGACCTGAATTTAGGCAGGGAGAACAAAGCATTCGCTCGCATCAAGATGGAACTCCCGTTGATCTTGCCGAACATTTATGTTATGGCCACGCCGATGTCATTCACAGGGTCAGGGCTGCTCACAAGGGACATCAGTTTCGGCAACACGCCATTCGTCGTCAATGCTTCCGCCCCCGTTGAATCAAAAGTTAAACTGGACCACTATGATCTGGCGTTGTTCTACCCCATTCCTGTGCTGAAAACGGCGACTGCCGGCAAACTCAATGTCGAGCTTGGTATCAACGCTCGAAAATTTGACTTTGAAGGGACCATAAGCCAGCCGACCTTAAACCAGACATCCACCAAGAGCGTTTCTGTCTATGTGCCTATGATCTATGCAGGCATACAGTTAAAACCCATTTCGGCCTTCAGCATCGAGGCTGAAGTGCGCGGGATCGCATACAGTAACAATCACTATTACGACTATATCGGCAGGTTGAGAGTGAACCCGATCCCGCTGGTCTTTATCGGCGCCGGTTACCGGGCAGAAACCATCAAGATCGACCACAGCGATGTGAAGGCGGACATCAAGTTCGGCGGCCCCTTCATTGAAGCAGGTCTCAGCTTCTAAGACCATCAGACGCGAAACGCCTTTCAAAGCCCCCGGCCGTCAAACCGGGGGCTTTTTATTTTGCATTGTTGACATTTATTCAAGCGCATGCCCCTGTCAAACGCATGCCCCTTGCCCCATGACCCTGATTATGTTATATTCCCCCGGTGGAAACGAAGAGAGATGCGCTCATACTCAAGATATCCGGCTCCAACGTCGAGGGTGTTGTCGACGAGGTGGCGTCCGAACTGCCGGTCAGGCTCATCCTGAACGACCAGCAGCTCGTGACGCTCCTCTGCACGCCGTCCGAACTCGAAGAGCTCTCCATCGGTTTCCTTCTCTCGGAGGGTTTGCTCCGCGAAAGATCGGCGATCAGGAAGCTGGAGTTCATCGAAGGCGACGCCGCTGTCCGGATCGAGTTGTCCGATCTTCCTGCCGATTGGGAGAAAGCGTTCGAGAAACGCACCATCTCTTCAGGCTGCGGTAAAGGGATCACCTTCACCAGTTACCGGATGGATACGGACAACAGGATCGCCTTCACGGGACCGATGGTAAGCCTCAAGGGCATCAGGAACCTGCTCAATGACTTCCGGAACATATCGAAACTTTATCTCTCGACCGGTGGTGTGCACAGCGCAGCGCTCTCGGACGGAAAAGACCTCCTGTTTTTTTCCGAAGATATCGGCAGACACAATGCCGTGGACAAGCTGATAGGGAAAGCGTTTCTTCAGACGGTCCCGATAGAGAACAAGGTCCTGCTCACCAGCGGAAGGGTCACGTCAGAGATCGTGACGAAGGCCGGTCGGAACCGCATCCCGATCCTGATCAGCCGCGCAGCGCCCTCGTGCATGGCCATCAGCTATGCTGAAGACATGGGCATCACGCTCGTGGGATTTGCCCGGGGAGACCGGATGAACATCTACACCTGGCCGAACAGGATCAGGATGGAGTAAGCCTGAACTGAAGAAGGCGAAACTAAAGGCGTCTCTGCGAGAAATTTTTATTTGGTTGTATCCTTCTTCTTTTACATCCAGCTTCAGCATTGAATACTTAAAGGAGAATTATGAACAGCCTGCACGAATTTAACTCCGAGCCCATGATCGCCTATTTTTCCATGGAGATCGGCGTAAAAAATGATATTCCAACTTACAGCGGCGGCCTCGGCATCCTTGCGGGCGACACCATCAAGTCCGCAGCAGACCTCAATCTTCCCCTTGTGGCCGTGACGCTGATCACGCACAAAGGCTACTTCGATCAGGAGATCGATGCGGAAGGCTGGCAGAAGGAAAAACCAATGGTCTGGGACCCGGCAAAGTACATGACGCTTCTGCCCGAGAAGATCACGGTCCTTATCGAAGGCCGGGACGTCCTGGTCCAGGCATGGATGTATCAGGTTATCAGCCCTACGGGAGGCAAGGTGCCTATCCTCTTCCTGGACACGGACCTGCCTGAGAACGGAGCAGAGGACCGGCGCATCACGGATTCACTCTACGGCGGCGACATCTCCTACCGGATCAAGCAGGAGGTCGTGCTCGGCATGGGCGGCGTGCGCATGCTCCAGGCCCTTGAATTCCACATCAAAAAATTTCACATGAATGAGGGACACGCGAGTTTTCTCGCGCTCGAACTGCTGCTCCGGTTCAAACGCGACATCGAGAGCGTATGGGACGAGCGGTCGATCTGGGACATCGGCAGGGTGCGTGACCTGTGCGTATTCACCACGCACACCCCTGTGGAGGCGGGCCACGACAAGTTTCCCTACCCCCTCGTCAAACAGGTCCTCGGCGAGATCATCCCGTTCGACGTGCTCAAGGACCTTGCGGGCAAGGACAGCCTGAACATGACTTTGCTGGCGCTCAAACTGAGCAAGTACATCAACGGAGTGGCAAAGAAACATGGTGAGGTTTCTCAGCACATGTTCCCCGGCTACCACATCCATGCCATCACCAACGGCGTACACACGTTCACGTGGACCTGCGAAGAAATGGCGAAGCTCTATGACCGGTACATCCCCGGCTGGGCCAATGAACCCGAGCTCTTCGTCCGGTCCGGCAACATACCCGAACTGGAGATGTGGGAAGCGCACCGTGAGGCAAAGAAGAAGCTCCTTACCTATGTCGGCGAGGCAACGGGTGTGGTCATGGACGCGAACGTGCTCACCCTCGGCTTTGCACGGCGGGCCACCGCGTATAAACGTCCCCACCTGGTGTTCTCCGACATCGATCGCTTGCTGAAGATCAGTGAAAAGGGCAAACTCCAGATCATCTATGCGGGAAAGGCCCATCCACACGACGACAACGGCAAGCAGCTGATCCAGGGCATCTACGGATTTCGCGACAAGCTCAAGGGGAGGATATCCGTGGTCTTTCTTCCCGGCTATGACATGGACATTGCGCTCAAGCTCGTCTCGGGCGTCGACGTGTGGCTCAACACGCCGCTCAGACCGCTTGAGGCGTCGGGCACAAGCGGAATGAAGGCTGCTCACAACGGCGTCGTGAACTTCAGCGTGCTGGACGGATGGTGGATCGAGGGGCACATCGAGGGATTTACCGGATGGTCCATCGGCGGCATGCCTACCGAGACGGCACATCCCGGCCTTGGCGGGGATGCCGAGGACGCGGCGGACCTCTATCACAAGCTGGAGAACCTGATCATCCCAAAATATTACGACCCCGACAAGAGTCACTGGAGCATCATGATGAAGAACGCCGTCAGCAAGAACGCCTATTATTTCAACAGCCACCGTATGATGAGACGGTATGTGACGGAAGCGTATATCAGATAGGCTGAGAGTCTGTAGAGTTTTTAGAGTCTGAAGAGTTTGAAGAGTTCAATTCTGAATAGGAAAAATCTGATGGCTCCTATTAAGAGATTTGAGGATATTCAGGCATGGCAGAAAGCACGAGAATTTACCAAATTGATCTACACGGAAACGAGCAAAGGCGCTTTTGCAAAAGATTATCCCCTAAAGACCAAATGAAAAGAGCAACTGTTTCAATCATGCTTAACATTGCGGAGGATTTTGGCAGAAGGACAGATAAGGAACTAAAACAATATCTTGTTCAAGCTCATGGTTCATGCGCAGAAGTTCAAGCTGCACTGTATATAGCATTTGATCAAACATATATTACCGAAAATGTCTTCAAAAAGTTATATGATATTGCCGATGAAATATCCCGAATGCTCATGGGGCTTTCTACTTACCTATCGGAGAAGAAAACTCCTAAAACTCATTAAATTTGTACACTCCTCAGACTCTTTAGACTCCTAGAACTAGCCTCTTTTAGACTCCTCGAACTCCTTAGGCTCCAGAGACTCGTGGCTCTAAACCTCTTCCGCCTCCTGCGTCACGCGGAGCACCTCTTCTATCGTGGTGACCCCGGCCTCGGCTTTGGCCAGGCCTGCCTGGCGCAGAGTCTTGAATCCTGATTGAGCAGCAGCCGTCTTTATGGCGGTGCTCGATGCCTTGGAGATGATCAGCGTCCTGACCGCTTCGGTCATGTCCATCAACTCATAAAGACCGACCCTGCCCTGGTACCCCGTTTTTTTGCAGGCGGGGCACCCCTCGCCCCGATAGAAGGTCACGTTCCCGGGCGCTATGCCGAGGTTCTTGAGAAGATCGGGGGTAGCGGCATACGGTTTTTTACATCGGTCGCATATCTTCCGAGCAAGACGCTGCGCCAGGATACCGATCGCCGAGGATGCGATAAGAAAAGGTTCTATACCCATGTCAATAAGCCGGGTAGCGGCGCCGGCAGCGTCATTGGTATGGAGCGTCGCGAAGACCAGATGACCGGTAAGCGCCGCATGGATGGCGATCTCGGCCGTCTCCCGGTCGCGGATCTCGCCCACCATGATGATATCAGGGTCCTGCCGCAGAATGGAACGAAGACCGCTGGCGAACGTCACGCCTGCCTTGGCATTTACCTGCACCTGGTTGACTCCCATGATCTGATACTCCACAGGGTCCTCGATGGTCACCAGATTGTTTGCCTTCCGATCGATGGAATTGATGCTTGCATAGAGCGTAGTGGTTTTCCCGCTTCCGGTCGGTCCCGTCACAAGGATTATGCCGTACGGTCTCGCGATGAGCGCGCGATACCGATCGAACATATCCGGTGACAAACTCAGTCCATCAAGGGTCAGGATAATTCGTGACTTGTCGAGGATGCGCATCACCACCGTCTCTCCCTGAATGACCGGCAGGGTCGAGACACGAATGTCCACGGTGGAGTCTTCATTCATACGAAGAGCGTTCCGCTCGCGATAGACGGCGGTTACGACGGGGCCGGCCTCGGTATGCGTGATCCGGGCCTGAAAGCGGCCGTCCTGGGGGATGCGTTTTTCCGCGATGTCCATATTGGCCATGATCTTGATGCGCGAAACGATCGGTGCATGCATCTCCCGCGGCAGGGTCCTTACCTCGGCCAGCACTCCGTCGATCCGGTAGCGCACCTTGATGCTTTTCCCTTCAGGGTCGATGTGGATGTCGCTGGCATGGTCCATGATGGCCTGGGCGATCAGCATGCTCACCAGCTTGACAACCGGTGCGTCCTCGTACGTGATTCCGGACATCTCCGCGGCCTCTGCGAAAACGGCGCCTGTCTCCCCGGCGAAATCCATGGCCGCAGCGTCAATGTTCTGCCCCATTCCATAATAGTTGGAAATGGCCTTCTGTATATCGCTTCGCGTGGCCACAACCTGCCGGATCTCTGTGCCCGCCGCCTTCCGGATATCGTCAAGGCCGAAGATATTAAGCGGATCAGCCATGGCCACGACCAGCGCTTCTTTGTCCTTGTACAGTGGGATCGCGGTGATGCGTCTGGCCATGTCCGCGGGAATAAGCTTTACGCTGTCAGGGTCCACCAGTTGTTTTTCGATTTCAAGGTAAGGTATGTGAAGCTGTCGGGCGAGAAATGTCGCCAGGTTGTGCTCATTGATGAACCCCAGGTCCACGAGGACCTCGCCGACCTTCCCACCCCTCTTCTTCTGTTCGTCAAGTGCCCGCTCGAGCTGCTCTTCCTTGATCAGCCCGCCGGCGACAAGCAACTCACCGATCCTCTTTTTCTTCGTGTCCACAACCGCCATGGCATGCTCCTTATGCGATCCATCCGTATTGAGAACAAGGTTGCCGCGCTTGCACGCTAGTGCAGATTATACCAAATATTCTGTGCCATGGGAAAGAGAATAATTTGGCATACTGTCTTGCATCCTGTCTTGCAATGGCATTTCCCAACGATTTCGTGTATACTATTCTGAAAGAAAACAAATGGGCAAGCCATTGCGCGCAAATCCAGGGAGGTCCTGAATAGATGAATGATAAGGGAAAAAACACGCTGCTCGTTGTCGATGACGACCCTTATGTGCTTGAATCCATTTCAACTTTGTTAAGAACGTTCGACTATACGGTACATGCCTGCCAAAATGCGAACGACGCCATGGAAGTTATCAAAAACAACGTCGTCGTTGTGGTCCTGACCGATATCAAAATGCCCCGGGTCACCGGCATCGAGCTTCTCAAAAAAATCCATGCTTATAATCAACAGATCCCCGTGATCCTGATGACGGCGTTCGCGGAGCTGGATGTTGCCGTCGACGCGATCAAACAGGGCGCTTTCGATTTCATAACGAAACCCTACAATCCGGATTATCTCCTGCACTCGGTGGAAAAGGCGGTCAAATATACCAGTTTCATCCAGATGGAAAAGAATTACAAGACGATGCTCGAGGAAACGGTGCGGATACGGACGCGGGAACTGGCGGATGCCCTGCTGATGGTCAAGAAGATGAGCGCCGAGGTCATCCAGCGTCTGACATCCGTGGCCGAGTACCGCGACACGGACACCGGGGCTCACATCGCGAGGATCGGCCTCTACTCGAACAAGATCGCGGAGGCATTAGGCATGTCCGCTGATTTTGTCGAGACCATAACGTTTGCGAGCCCCATGCACGACCTGGGGAAGATCGGCATTCCCGACAGCATCCTCCTGAAGCCGGCCACTCTGACGCGGGAAGAATTTGAGATCATGAAAAAACACGCTGCTATCGGAGCTGAAATGCTCGCCGGCTCGACCTATCCGGGCATTCAGGTGGCGGCATCGGTTGCACTCAACCATCATGAACGATGGGATGGGAAGGGATACCCGTACGGGCTTAAAGGAACGGATATTCCGATCGAGGGAAGAATAGTCATGCTTGCTGATCAGTATGATGCCCTGCGCAGCAAGAGACCATATAAAACCGCATTTGACCATGAGACAACTTGTAAGATCATCACCCAGGGCGACGGCAGGACCATGCCGGAACACTTTGACCCTGCGGTTTTGAAGGCGTTTCATGAGATGGCTTCTGTGTTTGATGAGATATTTAACATGCACCAGGATTAAGAACAGCCTGCCGGATCAGTTCTCTTATTAACGCTTTCATAATTGTATTTACCTGCAGTCCCCGTAGCAAACCGATAGTCATCCCCGAATGCTCCTTTCGGGGATATGGTTTAGCACCGGATTCCCGATAAGATCTTCGGGAATGACAGCCTTGGAATCCTATTCATTTTTTTTGAGACGACTAATAATCACTCTTTTCCACTCCCCTCCACCCCTCCCCCTTGCAATTGTTCCGATTTTAGATTATAGTTTCGCATGCACCATAAAATTAAAACCGTCAGTGAATTGCGACCACTCATCGACATTCTTCGCTCAACGGGCAGGAAGATCGTCTTTACGAACGGTTGCTTTGATCTGATCCATACCGGTCACACACGCTACCTCACGAAAGCAAGGTCTTTCGGAGACCTCCTGATCGTAGCGGTGAACAGCGATGCCTCCGTGCGCGGGATCAAGGGGGACAAGCGGCCGATCAACGCTGAGGCAGAGCGCATGGAAACGCTCGCCGCGCTTGAGAACGTTGACTACGTCGTCCTCTTCAATGAACCCGATCCGCGCCGGATCATTGGAGAACTCCAGCCCGACGTGCTGGTCAAGGGCGGAGACTGGCCGATCGAGAAGATCATCGGCCGTGACATTGTTGAGGCCCGTGGCGGCAAGGTCGTGAGTGTGGGGTATATCGAAGGGGCGTCAACAACGGGGATCATTGAGAAAATCGTAAAAAAATATGGAGAGGGAGGGAAGGAACGCGGGTGAGAGGGATGCACAACATGCCTAAATCCGCTCTTCCCTTCTTTTCTCAATCTCCATCTCACGCAACTCCTGATCGGAAAACCCGAAATAATGCCCGATTTCGTGAATCACCGTGTCCAGGACTATTTTCTCAATCTGTTCAGGAGATTCGGCAACGCTCTCAATCGTGCGTTGGTAGATAACTATGCGGTCAGGAAGCATGTTGCCGTAATTCCATTCCCGCTGCGTGAGCGGCACGCCCTGATAAAGGCCGAAAAGCGTGCCGGATCGTATTCCCATATCGTTCAGCAGCGCCTGAGAAGGCCGGTCTTCCACCTCAACGGAGATATTGGCGAGTTTCTTTTTAAACTTTCGGGGAAGTTTTCGCAGGGAGTTCTGAACGAGTATTTCGAATGCGGATCGATCCATGATTAGCGGTGCGGAATACCTGATCCGGACAAGCCGGAACAAAACCTTTGAATCGCGAAGGCGCGAAGGGCGCCAAGGAAATCATGACTTCTGGTATTTAACCATAGAATCATTATCGCTCCTTGGCGTCCCTCGCGCCTTCGCGGTAAACTATCTTTCCAGTTGGTGAAGAATTTGATTCCTCATTTCCTTAAACTGAAAAACACTTCCCTGCCCCGATACACGGCCGCGTCTCCCAGTTCTTCTTCGATCCGTATGAGCTGATTGTACTTGGCGATGCGGTCCGTGCGCGAGAGGGACCCTGTCTTTATCTGTCCCGAGTTGGTCGCGACAGCGAGGTCCGCGATGGTCGAGTCTTCGCTTTCCCCTGAGCGGTGCGAAATGACCGAGGTATAACCCGCGCGCTTCGCCATCTCGATGGCGTCAAGGGTCTCGGTCAGCGTGCCGATCTGGTTCAGCTTGATGAGAATTGAGTTTGCGATGCCTTCGGCAATCCCCCTCTTGAAGATCGACGTATTGGTAACAAAGATGTCATCGCCGACGATCTGGACTTTCCTGCCCAAACGGTCGGTCAGGAGCTTCCATCCCTTCCAGTCCTTCTCTGACATGCCGTCTTCGATGGAGATTATTGGATAACGCTTTACCCACTCTTCGTAGAAGGCGACCATCTCTTCCGGGGACTTTTTTTTGCCCTCACCCTTGAGATCATAGACGCCATTGTCATAGAACTCGCTCGCCGCGGCGTCTATCCCGAGAAACACATCTTGCCCAGGCTTGTAACCGGCCTTCTCGATCGCTTCGAGTATCGCCTGAACAGCCTCTTCGTTCGATTTCAGATTCGGGGCGAATCCGCCTTCGTCTCCCACGGAAGTGTTGTGGCCCTTTTTCTTGAGAACGGATTTCAGGGCATGAAAAACCTCGGCGCCGATGCGTATCGCCTCGGTGCAGGACGGGGCGCCGGCCGGAATGATCATGAACTCCTGGATATCGACATTATTGTCAGCATGCGCGCCGCCGTTCAGCACATTCATCATGGGGACAGGCAGTTCCCTGGCATTCGGGCCGCCGAGATAATGGTACAACGGCAGGCCGGCGTCCTCCGCGGCAGCCTTGGCCACGGCAAGCGAGACGGCAAGCATGGCATTCGCGCCGAGTTTGCCCTTGTTCTCGGTACCGTCGATGTCGATCATGGTCCGGTCGATCACCGCCTGTTCAATGGCATCCATACCCGTGACCGCGGGACCGATCACCTCGATCACGTTGTTCACCGCGTTCTGGACGCCCTTTCCCTGGTAGCGAGAACCGCCGTCCCTGAGTTCAAGGGCCTCGCGCTCGCCTGTCGACGCGCCGCTCGGCACGATGGCGCGGCCCATCGCCCCGCTCTCGAGGATGACATCTGCCTCCACCGTGGGATTTCCCCGCGAATCCAGCACCTCGCGCGCATACACATCGATGATCTCGCTCATGGAACCTCCCGGAAAATTGCGGATTTTAGATTACAGATTTCAGATCTTAAAATCCGCAATCCGCATTCCGCAGTGGGCTCACTGCCCCAGTATGAACTTCTTGCCCGCCTCTATTAGTTCCTTTATCTTTTCCTCGGAAGAGGACTCGACATACACTCTCACCACCGGCTCGGTGCCTGAAGCGCGCATCAGGACCCAGCTGTCGTCCTCAAGCATGTACTTGGTCCCGTCGGCGGTGGTCTTCTTGCCCTTGACCCGGAGCCCGCCGAACTCGTTCAGGGGCTGACTGAGCCGCGCATACACTGACGCGTGATTCGCTTCGGTTAATCGTATATTGACCCGGTCATTTAAAATAGTACCTACTTCTTTATAGAGCCTCTTCAGCATGTCCTTGATCGTCTTTCGTTCGCTCGAAACCATTTCAGCGACCAGAAGGCAGGCAAGGATGCCGTCCTTTTCAGGCACGTGGTCCTTGATCGTCATCCCTGCGCTTTCCTCACCGCCGAAGATGATCTTGCCCTGTACCAGCAGGTCCCCGATGAATTTGAACCCTACGCCCGTTTCGTACACCTCGATGCCGTGTTTCTTGGCTACCGCGTCGATGAGATGGGTAGTGGCGATAGAGCGCGCGGCGCCGCCTTTCCAGCCCCGTGTCCGGCAAAGGTAATCCAGGACCAGGGCCAGGACCTGATTCGGATTAATGTACGTCCCGTCCGGATCCATGATCCCGAAACGGTCAGCGTCGCCGTCGACTGCCAGGCCGAGGTCATAGCGTCCCTTTTTCATCAGTTCTGAAAGTTCCGCGAGGTTTTCCTCGGACGGTTCCGGAGATCGGCCGCCGAACAGCGCGTCGCGATGTCCATGGAGGACCGTGACCGCGCAGCCGGCTTCCTTGAGCAGGCTGTCCAGATAGTCCCTGCCCGTCCCGTAAAGCAGGTCGATGGCGATCTTTAATTTTGCTTTTTTAATGGGTTCAAAGTCGATCTTTTTTCGCAGGTCATCAAGATAAGCCTTGCGATGGTCGACCTCGTCCACCATCCCCTTTTGCTTCGCCTCTGCCAGCGACAGGATCCCTATGGAATTTTTATCGACAAGAGCGTTGGCCCGTACTTCAATATCTTTCGTGGTTTCAGGCAGGGCCGGACCACCCCAGGCCGCGGAGAATTTCAGGCCGTTGTATTCCGGCGGGTTGTGACTCGCAGTGAAGTTGATGCCACCGGCGGCCTTTCTCCGAATGATGTCGAAGGCGACCGCAGGCGTGGGGACATCCCTGTTCGAGAGAAAAGAACGTATCCCGTTTGCCGCAAAAACCCGGACGGACTCCGCGGCAAACCGCTCGGACAAAAAGCGCGTATCATATCCTACGACCACACCCTTGTCTTTCAGCCCTTGCGCAACAAGGTGATCGGCGATCGCCTGGGTCACGGCCCGTACTCTGCTGAAGGTAAAGTCATCCGCGATGACGCCCCGCCAGCCCGATGTCCCGAACTTTATTTTTTCAATCGCCATAGCTGTCCGAAATTTATCATAAAGCAAAGTCCTTTGCAACTTAAAATGATTTAATGCGGATGAAATAATAAAGGTACATCCCGGCACGTCTGTGACAATTTCAAATGCGTCTTTATCAGAGCCTTATTATCTCCGCTTTCAATTCGTCCCCCACCTCAAGTATGGCAACGGAATTATACGGTGCATGTCGCGTATCGGTCGGGCTTCCCGGGTTCAGGAAATAAACGCCATTCACCTTTCCCCAGAAAGGCGTGTGCGAGTGTCCGTAGACGATCAGATCAACGGCATCGAACTCTCTCCTGATCATATCGCGCTGAACGTCTATTCTGTATTTGCCGTGAATAAGTCCGGCGGTGTATTGAGCGAGGGGAATGATCTTTTTATAAGGAAGGCTCAATTGGACCTCGGACCCGTCCATGTTGCCGGCGACCGCCTCGACGGGCGCTATGGTCCTGAGTTCATCGAGCACGGACATCTCGAGGATATCGCCTGCATGGAGGATGAGGTCGACGCCCTTAAAGATGTCGAAGATAACCGCAGGCAATGCCCGGGCAATGGCCGGGACATGGGTATCGGAAAGAACTCCTACTCTCATTATGCGAGGGCCGCTCTCTTCTTCAGTGCCTCTTCGATATCCTTCAATGCGATCTCTTCCTGCTCTTTGGTCTGCATATTCCGGAGGACCGCCATCCCGCTCTTCATCTCCTGTTCGCCGATGATCAGCGTGTATGGAGCTCCGGATTTGTCGGCTTTCTTCATCTGGCTCTTGAGGCTTGCGCCGGAGTAATCCGTTTCAACGGGCATCCCGGACGATTTGAGGTGAAGGACGATCGGAAGTACCAGCGCCACTGCGTCCGGTCCGAGCGCCGCGACGAAGAGCGCAGGCCGGGGAAACACTACGTTCCCGGTTTCCATGAGTGATATGGCCCGCTCGACGCCGAGCGCAAAACCGATCCCTGGTGTTGCCGGGCCGCCGATCTCCTTGACCAGTCCGTCGTACCTGCCTCCTGCGGCCACGGTATTCTGCGCGCCCATATGGCCCATCACGAGTTCGAATGTCGTGCGGGTATAATAGTCGAGTCCCCGTACCAGGCGCTTGTTGACCTCAAAAGGGATGCCGAGCTTCTGAAGTCCCTGTTCCACGGTCTCGAAATGCGACTTGCAGGGAGCGCAGAGATAATCCAGCATCACCGGCGAGTCCGTGAACTTGTCCGCGTCCACTTTGCAGTCCAGAACGCGGAGCGGGTTCGTCTCGTACCGCCGTTGACAATCCGCGCACAACGCGGGGAGTTTTGCCTTTAAATACTGCTTGAGCGCAGCCCGGTATGCTCCCCTGCACTCGCCGTCACCGAGAGAATTAATCTGGAGGCTCAAGCCGCCGATGCCGAGTCTGTCGAAAAGGTCGTGCAGCATCGCAAGGACCTCGATATCGACATGAGGGTGGTCAAGTCCGAGCGACTCGACACCGATCTGGTAGAACTGGCGATAACGGCCTTTCTGCGGCCGCTCATGCCGGAACATGGGGCCGAGGTAGTACAGCTTCGTCAGCTGGGCATCGGCATACAGCTTGTGTTCTATGAACGCACGCACCACGCCGGCGGTCCCTTCCGGCCTGAGCGTGATCTTTCTGCCGTCACGGTCCTCAAAGGTATACATCTCCTTCTCAACAATGTCCGTTGATGCGCCGATGCTCCGGGCGAACAACTCCGTATATTCGAACACAGGGACCCGTATCTCGGTGAACCCATAGTCCTGAAACAGCTTGCGCGCCGTCGCCTCGAGGTATTGCCATACCGGCATGTCCGACGGCAGCACGTCCTTCACGCCTTTAATTGCCTGGATCGACATTCAGACTCCTTGTATTGTAATGGTTTGTTACCACCGAACCTGTTTGTTTTCCTGTCTTGATTGATACAGGATATACGCCAGATACGCGACAATAGCCGCATTAACGATTAACACCGTCATTCTCGGCCACGTGATTTTGCGTATGAGTTCGAATATCTCGATGGGGACATATATGCCTCCCGACAAGAGACCGAACCACTCAGCCCACTGCCGCCGCAGCCACAGCCCATACGCTTCGACAAAACGGACAACTGAATAGAGCAGCGCGGAAAAGGCCATGACCCATAGCTGCTTGTCCGATATATGATCAGCGAGATCGAGGAAGATCCGCGGGTAGCGACTGGCCGGATTCAAATGAAAATGCCGGACAAGCTGCTCTGCGGCAAGATGAAGGTCCTGGTGAATGTACATCAGCAGTCCGCATCCGGTTAGCAAAACAAGCAGTCCTTTTAATGCTTCAAAAATGGAGACGACACGAAGACCGCCTTTTGAATGATCCTGAAATATCATTGTCGGCACATGCTCGGCCCGTCATTCTGTTTCGTGGTGACCTTGCTGATAACTGTGAGTATAGAGCACGCCAGAAGTGATTGTCAACGATATTGTTCGCGCAGGCTTCACGTCAAGATACCGATTGGTGAGCATTGGAGCTCTTGCCTTCGATGCCTCTGAAGTTGGATTATCGTTCAAATCCGGGGCAATTTCAAGCCTATTTCAGGTTGAGTCATTGACTTCTCCTTGGATCGTGCGCTATGATGTGTTTGGACACTGCCAGTCAAAACCAGGAGATCGGATCACTCTTTTCTCGGGAATGACGGCTGAAGAGAAAGAAAGGACATGCCAATGAACAAAGACACTATGAACCAGATGCAGGTTTTTATGCGGCTCTCGGGCGGGTTCCGAGCATCTCGCGTGATACTGACCGCGAACAATTACGCGGTCTTTGAACACCTCAAGACACCGAAGACCGCGATTTGGCTTGCGGGGAAGATCAAGACCGATGTGCGGGCAACGGAGATCCTGCTTGATGCGGTTACGGCCCTCGGACTGCTCAAGAAAACAGGAGCGACGTATCACAATGCGGTCCTGGCGAAAAAATTTCTCCTGAAAGAATCGCCCTGGTACCAGGGCGACATGCTTCGCCATTCGGACGCGCTCTGGAAGAACTGGTCCGGGCTCGACGAGGTCATGAAGACCGGCCTGCCGAACCGTTCAGGGGGCCGTGATCACGAGTCGTTCATCATGGCCATGCATAACAATGCGGTCTTTCGCGCAAGCACGGTGATCGGGGCCCTTGACCTGAGCAACGTGAAAAAGGCGCTCGACCTCGGCGGCGGTCCCGGGACCTACAGCATGGAACTTGCCCGGCACGGCATGACGGTCACGCTCTTCGACCTGCCCGATACCGTCGATATCGCGAGGAAGATCGTCAAGGCATCGAAGGTCAGGAGCATTGAATTTATCGGCGGCGATTATCATTCCGATGATATCGGGAGACAACTACGACCTGGTGTTCGTCAGCCAGATACTGCATTCTCTTTCCAAGGATGAAAGCCTTGCGCTTCTGAATAAATCCCGGGATGCGCTGAACCCGAAAGGCAGGATCGCTATCCACGAGTTCTTCCTGGAAAACAACAGGGCCTTCCCGGTCCCCGGCGCGCTCTTCTCCGTCAATATGCTCGTCAATACTGCGGCAGGCAGAAGTTATACTGTCCAGGAGATGAAGGCGTGGCTCATAAAGACGGGCTTTAGAAGCATTAAGACGATGGTCCTCGGGGACACCGTCGTGCTGACAGCAAGGAAGGGATAGAACGAACGGGAGCAAGGCGTTACGACGAAAGCGCTCCTCTCGGAACGCCCGCGCGGAACGAAGGGGATATTATTTACAAGAAGGTTTCCACTGGTCGTCCTTTTGACGTTGCAAAAAACAAGTTTTCTTTCAGAACACCGGCGTCGGAACGGTCCCCCACCCGCTCCCGTGCGCGAGGTCCTTGACCTCGATCAGTTGCAGGGCGTGCACGTCCACATCCACCATGAACCGCGGAACGCGAAGGGCATTGATCGAGAATAGGTCATCCGGAGAATTCACTTCAATATCCTCGATCGAAAGAAAGATGAGTCTCCGGACCACGCCGCCCGCCGGTGCCTCGTTCCCCGGATGCTGCATCTGCATCGCGCCATGCATTGCGTGATGCCCTTCTCTGAGATGCCGGAAGGGATGGAACACCCAGTCAGAGATCATGGACAAAGAGTGGTGCTGATTATAAAGCCTCCAGTCCCCGCCGGTATCCGCGATCATGCCCTGCATAATATAGTCCCGCGGAATAAAATAGACGAGGTACTTTTTATTGTCCTGTATCCGTGACTGTACTTCCGGAAGTGAACAAATGTCGCTCATCCGGTGCTCCATCTTGAATCCGTCCTCGGGCAGGATGGCGATGCCGACCACGTTGGGCGCTTTTGTCCAGAGTGTCAGTTGCCTGATTGTATGCATGCGGAGAAAGAAAGCTGTTCCAATGACCATTGCTGCGAGTCCGATTGCGAAAACGACCTTCCCGATAGTTGAGGATGGAGTCAAAGATTTTTCCAACCTCCCCGGCAAAAACATCCCGGTCTTATCCATGTACGAACGATAGGTCGCCTCATGTGCATTCAGCATCCTTCGTTCTTCATCCTTGGCAAGAAA
Organism: Nitrospirota bacterium; assembly: GCA_963740085.1. Classification (GTDB taxonomy): domain Bacteria; phylum Nitrospirota; class UBA9217; order UBA9217; family UBA9217; genus JALNZF01. The sequence continues at coordinate 131,478 of CAVUCU010000004.1, read as the reverse complement.
ATAATATACCAATGCCATAGCGAGCCATAGTACGATAGTTAAAAAACGCGGCCAGAGGATGGAAAGCCCGAGGCCCGCTATCCCCAGTGCAAGGTACTGAGGATGCCGGATATAGGCGTACAGGCCGCCCAGGACGGCACCCTTTTTAGTGAATTTGGCGAAGTAAATCTGGCCGGCGCACACGAAAAAGATCGCCATCCCGAAAACGAAGAGGACCGATCCCATGATGCGCACGAACTGAAGGAGCGGGTCCTGAGGCAGGACCATGTGCGGCAGGTAAAAGGCGCTGAGCCATCGCGTTGAGGGACGGCTCGCGAGATTGAGCAGCAACGGGTTAAAGACCGAGTAGAAGAAGCCCGCAAAGGGGCTGATCATGATCAAGACTTCAAAGGCAATGACAAAGTAAAGGACCAGCGAACTTCCGAGGAGCAGCTTTTTTGTTTGCATAAGTGGCCTCGCCAGCTACGGGCTTAAAAGTCCGAGCGTTAGAAAGAGGATAAGCTTCTAGTATCAAATTTAAACATTGTTGCCGTTCAGTCAGCACTCAGGACCTGGAACCCGGTGCTTTGCACGATTAACCTTATTGCATCGCCTCCACTATTTTTCTGAAATACCGGCAGTTCTCAACAAGGTCGGGTCCGTGCTTGAACAACCCCCCGCCGATCAGAAAAATTAGGTCCCGGCCGTAGGTCTCGATCATCTCCGGCACCCTCTCGAGGTTCATGCCTCCTCCCGGCGCGGGAAAGATCGACTTGAGATGACCCATCGGCGCCGAGGTTGCGCCGGCGATCTCTTTGCACTCGTCCCGGCTGAATGAAAAGCGTCCGCCGTAGTTCGGGAAGATGGTCGCGTCCGCGCCTGCAAGGCGCGCGAGCTGGCCGAAGATGACTCCGTGCGAGATGCCGTTCCGGCTGGCCACAAAACTTCCCTGCAACGCCGGATGCGTCAGGATCGGCAGCGCGAGCGAATCGTCATCAGCAAGTTCCCGCATCAGATCAAAGCCGATCAGTCCCGGCGCTGCCATCAGGCCGCCCGCGCCGGCTCGTTTCGCGAAGCGGGCTCTTTGTATGACCTCGCTGTGGGGAGCGGTAATATTCGCCACATAGAGCGTGCGCTGGCCTGTCTCCTTGTTTCCCCTCTGTACTGCGGCAGCGCAAAGGCTGACCCGTTCCTCAAATGGCGAACAGCTCTGATTGCTCAGTCCGTGGTCGTCCTTGATGAGGTCCATGCCCCCGAGGGTGAACTGGTATGCCAGGTCCGCAAGCTCCTGTGACGAAAGCCCCATGGGTTTGAGCGCAGTGGAAAGAAGCGGCCGCTTCGGGGCCTGCAGAAGGTTTCGTAATCCCACCCTGCCGAAGCGCGGCCCTTTGAAGCAACGAACCAGCGATTCAGGCAGATCGAGGTGCTCCACCCTGACGCCCGGCTTGATGCTGCTGTTGCCGAAAACAACGTTCAGGAACTGTGTCAGTTCGCCTGCCGCTATTTCCACGGCATAGCTTATGACCGCCTTGAAGCTTTCGTTGTCGTAACGCTCGAATGATTCGATCCTTCCGAAGACATGGTCTCTGATGATCCCCTCGGGCACTTCATCGGCGGGAAATTCCACGGTCTGCTCAATGCAGATGTCTTCGGCTTTGGCACGCGTGTCCTTCTCGCCCCCGAACAGCCGGTAGGTGACGGAAAAACGTTCCAATGAGAACAAGGAATTCGGCGTGCAGGTTTTTTGAATGATCATTAAAGCGCCTCAGCTTTGGCCTTGCTATGGACAGCGGCTACATGCGTCCCTGCCAATTCGTCTTTCAGGATGTTGAATTTCCGGCCGATCATCGCCTCAACCTCGCTGATCAGTGATAACGCGTCCATCTTGTGTTCCTTCAGAAGATACTGTTTGCTCGCGCCGTGGCTGAACGTATCCTTCAGGCCGATCCTGACCAGTTTTTTCGACATGCCGGATTCCGCCATCTTCTCGGCGATGATCGTGCCGAGACCGCCGATGACCGTGTGGTTCTCCATGGTGATGACGCCGAAGCGCGACCTGCTGATCGCATCGAGAACGGAACGATCATCGAACGGCTTCAATGTAGAGATATGCATGTGCTGAACAGAGAGGCCCCTTTTCCGGAGGACCTGAACCGCCCGCATTGCCTCTTCGGTCATGATGCCGCTTGACAGAATGACGAGATCCTTCCCTTCGGTCAGGACGCGCGCTGTTCCCAATTTCATCGGACTATTGAAGAGCCGCGGGATCTCGCCGCGCAGCATCCGCACATACACCGGGCCTTTGATTTCCTGCATCAGCTCGAGGACGGATTCCACCTCGGTCGCGTCACCGCACTCAAGCACAGTCATGTTCGGCAACGCGCGCATGATCGCGATATCCTCGATCGCCTGATGGGTAGCCCCGCCCGGCGTCGTGATGCCCGGAAGAAAACCGATCATCCGGACCGGCAGGTTCGGATAAGCGACGGACATCGCGATCTGGTCATAGGCGCGGCGATAGATGAAGACCGCGAAGGTATGCACAAAGGGAATAAAACCTTCCCGCGCAAGGCCGGCGGCAAAGCTCAGCATGTTCTGTTCCGCAACGCCCATGGACAGAAAGCGGTCGGGATACGTAGACCTGAACAGATCGATCTCCGTTGAACTCGTGAGGTCCGCAGAGAGCACCAGCACTTCCGGTTTGTCCGCTGCCCAGCGGACGAGGTTCTTTGCGTGGACCCTGGTAACGATCTCCGGACCGATGGAAGATCTTGCGGGCGCCGCCCCCTTCTTTTGTTCGGGCGAATACTCCCTGCCGCACAACTCCGCATAAGCGGCAGCATAACGGCCCTTTTCCTCTTCGCTCGTGAAGCGGACATAGTGCATCTTCGGGGCCCGCGACTTGAGGATATCCAGTCCCCGTGCGGCATCGGTATCGCAGAGCACGACAACAGGCCGTCCATCCGGGGTAAGCGATCCGGCATCCGCGAGACGCTTGATATCGTGCCCATTGACCCTGAGCACCCGCGCCCCGAAGGATTCGATCCGCTTGTCCAGCGGTTCGATGTCCATGACCGTGCACATCTTGCCGTCGCACTGGAAGCCGTTCACATCAACGAAGATGACCACGTTGTCGAGCATGTGAAAGGACAGTGACTGGAGCGCCTCCCAGGTCTGGCCGATCTGGAACTCGCCGTCGGACATGAAGATGATCACCCTGCCCTTCTCTTCCTTTCTCTTTCTGGCCATGGCGATGCCTGCCGCCTGGCTGATGCCCTGGCCGAGAGAGCCGGTCATGGTCTCCATACCCGGCGAATGCTCGGCGCCGATCATTTCGACCGAACTTCCATCCTTGTTGAACTGGAGAAGCCCTTCCTCCGCCATGCGTCCCGTCTCGATCAGGGTCGCGTAGAGCACCAGGGCGTATTGGGCGGGAGAAAGAAAGAAGCGGTCATGGTCGGGACCCGGGCCGTTAAAAGAGGCGCCGGTAAAGTAATCAGGGTTGTTCGGGCCAGGCACTCCCGGGAACGGCAGGGGCACGAGTGGGGCCTTGATCGTGCCGAGGTCCATGATCTTCACGTAGAGCGTCGCCAGGATCTCCGCCGATGAACAGGCCTGTGAGAGATAACCCCCGTTGTTCATGATCGTATGTTCCAGCACGCGTTTCCGGACGCCTGCGGCAACACGCTTCACTTCATTCTGCCAGGTCGATGATCCTTTTTTTTGATCTGCAGACTTCATACTTTCCCCTAACCCGGACAAGCCGGAACCGAAAGGTCAAAATCGAAAAAGGCCATCCTCACTTTCTTGATTATGGACCGGTTGGACCAGACGACAGAGCCAACCGAAGAAAGGAGCATAGCCGTTAGAAAGATTGTCTCTACTCAGGTCAAAATCCGTTTGCCGCGAAGGATCGCAGAGAGAATTAAAACTGAAATACATGGATTCAGGTTTTTTCTTTGAGTTCCTTGCGTTCTTTTGCGGCCACATCTGAGTAGTTACGATAAAATTTAACTAATAAATGACCGAGTACTGCCCTTACACCCGGTGCTTCAATCCCGCGATCTCAGCCATTCGCAGCTCCGCCTCGTGCGTCTTTCCGAGACGGATGAGATCGATGACATCGGAGTCCACGAGCTCCTGAAACACCTCATGTCTTTTCCGTCCATCAGGGACCTTTTCAAGTACCCGATGACGGATCGCCGACATTTTATCAAGGAAAAGCCCGTACTCCGCGCCATACCTTTGTTCGATGTCCTGTCTGATCTTCTTCGCCAGCGCCGGACTTGCGCCGCTCGTGGAGACCGCGATCAAAAGATCTCCTCGCTCCACCACCGAGGGTACGATAAAGCTGCTCTCCTCCGGAGGCACCGCTACATTGACCAGCACATGCCTCTTCCTGCATGCACGCGCCACGAGGGTGTTCACCTCGACCGAAGGCGTAGCAGCGATCACGAGGAACACGCCGGAGAGGTCGCTTTCTTCATACTGTTTTTTAGAATGGGTGATCTTTCCGGCGTCGGAAAAACCTTTCAGTTTTGGAGTGAGCGCCGGACTTATGATCGTCACATCGGCCCCGGCTTCAAGGAGCGCGAGCGTCTTGCGTTCGGCCACCGCTCCGCCGCCGATGACCGCGCAGGGCCGATCGCGAAGGTCCAGATATACGGGGTAAAATTTCATTGCAGGTGCAGGTGTTGGATGTGGGACAGCGCCGTTGTCTTCATGGCCGGATATTTCTGCGCGAGTGTCTCGAACCTGGCGCGCGCCAGGTCCTTCTCGCCAAGTTCCTGATACGAAAGACCCGCATAATAGAGCGCGTCCTTCTCCGAGCTCGAGCCCGGGTATTCCTTCAAAAGGTTCTCGCACCTTCCCACAGCCGCCTTGTAGGACCCCTTTTTGTAGTAGAAATGCGCAACGTAAAGTTCGTACTCCGCGATCCAGTCCGTGCAGATGGCAATATATTTTCTCGCCTGCTCTTCGTAGCCGCTGTGCGGATATTTTTCCATGAGCTTTCGCATCTCTCTGATCACGGCATGGGCGGGCGCGGGGTCACGGTCAATGGTGGAGAGGTCCTGGTAGTTGCACATCGCGATCTGGTACTGGGCGTACGGCGCGTCCTTGTGCACGGGATGGTAGTTCAGGAAGGCCTGGTACTCGACCAGCGCCTCGCTGTATTTCTCCTCGCCGTAGTAGGTGTCCGCGACACGAAGCATCAGGTCAGCGTCATAGCTCTTGTCCGGAGACCGTTCCTGGATCTGCTGGTACCCCTTGCGCGCCTTTTCGAACGATTGCGTGCGCATGTTCTCTTCGGCTGCCTTGAATACGGCCACCGCGTTGAAGGGTGGTTCTTTTGTCGCGCACCCGGCGAGAAGGGCAAGGAGCACTATGATGAGTATTTTTTTCATACGATGGGGAAATTCCAGATAACGAGCACCAAATCGCCAATAAGCTCAGAGAAGAATCAAAGACCAAATTTCTGACTCCGGGTCATTGAAATTTGATAATTGGAATTTATTCGGGATTCGTAATTTGGAATTTGCTGTTTACCACATGGTGCCGGAGGAAGGACACCCCACTTGAGGTACACGCTTCTCAGCGACAACAACGGGTGCACTATATCATAGTGGACTTTCGATTGTCAACGACTGCTTAATGATCTTTCGCATAAAAGTGGTCATGTTTATATATTATCTTCTATTATATGGCGTCTAAATAAAAAACAAACTCCTTTTAGCATTTAAGGAGGCGGAAAATAATAAGCCATTATTTATTTTCTTCATCTTTTCTAAACTGGGCGGAGGCTATGCCATACTTCCTCATAAGGTGCTGGAGCGATTGGCGTTCTATCCCCGCAGACTGAGCGGCTGAGGAAACATTTCCCCCTGTGCGGCGCAGCAGGTTTGAAATATAGTTACTATTAAATGCAGCGAGTACCTTTTTCTTTGCCTCCCGGTAATCGAGGTTGTCGGTCTCATTGGCGTCATTTCGCGAAGTGATCAGTTCCACGCGGGAACCGAAATCCCCGGGCGCAAGCAGGTCGCTTTTTGAAAAGATTACCGCCCGTTTTATCTCGTTCTGAAGTTCCCGGGCATTGCCTTTCCACTGGCTGGAAACAAGAAACTGTATTGCTTCTTCCGTCAACCTCTTTTGGCCCAATCCAAGCTCGCTGCAAAACAGGGATAGAAAGTGGTAGGCGATGAGTGGTATATCTTCCGGTATGTCCCTGAGTGGCGGCGTCTTGACCGAAACGACATTAAGCCGGTAGTAAAGGTCGGACCTGAAAAGCCCCGCGGCAACATTACCCTGCAGGTCCCTGTTTGTGGCGGCGATGACCCTTACATCCACCCTCCGGGTTATGGTATCGCCTAATGGCTTCAGTTCTCTTTCCTGCAGCACCCTCAGGAGCTTTGCCTGCAAAGAGGAGGATATGTCGCCTATCTCGTCCAGGAGCAAGGTCCCACCCTGTGCCGCCTGAAAAAGCCCTTCCCGGTCAGAGTTGGCACCGGTAAATGCACCTTTGCGATAACCGAAAAGTTCGCTTTCTAAGATGGTTTCAGGGATTGCCGGACAGTTGACCGCCACAAAAGGTTTACCGGTCCTGTTGCTAAGATTGTGGATCATGCGTGCCGCCAGTTCCTTGCCGGTCCCCGTTTCGCCCGTGATAAGTACGGTCACGTCGGTCCCGGCCACCAGCTTAATTGTATCGATTAGTTGTTTCATCCGGGGTGACTCACCGACAAAGAAAGTCTCCCGTTCTTTCTCCCTGATCCTTCTTTCAAGGTCCAGGTTCCTCCGGAGGAGATTCTCATGCTCCATCGCCCTCCGCACCGTATGCAATAACCGCTCCTCCTCGAACGGCTTGGTGACGAAGTCATAGGCCCCCTCTTTCATAGCGGCCACGGCCGTTTCGATGGCGCCATAGGCCGTCATTATTATCACGGGGAGGGAAGCGTCCTTTTCCTTGATGCGCCGCATGAGCTCCATGCCGTCCATGCCCGGCATCTTCATGTCAACAAGCAGGCAGTTGATGGTTTTCTCCTGGAGAATCCGCAGAGCCGCCGCTGCGCTGCCCGCGGATAGGGTTTCCAGATGCAGCGTATTTCCGATGAGCCTCTCAAGCAAGCGGGTCATATCCGGATTGTCGTCAACAATAAGAATCGTCTGTTTCATACGTGGTCACCCGCAAGAGGAAACCAAAGCGTAAAAGATGAACCCTTCCCTTTTTCGCTCATGACCGAAAGTTCCCCTTTGTGCTCCTTCACGATCCCGTAGCTTACCGCAAGCCCCAGTCCTGTTCCCTCTCCCGGCGGTTTTGTAGTAAAGAAAGGCTCGAATATCTTATCCCGGATTTCCTCAGGAATACCGCAGCCCGTGTCTGAAAAAACGATCCTCACGCCGTTTCTCTCTCTGTCATAAGAGGTCGTGACGGTAAGACGTCCTCCGGGCTGCATTGCCTGAAAAGCGTTGAGCAGAAAGTTCGTGAAAATCCGTTTTAGTTTGTCCTCGTCTGCCGCCAAAGGAGGCAGCGCAGGAGCATAATCGCGGATGACTGTAACCCCTCCGGCACGCAATGTTTCTTCCATCGGAACCAGCGCCGACTCGACAGCAGCGTTAATATCGGTAGGGACAAGATCTGTTTTGGTCTGTCTTGAAAAATAGAGCAGGTCTTCAACGATCTTTTTACACAATCGTGCGTTGTTGTAAACAATATCAAGGTCTGCTCTTGCCTGCCCCGCGTCCGGACATTCCTTGCGCAGCATATTTGTATAGCCTAGGATCAGGCTGAGCGGATTGTTGATCTCGTGGGCCACACCTGCGCCAAGCCGGCCTATGGAGGCTAGTTTGTCGGCTTGCAGCACCCGTTCCTCCATCTCTTTTCTTTCCTCTTCGGATTTTTTCAAATGCACCATCATCCAGTTAAAGGATTCGGTCAGTTCGTTGACTTCACCATAGTCCTGCGCGTCCAAATGAATATCAAGACCCCGGTGCCGGTTCACCACATCTTTGAAAAAAGAGCTCACCCGTCTCAGGGGCATGACCGCCATGCGGTAATGGAAATAAGTCATCGTTACAAAAAAAAGCCCGATGACGGCGACGCGGATAAGGAAAAAGAAAAACGTAGCGTTTCGCAACTGGCGCAATGTGCCGCTCACCGGCGCTGCGATCGACTCCAGGCCAATTACATGACCTACTTTCCAGTGGCGTCCATGCATCGTTCCGTAATGCCGGGTAATGGACTCCGGTGATAAAGCGGGATCTCCGTGACAGAGCAGGCACTCTTCTTCAGCAACAACAGCTTTAACATGGAGAAAGTAATCCTCGCCATTTCTGGAAACCAGGCCCCTCCACTGTTTCTTCGAAGCCGGGTCATTCTGGAATTGTTTGATAAATTTTTCTTCAAAGGCATCGGCTTTGTTCGCAGGATTCATGGGATCGATGGCGGCTCTTTTGTAAATGTAGCTGGGAAATCTCTGTTTAAACCTCTTCATGATTCCCATGTTAATAAAGGTGCTGGACATGACCTGCTTGATGAAGACATTCCCGGGCAGGGCATGAAATATCTGGGGACGGAGCTCATCCCGTGCATATTCCATCGTAGCATCAATATGGCCCAGCACAATGTCTGTCTTCTCATAGGCCTCATTGATGAACATTTTTTTCAGATAATCATAGGTAATCAAGGAAAGAATGGCAATAACACACAGCAGTATTATGCCTAATCCAAGCATAAACTTTGTCGTAAGCGATGATCCGCCCTGCTTTATTACGCCCAAGTTGTCCTCTGTGTCTGCTGAAGATTGCGCGAAAACTGTTCTGAATGGATACTACTTAATCCAACAAACTTTTTCATTATAACCCTAAGAGGGCTGTCACGGCAATCTTCTTTTCACAGAGGGTCAATGACATATATGCTGGGAGAAGTTGACGCCGCCTTTTTTCGGCTGTAATCTGAATGCCATGAGGCAATCAGAGAGGAGAGCGAGGCGCGATGGGGAGTCTTTGGAATCTGTGGCACGAACGCGGGAGAAGAATCTATAAATACTACTATGAGACTGTTAAAAAGCTGAGGATTACTCTTTGTTTTTCGCTCAATATATCGCCGACACTTTGTAAAAAATCAATGGCTCTTAATATGCCCACGACTTTGCCCGCGCTGAGCACCGGCAAAATGCCGGCCTCACTTTTAAGTAGCTCATGGATGACGTGGCCGGTGGTTTCATCTTCCTTCACCGCCGCCTTTGCAACCGGAATCATGGCCTCCCGTACCGGTATGCGAGCCAGCATCCCATGCAACGGGGTAAGCTCACTGAGGAGACCGCCAAGAGCCGAACCTAGAACCGGCAATTCCTTGTCCATCGCCTTTAACATGCTCCGGATGGTGAGTATGCCTGTCAATTCCCCGGCCTTGTCGATCACTAAAACGGACCTGTGTCCGTATGTAATTCCGTTGTCGTCCTGGTAAAAAGATTTATGAAGTACTTTTACCGCTTCCTCCAGGTTTGCGTCATAACGCACGGTGCTATAGCTGTCAATAGCTATCATTATGTCGCGTACGATTGTTTCAGACATCTTCGTCTTTCGTGTTACCTTCTACAAAATTCATTATTTACTGTATATCCGCAAATTGTTATTTAAAACACGCTTCCAACCCCACCGCTAAAGGGATGGGGGTGGAAGGATAGGGGTTGTGCAACAATTCATAGACAGACCTTCTCTCCACCGGTCAGTTCCTCGATACAGGAGTGCACATTGGAGAATACCGCTGTCCCGGACATCACTATCAGATAATCCCCGGGATAAATAATCGTGTCATGCGCCGGGATCAATTCGGCATCCCCCCGCCTGATACCCACCAAAAGACTGTTCTCCGGCCAATCAATATCGCATATTTTTTTGTCACAAGCCGGTGCCCCCAAACTGACCACTTTTTCCAGGATATGTTTTTCCTCATCATGTTCCTGAGGGCTCGGTTTATAAGCTGTCCTGTGTTTAGCCAGAATCCGGTTCAACAAAACATCATAAACAGGCTTGCCGTTAAATAAATCACTGGCAATATAGGCGGACATGCAAACGGTAATTAAAGGTAAAAGCTGCTCCATGTTACCGGTCATTTCCATGATCAAGACGCTGCCGGTAATGGGCGCCTTGACAATGGCGCTGAAGTATGCGGCCATGGCCAGGATGATGAAGTTGTTGACATACATGGGCTCAACATGGAGATATTGGGCGGCAAGACTGCCGTACACATTGCCGCTTAAAGCGCCGATGGCCAAGAGGGGCATAAAGATGCCGCCCGGGACGCCCGAACCGTAGCTCAACATGGTAAAGTAAAATTTGACCGCAATAATGACCAGGAGCAGGGAGAGCGTGTAGTGCATCTGCGGCAACGAATTAATCAAGTCGTCTCCGCCGCCCAGTGCCTGGGGCAGGACAAATCCCAGGAATCCGGCCGCTATCAAAGGAATGGCCGGTTTTAATTTTTGTGGCACCAAGGGCAGTTTCTCGTAAAAAACCTGAAATCTGACCAGGCTCGAGTTGAAATATACCCCAAAAGCCCCGACTAAAAGGCCCAGGACCACGACATACAAGTAATAATGAAAGGGCAACACGGGAATATTGTGAAAGTCAAACACCGAACTTTGCCCGAAAACTTCGCGCGTGACAAAAACCGCTGTAACCGAGGAAGCCACGGCAGAAGCCAGCACCACCGGAGAAAAGTTTTTATGCAGTTCCTCCAGGGCGAACATTACCCCGGCCAGCGGGGCATTAAAGGCTGCGGACAGCCCGGCGCTTGACCCGCTGGTGAGTAAATATTTTTCCTCCATACTGGTGCGTCTCAAAAGCCGGCTGATCCCCTGACCCGCCGCCGCGCCCAATTGCACCGAAGGGCCTTCCCGGCCCAGGGAAAGGCCCGCCCCAATTGCCAATAGACCCCCGATAAACTTTGCCCCGATTACTTTAAGCCAGTCAAATCGCCAAAATCCCGACAGAATGCCTTTCACCTGCGGGATGCCACTGCCGGTAGACATCGGCACGACCTTAATCAACCAGGCCAAAATCAAGCCGCTGATAATAAGGGAAACAAACCATAATGCGGTCCAGCTAAAGGCATTCGACCTCAGAAAGGCAAACACCTTGGGCAGTTCCTTGCCGGTCCAACCCAGCATAAGTCTAAAACAAACCACGACCAGGCCGGCAAACGCCCCGGTTAAAATACCTTCAAAAATAAGCTTCAGGCGAAAATCATGCCAATGCTCCAGTATTTTTTTTATCCTTTTAGGTTTTGTCGCAGTCCTTCTGTTCGTTAACATTTATGCAAAGAGCTCCTGAGGAATTATAAAACGTTGAGCCTCTTGCAAAAGTCCATGCGGCGGCGGTGCACTGAATACGCAAGGATCTTTCCGTTCGTGGAGAGTCTGTCGAATCATGAACGGGACTTCCGCAAGAGGCTCGATACCTACGAATTTATGCCATGAAAATAGTTGCGACCTGCTGAATAGCCAGCGCCAGAATCAGCAGGGCAAAGCCCTTGCGCAGAACGGCTGCGGGCACCCGCCGATTGGTATAGGTTCCGAGCAAGCTGCCCGGCAGTATGCCGATTAAGAGAGGTATGCCTAAAATCCAGGGCACAGAGGAAGCATGGCCCATCCGGCCGACCAAGCCAAAAAGGCCTGCCAGCATTACCAGAGCCAAGCCGGTAGCAATGGCCGCCTTGGTAGGAATCTTAAGAAAAACGATCATAAAGGGCACCAGTATCGTGCCTCCTCCTATGCCCACCGTGCCTGCCAGAAAACCTCCTGTCAAACAACCAATAGCCGTTTTAGTTATTGAATATTCGGGCATCTCAGTATACTCAACCTTAAGGGGCCAAAGCATCAAAAAACTGATAAGAAACAATAGCGTAACGAATGTTGTCATAATCACATTATGCGGCAGATAGAATTGCACCGTCCCACCTGCCAGCGCCCCGAGGGAAGCACAAATGCCGGTTATGAGGATCAACCGCTTTTCTATCTTCATGTGCCGGCCATGCGCCCAAAAACCGATGCTCCCCGCCACAAAGACGAAAAGCGTGGAAAGGGCGCTTATCTGATGTATCCCCATATTCAAATGTACATTCTTTTGAAAAAACATAATTACAGGAATAATGAATATGGCGCCCCCTATTCCCAACAGACTGGATAAAAAAGAACCGCTTAAGCTACAGCTCAGTAAAAACAGCCAGCTTGCTAACATAACACAACCTCCATAAAATAATATAGTGACTCAACAAACACTCGGCATTACCGATTTGCAATGTTCACACCCAGGGCCGACTTGGTTGCACTTAAGAACACGGACACAAGGACAAGCCATTTATGGCTCGCGCGAGAAGCTAAAGGACGGACAAGGAAAAGGCCATCTGCTCATTGTTAAATTACCTCCTCATATAAATTTTATGTTAGGGACCTACAAGATCCCATTTCCTTAATTGACGTTGATTAAAAGATCAAAGGCCCAGTCACGCATACCGGTGCCATGCCCGGCTGCAGCAACGCCTTGTTTGATGTTTTGTTTTACAGGTTCGCCGTTCTTCCCGACATCAGACTTCGCAGGTACGCTGTGCACTGCATTCGTAGTTGTAACGCTACCGCCGCTCAATCGAGACGAAGCAAAAGCACTGGTGACCCCGATAAACAGCAGGAGCATTATAAATAAAGCAATCCCCCTGCTTTCCTGTCCAAAGCCATTAAAAAATCCTGATGAAACGACAGCGGTTCTCGCTGCTTCATGATCTATGATGTCAATTGTTTTGACTTTTCTGATAAATGAAAGGAATGCCGAAAAAATTGTAACTGCCATAAGGACCATAACTACCATCACAAACCCGTGCATAAATGCGCTGGCTTTAACAGACACCGGAATACTGGCGTTGCTGAATACACGTTGAACATTTGGATACCCATTATCGGACAGGTACTTGTGCTGCAGGGTAGTGAATATAACGCCTGATATGGTCACCCCGAAGATAAGCCCAAGGGACCGCATCATGTTCAGGACGCCTCCGGCCACTCCCAGTTTCTCCTGAGGGGCGGCCCCTATGACGACGCTGTTGTTCGGAGTAATAAACATCCCCATGCCAGCCCCGAGGAGTATTAACACAGATACCAGCAGGGGCAGCTGCACGGACACTCCCATGAAGACAAGTGAGAAACATGCCAGGGCGGAAAGAATCATGCCGGAAGTTGTCATTATCCTCGAACCGTATTTATCCGAGATTTGGCCTGAGAATGGGGCCACTACCGCCATCGCAAGAAGAAGGGGTGTCAGCAGCGCGCCGGTGAGAGCGACACTGTAGCCAAGCGCTTTTTCGAGATAAAAGGGCATCAGGAACATGACCGCGAACAGGACATAATAGGACAGCATACCGGTCAGGTTCCCCAGTAAAAAGGTGGCGTTCCTGAAAAGCTTAAGATCTATCAGCGGGAACTCGACCTTTAGCTCCGTTAGTATGAAAAGGGACAGGAGCACGGCGCCGGACACGAAATACATCATGATGGTTTGCGAGCCCCAACCGAGCTTCACTCCCTCGTTGAAGGCGAGCACGATAGATGCCAATCCTGAGGCAAACAGCGCTGCCCCAAGGTAATCAACCTTTTCCTTCTTTTCGACTTTCTGGTCAAGCGGAAGAATAAACAGGGCGGCAACGGTCCCCAATATGCCGATGGGGATATTAATATAGAAGATCGCCCGCCAGCCTACTGTGGCGATCAGTATGCCTCCCACAAAAGGGCCGACTGACATCGCTATCGCCTGGACTGCTGCCTGGATGCCGATAGCTTTGCCCCTCTCGTTCGTTGGAAATGCCTGGGTAATAAGAGCAATGGAGTTGGCCTGGAGAAGCCCGGCCCCGATGGCCTGGATGATTCTGGCTGCGATCATGAATCCCGCCGTGGACGACATGCCGCAAAACAGCGAACCCACAGAGAACACCACAAATCCGATATTATAGAGTTTCGACCTGCCGAACATATCGGCCAGCCTTCCGAACAGCGGCAGGAATATGGTCAGCGTAAGCATATACGCCATTGTTATCCATTCGATGACCGCCATCGAAACCCCGAAGGTGTTCTTGAGCGTCGGCACAGCCACGTTTACGATGCTTACATCAAGGGCCGACATGGTGGCTCCCAGCAAAACGGTGGAAAGTATGAACCACTTCCATCCGTGGTGTCTGTGAATGTTATTGCGTATTGCTTCTAATTTATCCTTCATTGCTGCACCCCGATCCGTAGTTATGATTGTTGTTGCCAAACTTCGTGGATGATATAGCAATCGCCATGCCATTGCATTGCAGCCGTTAACTTATTGATATGTGTATGGATACTAATTCTTCAGGCAGCGGCGTCCGTTTTTTTGCGGCAAAGAAAATATGGCACTGCAATCCTTTGTTATTCTTGCGGCGGCCTAATTAATACAGAATTGATACAATAATCGAGAGGTGGATAAATCAAACTATGTATGAGATAGAACTATTCATGCAGCGCACCCTGTACTAAGAATCGAATAGCCACAGCATCAACCCAGGCTTTTGAACACCACCATAACAGCGCCTACCGCTGCAGTAAGCTCAAGGGGAGCACACCGCTCAAGGCGCTGGCCGCGTCGGAGATAAAATTGATCTTTCCGAGCAAGAATGATGTTTCAAAACACTTCTTGGATAAGACGGTGGAGGTTATTATAATCCCGTTCGTTTTATCCGAAGCGATTGCAGGATGAGCATCTGGGGCGAAATGTTCTCGGTTCCGCCAAAGAACAAAAGCTGAAGCTCTTCCTGGATTCAATCCAGGTCGAAGAATACAAGTACCAACTGCGATAAAGTGCCTGCTTGTCGTGAACATTATTTTTGTCCACGATGTCCTGAACGTTGTCATTAGCAATCAGGTCGGCAAATTCACAGGACCACGTGAAAAACTAAAGGAAGAAATTGAAAGGTATGAGAATATCAAACGTCAGCCAAACAAAGTTCTGCTTCCTGTAAACGAGTATTCACGAGCTTTAAAGATGTCCGGTGATATCCTTAAAGAAATGACTGCCGTCAAACAAAAAGACTTAACCTGGGTTTTCTCTGATAGGTTTGAGGTTATACGTGAGGAAGATGTTGCACGGTTTTGTTTCTTTGTTGATATAAGCTGCCGAGGAAAATTGACAATATCATTCCGGTTGGGCTAGGTGCCTGAAAGGTTGTGCACCTCAGGATGGTGCCGAGCGAAGGGCCACAGATTTTATTAATCGAAAATATATATGAAAGAAAATGGTGCCGGAGGGGGGACACCCACTTGAGGCACACGCTTCCCAACGGCAGCAACAACGCGTGCAATATATCACCGTGGATTTCCCTTTGCCAATGATTGGTCAATGCATTTTATACATTATTGACATCGTCTGAGATCAGGAATATATTCATGATGATATATAACAGTCGGCGTATTCTCCGCTGAATAAGCCGGTCTGCATTGCCGATCTTCGGTCTCTTACGACATTTTTTAAGGAGGCAACTATGAAAAAATCACTCGGCGCCAAAACACTTGCACAGCCAGCCCCTGTCTGGGTTGTTGGAAGCTATGATTCGCACGGCAAGCCAAACATCATGACTATTGCATGGGGCGGGATATGCTGCTCCCAACCTCCCTGCGTCACTATTTCCCTGCGAAAGGAAACCTACACATACGGGAGCATCAAGGAACGCAAAGCATATACCCTTAACATCCCTTCGGTTGCGATGGTGAAAGAGGTGGACTATGTGGGAATGACTTCCGGACGAAATGTCGATAAATTTGCAATGACAAAGCTAACCCCTGTTCGAAGCGACCTCGTTGACGCTCCGTACGTAAAAGAATTTCCCTTGATAATAGAGTGCAAGGTGATCCACACGCTGGAAATCGGTCTTCACACGCAATTCATCGGAGAGATCCTGGACATCAAGGCTGAAGAGTCGGTGCTCGGCGAGAAGGGAATGGCTGATATCCTGAAGGTCAAGCCGCTCGTTTTTGATACGGGGCAAGGCGCCTACCATGGCATTGGTGAGCGTATAGGCAGGGCATTTTCAATCGCGAAAAAGGAGTAAAACCATGTCAAAAGTAATGATCCAGCCAGCCAGTTATGGGAATGTCCGTCAAGCCGTAGACCGGGCATTTGAACTCTTTCCCCTGACAGTATCGGGAAAGAAAGTCCTGATCAAACCAAACGTTCTCCGAAGCTCGGAGACAAAAGATGGTATCGTCACCAATCCTGCTGTTCTTCGTGCTGTTGTTGAAAAGGTGGAAACAATGGGCCCCGCCTCTCTTATCGTGGGAGATAATCCAGGCCTGTTCAGTTACGGCGCGAATGAGGAGAGCTTTTCCAAAACCGGATTGATGGAAGCAGCCAAAGGCCACTATAAAAACATCGGGAATGATTCCCAGAAAGTCGCTTTCAATCCCAAATATATGCCGTTTGTCAGCGTCTCGCAAGACGCACTGGACGCTGATATTGTCATCAGTCTGCCGAAATTTAAAACCCATGGCCTGACTGTTCTGACTGGAGCGATCAAGAACAGTTACGGTTTATTGCCTGGCGCACAGAAAGCCATGCTGCACAAGGCTGCAGGCAACCCTGCGGATTTTAATGAAGTGATTGTAGAGGTATTCAAGCTTCGGGTACCGGATTTATTCATCGTTGATGCCGTAGTCGGGATGGAAGGAAATGGCCCAGCCTCCCCTGACCTCAGGAACATCGGCATGCTCCTCGCGTCGGACAATGCGGTTGCTGTTGACTCCGTTATTGCGACCATGATGGGATGCGATCCGGGAAAACTACGATTCCTTCAGAAGGCGAAGGAGGCAGGCCTGGGCGACTACGATCTCAAGACGATCGAAATCGTCGGAGAGTTGAAAACGCTGCCTGATTTCAAACTGCCCCCGTTGGGCGGAGAAGCACTATTCCGCAATGAGGCCATGCAGTCAATGATCCATGGACGGGCGATCCTGCGCCCTCAGGCGGACCCTGAGAAATGTACGAGCTGCGGCACCTGTGTTGATCATTGTCCGGTATCAGCTTTAGCTATGGTTGGAAATATCCCCCAGGTGAATGGTGAGATTTGCATTGCGTGCTTTTGCTGCCAGGAGATGTGTCCTGAAAAAGCCATTACCCTGCGATAAGAACAAGAACCATCCGGTCACTAACTGGAACCATGCAATAGGCATTGCTGTCGTTCACTATAAGGAGCTGATCCAACATGAAACTGATCGCCATCAACGGTAGTCCGAGAAAGAGCTGGAATACCGCAACGCTGCTGGAAAAAACCATTGAAGGGGCACAGGCCGCCGGAGCGGTAACGGAACTGATCCATCTCTATGACCTCACCTTCAAAGGCTGCACAAGTTGTTTCGCGTGTAAATTGATCGACTCGCCCAACAAGGGGCAATGCGCCATGAAAGATGAGCTCACCCCCGTTTTAAAACGGATCGAAGACCAGGCCGACGCAGTGGTGCTGGGAACCCCGGTATACTTCGGGTCCATGTCCGGAGAGCTGAAATCATGCATGGAACGTCTTCTCTTTGCCCCTCTCGTGTATTCTCAGCCTTCACGGTCCCTCTTCCCGCGCAAACTGCGGACGGCGATGATCTACACGATGAACGTTCCCGAGGAAATGAGCAAGCAGATCGGCTACCAAGCAATGATGAGCGCCACCGAAGCATCTTTAAAGAGGATCTTCGGCGAGGCCGAAACCTTGTGCTCCTATGACACGTATCAGTTTCCTGACTATTCAAAGGTCATCATGGAGCATTTTGACCCTGAGAAGAAGGCTTTGAGACGTAAGGAAATATTCCCAATTGACTGTCAGAAAGCCTTTGATCTGGGGCAACGCCTTGCTATAAGACGATAACAGCCCTAACGTTCCTTCCTCATGCAAGACGTCTGTGAATGCCGGATATCTCACATACAAGACTTGCTCTCCCCTTTTCCTGCGAAGGATACGAGCGGTAAGGTTATCTGATAAAAAATCGGAATGGTTTTGAGGAAGCGAGACCCGGGAGAACAAAAAAAGGCAATAGGTTCCTTCTTGGACAAAATCGAGGTAATACGGGCAGAAGGTGTTGCACGCTGCTATTTCTTTCGACTTTCCGCGTTCCCATGAAGTTGAGTACCTCATTCCGGGAATTGAGCCCAAAAGTCGTGTTTGTCAAATATGGTGCCGGAGGGGGGACTCGAACCCCCACGGGATTGCTCCCACTGCGCCCTGAACGCAGCGCGTCTACCAGTTCCACCACTTCGGCACGGCTGACATAATAAGGTGAAAGTCCGCGATTGTCAAGGAAGTTTTTCCCCGCGCGTGGGGATTGTCACGTCTCGGCAGACCCCAGATGCAGTTAAATTGCGTTGACACGTATTCGATTTCTTCGATTATTATGGCAGCCTGGTGAGATAGTCCAACAGCTTTTTCCTCGTGCCTTCATCAGCCTGTGCCTTCACATGACCGGGGACTGCCGGCTCCCAGAATTCCTTGGGCAACAGGGCGGCATCGTACAGGATACGTCCATGATGTTCGGGCACGATATCATCGGCCTTCCCCTGGATAATAACGAGGGGCACAGGCGTGATCCTCTTGATATATCTTATCGGGCTGAAGTCGTCGTCGACCAGCCAGGAAAGCGGGTACTGAAACGGCCAGCCGATGACGGAGTCTGCGATCTTTTCCCGCGCTATGGCGCGATAACTCGAGAATGCGCTGTCCAGGATGAGCGCCTTCACGCGGTCCTTATACGGTGAATTCGCAACCGTGTACACAGCCACGGCGCCGCCGAGGCTTTTCCCGAAGACGATGATCCTGCCGTCTTTCGTGCGCGGCAGTGTAAAAAGAAGTGTTTCGAGCGCCGCCTCGGCATCCCGATTGATCCCCTGAACATCCGGCGACCCCTCCGACCTTCCGTACCCGCGGTAATCGAAGATGAAGAGATTATAGCCCGCGTCGATCAGCCACAGGTCGAGCTTTACATGAGTGCTGAGGTTTTCCACATTGCCGTGGCAGATGAGGATGGTGCCGTGCTCCTCCTTGGCCCTGAAATACCATCCGTGGAGGGTCACCCCGTCAGAAGACTTGAAATAGACATCCTGGGGTGAATACCTGAGGACTTCGGAACTCATGACAAATTCTTTTGACGGTTTAAAAAACATGTAGGTGCATCCCGTCTGTAACGCGAGAAGGACCAGCATCCAGAACCAGAAACTTCCCCTAATTAATATACGCCGCATGATGTTAATCCTCCCGGGAGTCGAGGGAAATCGTCACCGGACCATCATTTACGAGAAATACCCGCATCATTGCTGCGAATGTGCCTGTTTGGACAGGGATGCCCATGTCGCGAAGCCGGTTGACGAAAAAATCATACATCCTCTTTGCCAGTTCCGGTGCCTCGGCATTGTCGAAAGAAGGCCGGTTTCCCTTTCGCGTTGACGCCGCAAGCGTGAACTGCGAGACGACAAGCACTTCGCCGCTAATATCCGTAACGGACCGGTTCATCTTTCCCTGCTCGTCTTCAAAGATCCTGAGCGATGACACCTTCCTGGCCACGTACTCAAGGTCTTTTCCCGTATCCCCCTTGACCGCACAGAGAAAAACCAGGAGCCCCTTCCCGATTCCACCGACCGTGGTTCCCTCGATCTCAACATGCGCGGATGATACCCGCTGGAGCAATGCTTTCATGGGCAATTCTTAGCATGTTCCCGACAGGGATGTCAATTGATTTTCGAACAATCCGCTTGCAATGTTTGATGGCACAGATTAAAATCAGTTGTAAAACGATAAGGAGAAAGGGAGAAGATGGAGAAATGGGGAAAAGAGGACTTAACGGATAAAATTATCAACGCTTGTATAATTGTACACAAGGAATTAGGTCCAGGTTTTTTAGAAAGCATTTATCATAATGCCTTGAAGATTGAACTTGAGAAACAAAAAATTGTCTTTGAATCAGAGAAGGAAGTCAGGGTTAGATATTGTGATATTCAAGTTGGAAGTCATAAAATCGACCTATTGATTGAAGGTGATATCGTAGTTGAGCTAAAAACAGTAGAAGGTTTAAGTAAGAAATACTATGCACAAGTGAGGTCATATTTGAAAGCTTTGCAAAAAGAAGTCGGCCTGTTGGTCAATTTTTCAGATTTTACCCTTGATGTGAGAAGGGTTGAATTAGTGAAAAAATAGGTCGAAGGGGAGCCGATTGGAAGATATTTGATGATACTAAACCCGGTTCATTTTTCCAGACTTTATCTCCGTTTCTCCCCAATTTCCCCCTTTCTCCTTAATCTTTTGAGTTGTCATGAGCGACAGTAAACTGTCCGCCATTTGTTGCCATGATCCGACGAAAAGTCTTAACCATGAATAATCAACCCGATACAATCATCGACCTTAAAGGTCTCACTCCCCGCGAGATCGACCGGTTTTGTACAAACAGGTTGGGCCGGAAACCCGGCCAGGGCCTCCGCGCCGCCGTGTGGCTCTATCGCAGAAAGGTAGAGGATTTCGATGCGATGACCGATCTGAACAGTCCGTTCCGCGAAGACCTGAAGCGACATGCTTCGATATCCACACTCACCATTGAACAGTGCAGCGCCTCCGGGGACGGGACCCGTGAACTGCTCTATCGGCTGAGTGACGGGAATGCCGTTGAAGGAGTGCTCATCCCCGGCCCGGGAGGACGGCTTACGCTCTGCGTCTCTTCACAGGTAGGCTGCGCTTCGGGCTGCGGCTTCTGCCTCACCGGCTCGGGCGGACTCGTGCGGAACCTCACGGTCTCGGAGATCGTGAACCAGGTCTTTGCCGCGGGACACATCGTTGACAAAAAAACGATCTCGAACATTGTTCTCATGGGCACGGGAGAGCCGCTCAGCAATTATGAGGCAGTCAGATCGTTCATCGAGATCGCCACGGACAGGAACGGGATGGGGTTCTCGCCCCGGAAGGTGACGCTCTCGACCTGCGGACTCGCTCCGATGATCGAGAAACTCGCGGATGACGGGGTGGATGTGAGCCTCGCCGTGTCGCTGAATGCCACGACCAACGAGATGCGGGACAAAATAATGCCGGTCAACAAGACATATCCTCTCGCGCGGCTGATGCAGGCAGTGCGGTATTACTGCGATACGACCGGCAGGACCGTGACGATCGAGTATGTGCTTTTTAAGGGAATAAATGATTCATCCGATGAGGTGAAGCGGCTTATGGAGGTACTGCGGGACCTGCCCTGCATGATCAACATCCTGCTCTTTAATCCCTTCACCGGCTCCTCTTATGATCGCCCTGATGAAGAGCGTGCCTTCTTTTTCAGGGACACCCTCGTGAACAACGGTTACGTGGCCGTCGTCAGGAACAGCCGCGGCCGCGATATCCACGCCGCCTGCGGCCAGCTCCGGGCTTTGTCAAATTTCTCCATCCCCTCATCATAAAAAGAGGAGAGAACGGGTCGTTCTCTCCTCCAGCACTAACCGCACGCAATTCATTATCCGCTTCTTACATGCAATCGCACTCCTTCATCGCTAGCGCAAAATGTATGCCGCTCCAGCCCCTTGGCCAGTACCGCTAATGAAAGCGCTGTTGTCCGTCTGGTCGCCGTTGATTCCTTTAGCATTGCTGCCTTCGTCAGGTGCTCCAACAGCAAGCGTGTCACCTGAAAGGGCAACACTAAATCCAAAGGTATCACGTGCATCGGTGTTCGATGCCTTGATATACGCCTGCTGGGTCCAGGTCGTGCCGGTCCGGGTGAACAAATAAGCAGCTCCCGCCCCGACCCCGCTGTTATCTGCCTGATCACCACCGATCCCTTTTGCGACACTGGCTTCATTAGGAGCACCGACAGCGAGGCTGTCACCCGAAAGGCACACACTTATGCCAAACGTATCGGTTTGACCAGTATTCGATGCCTTGATATAGGCCTGCTGGGTCCAGGTCACCCCGGTCCGGGTGAATACATATACCGCCCCGCTCATAGATGTTGCGCCGTTAACCGTCTGATCGCCATTGATCCCCGTGGAACCGCCGCTTTCATCAGGCGCCGCTACGGCGAGTGTGTCACCCGAGAGAGATAGACTCCGGCCAAACCAGGCGCCTTCCATGCTGTTCGATGCCTTGATGTACGCCTGCTGGGTCCAAGTCGCTCCGGTCCGGATGAACACATATGCAGCCCCGCTATAAATTGCACTATTATCCGCCTGGTCGCCGTTTATACCTTGGGCATTGCTTGCTTCTTCAGGCGCCCCGACAGCAAGCGTATTACCCGAGAGGGATACGCTGTAGCCAAACCAGTCATATGCATCAGTATTCGATGCTTTGATATATGACTGCTGGTTCCATGTCGTACCGGTGCGGGTGAACACATACACCGCGCCGCTCACGGGTGCACTATTATCGTTCTCGTCGCCGTTGACACCTTTAGCATTGCTGTCTTCTTCAGGCGCGCCTACGGCAAGCGTGTCTCCCGAGAGAGATACGCTATAGCCGAAATTATCGTCGGCATCGATGTTCGATGCCTTGATATACGCCTGCTGGGTCCAGGTCGTACCATTTCGGGTGAACACATACACCGCCCCGCTCCCGGATGCACTATTGTCTCCCTGGTTGCCGTTGCTGCTGCCCTCCCAAGGAGACCCTACGGCGAGAGTATCACCCTCCAGGGACATGCTGTATCCAAACCAGTCTAATCCACCGCTGTTAGACGCCTTGATATATGCCTGCTGGGTCCACGTCGATCCGCTACGGATAAAAACATACACCGCTCCGGTCTGCCATTCAGTATTGTCAGACTGATCACCGTCAATCCCTGTAGCGTTGCTCGCCTCCCAAACTGCACCTACCGCGAGAGTATCTCCCGATAGGGCTACGCTCCAGCCAAACAGATCAGGTGCATCGGTATTGGATGCCTTGGCGTATGCTTCCTGCGACAGCAAATTCGCGGTGATCGTATAGTTCTTCGTCGTCACCCCGTCTGCCGCAGTCACAGCAACGGTTACCGTGTTCTGACCGGGATTCAGTGAAATGGCTTGAGACTGATGTCCCGATGCCACGGCTGCCCCATTGACCGTGATCGTTGCACCTGCATCCGCCGCTGTAGGCGTAATAGTGATCGACGTCTGCCCAATGAACATGGAGGCATATACCGTCGTTGCGGGATCAAAAGACGGGTTCACTAATCCATGAGAAGCAGTGAGCGATGCAAGGTTAGCATTACTGGATACGGGAGGTGGTGGAGTACCTCCACCACCTCCTCCGCCACCTCCACCGCAGTTAACCAGCGACACCGCCGTAAAAAACGACAGAAGAACAGTGATAAGTAACAGCCTTCCCCTTTTCATGACGATCCTCCTTATCTATCGAGCTATCCTCGATCTTTTCACAAACACGATAGTGATACCCGTGATTACAAGCAGTACAGCTACAGGTTGCCTGACGCCGAACACGACGGGCGTTAGAGCTAACCTTGTGGCTGTCCTGAGCAACTCATGGCGGGCAATATACTCCGCTGGTGCAGGTGAGTATTGGTAATAGAGCTTTACGAATGCTCGGCCCACCGCATTGGTAAGGAGATAATTATCCCTGAACTCCCGAAGAACCCTTACCTCCTCGGCCATTGAACTGCCGTATGCTGCGGTTGCGATGAAGCAGCCTCCCCCTCCTCCACCCCCTTCGTCTAGAGCGGTATTATTCAAGGCTGCGCTGCCGACAAGATCAAAAGAAAGATCAGCCGGTGCAACGCTCCGGTTTTCAGAGGCGACCATGAAATTTTTCGCAATAGAATTATAGGCAACCATAGGATAACGTTGATTTCCGGCTGCGCTGTTTACCGAGAAATTCGTTCCAACCAATCCTCCGCCCGAATCCACAAATTGCCCGTATATGTCAGATCCCGAACTACCAGCCATTCGATCATCCTGCCATGCCACCATGAACGTATTGGTTGCGGCATCGAAAGCCACCGCAGGGGAAGATTGATCGCCCTCGGCGTTCGAGATCGTGAAGCTATCGCTGCTCACGATACCGTCTGCGTTGACTATTTGACCATAAATATTGTATCCCGTGGATGCAAGATCTCGATCGTCAGACCATGCGACGAGATACTTCTGATGAGTGACATCATAAACAACAACAGGATCCGTCATAATGCCATGAGCGGCAGAGACGACAAAATTAGAGCCGATCAGGGCTCCCCCATAGTCCACAAGCTGACCGTAGAGGTCGTAGTCAGTAATTCGGCTGTCCATCCATACCACGAAGAATCTCTGATTAACACTGTCATAGGTTGTTGAGGGATGGAATTGGTGATTCACGGCGGTTGAGACGGCTATGTTGCCACCAATAAGACTTCCATCAGAGTTCACGATCTGACCGTAAATGTCCGTATTGGATCCAGTCGAGTTGCGCGGGTCTTCCCATACAACGAGAAAAGTCCGATTGATACTGTCATAAGCAACTGATGGCCTGTCCACGTTCTGATAACCGCTTATGATAAAATTGCCGCCGATCAGACCGCCTGTTGCGTTAACGAGTTGGCCGTAGATACCTGCGCCGTAACGCGCCCACACCACGATGAACCTGTCATTTACCCCATCATAGGCCACCGAGGAACCGCGTTGGTTTATTGCAGGATCAGAAATAGCGAATTCAGCGGAGGATGGCGTTCCATTTGCATCAATGAGCTGCCCGTTAATGTAAACGTCTTTTTCATACACGGCGAGATATCGGTTATTCTGAATATCATAGGCAAGGGAAGGAGAAATCTTGTCCAATACCGGACCAATGCCACCATATGCCACGACTCCCCCCATCAGATACACGACCACTAAGGCGGCAATTAATGAGAGCTCTCGCGTTTTCATAATACGCTCCTTAGCAGAAGTATCCATAGAACCATACTTACTAAGCCGCAGTGTGATGGAATCATGCGGTGCTGCTGCGACAGAGCACTCCGGGACAGTCCCCCGTTACGCTGCGGCTGCTGATATGCCACCTGTCTGATACGCATCAGTTCGGCGTATATGCCTCGACATTTCCAAACGTGGTGCCGCCCGCCGTGCCCCCGATGACGTAGATCTTTCCGCTCATGACCACAGCGGCGAAATGCGACCTCGCCTTGAGCATGGACGGAAGCTTGCTCCAAGTCTTGGTCGTCTCATTGTAGGTTTCAACGTCACGAAGCTCCTTGACCACATCCTCACCACCCAGCACGACCGCAGCTCCATTGAAAGTAACGGCTTTTGCCGAATACCGTGCAACATTCAGAGTACCGACACCCTGATACCAGGTATCTGTCGAGAGATCATAGAGAAGAGTGTTCTTATAGACTACACTCGGGGACAAATATTGACGGTACCCTCCAATAACGTACAGATTATTCCCGACGATGGTGACCGCGCCCCATCGATGGTCAGTGTAAGGTGATAGATCAGAGCCATACCACAAGCTATTGTCACTGGGCCGGTAGGCATAGATTTTGAGGACGTTCGAAGAAGCGCCATCAGGGGTTGCATTTACGATGTAGGTGCCGGTCGCGTCAGACCAAACATCTCCGTCCACGGACGCATCATGGAATGCCATTGCAGCTCCGGAAGACCAGCTATTCCCAATGGGGTCGTATATACGAATCGCAGTACCGACCGTCGGAATCAAATAGATCTTGCTGTCGACAATCTTTGCCACAGCGTAAGGATTGGAGTCTGGAATAGGTGCACCCGCCGTCCAAGTATTAGCAACAGGATCATAGATTTCAACGCTGGTCAGATGCGTTTTATTAGTATCATATCCACCAAAGACATAGATCTTTCCGTTGTAAGCCGCAGCTAAATGCTCCGTTCTTGGCGTGTTCAAGGGCCTAACCGCGGCCCATGGCGGTTGTTTGATGACGCTGCCATCTGTAGGGGTAAGCGACGTGCCGACCAGTTCGACCACGTGCGTGTTCCAGTGGTCTGAACAGAAACCGCCTCCACAGGAGGAGAAGTACATGTCACGCTTCAGGCCGAGAGGGCCGACTCCATCCTTATAATACTCATTCTCCGAGAATGTTGTTTGCCTATCGCTACAGATCGTGTAGCCCAGGATCGATTGACAACCGCCTTTACTCGTGCCATGGCTTGCGATAATGCTGCTTAACTGGTTGTAATTTCCCGAGAAGGTTCCTGAACTAATGCTGATCGTTTCTGCGGGATCGAACTGCGTGATAAATCCGCCGCCAAGCATGGAGGTCTTTGAAGCATCAAGAATGGTGGTCAGCGTAGATCCGTTTGTGGACCCGACCAGCGCACCTCTGGAATAGCCGACATGCGTCCACCGGGGTTTGAAATCCGGGCCAGGGGTGCCGGTTTGTCCGCTAACGACAAGAGGATAGACCAGCATGCCCTGGATGGTTACCGATGCCCCCAAGGTAACCGTAAAACGGCCTGTATTTGTACTATAGGTCGTGCCTCCTGAGCTTGCGTTCGTTGATTCAGTAGTCCAGAAGAACTCCCAGTACGTGCCTTGCTGGAGCGATGCTGAAAGTCCGGGACCCGTTGTTCCTCCTCCACCCTGCGGTGTACCTCCACCAGTTGGGGGTGTTTCTCCGCCCCCGCCTCCTCCGCCGCTTGAGGCAAACAGAATAGCAACTGAAATAACCAGCATCGAGAGTATAATAATTAACCGTTTCATAGGCCCTCCACATCATACGAATAGAATCAACTTTTTATAATAATGTCGGCCTGCCTCTGGCTAAATCCGGGCAATAATACTAAAGTAATGTCGGGCAGACTTTTATAAGGGACGGCCCGAGTGAAAAATAAGCAATTTCATGATTACCTCTTCGTAGCATTAATTTGAGTCGATCCTGAGCAGGCATAGCCTGTTTCGCTATATGACCAGTTAGCTGAACCACTAAAGGTACTGGTCGTAGTTCCCGATACAATGAGCGACATGGAAGTGATCGTTGTCGTACCGGGTGGCTCGGGGTAACTACCACTCCAAGACAGTGTGTTGTTACATATTGAACCCGTGAAGGGACCTGCTGAGGCGGGCAAGTTTTGGTTAACGGTAAGGCCACAACCACTTTGTGTAACCGTATAAGTGTGATAGGTAGTGTTAGCGGAAGAGCCACCGCACTGGCTCTCATTGGCTACTTCCGTCGAATCCCAAATTCCTGCCACATTGGTACAGGTAGTACATGGTGGTGCCGCGTCGCTTCCTCCGCCACCTCCGCCGCAACTCACCATCGTTCCCGTGAACATTAACACCGCCATTATAATGATGGCTACTTCCCCCCCCGCCATGTCTGTTCCCTCCTTTAATTGGTTTTACGTTGTTCGCATGATTTACGTGAACTCAACCAATGATTTTTCGGGTTTCGTATTGCTCTCTACCCAATCCACCCGCTGAGAGCTTTATTATCCAGTTTTTCGGCTTATTGGGAATTGAAGATTTGATGCCGAACGGAATAAGAAAGGCCCCTCCCTGTTATTTCCTGGTCAACTTACGCCTACTTTTCACAATCGTTTCACGTGGAAGCTTAAGTCCTTTTTACCTGGCATTCTACGGGCTTAGAAGCACTGCTGCTTCCGGAAATAAGTAAGACGGCCGAGCATACCTCAGGTTCATCCTTCGGTAGCTCGGCCGTCTTGGCTGGTACAAGACCCGCAGCTTTCTGTCCCCCTCTCGCGAAGGGTTTAGCGTTGTCGGGAATGTTTATATTTATACTGCTTTATACTGAATCTAATATCACAAGAAGGGATATTTGTCATTGATATAGATCAACGACAAATTGATATATTTTCATGAAATGATTGCTTAAAAAGAGAAGGTGGAAAAGAAAGTTGCTGAAAAGAGAACTATCACGATCATAAGGGAGCGCTCTGCAACAGTTCCGCCGGCTTTTCTATTATTAGCGTCCTGTGCTCACGCCTGATGAGGCCCCTTCGCTCCATGGCTTTCAATACACGACAGATGTGTTCTGGAGTGACCGCAATGAGTTGGGCCAGTTCCCGATTAGTGAGCGGTAGTAAAAAAGCCGCGCGTTTTTCTCCTCTTGATGTTTGCTCGGCAACGAGATCGCCCAGAAAACGAATTACCCGATCTTCAGCAGACATGCAGCTGACTGATTCCACATCCCGCATGTGGTTAGAAATCTCCTGGCTAAGCAGCCGGTGCAGGTGAGAAGAAAATTGTTTGTTCGTTGTCGCATGCTTTAGAAAAGCCTTGGCCGGAATGACACGAATGGCGGAAGGGAGCAGGGTGACAGCCGTGAAGGAATATGGTTTGTTCAGGAGAACCGCCGGAGCGCCTATTAACCACGGCCGGCGGCGAAGACCGATGATAACCTGGGACCCGTTCGGTGCAACCCGTACAAGTTTCACCAAGCCCTGTTCAATGAGGTAGACCGTGTTCGAAGAAGTTTCCTGTCTGAAGATCTCCGTCCGAGCGGGATAGTTCTTAAGGACTCCTCCATTGTCTCCGTCGTTGTTTCCTTTGATAAAAAGAGAAAGCAAGAGATCATCTGCCGTTGTATTTTCGCTCGTTTTCGCAGAGGCCGCTGATCTTTTATGCATAGTGTAGAGCCCTGATTGTCGGGAAGTGTCATGCCACGATATTTCCTCATGCCATTTTTCTCTAAATAAAGCAGATACGACGTCATTTGTCAATCAGGAGTATCACGAGAACAGCCCCATCCTTCCCGGCTTCGGCGCCAGCTCAGAGCTATTTCGTTTTCCTGAGTCGATCGATGACCTCAGCCATATCCTCAGGCAATGGCGCGGCAAATGACATCGGGTCACCTGTTTCGGGATGAATGAGCGAGAGCGTCTCGGCGTGCAGCATCTGACGGGTGATGATGCTCTCTCCGAACTGCGTCGCCTTCCCGCCGCCGTACACATGATCGCCAAGCACCGGATGACCGATGTGGGCCAGGTGAACGCGGATCTGGTGCGTGCGGCCGGTCTTTATCTCCACCTCCACCAGTGTCGCCTTTGGATACCGTTCCTTCACGATAAAGCTTGTGATCGCCTCGCGAGCGTGGTGCGTGTGGGTGCTCATCTTCTTCCGCTCTTTCACGTGGCGGCCAAGGCCGACCTCGATCGTCCCGGAACCTTTTTTGATGACCCCCGCAACCAGCGCGACGTAGCGCTTCCTGACCACACGGTTCTTGAACTGCGTCGACAACGAGCGGAGCGCCTCTTGCGTTCGCGCCACGACCATCACTCCGGAGGTGTCCTTGTCAAGACGGTGCACAATGCCCGCGCGCTCGCGACCGTCCCCTTCCGCGCCGGCTTTTCGAGACGGCAGGCTGCCGAAGTGATAGAGGAGCGCATTCACGAGCGTGCCGGTATAATTGCCCGGCGCGGGGTGAACCACAAGCCCGGGAGGTTTGTTCAGCACGATGATATGGGGGTCTTCATACAGAACGGAAAGTGGAATGGCTTCAGGCAGGACATCGTGAACTATTCTTTCCGGAAGCTCGAGCGTGATACTCTCGCCAAGCTTTACCTTATATCCGGGTTTTTCCGGCTTGCCGTCCACAAGGGCAAGGCCGTTCTTGATCAGGGTCTGGATACGGTTTCTGGAGATGTGCGGCTCGTAATGCGCGATATAGATATCGAGGCGCTTGCTGACGTGCTTTTCGGTGACTGTGTGGGTGATGATAGGCATGGTGGTAAATATGAACTTATTTATGGTTCCGGCTTATCCGGGCAGGTGTCCTGCTCAATCTCCAAAGCATGAACAGAGAGAACCCGAACATGAACACCGCGATGATCTGCGAGGTCGAGACCAGGCCACCGAAGTACACGCCGCGAATCTCGTCGCCCCGGAAGAATTCGATGATGAACCGCAAGACCGAATAAAAGAGAGGGTAGAGCCAGAAGAGCTGCCCGTCGAACTTCCTGTGCCGCCAGATGACCATGAGTATGCCGAAAATCAGGAACTCTCCGCCCGACTCCATAAGCTGGGTCGGAAAGAGCGGTACCCCCAGGGGCGCGAGCGAGTGCGGATCATGGAAGGTTATGCAAATCGGGCCACTGCACGGGGAGCCATAACAACAGCCGGCGAAAAAGCAGCCGAGCCTGCCGAAGCCGTGTCCGAGGGCGATCGAAGGGGCCACGATGTCCGCGGTCTTCCAGACCGGCAGACTGTGCTTCCGCACGTACCAGATCCCGACAGGGACGGCGGCGAGCAGGCCGCCATAGAACACGAGCCCCCCCTTCCAGATCGCGAAGACATCAAGCGGGTGGTCAGTGAATT
This sequence comes from Nitrospirota bacterium, assembly GCA_963740085.1. Classification (GTDB taxonomy): domain Bacteria; phylum Nitrospirota; class UBA9217; order UBA9217; family UBA9217; genus JALNZF01. Next base: position 101,234 of record CAVUCU010000004.1, on the reverse strand, counting down.
CCCGCAGCGTTGTCAACACGTAGAGGATGCGCGAGCCGACGATGGCCGCGAGCAATAGGTACACCCCCAGGTCCATGATGCGGTCGGGATCTATGCCCTCCTTTCTCGCGCGGCGGGACGCCAGAAAAATGGCAAGGAGAAAGCCGATGCCGATCATGAGGCCGTACATCCTGATCGGGATGGGTCCAATGGTCCAGCCTCCGATCGTGATTGCCGGTATTTCGAAGAGTATTGGGTGCACGATCAACCTTTCACAATTTTGTTATCATTCCAAATACGGATAACATCGAAAATACTTAAAATCCACCGCCGAGGCGCTGAGCCGCCGAGAAGGACAATATAAATCAAAGGGTTTTCTCTGCGTTTCTGCGGTAAAATGCCTTTTACGCAGCCATCAACTATTTATGTTTTGAGATCGATTCGTGTGATTTGGTGTTTGTCCCAAACAGCATCTCGATCGCCAGCAATACAACACCGATCGTAACGGCCGAATCGGCAACGTTGAACGATGGCCAATAGTACGATTTCACATACCACTGGATAAAGTCCACCACTTCACCGTACCTGATACGGTCGACCACATTGCCCAGCGCTCCGCCCGCGATGAGCGAGAAGGCATACACCGGGAGGCGTTCCTGTGTTTTAACGATGAGGGCGATGATCACGGCCACGGCAATGATCGTGACCGTAATGAAGAACGAACCTCTCCAGAACTCCGGCAGATTGGAAAGAATGCTGAAGGCAGCGCCCTTGTTCCGTACATGGGTGATGTTGAAGAAGCCCGGGATAACGATGATAACGTCATACAGCCGGATGCGCGCCACCACGATATACTTGGTAACCTGGTCCAGGACCAGCACGATGCCCGCGATCGCTCCAGCCTGGAGATATTTATTTTTCAAGCATTGCTCCTTACTCCGAACCCTGAGCTCTCAACTCCAAACTTGTATCACAAGTTCGAGGCGCACCTGTCGCAGATCTCCGGATGTTCTTTTACCGTTCCCACGGACTCGAGATACATCCAGCAGCGGCCGCACTTTTTGCCCGAGGCCGGACCGGCCGCTATCCTGAGCCCCGGTATCGCATCGCTCGTGTAGGCATCAGCGGGCGCGTCGGTTTCTTTCTCCAGGGACACGGATGAGACGATAAAGATGAAGGCCAGGTCCTTTTTATAATTATCCAGAAGCTCGAACAATTCCGGTGCGACATAGAGCGTCACAGCCGCGTCGAGAGAATGGCCGATCTTCTTGTCCCTGCGGAGCGCCTCGAGCACCTTCGCAGCCTCGCCGCGCACCCCGATGATCTTGTTCCATCGTGCCTCAAGTTCATCATCAATATACTTCTCTTCCACCTTGGGGAATTCCGCAAGAAATACAGTCGTTGTTCCCGCGCTTTCTTTCATGTAACCCCAGACCTCGTCCGCAGTGAACGACAGCACCGGCGCCATGAGGCGGATCATCGCGGAGAGGATCGCATGCATGGTAGTCTGGCCTGACCGCCGTTCAACCGATGCGGTTTTAGCGGTATAGAGCCGGTCTTTCAGGATGTCGAGGTAGAACGAGCTCATGTCGACCGCGCAAAAGTTGTGAAGCGAATGGAACACCACGTGAAACTCGAATTCGTCATATGCTTTTTCCACGCGCTGCACCAGCTTCTGCAGCCGATGCAGTGCCCAGCGATCGATCTCAAGCAGGTCCTTGTCCGGGACCTTGTCTTTGCCGGGATCGAAGTCAGAGAGATTGCCGAGCAGATAACGGCTCGTATTCCGGATCCTGCGGTACGCCTCGGCAAGGTGGGTCAGAATCTCCTGGGATATCCGCTGATCATCGCGATAGTCCGCTGCCGAGACCCAGAGTCGAAGCACCTCGGCCCCAAACTTATCGATAACATCCTGTGGAGCGATTGTATTGCCCGCCGACTTGCTCATTTTCTTGCCCTGACCGTCCATCGTGAATCCGTGGGTCAGCACCGCCCGATAAGGCGCCATGCCGGTGGTCCCCACGGACGTGAGAAGCGAGGACTGGAACCACCCGCGGTGCTGATCGCTGCCTTCGAGGTACAGGTCCGCGGGCCAGGAAAGCTCCGGCCGTTGTTTGAGTACCGCGGCGTGGCTCACGCCCGAATCGAACCACACATCGAGAATGTCCATCTCCTTCTCGAAGTCCTGCTTCCCGCACTTTTTGCAGGCAGTGCCGGACGGCACCAGTTCGGCAGCGGACCTGGTGAACCAGACATCAGCGCCTTCTTTTTCGACGATCGCCGCCACGTGGTCGATGATCGACTTGTCCAGAAGCAGCTGGCCGCAGGCCGTGCACGTGAATGCGACGATGTTCACGCCCCACGCCCGCTGGCGCGAGATGCACCAGTCAGGCCGCTTCTCGACCATGGAGAGGAACCGGTCCTTGCCCCATCCCGGGACCCAGGTGACCTTGTGCACGTTCTCCACGGTCTTTTTGAGCAGGTCATTGTTCTTCATGGAAATGAACCACTGTTCGGTGGCGCGGAAGATAACGGGGTTCTTGCACCGCCAGCAATGGGGATAGGAGTGCGATAATTTCTCCTCGGAAAGAAGCGCGTTCTTTTCTTTCAGAAGATCGATGATTCCCTTGTTTGCCTTGTGCACATTCTCGCCCGCGAACTGGCCGGCCTCTTTGGTGAATCTCGCCTTATGATCGACAGGCGCATACACGTCAAGACCATACCTGATGCCGGCCTCGTAGTCTTCCTGGCCGTGACCGGGAGCCGTATGCACCACACCGGTGCCTGCCTCGAGCGTGACGTGCTCTCCGAGAATGACCTGAGAGTCCCGGTCTATGAACGGGTGGCGCGCCTTGAGGCCTTCGAGTTTGCCGCCTTTGAACTTCTCGATGACCTTGTAATCCGTTATGCCGAATTTCTCCATGGACGGCGCAGCGAGCGCCTCGGCGACGATGATGACCGAGTTGGAACCGATATCAACGGCAGCGTAGTCGAATTCAGGATGCAGCGCCACTGCAAGGTTCGAGACGAGCGTCCAGGGGGTCGTGGTCCAGATCGCCACAGCGACGTTCTTTCCCGCGAGCGACGGAAACACCTTTGCCGCATCGGGAAGCGCGAATTTGACCGAGATGGAAGGCGACTCGTGGTCCGCGTACTCAACCTCCGCCTCGGCAAGGGCTGTTTCGCAGGACCCGCACCAGTACACCGGCTTTTTCCCTTTATACACGCCGCCCGTTCCCACGAACTTTCCAAGTTCCCGCACGATCGCGGCCTCATACGCATAGTTCATCGTGAGGTAGGGATTATCCCAGTCCCCGAACACGCCGAGGCGCTTGAACTCCTCGCGCTGGATGTCGATGAACTTCACGGCGTACTCCCGGCAAAGTTTCCGTATCTCGGCCTTGCTCATCGTGTCCTTTTTCGGGCCGAGATTCTTGAGCACCTGATGTTCGATGGGGAGGCCATGGCAATCCCAGCCGGGTACATAAGGCGAGGAGAAGCCCTGCATGGATTTGTATTTCACGATGATGTCCTTCAGGATCTTGTTCAGTGCGTGGCCGATGTGGATATGGCCGTTCGCGTAAGGCGGGCCGTCATGCAGAATGTACTTTTCCCCCCCCTTGTTCCTATCCTGGATGCGGCCATAGGTCCCCTGTTCTTTCCACCGCAGTATCGTCCGCGGTTCAAGGTCCTTCAAATTGGCCTTCATGGGAAAGTCGGTCGTCGGGAGATTCAGCGTCGTCTTATAATCCATTCAAGTTTCTCTGATTTTCCTCATCCGAACCGCGAAACGCAAGGTCGCGAAAATCCGCAATTGCGCCTTCCCAATGATAATTCTTGTCAGTGATAGTTTTTATTCTTTGTTACTGACCCCAAACTCCGAACTGCAGTTAATCCGTTATCTCTTCGGGGTTTATTTTTGTCATCGTGCCCGCGCTCGCAACGCCCCGGTCCAGATCGAAGAAATTCGCCTTAGACTTTTTTACCGTATCCGCGTACTGCGTCGGTTCTGTTCCCCTGCGGAACACGTCATCATAGACCTCGGTGGCGCCATCGCGGGCGAGCAGCCCGCTCTCGGGGTCGATCTTCACGAAAACCACGTCGTCGGTCGCGGCGAAATCCTCAGCAGGCTTGTCCTCAAGCGCCTTTGCCATGACGCGGATCCAGATCGGGAGCGCGGCGCGCGCACCGGTCTCTTTGTCGCCGAGCGAGGCCTTCGAGTTATCATATCCTACCCACACTCCCGTGACGATGCTCGGAGCGTACCCCATGAACCATGCGTCCACGTAATTGTTCGTGGTTCCGGTCTTGCCCGCCAGCGGTTTCCCGAGGACTTTCGCGCCCCTTCCCGTGCCTTCCTCCACCACGCTTTTCAGCAGGCTCGTGACGAGATAGGCCGTGGTCGGGTCAATGGCCTGGACGGGCTCCGGCTCGATAGCTCTCGAGTTCCACGCCGTTGCCGTCAACAATGCTCTTGATGATGATGGGTTCGGTGCGTATCCCCTGGGATGCGAAGGTCGCGTACGCCGAGGTGAGTTCGAGGGGCGTCACCGCCGATGAGCCGAGGGCCGTTGTGTAATCGTAACTGATCGGGCTCGTGATGCCGGCCTTGCGGGCGAAGTCAATGGTCTTGTCCAGTCCGATCTTCTCCAGCAGGCCCACCGTTACGGCATTGCGCGAGAGGGCAAGCGCCGTTCGCAACCGCATGGGGCCGAGGAAACGTCCGTCATAATTCGTCGGTTTCCACCCCTTCTTGTCGTACTCGTCCTTCTCGTGGATCACCGGCAGGTCCATGAGGATGGAGGCCGGGGTGAACCCGTTCTCGAGCGCCGCGCCGTATATAAAGGGCTTGAACGACGATCCGGGCTGGCGCTTCGCGTCCAGCGCGTGGTTGAATCCGCCTTCTACGAAGTCATAGCCGCCGACCAGAGCGCGCACGTATCCGGTGAAAGGCTCTATCGACACGACCGCGCCCTCGACCAGCGGCGTCTGCTCCAGAATGAACGAGGCGAGCTGTTTCTTCCTGTCGTAATCCTTCAAGCGGACCTTGATGATGTCGCCGGGCTGAACGAGTTCGGCCGGTTTCCTGAACTCGTCGGGGGCGTCCTTTTTCTTCTTGTGGTTGATGAGCGCCCAGGCCATGTCGTCATGATTGATGTAGCCCATCATGCCGCGGCCCTTGACCGTGATCGATGAGTCGTCGACAGCGAGCACATGGGCATTGAACGCTTCACCGGGTTTCACCATGACGTGGAGTGAACCCCAATCGATCGGCGTGGACTTGAGTTGCTTGAACCCGATGCGCCCGCGGAAACCCTGCCTCTTGTCGAGCGCGCGGAGCCCCTCTTTGAGGGCGATGCCCGCGGTGCGCTGAAGGTCCATGTCAATGGAGGTAGTGACCTTGAGCCCTCCCTCGTAAAGCTTGTCAGGCCCGTATTTCTTCTCGATGTATTTCCGGACATAATCGACGACGAAGGGAGCTATGTCTTCCTGTGACCGCAGATTCTCGAGGTTGAGAGGCTGGTCATAGATCTTTTTGCTCTGTTCCTCGGTAAGATACCCCTCCGCAACCATTCGCTTGAGCACATGCGATTGCCGGAGTTTGGTCAGGTCGATGTCGCTATAGGGCGAATAGGCCGAGGGCGACTTGGGGAGCCCCGCAAGGAGCGCCGCCTCCGCCTGGTTGACCTCCCAGATATTCTTGCCGAAATAGGTCCTGGACGCCATCTGCACGCCGTAGGCGCCGTGGCCAAAGTAGACCTTGTTCAAATACAGCTCGAGGATCTCGTCCTTCGTCAGCTCTTTCTCGAGCCTGCGCGCCAGGATGATCTCCTTGATCTTGCGCTTGATCTTCCGCTCCGGCGAGAGGAACACCACCTTGGTGAGCTGCTGTGTGATGGTGCTGCCGCCCTGCGCCACGCGGACCTCGACAATGTTCTTGAGCGCCGCCCTCAGTATCCCCCGGTAATCGATGCCCGTGTGCTGGTAGAAGCGCGGGTCTTCGGTCGCCAGAAGCGCGTTCACCATGTACTTCGGGATGCGCTTGAAAGGCACGTAGATGCCTTTCTCGATCTTGATCTGACCCAGTACGCGACCGTCGTCGGCAAGGATCATCGTGCCCGGGCTCGGTTTGTAGTCCTTGAGCGACTCCATGGTCGGCAGGCCGAACGAATAAATGAAGAACAGGAATACAACAAAGAGAATGCCCGCCACGAAAGCGAGCCCCAGCAGCTTCAATACCTTCCCGGGGGTGAGGCCCTTGAGCCACGGCGCCGCGACGGTGAACCAGAATCTCTTGAACTGTTCCCAGGCGAACAAGGAGGCCTTCGCGACCGTTTTAAGGATTATTTTTAACCATCTTTTCATCATTTTGTCGGCAACCTCGTGACATTCTGCTCTTTTTGAGCAGTGCCGAAAATAATAACATCACGGCGGGATAAAATCAAACGAAAAGTGTCTTTGAGAAGCATGATCGTGTCCTGTTTGGCTCATTGCGGCGGTTGCAGCATCAAGGGCATTCTGAGCTCGATCACCCTGAGCGGGTTGATATCTATAAGGGTATGGCTTCATTGACAAAACGAACACTGTCTGATAAAATCGGTTCATCAATGACCATGACCATTCCGCAACCACTATCCGTTGTCCCCGAACGTCCCGACCCGGGGTACAGGGCAGTTGAAGACCGCCTGATTTCTGATTAAAACCTTCAGGATGACGACGCGTTGGGTATGGTGAGCGAATTCGTGTCGTGCATTTCGATCATTCCAGGCCATCGTTGTAGTACCAATACTCTTCGATATCGAACACTTACGACGAAAAGAGGCGCCCCTTCATGTCACTGCGTCCTGACTTCGGACATACACAGTCTCGACTTTTCATCCTTTTCCTCATCCTGGCGCTCTGCATTGGGATTGCCGGGTACGTCTACTACGATTTTCAAAAACAGCAGATCAAAAAGAACATCCAGGACGAGCTCTCGGCCATCGCGGATCTGAAGGTCAATCAGATCGCCAACTGGCGCAATGAACGCATCTATGATGCAAACTCGATTGCCCATAATGCCATCATCGTATCAGCGGTCCAGCGGCTGCTGCAACACCCTGGATCATCCTTCGCCCGGCGCGAGATCGTTCAGTGGATGAAATCATTCGAGCAGAACCCTAACTACAAAGACATCCTCCTTGTTGACCCCCGGGGAGCAGTACTGCTGGCCACCTCGCCCAAGGATACAACGATCGGCATTCGTGCTGCAACGTTGGTACAAGAAGCACTGCGATCTCAAAAGGTGATGATGTCCGATTTTCATAAGGGCTCGGGCTATACGCTTCCTCACCTCGATATTGCCTCACCGCTCATCATGCATGAAGGAAATAAGGCCATTCCGCTCGGCGCTATTTTCATCCGGCTCAATCCGGAGGAATTCCTCTACCCGCTGCTCAGGACATGGCCCGGGACAAGCAGGAGCGCTGAGACGCTGCTCATCCGCAAGGAGGGAGACAATGTCCTCTTTCTGAACGAGCTCCGCCACAAAAAAAATACCGCCCTCACCCTGCGCATCCCGCTGGGCAACGAGCGCTTGCCCGCGGCCTTGGCATTGCAAGGACTCCAGGGCACGTTCGAAGGCATCGATTACCGTTCGGTACCGGTCCTTGCATCGACGCGGGCAATTCCCGATACTCCCTGGTTTCTGGTCTCCAAGATGGATATCGAGGAAATTTACGCACCCGTCCGCGCACAGGGCCGGCTCATGTCCTTTGTGACGATCATGCTTATCTCTGCTATGGGACTGATCATAAGCTTCTGGTGGAGGCAAAAAAAAGCAGAGAACGATCGTTTGCAATACCAGGCTGAGATCGAGCATGATCTCCTGACACGCCAATATGACTATCTGAGCAGGTATGCGAACGATATTATCATGCTCATCGAACCCGGAGGAAAGATCTTGCAGGCCAATGATCGTGCGCTTCGGGTATACGGCTATTCGCGCAATGAACTGCTGCGCCTTTCCATCAGGGACCTCCGGTCCGTCGAATCGGTCGACGAAGTTAGCGCGCAGATGCAGCAGATACGCGACCATGACGGTTTTATTTTTGAGACCGAGCACAGGCGAAAAGACGGCTCGACATTTCCCGTTGAGGTCAGTTCCCGCGTCATCGAGGTCAAGGGGAAGAGTTTCTTCCAGAGCATCATCCGGGACATCACCGAACGCAAGCTGGCGGCAAGGATTTTGCGTGATTCGGAGCAACGCTATCACGAGATGCTTCAGGGCGTCCAGCTGCTGGCCGTTAACCTGGATTTGAACGGGACCATCATTTTCTGCAATGACTTTCTGCTTGAGCTGACCGGCTGGCGCAGAGATGAGGTACTGGGTCAGGACTGGTTCGCATACTTTCTTCCCGAGGGGGTTCGGGATCGTGTCAAGGACGTCTTTCTCAATACGGTCCTGACTGCGGAATTCCCCAGGCAGTTTGAGAACGAGATCATCACGAGATCAGGGGAACGCCGAACCATCGCCTGGAGCAACACCGTTCTCCACGGTTCTGAGGGGAACGTCATCGCAACGACAAGCATCGGCCAGGATATTACGGCGAAGAAGAATACCGAGATCGCACTGATCAACGAAAGGAACAGATCACAGGCTATTCTCGCGGCGATCGGCGAAGGACTCACCATCTGTGACACGTCCTTCAAGATAATCTACGAGAACCAGGTCCACAAGGACATATATGGCAACCATATTGGAGAATATTGTTACCAGGCATATCAGCACCGCGACTCCGTGTGCCCATCTTGCATCCTGGAAGAAACCTTTCAGGACGGAAGGATTCATTCAGCCGAACGGACCCATTTGAGCGATCAGGGAACGCGCTATCTTCAAATAACCGCATCTCCTCTCAGGGACGAAACCGGCAAGATCGTGGCAGGGATCGAGCTGGTCAGGGACATATCTCTGAGAAAGAAGATGGAAATTGACCTTACCAAGCGCAATGCGTTCATTGAAGCGGTCATGATCAATCTTCCGATCGGGCTTGCAGTGCACAGCATCACAGACGGCAAAACAATCTACATGAACACCGCCTTCGAAGAAATATACGGCTGGCCCAAAAATGTTCTTGTGAATGTGGAAGAATTTTTCAATCATGTATATCCGGACCCTGCTTACAGAACAGAGATAAGAGACAGGATCTTGTCCGATATTTCCAGCGGTGATCCGTCAAGGATGCGATGGGAAAACATAGAAATAACGACCATGACGGGGAAAAAGAAGCTCGTCACTGCCTTCAATATTCCCTTATCCGAGCAGGACATGATGATCTCAGCTGTTCAGGATGTCACCGCGCGCAAACAATCGGAAAAGCGGCTGTCAATGTTGAACGAGTGTCTCTTAAGTTTCGGACCCGACCCGGATGTGAACATCAATCGTCTCGTTGCCTTATGCGGGGAACAGCTGGATGCAACCTGCGCGCTTTACAATCGTCTGGAAGGGAACACCCTGTACGCGCTGGGACAATGGAACACGCCGCCGGACTTTGAACCCAGAGATAAGCCCGACGGCCATATTTGCTACGATGTTATCAAAAAGGGAGCGGAGGATGTTTGCGTGATCCGGGACCTTCCGGCAACTCCCTACGCACAAACAGATCCGAACGTGGGTCGCTACGGATTACAGACCTATATTGGCAAGGCCGTGTCCTTCGGCGGCGTCTTCGTCGGTTCACTCTGCGTGGTTTATCAAATTGATCCACTGCTTGCCGAAGATGAGCTGAAGTTCCTGGGGATCGTCGCGTCCGCTATCGGCGTTGAAGAATCCCGGAAGGAAACGCTCAGTGCCCTGTCGGACAGTGAAAAACGCTACAAGCATCTCGTCGAGTCGGTAACGGATTACATCTATACGGTCATTGTTGAAAACGGGCATGCGATCTCAATCTATCACGGCCCGGGCTGCGCTAACGTGACCGGCTACACCTCGGCGGAACACCAGGCAGATCCCGGCCTTTGGTATCGCATGATATTCGATGCGGACAGACAGGCTGTTATCGCAAAGACGGCCAAGATCCTTTCAGGAGCGCCTGCATCCTCCTTTGAACACAGGATCGTTCACAAGGACGGCTCCATCCGCTGGGTCAGGAACGCGCCGGTCTCGCGATATGACGATGAAGGACGCCTGATAGCCTACGACGGCCTGATAACCGACATCACCCAGTTGAAACTCCTCGAAAACCAGCTCCGCCAGGCGCAGAAGATGGAGGCTGTGGGTCAGCTTGCGGGCGGGATAGCCCATGACTTCAACAATATTCTGACGGCGATCATCGGATACAGCCATCTGCTCCTGATGAAGATGGAAGAAGGCAGCCAGGAACATCTGTTTGCGGAGCAGATCATCTCCTCTTCCGAACGGGCAGCCCATCTGACGCGGAGCCTCCTTGCCTTCAGCCGGAAGCAGATCCTTGACCTGAAACCGGCCGGCCTGAACGGCATTATCGGGCGGGCGGGGTATCTGCTGCAAAGGGTCATCGGCGAGGACATCGAATTCAAGACCATGCTCGCAGAAGAAGATCTGTCGGTTTTGGCCGACAGCATACACATCGAACAGGTCCTGATGAACCTTGCCGCCAATGCGCGGGATGCCATGCCGAACGGCGGGCTATTGCGGATAGAAACGAAAAAGGCTACGCTGGGAGAGGACTTTATCAGGATCAATTCCTTCGGGAGGCCAGGGAAGTACGCATGCCTGTCGGTAGCGGATACCGGGATCGGCATGGATGAGAACATCAGATGCAGGGTCTTCGAGCCATTTTTTACGACCAAGGAGGTCGGGAAAGGCACCGGACTGGGTCTCTCGATGGTATACGGCATCATAAAGCAGCACAATGGTTATATCACTGTTTGCAGCGAACCGGAAAAAGGGACGACGTTTGACATATACCTGCCCTTGCTCGCCACGGCTTCCGTCGACAAGCCGGCCCCTGCCCATGCCGAGATCACTCGGGGAACGGAGACCGTGCTTTTAGCGGAGGACGACAAAACCGTACGTGACCTCGCCAGATATGTGTTGGAAGGCTCCGGCTACCAGGTTATTGAAACCGCTGATGGTGAGGACGCCGTGCAGAAGTTCTTCGCCAACAGGAATCGGATCGATCTCCTCGTATTCGATATCATCATGCCGAAGAAGAACGGGAAGGAAGCGTATCTGGAGATAAAAAAGATCCGCCCGGATATCAAGGTTCTGTTCATGAGCGGATATACGACTGAATCCGTGAGCAGAAAAGGGATCCTCGAAGCCGGCCTCGATTTCGTCATGAAACCCATCAGCCCTTCGGATTTTTTAAAGAAGGTCCGGGAAATACTGGACAGACATTAATCAAGTGCGTATTGGATTAAAATCCGGAAGATCATTTGATTTCCGGCTCCTAACTCATTTTACCGAACTCTTCCCGCTTTTCAGGAACTCCGCCGAACCTCATGTCCACCTTCATGATATGGTCGACGATCCAGTCCACCACCACCTGGTTCGTGGTGGCGGAAAGATCATAGGAGCCGCCCTGTATCCGTGGCAGCGACGCCTGTTCCTTCAGATCTGCAAGCGCGGCAAGATATTTTTTGTGATCCTCCCGCTGCTCCTCCAGCCCCCCGTAGTTCGACTCGCGCATATGTTTTTCCTCCTCGGAAAAGTGTAACCGCGCGTAATCATCAAGGAACTTTATCGTCCCGTCGATCTCGGATTTGCAGCGCTGCTGTTTGATGGCGTTAACGAGGTTGTTGATCCGTTTGAACAGCTCTTTGTGCTGGCTGTCGATCGTGCTGATGCCGGTCGCCAGCTTCTCCGTCCATTCCATGAAGGGCCCTCCTGGGTGCGCACGATGGATAACGGATACTAACAACGGAAAGGAAAGAAGTCAAGAGAGTGAAGGATGCATGATCCAGGTCATTTGACAGGAAGATCAAAAGGCAGTAAGGTACCGTCATGAAGACCGCGGTCGAGATCTACAGGCTCCTGCCGAAGACCAATTGCGGCCGGTGCGGACTCCCAAGCTGTTTCGGTTTCGCCGCGAAGCTGGCAACCGGCCAGGCATCGCCGGATGCGTGCCCCTCGATGACCGAGGCCGGGCGCGTGTCTCTCCGGGAGGCGGACATTGGACAACGCGACTCGCCGGGCACCGTGTATGAGCAGGCACTGGCAGCATTGCAACCCAGGGTCCGTGCGTTGGATTTCAAGAAAGTTGCGTCCCTGTTCGGCGCCACCCTCATTGGTCACGATGAGCTTGCGATCAGGTTCCTGAACGAGAATTATCTCATCACGAAAGAGAAGATCATTGACGCTGGAGGCAGGGAACCGAGGCCCTGGATATCCATACTGATCTCCAACCACCTTTGCATGCCTGATCCACCGGCCCCTTCAGGAGAGTGGATAACCTTCGGCTCGGTGCCTGCATCCCACGCAAAGGACAAGGCCTGGGCCGGCCATGTTGAGGATGTGATCGCCGGGCATTTTTCAGGAAAGGTCGATGCGCTGAAAGAAGCATGCTTGAGGTTCGGTGGTAACGAAGCAACGATACAAGGGAATCACGACGCTGCATTTGAATTCCGTTTCTTCCCTCACTATCCGGCGCTGTTGCTGTTCTATGATGCCGTTCCTGATGATAATTTCCCCGCACAATGCCGGCTGCTCCTGGACAAGACCGCGCCGCGTTATCTGGACATCGAGTCGATCGTGGTTCTGGGGGAAGAGTTCGCGGGCCGCTTAACGGCGTGATGCGTAGGGAGTCAGGAGTTGGGAGTTCGGAGTAATTAGTTCGGAGCGAATTGCCTTCAAAGTGACTTCATAAGCCCGCTCAGCATTTTCGATATTTCTGTGCAGAACATTCTCGATTGTGTTTTCGTTTCTTCATCAAAATAGGATTGCCTGCAAGATATCTCACTAATCGCAACGCATTCTCTCGTCGATCTTCGTGCTATTTTTACATATTGATTGAATCTCCGGCTTGCTCCCGCCGCTGCCTTCTGCAATGTTCAGGCATATAGATGTCGCAGCTCTTCCGAACTGATCGGTAAGGGAAAATAGTTCCTCTTTCGGAAAGGCTTTAGTAACCCTGTAGACAAAATCAACATATTCCAACGCTCGTTGATAAACCTTCAGGTTTTCAAAATCAAAAAGCTCGTCACGCATTTCACCCTACCCTGTATATTAACTCCCAACTCCGAACTCATTGCTCCGAACTATATCTTATTCACGCTTAAACGCGTGAAGAAGATATTCCACATTTCCATCCTGTCCGGTAATCGGCGACTGGATCACGCCGGTGACCTTGAGACCTGTTTCGTGGAAAAAAGCCCGATCTTCTCGACAACAGCTATCCTCATGCCCTCATCCCGCACGATACCCCCCTTCCCCACCTGCCCCTTCCCGACTTCGAACTGAGGCTTGATGAGCGCTATCAGTTCCGATTCTGGCCCGACAAACCGCAGAACGGAAGGAATGATTTTTTCGAGGGAGATGAACGAAGCATCGATCACCACGATATCGACGGGCACCGGGATGAGCGACGGGTCCATTGTGCGAATGTTGGTGCGCTCGATAACGACCACGCGGGGATCTTGCCTGAGCTTCCACGCCATCTGGCCGTAGCCCACGTCCACGGCATAGACCTTTTTGCATCCATGCTGGAGCAGGCAGTCGGTAAAGCCGCCGGTCGACGCTCCCACATCGAGGGCTGTCTTACCTGAAACGGACACCTTGAATTCTTTTAATGCTGACTCAAGCTTCAGTCCACCCCGGCTCACGTAGGGAAGCTGTCCACCGAGGATGCGGATCTCTGCACCTTCGGGAACCATCGCTCCCGACTTGTCCTGTTTCTGTTCGTTCACCAGCACCTGACCGGCAATGATCAGCGACTGGGCACGTTCACGGCTTTCCACCAGTCCCCGTTCAACGAGCAGACGATCGATGCGTATCTTGCTTGTTTTTTTATTTGCCTGCTTGTTCATCGCGATAAACATAAGTTCGCATCATACGCTTCGTGACATGAGCCTGTCAGAAGCGGATAAGGCTGTCAACGGACAACCGTTGCGAAATCGGTTTTTTATTGATGTTTCTCCCGGATTGATCTAAACTACTTTCAGATACAGATGTCATCAACGTTGCGCACGGAGGTTGTGCATATGAGAAAAGCAGGCTTTCTTTCCGTTCTTTTTGCCCTGACGCTTACACTTCTCTGGCTTGACGCATACGCCGATTCTTTCAGCTGTCAAGGCGGAATCATTTCAACTGACGACAGAAGCGCCGATGTGGTGGCAAAATGCGGTGACCCTGACTTTCGGGATTCCCATCAGGAAGAAGTGTCCCAGAGACTCAGTGCGGACACCAAACAAAAGGTACTCGTAACGGTCGAAGAATGGACATATAATCTCGGGCCGAGCCAGTTTATACGAATTGTTGTCCTGAAAAACGGCAGGGTCACGGAAATTCGAACAGGGAACTATGGATATGAAAAACCATAGCGGTCTTTAACCGGCGATTCCCGCAACGTGCTCGCCGTAAAAAAGAGCAGCGACAAAGAAACGGCGCGGGAATTTTTTGCGCTCACCTTACCGTTCCACATCCACTGTCCGAAGCGGCGTAACAGGAGAAACAGCTTTGGGACGGGACTTTTCAACGAACTCCTTGACGGAAGAAAAGATACCGCTCGCATCGAGGCCGTATTTGTGCCTGAGAACGGCCTGCGGGCCGTGTTCGATATACGTGTCCGGCAGTCCGATGCGGTGGGTTTTGATGCCCGTCACCCCTTGTGCATCCAGAGACTCGAGCACGGCGCTGCCGAAACCGCCCAGGAGCGCGTGCTCCTCCACCGTTACGATCCGGCCTGTTCTCTTCGCCACGGAAAGGATCATGTCTTTATCGAGCGGTTTTACGAACCGCGCATTTATCACCGCCACGGAGATCCCCTCTGCGGAGAGTCTCTCGGCCGCTTCGATCGATGGGGTGACCATCGTGCCGATGGCGATGATCGCGGCGTCCCGCCCTTCCCTGATCAGCTCCGCTTTCCCGATCTCAAGAGTCTTTAGTTCCTGGTCCATGGGAACGCCGTTACCGGTGCCGCGAGGATACCGAACCGCCGTGGGCCCCTCGTATTCGATTGCGGTCTTGATCATGTGCTGCAGTTCGTTCTCATCCTTCGGCGCCATAACGACGATATTGGGGACATGACGAAGATATGCGATGTCAAATACACCGTGGTGTGTCGGTCCATCCTCTCCGACGAGACCAGCCCGGTCAAGCGCGAGCGTCACCGGCAGGTTCTGGAGACAGAGATCGTGCACAACCTGGTCGTAGGCGCGCTGCATAAAGGTGGAATAAATGGCCGCTACCGGATGCATCCCTTCCACCGCAAGGCCGCACGCAAAGGTGATGCCGTGGGATTCGGCGATGCCCACGTCGAAAAAACGTTCGGGGAATTTTTCGGCAAACAGGTCGAGCCCGGTACCCTCGGACATGGCCGCCGATATGGCGACGATCTTGTCGTTCTCCTCGGCGAGCTTGATCATGGTCTGGCCAAACACCTCGGTGTAGCTCTTGATGGGTTGTTTCTTTGATACGACCTTGCCCGTCGCCGGATCGAAGGGCGGTGTGCCGTGATACTGTGACGGATTGCATTCCGCGAACTCGCAACCCTTCCCCTTCCGGGTGATCACGTGGACCAGCACCGGCCAGGGATAATCCTTTATGTTCTCAAAGGACTGGAGGAGCTGGTCGATATTGTGCCCGTCAAGAGGCCCCAGATACTGGAAACCGAGGTCTTCAAACAGCATGCCCGGTCCCATCAGACCCTTGATGGAATCTTCGGCCCTCTTGGCCAGGTTGAACATGGATTCACCGACCCGAGGGATGCCCTGCAAAAAGTGTTTGGCGTCCTGCCGCAGCTTTGTATAAAAATGTCCGGTCATCATTCTGCTGAGATAAGAGGAGAGTGCCCCGACATTCGGTGATATGGACATCTCGTTGTCGTTCAGGATGACGATCAGGTTTTTTTTCAGGTGGCCCGCCTGGTTCATTCCCTCGAATGCCAACCCGGCTGAAATGGACCCGTCGCCAATAACCGCGATCACCCGGAAGTTCTCGCCCTTGATGTCTCTGGCTGCGATCATGCCGGTGGCCGCGGATATGGACGTGCTTGCATGCCCGACATCGAAATTGTCGTAAGAACTTTCCTCGCGCTTCGGAAAACCACTGATCCCGCCGTGCTGCCGGAGTGAGGGGAACCGATCCCGTCTGCCGGTAAGGATCTTATGCGCATAGGCCTGGTGGCCCACGTCCCAGACAATGCGGTCATCCGGCGTATCGAAGGCGTAATGCAAGGCGATGGTCAGGTCCACGACCCCGAGGCTCGAGGCCAGGTGACCGCCGGTCTTCGACACCACCGCGATTATCTCCTGCCGGATTTCCTCGGCAAGCGCCGGCAGTTCCGCCTGAGGCAGCGTCCTTAGTTCTTGAACATTGTTCACTTTGTCGAGAATCATGAGTACCTCGTTGGGTTCAGGGTTCAGTCGTCAGGGTTCTCAGGGTTTTACCTGACCCCTGGACCCCGAACCCTGACACCATTATTTAATTCACTCTCTTCACAATATAGTTCGCCAATTCCCTGAGCGGGTCTGCCTTATGGTCAAAGTCCCGCAGGGCATAAATCGCCTTGTCCGCAACCTCGGCGGCCCTCAGGCATGAGTCGTCGAGACCATAAAAGCTCGGGTAGGTCCTCTTGCCTTTCTTCAGGTCGCTGCCGATGTCCTTGCCGATCTCCTCCCGCTTACCCGTAATGTCGAGGATATCATCAACGATCTGAAAAGCGAGGCCAGCCAGCTCACCGTACCGGGTCAGGTCTTTGAGCCTTTTCTCGTTTGCCTTCGCATAGACAGCGCCGACCCGCACCGAGGCACGGATGAGCGCTCCGGTCTTGTGCGTATGGATGTATTCGAGCGTGGGGAAATCAATTTCCCTGCCCTCGGACTCCATGTCAACTACCTGCCCTCCCACCATGCCAAGGACGCCGGATGCAGCGCTGATCTCTTTGATGATGGCAATGAGCCTGTTCGCGGGGACCGCTTTGATCCGGCGGGGATCGGACAGTACTTCGAATGCCATGTTCAAAAGCCCGTCCCCCGCAAGTATGGCAATGGCCTCGCCAAATACCTTATGGCAGGTCGGCCGCCCGCGCCTGAAATCATCATCATCCATGGCGGGAAGATCGTCGTGGATCAGCGAGTACGTGTGAATGAGTTCCAGAGACCCTGCCAGGGGAAGCAGGCCGCTTATTCTTGCGCCGAGCGCCTCTGCAGCGGCAATGGCCATAATGGGCCGCACCCGTTTGCCGCCGGCAAAGAGACTGTAGCGCATGGCCTCATGGACCGAGGTCGGGAACAGCTTCGCGGAAGGAACGAGTTTATCGAGCGCCTTGTCAACGATGGCTTTTTTTTTGGAAAGATATGATGCTATATCCATAAGTGAGAAGCACGCTCCAAATTCCAAATGGTTGAGAAATTGGAATTATGACTTTGCAATTTATTTGGGATTTGTCATTTGTAATCTAGCGCCTGTTTCCGTTATTCCTCTTCTTCAAACGGTTTGGCGATCATATTTCCTGCCTTATCCTTGAGCAGGACCTCCACCTTGCGCTCGGCCTCTTCCAGCCGGGTGTTGCAGATGCGAGAAAGCCTTATCCCCTCCTCGAACAATTTCAGCGACTGCTCCAGCGGGAGGTCTCCCTGCTCAAGCTTCTGAACGATCTCCTCGAGCCGCGCCAGTGCCGTCTCAAATTTTTTTTCCGCCATATGATCGCTTACCCCGCGATGTCGGGCCAAAAAAGAAAAGCGCGACAAAATAATTATATCCGCAACGGACTGACAAAATCAAGGATAAATACAAGAAACGTGCCTCAGGAATGCTAACCAGAGACGATCGCAGCAACGGTTCCCACCGGCGCCCTTATTCAAGATATTTCTTTAAATCAATTTTGGCAGTATTCGGATCAATGGTGCCGACAATGGAACGCCGATGCCTTCCTCCCACGGTCTCCAGCAGACTTATTTCCTGACCAGTCTCCTTTTCCGATCCATCGAACCGGTTCAGGATCAGAACGCGGGGGCGCATCAAATCGCGCGTTTGATGAAGGACAAGGCCGACCTCACCCGTGTCCAGCTTAAGAAGGGTCCCTATGGGGAAAATGCCGACCATGTTGACGAACGCCTTGAGGAGAACGGGGTCGCTGGTGATACCCCGGTTCTTGATCATAATCTGGATGGCCTGGTTCGGTGGCATCTGGACGCTGTAATACACCCGCGCCGCAGTGAGTGCTTCATAAGCATCGGCGAGGGCCACGATCTGAGAAAAGGGATGCCGTTTGTGTTGACCGTTCACCTGCGGATAGCCCCGGTCTCCTCCATGTTGGTGGTGCTCAAAAGCCCCCACCATGGCCAGCCTGGACACACCCGGAATATCGATGAGAAGCAGCGCCCCTTCGACGGGATGCCGTTTCACGTGATTCCACTCTTCAGGCGTGAGCTTGCCGGGTTTATTGATGATCTCGAGGGGAACCGCCACCTTGCCGATATCATGCATCAGTGCCGCCATACCCAGGGCGGCGACCTGCGACTTGTCGAACGAGAGATAGGTCCCGAGGGAGGACGCAAGGATCGACGTGTTCACGGAGTGGGCAAAGGTGTATTCATCGTACATCTTGAGATTGGTCATGCCGATGAGCGCGTCCCGGTTATCCAGGACGCTGTCCACCATGGTTTGTACGACCGAGTTCACTTTTCGCACACTGGACAACTGGCCAAAATGCATTGCCTCGACCATCTCCTTCACCGTGTCGACTGCGTCCTTGAACACCTCGGAGGCCTTCTTTTTCCCCGACTTGATGTCGTCACCTACCTGATTTTCGACAAGCACCACGTTGTGAAGCACAATGTGCCGGATTCCCTCTTTTTCGATGACAGCATGGATGCCCCCCTGTCCGGCGAGAACCGCGGGTTCTTTGTTCATGAGACTGGCAAGCCGGATCAATTCCTGAGAGGTAAGTCCCGGTGTGAAGACGATCCCGCCCACGTCCCTCGTGGTGAATTGTTCCAGGAGCAGGGAAAGCGACTGATCGATCGGAATGGATATCTTCTCAAAAAACAGTTCCCCTCCTACAAGAAAGAAAGACACTTCCTTTCGCCCCGCAAGCAATTCTTCGACCTTGTCCCGGAATTTATCCGCTGCGCCAAGGAGATGCGGGTGGGCTTCCGGATACAGGGTCGCGTTTTTCAAGATGGCGGCGAGCTGCTGGAATGCGGTCCGCGCCGAGTCGATTAAAAGTTGTCTCGCGTAAAAGGACTGCCTTGCCTCTCCGCGATTATCGACTTTATCGTCCGCCATCACCCTGTCTCCTCTCGATCTCGTCACCGGCATGTTTCGCCGCGGCCTTGAGTTCCTGCTGAAGTTTTCGGGGTTTCCACCACCGGGTGATTGAATATCGTTTTAAAAATTCCGTCGCTTCCCGTCCGCCGATCTTTCCAAGTGCCTTGATCGCCTCGATCGTCAGTTCCTGGTCCTTTTTTTTCAGGGTCCTTTCCTCCAGGAACTCGATCAGGGGTCTTGACTCCTCCGCACCGATGCCGGGAAAGTCGCCATATGCATGGATCGCCGTCACCTGGACGCCGGCATCTTTGTCGCGCAGCAGCTTCACCAGAATACTTGCCGCCTTTTTCCCGCCGACAGTGAACAGCCCTTTGATGACTTCCTGTCGGATACGGACATTCTTGTGGTCCGCCGCCTTTCGGAGAAAGGTGAGCGCCTGGTCCGTCTTGCTTTCCCCCAGAAGGCTCACGATATTGCGGACAAAATACCAGCGCCCGTCTGTAAGCAGTTCCCCGAGCAGTGCAATCTGGTTCCTGCCGATATCTTTCAAGAGATCGAGATAGAAGATCCGCTTCAGCCTGTCCTGTTCTTCCGCCATGAGCTCCAGAAGGATTTCCGTTGTTTCCCGTTCGTGTTCTGATATGTAGGCATAGGCTGACTGGTATTTTCGAGAACCCTTTGGATGTATTTTCAGCTCGCCGATCGCCGCCACAATGATGGACTTGGACGCTGTTCTTTTAAGAGCTTCTTTTATTCGCGACTGGAAAGCCGGGTCTACCGGCTTCCGAAGCGCATGGATAATACCCAGAGCGCGGTCGTAGTCCTTTTCCTTCAAAAAAAAGGTCAGTATGTCCTCGAGCTGGTGGACCACGCTGGAAAAATGGGCTACTTCCTTCTCCTCTGGCGCATCGTGCAGGGGATTCTTCGCGAGGGAAAGCAAACTGATGAAGGTGTGTACTGCTGCATGGAAGGTGTCCGATTCTCTGCCAGCCTCTCCCAGAACTTTGAGCTGTTCCAGCTCTTCCGGACTGTACTCGGCCATTTCCCGTGCGATCTCGGGGATGTTCTCGGACAGGGGCGCAGCTTTCACCTCAGCGGGGGACAACAGCGGTGTTGAGGGAAGGGCCTTTTTTTTTAATGATGATTTCTTTAGGAGTGTTGACACCTGCTGTACGGTCCAGGCATGAGAAAAACGTCCTGTCTGGACCTCATGAATCTCGTAGGGCATGCCCTGTTCGGCGTCGGTTTGCTGTTCAGCCGCCATTTCCGTGTCCAGATCCTTATACAATTTACCGGCCACGAGTGCTTCTCGAAAGTTTGGTTCAAGGGACAGAATGGACTTGCCCAGGCTCTCGAACATGCCATCGCCCTGTCCGGCATGCTCGGATTCTATCTTTCGGCCGGCTTCCTGATACAGGGCATACAGACGGTCCTCCACGGTTTCATCCTCAGCGTGTGTCTGCTTTGCAAGATCAAGCATGCTGTATGCGAACCCCGCGGGATCGCTGATAAGGTCGCTCAGTACCAGTGTGCGGCCAAAAAATACCTTTCCCTTGCTGGCCGCAGTTGGCGCGGGAATTTCCGTTGTTGCCGTGGTCCCCGCTGCGGTCTTATCCATCAAACCCATTGATATCTTCGTCGTTATGATTTCATCAAGACCCGCCTCGGACACCTTGATATGCCCAGCGCCCTGTTCCCAGAGGATCGAAGAGATGCCGTTCTTCATCGCCAGCTCTTCCGATGACAGGGCGAGGGCCCGACAAAGCTCCAGCAGTTCCGCCTCGGTCACGCCGGCGCTGAGGACGATCTCACGGATCCCTTTCGTGAACAGGTCCTGGGCAATGGCCCTGTTCAGCTGCGCCTCTTTCCCGACAGGCGTGCGCCGATAGGTGAAATTGGTCTTTTGCACGCCCACAGTGTATTCCTGCGCCGTGGCCAGGAAATGGTCCAGCAGTTCAAAGGATTTTTTTATTGACTGGGAATAAATGGGATTATTGGAGGGATAGATCTTAACTGTCCTGATCGCCGAAACGAGGGCGCGCATGACATCGTGCACTTCAGGGGTAAGTATATCTTCCTGGCCGATATCTTTCTGCATGGTTTGTAATGTACCACAAGAGGGGCCGGGTGTCAAAAGGAGAACTACACACACCCCTTCCGGCAATCGCGGGCGCTCGCTTCAGCCCGGTCAAGGGCATCTGCGAGGTTCGATGTCTATCACCTGTCAGGGGGGTCATGCCGTTCCACCCGGGACAACACCTCGCCCTCGTTGAGCCGGGTGCTGATCAGGTCACCGGACATGACCGCCGCGGCATCTTTGAGGACCACCCCATCAGGCATTTTTCTGGTTATGCTGTATCCGCGCGAAAGGATACCCAGCGGATTCAAATGGTCGAGACCCGCGATCAAAGAAGTGAGCTGCGCCCGATCCCTGCGCACATGCTGCCGAAGCCCCAGCGCCATCCGGCGGACCAGTTCATCCACCCGTTGCACGACCTGTTCAAGTCTTCGTCTCGGATCTCCCAGAAGACGGATATTCTCTCGGAGCGATGCGCGCGCCGTATCTATCATCTGTTCCATTCGGCCGACAAGCCGGACTTCAAGAGAATGAATGGTGTCCCGAAAACGCTCCTCGCTCTCCACCACCATCTCAGCTGCGGCAGAGGGCGTCGGGGCCCGGAGATCAGCGACGAAATCAGCGATCGTGTAGTCCGTCTCGTGACCGACCGCCGAGATGAGCGGAATTTTCGATGCAGCGATCGCTCGCGCCACCGATTCCTCATTGAAGGCCCAGAGGTCTTCGAGTGACCCGCCGCCGCGGCCCATGATCATCACCTCGACGATCTTCTCGCTGTTGAAATAGCGTATTGCCTCAACAAGAGCGGGGGCGGCATCGAGGCCCTGCACCGGCACGGGATAGAGAAGAATATGCATCTTGGGATGGCGCCGCTTGATCACGCGGAGCATATCGCGGATCGCGGCGCCGGTCGGTGAGGTGATAATACCGATGCGCAGCGGAAGGAGCGGGAGCGGCTTCTTGCGGTCAAGGTCGAAGAGCCCTTCCTTGTCGAGCCGCGCCTTGAGCTGTTCATAGGCAAGCTGGAGTGCGCCCACGCCTTTGGGTTCTATGTAGTCGAGGATGATCTGGTACTCGCCGCGCGGGTCATAGACGCTGACCCTCCCCCGGCACAGTAACTGTATCCCGTGCTGGAGCGTGAACTTGAGGAACCGAAGTGAGGAGCGGAACATGACCGCGCGGATCTGGGCGCGTTCGTCCTTGAGCGTGAAGTAGGCGTGGCCGGACTGGGGGATGCTGAGGTTCGAGAGCTCACCTTCCACCCAGACCTCGGGAAATGACCCTTCGAGGAGGTTTTTAATCTGAGCGGTAAGCTGGGAAACGGTTACAATGTGAGTTTTCATGAGACAAGCACCAAATCCGAAACGCGAATTCCTAAACAAGCACGAAATTCAAACATTAGAATTTTCAATATTTTGGTTATTCGATATTGTTTAGAACTTGAGAGCTTCGGATTTAGGATTTCACATATATTCGTTCTATGGAGTTCGCCTTCCCCGTAGTCTCGTTGACGTCGACGATGACCGCGCAGAGATGCACCGGGCCCTTTGGTATTTCGAACCGGTGCGGGGTTTGATACAGAAAACGCGCGATAGCCTGTTCCTTCTTCACGCCGATGACCGAATCCGTGGGCCCCGTCATGCCCGCATCGGTGATAAAGGCCGTCCCGCCCGGAAGGACCCTTTCGTCGGCTGTCTGGACATGGGTATGGGTCCCGATCACCGCGCTTGCCTTGCCGTCCAGGTGCCAGGCAAGGGCGATCTTCTCGGACGTGGCCTCCGCGTGAAAGTCAATGATCACGACAGGCGTTTCTTTTTTCAGCCTCTCGATCTCCTGTTCGGCAACACGGAACGGGTCTGCAAGGTTCGACATGAAGACCCTCCCTTCGAGGTTCAGGACCGCGGCCTTGCCCGCGTTCTCGGTGGAGATGACCACACTGCCGCGTCCGGGATTGCCTTCGGGATAGTTGGCCGGCCTGATGAGCCGGTCCTGCCTGGACAGGTAGGGTTCGATCTCCTTCTTGTCCCACACGTGATTGCCCGACGTCAGTACGTCGATGCCGAGAAAGAACAGCTCATCGGCTATCTCGGACGTGATCCCGAACCCGCCCGCCGAGTTCTCTCCATTCGCGATAACGAGATCGGGATGGTGCAGGTCCCGGAGACCGCGCAGCTGCTGCCGAACCATCTTCCTGCCCGGCTCGCCGATGATGTCGCCGATGAAAAGGACCTTCAATGAACCCCCTTAGATGCAGAAGTCAGGAGGCAGTAGACAGGAGCCAGAATAAAGATTTTAATGTGTCTCCCTTTACTCCTGACTCCTGAATTCTGACTTCTGGCTCCTGTTTCTGCTATTTCGCGTACTCCACATACCTGCTCTCGCGTACCACCGTGACCTTGATCTGACCGGGATAGGACATCTCGGTCTCTATCTTCTTCGCAATATCGCGCGAAAGCTGGGCAGAGTGCGCATCAGAGAGATCTTCCGGTTTGACAATGATACGGATCTCCCGCCCCGCCTGGATGGCGTAGGATTTCTCGACCCCTTTAAAGGAATTCGCGGCTGTCTCGAGTTGCTCAAGCCGCTTCAGATAGCTCTCGAGCGTCTCGCGCCGCACACCCGGCCTTCCCGCTGAAAGCGCGTCCGCGGCTGCGACCAGAACGGACTCCACGCAGTTCGGTTCCCCTTCTCCGTGATGGGTCATGATCGCGTTGATCACCTTGGGGTTCTCACCGTACTTCTTGGCCAGGTCGCCGCCGATCTGAGGATGGGTCCCCTCCACCTCATGGTCTATCGCCTTGCCAAGGTCGTGCAGAAGACCGGCGCGGCGCGCCAGTTTCTGATCCACGCCGCATTCCGCGGCCATGATGCCGGCGAAATAGGCGACCTCACGCGAGTGCATCAGCACGTTCTGGCCATAGCTCGTCCGGAACCTGAGCCTCCCGAGAAGTTTGATGATCTCGGGATGAATATTGTGGAGGCCGAGATCGAAGGCGGCTTTTTCTCCCTCCTCCTTCATCGTGATATCGAGGTCCTTCCTGACCTTCTCGGCGATCTCCTCGATACGGGCAGGATGGATGCGTCCATCATGGATCAAGCGTTCAATGGTAAGCTTCGCGATCTCTCTCCGAAGCGGATCGTAACACGACAGAATGACCGCTTCCGGCGTATCGTCGATGATCAGGTCGATGCCCGTCGCTGCCTCGAGTGCCCTGATGTTCCTGCCCTCGCGCCCGATGATCCTGCCTTTCATTTCATCATTGGGAAGATTGACCACGGAGACCGTGGCCTCGGCTACATAGTCGCTGGCGTACCGCTGGATGGCCAGGCTCATGATGTTCTTCGACTTCTTGTCCGCCTCTTCCTTGGCCTCGTCCTCGATCCGTTTGATCGTCTTGGCCGCCTCATACTTGGCCTCGTCTTCCATGGATACCATGAGCTGGCGCTTTGCCTCCTCGGCGGTCATGTTCGCGATCTTTTCGAGCATCTGCCTCTGCTCGTGGATCCCCTTCTCGAAGCGCTCCTCTTTTTCCTGCGCGATCTTTTCCTTCGCCGTCAGCTCCCGCTCGCGCCGCACTGCATCGGATTCCCGCTTTTCAATAAGGTCGGTCTTTTTTTCAAGGCTCTCTTCCTTCTGTGTGAGCCGACGTTCCTGGTTCTGGATCTCCTGGCGCTTTTCCCGGGTCTCCTTCTCGAAATCAGACCGCGCCTGATAGAATTTGTCCTTGGACTCGAGCACCGCCTCCTTGCGTTTGGTCTCCGCCTCGCGCTCGGCATTGGCAATGATCCTCGCCGCTTCCGTTTCAGCTTCCTTGATCTTGCCTGCAGCTGACTTTCCCTTGATCAGCAGGCCTGCACCCAGGCCCATGGCAAGACCTACAATCAACACTACAATATACTCAATCATGTCCGTGTTCCTCCTGGTATCTCTTCTTCAGCCCGGCAAGGCGTTCCTTGATCCTTTTTTCTTCGCCTTGCTCCGAGGGCCGGTAATACTCCCGCTTCTGCGGGAGGTAGTCCTGGGCCGTATAGTGGCCCGGAAAATCATGCGGATATTTGTAGCCTTTGCCTCTCCCGAGACGGCCCGCGCTCTTGTATGAGGCGTCCTTCAGATGGTCCGGTACCGGCATAAGCCGCCCTTCCTCAATGTCCCTCATCGCCTCTTTGATGCCGAGGTACGACGCGTTGCTCTTCGGCGCCGAGGCAACGTACACAGCCGCCTGCGCGAGCGGCAGTTTGCCCTCAGGCATGCCGATGCGCTCCACTGCCTGGTATGCGGAAACGGCCACAAAGAGCGCCCTCGGGTCCGCGTTCCCGACGTCCTCGCTCGCGGCGATAACGATCCTGCGTGCGATGAACAACGGGTCCTCACCGGCAGCGATCATCTTTGCCATCCAGTAGAGCGTCGCGTCAGGGTCGCTCCCGCGCATGCTTTTAATGAACGCGGAGATCGTGTCGTAATGTTCGTCTTCATCGTAGACCAGCGCCTTCTTCTGAATGGACTCCTCTGCCGTATGGAGATCGTAGAGGATTGCGCCGTCGGGACCCGGTACGGTCGAGAGAACGCCGAGTTCAAGGGCATTCAGCGCCCGCCGCGCATCGCCGTTGGATTTAGCAATAATGAGGTCGAGAGCATCCGGCGTCAGGGTCACCGCCAGGTTACCGAGTCCCCGGTCCTTGTCGGCAAGCGCGCGAAGGATGAGCGTTTTAAGATCTTCATCGTCGAGCGGTTTGAACTCAAAGATCTGCGAACGTGAGGAGAGCGCTGGAATAATGGCAAAGAAGGGATTCTGTGTTGAGGCGCCGATCAGTGTGATATTCCCCCGCTCCACATCGGGCAGTAGTGCATCCTGCTGTACCCGTGTAAAGCGGTGTATCTCATCGATAAAGAGGAGGGTCCTTTTGCCGCTTTGCGCCCGTTCCTGCGTCGCCTCGTGCGTTACCTTCCGGATATCGGCCACTCCGGCGGTGACGGCATTGAGCGATACGAAGTGAGCGCTGCTTCGCTCCGCGATCAGGTGCGCAAGCGCGGTCTTACCTACGCCGGGCGGACCATATAAGATGAGCGACATGAACCGATCGGTCTCAATGGCCCTGCGCAGAAGCTTGCCCGTACCCAGGATATGCTTCTGTCCCGCGAACTCGGACAGGACGCGGGGACGCATTCTCCACGCCAGAGGCGACAGGGAAGGCTCGATGGGCAGCGATTCTTTCTGCGTTTGTTTCTTGAGATTTTTAAGACCCAACGTTCTTAACTGCGGGGGGGCTTACACGGGACCTGTAATAGTGAGGGGGCCGGATTGATCCAGATCAGGACAACAGGGGACCGGGGACTTGAGCGGAGATCCGGGATGTTGCCGATTTTCCAGGAGATTGCGCAAACCGCATCTGGTGAACGACCTTCGCGCGCAATGTCTCCGGAACATCTCTCCCTGGTGTTTCCTCTCGGTGAATATATGTATGCATAAAAATCCCCATAGTCTCGTTATGTTACCATGCCGGTAAAACAATCTGGTCGCGGAACTGAGAACACTCGTTTATTAGGTTCGTGTCGTTGAAAACGTCTCAGTAAACCGCTGTTTCTTGAGCACTATCACAAGCGCCGGAGCCTGAACTACCCGCCCCTTTCGAATTCGCGCTGACTACGCGTTCGTGTGATTATGAAACCGTTATTATTGAATCAAAATATTAAAAAATCCCCCGCTTTTGCCGTGTGGATAAACTTGATTCCTGGATTAACCAGGTGGGCGCCATGTCTAAAAGTTTAGGCTTCCCAGTCCAATCTGGGCATGCACACCCTTTTCAGTGACAGCTCCCGTAATTTTTTGTTCACGAGGAACAAGTTACATCATCACGGGCAAAGCAGGGGACATTTTTTATTTATACTATTATATACCAGAACCAGCTGAAAATGGCAAGAGGAAAATGGGGTGCGCCCTGTCACCGGGGCGCATTAAATTTATTGTATTTCAACCGGATACATGATGATATTGCCGCGTTCCCTCACAGGCTATTCGGAACAAGCACGGTTTGGCCGCTGTTTCTCAGGGGTTTTCTGTAAGATCAAGCAGTCGACTGGCGACATTCTCAGATGTTTGTTCAAGGATTCCATATCGCTTGCGCAAACGGTAAAGCTCATCGGTAATCGTAAGCGCCATCAGGATGGCCACCCGGTGAGGATCGACCGTACCCGTCCCTTTCTGTATTTCCTTCATCTTAGCATCAATGAACGCGGCCAGTTCCTGGATATAGGCGGGATCGTCCTTGCCCTTGATGCTGTACATCTGACCGAATATCTCTACCTGCACGCGTTCCATAGTTCTCCGAAATTTGAGCCGCGCATACGGCTAAACGCAGAGGGTTAAATTCTTTGCACAACGCTCTATGCTCTCTGCCCTCTGCGCTGTTCACAAGAGCGCATCCACGAACTCCCTTGGATCAAAGCTCTTCAGGTCTTCAATGGTCTCGCCAATGCCCACAAACTTTACCGGGATCAACAGCTCCTTATAAATGGCGAAGACGATACCGCCCTTGGACGTGCCGTCCAGCTTCGTGAGCACGATGCCGGTGACGCCCACCGTCTCATGAAACATCTTTGCCTGAACCAGTGCGTTCTGACCGGTGTTCCCGTCGAGGACGAGCAGGGTTTCATGCGGCGCGCCCGGCAGTTCGCGAGACAGAATGCGGCGCACTTTTTTGAGTTCTTCCATGAGGTTCGATTTCGTGTGCAGCCTTCCGGCCGTATCCACGATGAGCACATCCACTGCCCGGGCCTTTGCCGCCGAGACGGCGTCGAATACCACCGCGCTGGGGTCGGCGCCTTCCTTGTGTTTGATTACCGGTATTCCCGCGCGCTCCCCCCATATCGACAGCTGCTCCGATGCCGCCGCACGGAAGGTATCTGCCGCCGCAAGCATCACTTTCTTTCCCTCTGCCTGAAGCCGGTTCGCCAGTTTGCCGATGGTAGTGGTCTTGCCCGTGCCGTTCACGCCAACGACGAGCACCGCCGACGGAGATGCGGTAAGGGAAAATATCGGAGACCGTGCAGAGAGGATCTCAAACAGTATCTGCCTGAGCCGGTCCTTTACCTGTTCGGGAGAAGACAGTTCATTGCGCTTGAACCGTTCCCTCAGGTCCTTGAGGACGAATGACGCAGTCTCGACGCCGACATCCGAAGCGATAAGCGCCTCCTCGAGTTCGTCGAGGAACGATTCGCCGATCTTCTCGCCCAGGATCAGTGAACCGACCTTGTCCGTAAAGTTTTTTCTGGTCTTAGCAAGCCCGTCACGCAAACTGCGGAGAACACCGAACATAAGAACCCCTCAAAGCAAATCCTAATAGTGAAGCACTAACTCCTAAATAAATTATAAGCTCAAATGAATTAAACAAGTGTATTGGTTCATCTGAATTTTGACATTGTTTCGGATTTAGATATTCGTATTTCGTGCTTGTTTCTAAATATCGAGCGGCAGTTTGCCGCACACATCCACTTCCCCGCCCGGGGCCGCCTTCCTGCCCCCGTGCTTTTTATTTTCTTCAGTGTCTTCAGGCCCTTCTCCCGAAGCGGAAGAGAGCACACTCCTGGCATGGTAGAGATACCGGTCATGCATTTTACTGTAGCTTGTCCATGCGCCTTCGGCCACTTTCTCTTTTTTGATCGTCGACTGGAAGTTGTTGATCTTGGCCGCAAGGTCATCCAGGTAGTTGATGATGATCGCCTCCTGGATCTTAGGCCTCTTCGGAGAGCCAAACTCGTATTCGCCGTGATGAGAGAGCATGATGTGCTTCAACAGCAGGGTCAGTTCGGCGGGGAAGGACGGGATTGCGTTTACCTTCTCAACGAGCATCTCATACCCCAAAGAGATGTGCCCGATGAGCCGCCCTTCGGTCGTATACTCGATGGATTTTCTGACCGCAAGTTCTTTCACCTTGCCGATGTCGTGAAGGAAGGCACCCACGGTCAGCAGGTCAAGGTCCACTGAGGGAAAGTGCTTTGCCACATCGCGGGCAAGCGCAACAAGTTCGACGATGTGCTCAAGCAACCCGCCGATATAATTATGATGCAGCGTTTTTGCGGCAGGCGTTCTTTTGAACAAGGTCATAAAGGAGGCATCGTCAAGAAAGGCATTCATGAGCTGCCGGAGATAGCCATTGGGAAGTGCAGCCGCAACGGTCCGCAGCTCCTTCACCATGTCATCTATGTTTCGTGGAGATGTCTCGAGAAAGCTCGCAACATCCACCCTGGAGTCATCCACCTTTTCAAGCGTCTTCATCTTGATCTGCATCGAGCCCTGATACACCGAGGCCATCCCCCTGATTCGGACAAAATCCTCACGCTCGAACTTCCCGGAGACTTCATCGGCATTATCCCACAGCCTGCCATCGATCTCTCCGGTCTTGTCGGCCAGTTTCAGCGACAGATACGTCACGCCGTTCTTCGCCGTCGAGATCTGTTTCGAGGTGACGAGGTAGATATCCTCGACCCAGTCGCCTTCTTTTAGCGATGCTATTGTCTGCATCAAAGCCCCTTTCGTATGCGTTTTGATAATAAACTATCGTCCAGGTATTGTCAAACGGAAAGCAGGAAGCAGGGTGCGCAGGCAACGGAATTTCATGCTTGTTCCTGGCGCAGATTCGTTTTTAGGCGGGAAAGCGGTCTCGATGAGCTCTTGCGCGAATTGGTTGAAAAGGCGTTTCTGGCGTTTACGCTTCACGTGCCGCGGGTCAATTGCTTCACCCGAGTTGCAACTGATCGTCATCCCCTCCTCAATGTTCTCCAGTTGGACGAGCTCATTGACCCGCAAAGAATACTCGTGATGCAAATAGAGTGATAATGTGTTCCGAAACACCGCCAGGGGCAAAGCGGGATCGCCCGCGCCGGTATGGCCGTCATAGGATAAGGAGGCTACTTCTTCCGAACATATACGCGATATTCGCCGTTTTCCTTGATCAGGCCGATGTATTCGTTGCCGGTCATCTCGCACCACGCAGGCATGTCCTTTTCAATGCCCTCGTCGTCGGACTGAACTTCAAGAACCTGGCCCTGCTTCATTTCCTTGATCTTACCTGATGCCTTGAAGATCGGCATGGGACAGGCCAAGTTCACGCAGTCCAGAATTTCATCAGGTTTAATGTCCTTTACGTCCATAGAGTCACTCTCTCGGAAGCGGATTCACACGAATGAACGCAGATTAATGCTGGTTCTTTTCACGCAATCCGCAATTGCATCACTCCATCTCGTTTTCATGTCCCGCGTCAGGGGATATCTTAACGGGTGACGGCTTGCCCTGCTTCTTATAGTAATCGTCGAGGGCGGACTTCAGCGCCTCCTCGGCCAGCACCGAGCAGTGCATTTTCACCTTCGGCAGACCGCCGAGTGCTTCAGCCACGGCAGCATTGGATATTTTGAGCGCCTCGTCGATGCTCTTTCCCTTCACCAGGTCCGTCACCATGCTGCTTGTGGCGATCGCCGCGCCGCACCCGAAGGTCTTGAACTTTGCGTCCGTGATGATGTTGTTCTCCACCTTGATGTAAAGACGCATCACGTCGCCGCACACCGGATTTCCCACCGTGCCGACACCGTCGGCGTTCTCGATCTCGCCCACGTTATGCGGCTGGGCGAAATGTTCCATCACTTTTGAGCTGTACTGTTCCATAATATCCTCCTCATTTTCCTTTCTCTTTTTTTATCATGTCCTCATAGAGCGGTGACATCTCCCGCAGACGGTGAACAATGGGGGGAAGTGTTTCTATCACGTAGTCGATGTCTTCCGCCGTGTTCCCCATCCCCAGCGACATCAGCAGTGTCCCGTTCGCGACGGCAGCGTCCGTGCCGATACAAGTGAGCACATGCGACGACTTGAGCGAACGTGAGGTGCATGCCGATCCGCTCGATACCGAGATCCCCTGCATATTCAGGAACAGGAGCATAGACTCGCCTTCCACATACCACAGTGAGATGTTCAGGTTAGTCGGCAGTCTTTTCGTTGGATGGCCGTTGATCACCAGGTGGTCGATCTTTTCACTGAGTCCCTTCTGGAGACGGTCCCTGAGCGGGGCAAGATATCTCATCCGGCTGGTGATCTCTGCCGCGGCGATCTCCGATGCCTTGCCCAGACCCACGATGGCGGGCACATTCTCGGTGCCCGCACGCCTCCCGTCCTCCTGAATACCGCCTTCAATCAGCGGTTTTATCCTGACGCCCTTGCGCACAAAGAGCCCGGCCGCTCCCTTGGGTCCGTAGAACTGGTGGCCAGAGAACGAAAGGGCATCAACGCCCAGGGTCCTTACATCCACCGGGATCCATCCGGTTGTCGCAACCGCGTCGGTGTGGAGCAGTACGCCCCGTTCCTTGGTGATCCTGCCTATCTCTTCGATCGGTTCTATGGTGCCGATCTCGTTGTTCGCGTGCATGATCGAGACAAGAATCGTCTCCTTGGTGATCGCATTGGCTACATCATCGGGGCTCACGAGCCCCTGTTTGTCCGTCGGCAGATAGGTGACCGTGAAGCCTGATTTCTCGAGCGTTTTCGCCGGATGAAGAACGGAAAAATGCTCTATTTGCGATACGATAATATGTTTGCCTTTCTGGCTGTTCGCCTGTGCCAGGCCTTTGATCGCAAAATTGTTCGACTCGGCGCCGCTCGCGGTAAAGAATATTTCATCGGCCCTGGCCCCGATAAGCGTCCCCGTTTTGGCCCTCGCCTCTTCTACCGCATTCTTCGCCTCTCTGCCGACGTCGTGCAGGTTGGAAGGATTGCCGAACTTTGCCGAAAAATAGGGGAGCATGGCCTCCAGAACTTTCGGGTGGACCGGCGTTGTGGCCGCGTGGTCAAGATAAACCTTTCTCATATCAACATGCCCCCTTTCCCGCCAAAACCGTTTTTCTCCTCGGCTTGAGGAGAAGCGGTTCTTTTTGATGCTGCTGCAAGAGATCATGAAAGCTGATGCTGTCGAGCGCTTCCTCAATTTTTGCGCCAACCTTGGCCCAGACCATTCTGGCCACGCAGTCATCGGTCTGGCAGCAATCAGCCTCTTCTCCCGGCTCCAGACAATGAGAAAGGGCTATCGGCCCCTCCAACACGCGCACAATGTCGCCTATCGTCAGTTCCAATGGTTTGCGCGCAAGTAAATACCCCCCTGCGGGACCGCGAACGCTCTCGATCAATCCGGCCTTGCCGAGCTTATGCAGGATCTGTTCGAGGTAGGAGAACGAAATTCCCTGCCGCTCTGCGATCTCCTTGATCGAAATAGGTCCTTTGCCGTAGTGCCTTGCGATCTCAAACACGGCCCGGACGCCATATTTACCTTTTGTTGACAGTTTCATACTTTATATTTACCGGTGAAGGCTCATCCCCTCATCAAAGAGGACTGATTCCGTCTTCACTATCATTCACTAAAAACATAACAAACTTGACTAATTTTGTCAAGTATATTATTTTCTTGTTTTTTGCAGACAATTGAACTAATTTTAATCAGTTCGCGAGTGACCGCTGTGGGTATTTGCCACGGATGATAAAATGACGAATACCGAAACAACCGGGCAATCGCGGCAGAAAGGCTGTAGAACACCGCGGGGAAGATAAAAGTATCTATCTCCCTGAGAAGTTTCTTTGCGTTGTATATCTCCGTGTGCGTCCCTCGGTGAAAACCTGTGGAAAGCAATTTTAATCAAGAGTTGGAGGAGAATCGTGCCATACGATGAATATGAGATATCCCTTGCCCGGGAACTGAACCTATGTAAAAATACCATGCAGAGAATCCAAAAGTCCCTCGGCATCCTGGAGCGGAAGCATAACAAGACCACCGAGGTTTTTATTCAGGAACTCCTGGACAATAAATTGAAGGACCACCCTGAATATAAAGAAGACTATGATGCCTGGCAGAGCAGTTACGATTCACTTAAGAGATGGCAGGAACTGGAGCGGCAGTATCAGGAAGCGTTTCGAACGATGAAAATATGACGACAGTTCCCTTGCGGAAGCAGGAAAAAGAGAACCTTTGACATGGATAAAAGCGGATTGCATTATGAAGAACCATGATAATGCCTTGCTTGATCCGCTGTTATCATTGTCTTTATCAGATTTTTCCCGTGTCAAAGATTTTATCTTTGGTTGTGGCCATAGGCCGACCTATGTTATACTCCCTTTCATGCAGCAATCCAGCCCTCATAAGCCGATCACGAGCAAAGACAACAGCATTATAAAACACTTGCGCTCCCTGTCCGACCCGAAACTCCGGAAAAAGGAACAGGTCTTTTTGATCGAAGGCGTTAAAATGGTCGAAGAGGCGCTTCGGGACAAGGTCGGCGTTACCACGGTCGTGGCCTCGCCAGCTCTTGTTCAACATCATGGCAAGGGTGTGATCAAGCTGGCGGAAACCAGATCGATCGATATTCTCTGGATCTCGGACAATCTGATCGACGGAATATCGGAGAGTAAAACCCCTCAACCGGTGATGGCGGTTGTTAAGATGAAGGAGCATCGCGATGATGAGCTTTTCGATCATGCCTCAAAGCTCATTATCATCTGCCATCAGCTACAGGACCCGGGCAACCTTGGCACTATCATCAGAACGGTCGAGGCTGTGGGCGCGGCCGGCATCGTGCTGGCGCCCAATACCGTTGATCCCTACAGCGCCAAGGCAATAAGGGCATCAATGGGCAGTCTCCTCCGGCTTCCCGTGGTGCGCGTCGCGAACACGAGCGCATTCTTGAAGCTCTGCAAGCAGAGGGCTTTTCAAACCGTCGCCACCGTCGTGACCGGTGAAAAGTCCCACTTTGATCTCGACCTTAAAAAACCGACTGCGATTATTTTAGGCCAGGAAGGCGCTGGACTGCCACCGGATATCATGGCCGAAGTCGATTTTCGCGTTCGCATTCCCATGGCGGAAACAATCGACTCGTTGAATGTGGCAACCGCCTCCGCAGTGGTCCTGTATGAAGCAATGAGACAGAGAATGCAAAAGTAGCCTCGAGACACCCTCAGAACCTTTCCGGTCTTTACCTAACCCGGGCAAGCCGGAACAGAAAAGACCGAATCAACGGCGTCTCCTGCCCTTTGGGAAGATTTGATCACTCAGTAATCTGGCAGATAAGTTCGTTTGTAAGTCCCGCACACCTCTGCCTCTCCCCGACATTACGCTTCATATTGACAAATGGCCTGTCAAGCCCGTATAATCCACAACACTCTTTACAGAAAGGCATTGTGTAATGAACCGAATAATCAAAAAGTACGGCCAGTTCCTCGAACGATCAAATACCGTCTTCACCAAGGCTGCATCAAAACACGGTGTCGGCTGCAAACAAGGGTGCCATGAGTGCTGTTCTGTCGGATTCTTCGACATCACACTGCTCGACGCGATCTATCTGCGCAATGCCTTGAAACAACTCTCCGCTCCCGTCAGGGAAAGGGTCATCGCAAGAGCAAATGAACAGATCGATATCCTGGAAAAGAAAAAAGCCTTTTCCCGCAAAGATCCCTTGCTCAAAACGCTGCCCGCCATCGACTCGATCTCCCGCAGATCGGCAAAGATGTCCTGCCCGGCGCTCGAGAACGGCGCATGCATGATTTATAACCAGCGACCGCACATCTGCCGAATCTTTGGCCCCACAATCCGCGGCCCGCGCCGCGCGGTACACCTCGAAGGCTGCGGGCTTTTTACAAAAGACATTCCTGAAGCCGATTTCCCTATCTTTGATCACTATGAGGAAGAAAAGAAATTGCAGAAGGCCATGTTTGTAAAAGCAGGCCGAAAACGGTACCGCGAAGTAGACACCATCATACCTGCGGCCCTGACGCTGGATTTGAAGAAGTGGCTATGAAGCTCCAGGAGACAGCAGCCAGGAGCCGGAATCCAGCATGTTGATTCAGAATCCTTTATGCCGGCTACTGACTACTGACGCCTGACTACTGTCCTCACCTATGGAAATCATCAGCAAAAAAACCGTCTGGAAAGGCAACTTTATGAGCGCGGTGGAGATCACCTACCGCGATGTCAGGGGGGCGGTGCGCACCTGGGAGGCCCTCGAGCGCGTTGGCGTCAGCGGTATCGTGCTCATGGTCGCTGTCACTCCTTCCCGTAACGTAATTCTTGAAAAGCAGTTCCGTCCGCCGATGGGCCGGGACGTCATCGAACTCCCCGCGGGACTTGTTGAGCCCGGCGAAGCCATGGAAGCAGCAGCGAATCGTGAATTGATCGAAGAAACGGGCTGGTCAGCGGGGAAAATAGAATTTCTCGCAGAAGGACCGATCTCGACAGGCGCCTCTACCGAAGCGCTCCGGGCCTATCTGTGCACGGAGCTTGTCCATGTGGGCAAGAACGGCGGAGACGACAACGAGATCATTGAAGTGACCGAGGTCCCGATCCATAAGGTACAGGACTATCTCCGCGCCGCACAGATGAGCGGCACGCTTGTGGATCTGAAGGTTTTCGGATTAGTGGAGTTGGCAAGAAAAGCCCTTGGATGGTAAATCCTGATCAGGTCGTTCAAGTCTACACGAATGCACACTCATGAACACGGGAATAAATTGAAGATTTAGTTCTCAGTGTTTTTCAATCCCGATAGTCCGTGGTGAAAAGTATGCAGATTTCTTTAAATTTTGAGAAGAATTTGATCCGCAAGTGATCCCCTCATCGCTGCATCAATTTACCCATCTGCTTGTTATAATCATCTATGTCCACAAAATGGATCGTCTGGAGCCCCTGCCCCTGTGCCCGTTTGATGTGATTGATATTGTCATCGACAAAAAGCGTTTCTCCCGTCTTGACACCGAGAGTTGCGCATACATCCCCGAACACGGACGCGTCGCGTTTGCTTTTGTGGAGCCGGAAGGAGTTGAATATCGTGTCGAAGTGCCGGAACAGAGCTGTTTGCCTGTCTATTTCGTCGAGCCAGTTCGTCTGATCGCTCAACATGGCAACGATGAACCCCTTTGACCTGAGAAGGTCCACAGAGACGATCATGTCCGGTCTGAGCGTGAATCGCTTCAGTATCTCGTTTGTAAGCTCAGCGTCAGTGCCACGGATACCGGTCTTGCTCCTGACCGTGTTCCAGAACAGTGCTTCATCCGCCTTGCCGACAAGATACCCCGTCTCGTAAATGAGCGCATCAACCGTCCGGAAAAATTCATCAGGATCGAGCCCGTTCTCTCTCCCGATGACCTGAAGTCCTTTCCAAAAACCCTCATCTGCGATCACGCCGCCGAAATCAAAAAGGACTGCCTTAATCACCCTCTGCATATGATGACTTTGATGCTCCTGTCAGCAATTAATAGAAAAACCTTGATCTCTTCCAGACTGAAAATCTATGAGTGCAGATTGCATCTTGAAATCTTGCGCTTATCATTCAGCTGCTTTCTATATTACTACCTCTTGCAACGGCAATCAATAAGCAAGAGATGCAGAATGCCGTTATAACTTTCATGCAATCGTGCGCCTGCTGCGGCATTTGAATGATCCGTATGGAGCTGATTGCCACCACAGGTCGCTGCTTTATGAAGAAAAGAAGCCCCGGCGGCGTACTGCCATCCGGGGCTGAGGGGATCTGCGATAGAGAGTCTATAACCTATTCGTTCTTATCTCCTCTGATCTTTGCGTTCAGAACATTTACCCTATAGCCTTTTTCTTTCAGTCTCCGACGTGCCATTTCTGCAAGCTCGCCGGTAGAGTTTAGAATCGGACCTCGAACGTCAAGTAGATATCCGTCGCCTTTTCGACCGGCGCCAGCATCTGCGCGTTCTCGGGGCTGGTTGCCAGGTCTGAGATCTTCTTCGGAGCTCCGACCCAGTTGTTGCTGCCCGTATAGTCGAACTTGTAGTATTGATAGCCGAGCTTGAAGAAGGCCATTCCCTTCTTGGAAATAGGCGGGTTCTTCAACTCCTGGATGACGTAGATTTCGTAGACACTGCCGCGGGTCCCGAGTTTGCTCGTCCAGCTGTCATCCGCGGCTGGCACCATGCCGATCCAGTTTTTCGATCCCTGATTGTATTCCACGCCGATCTTCGTGCCCAGGGAATCGATGTCATAACGTCCGCCGATATACACGGCAGTACCGGTACGGCTTTCCGCATTACTGCCTGCATCGTACATCAGACCGGCAACAGGAACGGTACCGACCTGGAACAGCTCGTCATTAGGATGGGTCTTGCTTTGAGCGGCGGACAAAAATAGGTTTAGATCGGATACTTTCCCCATAACAACGCCGCCAACCCAGTCGATGTCGCCGAGGTTGTGCTGTACTGGCCCGGTCATGGCACTGCCATCGGAAGGCGCATCGAAAATGTGAGCACCTCTCTGATATTGCACTTGTGCCCGCAGGTTCTCAGTGTCGTACAGTGCCGCCATTATACCGTAAAATGACGTGTCCTTGAGAGAGGAACCGGTCTGCGTAGAAAAACCGCTGTCAAAACCTTTGCCGTAGCAGAGTTTTACGAACGCGCCCGGCATTGCCTCTATATCCGGAGCATAACCTATGGTAGCGCCGTCGAAGGCGTAGTCGACCAGGATGGCGGGTACGCCCGCGCTGCCGGTCTTTTCTTCATTATTTTTTATGTTCGTGGGGACGCCGCCCGTGGTCGGCCTCCTGCCCACGGAGAACCAGAGGGGCAGCTGTCCGATATTGCTAACAGTGGCATAAGCATAATCTACCCGTAATGTGTTGTCCTGGGGTATGTGGCCGATCGTGCCGTCGTTCGGTCCCGTTGCCCTGTCCGAGAAAAAGGAGCCGTCAGCGGGCCCCGAGGTCTCATGTCCCCATATTTTGTACATGATAAAACGAGCCTTGACGCTAACGTCTTCCAGGGCGTTTGCCTTCAAGTTCAGACCGAAGCGGTTCGTCATGAGCGAATCGTTCTTGACATCATAACTTTTTACGGTGTCCGGCGGGGGGGTCGTCATACCTCCGAGCTGCCAGGGCAGAACATCCTGGAAATTATAGTATTCATGAACCGTACCTTTGAGCGAATCAAACCTGTATTGGTAATCACCGCCGATCTCAAGCCATGAGGTTTCATCAGCAGCCGCTGCAAAGCCTGCGGTCAAAAGGACGAACGACATTGCCACTAGAAGTACTTTTTTCATTACCGAATGCCTCCTTATAATTTAAAAACCTGGATATCAGATCAGATGCTTATTGTTCCCTTTCACCTCCCTTCGCAATAAGAACGAGGTAAACTATGACCATAAAACGCGCACCGAAAGTGAGCTCATACAAGGAATAGTTGCATTGTTAATAATCTTTGCAACTATGAAGGCAAAAAATAGTCCGGCACTGCCGGAAAATAACGCGACGATCACGAATAATGCGGGCCGGATGCTGATCTAACGAATTACCGGTCTATAATCATCGTCTGCCTATGGACATATTCCATTTCGACTTTAGAGTACATGCATCCTATGTGCCAAAGATATCACATTGAATCTAAAGGATGCATGCAAGAGTAAGTTTTTGCAAGAATGCTAAACTTGACGTTAATTTATCAAAAATGCAAAGAAACATCGTTCTAATCCTTGGTTTCATAAGAGCATCTAAACAACGAGCAAGTCTCTGAAAAGAGTGAAGCGCCGCACTTCCAGGATCATATTTAATGAATCCTTATCGTTCAGGTGGATGATGGTAAAACTTGAGTGTAAGCGGGAGCCTCATTCATGCCATCAGACCATGCTGCCTGAGTGGAAAATGCCCCCCCCGCTCGCCTCATAAATATTCACATTGATGAAAGACATGACCTCGTCATATGCAGCTGAGGCAATGAGAAACGAAGGTGACAGCACAAAAGGGAATGACCGACCTGACACTAAACACCGCGCAATCGCCTCCCTGCAGTTTTCCGTTCCGGCTGATAAGGGAACATTCGGGAAACTGTCTGGACATTGGTTCTCAAGACATTTAATGTAACTCCCCTGATTTTTCTCTGCACTGGCATATTGTGCAATCGAACGTTAATCGAGATCATAATTGAGAACGGTCCGAAAAAAATTCTTGACTATCTTTCCTGAGACTGTATAATTCCTAACCTTAAGTGCGGAATGAGTACACACACGGACAGCCTCATACAAAACAATTCCGATCCGGCCCTCACTTGGATAGGACTCAGCAGCGTTCCGGGGGTCGGACGCATCACGTTCAGGAAACTTGTCGACCTTTTCGGTTCACCGGAGCGTGTACTCTTCGCTTCTCATGAGGAGCTTCGGAAGATCGGCATGTTGTCCGACAAGGTCGCCGCGGCGATAGGGTCCTTCCCCTGGCAGGAACATGCGGAACAGGAGGTCGCGAAAGCGGCTGAAGCGAACGTTGCGATCGTGACGGCCGACAGCCCTGCGTATCCCGAAAGCCTCAGGAATGCACCGGATTCGCCGCCCTACCTGTACGTGAAAGGCGAACTGCAGGCACAAGACAGAAACTCCATTGCGATCGTCGGCACCCGCAAACCCACTCACTATGGGATAACCGTCACGCGACGGATCGCATCAGAACTTTCTTCGGCAGGCTTTACTATTGTCAGCGGCATGGCGAGGGGGATCGACACCCAGGCGCATCGTGGTTCACTTGCGGCAAAAGGCCGGACCATAGCAGTACTCGGATGCGGTATTGACGTCGTGTATCCGCCAGAGAACAAAGGCCTGATGGAAGAGATCAGCCACGCGGGGCGCGGGGCCGTGGTGACCGAGAACCCTTTTGGCACACAACCTGAATCGGGTTACTTCCCGGCCAGGAACCGGATCATCAGCGGGCTGTCACGGGGAACCGTTATCATCGAGGCTGCCGAGGACAGCGGCTCGCTCATCACCGCCAAGTACACGCTCGAACAGGGCCGCAGGCTCTATGCCGTACCGGGGAACATCGGCTCGTTAACCAGCAAGGGCACGAATAGCCTGATCAAGCAGGGCGCGATCCTCGTAGAAGGCGTCGAAGATATCCTGAAGAACCTCGGGATGGACAAGCAGGATAAGGGTTCAGCCATATCTTCCCGCCCCTTGCCTGCGCTTACCCGCGAAGAAACAACCGTGCTTTGCTGTATTACGAATGAACCGAAGCACATTGACATCATTATGAAGGAAAGCGGCGCCAATGCCGGGAAACTGAGCGGAGTCCTGATCAATCTGGAGTTGAAAGGAATGACGAAACAGCTTCCCGGGAAGTATTTTGTTCGGGAAGATTGAGACGGTCGTAAAAAGTCATTGTCTACCGCAGAGACGCCGAGATACGGAGAAAAGTATTTTTGAATTAATATAAGTTTTCTCTGTGCCTCTGTAGTAAACACAAAGGAGATTTTTTTGGACGAACAGATGATGGACCTCGTCTCGATTATCGCGGACCAGGTTCGAAACAAACAGGAGTTGTTCGATAACGAAGGCAAGATCATGCAAACTCTGCTGAACAGCGGTTTCCGGCTCACTGAAGCTGACGCTGCGCTCACCCTCATGCAGACCCTCGTACAGAACCAATCAGAAAGCCTCATCACGCGAGAACTGAAGGCATCTTCCATACGGATGAGGACGATGAACCGGGAAGAACGCGAACGGTTTACTGTTGAAGCTTTTGGTTTTGTATCAAAGCTCACCCACCTCGGGATCATCTCCGAGGACCAGCGGGAAGAATTGCTGGAAAAGGCCATGACGGCATATACTGAACGGATCGAGCTTGACCATATCAAGAACCTTATTGCCCTTATCTTCTTCGTCTCCCCGCATGATCATGAGCATAGTTCTTCTGCGAATCTCCGGCGGATTAAAAATACCGCATGGAATTAACCGGCTGTTGAAGCAGTCTATCAGAACATGAACAATACTTGCGCTGTCTCTTCGGACGTTTCGACTAAAAGGTTTAAACTCTTATGAAATCCCTCGTCATTGTTGAATCACCGGCAAAGGCAAAAACCATCGCAAAATATCTCGGTGATGCCTTTGATGTGCGCGCCTCTGTGGGCCATATTGCAGACCTCCCAAGCAAAGGGCTCGCGGTCGACGTTGACAATGGATTTAAACCCACCTACGAGCTCACCGAACGCGGAACTCAGGTTGTGCGCGATCTCCGGAAAGCACTGAAAAACGCAAGCGCCCTGTATCTCGCGACCGACGAAGACCGCGAGGGCGAAGCGATCTCGTGGCACCTTGTTGAGCATCTGAAGCCGAAGATACCGGTGCGACGCATGGTGTTCCATGAAATCACCAAATCCGCTATCGAACACGCGCTCGCCAATCCCCGCGGCATCGACCACGGGCTGGTTGACGCTGCCGAGACCCGCCGGATACTGGATCGGCTCTTTGGATACGAGGTGTCTCCGGTGCTGTGGCGACGCGTAAATCGCGGCTTATCGGCCGGCCGGGTTCAGAGCCCCGCACTCCGTCTCGTGGTGGAACGCGAACGTGAACGCATCGCTCATGTCGCTGCCGGATACTGGGGTATCGATATTTCAACGGCAACAACACCTCCCTTTATCGCCACGCTCGTCACACTCGACGGCACCAAAGTCGCTACGGGCAAGGACTTTGACAGCCAGGGTCGTGCCAGCGGCAAGGTCATCGTAATCGACAAGACCCGGGCAATGGCGCTGGCCGCAGGCCTTGACCAAACGCTTCTCACGGTTCGAAGCGTCGAGGAAAAACCTTACCGATCGACGCCAAAGGCGCCGTTCATGACATCAACCCTTCAACAGGAGGGCGGCCGGAAATTACGCCTGTCCGCGGCACAGGTCATGCGTGTCGCACAGGGTTTATATGAACGCGGTTTCATCACGTATATGCGAACGGACAATGTGGTGATCTCCGATGAAGCGCTTGCGGAGATCCGCGCGGAAGTGGGGAAGTTGTACGGCCCGCAATACCTCTACCCAACCCCTCGCGCCTACTCGTCAAAAGTGAAGAACGCCCAGGAAGCCCATGAAGCGATCCGTCCGAGCACGCCGATGCGTTCACCGCGCGAACTCAAGAGCGAGCTGAACTCGCAGGATCTTGCCCTGTATGAGCTGATCTGGCAGCGCACCCTCGCTTCGCAGATGGCCGACGCGATCGGCACCACCGTCAGCATACGCCTGGGCGCACTGAGCAATGGAGCTGACTGCGAATTCACCGCAAGCGGCACTACGATCACCTTTGCAGGCTACCGACAGGTATACGAGGAATCGACGGACGACGATACCGAGAACATCAAGGGTGAAGCGCTGCTGCCGAAGCTTGCTGTTGGTGACAAGGTAAATATTGCCGACATCACTCCGAGCGGACACGTAACGCAGCCACCCGCGCGGTACACTGAAGCGTCGCTGATCAAAAAACTTGAGGAACTGGGCATTGGCCGTCCCTCAACCTGGGCATCCATCATGCAAACGATCGTCAATCGCGGCTACGTTTGGAAAAAAGGCCAGGCGCTCGTACCCAACTGGGTCGCGTTCTCCGTCATTAATCTGCTGGTAAAGCACTTCTCAGGTCTTGTCGACTACAGTTTTACCGCGAACACGGAAGAAGATCTCGATGCGATCGCGCAGGGTCTGCAGAAGAAGGAACAGTGGCTCGCTGATTTTTATTTCGGCAATGACCAGGGTCTCGTTGGGCTCAAGCAACGCGTTGCTATAAACCTCGATGAGATCGATGCCTCGGCGATCAACACCTTCCCCGTCGGCATTGACCCCGAGACCGGTCTTGAGGTCGTGGTTAAGCCGGGGAAATTCGGTCCCTACGTTCGCCGCGGTGAAGAAACAGCCAGCGTTCCCGATACCATGACGCCCGATGAGCTGACACTGGAGGTGGCGCTGAAACTCCTCACTGCGCCAAAGGGGACCGACCCGATCGGCCAAATGGATGGTCTGCCTCTCTTCATCAAGAGCGGACGCTTTGGCGCGTATGTTCAGCTGGGTACTCCTGATGCGCCCCCACCCGGGCTCGACAAACCGAAGATGGTGTCCTTGTTCAAGACAATGGATCCGGCTCACGTCACTCCCCAGGACGCTGCGCGGTTGCTCTCACTTCCACGCGTGGTGGGCGTTGATCCGGTTGACGGAGTGGCGATCACCGCACAAAATGGTCGCTATGGCCCCTATATCACCAAGGGCAAGGAAAGTCGTACGCTCGCGAGCGAAGAACAGATCTTCGATATTACCGTCGAACAAGCCCTTGCGCTGCTTGCTACACCTCGCCAGTACGGCCGCCGCGCTGCACCAAAGCCTCCGTTGCGCGAGTTCGGCAATGACCCGGTGAGCAGCAAACCGGTTCTGGCCAAAGAGGGCAAGTTCGGCATTTATGTCACCGATGGGGAAACCAATGCCAGCCTCACGCGGAGCGACCGCCTCGAGGAAATGTTACCAGAACGAGCTTATGAACTGCTGGCGATTCGTCGTGATAATGCGAACAACGGCGGCGGGCGAAAAAAACGCACACCATCCAGGAAAGCGGCCAAGAAGCCTTCAAGAAAAAAGAGATCATCGGCATCTATCTCTCCCGCAAAATCTTAGCAAGATACTCCCGGCCAAATGATCTCCTCCTTTCCACGTTGCTCATCGGCAGCCGGTATCAACCCATGCACAATTCACCTCTTCCCTTGCAAATTTGCGGCTGTTACGCTAAAGTATCCACATGCGCAAACACATTTTTGATTTTCTCTCCTACCTCAGAAATGAGCGAAACGTTTCTCCTCACACGCTGCGG
The DNA here is from genome assembly GCA_963740085.1 of Nitrospirota bacterium. GTDB lineage: Bacteria > Nitrospirota > UBA9217 > UBA9217 > UBA9217 > JALNZF01. The sequence continues at coordinate 57,150 of CAVUCU010000004.1, read as the reverse complement.
GGCTATCTTTCCGATCTCGAACAACTCTCCACCTTTCTCGGCGATAAAGAGCTGTCTGCAGTTGACCATCAAACGCTTCGGCGGTTCATCGCCCGCCTCATGCAGGGCGAGGTGAAGAAATCATCCATAGCAAGAAAACTCTCCGCCATCCGGTCGTTCTTCCGGTATCTGAACCGTGAAGGGATACTCTCGAGCAATCCGGCCCGACTGGTCGCTACACCGCGCCGTGAAAAACGTCTTCCTGCCGTGCTGACCGCTGACGACGCGTTAAGACTCATGGAATCGCCGAACTCGATGAAACCTGAAGGCCGCTGCATCGTACTGAGAGACCGTGCCGTACTTGAAACCCTTTACTCCACCGGCATCCGTGCGAGCGAACTCATCGGCATGAACCGGGAAGACATAGACACACACGGCAGTCTTGTCCGCATCAGAGGCAAGGGCCGCAAGGAACGAATCGTACCGATCGGTAATAAGGCTCGTGAAGCAATCAATGCGTATCTGACCTGCCCGTCCCGCATCGCTGAAACTGCCGCCGTCTTCATCGGACCGTCAGGAAAACGCTTGACAGCGCGCACTGTTCAGCGTATTTTAGAAAACCACAGAAAACAGCTGGGCCTTCAGCAAAAGGCTAGTCCGCATACGCTTCGGCACAGCTATGCCACTCACATGCTGGAGTCCGGCGCGGACCTGCGCGCCATCCAGGAACTTCTTGGACACGCGAGCCTTTCAACCACCCAGCGCTACACGCATGTGAACCTCGACTCGCTGATGGAGGTATATGACAAGACGCATCCGAGAGCGATCAAGCGGAAGAACTAGACGGGCGAATGACGAGGGACGAAGAGCGTAGGCATAATCGTCCACCGTCCATCATGAAACGATGGAGGCAGCATGAGTGAAATAACACCCCTGCACGGTACAACGATCCTCGCAGTCCGACGGAACGGTAAAACAGCGATCGCCGGCGATGGCCAGGTGACCGTCGGTGCAACCGTGATGAAACACAATGCAAAAAAAGTCCGCAAAATGTATAATGATAAGGTCCTTGCCGGTTTCGCAGGCGCAACTGCCGACGCGTTCACGCTCTTCGAAAAATTCGAATCAAAGCTCGATCAGTACCATGGCAACCTCACGCGCGCCGCAGTGGAGCTTGCAAAGGACTGGAGAACGGACAGGGTCCTTCGCCGGCTCGAAGCCCTGATGATCGTCGCTGATCATGAGCGTTCCTTTATTCTCTCCGGCAACGGAGATGTGATCGAACCGGAAAATGGGATCTCCGCCATCGGCTCAGGCGGTCCCTATGCCCTTGCTGCAGCCCGGGCGCTCATCGACCACACTACACTCGACACCCGCGCGATCGTGGAAGAGGCGATGAAGATCGCAGCGGAGATCTGCATTTATACGAATAGTGTAATTACGATAGAAGAGTTGTAAACGCAGGAGACATTAGTCAGGAGCCTGAAGCCAGAATAAGCAACGAATGCTGATCCATTTTTCTCCTGACTACTGACTCCTGACTACTGTATTTATCCGGAGGTTTTTTTGAAAAATTCTCTCACGCCACGACAGGTTGTCGAAGAGCTCGACAAGTATGTCATCGGCCAGCACAAGGCCAAGCGAGCCGTCGCCATTGCGCTCCGGAATCGCTGGAGGCGTCAACGCCTGTCTGAAGACCTCCGCGACGAGGTCATGCCGAAGAACATCATCATGATCGGTCCCACGGGCGTGGGAAAGACCGAGATCGCCCGCAGACTCGCGAGGCTCGTCCAGGCCCCCTTTCTCAAAATCGAGGCTTCCAAGTTCACCGAAGTCGGGTATGTAGGCCGTGACGTGGAGTCCATCATTCGCGACCTTACCGAGATCGGCGTCAATATGGTTAAAAACGAGATGACGGAACAGGTCCGGGAGAAAGCAGCGGCCATGGCAGAGGAGCGTCTTCTTGACCTTCTGCTGCCGCCTCCCAGAACACTGCCGGGGTCCGAAACCTCTTCGATTGAACAGGAACAGCAACACACCAGCACGCGCGAAAAACTTCGTCAACAATTCCACGAGGGCAAGCTTGACGAACGGATGGTTGAGCTTGAGCAGAAGGAAAAGGTCATGCCCTTTGGTATCATCTCGAATATCGGCATGGAAGAGATCGAGATGAACCTGAAAGAGATGCTCGGCGGGCTCCTCCCCGAAAAGACCAAGCGTCGCAGGGTAAAGGTAACGGACGCGCTCCGTCTCCTCGTTCAGGAAGAAGCCGCTAAGCTCATCGACATGGACAAGGTCATCAAGGAGGCGGTCCAGAGAATCGAGGAGTCCGGCATCGTGTTCCTCGATGAGATCGACAAGATAGCGGGCCGAGAAGCACATGGTCCGGATGTATCCCGCGAGGGTGTTCAGCGGGACCTCCTGCCGATCGTCGAAGGGTCGACGGTCACGACCAAGTATGGTCCGGTCAGGACGGACCATATCCTGTTCATCGCGGCCGGCGCATTCCATATATCCAAGCCGTCCGACCTCATCCCGGAGCTCCAGGGCCGGTTCCCGATACGGGTCGAGCTGGATTCGCTGGGCAAGGCGGAATTCATCCGAATTCTGACCGAGCCGAAGAACGCGCTTATCAAACAGCAGGTCGCTCTCCTTGCCACGGAAGAGGTCTCGATTACCTTTTCCACGGACTCGATCGAGGAAATCGCCGACATCGCGGCCAAGGTGAATGAACGCACGGAGAATATCGGTGCCCGCAGGCTCCACACCGTCATGGAACGACTGCTCGACGAGATCTCCTTTGACGCTCCCGAAAAAAAGGGAAGCAAAGTCGCGATCAACGCGGACTATGTGCAGAAGCGACTCGCCGACGTCATGAAGAGCGAGGACCTGAGCAGATATATCCTGTAACGAACAAGCACGAATATGAATATCGAAATCGCTCAACGATTGTCTTGTTGCATTCAAATATTGACTTAGAGTCTTCGGTGCTCTTGCATGTGCAGTAAATTGTGCTTATGAATTGAGGTTTTCATGGAAAAATTGATCGAAAAAGCCAGAACGCTTATCGAGGCCTTGCCTTACATCCAGACATTCATGGGAAAGACCTTCGTGATCAAGTACGGAGGGAACGCCATGATCGACGAGAACCTGAAGCAGGGCTTTGCCCAGGACGTGGTGCTGCTGCGCTACATCGGCATCAACCCGGTGATCGTGCACGGAGGCGGGCCGCAGATCGGCAAGACCATGGAACGGATGGGTAAAAAACCTACGTTCGTCTCAGGCCAGCGGGTCACCGACGAAGAGACCATGGACATCGTTGAAATGGTCCTCGGCGGCAAGGTGAACAAGGAGATCGTGAACCTCATCAACCAGGCAGGCGGCAAAGCTGTGGGACTTACGGGCAAGGACGGAGGACTGCTCCAGGCAAAGAAGTTGAAATTGACGAAGAAGTCCGAGAGCACGGGCAAGACGGAGAGCATCGATATCGGTCTTGTCGGTGAAGTCACCGAGGTAAGGCCCGGCGCGCTTCTCGCGCTGGAACAAGGCGGCTTTATCCCGGTGATCGCGCCCATCGGTGTCGGTGCGCATGGAGAAACTTATAATATTAATGCCGACCTGGTAGCTGGCGCCGTTGCCGGGGCGCTCAAGGCTGAAAAGCTCATCCTTCTTACCGACCAGGCGGGCATCCTGGACAAGGACGAGACCCTCATCCCCACGCTGAATAAGAAGAAGGTTGAAACCCTCATCCATTCCGGCATCATCAGCGGCGGCATGCTTCCCAAGACCAAATCCTGCTTCGAGGCCCTCGATGCCGGCTGCACCAAGGTCCATATTATCGACGGACGGATCCCCCACGCCCTGCTCCTCGAGATATTCACGAAGAAAGGCATCGGCACGGAGATCACACAGTGACTCGTTGTGGAATGACCCGCCCTACTGCCAAGAGAAGACGAAATCTGCACAGTATGCTGAGTGAATGGGATGATCATGAAGATGGATCTCCGTCGCCCGTTCGTGGCGTTCCATTTAAACGACGCTAAGAGCCGAATCACTGCATTGACGATTATTGACATCGGCCGATGCCACGAGGTATCCTTACCAAGGTACGTTTGTCGCGTATGAGAAAGAGATCATTAATAAGAAAAACGGTCTGTACTTTTTCTTTCATGCTGTTTGTCTTCTTTTCCACGACATTGTTCTCAGCCGACAGAACAGAAGCGCAACCAGCCTCGGTGCAGGAATATCGCCTCATAGGAACGATACAAAGCCCTACTTTTACCGGCGCAGTACTTATGGTTACGAAGGGCGAGCAGTCTTTTTTCCGACCAAACGATATTCTCCCGGACGGGTCGCGGATCGTTGAAGTGCGACAGGACAGCATATCGCTGAAAGGTGCCGACGGATCACCCTATGAAATGTATATCGCCCACGAAACCAGGAACGTCGCATCATCCGTCAGACCCAATACGCCGCCGGTAGATCCCTATGCGCCGGGCGCAGCAATACGTGGCAACGGCGCAGAACAACCGAACTCTGCCGTGCGACCTCGCGGTAGGTCCCCCCTTCGACAACTAGAAGAGGAGTGAGGGCAAGTCGTGTCCGTAGAAGTTTCACCGCTTTGAATTCATGCAGCCGCCGCAGGGTCGGGCCAATCTCCTTCCGAAGCTGTCCGTATACGACCTTTCTCCGGGGTTCGCCACCTGGTATTTGTAACCTCTTCCCCAATGGTTTGCCCCTTTTTTACGATGGTCACCGAAGCAGTGGTCTCATTGCAGGAGAGAAGCTTATCTTTACTAAGAAACCACAGTATAGCTTTTTTATCATCTTCCTCGCCTGCGCAGGAACTGAGCTGGTAAATTAAAAAGGCCCGGATTTTCGTCCGGGCCTTCACTTTCTGTTACTATACGTTCACATCGTCATTTCGTGACTGCTACCAGTTTCGAGTTCCATGGCAGATCGGCGCGCATGAAGTGCCGTTGTAGTTCACATTACTATTGATCGTGGCCGATTCAGGACCTTCCATCACCGAGGTATTCAATGAGGTAAAATGGTTGAGGGGAAGCTTCAACGTGTCATGACACCGATCGCAGGGGAAATGCTCCGTATTCACGTGGAAATCGTGCTGACCGGAGACGAAGCTGTTATATTCGGCAGTACCGTAAGCGTGGCAACCTGTGCATTGCGTTACGTCAATCGTCGCTCCCGACAGCCAACCAGGTGTCGTCTGCCCCCCGTGGCAGCTGACCTTGGAACAGGTGCTGCTTGCTGAGTCATAGGAAGCGGTTCCGCTTTTTGCATTGTAGGAGCTCAAGAACATCACATCCACTGCACTGTTATCGTGCTTCAGCGTACCGGACCCTGCGCCGTTGTGACAGGAATTACAAACATTTGCAACATTGGGCAGCGCATTGTGAACCGCATGCGTTCCGACCTGATTTGGTGCGACTGTGCCTGTTGGCGGATTCCCGTGACAGGACGTACAATTCGTCAATACGAAAGGCGATCCATTCAAATGGCAGGGAGTACAAGATACCTTTGAAATGCCTCCCGACAAATCGCTCCCATGACATTCGAAACAAGAATCCGGAGCAGCCTGTGCTGGCTGCGCGTGTCCCGCCGGAAGCCACCCTGACGGATGCCCCGCGGTCGAGTTGAACGGTGTCTCGGAATTCGCGGTCGAACTGCCGCACCCTCCCAGAACCAGCATTCCCGCGAGGATGAGCACGCCGAGCATCATCATTTTATTTACCGGTGACATGCTTTGCACCTCTCATTATTCTGACGGCCATGGCACGGAAAGCATAATGAAGGGTTGATCCTGCCGTCGATCTTGTGCTGGTTCAGATAATCCCCCCGGTGGGGGAGCGCAAGTTCAGGGGAATCTTTGTAGTTGTCGCTCGGCTTCAGTTCCTCCACATGCGCGTGACAATCGGAGCAGAATGCCTCTTTATGGCAGACGCTGCAGGTCCGTTCGTTCTGGCTCGCATAGAACTTGTGCCTCGTGCTAAAATCGCTCGTGTGATTCATCGCTGCCCTGTCGTCAGTGTGGCAGTCGCTGCACATCGGAGGATAGGATACCTCCACCGGATGCCATGCCGCCATGCTCGCCGTTTTCGCGCAGGCGAACAGCATTCCGGCCAATACCGGCAGGAGCAGCAGAAAGACTATCTTTACCGCTTCATCTTCATGTTACACCCCCTCCTTCCGCTTGCCGTAGCCAATATCAAAACTGTAGATCAATTTAAAGAATGTCCGTATATCCTTTTCGAAATCCGGATTTTTCGAATATTCGACATCGAAACCATCCTTCAGCTTTTCAGCCAGTTCGAAGGCCGCAGCGAGCGACACAGAATATGCATCCTTGACGCCGTTGATGGCTTCCTTATATTTGACGTCAAGCGCGTCCAGGGTGACATCAGCCTTGCCGAACTTTCCAAATAGGTAGGCCCGGGAACCATCATACTTCAGACGGTTGTCATCGCCGTCCATCTTGTGCAACGACAGCCCTGCACCCCCGGCCTTTACCACGCTATACCTGATGTTACCGCCGTAGTATTTTGCGTCACCTGCGATGCTGTAGGAGTACCCCTTGTAGTCCAACGAGATATTCAGGTTGTCAGTCAAACCAAAAGCGATATGCTCTCCCAGTATTCTGACCTTTTGTCCTGGTGAGGACGGATGGCTGAAAACTAAAGGCGGAGGACGTCGCGCCGGTGAAGTAGTCCTTGTAATTGATTACGGATGCCTCAGTGTTGAACCGTACCCTGGCAAAGGGACCGAGCACAAGGAAATAGGAATGGTTCGCCCAGTCTTTTGTTATCTCATTATACTTGGAATTGCCCATAAGCTCGACTTTGTTGATCGGCCGGAACCACAGATCGATGCCTTCTTCCTTGCGGAAGTCTTCGCTGTTCTTTTCTTCCTTTAGCGCAGAGACTCCGATCCGGTACAGGCCGGGTATCTGATGTGACAGCCGGCCTCCGTAGATGACATTGTTCCCCGGAAGGTCAATTTCCGTCTCTACCGGGTTTCCGCCGAAAGCCGATACGCCGAAACCCTTGGCTAGGTTGGTTCTTGCGTACATGCCATCTACTCTCTCCGCTGCTACGCCTTCAAATACCATGACGCGGCCGAGATTAACGACGGCATTGTTGCTCGCACTTTTATAACTGAGATAGCCGTATTGAAGGTCGCTGTTCGATTTGTTGCCGAACTCTTCGGTTTTCAGGTCATACCGGAGCCAACCGCCGAAATGAAACGACACCTCTTTTCCGGGATCATGAACGGAAAAATTGAGATATTCGTAAGTACCGAGGATCTTCTGCTTGTCTGCATCCTCTCGGGATTGCACATAGGTATTGGAATCGCCCGACAGGTTGACTGCCGGGGACAGGGATGGCAGAGACAACAGAAGCAGGGTAAACCCGACTACTGCTGCTCGCATAACTCTTGGTCCGCTCACATATCTTAGTATCGTCCACTCAATTCTCAAAATGATTCCTCCTTTCTTGGAACTCCTAAACATTGTCCATCAGCTATCCTAGGAAAAAGGAGTAGTGCCGGCTCTGAGCGGAGCATGTTACCCCTCTTTTTTCGTAAATCCTGGAACGATCACGAGCCGAGAATCGCCTTCCAGACGCTATGACCAGAACTGTCTTTTCCTTTAAATATTCTGAAATAGGTATTATTTTCTTTCGGCTCAGAGTGTTTTCCCGTCCGGCAGCTGCATCGTAAGGGTTATCTTACTCTTACCGTCCAGGAACCATCTTTATTTTGCTTTCCCCGTTCCATGATTACCAAGGGCGATGTTATCGTAAATGATTTACCCTTCAAAACCCCGGAATCTCTATTGCCTTGAGAATTTGAGCATCCGAAGGTTGCGAGAATTTGGAACAACCGGCTGTGCTGACTATTAAAGCCGTCACTATGAATAATAAAGATAAACTGCCACCCTGACTCTCATCTGCTTCTGCCTCCTTGTACTCCGATTTACTGAACACCTGCGATTCGACCGTTCCTCCGGAAAGTCATTTTCGCGAGCATGAACTAAACTTTCCGCACGATTTTTTTTACTTTACACGAGAGAATATTGTTTGTCAAATGCTATTTCTTTGAGCCGCAATTATGTAATTCCGGACGAAAAAAAGGAAAAAGAGGCGGACTCCGAAGAGTCCGCCTTGATGATTTTTCATGCGCTAATGAATCAGCACGTTGTCAGTCATACACCGCCTGTTCTTACGGCTGGATCGCAGTGCTCCGCGTCTGGTAGATCGCCGCGCCATTTATCTCCATGTGAGACCTTGCCGCGCTGGTGTCGTGGCAGGCGAAACACACGGCGGCGGTTGGTGACGTCACCAGGTTGTTAGCCGAGCCCGCGCTGCCGTAATCCACATCCTGCGTGATATAGGGCGAATACGCGAACGAGCCAGTTGAGCTCGAAGCGAGTGTACCGGTTGCGACGGTCTCGAACAGGCGATTCGGCTCCTGAGCCAGGGAGGTCGCAGCTGAGAAATCGTAGTAACCAGCCACGTGGCAGGCCAAGCAGTTGTTCAGCAGGTTCGGGTAGGTAATTTTCCCGAAGTTATCCGTCTCGCTGGTTGCATGCCACACGAACGGGACTGTCCGCTTGCTTGCTCCGTGGATTGCGTGAACAAAGGTGCTGGCGTTCGCGGACCAGCCACTGCTTGTTCTGTTCGGATTGTGACAGAACGAGCAGGTCGGTGCATTGTTTCGCTGTCCGTCATGGAACGTGGGAGCTACCCCGAGTGCACCGTGGCACGCGTTACACTTTGCAGTGTCCACGGCAACACGGCGGCCGGTGTAGGTTGCTGCAACCTTCCATACGTTTGGCGGAGGAACAGCAAGACCGCCTACTTTGGTTGCCGCAGTGTACGGATAGGCTGACAGGTTCGTCTGGACGAGTTCGGGCGACCCTGAGCCGTAGGTATAGCCGACTCCTCCGGTGAGCATCACCGCAGTAGAGGGGATGGTCGTGCCGGTCATGGTGAGAGTGTAGAAGCCGCTGCCGTCGGGGCCGGTCATGGTGGAGGTAGTCACGGCACCGTTCCAGACATCCTTGATGTAGGCGCTGGCGGACTTGTTGAAATCAGAAGGTGCGGTGATGCCGTCCTGGGGCTCTGCCCATACAAAGTATACGCTCGGAGATCCGCGAAGTTGGGCATCAGTTCGCTGGTCGTCGAGGTCGGGGTAGAGAATACCATCGTGCCGCTCAAGCTACTCTTGAGCGCGAATGTGATGGACGGATGATTGGCCGTCTTGGTCACGCTGCTGATAACGTACGTGATTCCAGCGGCTCCGGTCGGAAGTGCGCCTGTCGCCGCAACATACGACCCGTTGGTATGGCTGTTGGTGCCGCCGAGCCGCGGGTCGGCCGGATCGGGCGAAATGACAGGAACGTGTTTGTCGGCAATACCCGCCAGACCGCCGGTGGCAGGATGACAGACACCGCAGCCTGAATCATTGGCATAGGCCCCACCTGAATGGGCAACGAACCCTACCGGAACAGACGCTGCAAAGCTTACGTTGTCATGGCAGGAACCGCAAGCCTTCCGGCTGGGAGTGTTCATCCAGTTATCGCCCTGGGTACCATTATGGCACTTTTTGCAATTGCGAGCATCCTGGGGATAGGTGACTTCGTTGAACAGGACGCCGCCATAGTTCCAACCGGTAAGTTTCAGTCCCTGCACGGTCCCATGCGTATTTTGGCCCTCGCCCATGTGGAGCTTATGGACCATGGAGACGAATTCGCCGGTCGCAAAGCCTCCAGCGGTCGATGTCGTTTCACTACCAACGTCCACCTGGCCGGTGACGAGGTAGGTGCTGCCGGTCATTGCACCGGTAGAATCCGGGGCCGATGCGGAACGACCGTTAGCACGCTGATACGTATGGCATACCACGCAGTATTGCGAGTCAACACGACCACCGTGCGGGGTGGTAGTACCGATCTTATAGTGGCATGTATTACAGGCATCCGCCGTAACGATGTTATGCAACGTCGCTGCGGCCTTCGCTGTGGCCCAATCAACGGACAAGCCTGTCGGCACGAAGTCCTGAACAATGTCTATCGCCCTGTCATTGAGCGAGCCTCCATTAACGGTACCTGAAATCTGGACCACTATGCGGTGCGTCAGGTTCGAAGTCGTCGCATAGCTGGCAATACCGGGGACGGTAGTGAGGTCTTTGTTGAAGGTATAGGTATAGGTGCCGTCGAGGTGATCCACCAGACCCGCATTATTGGCAACTTCGGAATCGGTGCCGGGGCGTGAGGTGGCGGAGGTCACCATGTAGGATTCCCAATACTCCTTATTCGTGGCAGTAGCCGGCATAAGTCTGGCTATTGCATATGCAAACTGAGTGTTATTGAGGCCGATTATACCGTGGCCTGCGGAATCTTTCACCGTGAAATTGACAACCGGAGTTACGGTCGCGATTGTGACGAGATCAATCGTGCCTACCATGGTAAGCCCGGCCAGCTGTGCGGCACTCTGCTCGTTGATATCCACATTTGCACCATCCACGGTAAGCGGTGCTGTGGTGGAGGAAAGCGGTGAAACCGTGTGCATAACTGCGATGGCCGCTATGCCACCGGCGCCGTGACAGAGAAGGCACTGTTCATTGGCTTTTGCTGTCGTGCCATTCGTACCGTTCGTACCGTTCGTGCCGTCCGCGCCGTTCGCGCCGTCCGATCCATCACTGCCCGAACATCCAACGAACATCAACGGCAGGATGAATAGTAAAGCTAATACCAAAAAAACATATTTGTGCTTATAAATCTTCATAACCTTTGTTACCTCCTGTAATTTTTTTTTCTCACGCCTAGAGCCTGTCGCAAACTATCTAAAAAAAAATTTAGCGGGAATGTTGTTGATGCCACCTCCTTTCATTCATCAAACTGCATTCCATTAACACACTGTTTCTGAGGCTGTCGTACGATGTCCGAAATGCATAAAACGGGTGGTCTATAGTATACTCGCGATAGTGAAAAAGTGAATGAAAATATGCGGTCAGGCATTCTTCATCGCCTTAATGAAAGAAGAAACAGCAAGAGTATATCAGAGGACATTTCGCTTGTCAATGAAAATGGAATTGAAGCAAATTAAAATATGGAATAACATACAGAGGTTAGGTCCGGACCCGATCGGTTACAACTATCTGATTTTCAGCGAGAAAGCCGAAAGTCGTGCCGATCGATGCAAAGAAGATAAGACTGAACGCAGTAGCCCAGAACAGCGAACCGGTGAGGTCGACAAAATTTCCATGAAAGCCCCTTTAAAAAAGGGGGCGTCAGAAGTCAGGAAATAAAAGACGGAAAGCAGCAGCAAAGATAAAAAATCTATTACAATTATTCTCCTGACTCCTGAATTCTGACTCCTGGCTCCTTCAATTGTTTTTATTATTACCCCCCATAGTTCCTTGATCCCCAGCACACTCTTTGCCGAGGTCAGCACCAGTTCGTCAGAGATTCCCAGCCCTGCGCTGGTACTCCGTCGGGCTCGCTCGGTCTCCTGCCGATTAAGCTTGTCGTTCCTGGTCAGTGCATAGATCTCCGGGATATCGTACTGCCGGAGCCATTCGATCAATTGGACGTCACGCTCATCGAGTTCTCTCCTGCAGTCCAGGAGAACGACGACGGTGGACAAATGCGGCGAGTTTTTCAGATACCCCTCGATCATCGGCGCCCGTATCCCCCGTACCCTGCCGCTCGTAAAAATCAATCTCTGGAACAAGTGATATAATCATAATCATGAAGAGCGTTAGGGGAAACATGGAGCAAAACGCCTCCAGTTCTATAGCCTTGAATCTCATGAGCGAGTTTGCCAATCTAACCGGGCTGCTATCGGACAGTACCACGCCACGGCGATACTTGTGGACAGACGCGTTTGCCGTTTGCAACTTCCTGGGACTTTATCTTCGGACACGTGATGAACAATTCAAAAAGCTCGCGTTGCACCTCGTCGATCAGGTTCATTTCATACTCGGACGACACCGTGAAGATGATCCAAGAACCGGCTGGATAAGCGGTCTCTCTGAACAGGAAGGCAGATCGCACCCTACACGCGGAGGGTTACGGATCGGCAAGGGGATGAACGAGCGCGGTCCCGGTGATCCCTATGATGAACAGTTGGAATGGGATCGAGACGGACAATATTATCATTACCTGACGAAGTGGATGCACGCTCTCAATAGATCAAGCCGGGTCACGGGAGATCCGATCTACAACAAATGGGCGATCGAACTTGCGAAAACCGCGCACGACAAATTCGTCTATGTACCTTCGTCCGGCGACCGGAAACGCATGTACTGGAAAATGAGCATTGACCTCTCGCATCCGCTTGTAGCCTCGATGGGGCAGCACGATCCTCTTGATGGCTTCATCACCTGTCTCCAGCTCCAGTCTACTGCAGTAAAAGTCCCCAATAAAACCGCGGAATTCGACCTCAGCGCAGAGATTAAAGACATGGCCGGCATAGGTGAAGGGAAAAGTTGGGTAACCGATGACCCCCTTGGAATCGGCGAACTCTTGGGCACTGCATGCAAATTGGCTCAATTGATCATAATCGAAGGGTTTGATCAAGCCGCCCTTCTGGATGTTCTCCTGGATTCTTCACTGATCGGCTTGCAAGCCTACACAAGGGGAAAGAATCCCCTGATGCTTCCTGCCACCGAGCGGCTTGCATTTCGGGAACTTGGTTTGGCGATAGGATTACATTCAATTGAGAAGCTGCAGGGCCTGATCAGGCGAACTCCTCGCGATTTCAAGATGAAGCGCCGCCTGCATTCGCAAACCGAACACTTGATGCGATATACACCGCTTGGTGAGGTTATTGAGACTTTTTGGCTTGAACCTGCAAACAGACAGGCCGGCAGCTGGAGGGAGCATCGCGATATCAACATGGTGATGCTGGCAACCAGTCTTGCCCCGGAGGGATATCTCACCCTTGGATAAGTTATTGGACGGCCGTGCCCTCCTAAGAGTCTATGACAAGACCATATAATCATCGGCCTCAATACAGAAAAGTTCTGCGTGTACGTGTTATTTTATGGTATATTCTGGACTTCTTTCTGAAAGTCACCGCAAGAGCGGCATTTGAAAACTACATTTTTCAACGAGGACTTTGCACCCTTAGTGCGTTATAAGGCTTATACTCTATTTGGGTTCTGCTTAACAAATCCAGGGATACCCCCACACTGGCGGGGTCTCGGCCAATTGGCAATGGTGGCATCTAAGGCAATACCAGGTATTTTCGAAAATGACAAAGGAGGGTTTTACGCTGTGGGGATTCACAAATGAAATGGGGAGGGGCTGAAAGCCGGGAAGTCAGGAACCGAAATCGAAATCAGAAAATAAGAAAAAAGACGATCGATAGTGTTACCCTGACCCCTGATTTCCGACACTCGGTTCTTTTAATTTTTTTATTATTGCGGACCAGAGTTCTTTGATTCCCTGCCCGCTTTTGGCGGAGGTGAGGACCAGGTCATAAGCGGTCCCCAGTGCCCCGCTCATGCTCCGTCGGGCACGGTCGGTCTCCTGCCGGTTCAGCTTGTCGGTCTTGGTCAGTGCGTATATCACCGGGATATCGTACTGCCGGAGCCATTCGATCAATTGGACGTCACGCTCATCGAGTTCTCTCCTGCAGTCCAGGAGAACGACGACGGCGGACAAACGCGGCGAGTTTTTCAGATACCCCTCGATCATCGGCGCCCAGGCATCGGTCACCGCATGGGGGACGCGGGCATAACCGTATCCCGGCAGGTCCACAAAGTAGAAGGATTCATTGATGACGAAGAAGTTGATAAGCTGGGTCTTGCCGGGCGTCTGGCTCGTCTTGACCAGGTTCTTCCGGTGAAGCAGAGAGTTGATGATCGATGATTTCCCGACATTCGAACGGCCGGCAATGGCGATCTGGGGTTTGCCGTCCTGCGGGAACTGCTTCGGTCCGACGGCGCTGATGACGAATTCGGCTGAGAGTATTTTCATGATGAGAGATCAGGAGTCAGAAGCCAGGAGCCGGGAGTCAGAATAAAAATATTCCTTCTGACTCCTGAATACTGGCTCCTGACTCCTGCTTCTGACTACGCGATCTTCTCGTAAATGAGGAGCGGCTCCGCCCCTTCGGTGATCACCTCTTCGTTGATGAGGCACTCGCGGATCCCGGGCTGGGAAGGGACGTCATACATAACGTTCAGCATCACGTCCTCGAGGATGGCGCGAAGGCCCCGGGCGCCCGTCTTGCGGTTGATCGCCTTCCTGGCAATTGCCGTGAGCGCGCCGTCGGTGAAACGGAGCTTGCAGCCCTCGAGCGAAAGAAGCTTCTGATATTGCTTTATGAGCGCGTTCTTGGGCCGCGTGAGGATATCGATCAACGAGCGTTCATCGAGCTCTTCGAGCGTTGCCACGACCGGCATGCGGCCGATGAACTCCGGGATGAGCCCGTATTTGAGCAGATCCCCGGGCTGGAGGCTGGCGAGCGTATCGGAGAACTTCCGTTCTTTCTTGCTCTGGATGTCGGCGCCGAACCCCATGGTCTTCTGGCCGACGCGCTGCTCGATGATCGTGTCGAGGCCGACGAAAGCCCCGCCACAGACGAACAGGATGTTCTTGGTGTCCACCTGGATGAACTCCTGGTGCGGATGTTTTCGGCCGCCCTGCGGCGGGACACTGGCAACGGTCCCCTCGATAAGCTTGAGAAGCGCCTGCTGAACACCCTCGCCCGAGACGTCGCGGGTGATCGAAGGACTTTCGGACTTTCGGCTGATCTTGTCGATCTCGTCGATGTACACGATGCCGCGCTGCGCCCGCTCCACGTCGTAGTTGGCGTTCTGGAGCAGTTTGAGAATTATATTCTCCACATCCTCGCCCACGTACCCCGCCTCGGTGAGCGTCGTGGCATCGGCGATGGTGAACGGCACATCCAGGATCCTCGCCAGTGTCTGTGCAAGCAACGTTTTCCCGACGCCCGTGGGACCGATCAACAGGATGTTGCTTTTCTGGAGCTCGACCTCGTCGCCGATCTCGTGCTGCACGCCGATGCGCTTGTAGTGATTATGCACCGCCACAGACAGGATCTTCTTGGCACGGTCCTGCCCGATCACATATTCGTCGAGGTTGCGTTTGATCTCCGAGGGTTTCGGAAGCCGCGGGACCTTCGCTTCCTTGGTCTCTTCCCACTCCTCGGCGATGATCTCGTTGCAAAGATCCACGCACTCGTTACAAATGAAAACCGACGGGCCCGCGATCAGTTTTTTTACTTCATCCTGCCCCTTGCCGCAGAACGAGCACCTGAGCGGGGTCGTTGTATGTTCTTTCTTCTCAGTCATGGGGTCACTTCTCCTTCACCAGTGCGGGCACCTTCTTGGCAATGACCTCATCAACAAGACCATATGCCTTCGCGTCTTCACCGGACATGAAATAATCCCGGTCAGTATCCTCATGGATCTTCTCGATCGGCTGCCCCGTATGGTTCGCCAGGATCTTGTTCAGCGTGTCCTTCATCTTGAGCATTTCCTTGGCATGGATCTCGATGTCCGTGGCCTGTCCCTGGAACCCGCCCATGGGCTGGTGGATCATGATACGGGCGTGCGGCAAAGAGAATCTCTTGCCCTTGGCGCCCGATGCCAGAAGCAGCGCACCCATGCTCGCGGCCTGTCCGATGC
Source organism: Nitrospirota bacterium (assembly GCA_963740085.1). GTDB lineage: Bacteria > Nitrospirota > UBA9217 > UBA9217 > UBA9217 > JALNZF01. Next base: position 41,493 of record CAVUCU010000004.1, on the reverse strand, counting down.
AAATGGTCGAGACCGGAGACTTGATGTAATTCATGGTGTCGTAGATAGCAAGCCCGGCGGTCACAATGCCTCCCGGAGAATTGATGTAAATATAGATGTCCTTGTCCGGGTCATCGGCTTCAAGGAAAAGGAGCTGCGCGATCACGGTGTTCGCCACGATGTCGTCGATAGGCGTGCCGAGGAAGATGATCCGGTCCTTCAACAACCGGGAGTAAATATCGTACGCCCGCTCGCCCCGGCTTGTCTGTTCTATTACCATGGGGATCAATGACATGTATTCTCCTTCGCGGTTGTCACTGAAAAACGAAAGCACCAAAGATAAATTCCCGGGTCTCTCAGTGAGGTTATGCCCTCTCAGCCTGAATTCTTTGATCCTTCTTACTGATTATTATAAACCTTCTTTGCACGGGAAATCAAGAGACCGAAAGTCTTTTCCTGGACCAGTGAGGCGCGCAGGTTATCAAGGCCCCCGTCCTGAGACTCATAATATTTCCTGACGGCGTCCGAGGTCTGTCCCGCTTCCTTCGCCATCGCCGCGATGGACGCGGATAATTCCTGGTCGGTAACGTCGACCTTCTCTTTTTCAGCTATCTCTTCGAGCAGCAGTATTCCCTTGACCCGTTTCACGGCCAGGTCCCGGTTCTTCTCCATGAACTTCTTTGCATCAAAGGACTTGAGGTCCATGCCCTGCCGGGCGAAGCGGGTGGCCTGCTGCCTCGCCATGGTCTGCAGTTCATGTTCCACCATGCCCTGCGGGACATCGAACTCATGAGCGTCCACCAATTTCGACATCAATTCCTCGCGCTGGGCAGACCCCTGCTCGTCGCGCTTTCGTGCCTGGAGATCTTCCTTGATCCGCGCCCTCAGCTCTTCAACCGTCTTGTTGCCGCCGGTATCCTTCGCGAATTCATCATTCAGCTCGGGGAGGACTTTCTGCTTGATCTCTTTGAGCGTTACCGTAAAGCGCGCTTCCTTGCCCGCTATTTCCTTATTGGTATAATCCGCCGGGAACGTGACCTTGATATCCCGCGTCTCGTTCTTCTTCATGCCGATAAGCTGCTCCTCAAACCCCGGGATCAGATTGCCCGATCCGATGGACAGCATATGGTCCGTGGCCTTGGCGCCTTCGATGGTCTTTCCGTCATGGAACCCCTCGAAATCGATGATCGCCGTGTGATCCTTCGCGAGAGCCTGCCCCTCGACAACTTCAAGCTGCGCATACATCTCACGGAGACGGTCAAGCGTCTGATTCAATTCTTCGTCGGTCACCGCAAGGTCCCGTTCCTTGATTTCAATGCCGTCGTAGGTGCCAAGCGTTATGCTCGGGCGTACTTCCACGATGGCGGTAAAGCTCAGCGAAGAGCCCTTTGCAAGCGTCGTTATGTTCTCGATCTTCGGCATATCCACGGGGCTGAGATTGTGCTCCCGGAGCGCCATGAGGTACGAATCCGAGATGAGCCTGTTCGTGACCTCGGACCGGACTTCTTCGCCATAATGTTTTTCCACGATATTTTTCGGTGCCTTACCGGGACGGAAACCGTGTATCTTTGCCTTTTTGGCAACGTCCTTGATCGCCTTGTCCATCTCTTTGTCCACGGACTCGTGCTCAATTTCGATATTGATCTTTTTCTTTACCGGATTTATTTCTTCTATCACTGATTTCATGGGATACCACCTTGTAATAAGAGTAGATTGAGATTGTATGGTCTTCAAGGTTCATGGCGCAAGGTGCGTTACGATCTCCCTCCGAACTTTGAACTCCGAACTCTGAACTATCATGGTGCGAGAGGGGGGACTTGAACCCCCATGGTCGCCCACCAGATCCTAAGTCTGGCGCGTCTGCCAGTTCCGCCACTCTCGCTTCAGGAACAAAGAAAGCAGTGAACGTAAAGCAGCCTTCGTGATCCGCTGCCTGCTGCTCACTGCTCCCTGAGTTTTAATATGGTGAGCCGTGAAGGAGTCGAACCTTCGACCCGCTGATTAAGAGTCAGCTGCTCTACCAACTGAGCTAACGGCCCATACGCGATGAGAGTATCAGATACAAAGAGCGGTTATTATACTTATCTTTAACGCCTGATGCAAGATAAAAAAATGATGGGACGATTGACGACCGTTCGCTTCGCTCACTAAGACGAAAAACGAATTACATTCCTCATCTCTCGTCCCTCGTTAATCCTTTTTTGTCTCCTCTTTTTTGACGGTGCGCCTGGCGGGAGTCGGACCCACTCCGTCGCCCATGAAGGGCTCCCCAAAGGGGGCCTGCCCCCTCTGGTTTCTCCCCCGAAACTCAGGGGAATGCTTCCCCTGAAACCCTCAGGTCGTGGACCCTCTATTTCGCCGACCCATTTTGCCGCGCATATTGCCTGTCATTGATTATTAAACTGGTGCGCCTGGCGGGAGTCGGACCCACGACCTTTGGCTTCGGAGGCCAACGCTCTATCCAGCTGAGCTACAGGCGCGATAAAAACTCGCTGGACGATAGACGACCGCTCTCTTTGCGCGCTAGGACGATGGACGCGCATGCGTCTCTCATCCCTCGTCTCTCGTCCGTCGTTTGTTCCTTTGCGGTATCCTGGTGCGCCCGGCAGGAGTCGAACCGTGCAGCCGTCGCCCATGAAGGGCTCCCCAGAGGAGGCCTGCCCCCTCTGGTTTCTCCCCCGAACCGCAGCGGAGCATCTCCCCTGCACCCCTCTGGCCGCAGGAAAGCAGTTCCCTTCTCGTTCTTTGCCGGGTGCTGATCTTGCAAGGTGATTCTGGTGCGCCCGGCAGGAGTCGAACCTGCGGCCTGCGGATTCGAAGTCCGACGCTCTATCCAGCTGAGCTACGGGCGCGTCAAAAACACCTTATAAAAGCTGTAGAGACGGCCGACGTGACCGTCTCTACGATCGAAATTTGGGGTGAGCGACGGGGCTTGAACCCGCGGCCACCAGGGCCACAACCTGGAGCTCTACCAACTGAGCTACGCCCACCATGTTATTTTTTCAGAAAGCGGATTGCGGATTGAGAAACCAATTAATTTTATAGTGCCACGTTTGATTTGTCAACAAACAATCCGTATACCGCATTTGATTCTATTCACGTCTGAAAGGAGACCTTCTCAATTTTCCTTCACGCGCTTGCGCACGTCTGTTCTTTTATTGGTGCGCCTGAAGGGAATCGAACCCCTGGCCCACAGCTTAGAAGGCTGTTGCTCTATCCATCTGAGCTACAGGCGCATGTCGCTACGCTCCATTGAAAATTACAGATTGAAAATTTCAGATTTACGATTTCCAACCTTCAATTTCCAATTACAATGGTCGGGGCGAGAGGATTCGAACCTCCGACTTTCTGCTCCCAAAGCAGACGCGCTACCGGGCTGCGCCACGCCCCGCGGTACAAAAGCTCCCTTTATACCCTGACTGGTAGGCCATATAATACTCACACTCCTCCGCATTGTCAAGCGCTATGTCCCGTCGGGACCACTGGTGGCAGACGAGCAGGCGATGAACGAAAAAGGTTGCATCCATCCGCCTTCTTTCTGTCTCTATTCTGACCTCCTTTTTCCCCCCGTGCCCTTTTCCCTTGAAATGGCATGAGTTTTATACTATGATTACGCCTATGGAAGAGCGGATCGGGTCGGTTATACGGTTTTTTGAAAAAACTTCCGTTGCGGCGGTCAAGCTTGATTTCGGCGATCTCGCGATCGGTGATACCATTCACCTCAAGGGAAACAACACCGACTTCACTCAGAAGATCGATGGCTTGGAGTTCGACCACCAACCGGTCCAGAAGGCCATCCGCGGCCAGTTTACCGGCATCAAGCTTTCCCAGCACGCAAAGCCCTTCGATCTCGTATACAAGGTCACGGAATAAAGCCAACCGATGCTCTTCTACGTCATAAAACGCGCGCTCCTGATGATTCCCATCCTCCTCGGCATCACCCTGCTGAGTTTTGGCGTCATGCGACTCGCCCCGGGCGGTCCCGCCGAGGCGCAGATGGAGTTTTCAGCAAAGGCGTCCGCCGAAGCTCGTGAGCGGCTCCGCAAGCTGTACGGAGCTGACCAGCCCTTTTACAAGCAATACGCCACGTGGCTCACTAAGTTCGTGACCCTTGATTTCGGCGAGGCCTTTGCCGATGGCCGCAAGGTCAAGGACAAGATCCTTGAACGCCTCCCGATCACGCTCACGATAAACCTGCTCTCGCTCGGACTGGTCCTTTTGATCGCTCTACCCATCGGAATTATGTCCGCCACCCGGCAATACTCGCTCCTTGACCGGTTCACGACCATGTTCGTCTTCATAGGATTTTCCACGCCTTCGTTCTGGCTGGCTCTTCTGCTCATCTATCTCTTTGGTGTGCAGTGGGGCGTGCTTCCGATATCCGGCATCCAGAGCCTGGATGTGACGGGACTCTCGGACTGGGGCAGGCTCGCGGACAGGTTCCGTCATCTGATCCTGCCGGTCTTCGTGCTGTCGTTCGGCGGTCTGGCCGGATTCTCGCGTTATGTCCGGAATAACATGCTCGAGGTCATGAGGCAGGATTACATTCGCACAGCCAGGGCCAAGGGGCTTTCCGAGCGCGTGGTCATTTACAAACACGCGCTCAGGAATGCGCTCATGCCGGTTATTACCATCCTCGGCCTGTCACTCCCCGGCATCATCGGCGGCAGTGTGATCATTGAACAGGTCTTCGGCATTCCCGGCATGGGTCAGCTTATGTTCCAGTCGGTCTTGTCGCGGGACTATAACCTCGTCATGGGGATACTGGTGCCCGTGGCGTTCCTGACCTTGCTCGGGAACTTCCTGGCGGACATCGCATATGCCTTTACCGATCCGAGGGTGAGATTGAAATAAGAGGGCCGCCAGTAAGACTCGTGAATTTTTGGTTTGTCGTTCTGAGCGAAGCGAAGAATCCTTAATTTGATCGAACCACACCCTTCACTTCGTTCGGGGTGGCAGAAATTATTTCAAATGGGCAAATCAGAATCCTTCACATCGCAGACACTTCATTACCTCATGAAGAACAAGTTCGCCGTCATCGGCGGGATGCTCGTGCTGCTCGTCTTCATTCTGTCCATCTGCGCGCCGCTGATCGCACCCTATAATCCGTCAACCATCGACATCAAGAACATCCTGATCGGCCCCAGCTTTTCCCATCTCCTGGGGACGGATGATCTGGGCAGGGACGTGTTCTCGCGCATGCTCTGGGGCGGAAGGATCTCGCTTGAGGTGGGTTTCGTGGCAGTCGGGATCTCTACGATCATCGGCATCATTCTCGGCGCCATTGCAGGTTTCTATGGTGGAGCCATCGATAGTGCGATCATGCGGGCCGTTGACATCATGCTGAGCATCCCTACGATATTTCTGGTGCTGGCCGTGATCGCGATCCTGGAGCCGAGCATCATCAACATTATGATCGTGATCGGGCTTACCAGCTGGATGGAACCGGCCCGGCTCATCCGCGCTGAGTTCATTTCGCTCAAAGAGCGTGAGTTCGTGCTCGCCGCGCGCGCCATCGGCGCCACCGACAGCCGCATCATCATGAAGCATGTTCTGCCGAACGGCCTCTCCCCGATCCTCGTCTCCGCCACCATGGGCATCGGCGGCGCGATCCTTATCGAGTCGGCCCTGAGTTTTCTCGGCCTCGGCGTTCAGCCCCCCACCCCAAGCTGGGGCAGTCTTCTTTCCTCCGGCAAGGACAACATCGAGATCGCCTGGTGGCTTTCCGCCTTCCCCGGCCTTGCTATCCTCATCACCGTGCTCGGCTACAATCTGCTCGGCGAAGGCATCCGCGACGCGCTTGATCCGAGGCAGCGGGAGTAATTGCTTTTATACGGCACCTTGCGCCGGTCAAGGGATGAAAATAGGGCAACCTTTCTTCCAGATCTTATGAAAGATACTCATGGCGTCTTTACACCGCGGTGCGAAAACCCGCTCAACCGCGCGGACATCATGGTCTTTACCCCAACAACGACCGACGATATACTGAAAATCCATATCGCGGAAACGCTCAATCTCATCGTGACCACGCTCGATCTGCCCGGCACCCGCTACGAGGCCATCTTCGATATCATCTGGCAATCGCAATACCTCAAGGAAGTCCTCGTCACCATGATCAAAGATCGAGGCCTATGTTCAAAAGGACCGATTATAGAGGCTCGCGCCAAGGCCGTAACGGCGATCTCGTATTCCCTCCTGAGAAGCCGCGGGGAACACAGGTCAGGCGATACGTTTGACGGCGGAACTGCGCGGGGAAATTACGGCTGATTTGCGGAATATCTTGCGGAAGGTTTCTGCCTTTGCGTTGTTCCTCACTCTGAGGAATTGTACCCTTGCTGGTGTTGCACCAATGGTCTCCTATCTATTTTCTTTCTGTTTCGCCTGCTGCATCGCCTTCTTCATGCTCGACCGATACCTGCCGATGGCCTTCTCATGCGAATTGAAATCCTTTGAGAAATAGTGGCTGCCGTCTCCCTGAGCGACAAAGAAAAGATAGTCCACCTTTTCGGGATAGAGCGCGGCCAGGATTGAGCCCTCGCCGGGGTTCGCGATCGGCCCCGGGGGAAGCCCCTTGTGGAGGTAAGTATTATAAGGAGACCGCCGCTTGAGGTCCGCCTTGGTGACCTTCGTGATCCAAGCCTTGGTGCCATATACCGCGGTCGGGTCCGCCTGGAGTCTCATTCCCCGCTTCAACCGGTTATAATATACCGCAGCGATGAGCTTCCGCTCCGAATCCACCTTGGCTTCTTTTTCAACGATCGAAGCGAGCGTAATGATCTGCTGCTCGGTGAACCCCATCTCTTTCGCGCGGTTTCTTTTGCTGTCCGTGAACACCGTCTTAAATCGCTGGACCATCTTTTTGGGAATATCTTCAAGTTTGATGCCTTTAGGCAGATAGTACGTATCCGGGTACAGATATCCTTCAAGCGTATCAGCGTCAATGCCGAGAGAGTGGACATAGGCCTTGTTTTTCACCAGATCGATGAAGTCATGAGGTTGGGAGATGAGCGGAGTGCCGGACAGCGTCCAGCCGATCTGGTACAGGTTATATCCCTCCGGGACCACTACCTCGTATTCAATGATCCTTCCCGTTCGAATTTGGTCCAGGACCTCCCAAAGGCTCATGCTCGTGCTCAACCCGTAGTAGCCCGCGCGCACCTTGCGGCTGATACCTTGCAGCCTGCCGATGATCTCGAAGTATCCACGGTAGCGGATGATGCCTTCTTTCTTAAGTTCCCCGGCGATCGCCTTAAAGCTCATTCCTTCGGTCACATGGATCTCTTTCCAGACCTTCTCGTTGGATGGCGGAACAAAGAGAGCGATATAAAAATGGATGCAGAACAGCAAGGCAGCGGTAGCGACGAGGAATGACAACCACGACTTCTTCTTTACCCACTTTCGCGTTGTTCCCCACGCGACGACAAAGACTTTTAATCCTTTGTTCATTACTTTCATTTTTAAAAGCCTTTCTCCAAGCTCATTCGCATGACCCCTCCCCCCAAAGGAGAGAAGAATAGAGGAGCACGTTTTTAAAAAAAGACCAAAGACCGGATGATGTCAGACAGCAGAAAAACCCGGCTTTCATCACTCCCGTGCGGGTCATGGACGATTCATGAGCAAAAAGCCTTTCCGACAAGGCACCGAGAGAGAGGGAACGGTGCTCCTGCTTCGTTAATGGTCGGCTGTTCCATGAATAATCGATGGGGTAATTTGTCCGGTCTGGATGCCGGCTCTGTCCGGGCCGGATGAGTGCGGGCCCAAATTCCTCGAACATCGTCCAGAGACATTCCCCCACGCTCGGCCAATGATCGATGAGGGGGGAATTTTTCAGAAGGGTGCGCCTGCCGGGCGCGAGAAACCATCGCAGGCGCGTCCGTTCCACAAGGTGAACGGACACATTCCGGCCCGCCGACGTGATGGCCTGTCCGATCCGTTGATCTGACAGAGAGGTCCTTGTTTTCCCGCCCAACAAGAGACTTGGAAGCGCCGGGGCCCCGAACTTATGCCCCGCCTTTCCCCTCGCCGCCTTCAAGTTTCGAAAGTCGCGCCGCGATGCCCTGCATCTTCTTTTCCAGCTTTTCAAGGTCGTCGCGAGTCGGGATATTCATCTTTTCAAATGCACCCGCGATGGCGTCCTTGACCTTAAGGTCCATATCCTTGGTGCTTTCCTCGGCCTTGGACGCCCACTCCTTCACCAGAGTGGAGGCCTCGCTTTTGGAAAGTTCCCCTGCCTTGACCAGTTCGTCGACCAATTCCCTGGCCTTTTCCTGGGCTCCCAGCCCTGCAAGCATTGCCCTTTTGATGACATCCGCAACATTCATGTTGACCTCCTTGGTTTAGATATACCTGATTATAACATAACTCAAAGCCGGTGCGAGCACGGGAAAGAGATCGATTACAGAAACCGGCGGCACACTCATTTATCGGGGGCCTATCCGGCAGCTTTTTTTACCGCGTTGAACAGTGCGTCGAGCGCCGCGTCGAGTTTCCCGGGGTCCTTTCCTCCGGACTGGGCCAGATCCGCCCTGCCCCCGCCCGTGCCGCCCAGGACAAGCGCCATCTCCTTGATGAGAGCGCCGGCATGGAACCGCGTCGTCAGGTCCTTTGAGACCATCACGATCAGGCTCACCTTGTCGTCTTTCACCGAACCGAGCGCCAGAACGCCCGACCCGAGCTTGTCCCTGAGCTTGTCCCCGAAATCCCGCAGATCTTTGGCATCAATTCCATCAACCCGCTTGGCAAGCACCATGATGCCATTGATCTCTTTTGCCTCCCCGATCACATCGCCTGCCTGCGAGGACTGGAGCTTGTGTTTCATCCGGTCAAGCTCTTTCTCGCTCTCTTTGAGCTGTGCCAGCAGCTTCTCGACCCTTTCGACAACGTCGGCGTCAGATGACTTCAGCACCTGGGCAATCTCCCGAAGGCTCTTCTCTTCTTTTTTTACTTCCCGATACGCCCGTCTTCCGGCCAGCGCCTCGATCCTGCGGACCCCGGCGGCGATGCCGGCCTCGGAAACGATCTTGAACATGCCGATATCTCCGCTCGCACGGGTATGGGTCCCGCCGCAGAGCTCTTTGCTCACATCCTTCACGGTGACCACCCGGACCTTGTCCCCGTATTTCTCATCAAAGAGCGCCATGGCGCCGGCGGCAATGGCCTGATCGATGTCCATGACCGTTGTGTCCACGGGATGGTTCTCGAAAATACGCTCATTCACCAGCTCTTCGACCCGTTCTTTCTCCCGTTCCGTGAGCGCCGTGTAGTGAGTGAAATCAAAGCGGAGACGATCAGGCGATACAAGCGATCCCGCCTGTTTCACATGCTCGCCGAGCACTGAACGGAGCGTTGCGTGGAGAATATGCGTTACCGTATGGTGCCTGGCGATATCAGCCCGACTATCGGTCTCGACCTTCGCGAGTATCGCATCGCCGGTCTTAAAGGTCCCTTTTCTGATCTTCCCTCTATGGACGATCAGGTCAGGGACCGGCTTTGTCGTGTCCGTGACGTCGAACTTGGATGCCTCTCCCAGAAGCTCGCCCTTGTCCCCCACCTGCCCGCCCGACTCCGCGTAGAAAGGCGTCCGGTCGAGGATGATCTCAACCTCATCACCATCATGAGCCTCAGTGATGCTTTTTTCTCCTTTGATGATAGCCAGGACCTCCGCAGTCCCTTCGAGCTCGCTGTAGCCGACGAAAACCGGCTTCTTGATGCTTGCAGAGACTTCCTTGTATACAGGATTGACCTTCTCTTCGCCTGATCCCGCCCAGGCAGCCCGCGCCTTCTCGCGCTGCTCCTGCATGGCGCGGCGATAGCCGTCTTCGTCCAGTTCGAGATGCATGTCCCTCGCCATATCAGCCACGAGGTCCAGCGGAAATCCGAAGGTATCATAGAGCCTGAACAGCACGTCGCCGGGGATCATAACCCGGCCCGATGCCTTGAGCTTTGCAACGGACTCGTTCAGGAGGGCAAGACCGGAGTCGAGCGTGGCAGCGAACCGCTCCTCCTCGAGAAGCACCACCTTTGCCACATGGTCGCGGCTGTCCGCGAGTTCGGGATAGGCTTCCCTCATCTCGTCCACCACGGCCCCGGTGAGCTTGTACAGGATCGGTTTGTTGATGCCGATGAGCTTGGCGTAGCGGCTGGCCCTCCTGAGAATACGCCTCAGCACGTACCCCCTCCCCTCGTTTGAGGGAAGCACGCCGTCGGAGATAAGGAAGGTCATGGCCCGAAGATGATCGGCGATGACCTGGTACGAGATGTCCGCCTGCGCGTCCTTGTGATACGGCACACCGGCAAGGTTCGCGATCTCCTTTATGATCGCCTGGAACAGGTCGGTCTCAAAATTGCTCCTGACCTTCTGCACAACGGCGGAAAGGCGCTCCAGGCCCATGCCTGTGTCGATGCTCGGCTTCGGCAGCGGGGTTAGCTTGCCCGTCTGGTCGCGGTTATACTGCATGAACACCAGGTTCCAGATCTCGAGGTACCGGTCGCAGTCGCACCCCACGGCGCATCCGGGCTTCCCGCAGGACATCTCAGGCCCCTGGTCGATAAGGATCTCGGAGCAGGGGCCGCAGGGGCCGGTGTCGCCCATCGACCAGAAATTGTCCTTTTCACCGAGACGGACAATGCGATCTGCGCGCACGCCGATCACGGTCCGCCAAAGCTCAAAGGCCTCGTCATCGTCCTTGTAAATCGTCACCCAGAGTTTGTCTGCCGGAAGATTGACCTTCCTGGTGAGAAATTCCCAGGCGTACTCGAGGGCTTCCTTTTTGAAATAATCTCCAAAGGAGAAGTTGCCGAGCATCTCGAAGAATGTATGATGCCGCGCCGTATGGCCCACGTTCTCGAGGTCATTGTGCTTGCCGCCGGCGCGAACGCATTTCTGGCTCGTTACCGCGCGCTTGTAGTCCCGCTCCTCCTCGCCGAGGAACACGCTCTTGAACTGGACCATTCCCGCGTTCGTGAACAGGAGCGAGGGGTCGTTCTTCGGAACAAGGGACGAGCTCGGCACCACCTTGTGGCCCTTCTGCGAAAAATAGTCAATGAACAGTTTTCGTAATTCGTTCGACTTCAATTTTTTACTCCTGGACCCGGACAAGCCGGGATAAAATATATCAACCGCGGATTCACCCTGATGAACACGGATTAGATCCCGGCCTGAGATTCTCCTGCATTTCAATCCGTGTCAATCGGTGTCCACCCGTGGCAAAAAAAGCTCCGTACTCCTCAACACTTCCCGGATAATTTCGAAAGAGAAGCCTTTCCGTTCCAGAAACCCCGCCAGCCGACGCCTGCGGGTCTCACGGTCAAGGGACTTCATCGTATTCATTTTTTTCCCGGCAACCCTCTTCGCGATCTCGATCTCGGTTTCTTCGCTAAAAACCTCGGCAAAGACCTCCCTGATGATATCCCGGCCGATCCCTTTGTTCTTGAGTTCCTGCCCGATACGGCGCCTGCCGAATCCCCGAAGCCTGATCCTGCTGCGCGTCCACTCACGGGCAAACTGCGGGTCATTCACATAACCGAGCCGCGCCAGGTCGGCAAGAACAGCCTCGATTATCGCTTCATTGAATTCCTTCTCATGAAGCTTTGTGTCGATCTCCGCTCTGCTCCGCGGACGATAGGTGAGGAAACGGTAGGCTGCATTCCTGGCCTTCGTCAGTTCCTTGTTGTCTTCATCACCCATTCACCGATTCACCGCATCCCCTGTTCGGCTCCTATTTGTCCCCGAACCGGTCTATCTTGAATTCACTGTCGGATGCGGACTTGCCACCCCGTGATTCGCCATGCTTTTGAGAAGGACCCGTGGTGTCTTCGGTTGCTGATTTCACTTCACCGATCGTTCCTTTTATGCCCGACGATGTTCTCTTCTCGTCCGCCTCCATCGATATATCGCTCGTAGACTGGATGCCTTTGACCCTGAGCGCAAAATCGTCGGGATTGCTCGCCGTTAACAGCGCCTCGTCGTAGCTGATGATCCCCTTCTTGTAGAGCATGAGAAGCGACTGGTCGAAGGTCTGCATCCCATAGTGAAGCTGTCCACCGGCAATGATCGTCGGTATCTGACGGGTCTTGGTTTCGTCGATGATCGCCTCGCGCACCGACAGCGTGCCGAGCATCACTTCCACCGCCGGCACGCGCCCGGTGCCGTCTGCCCGGCTCACAAGGCGCTGGGAAATGATCCCCTTGACCACGGAAGCGAGCTGCATCCTGACCTGCTTCTGCTGATACGGCGGAAATACCGTGATGATGCGGTTGACCGTCTCCGATGCGTCCAGCGTGTGCAGGGTGGAGAGCACCAGGTGTCCTGTCTCGGCAGCGGTCAGTGCCGTGGAGATGGTCTCGAAGTCGCGCATTTCTCCCACGAGGATGACATCCGGGTCCTGCCGGAGCGCGCTGCGGAGCGCCTCGCTGAAGGAGAAGGTGTCTGAGCCGATCTCGCGCTGATTGACGATGCTCTTTTTATCCCGATGCAAAAATTCGATCGGGTCCTCGATCGTGACAATATTGGCGGTCCGGGACATGTTGATGTAATCGATCAGCGATGCGAGGGTCGTGGACTTGCCGCTCCCGGTCGTTCCCGTGACCAGTATGAGGCCGCGCTGCTCGCTCCCGATTTTCTGGAGCACCGTCGGAAGGAAAAGATCCTCAAAGGTCAGTATTTTCCCCGGGACGATACGGAAGACCATGCCCACGCTGCCGCGCTGCTGGAACACATTCACGCGGAAGCGGCCCATCCCCGGCACGGCGTAGGCCATGTCGAGCTCTTTTTTCTCAAGGAACTTTGCTTTTTGGACGGAGTTCATGATGCCCAGCGCAGTGGCAAGGGCCTCCTCCTGGGTCGTCCGCTTTTCCGTATCGAGCGAGATCAGCCTGCCGTCGACCCTGATGATGGGCGGCACGCCGACCTTCAGATGGAGATCGGAAGCCTTTTTTTCACTGGTAATTTTGAGCAGCTCATTCAGATTCATGGAAACCTCCCGCGCGGGCCATTCGTATTGTCAAACATAGAAGAGAACACAGAGGATGGTTCATCTTCACGGAGTAACGTCCTCTCCGGGGTTCCTCCTTCTCTGTGTCCTCTCAGTATAAGCCTGTTATTGTCTTTCTGCTCGGATTTTTTGTCTTTTCGGCTTCGGTATTTTTTCTTGGTATACTCTTTGGTATCTGCTGCCCCGTCTCTCGATTCCCGCTATTTTCCTTTCGAGGCTTTCGCCGGTTTCTCAGCGGGCGGGGCGATCTCCTTCTCCCTTGCCCCCGCGTTCTCCGGGGCGGAAGTGACGGAGCCGTTCAGACCGGCGGCCTGCCGTACCTTGACCTCGATCTCAGAGGCCATCTCGGGGTGATCGTGCAGGAAAAGTTTTACGTTCTCCCTTCCCTGGCCGATCCGCGTGCCGCTGTAGGAGAACCAGGCCCCGCTTTTTTCAACGATGTTCTTCTCCACACCGATGTCGATGATCTCTCCGATCTTCGAGACCCCTTCGTTGAACATGATATCGAATTCGGCCGAGCGGAACGGCGGGGCGATCTTGTTCTTCACCACCTTGACCCTCACCCTCCCGCCGGTCATTTCTTCGCCCTCCTTGATGGCCGCGATCTTTCGGATGTCGAGCCGCACCGAGGCGTAGAACTTGAGCGCGTTGCCGCCTGTAGTGGTCTCGGGGTTTCCGAACATCACGCCGATCTTCATGCGGATCTGGTTGATGAAGACGAGCGTCGTTGCCGACTTGCTGATCGCGCCGGTGAGCTTTCTGAGCGCCTGGCTCATGAGCCTCGCCTGGAGACCCATGTGCGCATCGCCCATCTCGCCTTCGATCTCGGCCCGGGGCGTAAGTGCCGCGACGGAATCGACGACGATCACGTCAATAGCGCCGCTCCGCACGAGCGTTTCAGTGATCTCGAGCGCCTGTTCGCCCGTGTCGGGCTGCGAGATGAGAAGGTCGTCGGTGCGCACGCCAAGCTTGCGGGCGTATGTCACATCAAGCGCATGCTCCGCGTCAATGAAAGCGGCCTGGCCGCCCGCTTTCTGCGCCTCGGCGATGATATGGAGCGCCAGCGTGGTCTTGCCGGAGGACTCGGGGCCGTAGATCTCGATGATCCTGCCGCGCGGCACACCGCCCACCCCGAGCGCGATGTCCAGGCCCAGAGACCCGGTGGAAATCGCGGGGATCCCCGCGGGGACCTCCTCCCTGCCCAGACGCATGATGGAACCCTTGCCGAATTGTTTCTCGATCTGGCCCACCGCCAGTTCCAGCGCCTTCAATTTATCCTTATCCGCCACTGTGTATCTCCTTTCAGTTATGAATCGTCGCATGTACGATGGACGCATCCGTCTCCCGTCCGTCGTCTCTTGTCTATCGTTTATTTCAACTCCACCCTGCCCATTTCCGTATACACCGCGCCCGACGGCCTGAGTTCACTCTTCATCAGGCTGACCGCGGTTGCCTCGAACCCCGGCAGGACTCTGTCCCTGGTCTCTTCCAATACGGCAACCCACTGATCGCGAGACCGGATATACTTTATCCTGCCGAGGGTAAGGTGCGCGGTAAATTTCCGGTCCTCACGCGCCAAACCGATGCGGTCCATTGCCTCTTCAACGGCTTCCTGCAGTTTTGACAGCTTTCCGATCTCTCCTGAAAGTCCGATCCACACCACCCTGGCGTTCCGCGGATTCGGGAACGTTCCGACCCCTTTGACTTCAAGCGGGAACCGGCCGATCCCTTCCGCGGCTTTTTGCAGACCGGTTACGATCTCCGGAACCTTCGTCTCCGGGATTTCACCCAGAAATTTCAGGGTCAGATGCATGCCCTCCGCGCGCGTCCAGCTTGCGTCTACCCTCGCTTTTCTGAGCTGTTCCTGGACCTTGACCAATTCTGTCTTGATCTCGTCCGGGATCTCTATGGCGATGAACAGTCTCATGAAAATTAATGGACGACAGGCGACCGCTCACTGCGTTCGCTGGGACGATGGACGATTTTGCGTCCCTCGTTTCTCGTCACTCACCTGGCTCCTACGCGATCAAGTGCCGCCTCACCATATCCAACGCCATCTGCGAGGCCCTGATACGGACCTGTTCCCGCGTCCCGAGGAACCGGTGCTCAGCGACCTTGACCCCCTGCGCCGATGCGAGGGCTGTGTAAACGAGCCCCACCGGCTTTTTTTGCGTTCCTCCGCCCGGCCCCGCGATGCCGGTAACGGCAAGTCCAAGCTCCGTGTGCGCGGTTTGTCGTATTCCCCGTGCCATGGCCTCCGCTACCTGAACGCTGACCGCTCCATGTTTCTCAATGAGGTCCAGCGGCACGCCGAGCATCTCGGTCTTGGCAAGATAACTGTACACCACCACGCCGCGCTCGAAATACTCCGAACTTCCCGCGATGCTCGTGATCCGGCCGCCGATCAGCCCGCCGGTGCATGATTCCGCGACGGCAAGTTTGAGCCTTCGCTGCTTCAGAAGCGCGCCGACAACCTCTTCAATCTCCTGGCCGTCAACACCGTACACCGCGTCGCCGAGCTTTTCCCGTATTCCCGCGTCGGCCTGTTCGGCCTGCGCCTGGGCCTGCTCGGCATTAAGCCCGCTGGCTATGATGCGAATATCCACACCCGTTTCCTTTGCGGTCAGACCAACAGCCGGGGCGCTCCGCTTCAGAATATTCTGGATCGCCTGGTTCACTGCCGACTCGGACAGACCGCAGGTGCGCAATACCCTTCGCCGGATGAACATCCTGCTGCTGAACCGCGCTTCGAGCACGGGACGGAGCCCTTGGTCGAACATGGCCCGCATCTCGACCGGCACCCCCGGAAGAACGGCAATGAACAGCCCTTCTTCGTCGATGAAAAAACCGGGCGCACTGCCGACGGGGTTCTGAAGCAGCCTCGCGCCCGTCGGGATCAGCGCCTGCCGGTCGTTCGATGCGGCAAATTCTTTTCCCCTGCCGGCAAGCATGGTGTGAATGGCCTTCAATGCATCATCGTTCAGGACCAGCCGTTTCTTGACGATCTTCGCGATCACCTTGCGCGTGATGTCATCCTCGGTCGGGCCGATCCCGCCGGTGACGATCACGGCATCCACCCTTCCAAAAGCCCTCCGGAACGCCTCTTCCATGTCCTGTTCATCGTCCCCCACCACGGTCTTGAACGCGGTCTTAAGGCCGATGAGCATGAGCTCTTCCGAAAGGTAGAGGGAATTCGTGTCGAGTACGCCGCCCGACAGGAGTTCGGAGCCGGTGGCAATGATTTCAGCGCGCATAGAGATCCACCTTCGCAAAGGGCACGTCACACGGCACAACATGCCCTCCGCTGTTTAATCAATCCGCATTAAAAATAACGTTTGTCATTGTATCATCGTGCCGCACCCGCCGTCAATGAAATTTGGCCCTCAGAGAAGCTCGTAAGCCCATACCTTCCCGTCGCTGCGCGTTTCCTCGACGCGCTTCACCAGCCGCTTTTTGTGCAGGTTCAGAAGCCGCGTGCCGCTCGTATTCACTTCGATCTTTCTGGCATCAGAGAGTTCCTTGGAAGTTGCTCGTTTCTTTTTGATGATGAAGTCAAGCGTGTCCCTGAGATAATTATTGAGATTGCCCAAAACGATCCTGCTGCCGTCCCGCATCTCCGCCATGACCGCGAGGTCCTTTCGCTCGATGGCGACCTCGATGTTCTCCCTCTGGTTTTCATTCAACCCCGCAAGGAGCAGGTACTTGTCCCGGTATTCCCCGGCGAGAAGGCGCGAGACGAGCTTTGTCACGATCTCGTCGGCGCAGGAATAGTCGATCACCCCGATCTTCGAGAAATCGAGGGCCACCACGGCGCCGTTCGGCTCTTTTTCAATGTCCCGCTCGATCCGCTCCCGGATCGCCTGGCCCGAAGGCCGGGTGACAAGGTCCTTCGAACCATTGCCGAGTTCGTCTTTTAAGTAATTTATAGAGGTCGTACTTGATCATTCCAGGTCCTGTTCCTCGATTTTCGCTCGCCGGCCATGCTGGAGAAGGTTAGTAATTGAAATCAACGCCGAGTTCACACGCCGCGAAGTGTCGGCGTGGAATGACAGGTTAAGAGTTTACTAAATCTTCTATTTCAAAACGCGATGCCAAGCGCCTTTATCGGGAGAACCGCTTTACAAATGTAACTAAGAATAGCCCAGTGAAAAATATTCCAGAAAGCGCCTCGCTGGCAGCAAAGAATCTCCCGATGCCAGAGGTTGGAGTAAGATCACCGTAGCCTAGTGTGGTGAACGTGATGATGCTTAAGTAGAATGCCTCCAATAAGTCGTGTGTAATCTCTCCAGATGATGCCATCATTCCTGTCACGCAGTAACTCAATGCAAACAAACCGATTACTACAGAACCCCAGATAGCTACTTTCAACGGACTCTCGCCCCATGACCAGAACACGTAGAGAGACCACTCTATAATCTTTTTCTGACGGGTTTCAGCGTTATCCCTCAATAGTTTCTTGTACTCGATGAAACACCTGCTCGAATCTGCGCCAGAGCCAGCGGCTTCATAGCACATCCGTGCCTCCCGAAGCATATGGCCTTGAATCTTCCAATCATGGATAGATGCAATATGATTGGCAGTCCCTTCCATAATGAAAGACTTAGCAGCACGTTCGTATTGAAACCCGGCCATATCAAGATTATCCTGATCGCGATAAAGTTCAGCAGTACGCCGGTCGAAATGCCACTTTGGCTCTCCCAACGTCCAGCCCAGTTCTGACGCTGCGCCGAAGAATGCCAGTTTCTCTTTAGTTGTAAATAACCGCACATTGTCAGTTGCCATCGCTATCGTTCTGAAAATATTCAATGCGTCCCGCGGTGAAGTATCTTTTAACTCTTTAGCCATCTTATACAGACCTGCTACCACATCCGGGTCGACAAGGTTGGAGGCTTTCAGTTGTGTCAATTTTTCTTCAAGTTCTTTCTGCATACAGTGTTGTTTTTTTGCTGTTCCTTTGTGTTGCACTCTTAATCGCGGCGCTAAGCAGCGGTCCCGTAGGGACAGTCTGTCTTGGGTGCCATGTTCTCTCCGCGATTGCGAAGCGCGGAGAGAACCAGTCGATGATTGAATGATGTTGGGCAAGGTGAACCTTTTTGCCCAACCTACGAACTTCCTCTATAGAAAGATGCTGTAAGTTGTAGGTTGGGCTGACACTAGGAAGCCCAACATTCTTATTCACGTCCTATCTTGGCATCTATCACTATTTCAAGATTAGCACCCCAATCACGATGATATATTCCATTGTTTACGTAACGATGAAAACTTGAAAATTTCCAATCAACGGGCGCCTTCACCAACCCGTGCTTTACTGGGTTGTAATGAACGTAATCGACATGACGTTTGTAATCAATCTCATCACGAATTTGATGTTCCCAAAACCGACGTTGCCAGATGTTCCGCTCTCGTTTTTCTATTCTGCTCGAACTTGGTGTACCTTTAAACGGATCGTCGCATACTCTCGTGAATTTGCTTTTGATAAGCATCCACCGTTTTGAAAAATCGTTATCACCCTGAGGCAATGTCCAGATGCAATGTAGATGTTCCGGCAGAAGAACAATTGCGTCGATCGTAAAAGGATGATCGGCCTTGACAGCCTCCATCGATCGTCTTAAACGGAACGAATTGTCTCCCAAACACAAAATTCTCTTTCGATTATAAGTGACGACTGTAAAGAAGAATGTTGCCCCAGGTGTTTGTGATCGACGATATCGCATTCTTTCTTCATCACACAAATTTAAATGTTGGGCATTAAAACCATACCCAACCTACGACTACATTGTTATGTAAGTTGCCCGGTTTTCCTTTATTAGAAACCCGATCTTTCTTTTGGGCTTTTCCTCTATCGCCATAAGCTGTCGTATAGCCTCGAACACGATCTGGAACTGGCCGTCGTATTTCTTTTCGAGCTCATCGAGTTTCCGCGCCAGGTCCTTGTGCGATGCGATCATTTCTCGTAATTTAACAAAGGCCCGGACAACATAGAGGCTGACTTCGACAGCCCGCGGCGTATCGAGAACGCTCGCAGCCATAAGCGCACCGTGCTCAGTGAAGGCATAAGGCATGTATTTTCGGTGTTGTCCTCGACCGTGTTCAAACTTAAGGTCGCAAATTGCGACCTTAAAGACTCGAACTCGTTCGGGGATAGCTGAAACATGAAGTCTTTCGGGAACCGGTCTATATTGCGCCGCACCTGCTCATTAAGCCTTTTTGTGGTCACACCGTACAATTCGGCAAGATCGTTATCAATCATAACCTTGAAGCCGCGAATCAGATAGATTTTACGCTCTAAAGTTTCAGCTGTGACTATCGTTTTTATAATGGCCATTTCGAGTTCATTACCTGCCGCAGCAATCTTCGCGGCAACCTTCTTCTTCGCATATTCCCGCTCGTTCCCCTTTCCTCTCTTCCTTCCTTGTGCAATCCCGCCCAAGCTCAATATGAATTTTCTTCATAACGCCCACATCCAGTCTTCTCCCAATAAACCAACTTATAACAGTGGTTGGGTTGAACGTAGTGAAACCCAACATGTTTTACATCACCCGACCTACCGACTACATTGTTTTGTAGGTTGCCCGGCTTTCCTTGGCCAGGAACCCGATCTTCCGTTTGGGCTTTTCCTCAATCGCCATAAGCTGTCGAATAGCCTCGAACACGATCTGGAACTGGCCATCATATTTCTTTTCAAGCTCATCGAGCTTTCGCGCCAGGTCCTTGTGAGATGCGATCATTTCCCGGAGCTTAACAAAAGCGCGCATGATGAGGATATTGACTTCTATCGCGCGATCGCTGTTAAGCACGCTTGAGAGCATGGCAACGCCTTGTTCTGTGAAAGCATACGGGAGATACCTTCTTCCACCATACCCCAAACTTGAGGTCACAGATTGTGACCTCAAGTTTATAACGTCTTGATTTTCCATTTGAAACATAAAATCTTTAGGGAAACGTTTTATATTCCTCTTTACTGCTTGCACAAGGGCCTTTGTCGGTACTTCGTAGAGCTCAGCAAGATCATTGTCGAGCATCACTCTCTGGCCGTGGATAAGATATATCTTGCTCTCAATTATGTTCGTAGTTACTATTTGTTTCATCACGGCCATCTCCAGCCCAATTGCAAAAGAGAAATCTCCCCTCGCCCCAGCCCTCTCCCGATGGGGTCGGGAGCAAAGACATTAACTTCAATTGAATCAATTGAACCATAAATGGATGGATTTGTCAAGGGGAAATTTAAAGAATAAACAGGATGGATTCCCGCCTTCGCGGGAATGACGAACATTCGGATAATCAGGAGCCGGCGATTCACCCTCACCAACCTCTCCCGTCAAGGGAGAGGCTACTGAGAAATCAAAGGAGAGGCTGTGGCAAAATTATACTTCTGGTAGAAGGATATTGATTTGAGCTCCGGGGAAACTGGTAAGATTTCGCTCCTGTTCCCTGCCGCGTGACCAGGTCGGGATAATTGCGAGCCGCGCAGTTCCCGAGCGGATGGAAAGCTTGCCCTGCCATTGCTCAACGAACCGGCGCACCGCGGCCAGGCCGTGTCCCCTGCCCTCGTCCTCGTACCGGGATGCGCCGTGAAGCAGGGCCTTGTCGATAGCGTCGAGATCGCTTCGCAGCTTGAAACGACCTGACAGGGACTTTCGGAACCCGATGCCCACGTCCATGACCGCGATCTTGACGACGTTCTTATTCATGCTCTGGAACCGGTATTTCTGGATGCCCACGAACCCCTTGTTCTCACTATGCTCGATGATGTTCTGGCAAACTTCGGAGAGCGCTACGATGAAGCTGTTGATCGCCCGGTCGTCATAGTGCAGATGGGTCGCGAGGATAGCCTGTGCGCGGTCTCTCACCGTGCCGACGATAGCGTGGATGTCGTTCGAACGTTCGATAGGCGTGATCTCGAGAAGCACATCCGATTCCGGGCTGCGACTTTTTTGATTGGCAGTTTGGCACAAAGAGTGATCGAGGGAAAAATAACGGCTTGCGTGGGTGAAAAAATCCATCCGTTCGAGATACGCGCATACCTCGCCGGACTGCGGGAGCGTGATGGTTTTTTTCACGTCTTCGAGCATGCAAAGCTCGCCGATCTCGAGGAGCCCCAGCATGCCGTAAGGATCAATGAAGGAAACGTCTCGGAGATCGATCTGTTCCGAGCGGATGAAGGACCGGAGGGTCTGTTCAAAGGTCTCTTCGGTTATTTGGTTCATCGGGAGATAAGAAATGCCGCGATCTGGAGCACGATATTCGCATACACGCCGGCCCCGATGTCGTCGAGCATCACGCCAGGGCCGCCGTGCAGTGACTCTAATCGCCTGAGGGGCCAGGGTTTCAGTATGTCGAACACTCTGAAGAGCAGAAAACCGGCGCCAATAAAGGACCAGCCGGACGGGACCATGAACATTGCTGTAAGAAAACCGGCGATCTCATCGATCACGATCGAGGGGCTGTCCTTGCGGCCAAGGATGATCTCCGCGCGGCCGGCGGTCCACATCCCTGCAAGGATTACAAAGACACAAACGGCAAGATACTGCCCGGGATGCAGGCCCTTCATCCCGAGGTAGAGAAACACCCCGACAACCGTCCCTGCCGTGCCGGGGGCGACCGGGAATCTCCCCGCGTAGGCGCCCTGCGAAATAAAAAGGATGACCGCTCTCGCTGCCCTGTTCATCTGCCTCTATTCATTGAAATTTTTGCGCATTGTAGCATCAGGCCGAGCTGACAGTCAAGGTTTGTTTTGGCGCGCGGCTGTAAAAATGTTCATCGCGTATGTACATCATGCGGACAATAGAGTATAATGCATAAAACTTCGACCTGCGCTGAATGCTGTTGCATGCGCTCAAAGGGATGGGAGGTGTCCTCACGGGTAATTTGCAGTAGCTTTTTTTGAAAAACTGATAAAAATAAGCCAAGGAATATGACTAACTTAAGGAGGAACTATGGGAAAAACCGTTTTGAACTTTAAAGGTATGGCCTGCCCCATGCCGGTCATCAAGCTCTCGATGGCAACGAGAAAAGGAACGCCCGGCGATGTCTTCGAGGTCGTCTGCGACGACCCTGCGTTCGAACCAGACATCACGGCATGGTGCAACGAGACCGGGAATACGCTCAACGGCATTACGAAGTCCGGCAAGGACATCACCGCTACCATCACGAAAAAATAACTTTAAAGGAGGAAGCATGGAGCAGAACGACTTGGCAAAAACCGTGCAGGAGTTGGAAGGCCGTCTCGCGAAACTCGAAAAGAACAGCCGCCAATTGACCATGGTGCTCTTCAGCGGGGACTTCGACAAGGTCTTCGCCGCTTTCATCATCGCGACCGGCGCCCTGGCCATGGGGAAAAAAGTCTCCATGTTCGTGACCTTTTGGGGGCTCGACGCCATCAAAAAACCGGTCATGAAAACCGCGGGCAGGCAGCTTCTCGAGAAGATGGTCCTCATGATGAGGCCCAAAGGCCCGGACAAGTTGGGGACCTCCAAGATGAATTTCGGCGGCATCGGCCCGCGCCTGTTCCGCTACATGATGGGCAAGAAGAACGTCGAATCCCTTCCGTCCCTTATCGGGATGGCGCAGGAAATGGAGATCAAGATCGTCGCCTGCCAGATGTCCATGGACGTCATGGGCATCAAAAAAGAGGACCTGCTCGACGGCATCGAGGTGGGGGGCGTTGCAACGTTCCTGAGCAATTCCTTCAGCTCGAATACGACGCTGTTCATCTAACTATTGCGGGAGAGGCAGGACCCATGAAAAAGATCGTGTATATTTTGACCCACGACCCCAAGGCGCGAATAGAGCTTGTATCGAGCATCTTTGCGCAGGCGTTGACGGCCCTGAGCTTCGAATACGAATGC
Source organism: Nitrospirota bacterium (assembly GCA_963740085.1). Lineage (GTDB taxonomy): Bacteria > Nitrospirota > UBA9217 > UBA9217 > UBA9217 > JALNZF01. The sequence goes on along the minus strand of CAVUCU010000004.1, from coordinate 18,674 downwards.
GAAATGTTCGTCCTGGATAACGGCATCAGGCTGTTCCAACCGGAATATATAAAAGGTCTCAAAGCCGCAACATTCGACCCGCTGACTGAATTGATGCAGCATTATCAGGACATGGGGGGGAAGCTGTATGGCTGCAATCCCTCCATGGCCTCCCGCGACATCAAGACCGACAGCGGCATGGCCGGGATCACTGGCTATGTGAATGCGTCACAGCTGATCGAGAGTTCGGTGGGTGCCAACGCGGTCTTTACGTACTAACACGCAACGCATAGGTGAGGACAACCCCGAGACACCGGGAGGTGGAGCGAAATAGCACGCATGGATGCAGCGTCTATTCTTGGCAGGTGGAGGGATCCTTGAGAGCGACGCCGCCATCCGCTCCCTGCGGCACGCAGCAGCGTATGGCATCGAAGGCGAGCAGGATCCGTTTTTCCTTCTCAAGCCGGTCCGGCGAGAGCGGTTTGGCAGAGTATTCTGAAAGTATCTGGATGAGCCGGTCCCTGACAGGAATAGCACCGAAACCTTCTCCCACAACCTCGCCTGTCGCAACATCCAGTACCTCGGCGTTCACGGGGTCCGCCACTACCGCAACAGGCACTGGCGGTGATCCGATCAGCCGGGCAGCGGCCACTGCCTGTCGTTCCCGTGAAGAAAGGGAGCCCGCAGAGCACTTGATGACCATGGCCCTCTTCCCCGCGATCGAAACAAGAAAATCCACGGAAGAATATGCCGTCTCCTGGCCGAGCTTCACCTCGAATACCACCCTCTTCTCAATGTCCTCCGGCAGATATCCCTTTTTCTCAACCAGCAGATAGGAGACCATCTTTCTCGCATCGGCCGCCAGGCTCTCGCCATCCTCGAGCTCCTGCTCAAGGATGGACAGGATCTTCTTCTGCCGCACTATGAGCTCATCTTCCATATGCTCCTCTGCGCGCTATTTTTTCTTTCCCGTTTTTTTGGCCGCCGATTTTTTCGTCTTGATCAGCTGGCCAGGTGCTTTTTTTGCGATCGCGGTCGTTCCCTTTTCGGAGGTGGACGCCGGTATCTCGAGCGGCTTCTGGCCCGCGCCTGACAGGATCCCGAGGATGTCCCGTTCACGCACAAGGACCAGGTCCTCATTATTGATGGTATATGTCTGGCCCGCATAGCGCTCATAGATCACCCTGTCGCCGGGCTTCACGGTTGTGGCAATGAACTTTCGATCTTTTTTCTCGGTCTTCTTCTTTCCGTACTTCTCTTCCTCGTACGCGCCGGGTCCGATCGCCTCAACAACCCCTTCCTGGGGCTTTTCCTTCGCGCTATCCGGGATATAGAGCCCTCCCGCGGTCTTCTTCGCCGCGTCGGACGGCCGTACAACGGCCCAGTCATTCATCGGTTTCAGTTTCATGGCATTTCTCCTTATACCCATTGGAATATTGTGACGGCATTATACGGTAAAAAAGCACGGCTGTCAAAAGGAAGAAAAAAAACGGGAAGCGCGGAAAAGGCCGCGTCCACCTGATCTCGGACAGATCCTTCAGCAACCGGTTCGGCATCGCCTCGCATTTTTAGCCGGGCGGACATCTGCATTTGTTGCCGTAGCATGTCCTCTTTCTCATTGAGCATAGTCAATGATTCAACCCTCAATAATTTATACACCGTAAGATTCAATATACGCATTGAATCACCTTTATTCCAAAATTGGTATGCCTTATGAGGACAGACTTCAAGTGAGATATCCTGTTAAAAGGGAGGTTAATAAGCAGCACTGTGCTATAATTTGAAACAAAACCTGAAGAAATACTTATAGAACAGTCATTATGAATAAAATACTGCTGTCTATCTTGTCCAAGGAGCACTTACATGGCCAGAAAAGTCAGACCTCCAAAAGCTGCGAGTAAGACGAATGAGAGCTCTAAAAAGCAGGAAGATCAACTTAGTTCATCTGAAAATCAATACCGTATTTTGTTCGATAATAATCCGCTTCCCATGGTGTTCTATGATCGCGAGACGCTCTCTATCCTCGCGGTCAACGACCTCGCCGTGGATCACTACGGATATTCACGCACAGAGTTCCTCACCATGGAGCTTAAGGACCTGTATTTTCCAGAACAACACACCGATCTGATTGCATCAGTAAGCCGGATCCACGATGAGATCAGACGTCCCGGAGTCTGGAAGCATAAAAAGAAGAACGGAACGCTTATTTATGTTGACGTGGTCACCCATGACCTGTCCTTCAACGGCAGGGACGCGCGACTTGCTCTTTTCACCGACATTACCGAACAGAAAAAGGCTGATGACGCCTTACAGGCCAGTGAAAAGCGTTATCGTTCATTATTCGATAACATGCTTGACGGCTTTGCTTATTGCAAAATGATTATTGAGCAGGACCAACCGCAGGACTTCGTATATCTCGAGGTGAACAACGCTTTTGAAACGTTGACGGGGTTGAAGGATGTTGTAGGAAGAAAATTCAGCGAAGTGCTTCCCGGCATACGAGAATCGCATCCCGAGTTGTTGGAGATCTTCGGCAAAGTGGCAATGACCGGCAAACCGGAGAGTTTCGAAGTTTCTTCGGGGTCCTTTGGAGGCTGGCTGAGCGTCGCCGCCTTCAGCACGGAAATAGGGTATTTCGTCGCGGTATTTGACAACATCACCGAGCGTAAAAAGGCAGAGGAAAAGATCCAAAATACTGCAAAATTCGCCGAAGAAAATCCATCGCCGGTCATGAGATTTTCACTCGACGGCACGATCACATACGCAAACCGTGCCAGCATGCCATTGAGAAAACACTGGAACGCCGAAGTCGGCGACAAGGCACCTGCAGATATCATGAGCTACATTACCTATGTGTGCGGTTCGGACGGGACCAAAGAGTTCCCGGTCGTCTGCGATCAATCCATATTTTCATTGATCATGGTATGCGTCAAGGGAGCCGATTATGTAAACGTCTATGGAAGGGACATCTCCGACCAGGCGCGGGCGATGGAGGAGATGAGAAAACTCTCACTCGCTGTCGAGCAATCCTCGGACTGGATCCTGATCACGGACAGAAGTGGAAATATTACCTATGCCAATAAGGCGGTGGAGGGGATAACCGGATATTCCAGGAAGGAACTGATCGGCAAGAATCCACGGATCTTCAAGTCGGGTATTCATAAGCGGGACCTGTATAAAGAATTATGGGAAACCATACTTTCCGGTCGCTCATTCAGTGCGATAATAAAAAACAGGAAAAAGACAGGAGAGATATTTGAAATCTTTCATACTATTACCCCGCTCAAAGACGATTCGGGCGCTATAACACACTTCGTCGCCACATCAAAGGATCTGACGCAGCAAAAAGCGCTTGAAGAAAGACTTGATTACCTCTCCTATTTTGACGCATTGACGGGCCTGCCGAACAGGAGACTTTTTCTGAACAGGCTTGAGCAGAGTATTTTAAAAGTTGACTACAGCAAGAAGCGTGTCGCGGTACTGAACATCGACATCGACAGGTTTGCGCTTATCAACGAAACATTGGGGCCTGATGTCGGTGACAAGGTCCTGCTCGAGATCGGGAAAATACTTTCGGCTTCCGTGCGTGAAGGAGACACGGTCGCACGATTCGGCAATGACGAATTTGAAATAGCTCTTGTCGATGTGGCCGATACGGACGACGTTATTTTTGTTGCAGACAGAATTATGAAGGAGCTATCTCAGCCGATGAAGATAATGGACAATGAGATAGTGACGACCATCACCATGGGTATTGCCATATTCCCGGAAGATGGAAAGACGGCAAATGACCTGCTGAAGAACGCCACCGCAGCGCTCATCAAAGCTCAGGAACAGGGGCGGAAAAACTACTCTTTTTACACTCCTGCCATAGATAATAAGGCATCCGAGATGTTCCTGATGGAGAGGCGGCTTTTCAACGCGCTGAAAAACAGGGAGTTTGTGCTGCACTACCAGCCGTATGTGGACACCGATACAAAAAGAATAGCGGGAATGGAGGCTCTGATACGTTGGAAGAGCCCGGACCAGGGTTTGGTCCCTCCCGGCAAATTCATTCCCGTACTCGAAGATACCGGAATGATCATCGACGTGGGTGAATGGATATTTGAGGAATCGTTCAGACAGATCACGGAATGGGAGCAGAAAGGACTGTCCGTCGTTCCGGTATCGGTGAATTTGTCATTGATACAATTCCGTCAGAAAAATCTGTCAGAAACCGTAAGCAGGCTGTTAACGAAGTTTGCGGTAAACCCCGCTCTGATCACCTTCGAAATTACGGAAAGCGCATTCATGCAGAATATAGCTTTCACGATAGCCGTTCTGGATGACTTTAAAAAGAAGGGGATTTCCCTGTCCATCGATGATTTCGGCACCGGCTATTCTTCGTTAAGCTACCTCAAGAGATTTGCCGTCGATAATCTCAAGATCGACATCTCTTTTATCAGAGATATGACCAAGGACCCCGATACCGCGTCGATCATAACCGCGATAATAGCCATGGCACATTCGCTCAAAATAAAAACGATAGCGGAGGGCGTCGAAACGGAAGAACAGTGGAAATTCCTGCGTCTTTTACGATGTGACACGATACAAGGATTTTATTTCCATAAACCGATGCCGGCTGAGGAGGTAGAAAAATTATTGCGCAGTTAATGCCCTCCGCAGCCGGCTGTCCCGCGGCCCCGGTTAACGCTATGCCGATTCCTTCATGCGCAGCTTTTTTATTTTGCACGCCTTTAATCTCCTGATGAGCTGTTCATACTCCAGCGTATTCAGCACATCCTTTTTCTCCGCCCATCCCCGTCGCGCGACAGAGACCCCGTAGGTCATGAAATCGAACTGGTTCGAGACATGCGTATCGGTGCTGATCGCCAGAAATACGCCGTATTCCTTCGCCAGTTTGACATGCATATCATTCAGGTCCAGCCGGAGCGGATAGGCGTTCACTTCCATCGCAACGCCGAACTTCGCGGCCTCCTTCAGCACGGCCTCCATGTCGACGGCATAGGCATCCCGCTCACCGATAATCCTGCCGGTGGGATGGGCAATGACGCTGACGCAGGGGTTCCGGATCGCAGAAATGATCCTCCTGGTCATCTGCTCCTGCGTTTGATTGAATCCCGAGTGGATGGAGGCAACGACGATATCGAGCCCGGCAAGCGCTTCGTCCGCAAGATCGAGCCTGCCGTCCGCCCGGATGTCGATCTCCGTGCCTTTGAGTATCCGGAAACCCGTGAGCTTCTCGTTCGCGGCGTCGATAAGATTTATCTCCGCGGCAAGCCTTTTCTCATCCAGGCCGTGCGCAACGCCCAGCCCCTTCGTGTGATCGGTGATCGCAATGTAGGAGTATCCCTTTTTCTTCGCCGCCTGGACGAGGGTATCGAGATCGTGGCTCCCGTCCGACTCTTTCGTATGGACGTGGAGGTCGCCCCTGATGTCTTCGAGCCTCACGAGGTCGGGGAGCGTCCCTTTCAGCGCCGCCTCGATCTCGCCCGTGTCTTCTCTGAGCTCAGGAGGGATCCAGGGAAGCTTCAGCGCCTTGTACATTTCTCCTTCGGTCTTCCCGCCGATCTTTTTGTCTCCGGGCTCCCTGAACGCGCCGTATTCGTTCAGCTTGAGGCCTGCCCTGACCGCCATCTCCCGGAGCTTGATGTTGTGCTGCTTGCTGCCGGTGAAATACTGGAGCGCTGCGCCGAAGGACCCTTCTTCCACCGCGCGCAGGTCCACCTGTATGCCGTCCTCTGTTATGACCGAAGACTTGGTTGGCCCTTGAGCAAGCACTCGGCTCACGTGCGGGAGCTTCACGAAGGCGTCCATAACCTTATCGGGATGCTTCGACGTCGTAAGGATATCGATGTCCTTCACCATCTCTTTCATGCGCCGGATGCTGCCCGCGACCTCTATCCGGTCCACGGGCGCGGCGTCCTTCAGCCTTCGAATGATATCCTCCGCCAGGGGCAGTACGCGACCAAGGGGCCTTCGGTCGGTGCCGCGCTTGACCAGCTCGATGCCTTTGAGGATGTTCTCTTCGGTCTTCTTCTGGATGCCGGGCAGGCCGGTAAGTTTGCCCCTGCGGACCGCGTCTTCGAGCTCGTCGACGCTCTTGACCTTCAGCTTGTCGTAGAATTGCTTCGCCTTTTTCGGTCCGAGGCCGGGCACGCGCAGGAGCTCGAGGACTCCTCCGGGGATTTCCCTCTTCAGTTCTTCGTGCCTGGCAACGGCGCCCTTCTCAAGATACTCGCGGATCTTCCCTATGAGATCCTTGCCGATGCCCGGGATCGCGGCAAGCTCTTCGTCCGAGAGCGTTGTCACGTCCCTGGACAGGCCGTCGATGTTTTGCGCGGCCCTGCGGTAGGCGCGGATGCGGAACACGTTCTCTCCCTTGAGCTCGAGCAGCTCCGCCATTTCGTTGAATATCTTCGCTATCTGCTGGTTTTTCATACGAGAGATACCGGGCGCACCGTCACTTCATGCTCCGCACCCGCACTTCGATATCCTTGTCGTCCTTAGAGACCACGAGAGCACAAAGAATCTTATTGATGAAAACGTAAGGTGTTCTGGTTCTCTCCGGGAATTCCTCGACGCCCTGTTGTTTCAAACCCTGCCTCTTGCGTTTTCATAGAAAAAAGCGGGGCAGAGATTTTCTCAGCAACAGCTGTTTTAATCATAGCGCACTTTTGCGGGGCGTACACCCTATTTTCCACTCTCTTTTCAGAATTTGTGATAGAATCCAGACTAGGTTCGGGACGGCGATACTGTGGTTATCGGGGAAGATAGATCAAGAAGGGATACCCTATGATAGAAGCAAAAGATTTTGCAACCGGATGCCTGACTCTGATTTTATGCGTGGTCCTCATCCCTCTTTTTTTGTTTGTCTTTAAATTGACTTTACTTTTCGCTCTTCTCCTGGCAATCCCGATAGGCATTATCCTGGGGATTACCATTTTGGGAAGAATTGTACGATATTTTATTACGGGAAAATAATAAATAACATGGTGCCCCAGGCTGTTTCAGTGAAGACTGGAGGATATCAGAAAGCAACTGCGCTCAGCACGCTTGAGGGCGATAAAGCGCGGGAATGATACGCGGCCCCGGGAGAGCAGATCATACGTCTGTAAAGGACCCGTCATTCCCCGGCTGGCGTCCACGTCGCGTCGGGATCGTACACTTTCATCTCCGTGGTGATCTTCATGGTATCCGGTCCGAGGTTCTTCTGGTAAACCTTGCCTTGCTGATTGACGATAAAGGTCATCACTCCCGACTTGCCCCAGTTTGAGGGAAACGCGACCAGGGCAAAGCCTCCGACCATGTTGCCGTTGATGATGTAATTGTACCTGTCGCCCGGCGCATGTTTCCCCTGCTGCGTCAGTATCTTGAGATAGTAGCCATGAAACGGCACCGGCTGCTCCTTAAAGAGTGACTTTCCCTTCTTATAACCCTCTGCCCTGGCCCTTGCCACGAGCTCACCCAGCGGGCTCAACGGTTCTCCGGGTGCATGCCTCCAAAACAGACCGTTCTTTTTACCGGGATCACTCCGAAGCTTCTGCGCATAGGCAAAAATTCCATCGCCGTCCCAGTCTTTCAGAACATACTCGCGCTGTGCCGCGACATAGGAACGGCAGACCAGAATGGCGGTGAGTTCATTTTCGCCGATCCGCCGGTTCAGGATCTCTTCTTTTCCCGCATCAGTATCAAAGAACCACTGGCCATTCTTTTGTACCAGCGGGATAGGAAAGGGCCAATTCTCATTGCCCAGGTAAATGATCGCCTTTGCATCATTCTCTTTCACGATGTTGATCTTCTCGGCTACATGTTTGGCAAAGGCATTAAATTCGGCGGCGGCCTGCACGTCGTCACTGGAGCGCAGGTCTTTTGCGGAAGGACCGAAGATCTGATCGAGTGCAGCCTTGTCATGCGTCTTGACCGCCTCAACTAATCCTTTCAAGGCATCGTCAGGCGTGGCAAAAAGTTTTTGCGACGCAGCCGCCATGAGCGGCGTGCTCAAGAAAGCGACCGCGCCAGCAGTAATCAAAAATGCAGCGATAAAGGCCCTGCCTCGCGTTGAAAACGGGGATTTCCGTTGCATTGTCTCCATGGTTTTCTTCCTTTCTGAATTCAATTTGTTCCATAATAAAGGAACGAAACTGACCTAAAAAACTGTTCACCCTCACCGTCCGCGGCGCTGTCTCTCTCCGGATGATTTCCCGCCTGCGGGGGCGCGGCCCTGGCTCACGGGGGGCGCGGACGGGCGCGCTCTTTCAGTGCCTTGACGACTGGCCTCGCCACGAACGCTCTGAGCCCTGGCCTCATCGGCTCCCCGGTAACCGCCAAAAGTGACCGACGGCGTCCTGTTGGGTTGCAGGCCCTCACGTGCGGGAGAGGGCTGCCGTGAGGGACTGCTGCTTGCCTGTGGAACAACCGGCGTCGGCCGTTGCGTGACGGCCGGGGCCGGGATCGACGGTCGCCGGCTGACACTGGGAATCGGCACATTACTCCGCTCGCTGACACTGGGAGATATTGTTGCCGGCTGGCTGACCTTTGGAACAGGTATCGTCGTCCGCCGGTTGACACTGGGAGTCGGCACATTCCTCCGCTCGCTGACATTGGGAAATATTGTCGCCGGCTGGCTGACCTTTGGGGCAGGTATCGTCGTCCGTCGGTTGATGCCCGAAGTCAATGGCGCCGGCTGCTTACCGACAACGCCGCGGCTTTCCCTGCCGCGATTGCTGAACACTCGGGTGTCGCCCCCGGGACCGAAAGTCCCTCCCGCGGGCCCGGGCTGCACCGCAGTCTGCCCCCTGACTTCACCGGCCCGCGTATACTGGTCGATCTTCGGGCCGCCGGGTCGCAAAGACAGGTACCTGGCCGGATCGCCGTGCGATCTGTCATGCCTCCATGTCTGTTGTATGGAGGGCCTGCTTTGGTTGATATAAACATTCCTTACGTGAACATACGGCCTTGCATGATTGACCCAGCCGGGGCGGTTCCAGCCATGATAGATCACGTGGTGATGACCCCAGTCAAAATCCATGCTCAGCCAGTCCCCGATCGCCAGACCGAGACCAAACGTAATAAAAGGCGGACCGCCCGGACCGAATTCTTCGACGTAAATAACCGAAGGGTCGTACCGGGGGACGTAAACATACTGCGGTTGGGCCGGAACGATCTGGATATAGTCTCCTTCGATAATGATCGTCTGTTCACTATTACTGACCAGATTGCCGACGGCCCTCGCCTGCCACCTGAGACGCTGGATCGAACTGGTCACGTCTTCCGGCTGGTTGAGAAAGGCATCTCCCAGGTTGGCTGTCCAATCCATGCTCCCGGCCATCATGTGAAGAATGTCCGGATAGTGAACAATGGCCTTGACGGACTCCTCCCAGTTCTGCTCGTCAATATCTGACACATCCCCTCCATTGTCAAGCCACGCCGCAGCATCGGCAACCTCGTCCGGATACGTCGCGGCCGGCAGCATCTGGGCCAGCAGCGGGTCCGGGTAGAGCGCTATGGGGGCAATAAGTTCGTCAAGCTCCTGGTCCGTAAAGGATAATGAATATGTCAGGTCCGCTTCTTCCGCCCGGGCCTGCGTGGATAGGAAGACCGAAAGGAACACAGCGACAGCTGCAAGCAGCGATCTCTTTCTATGGGTCCAATTCAAAAGCGCACCTCCTTCTTCAGCACTATAGGTTAGACACGATCTGGAATAAAAGGTTGCACACTTTTTCCCCTTATTTGATCTGTACCTTCGCAGCTGATCCCCGCATCCGAAGGGGTCATGGTTTGTAATACATGAGTTGCCGCGCAAAGGGAGACACGTCGCGGATGAGTTTCTGCTGTTCTGCCTGCGTCATGGGCTTGAATGAACCGGCGAATTCCGCGTTCTGCTCAAGCTGTGCGATGTCGTCGCAGCCGATGACGACGTTGGTTATTTGCTGGGAGAGGGCGAAGCGCAGGAACGGCTTCATGGTGGTGTACCACGGCAAACGGGAGACAAATCCGCGCAAATAGACCTTCATGCCGATGATCCCCATGTTCCTCTCGCGTGCCAGGGGCAGGACGTTCTCGACAAAGCTCTTGTAGACCGGCTCAGCGGGGTTGACCGGCATCAGCACGGTATCGAAATCGAATTGCTCGATGCACTTCCTTGTAATGGCAGGATCGTGATGGCCGGTGACGCCGATGAACCGCGTCTTTCCCTGCTGCTGTGCCTCGACAAAGGCCTCGATGGCGCCGCCCGGTCCGAAGATCTCGGCGACATCCACTTCCTCCCGCACATCATGCACCTGCCAGAGGTCCAGATGGTCGGTCCGCATGTTCTTCAGCGTCTCATGCAGATGGGCCAGTGCCCCCTTTTTGTCGCGGTTGTGTGATTTGCTCGCGAGGAAGATCTGCTTCCGCCGCTCCCCGAGCGCCTTCCCGTAATAGGCCTCGCTTCCCGAGTAGGCCCGCGCGGATTCGCAGTAGGTGATGCCCAGGTCCAGTGCCCGGTTGACCAGTGCACTGGCGTCCTTATCCTGCCCAAAGGTCCTGAGGACCCCTTCGCCGCCGAGGCCGAGCAGGGAGACCCTTTGGCCGGTCCTTCCGAGAATGCGGGTAGGGATGGTCATGCAGAAAGTATAGCACAGGCCCGCCCGATCGTGAGCAGCGGCAAAGGTTATGAGAGGACAAGGCCTCACTGCGCGGAGGAACTCTACGTACCGTTCTCAAAAAAAAGATTCGCCCTTTCCCGGGCTTGATCCACGCTCGCGCTGGACTGGACCCGGGATGACAGGAGGTGGCCGAACTTATAGTTTTGCGCGAAATAATGGGTGAACTCCTTGAGCCTGCCCAGCCGGTATTCAGCGCGGTAAAGCTCGAGGTGCTCGATAAAGCTGCCATAGACCATCGGCAAAGATACGAATGGAGGATCAATGGCGCAGCCGTACACCTCCCGGGCGATCTCGGCAAAAAGCCAGGGTCGTATCGCCGCGCCCCGGCCGATCATCAGACCGTCGGCGCCGGAAATGCGAAGACAATTTTCCGCGTCCTGGACAGAAAAGATACCGCCATTGGCAACAACAGGGATCTTGAGCCGTCCTTTTACCTTGGCGACCCACTCCCATCTTGGGTTTCTGGCAAAGGACTCTTTTTTGAGCCGGGCATGAATGGAAAGCATATCAATACCTTCGTCTTCGAGCATGGTGCAGAAGTCCATTAATCTCTGCTCATCCAAATCGATGCCGAGCCGGATCTTTGCCGTCAGGGGGAGCGCCGTCTGTTTCCGCGCCCGGGCCACCATAACACGGACATCCCCGGGCCGTTCCATAAGCATGCCGCCCGCGCCGAACCTGCCGACCGTGACGGCCGGACACCCCATGTTCAGATCGATAGCGTCCGCCTTCAGCTTATGAAGAACATCGATGGCCGGAGCCACCTCCTCGTTTGCGGAGATAAGGAGCTGATAGGAAAGCGGTATTCCCTTCGTAGTCCTGATAATGTACGGAGAGAACCGGGGGCTTTCGGTGGGCAGTCTTCTTGCCGCGAGCATTTCCGTTGACAACAGGCCGACCCCGCCAAAGCCGGAGCAGACCTGCCGGAGGGCATTATGCGTAAGGCCTGCCATCGGCGCCAGGAGCAAGGGCGGTTCGATCGTGAGATCACGAACTTGAATTTTTCGGGCCGGTGTTTTCATGGTGTTTTCAGCATGAACCAAACGTTGAAAGAGGCTGGCATTGTTTTTTTAGGGTCTTCCGGGTTTTGTGTGGGTCGCTTTTATCTGTTTCTCATTCAGCACAGGTCACGATCCTGTTTTTTTCTGCACCCCAGTTCACAGCTCCGCGCAGGGCATGATTGCCGGTACTGATCACAAGCCTTTCGAGCATCGCAGCACTTCCCTTAGATTGGCCGCCTCGCCCGCGTTATCGCAAGAGCTCGGCGTGTCTGCCTGGCTTTATGGCAACTTCGGTCTTTTCTCCCTTGGCATGCCTGTGCGCGAACCTGTTTATGGGATGCAGGGGCTTCTGGAAAGGCAAAGAGTTCTGCCGTTCCCCTGCGCCGGGTAGCTCTGACGCAGACACGCATAGCAATGCTGCACTGTTCATAGTTACCAGAACAAGACAAGGCATACACGCCCTGCACTCGCGACGTAGCACTCGTAAACGCTGGGTGCAGGCGGCCGAGCCCTTTTTTAAAGGGCGAGGGTGGAGTGATGCGAGTCCTGCATATCAGGGTGGAGGTACTGTACCTCTTCCCGGCATGCTGCGTGGCCGAGTGATGAGCTGCCCAAAAAAATTCATTCACACCTGGGACAATCGCCAACTTAGATAACATTCAGAAAACAGATTGTTGATGAAGAATAAATAGGGGCACCTCCAAGATGTCCCCTTAGAGCTCGACGATCCTCGTACTGATCTCGATCGCCGCCTCGGCGCCCTGGCCCGCGGAGATGATCGCCTGGGAGTGGCCCTGGCGGAGAGCTCCCAGGACGAAGAGGCCGGGGATGCTCGACTCGCTAGCGCCCCTCGTCACGATCTTGAATTCCTCGGCGTCTCGTTCCAGGGGGAGGCCCTCGAGATATTCGTCGTTGAGGGAGATCCCGCCCCATCCCAGGATGACCTCGCAGGGTATGACGCGGCCGTCGTTGAGCCGCACTCCCTCAAGGGCCTTCTCTCCCAGCAGCTCTTCCGGCCGTCCCTCGACCAGACCGATCCCCTCCTCCTCGAGCAGAGACCGGTACACCGGCGCCGGGGAAAACCCGTGCGCGAGGAAGGTCACGTCGCTGGTGAACATTCGCTTCATGCCGACGCTGCTGCGCACCCCGTTGATAGTGCGGTCAATGACCAGAAGCTTTTTGCCGGTGGTATGATATCCGTCGCAGATCATGCAGGTGAAGTAGGAGGTGCCGAAGAAGCGCAGGAGGTTCTTGAACGGGGCGAGGGTCTCCCGGGCCCCTGAGGCGGCGATGACGAAACGGGAGCGATAGGTCTTCCCCTCGGCCTGCACCTCGAAGTGCCCCTCCCGTACCGTGACACGCTCCACCCTGGCGTTTGTCACCGTGACGCCGAAGCTCTTCGCCTGGGCAATACCGGTTTCCAGGAGGTCCGGGCCCGAGACAACACGCAGACCAAGATAGTTCTCGATGTGTTTCGCATGGTAGGTCCGCCCCCCGGGGCTGTGGAAAAGCATGGAGCGGAAGTTGTAGCGGCCGAGGTGAATGCAGGCCTGCAGTCCTCCCGGTCCCGCCCCGATGACAATACAATCCAAGAGTGTCTCGCTGCCTGTGCTGCCCGCTCGTTCCATCACTCATCCCCCCCGCTCTGTCAAGCTGCGCAATCAGCTTTATCAGGTCGCTCTGATAAGCGTCCTTTATGGCAGTTCTCGACAAATAATGCCCCAATATTTATATGGTACAAAGTAGCAAATAATCGTTTCAATTTCAAGCATATTCATCGTCTCCTGCTCCGCGTAAAGAATGGCATCAATGTTTTTCTCCGCGAGTTCAAGAAAAACGCAACTTGCCGGACGGGAACTAAATAGTGGTATAATAAGGATAGAAAGAGACCTCTTTCTTCTGGGTAAGGAAATGAGTTGCGGAAAAGGAGGATTTATGAACAGGATAGAAAATAAAGAGACAATTGCCGACTCTGCGAAATTATTCGAGGAGGAAGTGCTTGAATTGAAATCGGACATTCCCCGCAGAGAGCTTTGCGATATGGTCGATGAGTACATCTACTATCAGACGGACGACGTGAGCAAGGAAGAGGCGCATGCGGTGGTCGATGGAACCTGCAGATTGCCTCGAAACAAGAGTGAGTAAGGACTTCCCTCTCTGCGCCTTTATTGAAACTCCGACCGCCTCCGTGTGAGCGAGAGACTGTCGTACTGTCCCTGATCCTTTGATATATCAGTCGTGTGCCGAAGGTATTGTTATGCCATTTCCAGCACACCCGCTGAGAGGGAAAGCTTTTGAATCCTATGAGAAGAAAAGCAGCGTTTGCACTTTTTCTTTTTGTCCTAACCGTGCTGTTTGTTCCTGTCTTTTTCAGTCCGCTTTCCGCAGCCGGGAAAACAAGATGCCTTTCGTGCCACAAGAAATTGACCAGGGGGAAATTTGTGCATCTCGCCCTTCAGATGGGGTGCCCTGCGTGTCACTCGTCGATTAATGCCGCGACAGTGACCCTATAGGTTTATATCAGAACCCGATGCCGACCGACAATGCCAGGAAAGCGTAGTGCCCGATCTCTGAGTCCTTGCTGCATTCTGTTCCGACCCGGGATGCAGGAGCGGTATACTCGCATGTGGTGGACCTGAAAAATTTACCGATATGCGCCTCGGGCAGGATCGAGACAGACGAGGAGCCGATCGGGAATCGCCAGCCTATATTCACATCCGCCCTGATGGCCTTGAAGTCTCCTTTGCCCTGCGACTCGGTTGACTTGTCCTTTTCATCGGTGAACATCCAGTTCGACTTCCAGTATCCCAATGCCCCGCCTAGAAATAACCCCTTCATGCCGCCGGAGGGATAGTATCGCAGACCGATGTCGCCGCCCCGCAGCCTCCCTCTTTCCACATAGTTACCGTCGTCGAACTTGTAGTTCACGCCGCTGCCCCGTCCCAGGACCGCGAGCTTCGGGCCAAGCATATGCTCGTACTCAACAAAGAGGACGGTTGCCTTACAGTGTGGCAGGATATGTGACGCCGCGCCAACGCCAAGATTGACCGAGTTCTCGGGTTCGGCAAATACGGCCCCCGGAGATACCACCCCCGCAGCCACAACGACAACGAACAGAACAAGGGCCAGTGGTCTTTTCATACCGTCTCCTGTTCCTTGTCAGGTGTTTTGTTTGACCTATCACATTACAATATGAACTCTCGCTATTCCTACGCGTGCTCGAGGTCTTACTTCAAACACCTCTTCACTTGAGGTCCGGCGGTTTGACCTCTGTGCTCCCCCGGGCCGGAGCAACGGCCTGCGGCTTTCCCTGCCGCTGGGGTTTTCCTTCTTTCGTGCTTTTCTCCGCAGGCATGGCAACGGGGGCCGGCTCAGGAGCCGCCTGTTGTTCCTTTGTGATCCGTATGATCTTCGGGTCTTCGACAAAGGGCGTGTACTTCGGGAGAGTAAATTCGATGATGTCTTTTTCGTTCACCAGAAGGCTGATCTCATCTACCTTCTTATTGAATGTGGCCAGCAGCGCGCCTTCCGGTGTATTCACGGTCAAAAGAAGAACTTTCTCCTTTTTCTGCTTTGCCGTAACGGTACCTTTGACCACGGTTGCTTTTCCTATCGCCCACTCGGGGAGGTAGGACCGCACGTAGTTGGGCAGGTAGATCGTGCCCGCGATACCCAGCACCAATCCGAAGACGAAAAGAAACATGCGAGATGACTTATTCATGAAACGGCCTCCTGATTAATTGTCCGCTGGTGGTTCTCTTTTAAAAACAATGCACATCCGACTTGAGGTTAGAATATTATAAAACATGACTAATTGCAAGAATATTGAGTGCCTGATATTGAGTGCCTGGCAGCGGGTTTTAGATATCTGCTTTTTTAGAGGCTCAACATTGCCGGCCGACTCGATCCGCAGCACCGTGTCCTCGGGGCAGATCGAGTCCATCTCCAGGGCGACGATGTCGGGCGCGATCCGCTCGCCGAAGGCGAAGCCGGTCACCTCCGGGCCGCCGTCCTCGAACTGGTGCAGCCCGGCGTCGTGGCAGAGGATCGGGCAGCCGCAGCACTCGGCGATCTCGACGGCGTCGCGCAGGTGGTGGCGGTTGGAGAGCACGACCCGCTGCACGTCGCGCCCGTCGAACCACTCGATCCCCTCGGCGGGCAGCAGCGGATCGATCGCCGTGCCCGAGCCGGCGACGAAGTGGCAGCCGACCTCGACCCCGATGCTCGGGTGCTTCGCCTTCCAGTGGAAGACCCATCGACGATCTCTTCCATGGCCGACACCGTACCCGCTGCGCCGTCCTCCTACCATCGGTCGAGTGCCCCTCGCGCTCGGCCGCCATCTGCTCTTCCGCGAAGCCTCGCGCGGCGGCTGGATCGCGATCGTCGCCGTAGTCGCCGTGATCCTCCTGATCCGCTTCTGGCCCCTGATCGTCGCCTGGATCGAGCGCAGGTGGAGGTCGCGGTGAGCGAGGAGGACATCCTGCGCGCTGCCTACGAGGCGTTCAACGCTCGTGACATCGACGCGGCTCTCGTCCTGATGCGCCCCGAAGTCGACTGGCCCAACGCATGGGAGGGAGGCAGGGTGACCGGCCGCGAGGCAGTCGCTGCCTACTGGCGCCGCCAGTTCGAGCAGATCTCCAGCACCGTGACGTCGGAGCGCTTCGACCCGGGCCCCGACGACACGATCGACGTCACCGTCCACCAACTCGTCCGCGACGCCGAGACCGGCGAGGTCCAGTCGGACACCCACGTCCTCCATCGCTGGCGCCTGGAGGACGGGCTGGTCGTGCGGATGGACGTGTTCGAGGGCGGCGCCATAGTCGCCGAGCCGTACGCCGCCGTCCTCGGTGACGGTCCAGTGCGGATTGTGGGCGATCTCCCAGGGGTGCCCGTCGGGGTCGATGATGACCGAGCTGTAGCCGCCCCAGAACGTCTCGGCCGGCTCGCTGACCGATTCTCGCGCCGGCGCCTCGCGCCTCCTCGGTCACCTCGTCCACCTCCGCCGGCGAGCCGACGTTGAGCGCCAGCGTCACCCCGCCCCAACCGGGCCGGTCCTCGACGCAGTCTGTCCTCGGCCAGCCTGCCGCGATCCCAAAGCGAAACCACCATCTCCCCCGCCTGGAAGAAGACGACATCGTCATCCGCCCCGCATCGGTCACCCAGCCCAGCGCCTCATAGAACCGCCGCGCCCGCGAGAGGTCCGCGACGCCAAGGGTGATCACATTGACCCGCTGCTTCATCTGTCCCACAACCCGATCAATTTGCTGAGACTCTTCTTCCTGGTCGACGAGCATGGCACGGGAGGACACGCGGGATTATCCGATGCCTTGGGAATGCAAGTTACTGCATTATACCTTTATAACCTGTACTCTTGACGCATGGAGTTGAGAGAAGTTCAGGTTATCGAGCTCTTCCACGTTGCCTTCCTCGATGCTCTCCAGCAGCGCCTTGAGCGCGGTCGCTGGATCCTCAAGGGCGGCGCGAACCTGCGCTATTTCTTCGATAGTCAGCGCTACTCGCAGGACATCGACCTCGATTTCCTCGGCGATCCGCCCTGGGGGGTGCGTGAGAAGGTTGGCGAGGTGATCGAGTCACCGGTGCTGAGCAACCTGTTGCGGGTGAAAGGGCTCTCCGTCGAGGAGTCGAGTGAGCACAAGCAGAGCGATACCACCCGACGTTGGAAGATCGGGATCGCTGCGCCCGGCCAAGGTGAGCTGGTGCGAACCAAAGTCGAGTTCAGCAGTCGCGGCGCTGACGATCGTTTTCAGGCCGAGGCCATTCCGGATCAGATCGTCGCCCCCTACGCGCTGCGGCCGCCGATCGTCCAGCACTACACGATCGCCCCCGCGACCGAGCAGAAGATCGCCGCCCTGGCCGGGCGCACGCAGGTCCAGTCGCGTGACGTCTTCGACCTTGATCTGCTGTTGCGTCGCCGGGAGCTGCCTCAGGGCGAGGTCGAAGCTGACCTCCTCGCCAAAGCGGCGGAGATCGCGCTCGAGATCCCCTTCGACGCCTTCGATGATCACGTACTCGGCTTCCTCGAGCCTGAGCTCCGCGATTACTACGGCTCCGAGGAGCGCTGGGTGCAGATGCAGACCTTCGTCGCCGAGCAGCTCGAGGCCGCGCGATGAGAGTCACCGACGCCTATCGCGATCTGCTCGCGGCCGGTCGGCCGGTTCTCAGTAGCGCCGAGGCGGCCGCCGTCTGGCAGGCCAGCCCGGCCACCACCGCCCAGCGCCTGCGGGCATTGCTCGACTCAGGCGTGATCCGCCGAGTGCGCCGCGGTCTCTGGGCCCTCGATCCGGAGATCGACCCGTTCGCGATCGGGCCCTACCTGACCGCACCACGGCCAGCCTATGTCTCGCTTTTCTCGGCGCTGGCCCGGCACGGCATGATCGACCAGATCCCTCGCAGCATCTCGCTCGTCTCGATCGACCGTGCCCGGCGCATCACGACCGCTCTCGGCGTCTATGAGGTCCACCGGATTGCACCTGAGCTATTCACCGGCTACCGCAGCGACAAGCAGGGGGTGTATTTGGCGGTGCCCGAGAAGGCCCTGTTCGACCTTGCCTATGTCAGAAGCGCGCACGGACGCACCCCATATCTCCCTGAGCTGACATTGCCGTCGCCTTTCAACCGCAAGCTCCTATGGGAGTGGGGTGATCGGATCGCCTCGCAGCGATTGCGAACTCTCGTCTCGCGGCGGCTGCGCGCGCTGATCTCCGAAGCACAGGCTGGCACCGCCTGACGTCCCCGCGCTCGTTGACCAACTCGGGCGATGCTGAGCCGAGCATGTGGCGGTAGACGCGACCCTGCCAGGGCTCGGCGTCGAAGCGCTCCAGGGCGTCGAGCAGTGCCGGATCGTGGATCACGAGGCTGCGCCCTACGCGTAGCTGCCGTCTCGAAGCTGGGCAATCAGCGCCAGAACGTCGTCGACCCGTGTCCGCCTTGCTCGACGGCCACCCGAGGCACCGCTGGCCAATCGCAGGGTTTTCCCCACGCCAGTGGGGAAAAGCAGCAACTGAGGGCTACAGCCCGATCAGTT
>CAVUCU010000003.1:0-244695 GCA_963740085.1 Nitrospirota bacterium | reverse complement strand
CTATAACGGCGAGGACCTCATTCTCGGGGAGGATGCGGTTCTCGGAACGAATTTCGTATGGAAGACCGACGAGGAAAAGAGCGACGAAATGAATATTCCGTTCATCCTGCTTGCGCTTGCCAGGATGGGCATTACCGATGCCGATATCGTCTTCGGCCTCCCGGTAAGCACGGCAACCAACAGGCAAAAGGTCGATAAGGTCAAAGAGATATATTCCGGCACGAAGCACGCCGATTATCAATGAAAAGTCCATGACGTTTACGATCAGGGCGAACGTCATGGCCGAGCCACTTGGAACCTATCTCTCTCTCGTTCTGACGAGAATTTCCGGTACCAGAAGGCGAGCCCCTTTTTCCATGATCAGATGGCAATCGTGGATATCGGCTATGGGACGATCAACATCGTCATTCTGGAGAAGGGCAAGCTCGCGGCCAGAAGAATTCAAGTCTGTCCGGCATGATCCAGTTGTTCGGAAAGGTCAAGGCCGACCTTGAATCCGAGTATGGCAAGATGAGGCCGAACGAGGAGGTAAAATTCATAGGAACATTGCACGGCATTTTGGAAGCTCGACGTTGAAAATCAACGGTGAAGCCGTCCGGCCGGATTTCTGGAAACGGGCGGCTCAGTACAAGGCACAGATGGCAAAGGATATCACGGACGAGATCAAGGTCATGCTGAGAGGTATACAGGCCCGACAAAGTTCTCTTACTGGAGGCGGGGCACTTCTTCTGCAGAGACGAGATTCTGGCCATGAATCGCCACTTCTTAATGCATCCGAACCCGCGTTTCGCCAACGTCATCGGCTTTTACCGGGCGGCAAAGGCGATGCCCGACCAGACTAGCGCAGGGGGCACAAATGGCGAACATAGAGATCATATGGTGCGGTTCAATCTCGATAAGGAAGACGACCGCAGGCTATTTGAATTGCTGCAAAAGCGTTCTATGCCCCGGAAACGGAATGAATTCCTCAAAAAGGTGCTTCTTAAATACATGACGGAAGAAGCTGGAGGGAAGTCGGGTGCTCGACCGACCAAGAAGCAGTCGAAAGGGGCGTTACAGGCAGAAACACTTACCAGTCAACACGATCCAAAAATTGCGTCAGTGTCCCGGCTAACACTCCAGTGTCTAAGCCTGTATCCGATGAGCCGTCTTTGCTTCCGGCGTCGGGGAGAACTGCAAATACGACCGAACCTGACCCTGAAGTCGCTGAGCTGATAGGGTCCATTGTTCAGTAAAAAAGGACGACGGTGAAAAGACTATGGCTAATGCTCAAGCCAGTTTGATGATCAATCTCTTGCCGCAAGCGGAAGCGTATTTGCGAAGCGTAACCAGACTCGGTGAATGCCTGCGGTCGCCGAGCGATGATTCAATTCGCGCCATGATGAAGGCTTGATACCCATGCGTTTTTCCGCCACTTCCGCCTGGGTAAGCCCCGCTTTCGTTCTCGCTCTTAAAAGCGCGTCCAATGCGGCGTACTCGTCCTCAAGCGCATTATATGCGGCTCTTACCTTACGGTTTGACAGTAGACGCGCATTATCCTCGGCAGTATGCGGCACTGGTTTATACCTTTCCGACATTAGTTTATCGAGGCGTTTTTTATCCACGATGTACCTCCTTCAAACGCTTTCGGGCGACTTTCAATTCATCAGGTGGGTTTTCTGCGTTTTCTTCACAAAAGAATGCAGGATCACAATAGTGCACCCGATGGTGCAATAAAATATGCGGCCAATTCCTTCTTTCCCCTTGGGGCGCAATTCGAACAAGCCGCCGCCGATTGCGCGCGAATGCGGCAACCGGAGATCAGCCCCGTATCTCTCCATCAACTCCGCCACCCGCAGATAGTCAGCCAGAATATTCGGCGGCAGGAAAAACATCATCTTTGACCCGTTCACTAAAGTAAGTGATCGTCCAGTCCATGCATTTAATATTAACATGTATGTTAATCTCTGTCAAGTCATAAATCACGCCGCTAACATGCAATCTGCTCACGTGCGCCACTGCACCGCCCGGAGATCGAGTGCGGCCAGGAGTATAGGTCGCTGAATACGCGAAAGGCTGAAAAAGCATCTGCTAAGGGGACATATGAATAAAGACAACGCCTATCAAGGACACGAGACCTGGTGGAACGCGTTTCGCATGAGCTTTAAGATGGTCGTATTGACGTTCAAGTACTGTCTCGCCGTTCAAATCGTGCTTTTTATCGTTATCAGCAAGATTTACATGCCAGAGGGCTCTGCGACGTTTGCCTTTGAATATATGCGCATGAAGGGCATTATCGTGTTGAATAACCCTCTTGCTAAAATCCGGATGACCGGCTCGGTGCGGCTTTCGACGACATACTTTGGAGGCTATTTGTTTTTTTGTTGCCGCAGGAATACCGAGCTACCTTCTGGGATACCCGCTGTTGCTGGATTACTTTAAAAGGCGTGCGAAAGAACAGGCTCGAGAGAAATATGTGCGGGGAGCGCAGTTGATAACACATAAGGAACTTATGGAACAGATGAAGATCACTAAAGACTGCCCGGACCTTCCCCTCGGGCCAGTGGCGCTGCCCAGGGATGCGGAGGTCAAGCACCTGCTGTTTATTGGCGCGCCGGGAACCGGCAAGACCAACCAGGCCAGTCAAATGATCGAGAGACTGATCGAACGCGAGGAGAAGATGGTCGTTTATGACTTCAAGGGCGACTATCTTGCAAAATTCTATGACCCGGACAGAGACATAATCTTTAACCCGCTTGATTCGCGGTGCGGGGGCTGGAACGTGTTTAACGAGCTTGTCCAGTTCATGGATATCGACGCGGTGGCGCACAGTCTTATTCCGCAATCCTATCAACAGGACCCTTTTTGGAACGATGCAGCACGGGACGTGTTCAGCGGCATCCTTCACTACCTTTACCAAAATAATGCGAAAACCAATGCCCACATCTGGGAGGCCGTTACCGGCCCCCATCGCGGATATCTCGTCGTCGCTTAAGGGTACAAAAGGCGGGGAGCGCGGCTACGTGTATATTCAGGATGCTTGAGCAAGCAAGCCATGAGCGTCGTGGCCGTGTTAATGCAGTACGTTAAAAGCTTTGAGTACATGTCCAAGGCTGACGGGTCGTTCAGCATCACCACATGGCTGAACGATCCGCAACCAGGGACTATCTTCATAACGAACTACGCTGATGTCAAGGACACATTGCGACCCATTCTTTCCCTGTTTGTAGACCTCTTGGGAAGAAAGCTTCTTTCTATGAAAGACGATCATCATCGGAGAATATTCTTTGTCCTCGACGAGTTTGGCACCCTCCAGCGGCTTTCAACCATAAAGGACCTCTTGACGCTGTCGCGGAGCAAGGGAGGGGCAGTATTCATCGGCATTCAGGACAAGGGACAGATCGACAAGATTTATTCCCGGAATTTTCGCAATCCATCCTAAATGCATGCAGCAACAGCATTTTGTTCAGGGTCTCCGATCCAGTGACGGCAAAATACCTCTCTGACCGTGTCGGTAAAACGGAAGTACTGGAAACGGACCAGACACTCTCTATGGGGGTCTCCGACAACAGGGACGGTGTCTCGCTCATGCAGCGCACACGAGAGAAGGATTTGGTGCTGCCGAGCGAGATCATGAATCTACGGGACCTGGAAGCATATTTAAAGATCGCGAATTATTCAATCACCAAAATTCAATTTGAGTATAAGCGATATTCCGAAGGGCACGTGCCGTTTGTTGTAAGGGATGATCTTCTTCTTGATAATATCGTTGCAGAACAGTTTCTGATAGCTTCCAAGGCAAAGGCTGCGATCAATGCTACACTGAAGGATAAAGAGCATGAGAAGGACCGCGAGGTCAAGGCAGATGCTCAAGAAAATGAACGGTCTTTTGAGATCGAAGAGGATTTGAACAATTAAGATGTTACGGAGACTCGCCGGATGGATCCGTTATGGTCGGAGAATTGGGTAGCGATTTGACAGACGAAGTCCTCCAGGTCAAGCCGGAATTCATAGAACATCAACTGGCGCATGCGGTGAGAGACCCGAACGGCAGGGCATACAACAGGACCGCACACCTGGAAGAGAGGAAGAAGATGCTGCAGCAGTGGGGCGATTATCCGGATGGACTTAAAACAGGGGCGAACGTGCTGCCTTTCACGAAAAGGGCGGGGTAAGAATCCTTGCTATGAATTTATCTAGCGGTGATCATTCCTGTTAGGATACATTCTGAGGCGTTTTTTTTTAGGACCATTAATTCTACGATCCGATCGGAATAATTAGGGCATCGGCTGCATCAATACCCGTTTTGACCTTTATGCGTACCTTGCAGTTGCACAGTTTGGAGCCATCACTTGTGACCCAGTCCCTGAGATTCTCTTCACCTTCCACGTAATCAAGTCCTTCTTGGAAAGCTTTGTATATAATCGAGCTTGTCGGAATCCGCATATTTTCAAAAATCATTAAACCGTCAGCCCGCGCAGATTCACTACTTGTTACTTTCGTTGCGCGCAATACCGGTGTTGGCGGCGCATCAAATCCAAATGTCTGCTGTGCCAGTTGTTCTCGCTGATCTTTTTTTAAAGCGAGTTTGGCATGAACCAAGAAGCAGGGTGTGGGCCAAGCTTTAACAAATCCTATCAAGGAAGCCTGCCAACTCGCACCATGGCATAACTGGTCCCGTAATCTCTCAACAGCTTCAAATGATATTTCGCCGTCAGTACATTTCTTGATCAATGGATCGTAGAAAGCAAATGTACCTGCAATGATGTCGATGACGGCTTCTTCCGGATCTTTCAGCTCAGTGGGGGGGAATGTACGGCGAAAATTAAGCCGCATTTGGTCGGTTAGTACCAGGAGATGACCGAGTTCATGCCATTTTGTAAAATACGACCGGTATGATTTGTTACCTCGACAGTCGATTATGGACACAAACTGTGGTTCCCAAGGTTCTCTATTCATCAACCGGAAGGTAATGCCAAAGACATCTTCTGCAAATTCCTCTTTTAAAAGGACAAATATTTTTTCCCCTCTGAGTAAATATTTGGATCTAATGTTTTCTAAATCTTCGTCCGTATGAATTTCTTCAAAGAACGTTCCCATCTTCTGCGCCAGGAATAGAAGCAGGTCGTGGAGCTGGTCGCACTCCGGGAAATCAGTAAGGAATTTTTTTACCTTTAACCGGCAATAGTCAACAATGGCAGACACCGGATCGGCGGCATTCTTCAAGCCCAGGTCACGTGCCAGCTTTTGAACCTTAATCGATTTTTTCAGTTGCGGTGGCATCTATGACCCGAAAACTCCTTTGATCGCTTTCCGAAGTTGTTTCCAATCTTCTACTGTAAAGGTTTTAATGCTTTTATTACTACGTCTTGCAACAATTGATTGATAAGCGCTGAGAAGTTCGAGGGTTTCGCTGTAAGTCAATTTCATTTCTTCCGCAGCGCGTGATAAATCAGGTGGAACTACAACAGGCTCGCTTGCAGTTGCTTCCTTCGTTTCTCCCCGGAGCAGGTAATCTACAGAAGCTCCTAAGACGTTAGCAATTTTAAGCAATCCTTGCGAACTTATATTTCTGTTATTATTTTCCACATCGCTGAGAAAACCTTTACTTATATCAGCGTCTCCTGCCAATTTTTCCTGAGTCAGCTTTCTTTTTTCTCGGAGCTCTCGAATCCTATCTCCCACACTTGCCATACGTGCCTCCATAACTCTCGTTGATTTATATATATCAGAAATAGGCCTTGTATGCAAGATAAAAAAAATATTGACAGTGGAGCCGAAGTTCGCTATAATGAAATAAAATGCAGTATAGCGAACAAGTCAAAAACGAAAGGAGAACGAAGAAATGAGTCATGGTGAAAAGCTTCAAGTTGTAGTGCACTACGTTGCAGCAGGGGAGCCGTTCAAGGATCATGTTGATCCCAATGAAACGGTCGGACAGCTCAAGACACGCGTGCTGGCCGCTTTCGGTTTAACAGAGGGGCAGAACCCCGAGGGGAACATGGCGACGTATACCCTGTTTCATGAGAAAACGCCGCTTGAAAACATGAGCCAGACGCTGGGGCAGCCTGGCAGGGGACAAGAAAGTCCTACAGCTCAAGCTTAGCCAGCAAATAACGCAGGGGTAACGATCTTGAGCGATACGTTGTCCGAACTTAATTTCAAGGATGATTTGGACGAGGTCCTGTTAACCTCTGATGCCCAACGATGGAAATTGGAAAAAACAGGACCCCTTGAAATATTAGTATCGCTATCTCCGATAAATAAAGCGGAAGAGGTATTTCAGGCTCGGCTACTTTGGAGCGCCTACCCTGGTCAACCTCCATCTTTGAAGTTCCGCGACCCGGCTACAGGGCGACTCGATCTCAAGAGTGCGTGGCCCCTTGTAGGAGGATTCCGCCCTGATAGTTTAGATGCCTGTGTGAGCTGGTGTGCGGAAGGTTTTGGTCTTCATCCGGAGTGGAGGACTGATCCGCGATTTATGTGGAAATCTGATGGCAACGTTATGCTTAAGGTTCTTCGCACGCTTCAGGAAAAAATGGACAATACCTTCCAGGGGAGGTTTAAAGGATGATGTATTTCGACGCTGTGGAAACCTGGTCGATACCGAAATCGGCTTTTGATGATTCCCTCCGTGAAATGGCACTCGATGGTGTCAACGGAAATGAAGGAATTGTTCTTTGGCTTGGAAGACGTAACAACCAGCAGGCCCAGGTCACGCACCTTGTGGCTCTCAGGGGAGCAGAGGTCATTAAAGAGCCTGCTTTGCTGCGAATCGAATCTTCACTGCTCAATGAGGTAACTGAACATACCATAGAGACTGGGTGTTGTATTGATTGGACAGATTCATTCCCATGGGCATTTTCACGGGACAAATCTGTCTACTACGGATCGTCGGTATGGTCTGGCCGTTCCGCATTACTTGTCAATAGTAGCGCCTGATTATGCGCAGCGGTCAGATACTAAAATCGGCGAATGTGGTGTCTTCGTCTTCGAGAAAGGAACAGGATACATAAAACTATCCCCCGCAGATGTATCGCGTCGGATTCAAATCATTGATGCAGGCCCGCTGCCTATGATCTTCGTGGGGGACGGCTTATGAGCGAAGAAATCATATTCAGCCGTCCCAATACGACTGCGGCCCGACTTGGGGATCTTGCTCCGGACAGACATATTTTCATCTATAAAAAAGTTCTCCTTACAGGCGAGACCGTAGTATTGAGAACAGCGAATGGCCGCGTGTGCCTTATTAGCAGCTTTCTGCTACTCCACCGGATAAGCAAAGGTGTTGAAGTTTACTTACCTGCTGATGTGCCTGCAGATTTACGAATTGAATGCGAGCAACTGGTAAATAGGTTTTCCCGAAATTCATCGATTACTGTCTTAGCTAATCAGCCAGTTTATTCCTCTTACGACGCAATATTATCGGTAGGTTCAACCGCAATCGTCTCTCCAAACTGTACTGTAATTAATTCTAATGGTTGGCTTGCTCGTGTCTCTTCCGACGGCACGGCTATTTCTGCTGATATAGATCAGTGTAATCCCATCGCTGCCCTCGCTGCATCATGCCTGGGCGTAACAGAAGTCTTTAAGCGATTAATAGGGCTCAAAGAAAGCCGTGGGAAATTGCTCGGCTCAATTACCTTCTCTCTATTCCTACAAAGTAGGCGATCTCGATCCGGGTCCGTCTTTACCTCCGATTATTGAAGCAGATTTACTTCTAACAGGTGTGGGCGCGATTGGCAACGGCATCGTATTTTTGCTGAAACACCTGCCAATAACCGGCAGCGTGAGAGTTGTCGATTATCAAAAATATGGTCCGGAAAATATAGGTACTTGTCTGCTCATTGGTGAGCCAGACTTAGAAAAAGACAAAGCACTTTTTGCCGAAGCCTATCTCGGTAGTCGGTTTGCAAAAGGCTATGCCGAGGATATTCAGACATTCAGCCAACGCTTAGGAACAGAAATACCATATCCCAAGATTGTCCTCAATGGACTCGATGATATAGATGCCCGCCATTATGTACAGGATCTATGGCCCGATATGATTATTGACGGTGCTATAGGCGATTTCGCAGCTCAGGTAAGTCGTCATCCGTGGTCCGAGAATACAGCATGCTTGAAGTGTCTCTTTCAAAAGCAAAAGGGGGAAGCATCTGAAATTATAGGTAGTAGAGCCACGGGGCTCCGGCCTGAGCGTGTCCGCAATGAAGATGACGTTGTTACTGATCAGGATATTCTAATTGCCCCGGAAGACAGGAAAGCTTGGCTTAAAGAACGAAAAGGACGGAAGATTTGTTCTGTTATCCAGGAAGGCGTTGTTCAACATATATCGAATGATGCGTTGAGGAAGGATTTTGAACCTTCCGTACCTTTTGTAGCCTGTCTAAGCGCATGCATGGTAGTTGCTGAGCTGGTCAAATATATTCACGGTTGGGATTCTTCTGTCGAGTGTCGATACCAGCTTGATATTTTGACTGGACCTGAGCGCGGTGATTTCTTCCCCCAGGAACGGCGAAAGGATTGCATCTGTGTAACGAGACAGCGGAACATAGAAATCGTTCGAAATCGGCGTGGTTAGAATAATAATCTGACATGGAAAGGTCAGGCTGCCTGATAGACATGTTTCATTGCGTATTAATCACCGCAATTGCATGCCAATAGGCAACACATTCTGTTTCCGAACGAAAGGAGGGTCTGGCTATGGGAAAAAATCAACACGTCGTCCCACACGAGGATGGATGGGCGGTTCGTGGCGAGGGTAACAGCAAAGTCACAGCAACGACGCCAACAAAACAGCAAGCAGTCGATCTTGGTCGCGGGATAGCGCAGAACCAGCAGAGCGAGCTTGTCATTCACGGCAGGGATGGCAAAATTCAGGACAAGGACAGCTTCGGCAACGATCCGTGCCCACCAAAAGACATGAAGCACTGAGCGAACGGCTCAATGAGGGCGCGTAATTTCACGCCCTCTTTTTTTTCACTTGCCCTTGTCGAGGAATACATCTCTTTTCTGGACATTTCTGACTGCCTGTAGTAAAGTTTTGAATTATTATGGGATAGTATGCGGTCGGGGAGGGGCATGGCTGATTTAGAATCCATCCAGAAAAAGATCATCTCATTCCGGAACGAGCGTGACTGGGCGCAATTCCACGATCCCAAGAACCTCGCCGAAGCCCTCTCCATTGAAGCGGGGGAGCTGCTTGAAAACTTCCTCTGGGTCCCCACCGACCATTTCCGCGCGAACTCGAGTCTCAAGGCGCAGAATTTCGCTGCCCATGTCGCCGAGAGCACTTGCCCATGAGCCTGATCAAGTCAAAACAACGCGTCGCCGACCACGGGGAGGTCTTCACCCCGGCGTGGATGGTCGAGGCGATGCTCGACCTGGTCAAGGACGAGACCGAGCGCATTGACTCCCGCTTCCTGGAGCCGGCGTGCGGGAGCGGGAACTTCCTCGTCCGGATCCTGCAGCGCAAGCTCGCCGCCGTCGAACTCAAGTTCGGGAAGTCCGACTTCGAGAAGCGGCACTACGCCCTGCTCGCTCTGATGTGCATCTACGGGATCGAGCTCCTGGCGGACAACATCGCCGAGTGCCGCGCGAACATGCTGGAGATCCTCGCCGACTACCTGAATCTCGATGAGTCGGACGAGCTCTATCGGGCTGCCTCCTACGTGCTGTCGCAGAACCTCGTCCACGGCGACGCGCTGACGATGCGCACCAGCGATGACCAGCCGATCACCTTTGCCGAGTGGGGCTACCTGGGCAAGGGCAAGTTCCAGCGGCGCGACTTCCGCCTCGACATCCTCACCCAGATCGTCGGCCTTCAGCGCGGAGGGCTCGCTCTTCGCCCACCTCGGCAAGCACGAGATCTTCACGCCGACCAAGACCTACCCGCCGATGACGGTGAGCGAGCTGGCCGCTGCCGCGCTCGGCGACGCCCCGAAGGAGGCCGTATGAGCGCCCAGGCTAGCTTTGCGCTGCGCGGCCGCAACCCGGATGTGCTGACGTGCATCGCGAACCTCTCCAACGACGAGGTCTTCACGCCGCCCGAGTTCGCGAACCGGATGCTGGACACGCTGGCCGAGGCGTGGGCGGCCGACAACGACGGCGCGAACATCTGGGCGGACAAGATCGGTGAGGTTCCTCGACCCGTGCACGAAGTCGGGCGTGTTCCTGCGCGAGATCACCAGCCGCCTCACCAAGGGCCTGGCGGACGAGATCCCGGACCTCGAGGAGCGCGTCGATCACATCCTGACCAAGCAGGTGTTCGGCATCGGCATCACGTATCTCACCAGCCTGCTGGCGCGGCGGAGCGTGTATTGCTCGAAGCACGCCAAGGGCAAGCACTCCATCGCCAAGTCGTTCGCCAGCGACGACGGGCAACATCTGGTTCGAGCGCATCGAGCACACGTGGGTGGATGGCAAGTGCACGTACTGCGGCGCGAGCCAGAAGACGCTTGACCGCGGCGAAGGGCTTGAAACCCACGCCTATGCGTTCATCCACACCGACGACATCAAGACTCGGGTGGCCGAGTTGTTTGGAGGCGATATGCAGTTCGACGTGATCATCGGCAACCCGCCGTACCAGTTGGACGATGGCGGCTATGGCACGAGCGCTGCGCCGATCTATCAGCATGTTCGTGGAGCAGGCGAAGAAGCTTGAACCGCGCTACCTGTCGATGGTCATTCCGTCGCGTTGGTTCGCCGGTGGCAAGGGACTGGACGAGTTCCGAGAGTCGATGCTCGCCGACAATCGCCTGCGCTCAATCGTCGACTATCTCAGACTGCATCGGACGTCTTCCCGGGCGTGGAGATTCAAGGGCGGCGTCTGCTACTTCCTCTGGGACCGCGACAACCACGGCGACGTGCAGTGTCACCACGCATTTCAAGGACGAGCCGTCTCGACAGCCAGCCGTCCGCTCCTCGAAGCGGGTGCGACGTCTTCGTTCGCTGCAACGAAGGGCTGTCGATCCTCGAGAAGGTCGTTGCAGTCGAGACCGGTAAGCCGAGTCGCTGTCGCTGCCGAAAGCAAGCGTTTCGACCGACTGGTCAGCTCCAGAAAGCCGTTCGGGCTTCGACACGACTTTCAAGGGCAAGGCGACCAAGGATAGCCGGTGACGTGCTGGTCTATCAGAACGGCGGCACGGGCTACATCGAGCGCAGATGCGATATCACGACGAACGCCGACCTGGATCGACAAGTGGAAGGTGTTCATCGGCCGAGCGGCTCCGGGCACGGGCGACAGACGACACGTACCCGCACAAGATCCTCAGCAAGCCATTCATCGGCGAGCCCGGCACCGCATGTCACCGAGACCTATCTCGTGCATCGGCCCGTTCGACTCCGAGAGCGAGGCGACGAACGTCTCGTCGCGTACCTGCGCACGTCGGTTTGTCGCGCTTCCTGGTCTCGCTGCGACAAGCCATCGCAGCACGCCACGCGCGAGCGTCTACACCTTCGTGCCGACTGCCAGATGGATCGAGGAGTGGACGGACGAGGAGCTCTACGCGAAGTACGGCATCACTGACGGACGAGATCGCGTTCATCGAGAAGCGTCGATCCGCCCGATGGACGTCAGCGGACGACGATGAGTAAGACCATCGAGGAAATCCTTGCGCCGAAGCCGGAAGCCCGGCCGCGCATCTACGCCTACTCGATTGACGACGAGGCGCACGAGGGTCTCCTCAAGGTCGGGCAGACCACGCGCGACGTGAAGCAGCGCGTCGCCGAGCAGCTCAAGACCGCCGCCATCAAGAACTACACGATCGAACTCGACGAGTCCGCCGAGCGCGACGACGGCACGATCTTCACCGACCACGAGGTGCGCGCGGCGCTCGTCAAGAAGGGCTTCGAGAACGCCGAACTGGAGTGGATGCGCTGCTCGGTCACGGACGTGAAGACCGTGCTCACCGAACTGCGCACCGGCCAGCGGTTCACCGGCACGCATCACGAGACCTTCGCGATGCGCCGCGAGCAGGCCGAGGCCGTGAACAAGACGCACGCCTACTTCCACTCCATCTGGAAGGAGGACATGCACGCCGTCCCGCGCTTCCTCTGGAACGCGAAGATGCGCTTCGGCAAGACCTTCACCACGTACCAGCTCGCCAAGAAGCTCGGCGCCAAGCGCGTGCTCGTGGTGACCTTCAAGCCCGCCGTCGAGGATGCGTGGCAGACGGACCTCGAATCCCACGTGGACTTCGACGGCTGGCAGTACCTCTCCCGCAACTCCGACAGCGATCCGACGAAGATCGACCGCCAAGAAGCCGGTCGTCTATTTCGGCTCCTTCCAGGACCTGCTCGGCCGCGACGCGGCGGGGAACATCAAGCCCAAGAACGAATGGCTCCACAAGGTGAACTGGGACCTCGTGGTCTTCGACGAATACCACTTCGGCGCGTGGCGCGACACCGCCAAGGAGCTGTTCGAGGGCGAGGAGGAGGCGGTCGCCAAGAAGGAGGCCAAGCTCGAGTACGCCGCCGGCCTGGAGGAGGTGAACGAAGACCTCAGCGAGCTCTCGGAGAAGGAGACCGAGTTCCTGCCCATCACGACCAAGGCGTACCTCTACCTCTCCGGCACGCCGTTCAGGGCGCTGGCCACGGGCGAGTTCATCGAGGAGCAGATCTTCAACTGGACGTACACCGACGAGCAGCGCGCCAAGGAGGAGTTCGCGGCGAAGAACCCCGGCAAATGGAACCCCTACGGCGCGCTGCCGCAGATGCGCCTGCTGACCTACCAGATGCCGGACGAGCTGCTGGCGATCGCGAGCGCCGGGGAGTTCGACGAGTTCGATCTCAACGCGTTCTTCGAGGCATCGGGCACGGGCGCGAAGGCGCAGTTCAAGCACAAGAGCGACGTGCAGAAGTGGCTGGACATCATCCGCGGCGGGTACGCGCCCAAGGCGGTCGAGCATCTCAAGACCGGCACGCGGCCGCCGTTTCCGTATTCGGATGTGCGCCTGCTGCCCTACCTGCAGCACTCGTTCTGGTTCCTGCCCAACGTCGCGGCCTGCCACGCGATGGCGAACCTGCTGGCCGAGAAGCACAACACCTTCTGGCACGACTACAAGGTGGTCGTCGCCGCCGGTGCCGTCGGCGGGCATCGGGCTGGATGCGTTGCCGCCCGTGCGCAAGGCCATCGGGAGCGGATTCGAGACCAAGACCATCACGCTCTCGTGCGGCAAGCTCACCACCGGCGTCACCGTGCCGCAGTGGTCATCGATCCTGATGCTGCGCAACCTCAAGTCGCCGGAGACCTACTTTCAGGCCGCGTTCCGCGTGCAGTCGCCGTGGTCCATCAAGAACCCCAACGGCGACAACCCGAACGAGGAGGAGATCCTCAAGCCCGTCTGCTTCGTGTTCGACTTCGCGCCCACGCGCGCGCTGCGGCAGCTCTCCGAGTACGGGATCGGCCTGTCGCCCAACGAGCCGAACCCGGAGAACGCGGTCAAGGATCTCGTGTCGTTCCTGCCCGTGCTGGCCTACGACGGCGCGAACATGACGCAGATCGACGCGGGCGGCATTCTCGACATCGCGATGGCGGGCACCTCGGCCACGCTGCTGGCCCGCAAGTGGGAGAGCGCGCTGCTCGTGAACGTGGACAACGACACCCTGCGCCGCATCCTGGACAACCCCGAGGCGATGGCCGCCGTGGAGCGCATCGAGGGCTGGCGCTCGCTGGGCGACAACATCATCGAGACGATCATCAACAAGAGCGAGAAGGTCAAGGAACTCAAGAACAAGGCCAAGGACGGAGACCTGACGGCGAAGGAGAAGAAGCAGCTCACCGACGAGGAGAAGGAGTACAAGTCCAAGCGCAAGCTCGTCCAGGAGAAGCTGATCAAGTTCGCGACGCGCATCCCCGCGTTCATGTACCTGACCGACTTCCGCGAGAACACGCTGCAGGATGTCATCACCAAGCTGGAACCGGACTTGTTCCTGGCCGTCACCGGCCTGACGGTGAAGGACTTCCACCTGCTCGTGCGGCTGAAGGTGTTCAACACCGAGCAGATGAACCAGGCTGTGTTCGCCTTCCGCCGCTACGAAGACGCGTCGCTCCGCTACACGGGCATCGAGAGCCACGAGGGCCTGACCCACTACGGGCTCTACGACACCGTGGTGGCGAGGGAGTGAACGGGCGGCATGAACCTCATATCTACATGCAATGTGAAAGGAACAACATGGTACACGCAGAGATTGTGAAGACCTTTGATTTTGAGGGCAGACATTACGAAATATACGTTATAACAGAAGCTGATCGAAAGGTTGTGCAGGCCTATGTTGAAGGCAAACCAGCAAATGGTTATTCTTATAGCGTTGATTTTCTCACAAGAATGGGATTTAAACACAGCATGGGCTATGATCCGCTCGCGGATTTAATCACAACGGCAGAAGATGATGTAAGGAGTAAAACCTGGGAACGCTATTGTGAAGCTGTACGTCAAGTCAGAACTGCAAAGAAATAGCCAGGCAGCCGGATATGACACCAGATGAATTAAAAGAAAAAGAAGAGAGAAATAGGATATACGCAAGTACAAGGCAGGACCTTCTTGCTCGTAACTTATCCAATGCGGAAAAATATGATAATGCGATTCTTACCCTATCTACAGGGATTCTGGGTGCATCACTGGCATTCATAAAAGATATTGTGCCGCTTGATAGGGCGGAATATATCCTGTTAATAAAGATATCATGGTGGCTATTCGGTGCTGCAATTGTTTCCACTTTGGTATCCTTTGTCGTCAGTCAGCATGCCATTAAGCGCCAGTTGGAATATGCAGAAAAATATTATCTAGACGGCGACGAGAAATATTTGCGAGAGAAGAATGATCCTGCTACATTGACTGACTACATTAATTACGCATCAGGTGCATTCTTCATTGCAGGAATCATCGCGAGTGTGCTTTTTGTCTCTGTGAATATTAAAGGAGGACTGGCTATGTCTAAAGAAACGAAACAGCCGTTAAACGAAGGTGCGCCGGTGCCGAGTCTCCAGCGCCTTACGGGTGTGCCGGAAAAACAGGATTCATCATTTCAGCATATACAGGGTGGGGCACCTGTTCCATCGATGCAAAAGATTGAGACTGCTCCTGGAAAAAAAGGCGCACCTGTTCCGGCCATGCAGCCAGTTTTTCGCAGCCAGCGCAAACGGGTCAGCAAACTCAAGGTTCTTCTGGCAGCCAGGCTGGGAATACCAACAACAAGTGAGAACGTAAGGTTGTACTAGAGATGAAAAGATTACGGGAAACATGCCAAAGCAGATAAAAGCTGAAAATAACGCCGCAAGTTCTTATCTGGGCGCGGAATCTTTGCAACCTGTCGCTTGAAGATGCCGGCCAGCAAGGCGAAGGTTTTGGATACCAAGTTGCAAGCTTGGGAGGAAGGTAATGATTTGCCCTCTGTGACCCAGGCTAGGAATCTTGCGTTGCTCTATCGTGTACCTCTCATTTCGCTTTGGTTGAATACTCCCCCCACAGATATCAAAATCCCCAAAATCCGCGATTTTCAGAAGACTCCCCGGAACAGCATCAAAAGGTCTTTCTTATAATATCACGATGGCAATTCGAGAGGCGATTAACCGCCGCGGACTGGCTTTTGAATTGGCTGAGAATGTGAAGAAATCCATACAGCCATTTTCACTTCATTATTCAACCAATACCACCGTTGATAATATTTCGATAGAAATTAGGCGGATTCTCGCAATTGACTGGGATGAACAGCGGACGTGGAAAGATCCGCGTATAGCCTTCAATACGCTTAAGGAAAAGATAGAAGGTCTGGATATCCTTGTATTTCAATATCCGAGAATATCGCTAACTGATTTCAGAGGATTTTCAATTTATGATAAACATCTTCCCATCATCGGCATTAACAGAAAAGACAGCTATGCTGCCAGATTGTTTACCCTAATTCATGAGTTCATCCATCTATTGCTCGGGGAATCAAGCGTATCCAATATATCGGGAACCGAAATCGGGTATGGACCGGATGAGAAGATAGAAAGACTTTGTAATGAATCTGCCGGTGCTGCTCTTGTCCCTCCAGCTGAACTTCGGGCTGAGTTGGGCTCATCTCGCGACTTCAGCTTGTCGCGTCTGAATGCGCTGTCAACAGTGTTTGGTGTGTCCAGAGAGTCGATCTCGGTTAGGCTGTATCGGCTAGGGATCATTGATCAGCGGCAACTAAACGTACTGCTTGAGCTTATTAGAAAATCATACAAGAAGACCGGCAAGAAAGGGTTCGTTCCTCCGCATCAGGATTTTGTCAGTAAGACTGGTAAGCCGATTTCTCGGCTGCTTCTTGATAACCTGTCGCGTGGCCATATAACGGAAAACGACTTTTCCGACTACTCAGGCCTCAAGCTAAAACAAATTCCAAAGGTCGGTGCTGTTCTGTCGACTGGTGATTAATGGCAAAGCTGAAGAAAATATATGTTGTGGATACATGCTCGTTTACCACGATGCACAAGACGTATCCGCGCGACGTCTTTTCCGGCGTCTGGGATAAGGTAATAGAACTGATTGAAGCCGAACGATCGATTTCCGTTGACGAAGTTCTGCACGAAATAACGCGTAAGATGATCAGCTTGCAAAATGGGCAAAGACAAAGAAAGGAATATTTGTGCCGCTAACTGAGGACGTGCAGGATGCGGCGAAAGGTATTGTTAATCAATTTGTGAAAATTCTCGACTTCAAGAAGAACAAGTCGGGCGCGGTCCCGTTCGTTATAGGATTAGCAAAGATTCATCCAGGAGCAATTGTCGTGACAGAGGAAAAGTACAGTGGTGGACCAGATAAACATAAGATACCGGACATCTGTGATGCTTTAAATATACCGCATATCAATTTTCTGGCGATGATTAGAGCGGAAGGATTGAAACTATAACCGCTGCATCTAAACCGCTATTTATACCGCTTCTTCTCCATCACCACCCCGACAATTTGATACTCGATGTCTTTATTCAAGACGATATCCTGATATTTGGGATTAAGCGGGTGGAGGACTGCGGTGTTGTCGAACCTCTTGTACTGCTTAAACGTTGCCTCTTCCTCGTCGTTCTTCGCAACAACGTAGTCGCCATTCCCGGCCTTCACAGTGGGGCTGACGATGATGTCTCTTTCATTTTCGTTAAAAATAAGATACACCCGGTTAAGTTCATGCCGGGGTATGCTTATCCACTGGACATGACATGCTTGCGGAGAGCAGAGTTTAATACCAGTTCGCCCCGACAACGGAAGGTAAAAAATATTATTGTCTAACAACGGGAGTTGTATAGACCAATTAAAATTGACATTACAATAATAAGTGTGGTATACTTAACTTACAAGTTTGATCTTTTGGAATATCGAAAATTATGAAAGGGAAGGGGACTCGAACATAGTACGGAGGTGGCTATGAAGATATTGTTGGTTGATGACAATGAGCTGTTCGTTGAATCTCTGGTTGTCATTCTTCAGTTTCATGGATATGAATTCAAGATTGCATCTAATGGCGTCGATGCAATTAAGATAGTTAAGGAATTCAAGCCAGACATGGTAATTCTTGATCTTATGATGCCGCAAATGAATGGTTTAGAGGTGTGCAGCTACATCAAATCCAATCCAGTACTAAAATATATTCATATTATGGTTCTGTCTGCGAAGCACACCATTAGAGGACAGGAAAGAGGCCATGCATGCCGGTGCGGATGATTATTGCATAAAACCCTTTTCTCCAAATGAAATATTGGAAAGGATCACGCAATTTGAGAGTGTATCTTCGTGATTATTTGTATTACGTTATGATTATTTGAAGTAGTCTATCGGAGTACACTTTCGAAAAACTCTATCGGTTCACATGAGATAGAGATGCGAGAAGTCACTCAGAGAAGTTTTTTCTTGTAAATTTTCTCATATAACCTGACGATCAGTAACTTCGTTTTCTCACCCATCTTTTCCTCAAGTGCCTGGTTGACAAGCTTCCCTAATTTATGTTTTTCATCGGCCGCTATCTGTTTCAAAATTGCATGCACTTTGACGTACTCTTCCGCTTTTTTGCCGTCCTTTAGAAATACATCGGTCAATTCCTTTAAGCCTACCTTGTAAGCATTCGCAATTTTTATCAACGTATCCAGATTCGGATCATCAATTTTACCCCGTTCTATAAAGCTCAGATGACCTTTGGTCAAACCAAACGGCTTACCGAGGTCAGCCATACTGGTCTTGAATACGGTTTTGCGCTTCTGCTTTAATCGTTTACCTAATGCTACCGGATCCAAAGTATTCTCCTTGAAGATCTTCAGTACACTGGTTAAAAGACATTAACTGATGATCGATTCCGTTGTTTTCATGCGAACTTTTTAAAATATATCAGAAGATTATGCTTATTTCAAGCAAAAATACACAATAATGTACAAATTAAAATGTATAAAACATATATAGTTTTAAACTTGACATTATAAAACACGTGTGTTATTTTTGATCGCTCGCGTTGCGCGAAGGGCGACTTCTCACTAACACGAAAATTAGGCAGATATTCAGTAGACGATCTGTTTGAGACTGGTTTTCATTTCAAATAGGGCACGACCGATGATTATTTGGGCTATATCCAGGAGAAGATATACAAATAACAGTAACAAAAGGAAAATAAGAAAGTAATATGGCAACAGTATTTAAGGCAAAAAGATGCAGATAGAATGTTGAAAGACATGAGAAATATCCTGCGTACAACGACTCAACCGAAGAAAAGATTATTCATCGTAACAGAGGTATCTGAGATCACGAACAGCAATCCGCTTTCTGCGATGAGAGTTATATCTTTTTGGCTCAATTCCTGTTCGTAAGTAAATCCCGCATGGATAGTCTACCCCAGGTGTTCGGGGTACAACCCGCCGCAGACTCGTCGATAGAAATCACCATCTCAGTCAAGCGGCAAACCGCACGGCGTTTAACTCCTTGTACAGTTCAGAAGCACCAATCTTGTCTAAAAATATCACGGATGTGAAGCAGTTTACTTCCGCACATTATTTCATGTCAGGCGCGAGCTAAATCAATAAATCCGAATCTCGTTTCCTGTTAATCCTTCACATAAAGGAGGATAAATGCCATGCCTCGGATGCTGGGCCGTGATTAGCATAATCGCTATGAATATACGCACCTCCCCCAAAATGGGACGTGTATTTTCGCAAATATTGCCAGTTTACCTCCCCCATTTTGGGCACGTGGACAAAAGGCACGAGATTTATTATTGTGTCACCCGACAATGAAGAACAAAGAAATAAATAAGCTGATGGGATCAAACCTGAGGAAGTTGCGCCTTGCTGCCGACTTCACGCAGGATCATCTGGCTGAACGAATAGGGGTAAGTGCCAGGCTGCTTCAAAGATGGGAAATCGGGAAAAAGGGGATCGGAAAAAACGTGCTGATCAATTTATGCGAAGTATTCAATGTCAAGCCATATATGTTCTATATTGATGAAAAGACGCTGTTTGTAACGAGGTCACGCGAACGTGCGATCCTAAACAAGCTCCGTGTAGCTGAACGGCTGGGCGTTATTGATTTCATCGAGCAGTTCAGTGATTTTACTATCGGGCAGGTTAAAAAGGTGAACAGCGCCGGCAGGAATGGCCGTCTGAATCCCGGAGCCACCCCTGTCCGGCAAAATGAGGACAGTAAGCCGTGAGAATAAGACAATTTCCTCGAATGGGAATGTAGTACGGGACTATTTGAAACGCGTTGATTAAACCGACGGAAGAAAGACTTTATGAAATACAGCAAATAATTATCGTGCAGGACGATTATTACCAGAAAAAAGAAAGGGAGATAAGCATGGATAATATGGCACTTCAAAGATTGGTTTCATCAATAAACCAGATTACAGACATAAGACTCGAATGCTTTAAAACGGACCCCGATATCCACAGAATCCGGGAAAAGGCAGTTCTCCTCGACGTGAACCTCGGCATAATCATCGATGAAGTGTATCTCGCATTGATGGACGCTACGAATTACCCACTTGGAGACAAGCGCCGGGAGGAGGGCAGGTTCGCCATCATGGCCGCCATGCAAAAATGCTTCGATTCCCTGAGCGGCCCTGAACGGGTCCTGCTCCTGGAGAGGGCGAGGCAGACTTTGCCGCCCCGAAGTCATAATGACGCCAATGCGGTGCTCATTGCAGCGCTGGAGCTGCTCTACGCAGGGCAAAAGGGAAATTCATGATGAGGAAAACATCTCTTTTTTACCGGGTTATTTTGCCCGGCATCCTGATAACTTCGTGCGCCGCAAGAATGTCAGTTGATACAGCGTCTCATGTTTCGGACTATAAGCCGTCATCGGATCGGGATGGGCGTGAGAGATTATGCTTACGACTACAACCAGGTTGTTCGCGGAACCGCCGGGAGCGAGGTCCAGGTGATATGCGAAGAATGCGGGCGGTCAACGAGACTGGAGAGGGAGCTTGGAGACGTTCCACTGTCCGTTTTATGGGGTAAGGAACGAGTCGTGTCGGCTGGAACGAGCTCTTTGACACAAACGCCCGTAACAACGCCGAAGCCGACACCGGCGCTAAGGCAATCTGCGGTGTCTTTTCAGCAGGAGCCGTCCAGGGGAACCGCAAAGATCAATAATCCCGATCCAGAGAATGGATCATCAACCCGAATCAAAGACGGGGAACATGAACTTACCGGTGCTTCATGCCAGATACCTCCCGTCTACTTCGACTTTGACAGCGCAGTGCTTACGGATAGGGAAAAGTTGAAAATACTGGCGTCTCTTAATGATTTGAAGAAGGTGAAGGCAGTCACGGTCAAGGGTTTTACCTGCGACAGAGGGACCAGGGAATATAACGACAGGCTGGCCTTGCTTCGCGCCAGGGCGGTAGCAGCGTATCTCGAAG
Source organism: Nitrospirota bacterium (assembly GCA_963740085.1). GTDB lineage: Bacteria > Nitrospirota > UBA9217 > UBA9217 > UBA9217 > JALNZF01. Next base: position 223,851 of record CAVUCU010000003.1, on the reverse strand, counting down.
ATAACGGCATTAAACCGTCCGTGGTTATCGGAGAAGGAAAGTGCTGTTATGTTTCCGAAGACAAAAGCAAAAACCGACGGGCAGAAGATCTGCTGCCTGAAACAGAAAGGAGAGTAAAGACGTGAAAAAAACATTGTATCGTATCTGGTTTGTTGTTTGTTGTTTTCGGGATCGTTCTGTGCATGAGTGTCTTTGCAGAGGGGAACGCATTCCCCGGTTGCCGAATCACTCAAACGGGACTTTCCGAAGTTGGAGTTTAAGAGTGTAGAGCCGACGAAGTGGATGGGTTGTATGAAGTCGTCGCAGGCTACGAACGTGCTCTACTACAGCCCGAAAAACGGCGTGGTTCTGTTCGGAGAGATGTTCAGCAAGGACTGGAAAAACCAGACCGATGAAAAGCGCAGTATGATTGATGGCATGGGTCTTCAAAGAGATTCAACTTGATCAGGCCAGGTACCAAGTCCGGCATTGATGGGCTTTATGAGGTCGTATCCGGTCAGAATGTGATCTATTACGATCCCAAAAGCGGCACCAGGCTGATCGGTGAAATGTACACCAAAGAGGGTAAGAACCTGACCGTCGAATCGCGAGATAAAGCCATCTGCCCAGGCCGCATTGAAGGAACTCCCGCTCGATAAGGCCATCAAAATCGGCAAGGGTAAAAACACGGTAATCATGTTTACCGATCCAGACTGCCCGTTCTGCCGCAAGATCGAGGAATATTTCAAGGACAGGAAAGACATCACCAGATACGTCTATCTTCTCCCGCTCGAACAGCTTCATCCGAAGTCGATGGACAAATCGAAGATCATCATGTGTTCGAAGGACAAAACGAAAGCCTTCCTGGAGGCCATGGGAGGTTCCCTCGATACCGAAGAGCTGAAGCCGTGTTCTGATGAAAAGGTTGCGGCCGTCCTTAATGATAATAAATCCCTGGCCCGGAAGCTCGGCATTCAGGGCACCCCATATCTGATCGTAAACGGTGTCGCGGTCCGCGGCGCAGATACAAAACGTATCGATGAGCTGCTTGTGGATAACGGAAAGAAGTAGTTTTGACCGCTGTTTCAAATATCTAACGAAAGGAGGTGAAATCACATGTCACATACCATGAAAAGTTACGTTGTCCTGTGCATGGTCGCATTCGGCATGGCAATATTCTTCACGTCCAACGCCATGGCCTTTACCGCGCCTGCAGCGGGATCGCCCTTCTATGACTTTTACGACGTCATAGTGAACATGATGTTAAGGGGCGCAATGGGATTTGCGGCAGGCGTCATTCTGTTCGGAATGGCGGCCTACTTCTTCTCCCAGTCGGAGATACTCCGGGGCATTTTGAGTGCCGTCAGCTGCATATTGCTGCTCAAGGCGGACTCCATCGTTACCAGTTTCGGCGCGATCATTTGAAAGGAGGTGGTCATCATAACAGGGCAGCAGCGGCTGCCCTGTTATGATGCTTTTTTATGATAAAGAAGTTTCCGCAATATCTGTCATCGCCTTTACAGGTGCTCTGGTTCGAAGTGGACGAAGTGGGAATCATATTTCTCTCGTTTCTCATGGGGCTGTTACTGGAAGGTTTCTTTTACATCGGCATGATTGTTTTCCCTTATCTTTATACGAAGTTTAAGAAGAAATACCCCCGTGGATTTCTCGGCCATGTCTTTTACTTTTTAGGGATCACGAAGATCCACGGATATCCGCACTTCTTTCAAAAGGAGTTTATCGAGTGAACATAAAGCGATTTCTGCAAAAGAGTTCCAACATCCAGGCGGCAAACAGGGTATTCACGCTTGTCGTCGTTGTGATAGGGGCAACAACGATATTGAATTCATTCATGATCAACAAAGCGCTGAACTACCAGCGCGTCGTTCTGATCCCTCCGGGACTCGACAGCAAGGTAGAAGTGACCGGGGGCGAGCTTTCCGAGGAATATATCAAAACAATGGTCCGGTACGCTTCCTCGCTGGCGTTTACCTATTCCCCGGCGACGGCGCGAAAGCAGTTTGACGCGCTTCTTACCCTTTTTTCGATTGAGGCTTATCCACAGGCGCAGCAGACATTCTACGAGTTGGCCGGTACGATTGAAACCGCAAACGTGAGCAGCGTGTTTTACCTGGACCCTAAGTTCATCGTTGATACCCGGACCAAGACAATAGAGATTTCGGGACAGAACCGGAAATTCAAGGACAGCACTCTTGTTTCCGATGCTGTCAGCAAGTATGTCCTGGAATACGAGGTCAATAACGGCAAATTTCAATTGACGAAAATCACCACGAAAGAAAGGGAGAGGGGACGGTAAATGCAGAAAGTAATGATGGCTCTTATTGCTCTATTGCTTTTTCCATGCATCGCTGTATCGGCAGCGGAAAGTGAACCTCAGAATACGTCGGTATCGGCGCACGAGCAGACCATTGTCGTGCTTCCCGAGGTTGCGGTCCCGGTGGACCTGAGTTCATCCGATGTTAACCGCGTTGCCTGCCCACAGGAGCAGCAGATACAGGACGTCGTTTACTCTCAGGAAAAAGGCGTAAAGGTGAAATACTCCGGCTCGAATGCCTTCATCAAGTTCCTTTTTACCGTCCGGAATGGCGTCAACAATTACGCGACCAATCCGGTCGAGTTTTACATCGTGTGCGGCGAGAACGTCTATAACCTCATAGCCACACCGAAACGGATCCCGTCGCAGACAATTCGGCTTTCCTCGGGCAAGCTGAAGTCGATCAAGCAGAATGCATCGCTCATGTCCGGCATGCCTATAGAGAAAAAAACCACTCTTTTGATCAAACTTGCAGTTACGGACACCCTCCCGGAGAGCTTTGAAATCGCCGCGTTGAACAAGCGCTTTCAAGATATTCAAGGGTCTCAAAATAATTCTCAAACGAACGGTTTTAGTGGAAGGGGAAGGGCTTCGCCTGAAGGAATACTACGTGACAAATGAAAAGATTGCAGGTCCGGGTGAGAGCAACGTGATGAGGCTGAGCGAAAGGGACTTCATGGTGACCGATTTGACAACGAACACTATGGCTATCGCCATGGATAAGCTCAATATCAAGAAGGACGAGACCGCTCAGATTGTTCATTGTGGAGTCAACGGGAGGGAGCGTAACCAATGTCAATTAAAGATAAGGCAAAGAAGTATTTTGACACCTTGACTCCCGAAAAGAAACGGTTCGTCGTTCTCGCCTTGATTACCCTTTCACTCACGGTGCTGATCATGACCACGTATTTGAACCGGAGCAAGATCACCATCCCTTCAAACTCCAAATCATCCGAAAAAAGGGTCGAAATGACGCTTGAGCCGGGTCTTCTTGAGAAATCACAGTATCGTGAACAGGAAAAGGCCCTGCATGAGCGCGACGAGCAAATGAAAAAACTTCAGCAGGAAGTCGAAGACATCAAAAAAGTCAAAGAAAAGGAAACGAATAAATCGCCGCAGGCCGCATCCGGCAAGTTCCCTAACGCACCCTTGCCGCCCATTCCGTCTCCGCTTGTCAATACGCCCAAAGAATTCGCGTCCAACACCGGTAGTTTTGCCGGCAACGCGCGCGAAGGTGAGATTCCTACACCGGCCTATTCGGTGCCGCCGATGCCTCTCCCGTCCAATTCCGGGCGAGACGCCAGGTCACCGGGTGCAGCTTCTCCCGCATTTATAGGGGACATCGAAATTATCTCTAATCCGGGTCAGAAGCCGGTCCAGGCAAACGAGGCTGTTAAAAAAAAAGCGGAAAAGATTTACCTTCCCCCTTCATATATGGAGGCATCACTCCTTTCCGGCCTGGACGCCCCGACCGTGGAGAGCGCAAAGGGAAACCCTGTCCCGGTGCTGATCCGGATAAAAAATCTGGCCCAGCTCCCCAATAGGGTGAAGGCCGACTTGAAAGGATGTTTTGCAATCGCGGACGGTATCGGTAACCTCGCCGACGAACGGGCTCACCTTCGATTGCTCAGCATCACCTGCCTGTCCAGGGGCGGATCGGCGGTTATCGACCAGAAGGTGAAAGGATTTGTCGTGGACCAGGACGGCAAGATCGGACTCGCGGGGAAGGTGGTGGCAAAGATGGGGGCCATGCTTGCGAGGGGCCTCCTCTCAGGTTTTTTCGGCGGGATCGGCGACGGGCTGAAAGCAGCATCTCAGGTCAACCTGGTATCTCCGCTGGGGACTACCACGTCGATAAACAGCGGCGACCTCTTGAAATCGGCCGTCGGGGGAGGCATGGCCGAGGCCTCGCACGATTTACAGAAGTTTTATCTGAAACTGGCCGAGGCGACGCTGCCTGTCATCGAAATCGGGGCCGCGAGGGACATAACCCTGGTTATCAGCGAGGGCGTCGATCTTGAGATCAAGAACTTTTGCGGAAGGAACAATACTCTGGAGGGGAAATGCGCATCGGAATAATCACTCTATCTTTTGCTGCAATGGTAGCCGCATTCAACTACGGATGTTCATCCATTTTGAATCCGTACAGCTCTGATTTTACCTGTCCCAAGACGGAGAACGGCAAATGCGTGGATATGGAAGCCGCGCATGAAGAGTCTCTTGCAAAGACCGGCAAAAAAAACAGAGAGACCGGCAAGCCGCCCTGCGACGGCAAAGACTGTGAAAGTAAAAATAAGACGGATAAGGAAAAGGACCGTATCAACAAAGATAATGTACCGACGCCTGAAATTGCTTATCAGGACGAGCTTCATAAGAAGCTGGCCGGTCTGCTCGCGCAACCGACTACCCCGGTCGTGGCCCCTCCCTCTGTAATGCGGGTACTCATGCTTCCGTATAGGGGGGATGAAAACGAGCTGTTCATGCTCCGGTACGTCTACATCATCGTTGACGGACCGAAGTGGGTGATGGGGGACTACCTTTTTAAAGAAAAGGACGGGAAATAATGTTCACAGCAATCGCGGACATGATTTTTGGGAAACGCGGCGGGTTAAGCGTGCCTGAGTTAAAGAGGCAGACGGAGAGATCATCTCTCTCTGACTTCCTTCCGTATAATTCGTATGAAGAAGAAACCAAAATATACCTGAATACCGACAATACCATCGGTTTTATCTGGGAATGCGTTCCTCTCTGTTTTGCCGGTGAAAAATCTCTTGATACCCTCGTCGGGATCTTCCGCGCCGGGCTTCGCGTAAATTCCATTGTCCAGTTCTCGCTGTATGCCGATCCCTATATCAAGGATTATGTTGACGCATACAAGCATCTCAAGGTCCGCGATGTACCTCTTGTAAAAAAGACCACGGAGGCTTACAGCGCATTTCTTCTGAATGCCGTAGGCGGCATCGACAGCTGCGCGGGGATACCGCTTCGAAACTTCAGGCTTTTCGTTTCCGTCAAGATACCACTGACTGATAAAGAGCTCGATCATGTATACGCTCAAGGCGAGTCATATACGAACCTGTACGATGTATTCCCCTGGATCAAGGACCTTTACGCCAACCTCGGCGAAGTATTGGCCGGGGCCACGCTGTACCCCCAGCCGTTCAAACCGACCCAGTTGATCGATATGATGAGGCGGCTTCTGAACGACCGCGAATTCGAAGACTGCGAGGCATATGACGACACGATTCCCATTCGCAAGCAGATGCTCATGGCTGAAACGGTCAGCCATAAGAGCATGTCGGAACTCAAGATCGGTGAAAAGTATTTTCGCTGCATCACACCGAAATCCCTTCCCCGCGAGGGAGACCCCCTCCAGACGAATGAGCTTTTCGGAGGAATATGGGGAGTCGTATCGGATGCCGATCAGATAAGAACGCCCTTCCTGTATACGCTCAATATCATTTATCACAACGTTAAGAACAAACTGCATGGCAAATGCAACTTTGTCCTGAACCAGAAGGCGGTCGGCAGCTTCGCCCCGTCCCTGATGCGGAAACAGACGGAGTATCTCGATGCCGTCGACGAAATAGAAAAGGGCACGCTGTACGTCAAGGTCATGCCGATCTTCTGGACCTGGAGCAAGGACGCCAACAAGTCAGGAGAATCGATCAGCAGGGTTAAGCGCGTATGGGAGAGCCGGGGTTACGTGATGCAGGAGGACAGGGGAATCCTGCCCATTCTTTTTATGTCGGCGCTCCCTTTCGGCCTCATCGACAAGGAAAAGAATATTGCAATGCTGCAACGTGATTTTGTCATTTCATCGCTTATCGTCCCGACACTGCTTCCGATACAGGCCGATTTCGCTGGCGGCGGATCGCCTGTGATGACCTTTACTGGCAGAAAGGGGGCCATTTCAACCCTCGACCTGTTCAACAGCAAGGTCAATAACCACAATTTCTACATTGCGGCCACTTCAGGCTCGGGCAAGTCGTTTCTTGTCAACTATATAGCGTGCAACCAGTTCGCGGCAAACGGCATTGTCAGGATCATCGATATCGGGCGTTCGTATCGGAAAATGACGAAGATGCTGAATGCTCAATTTATTGATTTCACCGAAGACGCTGATATCTGCATCAATCCCTTTTCCGGCATCACGGACATCAAGACCGACATTTCGACGATCGCGGCGATCATCATGCAGATGATATTCTCGGCCACGGACAAGGTCCCGAACGACATCGCCGAGACCGGGTCAACGCTCGTAAAGGAAGCCATTGAATGGGCGTTTTCGCAGGAAGGAACAGACGCCTGCATCGATCATGTGCATACCTATTTAAAGAGCTACCCACAATATTCGACCGATTTCAGGCCCGGAGATATCGGGATTGGCAGCAGCGCTCTTGAGGATTTTAAGAAGATCAGCCATACGATGGCGTTTAACCTCCGAGATTTTACCTCAAGCGGCACCTACGGCAAATGGTTCAACGGCAAATCGACGCTTGATATTTCGCAGGACGAGTTCGTCGTGCTCGAAGTCGACGGCCTCAGGTCACGCAAGGAGCTTTTTAAGGTCGTCGTTCTCCAGATCATCAACGCCGTGACCCAGGACCTGTATCTATCCGACCGCTCCCGGCCCCGGCTCGTCATTTTCGATGAGGCCTATGAGTTTATCAGGGGCGACAACAGGTTCCTGGGGGACGTGATCGAGAGCGGGTACAGACGGGCGCGCAAGTACCGGGGGTCTTTCGGCATCGTGACCCAGTCCATCCTCGATCTTGACACCTTCGGGAATATCGGGAACGTCATTCGTGCTCAGGCGGCGTTTAACTTCTATCTTGAGTCGGTCGATTTCGATAAGGCGCGGGACAGAAAACTCCTGGACGTCGATGACTTTACCCTGAAACTGATGAAAAGCATGAAGACCGTTGGCGGCAGGTACTCCGAGATATTCATGGACAGCCCTTACGGAAAGGGCGTTGCGCGTCTTGTCGTGGACCCGTTCTCATACTACGTGTACACGTCGTCTGCGACCGAATATTCCGAGATCGAAGCTATGGTAGACAGGGGGATGACCTATGATCAGGCAATCGATGAAATGGTCCGTAAGTATCGCAGTTAGCGCGGCATTTGTTTGTGCACTGGCGCTGACTGCCGTCGGCGCAGACTGTTTCGCAGCCGACGACTACGGGTTACTTTGGCCAGAGCCAGGTACAGCCGGGTCTGGATACCATGATTCAGCAAAGATATGGCTCCGGCGACGCCTTGAACCTGAACCTGATACAACCGATGCTTACCGGGCAGCCGCTCTCTACCGTCAACGGGAACAACTCGTTTACGGCGCAGCTATTCTGCCCGTCAACCAAACAATTTTTGCAGATCCTCGTTCATCCCTCGACCACCGGTGACCTCGATTCGATGATTTTGCAGGAGGATATCAGCTTCAGCGGGACGTCCGGTTATGTCTTTCTTCTCCCGCCCGCAGCTTCGCCGAACACCACGACCCTTATTTCCGGTGTTTGCGCAAACGGCTGGATTTCCTGCGACGCGGGGACATGGTCCAATTGCGTCTACTACAAGTGGATAGCTGATGGAACGGGCAGGGTAGGGGTCCAACTGACCAACACCGACGCCCTTGGAGGTTGTTTTTGCATCAACAACAGCTGCGGCTCTGGGATAGTAAATTCCGACATGCCGATCATATTACAGACCCTCGGGGGCGGCGCGATAGGGGCCGTTCAGCAATCAAACGCGCGAATTGCGGTCACCAGTTCAAATATCAATGCTTCTGCCATTACCTATTATGCGCAGGACACCACGAATTGCAGCCTCGGCGGTTCCGGGGCCGTTTCAGCCGATCCGACGCAGTATTACAACGGAGGCACAGGGAGCGGCATGGATGCTGCCGCGTCATCGGAAGCCGGTACGCAGCTCTCCGATCCGAAATCCCTTTATTCAACCATTCTCAATTCGCGGGCTATGAGCTCAAATAACAGCACTTATAAGACCTGTTCCGTTATTAAGACCCTGAACGCAAATACTACCGCTGCCGACCCCACGTATGCGTTTCTGCCATGGCTGGATTTGACTGTTCATATGTACATGGGACGCGACAGCGATAACTTGATAGCCTACACCGTATTGGTCGATACCGGCTCTGATGGCGTTTATGACAGAACCGATACGTCGTCTGAAGGCTCAGGCGTTATCAGCTGTGGTCAAACAGGCTATGGGGGCTGGCAACCGATATTACAGGCACGACTGGATAATCTCGTAATTCAGTACCAAACCCAGAACAATGTCCCGGTTACCGACATCCAGCCCGGCACCCCGCCCCCGACGATGGGTGAGTCAAACGGAGGCGGCAGGGGATGTACTGCCAACGAGCATTGGATCAACGATTATCTCATGTTCAAAAAGTCACCTCCGATCTGTCCGTCCGGATACACCTATTTGTCCACGGACATTAAATGCTATATCGAAAGCGACTCGATATCAATCGCGGACAGCTGCGCGGCCCTGCAGGCAGACAATACCTGTACCAAAAAAGAAGAGATCGACGACGGTGTTTTCGTATTCAAGAACTATCAAACGACCGGCCTAACTCCGCTTTCATCGTGCAAATCGGTCCCCGGAAAACTCGGCACCTATACAGAATGTCAGCCCTGGTGGGGAAAGCACATGACCTATAAGTGCGCCGGAACGAATTACAATTTCAGCGACGCTGCCAAACGCGAAGCCAACATCGAGGCCACGACCACGTTGGATGCATCCGGTCTGCATTACCAGGACGCTATAAAGGACGGCAACGGCAACTGGACCTATCCGACCGGCACGGTCCCTCGATCTGCGGTCATGGACGGGACGCAGGCGACCTGCGAGTTTGCGTGCAAGACAAAGAAACCATGGACGAACACTGCGGCGAGCGGGGCCACTACGAAAACATCAACGGATTTAACCACGCAGGAATACATGATCTTCATAAAAAAATGCACGAACGACGGGTGTCCGATTGATACGGCCGGGGGAGAACTTCTCGTAACCGATTGCCAGTGCCTGCATGATTTCATCGAAGGCGCCACGGCATTGGACATCATCGGCAATGCAGCAAGCGACATGATATGCAGTAACGGCATGACTTCAAACCCGTAGCTAATTCCGAGGAGAATGTTAAAAATGCGATATTTATTTGAAAAATATTATTTTATCGTCCTTGATTGTAGCTGTTTTCGGATTCGCCGCGACAGATACCCTTTGGGCGGCTTCTTATGGTTGTTTCAAGGACAGCACGGCTTCTGCCGATGTGCCGGGAAACGCCGGGATCTGTGTCACGACTCCTCAGGGCATGCTGTGCAGCCTCGACATGACGGACTGCATTATTCCGTCAGTCGGCACCGGGTGCCCAAACCTCCCGAACATCTCTTACGATGCGACCACCAACCAGTGTGTCGTGCCGCCTATTTGCCAGAACGGTATCTATGACACGAGTTATCACCAGTGCGTTGTAACTTCAAAGGGAACGTGTCCCGCAGGATCGACACAAGCAGCCTCCGGTCTCTGCTCCGCAGCCCCCAGCTGTTCTGTTGGTACCTATAATGCCGCATATAACCAGTGCATTGTTACGTCGCCTGCTAATTGTCCGTCCGGGGCCTCTTTCGACGGCGCTGTGGGTCGTTGTATAGGACCTTTAGCATGTCAGGCTGGGACCTCATACTCTTCAACAAGCAACATGTGCGTTGACGCTGCCGGCGCTATTATCAGCTCCCCGATATGTTCTGCCGGACTGACGCTCAATACCACAACGAATCGCTGCGAAGCCGTGCCGTTATGCACGGGGGCCGGAGTATATGAGGCCGCATCGAAGCTTTGTGTCGATACGTCGCCTCAGACGACGTGTTTCACAAGCTCCAGCGTTCTCTTGAACAGCAACACGGGTATGTGCGAGGCATTCCCGGCTTGTCCTTCAGGGACAGGCCAGCAATTCGACCCGCAAGCAGGTGTCTGCATCTCGCACGTACCGGCAACATGTCCCCCTGACGGGTTTATGAATACCGCTACAGACCGTTGTGAAGCCCCTCAGGGATGCACGAGTGGATCTCTCACCCCGACCGGCAGTCTTTGCCTTGACTCGGGACCGGCTATTAAGGCACCTATATGCCCGGCCGGAACGACGATGAATGCGACCACGAACATGTGCGATGCGGCGCCTGCGTGCCCTGCCGGTAAAAAATACGACCTTGCAGTCAATGCCTGTGTCGCAACTGTAAAGTATTCAGCTGCCTATTGTCCTCCAGGCTCGGCACTCAATCTTCCTACCGGAGTATGCCAGGCCAATATGATTGCCTGTGCCTCAGATGGCGCTGTCTTCGATCCTGTCCAGCATCTTTGTGTTTATCCACCAATCAATTTATGTCCAATAGTAACCTTAGGCGGTTTCAATTACTGTATTGATGATTTTGGTACTTATTACAAATGTCCGGGAGGTCCGGGTACGCCAATAGGAACTTTCGTTCCCGCTGGAACTGTCCAGTCCATTTGGCTTAATTCGGCTAATCTCTGCACGGTAGGCACTCCGATAGATTATTGCCCGCCTTGTAGCGATTGCAGTAGGTGCAATACAAATGTCTATTATGGCGGTCCCGCCAAGTGTCCTGGAGGCGTCCAGGGCGCGACATCAGATGGATACGATGCACAATGTGTTGTGTATGTTGATCCTAATGGATGTCCTGCCTATTATAATTTTGACTCCGGTTCCGGCTCGTGTACCAGGCCGTCATTTACTCCAAAATGCAGCTCTGGATTAACATTCGACCCTTCTACAAATTTATGTGCAGCGCGGGCTACCTGCCCTTCCGGGTTCGTTTATTATAACTACGCCACTGATATTTCCAACGCATGTACCGATGCAACAACGGCAACTCCAACCTGTCCAGCCACTACCACCCTGAACAGCAACACCGGTCGATGTGAAGTCGCACCCGCGTGCCCCGTGAACTTTGTCTTTGATCCGGGCAGTCACCTATGCCAATCCACGGTCAGAACATGTCCGCTCGGGTCTCAGTATGCCTGCCAGGATTTCAACGGCAAAAAGATGTGTTCTGCTATCGGCTGTGTCGATCTCAGCACCGCGCCGGTTACAACCGTGCCTGATCCTCCCACCGCCTCACAGACGAATAACGGGGCTATTGATCCCAATTCGGGCCAGTGCATGGGGCAACTGGTCATATTCCCCGGTAAGCCGGAGTACTGTCGTCCCCCCGGCCTGGCCACCGTGGGTACGAACTGCTGCAGTGCCGCTCATGGGGGCAAGTTTTCGAGAACCGAGGACCTGGACCAGGCGATAAAGGCGACTGTTGATGCTTATTACCAGAATATCGACACATACATTAATTGCGATTCAAACACGGTCAAGATAGACCAGCATCCGTCGGGATACAAGGCGGGAAGCGACACAATAAATCAATATCCGGTCGTCGCAGGGACTCCGATTACGTACTACCAGGAGATAGATCCTCAATCCGGACCCTATCCCAGGTTCGATTATTCGACTGTTACCAGCGGTGGACTGACTACGATCCAGACCGTGATTGATGATAAATACGGAACTGGACTACTACGGGCTGCGGTTCACCGCCGACGTTTTCCTAGGATACCGTTTATCCGAGAGAGCTTGTTGTGACTCAAACTTACGGAAACTATAAAAACGACGTGTATGTGGCGATAAACGATATCAAATCGACGCTTACACCGACGTGCGGCACGACGTGCGGCCCCGGCGGTCAATATCCTGATGTTGCCCATGATCCGTATACCGATCGTGACCTATGTCGAAAATCCGCTGGTGACGATGGACAGCAAGTACCGGCATTTGCACTGTCTCGGGAAATTACAAAGACACCAGATGTCAATTCGTCTGCAAAACTTCCATGTCGGGCGGAAACATCCAGATGACTGCTGATTACGTACTCACTGATCCGCCTTATTCTCTTGTTGAAAACGTGGCGATTGTGGCCAAAGGCCCTACCGGGACATCGGTCTCTCTCAAAATGCCGTCTGATTATGATTGCGACGGTTACATTAACAGCGGGCAGGCGGTCATGGTTATTTTCTCGAACGAAACTCCGGCATTGACCGCTTCAACTACGGTAAACCAACAGGGCGCATACAGTAACCAAACTATACTTCATACAGGATTTTTGCCCGATTTATCGACTGTGCAGATTTTTCAGCAGTTATTTGGCGTGGTATCAGGAGCGATAAATTGGTACACATCTCCATGCCGTCCTCATGAACAGCAGACGGATATAGACAGGGACGCAAACAAATGCCATCTCGTGGGTTCGTATTGTATCAGTAAAATATGGCACAATTGCACGCAACGTAAAACTTCCTATTGCTGTTTCAACTCGAAACTCGGCAGGATCATCCAGGAGCAGGGGAGACCGCAGCTTCAGGAGTTCGGTCCAGAGGGGGCTGGGGAACGCCGGAACAGCCCAACTGCATAGGGCTCAGCCCGGAACAGTTTCAGATGCTCGACTTTTCCAAAATGGATTTCTCGGAATTCATTGCCGATATTGTTCAGCCGGTTGCTTCGGATATTGCAGGCAAGATATCCGACCGGCTCCAGAACTACTACAACAATACCCAGTCCCAGGCCACAGGCACGACTCATTGATATGATATTGATTCCGGGGGAATAAGTGCGGTATCTGAACATGGTTAATAAAGCAAGATTCTCGGCTGTCGCTATTGCGATTATGGGGTCATTGACTTTATTCCCGATCAACGGGGCCTTAGCTGTTGATCTCGGGGTGGTAGGCAAGACCTATCCTATTGCAGAGCGAGACGCGTCCGATGAATTAAAGGAACGGGTAAGGTCGGTAAACTGGCAAAAGATGCTTGAAAAGAACGGCATTGAGAGAATGAAGAAATACAAGCCTGATACCATAAAATCTCTGCCGAGGGCAACAGAAGACCGGGTCCGCATGGTGAGCATGAATTACACGTTGGAATTCGATATTACGGACGGGAAGGGGAACGTCATCTATCCGAAGGGCTATACGTTCAACCCGCTCGATTTTATGACCTATACCCGTACCATCGTGGTCCTGAACGGAGCCGACCGCGATCAGGTTGAATGGTTCAAGAAGTCCCCTTATTACAAGAAATCGAACGTGATGATCCTGATCACTGACGGAAACTACTACGACCTGTCAGGAGAATTGGGTCAGCCGGTCTACTTTGCCCATGAGAAAATTGTATCACGTCTTCAGTTGCATCATGTCCCATCAGTAGCGACACAGAAAAAAAGGATGATGGAGGTTTCCGAGATCGATGTCGATCACCAGGACAAAATCAGTCATAACAATTAGCATTGCTATAACGGCGCTTCTTCTTGCATGCGTTGCCGATTTACAGGCAGCTTCGTCCGGTTGCAGCAACTTGCCGATCGATGTTGTCAATGAGGTTTGCTGGGACTGCCTGTACCCGATGAAGCTCGGCGGAGTCACAATTCTTGACGGAAGTTTGCCTGACAGTACGCCCGAAGGCTTGCAGCAGAGTGCCATCTGTCAGTGTCCCACGACGGCTTATCCCTGGGTCAGGATCGGGCTTTCATTTTCTTTCTGGGAACCCGCCAGGCTGATCGAGACCGTCAAAACTCCGTACTGCTTTCCCGCAATAGGCTATCAGCTGAACAACCCGAATCCGGGATCACACCAGGGGTCCACGCAAAAAAACAGCGACACGTCCCACGGCACGACGTTCGCCCAGGTACATTACTATGCCTTCGCGATCATGGCTTATGTCTCAAGTGTCATCTCGTCCAAATGCGGCAGCGGGAACAACGCAGGCAATTCGTTCGATCTTGCCTACATGACGGAGCCGGACGCCTTATGGAACGATGAGATGACGACCGTGCTCGCCTTTCCCGAGGAATTGCTTTTTGCCAACCCCTATGCTCAATACTCGTGCGTGGCCGACGCCGTGGCCGTCGACGTAGCCGGGCTTCCGCTCAACCCGCTCTTCTGGTGCATGGGGTCGCAGGGACCGGTCTATCCGATTGTCGGTCATTACAACGGAGAAAACTTCACAGAAGCCAATTTTGCCCTTGCCTCGCGGTTCATCTACAAAGAGGCAAGGGATTACGCAATCTGCGATCCTGCGCTCGACTGGTGCAATTGCGTCACCTACCCACTGTGGGTAAAAGACCATTACCGCATCCAGATTGCAAAGCCCGTCGCAAGCACCTTGACCGCTTATCCCATCGGGCAGGACAGGTATGCTGTGGGACGCCGGGAAAAACCCTCCGTTTTCCGTGGGCGGGAATTCAACGGATAATTTTCTATGGATCATGTTCAGAAAACACGCTTGCTGCATTTCTTACTACTAGACAGGTGACCGCACATGACATGTAAACATATTGCGATGATAATTCTGCCCTTGATGCTCATCCTTGCTGCCAACAATAGAACGTTTGCCATTGAAACAACGAACGGCATGAAAAAGGTGGTCATTGATACCCCGAATTATTGCTGCAAAATCGAAAAGGTAGATGCGGACAACGTCTTTTTAAGATCTACCGAGGATAACTGCATGAAGGGGACCGCCAAGGCATCAGTAGAGATCGGCGCGGAAGTGCAGTCCGTCAATATTTACCATAACGGGGTCTTGTGGAAAAGCCAGGATGTTTCCGGGGTTGATGGAATCTCTCCTGACGTAACCAAAGAGCTAAGCATCAGAGCGGAGCGGCAGGCCGAACGGCTGGTGACTCCTGAAAACAGGCATGAGAAATGGGCAGAGGAGAAGGCTGCCGAATTTACTACTATCTTCAATTCTCCCGAGTTCCAAAATCGCGTCCATGTAGAAACAGAAAGGCTTAAAAAAGAAGTCTTCAGAAAGCCTATCGAGGAATACTACAAAGACGACAAAAACGCGGTCATGAAGAAAGATAAATCAAGTCTGTCAAAGAACGAGCGTGTTTATGTTTTTGTGTCGTCCTCGATGCCGCTTCAAACAATCAGGAATTATGCCGCAGCGATAGATAAGGTCAAGGACCCGAACATCGTTATGGTGATACGCGGGTTTCTTAACGGCATGGACGATATCAGTTCTACGATGATGTTTGTGTCTCGCGTACTTGTGAAAGACCCGGCATGTGGCAATAAAGAGTCCCCTTGCCCGATGTTCAATGCAAATCTGGAGATCGATCCGCTGCTGTTCAGGCGGTACCGGATCACAGAGGTCCCGGCAGTTGTGTACGCTTCAAATGTCCAGGTGCTTAACGTCGGCGGGAGCGAGGGCATCGAGGGAAACGCATCCGTTCAGCAGTTTTACGTAATTAAGGGTGACGCAGCGCTGGACTATCACTTAGAGGCGATCAACAAGGAATTACACAAGAGTTCGCTGCAAGGATTGGTGGAGGCAATGAGAAAAGGCTTCTACCAATAACTTCCCCCAAGGCCCTCCCGGATTGCAGCAAATAGTCTTTCCGGGAGGGCCTCTCCCTTGGGTGAAAAGGATATTTATGGATGACGGAGATAATAAGCCGGACGTGACCAAGATGAATATTGAAAAAGGTCAAAAACCGATGCATCAGAAGAACAAGCTTACGGTCGGGGCGGTTATTCTGCTTCTTATCGTGAATATTATCGTCTCAATAATCACCGTTTCTCTATACGACAGGTATTTTGCTCGAAGAATCGCTTTCATCGATATTAGAGGCTACATGCTGGATAGAAAGCAATTGTTCCTGGCTGGAAGCATAACCGAGAAGCAATTCACGGAAAGCGTGGACAAAATTGAAAAGGCCCTGCTGAAAACCGATAAACGCACCGTTGTACTGTTAGGAGACGCCGTTGTCAGAAACGCGGAAAAAATCAATATCGACAATTAAGATCATAACGCTGATCGTCCTGTTGAGCATCGGGGGTCTACTGCCGGCCCATATTTCGGTGACGCTTACGCCGTCCCTTAATCATCGGGTTTTCTTTTTAATCTTCAATCCTGACAGGAACAGCATTAAAAAAGGGGATTACATCATGTTTGACATGAGTAAGGAAATTGTCAGGCAGTTTACCGATAAACAGGACACGGACAAGACGTTGAAGATCGTCGGATGCATGGGTGGATCATTCTTAACAGTCGTCAACAAAGACTATTACTGCGATAACGAATATCTCGGGAAGGCGAAAGACGTTTCTCTTGCAGGGAAGCCTGTGAATAATTATGTCTTCAACGGAACGATCCCGAGCAACAGCCTGTTCGTCATAGGACAGCATAAAGACAGTTTCGATTCACGATAT
This sequence comes from Nitrospirota bacterium, assembly GCA_963740085.1. Lineage (GTDB taxonomy): Bacteria > Nitrospirota > UBA9217 > UBA9217 > UBA9217 > JALNZF01. The sequence goes on along the minus strand of CAVUCU010000003.1, from coordinate 207,237 downwards.
TTTGGATTCGTTGATAGCAGAAACGTAGTTGCAAAGGCATTTCCAATATTCTGAGGATCGGTATGATCAAAAATATCTTCTCCATATGTATTGTCACTTTATTTGCGGCTGTAGTTCAGGCTGACGAACAGGCCCTGCCCCTAAGTCAGATTGCGCAGCAAGACCAGAATCCGAAAAACCAGCAGACTCAGTCCCAGGATCAGCAGATCGCAATACCATACTATAAAGACGTTAAACACAATGGCTATTGGTGGTATGAGCAGGAACCGGAAAAGAAGAATGAAGAGGAGAAAAGACAAAAGCCTAAGTATTTCATGCCGAGCATGAAGGACTACGCCACCGAGCAGCTTTGGAACATGCATCCGAAGGATTTTCAGCCGCTCCTCGATGCGTTCTTTGATAAAGCCGTTCAATATCCAACGGAAGAGAACGTTGCCGACTACTATAAAATTCAGGATATCGCCCGCTCCCGGGCGAACGCCTTTGCCAACGTCGCCACACTCGTCTGGCAGAAACACCCGGAATTGAATACGCTTGCCCTCGATTATCCGTCAAACACCCCAGGCAAGACGGCCAGGCTCAAAATGCAGAACAGGGAAGTTGAATCCAAAATAGCTTCATCGGCGGACGATTTTGCGATGATCTACTTTTATAAGGCCGATTGTGATTTCTGCAAGGCCCAGAGCAGCATTCTCAAATTCTTCGTGGACAAATATCACTGGCAGATCAAAAAAGTCGATATTGAGAGCGCCCCCGAGCTTGCCGCCCGGTTCAATGTAAGCACAGTTCCTTTTCTCCTCTTGATATACAAACACAGCACCGAATCGTTGCCGGTTGCGGTAGGCGTGACTACGCTCGATGAAATTGAGCAGAGGCTTTATCGAGGAATTCGCTTGCTTGGCGGCGAAATTACCCCGGAAGAATTCAATATGTACGAATACCAGCGCGGCGGCGGTTTCGATCCGTCCGTCTACAGCAAACAATAACAGCGAGGGAGGTTATCGTCATGAAGACGACTCGACATATTCTTTCTATCGCATTAATCATCATCCTCATAATGCCGAGCGCAGTATTCGCCGGATGGGTTGACGACTGGACGGCAAATGCCGTTGTCGATCAACCGAGCTACTATAAGGGCCAGTCGAGAGGATACCTATCAGCAGGGGGCTATTCCGCCCGCTGGAGAAACAGCAGCGATTACCTTGTGTCCGTGACACCGCCGAAATTGAAGTCAGGCTGCGGCGGAATAGACGTTTTCGCGGGAGGCATGAGCTTCCTGAACGCCAACTATCTCGTTAAACAGCTGCAGTCGATACTCCAAAACGCCCCGAGCGTCGCTCTGGACTTGGCCCTGAACGTCCTTTGTACCCAATGCGCCAAGAGTATCAAGGAATTTCAATCCATGATGTCGAGACTGAACAGTTTGCAACTGGACAGCTGTAAAGCTACCCAGGCTATCGTGGCGAAGACCATGTCTGAGGCATCTGATTATGAAGAACCCGAACTTGACGGCATTGTGTCTGATTACGAACAATCATCGGGTATATCCGCCTTCTATACGGAATCGAACGACAAAACAGTGGCCAATGACGGGAAACCAAGCCCTTCGACCATAACCGCCGCCACGTCCGGGTGCGATGCCGATTTTAACGTGATTTTTACCACCCGCGCCAATACATACGGGGCAACATCTCTCCTCACCAATATCGGCGACCGGATCGGACTTCCTACTGCCACGACTCAACTGATTGCAGGCATAGTAGGGGACGTGGGCATCAACAGGGATCCGACCTCGGGATATACGACATTCGCGATCCCTCCGTGCGAAGAGAACAAGATATATAACGTCACCAGCATCTTCGATAACGCAGTCTATCTGCGTGATTTTAATGATACCAGCAGGTGCACTCAGGACAGCGGGCCGAACGCCAACATCAAGACCTACGTTACCAATATCGTTACTTCCATCGCGAGCAAGATGGAGACTCAGACCCCCTTGTCTCCCGCAGAATCGGGATTTTTGAATTACATAAGCGGTGATGCTTACAGCTATATAAAATTCGGGGTACAGTCAGGAAACAAAGACATGATCATCGCGCAGATAACGCCGCTTCTTGCCAAAGACATGACGCGATTGATTTTAAACGATCTTTATACCAAGTCCGAAGCCATGCTTGCAAAAGCGAAAGAGGTTGCAAAGAAAAAGTCGAAGCCTACGGTTGAGGCAACGGATTCTTCAGCAGGGGATTCCAATGAATGCAGCGCCAAGATGTTTGAAGGTGTCTTGTCCCAGGCCGATAAGCTGATGGAGCGAGTCGCAGTTCTCCGTAAGGAACTGAACGACGGCTATAACGCCGAGCTCGCCCATATGACCGCCATGCTCACGAACATTCGCGCATTCGAAGAGCAAAAGGGCAAGCTGGAATCTGATATCGCAAAGAGATTCGGCGTGACCGGCGCATTTTCTAGATAACGGGGGACCTGCTTGAAACGACGCACATTATTAACGATTGTATCAATATTATTCGGTGTTCTTTTTGCGACGAGATGTCCTCGCCTTTGACGCCGAATATTACACCTACAATGGGTTTGACGCTGTTTTATCGGCCTGGCAGCTTGCTGCGGCGATATTCGGTAATGTCAATTATACGCTGTTATTCTTCCCGATTACCGTAGCGGGGATCATGTTCAGCGTTTTGTCCCACCATTTTAAAGCCATTAGCGGAGGGAAGGGGGGAGGAGCCATGCTTTCCTGGCTCCTCCCTCTCGTGATCGGCATTACTGTTTATCTGGGGCTCTTCGTGCCTAAAGGGACACTTCATATTTATGATCCGGTCATGAACAAATACCAGCCGGTTGCGGGCATTCCGAACGGCATCACGCTTTCGGTCAAACTATTCAACACGATAGAGCGAGGCCTCGTTGATATCATAAATACTTCCGGCAGCCCGCTGTCCTACACAGATGGCGCGGGCGGCATCGGGTTCGATCTGGTTAATAAAGCATCCACAAACGTCTATTTGCTGAATAAGTATCTGGATGCATCAACGACGAAATATATCGAGGACTGCGTCATGTTTGAGATTAACCGCCCCGGATCAACGCTGCTTATCAGCGATATCATGAACAACGCCAGCTCGGGAAAAGACCTCTGGACCTTGTTCCAATTGGCAGCTTCTCCAGCGATCAACACCACATATTATGACGCTTCGAATCAGAATGGGACCGTGATGGCATGTGATACGGCATATGCCACGATTACGACCGTCTTGAATGATAATAGCATTAATTCCCTTCCTGAACTTATCAATGCACGATGTTCAAGCGCAGGTTTTAATATGGCAGACATCGACGAGTCCAACCGTTGCCGCCAAATCCTCGGGGCAACATTGCAGTGGACGACCGGTTCGACTATGAACGCCGACAAGTATTTTCAGCAAACTGCCTTGGCCCAGAAGCTTCATGACGTCATTCAGAACGGCAACAGCAACCAGGCTATCGCGGCTCAGTCCAATATTGGGGTCATATCGACTACATCTGCCATGGGAGTCATTGCGAACGAGTATCTCCCGATAATCCGGGCTGTCGTTACATGCGTCGCTGTTGGCCTGATGCCGTTCCTCTTATTGTTTATCACGACGCCGATTGGAGCCAAATCCATTGCTCTACTGATAGGCTTTTTCGTCTGGCTGACCGCATGGGGCGTCGCCGACGCTCTCACCCATACGCTGGCGACAAATTACGCGTATACCTATTTTGACCAGATTCGGGGAAACGGGACCGGATATGCCGCCATCATGCTTATGCCGTCGGCCGCGACAAAAACGCTCGGTCTTTTCGGCATGCTGCGAATGGCTGGAATGGTTCTGGCTTCCATCGTGTCCACTACTCTAATCCCTGCTGGTTCTTACGCAATGACACGTTTTGCGGAACACTTTGCAAGTCCGGTACAGGGGCAGGCAAGCGCTGCCGGCACTGCCGCTATGACGCCGACAGGGTCCGCGCAGGCCATGGAAGGCTATCAGGGATCTCGGGTGAGCTGGGGCCAGACAGCTGCATTTGGACAGGACCGGCTGACAATGGCGAAGCAATTCGCGGCTGCCAAGAATACTCAGTCGTCATTGACCGAAAGCTCCATGATGAGCAGGGACTCGATTACCGGAGGGATGAGGGGCGGCAGGGCAAGCGGTTTTGAGGGTGCAACAAGTACAGCTCTCAACAGAAAAGTCGGTTTCTGCTTTCCACGGACCAAAAAGCGCGTCTGATCAATTGTCAACGACAAACGCAGCTCAACGAGCGTCCAATACGACCATGTCTCAGGCAGGGGCGGCAGCTTTCGGTTTAAGTCAGCAGGAATGGGAGGAGTTCAAGACAGGCGGCAAGATGCTGGATCAGAGGCAGGCAGATCAACTGAATAAGGCGTTAGATATTACTGACAAAAAGAATCAATTCCGCGCCGGGATGCAGCTTGAATTTGCATACGACAAAAATGGCGCTATCTCAAATGTAACCGGTCACGGTAAGCTGCAGCATGACATGGAATTCACTCAAGACGGGAAGCGTTTCTTGGTCAGGGCAGGCGCCGATCTTATTGTAGCAGGCGCTCCCGGAGGAAGTTCAACGATTAAAGGTAACATCCACGATCTGGACGGAACTAAAGGGAGTGACGGCCACGAGGGTCATGTTACTACGGATTCTCGAGGAAATACCATCTATGTGGGCGGAACGGGCGGGTCAGAATTTGCGCAGAAGCATAATGATGTTATTGAAGACAGAACCTATAAGGTCAAGGAACATGCAACAGTACATGGAATGGAAACAGATTATGTCAATCAGTCCGGCAAAACCGTCCTGCACAAAGGTGAAAGCGGTTCAATAGACAGAAGCCACGACGAAAGAACAAGAACAGTAGATCATGGACAGACAATCGGCCACGGTCTTCAGATGGTAATGAATAAGGATAAGGCAATGGCGACGTGGTCTGACGAATGCAAAAAATGAGGATCAACGTCGAGCTGCAATTACTGCATATGGCTCAGTCTGTCGGAAATGACATTAAAGAGTATTTGAGCAGGACAGGAATTTCGCAGGACTATGTTAAGGCCGATGGCAGTGTGCAATGGATATGCTGGTGCCAAAACTATGATTCGGTGGAGCATCAATAGATGGGTCAGCTGCGGTTGGTGGCATGAGAACGGATTCATATAACACTAATCTTATGAATAGAGAAATCATTAAAAGGATTGAAGGGGCTGATCGTGAAGCTCATGCTAAAGGTCTCAAGGGAGACGCTCATAGTCAGTTCATTATGGACAAACTCAATGAGCACGTTGGAGAATTGGCGAATAAATTAGCGATAAATGATCCGGAAAAATTCGGGGCTAGCGTGCCAGGGGCGGAAATCAAGGATGCAATGAAAAATATGGTTAATAAATTGATGAGAAAACAAATAGAGCAGAATGAACGATAATTTCATCTGCTCCGATATCGTGGCGACTTTATCAGTGTTACCATTCTTTTGATGCATTGCCGATAAGTTTCTTGATAAAGAGGATCAGCAGGGTCATTGGCCCAATTTTTGGATTCGTTATTTTTGGCTGTCGTGATCTCAGTATGTTTTGAACGTTTTCTTATAGGTCTAATGACCAAATAGTAAAACGCGAAGAATATACCGAATGTAATCAAAGTGTACATCATGGCTATCACCTCAATAAATAAAATATCATTTTCATTAGATAAAGTCAATGGGCAAGCTGACCATGATCGCGCTGAACGAAAATTCACCTGATATTCAGCAGTGAAAGGATAACTACATGCGAACAATATTACGCGACGGAGAGGAAGTCATCCTGAAGATCGAGAAGCATTGGGTTGTACTGATCAAACCCTGGCTGGTATTTATCGGCTCTGCCATCCTTCTTATAACAACTTATTTCTCTAACAGTGTGCTTGCAAAAAAATTCTTAGACTCGGTGTTTTGGACGATGGTTTTTGCCGGGCTTTATCTGTGGTATGCGATCGCTGAACGTAGCGTGGACATTTGGGTAGTAACGAATCTCCGTATTATCGATGAATCCGGTATTATCACGCACAGGGCCAAGGAATCACCCCTCGACAAGATTAATAACGTTCAATACAGGCAGACTGTCGTCGGTCGCATATTCGACTTTGGGGATGTGGAGATCCAGACCGCAGCCGAGCAGGGTGCAACCATCAATAAATTCGTATCTCACCCAAAATTACTTCATAACACTATTGTCAGAATTCAAGGTGAATTAAAAGAAACGGAACATCGCTCGAATGAGCGAGGTAATGAGTCCCGATATCTTCGCGATGATGAAATAGAGTGTCCTTACTGCATAGAAGTCATCAAGAGAAAGGCGAAGGTCTGTAAATATTGCGGGAAGGAGTTGGTGCCTCAAAGAGTTGAATCGACTGCCGTCGTTTCATCGTCAACCCCATCGTCTGCGGCGAGCGGATTAAAAAAATCATCGAGTACAGCCGATTCTCCCAAACTAAATCCGCGAGATTGGATGATCTGAACTACGAAATATATTTGCTCAGGAGATCTCATTATCATGAGCGGAAACGCAAATCCATGAGGAAACTATCATTCTTAGTATGCTTTGCCGTCATCTTGGTATTTGGGTCTCCTCATATTGCGTAGTTTCACAAGATTACTGCTTTGAACAATCGGGGAACCGATACGGTATTGCCCCTGCACTCCTGTGGGCGATATCGAAGGAAGAGTCTCGGTTCAATCCTTACGCGCTCAACTTTAATCGTAATGGCTCCTATGATTACTGCCATATGCAGATAAACTCATCATGGGCGAGCGAGATAGGAGAAACTGCATGGGCGTCTCTCAGCGATCCCTGTCAATGCACGTAAGTCGGAGCTTGGATTCTTTCTCGATGTATCAGGGACTATGGTTACACCTGGGAGGCGGTGGGCTGTTATCATGCAAAGAATAAATATCAAAAGATTGTCGTATTCCTGGATAATCCATAATTCGTTAAAAAAGCGTAATACAGGCTTATTTCTTATTAAAGGAAAACAGAATAAAAAGTAATTGAACAGATATGAAATCAAAGGATAAGCACGTACATATTCTAAATGAAAAAAGACTTTTTAACATTAACGAGGCTTCCGTTTATCTTGGCAGGACTGTTTGTGCCTTACGCGAAATGCTTTGGGCAGGTAAGATAGCCTATGTCAAAGACGGAAAGAGAATATTACTGGACATCAAAGATATGGAGGCTTGGATCGAAAAAAACAAGACTCAGTCTATAGACTGAAATAGACTGAATATAAAAAACTTGACATTGATAGGCCAATGGCCCATAATATCAAAATGACATCAGTACAGTTACGTTCTTGGAGAACGAAGAACGGCTTCAGCCAGAATCAACTTGCGGATATTCTGTCCGTTGATGTATCGACGGTCAGCAGGTGGGAGCGCGGTGTCAGGGAAATACCGCCATTCTTGCACATAGCCCTGGAGCGAGTGGCGATGAAAGGGGGTGGGTTTAAAAAGCAGCAAAAGGAGCGAAAACAAAAATGAGAAAGGAGGTGAAAAGGAATGGGCACGATTTATCTTCGTGGTAAGACCTATTGGATTAAGTATTACCGAAACGGAAAGCCGTTCCGTGAAAGTACCAAATCTAATAAAGAGTCCGATGCTAAGAAGCTACTCAAGCTTCGCGAGGGGCATATAGCGGAGGGAAAATTCGTTGGACTGAGGGTTGAAAAGATTCTTTTCAATGAGCTTGCACAGGATCTAGTCACCGATTACATGATGAATGCTAGGAAGACATTGGACAGGGCTGTCCTGAGCATTGACCATCTGAAAGAGTATTTCGATTCATTGAAAGTATGCGAGATATCAACTGCCCGTATTAAAGAATATATTGTTGCGAGGAAGGAATCCGAGGCGACAAACGGGACTATCAATCGTGAGCTTTCAGCGCTAAAGAGGATGTTCACCCTCGGAACACGAAATACTCCACCTAAGGTCATTCAAGTCCCCTATATTCCAAAACTGAAAGAAAACAATGTAAGAACAGGCTACTTTGATAAAGCAGAGTACTTGCGACTCAGGGATGCATTGCCTGAACATCTGAGGCCGGTATTGGATATCGGATACTTTACCGGACTGCGGAAGGGGGAGATTCTCAGCCTAAAGTGGTCCCAGGTGAATCTTGTCGAAGGCAAGATACTTCTCGAAGCTGGCATGACGAAGAACGATGATGCAAGAGTCATCTATCTCTTTGGTAGTTTGTACGAAACCATTATGTATCGAAAAGAGCTTCGGGATCGACAATACCCGCAATGCCCGTATGTTTTATTTAGACAAGGGAAGCAGCTAATAGATTTTGGAACATCATGGGACATTGCATGTGAAAAAGTAGGGCTTGGGGGGAAACTATTTCACGATCTCAGGAGAACGGCCGTAAGAAACATGGTCAGAGCAGGCATCCCCGAGAAAGTGGCGATGAGCATCTCAGGCCACAAAACACGATCAGTTTTTGATCGCTATAACATCGTGAACGAGGCTGACTTGAAGAATGCATCAGAAAAGGTCTATAGATATCATGAAGAGTCGAAAGAAAATACTGACCGGGCACAAATAGGCACAATTTCGGGCACAATTTGACAGCTAACTTATTTATTATCTGCTACCGTATGACTACTTGCCTACATAAACCCTTGAATAAATTGGCGGGAGAGCATGAGAATCGAACTCACCTTTCCTGACCAAAGCCAGGAAACAGCGGATTTGAAGTCCGGGGCCGTCACCAGATCGGCATCCTCTCCCCTTTGTAAGCTTCGTGATTATACTTGAGACTTTCCTTGATGGCAATATAAATTTGGCAGAGACAGGTGTGAAGGATGTTAGTAACTTATGACTTCTTCTCAAAATGGCAAGAAGATCTCAACAACGATCTTGTCACGGATTAACACGGATTGACGCTGATTAAAGGACTAAATCTTGAATTCTTTTCTCGCCTTTTGTCTAGTGCGCATCCGTGGTAAATTGCATTTGTTTATAGTCCCAGCTTATCCTCATTAAAGAGAGGGAAGATGAGAAGCCGGGCCTGAGGAAAAGAACGCCGCACGTTATTTCACTGCTTCGCTTTATTCTTTGTCAACAGGCTCATCGCCTCGTCAAGTTCCCTGTGCCCGCCTATGAGCACGACAATATCATCGGGCTGCAACATGAAGTCGGGCCCCGGGTTCGTATTCGCCTCACCGTTCCGCGCGATGGCAATGACCGAAGCGCCGGTATTCTTCCGGAGATCAAGCTCCCGGAGCGTTCTGCCCACCGTGGGGGAATCTGACTCAAGCTGGATATGGTCCACGGTCGCATCGGCGAAGAGCGCCGCAATGCGGCCGAGGTTCTCCTGGTCCAGTGAATACCCGCGCAGCATCTTGTACCCCCCGAACCGCACGAGCTGGATCTGGTTCGCGATGACGTTGTTCGGGACATGATATTCATGGAGCACGCGCGAAAAGATCTCGATCGACGTTTCGAACTCCTCGGGTATCACCTGATCTGCACCGGCCTTGTAGAGCTCGTCGACGTCAGCCGCGTACCGCGTGCGGATGAGAATGAATATGGCGGGGTTGAGCTCACGCACCGTGCGCACGGCGATCCGTGTCGCGGCATAATCCGATACGGCGAACACGATCACCTTGGCGCAGTCAGTGCCCGCCCGCAGCAGTACGTCCCTTCTCGTGATATCGCCGTAGATGATGGACTCACCCTCGTCACGCGCCTTCCGTATGGTATCGGCGTTCACTTCCAACACTACATAGGGGAGGTGAGTGGCCTTGAGCGTCTTGGCCAGGTTCCTGCCGTTCAAGCCGTATCCCGCGATGATCGTATGCCCGGTGAGTGAGCACACATAGCTTTTTTCACTCTGTTCAGGGGTCATGTTCGGCAGCAGGCCCGTGATCCACGGGCCTGCCTGGATGAAGAAGGGAGTGGCGAGCATGCTCAGGATGGAGGCGTTGATGAACACCTGGAAAATGTCGTGACCCATCAGGCCGCTTATCTGGCCCTGCTGAGCCAGGAGAAATGAAAATTCACCTATCTGCGCCAGGCCGAGTCCCGCGAGCAGGGAACTCCGGACCGGATAACGCAGCAGGGTTGAGGTCGCGGCCACCAGCCCGGATTTCAAAAGTACAAGGAGAAGCGCAATGATAACGAGAAGGACCCAGTGGGCCATAAAATAGTCCGTCTGCAGCAGCATGCCGATGGAGATGAAGAAGATGCTCGCAAAGTAATCGCGGAACGGCAAGATTTCGGCAACGATGTGATGGCTGTACTCCGATTCAGAGATGATAAGCCCCGCAAGGAAGGCGCCGAGGGCGAGCGACAGACCGAGGCTATACGTGATCCATGCAGCTCCGAGGCAGAGCAGGACGACGAGCAGAAAGAACATCTCACGGTTCTTGAGCCGTATCACCTGGTGGAGCAGGAACGGCACGACCTGGCGCGCCGCAAAATAGACACCGACAAGGCCGAGCACAGCCTCGCCGAGAGACACGAGTACGGACAGCACGGTGACCTCGCCTGCCGCGCTCGCCTCTCCTAGTACCGGCAGCATGAGCATCATCGGCACAACGGCAATGTCCTGAAACAGCAAAATGCCCGTCGCGAGCCTGCCATGGGTCGTCTCGAGCTCAGAACGGTCGGAATACATCTTGAGCACGATCGCGGTGCTGCTGAGAGACGCCAGAAAGCCGAAGAACACGGCCTGCGGCAGGGGATAGTGGAGCAGGAGCGCGATGCCGGCGACCGCGGCAATGGTCAACAGCACCTGGGTGCCGCCGCCGATCAGGAACTGGCGGCCCGATCTCATGATGTCGGCGATCGAGAACTCGAGTCCGATGGTAAACAGGAGCAGAACGACGCCAATGTCAGCGAGCCGTTCAACGACGCGGGTCTCGGTTATAATGGCGGCGCCGTAAGGACCGATAAGCACGCCGGTGATCAGGAATCCCACGAGCGCCGGCAGTTTTGCCCGATGAAAGATGTAGGTGATGGGAAGCGAGACGGCGAGAATGATGATCAGCTCTCGCAGTATGGTTATTTCCTGATTCTGCATGACAGTATCATATCATATTCCGGTTCATTCGTAAAAAAAGTTGAAAGCCGATGGATGACCGCGGAGATGCGGCGGCACGGAGAAAGTACGGGAAAATTGAGAGTTTTATTTTAATGTATCCGGAATAAAACTACCGTAAACCTTTATTTTCTTTCTCGAGGTCAGTTCCCGGTGTCTCCGCGCCTCCGCGGTGAGACCTGCGCTTCACGATGACGACAAGAAAAACGGCCCCGCAAAGCAGTCCGCCCAGGGCGAAGGTGAGGGGCGCTTTGATCCAGTGGGCGACCGCACCGGCGAACATGCTGCCGAAAGGCGTCAGCCCGCCGAAGGACAGAATGTAAAGGCTCATAACACGGCCGCGCAAGCGATCTTCGGTATTCAGCTGGACCGTGGTATTGGCCATGCCGAAGAAGATGATCATGGATAGGCCCGCAAGGGCGAGCAGGACGGCGGTCAGGGCGAATGATCTCTGCAGACCGATAAGCATCAGGAACAGCGAAAGCCCCATACCGCCGCCGAGCAGAAGGGACTGTCTTGGACCCCATTGGCTCAATATTGCAAGCGATACCGACCCGATCAACGCGCCCGCGCCGAATGAGGACATGAGCAGGCCGAAGGCCGCTGCATCACGGTTCAGTTCCATTTTTGCGAACACCGGGACGAGCACATTAAAATTCGTCCCGAAGATGCTGACCACCGAGACCAGAAGGATCGTAGTAAGGACCGCGGGAGTTGCCCGAACGTAACCGATGGCCTCCCTCATGTCCAGCAGTACGTTATAGACGGGCTTCGCCCTGCGCGAGGCGGACTCGATGTTCATGAACAAAAGGCTCGCCAGGACAGCGAGAAAACTCAAACCATTCACGAAAAAACAGGCAGCGGTTCCGGCGGCGGTGATCAGCAAACCCGCAAGCGCCGGCCCGACCGCCCTGGCGGAATTAAAGACGGACGAGTTCAGCGCGATGGCGTTCATGAGGTCTTCCTTCCCCACCAGGTCGATGATGAACGCCTGCCTGGCAGGCATGTCGATCGTGTTCACGATGCCGAGCAGCGTGGCGAGGACCACCACATGCCAGTACTGCACGGTCCCTGTCCAGACCAGGATCGACAGCGCGAAGGCCAGGGTCATAAGCGCGGCCTGGGTCCCGATGATGATCTTCCGTTTGTCGAAGTAATCGATGAACGGTCCGGTGAAGAGCGAGAGGAAAAGCATGGGCAGAAACTGGAGCGCGGAAACAATGCCGAGCTTCAGTGATGAATGGGTCAACTCCAGCACCAGCCACGCCTGAGCTACGTTCTGCATCCAGGTGCCGATGAGGGACACAAGCTGGCCGGACCAGAACAAACGGAAGTTTCGATGGCGCAGGGAACGGAAGAGCGTTTTTGTAATGGATGTATCCATCATGGCCTTATTGCTGTCTACTGATACAGTATATCACCGGGATGTCTGACCGGAAAAGGGGAAGGCGGCATGCAGGGTGGATTGTATCTGAGGTATTGATTTCACCTTGAACTCTGCGGGTTTCGATCGATGGAATAAGCTTGGAGTGAACCATTATGACATGCGGTGCACCCGCGTCGGCCTCGCAATCGCGGTAAATCAGATTGCTCGCGACGCGGCCGCCGTCGGGTGCGGCCGCCGGTCAGCCGGTTGCTAAGTCCACTTCTTGGCGATGGCCTCAAGGCCGGCCCGTCCAAGCTCCTCCGGACTCATGACGACGTGGAACTGGACATCGGCATCAAAGACAAGAAATAAGGGCTCCGCGAGAGCCGGCACCTTGGATGGATCCTCCACATTCACGATCAGGACCGCACCTCGATGACCGTCATATTCCGTGAAGTAGGCTGCCTCGGGTTTGATTTCATCGAGAATCCGCTTGATCTTCTGTCCCACCGTGCCGTCCTTGACGGCCGCATTGAACTTGGCGTGTGGGAACTTGGCTTGCATTAGCATTCTCATAGTTGACCTCCTACAAACTGATCAGTAACATCTATCTATTCATATCTTATAACTGATTCACCGAGATGTCAACGTGGTGGATGGGTTTTTGGCAGTTCCAAAAGTGGTATAATATTGTTGTAAGAGGAAAAGAGGTGAATGAGTATGGTCGTCAACCTGGAAAAGAAGGAGCGTGACCTGCTGGTCACTGAACTGGAGGAGAGCGCCATTCCGGAGATCAGGGAATTGATCGCATCGGGACTGCGGCAGGATGACAGGGATGAGCTGAAGCAGGACGAGGCAGCGCTCAAGACCGTTCTCGAAAAACTCAAAATGGCCGCCTGATAAATGACAGGTCGGCGGAGTGTTGAAATCACGCAAGATATTTCTCGACAGAATATTTCGAGGAAAAAGAAGAGGGAGTTTGTGTATCCGACGTGCCCGGCAGAATCTTCAGCAAGAATGCACGATGGAATCGGTCTTTTACCTTCAGTATGAATGAGAATGTGCTGCTTTCAGGATGAAAGTGGAATATTTGCGCAACGCTCATTCGCAGCACTTAATAGGAAGTAACCCGGAAAGAGTTTACCCCCGTCAGCACCCTCTTGTCACCCACCCGTTGCGTCAGCTTCTGAGAATCGAAGTATTCCATGATCGGGACCGCGAACTTACGGGAGGTCCTGGCGAGGTCGCGGAACTCGCCCATGGTGATCTCTTTCTTTACCTCAAGATACTTTTTGAGATCGGTCCTGATCCTGTCAACCACCTCTTTGTCAAGATGGAGCGAGTCTGTGATCCTGACCGTGCGGCCTTCATCAGCGAGCAGCTTCATCAGGTCCCTGGCGTCCCGGTCCGAGATATTGAAAAGAGCGGGGAATTCCTCCCTGACCGGCGGCTGGGTGCCGCCTTTTTTGATGGTTTCAACGATCTTGTCCTTGACCTCGTCATTGATCTTACCGCCTGCTGCCTTGAACCCCGGGACCCTGAGCTTGGAGCCTTCGGTCTCCAAGGCCTTCTTCTTTACAAGGCCGTCAATGGTCATGTTCAGGACCTTCGGGTTTATCCTCATGCGCAGCATGCCCTTGAGCTCTTCCTTGTCCAGGCCGGCCTTGAGCGGATTGTCCCTGTGGAATGACCTGATGAGATCAAGAGTCTTTTTCTCGAGCGTCGCAAGATGGGAGGTGTGCACGTAGAGATTGTCAACCCGCAGGACCGTTTTTTTCTGCGACAGGGACGCGAGCGCCGAAGTGGTCTCCTGCTTGTCAGCGGCGATGACGCCGACGGCCTCGGTCTCTTCCATCCCGGCAAGGCCTTTGCCGGATATCAAGAGCGCGAGCCGGTCTTCGGCTTTTCCCTTTTCGAGAATGCCGAGGTTCTCGAGGGACTGCTTCATCGTCGAATTCTTGTGACGCCGCGTATGGGGATTCAGCACCATGCCGCCGCCGAGGGTTTCCATGGGAGAGTAGAAACGCAGGATATACCGGTCTCCATGCTGGACGATCACGGGTTGTTCAAGCCGGAGCTGTACAAAGGCCTCCTCGCCCGGCGCGAGCTGGTTCGTCCCGAGGAGCGTGATCCTGCCGATGGCCTCCTGCGTGCTGTTGTAGAACCGGACACGCGAGCCGGTCTTGAGCCCGCGGGGCGCCTGTTTGAGAAGGTCGAGCTTTGCGTCGAGGGTCTTGGTCGGCTTGAAGAACCCGGGGTTCACGATGGTGTTTCCGCGGGAGAGCTGGTCTTTCTCGATCCCCTGAAGGTTCACGGCAGTACGCTGACCCGCCACGGCGCGCTTGGCCGCCTGGTTGTGGGATTGGAGACCGCGAACTTTTGTTCTGGTTCCCTTCGGCAGGACCTCGACTTCCTGTTCCGCACTGATCGTGCCGGATAGCAGGGTGCCGGTGATGACCGTGCCGAAACCCTTCATGGTAAAGACCCGGTCGATGGGAAGACGAAGGATGCCGTTCGATGACTTGGGAGTCACGTCAGCGGCGAGTTTGCCAAGCTCCTGAATGAGGAGCGGCAGGTTCTCGCCGGTCTTGGACGAGACCGGAACGAGTGGGGATTTTTCGAGGAACGTGCCTTTGACCACATCGCGGACCTCGTCCTGCACGAGCGTGAGCCAGTCCTTGTCCACCATATCCATCTTCGTCAGGACGATCAGTCCCTTTTTCACGTGAAGGAGATCGCAGATGGCAAGATGTTCGAGGGTCTGGGGCATGATGCCTTCGTCCGCGGCGACCACGAGCATCACGATGTCCATGCCGCCGACGCCGGCGAGCATGTTCTTGATGAGCCCTTCGTGGCCGGGCACGTCCACGATGCCGAGGCGGTTGCCGCCCGGAAGGTCCAGCGACGCGAACCCGAGGTCAAGGGTGATGCCGCGTTCCTTCTCTTCCTTGAGGCGGTCCGGGTCCGTGCCGGTGAGGGCCTTGACAAGGCTTGATTTCCCGTGGTCGATATGTCCGGCAGTGCCGAGGATGATGTATTTCATTGAGTTCAGGGTTCAGGGGTCAGGGGTCAGTAGATTTTGAGCACGTTTTGTGTATGGCTGATTCGAGAAGCGAGTACTGCGCTCCCGTTGGTCGCCCGCAATGACACGATTGAGTGTTTTAGTTTTTGTTACAATAGTAGAATGGCCGACAATGATAGATAGAAGAAAACATGAGCAGAGGCTAATGGCTAATGCTCTCCTGACTACTGACCCCTGACCCCAGCATTATTTCTCCCACCGCTTCCACGATCTTCCCGATCTCTTCATCCTTCAGCGTTCGGGGGTCGAAGATGACCATCCCTTCCTTGATGCGCGAGATGATGTGCGGTTTGCCCGTGCGCAGGCGGGATTCGATCTGGTTCGCGCTCATCCGGGGATGCCGAACACACACCGTCCTGGTGGGGAAATTGCCCGTGGGCAGGGCGCCGCCGCCGCTCTGGGAAGTGTCGTCCTGGATCGATACGGCAAGACCGGCATTGTCGATCTGCCTGAGGCCCGATGCCAGCAGTTCGGCCTTGCGGCTGATCTCGGAAAGCGGCTGGGTCAACATCCAGAGCGTGGGGATCTCACGAATGGCCCGGTTCATGTCAAGATACTGGCTGAGCGTGGCGTCGAGCGCCGCAAGGGTCATTTTATCGAGTCGAAGCGCGCGGGCAAGGGGATTGGAGCGGATCGGTTCGATGTATGCCTTTTTGCCGAGGATCATGCCTGCCTGCGGCCCGCCCAACAGCTTGTCGCCGCTGAAGGTGAGCACGTCCACGCCGGAATTCACAGCCTGCTGCACCGTGGGTTCGTCGCCTGCCCCGTACGTACTGAGGTTCACGAAGCTGCCGCTGCCCAGGTCCCACATCACGGGCACGTTGCGTTTCTTGCCGAGCTTCGCAAGCTCCTCGGGAAAGACTTCTTTGGTGAACCCGACAATTTTGTAATTGCTCGTGTGTACTTTCAACAGGAGGCCGGTTTTTTCGTTGATCGCCTTCTCGTAATCCTTGAGATGGGTCTTGTTCGTGGTCCCCACCTCGCGAAGGACAGCGCCGCTCCGCTCCATTACGTCCGGAACGCGGAAGGACCCGCCGATCTCGACGAGCTCTCCGCGCGAGACGACGACCTCTTTGCCGCGGGCAAGGGTGTTCAGGCAGAGGAGTACGGCAGCCGCGTTGTTGTTCACGGCCGTGGCGGACTCGACGCCCGTCAGCCGCTTCAGGATGCCCTCGACGTGAACATGCCGTTTGCCGCGCTCGCCTGCAGGAATATCGTACTCGAGATTCGAATAGCTCCTGCTGACCTCGACAACCCGCTGGATGGCCTTCTCCGACAGCAGGGAACGGCCGAGGTTGGTATGAACGATCACCCCGGTGGCGTTGATGACAGGCCTGAGGCTCGGTTCGGACAGCTCCTTGAGAATAATTTCTGCGTGATTCAGGACGCCTTCGATGGAAAAAAGCGCATCATCGATCTTTCGGGTCGTTTTGCTGTCCGCGGTCTGGAGAATTGCCGTCCGTCTCGCGTCGATCGCGCTCCTGATCGCTTCGAGTACGAGCACGCGGGGATGCGATTCGATCCACTGTTTCGTCCTGTCTTCCTTCAACACATCATCCACTGACGGAAGCTGTTTGAGCAGTTCTTTCATGGACAATACCATATCATAGCTATTCATTAATTTCAACAGGACATTTCTTTTCTCGCAGAGTCGCAGGGTTCGCAGAGAAAAGCTTAAGAAATATGTTCCAGGTTAAAACAAGACTAAAAAATTTCATTTAACTCTGCGTCCACATGTGTCAACTTCTCCGGTCGTATTATCCGCAGATTACGCAGAGTTCACAGGTTAAAGAGAATCAGCATCCGTTGAATATGCAATTTGCATATTGGTCCGACTAATTTTAAATTTCCATTTATTGCATATTAGTCAGCAACTGAATTGCAATGAATTCCGCCCGTTACATCAAGGTTTTTCAAATTATCTTGACCAGTTCGCATTTTTTATGCTACGGTATCCCGTCCCTATAAGAACTTGTTAGTCGAATAAATCAAGAGGAGCTGAATAATGGATACTCTCGGTAGTTACGTTGCCACTATTATTGTCAGTCTCATAGTTGGTTATCTTAGTCGGTTTCTGGAACCGAAATCTAAATTACTATGCTGGTCACCACATAATTTCTTATTTAATCTTAAGAACGAAAATGTCGTGATTCAGACAAACTCATTGACGGTCCAAAACTGGGGCCGAAAGCCAGCTGAGGGAATCGAAATAATTCACAAAACGCGCCCCGACTTTTTCGAAATTCAGCCATCCATCGGATATACAGAATCTTCGTCCCCCACTGGGGAACATATTATTCATGTCCCATCGCTTGGACCGAAGGAGTGGTTTGTGGTTCAGTTACTTAGCTACAAAACCGTGCCGCAATTACAAAATGTACGATGGAAAGATGGTCAAGGGAAGTGGATTCATATCGCACCTCAGCGTGTCTGGCCAAGACCCTTTGTCGTTGCTGCGAATGTAATTGCGCTGATTGGTATTGGCACAATAGCATACTGGTTGATTAGAGCCGTAATTTACCTCAATTCGCAAATAGGCGTCTTACCGAAGTAGGCCCTAATATGACTATCTTCTTCATAGTCTTGCTGCTTATCATTTGCGCGCTTTCTTATCCTGCTTATTCAATATCCAAGCGACGCGGCGCCGAATCAAAATGGCTAATATTTGCTTCTATTCCAGCGATAGCTATATGGATCATTCTGACTGCTTCAGGTTACGGAGCTCAAAGTTTATCCAACATTTCTGAAGTCATGTATCTAGCTGGAGCAACCGTTGTCCTCGCATACCTAAAAGTGACTATAATCGATAGAAGTATTCGTAGGCCCGTAATAACTACGTACTGCATGATTGCGCTGCTTGTGCTAGGCTCAATATTGCTTCGTACGTTTATGCCTTCATTGCCTGAATGAAAGAAGACGACCAACCTGGCGCTCGACGGCGACGCGCCTTGCGGCGCGTCAGCGCCGCGTTAGGTGAGACATCACAAAATGGCAATTATCACGGTAAAAATCGTAGCGGAAGCTGATCTAACAATATTCACTGTTGAAGGTGACTTATCAGCAAATGAAATATTGAATTATTCATCGAAGTACTATAATGAGAACCCCACGAAATACGTTTTATGGAATGCTCTTAAAGGCTCGGTAGGCAAAATTACAGCTGACGATTTCCACAGAATATCTGCTGAAATGAAAAGTCATACTGAAAAACGTTCGGGCGGCAAAACTGCGCTGGTGGGTAAATTTGATATAGATTTTGGATTATCTCGAATGTATGAGGCATATGCAGAATATGACGAAATACCCATTACGTATCATGCATTTCGAACTATTGATGATACTACCAAGTGGCTGCTTACATGAACTGTATTTAGATTGTTAAGATGTATCTCGCCCAGCACGTCGTTCAAAAAGGACGCATAAAATATATCAAGGTGCGAGAAGTGACGCGCAATTCGGGACATCTAACACTCTCGCCGAGAGGATCGCTGAAAGACGCGCCATCACGTGCTCGTTCCTTCCCGCCCGGACGAAGAAACGAGACAGAACCTCTCGACATGCTGAAAATCGCGTTCATGGGCACGCTCTTCGAGATCGGCAAGACGCCCCGGGAAAGAACGGAAAAGCACAAACCGACGATCAGCAATAGTCGCCCCACTTTCAGCAAGTCACATCGAGGTCCGTGACCAATGACCAGGCTGACAACCGCGATCCTCTGCCTCCTCCTCTCCCTGACGGCCGGCGCCGCCCATGCCGATGTTCAAAGCCGGAAGGACGGCGTCACCGTGCCCGTCCATCTCTTCTGGGGTGAGGGCTGCGCGCACTGCGAAGAGGAACGGGCGTTCCTCGCCGGGCTCGGCCGGAGCGATCCGCGTCTCCGGATCACTGAGCACGAAGTGCTGAAGGACCGCCGGAACCTGGAGCTCCTGCAGGACCTGATGGACCAGCAGGGAAAAGAGACGCCCGGAGTTCCCGTCACCTTCGTGGGCGAGCGGGTATTCGTGGGATTCTCAAGACACATTCAGGAGCAGATCGTGAAGGAGGTGGACGAATGCGGGGCCGCGTCCTGCAGGGATCCCGTTGCGCTGCTGCGGAGCAGGGGAGGCGCGGCCGTCAGTCTCTTGCCGGCACAGTCCGGGGAGCGCGGCATCTCATTCGAGCTCCCGCTCCTCGGCACGCTGGACGCCCGCAATCTCTCGCTGCCGGTCCTGACCATCGTGATCGCCGGGATGGACAGCTTCAACCCCTGCGCCTTCTTCGTGCTGCTGTCGCTCCTGGGGCTCCTGGTCCATGCCCGGTCGCGGAACAGGATGCTTCTCGTGGGCACCGTCTTCGTCTTCTTCTCCGGGTTCATTTCCCTGCTCGTCATGGCCGCATGGCTGAACCTCTTCCTCGTCATGGCGAACGTCTCGTCGGTAACAACCGCCGCGGGCCTCGTTTCGCTTTTCATCGGCGCCGTCAACGTCAAGGACTTCTTTGCCTTCAAGAAAGGCATCTCCCTGTCTATCCCCGAGAGCGCCAAGCCCAAGCTCTTCGACCGCATGCGGCAGCTCGTCCGGTCCGCGTCACTCCTGTCGATCCTTGCCGGGACCACAGTGCTCGCCATCCTGGCGAACTTCTACGAGCTCCTCTGCACGGCCGGCTTTCCCATGGTCTTCACCCGGGTCCTGACGCTCGATCGCGTTCCGGCCCTTTCCTCCTACCTGTATCTCGTCCTCTATAACGTGATCCGCGTGCTCCCGCTCTTCGCCATCGTCCTGGTCTTCACGATCACCCTTGGAAGAAAGAAGCTCACGGAACAGCAGGGACGGGCTCTGAAGCTCGTCTCGGGCACGATGATGCTCGGACTGAGCGTCATGCTGCTTCTGGATCCGTCACTGCTGAACAGCCTTGCGATCTCGCTTACCCTCATGGCGGGGTCGATCGGGATCTCGGTCGTCCTGGTCGCCGTGACGAGAAGACTGGGATATTACTGAGCGGAAAACATCTTGGAATTAGGTCTATATTTTTGACTTTCAACAAATCTTCTGATAATCTCACCGCATGGCCTGTTCCTCTCTGCATAGAATATCTCGGCGCCGTATATCACATCACTGCCAGCGGGAACGAAAAGAAACCCGAGCACCCGGTCTTTTGTAAAACAAGGGTGGGGTCGTCCCGTCGCGCGATAACCGCCTCACTGCTTTCCTTGTTGGAACACAGTGTGATTACTATTTGAGAGGATCAATGAGACTGCTTATTGCCGCCCTATCGTTCTTAATCGGTCTTTTTGCAATAACCGGCGCGTTCATGGCCCTCCTTCCGGCAAACGCACCGGAGTGGTTGATGGGCATTGCAATTCTGATTGGTTTCTCCCTTTCGCTTTTCTTTACCAACAAACTCGTCAATGCCCCGGGAACCGATTTTTGGAGCCTTTCAAGAGCTCCCGAACGAGATGAGCAGTCCGAGCAGGAGGGTCTTCTTGTCTCCACGGCGTATCGAGCAACTCGATATTTCGAGGTCGAGGGGGCCAATGAAGAGGGACCGCATTATTTCATAGAATTGCATGATGGGTCAGTGCTTTACATGAACGGCCGGTATCTGGCTTCCTTGGGGCCTCATAAAGTTCTTAAGGTGTTCGAACAACCCAGAAAATTTCCGTGCACTGATTTCGTCGTGAGACGCGACCGCCATGATGGCTGTATTACGGATATTCAGTGCCTCGGCATTGCCCTTGAACCAGAGATCGTATCGCCCCCTTTAAAGAACTTGATTTTCAAAACGGCATGATACCGCAGGATGGGGACCTACTTACGTCTCGCACTTATGATGAAATGAAGGCCGCGATATCCAGGGAGAGCGGCCGCCGTTAAAGAAGAGCAACGCGATGAATTAATCGGCACGGGGAATATATTTGCAATTGTGAGGGGACTTTTTTCTCAAAGCTAATATGCGGATAGCAATTTCAGGCACTCACTTTTCGGGAAAGTCATCGCTCGTCGACGCGTTGTCAGAAGCGCTGCCCCAGTATACAACCGTCGAGGAGCCCTACCACCAATTGCAAGACGAGGGATACGAGTTTGCTGAGTTGCCCTCACTCGAAGATTTCGAGCTGCAACTGGAGCGCTCCATCGAGAATCTTGACGAAAGCGCGCCGAATGTGATTTTTGACCGCTGTCCGGTTGACATCCTGGGCTACCTTCTTTCGCATGCCGACTTTGAAGCGTTTGATCTCGACGCCTGGTTACCTCGCATTCGAGTGGCAGTTAGAAAGCTTGATCTAGTGGTATTTTTATCTATCGAAGAGCCCGACCGGATAGTTCTACCCGTGTCGCAGGACGCTATGTACAGACAACGCGTGGATGAGATTCTCGAGGAGATAGCCTTGGGGAATTCATACGGTTTTGATGTGGACGTGCTGGAGGTCAGCGGTAGTCTGCAAACACGGGTAAGCCAGGTGTTGGCGCGTATTCGCAACAAGTACCTCTGATTTATTACAATCCTGGGAACAGCCCAACCTGTCGGCTGTCCTGAAAAACGTTTTAATCCGCAGATAACGTAAAGTCGATCCGCTTCCTGACGGGATCGACGCGGTCCACGCGCACCCGCACCGTATCGCCGATGCGGTACGAGCGCTTCTTCCGTTCCCCCCGCAGGCTGTGCATCTTCTCAATATAGTGATAGTAGTCATCGGAGAGCGATGAGACGTGGACCAGTCCCTCCACGAAGAACTCATTTAACTGAACGAAAAAGCCGAACTGCAGTACACCGGTGATGATGCCGTCGTACACCTCGCCGACCTTGTCCTTCATGAATTCGAGTTTGAGCATGGTGATCACGTCACGCTCCGCCTCCATCGCGACCCGTTCGCGTTTGGAGCAATGATCCGCCTGGCCGGGAAGTTTTTCGGCAAGCTGTTCCGCATAAGTTTCGTTCTTCAACCTGCCATTTAAGTCCGCCTTCAGGATGCGGTGCACGATCAGGTCCGGGTAGCGACGGATGGGTGAGGTGAAGTGCGTATAGGTCTCTGCGGCGAGTCCGAAATGTCCGACGTTCTCCGCCGAATACTTTGCCTGTTTCATGGTGCGGAGCAGGACGGTGTTGATCAGCGTCTCTTCCGGCGTGCCCTTGGCCTTGGCAAGCGCCTTCTGCAGGTGCAGGGGTTTCAGCTTCTTCACCGCGGGGAGGGTTATGCCGAGGGTGGCGAGGAAATCGATGAGGTCCGTCAGTTTTTCCTCGGCCGGTTCCTCATGAATGCGATAGATGAACGGCGCTTTTTTCTTTTCGATGTGGTGCGCCGTGGTCTCGTTCGCCGCAAGCATGAACTCCTCGATGATCTGATGAGCCATGTTCCGCTCGGCCCGCAGAATGTCGGTCATGCGGCCCTGGAGGTCGAGTACGATCTGGGGCTCGGGAAGATCGAAGTCGATGCTGCCGCGTTTCGCACGTTTCGCGCGCAGGATCGCCATGAGCTCTTCCATGAGCCCGAACTCCGTGAGAAGCGCGGCATAGCGTTTCCGTTGGGCCGCGTCCCGGTCCACGAGGATCTCGCGAACCGCGGTGTAGGTCATGCGCTCGTTGCTGTTGATGACGCTCTCGTAGATGTCGTACCGCAGGATCGCTCCTTCCGGCGAGATGTCCATCTCGCAGGTGAAGGTGAGCCGGTCCACGTTCGGGTTCAGGCTGCAGATGCCGTTCGAGAGCGCCTCGGGAAGCATGGGAATGGCGCGGTCCGGAAGATACACGCTCGTGGCGCGCTGGTACGCCTCTTCATCGAGCGATGTGCCTTCCTTGACATAGCTGGAAACGTCCGCGATGTGCACCCAGAGCCGGTACCCCGCCCTGATCTTTTCGATTGAGATCGCGTCGTCGAAGTCGCGGGCTGTTTCTCCGTCGATGGTGACCGTCACCAGGTCCCGGAGGTCTTTCCTGCCCTTGAGCATAGCAACGCTGATCTGCTGCGGGATGTCGTCAGCTTCCCGCAGCGTGGCGGGCGTAAAATGGACCGGGAGCTCGTACTGCTCGATGATCAGTTCAGAGTCGATGCCGGGATCGCCGGGCTTGCCGATGACCTTGACGATCCTGCCTTCCGGCGGTCTGCCGCGCATGGGATAAGCGATGATCTCGGCGGACACGATGTCGCCGCTCTTTGCATTGCCTGCGTTCTCCCTGCCGATGACGAGGTCCTGGGTGATCTTGGGGTCGCGCGACGTTACAAACCCGTATCCTCCGGCTTTCACATCAGGGAGTTCGTACGAGCCGACGACCCGCGTGTGCGCACGCTCGAGGATGCGGATGATCACGCCCTCGCGCTTGCCCGCGATCTTCTTTCTTCCGACCGGCGGCGATACGCGTGCCACGATCTTGTCGCCGTTCATGGCGTCCAGTTTTCCCTTCGCGGAGATGTAGATGTCGGTCCTGCCCTTTGTCTCCGGTATCACGAATCCGTATCCCTGCGGATGGGCCTGGAAGATGCCGGTCTCGAGGTCCATCTTCTCGGGCAGGCCGTAGCGATTGCCGCGCGTCTTGACGATCTCACCGCTCAGGACGAGCTCGTTAAGCGCCTGTTTAAGTTCATGCCTGTCGAAGGTTTGGAGCTTTAGGAGACGCATCAGCTCGCGCACCATCACGGGCTTCCCTGTCCTGGTCTTGATCAGAGCTATGAGTTGTTTGTGGGTGTATTCCATAATAAATAGTTCACAGTTCAGAGTTCAAAGGTAGAGCTCAGAGTGCAGGAGTTCAAAATTCAGAGTCAAGAGTTATGAAGCTTATTTCTATTACTATGCTCCATGAACTCTGAACTATGAACTGATCTCGCTGAACTCCGAACTGATTCTCAGTAACTTTCCCGTGGCCTCCGCGATCAGGACCGGCCCCCGCTCGATCTTCGCCTCGGCCTGGATCAGACGCCTGGTCTCCTGCGTGAGCTTGCCGGAAACATACAGCTCCTCTCCCGGAGCAGCCGGGGCCTTGAAGGTGACCTTCATTTCGGCGGTCACGGCGGGGATTCCGAGGCTGACGGTGAGCTTGGCCATGGCCTCATCGAGCAAAGTCGAAAGGATGCCGCCGTGGACGATCCCTTCGTACCCCTGGTAAATATCCGAAGGGGTGAATTTCGCGCTGATGGAGCGCCGTTCTCTGTCGATATGAAAATCAACGCCAAGGCCGGCGGGGTTATCCCTGCCGCAGACGTAGCATTTGCGATTGTCTCGGAGTTGGGTCATTATAGAGACGCACATGAAGCAGAGAGCAAGGTGTAGAACGCATGGGGCATAGCGCATAGCGTTTGCCCCTTTGCCCTTTGCGCTATGCCCTCTGCGCTCTGTATCATTGTTGCGCTTGTATCTCCTGATACTTGTCAGTATAATATAAAAAATGTCATTTGACAAACATATAACGGCTAATCCAGAGCAATTATTGCATCTCGGCGTACAGGACGCGGCGCAGGCGCTCGGAAACCTCGACCTCCTGGGCGCAAAGCTCGGCCCGGAGAACTTTGCGGAGGTCGCATCGCTGCTGCTTGCCGATCTGTCCAAGGCCGCTGATCCTGACATGGCGCTGAACAATATCGAACGGTTCGTGAGCGCGCTTACGGACATTCCCTCCTTCATCTCGCTTTGCCGGAGGAGGCATGACATTCTTCGCGCGCTCATCACGATATTCGGCGCAAGCCGGTTTCTTTCCACCTTCCTCGTCACGATCGCCGATGAAAGCCTGGTTTTTTTGTCCGATCCGCTCGTTCTTTCCCATCCAACCGACAAACGGCAACTGGACGAACGGCTCGCGGCGTTGGTCGGCGACCATCCTGAAGATCACGAGTTCTTCCGGTTGCTTCGTCTGAACCGTAAAAAAGAGATGCTCAGGATCGGGCTGCGCGATCTGCTCGGCAGGGCCGATCTCAGGGAGACCGTGGAGGACCTGTCTCATCTTGCCGAAGTGAGCTTGCAGAGGGCCTATGAATGGGCCGATGCCGGGCTCACGAAACGATACGGCAGACCGATCATGGAGAACCCCGACGGAACAATGGCTCCCGCCGGATTCGCGGTCATCGCCATGGGCAAACTTGGGGGAAGGGAACTGAACTTCAGCTCCGATGTTGACCTTATGTATGTCTATACCGCCGATGGCGAGACGGAGGGGATAGTCACCTCAGACGGTCACAGAACGAACCGGATAACGAATCACCAGTATTTTATCAAACTCGCGGAGAAGCTGAGCGCTGCCATCAACGAGAAGACCGAGGACGGGTTCGTGTTCCGCGTGGACATGCGTCTCCGGCCCGAGGGGCAGCGTGGTCCACTGGCCCAGAGCCTGGGCGGGTATGAGATCTACTACGAGTCCTGGGGCCAGACCTGGGAACGGTCGGCGTTGCTCAAGGCAAGACCGGTAGCCGGCGACGAGGCCGTGGGCAGGGAATTCATGGACCGCATCGCCCCATTTGTGTACCGGAAGTACCTGGATTACAGCGCCATCGCCGAGATCCGCGACATGAAGCAGAAGATCAACAGGGACGTGGAGCAGAAGGGGAGGACTCACCGCGACGTAAAGCTCGGCTACGGCGGCATCCGGGAGATCGAGTTCGTGATCCAGGCGCTTCAGCTTATCTACTCCGGCCGGGACCGGACGCTGCGCGAAAAGAACGCGCTCAAGGCGCTCCATGTCCTTGCGCAAAAGGGACTTATCACCGATCAGGAGCACGACGTGCTTTCCAAGGCCTATATCTTCCTGCGGACCGTGGAGCACCGGATCCAGATCCTCGATGATCTGCAGACCCAGACGCTTCCGGGCGACGAACCTGAACTGCGCACCCTTGCCCGGCGTACCGGTTATTTCGACCCCCATGGAGGAGAGGCGGAGGAGTTGCTCCACAACTATGCCGATCATACGAAAAAGGTAAGGGGCATCTATGACGACCTGTTCGCTTTTACGGGTGAAGAAGGGGCCGTCAAATCATCAGCCAGGGACTATTCAGCGCTACTCGACCCTGAGACACCAGAGCAGGAGGCGGTCTCGCTGTTGGGGAAGCTTGGATTCAAGGACCCCGGCAAGGCGTTCCGGGACCTGCTTTTGCTTCGCGAGGGAACAGCCTTCGTTCATCAAACGCCGCGAAGCCGCAAGCTTTTTAACGAGATCTTTCCGGCGCTTTTTCAGGAGATCATCTCTTCACCCGATCCCGACATGGCGCTGAACCAGCTGGAGTCCTTTCTCGCGGCGCAAGGCTCGTGGGAAGCCTTTCAGGCGCTGATGAAGATAGGTCCATCGGCCGGCAAGGTCCTGATCGCGATATTTGCCAACAGCGAGTATTTGTCACGATTGCTCGTGAGCAGGCCGATACTCCTCCAAAACCTCATCGAGTTCCGAAAATCCTCCGGCACCGGCACGAGCGCGAGCTTTGCGAAGGAACTCGGCGAGGCCCTGGAGCGGTCTCCGGACCTTGCGGCGAACCTTGACGCCTTGCGGCGGTTCAAACACCTGGAAGAGATCCGGATCGGCATGGCGGACTTGTTGTCGAATATGCCGCTGGCTGCGGTCTCCCGCGATCTGTCGAAGCTCGCGGAGGTTTGTCTCGATGCAGCACTTGCTCTTGCCGCAAATGAAACCGGCAAGCGGTACAATATGCAGGGGTCCACGGCCGGCCTTGCCGTAATCGGTGTCGGCAAACTCGGCGGCAGGGAGCTTTCTTACGGTTCTGATCTCGATATCCTCTTTGTCTTCACGGAACTCCGGGCCGCATCCCCGCCCGCAGGTCTGACGGTGTTCGAATATTTCAGCAAAGTGGCGGAAAAGACGATCTCCTATCTTTCCACGCTCACGCGTGAGGGGTTCGTTTTCCGCGTGGACACCCGGCTCCGACCCACGGGCTCTAAAGGGCCGCTGGTGCAGAGTGTCGATGCCTTCAAAAATTACTATTCCAGCCAGGCGGAGACCTGGGAGCTTCAGGCGCTGCTGCGGGCGAGGTGTGTTGCAGGGGACCGCGCACTCGGTGCGATATTCTGTCGCCTGATCCAGGCACTCATTTATCGGGACGTGGACCGGGCAACCTTGGCCAAGGACATTACCTCGATGCGAAAAAGGATGGAGAATGAGGTCGGCAGGGAAAGCGAGGCTTCCTACAATATCAAGCAGGGTGCTGGCGGCCTTGTGGACATTGACTTCCTTGTCCAGTATTTGCAGCTTCTCTGCGGGAAGCAGCACCAAAGGGTCCGGATCCCCGGAACATATAATGCCCTGCGGGCCTTGAAAAGAGAGGGGCTCCTTGACGAGGATGCATACGCGACCCTGGTACGGGCTTATCTGTTCATGCGGCGGCTCGAAAACAGGTTGAGGATCGTTTCGAACCAGGCAACAAGTGAACTGAGCAGGGACCCGGCAAAGCTTCTCCCTCTTGCGCTCCGCATGGAATACCCGGATGAGGGAGTATCGGCCGGGCAGAAGCTTCTCGATGATTATAACCTGATGAGCAGGCAGGTGAGGCATTTATTCGATAAGCTGCTCAGCGATGTTTGATCGCTTGAATCCCTTCTAGTCTTTACCGCAGGCGGGAAGCTTAAGAAGCATTCCAAGAAAACAATGACCCTTGCAGAGATCAAGGGGATTCCGCTCAATTATTCAGTATGCGATCAGAGTGGCTGTTCAAACTACCAGGTCGTTTGGGATGGCACAGATCAAATGTTTTATAAAACAGCCTCAATGCCTTCGAACTGCAGCGGCAACTGCCAGTGGCAGAATTTGGCTTCTCCGGAGGTGTTTGATTTGTCAACGCTCCAGTGGGGTGAACTGAATTTCTATTCTCAGTCGCTTGGCGGCCAAGTGCGAGTACCATTGGTCAATTGCATGCAAACATTCCCAACAGGTTCGATCCCGTCGCCGCCCACGACCACCTGTGACGCACCTGTAAATAATACGAACATTATTTTCTTTGCCGAAGACCTTGTGTACCCGACAGATACCATTCCCGCGTCATTTGCCTGCTATGATAATTGTCCGCAAGTCGATGGCAACGGGCAGGCTTATATCAGCATGATGATGTCCGGTCCATCAAATACGGCGACCAACTATACATTTAACCCGACTTCCATGCTTCTGCAACTGAATGGTTCGAGCGTCATAATGAGCCAGGCGAGTTCGACTAATGCCTACGGTGTCATGAGCGGCGCATTGTTCGATCCGACTACCGCAAATTTGGCTGCGCTTGATTGCAACTGGGACGGGGATAATAATCCTGCAACGAATGCCCAGGTCTGTGGCTGGAAAGCGTGGAGCGCTCTTGATGTCTTCTACACATGGGAAACAGGACCAGACAGCTGGAACCAGTTCTCAGCGCTTAAAGATGGGAGTGGGACAATGCTGAAGTTCGAACCGCCGCTATCGGTCAAGTATGTACATAATAAGGCGCCCTATGCCGGCGCGACCTTTATGATGGAATACAGCGGATTCGGCAATCTCAATGGTATTCCCGGCAAGTGTGTGAATATGGATACCGGTCTTGATGCGGAGTGTACCAATAGCAGTACTATCAGATATGTACCGGCATTCGTGATCCCGCCGGTACAGGCAGATGGATCACTCACCAAGGTAACGGTAGATACTACCGAGTATCTCGTGAAACCTCTAGAGTTGGAGCAGAGAATGAAGAAAGTTGATGCCAGCAACTGCTCTGCGTTGTCGGTAGCAAGCTATCCTCTGCCGGATCTCGCCACGGAATGGACGGCGCCCGCGATCGGCACGGAACCTGTGGTTACAGTAGCGCCGGCGGTCATCGGCGGCGTAGTCCAGTAACATAACTTCTCATGACTCGGTCATGAACCTCCTCCTCCAAGGCGGGGCATCTGCCCCGCCTCCTCCTTTTTCGTTTTTAACCATAAGTGTTTCTTATCGCTTTATCGCACGAATTTATGGAAATCCAGTGCTGAATGCCTAACATTTTTCTTGACAACTTCTCCAATATTATAATAACATGACAACCCGTGCAAATTGAAACCATACAATTGCATAACGCAATGCATTGGTTTGAATAAAATACCCTATTGGATTTATCGGAATGAAAGGAAAAGAAATGGTACAGCGTTGGTTAAAGGTTTCCGTCATGCTGCTGACCGTTTTTGCCATGTTGTCCGCAGCCGGAACCGTATTTGCATCAAACGACCCGGCTCCAGCCGCGCCTGCTGCTGAGGCAGTTGGACACGACTATGCCCATGCGGCAGAGGCAACCCCGGTTTCCGCAGTGCCTGGGTCGGCCACACCATGGTGGATATGGCCGCTGGCGTTGTTCGTCACTACCTTTATTCTCGGCATCCTGGCGGTACTCGGCGGTGTCGGAGGCGGAGTGTTGTTCGTGCCGATCGTGGGCGGGTTCTTCCCGTTCAACATTGACTTCGTGAGAGGCGCAGGACTACTCGTTGCCCTCGCAGGCGCGCTTGCTGCGGGTCCGGGTCTGCTGAAGAGGAATCTCGCGAGCCTCCGGCTGGCGATTCCCGTGGCGGTGATCGCGTCTGCGGCCGCGATCGGCGGAGCGATGATCGGCCTTGCACTGAAGCCGAACGTAGTGAACACCCTCCTCGGCGCGACGATCCTGTTCATCGTGGTCATTATGGCAACTGCAAAAAAGTCAGATTTTCCCCATGTGCCCAAGCCGGACAACCTTGCACAGAGCCTCGGGATCATGGGCATCTACCGGGAAGAGTCGCTCGGCAAGGACGTGGAATGGACCGTCCATAAGACACCGATGGGCCTGGCACTGTTCGTCGTGATCGGCATCATGGCAGGCATGTTCGGTCTCGGCGCGGGCTGGGCGAATGTCCCGGTGCTGAACCTGCTGATGGGCGCGCCGCTCAAGATCTCGGTGGCCACAAGCAAGTTCCTGCTTTCGATCACCGACACCTCGGCGGCATGGGTTTACCTGAACCAGGGCGCGGTCCTGCCGATGATCGTGGTGCCGTCCCTCGTGGGCATCATGCTCGGTTCGATCATCGGTGTGAAGATCCTCGCCAAATCAAAGCCGAAGGCCATCAAGTGGATGGTGATAGGTCTCCTGCTCTTCGCGGGACTCAGGTCTTTGCTCAAGGGACTTGCAATCTGGAAATAGGGGGAACTTAAAATGACGAACGAAAAAACCAAGGCATCGGAAGAGCAGATGTCATATGCGGGTGTTCTGAACGTCGGGATGTGGCTGGGGCTCGCCGTTCTGGTGATCACTTTCTTTATTTACATCTCGGGGGTGCTCCCGACCTTTGTGCCGATCGACGATCTGCCGAAGTACTGGACCATGCGGGTGCATGACTACAACGTTGCTCTCAACGCGCCCACGGGCTGGCACTGGGCCGCACTGGTAGGAAAGGGCGATTACCTGAACTTCGTCGGCATTGCAATGCTGTCGGGACTCACGATCCTCTGCTACCTGGTTATCCTGCCGATCCTGTTCAGGAAAAAGGATACCGCCTACGTCATTCTCGCGATCGTCGAGATACTGGTGCTGTCTCTTGCAGCGAGCGGACTCTTGAAAGTCGGCGGCCATTGATCGATCAGAACGGTATCTGACTAAGATAACTGCAGGGCGGCTGAAAAAGCCGCCCTTTTTTGTTTGACACGCGTCGCTTTCATCGATCCGGTCCACCAGGGCGCCGTAAAGATGGGGGGCCATGCTGAGCTGCAATTGCGGGGCTGACCGCCGTGATGGGCGAAGTTGTTGAAGACAAAACGCCGCTTGAACCCAGGGGTATTTGAATTTTATCTTGACAAAACGGCCTATTGGAATATACTGCAACATCGTAACACGGCATTTTGGACGACTGATTTTTGACAGAGCGGGAATTTATTTTGATGGAAACGGAACATTTTCTTCTTTCGGGGATCATTTTTTTTGCAGTGGGTGCGGTAAGCGCACTCGTACCAGCCGGAAAAAGCAGAATCATATCCTACCTCTGTTCTCTCTTTGGAGCCCTCAGTTTTCTTGCGATCGGGATCTATCTCACTATTGCGGCTCCGGTAACCTACCAGGCCCTGTCCGCGTCATCCGTCTTCGAGTTTTCCTTCCGCGGTGATGCGCTGACCGGCTTCTTCATGATCACGATATCACTGGTCACCTTCGCCGTGTCGGTCTACTCCATCGGATTTACGCGCGGCTTACCGCACGCGGGTTTCATGGGGTTCTTTTATAATCTCCTCATTCTGAGCCTCTACGCCGTCGTCCTGTCGGCAAATATCTTTACCTTTCTGATCTCCTGGGAGACGATGGCGATCGCGTCCTATTTTCTCGTGATCTTCGAACGGAGCGAGAAGGCCGCGCGCGCAGGCCTTTTCTACGCGGTGATGACCCACATCGGCACCGCGTTCCTCATCGCACTTTTCTTTATTCTCTATCGTTATACGAACAGGATGGACTTCGAAGGGATGAAGGCGGGGCTTTCCGGTATGCCACAAGGCGTAAAGTCGATCATCTTTATTTTTTCAGTCATTGGTTTCGGCGCAAAGTCGGGGATCATCCCACTCCATACCTGGATCCCCCGGGCATACGCGGTGGTGCCGTCGAATATCGCCGCCCTCATGTCCGGCCTCATGGTAAAGATGGGCATCTACGGATTGATCAGGATCTGCATGGATGTGATGGGGCAGGGGCCCGAGTGGTGGGGGATCTCGCTCATCTGCGTGGGCGCGGTATCGGCGATCCTCGGCATCCTCTACAGCCTGATCGAGAACGAGGTGAAGCTGTTCCTGGCCTACTCCAGCGTAGAGAATATCGGGATCATCCTGTTGGGCGTCGGCGCAGCCATGATGTTCAAGAGCAACGGACTCTATGCACTGTCGTCGCTGGCGCTTACGGCGGCCCTCTATCACGCGCTGAACCATGCCTTGTTCAAAAGCGTGCTTTTCCTGGGCGCGGGATCGGTGATCGCCAGCACGGGCAGCGGTAATATGGAAACGATGGGCGGTCTTTTGAAACGAATGCCGTACACCGGTCTCTTTTTTCTGATCGGTTCACTCTCGATCTGCGCGCTTCCCCCGCTGAACGGGTTTGTGAGCGAATGGCTTACCTATCAGTCGCTGCTTCTCGGATTTCAAGCCCCCTCGGTGACGGCGAAGATCGTGTCGCCGCTCGGTGGGGCGGCGCTCGCGCTCACCGGCGCCCTTGCCGCCGCGGGCTTTGTGAAGGCCTTTGGCATATCATTTCTCGGCATGCCGAGGAGCGCTCAGGCCCGGGAAGCAAAGGAGACGTCAACTACGATGATACTGGGAATGGCGTTCCTTGCCGTTCCATGCCTCATTTTCGGTATTTTTCCTGCTGCCGCGATGTCTCTTCTGGTTTCCGCCGTCTATAGCGTCACCGGCGCATCGACCCTTGTCTTTCAGCATGGCGTTCTTGGCATACCGCAGACATCGGCGACCCTGTCACCGGTTGCGATAATGGTCACCATGGTCGTTATGCTGGTCGCCGCAATGCTCTTCATCAGGATCGTCGGGGGGCAAAGAAAGATCGTGTATGCCGATTCATGGGACTGCGGTATCCGGGGGCTTACCTCGCGGATGCAGTATACGGCCACGGCATTTACCAAACCGCTCAGGATCATCTATAAGCGCATCTACCTTCCGAGCAGAGACCTGAAGGTGTCCTATCTCATCAAGCCTTTTTTTGTGAAGTCAATACGGTATGGCGGTGAGATCACGCCGTTCTTCGATCGATATGTGTATGAGCCGGTCGCCGGATTCATAAATATCGTTGCCGGTAAAGTGAAGCTGCTGCAGTCCGGCAGCCTTCAGCTCTATCTGGGATACATTCTGATCACGCTGATCGTGTTATTGATCTTTGGAACATAGCAGCGGCGCGACGCGCCGAATTGGAAGTTGAAGATTGGAAATTTGAGATTTTAAATCTGAGTGTGAAGGCATGCGGTATTATCAATTTCTCATAATCGTCATCTTTTCACCGCTGGTGAACGGGTTGATCAAGACATTCAAGGCGGAGATGCAGGGCAGAAAGGGGCCCCGCGTGCTCCAGTCCTACTATGATCTCCTGCGCCTTTTTAAAAAGGATATGGTGATCTCCACGGTCACGTCATGGATATTCAAGAGCGCGCCGTATATTGTGTTTGCGTCAATGGTGGCTGCGGCAATGATCGTTCCGGTGATAACCACAGCATCAGCCTTTGATGTGATGGGAGATCTCATCGCCCTTATCGCGCTCTTTGCCCTGGCCCGGTTTTTCATGGCGCTCGCCGGCCTTGATGCCGGGACGGCCTTTGGCGGCGAGGGAAGCAGCAGGGAAATGACCGTTGCGATCCTGGTGGAGCCCATGATGATGCTCGCTCTCTTCACTGCCGCCATAGCGGCAGGATCCACGAACATTGCACGTATCGCCGGTGCGCAGGGCATTGCCTATTCACCGTCGCACCTGCTTGCTTCGGCTGCGTTCATTGTGGCGATCATCGCGGAAACCGGCAGGGTGCCGGTTGACAACCCGGACACGCATCTTGAGCTTACGATGATCCACGAAGGCATGATCCTGGAATATTCCGGCAGGTATCTGGCCCTCATGGAATGGGCGCACTCCATGAAGCAGATGGTCCTTTTCACACTGGCAGTGGATGTTTTTATCCCTTTCGGGATGGCGCATGCCGCGGGCGGCCCGGGCATGGTTGCAGCTACCGGTATATATGCGATCAAAATGCTCGGCATGTCCGTGCTGATGGCTGCGGTGGAGTCCACACGCGCGAAGGTGAGGTTCTTCCAGCTTCCGTCGATCCTTGGCGGCGCCTTTGTTCTTGCGTTCCTTTCGCTCGTAACGAACATTATGATGGGGAAATAGCGACATGCGGGCATGGTGCGGGCATATTCAAACTCACGATGAAGCTTTTATTGCAAAGTCTGTTATTACTGCGAAGAAGAAAAAGTAGACGGTTTAAATTTAAAATTTCCAATCTCCAATCTTCAATTTCCAATGGAGCATAGCGACCCCCGGAGCGCAGCGACATGAAATCCTGGCTTGAAGCTTTTTCCATAATCGATTATATCTCCGTCGGCATTCTCCTGACCGCAGTGACCCTGAACGCCTTCAAGAGCATCGAGTCATACGTGAAGGCGTACACGATCAATTCCTGGCTGCTGGCCGGATTGATCGCCGTGGTAGCGGTCCTCGCGGGAGAAACGCATCTGTATGTTGCGGCGTTCCTGACCCTTGCTACGAAGGGTATCCTTATCCCGCTTTTCCTGCGGAGGATAGTCCGCCAGATGCGGGTGACCCACGAGGTTCAGCCATATATCAGCAATACCCTTTCTCTTGCCATATCGGGCATTCTGGTGGCCGTGGTGTACGCTTCACTGAAAGACGGCATCTTTGTGACCGGTTTTTCGAGGAATGTTCTCCAGATATCCATAGCCGTGATCCTCATCAGTCTCTTCATCATGATCACGAGGAAAAAGGCGCTGACACAGGTGCTGGGACTGCTGTTCATGGAAAACGGCCTCTTTCTGGCCGGTTTTTCGCTGACCTTCGGAATGCCCACGATGATCGAGCTCGGGGTACTGTTCGACATGCTCATGGGGGTGATCATCATGGGGATCTTCGCCATCCAGATCAAACGGGCCTTTGCTTCAGCGGACCTGGACAAGCTGACGGTTCTTAAGGGATAGCGGCGCGGAAGGCGCGCCGAATTGCAGATTCGAGATTTGAAATTAAGCAAAGCAATTTGAAATCTCAAATTTTAAATATCCAATTTTCAACGGAGCGAAGCGACAAGTGATAGGGATACTCGTCATACCGATTATTACCGCGATCATCTGCTATAACGTGCGAAATCCGCGCGTCGTAGGCTACCTGAGCCTTGCAGGCGCGGTTGCGCTCGCCTGGTACGCATTTTCTTTTATTGCCGCGTCCCTCACTGCATCGGTTTCGGATCTGAGCGGCATGTTCTCCATGGACGCCCTTTCGGGGTATATCATGGCGCTGGTGATATTCCTGAGCCTTGCCTCTGCCATCTACTCCATCAGCTATCTTGAACATGAGTACGAAACGGGGCTGATGAATCTCCGCGGAGTGAGGACCTACTACGGTCTGTTCCATCTCTTTGTCTTCACGATGCTGCTTGTGTGCATGGCGAACAACCTTGCCGTCATGTGGATCGGGATCGAGGCAACGACCATCGTGTCCGCTCTTCTCATCGGCCTCGGGTTCCACAAGCGGCCGCTGGCGGTCGAGGCCGCGTGGAAGTACATCATCCTGTGCACGGTCGGCATCACCTTTGCCCTGCTCGGCACGTTCATTACCTACTATGCCTCCACGTCCGTCATGGGGACCGAGGGCGCGCTCAACTGGACCGTGCTTCGCGGTGTTGCAAGCAAGCTTAATCCCGAGACCATGAAACTCGCCTTTATCTTCGTGCTTGTCGGTTACGGCACCAAGGCCGGCCTTGCACCGGTGCACAACTGGCTGCCCGACGCCCATAGCCAGGCGCCGAGCCCGATCAGCGCCCTGCTTTCGGGGATACTGCTCAATACGGCGTTCTACGGGATCATGCGCTTTGTCATGATCGTCGAACCGTCGACGGGCGGCGCCTTTACCGGCAACCTCCTGATCATCTTCGGCCTTATCTCCCTGGGCATCTCAGCGATCTTCATCCTGGTACAGGACAATTACAAACGGCTCCTTGCCTACAGCAGTATCGAGCACATGGGCATCATTTCGCTCGGTATCGGCATCGGCGGGCCGGTCGGTATCTACGGCGCGCTCCTGCATGTCCTGAACCATGCCCTCGCAAAACCGCTCATGTTCTTCGCCTCGGGAAAGATCCAGTCACGTTTCGGATCTACGAACATCGCCAACGTGAGCGGAGTGCTCACGTCCATGCCGCTCCTGGGAACGCTGACATTCATCGGCATGTTGTCGCTCTCCGGCACACCGCCGTTCAATATATTTGTGAGCGAGTTCACTGTCCTGAAGGCCGGCGTGGACAGGGGCCTGTGGTTCGTGGTTGCCTTTTTCCTGTTCTTCGTCGCCATCGTGTTTTACGGGGTGCTTTCCGGCTTCGGAAAGATGCTGTTCGGGAAACCCGGGGAATCCGGTTCTCTTGATCCCGGCCATCACCCCGCTGCAGGATTTAACCCGGGGAATATGCTCGGCACGATCGTCATGATCGTGATGGCAGTTGCGATCGTGGTGATGGGCGTCAGGGTCCCCCGGTTCATCGACGATACCATCAGGTCCTGCGTACAGATCTTTGGAGTGAATTGATGGACAAGGTGTTTCATAAGGCGGTCAGGACCGTAGACTATTTGAACGAGTCCTCAATCGAGGTCAAGCGCGACGATTTCAGGGACGTCTGCCTTTATCTGTCCGCGGAGAAGCACGCCCTGCTGCGCCTGATGTTCGCGACGGACGAGCGTGAGCGGGACGGGGTGTTCAGGGTCCATACCGTATTCACCGTGCCCGGTGTAGACCGGTTCTTCCTCATTGTCCTGCCGGTGAAGGAATCCGATCCCCGGTTCCCGTCGCTGACGCCGCATATCCCCGCCGCCCACTGGTACGAGCGCGAGATCATGGATATGTTCGGCCTCAACCCGCAAGGGCATCCGGACCAGCGCAGACTTGTTTTTCATGAGGCGTTCCCCGCGGATTCTCATCCGCTTCGCAAGGACTGGTCTCTTTCCGGATCAGATCTCAAAGAGTGGGGTGAGGGGACACTGCAAAAGGTCCCTCATCCGTTCATGGAAGTTGCCGGCGAGGGCATCGTCGAGATCCCCGTCGGGCCGGTGCATGCGGGCATCATTGAACCCGGGCACTTCAGGTTCAGTGCCGTGGGAGAGACGATCTTCTTCCTCGAACCGAGATTGTCCTACACGCACAAGGGCACAGAGAAGCATTTCGAAAAACTCGGGTTTGTCGAAGGAGTGAAGCTCGCTGAACGCGTGTCGGGCACCTCGTCCTTTGCGCACGGGACGGCGTACTGCATGGCTGTTGAACGAATGACGGGCGTCGGGATCACTGAAAAGGCGGCTGCGGTCAGGACCCTTGTTCTCGAGCTCGAACGGCTCTACAACCATATCGGCGATATCGGGAACATGTGCGCCGGAACGGCATTCGCGCTCGGGTATATGAACGGCGCGGTCATCAAGGAACGGCTCATGCAGCTCAATGAACGGCTCACGGGCAGCAGGTATCTGCGCGGCGTGAACGTGATCGGCGGCGTCACAAAAGATGTCTTTGCCCTGGCCGATGATGTTCTCAAGACCCTCGATATCGTCACCCGGGAATACAAAGAGCTGATGAAATTGCTGCTGGGCTCGGTATCGCACATCGAGCGGATGCAGAACACCGGACGGCTGTCGAAGGACCTCGCGCGGAAGTTCGGCGTCACGGGCGTGGCCGCCCGTGCATCGGGCCTGACCGACGATATGAGAAAGGCCCATCCCCATCTGCTCTACGACCGCCTGATCTTTGAATCGCATACCCTGGAAAAGGGAGACGTGTTTGCACGCATGATGATCAGGTCTGAAGAAATAGAATGTTCCATATCCATGATCCACGAGCTCATCGAAAGCGGTTATAAAGGTGGTCTGGCCGTTCCGGCGAAACAGGCTGCACCGTATGCCTCTTCGCTGGGATATGTCGAATCGCCGCGCGGATCGCTCTTCTACTGGGTCATGGCGGATAAGGACGGGAAACCGCTCCGGGTGAAGCTCCGTTCGCCGTCGTACTGCAACTGGCCCGCGGTGCCTTTTGCGGTGCATGGGAACATCGTGCCCGATTTCCCGCTCTGCAACAAGAGCTTTAATTTGTCGTATTCAGGGACGGACATGTGAGAGATGGGAGAAGTTCGGAGTTAGGAGTTCGAAGTTCGGAGTCGGGAAATCAGAGGTCAGGAAAAGATAAATGACTCGCGGGTAGCCGCAGGCTTCAGTCTGCATAACGCAGGGTGTAAATTATGTTTAAAGAGATCATTAAAAATATAATCAAGAAAAGAAAGTCATCCCGTTTCCCGAGGGATTCACTGTTACTCCCGAGCAGGCGGCGAAGATTGTTGACTTTCAGAAAAACATTGATAAAATCTTTAACAGGTCGCTCCGGATCAGGCACATAGATGCAGGTTCCTGCAACGCTTGTGAATGGGAATGCACGGCGCTCACTAATCCCGTCTACGATATTCAGCGGTTCGGCATCGATTTTGTCGCATCACCGCGACATGCCGATGTGTTGTTCGTGACCGGTCCGGTGTCGCGACAGATGGAACTGGCGCTCAAAAGAACGTATATCGCGACGCCGGAGCCAAGGCTGGTGGTCGCCTGCGGCGACTGCGCAAAGGACGGAGGAATATATAAGGGAAGTTACGCCGTTACGAACGGCGCGGCGAACGTAATCCCTGTTGACAGTTATATCCCCGGGTGTCCGCCGACTCCCACGGCCATCCTGCTGGGGCTTTCCCAGCTGATAGATTCCTGCACGAAAAGAACCTGAAAATTTAGATCGGCTTTCGCTCACAGATGCACGGATAGTTGTGGAGGCAGGGACGTGGATCTTTCACCCATCAGCTTGATATCCTCATCGTTTGCGGTGCTTCTGTTTTCGCTTGCGCTGACGCCGTTTCTCCGTCGGAACCAGAGACTTCTCATCACACTCGGTTTTTCCTTCACCACGATCGCTTCCCTGCTGGCGACGGTCGCCGGTATCTGGGCGGTATCGAGCGGCACTCCTTACCAGGTCATCGTGCCTCTGGGCCTGCCCGACCTGCCGTTTCATCTTCGGCTCGATCTCTTGTCCGGTTTCTTTCTCGTGATCGTCGGACTGCTCGCTTTTTTTGTATCCATCTACTCTCTCGGATATGTCAAGGGTTACCTGGGGCACCGGTCGGTGACCAGTCTTGTCGTATTTTATTCGCTCTTTCTCGCGGGGATGTTCCTCGTGGTCCTGGCCGACGATGCGTTCTTCTTCCTGATCGCCTGGGAGATGATGGCGGCTGCCTCGTACTTCCTGGTGCTTTTTGAAGATGAGCGAATTGAGAACAGAAGGGCCGCCTTCCTCTATCTGGTCGTCGCGCACGTGGGGGCGATCGCGATCCTCCTCTCCTTCGGGATCATGGCCGGCCTGGCAACCGGGTTCAAGGGATTTGAAGGTTACACATTCGACGCCATGCGTGAAGCAGACCTCCCCGCTGGCTGGGCTTCAATCGCGTTTCTGCTCGCCTTCTTCGGGTTCTCCGCCAAGGCCGGTGTGATACCGCTTCATGTCTGGCTGCCCGAGGCCCATCCGGTCGCGCCTTCGAACGTCTCCGCTCTTATGAGCGGCGTAATGCTTAAGACGGCCATCTACGGCATCGTGCGCGTCGTCTTCGACCTGATCGGCGTTTTCCCCTGGTGGTGGGGCGCCCTCGTTCTGGTGTTCGGGCTGGTGTCCGCGGTCATGGGTGTTCTGTATGCGCTGATGCAGCATGATCTGAAGAGGCTCCTTGCATATCATTCCGTGGAGAACATCGGCATCATCCTCATCGGCATCGGGCTTGCGATGATCTTCACCTCCTTCGACATGTCCCTGCTGGCCGCCCTCGCGCTCATCGCCGGTCTCTATCACACCGTTAACCATGCCATGTTCAAAGGGCTGCTCTTCATGGGAGCGGGCGCCGTGCTTCATGCCACGCATGAGCGGAATATGGAGGAGATGGGCGGCCTCATTCGCTTCATGCCCTGGACCGCTGTTTTCTTTCTGATCGGGTGCATTTCGATATCGGCACTGCCGCCATTTAACGGGTTCGTATCGGAATGGCTGACCTATCAGGCGTTCCTGCTGTCACCCGCGCTTCCCAGTCCGCTCCTGAACCTGCTTATCCCGCTGGGGGCCGCGCTCCTGGCACTGACGAGCGCGCTGGCGGCAGCCTGTTTCGTAAAGGCATTCGGCGTAACCTTTCTGGGACACCAGCGTGGACATCATCCTGTCCGTGTCCATGAAGTGGACTGGTCCATGCGCATCGGCATGCTGCTTGGGGCTCTCACCTGTCTTGGCCTCGGTATCCTGCCCACATTCATGATCAGGTGGATGGACCCTATTGCCGAGGAGCTGGTGGGCGGCACGATCGCCGCGTCAGCATCGGGTTTCGGCTGGATGTGGCTCACGCCGATTGCCGCTGCGCGCGCCTCCTATTCGGCGCCCATCGCTTTCCTGGGCATCCTGTCGGTCGTGGTGGCGACCTATCTGTTGCTCCATACACGCCCCGGAACCATTCGCCGCATGCCGCTTTGGGACTGCGGATTCGAAAAGGTCACCAACCGGATGCAGTACACGGCCACCTCGTTTGCCATGCCTCTTCGGAGGATCTTCGGGTATCTCTTCAACATCAAGGAGCGCGTGCGTCAGCTCCCGCCGGCGACCCATCCGGCCTTCCCCGAGCGGCTGCATTACCATCTCAAGGTGAGGGACCGCTTCTGGGTCTGGTTGTACCAGCCTGTCGTTGTCGCAAGCTTTTGGATTTCGAGACGGATCGGAAGGATGCAGCATGGCCATATCCAGGTCTATCTCATTTATTCGTTCGTGACGATCGTCGTACTGCTGATATTTCTGAGGTGAGCCGTCAATGCATGTTTATTATCTTGCAGAGGATTTCCCGAGACTGCGGCGTGAGGACGTCGGCTTCTCGGGGTTAGGAGCTTTCCATTGCTGATCAACGCGTTTATTCTGGAGATAGCGCAGATTATTCTTCTGCTGGCCATGGCGCCCCTGTTCACGGGCTGGGTGAAGATGGTGAAGTGCTGGCTCCAGGGTCGCACGGCCCCGAGCCTGCTCCAGCCTTACCGGGACATCAGGAAACTTCTGTCAAAGGACGTTGTCCTGGCGGAGAATGCCTCGTGGATATTCCGCTTTACGCCGTATCTGGTATTCGGCGTCTCGGTCATGGCGGGCGGCATCATCCCCATGCTGTCAACGGATCTGCTTTTTTCAGCTACCGCGGACGTGATCGCCCTCGTGGCGCTCTTTGCGATAGCACGGTTCTTTCTCGCGCTGGCGGGCATGGACATAGGCACCGCCTTCGGCGGCATGGGTTCGAGCCGGGAGATGACCATCGCCTCTCTGGCAGAGCCCGCCATGCTCATGGCTGTTTTTGCCGTCTCGCTGGTCGGCAAATCCACATCGTTGTCCCAGATCGTGCTGGTCATTTCGCAGGGACATTCCCTGCTGAGGCCGTCACTCGTGTTCGCCCTCTTGGCATTCATCTTCATCGCGCTGGCCGAGACGGGGAGGGTGCCGGTGGACAATCCCGCCACGCATCTCGAACTCACCATGATCCACGAGGCCATGATCCTGGAGTATTCCGGCAGACATCTGGCGCTCATCGAATGGTCGAGCATGATGAAACTCTTTCTCTTTGTTGTCCTGGGGATCGCGTCCTTTTTCCCGCTGGGCATTGCCTTGAATGATGACCTGGCATCGGTCGTCTCCGCGTTTCCCATCCTGATGCTCAAACTCGGGTTCGTGGGGGCGGCCCTGGTGCTGATCGAAACCGGCATGGCGAAGATGAGGATCTTCCGCATTACCGAATTCCTGGGGAGCGCGTTCCTATTCGCCACGCTCGGGATGCTTTCGTATTTCATGCTGGAGTAGTTTGTTTTTTTCCACGGAGTCGCGGAGACATGAAGAAAGCCAAATCAAAGGCTTTGAACCGCGAAGGCGCGAAGAGCGCGAAGGGTTGAGGTCAAATTTCAAGGTTTCCTTTGCGTCCTTTGCGCCTTGGCGGTAAAGAGCATTTGTCTGTGTGAGGAACGATATGAACATGCAGCTTGCAGCGCAGATCAACAGTCTTCTGGCGGCCCTGATCCTCCTGACGGCCTTCGGCCTCCTGGTACAGCGCAGGATGAACGCCCTTTTGCACTTGTTTGCGCTTCAGGGTTTTCTGCTTGCCGTGAGCACCGCCACGGTGGGGTATGTGGGAGGAGTGCATGACCTGTACATCTCGTCAGTGCTGACGCTTTCCATGAAGGTAGTACTGCTGCCTTATATTTTACATAGGTTGATCGTGAAGCTCAAGATACATAAGGAAGTGGAGACAATTGTGAACATCCCTACCACGATGCTGATGGGGATCATCCTCGTGATATTTTCGTACCATCTTACGGCCCCCATCAGGGAACTTTCGACCCTCGTGACCCGGTCCACGCTCGCGGTGGCCCTCGCCACGGTCATGCTCGGGTTCCTGATGATGATCACGCGCAAGCACGCGGTCACCCAGATCATCGGGTTCCTTGCCATGGAGAACGGGCTCCTGTTCGCCGCAACGAGCGCAACCTACGGCATGCCCCTGGTGGTCGAGCTGGGAGTGGCCCTGGACCTGTTGATCGCGGCGTTCATCTTCGGGATGTTCTTTTTTCACATCAGCACCACCTTTGACAGCCTGGATGTGGACCAGATGGCGAGGTTGAAGGAAGAAGATTGAAAGAGATTATAGAGTTCGTAGAGTGCAGGGAGTTCATCGAGTTAAAATTATTTATGGCTCGACAGACTCTACAAACTCTATCAACTCTATAGACTTTATTGACCCATATTGAGGTGTAAATGACCCTTCTCATCCTCTTGGTCGTTCCGCTGTTCGCGGCCCTGGCGCTCGCCTTTATCGGCGACCGGAAGTTCGCGCCCGAGATAAACATCCTCGGCTCTGCCGCCACGTTCGTGACGAGCCTCGTACTGGCGCTCGAGGTCTACGAGCAGGGGCCGATACTGGCCGGCGACAACTTCTTCTTCGTTGACGCCTTCAGTGTCTACCTCACCGTGCTCACCGCGTTCGTCTCCATGACCACCGCTATTTTCAGCAGAAGGTACATGCGCCGCGAACGGGAACACGGCACGATCGGTTCCAAGCGGATTCGCTTCTATCACGCCATGTTCCAGCTCTTTATCTTTGCCATGCTGCTGTGCCTCCTGACGAACAACGTCGGCATCCTCTGGATCGCCATGGAACTGGCCACGCTCTCCACGGTCCTGCTCGTGTCTCTCTACCGTACACCCGCGGCAATCGAGGCTGCCTGGAAATATTTTATCCTCTGCGGCGTGGGAATCGCCCTTGCACTGTTCGGGACCGTGCTCTTGTACTTTGCCGCGGAAAAGGTGCTCGGCGCCGGCGGCGCGGCCCTCCACTGGACGAACCTGAGCAAGGTGAGCGATCAGCTCGAGCCGACGATTTTGTCCCTGGCCTTTGTGTTCCTGATGGTCGGGTACGGCACCAAGGTGGGGCTTGTGCCGATCCATAACTGGCTTCCCGATGCCCACAGCGAAGGGCCCACACCCATCTCGGCGGTGCTCTCGGGGCTCCTGCTGAATATCGCGCTGTACGCGCTGGTCCGGTGCAAGGTCCTCGTGGACGGGTCCACGGGCACCCACCATTCAGGGGACATCATGATGGGCTTCGGCATCCTCTCGATCATCGTTGCATCTTTTTCCCTTCTTCGTCAAAAGGACATCAAGCGGTTGTTTGCCTATTCTTCCATTGAGCATATGGGCATCGCCACGTTCGCCTTCGGTCTGGGCGGGCCGGTAGCGACCTTCGGGGCCTTGCTTCACATGCTGGTCCACAGTCTGACAAAGTCTTCCATCT
Source organism: Nitrospirota bacterium (assembly GCA_963740085.1). Classification (GTDB taxonomy): domain Bacteria; phylum Nitrospirota; class UBA9217; order UBA9217; family UBA9217; genus JALNZF01. Next base: position 163,122 of record CAVUCU010000003.1, on the reverse strand, counting down.
TCTTCACGGTGGGACATGCGTCTCAAATGCACAGAACGCAGGACATGGACTCGATCAAAGGCCTCATCAGGGGCAATCCTCTCGTGGGGTGGGGGATGGCGATCGGGGTGATGGCAATAGTCGGCATGCCGCCCTTCGGGGTGTTTACGAGCGAGTTCCTGATCCTTACGGCAACGATCAAGGATGCGCCGTTGTTTGCGCCCGTTCCTCCTTCTGGGGCTTGGGGTGTCCTTTGCGGCCCTTTTCCGAAAGGTCCAGCCCATGGTCGCGGGAGAGATGCCCGCCTATCAGCATATGATCAAGGCGGCGCATATCCCGGTGATCCTGCACATGCTGGTGGTCCTTGTTCTCGGCCTGTACATACCGAAATTTCTTGCCGGCTGGTTCACTACGGCAGTGGGGTTGTTGAAATGAGCAGATTGCAGGAGTTAGTCATAGCGGCCCTCGGAACCGACGCGACGCAGGATGGATCTCTGCATCCCGCATCAGTGACATCTCTCATGGTTCCCCGGGAAAAGTTCGCCGTAGCGGCAAAGGCGCTCAAGAAAGACTACGCCCTGCTCGCGGCCGAGTGGGCATCGGACGAGACCCTGTTCAACAGGGGGTTCGGGATATACGCCTGCTATCGGAAGGAGTCGGAATACCTTGTCATAAAAACCAGTGCGCCTGCTGACGACCCGACATTCCCGAGCCTGACGAAAAAGTTCGTTCCTGCGTACCGGTTCGAGCGCCAGATGAGGAGTCTCATGGGTGTGATCCCCATCGGGCACCCGGACCCACGTCCCTGGATAAAGCACGAGGACTGGCCTGAGGACGCCTGGCCGCTCAGAAAGTCCTTTGACGCTTCGCAGCGGCTGGCGCGGGTTTACGGCGAATACCGCTGGATACGCGCAGAAGGAGAGGGCGTCTATGAGATACCGGTGGGCCCGGTGCACGCGGGGATCATCGAGCCCGGCCATTTCCGTTTTCAGGCCATGGGTGAGGATATCCTCAACCTTGAAGCAAGACTCGGTTACGTGCACAAAGGGATAGAAAAGCGGTTCGAGTCCCTGACATGGCAAGAGGCATTTCGCCTGGCCGGCCGGGTTTCCGGAGATACGACCGCGGCGCACTGCCTGACCTATTCCCGCGCAGTGGAGGCCATGACGGACTGTATCCCTCCGGACCGTGCGCTGTGGCTTCGCGCGTTGTTTCTCGAACGCGAACGCATCGCCAACCATATTGGCGATCTTGGCGCCATATGCAATGACGTGGCCTTTGCGTTCCTCCTGTATCAATTTCATCGGCTCAAAGAGATCCTGCTTCGCACGAACCTGACTCTTTTCGGACACCGGTTCATGATGGATAAGATCGTTCCCGGAGGGGTAGACGTCGATATCGATGCAGGAGGTGTTGCGACGATCCTTTCGGAAATGGACTGGCTTGCAAAGGAATTCGAGCGGCTCGTGATCATCTACGATGAGAACTCTTCGGTCGAAGACCGGGTGAGGGACACCGGCATTCTCTCGTCCGAAAAGGCGCGGGACCTTGGCATGACGGGTTTTGTGGCGCGGGCCAGCGGTTTGAACCTCGACTGCCGTATCCATAATCCCTTTTCTCCCTATGACCGCATCAGGGTGACCATACCGGTGCTCGTTTCAGGTGATGTCCATTCGCGGGCATGGGTCAGGGTGGAAGAGGTCCGTGATTCGGTCCGCATCATCCGCGAGCTCCTGAAGACCCTGCCGACCGGAAAGGTCAGCGTTCCCGTCAACGCACCGGCCCCGGACAGGTCCGGATTCGCCGCAGTCGAGGGATGGCGGGGGGAGATCATTTACTGGGTCCAGTCGGGGCCGAAGGGGGAGATCAATCGCTGCATGGTCAGGGACCCCTCGAGCCTGAACTGGCTCGGACTGGAGCAGTGCATCCACGGGAACATCGTCCCCGATTTCCCGGTATGCAACAAGAGCTTTAATCAGTCGTATTCGGGAAATGATCTGTAAGGTCGCCTTTACCGCGGAGACGCAGAGACTCAGAGAAAATATTAAAATAATAAAGGAGAAAGGGAGAAGAGGGGGAAAGGGAGAAAAAAGATTATTGAATCCGTCATTTTGTGATTCTGAAGGAGCGTGAGCGACTGAAGAATCTCTCGTCAATAAATAGTTATCTTTTCTCAGTGTCTCCGTGTCTCTGTGGTTAAATTTTATTCTGTTTGGAGCACCATGATCCGTATCCTTAAACAGGTATTCCGCACCGGCATCGTCACCGAGCCGGTCCCTCCCATCACCGATCCGGAGATCGAAAAGATCGGTGTTCAGCTCGAGGAGGTCGTCAAACAGCGCTTCCGGGGAAGTCTGGCGATCCGCCAGGTGGATGCCGGATCATGCAACGGGTGCGAACTCGAGATCCATGCCATCAACAATCCCATCTACGATTGCGAGCGCTTCGGCATTCATTTTACCGCCTCGCCGCGATTCGCGGACATGCTCCTGGTCACCGGGCCGGTCTCGATCAACATGGAGATCGCCCTCAGGAGAACGTACGACGCCACGCCGACGCCGAAGATCGTGGTTGCCGTCGGCGACTGCGGATGCACCGGCGGAATATTCGGCGAGAGTTACGCGTCTTTGGGAAGCATAGACAAGGTCATCCCCGTGGACGCCTGCATCCCCGGCTGTCCTCCGACGCCCACGGCACTGCTTCAGGGAATTCTCAAGGCGCTCGGAGACGGCTCGTCGTCGCGCACAAAAAAAACGTAGAAACTGCATAACCCTGCCATTTTCAGAAAAACCCTGCTCCCTGTGATACAATTATGATGCACTTGTGATGGTCTTGAGGAAACACGGAAAACGCGGCAACAAAAAAAGAGAAGAACAAGCCGGGCGTGGATTCAGCGAGGGACATGGGAGGGGTCACGGCAGATGATCGATGCGACCCGTTTCAACAGGAGGCGACAGTGAAGAATACTTCCCGATCGCACATTATCCATCACATGTTCACTGCGCTGCTGCTGGCAACGCTGATCTACGGCTGCTATCCGGCGACAAAGGTCCCCATCGATACGATCAGTTATAGCGCCGGAGATGTCAAAGGACCGCGCCTGCTTTTTGTGTTTCTGCACGGCAACGGCGACCGGAACTCGGTTTTTGATAAAGAGGGTTTTGTCGAGTCTGTTCGAAGGCACGGACTTCCCGTTGACATGATATCGGTGGATGCCCATATCGGCTATTATATGAACGCAACGATCGTGACGCGGCTCAGGGAGGATGTGATCGGGCCCGCCAGGGCCAAAGGGTATGAGCACATATGGTTGATCGGAAATTCGCTGGGAGGTTTTGGCTCATTATCCTATATATGGCAGCACCCGGACGATATATCAGGCGTTGTTCTGTTAGGCCCGTTCCTGGGAGAACGGAAGCTCATTGAGGAGATCAGGAGTTCCGGCGGTCTGCTGAGATGGGAGCCTGGCGAGGTCCCCTTGAAGACCAGGGAAGATGCTGAAAAACATATCTGGATCTGGCTGAAAGAGCGCAGCCAGCAGGGACAACTCAGGGCAGGGGAGAAGGATTGCCTGAAGAGGCAGGGGTGCGTTCCGAAGATATATCTGGGATACGGCACGAACGACCGTTTCGCCTATGCCCAGGATCTCCTTGCATCGCTGCTGCCGCCGGACCAGGTCATCGCCATCGACGGCGGGCATGACTGGTCCACGTGGAAAAAACTGTGGGACCGGTTCCTCGATCAGAATATCTTCGGACCATGAGGGTTCCTCGGAGGCATTTTGGTAGAGATTTCGTATCTAGTCAGGTTAAAACTACTTTCAAGCTCTTCTCTGTGTCTTATTTGGCAAAATATTCTTGTTGTTTGGATTAGAGTTAATATCCGGGAAGGGATGGTCTGATGGGTGTTTTCGGGGCATTTTGGGGGCTTGCGGGGGTCGCACTGCTGCTCGGCAGCGCAATAGCCCGGCTGACTCCGCTGGCGATCAGTGCTTTTTCATATGACTGGTCCTGGTATCATTGGCTGTCCTTTGCGCTCATGTTATTTTTCATGGCTTATGCCGAGGGGTACCGGGCGTTCCAGCAGGGGTTTTCTCCCCGGGTGGCCGCGCGTGCGCGGTATCTCCGGGACCATCCTGTCGCGCTTCATGTCATATTCGCTCCACTTTTCTGCATGGCGTATTTTCATGCGAAGAAAAGACGGCAGATCGTGTCCATCTCGGTCACCGCGGGGATCATCGTCCTCATTATACTGGTACGGCTTCTGTCCCAGCCCTGGCGGGGGATCATTGATGGCAGCGTGGTCGTGGGACTGGCATGGGGTCTTGTTTCGCTGACCGTGTTCGGATATCAGGCATTCATGTCGAAACAATTTGATTATTCGCCCGAAGTGCCGGAGGATGGCGACGGGGATAGGAAATTGAGAAGATGAGAAGGTAGGCTGGCGAGAAGGCAGGGAAAGAGTCTGGGTTGATAAGAAGGTCGATCAGTTAAAGTTACTTTGGGAGAATCCATTGGAAACAAAAGTAGAAATACAACCTGTTCCCGGGGAACTCGTGGTCTTCCTCTTTGGTGAGACCGCGATGAACCTTGAGGCCTCTGAGGTGGTCGAGAGCAAGACGATGAAGAGCGGCCCGAGCTACCCTGACGTCATCCCCCGGCAGAAGATCATCAAAGTGGAAAGACGCCCGGTCGGCGGACTCACGGTCGATTTCATCGTTAAGGCATATCTGCCCGATGTGGTCGTTGTCGAAGCGACGCTCGATATGGACAGTATTCTGTCTGATACCACGCTGGAGCTCAAACGAAGGCTCATCAACGAATGCCGGAAGATCCTGGGACAGTTTGGCTGCGACCCGAAGTTCGACGAAGAGTACAGCGTGTACTGCATCTCGGCCTACAGCGGCGATCCCGAGGCGTATCTGGACCAATATGGGGACACGATCGCTGCGTTCCTCAAGAATGAACGCATTGCGCTTGACGAGGAAGTGGTGAATGCCACGCTGTCGGCCTACCTGAAATACGGCAAGGACGACATTACGATCGTGGACTGGGACGGTGCCTTCATCTTCGACTCTTCCGGTGATTTTGACAGCAATATCGAGCTGTTCGAGATCGCGAACCTTCAACTCCTGAAATCGCGGATACTTGACTACGATCTGGATGAGCGACTCGAAAAGACCCTTCGCCTCGTACAAGCTCCCAAGAAGCTACCGGTCATCCGTTCCGCAGAGGTGAGGAGGGTGGTGAGGGAGATCATCGAGATCCGGACCCAGTCCATTCTGGAATCAGAGGCCGTGGAGCGGAACATCAAGCTGATAGGGGACTGGTATTCCGCGAAACTCTACACGCTTATCTCAAAGAAATTCCACCTGGACAGCTGGAAGGCGGAGATCAAGGAAAAGCTCGACACCCTTGAGGACGTTTACACCATGGCCACGGAGAACTTCAGCGTGTCCTACCGGGCGACCATTGAGTTCGTCATCCTCGGCGGATGGTTCATTCTGCTGCTCCTGTACGTGGGGGAGTTCCTGTTCACGAAATGACGAGACTTACGGAAGGATCGGGCGGATTATTCGCGACGGATCAGGCGGATGAAGACACGGATGAAGATGCGGCTTGATAAAAACAGCCTCCTATGATATATTTAATTATTCTCAAGTAAAAACGGTGATCGATTGGGATAAAGGACATTGTCATATGAATGCGGGCATGTAACAAAGTATACACCCCCCTGGCCGGTAACGCACACCTGTTGTGAACATTCTCACCTCATCAACCCTCAAAGAACCAAAACAATCGCAGTGTAAAAAAAATATTCGAGCAAGGCTGGTTTCTTCAGTATTCCAACAGGACGTCCGGCTGATGACACGCTTCTGACGTTATACTCGCGGAGCTTACTTGAGCTCATTGATACGGATCATTCATCTGGAAGACAGCAATAACGACGCCGAGCTTATCCGGGAAAAGCTCGGCGACGAGGGAGTTGTCTGCGAGATCGTGCGAGTCGAAACCCGTGATGATTTTACCTCCGCCGTCGAACGCGGAGCATTCGATCTGGTCCTCGCCGATTATAAACTCCCTTCCTTCGATGGTCTGTCAGCCCTCGCTATCTGCAAAGAGAAATGTCCGGATATCCCCTTCCTGTTCGTCTCAGGCCAGTGGTGAAGACCGGGCGATCGATCCCTGAAAAGCGGTGCAACGGACTATGTCTTGAAGGACAAATTGTCGCGTCTTGCGCCGGCGGTGACACGGGCCCTGGCTGAGGTAAAAGAGAAGGAAGATCGCAAAAAAGCCGAAGAGGAACGGGAACGGCTCATCGTGGAGCTCCGGGAAGCGCTTTCCCGGGTAAAGGCATTCGCGACTGCTCCCGATCTGCGCGAGCTGCAAGAAGATCAGGGGCGACAACGGATACTGGAGCCAGATCGAGAGCTATATCAGTGAGCATGCCGAGGTTGAATTTTCGCATGGGTTGTGCCCCGCGTGCGAGAAAAAGGCCTATGAGGACTGGATAAACTGATAAAGGGACAATGAAGCCCGCAACACGTCCGAATATTCAAAAGGAGAGAGGCTAATGTCAATATTCAGATGGAATAGACAGTTATTCTATAGGACTCTCGCCATCTTGACCGTTGTCACGGTCCTTTGCCTCAGCAGCGCCTGCAAACCATCACAAAGGCAGTCTGGCCCGCCTGAAAAGATAACCATTGCCTATTCGACCGCATCGAACGCCATCCTCGTATATATCGCCTTTGCAAATGAGTATTTTAAAGAAGAAGGCCTGCTGCAACGCCGCAGTCCTATCTCTTCGGAAAATTAGCGCTCAATGCGGTTATCGAGGGCAAGGCAGACCTGGCGACCGTGGGAGATACCCCTCTCTGTTATCTATAATGGCCGGAAGATGCTCTCAACGATCGCGGTGATCCAGAGGGCCAGCAGGAATGAAGCCATTGTTGCGAGGCAGGACCGGTGGATTTTGAAGCCCGTTGATCTGAAGGAAAAAGATCGGGTAACGTTCGCACAACGGGGATTTCTTTGCCGATTCCTTCCTTCTTGTCCATGGTGTCAAGAGATCAGGTCAGATTTATCGACATGAAGCCGGATGAGATGTCTGAGGCCCTCGACACGGAGGTGGACGCGTCTCGACATGGAACCCCACCTTGAGACAACTTGGCAGGGATCTCGGAAACAAGGATAACCTTTTATGGTGGAGAGTTTTACACCGAGACCTTTTGCCTCGCAGGAAGTCGAGAATATATTCAAAAGCATCCCGAAGCTGTAAATAAAGTCCTGCGCGCCCTTATCAAGGCCGAGACATTCGCGAAGCAGAAGCCTGATGAGGCGCGTCGGCTTGTTGCAAATTTCATTAAAACGGACAAGCCTGTCCTCGATGAGATATGGGATATCTTTAATCTTAGAGTCACACTGGACCAGGCCCTTCTTCTCAACTTTGAGGAACAGTCGCGGTGGGCGGTAAAGAACAGGCTGATCCCGGCCCGGACCATTCCGAATTACCTCGACTTCATATATGTTGAGGGCCTCCAGACGGTCAAACCAGATGCGGTCAGAATAATCCGGTAGGGGATAATGACGTATGAAAATCAGGACAAGGCTAAGAGTTAACTCCTACATCTCCCTCGGCGTGCTTTTCATCGCATTGCTTTCTCTTCTTTGGTCGTACTTGGAAGTGCTCCAGGCGGACAAAAAAACAGGTCTTGTAGAAAAGATGCGGACCATGCATTTTGAAAGGACGATATTAAGGGATGAGTATCTGCAGCATCAGGAGGCGCGAGCGCAGATCCAGTGGATCGCCAAGTCGGGAGATTTTGAAAAATTGATCGATCTGGCGGATACGCTATTAACGAACAGGGGAGAGAAGGCGTTGCTGGAAGAAGCGCGGGAAGAATTTGTGCAAACCGTCCTCGTGTTCAACAAGATCATTGACAGTCGCGAAAAAAATGAGCGCCAGGGGGGAGCGGAACTTCTTTCTGCTGAGGCCGAGACAAGGTTGCTCAGTCATGTATTTCAAAACGCCTCTGCATTGACTGACACAATAAAGCGAATGCGCGAGGCAGAACAGAAAAATGCCATACGGGCGAGAGATCGTGAAAACGCTTTTATCGTTTTCTTTTTTATCGGCGTCGTTGTAATCGTTGTCGCGAATTCCAATGCAGTGTACAGTATCTTTACGAAACGAATTACTGCGCTGAGCGAAGGCCGGAATTCTCGGTCCGGCAACCTTGATCATCGGATCGAAGTAGAGGGGGACGATGAACTTTCGGAGCTCGCCCGTGCGAGCAATGAAATGGCCGCGAGGTTGAAGAAATCATACACTTCAATAGATAATATGCAAAAGGAAATCACAGAGCGTGTCCGGGCGGAGAAGGCGCTTCGTGAGAGTGAGGACCGTTTCCGCCTGTTGATAGAAGGGGTAAGCGATTACGCAATATTCATGCTTGACCCGGACGGAACGTAGTGAGCTGGAATTCGGGGGCCGAGATCATCAAGGGGTATCGCGAAAATGAAATCATCGGCAAGAATTTTAATTACTTTTACTCTCGGGAAGACATTGCACTTGGCAAACCACAACAGGATTTACAAGAAGCGATTACTGCCGGGCGTTTCGAGGACGAGGGCTGGCGGCTGCGGAAGGATCGGTCCCGGTTCTGGGCGAACGTGATCATAACGGCTTTAAGAGATCGGGGTGGACGGTTGCGCGGGTTCTCAAAAGTAACGCGCGACATCACCGAACGCAAACAAACAGAGGAAAAAATCAATAAGCTGAATGAAGAGCTTGAACAGCGCGTTCACGATCGAACCGCCCAGCTGGAAGTCGCTAATAAGGAACTGGAGGCCTTCAGCTATTCGGTCTCTCACGACCTCCGTGCCCCGCTTCGGCACATGACCGGCTTTGTCGATCTGCTGAATAAGCGCACCATGACGCTCGATGAAAAGAGCCGTCATTATCTGGAGGTAATATCGACAGCGGCCAGGCACATGGGAAGGCTTGTGGACGATCTGCTGACCTTTTCGCGCATGGGACGGACCGAGATGATGGCAACGCGGGTGAAACTAAGGACCGTTGTAGATGATGCGTTGCACGATTTGAAAGAGGACAGCAAGGGGAGAACCATCGATTGGGACATCAGGGAACTGCCGGAAGTGGAGGGCGATCCTGCAATGCTGAAGCTCGTGTTCGTGAACCTTCTTTCAAATTCTCTCAAGTTCACTCGTTCGCGCCCGAAGGCCACGATCGAAGTGGGATGCGAATCCTCTGACACGGATGGGGAAATGGTAGTATATGTCAGGGACAACGGAGTGGGATTCGATATGAAATATGTGGATAAGCTTTTTAATATTTTTCAGCGTCTGCACCAGCCCGAGGATTTCGAAGGGACCGGTGTGGGCCTTGCCAATGTACGGCGGGTTATCCATAGACACGGGGAGAACGTGGGCTGAAGGTGTCGTAAACGAAGGCGCTACCATCCGGTTCTCGCTCCCCAAAACAAGGAGGAAAGCATATGACCACTAACTTGAAGAGAATACTGCTGGCGGAAGACAACCCGAATGATCTGGAACTAACGCTTGAAGCGCTTGCGGCGCATAATCTCGCGAACGGCGTCGAAGTTGCCCGCGACGGGGAAGAGGCCCTCGATTACCTCTACCGGCGGGGAAAATTCGCCTCCCGTGCCCCCGGCAATCCGGTGTGATCCTTCTCGACCTGAAGCTCCCGAAAGTGGACGGCCATGAAGTGCTGAGACGGGTCAGGGCCGACGACAAACTGAAGTTCATTCCCGTGTGATCCTGACGTCCTCGCGGGAAGAGCGGGACCTGGAGCAGGGTTACCGCAACGGCGCGAACGCTCGCGGTCAAGCCTGTGGATTTCCATGAATTCATCGATGCGATGAAAACGTTCGGCGCATTCTGGGCGGTTTTTAACGAAGCACCGCCTGAGATCATCAAGTAGGGAGAGCAGGCATGAACGAGAAGCTTAATATTCTCATTCTCGAAGACAGCCCGAATGACACAGAGCTCATTCGGGAAAGGCTGAACGAGGAGGGTGTTGACTGCGAAATCCACCGCGTTGACAACAGAGCGGACTTCATCGCGGCCCTTGACCGGGGCGGCGTCGATCTCGTCCTGGCCGATTATACCCTGCCTTCGTTCGATGGCATGTCGGCGCTCGCTGTTTCACTGGAAAAATGTCCGGACGTGCCTTTTATCTTCATCTCCGGGACCATCGGTGAAGACGTTGTCATCGAAGCCGTGAAAAAAGGCGCAACGGATTATGTGATCAAGTCCAAACTGTTCCGTCTTGCGCCTGCGGTGCGCAGGGCGCTGAAGGAAGCCGATGAGAGAAGCGATCACTATCAGGTTGAGCCGCAATTACGTGAGACGCATGATAAGTTGCTCCATTTGCTGGAGCACACTCCGGCGGTGATCTACAGCCTCAAGATCGACGGGCAGAGCCTGACCCCCGTGTTCGTCAGCGATAATATTCAACGGTTGTTGGGCTACAACGCGCCCGATGTCTGTCGATATGATTGGTGGTTGGAAGTCCTGCACCCGGAAGACCGCGACCGCATCCTGGCAGTGGTTAGCGAGGGAATGAAGGGTCCAGGTTACTCAACGGAATACCGGATCCGCGGCAAGGATGGCGCGTACCACTGGATCGAAGATAACAGCCGCGTAGTGCGCGATGCGACCGGCAGACCGATACAGGCCGTAGGCGTATGGACGGATATCACGGAACGTAAGGAGGCCGAGGAGGAACTCAGGGGTCTGAACAGGATATTGAAGGCGAAGAGCAGAAGCAGCAAGGCCATGATGACCGCCAGTGATGAACGCGGGTATCTGAACGAGGCTTGCCGGGTCATCGTTGAGGATTGCGGTTATGCCCTGGTCTGGATCGGTTATGCTCAAAACGATGAGGGGAAAACGGTCAGACCGGTCGCCTACGCCGGTTTTGAAGAGGGCTACCTTGAATCCGCGAAGATAACGTGGGCGGATACCGAACGGGGCAGGGGACCGACCGGCACGGCGATCAGGACGGGCAAGCCGTTATTGTCCCGCAATATATTAGCCGATCCCATATTCGCGCCGTGGCGGGAACAAGCTCTCAAACGCGGATATGCCTCCGTGATCGCCATTCCTCTGCTTAAAGACGGGAAGGCCTTCGGCGCTTTGAATATATACTCCCGGGAACAGGACCCGTTCTCCGAGAGTGAAGTGAGATTGCTTTCCGACCTGGCTGCAGATCTATCCTATGGGATTGACGCGATCCGGCTCAGGACGGCGCAAGATGAAGCGGAAACCGCGCTGCGGAAGAGCGAAAAACGCTTTCGTCTGCTGTTCGAGAACATGCTCGAAGGATTTGCGTATTGCAGGATGCTGTTCGAAAATGATGTCCCCCGGGACTTTATTTATCTCGAGGTAAATGACGCATTCGAAAAATTGACCGGCTTGAAGGACGTCATCGGGAAAAAAGTTTCGGAAGTGATCCCGGGTATACAAGAGTCTCTGCCGGAGCTGTTCGTAATCTACGGCAGGGTCGCTTTGACCGGCAAAGCGGAGCAGTTCGAAACATTTTCAGAGTCTTTCGGCGGCTGGCTCGCGATCTCCGTATATAGCACGGAAAAGGAGTATTTTGTCGCGGTTTTCGACAACATTACCGAACGAAAGCGGACGGAGATGTCGATCATTGAGTCGCGGAACATACTCAGCTCAATCGTGGAAAACGCCCCTCTGCGTGTGTTCTGGAAGGATGCCGAATTGCGCTATCTTGGCTGTAATACGGCATTTGCGCGCGATGCGGGATTATCGCGCCCGGAGGATTTGATCGGCAAGGATGACTTTCAGATGGCCTGGAGTAAACAGGCCGAACTATACCGTGCCGACGACAAGCAGGTGATGGATTCCGACAAACAGAAGATTGGATTCGAAGAGCCGCAAACTACGCCCGACGGGCAAACCATCTGGCTGCGCACCTTCAAGGTGCCGATGCACAATGACGCTGGAAGGGTCATCGGCATACTGGGCATCTATGAGGACATCACCGCTCGTAAACAGAAGGAAGTAGAGCACCGCAAACTTGAAGATCAGCTTCGGCACGCGCAAAAGATGGAAGCCATCGGCCAGCTTGCGGGTGGCGTGGCACATGATTTCAACAACATCCTGAACGTGATCATCGGGTACGGGGGCATGATAATGGAAGACCTCTCGCCCGGGAGCCCTTCACGCGAACAGATGCATGAGGTGCTCGCCGCTGCCGAGCGGGCCGCAGTGCTTACCAAGCAGCTGCTGCTCTTCAGCCGAAAACAGGTTGCGGAGGTGAAGCCGGTTGAGGTGAATGGGATCATCTCCGGCATCAAAAAGATGCTCAGTCGGGTCATAGGCGAGGATATCGATCTGCGCGTTGACCTTGTCGACAGGCCCCTGACGGTCATGGCCGACAGTTCGCAGATCGAACAGGTGCTTATGAACCTGGCAACGAACGCGCGTGACGCCATGCCCAAAGGCGGACACCTTATGATCACGACCGAAACCGCGCACATGGATGATGACTACATAGCCGCCTACGGATACGGCAAAGTCGGCGCGTATGCGTTGATTGTCATTGCCGACACCGGCAAAGGGATCGATGCCGAAACACAGAAGAAGATCTTCGAGCCCTTTTTTACCACGAAAGGGATCGGCGAGGGGACGGGACTCGGACTTGCCATCACCTATGAGATCGTAAAAAAGCACAACGGCTACATACGGTGCTACAGCGAAACAGGAAAAGGCACCGCGTTTAAGATCTATCTGCCGCTCATCGAAGACAAGGGCGCATCCGGCGCACAGATCGAGGCCCCCGACGGCGTAAAAGGAGGCACGGAGACCATCTTTGTGGCCGAGGACGATCCCTCATTGAGGACACTGACAAGACTCATCCTGGAGTCCTTTGGTTATAATGTCATCATCGCCGAGGACGGGGATGAAGCGGTGACGAAATACCGGGAGAACAAAGACCGCATCCAGCTTGTCATTCTCGATCTGGTTATGCCGAAGAAGAGCGGGAAAGAGGCGTATGAGGAGATCAAGGCGATAAGTCCCGGGGTCAGGGCGTTCTTTCTGAGCGGCTACACCATGGACATGATCAGCAGAATGGAGATCGAGGCGGGGATGGAAGTGATGCGCAAACCCTTTGCCCCTAAAGAGCTTTTGAGAAAGGTGAGGGAGGTGCTGGATAGATGAGCAATGAAAAGATCCTGATCGTGGATGATGAGGAACCGAATGTCAAACTGCTTGTCAACTGGCTTGTTTCCATGGGGTACGTTATTGAAACGGCTTCCAACGGCGCGGAAGCGGTTCAGAAGAGCAGTGAGTACCGGCCCGATCTCGTTATTCTCGACATCATGATGCCGGTCATGGACGGGTACGAGGCGTGCAGGCGCATGAAGGCCAACCTTGAAACGGCGAACACTCCGATCATCATGGTCACGGCCTTGCATGACCGGGAATCGAAGCTCAAGGGCCTTGAGGCCGGCGCGAACGATTTCCTTTCCAAGCCCATTGACCGGTCGGAGCTGACACTGCGCGTGAAGAACCTCCTGGAAATCAAGGCATCACAGGACTTTTTGCTCAGGCACAACGAGAACCTGGAAGAGGAGGTCAGGAGAAGGACGCTGGAGCTCGATGAGGCTTTCAGGGAACTCAAAAACATGAGCAACGAAATCGTGCAGAAGTTGACGGCAGCCGCAGAATTGAGGGATACGGACACGGGCGCCCATATCGCGCGGATAGGGTTCTATTCAAGCAGGCTCGCCGAAGGCATGGACCTGGACGTGGATTTTGTCGAGGCAATAACCTTTGCCAGCCAGGTGCATGACATCGGGAAGATCGGGATCGCCGACAGCATCCTGCTGAAACCGGGGCCTTTGACGCGTGAAGAATTTGAAACGATGAAGTCACACACGACCATCGGCGAAAGGATACTGTCCAAATCAGCCTACCCCAACATCCAGATGGCTGCCGCCATCACATTGAACCATCACGAACGGTGGGACGGAGGCGGCTATCCGCGGGGGCTCAAGGGAGAGGAGACCCCCCTTGAGGGGAGGATCGTCATGCTCGTCGACCAGTATGACGCCCTGCGGAGCCGACGACCCTATAAACCGGATTTTGACCACGAGAAGGCGTACAAGATCATCACCGAGGGCGACGGAAGGACCCTGCCCGGACACTTCGACCCCGCTGTGCTCAAGGCGTTCAAGGAGACCGCACCGGCATTTGAGGAGATCTTCGAACAGCATCAGGAAGCGTCGTCATAGGGGCACCGGTGAGTTACGCAAGGCATCAATCTTGACCTTTGGTGGGTTATTTCACTTGACAGGGAGTCTTTGTAACGATGACCCCCGTTATTTTTCGATGGCATGGACAGGACGTAACGATGAACATCCCGGTCATTCTCGCACATCCTAACAAAGAGAGTTTCAATCATGCCATTGCAGCCAACGTTATCGCGACCCTTCGGGAGAACGGACACCGGGCCCTCTTCCACGACCTCTATACGGAACGGTTCGATCCAGCGCTTTCCGCCGCGGAACTTCCCAAGGAGGCTCCCCTCGACGCCGCGATACAACGCTATTGCGATGAGCTTGCCGCTGCCGATGGAATCATAATCATCCATCCGAACTGGTGGGGCCAGCCGCCGGCTATTTTGAAAGGATGGATCGACCGGGTCATCCGGCCGGGCGTGGCATATGAATTCATGGAAGGGGACGCCGGCGAAGGCGTGCCAAGGGGCTTATTGAAGGCAACGGCGGCTCTCGTTTTTAATACATCCAATACGCAAGCCGAGCGAGAAATACAGTTTTTTGGAGATCCGCTCGAGACGATCTGGAAGAATTGCATCTTCGGTCTCTGCGGCGTCACGGATGTTCATCGGAAAACGTTCGGAGTCATTGTCACCAGCACGCCCCAACGGAGGGACGAATGGCTGCAGGAGGTACGAGAAGCCGTGAATAAGTACTTCCCTTCCCATTGACCGGTTATTTGGCCGGCGTTCTATCGTGAGAGAAAGTACGCAATAAAATTACTCTACTGCTCATTAAGCAAACATTCACATGGAGGCGGGAAATGCTTCTCTTCGCTGGCAAAGTTATTTTTTGGCGCCCTCAACGGCAGGAAAGGCATCGCTTGCGGACAGTCATGATTATATCAGGCATTGTGTTCGGATTCATGCTGGCGCTTGGCGGATGCAGCAAAGGTGACAGCGTTTCCGACTATAAGAGCAATTTCAAAGATCCCAGCGGAGAACCGATGAAGGCTGTGGTAAGAACGACGCTTCCCCTGGCCTATGCCGCTTCTGTTGCCATGGCGACCGTCAATGGTACACCGCCGGCTAACGCGTCGGCAACGAATACCTGCTTGTCATATCCCTGTGTCTCCGTGGTGACGATTGCCGTGGACAGCTCCACATTGCCACTGCAATTTGTGTCTTATGGGAATATCATTGTCACCGGGTTATGGGATTCATCAGATACGGCGATCCTCACCGTCTCTTTCACCAACATGGTTGCGGGGAGCGGCCTGTATCCCGTTCACTATATCGCCGCGTTTCCGGTCACCAGGACCTCGTCCGGCCTTTTGGAAATCGTCTATGCGAATGTGGATGTCGATGTTTCGACCGGGGCCGCTGATCCTGCAACCTTGACGTCTCAGCAAAAACAAGCCACGTTAGGCTTGCTTACGGTCACGCCCTCGACCGATCCTTCCGTAAATCTCAAAATGGATGCCTGGATCATCAACGTGGATGATGGCGGCACTCCCGGTGTTTTTTCAGACGACACGTACAGTATTAGCGGAGGAGGCCAGTATGTCGATGTAAGCTCCGGTTCGGTGTCCGTCCTGCAACTTGGGATGGCCAAGGTGGTGATGGGACCGGAGTGCGTCCTCAATCCGGTCTCAGGCCTGGCCGTGCTCAATGAAGTGTCGTCGACTTCCTCGCAAACGATTCTTGCAACGGCGGCGTTCTCTTTCAAATCCGTTTGTAACGGCAGTGTCAAGATCCTGGGGGCAACCGGAAATTATCTCCTGTCCAACGGAACATCGATTCCGCTGAATTTGAGTAATCCATAAATGATGGAATCGTAATAAGTCAAGATTTGCCACAAAATGCACGGAAAACACAAAGGAAGATCTTAAAAACCCAAAGCATTTCTCTGAGCCCTTTGAGACTTCTGTGGCTAAAAGATACTCTTTTGCGAATTTGTCATAAATGCGTTGTTCCCCTTGATGATAAGTTCTTCATTGAAGAGGGAGAAACCGGCAACGGCTTCTGGCACTGGGCAGGCTAATTTTTATTGAGATCGTTCCATCCAATAGGTCGCCAGCCCGCGCGATTTCCGGATGGTCAATTATTTCACAAGCAGAATGAAAAGGTGCAAATTCCCGTATTTCGACAAAATCCTTGATAGTGTTTGCCGCAAAGGCGGGACCGTTGCAGCGTGAGGAAAAAAGAGAGAAAGGAATTGGCCGGGCCCGCCGAAAAACGGGTCATTCCGCGTCCAGCCCGTACTTCTTCAGCTTTCTCCAGAGCGAGACCCGGTCGATGCCGAGTATCTGGGCCGCAAGGGTCCTGTTTCCGCCGACCTCGCCGAGCACCCACTGGATATATGTCTGTTCCTGCTCATCGAGCGACGGTATCCTGCCCTCCTTCTTCCGGAAGGTCTTGATGCTGAGTTCCCGCAGGTCCTCGGGCAGATGGCCGGTCTCGATAGCGCCGCCATTCGTGAGCGCCACTCCGCGTTCGATGATGTTCTCAAGTTCCCGCACATTCCCGGGGAAGTCATAGTTCATGAGCAGTGCGAGCACTTCCTCGCTGATCTCGGCCACGGTTTTTTTCATCAGCACATCGTATTTCTTTAAAAAATAGTAGCAGAGCAGGGGGATGTCGTCTTTGCGTTCTGCGAGAGGCGGGATCCGGATCGAGATCACGTTCAGCCTGAAGTAGAGGTCCTGGCGGAAGGCGCCGGTCTTCATGGAATCATGGATATCCCGGTTCGTCGCGGCAATGAACCGCACGTCCACTTTGAGCGATTCGGTGCCGCCGACGCGCAGGACCTCCTTTTCCTGAATGACACGAAGGAGTTTCACCTGCATCGATGGCGGCATCTCGGTGATCTCATCGAGAAAGAGCGTGCCTGCCGAGGCCATTTCGATGATCCCTTTTTTCGCGTTGTTCGCGCCGGTGAAGGCGCCTTTTTCGTGGCCGAAGAGCTCGTTCGATAAAAGCTCCTCGTTAAAGGCGCCGCAGTTGACGGCGAAGAACGGCCCTCCGGCGCGGCCGCTGTTCAGGTGGATGAACCGCGCAAAGAGTTCCTTACCCGTCCCGCTCTCGCCCGTGATGAGCACGTTGCAGTCCGTGGGCGCGATCTGGTGCGCGGTGTCGAGCAGTTTCAGCATGGTCGGGTCCTGGGTGACGATCTTGACCTTGCCCTGGTAGGTCTCAAGCTGTTCCCGGAGATGGCGGTTCTCGGTTTTAAGCCGGACCTTGTTCACCGCCTCTTGTACGACCTTGCGCACTTCCTCAAGCCTGAACGGCTTGGCGATGTAGTAGAACGCGCCGTGCTTCATGGTCTCGACTGCCGAGTCGAGCGTGGCATAACCGGTGATCATGATCACTTCCGTGTCCGGGTAGAACTCGCGGGTCCTTTTCAGGATCTGCATGCCGTCCACCTTTTCCATGCGCAGGTCCGTGAGCACCACGTCGAACTGCTGCTCATCGAGCAGCTTGAGCGCATTCGGCCCGCTCTGCGTGCTTGTCACGTCGTAGCCTTCCTTCTTCATAACATGCTCGAGGTTTCTGAGCGCGATCCGTTCGTCATCGATGATGAGTAGTCTTGCCTGATCTTGCATGGTTGTCTCACTCCAGAGAAATCGGTAGAAAAGCGACTTTATCAAATGTGTTGCCACGAACGACGCAAAAAGAGTCGAATTACACGAAACAACAAGGTTGTTATTCGTGAGATTGGCTCATTCGCGCCTTTCGTGTCCAAATTGAATTCTTCGTCATCCGTGGTTCAGGCTTCTTGCCCGATCGGCAGCCGTATCAGGAACCTTGTGCCTTTGTCAGGATGGCTGTCCACCGCAATGCAGCCGTCATGCTCCTTGATGATCTCGTGGACAATGAACAGGCCGAGCCCGGAGCCTTTGCCGACATCCTTGGTCGTGAAAAAAGGGTCGAAGATCTTCGAAATGATATCGAGCGGTATCCCGGATCCGCTGTCCCGTATTTCGATGTCGACCGTGTCCTGGTCCAGCGTGCACTTTCCGCGGTACTTGAGATAGTTGTAGATTCCGGTCTTTTCATTTTCAATGTCGTCCATCGCCCGGCGCTTCACGGCCGTGATGGCGACCGTCCCTTCCTCGGATGAGATCGCATCAATGGCGTTCTTGATCAAATTTAAAAATGCCTGCTGCATCCGCTGTTTGTCCGCAAAGATCGCGATGTCCTCGGGTATGGAAAGGGAGATTACTATGTTCGTCGGCACCTGTCCCTTCACGAACTGGATGGTCTCGTTAAAAAGGTTCTTGAGCGACAGCGATTCTTTTTTGAACGCCCTGTCCCGCGAGAAGTCGAGAAGTGAACGGACGATATTCCGGGCCCGGTCCGTCTGATCGTTGATCTGGGAGAGCAGTTCCTTGGTGAAGCCGGGGTCCAGCGGCCAGGGCAGCGAAGACTGCTTCTCGAGGGCTTCCTTGAATTCCTCCATCAGTATCTGGTTCGACGATGAGATGTTCGACAGGGGATTATTCAATTCATGCGCAACGCCGGAGAGAAGGGTGCCGAGGGACGCGAGCTTCTCGGACTGGATCAGATGCCGCTCATGCAGTTCGAGCTCTTTCAACATTTTGTTGAACGCGTTCATGAGCGAGACGATCTCACGGTCTTTGGATTTTATGGCAATTCGCTCGAACGTACCCCCGGCTATAACCCCCATGCTCTTCTCAAGCGATTTCAGCGGTTTGACCACCATTCGCGAAAGTATCTGGCCTATGGCGATAGCCGCCAGAGAGAGAAGCACGATCGAGACGAGAAGGATGTTTCGGGAACTGCTCAGGATCTGCTGAAGGTTCTTCCGCTCGGTCTTGGAGATATTCTCTGCTATGGTGATTATGTTTTTCCCGGTGGTCCGGATCCCTGCGGCAAACAGGTTCTTTCGTACCGTGTATTGCTCTGCCGATCTTCGCGTATTGGTCCATCAAGTTCTTATACTTTTTAAGACTTTCCTGTACGTTTGCCATCTGCTCAGCAGATGCTATCGAGGTGAACCCGGCGATGTTGCTGTCGATGAGGTCCTGGGCCCGGGACACGTATTGGATATTCTCGTCGTAGTCCGAATGCTGCTCGTAGAGGAAATAATTTTTTTCGAAGCGCCGGATCTCAAGTGTGGCATCGAAAAATTCCGAGATGGCCTCGCCGAACATGATCTTCTTCTCGATGTACCGCAGTTCCAGAAAGGTGAACACGGACAATCCGATGATCATGGCGACGATGGCGTAATAGCCGAGTGTTATCTTCTGTCTGATGCTCGGAGTGTAATTCATCTCTGATGACCGGCAAGCACAGAATCCACCACTTCAGCGACGGTGTCGACAAGCCGGATGTCGACGTCCTTTCGTATATCTTCGGACAGTTCTTCCACCTCGACCCGGTTTCGCGCGGGCACGAGCACGATCTTGACCCTGGCACGCCTGGCCGCGAGTACCTTGTCCCGGATGCCGCTGACGGGGAGGATCCGTCCGGTCAGCGTTATCTCTCCGGTCATGGCCACGTCCCTGCGCGCAGGCCGTTTGGTCAACAGCGACAGGAGCGCCGCGAGAATGGTGACGCCGGCAGAAGGGCCATCCTTCTGGATCGCGCCGGACGGTACGTGGATGTGGATGTCCTGGCGCTCAAAAAAGTCTTCAGCAATGCCGAAGGACCCGGCGTTGCTCCGGATATAGCTGAGCGCGGCCTGGGCGGATTCGCGCATCACGTCACCGAGGGATCCGGTGATGATGAGTTCCTTGTTTCCCTTCATCTGGGCGGCTTCGACGAAGATGATCTCGCCGCCGGTCTCGGTGCGCACGAGTCCGGTGGCCACGCCGACGCGGTCCTGCTCTTCGATCACTTCGAACTGGAACTTTCTCCTTCCGAGGTAGCGTTGGACTGACCCGGGGGTTATGGTCACGATCTCCGCGCTGCCCGCGGTTTGGAGCGATTCCCGGGCGATCTTCCGGCAGATCGTGGCGATCCTTCGTTCGAGGTTCCGGATGCCGGCCTCGCGCGTGTATTCCTGGATGATCCTGTCCACGGCCTCATCCGTGAAGACGACCTGGTTTTGGGAGAGGCCTTTTTCCCGAATTTGTTTGACGCAGAGGAATTGCCGAGCAATATGGGTCTTCTCTTCCCGCGTGTAGCCGGTAAACTTGATGACCTCCATGCGGTCGCGGAGCGGGGCGGGGATGGAGTCGAGGACGTTCGCGGTCAGGATGAACATGACGCTCGAAAGGTCGAAGGGAACATCGAGGTAGTGGTCCGTGAATGAGCGGTTCTGCTCCGGGTCGAGCACTTCAAGCAGGGCCGAAGCGGGATCTCCCTTGAAGTCATGACCGATCTTGTCGAGCTCGTCAAGCATGATGACGGGATTGGCCGATTCCACCCGGCGAAGCTCTTCGATCACTCTGCCGGGCTTGGCGCCCACATAGGTGCGCCGGTGTCCGCGAATGTCGGCCTCATCCTTGAGACCGCCGAGGGAGATCCGCGTAAATTTTTTCCCAAGGGCGCGGGCGATGGATTTCCCGAGCGAGGTCTTGCCGGTTCCCGGAGGGCCGGTGAAACAGAGCACGGTGCCCTTGGTGCTCGGTTTGAGCGCCCGCTGCTCCATTGCCCGCTTTACGGTCTCGCGCACCTCATCGAGTTTGTAGGGCTTGGCCAGGTAATGGAATGCGCCCTTCCGCATGGCCTCGATTGCCGAAGGGACCGTGGCATAGCCCGTTACCATAACGACCTTCGTGTCGGCGTGTTTTATCCGGACCCGGTCCAGCAGGTCCATGCCGTCGATCTTGCCCATGCGCAGGTCGGTAAGCACTACATCAATTTCAGAAGACTCCAACTCCCGGATTGCCGTTTCGGCGTCAGCAACAGCGACTACATCGTAATTTTCCTTCATCAGGATATGCGCCAGATTTTTTCTTGCGATCTCCTCGTCGTCGACGATCAGGACCCGTGCCTTCCTGTTCATGATAAGCACCTTGATGGCAAGGTGCTCCATGATCCTTTCCTTGATCTTGTTCAACCCGAAGTGGTTCTCGTTCAGGATCCGCTCAGCACGGACCATGTCAAGGTTGTCCTCGGTCTTTTTGTTCCAGGGAAGGGAAGCGAGGTAGTCGATGTAAGTAATGCCGATCGTGTGCTCGGCCGACGCGGAACTGATCCTGTTCAGCAGATCGAGTTCCTGTTCAGCGATCTTCTGTACCGGTTGTGGCAGCACAGCCTCTGAGATCTTCCGGCGAAGTTCTTCAATAACGAATAGTTGATGATTGTCTTCCGATTTATTAAAGAATTTCATGCAACACCTTGAGATTTTGAGATGGTTGCATTTTACAACGTTTTTAGTTTTGATGCAACAGACAAAATTAATCATAAAAATCAACATGGTGTGAGTATTCAACCAAAGGCCATTGCATAATAAAACAGTCGTGGATGAGGACTGATCGGACGCCGCCTTTCAATAAGAGCATATTGTCAAGGTGTTAGCACGCTGTTCTGTTTTGGCACAGGAGTTGAAATAGAGAATAGCAAAGAAACAAATAAAAGGAAAAGGAGGGAACAACGATGAAGACCTTAATGAAGAAATTCGAGACAGTGATGGTCGCCGCTTCATTCGCGGAAGCAGGGGAATTTGAGACCGCGCGCCAGATCATAAATGAAGACAGGAAGAACGACCGGCCGTCTCAGTACGATTACAAGAGACCAGCCGCGAGAAAAGAACTGCGCGCCGACTAAGAACCGGGGAGACTGATCCCACGAGGTTTGCTATGGAAGCGACAAAGTTAAAAAAAATAATGAAGAACGTCGAGAATGCGCTGGCGGCGGCAACGTTCGCGGAGGAAGGTCAGGCTGCGACGGCCAGATCGATCATGAAGGAAGGGCGAAGGGTCCTGCTTGCGCTCAAAGAGGGCCGGATCGACGCCGGGACCCTGAAGTATGCATTGAATACTTCCAAGAGGATCGGTGCTGACCTCGATATTCTCTATGTTACCGGCGCGGGCAACGACGAGTTCACCATCGACCCTTTGTTTTCTAACTTCAGGTCAGAACTCGAGGCGGAAGGCATCGCCTACCGCATGATCCCGCGAACCGGATGTCTCAAACAGCAGATTATCGACTATACGAACAGTGAAAAGGAGATTCTCTTCGCGGTTATTGAGTCTCCGCAAAGTCTTGACATGGACTGCAACAAGCGGGACAAGACGCTTTCGGAGCTCTGGCAGAAGCTGAAATGCCCGCTGGTCGTGGTTATGGACGGGGCGAAGGCGTGAGGAGTCAGGAGTCAGGAGTCAGGAGTCAACATCACACCGCATAACACCGCAAAAAAATAATCTATTCTACGCAAGGAGGAATTATCATGGCACAAAGTATCGCAAGGAAGAAGCCGGTAGGAAAATTGCTCATCTCAGGTTTTTTTTCGATCCTGCTGTTTACCGCCCTGTTCTCGAATCAGGACCTGGTCAGCAGCGCATTCACCCGCGGGGGCTGGTACGCATTTTTACCGATCGGTACCGCACTTCTTTTTTCACTAGTACACGGTTCTTTTACCGGACATTTCTGGACGGTTCTCGGAATTGAAGCGGCCAAAAAGAAAAAGGAGGTAAAGTAAGATGCCTGATCTTATAGGAAATGCGGCGCAGTTCATTCACCTTGACCTGTTTACGGTGATTTATCTGCTCGGGGTGGGTTTTGTCGGTGGTCTCGTGAGCGGATTTATCGGTTCCGGAGGCGCTTTCGTTCTTACGCCGGCCATGATGAGCCTTGGCGTACCCGGTCTTGTCGCGGTGGCGAGCAACATGGCGCATAAGTTTCCCAAGGCGCTTGTCGGGTCCATCAAGCGGTTCAAGTATGGCCAGGTGGACGTGAAACTCGGCCTGATCTTCGGTATTTCGGCTGAGGCGGGCGTCTTGTACGGCGCGCATATACAGGAATCGATCAAGAAGGCCTTCGGCGATGCCGGTTCCAACCTGTATGTCAGCGCCGCATTTGTCGTGATCCTCGCGGTTGTCGGCGGTTTCGTGCTGCGCGATGCCATCAAGACCTACCGCTCGGGCAAGACCGATGAGAAGGAAACGGTCGGCAAGCTCGCGAAGTGGGTGCAGTCGATCAATATCCCCTATACTATGATGTATTTCAAGAGCTTGGATGCCCGGATCTCGGTCCTCTTCACCATCCCCCTCGGAATCGCGACCGGATTGCTGGCGGCGACGATCGCGGTTGGCGGATTCATCGGCGTCCCCGCCATGATCTACGCCCTCGGGGTCCCGAGCCTGATGGCCTCGGCCACAGAGCTTGTGGTTGCCTTTGTGATGGGCATGGGCGGATCGTTCAAGTTCGCCATGCACGGTCTGGTTGATATCCGGCTTGCCATGCTCATCCTGGGAGGCTCGCTCTTTGGCATTCAGCTTGGCGCCATGGGCACCACCTATGTGAAACCTTTCATGATCAAGTTCGTCATGGGCACGATCATGGTCATCGTCCTGGTCAGCAGGGGGCTCATGATCCCGGTATATCTTTCAAAGCTCGGTCTGATCAGCACCTTGAACGAAGGTACCGCGAGCTTCCTAAAAACCTCGAGTTTTGGTATAATGATCGCAGCGCTCTTTATCGGCGCATTCATTATTCTGAAAGCGATCTGGCAAGGTCGTCAGGCAGAGAAACTGCAGCAGGCATCGGGAGCCCTGGAGCATGGGAAGATATAGGAAGATACTCGTTGCTGTTGACAATTCTGAATCCGGCAGGAACGCGCTCCATCAGGCGTTCAAGCTGGCCAACGAGGAAAAGTGCTGGATAACGGTCACCTCCGTGGTCCCCTCGTATGACGGCGAGATCGAGCTCCTTGGCATCAAAGACATCAGGGCAGCGCTCCGGAAACCGTGCGACGAGGCCCTCGCGGAAGTTGAAAAGATCGCAAAGACCGAGCGGATGCTCGTCAAGACGGTCTGCGAAGAAGGCGAGGTTCACGAACGCATTGTGGATCTGGCCGACGCTGAGAACTGCGACGTGATCGTTATGGGGAGGAGCGGGCTCCACCGCATTGAGCGTGCGCTCATCGGCAGCGTCACGGCGAGGGTCATCGGCCACACCCAGCGCGATGTGCTCGTCGTCCCTAACGGGACTGTTGTTGGATGGAAAAAGATCGTGCTTGCGACCGACGGATCGAAGTACAGCGTCAAAGCGATGGAACGGGCGATCTCCTTCGCGAAGTCCTATGGAGGGGAACTCAGGGTCATCTCGGTTGTGAACGTTCCTTCCGAATTTTATGCCGAGGCGCCTCAGGCTGTGGACGACCTGGTCAAAAAAGCAAAGGGTTACGTTGCTGAGGTGAAAAAACAGGCCGAAGCGGCAGGGGTTCGGTCTGAAACCTTTGTTGGAGAGGCCGAGGCCGACGAGGCGATCACCAATCTTGCGAAGGAACAGACCGCCGACATGATCGTCATCGGCTCGCACGGCAGGACCGGCCTCCGCAGGCTTCTTATGGGAAGTGTGGCGGAAAGGGTCATCGGCTATGCGCCCTGCCCGGTGCTTGTGGTCAAGGCGTAACAGCAGAGAATGTTTCCAAAAGGCTGAAGGAGAACGTTCCTTCAGCCTTTTTTTGTAACTGTTCAGGCTTACCGCGAAAGAACTCAAAGAAAAAGCCAAAAATCATAATTTCAGCTTTAAATTTATTCTGCGTTCCTTGCGTTCTTTCGCGGCTTAGATTTTGACCTGAGTAGTTACCCCTTTTTATGGTTGCACGAGACGGTTTACCTGTGATACTGTGAACTATGTCGCTGAAGAAAAAAATAGCGCTCAGCTTTCTTATCAGCGCGGCTATCATCGCCATCCTCGCCGCATTTGAATATCTGAGCTTTGTCGAGATCAAAAAGGAAATCCGGTATCTCGAGATCACGGACACGATCAGCCGCAAGTCGCTCCAGCTTCGGAGGCACGAAAAGAATTTCTTTCTCTACAGTCCTCAAAAGGCTGACGAAGAATCCGCGGCGGTCACTGCATATCTAGCTGAACTGAAAACCCTCCTTGCTCAGAACCCGGATATCGACCAGACTGATAAACTGTCTTTGCGGAGCAGTATTAAAGACTATGAACGCCGCTTCAGCGTGATGCGGAGAGATGCGACCTTGGTGACGGGGCTCTTCGACCGGACAAAAGCTTCATTCAAAGGAACTGCAAAATATCTCTCGCTTGTTGAATCCACATTTATCGAGCAGCCCTTCCAATCCGCGGATTTTCTCGAAAAAGTATTTCTCCTGCCCCCTGGCCATCCGCTCGTACAGGGCCTTCGCGAACTCGGCACGGAGATCACCGCACTTAGAAAGACCGGCGAGGATATCATGGTCATTTCCAAGGACCTCGACAGGGTGGCGCGGGAAAAAGTGGAGACCGTGATCCGGGTTTCGCAGATCGCGATCCTGATATTCTTCCCGCTCTTCTTTGCCGTGGGAATCGGGACACTCTTCTTCATCAGTACGAACGTTGTAAAAAGGCTGATGCTTCTGATCAATGTGGTGGAAAAGACGGGTAAAGGTTCCTACCCGCACCTATCCATCCCTTCTTCCGGGGGAAATGCCCATGACGAGGTGGGGGTGCTGATAGACCGGTTCAATACCATGGGGGACCAGCTTGCTGAACGGGCGGTCGGAGATCGAACGGAAGAACAAAGAGCTGATGCAGACCAAAAAGCTCGCCGCCATCGGTACCCTCGCCGCCGGCGTGGCCCATGAGTTGAACAATCCCCTGAACAATATCTATCTTTCGGCACAGGTGCTCGCGAAGGAAGGGGGTGAGCATTGTTCGACCGAGATCAAAGAGTCGGTGAGTGACATCCTCGGTCAGACGGAACGGGTAAAGCGGATCGTGGGAGAGCTCCTCGAGTTTGCGCGGGGAAGGGATCCGCAGTTCAAGGACGTGGATCTGGTGGGGTTGATCACTGACTCCTATCGGCACCTTGGGAGCACCCGTGATCTCGGAAACATCCGTTTTTCATTTGATCCGGACCCGCTGCAGATAGTCGTGTCCGCGGACGGAGGGCAGATGGAGCAGGTTTTCGGAAACCTGTTTGCGAATGCCGTGGATGCCATGCAGGGGAGGGGAGACATTTCTGTTTCGCTCAAGAAGGCGGATGAAGCGGTCATCGTCAGGATCGCTGATACGGGGAGGGGGATCCCCCGGGAGTCACTGGACAAGATCTTTGAGCCGTTCTTTACGACCAAGGACAAGGGTACGGGTCTTGGGCTGGCTATTGTGTATAATATCATCAAGAAGCACGGCGGCGATATCGCAGCCGAAAGCGAGCCAGGCAAGGGCACGAGGTTCGTGATCGTTTTGCCGGTGCAGCAGGATAACTTAGAGTAACGAGTCGAATTCACTTTTTGCCGCGAAAGAACGCAAGGAACGCAGGGAGAAATAAGACTGAACTTCATGCTTTCTGGCTTTTTCTTTGAGCTCTTTGTGTTCTTTTGCGGCCAACCTGAGCAGTTAAAAAAGGACCTATTATGGCATTCAAGATCTTAATAGCCGAGGACGAGGAAATAACCGTCAAGCACCTGGTGAAAACCCTCACGGTTGAGGGCTATGCGGTCACCAGTACGTTGAATGGCCGCGACGCCCTCACCAGGATCGAATCAGATTCCTTCGACATCCTGATTGCGGATATCAAGATGCCGGGGCTTACGGGCATTGAACTGCTCGAAAAGGTCAGGGAAAAACAGCTCGAGCTCGACGTGATCATCATCACCGGCTTCGGCAGCATCGGTTCCGCTGTGGAGGCCATGAAGATGGGCGCCATCGAATATGTTACGAAACCCTTTGATCTCGACGAACTGGTCCTTAAAGTGAACAAGATCCGCGATCAGAAGATCCTGAAAAAAGAGAATATCGCGCTGAAGGCTTATGCGGATATGGATAAAAAGGTCTCGATCATCGCCCGGAGCGCGAGTATGAACAATATCCTGGGGACCATTGATGGGATGAAGGACTCGGATTGCAACGTGCTCCTGACCGGTGAGACGGGTGTGGGCAAAAGCCTCCTGGCCAAGATCATCCACTTCACAAGCCGTCGGCAGGGCATGCCGTTTCTTTCCATCAATTGCGCCACGCTGACCGAGGAACTGCTCGCGAGCGAGCTCTTCGGCCACGAGAAGGGCGCCTTCACCGGCGCGGTCAGGACCAAGCAGGGGCTCGTTGAGATCGCCGACACGGGAACGTTGTTTCTGGACGAGATCGCGGAGATGGCCCCCAGCCTCCAGGCCAAGCTGCTCAAGGTGATAGAAGAAGGGGAGTTCTACCGCGTCGGCGGAACCAAGCCGATCAAGGTCGATGTCCGTTTCATCGCGGCCACCAACCAGAACGTGCTGTCCATTATTGCCGAGGGACGGTTCCGGGAGGATCTGTACTACCGGTTGAACATCATGGAGATCGCCATCCCCCCGCTCCGCGATCGAAGGGATGACATCCCCCCGCTCTGCACCTATTTTATGGAAAAACATGTGCTCAGTTCCCGCAAGAAGATCTCGGGGTTCACCAAAGAAGCACTCGATGTGCTCATGCATTACAGTTATCCGGGAAATGTGCGCGAGCTGGAGAACATTGTCGAGCGCGCGATCATCCTCGAGAAGAGTGAGCGGATCACGCCCAACAGCCTGCCCCAGACCATCAAGATGTTCCAGATAGAAACGATCGAACCGGACAAGGTCAGGACCATCGAGGAACTCAACAAGGACTATGCGGAGAAGATACTCGAAATGTACGGCGACAACAAGTCCAAGGCTGCGGAGGTGCTTGGTATCTCCCGGACGAGCTTGTGGAGAATACTGAAACCCGGTAACGACAAGTAAGACCATTGTTCTAGCGTAATATCGCCCCTTCTTGCCCTGCCAAACAAATTTCCCGAAAGGGAAGTGCTCATCGGGTTGTGTGAGCCAGACCATGTTTCACAATTAAACACCACGCCTTTTCTTGACCCCGCTATTCTTGACGGCTAAACTTCATTCCATTGGATGGAAAGTCTGTTAATAAAGGGTTTTTTGCCATTTCTTCTGCCGGAATCGTTCTCTCCTCTCGGATAACGTTCATCTGCGTTCAAATATGAAACAACAGAAAATCATGCCAGTATAAAATACTAAGCATAATCAGCATGTTATGACTTGGCACTCATACTGCAATAGTACAGGGCAAGAAACCAATTACTCATAAGGAGGCAGAGAAATGGGAAAGAGGCAGTTGTTGTTCGTCACCTTCCGGGATGAAAATTTGGAAGAAGGGGTTTCGTACGCTATCGAGCTTGCAAAGGCTATGTATGAGGACATCACGCTCCTTTTCGTCCAGAAGCAAAGCTCACTCATGGATAAGTTGGGAAACATGATGACAGCCGTGAGCTTTGCCGAGGCCGGCGAGCACGATACGGCGCAACAGATCATGACTTCCCAGGTCGTGAAGGGCATCTACGAAAAAGAGGTAGACACTGTTGTGAAAAAATGCCTTAACGAAGGAATTCAGGCGAATGTCCATGCCACAAGTCTGGATGCGATATCAGGCATAAGAAAATTTATCAAGGAACATGCGGGTATCGATAAGGTCGTGTTGAGCCCCGCAATTACCGAGGCAGGGAACGTCACTTCAAAGGATCTGAGCCGGCTTGTGCGGACAGCGTCGCGGCCGATCGTGACCATGACCAGGCAGGCCTGCGCGGTGGCGTAGGAGCGAAGGACAAAGAGTAGAAAGCAGAGGGCAGAGAGCAAAGCACAGGAGTTCATGCGCTCTGCTCCATGCCGAATCAGAGGCTCTGCGGGTTTTTGCAGTAAAAATTTTAAATAAAGAAAAGGAGCTATCGAGATGTACCTGTATCTACCTGTAGCATTGACCAGCATCAATATCCTGATCCCCGTTGGGCTCGGGCTGGCCGTGGGACTGCTTTCCGGTCTCTTCGGCGTAGGCGGCGGATTTCTCTTGACGCCGCTTCTCATCATGTTCGGCATACCATCGACGGTTGCCGCGGCAACTGATTCCAACCAGATCGTGGCGGCATCCACGTCCGGCACCTATGCGCACTGGAGGGTGGGGAACGTGGACTTTAAGATGGGGCTGTATCTGCTTGTCGGCGGATTTATCGGCGGCATCGTCGGCGTTCAGGTCATCAAACTCCTCCATGCCATGGGCAATGCCGATTTCGTGATCAAGATTACCTATATCCTTATGCTCGGCATCGTCGGCGTCTACATGTTCATCGAGAGCCTCCAGAGCATGAGGAAGAAAAAGGATGTGGCCGGAGAAGAAGTGAAGAAAGAAAAAGAATCCGCGATGGGCAGGTTCCTGAAATCCCTGCCGCTTCAGACACACTTCGAGAAGTCGGGCATCACTCATTCCGTGTTCGTTCCGATCGTGCTGGGCGGGTTTGTCGGCATTCTTGCCGCGATCATGGGCGTGGGCGGCGGGTTCCTGATGGTGCCGATCATGGTGTACCTGCTCAGGATGCCGATGCACGTGGTGGTCGGTACGAGCCTGTTCCAGATCCTGTTCACGTGCATCGAGGTCACGTTCCTCCAGGCATACACCAATCACAGCGTGGACTTCCTGCTCGCCGTGCTCCTGCTCCTGGGTTCGACCGTAGGGGCGCAGATCGGCACCGTGTTCGGCAGGAAGCTCAAGGCCGAACAGCTCAAGATCCTCCTCGCGGTGATCGTGCTCGTGGTGACGGTCAAGATCGTCTTCGAGGTTACATTGACCCCGTCGTTACTTCTCTCTCAAGTAGGAGGACATTAAAATGCATATTCAACTCCATTCATTCATAATGCACTTTGCCAGATTCATCGGCAGTACAAGATTCCTGGGCACGTTACTTCTCATGCTCGTGTTTTCCCTGTTCCAGCTTGCCGGTGCAAAACCGGCGTCGGCCATGCTTACGGCCAGGGCAAACCATGACCACATTACCATCGACTTCTTCTATCATGGCAGCACGGTGAGCGTGCGGGGCATATCGGAGCCGGGCGTGGACCTGGTCATCAAGATAGCCTCTCCCGAAGGGCATCAGGTATTGAAGCAGAAGGGCAAGGTCGCGGGGGTGTTGTGGATGAACGTGGGCAAACTGAAGTTCGATCAGACCCCCAACTTCTACGAGGTCTTCAGCACGAAGAAGGTTGAAGACATCCTGAGCCGCGAAGAAAGGGAAAAATATGTAATCGGCTATCCCGCGCTTGCAAAACATGTGGATATAACCCCGGTCGCGAACGAGGAAGAGAAGGCAAAATGGTTCGATGAGTTCGTCAAGTTCAAGGAAGAGTCCAAAGTGTATACGACGTCGTCCGGAAAAATCGAGACAACCATGAACTCGGACGGAAAGCAGGAATACTATATCCTCACCGATTGGCCCTACCAGGCCCAGCCCGGCGATTACCTTGTCTCGGTCTATGCCGTGAAGGACAATAAAGTCGTAGAACAGGCCCAGTCAAAGGTCAACGTAGAGCAGGTCGGCATGGTCAAGACGTTATCAACCATGGCGAAGAACAGCCCGGCGATCTACGGATTTCTTGCCATCGGCGTCGCGCTTGGCGCAGGCGTAGGCGTAAGCATGGTGTTCAAGAAAGGTGGAGGTTCTCACTGATGTATAACTCCATTGTTGTAGGCTATGACGAGTCGCTATCGAGCAAGGCCGCGCTGAAAGAGGCCTCCCGATGGGTAAAGGTGCACGGGGGGAAGCTCTTCCTTATCCATGCGGTCTATTTCGACCAGGAAGAGTTCTCCATTCTGCCCTCACAGATGGAGAAACGGTTCGAGTTCGGCACATCCGTCTGTCTCGCCGCAAAAAATAACATTCACGATGAGTTCGGTCTGAACGGCAATGTTGAGTCGATGATCTGCGAGGGCGAGCCGCCCGAGGTTATCGTTGACATGGCCAACGGGAAGAAGGCCGACCTTATCGCCCTCGGCACCTACGGACGGAAGGGGCTCAAACGGCTGCTGATGGGCAGTGTGGCGTCACAGGTCATCATGAACGCACCCTGCGATGTGCTGGTGGTGACCAGGGAATGCACCAGATGCACCGGGATATACAGCTCCCTGCTGGTCCCCTTTGATGGCTCCGAGTCCAGCAAAAAGGCGCTGGACCGTGCCTGCGAACTGTCCAAGCTCGATGGTGGAGAGATCACGGTCCTCTATGTAATCCCCCGCTATGAAGAGATGGTGAATTTTTATAAGACCGAGTCCATCACGAAAAGCCTTTTCCAGGAGGCTGAGAAAATACTCGAAGGCGCAAAGAAGATCGCAGCCGGACTCGGAGTACAGATCAAGGCAGTGGTTCAGGAAGGCCATGCGAGCGACAAGATCGTTGAACTCGCCGACAAGTTCAAGAACGATCTGATCGTCATGGGGACCCACGGTTGGAGCGGCATGAACAAGGCGATCATGGGAAGTACTGCGGAACGGATCATTGCCCATGCCGCCCGTCCGATACTGATAGTGAGGTGAGTAAAATGAAAGGGTACAGAAAAGTACTTATTGCTTTGAATGGACATAAAGAGGTCCTGGAACAAGGGATCAAAATGGCCAAGGATGAAAAGACCTGGATCACGGTCGTGAAGGTGCTCCGTCCGTTCGACGGCGATCTTGATCTGACCGGGATCAAGAACCTGAATGACGTGCTGGACGACGGCGGTGCAAAGGCCGTTTCGGAGATTCACGAGATGGCGAAGACCGAAGGGGCGCTGATCAAGACGAGACTTGAACATGGCGATGTCCCGCAGAGGATCGTTGAAGTCGCGGAAGAAGAGCAGTGCGACCTCATCATCATGGGATCGAAAAAGAAGAAGGGCATCCTGAGCCGGCTGTTCGGCGATCATATTGTGGAAAAGGTCATCAACCTGGCGCCGTGTCCGGTGTACGTCGTGAGCGTATAAAAAGGCTTGAAGCGGAATATTCGTACTATTGTTCATTTCGGTATGGTAAAGGAGAACATATGGGAGACCTTGGATTTCCTGAAATGGTGGTCATTCTGGTCATTGCCCTGGTGATCTTCGGGCCGAACAGGCTTCCCGCGCTTGGCGAGGGTCTTGGCAAGGCGATCAGGGGTTTTAAAGAGGGTTTGCGGGACAGAACCGAAGGTGTCGAGCAGGATCAGAAGGGAAAAATGAAGGCTTGATGGGCACGATTATCTGGAACAGCGGCGGAAGGGAAATTGCAGCTGGAATGATGAAGGTCCATCACGAGGAAAAACTGAAGTATAAGTCGTCGCACTATTGTTGAAACAGGGCTCATATATCCCACTTGTGATGGAGGCGCAAAAACGCCTCCATCTCTTTTTGACCTTGAACTCCGTCATGAAAAGTCATTTCTGTTAGGCTGTTTCCCCGCCGAATGGTATAATAACCTTATGGAACGCAAAAAATTTAAACGGTTAATAAAAAGGGGCGTTCTCTCCGGTGAGGAGCTGGACCGGCTCATACGGGAAGCGGAACTCTCACGGACTTCGCTCGAAGAGCTGTTGAGAGCCGCGGATATTCCCAAACACGAGATACTCCTTTGTCTCTCGGAATATTATAACGCGCCTTTTGTAGAATACGACGAGGGTGTCATCGTCTCTCAGCAGGTCGTGCGGCGTATGGATATGGAGAGGCTGAAACACGTTCTGTGGCTGCCCTTGTCGGTCCAGCAGGATTCGGCCGAGGTCATCGCCTCTTATCCCGACGACCCGAAGGTGATCGACGATATCAGGCATACGCTTCAGGTCAAGAACATTGAGTTCCGGGTTGCCCTTGCCGCAGACCTTATCAGGATCATAGAGCACAATCAGGATTTGAACCCCGGCTTCCCCCCCTCTGCGGGCAGGACCCCGCTTGCCAAGGTGAGGACCTTTCTCGCCGACCGTCGTTCGATGCTTTCCTATTTTCGGACGGCGTTGGCGAAGGGGAGAACGGGGCTTGCCTTCCTGCGGACCGGTCTCTCTTTTATCACGATCGCCCTGGTACTCTTCCGAATCTTCGGCGTGGGCTATCTCATGGTCGTCGAGGTGCTGCTCTTTGTCGCGGGTGTGTTCATGACGGCAGACGGCGTGAAATGGTATCTCCCTGCCCGTATTGTCGGGAAAAAGCACCTGGACTGCTCATCGACGGAGCCGACGGGCGGATCGACCGTGCTTCAAGTTTCCAACCCCGGGGATGACCCGGTTTTCAGCCGCAGCGGTGAGGCATCTCAGGCCGAAAAGCTCCGGAGCGGATGGAACAAACTCTCTCCGGTCATGCGCCGGAGGTTTCTGGCGAGCGACAGGACGGACCTTGCCGAAGAACGGACGGTCCTTGCATGCTATCGTACGCTCATGGCGCGGGCGCGTACGGGGCTTTCCTTCACGCGCACCGGGATCGCCTTTATCGGGATCGGCATTGCATTGTTCAGACAATATCATGACGGTCTCTGGGTTGCACTTGACGGTGTGCTTATCATCCTGGGGATGGTCATGGTGGCAGAGGGATTCTATTGGTACCTGCCCGGTCGTCACGCCGGCGCAAAAAGTTCGCAAGTCGTAAAAAGCTCGGAGGATAAACCGAGTATTTGGGATGCGGTTTTTCCTCCTGTGTTTAAACACGAAAAGTTTGAGACCATTCGCACGCCTCTTCCCCCGGTGAAGGGGTTCCGCTCTCCGGGGATCTGGGCCACGACGGGTCTTGCCCTGGAACGGACCCTCCTTGCGGAGCGGAGGAACGTGATGGCACGGCTCCGCACCGTCATGGCCCGGTCCCGGACCGGAATGGCGTTCATCAGAACGGGAATGAGCATCTCCGCGGTGGGCCTGGGACTGCTGGTTTATTTCGGCGCAGGAAATGTCTGGTGGACCATATTCGACGTCGTGCTGATCCTATCAGGACTGCTGTTTATTGCCGACGGGCTTTACTGGCATCTCCCCGCTGAAAAAACAAGGAAACAATTTCCGTATTGTTACGGGGAAATGGAGATCACGCTTCCCGATTACGGGACGCTGTCCAGTTCCTGGAAAAAAGCGGTATTCAGTCACGATGACCTCTAAAACAACTCAAAACGATGTGAAATCAGGACGGCAGTCCGGGCGGTTTCTCATTCTGATGGATTGGGGAGTGCTGACGAACGATGAGCTGCGTCAAGCCGAACAGGCTGCCGTTGCCCGGGGGATCGACATCGAGGGGATTCTCATTCGCGAGTACGGCGTACCAAAGAGCACGCTTCTGGCCGCTTTGTCCGAATACTGCAAGTGCCCCTTCGTGGAATATGACGAGAGGATGCCCATACCCCCCGAATGTCTCACAGGACTCGACGGCGAATGGCTGTCCCTCAGTCTGTGGTTCCCGATCATTCATGACGGGAAAACCGTCATTATCGCAGCGCATGATCCGCAGGATCAGCGTGTGTATGACGAGGTCAGAAAAGCCATCAAGGCCGAACAGTATGAGTTCTGGGTGGCGCTTGAAGAGGACCTCCAGTGGTTCATACAGGACTACCTGCACGCAAAACCCGGATTGCTGATCGGGACGGAGAGGACCGGCCTCGCCTTCTGGCGAAACACCATGGCTCACTGGAGAACGCGGCTGGCCTGCTACCGCAATGACCTGGCAAAGGGCCGCACCGAACTTGCCATCCTCAGATGGGGGCTGGGTCTTATCGCGTTGTCAGACGTACTGATGCGAACTCATGCTGCCGGCGCGATGACGCCCGTATACTGGTTGATGATCGCGGCCGGCATCTCGCTGGGCGTTTTCGGTCTGACAGGGTATTTAAACGTAAGGAGAACCAGGATAAAAAAGCCCGGGCACCAGACGCTTATCGAGGTGACCGCGGCGACGCTCCAGTTCCTTGATAACTACCATTATCTCGATCAGTGCGTGGTCGCATCACCGACGAAGGGGACCATGCTCGCCCGGCTTGGCGATTGTCTCGGCGGTCACTGCACTATCCTCTTTCCTTCGCCGGCCAGCAGGGAACGCACGCATCTGGCGCGCGAGCGTAATGTGCTCGCGGCCCAGCGGACCGTGGCCGCCTGCTACCGGACGATCTATGCGCGAGCGAGGACAGGACTGGCATTTATTCGTACCGGTGTTTCGTTTACCACGGTCGGGTTCGGGCTAATGCATTATTTCGGGTTCAGTTTTCTGACGGTCTTCGATTCACTGCTTATCGCGGCGGGGGTGTTCATGGCCGTGGACGGCCTCCTGTGGTATTTGCCGGTCAGAAAGGAGCAGGCGGAGATCCCGCGGTGTCCCGTGCCGATGTAATACGGCCGGATCATTGTCATGAAGATAGAAAACAAACTCATCGTTTCCAATGTCATCAACGGGGCATTCATCATCCTGATCGGTTTCTTCGCCTTTCAGAACATGAGCCTTGTTCTCACGAAGCTCCGGTTCGTGGAGATCGCCGATGACCTCAATGCGTCTTTCTTGGAAATGAGGCTTTCGGAGAAAAACTATTTTCTTTACAAGGACAACAAGGCGCTCCCGGCGATACGCGAGAGTATCACGAAAACCATGGATACTATCGGAGAAGTGCGCGAGGACATCATCCGGGCGATCGGCAATACCGACCTGGATACGCTGGAGTCGCGTCTGAAGGCCTATTCTGCCACTGTTGACCTGGCGGCGAGAGGCACCCCGGGAGATCCGCAGATGGAAGTCCGGATCAGGGCCGAAGGGAAAAAACTGAAGGAATTTTCCGATTCGATCACCCACCTTGAACGGAAACGGGTGAACGACATCATCCTGAGTTCGAAGCGGATACTCATCCTCCTGTTCTGGGCGATACTCGTTTCGGCACTCCTGATCGGCCATTTCATCTCCCAGAAGATCGTGCGTTCCCTTCGGGAGATCGAAAAGCTTGCGAAATCGATCTCCCATGGGAATTTCAACAAGATTGAGGGAGCAGTGTATGAAGACGAGCTTGGCTCGCTCATCAATGCGGTGAACTCGATGTCCGAGGAGCTGGCGCACCGCGAGGAGGAAATCATCCAGTCCAAGAAGCTCGCCTCGCTCGGCATTCTGACCGCGGGCGTGGCCCATGAAATCACCAACCCGCTCAACAATATATCGATGATCGCACAGACCTACGCAGAGTTGTATCCAAAGCTCGGCGAGCGTGACCGGATCGAGTTCATGACTAAGGTTGATGCTGAGACGGAGCGGATACGGAAGATCGTGAAGAACCTGCTTGATTTTTCAAAGCCCAAGGATGCGAACCCGAACAAGGCGGACATCAACGCGGTGATACAGAAGACGCTCACCCTTGTGCAGAATATGATCGACGTGTCGAACATTGAGACCTCGCTCCATTTTGCCGACGGTCTGCCCCCGGTGTTCGTGGATGAAAGCCAGATTCAGCAGGTCCTGGTGAACCTGATCACCAATGCGGTTCAGTCCATGACCGCCGGCGGCAGGCTCGTGCTTACCACGAGGCCGGGAAAGAGCGGAAATTCCATTGAGATAGGTGTCGCGGACACGGGCAAGGGCATAGCACCCGAATTTCTCCCCCATATTTTCGATCCTTTTTTCAGCACCAAGGGAGAAGGGGGGACGGGCCTGGGCCTGTCAGTCAGTTATGGCATCATAAAAAATCATAAGGGCGAGATCAGGGTCGAGAGCAAGGTCGGCGTGGGCACCACCTTTACCATCAAGCTCCCCGCTTATAAAATAGAGGAGAAGAACAATGAGTAATAATTACAGAATCATGGTCATTGACGATGAAAAAATCGTAGGCGACATGGCGAAACTGTCGCTTGAACAGGAAGGCTATGCTGTTGAAACCTTTCTGAACGCCGAACCGGCGTTGAAGCGGCTGCAGGAAGAAAAATTTGACGTTGTCGTGACGGATTACAAGATGAAGGGAATCGACGGGATGGAGGTGCTGAAAACCGTGAAAGACTTCTATCCCGCGACCCAGGTCATCATGATCACGGCCTTCGCAAACCTCGATGCGGCCATAGAGGCGCTCCGAAGGGACGTGCATGACTTTTTCCCGAAACCTGTCAAGATAAAGGAATTGAAGGCGTCTATCAAACGGGCGCTGGAAAAACAGCCGTAAAGGCCATGACAAACTTCACCGGAAAACTGAATTCACTGTACCGGACCCTCCGGGGCGTTCGAAGCGATCGGGAGTCGTTCGAGCTGCTGTTCTCCCGATTCCGCCAGGTCCTCGACGATAACAACAAGGCACTCGAGATCATTACGGACATGGGTGATACCCTTGGCGGGGACTATCTGTTCGACATTCAGTATGTCAGAAGATCCTATGCCGACCTTCACGTTGCCGTGGGAGACTCCCTCCGCGATTTCGACGTACTTACCCACAAACGGTATCCGCAGCTTCGTGAGAAGTTCCGGGAAATAGACGAGGGGATCAGGCATGTCATCGACGAAACCGTCATCGGGGCAAAGGATCTCGTCGTCTTCTATGAGCAGGTAACGGGCGATATGGTGCGGGACATCGGCGGAAAGAACTCCAACCTCGCGGAGGTCAAGAACGCCTTGAAGCTGAACGTGCCCGATGCCTTTGCGGTGACGACCCGGGCCTTCGATGCCTACATGGGGCATAATCGGATCTTTGAAAAGCGACAGCTTCCGCGGGACGCTGCCCCGGTTCCGGGGGTGCCCCTGCACGACGTGCATGCGCGTATTCTGCAAGGAGAGATGCCGCCAGACCTTCACCGTGAAATCGACAAGGCCGTCAACGAGATACGATCACGGTGCAGGGGAAAGTGTTCCCTCGCCGTGCGGAGCAGCGCGGGGGAGGAGGACGGGGAGTTTTCGTTTGCCGGACAATTCGAAACCGTTCTGAACGTACCGCTCGAAACCGCGGCAGTTGAGAAGGCGTACCGGATAGTGCTCGCAAGCCTTTTCTCCGAAACGTCATCGATCTATCAGAAGAGGCTGGGGTATGATCCGAGGGACATGAAGATGGCCGTCGGGTGCGTGGTGATGGTGGAAGCCGCGACAAGCGGGGTGCTGTATTCGATCGATCAGCAGAGAAACCGGGACATGCTCATCATCAATGCCACGTGGGGACTCGGCACCTCCGTCGTGGAAGGCCAGACCGATGCCGATCTTTATCTGGTGAACAAGAGCGGCGAGCGGGAGATCATCGAGACGAGGATCGGCACGAAGGATTCGATGGTCATCGGAAGTGAGCAGGGTGGCGTGACGACCATGGAAACGCCGCATGAAAAAAGAATGCGCCCGAGCCTTGATCCCGGACAGGTCGCCGAGCTCGCCCGACTGGCGCTGCTGATCGAAAAGCACTTCCACAGGCCCCAGGACATCGAGTGGGCATTCGACAGGCAGGGGCGGGCGTTCATCCTCCAGGCCCGGCCGCTCCGGCTCTCAGGCGATGATAATCACACGGATGTCGCAGAACCACACGCGCCTGATGCACAGGTTCTCGTGAAGAACAGCGGCCTCGCCGTCCAGAACGGCGTGGCGGCCGGCAGGGTGTTCGTTCTTAAGAACCTCAACGAGCTTGATTCCATTCCAAAGGGCGCCATCCTTGTTGCGCGTCACGATTCTTCCCATTTTGTCCGCGTGATGACCGACGTATCCGCGATCATCACCGACACGGGAGCGCCGACGAGCCATATGGCGGCCCTGTGCAGGGAGTTCAGGATACCTGCGGTCGTGAATGCGGGCAACGCAACGCAGCTGCTTGCACACGGCCAGGAGATCACCGTTCAGGTGGAGAACGAAGGGGCGACCATTTACCAGGGGCTGGTCAGGCAGGTCGTGGAGCACGCGCGAAACAACTCCGCAAAGATGGACGAACTTTCGGAGTTCCGCAAAAAAAGGTATCTCCTGCGCTACATCGCTCCACTGAACCTTGTCGATCCTTTGCGGGATGAGTTTACACCACAGGCATGCAAGACCATGCATGATATCCTGCGCTTTATCCATGAGAAATCGGTTGCCGAGCTGATCGAGACCGCGCAGTTCGGCGTGAAGGCCAGTGCCGTAAAATTAGACCTGACGATCCCCGCCGGGATCATGGTCATCGATATCGGCGGGGGCTTGGATAATTCCGTGCACACGGGCAACATCACAGCCGGGCAGGTCACCTCATTGCCGCTTCGGGCGCTGATCAGCGGCATGACCCGCCCCGGCATCTGGCGCTCCGATGCAGTCCCGCTGAAGGTCAATGACTTTATGTCGAGCATGCTGCGCATGCCTGACATTATGTCCGACGGCGGCAGCCGCGTGGAATCGAACATGGCCGTCATCTCCCGGGAATACGCGAACATCAGCCTGAAGTTCGGCTATCATTTCATCATCCTGGACTGTTTTTGCAGCGAGAACACTCGCAACAATCATATCTATTTCCGGTTCACCGGGGGCGCCACCGACATAACCAAGCGTTCGAGGAGGCTGCAGCTCATCGCTGAGATCCTCGGCGAGTACGGTTTCAATAGCAAGACAAAAGGCGATTTGATCGTTGCACGGCTCGCGAACATCGTCAGGAGCGAGGCGGAAAGTATTCTCGATCAGATTGGCAGACTGATCTCCTTTACCCGGCAGCTGGATGCCGTGCTTCAGGACGACCAGTCGGTAAAACGCTATGCAAGGAACTTTTTGGACGGAAGATATGAGGATCAGGCCTCCGGGAACCCGGGGGCAAACAATGAGAAAAATCAATAGGCCTCTTGAGCAGATATTTTCTTTGTGGGTGCATCCCCTTGGTCCAAGTAGCTCCTGCAGGAAGAGCGCCATATCCCGGCAGGATCGTTCAGGGAGGTTACACGTTCGCTTATCATTATTGTCATTTCCGAGGATTTTATCTGGAACCTTTTTTTACAAAACAACAATCAATTGCGGTCACTGGTTCTTTTTATTCACCTTGCTTTTTTACATGAACTGTATTATGATTTTCCCGCAGTAACTCTGCACTGCCGCGTGATTACTAAACCTCATCTTACGTATGCCTGACAAAGTGTCCCCAGCCAAAGGAATCATAAAGTCTCTCGGACTCGTGTTCGGCGATATCGGCACGAGCCCGATCTACACGCTTACGGTCATTTTTCTCTTGCCGACGATCGTGCGGACCGAGGACAACGTGATAGGCGTCCTGTCCCTCATTGTCTGGACGCTCGTCATCCTGGTGACCGTGGAATACGCCTGGCTGGCCATGAGCCTCGGCAAACGCGGCGAAGGCGGTACCATCGTGCTCAGGGAACTGCTGGTCCCGCTTCTCAAATCGGGCAGGCAGGCCGCGGTCGTCACCCTGCTTTCGTTCATTGGCATTTCGCTCATCATCGGCGATGGCGTGATCACGCCGGCCATCAGCATCCTGAGCGCCGTGGAGGGCATGCTTCTGATCAAGGGGTTTGAGGGAACGGCCCAGACCTCCCTCGTCATCATCGCCGGCGCCATCGCCATTCTGCTCTTCTCGTTCCAGAAGAAGGGGACCGAGCGGGTCGCCGGGGCCTTCGGGCCGCTCATGATTCTGTGGTTTGCAGCCCTGACGCTGTCCGGCATTGCTTCGATCTTTACTATGCCTTCGGTGGTCAAGGCGGTGAATCCCTACTATGCCTTCAAGTTCATGGCCCAACACGGGATCGCCGGGTTCTTCGTACTCTCCGAGGTCATTCTGTGCGCCACGGGCGGCGAGGCTCTCTACGCTGACATGGGGCATCTGGGCCGCGAGCCGATCGTGCGGGCCTGGTATTTTGTGTTCTTCGCCCTGGTACTCAACTATATCGGTCAGGGGGCGTTCCTCATCGGGCATCCCGAGGCCAGGAACGTGCTGTTCGAGATGGTGAATCATCAGGCGCACTTCCTCTACATCCCGTTCCTGCTTCTCTCGATCATTGCCACGGTCATCGCGTCTCAGGCCATGATAAGCGGCATGTTCTCGATCGTTTACCAGGGCATCACCACACGCATCATGCCCATGTTCAAGGTGGACTACACGTCCGAGGAGCGTCATTCCCAGATCTATATCGGTTTTGTGAACTGGTTCCTGCTTTTCTCGGTGCTTTTTATCATCATGGAGTTCCGGGAGTCCAGCAGGCTGGCGGCCGCCTACGGCCTTGCGGTCACCGGCACCATGACCCTTACCGGCATCTTCATGACCTGGATCTTCTATCTCAAGAGAAGGTTCGGACACGCGGCGCTCTCGGTGGTCGTGACCTTCGTCTGCCTGACATATTTCATTTCCAACACCTATAAGATCCCCCATGGCGGATACTGGTCGATCATCATCGCTGCAATACCGTTCCTGATCATCATGGTCTACCGCAGGGGCCAGCGGAAGCTCTACAATGTGCTCCAGCCGCTGCCGATCGACGTCTTCCTGCCGAGCTACACGCAGATCTATCAGACCATGAGCAGGATCAAGGGGACCGCGCTCTTTTTCGCGAGGGACGCGAAGGAGGTCCCCCCCTACGTCGTGCATACCATATTCAAGAACAACATCATTTATGAGGACAATATCATAATCTCCATCGTCAAGCGTGAGGACCCCTTCGGCACCACGGGGTTCTTCAAGGAAAGCCTGGCCCCCGGGCTCCGGTCCTTCGAGATACAGACCGGCTACATGGAGGTACCTGATGTCGAGGAGATCCTGCGCGAGGCGGGGATCCACGAGAAGACGATCTTTTACGGCGTCGAGGACATCCTGCCGAGCAATGTCATCTGGCAGCTTTTCGCGATCATCAAGCGTCTTACCCCGAACATCGTCCAATTCTACAAACTCCCGTACAACAAGCTCCACGGCGTGGTGACCAGGGTGGAGATGTAAATCGATATTGCGTGAAGAGGAATGCGGAATGAAGAGCTATGACGTGTTCGGGAAGAAAAGGGGAACCAGGCGAGCAGATCCTCGGTTCTCGTGAAACCGGCAGCCAATAGCCTTCCTCACTCTCCGCTGGTCAGGGCATCCGGTAACGCGAAAATGATTGAGGCAATCTAACGATATTATGCTAATCAAGCTATGGAAAGACTATCGGGGGTTGGTGAACTCAAAACAATGAGTCCAACGTTCGAGCCGACAATCGGCTCAACTCGGCTCTAGCAGGTAAAGTGAACCATGCCGGCACAGCATAAAATAGATCATAACGCCAGACTTATTACCACGATCTGGTTTGGCGAGGCAGTTGACAACGAACTTATCGATGCCCTCACGAAGTACCAACGAGACATAAAAAACCAATCCAATTATTTCTCCTACAACGAAATTGTAGATTTCAGCCAGGCGAGTAGTTATTCGTTGAGCACCCAGGGCATTATGAAGCTTGCTCGCCTCGCAACTAGTACTGATCGTCAGGGAGTCAAAACGAAGCTCGCGATTGTTGTGAACAGTCCATTGGCATTTGGTTTGGGACGAATGTACGAGACATATCGGAGCCTTGTGCCGAGCGGCTTAAAGGAGGTGAGTGTTTTCAGGAGCTATCGGGATGCTCTTGAATGGATAGAAGCACAATAGAGGACGAGAAACAACAGGGTCAGGTCCCTTCCGGGCGGGCGTCCCCTATAACGGAAGCTTTTTTGTTTCCTCGATCACGTGGCCGGCCTCGGTCCCGGTCAGCGACTGCAGTTTGTCTCCGAATTTCGCAAGCCGTTTGTCCGATTCGTCATATCGCATCTTCGTGTTTGTCAGATGCTTCCCCACCAGATCAAATTCCTCC
Organism: Nitrospirota bacterium; assembly: GCA_963740085.1. Lineage (GTDB taxonomy): Bacteria > Nitrospirota > UBA9217 > UBA9217 > UBA9217 > JALNZF01. Next base: position 120,233 of record CAVUCU010000003.1, on the reverse strand, counting down.
TGAAATTTCCGGAAATCACCCGAAAGCCTTGCCAGGCTGCGCAGGATCTCCTGCGCCTGCTCTTCGATGTGCATTCCCTTAAGGCCCAGAAGTATTGTCTGGAGATAGGCGTAAAAACTGTTTGGTGAGACCGGGACGACCCGTTTGGCAAAGGCGTAGTTCAAAAGTCCCTTTTCAGTGTCAACGGCCTCGTCTCTGATGATGAGCTCGTAGTACACATTCTCGGCAGGGATATACATGAGCGCGAAGTCGAAGGTGCCCTCGTCGGGCAGAATATACTTGCCTGAGATGGCGTCGATATGTTTCTTGACGTCGCCGATGAACTTCTTCTTTGCGGTTTTCCGTTCATCCTCAGTAGCCGTCTCGACAACACGTTTGAAATTTTCGAGCGGGAACTTGGCGTCCACCGGCACGAGGTTCCTGCCGAGCTTGATGACCGCGTCCACGGCCTCACCGCTCTTGAACCGGTGCTGAAGTGTGTAGTGGGCCGGCGGGAATATCTGGGACAGGAGGTCGCCGAGAAAGAGCTCGCCGAGACCGCCCCGAAGCTTGGGCGAGCGAAGGATCTCCTGCAGGCTTGCGATGTCCTTCCCCACGTCGAAAACCTTTTTCGTCGCCTCGGAGAGACCTCCCAGCCCCTTGCTCACCTCCTGCACGACCCGGGCTGCATTGTCCAGCCTGCTGTTCAGGTCACCGGTCGATCTCTGGAGCTGCTGGGTGACCTGGTTCAACTGCGAATTAACCTGGAGCGTGACCTCATTGAGCTGATGGTTCACCATCTCCTGGTTTCTCTGCATAGCCTCGGTCAACTGGCCGCGGAGCGACTGCACTTCCTGCTGCATCAGGGACATGGCGGGGTCGACGGTCTTTCTCCTGGACATGAGCACGAGCCAGATTAGCGCCAAAAGAACGACAGTGAGCAATATGAGAATGGCTGTTTGCATATGAGTTCGGGGTGTTTAGTTCGGAGTTCGGAGTTGGGAGTGGGAAGTTTGGAGTCTGGAGTATCTGTTTTTATCGCTCCGAACTATGAACTCCGAACTCCTGACTGTTTCACGGTATTGCCAGCATCCTGTCCAGCGCACGCTTCGCCGGGACGCGGATGTCCTCGGGGACTTTGATGACGTACTGCATTTTTTCCATTGCGGTCAGCACGCTCTCGAGCCTGGTCCGCTTCATGTTGGGGCAGACCATCTCGTTCGAAACGATATAGAACTTCTTGCCGGGGCTCTCTTTCCTGAGACGGTGGAGCAGTCCTTCTTCAGTGCCGATGATGAATTCCGTGTGGTTCGACTCCCTGCAAAAGCGGAGCATGCCCGACGTACTCGTGATCCGGTCCGCCATGTCCTGTATCTCGGGCGCGCATTCGGGATGGACGACCAGGGCCGCGTCAGGATGCGCGGCGCGCGCCTTTTTGACGTCCTCAATATCGAGATGACCATGGTGCACGTTGCAAAATCCGTCCCAGGAGATGATCGTCTTCTTCGTTCGCTTGGCGGCATAGGCCGAGAGGTTCCGGTCCGGGATGCAGATGACGGTATCTTCTTTCAGCGATTCAACGACCTTTACGACATTCGATGAAGTACAGCAGATATCGCTCTCCGCCTTGACCGCGGCCGACGTGTTCACATAGGCCACGACGGGAACCCCGGGATATTTCTTCTTCATGTCCAGGAGGGTGAACTCATCGGCGAATTCGAAGGCGATCCCGAGCTTGTCCGTGTAGAACTCCCGCCGGGTCTTGCGCGGTCCCTTGACCGTGACCATATCGGCCATGGGACAGCCCGCGCCGATCTCGGGCAAGAGCACGATCTTGTCCGGAGAGAGGATCGAGGCGCTTTCGGCCATGAAGTGCACACCGCAGAACACGATAATATCGCATTCTGTTTTTGCCGCGGTGCGCGAGAGCTCGAGCGAGTCTCCCGTCATGTCGGCGACGTCCTGGACCTCGGGACGCTGGTAATTGTGCGCGAGTACGATGGCGTTCAGGTCATTTTTCAGCTTGAAGATCTTATCCCGAAGGGCGCTGATGTCGGTCTTTATCGTTGTCATAGGTGTATTATGATAATACCGAGAATAACACGTGATTGTCAATGGAATTTGTGGTTAAGGACGCGACAGAGGCACTATGGCACTGTAAAACTGTAAGAAACTTTGAGCTCAGCTGATAACCACTCCCGGCAGTCATTCCTGAGTGCCGCTATCGGTAATATTGCTAGGAGGACGTGCGCCAGCCGAATGAATATGAGGAGGGCCATCTTTCCGGCGCGAGGCAGGGCGCATTGAAATTAAAAAGGTCCGTCAGCGAGCTGTCTGACGGACCTCTTTTTCATCTACCATGACGCTCGCTACCGCTGAGGAAGCGGGGCAAGAACGGGTGCGGGAACCTGATTCTTGACCGGTTTGAGGCTCTTGAGATAGGCGAAGATCGCCTTCAGGTCGGCGTTCGTCAATTTGGCAAAGTCGTACCAGGGCATGGGAGGTAAAATGTCACGCCCCGAGGCCATGAACTTGCCGGTGCGCAGTATCCTGATGAACAACTCTTCGTTCCAGGCCCCTGTCCCGGTTTCCGGATCAGGTGAAAGATTGGAACTATAGCTTGTACCCCAGGGACCGACCCAGCCCGTTAAGTTGTTGTTGGTAATGGCGCCCCATTTGTCCGGGCCGATTATATTTGGCGGAACCTCGGGCAGTTTTTCATTGGCTGGATGTCCCGAAAGAAGCCGCATCCCGTCGGGCACGGGGCCGTTCGGGGTCATTTTCTTAGGGGAGTGACAGTCGTTGCATCCCCCCACAGTCACCAGATACAAGCCTCTGGCGATCATCGCCTTTTTGCCGCCTGCCGACTTTTGTTCGGCGGCGAACGGGGCTTCCGGTACCAGGAGAAGACTGAATAACCCCAGGATTACACAACCTGCAATGACCATCTTTTTCATGCTATTTTCCTCCTTCTTGCTCGTAATGGGAATCAGCTTGATCGTCGATATACCCTTGCTGCTTCAGGCGCGCATCCCTCAAGAGAGCCCCTGTTATTGCGTGAAAAGATATATTTGTTCTCATGTTAACGGTTTGATCATCCTTTTAATGAGAAAGTAACACAAGATTCCGCAGCAGTCAATGAGACGAAAGTATGGTTAAAACCTTCTCCTGATTCACTGGATCTGTTCCCATGTGCTTCTCCTTCTCCGGCTTTTCTATTGCGAAGGCCAACGATTTCGGGTATTCTACCAGCCATGACTGACAAAGAAGACTTCAAGTCCGGATTCATCTCCATCATCGGCAGACCGAATGTCGGCAAATCCACTCTCCTGAACTCACTCCTCGGCGAGAAGATCGCCATCATCTCGAACAAACCCCAGACGACGCGGAACCGCATCCTCGGCATCGTGAGCCAACCGGGAGCGCAGCTGGTGTTCATGGACACGCCGGGCATCCACAAACCCATGCACCGGATGAACGAGGTCATGGTGAAGACCGCACTCCAGACTTACAACGAAGTGGACGTGATCCTCATGCTCGTCGAGGCCACGGAACAGCCCGGGGGAGGAGACAAGTTCATCATCGAGACCCTGTCTCAGGTCAAGACGCCGGTCTTTCTTCTCATCAACAAGGTGGACCTTATTCAAAAAGAGGCGCTTCTTCCGCTTATGCAGGAATACAGCAAACTTTACAATTTCGCCGAGATCATCCCCGTGTCGGCGCTCAAGAACGACCTCGGCGGTCTTGTCGAGGCGGTCTTGAAGCGTATGCCCGAGGGGCCGAAATACTTTCCCGACGACCAGCTTACGGACCAGCCGGAACGATTCATTGTGTCCGAGCTCGTCCGGGAAAAGATCTTCGAGCTCACGAAAGAGGAGATCCCCTATTCCACGGCGGTGGTCATCGAGGAAATGAAGGAAGAACCGGACATCACGCACATCCATGCGGTCATCTACGTGGAACGGGACTCGCAGAAGGGCATCCTCATCGGCAAGGGCGGGGGCATGCTGAAACAGATCGGCACGCTCGCCCGCCTCGATGCGGAGAAGCTGCTCGGAACGAAGATCTTTCTGAAAATCTTCGTGAAGGTAAAGAAAGGCTGGCGCGAGGACGAAGGCATGCTTAAGAATTTCGGGATACTCAAAGAAGAATAAGGGGCGAACACGGTTTCTCGCGGAGGCGCAGAGAACGCAGAGTTAAATCAAAACCTTTTATGAATTTGTTTTAAGCTGGGACTTTTTTATGCTTTTCTCTGCGAGCTCTGCGCCTCTGCGAGAGAAGCCTCTTTGTTTCGGCTTGTCCTTGTCAAGGAGAAAAAATGCACGAACTCATGATATGGCTGGTGAACACCATCGGGGCGCTCGGCTATCCCGGGATCTTTCTTCTGATGGCCATGGAGAGCTCGGTCATCCCGGTCCCGAGCGAGCTGATCATGCCTCCTGCCGGGTACCTGGCGCAGCAGGGGCAGATGAACATGGCGCTCGTTATCCTGAGCGGCGCCGCCGGAAGTCTGGTGGGCGCTTACGCGAATTACTATGCAGCGCACTATCTGGGAAGACCGCTTGTTTTGAAATACGGGAAGTATGTCTGGATCACCGAAGCGAAGTTCGCGAAGGTCGAGCGGTTCTTCAAGGACCACGGCGAGGTGTCTACCTTCATCGGCAGACTTCTGCCGGTTGTCCGCCACCTGATCTCGCTTCCGGCGGGTCTCGCGGGAATGAACCATATGAAGTTCTCTCTCTACACGCTGCTCGGTGCGGGGCTGTGGGTCACGGTGCTTTCGTACATCGGATATTTTATCGGCGCCGAGCGGGAGTTGATCATGCAGTATTCACATCAGGCGCTCATCGGGGCAGTGGCCCTGAGCGTGACGATCATCATTGTGTATGTTTGGAACCATCGGAGAAAGAAACAAGTGAGTACCGATAACATGCGGTAACGGTCCCGCCTGAATGCGTTGGCTGTTAAGATTTTTCAGCACCGACTTGCCCGGGTTTTCCTCCGTGTCTCCGCCTGCCCCGTTCGAGATACTTATTTCTAACGGGGTGAATCTCCGTGGTTTTTTGACTTCGACGTTTTTCGACGAAAATATGAATGTTGAATTAAAGCTTATCCCTGTCGCGGTCCGCGATTTCGCGGTGCCGGTTCCGAGGATCGGGAGCATTGAGGCCCATTCCGGTTATGGACGGGCGGCCGCAGAGGGGCACGAGATACATGTCCGCGTGCAGCGGAAGAGGGCAAAGTCCGACCCCTCCTACGAAGCCGAAGTCGCGATCAGTCGCGAATTCAAAAGAGAGGAATACCGGTTCCGGATCGACGGACGGATGGACGGGATCTTCAGGAACGATCCTCCCAGGATCGAAGAGATCAAGACCGGCTTCAATATCCGGGAACTTGCACACAGTCTCGCCGGCACCGCCCTTGACCATCCCTATGGTCTTCAACTCGCCACCTACGGTTACTTCACCTGGCTCGAGCACAAGGCTGTCCCCGCGTTGTCCTTTCATCTCGTCTCGACCCGCAACAGGGATTCACTGGACCTCGACATCACGCTCGATCTTCCTGCTTACGAAAAATGGCTGGACCGGCGTCTGGACGAACTCGTGGGAGAGGCCAGAAAGGCCGAGAAGCGCGCACTCCGCCGGAGGAAGGTTGCTGCACATTTCGCGTTCCCTTACGAGACGCCCCGTTCCGGGCAGATCGAGCTCATGCAGAAGATCGAGCAGGGAATGCAGGAGCGGAGGCCGATGCTGATCCAGGCGCCCACCGGGCTCGGGAAGACCGTCGGCGTTCTCTATCCGGTTCTCAGAGAGGCACTGGGCCGCGGCCAGAGGGTGGTCTACGTCACGCCAAAGAACAGCCAGCACCTGGTTGCCGAGGACGCGGTCATGCGTTTTCAGGACGCGGGTGCAAAGATCAAGTCACTCACCGTCACGGCGAAAGGCAAGATCTGCTTTCAGAACGAGCCGCTTTGCGATCCGGCCTTCTGCGAATATGCCAGGGACTATTACGCAAAGGTAGCTGAACACGGACTTATCGACATTCTCTCGAAGAAGAGGAAGCTCAAGGCACGAACGTTCCGCGATCTCGGAAAGAACCATGAAGTTTGTCCTTTTGAGCTGCAGTTTGACGCGGCAGGGGAAGCCGACATCGTGATCTGCGATTACAACTATGTTTTTGCCCCGCGTTCGGCCTTCGGTCACAGGGAGACGATCGCTATCGATCAAACAGGGAAACCGAACCTCGTGATCGACGAGGCCCATAATCTTCCCTCGCGCGCCATGGATTACTATTCTCCCTCGATCTCCAGCACAGCACTCGAATCCATGAGGGGCGAGATCCAGCACGTTCCTTCCCGCTTCAGGGAGGAGGCCGAGGAACTTCTTGATTCATGCGTTCAGGTGGTCGCCTCATGCAGGCATGAACAAAGTATGAGACCATCGAAGATCGACCCCCCCATTGATTCGTTCCTCGAGCTGGATGCTGAGCTCAGAGTCTTCCTTTCGCGTTATCTTGATTCCGACCTTGATCTCCAACGCCGGGACGTTATCATGAGGCTCTGCTTTTACTGGTCAGCATTCGCCGAGGCGCTCGAGTACGCTGGTGATCCGGCAAGAGAGGAATTCTTCACGACCTTCACTCCCCATCCCGGTGAAGGCATCGTCAAGATCACCTGCTGCGACGCCTCCGCCATGCTCAGGGATTGCTATGATGAATATGAGCAGGTTGTCGGGTTCTCTGCAACGTTGAAGCCTTTCGATTACTACACCAGGCTCTCCGGCATCGATCCCGTGACCGTGAAGACAGCCGAATTTCAAAGCCCTTTCCCCGGTGGACATCGCAAGATCCTGATCATCCCCCAGATCTCGACCAAGTATTCGGACCGCGAGCGCAATTATGCGAAGATAGCGGACGTCATAGCGCGGTTATCGGCCCTGCGTCCCGGAAATTATTTCGCATTCTTCCCGAGCTTCGAATTCCTTGAACGAGCGCTCGCCCTTTTCCAACTACCGGAAGGGTTTGTTGTTCTCAGGCAGGAGCGGGACATGAAAGCGGACCGGATCGAGGAGTTCATGGAGCGACTCCGGGAAGGGTCTTCTCCCACGATCCTCTTCGCCGTACAGGGCGGAATATTCTCGGAAGGGGCCGACTATCCTGGCGAGATGGCGGTCGGCGCGTTCGTGGTCGGCCCGCCGCTGCCGAATTTCGATCTTGAGCGCGAGCTGATGAGGGAGTATTATCAGAAGCAATATCATGCGGGATTCGACTATGCCTATGCGATACCCGCGATGGCCAAGGCGATCCAGTCGGCGGGAAGGGTGATCCGTTCCGAGAGCGACCGGGGTCTCATTGTGCTGATGGACAACCGGTTCGTTCAACCCGCCTATTCCCGGTCCATGCCCGCGGACTGGTACGAATCCGATGTCAGCGAACTGGTTTCCGAAAGCATCTTGAGTGAAGTCTCTGCTTTTTGGAAAAGAAGCTTGATGGTCTCGTAAAAAGTCTTCCCGTTATCCCGGGTGCAGCGAAGAATCTCGTTTTTGAGCGTCGGCTCGTGTATAATGAGCCATGATCACAACAGCAGCAAACTTCAGTTTGCGTTCTGATGGTGTAATCCCGGCTCATGCGCAGGCCGAAGCCTGAGTCTGCCGGGGAATTCTAACAGGGAATTATGAAATCCAAAACCGAGGCGATCATCATCAGCAGCATGAACCTGGGCGAGGCGGACAAGCTCGTCACGTTCTTTTCCCTCGACCGCGGCATGCTGAAGGGCGTTGCCAGGAACGCGCGGAAGTCCTTTCGCCGCTTCGGGGCAGGACTCGAATCCTTTACGATATCGCGCCTGCATCTCTTCGAGCGCGAACACCAGGAGCTTGCGCGGATCGAGTCCACGGACATCATCGAACAGCACTCATCCATCGGCTCCGATCTGGGCCGCTCCGCCGTCGGCGCGGTGATGCTCGAACTGGTGCGGGAGATGGCGCCGCTCGGCGAGCGCAATGCGCCGGCCTTTTTGCTCCTTTCTCATGTCCTCCATCTTCTCGACGAGGGTGAGGAACCGCTTTTTCTGCTCAGGATATTCGAGATCAAGTTCCTGTCGCTGCTGGGTTACCAGCCCAAACTGGACCACTGTCTTTCCTGCGGCATCCAGCCGAAAGGGGACATCATCTTCCTCGGCATGAAGGGCGGCATGCTCTGCCCGGATTGCATGGTCTCTTCCGGCGAACCCCGGATACGGCTCTCCCAGGGAGCGGTGGGGTTCTACTACCACGTGCTCAGGATGGACATGCACAAGGTCTGCAGACTCAAGCCCTCTCCCTCGATCATGCAGGAGCTCGACCTGGTATTCTCCGCGCACTCCTTCCACATCCTCGGCAAACGGCTCAAGTCAACTGAGTTCCTCAAGAAAGTTTTACCCCTCGGTCACTAAGGCACAAGGTTGAGCCAGAATTGATGGTTTCGTAAAAAAGTTAGAAAGTGTCGCCCTGAATCCTTCGGAACAGTCACCCTGAGCAACGCGAAGGGTCTCGCTTGTTCGGACAGGCTCCGTGAAGGATCGATTGGAAAACAAGATTCTTCGCTTCGCTCAGAAGGACACATTGGATATTTATTTACTTATTACGAGTTCATCGGAATTGATTCACGGCGGCAGCTCTTCGTGTCTCTGTGTCTATGCGGGTTTTGATCCAGGTTTCTTTTTTGGGGCCCACGAAAGCAGGATCAAGCTCGCGAGCACGCAGAGGTAGGAGAAAACGTCGCCGTGACGGGTGTAAAAGGTTTTTTCAGTTCCCGGGACAAGGGTGTGGGTCAGCTGCGTCTGGATGAAGATCTCCGATTCAGCCAGGATGTGTCCTTGCGCGTCGATGAAGCCCGAGATGCCGGTGTTGGCCGCGCGCGCGACCGGCACACGATTTTCAACAGCACGAAGGACCGCCATGGAAAAGTGCTGGTACGGCGCCGCCGTCTTCCCGAACCACGCGTCGTTCGTGATCGTCGTTATGACGTTCGCCCCTTTGTCCACAAACCTCCTGACCAGGTCCGGGAAGATGATCTCATAGCAGATAACGACGCTCAACTTCGTCTCCGTGCGCCCGTAAGGTACCCGCATAACAACATAGTCGTCCCCGGCCTGAAAGTCTCCGATCGCCTGCACCATCTTTTCCACAAAGAAAAGGACTTTTTTGAGCGGTACGTACTCGCCGAAGGGTACGAGGTGGAGCTTATGGTAGGTTGCCTCGACCTGTCCGTCCGCGGAAAGCAGGAACGCGGAGTTCCGGCCGATGATCTGTCTGTTCGGCTTCACTTCATAGGTCGCGCTTCCGAAGAGAAGCGGGACCCTGCTCTGTTTCACGAAGGCACCGAGGTCGGCGGTCAAGGCCTGGTCCGTCGGGGCCACTCCGCCGAAGTAGAACGGCACGGCGGTTTCCGGCCAGATCACGAGGTCCGGATGCTCCTTGAGCGCCTCCCGGGTGAGCCGCCTGTATATCGCCAGTGTTTCCTCCTGGAAGGCTGGGTCCCACTTTTTGTCCTGCTCGATATTTCCCTGCGCAACGGATACCTTTATGCCGGCCCCCTGCTCCGGGAGCCGCAATTTCATGTAGCCATAGCCAAGCACGAAAAGCATGACGGCCAGGGCGACGAGAAGACCCGGATAGTTCTTTCTGTCTCTGATGAACTCGGCCAGGGCGGCATTCACCAGAACGATCAGGAATGAGACGCCGTACACGCCGGTGATGTCCGCTATCTGGACGACCGGCAAGGCGAGATATTGCGAGTAGCCGAGCAGTGACCAGGGGAATCCGCTGAACGCGTAGGTGCGCGCGAGCTCGAGCGTTGTCCAGAGGGCGGGAGCGGCGACGAAAAAAAGCGATGGATGGTTTTTCCTGATATGCACGACAGCGGCGCCGAAGACCGCGGGATAGAGCGCCATATAGGCGCACAGAAGCAGGGTGATGAGTGACGCCGGGATGATCGGAATGCCGCCGTAAAAGTGCACGGAGTTTGTGACCCAGTAGACGGTGCCTGCAAAATACACGATCCCGGCCACACCGCCGAGCCAGAAACCATTTCTGACACTCTGTCCCCTGAGCGCGAGGAACAGCGGCAGCAGGGCGACCCAGGCAAGGAGATGGAGGTTGAGCACGGGGAAGGCAACGGCAAGGAGGATGCCCGAGAGCGCAGCGAGCAAAAGGGAGCGGAAGTTCATGCTATTTCGCGGCCTTTTGTTCCTGCATCCACCTGAGCAGTCCGTCCTTCATGCTGTTGTTGAGACTCTCGGTTGCGGATGAGGGAAGCGTCTGAGGCTGTGCTTGTCCGGGTTGGCGTGAGACGCTCTTCGCGGGTCTTGGGGGAACTGTTTTTGCCGGGGCGGGCCTGGTTGCTGCGGGCGGGCGCTTATGCTCCTCCGGTGAAAACGAGGAAAGGCTCATGACCGCATGGCGGAACAGTATCTCCTGTTTGGTGCCGTCCATGATGATGACATAGCTGTCAAAGGCCTTGATCCTTCCGGAAACGCGGATCTTGTTCCGAAGGGTAACGGTCACGGAGGTCCGCCCTGTCAGGTAGGTGTCCAGCATTCTATCGAGGAGATTTGTTTCCATGGGTAATACCTCTAACGATTGATCGTGGCTATCGAGTGTTTGTAATAGAGGTGCTGTTTGCCGTCCTCTTTGAGCAGGATGGTGAAGTTGTCATAGGCCTCGATATGGGCCCTGACGCGCTGTCCGTTGATCAGGTACAGCGTGAGAAGCTGGTTCTCCTTGATGGCCTTGTCGAGGAATTCCTGCTGAATATTCGGTCTGCCGGGCGAGGGCGCCGCGAGGCCCTGGTCGGCCGTGCCGTATGTTTGCTGCGGCTCGGGAACAATGATGACGGGATGGGGCGCGGTGAGATAGGACATCTCCTGCTTCAGGACCGTGACGATCTTGCCGTTTTCCTCAAGGTTGATCTCGTAGCGGCCGATGTCATGGATGATGCCTTCATGTTCGGCTTTGTTCATCTGACCGATATGGAGTTTGATGCCGCTTGCTTGGGCCTGCGAGAGGAAATGCGGTTCGATGGCTTGCCTTGACTCTTCCTTCGTTGCTTCCATTGGAAAAAGCATAGCTGAAATCGCGGGCGATTGCAAGAAAATTTTATTTCTCTCTGCTTGCGAACGGATGTGTCCTTGATATGATCTTGGCCTTTGTTCTCACCCCCGCAGTATTTATTCCTTATTGACTTTTCCCGGCGCATGCCATATTATCCTTTCTTATGTATGAACTCATGGTTGAATCAAAATTCGCGGCAGCCCATCAGCTCCGGGGCTATCAGGGCAAGTGCGAGAAGCTCCACGGCCACAACTGGCGCGTGACCATTGCCGTGACCGCGGAGCGACTGGACGATATCGGTCTGGCCATGGACTTTCACGACCTCAAAAAGGCCCTCCGCGATGTTCTGGACCAGCTCGAGCACACCTTCCTGAACGATATTTTCCCGTTCACCCAGATCAACCCCTCGTCCGAGAACCTGGCCAAGTGGATCTACGACACGATGACCAAGAAGATCAATAACGAGAACATCGAGGTCGCCAGCGTTACCGTGTGGGAATCGGACACGGCCTCGGCGAGCTATTTCGATTAAAAACCTTTTTTACCCCTGGCACAGAGCATTCAGAGAGAATATTCTTAACCGCGAAGTCGCCAAGGTCACGAAGAAATGCAAGTGACCGGGTGTAAAATGAATGTAATCCTTCGCGCTCTTCGCGCCTTTGCGGTATGGATTTTTTACATAAATCATGAATAAGCACATCGCTGAAAAAATCCTCTCCCTCTCAAAAGACCTCAAGGCAGACGCTGCCGAGGTCTTTCTCCGCTCCTCGGCATCCACCAGCATAGAGGTCAAGGAACAAAAGGTCGACGCTTTTGACCGCGCCAAAGACATCGGCGGGGGTCTCCGGGTCCTTGTCAACGGAAGGATGGGATTCGCTTTTACCACCGACCTCTCGGAGAATGCCCTCAAAACCCTGACACGATCGGCAATAACGAACGCGCGGAACATCGAGCCCGATCCGTTCCATTCGATCCCGGAAAGGCCTGCCGTTGCCTATCGATCGATAACGATGTATGACCCCGAACTGGTCGCCCTGAGCGAGAAGGAGAAGATCGAACGCATCATGGCCATGGAACGCGAGGCCTTTGGCGTGGACCCGCGGATCAAGCGCATCAGAAAGGCCTCTGCGAGCTTCTCGGAGTCCGAGACCATGATCATGAACACCCATGGCGCCGAGGTCTCGTACCGCGGCACCGGGGCATCGTCGAGCATCGAGGTTGTTGCCGAGGACAAGGGTGAATCGCAGGCAGGATCTGATTTCGACGTGAAGAGGTTTTATCGCAAACTGATGATCGAGGAAGTCGCGCACCGGGCGGCACAAAAGGCGCTCGACCTTCTCGGCGCCAGGCATATTGATTCGGTGAAAGCGCCGGTGGTCCTAGATGCCGAAGTGGCAGGAGACTTTTTATCGATCCTGGCTTCCGGTTTCTCCGCCGAGGGCGTGCAAAAAAAACGGTCGCTCTTTATGGGCAAACTCGGCATGGAAGTGACGGCGCCGCTCATCACGGTGTATGACGATGGTTTGCTTGAGGAAGGGCTCGGCAGCGCACCCTCGGACGACGAGACCGTGCCGACGAAAAAGAAGACGGTCATTGACAAGGGCAGGCTTGCGCTGTTCCTGTACAATACCTATACAGCGAACAAGGACAAGACGGTGTCGACCGGAAATGGCATGCGCGGCGGGTTCAAGGGCATTCCCGGAGTGGGCGTGACGAACCTGTATATCGAACCGGGGAACTACTCGCTTGAGGAACTGATCAGCGGGACGAGCAGCGGACTCTACGTTACCGAGGTAATGGGAGCGCATACCGCGAACCATATATCCGGCGATTTCTCCGTGGGCGCAACCGGGTTCTGGATCGAGCAGGGTAAAAAAGTGTATCCTGTTCGCGAGATCACGATCGCGGGGAATATCCTGGATCTTATGAAGAATGTGGACGCAGTCGGCAGAGACCTCCGCTTTTCCGGCCGGATCGGCAGCCCTTCGCTCCGGGTGAAGGAATTGTCAATTGGAGGGAAGTAATAACTACTCCCTGTATTCACTCGTGTTACCGCTCTTAAAAACTTATCAGGTAACAAACTGCACTTGTCAGCATTAAGCCGTCACATAATCCATAATATTCGTTGATATCCTCAAGGGTTCGCCCCGCTGGCGATTGCAGATATCGCTAGTACTCGAAGTGCGCCTCAAACGGCACTTCGAGATGGAACTTGTATATCATTTCACCGACCGCATGAAAATCCCTTCAATTAGTTAACCAATTGAATATTAACATCAATAGTGTCTTTTCGAGTAATTAATTTCGTACCGACCGAAGGGAAATTCCTTCACTTTTTCTGCCTCTGTGAACATTCGATTGAGCATCTTTGCGTATAATATCCTTTACAATCAGAACCTTCGCCAAACGCCGCAAGTATGGCATCATACTTGCTCTATAAAGAGCGATTTGTTATTGAAAATCAATTTCTCGCCAAATACATCAGCTATATCTATCTAAAGGAGATCTAAACATGAAAAAGAACGCTACCACGATACTCTTGTTATGCTCAGTTATACTGGGCCTCGCGCTGAACGGCTGCGGTTCATCCGGTTCGTCGGATTCATCGACCACGCCTAATCAATCACAATCAACGGCCGTGCTGTACGGTGTTGCTTCACTCGGCACGACGACCTCCGGATATGTTTCCGCAATAGATTCTTCTGAGCCGGCTCAGGAAAAGATTGTTGCGATCGAGAACGGATCTTACACTGTCGACGTCAGCGGGTTAAAGCCACCTTATATTCTGAGGGCTGAACCGACGTATAATCCAGAAAACATCCGGATGTATTCTGTTTCGAGGAACGGCGGAAGTACCAACATCAACCCGATCTCGGATACAGCAGTCGCCTGCGCGGTGAACGGCACCGATCCGGATGAGCTTTTTGTGAGACCTGATCCGGATATGTATCGAAAAACGGCGGACAATTTTGAATCGGTCATCAACAGCCTGAAAATGGTGCTGGCGCCTCTGTTTGCCCTGTATCCAGCTTCTGGTGACCCGATCACCGACGAGAATGTCGACGATAACACTGGACTTCAGGCAATGTTCCGCGACGTGGAGATCATGGTCAACTCAGGGACGGTAACCGTTACGAACAGGCAGACCGGCGGCGTGATCTTTTCAGGGCCTTTAGATAATATCGATTCCGGAACCTTCCACCCGGAAAACATGCCTTCCGCACCCGGCTCCACGCCAACGACCTGCACCTACCTGTACAATCCGTGGGGTGCGTGCCAGTCTGACAACACGCAGACCAGAACCGTAGCGACGTCGTCTCCTTCCGGCTGCACGGGAACCCCTGTTCTTTCCCAGTCCTGCACCTCTGTACCGCCGCCGGTCACGACGATTACCGCGGCGAATGTGACCTCGTCGTGCACAGGGTGCCACGGGCTCACCTCGAACAGCACTGTATTCAAGAGCGGCGGGTACTCGATCAGCGGAAGAACTGCAACTGATTGGCTGACGACGGTCAACACTATGATCGGCCTGGGGGCCTCATTGACGCCTGCCGGCGTTAACGCCCAGGATTATGCGAATTTCCTGGCAGCACAGCCGGTCACGGCCACGGCCTGCGCCTCCTTCACCTACTCTGCCTGGGGGGCTTGCCAGTCTGACAGCACGCAGACCAGAACCGTTGCAACATCGTCTCCTTCCGGCTGCACCGGAGGAACACCCGTTCTTTCTCAGTCCTGCACCTATGTGCCGCCGACCACGACCTGCACGTCCTTCACGTACTCTGCCTGGGGAGCTTGCCAGTCCAACAGTACGCAGTCCAGGACAGTAGCATCATCGTCTCCGGCAGGATGCGGCGGAGGAGCACCTGTTCTTTCGCAGTCCTGCACTTATGTCCCGCCGACTTCGACGCTCACGCTGGCCCAGGTGACAACGACATGCACACAGTGTCACGGTCTTACCGTGAATACGACCGTGCTCAAGTCAGGCGGACACTCAGTCAGCGGGAGAAGCGCGTCTGCCTGGGTGTCGTCGATCACCGGTATGTTTACACCGCCATCAGGAACTACCGTGCAGGATTTTGCGAATTTTCTGGCAGCACTTCCCTAACGGTATTTATCGGTTTGTACTGACCGGCGTTTGATCCGCCAGTCGATCCGAAAAATTAAAAGTTTGCAAAAATCGAGGGGACCCGTACTATCCGGGTCCCCTTTTTCAATCATACTTCGGGCACAGTGTCACTAAAAAAGGAGGGACAAGTCTGCTGCGGACGTTAATCCTTAGCAGGAGGTATACGTATGGATTCAATAGCCGATTTAGAAAAAGAGAAAAGCAATTATACTATCAAATATTTCGCAGTCAGCCAGGGAAGGAAACTCCGATCTGGTTTTGTCTGCAAATGAAAAGCTGCATAAAATTGAGCTTCTCATCAGCCGCCATGGTCAAATTGTTCAAGAACTGGAGGCGTTAAGAGAGGATAAAACTAATTCAAATGTGGCAGCACCCGCCGCTAAACAAGAAACATCTGAGAAGGAACTTAAATTAAAATCAATGGCTGCCGCCGCAAGAAGACATGGAGAAGAAATACGAGAGGCTTTTCTTCAAAGATTGACGAATGAAGGCGTTTCTCTTCAATTAATGAAAGGGAAGACTATTTACCTGACAAAATCAGGCCGGCGTGTAGGGATTGCAGTGGCTACAGAGCGTCAACCTAACCATTGGTTTCTTGGGTTGCCAATAGCTGGTTTTGATCATGCGGTCCTCCTCTGCCAGAGTGATGCGGGAGATGTAGCCGAAATTCGGCTCCCCGATACATTCTTTTCGAAATATGGAAGTGTCATGAGCCAATCCAAGAACCAGGTACTGTTTAGAATTGTCCGAAAGAATGGCGGGGCTTCGGTACAGGTTCCAGGGACAGACGGGATAAGTGTCTCATCGTATCCCAGTGATTACTCATTCCTTATGTAGCTAGTGTTGTTCACCTGGTCGCAAACTTAGGATAACAACAGGGGAAACAAACCACGAGAAAACATGACATCACAGAATGAGTATTGTGAGCACATCCAAGAGGAGGCATGCATGAACAAAAAAAGCATATTTAGTCTTTTTATGGCTCTCATATTTTTTAACGCACTTTTTACGGTCGCAGTAGCATCGTCCGATGCCCCGAGGATGACAAACGAGGAGCTTAGGGCGAAACTTGGCGATAAAAATATTGTAGTTATAGATGTGCGAACAGGGCGCGATTGGGAAAAGAGCGACTCCAAGATCAGCGGAGCGGTTCGTGAAGATCCGCAGAACGTCACCCGTTGGGCAAAAAAATATGCCAGGGAGAAAACGATAATTCTGTACTGTTCGTGAGCCAATGAGGCGACAAGCGCCCGTGTGGCGCTGAAACTTATTGAGATGGGATATCCCAGTGTCTATGCGCTGAAAGGCGGGTGGCTAGAATGGGAAAAGGACAAATACCCGATTGAAAAGAAATAGACATCGATGGTCATATGGTTTGATCATGAAAACAACACCATTGCACTCCTTTTTATGTGCTATAATTATATCAAGATGGGTAAGAGAAGCCTATCTTCAAGGAGGTGTATTATGGCAAGCCTTATGAATGTGAAAGAAAGCAAAGGATTTTGCGATGAAGTCTATACCGAGCTGGCAGAAATGAAGGCAAGGATCATTGAACTGAAGGATCGGTCTGTCGCGAATAGTCCGGGGAAAGACATAGAAGGCGGGATGTTCGGACGGCATCTTGGCGAGCTTGCGGACCAGATCGACTGGAAGCTCCAGATATTGTCGCATTCCTGCAACGTTGATTGGAAAGGCTCTGTGGATTTCGAGGAGACAGCCCAGGTGAATGCGATAGAGAAACCCGGGGACATTGAATTTTCTCCTGGGTATGTAGGCGGGTAGGTAGAGGAAGAAAGGGGCTCTGGAATACTCTTCTCCAGGGCCTTTTTCGACTTGGTGGAACCAAAATACCCCGAAGCAGCAGGACGCACTGACGCCAAATTACAGGCTTTCAGAGACGTCATTGTCGTCTTGAGCAAAGAGAGGGATATTATTGGTTCGAAGTATATCTGCGACAAGTGCCAACGTAAATACCCTTGATCACATCTTCTTCTCACTCTGAACTATAAAATCCGAACTATCCTCCAGCCTCACATCCTCCGCCCACACCCGCTGCTCGATTTCCTTCAGCAGATCTCCCAGCGTTTTCGGCTCGATCGCCGAACAGACCACGCCTTTAAAACGCGCTGCGATGGCCCTGGCCCAGAGGCCGTTCACGAGGTCGACCTTATTCAGCACGATGAGCTGGGGGATCTCATCAAGGCCGATCTCCGCCAGGAGATTGTTGACCGACTCCATCTGCTGTTCGAAGCGAGGATTGCTGATGTCCACGACATGCAGGATCAGGTCCGCGTCCTGCATCTCATCGAGTGTCGCGCGGAAGGCGCCCAGCAGGTCCTTCGGCAGGTCCTTGATGAACCCCACGGTGTCAGTGATGACCACCTCGCGGTCGCGAGGGAAGCGGAGCCTGCGCGTGGCCGTATCGAGCGTGGCGAAGAGCAGGTCCTCGGCCTTTACCTCCGAGCGCGTCAGCGCATTGAACAGCGTGGACTTGCCCGCGTTCGTGTAGCCCGCGATCGAGACGATGGGGATCTCGCTTTTGATGCGCCGTTCCCGCCGCTGGTCCCTCGCCTTTCCGAGTGCATCGAGCTGCTTCTCCAGCCTTCGGATCTTGTCCCGCGCGCGGCGCATATCGACCTCGAGCCTCGTCTCGCCCGGGCCGCGTCCACCGATGCCGCCGGTGAGCCTCGAGAGGGCGGTCGAGCGTTCCGACAGTCTGGGCAGTCGATACTTGAGCTGGGCAAGCTCCACCTGCACCTTGCCGTCGCCGCTGTGTGCCCTGCGCGCGAAGATGTCGAGGATGAGCTGGGTGCGGTCGATGACCCGCATCTCGGTGATGTCTCCGATGGACTTGACCTGCGCGGGGGTCAGGTCCTGATTAAAAACGATGAGGTCGGCGCCGAGCTGCTGGGAACGGATGATGAGCTCCTTGATCTTTCCTTCGCCGAGCAGGTATCGCGGGTTTATGTCGTGCAGACGCTGGACCACGGTGTCGAGCACGGTGATCGCGTCCGTTCGCGCAAGTTCTTTGAGCTCTTCGATGGATTCTTCCTGTTCGTGCCTGCTCTTCTTGGATACGCTCACGAGGATGGCGCGGTCCTTTTTCGCGACCACAAGGGCCGATTGCGCACGCTCCATTTCCCGTTCGATGTCGCCGATGAATTCCGCCGCATCCACGTCGAGGGCATGAACGGATTGCGGCGGCAGGACCTCATGGATCTTTCCCGAGGGATTCGGCGGGACCAGATAGGCAAGCGAGATGGTCCCGGGGTTCCCATTGGGGCCGACGGCGAGCGCCGCGATCATGTCCAACCTGAGGAGCGCCAGGTCGGTGAGGTCTTCCTGGTTCAGAGGTATGTTTTTCAGGTGTGTGTGGATGAACCGTACCCCGCGCAGGCGCCGTGCGCCGAGCCGGTGCTCCGACAGGTCGGGGATGAGGATGTCATGGTTCGTTCCCACGAGCACGTTCCGGATGCTTCCCGAACGGTCGATGATGAGGCCGACCTGGCGGCCGATCCCGGCTGAGGCTTCAGAGAGCGCACGAGCGGCTTCGGGGGTGATGACCGTGTCGGGCGGCATCTTTCTGCGGTAGAGACGTTCGAGCATCTTTATTTCAGCAGGCTTGAGGCCGGTCGTGTTGCCGTAAATGGTCGGGATGATGGGCTCCTTGAATTAAAATAGACAAATGTAACTGCTCATGTTGGCCGCAAAAGAACGCAAAGAACGCAAAGAACGCAAAGAAAAGCCTAAAACCATGTATTTCAGTTTCTCATTCTCTCTGCGATCCTTGCGTGGCCAACAGATTTTTACCTGAGAAGATACAATGAAATAATAATTGTTACATTCCTACGGAATATGGGGTGTAAACAAATTCAGCGCAGGCATGAGGACCCGCGCTGGCATGACAGCATCATACGTTTTGGGCACCCGGCGCTATTTTATCAGGTACACGATATCGTGTATCCGTACTTCGTCCTTGACCCGCACCCCGACGATTTGACCGGTCGCGGCCTGGTCTATGTGCTGATGTTCAAACTCCATGGACTCCACCGGCTGGGTGAAATCCGTGGTATGCCCTTGAACGTGGATCGAGTCGCCTGTTTTGAGCGTGCCGTTGTTGATCTGGACTATGGCAACGCCAAGATGGCTGTAAAAATGGGTCACCGTGCCGATGGCCACTTCATGCTGTGCCGGTTCTTCGACCGGCGGGATATCCGGGGGCGGAGGGCCGGGTTCGACTGCGAACCGTTCGGATGAGACCGTTTGACTGGTCTTGGCAGCGGTCTTCTTTACGGCCTTTTTTGCAATTTTTTTGCTAAGCGCTTTCTTTTTGACAACCGATTTTCCCTTGGATGGTTTCCTTTTTACGATTTTTTTTACGGTTGATTTTTTCCGGATGACCTTCTTTTTTGCTGTTTTCTTGACGGGTTTTCGTGAAGCGGATTTCTTAGCAGTGCTTTTGCGCCCAGCTTTTTTTGGCATGGGGAACCTCCTCCGTATTCTTTACATGTTTGAAAGAGTTGACTGCAGAGCACACAGCGAAGACATTGATTTACCTGAGGGACTGCCTCCGTGACCTCGTCTTTATGTCACGTGAATGCTAAGTATCGTTATCTTGTTGATAAATAAATTCAAGGTATTCTTGTCTCCCCAGCGCATTCCTCGGCATTCTCTGTGGTTACGTAATAGTCCTGAGTAGTCGCGAAAATTGTAGCAAAACTGCAATAAAAAGCAAGTTAAAAAAAAGACCGATTGAACAGCGTTCAGTCTTGACAGAAGGGTATAAACGTGGAATAATTGCAATCATGTGCAACTATGTGCGCTGAGGAGTTTGCTGCATGACCATATTGGGGTTCGATCTCTTTATCATCATTGGCGGTCTTGCCATCATAACGATGGTGATCGCCGTTGTGATGGCGGAAAACTATAAAAAATCGATCCCTGACGGCGATGTTGGGAAAGTCTGGAATGTTCTTTCATCGTTGGTCAGTTTCTTTTTTATCGGCTATCTTACGATGCCTTTTTTTATTGTCTTGTCTCAGGAGAAGAAAGATCTTATCGTTGCATTCATTTTTCTCTTCGGCTCCATATATGTACTGATCACGCTCCTGCTTGTGCATCGGATCATCACCGTCATGAAAAAATAGGAATTCTCAGGAGGCGCTTCATGTCCCTGGTGCCCTTTAGTGTAAAACACAATCGAAACGCTCAACCAGCAGGACAAGGGGGAAGAGATGAATAAAGAAACAAAAATAAAAAAGGAGGAAGAGATGAAAAAGATTTTACCTGTTGTGCTGTGCCTGTTGTTCTTCGGTATCGCTTCTGTAATGGTTTCCACGACGGTGTATGCAACGAACGGCATGAACATGGAGGGATATGGACCAGTCGCCACCGGCATGGGCGGAGCATCCATGGCCTACGATAACGGTGCTGCGGCGATGATGAACAATCCTGCGACGCTCGGTCTCATGCCCGAGGGCAACCGGCTGGATGTGGCTCTCGGTTTACTGGGACCGAATGTCAAGGCTACGGACGACACCAATTCATTTTCGTCGACACCGGGTGCTACCTCCACATCCTCAGGCAACTTATACTATATGCCTGCATTAGGCTGGGTGCAAAAATCCGGTCCGATGAGCTACGGTATCGGCATGTTTGCCCAGGGCGGCATGGGAACGGAATTTTCCGGCGACTCGTTTCTTGCCTATGGGTCGGGAGAAAAGGTCCGCAGTGAGTTGAGTGTCGGCAGGTTGCTCGTGCCGTTTGCATATTCAATAACCAAGGATCTCAGTGTTGGCGCTACCCTTGATTTTGTATGGGCAGGGCTGGATCTGAAGATGGCGCTTACCGGCCAGCAGTTCTTTAATCTCGCCGGGTTGGACTCGTCCACACCGAATCAGCATCAATATGGTAATGCATCCGGCAGCATGGTGAATGCTTTTGCCACCATGTATGGGATGGGCGCCTTTAATCCTGCCAACCCTGTACCCTGGGCCCGGTTTGATTTTTCCGATGACAGCTCTTTTACCGGCAAGGCAAAAGCGACCGGTTTTGGCGGCAAGCTCGGCGGTGTTTACAGAGTCAGTGATGATTTTACGATAGGCGCCATGTATCATAGTAAAACCGCTTTAGGCGACATGACGACAAACTCTGCCAAGGTGAGCTTCAACGTGAATATGGACATGGGTTTTGCCACGACCGGTACGCCCAATGGCTCTTATGCGAATATGACTATTCCGCTTACCGGCAAGATCGAGGTGAAGGATTTTAACTGGCCGCAGATGGCAGGCATTGGTATGGCATTTAATGTTTCCAAAGATTTGATGATCGTGGCGGACTACAAGTGGATAAACTGGAAAGCAGTGATGAAGGAGTTCAAGATGACCTTTACTGCGGATGCAGACCAGGGAGGTCCTACTAATCCTGCCCAGGGTTTTGCCAACACTGTTGTTGACGCCTCCCTGGATCAGAAGTGGAAGGACCAGAACGTGATCATGATCGGCGTCGGCTATAAGATAGATCCTGATTGGACCGTGCGCGGCGGTATCAATTATGCCAACAACCCGATCCCTGATACGTATCTGAACGCGTTGTTCCCGGCCATTGAAAAGACCCACGTGACCATTGGTGCCGGCTATATGATCAGCATGGCTTCGACCGTGGATGCCTCGTTCACCTACGCACCGGAGGTGAAGCAGAGCTCCGGGGACAATGCGCCTGAAGGGGCGACCGTGACCCACAGCCAGACCAACGCACAGGTCATGTACAGCTATCGGTTTTAACATGTAGTTGATTTATCATCATCTGATCCAGACACAGAGAAGCAATCCTCGAAAGGAAGGGGATTGCTTCTTTTTTTATGGAGCCAAAGGTATTGTGCCGATGGCGGGTTTCATTTACAGCGACAGGTCATATCTTCAAGTCACAGGCGTTTCTTGGTTGACTGTATCCATGGTAGGGATTATGATTATCGGCACATGGAGTCTATGAAAATACTGTTCATCAAACTTTCCGCCATCGGCGACGTGGTGCAGACGCTGCCCGCGCTTGAGGCGATCAAGAAACTCTATCCTGACAGTCAGGTCACGTGGGTTGTCGAAGAGGCCGCCGCAGGCATCCTTGAAGGCCATCCCCTCATCGATCGGTTGCTGGTCTCGCGACGGAAGGCCTGGATGAGGGATCTCCGGAACCCGTTCACGGCAATCAGGGGGCTCGGTGATATCCTCCGGTTCATCCGGGGACTGCGGAGCGTACGCTACGACATCGCCATCGACTTCCAGGGGCTTTTAAAGAGCGGCATCCTTATCGGTCTTTCCCGCGCGACCCGCAAGATAGGTTTTGACAGGACGCGCGAGCTTTCATATCTTTTCCTGAACGAGCGCCTGCCTGCTTATGATATCGAGAAACACGCCCTTCTGCGGTATCTCGATGTGGCGCGCTATCTCGGAGCCAGTGCCCCTTCTCCCGCGTGTTCACTTCCCATCGAACGCGAGGTCTCGGTAATCAGAAAAAAGATCGAAGGCATGAATCTGCAGGACAGGCCGCTTGTCGCAATGAATCCGGTTGCGCGGTGGAAAACAAAGCTCTGGCCCGAGAGGAGATTCGCCGAACTGGCCGACCGGTTGGTGAAGGAGAAAAATGCCGTGGTTATTTTTACGGGGAGTCCCGAAGACCGGGCTGTCAATGACCGGATCATTGCACTGATGGGCGAAACAGCGATGAATTGGGCAGGGGAGACCACGCTCAAGGAATTGGCTGCCCTCGCGTCCCTTGCCGACCTCTTCATCACCACCGACACCGGACCTATGCATCTTGCGGCCGCGGCAGGGGGCAAGGTACTGGCTTTGTTCGGCCCTACCGCACCGTGGCGGACCGGACCTTACGGGCCATCGCATGTCGTTGTACGCACGGGGATAGCCTGTTCGCCGTGTTTTCGGAGGAAATGTGAGATCGGTGTTCACTGCATGAAGGAGATAACGGTTGATGCGGTTGTGGAACAGATCAAGGTTAAATGCAAAATGCAAAATTCAAAATTCAGAAGGTAAAATTAAACTATTTCTTTTTTCCCTTTGCAGTAACGACGGACTTTGAAAAAATTTTAACGAGCTCTTCGGCTTCAGTCAAGGAGGGTTGCACATTGTCAAGAGGGATTAAATCAGCTTTTTTTATGAGTTTCAACCAGAAGTATGATTCCCGTAGTTCCTTCAAAACAAGCTGCATCTTGTGTATGAAATCTGCCCTGCTTTCAGCACCGCATGCCTCTTCGTAATTGGCGCCGGAAGAAGTCGCTGACCTCATTAATTGGAATCCAATATGCCTCCCAACTGCTGTTTTGCTGAGTTTGACAGCCAGCTGAATAATGCTCGCCCCAAAATTCAACAGCCGTTCCGAAAGGTTTCGTTTGTCATTTTGCATTTTTCATTTTGCATTTTGAATTCAAATCGATTTACCGCTGCATCTCAGCGGTCGTCTCAAGATACTTAACGATCTGGTCCAGGGTCAGCCGGCGATCATCGAGGGCCCAGAAGAAAAAGTCGTCAACAGACTTGAATGGTCCATAGGCGTTGCAATGGTCTGTTATGACGTCAAGGGATGCACTGTCGGTCACTACCCGTTTTGATGCCACCAGCTTATCCATGAGCGATGGAAATGCAGTATACCAGGCCCCGTAGCTTTTGCCTTTGCTGCTGCTGATCCTCTCCTTTATCATGTTCAGGATACTGTGATAAAGACGCGCCTGGTCTTTCATGGTATGCTGAGGATCGATGAGAAGGGAGTGCATGCCGATGGCCTGCGTTATCTCGGAATACCGGGACTTCTTGAACGACTCCTCCAAATAGACCCTGAGTTTGTCCATTTTCTCAACGTTCGAGACCAGCACCACTTCCGGCATAAGAATATTCCTCCCCGACATAGAGAATAGTTCAGACCCAACGCCGCTTAGTTTATAGCAACTGATAAAAAGAAGCAAGATTTTTTATGCCGGTAAATGACCGGGAACGCCCCATGACTTTTTTTTGCAGGCTGAACATGGTTATTGAAAAAATGTCCCAAATCGGGTAAAGTCAGCACTCATTATGTCTGCGATGACTAAAACGGAACCAACGCGGCCCCCCTGGCGAAAGGGCCTTACCAGAAACGTCGTTATACTCGGATTCGTCAGCCTTCTGAACGACGGTGCATCGGAAATGATCTACCCGCTCCTGCCGGTCTTTCTCACCGCCGTGCTCGGCGCGGGGCCAGCGGCGCTCGGGATCATCGAAGGGATCGCCGAATCCACGGCATCGTTTCTGAAGCTCACCTCCGGCTACTTTTCGGACCGGGTGAAACGGCGGAAAGGCTGGATCGTTGCCGGTTATTCCATCTCCAACGTGATCCGGCCGCTCATTGCCGTTGCCTCTTCATGGCCCCAGGTGCTGGCGCTCCGTTTCTCCGACCGTGTAGGTAAGGGGCTGCGCACATCGCCGCGCGATGCGATCATCGCTGACTCGACACCGACTGAGTTCCGGGGCATGGCCTACGGGTTCCACCGGGCGATGGACAACGGGGGAGCAATAATCGGCCCGCTCCTTGCGACCGGCCTGCTTCTGCTTCTCCATGGTACTCCGCAGGAGAACCTCAAGACCATTTTTCTTCTATCGTTCATCCCCGGCCTCCTGGCAGTGTTCCTCCTCTTTGCCGGTTTGAAGGAAAGCCCTGCGGACGGGCAGCGGCAAGTTCCGTCGAGCGGGTTCAATTTCCGGGCCGCGTGGGCCCAAATGCCTGCGGGATTTCGAAAATACCTCGCGATCGTCCTGGCCTTCACGCTTGGAAATTCAGCGGACGCGTTTCTGCTCCTGCGCGCCCAGCAGCTTGGAGTGCCGATAACGCTTTTGCCCTCGATCTGGGTGGCGCTCCATGTGGTCAAAATGGGGTTCTCGGTCCCGGGCGGAATCCTGTCGGACCGTATCGGCAGAAAGAAAGTGATCATCGCGGGATGGATCGTGTACGCGCTGGTCTATGGGGGGTTTGCGTTAGCAAGCACTCAGTGGCATGTGTGGGCTTTGTTCATGGTGTACGGGATATACTTCGGTTTGACCGAAGGGGTGGAGAAGGCGCTTGTTGCTGACTTTGCGCCGTCGCATTTGCGCGGCTCCGCCTTCGGCCTCTATCATCTTGCCGTCGGTTTCGGCGCGTTTCCCGCCTCGCTGCTCTTTGGCCTGGTCTGGCAGAAGTTCGGCGCGGCCGCGGCATTCGGCATGGGCGCGGGATTGGCGATGCTGGCGGGCGTGATGCTGTCGGCTCTGTCTGTCGGCGGACCGCGGACCCAGATGACAAACAATTAGGAGATGAGATATCGAATTATGGAGATATCGTTCAAAATCGGGCTTTTCATCATTGCGTCGGCCGGCATGGTACGCGTTTCGCGCGTGCCCTTGCGCAGTTTTCGATTTCATGGCTTTTACCGGTTCTTCGCATGGGAAGTCCTTTCAATTCTTATTTTATTGCATCTTGATGTCCAGCATTGGATATACAGACCGTCCAGTTTGCGTCAGATCATCGCCGAGTCGTGTCTGGCCGTTTCCCTGTTTTTGGCGATCGACGGATTTCTGCTGTTGCGGAAGGCGGGGAAGCCAGACGACCGACGGAGAGATCCTGCCCTTTTCTGGATCGAGAAAACGACCGTACTGGTCACGGTGGGGGCATATAAGCACATCCGCCATCCACTTATTACCTCGCTCCTCCTGCTGACGTGGGGTGTTTTTTTGAAGGCCCCGTCCTGGTTGGCAGCCTTGCTGGCCGTCATCGTGACCTTCAACCTGGTCGTGGCGGCAAAGGTGGAAGAGAGGGAGAACAGGGAGTTTTTCGGCGTTCCCTATGGAGACTATATGAAGCGAACGAAGATGTTCATTCCTTTTGTGCTTTGAATGATGTTTGTATTCTGAATTCAATGGGCGACGCGTGCCGCACCCGCAGAGCTCAAAAAAGGGGGTAACACGCATGTCAACGTATACGGTAGCGATCAGTGGGGCGTCAGGCGCACCTTACGCCTACCGGGTGCTTCAGGTTCTCATTAAAAAAGGCCACAATATCTTCATTTGTATTTCCGGTGACGGTTTGTCCATCCTGCACGATGAAACGGAACTCAAACTTAAAGGCTCGGAGACCGATGTTCAATTCGAGATTGAGAAGCACTTCGGGGCCAAAGAAGGGCAGATCACGTACTTTGACGAAGATTACATGTACGCGACAATCGCGAGCGGGTCGGTCAAGGTGGACGCCATGGTCGTGGTACCCTGTTCCATGAAGACGCTGGCGGCGATCGCGCATGGCTTCGCCTCGAACCTTATTCAGCGCGCTGCGGACGTCATGATCAAGGAGAAACGAAAACTGATCCTCGTGCCGCGCGAGACGCCGCTTTCGGCCATCCATCTCAGGAACATGCTCACCCTGGCCGAACTTGGTTGCCATATTATCCCGGCCATGCCCGCATTCTATCATCACCCAGAGCATATTTCTGACATGGTGGACTTCATTGCGGGACGGGTACTGGACAGTATGGGGGTCGAGAACGATCTGGCGCCAAGGTGGGGAATATGAAGATATGAAGACAAGTCAAAATGCAAAATGAAAAGTGCAAAAGGGAAGGAAAAGCTGTGCACTCATTGGATTTTGCATTTTACCATTTGCATTTTGAATTTTGCATTGCTTTACTTACGCGTTATATTCCGTCCCGCCGCTCTCTCCGAGGTTCTTCATCCAGGTGTCGAGCGTCGTCGAATCCTGCTTGGCTATCACTTCCTCTTCCACAAACACCGGTGCATTGATCCGGATTGCGACTGCGATGGCGTCGCTGGGTCGGGAATCGATATGGAACTCCTTGTTATTGTGCAGAAGATAAAGTGATGCGTAGAACGTATTCTCGATAAGGTCGCTGATGACCACACGGGCGATCTCGACCTCCAGGCGGTCGAAGATACTGACGATGAGATCATGGGTGAGGGGACGGGCAGGTTTGACGTTGCTCAGGGCCAAGGCAATGGAGTTTCCCTCCGCGGCCCCGATCCAGATCGGCAGGATCTTCTTTCCTGTTTCATCTTTCAGCACGACGATATAACTGCTGTTCCTGCTGTCAAAGAGGATGGTATTTACATTCATCTGGACCCACATACTTATTTACTCCTCTGATAATAAAATACCACACCGATTTTGCTAAGTAAAGGGATTATTTTATTGACTTTTTTTGAAGATACGATATACTTTCTTGCTTGTAATGCAACGGAATTGCCTATTTCACGGGTAATTCATGATCTGATGTCGGAAGCTCGGTTCCCCCTCACCTCGGACCTCTCCCCTGGGGGAGAGGAAGGTATACCCTCGCTCCGGCGGGGAGAAGGTCAGGGTTGAGGAAAAATAATTCATGAAACAAACCCTGACTGAGATCCTGTCCCGTGCCCTTGCCAGGGCCAAGGAAAAGGGAGAACTAAAGCTCGAGACGCAGCCGATAATTACTCTCGATACCCCGAGAGAAAAGAGTCACGGTGACCTTGCCACCACGCTTGCCATGACCCTGGCGAAGCCGGAGTCCAAGTCCCCCCGGAAGATCGCCGAGATCATTGTTGCCAATATCCAGGACGAGGACGGGGTCATTGCGAAGACCGAGATCGCGGGGCCGGGCTTCATCAATATTACCTTCAAGCAGGACCGCTGGAGAAAAACGCTCTTTGAAATAGATTCGGAAGGCTCCGGTTACGGACTGAAGAACATCGGCAAAGGCGAACGGGTGCTCCTCGAGTTCGTGAGCGCGAACCCGACCGGACCCCTTCACGTCGGGCACGGCAGGGGCGCGGCGATCGGCGACGCCCTGGGGAACCTGCTTGCCGCGACAGGGTACGATGTCACCCGGGAGTTCTATATCAATGATGCCGGCCGGCAGGTCCGGCTCCTTGCCCAGTCGGTATATGCGCGGTATCAGCAGGCGCTCGGCAACAATGTGCCGTTTCCCGACGAGGGGTACCACGGCAGCTACATCGAAGAGATTGCTCAGGGATTCATCAAGCTTCACGGCAAGAACTATCTGAATGTTCCCTTTGAGGAATGTGTTCACCAATTCGGCTCATACGGAAAAGAGACGATGCTTGCCGACATCAGGGTCGACCTTGAGGCCTTTGGCGTGCGGTTCGACAACTGGTTCAGCGAGACGACGCTGCTCTAGGACGGCTCCGTTCAGCGGTCCATCTGGTGAACTGATGGAAAGCAGGAACTGCTACGAGCAGGATGGGGCGCTGTGGCTTCGCTCTACCGCCTTCGGCGATGATAAAGACCGCGTGGTGAAGAAAAAGGACAAGAGCTACACCTATCTCGCCACGGACATCGCCTATCACCGGAACAAACTTGGCCGGGGGTTCACGACGCTCGTGAACATCTGGGGAGCGGACCACCACGGCTACATCCCTCGCGTCCAGGCAGTGATCCAGGCCTTCGGTCATCCCAAGGATTCGCTGCACGTGCTGCTGGTCCAGCTTGTCTCGATCCTGCGCCACGGCCAACCTGTTCCCATGTCGAAGCGGGCGGGGAACTTCGTGACGCTCCGGGACGTGGTGCAGGACGTGGGCAGCGACGCGGCGAGGTATATTTTTCTCACCCGCCGGTCCGACAGCCACCTGGACTTCGACCTCGACATCGCCAAGGAACAGTCGCGGGAGAACCCGGTTTACTATGTGCAGTACGCGCACGCCCGGCTCGCGAGCCTGTTCCGCGAGGC
Source organism: Nitrospirota bacterium (assembly GCA_963740085.1). Taxonomy (GTDB): domain Bacteria; phylum Nitrospirota; class UBA9217; order UBA9217; family UBA9217; genus JALNZF01. The sequence continues at coordinate 91,291 of CAVUCU010000003.1, read as the reverse complement.
CGAGACCAGGAACATCGGCATCCCGAAGCGTGACGCTGTTGACCTTTCGCTCCTTGATCTCGAAGAAGAGCGGAATATCATCAAGGCGCTCGCGAAGTATCCCGAGGTCATCGAAGAGGCCGCACTTGCTTACGAGCCGCACCGGCTGACGTTCTATCTGCAGGACCTCGCGGGGCTGCTGCATAACTATTATTTCAAGCACCGGGTCATCACCGAGGACCTCGAGCGGACCGCCGTTAAATTGTTCCTCATGAAACAGGTGAAGACGGTGATCCAGAGCGCGCTCAAGATCCTGGGTGTAAATGCGCCGGAGAGAATGTAGAAAGAACAGGGGACAGGAGTCAGGGTTCAGGGGCCAGCGCAGGCATAAAAGACCTGGACCCCGGACCCTGGACCCTGGACCCTGCAATGTTTAATTTTTCTTTAATAAAAAAAGACCCCGATTCCTCAGCCCGTCGCGGAAAGATAACGACCTCCCGAGGCGATGTCAATACGCCTGTGTTTATGCCCGTGGGTACGCAGGCCACGGTCAAGACCCTCTCCCCGGCTGACCTCGTGGACCTCGGCGCCGAGATCATCCTTTCGAACACGTACCATCTGTTCCTGAGGCCGGGTCATGAGCTGATACGGTCGTTCGGCGGGGTCCAGAAGTTCATGGGCTGGAACAGACCGGTCCTTACGGACAGCGGGGGGTTCCAGGTCTTCAGCCTTGCGGAGCTCAGGAAGATAACGGAAGAGGGGGTCACGTTCCAGTCCCCCATCGACGGCGGCGCCAAGCACCTGATAACTCCCGAGTATGCTGTGGAGATCCAGGAGGCGCTTGGCGCAGACATCATCATGGCCTTTGACGAGTGCACGCCGTACCCGGCGACCCGTGATTATACCCAAGAGTCGCTTGAACGCACGCTTCGCTGGGCAAAGCGATGTCGCGATGCGAAAAACGACACGGGCCAGGCGCTTTTCGGCATTGTTCAAGGCGGGATCTACCCCGACCTTCGAAAGCACTCCGCTGAGGCGCTTGTTGATATTGGATTCGACGGATATGCGATCGGCGGACTGTCCGTGGGAGAGACCAAGCCCCTTATGTACGAGATGCTGTCGGCGACGGTCCCTTCGCTGCCGGTTGATCAGCCCCGGTATCTGATGGGGGTCGGGACACCGGAAGACCTTGTGGAAGGGGTTGACCGCGGCATCGACATGTTCGACTGCGTCATGCCGACGCGGAACGCGCGAAACGGAACGTTCTTCACCTCGTTCGGCAAGGTGGTGATCAGGAATGCCCGATACGAACATGATCATCAGCCGATCGATCCCGGGTGCGGCTGTTACACCTGCGGGAACTTTACCCGGGCTTATTTGCGCCACCTGTTCAATGCAAGTGAGACCTTGGCCTTGCGGCTTGGGACGATCCATAATCTTTATTTCTATCTCAACCTGATGCGAAACGTGAGGCTGAGCATCGAGCAGGAGAGGTTTAAGGAATTCAAAAAGGAATTTTTGCTCAAGAGGGAAGAAACGGATGCAAATTGAAAAATGCAGATTGCAAAGTGTAAAATGATTTTGAATTTGACATCCGTTCAATGTGCAGTTTACTGTTTGCGTTCTGCGATTTGAAATAGTAATTATATTATTGAGGAGGTAGACATGTTTATCGCAACAGCTTACGCAATGGGAGCACCAGGAGGCAATGCGGCGGCCCAGGGAGGCGGCGGGTATCAGGGAATCATCATGATGGTCGTGATCTTCGCCATTTTCTATTTCATCATGATCCGTCCGCAACAGAAGAAGATGAAGGAGCATAAGGCGATGCTGGAAGCGATCAAAAAAGGCGACGAGGTCGTCACGGCCGGCGGCATCTACGGTACGGTCGAGGGGGTGAACGCCGATACCCTCACCGTCAAGATCGCCGAAGGCGTCAAGGTGAAGATCACCCGGGGATCGGTGGGAGATGTCGTGAAGCCGGAGGAAGGGAAAAAGTAGAAATTAAGACAAAATGCAAAATGTATAATGCAAAGTGAAAAACAGTATAAGGAAAAGCCGATACAATTTGCAATTTGCATTTTGAAGATTTTCAGTTTGCATTGATCTTTTGAGGAGGTGTTTGAATGAAGAAGAGTATTCAATGGAGAGTGGCGCTCATCGCCCTGTCCGTCGCTATCGCGCTGTTTTTGTTCGTACCGTCAACGCCATTGTCATCCGGGCTGCCGGACTGGTGGAGGCAGAGCGTGCCCAAGATCTCGCTGGGACTTGATCTCAGGGGCGGGAGCCACCTCGTTATGGAGGTGGACACTGCCAAGGCAGTGGAGTCGTCCGTGGACAATATCGTGGCCGACCTCCAGACCTCGGCGTCGTCGGAGAAACTCGCGGCGGTCTTCAGCAGAACGGGACAGGACATCACCGCAAAATTCGACGATTCACTTGCCGATAAGGTCGAGAAGCTCGTAAAGGACAACTATGCCATCGTGGAGATAAAGAACCGGGCCAAGGGAGAGCTGGTCTACGCCTTGAAGGCGGCCGAGGTCAGGCGGCTCAAGGAGTGGGCCGTGACGCAGGCGCTCGATCGCACCCGTCGGAGGGTGGACAAGTACGGTGTGGCCGAACCAGCCATTTACCGGCAGGAGAACGATCAGATCGCGCTGCAGCTTCCGGGCGTGAAAAACCCGCAGGAGGCGATCGCGTTCATCAAGACCGCCGGCAGGCTGGAGTTCAAGCTTCTGAACACTACGGGTGACCTGCAGAAGGCGCTGGCCGGCCAGGTTCCTGCTGACAGCGAAGTGCTTTACGGTGAAGACGTTGACGAGAGCGGGAAGGTCAACAAACGACCGTACCTTGTATATAGTCAGACACTCCTGACCGGCGACCGCTTGAAAGAGGCCAAGGTCGGCATTGACCAATTTAACAAGCCGGCGATCTCTATTTCATTTGATAACGAAGGAGCGAAGATATTCGACCGCGTCACCGGCGACAACGTCGGCAAGCAGCTCGCCATCGTACTTGACGGGGTGGTGTACTCCGCCCCGCGGATCCAGGACCGGATCAGCGGCGGGAACGCCCAGATCACCGGAAACTTTACTCACGACGAAGCCGCGAAGCTCGCGATCGTGCTGCGTGAATCCCTTCCGGCGCCCATGAAGATCGTGCAGAACGTGACCGTCGGTCCGTCTCTCGGACAGGATTCCATCGACAAAGGCGTTCGGGCCGCGCTGTTCGGCGGTCTGTTCGTGGTCATTTTCATGGTCGTTTATTACCGGATGTCGGGGCTCATCGCGGACTACGCCGTGGTCCTGAACATGGTCCTTCTTCTGGGCGCCATGGCGCTTTTGAATGCCACGCTCACGCTGCCGGGCATTGCGGGCATCATCCTCACCATAGGCATGGGGGTGGACTCGAACGTGCTGATGTTCGAGCGCATTCGAGAGGAGATCCGCGCCGGCAAACAACCGAGGCCCGCGGTCGACTCGGGATACGATAAGGCGTTCCTCACGATCCTTGACTCGCACGTGACCACCCTTATTACGGCGGCGGCGCTGTTCCTGTTCGGCACGGGAGCCATTAAGGGATTTGCGGTGACACTCAGCCTCGGCATCATCATCAACCTGTATTCCGCCCTCGTGGGCACCAAGGTGATCTTCGATATCATCAATGCGAAATGGAAGCTGGAGAAACTCAGTATTTAAAGAAAAAACAATCAAGATTTACCACAGAGACACAGAGTTCGGGACTTTTTTGTGAAAGTTTTTCTCTGAGCTCTCTGTGATCCCTGTGGTTAAAATAAAGGTTTGTCGGAGGTTGAAATGCTTCAAATATTGCATAAAACGAATATCGATTTCATGGGGTGGAAGAACATCTCATTCACGATCTCGGCCCTGCTGATCGCTCTCGGTATCGTCGGTCTGATCCAGATCGGCCGGGGCAAGGCGAACCTGGGCATCGACTTCGTGGGCGGCACCACGATGCAGCTCAGCTTCAAGGAACCGATGCCGGTAGAAAAAGCGCGCGTCGCCCTCGATAAGAACGGGTTCGTGGGAGCCTCGATCCAGCATGTCGGAGAGGGGAACAAGATCCTGATCAGGGTCCGGGAGTCAGAGGGGACGTCCGACAAGATCCAGAACCTCTTCAAACAGGGGTTCCCGAACAATCCTTTTGAGGTCGAAAGCATCATGGAGATCGGGCCGGTGATCGGAAAAGCGGTGCAGCGCGACGCGCTCGTAGCTATCACGGTTTCGATGATCGCGATCATTATCTATATTGCGTTCCGGTTCGAGTTTAAGTTCGGCGTGGCAGCCGCTATTGCGACCATGCACGATGTGCTCGCCGTGCTCGGCATCTTCTACATCCTGAACTGGGAGATCAACCTTCTGATCGTCACGGCTCTGCTCACGCTCGCCGGCTACTCGCTCACGGACACGGTGGTGGTATTCGACCGGATCAGGGAAAATCTGAGGCGAAACAAGAAAGACAAACTGCCCGAGTTGGTGAACAGAAGCCTCAACGAAGTACTGTCCCGGACCGTCATTACCTCGCTCACCGTGGTCATCGTGCTCATTCCACTCGTCCTTTTCGGCGGCGAGGTGCTGCATGACTTCTCGATCGCGCTGCTCCTGGGCGTGATGGTGGGAACCTACTCGTCGGTGTTCGTCGCCAGTCCCATCCTGGTGGTGTGGCAGGCGAAGGCGGGCGGAAGATTGATCACGAAGTAAGGGCGGGGCTGTTGATCTCACCGCAGAGGACGCAGAGGCAACCTGTCACATTCACGCGGTGAGGTTCCTCACGGAGACGGCGCGTTACGTACTATTATGCGGGTGGATAATTTCTGCCCCGTGCATAAGGGGTATCTGCTTTTGTCCGCGAAATTTCGCGTCCAATACATTTGTCAAACTGATGTCAAATAATCCGTCAATATCAATCAGGATCGCCGGCGCCGATGCCGCGGTGCTTGAGGAAACCGATCTGCTGCAGCTGTCGTGCGGGACCGGCGGTTGCGACTCGAATTGCTGCAAGGCGGGCGCTCCCATCGTCCTTAATCCCTACGAGGTCGCGCTCATCTGCAGTGAAGGCAACATGAGCTATGAGGACCTGCTCGACATTGTCGATACGGAACGAGCGGATGGTTTTCCTTTGGTCATGCTCCCGCGTGACCCCGCCTGTCACTTCTGGACAGAGAAGGGCTGTCGCATCTATAAGGCCCGGCCGCTCGCATGCAGGCTCTTCCCGATCGGTCGCGTATTTGATGGTATTCAGTCCAGGTTTGTCCTGCCGGGACGGAACCGTTGCGACGGTCTGGCGCCCGAGCCCGCAAGAACAGTGGGAGATTATTTGGCATCACAGGATACGGCCCTGCAAATCCGGATGGCGGACCGGTGGATCGAGTTTGTGAATGAAATCGAACAGCTGCCGCTTCCCGACCGACCGGTCACCTCGGTAGCGTTTCACCTTTTCGTCTACAGCCCTGACACACCGCCTGTTCCTTCCTCCGGGACCGCCGACACAATAACCTCTTATGAAGAACGCTTCATTCTGCGCCTTAAAACCGCATCGGCCCAGTTGCCGCGTTTCCTTCGTCATAGTTAACCAGGACAGGCCGGGAAAAACCCTTTGAACGCGAATTTCACGAATTACCCGAATGTCACGAAAAAAACAGATCTTCCGGTTTTATTTGGGTAATTCTTCGTTTTCGTCTCATTCGCGATAAGTCCTCAAGATTTTCTCGCCGTTCTGAGCAGACTGAATCCTGACATTTTCAGGGCGATAGTCTGCCCGGTCTCAGGCATAACTGCTATTGACATGCCCGGCAAGGGACTATATTATAATATGCAGGTTGTTGCTGCAGTTGAAGACGACCTCTCAAAAAAATGAGTTACCTGAAAAACATCGCGTTACTTTCCGGGCTCCTGATCATTTCGGCTTGCGCAGGCGGAAAGGCTCATCTTCCGGGCTTGTCTGGTGCGCCTTCTTCACGAATCGCGGCCCCTGTGTCCGATGCCGAACTGGGCTTCAGGGCGGCACGAGATGCTTATAAAGCGGGAAATGCCGGGAACACGCTCTTCCTTGCGCACCGGGTCATTGAACTCTATCCGGACACTCCCTGGTATAAACGGACATTGTTCCTGACGGAACAGGCACTCATCCAGCTTGACCGGACCTCTGAGGCCGATGCAGCAATGCTCCGCGCGCAGGCCGAATACCCCGAGCTTGCCGACTTTGCGGTCTTGCTCCTGGCGGATTATCATTTCGCACATTCCCGGTATTCGGAGGCGGCCGCCTTGTACGGGCAGGTGATCGAGCGATATCCCAAGAGCTCCCTCATCGCGCGTGCCGCCTTCAAGCGCGCGCAGGCGCTCTTCGAATCTTATGCATACCCGCAGGCGGTGGAGGCGTACGACACGTTCCTGCAGAACAACCCCCTTTCGGAGTTCGCCCCCGCCGCGGGTCTGGGACTTGGACGCGCACTGATCGCGGAAGCGGATCTTGGCCGGGCAGTACGGGCGTACCAGGACGTCTGGGTCAAGTATCCCGGCAATCCGAACGACCAGGACGTTGAAAAAGCACTGAACCTGCTCAAAGCGGGCGGTGCGGAAATCCCCGAACTCACTTCCGCAGAACTGTACGAACGCGGCAGGAACCTGTTCCGGGCCGGCCAGCATGACAAGGCGGTCGAGACGTTCATGAAGTTCCTTGATAAAGAACCGGGCGCGCCGGAACGTTCCGATGCATTGTACCGCACCGGGGTGTCGCTTTATTATCTCGGGAAACGGGCAGAGGCCGCGGTCATCCTTGAAAAGATGATACAGGAGTATCCTTCCGATGCGAGAACATCCGAGGCGCTGTACTGGCTGGGGAAGTCCTACAGCAAGCTCGGCGACTGGGACCGGGGGACGAAGACGTTCGAGAAACTTCTTGAGGGCTTTCCCGAGAGTGAGTGGTGCGATGACGCGATCTTTCTTACCGGCAACATATTCCGGGAAGCAGGCGACATGCAGAAGGCGCTCTATTTCTACGACCGACTGGTTCGGGAATATTCTGACAGCAGGTACGCGGACAGCGCCCTCTGGTGGAAGGCGTGGTGGAACTATATCTCAGGCGACTATGATAATGCCGAACAAATTCTCCAGGATTTGGTCAAACGCTATCCCCGATCGTTCCTGGTGAATCAGGCCCGCTACTGGCTGGGCAGGGCGGCCGAAAAGCGGAATGACATTCACCAGGCGGTCATATACTACGATCAGGTGCTGAAGACAGGCCCCTACACCTACTACGGATACCGTGCAGTCGAACGAAAGGCGGTCCTGGCGAACGACTTGTTCATGAAAGCCGACGATGACGCGGGTGCTGCGACGACGGAAGCGGAGACGCCGCGTCCCGATGGCGCGTTGTATCCCTTCGATATTGACGACGGACCGCCCCTCTGGACGGAAGAGATGAGGCAAACGCTTGCGGCGGAACCCTCCCTCGGAAAAACCCTTGAGCTCATGCAGCTTGATATGAAAAAAGAGGCCGCAGCCGAACTGTGGTCCCTCAAGGACAGGATGCCGAGAAGGCGCATTCCGCTCATTGGATTGAGCAAGGCATTTTTCGAAATGGGCGACTATTACCACTCCCTTATCATTGTGCTCAGGAAGTATGAACACTATCTGGAGGGGCCGACGCCCGGCGTGTCCGACGATCTGTGGATGCTCGCCTACCCGAAGGGCTTCTGGGAGAGCATCGTCACCTATGCCGGAAAGTACAAGCAGGACCCTTACTTTATCGCCGCCATCATCAAAGAGGAAAGCCAATTCCGCGCCGATGCGCTCTCTTCCGCCGGCGCGCGGGGGCTGATGCAGGTCATGCCGGCCACCGGCGAGCGGGTTGCCAGGCTGAACAGGTTCTCGGGGTTCGACCGGGAGAAACTTTTCGAGTCAGACACGGCGATAAACATCGGGACTTTGTACATCAGTCAGCTCATGAAGCGTTTCAACAACGATCCGCTCCTTGTGGCAGCGGCCTATAATGCGGGGCCCGAAGCGGTCCAGGGGTGGATCACGAAGAACGGCTATCATGGGGAACGGGACCTGTTCGTCGAGTTGATACCCTATTCCGAGACGCGCGGATATGTAAAAAAAGTGCTGCGTAATTATGCCGAATATAAAAGGATCTACGCGAAGACCGCGGGCGTTGAGGCTTTCGGACTTCGGACCCCGGAGTAAAATAACTTCCTTGCGAAGAGACGAAGCTCGCAAAGAAAAGCATCTCCGGTTTTGATTGTGGTTTCGAGGAAAAAGAGATGAGCAGCCTTGCGGAAAAATTTGCCGAGATCGAGAGAAGGGTAGAGTCGCTTGTGACGGAAAACCGCTCTCAGAAGAAGCGCGTCCGGGAGCTGGAAAAGGAGCTCAGCCAGACGCGTCATGTTGCGCAGAAGTCAGCTAAAGTCCATGACAAACAGGTGCATCTCAGGGAGAGGATCGAGAAGATACTCAAGGACCTTGAGGGGGTTGAGGTAAAGAAAGACTGATACTGATCAAAACCGGGGTGGATATGAGTCGAAGATCAGGTGAAGATCGAAGAAAGCTGAACGACCCGAACTACAAGGGTCCTGAGCGGAGAAGCGGCGTAGAGAGAAGATCGGGCAAAGATCGCCGAAAAGATAAAATTTATTGATCCGATAAACAAGGGGTTAGCATTCTCGTCATCAATACCAAATCAGGGAAGAAGGCAGCTGGAGTTACTAATGCGGAATATGAGGAAACACAAGAGATTCAAATTGGACTTGATCGACCTGAGCAGCAAGATGAGCCCGGTTGGTAAAGTAAAGATTATTGACATAAGCGTGGGCGGAGTTGCGTTAAAAGCGGACAAGAAGCTTAATATCGGGAAAGAGTGTCTGCTGACGTTGGAGCATGAGGGGAAACAGATCAAAGTCAAGGGTGTCGTGGTTCGTTCCGAACTAAGCGGAATAGAAGAAAAAGCCGATGGGGAAACAATCACTGTTTACTCGGTAGGAATATTTTTTAAAGATGAATCAGCGGACAAGGTTAAGGATTTCCTTGATTCAATTGACGATAACAGGAAAACGCAAGTGCCGGAGCCGGCTGACTGGTTCTATCGCGATCTCCGGTTTTGCATCACCACATCCAACGAAAAAGTCCTGAATTTGCCGGAGGAGTTCGGCGTAAAAGAAATCAGCCAAAGCGGCGTGATTATTCAAACTGCTCATCAATTGAAGATGGACAGCATCGTTCTCCTCGAGTTGTCAATCAACGCTTGTAATCCTGTTTGCTTTGTCGGGAAAGTTGTTTCGTGTCGCTTGCAGCAGGATAAGATGCCGTCGAATTACGACATCGGGGTGGAGTTCGCAGATGTGACGGATCAGGGCAGGTCGTTGTTGATAAGATTAATAGACCGTGTGTAAGAGAACGGAAATACTGTTACAGGGTATGAAAAACGTTTTGAGAGTGGCAATAAATCACGCTTCACCCCTGCGCATGAGGAGCTTCCCGGGCCGGGTCTAGAATGACGGTCTTTTAGTCCCGCAAATCTCGAAGTACCATCTCAGCATCATTATAAAATGCCTGTCAATTGGTTATAAGCATTTCAAAGGGATTCTCGTATTTCACATGGACGTCATTCTCGCGCAAAATCTCATAAAAGACTACAACGGCCTCCGGGCCGTCAACAGCATTGACTTCACCATTCAACAAGGCGAGTGTTTTGGCTTCCTCGGCCCGAACGGCGCAGGGAAGACCACGGTCATGCGCATCATCTCCTGTTTCATGCCGCCGACATCAGGCACGGTGACGGTCTTCGGCGAGGACGTTACCAGCGGGCCAAGCAGCATCAAAGCCCGTCTCGGGATCATGCCGCAGGAAGAGAACCTGGACCCTGACCTTTCCGTGACAGAGAATCTCGTTGTGTATGCGAGGTACTTCGATATCAGAAAGAAGGACATCCTGCGTCTCGTCCGCGATTTGCTCGAATTCGCGGAGCTTCGGGACAAGGCGGATGCAAAGATCGACCAGCTTTCCGGCGGCATGAAGCACCGGCTCCTGCTCGCGCGGGCGCTTGTGAACAGCCCGGAGATCCTGATCCTCGATGAGCCCACGACAGGTCTTGACCCGCACAGCCGCCGGGCGGTCTGGGACAAGCTGAACCAGCTGAAATTCAGGAATACCACGCTGCTGCTCACGACCCATTACATGGAGGAAGCAGAGAAGCTCTGCGATCGCGTGGCGATCATGGACTCGGGAAAGATCGTGACGATCGACTCTCCGGCGAACTTGATGGCGCTGCACGGCGGCAACCTTGAAGGCGTGTATCTCAAGCTGACGGGGAGGAGCCTTGCGGATTAAGCGCGCATTCAGTGTCTGGCAGCGGCATTGGCTGGTCTATACCAAGCTGTACAAGACGAGCTTCGCGCTCAACTTCTTCGAACCGGCCCTGTACCTGGTGGCAATGGGGTTCGGTCTCGGGGCGTTCGTGCAGGACATCCATGGACAGCCGTATATCAAGTTCATTGCGCCGGGCATTGTGGCGTCCTCGTCGGTGTTTGCCGCGGTCTACGAGTGCACCTACGGCACCTATATCAGGATGACGTTCCAGAAGACCTTTGACGCCATCCTCGCGACGCCGGTGAACCTCGACGATCTTGTCGCAGGGGAACTCGCCTGGGGCGCTACCAAGAGCGTGATCTTCGGGATCACCATAATGATCGTGATCGCCCTGTTCGGCCTCGTGGAGTCGCCTCTTATCCTGCTCGCGACTCCCTTTATCTTCCTGGGCGGCCTCATCTTTGCCGAGCTTTCGGTCATGTTCTGCGCTGTCGTACCGGGTATCGATTCGTTCAGTTATTTCTACACGCTCTTCATGACCCCGCTGTTCCTTTTTTCCGGCATCTTCTTCCCGCTGGATGTCATGCCGAACGCGGTTGCCCGTCTCGCTTTTTTTTCTCCGCTTTATCACCTTGTCAATATCTGCCGCGCCTTTTCAGCGGGCAGCGTGAATACGGTGATCGGGAGCATGGTATGGCTTGTCGTTGTTGTTGCGCTTCTTGCGCCGTTCCCTTTTAAGCTCATGAAGAAGAAGATCATTGTCTAGCTTGACAGCTGTGTTCGTTGCACCAGTGCTGTCAGAACAGAGGAAAAGTGCTATAATTTCATCATCTCAGGATGTATAAAAGGATGGGGTAGTTTGAATGGACAGCACGAAATTTATTGACAAGGTCCGGTCTGTTACCAAAGAACCGTTAACCGCAAAAGGGGTCAGGGTGCTCCAGGTGAATCTCGGATACCGGTGTAATATGGCGTGCACTCATTGCCATGTATCGGCAAGTCCTTCGCGCACGGAATCAATGACACGGGAGATCGTCGGAGAAGTGCTTCGCGTCTTTAAGGACAATGCCATCGATACCCTGGACATCACCGGAGGCGCCCCGGAGCTGAACCCTCATTTCCGGATGCTGGTCACCCACGCCGCGAGAACTGGTAAAAGGATCATTGTTCGCACCAATCTGTCGCTGTTGCTGGACAAGGGGAATGAAGACCTTCCGGAATTTTACCGCAGCAATGCCGTGGATCTTATCGCTTCGCTCCCCTGCTACCTCGAAGAGAACGTGGACGCGGTGAGGGGCAGCGGTGCTTTTGGCAGGAGTATCAGCGCCCTTCGCGTGCTCAATCGCGCGGGCTTCGGAAACGGGTCTGGTCGGTCGCTCACCCTGGTCTACAATCCCCGCGGGGCGTTTCTGTCCCCGGCACAGTGTGCTCTCGAAGCGGATTATAAACGGGAGTTGAAGAACCGCTATAAGGTGAGGTTTGACCGCTTGTTCGCCTTTACCAATATGCCGATAGGAAGGTTTCGAGATTCACTCGTCAGAAACGGCGATCTTCAGGGCTATCAGGAAATGCTGGCTGCAGCATTCAATCCCGCCACGCTCGAAAATATCATGTGCCGTTCGCTGGTGAGTGTGGGATGGGACGGCAGACTTTACGACTGTGACTTTAATCAGGTGCTCGGTCTCACAACCGGATCGGAAACGCCGCAGCATATCTCGAGCTTTGATTATGCCGCGCTGTCGAACCGGATAATTGCGGTAGACAACCACTGTTATGGATGCACTGCGGGGCAGGGGTCCACGTGAGTGGGCGCCGTTGCGTAGCAGGCGGTCGCCTGCTAAAAAAAGAACGGATACGGGACAAACTGCTGTTCAGCCCGATTAAAGCATAAAGAACCATCAGCGGGACTTATCCGTCCACGAGGCAAGGCCATGAAGACTTCGCGATCGCCCATGATACTTGCCGGAGACGTGGGCGGAACAAAAACGAGACTCGGCTTGTTCCACGCGTCCTCGAACCGTGTTCTTCTCAAACGCTCCCTCGTCGTATCCAGCAAGGCCATTCAAGGTCTTGAAAGCGCTGTCGATGAATTTCTGCACGAAGATGAAACAATTTCCGCGGCCTGCTTCGGCGTGGCCGGACCGATTGTTTCGGGCACGGCGATAGCAACCAACCTTCCCTGGCATGTCTCGGTTAAATCCCTCCGGCACAAACTTTCGATCGGAAACGTATTCCTCATCAACGACCTGGTGGCAAACGCGTATGGCATTGATGTCATGGAAAGCAGGGATTTCACGACCCTGAACAGGGGGAGGAAGATCATCGGCAATAAAGCGCTCTTGTCCGCCGGGACAGGACTCGGTGCTGCCATCATGTTCTGGGATGGCAGGCATCATATCCCATCACCGTCAGAAGGCGGACATGTGGAGTTCGGCCCCAAGAACCGCCTTGAACTCGGCCTCCTCCGGTACCTGTTCGAACGATTCGGCCATGTGAGCTATGAGCGGGTGCTGTCAGGGGCGGGGCTCTTAAATATCTATCAGTTCCTGAGAGACACGGGAAAATTCGGCGGGGAACCCGGCTGGCTCGGCATGCGGATTAATAAGGAGGATCCTGCCGCGGTGATAACCGAATCGGCCCGGCTGAAGAAAAGCAGGCTTTGTGGCGCGACGCTTGATCTCTTTGTATCCATTTACGGCGCTGCGGCCGGCAACCTTGCGCTCCAGGTGATGGCCTCGGAGGGGATCTTCATCGGGGGTGGAATCGCCCCGAAGATCATCTGGAAGTTGAAGGAAGGTGCGTTCATCAAGGCCTTCAGGGACAAGGGGCGGCTGACCCCCATTGTTCAGCGTATTCCCGTTAAGGTCATCATGAACGACCGGGCAGCGCTCCTGGGAGCCGCCGCACATGCGGCACGTCTGTTCGAGAAAGAAAAGTGAACGGTCATACGCTCTATATCGCCGGGGTGGACGAGATGCACACCGAGATACTATGATCCCTGTTGTCCGATTATCCATCATCCTCTTAGTGGGTCTTGCCTTTCTCTTTCCCGCCACACCGGCCGATGCAGAACCGGAAAAGTTCTTCGACACCTTTACCGTATACTGGGAAAACGATTTTTTCTCCGGCACCGACCGCGATTATACCAACGGGGTCAGATTCACCCTGAGTACGCCATACAAAAACGACGGGAAATCAGCTCATTTACCGGATTGGAGCGATGCCTTCTTCAATCACCTCCCGTTCGTGCATGGTCCCGAGTCGCAGCGGGCCGTTTCCTTATCGCTTGGTCAGGACATATACACCCCGGCGAATATCCACCGATCCGATGCAATTCCGGATGACCGGCCTTATGCCGGGATCACGTATTTTTCCGCCGGATTCCACAGCAGGAAGGATGATCAGCGTACGAGTTGGGAATTGCTTGCGGGGATGATCGGGCCGCTTTCCTTCGCGGACAAGACGCAGAATTTCGTTCATCGCGCTATCGATACTCCACTGGCAGAGGGCTGGTCTCATCAGCTCCATAATGAGCTGGTTATTAACGCCACAATCGAATCTCAGTGGCGGGTTATTCGTAGAGAGACCGGCCGGGGCTTTAACTACGACGTGATACCGCACCTGGGTGGCAGTTTCGGAAATGCGGAGATCTATATCAATACCGGCGCGGAAGCCCGCATTGGATGGAATTGCCGGCTGATTTCGGAACCTGTCCGATCCGGCCGGGATGCGAGACCAATACTGCGGATATTGCACAGATGAATGATGGTCATCCGGGGCGTTCACCTTTTCACAGGCGTCGACGGACGGCTTGTTATCGCGGGATGTCTTCCTTGATGGAAATACGTTCAGGGACAGCCAGAGTGTTGAAAAGAAGTCGTTACGTGGCGAATCTCATGGCAGGGCTTGCGCTGGACTATGGCAGAATTAAAGCGAGCTACTTTTATGTAATACGAACAAGGCAGTTCAAGACACAGCAGCATGAGCAGATCTATGGAGCGATCAACGTTTCCTGGACCTATTGAGCTTTGACCCTCATAAATATGCTATTCTTATACTAAGTATCCCTCTGTCGAAATGTCATGTATAAATGTCTGAAGATGAAAGAGAGGCCATTCCATGGGTGAAATGCCCCTGGTCCTTCCCCTGGACGAGAACAACAAGGCCCTTATCAACAACGTCCATCCCGCGATGTGGAAAAACCCCGTGCCTGCTCCGAGCTATAACCTTGTGGTGATCGGGGCGGGCACTGCGGGGCTGGTCACTGCCGCCGGGGCGGCAGGTCTGGGGGCAAAGGTCGCGCTCATCGAGCATCATCTGATGGGTGGTGATTGCCTTAATGTGGGTTGTGTCCCTTCCAAGGGGATCATCAGGGCCAGCCGGGCGGCGTATGAAGTTAAAACTGCCGGAGAGTATGGGATAACCGGAGGCGCGAACGCGACAATGGACTTCAGCAAAGCCATGGAGCGGATGCGCCGCATCAGGGCCGGAATCAGCCATCATGATTCTTTCGATCGGTTCAGCAAAGAGCTTGGTGTAGATGTATTTCTCGGAAGGGGGATATTCGCCGGGCCTGACAGCATCGAGGTGGACGGCCTGCGCCTTCACTTCAAAAAGGCCGCTATCTGCACCGGCGCGCGGGCGGCAGCCCCGCGAATTCCCGGGATAGAGGAGACGGGATACCTTACCAATGAGAATGTCTTCTGGCTGACCGAACTTCCGAAAAGACTCCTGGTGATCGGCGGCGGTCCCATCGGCTGTGAATTGTCCCAGGCCTTTGCCCGCATGGGAAGCAGGGTGACGATCATCGAGCCGTCCGGCCACCTGCTGATTCGGGAGGATGCGGATGCCGCCGAGGTCGTGCAGAAGTCCATGCTGCGTGACGGCGTAACGCTCGCCCTCAACACGAAGATCCTGAAGACGGAGCGGCGGGGTGCTGACAAGGTCATCACCCTTGAGCAGGAGGGGAAATCCCTGGAACTGGTTGGAGACGAGATATTGGTCGGCGTAGGCAGGGCCCCGAACGTGAACGGGCTGGGTCTTGAAGAAGCGGGCATCGTGTACGACCCGCGGATGGGCGTACAGGTGAACGAGATGCTCCAGACGTCAAATCCGCGGGTGTACGCGGCCGGGGACATATGCTTTCCCTACAAGTTCACGCACACTGCCGATGCGCTGGCACGCATCGTGATCGCGAACGCGTTGTTCAAGGGCAGGCAGAAGACCTCCTCCCTGGTGGTCCCCTGGTGCACCTACACGGACCCTGAGGTGGCCCATGTGGGAATGTACGAAAAAGATGCCCGCGACAAGGGGCTCGAGGTGACGACCCTGACGGTTCTGCTCAGCGATATCGACCGCGCGCTGCTGGACGGCGAAACCGGGGGCTTTGCCCGGGTGCATCTGAAAAAGGGCAGCGATATCATACTCGGTGCGACCGTCGTCGCCCGCCATGCCGGAGAAATGATCAACGAACTATCGCTCGCCCTCACCGCGGGGCTCGGTTTATCGGCCATCGGCAAGACCATCCATCCCTATCCGACCCAGGCCGAGGCGATCAAGCGGCTGGCTGACATGTACAACCGGACGAGGTTGACGCCGTTCGTCAAGAAGCTGTTCACGGCGTGGATGAAGTGGCAGCGGTCGTAGGCTGATGATCGGGCTGATCGGTCAGATAGGTCATATCGGACCGATGAAAAGAAAAAAAGGACTTTAAAAAATGAACCGAACCACCGCTGAAGACAGACGATTGGCGGATAACGCGTCGCACAAGGTCTTCTGGAAAAAATGGGGGCCCTACCTGAGCGAGCGCCAATGGGGTACGGTGCGCGAGGACTACAGCGCGGACGGCGAGGCCTGGGAGTATTTTCCTCACGACCACGCGCGCTCCCGGGTGTACCGCTGGGGCGAGGACGGTCTGGGAGGCATCTCGGACATCAACCAGGACCTGTGTTTCTCTCTTGCCCTCTGGAACGGGAGGGACCCGATCCTCAAGGAACGGCTCTTCGGATTGACCACCAGGGAAGGCAACCATGGAGAAGACGTCAAAGAGCTCTACTATTACCTCGACAACACGCCGACCCACTCCTACATGAAGTATCTCTACAAGTATCCCCAGGGGGAGTTTCCCTATCAGGAACTCCTGGATAAGAACAGGAAGCGATCGCGGCTTGACCCTGAATATGAAATTATGGATACCGGCGTCTTTGCCGATGACAGGTATTTTGATGTTTTTATCGAATATGCCAAGTCGGCCCCCGATGACATCCTGGTCAAGATCAGCATTTTCAATCGTGGAAAGGACCGGGCCGCCATCACGGTTTTGCCGACCTTGTGGTTCAGAAACACCTGGATCCGCGGGAAGATCAAGACAAGGCCTGATATCAGACTGATCGATACGGAGCAGCGATGGAACTCGCTGGAATGCAACCATGAAGATATGGGACCGTATTATTTCTATGGTGAAAAAGGCGGCCTTGTGCTGTTCACGGAAAATGAAACGAACACGGAACGGCTGTTTAACCAGCCCAACGGGTCACCCTCTGTCAAGGATGCCTTTCATGGCGCGGTCATTGCCAACGATCTTTCCCTGGTCAGCAGCAGAAAGAACGGCACGAAAAGCGCTGTCATGCATCGCCTCGCCATCGCAGGAGGGGAGTCGCGGATCATCAGGCTGCGCCTCAGAAAAGAAAGGATCGAACAGGACCCTTTTGGTCAGGAGTTCGAAGAGGTATTCAAACAGCGCGTTGTTGAGGCGGATGAATTTTACTCCCGGTTCATTCCTGATAGTCCGAAAAGCGATGTCATCTCGGTGCAGCGCCAGGCCTTTGCAGGACTTCTCTGGAACAAACAGTACTATAATTATGAACTGGAGACCTGGCTCTCCGGAGACCCCGGCCAGCCTTCTCCTCCGGAGAGCAGAAAGACAGGTCGAAACGCCGGGTGGAAATACCTCTTCAATCGAGATGTGATCTCCATGCCGGACAAATGGGAATATCCCTGGTATGCGAGCTGGGACCTTGCGTTCCATTGCGTCCCGTTCGCCATGATCGACCCTGATTTTGCGAAGAAACAGCTCATCCTTTTCACCAGGGAATGGTACATGCACCCGAACGGCCAACTCCCGGCCTATGAGTGGAACCTGAGCGATGTGAACCCGCCCGTGCATGCCTGGGCGGCCTTGAAGGTGTACCAGATCGACAAGGAGCGAACGGGAAAGGGCGACACGGACTTTCTCAAGCGGATGTTCCTCAAGCTTCTGCTCAATTTCACCTGGTGGGTCAACCGCAAGGACTCGGAGGGCAACAATATTTTTCAGGGGGGATTTCTGGGACTCGATAATATCGGCGCCTTTGACCGCAGCAGACCGCTCCCCGGGGGCGGGCACGTGGAGCAGGCGGACGGTACGAGCTGGATGGCCATGTACTCGCTCGGTTTGATGGACATGGCACTGGAGATCGCGCGGGAAGACAGTTCCTATGAGGATGTGGCATCCAAGTTCTACGAGCATTTTATCCATATCGCGGAATCGCTGAACCAGTTGGGAGAACAGGGGCTGTGGGACGAAACGGACGGGTTCTATTACGATGTCCTGCACATGCCCGAAGGAGGCTCGATCCCGCTCAAGGTCCGCTCCCTGGTGGGATTGACCTCGCTGCTGGCCGTTTCGGTGGTGAGAAGCGACGTTCTCGAAAGCATGAAGGGCTTCAAGAAGAGGATGGTATGGTTCAGAAATAATCGCAAGGACCTGGGCCGATGCATGGCGATGGAGGAACTCCGGGAGGGACATGACATCCTGCTCTCGCTCGTGCCTAAAGAGCGGGTGGTCAGGATCCTTCAGAAGATGCTCGATGAGAACGAATTTCTTTCCCCGGGCGGCATCAGGTCCATTTCCAAGTATCATCAGGACAACCCCTATATCCTTCGGCTTGACGGCATGGAGTACCGGGTCGATTACGAACCGGCAGAGGCAAAAACGCCCCTGTTCGGCGGCAACTCGAACTGGCGCGGCCCGATCTGGATCCCTGTTAATTATCTCTTTATCGAAGCGCTCAGGAAATATCACCATTATTACGGCGACTCGCTCAAGGTAGAGTATCCCACCGGATCCGGGAACAGCATGAACCTCATGGAGGTTGCCGTAAAACTTTCCCAGCGAATGACAACCATCTTTGCAAAAGATGGCAAAGGCAGGCGCCAGGTTCATGGCGAAGACCGCACCTACCAGCAGGACCCTCATTTCAAGGATCTTATTAACTTCTATGAGTATTACCACGGCGATACCTGCAAAGGCCTTGGCGCAAGCCATCAAACGGGCTGGACGGCGCTCGTTGCCGAGATGATCCAGTGGTGCTGGTGCGATTAGGACGGTTCAAATGATGATGCATCGACAGGCATGCGCGGCTGGAAGTGACGTGATATTCAAAATAAGGAGATCGTGTGAATAAAAAAAAGCTCCTCATCGCGGCGGTCGTGGCAGGGCTTATCGCGCTCTTCTTTGCGTTCGACCTGGGAAGGTTCCTTACTCTCGAATCGCTCAAGACCAACCGCGATGCGCTGACAACGTTCTATCAGGAGAACCGTTTCGTCATGGCCGGTGCATTTATCGCCATCTATATCATCCAGAGCGCGCTCTCTCTCCCCGGAGCGGCGATCCTCTCTCTCGCGGCAGGCGCCATATTCGGAGCTGTCATGGGGACCCTGTACGTCAATATCGGCGCCACGATCGGCGCTACCCTGGCCTTCCTGGTGGCCCGCTACCTGTTTCGCGACGCGATCCAGAACAAATTCGGACCCCGTCTTGAAAAAATGAACAGGGAACTCGAGACACGAGGGTTCAACTACCTCCTGTTCCTGCGGCTGGTCCCGCTCTTTCCCTTTTTTCTGATCAACCTGGGGGCGGGGCTTACGAAGGTTCCCCTGCGCACATTCTTCTTCGGGACCATGATCGGCATCATCCCGGGAAGTTTCGTGTTCTGCAACGCAGGCGCAAGTCTTGCAACGATCACCAGTGTGAGCGAGGTCGCTTCGCCCCGGGTGCTCGGGTCCTTTGCCCTGCTGGGATTATTCGCACTTGTTCCGGTGCTCTATCAGAAGTTCAAAGGCAAAAAGGGAGGTGCGTGAAACTATGAAGATCGCAATTGGGGCAGACCACGGTAGATTCCCGCTTTCGCGGGAATGACGAAAATGTTTTAAGGTTGTAGGCGGCAGTAAGAAGAGGAGGTCATCATGAAACTCGGCTACATCGGTCTGGGCAAAATGGGATACAACATGGTCGAGTTGCTTCTGGACAAGAAGTATGAAGTTGTTGTCTACAACAGGAGCGAGGAACCAACTCTAAAAATCGCACAGCGAGGAGCTCAACCGGCCGGATCTCTCAAGGAAATCGTATCGGCCCTTGTTTCGCCGCGCCTGCTCTGGATAATGATCCCGTATCAAGCGGTAGACCCTGTCTTGAATGAACTTACCCCGCTTCTCGCAAAGGGAGACACGCTGATCGATGGAGGCAACTCTCCCTACAAGGAATCGATCCGTCGGTCGAAGGAGTTGGCAACGAAGGGCATTGATTTCCTCGATGCAGGGGTGAGCGGGGGGCCGGCAGGCGCACGGAGCGGCGCCTGTATCATGGTGGGCGGCAGGAAGGAAGTATTTCAGAAGTTCGAGGCCTTGTTCCGGGACCTTTCAGTTCCCGATGGATACGGATACATGGGAGGGCCGGGAGCGGGCCATTTTGTGAAAATGGTCCATAACGGGATCGAGTATGGTATGATGCAGGCGCTGGCAGAGGGGTTCGCAATCATGAAGTCATCCGGTTTCGGGCTTGAACTCACCAGGATCACCGATGTATACAACCACAAGAGCGTGATCGAATCGCGGCTGGTGGGCTGGCTGCAGAGCGCCTTTGCACGGTACGGAGAAGACCTCAGGGACATCTCGGGATCGGCTGCCCAGAGCGGCGAAGGGATGTGGACCGTTGAAGCGGGAAAAGAGCTCGGTGTCCCAACGCCGATCATTCAGGGCGCACTCGAGTTTCGCATCCAGTCCCAGGCACATCCGAGTTATACCGGCAAGCTTGTGTCCGCAATGAGAAATCAGTTTGGGGGACACGAGGTGAAAGAGAATAAATAATTAGAGAGACATTGTATCAGACCAACTCATCATGCAAAAACCCCCTCACCCCAGCCCTCTCCCCGATGGGGCGAGGGAGTTTTTTATTTCCTCTCCCATCAGGGGAGAGGATTAAGGTGAGGGGTGGTTGCATGTCAACACAATAATTTGACTCAAAATTAACTATCTTTGTCAGCAAAGCACTTTTAACCGTCCCCCACAGGTATAAGGAGAAAAAATGTCAGATATTGTTAAATTGGAAAAGCTTGCAAAACTGATCCGCTACTGGAGCCTTGTCTCGACAACCGAGGCAGGCTCCGGACATCCGACCTCGTCCCTCTCGGCCGCCGACCTGATGACCGGCCTGCTGTTCGGCGGCGCGTTCCGGTTCGACGCGGACATGCCGAAGCACCCGAACAATGACCGGCTTATATTTTCCAAGGGACACGCATCGCCTCTCTTTTACTCGCTCTGGCTTGCCGCCGGAAAGGTGACCGGACAGGAGATGATGACCCTGAGAAAATTCGGCAGTCCTTTGGAAGGTCATCCGACACCGGCATTCACCTATACCGAGGCGGCAACCGGCTCGCTCGGTCAGGGGCTTTCGATCGGCGTTGGTATGGCCCTGAACGCCAAGTATATCGACAAACTTCCCTATCGCACGTATGTCCTCCTTGGCGACAGCGAGATGGCCGAGGGTTCGCAATGGGAGGCAATGGAGATCGCCGCGTATTACAAACTTGACAACCTTGTCGGCGTCCTCGACGTGAACCGGCTTGGACAGCGCGGGGAGACCATGTATGGCTACGACCTGGAGGTATATAAGAAAAAGGCCTCTGCCTTCGGATGGGAGCCGATCGTGATCGATGGACACCACTTGCCGCAGATACTTACCGCCTATGAACAGGCCGGCCGGGTCCATGACAAGCCGGTCATGATCATCGCAAAGACCGTAAAGGGGAAAGGCATATCGTTCATCGAGGACAAGAACGGCTGGCACGGCAAGGCGCTCAAGAAGGATGAACTCCTTCGCGCGCTCGAAGAGCTCGGGCCGCTCGATCTAACGATCCGCGGCGAGATTCAGAGCCCCGAGGATATCAAGCCGGTGGACCGGAAAGCCGGGAAGGCCGAACCGGTCTTGTACTCCCCGGACAATCCAGTGTCTACGAGGCACGCCTACGGCACAGCGCTTGAACGGCTGTACCCCCAATACCCTGAGATCGTCGTGCTTGATGCCGAGGTCAGCAATTCGACCTTTGCCGAGATATTCAAGAAGGCCTGGCCGGACCGGTTCTTCGAGATGTTCATCGCCGAGCAGAACATGGTGGGCAACGCCCTGGGTCTTTCCCTGCGCGGCAGGGTCCCTTTCGTATCCACGTTCGCCGCATTCCTGACTCGTGCCTTTGACCAGATACGCATGTGCCAATACTCTGATGCGAACATCAAGTTCTGCGGGTCCCACTCGGGCGTTTCAATAGGGGTGGACGGCTCTTCGCAGATGGGTCTCGAGGACATTGCCCTGTTCAGGACCATCCTGAACAGCGTGATCCTCTATCCATCGGACGCGGTATCAGCCGAGAAACTGGTGGAAGAAGCGGCAAGTCACAGGGGGATCGTGTATCTGCGAACCACGCGAGAGAACACGCCGGTCATTTACCGCAACGACGAGGTATTCCGCAT
Source organism: Nitrospirota bacterium (assembly GCA_963740085.1). Lineage (GTDB taxonomy): Bacteria > Nitrospirota > UBA9217 > UBA9217 > UBA9217 > JALNZF01. The sequence goes on along the minus strand of CAVUCU010000003.1, from coordinate 69,203 downwards.
CGGAGGCAGCAAGGTGCTGAAGAGGAGCGCGAGAGATGTAGCCACGGTGGCCGCGGCAGGGATCACGCTCCATGAGGCACTTGCGGCATATGAGAAATTGAAGAAGGAAGGCATATTCATCGGCGTGATCGACCTGTACAGCATCAAACCGATCGATGTTCAGACGCTTACCGGGGCCGCGCACGATACGGGGAGGATCATCACGGTGGAAGACCATTTCGCCGAAGGCGGGATGGGCGAGGCGGTCAGGAGCGCGCTTGCCGGCGTACCCGCGGCCATACATTCCCTTGCAGTGCGAAAAATTCCGAAGAGCGGGCAGCCGAAGGAGCTTCTTGACTATGAAGAGATATCGAGCAAGGCCATTATGAAAAAAGTAAAGGAGATACTAAAAGGCTAACCACAGAGGACACGGAGAAAAGAATTTTAAAAAACTCTTTACACTCTGTGATAGAAGATTTAATGAATTCACTAAAAGGAGTTTCCACGCTTTAAGGACTTCTCTGATTTCTCTGTGGTTAGATTTTAACGATACCTATAAAAGTAAAGGAGATTCTATGAGACCGAAGAACATGAAGACAAGGATTTTTCTGGACGGCGGAAACCCGGAAGAGACAAAGGCAGTGCTCAAACAGATCGGGTTCCTTGATGGACAGACCACGAACCCTACGCTCATCTCGAAGAACCCGGAGGCCCGGAAGCGGCTTGAGCAGGGCAACAAATTCAGCAAGGAGGAGATATTCACCTTTTATCGCGGCGTCGTCAACACTCTTTCAGGCCTCCTGCCGAAGGGTTCGATATCCATCGAGGTCTATGCCGATGCCTCGACACCGGCCGGTGAAATGCTGAAGCAGGGCAGGGAGATGTTCACCTGGATCCCGAACGCGCACATCAAGTTCCCCACGTCCCGGGAAGGCCTGAAAGCGGCACAGCAGGCCGTCAAGGCGGGCCTTCGGGTGAATATGACGCTGGTATTCACGCAGGAACAGGCCGCCGCTGTGTATGCGGCAACGCAGGGCGCGCAGAAAGGGCAGGTTTTCCTCTCCCCGTTCATCGGCCGGCTGGACGATCGCGGAGAGAACGGCATGGACCTCATCGCCAATATCATCAGGATGTATGGGAAAGGCGATGACCATGTGGAGGTGCTGACCGCAAGCGTCAGGTCTGTCGACCATTTCCTGTACGCGCTCAGGCTCGGTTCCGACATCATTACCGCACCGTTTGAAATGATCAAGGCGTGGGGGGAGAAGGGGCTGCCCATCCCCGGCAATGAGTACCACTATGACGCGAAAGGATTGAAGGCGATCCCATTCCGCGAGCTTGACCTCTCCAAGCCATGGGAATCCTTTGATATCCGTCATGACCTGACGGACAAGGGAATGGAGAGGTTCTCGGCGGATTGGAACGCGCTGATAAAATAATATGGGCGCAACAATTCCACGCTACAAGACCGTAAACGGCTGTGAGATCGAGGTGCCGAAGCCCTGCTGCCTGGTCATATTCGGCGCCTCCGGGGATCTTGCGAAGCGAAAGCTGCTGCCTTCCCTGTACCGCCTTTACGCCAGCCGGATGCTTCCCGAAGCGTTTTTCATTCTCGGGACGAGCAGGCACGATATCGGTACGGAACGCTTTCGCGAAACCATGCTCGCTGCGGTGAAGGAAGCGATGCCAGAAGCGTTCGACCAGAACGACTGGAATTCGTTTTCCGCGATGCTTTATCACTCGGTCTTCGACTACGGCGATCCCGCGGCCTACGGCCCGAAACTCCGCGATATCCTCCCCGCGCTCGAACAGAAACACCGGACCCGGGGCTCGCGCATATTCTATCTCTCTGTTCCCCCGACCGTGTATGAGGAGATCATCCGGAATCTTGGTGCGGCAGGGCTTGCGCGGGAAGAAACGGGAAGCAGCAGGATCGTGATCGAGAAGCCATTTGGACGTGATCTCGAATCGGCGCGCAAACTGAGCATGGTCCTTCTCGCGCATTTTCAGGAACACCAGGTATTTCGCATCGACCACTATCTGGCAAAGGAAACTGTCCAGAACATCCTCATGTTCCGGTTCGCCAATTCGATCTTTGAGCCGCTCTGGAACAGGCGGTACATCGACCATGTACAGATAACCGCTGCCGAGACGCTCGGTGTGGAGCACCGGGCGGGATACTATGAAAGGTCCGGCGTGCTCAGAGATATGTTCCAGAACCATATGTTCCAATTGCTCGCCATCATCGCAATGGAAGCGCCGCCAGCGTTCGAAGCCGACCTCGTGCGGGACGAAAAGGTAAAGGTGCTCCGATCCATCCGCCCGTTTTCACTCGATCGCCTGAACGAGCAGGTGGTCATCGGACAATACGCTAGGGGCACGATCCGGGAATCGCCGGTCATCGGCTACCGGGAGGAAGAGGGGGTGTCCGGCGGATCAACTACTCCTACATTCGCTGCGCTGAAGGTTTTCATCGACAACTGGCGGTGGAACGATGTGCCCTTTTATCTCAGGTCCGGCAAGAGGCTTTCGGCCAGAAAAACGGAGATCGCCATTTATTTTAAACGGGTTCCTTACTCCCTGTTTCCCGCGACCGTTGGCGGGCCCATTGATCCCGATACCCTCGTGCTGCGGGTACAGCCCGACGAGGGTATGAGCCTGACCTATCAGATCAAATCTCCCGGTTCGAAGATATGCCTCGATCCTGTGGTCATGGACTACACCTATCCCCGGGGAGCGCATCTGGACGCATATGAGTGGGTCCTGCTCGATTGCATGCTTGGGGACCATATGTTGTTTACAAGGCAGGACGGCGTGGAACAGATGTGGTCTTTGCTTACACCGGTGATCGAACAGTTCGAAACCGGATCACCGGCAGTGGACATCCCTCACTATGCATCGGGATCGTCCGGACCAACAGAGGCGTTGCCGTTGATCGAAAAGGACAACCGTACCTGGAGACCCTTGTGAGCAACGACCCGCATCCGCAGATCTCGGTATTCCCGGATATCGATTCGCTCAGCCGCGCGGCAGCAGAACGCTTTGTTTCCCTCTCCAAGGCCGCGATACTCTCACGCGGGAGGTTCGCAACTGCTCTTTCCGGCGGTTCCACGCCGCGTCTTCTCTATTCGCTTCTTGGCTCTTCACCGTACCGTGAAAAAATCGACTGGAAGGGGGTCCACTTTTTCTGGGCTGATGAGCGGTGCGTCGCCCCGTCGCATGAGGAAAGCAATTACAAGCTTGTCGAAGACATGATGCAGTTAAAAGCCATAGTCCCGCGGGAAAATATTCACCGGATCCAGGGCGAGAACGGGCCCGAGCCTGCGGCTGCAGCGTATGAGGAAGAGCTGCACCGATTCTTTGGCGCTTCCCGCAAGCCGGGTTTTGATCTTGTGATCCTGGGAGCAGGTGCCGATGGACATACCGCATCACTTTTTCCGGGATCGGCATTGCTGCAGGAAAGGAACAGAGAAGTTGTCCCCGTATACCGGGAGAAACCCGAGGTCAGCCGCGTGTCCCTTACGCTCCCGGTTTTAAACCGGGCGGCTGACATTCTTTTTCTGGTTGCCGGCAATGACAAGGCAAACATCGTGTATGAGGTCCTGAAGTCCGGCAAGAAGGGTCAGTACCCCGCGGGACGTGTACAACCGGTCAATGGCACACTCTCCTGGTTTATCGATAAAGCTGCGGCATCAAGGATATGATCACTCGAAATACCGGGGACAACAAGGAAGCCGGCCTTTTCGCTACTTGATCTTCTTGATGAACTCCTCCACGGGCAGTGCCGGGAGCGTCGTCATCTGGACCGACCCCCGTGCGCCTATCTCTACGGACATCTTCATCACCGTCTCGTTGTTCGGCGCCTCGACGATGTTCACAAAGTCATAGGAACCAAGCAGTGCGTATTGCTTGTGTATTTTAACACCCATAGTCTCGATTTCCCTGTTCACTTCTACGATCCGTTCCGGCTTCTGCTTGATGGTCCTGCGGCCTTCGTCTGTCAGGTTGCTCAAGATCACATAGTACGGCATGGCTGGTTCCTCCTTTTAGAATGTGGGATGACTATCTTGACCATAAGACTTTGGAATGATGCAACGTGATCATGTCATTGTTTATTTATTATACCTTTTTTCTGGCCTCATGTTGTCATAAACTGATCAACAAACTCAGATCCCAACGCGTTCTCACGCGTGAATAGGGTACAACGCATCCGCTGTTTATACTTTGTGAAGAGAAGATTCTTTCTGATCAGACCCCGGACTGTTTTGAATCCCGGTTTTTCGTTTTGCCTTGATTTCTTTCAGGGCGCGTGGTATAGATGATTCAGAGAAAAACATTGCTGGTGCTGATGCATGAAGCATAAAGAAGACAATAGCGGCAAGAAGCTGCGCCCATCGGATGTAAAGTCCGCGAAACGCAGGTGTGGCACCCTGTCTTACCTGTCGGAAAGCAGGGGTGTAACGCAGAAGGCTGGTTCAGCCAGGCGGGAAGCGCTTCCTGACAGCAGCGATAAGAACGTAAGAAAATAGCCCTCCCTGTATTGATGCCGGCGGGTTTGCTGTTTTCAAGGGTTCTTCAAAACGGGAAGGTGTGTGAAAAATGTGTGATCTGAGTGCCTATGTGAAGAAACAAGGTAAAGACGAACTGCTCCTTGAGTCGGTAAATCAGGTTCGCGTCGAGAACGGCGAGGTGGTGGTTCGGAACCTGTTCGGGGAAGAGAAAAAGGTGCGCGGCGAAGTTCGTGAGGTTTCGCTGGTCAAGAACCGCATTGTCATTGCAGAGCAGGGTTGATATTATCCATTCCTAATCGGAACAAGCCGGAGCCAAAAGGTGGACATCAACGGCGTCTCTCGGAAAGGCGCCAGGCCCGCAGAGAGAGGCAATTTTAAACCAAGTCTTAAGATTTCCTTTGCGCCCCCTGCGCGAAAATTTATTTCCGTTTTGACTGAATCTGACTCTTTAAGAACTAAACCGCTGAGATAAGAACAGGTTCACGCCTCCCCGGAACATTGTCCCCGCCAATAATGCGGATTTTCTGAAATCCGAACTCTTTTTTAAGCTGCTTAAGATTGGACCTCTGCTGACCGATCGCGGCGGAAAGGTCTTTCGGGTTTACCTGAAAAGTCACCGCTCCTGTCTTTCCCTTGAAAGCGCGCAACGCGGTCCGCATTTTATCCAATAAGATCGAAGATTCCACCAGCTGTCTAAAGGCGGGATGATAGGGTCCGGCCACGATCGTTCCGTGTTTTTCCAGCTCCTCTGTCGGCTGCAAACCGATCCTTATCACGTCGATTCCCGCCCGTTCGAACCTTTCGAGAGCTTCCCGGCACAACGCAACGGCATCATGAAGAGAGAGCGGCACATAGCGATCGGTCGTATACAGGTCTTCGAGCGGTGTGTCTTTGATCACGAGGGCGGGATAGATTCTGACGAAGTCAGGCTTGAGCTCAATGACCCTGTTTGCCGTTCTCATGAAGCTCTCGGCAGAATCACCGGGCAAACCGGGCATCAGCTGAAGGCCGATCAGAAAATCACGGGATTTTATAAGCTTTACCGCATTCACGGTATCGGCTGCTGTGTGACCACGGCCGGAACGGGTGAGAACCGCATCATCCATGGATTGGACGCCGAGTTCAATGGTGGTTACGTGATATTCCTTGAGCAGGTTGAGGACCTCGTTGGTGATGCGATCGGGCCGGGTGGAGAGCCTGATATCTGCAATGTGACAAGCCTGGATGAAGGGTTGGACAGCGATGAGATATGTTTTCTGCGTTTCAATCGGCAGGGCGGTAAAGCTTCCGCCGTAAAATGCCACGTGTGCTGGCTCAACGGAGTTGGTGCTGGCAAGGTACTCGGTTATCTTCCGAGGGATCGCGGAAGATGGGACCGGCTTTGCCTGGCCGGTAATGTTCTTCTGGTTGCAGAACACGCACTGGTGCGGGCAGCCGGAATGAGGGATAAAGAAGGGGATGATCATGGCCGTATTGTAGCGAAAAAAACTCCAGTCAGCCAGTTTTAAGTGGAAAACCGCTGAGCAGCACGCGCCCGTGCCTTGGCGGCCTCTTCTGCACGGTTCCTGGGCGGTGCGCTGGTCTCAAGCGAGCTCAGAAGTTTTCTGGAAACTGCCGCTACCTCGTCAACGGCCGTAAGGAACACAGCTTCGTTGGCTTTCGATGGTTTATTGAAACCGCTCACTTTTCTCACGAATTGCAGTGCCGCCGCACGAATCTCTTCATCCGTTACGGGCGGTTCGAAGTTGAACAGGGTTTTGATGTTTCTACACATCAGCGTTACCTCCATGCATCCGTTGATTGTATAAATCCATTAAAGATAATGCCGGCTACGCCCATTAGTACAGAAAGATAATAATTGGAAGTGAAATAGTGTGCGATGATAGACCAAATCAAAAAAGCCGTGAGTGCTGAAATTAAGAATTCACTCCTAATCGCCGAGCAATTCGCCGATGGGCTTCAATTCCTCCACCCGATCGCATACCGCCTTGAGAATCATGATAATGGGCACGCCCAGCAATAACCCCCACACGCCCCACAACCAACCCCAGAACAGTACGCTGACGAAAACCACCACCGGGCTCATCCGGCTTGCCCGACCGGTAAGCCACGGCGTCAGCAGGTAACCTTCGAGACTGGTGATGACGAGCGAGGTGCCCGCAACCAGAAACGCCATGCTGAATGTCCCGAATTGGAGAAAGGCCACGAGCGCCGTGCCGCCGGTAACAATGACCGGGCCGAGATAGGGCACCGTATTGAATACCCCGGCTACGATTCCCCAGATTGCCGCATTCTCCAGGCCGATCCAGACAAATGCGAGCCAGGTCGCTATGCCCACCACAAAGCTGGTGAATATCTGCACCAGCAGATAGCGCTGGATCTGGCCGGCGATTTCATCCAGCACTTGAAGGGTGATCTTTTTCTTGCTGAGGGCAGGGCCGGTGATCTTGACCAGCTTGCGCCGAAACGTGTTGCCGGCAACCATCATAAAATACGCCAGAAACAATACCATGGTTAGCTGGCCGGCAAACACGAAGGCGCCCTTGGTTCCCATCCAAAGGTAGTCTTTGATATTCAGTTTTGGCTTTTCGATCTGCACCCGCGTCACCCCGCTCGGAGCGGCAGGCTCCGGAGCGCCTGTCTCACTCGCTGCCCGCTCAAGTTGGGTCGCGGTTTTTTGCACATTTTCCATCGTGCCTTTGGACGTTCCCCGGTCTTTGAGCCTCGCCAGGCGGATCTTCTGCGCGGCGCTGGGCAGGGTTTCGATCATCTTGGCTGCATCGTCGCTGAGCGAATAAGCGATAGAGACGGTCCCTCCCACGATAACGAGCAGCAATACTGCGGCCCCGATAGCGCGCGGAATCCGCCATTTTTGCATCAGGTTGACGAGGGGAGAAAGCGCATAGCTGATCATCACACCCAACATCAACGGGATGAATATCGCCGCGGCCCAATGCAGCACGAAGATGACCGCGAGCACCGTGAGCAGAGAGAGCGAAAAACTGCTGACATCAACCGGCATGCGCAGCGCCGCTGGAGCAGGTCCCGGTGCTTCCGGCACGCTTTCGTTCCCTTCACTTTTCGCTTCAGGCGAAAGTTCGTTCTTCATACTACCCCTTCCTTGCACGCTTTCGCGGCTGCGACTTTTATCATGGGTTATGCCAGCTCAGCTGAACAATCCTACGCATAAATGGTGCGATTTCTTGAATCGACATAAATAGGGAGCCTATAGGACCTTCTGTTGGTTCCTCGCGTTGGGCGCTTTATTGTGCGTCCTTAGGCCAATTGTTGTGCAATTGCACCAGCGATGTAATGGGTGTCTTCCTCTATTCCATAAATGATGCCTGATTTTCGACTGTTAAGCCAGGGAAATCCGACGAAGTACAGACCGCGCACCGGCGAAATTCCCCGCTCATGGACCGGCTTACCTTCTGCGTCGAGTGCCGGCAAGTGCAACCAGCTGAAATCTGCCGTGAACCCCGTGGCCCAGATAACGGTGCTGACCCCTGCCTCGCGAAAATTCAGCCGTCGCAACGGCGAAACGCACCCGGCCAGGGGATCGGGTACGTCCGCCGGATCAGCCTCGGGTGGCGGCGAGGTGATACCTGCCTGTGTCAGGTAGGCATCAACGCCGTCCTTTAACCTTTGCGAGAATTCATCGGCGAAGCGGACATGGGCGGCCGCCTCATCGCTCAGAACGAGCGTGTCTGCTTCTACGTCCAGCAGGCGCCCCAGGATCACCGCACCCTGGCGCGCCAGGTATTGCAGGCTGACGGTGTGCCCATGGCGTCCAAGACCGGAGACCTGCGGCTGAGCCGCGCGGCTAATAGCCTTGTCCGCCAGACTGGCAAAGGTGACGTCCCAAAACTTCGTATCAACCCACCATGCGAACAGATCGCGTCCCCGATATCGGCGGGGAACCCGCCCAACTTTGCCTGTGCAAAGATACACCGTCCGGCCGACGGACAGCAGTTCTTCGGCTATCTGGCAGCCTGATTGCCCGCTGCCGACAACGACGACTGCACCCGGCGGCAACGCTGCCGCGCTGCGGTAGTCAGCAGTATGCAGCTGCGTAATATTGCTGGGTATGCGGGAGCGGATCAAAGGGAATTTCGGTGTCCGCTGGATACCGGAAGCGATGACAAGGGAACGGCTTTGGACCGCTTCTTCCTGTCCGCCGGTCCTTGTTCTCACGATAAAGTGTTCCCCATCTTCGGCATGCTCGACCGAGGCGACCGTGACACCCGTTCGAACCGGCAATTGGAACAGCTCGACGTATCGTTGAAAATAGGAGACCAGTTCATCGCACCGCCCGAAACCATCGGGCTCCGGGCCGTCGTAGGGGAAACCGGGCAAAGCGTTCAAAAAATTGGGGCTATTGAGCCTGAATGAATCCCAACGCTGGGATAACCACGTTTCGCCTATCCGTCCTTGCTCAAAGATAATATGCCGGCGGCCATCCCGTTTCAGATAATAACTGACCCCGAGACCGGCTTGACCAGCACCTACAATTACTGTATCCAATGTTGTCACCGCATCAGTTCCTTTGAGTCGGGTACTTCAAGATGTCCGATCAATCGCGGCGGTAACTCGCCCCGTTTAGAAGATACTCGGAATTTTTGATGCCAGCAAGGGACAGAGCGCCATGACGATCATGCCAAGTGCCAGCAGATTACCTTTCGCGAGGTTAAATTCATCCAAGATTGTTTCCCATTTTGCTTTAAAGACGATCCTGCCCAGGACAATGTCAAACAACGCCATAAATGATGAAAGAGAGACGCCAAGAATCAGCAGACCTTTATCGGTACGGATGTTGAGCAGCGGGATATACCAATAAGAGACAAGCAAACAAAGTATCAAAGCGGATGCCATGGATATCCTTTTTGCCTTTTTAATACCAACTCGCTTGTTCAGATAAACAGTTCTGGCAATCCCGTTTAATGTTTCGCCGGAAGCAACCAGGATAAAGAATAATATACTCTTGATGATTAAGTAGATATCCATATTAATCTCGCCAACGTTGTGGCTAACCGGCGCGCAAAAGGAGGCGAAGCCGACTGAAGGGCGTCCGGTCGAGCCGCGTGTTAGGCCCGATCGTGTCAGATGTCGGGCTTGAGCTTACTCTTGCCTGACTATATCGACCGAGATCTCCACCGCCGGCTTCGTTCCTCTGTTCTCAAGCCAGTGTGTGGTGTTCCTATCCTCGGGCCAGCCCACTCCCGGTCCATAGTCCGTAGCGACTCCATTTCGATGGTCAGTGATCGCTCCTTGCAGGATGTAGACGGTGCCTGGTCTGTCTTTATGGTCGTGAATCGGGCCGAAGACGCCTCCAGGCTCGATGGTCACCATACGCATTCGAAGTTGGCGCCCTGCCATGCCCTCGATCTCAGGGCCAAGGTCAACCGTTGCAAGTAACTTCACCGTAACACCTTTCGTCTCAGGTGCCACCTGTTCGTTGCTCATCGTGCTCTCCTCTGTATTTCCAGGGCCTAACGATCGCGTCACTCACCGCTTTTTGGCGAGTCGATGTGGACGCGATTGTTATGACTTACTGGTCTGATGAACTGCATCAATGATTTGGTCCGTTAGAATCAACTCCACGCCAATATTTCGCATTTCCCGTTTTCCTTGGTCGTACAAGCCGGATATTGCATCCTCCGCTAAAACCACCCGGAAGTCGCGTTCGCTTGCTTCATATATCGAAGTTCGAGGGCAATTTGGAAAGTTGCAGCCGCTAAAGACAAGCGTCGAAATACCTTTTTCCTGCAGGTACTTCTCTAAGGGGGTATTGTAGAATGCGCCCCAACGCGGCTTGTAAATGATTACCTCTCCAGCTTGTATGTGCTGGATACCACCGGAGAGAAGAAGATTCGCATCAAGTTCAATGCCGGGGTGCGGAAGTAATTCCGTCGCTAGCTGACAACCTGCGGAACCTGCCAACACTAAAGCGGCACCTCGTTCAACCAACTCTCTTCGGCATAAATCAACATTGGTGCCGTCGGATTTATAAATCCGAACAATGTGAACGATCTGCCTCTTTGCCTTGCGGTAAGCTTGCAGGAGTTTTCTCATGTTGGGAAGAATCGCCGATGTTCCCGGAATCTCAAAAGGTTGTCTGTCGAGTGTGTCGCACTGTGTGTCAATTGTGATCAGCGCGGAGTTGAACCACACAGGCTCTGTGTACTTAGTCATATTTTCTCACCGCTGTTTTCATGGGACAACACGACGCTGAGGGGCGCGTATTTAGAGCCCCTTTCGAGCGTTCACGTTAGAACTTTTTCAAATATCTTCGTTTGCGTTTCGACTCACGTATGCTTTCTGTAATGAAGGGCAACGACGCCGGATTGAAAGGTTTCCAAACCAATAAAATCGAGTCGAAGCCTGTCCTGCGGCTTCACGGTTTCGAATAACCGCGGTCCTTTTCCGGCAACAACCGGATGAACCACGAAACGATACTCGTCAATCAAACCGCGCTCCGAAAGCTGGGACGCAATGCTCAAACTGCCTATGTTAATGTCTTTTCCAGGCTGCTGCTTCAGCGCGAGCACTTCTTCCGCAAGGTTAGCACGCACGATTCTCGTATTCTTTCCTTCAACCTGTTTCAATGTCGTGGAGAATACGATCTTGTTGAGAGAGTCGAACACGCGAGCGAACTCATTGGTTGCTTCATTCTCAGATTGGTTTTTGGCGACTTCGGGCCAATAGGGTACCATGAGTTGATATGTATTCCGGCCGAAGAGGAGGAGATTCGCATTGCGCAGCAGCCTGGTGAAGTACTCGTGCACCGCGTCGTCGGCAATCATGTCCGTGTGGTTGCAGTACCCGTCAGTGGTAATATTGATCGCAAAAACAACCCTTCTCATAAGATCTCCTTGAGTGACGTTCTTGTCCCTCTCACTGAACGGAGTTATTAACAGCCTTTAAACAGAAGACCAACGTAAAGCTCGCACAAATAGCGTCATTTTGCCGTGTCAGGCGCATCGCCTTATTATCAATTGGTCAGATAACTGCAACCCCGTTGCGGTTAAGTGCTTCGGATGTATATGGGACCATATCGAAGTTTTTTACAAGCACGTTATACCTCTGGATATGATTCCCGGTAACCCATGGTCTGCCCTCATTTGTGGCAGGTTCAAGCCGAACGAGTTGGCCCTCGGCCCGTAATCTTCTTTTTTTGCATAGCAACACAACCTTACAGCCAAGATGTATTTGTTGATATATTTTATTGTTAAGAGCGTAAGCACTTCCGACACCTGATTTAAAAGTCTCTTCGAAGCTCTTTGTGCCTTCGCGACCTAATTGGGAATCCGGGGTATGTATGACTAAAGATGGCACATTTCACCTCCATAATGATTCTAACGCGCGCCTGACGCGCCGTCTTTGGCGCGTCGCTGTCGAGGCGCAGGTTATATTCAGCTCGGTTTATCTAGTTTAGCTTTTTCTTTTTGAGATAGTATGACGCAATCGCTACGCCAAAACCGCCTGTCATGGACCCGTAAAAAGTTCCAAAAGCAATGGCGATGGGCCACATTGAGGCACCGCCGCCATGGTAAAGGAGAAGGAATTCATCAACGAGAATAAATATAGGGATTATCGTGCATGACAACAGCCAGGCGGGAATCTCACGGAAATGTCGTAGGCGAAGGATCACCCCGACGATTCCAGGAAGTATTACGATGAACATCGACATCATCTTTTGCATAGCGATTTAATCTCGGCCCAATTGTTCTTTCGGTATATTCGAAAGCAGTTTTAAGAAATTTACGGTATCGGCCACTATTCGCTCCTGAACATGGTGGCTTTGCCATTTAGGTAATTCTGCTCTTATCATTCTTTTAGCAGAATACTTCATCTGTCGCAATACGGGCTTATTCCCATTGTGGTAAAGCTGCCAGAGCGCATGATAAAGCTTGTTCAAAAAGATGAGCAATTTTTGCATGTCGGCAATATTTGTCTTAGCGTACAGTGCATGAATGTCATCTACGTTAGACAGCTGTTTGTGGGCAATTACTTTGTTTCGGATGTCTCTATAAACAGTTTCATATGTTTTTCGATATTTGGCGACATACTTTCTTAATCTACGAAAATCCACAGCGCTTGGAACATAGACACTCTTCATGTATTCATTAATCCACTCAGCTGCATTTGCACTTCCTGCACGTTTTCTTCGCTCTAATGCTTCTTTAGAAAAGATTATAGTGTGTTCTTGCGCAGTGCGGAGAATCTTGTCGATATTGTGATTTGAGTCTTGATCGAAAATGCGCCCTAATGTAATGAAAAAAGCAGTATGAAGGGCACCCGTAGTAGTGACCCAAAATAGCGGGGTTCGATTAACAATCTCAAGTGTGTATTTGTCTTTGGCCAGTACTCCATTCATTGCACGATGGGCATAAAAAAATTGAATGGCCGATTCAATCTCAGTGCGGAAGACCTCAAGTTTGCGTGTAAATATATTTTCTTCGTCCTTCATAATTTAAGGGTATAACAAGTTATTATAGGGACGGGATACGGTAGCATAAACAATATGAATTGGTCAAGATGAATTGAAAAAACTTAAGGTAAGGGGTGGAATTCATTGCAATTCAATTGCTGACTAATATGCAATATGTGGAAAATTAGAATTAGTCGGACCAATATGCAATTTGCATATTCAAGGGTAGATATTCTGCGAGAACATCGGGGTTGGCGCGGTTGTTCCTGATTTTATGATAAAAACGGCAGTTGGCCACTGAAGGCTCAAAAATCACAGAGGAGAAACAGCATCTTGACGCCAAAAAGAAAAATCACCTGTTTGGTGAAGTTTTTTACCAAAGTGCTGATTGATTTATTTGTACTTTATGTGGCTGAACTGCTCTCTGTAGGCTTATGCAGGGTTCGATTTCTCAGAAAGTCTTTCCAGGGCTTCCTTGGCCGCACGTTGCTCCGCCTCCTTTTTGCTCTTTCCTCTGCCCCGGCCGGCAAGATTTCCCTTGATCCATACTTCCATCTCGAACTGCTTCTGATGATCAGGGCCGGTCTCGGAAACAATGCGGTATTCCGGAAGCTGTTTGAGCTGCTCCTGGCAGCGCTCCTGGAACTCCGTCTTATAATCAAGCGATCCGCCGGAGGTGCTGGTCTTCTTGATCACCTCTTCAAAAAGGCGGATAACGAGCGACTCCGCTGCATCCTTGCCCGCATCGAGATATACGGCCGCAATGAGTGCCTCAAGACAGTCGGCAAGGAGCGAATCCTTGTTCCTTCCGCCTGTTTGATCTTCCCCTTTTCCGAGCAGAAGATAGCTGCCGAGCCCGATCTCGCGGGAAACGGCGGCGAGGGCGGGTTCGCTCACGACTGCCGCCCTGAGCCTCGAGAGGTCGCCTTCAGTGGATTCAGGGAAGGCCTTCATCAGATATTCGCTTATGACGAGACCGAGGACGGCGTCGCCGAGGAACTCCATCCGTTCATTGTGATAGGGGACCCGGCACTCGTTCGCATAGGACTTGTGGGTGAGCCCGCGTTCGAGGAGCTCCGTGTCCTTGAATGTATAGCCGATTCGCTGCTGGATGTCCGAAAGGGGAGGCATCTTATTTTCGGAATCTGCGGAAGACCAGGCAGGCGTTCGTGCCGCCGAAACCGAATGAGTTGGACATGGCTACGTCCACCTGCACCTTTCTGGCCGTGTGCGGGATATAATCCAGATCGCACTCAGGATCGGGATTCTCAAGGTTGATCGTGGGCGGAAGGACACCGCGGTCCAGCGCAAGCACGGAGATGACGGCCTCAACACCGCCGGCAGCGCCGAGCAGATGGCCGGTCATCGATTTTGTGGAGCTTACCGGTATTTTATAGGCAGTATCGCCGAACACGGTCTTGATGGCAATGCTCTCGAGCTCGTCGCCGTACTTGGTGGAGGTGCCGTGCGCGTTGATATAGCCCAGTTCTTTCCGGTCGATCCCCGCGTCCTTGATCGCCAATGCCATGCACCTCGCAGCCCCCTCGCCGTTCGGCGCGGGTGAGGTTATATGATAGGCATCGCCCGAGGCGCCGTAACCCAGCACCTCCGCGTAGATGCGGGCGCCGCGTTTGAGCGCAAATTCCATTTCCTCGAGGACCACTATGCCGGAACCTTCCCCCATGATGAAACCGTCGCGCTCGGCATCAAAGGGACGGCTTGCGCGCTGCGGTTCGTCGTTCCGGGTAGAGAGGGCCTTCATGGCGTTGAACCCGCCCACGCCCGTCGGGCAGATGCACGATTCCGTGCCGCCGGCGATCATGGCGTCAGCATCGCCGCGCTGGATCCACTTGAAGGCGTCGCCGATGGAATGGGTGCCTGTTGAGCATGCGGTGACAACGCTGAGATTGGGCCCTTTGGCGCCGAAGCGGATGGAAATATGGCCGGCCACTTCGTTGATGATGGACATGGGAATGAAGAAGGGCGTTATCCGGCGATATCCTTTCTCACGATATGCCTCATGGACCCGTTCGATGGCCGGAAGACCGCCCATGCCCGAGCTTACGATGACGCCGACGCGATCGGCGTTTTCCGGGGTTATCTTGAGGCCGGACATGTCCATGGCCATCTGGCTTGCCCCTATCGCAAAATGGATAAAGCGGTCCATCTTTTTGATCTCTTTGGGTTCGATGTACTTCTCCGGCGCGAAACCGTGAATCTCACCCGCGATCTGCGTGGGGATGGCCTTGTCATTGAACTGCGTGATGGGGCCAATGCCTGATTTACCGTTGATCAGGCCTTCCCAGCTTGCTTCAGTATCGAGGCCGACCGGAGTGACCATCCCGACGCCGGTGATGACGACTCTTTTTTTCAAACGACGATACCTCCTGTATAGATCCCCTCAGAGACAAGGCCCCCGTGAAGATATGGTGTGACGTTATTTCACAAACCGGTATGATGATGTTAGCCGCTGACAAGGGTAGAGGCTGACGCTGGCGGAGCAAGAAATCCGAAAAGCCAAAAAACCGACTCGTACGCCTGAGCGAGAGGTCTTCTGGCTTTCGGAAGTAATTTGGAATACAGAGGACAGAACACCAGGGAGAACAGAAGACGGACTGAATCAAAAGCTTAAGTCAGTCATCGTTCATCTGTTCTCTGAACCCTGATCGTCTGTATTCCCGCTTTCTGACTTTTACTTTGCCTTCGCCTTGATGTAGTCGATCGCGTTTTGCACGGTCGCTATCTTTTCGGCATCTTCATCGGGGATCTCGACGCCGAATTCCTCCTCGAGCGCCATCACGAGCTCCACGGTGTCGAGTGAATCAGCGCCAAGGTCGTTCACGAACGACGCCTCGGGCTTTACATCCGCTTCTGGTACGCCGAGCTGCTCGGAAATGATCTTTTTAACTTTTGCCACCACATCTGCCATGTCATCCTCCTCTGATTGTGTTCTTCACGCTGTGCATCGTACGTCTCAATGAGCTGTGTACGTTGAATCCTTCAAAACGGGTATTATTACATGTACATCCCGCCGTTTACATGGATCACCTGGCCGGTAATGTAGGCGGCCCACGGTGAAGCAAGGAAACGGACCGCATTTGCCACATCCTCGGGGGTGCCGAGCTTGCCCATGGGGATCTGCTTCGCGAGTTCCGCCCTGACGTTCTCAGACAATGCCCGTGTCATGGCGGTATCGATAAAACCGGGGGCCACGGCGTTTGCCGTGATGCCGCGGTTCGCATATTCCCGTGCGATGGTCTTGGTCAAGCCGATGAGGCCGGCCTTGGATGCAACATAGTTCGCCTGCCCGGCATTGCCCATGGCGCCGACGATCGAGGCGATGTTGATGATGGTTCCACTGCGCTGTTTGCTCATATACTTGAGCGCTGACTTGGCGCACAGGAACGAGCCTTTCAAATTGATGCTCAGGACCAGGTCCCAGTCCTCGTCCTTCATCCGGAGAATGAGCCCGTCGCGGGTTATGCCGGCGTTGTTCACCAGGATGTCTATCCTGCCGAGCTTCCCAACGACCTGGTCGATCATCGCCGTGACCTCGGCGGACGCGGCAACGTTGGTCTTGATGGCAAGCGATTTACACCCCAGTGCTTCGATGTCCGCGGCGGTCTTCTGAGCAACATCAAGGTTCACATCGCAGATGGCGACATCAGCGCCGTCTGCCGCGAGCGCAAGAGCGATGTCCCTGCCGATCCCCTGTGCCGCTCCGGTGACAAGCGCTATCTTTCCGTTCAAACTCATCAGACTGCTCCTTTCGAACCTGACTGAACTGAACACTGGAACATGAACAGTGAACCTTGTTTCTGATGACCCTTGAACCCTTGAACCCTATGAACCCTGTTCTTACATTCCCAGCGCGTTGAGCGCGTCGCTCATGCTTTTCTGGTCTTCGATGTTCAGAACCTTCACATCCTTCGCAATGCGTTTTACGAGGCCGGAAAGCACCTTGCCGGGACCGATCTCGATGAAGGTGTCGTACCCCTCTGCGGCCATGCGCTTGATAGAATCTTCCCAGTAGAGCGGGGAACTGATCTGTCTGACGAGCGACTGTACGAGCTCCGCAGCGTTCCGGAGAAACTTCGCATCCGCGTTATTCACGATCGGGATGTCCAGATCATGGATCGTCACCCGTTCGAGTTCCTGCGCAAGCCGGGCCCCGGCCTGCTTCATCATTGCACAGTGTGAAGGCACGCTCACGGAGAGGGGGATCACTTTTTTTGCCCCGGCCGTCCTGGCAAGCTCCATGGCCTTTTCCACTGCCTTTTTCTCGCCGGCGATAACGATCTGACCCGGAGAGTTGTAATTTGCAGGGGCAACTATACCATTTTTGGCCGCTTCAAGGCAAGTTTTTTCTACGTCCTGCCGGTCCATGCCGAGGATCGCCGCCATGAGCCCGGTTCCTTCCGGTACGGCCTCCTGCATGAACCGACCGCGCTTTTGCACCAGCATGACGGCGTCCTTGAGTTCGAACCCGCCTGCCGCGGTTATGGCGGTGTACTCACCGAGGCTGTGGCCGGCTGCAGCAGAAGCCTGCAATCCTCTTCTCACCAGCGGCTGCAGAATGGCGATGCTCGCGCTCAATAGTGCGGGCTGGGTGTACTCGGTAAGATTCAGCTTCTCGACCGGTCCGTTCAGACAGAGCTGGAGGAGATCGTAGCCGAGCACCGTGCTTGCGGCCTCGAAGACTTCCTTTGATTCGGCAAAAGTCTCACTGAACTCCTTTGTCATTCCAAGGTACTGCGAGCCCTGGCCGGGAAAGATGAAGGCGATTTTCATAAAAGTATAAACCTCAAAAAATTATAAGACAAAACCATAAAGCGTCTCTCGCGGAGCACGCAGGGGACGCGGAGTTAAATCAGCAACTTGATTTTAGCCCGGATTATTTCTAGGTTATTCTCGGTGAACTCTGCGCCTCTGCGAGAAAAAGATTTTTGCCCTCAGCCCCGCATTTCCCTGATCTTCTTGATCATGATCGGAAGCACTTCATGCACATCGCCGACAATGCCATAGGTCGCGACGCTGAAGATAGGCGCATCGGGGTCCTTGTTGATCGCTACAATGACGTCCGATGACTGCATCCCTGCAATATGCTGGATAGCGCCTGAGATGCCGCAGGCGATGTACAGCTTTGGACAGACCGTCTTTCCCGTCTGGCCCACCTGGTGGGAGTAGGGGATCCATCCTTCATCGACAGCTCCCCTCGTTGCCGCAACCGCGCCGCCCAGCGCTTTTGCCAGTTCCTCCAGCAGGTGGAAGTTCTTGGCGCTGCCCAGGCCCCGGCCGCCCGCTACGATGATGTCCGCTTCACAAATATTGACGGTCTCGCCCAGTTCTTCCACGGTCTTGATGACCCTGGTGCGAAGAGTTTCGGACCCGTTCAACGTGACGTCGATGATCTCGCCGGTCCGTGCGTCGTCGCGCGGGGCGGGTTTCATCACCTTATGCCTTACCGTTGCCATTTGGGGACGGTGGTTTGGTGTGACGATCGTGGCCATGATGTTTCCGCCGAACGCCGGACGGGTCTGGTGAAGGTGGCCGGTCTCAGCGTCGATATCGAGAACGGTACAGTCGGCGGTAAGGCCGGCATAGAGTGAAGAGGCTACCTTGGGGAAAAAGGAGCGGCCGATCGCTGTTGCGCCCGCCAGGAGTATCTCGGGTTTGTGCTGTTTCACGAGGGATGTCAGGACCGCGGCATAGGAGTCATCATTAAAATCCCTGAGCGTTGGATCGTCTGCTACGTAGACAATGTCTGCGCCGAAGGCAATGAGTTCCTGTGCCGTGTCTTTGATGCCGTGCCCGAGGAAAACAGCAGCGAGCTTGGCATTCTTTTTATCAGCAAGCTTCCTGCCTTCTCCAAGGAGTTCAAGGGCAACGCCGGCAATACTGCCTTTGTGCTGTTCAGCGAAGACCCAAACACCCTTGTAGGCCGAGAGGTCGGCAGCCGGGCCGGCAACCTCTTCCGTCTTTTCGATGGCTTTGAATTCGCAGACCTCGACGCAGGCGCCGCACATGGTGCAGGCCTCGGTAATGAACGCCTTGCCGTCGCGCATCTCAATAGCGCCGAACGGGCACGTGGATACGCAAGTCTCGCATCCGGTGCATTTATCAGATATGACCTTTACAGCCATGTGAAGCTCCTTACGATCGGGAGTCAAAAGCCAGTAGTCAGGAGAGAGAAACAAGCATTTAGACACTGAAGAGGCGGATTAAAATATGATAAAAACGGAAGAAAAAGAATTATGCTTCTCTTGAGCTTTCACCAGATGGATAAAAACTCCATAAGAGAAAAATTCCGCTGTTGTCCGAATTTTATCCGTGTAAATCCGTGTCAAAAGTTTTTTCCAGTTTGATCTGACCCCTGTCCCCTGTGTTTATATCAACGCCTGTTCTTTCAGCTTCTTCAACACCGTGGTAACCTGCTCTTCCATGCTGCCCGAAAGGATCTCCCGCTGTCCACGCGGCGCGGGCGGGAATATCCGGACGACCTTGGTGGGGGAACCCCTGAGCCCGCACAGGTCCTGGTCCGCGCCGATGTCCGCCGCGGTCCACGAAGCGACCTTGAGACCTTTGGCCTTCATCTTTCCCTTGAGCGACGGCAGGCGCGGCTGGTTGATCTCTTTCACGACCGTGATGAGCGCAGGGAGCGACGTCTCGACAACATCGTATCCTTCATCCATCATGCGCTCGGCCACCAGCGTAGAATTTTCCACCTTTTCTATTTTTCGCACATAGGCGATGAAGGGGATGCCGAGCATCTCCGCTGTTTCGGGACCGACCTGGGCCGTGTCACCGTCGATAGCCTGCTTCCCCGCGATGATGAGGTCGAAAGCGCCGATCTTCTTGATCCCCTGAGAGAGTGTATAGGATGTCGCCCAGGTATCGGCTCCCGCAAAGGCACGGTCCGAGAACAACACGACGTCGTCCACACCCATGGCAACGGCCTCTTTGAGCGAGTCTGCCGCCTGAGGCGGGCCCATGGTCACGGCGGTAACCTTGCCGCCGTGCTGCTCGCGCAGGCGAAGAGCCTCTTCAATGGCAAACATGTCAAAGGGATTGATGATGCTCGGTACCCCGTCGCGAATGAGCGTATTGGTCTCCCGGTTGATCTTGACTTCCGATGTGTCGGGGACCTGTTTTATCAAGACAATGATGTGCATGTATCCGATCCTTTTACCACAAAGGCACGAAGGCATGGTGCAGTCCTTTGTGCCTTCGTGCCTTTGTGGTTTAATGAGTGTTTTGTCCTCGTGCTCCGCTTATTTCTGTCTCGTCGCTTCCCTGATCATATCGAGGGCAATGACGTTGCGCTGGACCTGGTTGGTCCCCTCGTAGATCTGGAGGATCTTTGCGTCGCGCATCATCTTCTCAACGGGGTATTCCTTCATGTAGCCCGAACCGCCCATGACCTGAACCGCATCAATGGTGACTTTCATGGCCGTGTCGGTAGCGAAGAGCTTCGCCATGGCTGACGCCCGGGAGAAGTCCTTTGCTCCGCTGTCCATCATGCGGGCCGCGGAATAGACAAGGGCGCGGGCCGCCTCGGTCTGGGTCTGCATGTCCGCAAGCATATGCTGGATCGCCTGGAACGAGGTGATGGGCTGGCCGAACTGGACCCTGCCCTTGGCGAACTTGATGCATTCGTCGATCGCGCCCTGCGCGACGCCCACACCCTGGGCGCCCACGCCTGCGCGCGAGCTGTCGAGGGTCTTCATGGCCACGATGAAGCCCAGGCCTTCCCTGGCGATGAGGTTTTCCCTGGGGATGCGGCAGTTGTTAAAAATGAGCTCGGTGGTGGAGGATGCCCGGATGCCCATCTTGTTCTCTTTCTTGCCGAAGGTGAAGCCCGGAGTGTCCTTTTCCACGATGAAGGCAGAAGCGCCGCGGGCGCCCTTGGACTTGTCCGTGATGGCGATGACGGTGTATACCCGTGCCTCGCCGCCGTTCGTGATCCACTGCTTGGTGCCGTTCAGCACGTATTCGTTGCCTTCAAGTTTTGCAGTCGTCTGGATGCCGCTGGCATCGCTGCCGGCGTTTGCCTCGGTAAGGCCGAACGCCACGAAATCCTTGCCCGATGCGATGTTGGGAAGGTATTTTTTCTTCTGCGCGTCGCTGCCGTAGAGGAGGATCGGATAGGAGCCAAGGGCATTGGCGGCATAGCACGTGGATACGCCAAGACATGCCTTGGAGATCTCTTCGATGGCGATGTAGAGATCGAGGCTCTTTTTCCCAAGGCCGCCATATTCCTCGGGGATATAGATCCCGAAGAGGTCCGCCTGGGCCATGGCCTTCATGATATCAGTGGGGAATTTGTTATGCTCATCGAGCTCGGCGCGCACGGGCACGATCTTTTCCACGGCGATCTGCCGTGCGAGATCGCGTATCATGATTTGTTCCTCTGTCAGCAGGTAATCCATTGAATCCTCCAAAAACATTAATTGGAAATTTAAGATCGAGAATTGGAAATTTTAAATTGCAACCCGGAACGAGAAAAGCATGTCAACGAACACTTTCCAATCTCCAATTTGCAATTTCCAATGATTCTTTACCACCGTACCAGGGCAGATGCCCAGGTGAGTCCACCGCCGAATGCTTCGAACAAAAGAAGATGATTTTCCTTGATCCTGCCGTCACGGACAGCCTCGTCAAGCGCCATCGGGATGGAGGCCGCGGAGGTATTCCCGTATTTCGGAAGCGTGAGCACGACCTTTTCCATCGGCATGTTCAGGCGCTGTGCCATGGCCTGAATGATCCTTAAATTGGCCTGGTGCGGGACGAGGAAGTCGATCTCCTCGGGTTTTATCTTATTGTGCTCCAGTGCCTCCTGAACCACTCCCTCCAGCGCCCGAACCGCGGCCTTGAACGTTTCATTGCCCTTCATTTTGATGAAGTGCATTCGCTTGCGGATGGTTTCGTGCGATGACGGGTGCGAGGCGCCTCCGGCAGGTACCTTGATCAAATCCCCGAGGGTCCCGTCCGAATGAAGGTGACTCGAAAGAATACCGCGCTTGCCCGTGTGCCGCTGGATCACGATTGCTCCGGCCCCGTCACCGAACAGGACGCAGGTCGCGCGGTCCTCCCAGTCGGTAAACCGCGAAAGGATCTCCGCCCCTACAAGGAGAATGGTTTTATAGGCCCCGGACTTGATAAAGGCGTCGGCGATGGACATTCCGTAGATAAATCCTGAGCAGGCCGCGGAGATATCGAATGCCGCCGCTTTCCTGGCCCCGAGCTTCTCCTGAAGCACGCATCCGGTGCACGGAAGGATCGTGTCCGGCGTCATGGTCGCAACCAATATCAGGTCCACATCATCAGCGCCGAGTCCGGCGGCTTTGAGTGCTCGCCGGCTTGCTTCGTACGCGAGATCGGATGTGGTCTGGCCTTTTTCCGCGATCCTGCGTTCCTTGATGCCGGTGCGTTCGAGAATCCAAGCGTCACTCGTGTCCACAAGCTTCTCGAGGTCGTGATTGGTGGCGATCTTCTTCGGTGCGTACGACCCGGTCCCTGTTATGCGCGCTTGAATCATTTGGCTCTGGTCAGCTCCATATTCTTTTCTATATCCGCGCGCAGGTGCTTATTGACCTCGCTCTTCGCGAGTTCTGCTGCCACGCGTATGGCATTCTTAATGGCCCGGTCGGATGATCGACCATGGCTGATGATGCTGATGCCATTGATGCCGACGAGCGGCGCGCCGCCGTATTCAGCATAATCGGTCCGCCGTTTGAGATATTGGAAGGCCGGCCTCATCAAGAGATACCCGAGTTTGCGAACCATACTGTTGCCGACACCCTCGCGAATAAAGAGACCGACGGCCTCGGCGACGGACTCGGAGACTTTGAGCACTACGTTTCCGACAAAACCGTCGCAGACGATGACATCCGCGTTGCCGGACGTGACGTCGCGTCCCTCGACATTGCCGATGAAATTGAGCGAGGTCTCGGTCAGGAGCTTGAAGGCCTCCTTGGTCAGTTCGTTCCCCTTTGTCTCTTCTTCGCCGATGGACAGGAGACCCACACGGGGACTGGGGACCTTCAACAGATACTTTGCGTAGACCTCACCCATAACGGCGAACTGAAGAAGGTGATTGGGTTTGCAGTCCACGTTCGCGCCCATATCGAGGATGATGGACGTTCCCTTGATCGTCGGCATAAAGGTGGCGATAGCCGGTCGCTCGATCCCCTCGAGGTTTCCCAGGACAAAGAGCGACGTGGCCATGGCCGCTCCGGTATGTCCGGCGCTGATAACGGCCACCGCTTCTCCGCTCTTGACAAGCTCATTAGCCACCCGGATCGAAGAGTCTTTCTTTCTCCGGAATACCGTGACCGGAGAGTCGAGCATGTCCACCACCTCGGTGGCGTTCCGTATCTCTATCGGCAGTGATTGTGAAAGGGGGTGCTTTTTCAGTTCCGCTTGAATAACTTGTTCAATGCCCACCACGATGATGCCGATACCGTATTCCTTCGCCGCCTGAACGGCTCCGGCGACGATGGCATGAGGCGCATTGTCCCCTCCCATGGCATCAACAGCGATCTTCATTCAAGCTCTCCGCAATATAAAAGGCAAAGAGTCATACCGGAAAACACAGTATCATCCCTTTGCCTTTGAGCAAGCGCCGGTTATATCTGCTGAACAGTTGCGATCTCGCGGCCGTTGTAGGTGCCGCAGGATAGGCAGGCGTGATGGGGCTGCTTCACTTCCTGGCATTGCGGACAGGCCATGAGATTCGGGGCCTTGAGGTGCTTGTGAGTGCGCCTCTTGTCCCTGCGGGACTTGGATGTCTTGTGTTTTGGATTTGCCATGTTCGTGTAAACTCCTTAACCTCTTTTTTTAGGCCCTTCGCTTCGCTCAGGGAGACGTTTCTCAGTGCGAAACGTCATTTTTTCAATAGATCCTTTAAAACGGAAAATGCCCCGAAATCACCAAGGCTGTCTCTCTTGCAACCACAGTCCCTTTCGTTCAGGTCCGTTCCGCAGACGGGGCAAAGGCCCTTGCAGTCGGGACGGTGGAGCGGAACCATGGGAACGGAAATCAGCAACTGCTCTTTTACGAGTTCGACGGGATCTATCTCCTCGCCCTGATAGAACTCCATGTCGAGCTCTGACCGGCCAAGTTCATGCTCCGGGGCCGTTCCAAGGACCTTCTCCGGGGCAAGGGTTATATCCAGTTCCGTATCGATATGATACGGAAAAACCTTCAGACAACGGCTGCACTCGAGTTCCGGGTCAGCCTGAACCCGGCCTTTTATATGGAGGACTTCGGCGCCCGTCGGTCTGATGCTGAGAATCGCCGTAAAAGCCGTTGATGCCGTTCCCGTGTCGAATAGGTCGAGCTGCTGTTTCAGATCCAGTGTAAGCCCCTCTGGCGGTATATCGTTGATCTTCATGGCCATTTTGTTTCTCTGGAGGCTGCAAGCGCTGTAAGCATCGAATTATAAGGGGAAGCTCCGGTTTTGTCAAGAAGAAATACTGGAAAGGCAGGAGCCAGGAGTCAGGGTCAGGTCAGAGGCAGGGCTGTTAATCCAACCTTCACTCTTTACCGATGTTCGGTCCTCCGCCCTTGACCATGCTGAGCAGGATCATCCCCGTGACAAAAAAAAGTGCAATGGAGAGGATCGCGGGCCGCTGGCTTCCGAAGGTAGACGAAACAAAGCCGAAGACGAGCGGACCGAAGATTGCAGAGGATTTGCCCACAAGGGAGTAAACGCCGAAATACTCGGCCTCGCTGCCCTGTGGCACGAATTGTGTGTAAAAGGCGCGTGTGCCGGCCTGTACGGTCCCGAGCCCCATTCCAGCGGTGCATGCGACGGCCCAGAACTGTTGTTTGGTCTCCACAAAATAAGCAGTGACGGCGACGATGGTCCAGAGGATGAGGGAGAGCATGACGACCTTTTTGGGTCCCCAGGTGTCCGTGGGCTTTGCCAGGAAGAAGGCGCCGAGGAGTGCCGTGAATTGTACGGTGATGTAGAGACCGATAAGTTCTCCTGTCCCGAAATGCAGTGTCGTTGCCGCAAAGATGCTTGAAAAGACGATGACCGTATTGACCCCGTCTTCATACAACAGATAAGCGATAAGAAATTTTCTCGGTTCCCTGCGTTTCCAGAGGTCCTTGATGGTTTTCCAGGCCTGCTCAAAGCCCCGGGTCCCGGCCTGCATTGCCCTCACGTCAGCCCGGGCGTCTCCCGGCAGGAACAAAAAGGCCGGAAGGGAAAAGAGCGCGAAGAAGGCCGCGGTTGCGATCCACGTCATTCCGTAATGCCCGGATTTTACGAGCGGCAGCGCGATCAGGAGCGAGGCGATGGAGCCCGCGTAGCCGATGCTGAAACCCCAGCTCGAGACCCTGCCGTGATACTCCGCCGGCGCTATCCGCGGAAGGAAGGAATTGTAGAAGACCAGGCCGCCTTCCATGCCGATGTTTGCGAACACGATCAGGATGAACCCGGCGACGACCGCGCCCGGCGTGAGGAGCGTCAGCCCCGACAGGGCAACGACGCATGTCGCGGTATAGAACGCAAGGAGCCGTTTCCGCAGACCCGCGTAGTCGGCGATGCCGCCGAGGAACGGAGAGGAAAGGGCTATTAAGAGCATGCTCAGGGAGATGGCGCGTCCCCACCAGAGGTCGCCCTCACCGGAGGTGTTCCCGACGATCACGCCGGCGTAATAGACCGGGAAGATGACCGCGGCGATCACCGCCGAGTAGCTCGAGTTCGCGAAATCGAAGAGACACCAGCTCAGGATCTGTTTTTTGTCCATATGTTCAAAACACGTGAAGGTAAAGTGGATACAGTCAGCGTGAGTCTGAGGAAAAGGGGAAACAGGCTGAAGCTTTTCTTACCTGGATGCACGGAGACACAGAGGACGGCCTGATATCATATATGGATTTCCAAGAGTAGCGTTTCTTATAATCTGATCAGGTCGGGTCAACCTAAAGGATTTCCACGACAATATCGATCAGCCCGGTTCCGTTACCAGCTTGAGCGAAGTAAATACGATCTGCACCATCTTTTTGAGTTCCTGCAACGATATCGAGAGCGGCGGCATGATCACGATCACATCCCCGAGGGGACGGATTATAAGCCCGCGTTTGCGGCATTCCAGTACTGTTCTGGCGCCGATCTTGTCCACGGTCGGATAGGGCATTTTCGTTGCCCTGTCCTTCACCAGTTCAATCCCGACCATGAAGCCTTTTTGCCTGATATTGCCGACGTGCCTGAGTTCCGAAAAAAGAGCCAATTCCTTTTTCAGGTACGCTATCTTCGGCTGGAGCTTCGCCAGCGTCTTTTCTTTTTTGAACAGATCGATGTTTGCGATGGATGCGGCGCAGGCGAGTGGATTCCCGGTGTAGGTGTGGCCATGGAAGAAGGTCCTGAACTCCTCGTATTCGCCGAGGAAACCGCGGTAGATCTCCTCGGTGGTGAGCGTGGCCGCGAGGGGAAGGTACCCGCCGGAGATCCCCTTTGCCGTGCACAGAATGTCCGGAGAAACCTGTTCGTGATCGCAGGCGAACATCTTTCCGGTCCTTCCAAAGCCGGTTGCCACTTCGTCCGCGATCATCAGAATGTTGTTCTTCGTGCAAAGTTCCCGGATCCGCTTCACGAATCCCGGCGGCTGGATGAGCATGCCGGCGGCCCCCTGGACAAGGGGTTCGATGATAAGGGCCGCGGTCACGGAGGCGTATTTCTGGATCGTTCTCTCGGCATGCATGAAGCAGGTCTTCTGGCACTCCGGATAAGTCAAGCCGTACGCGCAGCGGTAACAGTGCGGTGAATCGATCTTGCGGGCATGAAACAGGAGCGGTTTATAGAGGGAGTGAAAGAGGTCGATGCCCCCAACGCTCACGGAACCGACCGTGTCGCCGTGATACGCCCCGGAGAGAGAGATAAAACCGGTCTTTCGCTGGTATTCCGGCCCTCTCTGGTGCCAGTACTGAAAGGCGATCTTGAGCGCGATCTCCACACTGGTGGAGCCGTTGTCGGAATAGAAGACCTTCGAGAGTCCGGCCGGCGCTATTGCGACGAGCTTTTCCGCGAGCAGGATTGACGGGACGTTCGAGAGTCCGAGCAGGGTGGAGTGGGAGATCTTCTTGAGTTGCATTGCCACCGCCCGGTCTATCTCTTTCTTGCGATGTCCGTGGACCGTCACCCAGAGCGATGACACCCCGTCAATGTATTTTTTGCCGCGGATATCGGTGAGGATCGCTCCTTTGCCGCTTTCGATGATGACCGGCGTATCCTTTTCCCAGTCCTTCATCTGAGTAAAAGGATGCCAGACGTATTTTTTATCCAGTTTTTCCAGGTGACCCGCGGCAGGTCTCTTTGAGTGGCCTTTTGTCGGCAAAAAAAGTCCCTTCTTTCACGAATAGGTCAATAAATAATATTATAGGTCAACAGGTTTTTTGTCAATAATAAAAAGGGCTTGAAAAGATTCGTATCTTTCTGGTAGAATAGGCGTCGCTGGTTCATAAGGGCTCACCCCTTTGCAGGATTGCCATCCGGAGGTTATTCAAACCCATGATCAATAAGAAAAGATTCACCGTGTCACTCTTGTTCATTCTCGTGCTCGGTGTGTTTGTCGGTCTGCTGCTGTCTTCACGTCTCCAGATCACGAATCAACTTCCGGCCAGGAGTCAGATATCGTCGAAGTCCGTTGAGATCCTGACACAACTCTCCGAGGCCCAATCCGAGGTTGCTGCAGTGGCAACACCTTCCGTAGTGAATATCTCCACGACGAGGATGATCAAGTCCCACGAAGAGATGCCCCTTGATCTGTTCGAGGACCCGTTCTTCAGGAGGTTCTTCGGCGACCAGGTCCCGCATCCCAACCTGCCGAAGGAATACAAGGAGCAGAGCCTGGGGTCAGGCGTCATTGTGTCCGAGGACGGCTACATCATTACGAACAATCACGTGATCGAGAAGGCCCAGGAGATCAAGGTCCTGCTTTCCAATAAAAAGGATTACAAGGCCAAACTTATCGGCGCTGATCCGAAGACCGATCTCGCGGTCATCAAGATCGATGTCAAGGGGCTTGCAGCGCTTCCCTGGGGAGATTCCAACAAACTGAATGTGGGAGAGGTCGTATTTGCGATCGGGAACCCCTTTGGTTTGAACCAGACCGTGACCATGGGCGTGATCAGCGCTGTCGGCAGGGCGAACGTGGGCATCGCGGACTACGAAGATTTCATCCAGACCGATGCGGCCATTAATCCCGGAAACTCGGGCGGTGCGCTCATCAACGCCCGCGGAGAGCTGATCGGTATCAATACCGCCATTCTGTCGAGGACCGGCGGATACCAGGGGATCGGATTTGCAGTCCCGAGCAGCATGGCAAAACAGGTTATGGACAGTCTCCTCAAGTATAAGAAGGTGGTGCGCGGCTGGCTCGGCGTGAGCATCCAGGAGGTGACCTCCGATCTCGCGGAAGAGTTCGGTGTAAAGGACCTGAAGGGCGCGCTCGTGAGCGGTGTGATGAAGGGCAGCCCCGCCGAGAAAGCGGGAATCAGGCAGGGCGACGTGATCCTCCAGTACAACGGCAGGGTGGTTGAGGATACGGGCCATCTCCGGAACATGGTTTCCCAGACCCCGATCAACACGAACGTGAAGGTAAAACTGCTCCGGAATAAAAAGGAGATCACGGTTGACGTGGTCATCGCCGAGCTTCCCAAAAAGCTTGCAGAGTCGTCGTCACAGGAAAACGAGTCAGGAGAGAACAGTGATGAAGAGAGCAACGCGCTTGCCGGGCTTGTCGTGCACGAAATCACGCCTGATCTCGCGCGCCGCTTTGGTTTTGAGGAAAACGAAAAAGGCGTGGTTGTCGTGAAGATCGAACCCGGCAGCAAGCTTTTTGAGGCCGGGATCAGGCCCGGTGATATCATTCTCCAGATAAATCAGAAAAATATCGAATCCCTGGAAGAGTATAAAAAAATAGCCCCGAAGATAAAGGCCAAAGAAAGGCTGCTGCTCCTTCTCCGAAGGAAGGGTCAAGATCTGTTCGTTACCATTCGTCCGGAATAGCCTCGCTTCCTCAACGATGGCGCTGTTCAATCAGCAGACACGTGTTATACGGGGTTCTTGCAAAACGGTTCACCATCACTGAATGTCCCGGGTCTGTCGAAGGTCCGTCAATGGGGTTTTTCAAACGCCGAGAACCCGTTCCCGCTCAGGGTCGCTGCGGGAATGACGGAAGGGATCAGTTGCAAGGGCCTCAAAACCCGCATTTTTATTTTATTTTCCATTTATAAAGGAGGTGAAAACGATGGGACTTATCCTTATCCGTATATTGTTTGTTTTGTTATGCACACTTCTTGGGTACTACGAGGCCACTCAGCTTTACGATCAGGTAAGCAAGATCGAGGGTATGGTTGTCGGGGGCGGTGTTGCAATCATGATCATTCTTACAGAATATCTGTTCAGAAGAGTCGCATTAAAGGTCATTGTCGGAGGGATTCTCGGCTTTATCCTCGGCCTGACGTCGGCCACCATCATCGCCGCTCCCCTCAAGTACGTACCGCTCGATCGCAGCATCGTGCAATTCATTCTTTTGCTCATGAACGGTTTCTTCGGCTACATCGGCATTGTCATCGGCATCCGGGAGGGTGAGAAGTTCAACCCCGCGAACTTGAAAAAGCTCTTCAAAGGCGGTTCGGAAGAGAATACAAAGATCATGGACACGAGCGTGATAATCGACGGGAGGATCGCGGATGTGTGCGAGACCGAATTCCTCGACGGCACCATCCTTATCCCGCAGTTCATCCTGCACGAACTCCAGCATATTGCCGATTCCTCGGATTCCCTGAAGCGGGCCCGGGGAAGACGCGGACTCGACATCCTGCACCGTATCCAGAAGATGAGCCACATGGAGGTCAGGATCACTGAAGAGGACTTCCCCAAGATCCGGGAAGTTGACAGCAAGCTGATCGCCCTGGCCAAGTCGCTCGGCGCCAAGGTCATCACGAACGATTTCAATCTCAACAAGGTCGCGGAACTCCAGGGGGTCAAGGTATTGAACATCAACGACCTGTCAAATGCCGTGAAGCCCGTGGCGCTCCCGGGTGAGAGCATGCGGGTGTTCGTTCTCAAAGAGGGCAAGGAACTGGGCCAGGGAGTGGCCTATCTTGACGACGGCACGATGATCGTGGTCGAGAACGGCCGCAAGCACATCAACAAGAACGTGGATGTGGCGGTCACGAGCGTGCTCCAGACAGCGGCGGGACGGATGATCTTCACGAAACTCAAGGAAGAGATGGAGAACGAGTAGCGGAACGTCACATTGCGACGAATTGAAAATTTTAAATTGGAAATTGAAAAGTGAAAATTGAATAAAATTTAAAATCTCCAATTTCCAATCTTCAACTTTCAATAATTTATTGGGCACGGAGGTTTCATGTCAGGTCATTCAAAGTGGGCGACAACGAAGCACAAGAAAGCCGCGACCGATGCAAAGCGCGGAAAGAGCTTTACGAAGATCGGGAAAGAGATCACCGTGGCTGCCAGACTGGGCGGCGGCGATCCCAACGGGAACCCGCGTCTCAGGACCGCGGTGGCCAAGGCGAAAGCGATCAGCCTGCCGGCCGAGAATATCAAGCGCGCGATCCAG
The DNA here is from genome assembly GCA_963740085.1 of Nitrospirota bacterium. Lineage (GTDB taxonomy): Bacteria > Nitrospirota > UBA9217 > UBA9217 > UBA9217 > JALNZF01. The sequence goes on along the minus strand of CAVUCU010000003.1, from coordinate 38,682 downwards.
AAAGGCACGGGTGAACTCCCGGGGGTCTCGTACGAAGAGATAATCTACGAGGGATACGGACCGGGCGGCGTGGCGGTCATTGTCGAGTCCATGACCGACAACCGGAACAGGACCGTTTCCGAGATCCGCAATATCTTCAGCAAGGCCGGCGGAAATATGGGCGAGGCAGGCTGTGTCTCCTGGATGTTCCACAAGAAGGGGTATCTTGTGGTAAGCCGCGCCAAGGTCGACGAGGACAAGCTTATGACGCTTGCCCTCGACGCAGGGGCCGAGGACATGCAGCCTGAAGACGATAATTTCGTGGTCACGACGGCTCCAAATGATTTCGAAAAGGTGCGGAAGGCGCTAGAAGATGCAGGCGTTTCCCCGGAACTTGCCGAGATCACCATGATCCCGCAGACCTACGTGAAGCTTGACGGCAAGGAAGCCCAGCAAATGCTGCGGCTGGTCGAGACGCTTGAGGATAATGACGACGTCCAGAATGTGTATGCCAACTTTGACATACCGGAAGAGATATTGAACGCGAACTAGAGAATCGTGATTGAGAAACTGAGAGATCCGGACAATTCCCCGATCTCGCGCGGTCAGTTTTATTAATCACTAGCAGGGGGAGAGCGTATGAGGGTGCTGGGGATCGATCCGGGGACGTTGACGACCGGTTACGGGATCGTAATGGAAGAGGACCATAAGTTGTTCCACGTGGTTTCGGGAGGCATCAGCCCTTCGGCAAAACAGCCTTTTCCCCAGCGGCTCAAAAAGATCTATGAAGAGCTTGAGAAGATCATTGACAAGTACCGGCCGCAGATGGTCGTGGTTGAGGACCTGTTCGTCTCAAAGAATATCAAATCCGCGCTCAAGCTCGGGCACGCGCGAGGTGTCGCGATTCTCGCGGCCATGAATGCCGGATTGCCGGTGTTCGAATACGCCCCGCTCGAGGTCAAGCAGGCAGTGGTGGGAAACGGGAAAGCCGAAAAAAAACAGGTGCAGATTATGGTCAAGACCCTGCTCGATCTCCCCAAGGTTCCCCATCCCGCCGACGCAGCCGACGCGCTTGCCGCCGCGATCTGTCATATCCACGCTTCGAGGCTCAGGGAAATCCTCAAAAACTCGTCTTCCCTGCGGCAGCCGGTGAGGAGTGTGAGTGGCTTCAGGAATGCCGGTACCCGCAGGACGCAGGTCTGATAGCATGATCGCATGGCTTTCAGGAAGGCTCAGGCACAAGGCCGCCGACTATTTGATCATCGATGTCTCCGGTGTCGGCTATCAGGTCTTTGTGCCGCTCTCGACGTATTCCGGCATCCCTGATGAAGGAGAGGACGTCAGCCTCCATATTCATACCCATCTGCGTGAAGACTCGCTTTCCCTGTTCGGTTTTTTTACCGAGGTGGAGAAGGACATGTTCTTGCTCCTCCTGGGCGTGTCCGGCATCGGTCCCAAACTTGCGCTTGTGATCCTTTCCAGCCTCTCTGTCCGGGACCTTTCGCGCGCTATTCAGTCCTCCGATGATTCCCTGCTCAGCACGGTCCCCGGCATCGGGAAAAAGACCGCGGCGCGTATGGTCCTTGAACTGAAAGACAAGATGAAGTTGATCATGCCGATGATTCCGGCTCCTTTGCCGGAGGCGGATATCGTGTCTGATGATGTCAAAGACGTGATATCGGCGCTGATGAACCTGGGATATAAGAAACCCCAAGCTGAAGAAGCGGTCAAAAAGATCGGACATGGCCGTCCGGGCATTACCGTCGAAGAACTGATCCGGGAAGCCCTGTCCCGATTGCAGATACGATAGTGGCGGAAAACAGATAACTTAGTAGTCTGAGGTCAACATTGCCCGAACGGATCATAGAACCCGAACAGAACGACGACGATGTGCAGCTCGACAGGAGCCTGAGACCGGTCCGCTTCGAGGATTTTGTGGGCCAGGACAGGATCAAGGAGAACCTGCGGGTATTTATCGATGCGGCCAAGGGCAGGGGTGAGGCGCTCGATCACGTGCTGTTCTGCGGACCCCCGGGGCTCGGCAAGACCACGCTCGCGAACATTATCGCACATGAGTTGGGCGTGAACATCAGGTCCACCTCCGGCCCGGTGCTCGAACGAGCCGGCGACCTGGCCGCGATCCTGACGAATCTCCAGGAGCGGGATGTCCTTTTCATCGACGAGATACACCGGCTGAACCGGGTGGTCGAAGAAATCCTGTATCCTGCAATGGAGGATTTTCAACTCGACATCATCATCGGCCAGGGACCCGGGGCGCGTTCCATCAAGCTCGATTTGCCGAACTTTACGCTTGTGGGGGCGACCACGAGGACCGGTCTCCTGACGTCACCGCTCAGGGACCGATTCGGGGTTATCGACCGGCTCGCCTTCTATTCTCCCGACGAGCTGACGACCATTGTCCAGCGTTCGGCGGGCCTCATGCGAACGAAGATCGATGCTGCGGCGGCCTCCGAGATAGCGCGCCGCTCCCGGGGTACGCCGCGGATCGTCAATCGCCTGCTTCGGAGGGTGAGGGATTTCGCACAGGTGGAGGGTGACGGAGGGATCACGAAGGAACTGGTCGAGAGCTCCATGACCCGGCTTCAAGTGGATGAAAAAGGGCTTGATCATATGGACCGGAGGCTTCTCCTGACGATCATCGAGAAGTTCGAAGGAGGACCGGTAGGCCTCGATACCCTTGCAGCAGCGCTGAGCGAAGAAAAAGACACGCTGGAGGATGTGTACGAGCCTTTTCTGATACAGGAAGGCTTTCTCGACCGTACTCCCCGGGGCAGACAGGCAACGCGCCATGCCTATGAATATTTTGGCAGGAAAAAGCCCGCATCCAATCAGGAACGGTTGTTGTAGAGAGACGGGCGGAGAATAAATGATCGACAAGAGTCGTATGGGAAATGACTCTGTTTTGTTTTTTTCTGTTCGCCTTCTCTATTGTTATCAGTGTACGGGGAGTCTGAATCAATGAACATATTCCTCCATATCTGCTGCGCACCCTGCGCACTCTATCCCTATTTCAGGCTGAAGGAAGAAGGATTCAATCCCACAGGATATTTTTATAATCCGAACATCCATCCCTATCTGGAATACAAAAAAAGACTTGATACGGTCAGGGAATTCTCCTCGCGCGTGGGTGTCACCGTTCATTACCGGGACGGCTACGACCTCGATTCTTTCCTTCTCCGCATCGCGGGCAAAGGCGCCCAGAGGTGTGAGCATTGCTACCGGATGAGACTGGATGCCGCGGCCGTTGCCGCCCGGGAGAAGAGGGTTGGGGTGTTCACCACGTCGCTTCTTTACAGCAAGTATCAAAAGCATGACCTGATCAAAGGAATTGCCCAAGAGATGGCATCGGAACACGGCGTCGAGTTCTATTATGAGGACTTCCGCAAAGGCTGGCGGGAGGGGATAGTGGAGTCCAGGGCCATGGGACTCTACCGGCAGCAATACTGCGGTTGTATCTACAGCGAAAAAGAAAGATACCAAAAACGCCCGTGAACCTTCAGTTCTCAGGGAATACGGCGTATGGATAAATCTTGACAATACACCCCCGTCGATGGGGAGGAGATAATGTGAGAGACATTTTCAGGTGAAATATTCCATCCTGTTCGGTATCGCGGTCATCGTGATATCCACGCTGCCCGCTTCCGGCTCAGAAAATATCCGTGTCGCAATTGCCGACAACCAAAGGACCGTTTCGCTCAAATCCTCGACAGGCCTGCTCATCGCAGGGGCACCGTCGGATACCCATGAGAAGTTACTGCGCTTCACACCCGGGTCGGTCGGAGGAAAGCCGGTGCGGGTCAGGTCAACTGACGGGATCACGCGGGTGAACGGGAGGCGTTACCGGGGCTGGGTGGAACTCAGAAAGAAAAAGAGCGGGCTTCTCCTGGTAGTCAACGATCTTGACCTTGAGGAGTATCTCAGGGGAGTGATCGCGGCTGAGGTCCCGCCCGATTGGGAGCTCGAAGCGCTGAAGGCCCAGGCGGTGGCATCGCGGACCTACGCGCTCTACGAAAAACGAACGGCGGGGAAAAGGCCATACCATATTCTCGCTACGGTCACGAGCCAGGTATACAACGGGGTTAATGGCGAGCAGGTAAACTCGGTGCGGGCTGTAACGGAGACCAAGGGGCTTATTCTTACCTATCAGGGGAAGGTGATCCCGGCCTTCTATCACGCCAACTGCGGAGGGCACACCGAGAATGCCTCTCTGATGTGGGGCATTGATGCGCCCTATCTCAAGGGGGTTGACTGCGAGTGTCAGGGTATCATCAAGGATGGGCTTTGGGAAAAGCGGGTGAGCGTGTCCCATGTTTCCGATGCGCTGAGGCGTCAGGGATATCGCATTGACCATATTTCGAACATGAGCATAGCCGGCATCACTCCGGCAGGAAGGGTCAAGGATGTCACCATTATCTCGGCGAGCGGCACAACAACTGTTCCGGCCGAGACCCTTCGGGCGGCCCTCGGCAACACGGAGATTCCGAGCGTTTTTTTTGAGCTGGAGCTGTCTGAGGGGGAGGCGGTATTTTCGGGCAGGGGCAGGGGACACGGTGTGGGGCTCTGTCAGTGGGGCGCGAAGGAAATGGCAGAGCAAGGCCATGACTTCAAATCGATCCTGTCGCACTATTATCCGGGAGCGGTCGTGGAACGGATGAACGAGTACCCGGATGGACCCGGAGGAGTTCATAAAAGACATTGATCCATTATAACTACAGCTTGGAGGGAGAAGGTTTCAGAGAACCTCAAGCATCTCTACTTCAGCCGTCTGTCTCTATGCGTGAACAGTTACCATTTTTCTTGACATCGAAGATGAGAGGATACTAGTATAGTGCCATGAAGAGAACGAAAAGGGATAAAACAATAAATCCGTCAAGAACGGCAGTAATTGAAGAACCAGCCGGCCTCTCGATCACAATGCTGGCGCTCTCCATTGTCATTATCTGCGCCCTTGCAGCGACCGCGTATCAGAGAAACAGCATCTATCATGATTTTATAACCCTCTGGGGGAACATTACAAAAACCTCTCCGAACAAGCGCCGTGCCCATGAAAATTACGGCCAGGCGCTCTCCACGGTGGGCCGTCTTCAAGAGGCGCTTCAGGAATTCAATACCGTTCTTGCCTTGAAGGACGACGGCAGCGTTCCCTTGCGCGATCTGTACCGAGAGATCGGGGTGGTCTATTTCAGGATGAATCGCATGGATGACGCCATTTCCGCCTGGCAGACGGGATTGCGCCACGCGCCCAATGACGCCAGCCTCCTGAACAATTTGTCGATCGCGCTGCTGCAGACAGGGCGATATGAACAGGCCGTCTCGGTTGCTCAGACGGCGCTTTCCTCGGACCCCAATATGCCTCAGGCGCTCAATACCATGGGACAGGTTATGATGATGAAAAAAGAGTATGAAAAAGCGGCCCAGTATTTTTTAAAGGCGATCGAACAGCAGCCGGAAGTCGCGCCTCGATACTGGAACGCGGCCCTGGCCCTGGATCAGGCGGGAAAGTACGACATGGCGATGCAGTATGCTCGTACGTATATGAATATGGAAAAGGACAGCGCGGCCCGGCAGCGGGCGGCTGGATTTATGGAACATCTGAAAAAGAGGTTGGGTCGGTAACGGTGAGGTCGGGTTCTGTCACAATGATCCTGGAGATGATGTCCTGTTGCGCGGGAATCCTGCCCGCGTCAATCCATTGCTGCGCATATACCCATGCTTCTTTTTTCTTTGCGTCAGAGAGCTTTGTGCCGAAATTTAGCTCCATTCTTTCTTTGCGAAAAGATACTTTTATTCCCTACCGGCTGGAACTTACCCGATTTCTCCCGTTTCTTTTTGAGTCATAAAGCGCATCATCGGATTTTTTCGTGAGCTTCTCGGGGGTAAGTTCTTCTCCGCTCTTGAAAGCGGCAACCCCGACGCTGATGGTAACTTTGCCTTCCCGTTTATTATCATTGATCGGAAACATATGGTGTTCCACCGCTTTTCTGAGCCGTTCGGCTACGGCGATCGCGTTCTGGAGCTCCAACTCGGGCATGATGATGGCGAATTCATCCCCACCGTAACGGCAGCAGATATCGATGCTATGGCTTCTGCTCTGCGCCAGCATGATCATTGCATGCTCTTTCAGCACGGCATCGCCTACCTGGTGGCCGAAGTCGTCGTTGAACTGTTTGAAGTGGTCGATATCGAGCATCAAGAGCGAGAGCGTTTTCCCGGTCCTCTGCATTCTCTTGATCTCCTGGTCAAGCTTTTCAACAAACATCCGGTGGTTATAGAGGCCGGTGAGCCCGTCCTTCTGTGACAGCCGCTGAATTTTATCGAAGAGGAGGGACTTCTCGATGCCGGCGGCCAGCTGGTATGAAAGGATGGCCATGAAATCCATGTCGTCCACGCTCAGCCCGTACTTGGCCGAACTGTCCATGCCGATGACGCCGATAGTCGTATTGTGCGCCTTGAGCGCAATACCAATGTACGATCCATTGAGCTTTTCCTCACCCGGAATGTGGACAAAGTCATTGAAAGTTTCATAGAACACCGAAAGGTCGTGGATATGAACGTGCTCGCCGTTCTCCGCGATTCTTCCGGGTGTTCCTTCGCCGATCCGCAGGGCGATCTTGCCATGAACGTCGAGTCCGCGGTTGAAGACAAGGTCGAGATTTTCCTGTTTTTCATCGAGCAGGTAGACCGTTATGCGATCGAAGGGAAGGGATTTTTGGATGATATCGAACACCTGCCGCAGCATCTCCCGCAGGTCCAAAAGGGAGCCGATCGTACGCGAGATATGATAATGGATGTATACTTCGTTCAGCTTTTTTTCGAGCAGGTCGCTCAGCGATTTCTCGTGGGCACGTGATTCATTCAAGTCCTGCTCGAGCTGGGCGATTTTCTCTGTTAAATCGATATCGGACATCGTCACTCCGGAAATCGGCATATGCTGTCGGGTCCACCTGGATCAAAAGAGGATCACGGCGCTTTCGGCCGGGACGGTTGTATCGGGATCGGTCCTGGCTGCGTCTGCGATGCCGGGGGAGGAGCGGGCACGGTCAGGGTGCCACTGGCATCCTGAACCGGCTTTGCATGGACTTGTGAAGCAGCCTCTTGCTTCGTTGCGCCCAAAGAGATCGTCGGCGGGTTTTCGATGATGATGACGGTCTTACGATCCTTGATCAATTGCCCCAGCACAGGCTGTTTTGGCGAGTATGCAGCGGCGATGAGAGCGTTCTGGTTTATACCATTCTTCTCAAAGTCCCTGATAAGGGCGGTTGATCGCTCCGCGGCGAGCGTTCTTGCGTCCTTCGCCGGGATCTTTTTTCTTCCTCTGCCCTGCGCCGGAACGGCATGTGTCGTGTTCCCGATATAAATATCTTTGCCCTTCAGGATGTCGCTCTTCAACAGGGCAACGAGGACCGATCGGAGTTGAGGGCTCTCTTTTGAAAAGGTATAGGAGCCGGGCAGGTAGAGCGCCTGTTCAGAAACGTTCACAACGACCTTGTTGTCTGCCGCAAGGACCTCGGCTTTGCCCGATTTGATCTCGTTGCTCAGTCCTGCTCTCAGGGCCTCGATTTCCGGATTGAGCCACGCGGTCGCTTTGCTTTCTTTTTCTTTTATCTGCCTAAGCTCGGTTTTTGCCTTGTCAAGCTCCGGCATTCGAGTTTTCATGCGCGCATTATCCTCTGCCATGGGTTTGTATGATTTGAGGTAGAACACGGCACCTGCGGTGAGGGTCATGATGAGCACTGCTGTCAAAACAGAGATGGCGATTTTCATCAGCGAATGCAATCCTCCTTGAACGATATAGATCACTGCTCAGGGATACATAGTTCGTCCTCCCCGAATACCTTTATCAGGAGCCCGGTATCTATCTTTGAGGACTTCTGGCTTCCCGATCAAAATATTCGGGAATGACGGCTATAAAAAATGACCTCCCGAGTCATTTCTGCAATGCACGTATCGCTTTTTCTATCCTGTCGAGTCCCTTTTGAATGTTCTCCATGGAGGTGGCATAGGAGAGCCGGATGTACGGATCCGCGCCGAAGGCATCGCCAGAAACGAGCGCCACCTTTGCTTCTTCTAGCAGATACGCTGCGAGGTCCGATGAATTTTTAATCGTCTTTCCCTGGATCGATCTTCCATACAGCTTTGCAACGTTCGGAAAGGCGTAGAATGCCCCCACAGGCATCAGACAGGAAACTCCCTGGATTCTGTTCAGACGTTCCACCATATATCTTCTTCTTTTGTCGAATTCGACGCCCATGGTTCTGATAAAATCCTGCGGGCCCCGGAGAGCTTCAAGAGCCGCTTTTTGGGAGATGGAGCACGGGTTCGAGGTGCTCTGACTCTGGATATTGGCCATGGCGGTAATGACCTCTTTGGGGCCGGCGGCATAGCCGATGCGCCAGCCGGTCATGGAGTGTGACTTGGACACGCCGTTTACCACGATGGTCAGGCCCCTTATCTCCTGGTTAAACGAGGCGATGCTGAAATGCGTGAACCCGTCATAGAGCAGTTTTTCGTAGATCTCGTCGGAGATCACATATATCCCGTGCTTCACCGCAATTGCCGCGATCTCTTCGAGTGTTTTCTTGTCGTACGCAAGCCCGGTGGGATTGGAGGGGCTGTTCAGCACCAGCGCCTTGGTCTTTTTGGTGATGGCCTTTTCGAGTTTCTGTGCCGAGAGCTTGAATCCTTCCGCCTCCGTGGTCTCGACAATGACGGGTGTTGCGTCGTTCAAGAGCACCTGATCGGGATAGGAGACCCAGTAGGGTGAGGGGATGATGACCTCGTCTCCGGGATCGAACAACGCTTCAGCTATATTATAGAGGCTGTGTTTTGCCCCGCAGGAGATCAGGATCTGGGACTTTTCATACGAGAGATTATTGTCTCTCTTGAACTTCTCTATGACCGCTTCTTTCAACTCGTCCGTGCCGCCGGCGGGGGTATACTTCGTGAACCCTGACTGGATCGCCTTGATGCCCGCCTGTTTTACGTTCTCCGGCGTGTCAAAATCAGGTTCTCCCACGCCGAAATCCACGACATCGATCCCCTGAGCCTTCATGGACTTGGCTTTTGCCGCTGTAGCCAGCGTGGGGGAGGGTTTGATGGACTGCGCCCTTTTTGCAATTCCCATGCTCATGGAATACCCGTTCTTTACAGTAGATTGCAATCACAATGCTCTGATAATCTAGATTTTTTAGCATACTGAACGCTCAAAGTCAATGAGATTCTTCTGACATCCCGGAGGCAACAGACACTTGGTGATGCCGAATATATATGCAAATAAATATTGTTTCAGTTCAAATAGCATCCCTTTCCGCGGTTGCAAAGCGGGTGGAAGTATGATAAGCTTTTTTTGTTCGAGGAGGTCGTATGTTAGGGTTTCTCCTGCGCGTGTCCATCAACCTGCTGGCTCTTGTGGTTGCGGGTTCAGTGATCAAGGGAATCAGAATAGAGAGCCTGGGAATGGGCATCATCGCCGCCGGGATACTTGGCATGGTGAACGCGGTGATCAGGCCGGTGGTGCTTGTCCTGACGCTTCCTATCAATCTCCTGACACTTGGACTGTTCACCCTGGTGGTCAATGCCGCGATGCTTATGCTTGTTTCGGCTTTGGTGCCCGGTTTCGCGATAGAGTCTTTCCGGTCCGCGTTTTTCGGGGCACTGGTCATCAGCCTTGTCAGCTGGGGGGTGAATATCTTCATAAGCAGCAGTGGAAAAGTTATTTCCATCAACCGGGAGGGCAAGGGGGACCGGTGACGACAACAGTCAACATGAAATTCAAGCACCGCGCATCACCTGACAATTGCAACGCGCAGGTTTAGTTTCCCCGGCGGGGAGACGGTGGAGAAAAGGGATTCCACAGGGAGATGTCAATTATTATTTATTTGTCTGGAATTTATCCGAGGGTTGGTGGTTTGAAATTGGGGGATAGCGCCAAGAAGGTCTTGTCATGACCCACATGCACATTCCAGACGGCGTCCTGCCGGTAAGTCTCTGGTTGACCGGCTTGATCGTGATGGCGCTTGCCGTCGGGTTCTGCCTGTTCCGGCTCAGGGGGATAGACAAGGCCAAAAAGATCCCTCTTCTCGGAGCGGTGAGCGCTGCAATGCTTGTGGCTATGAGTCTCGAGATCCTTCCTTTGGCCTATCATATCAACCTCTCGGTCGTTGCCGGAATTCTCCTTGGTCCGGCCCTCGGTTTTCTGGCGGCGTTTATCGCGAACCTCATTCTTGCACTCATGGGCCACGGCGGGATTACGGTGATCGGCCTCAATACGCTGCTCCTCGGTTCCGAGGCGGTCCTGGGTCATCTGCTGTTTTATCTGTTTAAGAACCGCATCTCCGTGTTCTGGAGCGCCGCGGCCGCGACGGTCCTGACCCTCTTCATGACGACACTTGCACTGATAGGCATCGTAGCTGTTGCCCATATCAGGCCGGAACTCATGAGCCATGGCGACGAGCATGGATTCCTCCACCAGGGACAGGTGTCCGTGCGGATGTTCGCGATCATGGTGTTATCGCTCGGGAGCATCGGTTGGATCATAGAAGCGGCGATCACCGGTGCAGTGGTAAGGTTCATCTCGCAGGTCAAGCCGGATCTGCTTGACCATGCGCTGCATCGTGAAAAGTCGGCCGATAACAAATGAGGAACCTGCCGTGATAGATGTCGCCAGGATCGATTTTTGGGCCGCAACGGGGTCCGGACCCTTCCACAGGGCCTCAACTCCCGCGAAAATACTTTTTCTGCTGCTCGTGGTCTCGTCCGCGGTCATCTCCCGAAACCCCTATCCGCTCATAATAGGATACGGGGTTCTGCTTGCCGTGGCAGCGGCGTCAGGGCTTCCCTGGTTCCGGGTGATGGGGTTGTCCTGGTATGGCGCTCTGTTTGCGATCTTGTATGCGATCAGTCTCCGGGGAGGATGGTGGCTTGCCGCGCTCTTTATCGTCAAGGCAATAACTCCTTCATTTGCCGTGCTCATGCTCATTGTGAGCACTCCCTATCCGAGGATCTTTTCCCTGTTCAGCGCAGTGCTTCCCGAGATCCTGGCAGCGGGCCTGTTCATGACCTATCGGACGCTCTTTATCCTCCTCGATATGATGGACAATTTTGCCGCGGCCATACGCCTGCGCGGCGGATTCTCTCCCGGAAGCCTGTTTAAGAACAGCGCCAATATTTCAAAAGGCATCGGGATGCTTCTGGTGAGGGCGGTAGAGCGCGCCTCGAGCCTCTACGCGGTCATGGTGGTTCGGGGATACAGCGGCAGTATGGCAGAACGGGGTTCTGTACGCTTCCAGCGGGAAGATTGGCTTCCACTCGGGACCGGAAGCGCGGTACTCGTGCTGGTGCTTTTCTGGAAGTAAAGGTCCTAACGACAGAAGGCGGAAGGAATCGTCAAAAACTGCTTTTAAAGAGGTTTATGGAAACCATCGTCACGGTAAGCTGTCTCAAGCACATATATCCCGACACCACCGAGATCCATATCTGCGGTCTTGACTTCGTCGTAAAACGCGGGGAGCGGGTCGTGGTGCTCGGCGGAAATGGATCAGGCAAAACCACTCTTCTCTATCACATTCTGGGTCTGCTCGCACCCAACGAGGGCAAGGTTGCCGTGTTCGGCGTTAATCCCGCGGGACGTTACAATGACATACGGGAGCGCATCGGAGTGCTGCTCCAGAACGTGGATGACCAGATCCTTTCTCCCACGGTATGGGACGACATCTCCTTTTCCCCCCGGAATTACGGATACGGGAAGAAAGAGAGCGGCCACATGGTCGAGCAGGTCATGGATGAACTCGGGATCCGGCACCTGCGCGACAAGATCTGCCACTACCTGTCCGGCGGGGAGAAGCGGAAAGTGGCTCTCGCCGGAGCGCTTGTCATGCGGCCGGAACTGTTGATCCTGGATGAGCCGTTCGAAGGGCTCGACTCCCGGTCGCGGACAGAACTGGTAGCGTTGTTGAACAAGCGGAATGGCGAGGGCATGACAATCGTTATGTCCACGCATGACCTCAACCTGGTCTCAGGGTTCGCCGACCGGGTGTATGTGCTCGCCAAAGGGCACGGCGTGATCACTGCCGGGACGCCGGCGGATATATTTTTGCAGGTTGAAGCGCTGAAGGCGTCCAACATCGACCCGCCGATCCTCACGGAACTTTTTCTCAAGCTGCGGGACCAGGGTGTGCCTGTTGATGTGCCGGTCCATGTTGATCAGGCGGTGAGTGACCTGGTTCGCCTCGTAAAAAACCGGTAACACTCCCTCCAGTGGAGGGGGAACTTATGACGGAGGTACGAAGAATGCCGCAGGGCGGTTTCGAACACAACAAGGGTATCCTGGTTTTCATACTATCACTTATTCTGGCTGCTGCGGTTCTCCTCGGTGCGACAGCGGGATACTTCGCTGCGCTTGATCACCGGTATACTGTTCTCCTCGCATTAGCACTGGTCCCCCTTATCCCACTGGCGTCATTTGTTCTGTACGGAAAGATCATCTTCCCGTATTATCGCCGTCTGGAGGACGCCAACCTCGAACTGCATTTGAAGCAGGAGGAGCTTCTCGATATCAAGGACGACCTGTTCGTTAAGTTCCTTGGCGTTTATGACCTGAATTATGCGGCGAACTCGCCCCGGCTTTTCTCGAACCGGCTGAAGGATGTTGCTGATACTACCGCCAGGGTCATGGAGGCCGATGCCTGTTTCATTTACTTCTATGATAAGAACAAGGACGAGCTGCTGCTTGCGGCGACCAACGGTGTACAGGAATCCGCGGTCGGCAACGTTCGCATCCCGCTCGGCGAGGGGATCGAAGGATGGGTCGGGCGGAGGCTTGAGCCGGTCACGCTCAAAGATTATCGAAATGATACGAGATTCCGTGAGATAACCGGTCTGTCATTGAGCGGTTACCAGTCGCTCTATTGCCTCCCGCTCTATGTATATTCTAATGGTGCTCTTGTCGGGATCATGGAAGTGTTCTACGCCAAAGCAAAGACCTTTACCGACGAAGAAATCAATTTTTTCACAACGCTCTCCGGGATCCTTTCCACGACGATCCAGAACGAACAGATGCAGGTGGAGTTGCGCAAGATGAACTCCGAACTGGAGCAGTGGGTCGCCGAAAAGACCGAGGAACTCAGGGCCTCGGAAGAACGATACCGGACGCTTGTTGAAAACGCCGCCGAATCCATTTTCGTTCTTGCTGCAAACGGAGACATCGTATTTGCGAACGAACAGGCGGCCATCCTTACCGGGGCAACGAAGTATGATCTGCTTCATAAAAACCTGTTCGAGCTCTTTGTCGACCCCGCCGGGCCGCGGGAAATTCTCGCGGAGGTCGGAGAAGGACGACCATCGGTCAGGTCCGGAGAGCTTCGGAGGGTCGACGGCACTGTGGTTTCTGTTGAGGTGAGCGCGGTACGGCTTTCCCTTATGGGTAAACGGTTTGTCCAGTCCGTGGTGCGTGACATATCTTTCCGAATTCATCTCGAGCGTCTCCTGCTGGAGAAGGAGCAGGAATTATCCGTCCTCAAGGCGCGACAAGGTTCCCCACAATAGCATTTTCCCCCGGTGTTTTTTCCTGTCACGATTTAGGTCTTTACAGAAACCGGAACCTGTGGTATAAATTATGCATATGGCGGCCCTGCAGGCCGCCATACACTCTTCAGGTATTCGTTCATGATGTTCAATGTGAATTTTTATAAAGTGACTGCTGCAGTGCTCGTTATCGCGGCAATTGCCTTCGGTAGTTACCTGCTTATGCGAGGGAGGGATATTGCCGTGCCTTCCCTCTTTCATCCTGCCCCTGGAAAGCGGCTGATTATGAGCATGGACGGGTTTCGGTTCACCCAGTCCGAGAACGGAAGAGTCTCATGGCGCATGGATGCCAGGAGTGCCGACCTGTACGAGAACAAGGAAGCTCAACTACAGGACATAAAAATTGTATTTACAAGCCCCGAGAACAAGGAGTCAACAATCCTTGGTGAAACGGGGACCATGGATACCGCAAGCGGGAACGCTTCCATCCGCCGGGTGACCCGGGAGGTCAGGGTTATTACGAGTGACGGCTATCTGCTGACAACTGACTCGCTCTTCTGGAAGGCGGGTGAACGGGTTGTCTGGACCGCCGATCCGTTCAAGCTGCTCGGAAGCGAGATTTACCTCGAAGGGACGGGAATGTCGGCGAATGTGGACATGCGTACGATCATGGTCAAGAACGATGTTAAAGCGGTGCTTCAGGAATAGCCTGTTCCTCGCTTCATCCCTGCTTCTCATTGCGGCGACATCCGGGAATGCGCGTCGCGATAAGAACACCCGGGAACCCCTGGTAATAACCTCGAACCGCATGCATGCGGAAAAGCTCGGCGACAAGGTAACCTTTACGGAGAATGTAACTCTTAAAAAAGAAGGGATGACGCTTTCGTCGGATGTCATCATCGTGTTTTACAATGCCAGGTCGAAGGACATCAGGGAGGTCGACGCCCATGGCAACGTCGTGGTGCGCAAAGACGGCAGGGTGGCTCACTCGAACAATGCCGTGTATTCCCGCAAGGGGGAAACGATCGTTCTCACCGGAGATGCCAGCATCATAGAGAACGAGAACAAGATCGGCGGAGAAAAAATAACGCTGTTCATGGCCGATGATCGCAGCATCATCGAAGGCAAGGGAAAGGTAATCTTTTACAAGGACAAGTCACTGGAGACCGGGAAGAGAAAGTAATTAACATGGATGACATGCAGGCGCTTGAGGCAATAAAACTGGAAAAGAGCTACCGCGGCCGGAATGTCGTCCGGGGTATAAGCTTGCTGGTCAAACATGGAGAGGTCGTCGGGCTCCTTGGACCGAACGGGGCGGGCAAGACCACGATGTTCTACATGGTCGTCGGGCTTGTGCGGCCGGACAAGGGCAGGGTGCTTCTGGATGGGGCGGATATCACAAAAATGCCGATGTATCAGCGGGCAAAGAACGGCATCGGCTATCTGCCCCAGGAACCGTCCGTCTTCAGGAAACTGACCGTTGCTGAGAACCTGATGGCCATCCTTGAGACCATGGATCTTTCAGGAATTGAACGCAGGGAGCGACGGGACCTCCTTCTGGGCGAATTGGGAATCGCGCACCTGGCTGGGAACATGGCCTATACGCTTTCCGGAGGGGAGCGGCGGAGAGTTGAGATTGCCCGCGCCCTTACGCTGTCTCCGAAGTTTATCCTTCTGGATGAGCCGTTTGCCGGGATCGACCCTCTGGCGGTTCAGGATATTCAGGGCATCATTTCGCTCCTGAAGACCAAGGGAATCGGGATACTGATTACCGATCACAATGTCAGGGAAACACTCGCGATTACCGACCGGGCGTATATCATCAGCGAGGGGGAGATCATCAAGGCGGGCAGCGCGGCTGAAATCATGGCAAGCCCCCAGGTACGGCAATTTTACCTGGGTGAGGATTTTCGGTTATAGATTATAGAGGCATCAGAGAAAGAAGAGTCAGGAACCGTCGGAAGACAGAATTCAGGAGAGCATGTCGATGCCCTGTTTTTTCTGGTCTCTCACCTGACTCCTGAGTGAATATGGAAGCACGGCTCGAACTAAAACTTCAGCAGAAACTCATCATGACGCCGCAGCTCCAGCAGGCTATCAAGCTGCTGCAGTTGTCGCGTCTCGAACTGTCGCAGTCGGTCTCCCAGGAACTGATCGAGAATCCGGTCCTTGAAGAGGTGACTTCCGACGAGTCAGGGGAGGAACAATCTTCTGAAGAAGGCGAGGCCGTTTCCGAACTGCAAACGGCCGCGGAAAAACCGTCCGAGACGGCACCCGAGCAGGAAGGGACCCAGGAGCTTAAGAGCGATCTCGAACTCGGCCCTCAGTGGGACGAATATCTCAATGAGATGGGGGACGGCCGCGACTACGGCAATGCCGAAGCGGATGACAAAGAGCTTCCTTCATACGACCAGACCCTGACCCGTCTCCCCTCTCTGAGCGATCACCTGCTATGGCAGCTCCACCTTTCGTCATCGGACCCCGGCCTGGTGAAAGGCGGAGAATGGATCATCGGCAACCTCGATGATGACGGTTATCTTCGCGCCACGATCGACGAGCTCGCGCAACAGTCCGGGGTGTCCTTACGGGAGATGGAGCGGGCGCTCGATCTTATCCAGGGTTTCGATCCCCTGGGTATCGGTGCAAGAGACCTCCGGGAATGTCTTCTGATCCAAGTGAGGCAACTGGACCTTCAGGGTACGCTCGTCGAGAAGATCATTCTCGACCACCTCGGCGATCTGGAGAAGAGAAAATATCTAAACATTGCCAAAGACCTCAATGTAACGCCCCAGGAGGTCATGGAGGCAGCCCAGACGATCATCCACGAACTGGAACCGAAGCCCGGCAGGCCTTACCTTTCCGCTGACACCAACTATGTAGTGCCGGACGTCTATGTTTTCAAGATAGAGGACCGCTACGTGGTGCAGCTCAACGACGAAGGGCTGCCGAGGGTCCGCATCAACCCCTATTACCGCAAGCTGCTCAACCGGAACGAGGCCATTGACAAGGTGACCAAGGAATATGTCGAGGAGCGCTTGCGCTCGGCCCAGTGGCTCATCAAGGGGATGGAGCAGCGAAACAAGACCATCTACCGGGTGGCCGAGAGTATCGTCAAGTTCCAGGGCGAATTTTTGGACCAGGGTATCTCCCACCTGAGGCCCATGGTTCTCAAGGACGTGGCTGAAGACATCGGGATGCACGAATCAACGATCAGTCGTGTGACGACGAATAAGTTTATGCATACCCCGCAGGGGATCTTCCAGATGAAGTACTTCTTTACAACGGGATTTTCTGACGGATCCGGCGCCGATGTCTCATCACTGACCGTCAAAGACACGATCCAAAAATTGATCAAAGAGGAAGACCCGGTAACGCCGCTCAAGGACCAGCAGATCGTCGATGTTCTGAAAGAGCGGGGAATCGAGATTGCGAGAAGGACCGTGGCGAAATATCGCGAGGAACTGAGGATCCCGCCAACAAGCGTTCGCAAGAGGACGGGAAATTAAATAAGCACCAATTACAATCAACAAGCACCAAACGACCGATAAATTTCAGTAACCAAATATCAAGCTGTTAACGATTTGAAAAGTGGGATTTGATGAATTCAGCACTACCAAGGAGGGTTCAGAATGCAGGTTACGGTGATAGGAAGGCACATTGAGGCGACGGAAGCGCTCAAACAGTATGCCACGGAGAAGTTTAGCAGATTGGAAAAGCATCTTGCAAATAACAGTCAGGTGGTCGTTACTCTTTCGGTCGTAAGAAAAGTGCACCATATCGCCGAGGCAGTTATCAAATCAAACGGCCTGCTGATCCAGGCATCGGAAGAAACGGAAGAGATGTATTCCGCGATCGACCTCCTGACCGCGAAGCTCGAGCGGCGGGTCAGGAGATACAAGGAAAAGCTGGTTGACCACAAGCATCAAAGCAGCAAGGACGAGGGTGTCGCCAGGGTCTCAGAGTCGCCGCACCCTGACGACCGTATCCCGCAGATCATTAAAACCAAACGCTTTGATCTCAAGCCCATGCAGCCGGAAGAGGCCGTTATGCAGATGGAGCTTCTGGACAAGGAATTCTTCATCTTTGCAAACGCCACCAGCGGCCATGTCAACGTCATCTACAAGCTGAAAGACGGGAACGTCGGGCTCATTGAGCCTGCTCAATAAGGATGTGTTGCGATGCCGACGATTCGGGACTTATTACAGGATAACCTGATCATCGAAGAGATCGAGGCAGTCGACAAGCCGGGGGTCCTCCGCGAGTTTGCCCGACTGCTCAAATCCATGAACAGGGTCGACAGCGAAGAGGAACTCCTGCGCGCTTTGCTCGAGCGCGAATCGCTCGGCAGCACCGGTATCGGTGACGGGGTGGCAATCCCTCACGGCAAGCTGCACATTGGTTCCGAGATGATCGTCGCCTTCGGCAGATCAAACAAGGGGGTCGACTTCCAGTCTATGGACTCGAAACCTGTCTTTCTTTTTTTTCTACTCGTGACGCCCGAAGACAAACCGGGAGATCATCTCAAGGCGCTTGCCCGAATATCCCGAATTCTCAAAAATCCTGTTTTACGGGAAAGCCTGAGAACGGCCCCCCATCGGCAGGAAATTCAGAGGCTGATATACCAAGAAGACAGCAAATATCCGCAGCCGCAGGCCGTGAAAAAGTAAAGGTTACTGTCGAGGCATTGACGGGAACCGCGACGGTCCTTGCGGGACGCGCAGGTCTCGGGAGGGAGATTCTGTCAGCGCAGATGACAGCCCCGGAGCTTTCGTCACCTGGTTCAGGGAGGGAGACTGCCTCGAGCGTCATGCATCTTCGTCCAAGCCAGATCACGTACCTGTGCTCACTTTCCGTTAACGAGCGGACACTGCTTGCCCGTGCCCTGGTGAAACAGAAACCCGCGTGCATCCTGCTCAGCGGCTGCAAACCCTGCAAGGAGCTGCTTGATTTGGCGTCAGCATCGAAGATCCCGGTGCTCAAAAGTAAAAACCTGCCGAACCTTCGACGTCTTTTGTTGGAAAAGCTGTCGTCGACAACCAGCCTTCATGGCGTGCTCGTGCGCATTTTCGATCTCGGAACGCTCATCATCGGAGAAAGCGCTGTCGGCAAGAGCGAGGCCGCTCTCGACCTGGTGCTCCGCGGACACAAGCTTGCCGCCGACGATATCGTGATCCTGGAAAGGAAGAACAGCGAGATCAGCGGTCGGCCGCCGGACATGAGTACGGACCTGTTGCAGATCCGGGGGCTCGGGATCATCAACATCAGGGCATTGTTCGGAAAATCAGCCGCGATCGGCGTTTGCAAGATCGATCTGGTCGTGGAACTCGAAGAGTGGCAAGAGGGGCATCAATACAGCCTCATTGGTCTGCGCGAACGGCGTTACCGCATCCTCGGGATCAACCTGCCCTACCTGAAACTGCCGGTCAAACCGGGCAGGAACATGGCCACGCTCATTGAAGTGGCGGCCAGAAATCAGATGCTGAAAAAAAGCGGTATCTTTACCGCGCGGGACCTTGACAAAAAGATCAGAAAGAGGCTTTCGGGATGAATCGCGCGCACCTAGTGATCGTTACGGGACTTTCCGGCTCGGGCCGGAGCGCAACACTGAAGGCCTTCGAGGACCTGGGTTTCAACTGCGTGGACAACCTCCCTCTCGAGCTGCTTTCCGCGTTCGTCGTTTTCGCCCGGGGGTCGGAGGAGGCATTCCATTCGGTTATCGGCATCGACATCCGGGAAAAAGGCTTCCCCGAAAGGTTCCCGGCCCTTTACGGCGAGTTGAGATCCCAGGGTCTCTCCATCGAAATGCTTTTTCTGGATGCGTCGGACCAGGCCATTGTGCGTCGTTTCAGCGAAACGAGGAGACCTCATCCACTCGCGCGGGGAGCGACACCGTTATTGGAAGGCATCAGGAGGGAACGGACAGCGCTTGCCGAGGTCAGAAAACTGGCTGACCGGATCATCGATACCACGGACTATACGGTACATGATCTTCGCCAGACGATAGAGCGGCATTACGCCGCGGGCGATGCCGGCAGGCCCATGGTGATTACCCTGCTCACGTTCGGGTACAAATTCGGTGTTCCCTATGACCTGGACCTCCTGTTCGATCTGCGGTTCCTGCCGAACCCGCATTTTGTGCCTGAGCTCCGGCCCTACACCGGGGAAGATCCGGGGGTCAGGGAGTATATCATGGCACAACCCGATTCCGCGGAGTTCCTTGCCAGGCTCCAGAATTTCATCGAGTACCTCCTTCCGCGCTACCGGAGTGAAGGGAAAAGCTATCTCACGATCGGGTTTGGATGCACGGGCGGCAGACACCGTTCGGTCGCGGTCTCACTGATGATCGCGGAGTTTCTCAGGCAACGAGGTTACGATGTCATTATTAAACATCGGGACAGGGGAGAGTGAAAAGTCTAATGAGTCTGATCAATCGGATCAGTCCGATCTGTCTGGTCAGTCTTCGGAAGGAGATTCGATCATGATCGGACTTGTGGTGGTATGTCATGAGGACATGGGCACAGAGCTGGTGAAGGCCGCCGAGATGATCGTAGGCAAGGTCGATGCAGTTGCGACGGTCAGCGTAAAGCAGGAGAGTGCTCCGGAATTGCTCCGGGACGAGGTCCAGTCCGCGATTAAAAAGGTCGACCGTAAGAAAGGCGTCATGCTTTTTACCGACATGTTCGGCGGGACCCCTTCCAATATCGCCCTCGCGTTCCTGGGAGAATCGATCGAAGTGGTCACGGGGGTCAATCTTTCGATGCTGATCAAGTTCGCGAACCACCGTGAAGAAAAATCGCTTCCCGAGCTTGCCAGGCTCGTCCAGGAGGCGGCGCAGAAAAGCATCGTGATAGCAAGTCAAATGCTGAAGGGGAAAAAGTAGGTTCTATGATAGTCATGAGCCGCATTGATGACCGTTTGATCCATGGCCAGGTCGTGGAGGGCTGGGTAAATTATCTGAAGGCGACCTGTATTTTTGTTGCCGACGACGGGGTTGCGTCAAATGCCTTCCAGCGTTCCATCATGGAACTCTCCGTGCCTCAGGGGTTGCGGGTTGTCATCGGCCGGGTCGAGGACATCTGCGGTCAGTTGCGCGCCGCGCCGCTTAATGCCGATCGGATCATCCTGCTGTTCTCGAATCCCGCCGATGTCCTGCGGGCCATCAAGTCAGGCTTGGACTGCCAGGTGATCAATATCGGGGGGATGCACTATGTACCGGGAAAACGCAAGCTCATGGATGTGCTTGCGGTTAATGATGAGGATCTGGCGGCACTCAAAGAGATTGCTGCGAATGGCATCAAGGTCAATGTCCAGACGGTCCCGACCCAACGGCCTGTGCCCCTCGAAAAGGTATTCACTACCTGCCATGTTTAACATACTACCAGGATACAGGGTTCAGGGTACAGGGTACAGGTAAAACATTTTATGCCGATGTTCGATTCGCATATGATCCTCATGATTGTGGGCATCGCACTGGCCGGCGGACTCATCGGGCTTGACCGGACCGCGGTCGGTCAGTTCATGATCTCGCAACCCATCGTTGCCGGCCCTCTGACCGGGTGGATCCTCGGTGATGCGGTTGCGGGGTTTGTGATAGGCGCTGTTCTTGAGCTCATCTGGGTGCTTGATATGCCGATCGGCTCTTTTGTACCCGCAGATGCGACGATCAGCACGGTGTCCGCAACAGCGATCGCGGCGCTGGGGAGCCCGGGGGGCTCGTCACTGCCGGTCGTCGGATTCAGCATTCTCCTGACTACGGCGATGGTGCCCGCAACCATGAAAGCCGACGACATTATCAGACATTGGAACTCGCGGCTTGCTGACGCACTCGTCATTGCTCCTGGACCGGACATGAGACGCGCGCTGGTCCGGGCTCACCTGTCAGGACTCCCGGTATTTTTTCTGAAGTCCTTTGTCTTGTGCCTTGTGTTCCTGCCGGCGGGTATTGCGGCCGTATCAGTCGTTCAATCATTTACCTGAGCGTGTTCACGGGGCAATGTCCCTGTTCGTGAAACTTCTTCCCCTGGTCGGGGCGGCGCTGGTGGTGCGTAAACTTTCCATGAGAACGGTCGATCTTTTCTTTCTCAGCGGGTTCGTGATCGCGGTGGTG
Source organism: Nitrospirota bacterium (assembly GCA_963740085.1). GTDB lineage: Bacteria > Nitrospirota > UBA9217 > UBA9217 > UBA9217 > JALNZF01. The sequence continues at coordinate 17,054 of CAVUCU010000003.1, read as the reverse complement.
GCGGGGATGCTCTTCCATGCCCCGGCGATTGTTATCGTACTGCTTACCGTCACCGGCGGGTGGTTGGGGGCCAGATACCGTGAACGACGTTCATAAGGGAATACGCGTTTCCGACCTGTTCGGAGTGTTTCGAAGGACGTTGATGATCCAGGCGTCATGGAGCTACGAGCGCATGCAGTCGCTCGGTTTCGCGTTTGCCATCGAACCGGTGCTCAGAAAACTCTATCCGGACCAGGCCGAGTACGAATCCCGGCTGCGGATCCATCTGGAGTATTTCAACACCCAACCGTACCTTGCTTCTTTCATCCTGGGCGCGGTTGTCAGAATGGAGGAGGACCGGGCAGCAGGCCGGAACGCAAGTCAAGACGTCTCCAATTTGAAGGCGGCGCTTGCTGCGCCGCTTGGCGCGCTCGGCGATACCTTCTTCTGGGGTGCGCTCAAGCCGTTAGCGTCAGTCTTGGCCGTCGCGCTGCTCATGACCGGGCACTGGTGGGCGCCGCTCCTGTTCCTGGTATTCTACAATGTTTGGCATGTAGGCCTCAGGGCCGGCATGCTGTTCTGGGGTTACCGGAGCGGCGGTGATGCGATGGCGCTCATGGGCCGGCACAGCTTGATGAACATGGCAAAACGGTTAAAGCGGACCACACTTGCCGTTCTCGGAGGTACTATCGGAATGGTCCCGGACTGGAGCGCGGAGTTCCAACCGGGCGTTAGTGCATCCATCCTGCCGACGGCGCTCGTTTGGCTGGTTGTCACCCTGGGCCTGGTTGCGATTCTGCGGCACGGCGGTTCGCCGATAAAACTTATGCTGGGGCTGGCGGCGCTCTGTATTGCCCTGGCCTACGCGGGAGTCATTGGATGAAGAGAAAAGAGCTGTTGATCGAGAATAAGTTGGGACTCCATGCGCGGGCCGCGGCCCAGATCGTGAAGTGCGCCGGCGCATTCGTGTCCAAGATCACGCTTGTCAAGGACGGTCTCGAGGTGGACGGCAAGAGCATCATGGGTATCATGATGCTTGCCGCGGCCAAAGGGAGCACAATTATGCTTCATGCGAATGGAGAAGACGAGAATCGCGCGGTGGAGCAGATGGAAAACCTCTTCAGGAACAAGTTCGGAGAAAAAGAGTGATGTCCGGCGTACCGGGTATATTGTTGGGAGTTCGGAGACTTGGACGAGTGCAGTCGAGTCACTCAAGGGTCGGAGGATAGGAACAAGAATAATGCACGAAAAAATCTACAGAGGCATTGTGGCGTCGCCCGGCATCGTGATCGGCAGGGCGTACCTCCTTGACCGTCGCAGGGTGGTGGTGGCGGGACGGACGATCGAGGAAGTCAGCATCAAGGACGAGGTGGCGCGGTTCAAGAAGGCGGTGGAAATATCCAAGTCCCAGCTTGAGGACCTGAAAAAGCGCTTCGCCAAGGGCCTCGGCAAGACCCACCGCTACATTCTTGAAACACACATCATGCTGCTCGAAGACAAAATGCTTGTTGAGGGCACAATCAAGCGTATTAAGGAGCTGTATCTGAATGCCGAAGGCGCGCTCAAGGAAACGATCAACGCGATCGGGCTTAAGTTCGACACGATCGAGGACGAGTATCTGCGCGAGCGCAAGCAGGATGTGGATCAGGTCGGAGAGCGTGTCCTCCGCAATCTCGTCGGTTATAAGCAGGAGAGCCTTGCCGACATCAATGAAGAGGCCATAATCATAGCTCATGACCTCGCACCGACCGATACCCTTATGATGCGGAAGGACAAGATCCTCGGGTTCGCCACCGATGCCGGGAGCCGGACGTCGCATACTGCGATCCTTGCGCGATCACTCGGTATCCCCGCAACAGTCGGCCTCGAGAACATCACGAAAACGGTCAAGACCGGCGACGTGGTCATCCTTGACGGTATTCACGGCGTCGTGATCGTTGGTCCCGAAGAAGAGACGTTTCTCGACTACCTGAAGAAGCAGCAGAAATACAAGTACTTCGAACAGGATCTCGAAAAGTTGAAGTCGCTTCCTGCCGAGACCCTTGACGGCCATGTGGTCCAGCTCCAGGGCAATATCGAACTGCCGGAGGAAGTAGCATCCGCGGCGGACCACGGCGGTACCGGCATCGGTCTCTACCGCACGGAATTCCTGTTCCTGAACAGGACGACCCTGCCGACCGAGGAGGAGCATTACAAAGCATACCGTCATGTAGTGGAGAAGGCCGCCCCCCATGAGGTCGTGATCCGCACGCTCGACGTGGGCGGGGACAAGATCGGCTTGCTCGGCGGTTTCGACAAGGAGGCGAACCCGGCTCTCGGGTTGCGCGCGATTCGCTTCTGCCTCCAGAACCGCGATATCTTTACGGTCCAGCTGCGCGGTCTCCTCAGGGCGACGGCCCACGGGAACATCAAGATCCTTCTTCCGATGATCTCCGGTCTGCCCGAATTGTATGAGACCAAAAAGATCATGGAGACAGTGAAGGCGGAACTCAGGGCAGAAGGCAAGGCGTTCAACGAGAACGTTCAGATCGGCGTTATGATAGAGATACCGTCAGCCGCCATGATCGCCGACCTTCTCGCCCGTGAAGCCAGTTTCTTCAGCGTGGGCACGAACGATCTGATCCAGTACACACTTGCGATCGACCGACTGAACGAGCACGTGGCATATATGTACGAGCCGCTCGATCCTGCCGTGCTCCGTCTGCTCGAGCGTGTGTCCGTCGCCGCGCACCAGGCGAACATTACGCTTGCAATGTGCGGCGAAATGGCAGGCGATCCGCTCTACGCCGCGATCCTTCTCGGGATGGGGTTCCAACACCTGAGCATGAACGTGGCCTCGATCCCCTGGGTAAAAAAGGTGGTCAGATCGGTCCGCATGCAGGATGCCGTCGAACTTGCGTCGCTCGTCATGCAGCAGCCCACAGCCGCATTGGCCAGAAAAACGGCTGAAAACTTTATGGAAGAACGGTTCCCCGATCTGGCAGCGGAACTGTAATGGATGTTAGGCAGAAGGAAGGCGAATTGCGGAAGGAGAAACAACTGCCCCTTGAATTTCAATTCGCGATTCGCATTCCAAAAGGGAAGGGGACACCTGCGGTGCAGAATACGGAAACAGACAGCCCCACGACGGTAAGCGCCGATGTGGCCGCTCAGAAGAGGACTCGAACCCACGGTGGAAATATCTACGAGGCGGCACGGCGCTACGGTTATGCGGAGAACAAGATCCTCGACTTCAGTTCGAGCGTGAATCCCCTGGGGCCGTCGTCGGTCGCAAAACGGGCGGCGAAAAGGGCGATTTCATCCATCGGCCGCTATCCCGACCCTGACATGCGCGAGCTGCGCTCGGCGATCGCGCGGTATTTCGGCATAAAATCCGGTCATGTCGTATGTGGCAATGGATCGAATGCTCTCATCCACCTCATCCCGCGCGTGTTCAGACCGAAGAAGGTATTGATACCATTCCCGACCTTTTCGGAATACGCTGTTGCGGTCGAAGACGCGGGTGGAGAGGTTATTCCGTTTTCTCTCCTGGAGCGTGAGGGTTTCCGGGTGGACCCCCTGGAGATGTCCTTTGCGCTCAAAGATGCGGATATGGCCTTTCTCTGCAATCCGAACAACCCGACCGGCCGGATCGTCCCCAAGTCGGAAATGCTCGAGATCGTGCGGTTTGCGCTCCAGCACGGGGTGCGACTGGTGGTTGATGAAGCATTCATGGACTTTGAGCTCATGGACTCCGATTCAATCATCAAAGAAGCCGTGGAATCGTCCCACCTCATCTGTCTGAGGGCCTTTACCGCATTCTTCGGCATGCCGGGACTCCGGATCGGATACGCCGTGTCCGATGAGAAGACCATTGCGGTCTTGCGTGACGCGCAGGAACCGTGGACGGTGAGCATTCCCGCAGAACGGGCAGCGATAGCGGTCCTGGGTGATTGGCCATATATCAAAAAGACGCGCCGGTTGATAGAGAAAGAGCGCGACCGACTTTTTTCGGCCTTCAGGATACTTCCCGGAGTGGAAACCTTTCCCTGCTCTTCAAATTTCATACTCATCAAAGTCACTGCCATTGATGTGCCGACGTTCATCGGCAAACTCGGAGAACGCGGGATATTTGTTCGGGACTGTTCTTCCTTCACTGGACTCGACGGACGCTATATCAGGATCACGGTGCGGACATGGTGGGACAACGGGCGTCTCATCAAGGCGTTCAGGGAACTGCTGGTTCCGAAAATGACCGTGCATGCTGGTTAGAACGAGTTTTTATAGGCAATAGACAGTGGTGTGAATGGTCGGGTGTTATCTGAGATTATTGAACGTTTCCGGAATGATATTTGAAAGTGCCGGGAATATATGCATACATCCGGTTATGGACTTCACATCGGCTTTGTTTAGCATGGCATTGATGACCTCCTGAATGAGCATTGCTGCATGCGGACCGATGATGTGAAATCCCAGTATTTTCCCGGTGCCCCTTTCGACGACAGCCTTTGCAAAACCCTCACGCTCCATCATCGCTGTTCCCATTACCGTATCGGAATACGAGGCGCGGCCAACAAGTATTTTGTAGTGTTTTCGGGCCTGTTGTTCTGTGAGGCCCACCGATGCTATTTGGGGATGAGTATAGACCGCATAGGGTACCTGTGCAAAATCCATTCTTATTTTTTTTCTCTGTGTCGCATTGTTCCATGCCAATTCAGCCTCTTTGTCCGCTGCATGGGTGAACATTGTCCCGCCGATGGCATCCCCGATTGCCCAAATATGTTTTTTATTCGTCCGAAGATAGTCGTCAACCTTGATGAAATTGGCCTCATCGGTCTTGATCCCCGCGTGTTCAGGTCCCAGCAGGTCTGTGTTGGAGGTTCTGCCCGTGGAAACGACCACTGCCTGCGCGACGAGCTCTTTTTTCCGGCCGGTATTGAGATCTTTTACCATTACGGCATGACCCTTGACGGTGCGTCGGACAGCCCTTGTCTCGAAACCCAGATGCAGTTTGACCCGTTGCCCCAATTTGTTTTTCAGCAATTCAGAGATCTCCGGCTCGCCAAAACGCAGGAGCGCCGCGTGTTTCTCAATGATCGAAACTTTCACGCCAAGGGCTGAGAAAAAGTGCGCATATTCAAGCGAGATAAATCCGCCCCCGACAAAGATCATGCTTTCAGGTTTGTGTTCAAGCCGCAGGACGCTTTCATTCGTCAGGTAGTGAATTGCATCAAGTCCCGGTATCGGAGGGATCGAAGGCCGCGCACCGGTTGCGATGAAAATCTTCCCCCCTCTGATAGAGCGACCTCCGGCTTCAATTGTATGTTCATCCATAAAATGGGCTTCATTGTGTATGAAATCGAGATTTCTGGACGTTTTCATAGCCTGTCGAATGGCGTTTCTCCCATTGGTGACGGCGCTTCTCATCCGCTTCATGACCGCGTTGAAGTCCACTTCTCTCGTTTTAGAACGAATGCCGAGTTTTGAATTTTCCACGGACTCAACGAATCTGTCTGCAGCGGTAATAAGTGTTTTAGAGGGCACGCAACCAGTGTTGATGCAGGTTCCCCCCACGGTTCCCTTGTCGATCAGTGCGACCTTCAGGCCGCCTGAGAGGGCTTTAAAAGCTATTCCCAGCCCTGCGTCACCCGCGCCGATGACGACTACATCATACGCTTTCACGATTCCACACCGTCCTGTCCGTTTTCATTGTCATTCTGTCGAGTCCAGATCCGCTTCCATATCGATGAAGATATCGACTTCAGAGCTGACCATGAACCCGTTATCAGCCATTGGCTGGTTCCATGTTATGCCATAGTCTTCGCGGTTTATTACGAATGATGCGGTAAAGCCCATGCTTGATCCGTCGCCAAAGGGATCTTTTACCGGTCCTGACAACAGTGCCGGGACCGTAATCCGACGCGTTATGCCGTGTATTCGCAGGTCGCCGGTCACCTGTACCAGATCGTCATTCGCTGATTCGATGCGGGTGCTTTTAAACGACATGGTGGGGCACGTATCGACATTGAAAAAATCAGAACTTCTCAGGTGGTCGTCACGTTTCCGTATCCCCGTATAAATGCTTGCGACATCAATGACGAGTTCCACTGAAGAGGCATTGATATTCAAAGGATCAAAATAAACAGTCCCGCTGATCTTGTTGAACTGGCCCCGAACGTGGGCGATCATCATGTGGACGACGGAAAATGCCGCAACTGAATGATCAGGGTCCACAAGCCATAGAGCCATGCAAGCCAACCTTTCCCGGTTTCACTCATGCGGCAGAAAACACTGCGGGTCTTCGGCAAGGCAACTGGCATTGCCGTTTGCTTTGGAAAAGGCAAAGGCAATTGCCCTGCAGCCCCTGCAAGCCGACCACTTGCTGCATTCGCCGCATTTGCCTGTATACCGGGACTTATCTCTTAATCCCTGTAATACGTCTGATGTCGCCCAGATTTCCCTCAGGGAATCTTTTTTTACATTGCCGATGGGAACAGGAAGTCTTCTGCAAGGAGTCACGGTACCGTCGGGGAGTATCGTCAATCCGGAGATGCCTGCCGCGCATCCTCCTGATGGAAAGGGAGTTTCGCCGTCATTAACGGCAGGTCCATTCATCTGCGACGCAACGGGATCTCCCGTGACAATTTGAAGCCCTTTTGCATTGAATGAAAAAATAGAATTGTATAAATCCCCAAGGGCCTCCCGGGAAAGCATAGTGTTCAGCATGTCACCCCCGCGTCCCGTGGGTACAAGCCGTGAAAAACCCACGCGCTGCACTCCGAGTGAAGACGCCAGATCGATAACGTCTGCGAAACAGGCGGCATTCATATCGGAGAGGGTAGTATTCAGTGTCACCGGAATGCCGGCTTCGAGGAGATTTCGTATGCCTTTTATTGAGGATGAGAAACTGCCCGGGCCCCGGATGGCATCGTGAATATTCTCCGGTCCTTCGATGCTTACCTGGACTCCCTTCACGGCGAGTTTGGCGAGCACATCGGCTTTGTTGCGATCGATGAGGGTGCCATTCGTAAGAATGAAGGCGTCAAACCCCTTGTTTTTTAATTCCTCCAGGATGGAGAAAAAATCCCTCCTCAGGAATGGTTCACCGCCCGTGACATTGAAACTGGACGTAAAATCGATGTGATGCGTTTCCCTCCACTCGTTCAACATGTCTGATACTTCGTCTATGACGGATGTTATCTCAGATAAAGACATTTCATCAGGCAAACTTCCCTGTTGGTAGCAGTGTTTGCACCTGAGGTTGCATTAGGTACCTCCGCATGGCTGCCTTTCCCGCACGGCGGTGACTGTGCCGGTTCGAGGCTTCGGCTTCACCTGATCCTGGGCGCAGGCCGTTCACGAGGAGACCCCGCACGGTCCAGACGGCTATCCCGTCGCGGTGTGGAGCGAGCCTGAACTCGCCCCACCACTGCAAACTCCAAGATCACTGTGAATCGCCTGCCTTGACCGTCACGGCGAACCAAAGCCAAGGCAACATCAGCAGAGACCCCCGCTTCGATGCCGCGCCTACGGGACGCCAGCCCGCACTACACCACGAGAATCCGCATGGCTGAGGCGGCGGGGGTGGGATTTGAACCCACGGACGAGTTGCCCCGTCAGCGGTTTTCAAGACCGCCCCGTTCGACCGCTCCCGGCACCCCGCCGAGCCTGTATTCGAGCCAAATCCAGGCGTCGCGGGAGCTTACCTGGTTGCCGCAGCACCGGCCGCCTCGTGGTTTCGCGAACCGCGGCCGGCGGGCACCTGGTGCTCTATGAGCAACTACACGAAGAAGAACGTCAAGGCCGACGTCGAGAACGCAGCTCCGAAGTTCGGCATGCCGGAGGAGAGTGGAGGCTCGCTTTGCACGGACAGCTCTGGACGGGGAAACGCTCGGGCTGAGCCACTTCAAGCTGGCGCCGGGCTTTCGCATCCCGTTCGGGCACAAGCACGAAGGGCAGGAGGAGGTGTACGTCGTCGTCCGCGGCTCCGCGCAGATCAAGGTCGAGGACGAGGTCGTCGAGGTCGGCGAATGGGACGCGATCCGGTTCGACAAGGACACGATGCGCGACGTGCAGGCAGGCCCGCAGGGTGTCGAGTACCTCGCGTTCGGCGCCGGGACCGATCCTCAGGACGTCGAGATGGTCGCAGAACTGGTGGAGCAACTGACCGCGCCGCGGCGCTAGGTTCGGGCGCGGTCGGCGCCGAGCGCGCCGGCGCGCCGAACTCCGAGAGCGGCTCCGGCACGACGACCGAGCCGTCCGACTCCTGGAAGTTCTCGAGCACCGCGATCAGCGCGCGCGCCGTCACCGCGGTGCCGTTCAGCGTGTGCACGCGGCTCGAGCTCTGCCGTCGCGCGCGGTAGCGGATGCCGAGCCGGCGCGCCTGGAAGTCGGTCGTGTTCGAGGTCGAGGTGATCTCGCGGTAGCGCTCCTGGCCCGGGGAACCACGCCTCGATGTCGTACTTCTTCGCCGCCGAGGCGCCGAGGTCGCCGGCGGCGACGTTGACGACGCGGTAGGGGAGGCCGAGCTCCTGCACGAGCTCCTCCTCGATCGCGAGCAGCCGCTCGTGCTCGTCGCGCGACGCGCTCCGGCGCGCAGAAGACGAACATCTCGACCTTGTCGAACTGGTGGACGCGGAACATCCCGCGCGTGTCCTTGCCCGGCGGCGCCCGCCTCGCGGCGGAAGCACGTCGAGAAGCGCGACGTAGCGGAGCGGCAGCCTCGCTCGAGGATCTCGCCCATGTGGAAGGCCGGCGAGCGCGACCTCGGAGGTGCCGGTGAGGTAGAGCTCGTCCGCTCGACCGCGTAGATGTTCGACCTCGTCGGTCGGGAAGAAGCCCGTGCCGTACATCGCCTCCTCGCGCACGAGCACCGGCGGCAGCATCGGCGCGTGGCCCTTCTGCGCGAGCGCGGTCGAGCGCGTAGCGGTAGAGCGCGAGCTCGAGCAGCGCCGACGTCGCCGACGCGGTAGCCGAAGCGCGAGCCCGAGACCTTCGCGCCGCGCTCGAGTCGATCCAGCCGAAGCGCCGCCGAGGTCGAGGTGGTCGCGCGGCTCGGTCGAAGCTCGGCGGCTCGCCGACGACCGTCGCACCTCGACGGCGTCCTCCTCGGTCGCGCCGTCGGGCGCGCGTCGGCCGGGCGGGTTCGGCACGCGGTCGAGCAGCTCGTCGCGCCGCGGCCTCGGCCTCGGCGAGCTGCTCCTCGAGCGGCTGCAGCTCGCTCCTTGACGCCGCGTCAGCTCCTCGAGCTGCTCCGGCGTCGGCTTGCCCTTCAGCTTCGTGCGCGCGCGCAGCTCGTCGACCTGCGGCTGCAGCTCGCGCCAGCGCGCGTCGGCGGCGAGCAGCTCGTCGAACGACCTCGGCCGCGCCCTTGCGCGCGAGCGCGGCGCCGGAAGCCGTCGGGATCGGTGCGGGCTGCGCGGAGGTCGATCACGCCGCTTGAGTCTAGAAGCGCCTCGAGCACGCTGGCGACGCCTTCCTCCTGCGCCGGCGGGCAGACCCAGTCGGCGACCGCCTTGCACGCGCGTCGTGCGCGTTCGCGACCGCGACGCCGAAGCCGGCCCAGTCGAGCAGCTCGACGTCGTTCTCGCCGTCGCCGAACGCGACCGTCTGCTCGGCGCGTGAAGCCGAGCCGCTCGGCGAGGAACTCGAGCCCGGCGCCCTTCGTCACGCCGGGTGCGCGAACTCGAGGAAGTACGGCAGCGACTTCGAGATGAAGAGCCGGCCGCCGAAGCGCGCGCTTCAGCTCGCGCCTCGAGCTCGTCGAGCGCCGCCGGGTCGCCGACGCGACGAGCTTCGTCGGCGGCTCGCGTCGAGCCAGCGAGCAGGTCGCCGACCGCGTGGATCTCGAGGTGCTGGAAGCCGGCGTAGCGCGCGCGCCTCCGGCGTCACCTCGGCGACGTACAGCTCGTCGTCGACGTAGCACGTTGAGCTGGAAGCCCGCCGCCTCGACCGCCTCGATCGCCTCGCGCGCGAGCGTCGAGCGGGATCGGCTCGTGGCGGAGCCACTTGCCCGTCCGGGTCGGCGACGACGGCGCCCTGGTAGCAGACGACCGGCTCGTCGAGCTCGCGCCGGCTCGAGGAAGCGGCGCACCGACTGCACCATCCGCCCGGTGACGACGATCACGTCGAGGCCCGGTCGCCGCGCGCCGCGCGAGCGCCGCCAGCGTGCGCGGCCGCAGCACGCCGTCCTCGCCAGATCGAGCGTGCGGTCGAGGTCGGTCGCGACGACGGCGACGTCGCGCGGGAAGTCTCGGCGGGAGAGCGTCAGCCGGTCGGGTTGCCGCCGGTCGCCTTGACGACGTAGGCGGCGACGTCGGCGATCTGCTGCGTGCGTCAGCTGGCCCTTGAACGACGGCATCGCGCCGCTCGCCGTTCGTCACCGCGCGGTCGACCGCCTGCGACAGGTCGGGCTTCGCCTGGTCGAGGTTCGGGCCGACCGTGCCGGTCGCGTTCGCGTCGGCGAGCGTGTGGCAGCCGGCGCAGCCGGCGCTCGCGAAGACCGCCTTGCCGGCCGTCGGGTCGCCCGTTCGTGGACTGCGGCCGGCGACCGGGCCGGCGTCGGCGCGTCGGACCGTGCCGACGACCGTCGTCGGCAGTCGGCGAGCGACGACCTTCGCCGCCGGCTTCGAGGTCGAGCAGCCGGCGGCGAAGACGAGCGACGGCGAGCGATGACGGAACGAGGCGGCGCACGAGCGCGGAGTCTATACCGACCGGCGCACGTTGACCGGGGCGTTAAGCGCCTGCAGCGCGACCTGCGCATCCGTACCATCCGCGGCATGAAACGCAGATCGTACGGTCGCGACGCCGGCCTCACCCTGCGGATGCTCTTCACGAGCGGGCCTGCTCGGCCTGCTCTACGTCGTCTTCGCCGTCGTCCTGTTCCAGGTCCTGAACGTCGGGCTCGTCCCGATGCTCGTGATCGTCGTCGGGCTCGCGTTCTTCCAGTACTACACCTCGGACAAGCTCGCGCTCGCGGCGTCCGGCGCGAAGGTCGTCTCGCCGCGAGGAGGCGCCGGCGCTGCACGACATGGTCGAGCGGCTCTGCGCGATGGCCGACCTGCCGAAGCCGCGGTCGCGTCGATCGACACGCCGGTCCCGAACGCGTTCGCGACCGGGCCGCTCCCGAAGCACGCGGCGGTCGCGTGACGACCGGCCTCTGGGACCGGCTCGAGCCGAAGGAGATCGAGGGCGTGCTCGCCCACGAGCTCTCGCACGTCGCGAACCGCGACGTGCTGATCATGACCGTCGCGAGCTTCTTCGCGATGCTCGCCGCGATGCTGACCCGCTTCGGCCTCTACGCCGGCATGTTCGGCGGCGGCGGCGGGAACCGCGAACAACAACAACGGCCCGCCCGTCTGGCTGATCGTCTTCGTCGTCTCGATCGTCGTCTACGCGATCAGCTTCGTCCTGATCCGGACGATCTCGCGCTACCGCGAGTACGCCGCCGACCGCGGCTCGGCGCTGATCACCGGCGCGCCGGAGTACCTGATGAGCGCGCTGCAGAAGATCTCGTCGCAGATGACGCTGATCCCGCAGCAGGACCTGCGCGAGGTCGAGGGCATGAACGCGTTCTTCATCATCCCGGCCAAGGCGAAGGGCGCCATGGCCGAGCTCTTCATGGATCACCCGCCGCTCGAGAAGCGCCTCGCGGCGCTCGCCGAGATCGCCCGCGAGATGGGCCGCCCGGTCGCCTAAGGGTGGCGCTCCGCGACGTCCTCTTCGGGCGCAAGAAGCTGACCGAGCCGAGCGACGACCGGCTCTTCGCCTTCACGACCGCGGCGGTGACGCTGCAGACCGAGCTCGGGCTCATCACGGCCGGCGCGGCGGCGGTCGCCTTCAAGCCGCTCTCCTCGGGTGAGTTCGCAGCGCGTTCGACGACGTCGACAAGCTGCATCGACGCCGCCGCACAGCAGTGCGGCTCCCAGATCGAGCGCAAGACCGACGACTTCGGCTTCGACTGGATGGTCGTCCACGACCCCGACCTCGAGGATCTCGTCACACCGCGCACACGTTGGCGGCCGGAGCTGACGGCGCAGGGCTTCGGCGCGCAGCTGCTCGCCGCGGCGTTCCCGTTCGAGGGCGGCGAGCACCCGGTCTACTGGATCTACGGCTTCAAGCGCGGCGCGTTCTGGCCGTTCGTCCCGATCGGCGAGGCCAGAAGCGCGACAACGCGACCGAGCTCGAACTGAAGGCGAAGCTCGAGAAGGAGCTTCCGATCGAGCAGGACCTGACGCGATGGCTCGCGCTCTTCGACGCCCCGATCTAGTCCTCGCGCTTCCCGCGCTGGTCGGTGTCTCGACGATCCTGCACTGGCTGGCCGGACGGCGAATCAGCGGGCTGTGGATCATGCCCGACGAGGCGATCTACGCTGAGCGCGCGGTATCCCTCTGGCGCCACGGCAACCTGGCGATCCTCCACGGCGAAGGCGCCGGCTACGGCTTTCTCTACCCGGTGCTGGCCGGGGTCCCGCTCTCGGTCGGCCGGCTCGCGACCGGCTACGCCTCGCTGAAGCTGCTGCAGGCGCTGACGATGTCGCTGGTCGCCGTGCCGATCTCCTTCTACGGACGCCGGTTCATGCGCCCGGGTTACGCGCTCGTCGCGGGAGCGCTCGCTCTGGCGTCGCCCGCTGACGCTCTACTCGGGCTTCCTCATGACCGAGGTCCTCATCTATCCGCTCGGCGCATTCGCGCTGCTGGCGGTCGCACGCGCCGTCGAGACCGCGACGCTCCGCGACCAGGCGATCGCATTCGGAGCGATCGCGCTGACGATCCTGACGAGGGTGCAGTCGGTCGTGCTGGTTGCCGTCTTCGCCGCGGCGATCGTCGTCAATTGGCTGGTGTCGCGCGAGCGGCGAACGCTGCGTAGCTACTGGCCGGTCTGGTGGGTGCTGGCAGCGGCGGGGGCCGCTGTCGCGGCCGCCCCCGGTCTCTTCGGCGCCTACGAGGAGACGCTCCGTGGTCACTACCCGCTCGGCCCGGCGGCGAGCCTGGTCGGCGAGCACTTCAGCTACCTGGCGCTCTCGACGGCCGTCGCTCCGGTCGTCGCGCTCGCGCTGCTGCTGATCGCCGTCGTGCGCGGCGACGAGCGCGACCCGGCCGTACGGGCGCTCGTCTCCGTCGCAGCGTGCGCGACCGTTCTCGTCGTCGTGCAGGTCGGCCTGTTCGCCGCGCGCTACGCGCCTCACCTGCTCGGCCGTGACCTCGCGCTGCTCCCACCGCTGCTCTTCACCGTCTTCGCGCTCTGGCTCGATCGCGGTGCGCCGCGGCCGCGGCCGACCGTCTTTCTCGTCGCGCTCTCGGCGCTGGCGCTGCTGTTGCTGGCGCCCTGGAACCACCTCGTCAACATCGACGCGCTACCGGATACGTTCGACCTCGTGATCCTCGACCGGCTGGGTGGAGACCGCGCAGCGTGGGCAGTCGCCATCGTTGCGGTACTTCTCCTCACCGCGATCGTCACGCTGCAACGACGCTTCCTCGCAGCACTTCCCGTCGCGATGATCATTCTCCTGCTCGTTTCGAGCGCCGTCGCGTCGAACAACCTCAGCGACCGCGTCGCCTATGACCAGCACAATCTCGTCGGCACCCCACCCGACTGGATCGCCCGTGCCACGCACGCACCGACTGCCTACTTCTACGACGGCGAGTCGTACTGGAACGGCGTCTGGCAGGTGCGGTTCTGGAACCGGAACGTCGACAGACGTCGTATCCGCCGCCCCGGCACGCGTGCCCGGCCCGATGCCGCAGCGGGTCGTTCACGTCCCGCCGACGGGGCTGCTGCCGATCACCGACCATTACGTCATCGCGAGCGACCCGCACTCGTTCGTCGGCAGCCCCCGTGGCGCACCTGACGCAACTGGGGCTCGACACGGCCGGGCTCACTGTGTGGCGGCTGACCGGCCCGGCCCGGCTCACGACACTCGAGCGCGGGATCAAGCCAAATGGCGACATGACGGAGCCCGGGCGGGTGCGCGCCTACGACTGCGCCGGTGGACGGCTCGAGCTGACGCTCCTGCCCAAGCTGACGAGCGTCGTGACCCTGCGGCTCGACGGCCGGATCACGACCCGCGCCAGGATCGCGGGCCTGGACTACTGGAACGGCACGATCTTCGTGCCCCCGTCACCGTCTCCACGCGTCTGCCACTTCGAGATCGACGGCCAGAGCCTCCTCGGCTCGACGCACATCGATTTCGTGCACCGCTAGGCCTACACGCGCACGAGCATCTTGCCGGTGTTGTCGCCACGAAACAGGCCGGCGAACGCGCCGGGAACGTTCTCGATCCCGTCGACGAAGGTCTCGCGATACTGCAGCTCACCCGCGGCGACCCACGGCCCAGCCTCGGCGAGGAACGCCGGGAACCGGTCGGAGTGATCCCTGACGATGAACCCCTCGATCCGCAGCCGTTTCGTGACGACGAAGCCGAGATTGCGCGGGCCGGGTGCGGGGCGCTCGTCGTTGTAGCGCGAGATCGCGCCGCAGGCGATCACGCGACCGAACGGACGGAGCGCGTTCACAGCGGCCTCCAGCTGCTCTCCACCGACGTTGTCGAAGCACACGTCGATGCCGTCTGCGAGCGCCTCCTTCGCCGGCGTCTCGCGGTAGTTGAACGCCTCGACGCCGAGTGAGCGCAACCAGTCGACCTTCTCGGTCGACCCCGCACTGCCGATGACGCGGAGCCCCTTCAGCTTCGCCATCTGCGCTGCCGCGCTGCCGACAGCCCCAGCGGCGCCGGTGACGTAGATCGTCTCTCCCTCCTTGATACGCCCGATGTCGACCAGCCCCACCCAGGCCGTCAGCCCCGGCATTCCGAGCACGCCGAGAGCGGTCGAGGGCGGCGCGAGCGTCGGCGTCGAGCTTCCGCAGGTGGTCGCCCGCAACGACCCCCTGCTCTCGCCAGCCGAGCATCGACAGCACCCAGTCGCCCTCGGCGAATCCCTCGTGCCGCGATTCGACGACGCGGCCGACGGCGCCGCCGTCGATCGGGTCGCCGAGCTCGTACGGGCCGACGTAGGTGCGCACACCCGTCATGCGGCTGCGCATGTAGGGATCGACCGACACGTAGACGTTGCGAACGAGCACCTCGCCGTCGCCGGGCGAGACGTCGGGCGCGTCGCGCAGCTCGAAGTCGGACGCTTTCGGCTCGCCTTGCGGACGTGCGGCGAGCACGACCTCGCGCATCAGGACGGCACGGGCAGGTCGGGGATGAACCCCTCGTCCGCCAGCAGCTCGCGCGCCTCCTCGAGCGAGAGGTCTTCGGGCGGGATGATCGCGTCGGACGGGCGCAGGTCCTCGTCTGCGAGCTTCTCGCCGCCGTCGCGCACCGCGTCGGCAAGCGCCTGCAGGCTGGTCCAGAACGCGCGCTCGTCGCCGTCGGCCACTGCACGCGAGACCTCGTCGTCGAGCTCGTTGAGCCGCGCGATCAGCGCGTCGTCGACGCGGAACTGCCCTTCGCCCATCAGCCGGACGATCACGGCTTCTCTCCTTCGATGCTCCTTCGGCGCGTCGCCGCCCTTGCCGAGCTCGGCCTTCATCTTCGCGAGCTCGTCGTCGACCTGGCCGCCCTGCGAGATCTGCGCCAGCTGGCGGTCGATGTCGTCGCCCGACGACGGTGAAGTCCTCGAGCGTGCCGGCCGCGGTCAGCTCGTCGATCGCGCTCGCGCGCGCCTGCATCTGCTCGGTCTTGTCCTTCGCGCGCTGGACCGCGAGGCCGACGTCGGCCATCTGCTCGCCGATGCCCGGTCGCAGCCTCGCCGATCCGCACCTGCGCCTCGGCGGCCGAGTACTGCGCCTTGATCACTTCCTTCTGCGAGCGGAAGGCCTCGATCTTGGCCGAGAGCGTCTTCTCGCCGTCGACGAGCTTCTGCTGCTGGGCCTCGAGCTGCTGGCCCTGCTGCATGATCCCCTCGAGCTGCGCCTGCACCGCCGCCTTGCGCGTCAGCGCCTCGCGGGCGAGATCCTCGCGGCCGGCCTGCAGCGCCTGCCGCGCCTGGCCGTCGAGCTTCTCGACCTGCTGCTGCATCGACGTGTACTGCATCTCCAGCCGCTTCTTCGCCGTCGTCACGTCGGCGATGCCGCGCTTGACGTTCTGGAGCTGGCGGAGCTGCTCCTCGTAGGAGTAGTCGAGCGTCTCGTTCGGGTTCTCGGCGCGGTCGAGCAGCTTCGAGAACTTCGCCTTGAAGATCAATGAGAGTGCGCGCCATCAGCCCGGGCATGTGTTCCGTTCTCCTCGCGGTCGGGTGCACGGCTAGCCTAACGACGTGCTGGTCGCCCGGAGCATGGACTCCCGGCTGGCTCTCGAATGCCTACCTGGTCGCCGACGAGGCGGGAGGCACCGCGGTCTTCGTCGACTCGGGCGCGCCGCTCGAGCCGCTGCTCGCAGGCGGTCGAGCGAGTGGCGGGCTGACCCCGACCGCACGTGCTGCGGACGCACGCCCACCCCGACCACGTCGAGCACGAGGACGAGCTCGGCGCTGCCGGTCGGTCGCGCCGCTCGCTCGAGACCGGCGGCCTCTGCGATCGAGGCGCTCCCGACCCCGGGCCACTCCGACGACATGGTCTGCTTCGTGGTCAGACGACCGAGCGCGGTCGTCTTCTCGGGCGACACGCTCTTCAAGGACGCGGTCGGCGGCGGCGACTTCGAGCAGATCAAGGACGCCGTGATGGACGTCTTCATGCCGATGCCGCACGAGCGCCGCGTGCTGCCCGGGCCACACCGACGAGACGACGATCGGCCGCGAGTGGGAGCAGAACCCGTTCGTCCGCGTCTGGCGCGGCGCCGAGCCCGAGGGAACCGAGCGCGTGTCGGTCGCGCGGCCGCGCCGGCGACGCTCGTCGTCTGGTCGCCCGACTACGACGGCAAGGGCAAGGCGTGGGTGCGCTTCGACGACGGCAGCGACGCGATCGTCGGCGGCTCGCGCGTCGAGCGCGGCTAGTGGACCTCGTCGACCCGCGGATCGAGGCGTACACCGAGCGGATGTCGTCGCCGCACGACCCGCTGCTCGCGGAGCTCTCCGAGCAGACGGCGCGCGAGCTCGGCCAGGCGGCCATGCTCACCGGGCCCGTCGCAGGACGATTCCTGGAGTTGCTCGT
Source organism: Nitrospirota bacterium (assembly GCA_963740085.1). Taxonomy (GTDB): domain Bacteria; phylum Nitrospirota; class UBA9217; order UBA9217; family UBA9217; genus JALNZF01. The sequence goes on along the minus strand of CAVUCU010000003.1, from coordinate 8 downwards.
CTGGAATA
>CAVUCU010000002.1:0-6369 GCA_963740085.1 Nitrospirota bacterium | reverse complement strand
CTTGGCCATGTATTCCGCATACTGTCTAATCTCTCATGAAACCGTTAATAATTTACTGAACTCTTGAGCGGGAAGGGGTTTACCGAAGTAGTATCCCTGCATCTCATGGCAGCCTAATGACCTGAGATATTCCATTTGCTCCTGTGTCTCGACCCCTTCCGCGATGACCGTCATTTTCAATTTGTCGGCCATGGCGATCACCGCGCCGACAATCGCCCCGTCTTCAGGGGCGCTCGTGATATCCCGGATGAAGGATTTGTCGATCTTAAGCTTCTGAACGGGCAGCTTTTTAAGATAATTCAGCGATGAATAGCCCGTGCCGAAATCGTCAATGGATATTCCCACTCCCATCTCCGCCAGTTTGATCATTTTGGGAAACATGTGCTCCAGGTTTCGCATCGCAACGCTCTCGGTAATTTCAACAGCAAGATGCTCCGGATCAAGACCGGTCTCACACAGTATCTCGGTAATTCTCTCAATGAGGTCTGATTTTTGGAACTGTTTGGCCGAAAGGTTGACCGCGACACAAAGGAACGCAAGTCCTGCGCTGTGCCACTCCCGGACCTGGGTGCAGGCGGTCCTGAGCACCCATTCGTCAATAGCGGCAAGAAACCCCATCTCCTCGGCAAGAGGAATGAAATGCACGGGATTAAGCACTCCCCGCTCCGGATGTCGCCAACGCACCAGCGCCTCCGCGCAAATAACGCCTTCCATCGACAGGAGGTCATCCTTGTCTGTGGGTCGAACTCCTGGATTTTGAGCTTAATGATAAAAAATTGTTCAAAGCCCAGAAAGAGCGTAGTGTTTTACGCCGGCGCTGAACGCCCATCGGCCTGAGCAGCGCACAGGCAGGCGCCGAAAATAAAAATGTACCCGGAAAAGTAAATCCACAGCAGCAAGGCCATCATTCCACCGAACGCCCCGTAGACCGCGTTTAACGTGGCGAAGTTCTTGATGTATATTACGAACAGACCTTCCGCCGCCCGCAAGAGAACCGTGGCGCACAGGGCGGCGGCCCAGACTTCGGCAAAGCGTGTGGGACGGCGCGGAGCCAGCTTATAAAACAGGCTCAGACTGAGGAACACCACCACCAGGGGGATGACGAAGCTGCCAAGGGCATAGATCAAGGAGTGGAATTCGCTCCCGGTAAAGATCCAGGCCTTTGCCATTTTCGCCAGTACCGGCACCGCCATGCCCAGGAGGACCGCGCCCGCCGTGATGCCGAGCAGCGCCAGGCTTTTCAGCGGCATCCGCCACCAATTGTGCACTGGGGTGTTCCAGGCGTAGTTGGTAGCGCGGATAAGTGTAATGAAACACCGGACGGCGCCCCAGAGCAGTATGGGAAACGCGATCGCGCTCGCATGCCTGCGTGCTTTGATCACACCGGCGATGGTATCAAAAATGTGATGCTGCATCGCGCCGCTGATCGGGAGGTAACTTTCCATGTAGGCAATAACCTCATTCCCGGCCCTGTCCCGGTCAATAAATAGCGAGGCGATCGTGACGAGCAGGACCATCAGAGGAAACAGCGAGAAGAACGCATGGAAGGCGAACGCCCCCGCCCACTGCGCCCCGTCTATCCGTAAAAATTTTTTTACGGAGAGAGAAAGTATCGCCCAGGCCCTGCGTGTCTTTTGGTCAATCCAGTTTGGCATTTTTATCTGATTCGGTCTTTCTTTGCCGTCGGGTATGTTACACAAGCCGCTCGATCTCTGTTCTTTCTTGAGATCAGCGGTCATGTTATCTCTCCCAGGCTGTTTAGACTACACAGCGCAGCCGGCGAATATCTTGCTGCAGACTCTTCACGACCTACGGATTCTTACCCTCGGATGCCTGCGCTTTTCTGTTCAGGAATCCGGACAAGAATAACGCCAATACGGTGTATGTCACGAACAGATAATACCCCGGCTGAAGAGAAGTGCCGTTCGTCGTTACGATCACCAGTTCCTGGCTCGCTTTGCTTAATTGACCGAACTGGCTGGTAATGATCCCGTTGAATCCGATATAGGCCATGAATATGGCAACCACCATGACATCGGCCATGGACCATTTGCCGGATTTCAGGACAAAGAACCTGATCACCGGGTTCTCTCTTGCACGGTGATAATTGTAAAAATATCCCAGTGACGACGTTATTTTTAACACGGGGAACACGATGCTGAAGGTGATCAGCAGGACCCCGACAAATTTCATCTGAATGTCCGAATGCGTGATCATGATCCAAAAAACATCCAGAATGCTTTTGCTTTGAAAGTACAATACCTGGTTCTCAAAATGGACGGGATGCCCCATCAGCACAAAACTCATCTCGGTGATCTTTGCCTCCATATCGATCATGGGCGTGGTTACGCCGGCGATCAGCAGCATGAGAAGGGACAGAACGAGCAGAATATATTGGGAGGGCGCCAGGGGTCGCTTGCCGAAACCGAACAAAGCGAAAAGGATGACCGACAGAACGATCAACAGCATAGCCTCCTTAAAGATCAGGCTGCTCTCAACTGAAATTGTCTTCCTGAGCTTGATCCTCGCGCCTTCAATATCTTTGGAATCGGTCTTCAGCAGGATGCGGCTCAGTTGAGCGGTATCCTGTGTTTCAAAGGTCTGGTTTAAATATTCTTTAAGCTGTTCCTGCAGCATGGTCTTAATCTGGCCCCTTGTTCTCTTTTTTGTCAACTCATGCATGACGGCATCCGCATATTCAGGAATACCCTTTTTAATATCTTCCAGGCTGACGAATATATCGATAAAAGCTTGCGAGACCCAGCCCCCGGTTGAGCCCGCGTTCCCCTCCCTGATCTTCTTGTCGACCTTGTCAATGAGCGTATTCAACAGAACTTCGATATGTTTTCGAAGATCCCGCTCATCCGTCCTTGACAGATCCAGCTTATCGATCTCCTCGGCGAGAATCACGGTAATTTGGCGTTTCCATGCGTCGACGCTGAAAAGACCGTATTTGACATGGTTGAGCTCGGCATAATCGTTCTTGTTCTCCTGGTTGATAATCGCCTTTGATATGATTTGACCGCATAACAGGGCCGATGCGATAATGACTATCAAGGATAAGAAAAGATTAAACAGTTTTATGGTAGTGACCTTCATGATAGTGACCTGTGAAAAGTTTTGAACCCGCCTCTGCGCCCCGTTATTGTATGTCCTTGCCGTTTTCCATCTTCGTCAGGGTGGACACGATGGACCCGATGGCGATGGTGCTTTTCATGAGAACCGGGACCTTCCGGCTGTCGTCCGTAAGCCAGATGAAGATCTCTCCCTTGTTCATGAAGACCCCCTCGTACTTGGGAAAGGTCCTGACCTTGATCGTGGCGAAATCGCCGGCCGGCGTCTTCACCCTTTCCCTGCCCAGGGTGTGGACCTCAACGGACCAGTTCTTGCCGCTGTCGTGAACCTGTATGATGATCGGCTTGCCGACGATGAAGTCGTCCCGGGTCCGGAGGTAGTAGAGCGATGACAGCGCGTCCTGTGTATGGTCTGGGATCGCAAATGTCTCCGGCGGGTCCTCGTTCAACGTGCTGATGACTGTATTCTTTACATGGTCGAAGACCAGTTCACGGTGTCTCTTTCTCTTGCCGTGGTTTTCGTTGAGGGTGAACGTGAGGCTTTGCATGATCCCCGGGTCAAAAACACTCTGAAGCCTGTCGTCAACCCGGTAGAACGTGTCCACCAGGCCGGCGGAGTGTGTGGTAACGATAAACATGAGGACCTTTTTTCCATCGGGCAGTGTTCCCTCTTTGATCTCCGTGGTCGCGGTCCCTGCCATAATGATATTAGACCAGGTGATATCGTAGACCAGTATTTCTCCCGGCTGCAATGCCTCTATGCGGGGCTGGACGGAGGCTGTCGGTTCTTCCGCGCTGCTCATGCCGGGAATAAGCATGAGCCCGAAGGCGAGTGAGCACCAGCCGACCGGACGCCGCATTCTTTTTAAACACCGCATTATCTTCGCAGCGTTCATCTTTCTCCGTTCCTTTTCAGGACTTTTGTATCAAGTCGCCCTTTGCCGCGCGATCGCAGTTTATTGCCGTCCTTACAGCACGTCGCTCAATTCTATATTCCTGCTCTTCGCAAGGTTCCGCAGCTTGATGATGGCCTGTTTCTCGATCTGTCTTACCCGTTCACGGGTGATCCCGAACACACGGCCGATGCTGTCCAGGGTCTGGGGATCCTGCGTATTCAGGCCGTACCGGAATTCGATGATCCTGCGTTCCACTTCCGCGAGTCCGGAGATCCATGTAGTTGATTCGATCCTGCCGGAGACGATCGTCGATCGTTGTTGACGGGTCCGGCACGTTCTCGTCGCGCAGCACATCCTGGAGCGTTTCCTCCCCCTCGTCACCGATCAGCATGTCGAGTGACAAGGTCTCGCGGATCACCTGCAGGACCGCACGTACGCGCGGAACGGTGATGCGCATTTTATTTGCGGTTTCCTCGGGAGAGGGCTCGCGATGGAGCTGTTCTGTCAGCTTCCGCACGGTGCGGGTATATACGCGGGCAAGCTCCACGACATGCACCGGCAGACGAATGATGCGGACCTGGTTCGCGATGGCCCGGTCAATGGCCTGCCTGATCCACCACGTCGCGTACGTGCTGAACCGGAACCCGCGTTCATACTCGAATTTTTCAACGGCCCGGATCAACCCGATATTTCCCTCTTCGATGACGTCGGAAAAGGGCAGTCCCCTGTTGATGTACCGCTTGCCGATGGACACCACGAGTCGCAGGTTTGCCTCGATCATGCGTTGGCGCGCTTCCGCGTCGCCATTCCGGACGCGTTTTGCCAGGGCCTGTTCCTCGGCAAAGGACAACAGCGGGGTTTTCCTGATCTCGGTTAAATATAATCTGGTCGCGTCGGGATTGGACGACGACAAATCCCCGCGGCTCCGTCCCGTCCGGAAACGACCGGTTTTTATCGAACCGTCGGCAATCCGCCGTTCATCGGGATTCCTCGCATCCTCCCCGTCCGAGGCGTCGGAGAACCGGTCTTGCTCCTCAGTGTATACCGTCGCGGTGGTATCGCTCATGCGTCCTCCTTGATTGCTCATGTTTTCTGCGGCCTGGGGCCGTCTGAATCACGCTGCTACATCGTGCCCGTGTTCTTCTTCAAGACTCAAAGGTGACGGGTAACGGTGACAGGCGTGTGGATCAAATCAACGCGCCTTGTGAGTTGTTCTTGCACTTCAAGCCGGTACTTTTTTTCATAATTCCGCAAATAGAGCTGGCCCGCCATGACAATGCCGGAAACCAGAAGAAGGAATATCGCGAGGAGCGCATACGTGGACCGGCTATCCGTCATCTCCGACAGTCTGCTGTACGGTAAGAGTCGTTGCCCGGAATACACCAGGAGAGCTGTCCCGATAATCAGGAAAGCAAGAGAGGTCGGCAGAGCGGGAGGAATGATACCGCTGCCGTAAAGAAGCGGAGAACCGAGAATATACGCCAGGAGAAGAACGAAGCTGGACAGGACGACAAGGATGGACGACCAGAACGACGCCAATGCCGGCCTGGTTCGTCCGAATGCTGCTGAAAGGGATGCTAGAAAGGAGAAACCGACCAGCGCAAAGCAGAAGGCCGTGACCGGCGACATATGGCCTGCAGGCGCTCCCTCGAACGTCTCGACGGTCCGGATGCCGAAGTGTTCAACCTCGGAATAGATGCCCAGGGAAGAGAGTATAAGCAACAACAGGGCGGCCATCGTGCCGGCAGCGCCGATGACCATGCCGATCCGGAACACCGCCCTGTTGGGCGACGTACGGGAAAGAAGGAACACCCCGGCGCCGAACAGCAAGAACAGAAGCGCCGTGCTCGGCGCCATCGGTATGCTTCCCGACCCAAAGGTGGTGAGAAGGGGAATTCCCGCAAGCCACCCCAGGAGCGCAGCAAAGCCAATGCCGCTTGCGATCATTCCGCAAATCAGGATGAGGGTTGAGTGAAAGCGCTGTTCTTTCGTAATTTGTCTATCACCGAATTTCATTGTAATTTTTCCGCGCACGGTAATAAGTACACAAACCCGCCGAGCTGCTCAGTGCGCCCAATGTACGCCGGCGGCTTTGGACCGATGCGTAAAGACGTATTCATCCTAGAAACGGCAGTTGCTTTCTTCAGCCGCAACGGCCCATGAATGAAAAACGGCCACTTAGAGAATCACGCATAGAAAATCAAGACTTATAACTAAACGTAAGCCCACCCTCCGGGTGATGAGCCTTAACGAAACAACGTCTTGCTTTTTTTTGAGATCTCTGCGTTCTCCTGCGGCCAACTGCTTTTTTAGGTTCATAGATTTTCAAACTCAGCACACAAATCCAAGAGAAACCGGCCGGCTGACGAGCGCCGTGCGACCTCCCCTCATCAACGATC
>CAVUCU010000001.1:0-1620635 GCA_963740085.1 Nitrospirota bacterium | reverse complement strand
TTCAACTACCAGAACCGCATCTTCACCACCCCTGTGATCACCCTGCCCATCGTCGACAAGGCCATCGAGGAGCTGGAGTGGGCAGTCAAGCGCGGTGCCAGGGTCATCCTGATCCGTCCGGCGCCCGTGCCGGGGTTCCGCGGCCCACGGTCGTTCGCGCTGCCCGAGTTCGACCCGTTCTGGCAGAAGTGCGTCGAGCACGACGTACTCGTCGCGATGCACTCCAGCGACAGCGGCTATTCCCGGTACACCTCGGAGTGGGACGGCGCGGCCCAGGAGATGCTGCCGTTCCAGACCAACGCGATGTCCATGCTCAACGAGTGGCGCCCGGTACAGGATGCGGTGGCCTCCTGGGTGATTCACGGTGCGCTGTTCCGCTTCCCGACGCTGAAGGTCGCCGTCATCGAGGCCGGGTCGAAGTGGATGTTCCCGTTGCTCGACAACATGGCCGACGTCTGGAAGAAGGCCCCGGAGGCCTTCCCGAGCAACCCGATCGAGGAGATCAAGAACCGCATCCACGTCAGCCCGTTCTACGAGGAGGGTATCGACGACCTCATCAATCTGATCGGCGTCGACCAGGTGCTCTACGGCTCGGACTACCCGCACCCCGAGGGCCTGGCACATCCGACCCACTACGTGCACGCGCTCGAGCATCTCTCCGTCGACGACCAGGCGAAGATCATGGGCGGCAACCTCAGTCGCCTCGTCACGGTGTGACGTACCAGCAACGCTGGCGGACCATCCCCGAGATGGTCTTGAGTGCAGCGGATCGGTTCGGTGACGCCGAGGCGGTCGTCGACGGTGCGCTGCGACTGTCCTACGTCGAACTCGCCGAACGTATCCGGAAGGCCTCGGGTGCGTTCACCGAGTTGGGCGTCGGCAAGGGCGACCGGGTCGCGGTGTGGGCGCCCAACTCCGCCGAGTGGATCGTCGCCGCGTTCGGGATCATGACCGCGGGCGGTGTGCTGGTCCCGGTCAACACGCGGTTCAAGGGCGAGGAGGCCGCCGACGTGGTGGCGCGCAGCGGCGCGAAGGCGGTCATGGTCTAGACGGGTTTCCTGGGCGAGGACTTCGGCGTCGCGATGGACGTCCCGACCATCGACCTCAAATCGGACTTCCTGGCCAATGGTGCGCCGTTCGAGTGCGCCATCGAAGGGAACGAGGTCTCCGATGTCATCTACACGTCGGGCACCACCGGCAGGCCCAAGGGCGCGATGATGAACCACCGGCAGACGCTGAGGATGTACGAAGAGTGGGCGACGCTCGCGGATCTGCGCGAGGGCGACCGCTACCTGATGATCAACCCGTACTTCCACACCTTCGGGTTGAAGGCCGGCCTCGTCGCGTCGTTCCTGCGCGGTGCGACCATGCTGCCGGTGGCCGTCTTCGACGCCGATGCAGTGGTCGAACTCATTGCCGCCGAACGGATCACGATCTTGCCCGGACCGCCGACGCTGTATCACTCGCTGTTGGCAGTCAAGGACAAGGACAGCCTGTCGACCCTGCGGGCGGGGGTCACCGGCGCGGCGGACATCCCCGTCGAGTTGATCCGTCGCGTACACGACGAGCTTCCGTTCCAGACGCTGATGACGGGCTATGGGCTGACCGAGGCCGGCAACGTGACGCTGTCCCGCCCCGGGGACTCGTTCGAGGACATCGCCACCACCGCCGGGCTCCCGTGTGCCGACGTCGAGGTCCGTGTCGCCGACGACGGCGAGGTGCTGGTCCGCGGCTACAGCGTGATGCAGGGCTATCTCGACGACGCGGCGGCCACGGCGGAGGCGATCGACTCCGATGGCTGGCTGCACACTGGCGACCTCGGCGAGTTCACCCAGACGGGCAGGCTGCGCATCGTCGGACGCAAGAAGGACATGTTCATCGTGGGTGGGTTCAACGCCTATCCCGCCGAGATCGAAGGCTTCCTCCTCGAGCACCGTTCGATCGCCCAGGCTGCGGTGATCGGCGTGGAGGATGAGCGGATGGGTCAGGTGGGCAAGGCCTTCGTCGTCCTGCGCGACGACGTCGACGAACTCGGCACGGACGAGTTGATCGAGTGGTGTCGGCAGCGAATGGCCGGTTTCAAGGTGCCGAAGTATGTACAGTTCCTCGACGAATTGCCAACCAACGCGACGGGAAAGGTCACCAAGGACCGGTTGGCCTGAGCGTCCACACCGCGGGAAAACAGTATTTCCGCAGGAAGAGTGGGTAAAACAGGCCCACCTTCGGATCGGGTATCGTCGTGGCGACGTCAGAGTCGAAAACGCCATTCTCTTTGGCTGCAGTGCTTTACGGATAGAAGAAGGAGGTCGCATGCCCCCCCGCAAGCGCACCTCGTCGGTGGCCAACGATGAGACCACAGGCGTCAGCAGGGACGTCGACGGTCCGACCACGCCCGACGACGCGCTCGCCATGGCCGAGGAGGCCGATGCGGAGGCCGCGGAGGCGGAGGCCGTCGCTGCCGCGGCACGGGCCCGGGCGCGCGCCATCCGACTCCGCAGAGAAGCCGCGGCCGCGAGCGTCGCCCCGTCGAAGGGAACCGTCGCTGCCAAGGAGGACTCGGAAGAGGGCGTGGAAGAGGGCGTGGAAGAGGGCGTGGAAGAGGGCGTAGAAGAGAACGTGGAGGCCGAACCGGCCGACACCCTCGAAACCGAAACTGCGGCGGACCCCGAGGATGCCGACGAGCCGGTACGCGGCAGACGCCTGAGGTTGCCCGGCGTTCCGCTGAAGATCGTTGCCGGCACGCTGGCGATCATCGTCACCCTTGGTTTCCTCGCCGCCGGCGGCTTCATGCTGTGGCACCACGGCCAGGTCGTCGCAGAGGAACAGCGCGCCGCGGAGTTCGCCGCGGCCGGCCGGCAGGGTGTCGTGACATTGATGTCGCTGGACTTCAACCGTGCCGAGGAAGACGTCAAACGAATCCTCGACAACACCACGGGTGAGTTCAGGCAGGACTTCGAGAGCCAAGTCGAGGACTTCACCGGTCTGGCGAAGGAATCCAAGGTCGTCACCGAGGCGACGGTCAACGCCGTTGCGGTGCAGTCGATGACGGATGACAGCGCCAACCTTCTGGTTGCGGTGACCACCAGGGTGTCCAACGCGGCCAGCAAGGAACAGCAGCCCCGATCCTGGCGACTGAGCGTCGACGTCGCCCGCGACGGTGGACAGATCAAACTGGCGAAAGTCGAGTTCGTGCCGTGACCAAGGACCACATCGACGCCGATGATGCCGGGCAGGACGCCGCGCGTGACACCGGGGACGACACCCCGCAGGACACCGCGGACGATCAGGTGGTCATGGCGGTCGCCGACGCGGAGATGGCTGACGACACTCCCGAGCCCAAGCCCCGACGTCGCGCCTCGGCTCGCGGTAGGAAGATCCTGGTCCCCGCCGCGCTCATGGCACTGCTCGTCGCCTCTGCCGCCTTCGCCGCACTGGTCTACTTCACCCAGTTCCGGACCGACCGTGCGACCGACGCTGCAGTGGCCGAATCCGCGATGAAGGCGGCCACCGATGGCACGGTCTCACTGCTGTCGTACTCGCCCGACAGCCTGGATGCCGACTTCGCGTCCGCCAAGACGCACCTCACCGGCGAGTTCCTGACGTACTACACGCAGTTCACGCACGACATCGTCACACCGGCGGCCAAGGAGAAGAACGTCAACACCTCCGCGCAGGTAGCCCGATCTGCGGTGGTCGATGTCACGCCCGATTCGGCCGAAGTGCTCGTCTTCATCAACCAGACCACCACCAGCAAGGAGAACCCGGACGGGGCGTTCACCGTGAGCAGCGTCAAGGTGGGTCTGACCAAGGTCGACGGCAACTGGCTCATCTCGTCGTTCGACCCGGTGTAGTGCCCGACGCCCGGGCGTCGACGCGCTGGTCCACAATCGCCACGTGACACGAAACAAACCGGTCGACCTCGTCCTGTCGGGCGGTGGCGTCAAGGGCATCGGCCTGGTGGGTGCGGTCGTCGCCCTCATGGATGCCGGCTATGCGCCCCACCGGGTGTCGGGTACGTCGGCGGGTTCCATCGTCGGCGCCGTGGTCGCGGCCGTGGCCCAGCACGGCTCGATGACGGGCGCGCAGGTGAAAGACCTTGCGCTGCAACTGGACTACCGCAAGTTCCTCGACCCCGGACCGGTGGAACGCCTCCCCATCGTCGGGCCGTCGCTGGCGCTGCTGCGCGGCTCCGGCATCTACCAGGGGGACTACGCGCACGACTGGATGCGCGGTCAACTCGCCGATCTCGGGGTTCACACCTTCGGCGATCTCGCCATCGACGACGACGACCTTCCCGTCGACCAGCGCTACCGGCTGGCCGTGACCGTCGCGGACGTCACGACCGGGCAACTGGTACGACTGCCCTGGGACTACCGACGCGTCTACGGACTCGACCCCGACGAACAACAGGTGGCCGACGCGGTACGTGCGTCCATGTCGATCCCCTTCGTCTTCCGCCCGGTGACGCTGACCGCCGCGAGCGGGCTGACGTCGACACTCGTCGACGGTGGCCTGCTGTCGAACTTCCCGATCGATTCGCTCGATCGCACCGACGGCAGGGAGCCACGGTGGCCCACCTTCGGCGTGACGGTGCTGCCGAATCTGCCCGACGGCAACGACAAGGTGATTCCCGCGCTGTCGGCGCTGCGCATCCTGGGCCCCCCGCATCTGCTCGAGGACGTGATCACCACCGTGCTGGTCGGCCGTGACCAGGCCTACCTCAACCAACCGTGGGTCAGCGCCCGAGCCATCCGGGTCGACTCGACCGACGTCGGATTCCTCGACTTCGACATCGGCGACGACGAGGTCGAGGCGCTCTTCCGCAACGGCTACGTCGCGGCCGAGGACTTCCTGGCCACCTGGGACTGGGCGGCATACCGCCGTCGCTTCCGCTGATGGCCGCCCCAATCGGATGGCGTGCGGCCCGATGAAACCCACGGTGGACCTTCACGGCCCTCCCGGCGCGATCGTGCCCCTGGATGCGACGGCCGAGCCCAGTCGGCCCTCGCCACCGTGGCGGGCGACCCGGCCGTGGTCCGGGTGGTGCGCTCGCTTCTCGGCCCCGGCCGGATACCCGCGACCGGATCGTCGTCGCCGCGTCGGGCCTCTCGCCGGCGAGGTGCGCTCCGTGTTGGACGCCGCGGGGCTGTCGGCCGTGTTCTGGCGACCTGCGAGGCGCCTGCCGGGCGGAGTGACTGCCTGGCGGCAGGGCTGGAATACCTCGGCAGGCAATCGCCTCCGTCGTCGCGGGTACTCGTCGCAGACCACAGGTGCCCGCTCGCCGGCCCGGAGGTGACCGACCGGGTGCTCTCGGGTCTCGACGCGGGGCATTCCGTCGTGGTGCCGGTCCTGCCGATGACGGACACGGTCAAGGAGACCGACGGCGCAGGGTCCGTCGTGGGCACCATCGACCGCGCCACGTTGCGGTCGGTCCAGTACCCCCGCGGCTACGAGCTGGCGGCACTGTCCCAGCTGCTAGGAGACGGCGACGAGTTCCTCGCCGCGCTGAGTAGCCTCACACCGGTCCTGACCGTCGACGGTGACGCCGACGGGCTACTCGTCGACCTGCCCACCGACGGCCCGCTGCTGGAGGCGATCATCGCCGCGCAGCGGCTCGACTGACCCCCCGTCCAGCAGGTGGGCGGCGACCCGTACGTCGTGCGCGAACGTCACCTTGAGGTTGGTCGCCGCGCCGGGGAACACGTGGACGTCGACGTCGGTGAAACGCTGCACGCAGGCCGAGGTGTCGGTGCCGTCGAAACCCTCGACTTCGGCGTCCCGGTACGCCGCGAGAAGCGGCAGCGCGCGAAACGCCTGGGGTGTCTGCACCCGCACCATGATCCCCGCGGCATGCGTCAGCGACCCGTCGTCGGCGGCTGCGACGACGTCGCCGGCGGGCACACCGGGAATGGCGCCGCCGAACTCGCGCGCGGTCGACAGTGCGGCTGCGCATCAGTTCCGGCCCCGCGAGCGGGCGGGCGGCATCGTGGATGAGCACGACGTCGACGCCGCCCGACTCGATGTCGGCCGACAGGTGACGCAGGACGTTGAACTCCGAGCCGTGCCGCGTGTCGCCACCCTCGACGAGTTCGACGGCGTGCGATCGGACTTCGGTCTCGAGCATGCGTTCGGCGATGGTGCGTTCGCCGCGCCGGAACACCAGGACCGTCCGGTCGATCTCGGGGGTGGCGGCCACGGCGCGCACCGACCACGACACCATGCTGCGGCCCGCCAGCGGTAGATAGGCCTTGTTGCCGTCGGCGCCGACGCGAGTGCCCATCCCTGCGGCCAACACGACCCCCACCGCCGCGGGCCCGCCGGATGCGCGCATCCGCTCACGCTAGCGCGCCGGCCCGCCGCGGTCTGCGAGGCGTGTAGCGGGGCGAAGCCCGGCCCGGTACGGTCACCGCCTGAATCGTCATGTCGGGAAGGCGGGCTTGGATGAGTGAGTATGAGTGACGCCGAGTATGAGTGACGCCAAGTATGAGTGACTTAGTGCCGGGAACGAAGGGCATGGTGCGCGCACATCGCCTCACCCGGATGGTCGGGCCGCGATCCCCATGAAGCGCACCGGTCGGCGACGCCACTGGAACTGCTCTTCGACCTGACGTTCGTGATCGCGTTCGGCATCGCCGCATCGGAGCTGTCACATCCGATGGCCGCCGGCCACGTCGGCGTGGGGCTGACGGGGTTCCTGTTCGCGACCTTCGCCGTCTGCTGGGCCTGGATCAACTTCACCTGGTTCGCCTCGGCCTATGACACCGACGACTGGATCTACCGCGTTCTGACGATGGTTCAGATGGTCGGCGTGCTTGATCCTGGCGCTGGGCATCCCGCCGTTCTTCGCCTCCATCGAGCACGGCGGACACCTCGACAACTCGGTATTGGTCGCCGGCTACGTGGTGATGCGCGTCGCGATGGTGGCGCAGTGGCTGCGCGCCGCCCGGCAGGATCCGCCCCACAGTCGGCCTGCCTGACCTACGCGGGTGTGATCACCGTCGTGCAGATCGGCTGGATCGCAGTGATCTTCCTGCCGGTGACCGTGCCCGTCGGCTTGGCCGTGTTCGTCGTGTTGGGGCTGGCCGAGGCTCGGGCCGTGGCTGGCCGAGACCCGCAGGGGCGGCACGCCGTGGCATGCGCACCACATCGCCGAGCGCTACGGGCTGCTGGCCATCATCGCCCTCGGTGAGGGCGTGGTCGGCACCGTCGCCTCGCTGACCGCGGTCGTGGAGGAGCACGGCTGGACGACCGACGCCATCCTGCTCGCGATCGCGGGCATCGGGCTGACGTTCGGCATGTGGTGGATCTACTTCGCGGTGCCTGCCGCCGACCTGCTGCACGCCCACCGTGAGAGTTCGTTCTCGTTCGGCTATCTGCACATCGCGGTCTTCGGGGCGATCGTCGCGACCGGCGCGGGTCTGCACACGGCGGCCTACTACGTCGAGGACCACTCCGAGCTCGGTGCGGTGGGCACGGTGCTGACGGTCGTCGTCCCCGTCGGAGTCTCGTCGCACTGGTCTTCGTGCTCTACGGGCTGATGGCGAAGGTGGGATGGTTCCACGTGCTGCTGGCCGGGCTGACGGGCTGCGTCCTGGTGGCGGCGGTGGCTGCCGCTGCCGCGGGTGTGCCGATGACGGTGTGTCTCCTGATCGCCACGCTGGCCCCGGTGGTGACGGTGGTCGGCTTCGAAATCGTCGGGCACCGGCACGCCAGCCGCGGTGATGGCCAGCAGGTCGACGAAGGTCACGTGACCGCCGCCGCGGAGATCGAAGGTCTCCAGCAGCTCGCGTTCGTTGCTCCTCTTCGGTCCGCAGCAGCCGGCGCGCCTTGCGCCGGGTGATCAGGATGCCGACGACGGCGAGACCCAGACGGCGTACTGCACCGTCCACGCCAGCCGGAACGAGTCGAACGAGTAGCCCCCGCGGCATCGAGGATCACGCCCATCGCCTGCATGACCAGCAGCGAGGCCAGGAACCGCCCATGTTGACCATGCCCTGGGCGGTGCCCAGGGTGGCGCTCGGGTTGAAGGTGCGCGCGAAGTCGAAGCCCACCATCGATCCGGGCCGCCGACGGAGATCACGACGATGAGCACCACCAGCAGCCACAGCGGCGCGCGTTCCGGGAGCGCGAGCACCACGGTCCAGACGACACGTTGCTGGCGATGATGCCAACACCAGCCAGAACGGCGGTGCGGAAACCGGCCCGTGAAGATGCCGATCACGATTCCCGCCGCGATGGCGGCCACCACCGAGACGGTCAGCATGCGCCCGCGGCCGCCGTGGACTTGTCCCTGCGCCACGATCAGGTAGGGCACGCCCCACATCAGGGCGAACACCGTCACCGAGAACTGCGTGCCCATGTGGGTGAAGAACCCCAGCCGGGTGCCGGGTCTCAGCCACACCGTCTTGACGCTGTCCAGCGTGGCCCGCGCCGTCATGGTCTCCGTTGCGACGACCCGACCGTGCGGGGTGTCCTGGACCACCGCGAACGCCAGCACCATCACCAGGGCGCCCAGCGCGGCCACCGACACGTACGCCGTCGCCCAGCCCGCGCCGTCAGCACGCGAGGAACGGCATCGCGGACAGCACCTGGCCGACTTGCCCGCAGATGCCGGTCAACTGGGTCAGCAGTGGCACCTGCCGCGGCGGGAACCAGTGCGGTACCAGGCGTAGCACCGAGATGAACGTGATGGCGTCGCCGAGGCCGACGACCGCGCGGGCGCCGATCGCCAACGGCAGCGACTCCGTCAGTGCCAGCGTCAGTTGCCCGGCGGCCATCAGCGCCGCACCCGCGACGATCAGGACCCGCGAGCCGTAACGGTCGAGCAGCACACCGGCAGGTACCTGAGCGCCGGCGTAGACCACGACCTGCAGCACGACGAACGCCGACAACACGCCGGGGCTGGCGGAGAAGCGGTCGGCGGCGCTCAGACCGGATACCCCCAGGTGGTCCGGTTCAGGACGGCGACGATATAGGCGAGTAGTCCCGCTGACCAGATGATCCATGCGCGCACTCGATACATCGTCGCGCACCGCGGCCTCTCAGACCCAATCACGACCAGCGGTGCCATCTTCGACGGTCAGAAAATTTGTTTGCTGGTCAACGGCTTGTGGCGTACAGTGGAGGAAGGTTCGTCTGTTCAACCGCCTTCCAGGGTGCCACGGCGTTGAAGGAAATGATTGCGGGCCTGCCGCGCCCAGATGTCTGATCTGAGCATGGAGCAGTGGCGGATTGGCTGACTATCGGCTGGCGGAACTGGCGGCGCGCTCGGGTGTCAGCGAGCGCAACATCCGTGCCTACCGCGAGCGTGGGTTGCTTGACCCGCCGCGCCGACAGGGGCGCGCGGCGTACTTCGCCGATCATCACCTGGCTCAGCTGGAGACGATCACCGGGCTGCTGGGCAGGGGGTTCAGCACCGCCCACATCGCCGAGTTCATCGAAGGCATCCGCGACGGAAAGGACCCCGGCGAGATCCTCGGTCTGAACGACGCGATCTTCGGCAGTCCCCGTTCCCCGCTGATCGTGTATGGGTGGTGCTCTTCGCCACGCTCGCCTTCGGCGGCATCGGTTTCTGGGATGACTACCTGAAGGTGGTGAAGAAGCAATCCACCGGGCTCCGGGCATATCAGAAGTTCGGGCTTCAGGTCGCGGCATCGCTCGTGGTCGGGATATTCCTCTTTAAATATTCCGGCGACCGCGAGGCGACCTACCTTTCCGTGCCTTTCATGAAAAGTTTCCTGCTTAACCTGGGCTGGTTTTACATCCCGTTTGTTGCCGTGGTCATGGTGGGGTCGTCGAACGCAGTGAACCTCACCGATGGCCTGGATGGTCTGGCCATTGGTCTCGTGGGTATCGCAGCCGCGGCGAATGCCGTGATCGTATATCTCGGCGGGAACAAGATCATCGCCGACTATCTGAAGATCCTCTATATTTCCGGGAGCGGCGAGCTCGTCATATTCTGTGGCGCCATGGTAGGTGCAAGTCTCGGGTTCCTGTGGTACAACACGCACCCTGCAGAGGTGTTCATGGGCGATGTTGGATCGCTCTCGCTCGGCGGTGCGCTCGGCACGCTGGCAGTAGTGACTAAACACGAGCTTATTCTGGTCGTCACGGGCGGCATTTTCGTCATGGAGACCGTCTCGGTGGCCCTGCAGGTGGCATCATACAAGCTGACGGGCAAGCGTATTTTCAGGATGGCGCCCATTCATCACCACTTTGAACAGATCGGATGGCCGGAGTCGAAGGTCATTGTGCGGTTCTGGATCATCGGGATCATCCTGGCGCTGATCTCGATCGGGTCGTTGAAGCTGAGATGAAAACAGAAAAAGACTGCTGACCACAGAGAACTCAGAGGAACGCACGCATATGAAAGGAATGGGAAGTCATTCAAAAACTTCGAAAAGAATGGGCCCAACTTTTCAGTTTCTTTTTTCTCGCTCTACTCTGTGCCCTCTGTGATCTCTGTGGTAAAAAGGGGTGGATGTTGGAGGTCTCGTGAAGCCTGACTTCAAAGGCAAAAAGGTCACGGTGGTCGGTATGGCGCGGAGCGGGGTGGCTGCTGCGCGGGCGCTCCATGCACTCGGCGCGCTCGTAACGGTGACGGACAAAAAGCCGATCGACCAGCTTGCCGCGCAGGCAGCATCCCTCGGCAGCGGCATCACTGTTGTTGCGGGTGGCCACCCCGACCGGATCTTCGTCGAGGCCGACCTCATCGTACTCAGTCCGGGTGTGCCCAGGATCACCCCGGTCCTGCAGGCACGGAGGCACGGTGTCAAGGTGATCAGCGAGCTCGAACTTGCATGGCTGCTCTCTGATGCGCCGTACATCGGCATTACCGGCACGAACGGCAAGTCCACGGTCACGACGCTCGTGGGGCTGATGCTCGCGAAAGCGAAGAAGAACGTTCTGGTGGCGGGAAATATCGGGAACGCGCTCACCGAAGATGTCTCGCAACTCACGGGAAAGGACTGGATCGTTGCCGAGCTTTCGAGTTTCCAGCTTGAGGACATCGAGACCTTCAGGCCGCGGATCGCGACTATCCTGAATGTGACCCAGGACCATCTTGACCGCTATCGTGATATCGAGGAATACGGGGAAAGCAAGGCGCGCATATTCATGAACCAGCAAAAAGACGATTTTCTGGTTCTGAATTTCGATGACCCCCTGGTGAAGTCCTGCACCAGGCGAACAAGGGCCACGGTCATTCCTTTTTCGCGGCGGCTCCGATTCAATCCCGGGGCATGCGTTCATGACGGATATCTTATGTTCAACGGCCGGCGCATTCTTGCTGTTGATAAGCTCAAGATCAGCGGCGTTCATAATCTTGAAAACGCCCTTGCCGCAACGGCGCTGTCCCTCCTTGCGGGGGCTGACATCTGGTCGGTGACATCAGTGCTCAGGACGTTTCCCGGTCTTGAACACCGGCTCGAATTTGTGCGTATGAAAGACGGCGTAAGCTATATTAATGACTCGAAAGGCACGAATGTCGGCGCTGTGCTCAAATCGATAGAGGGAATCTCCCGGCCCGTGATCCTGATCGCCGGGGGCCTGGACAAGGGAAGCGATTTCAGCCCGCTCCACGACCTGTTCAAGCACAAGGTCAAGCTCCTGGTCCTGATCGGCAAGGCCGCGGACAAGATGGCAAAGGCGCTTGGCACCTCCACGGAGACGGTGTTCGCGCAGACGCTGCAGGAGGCGGTCCGGTTCGCGTCCGTCCGCGCCGAACAAGGGGACGTCGTGCTGCTGTCGCCTGCGTGCGCGAGCTTCGATATGTTCAAGGATTTCGAGGACCGCGGGAGACAGTTCAAGGAAGCGGTGATGAGTCTGTGATCATAGAGTCAATAGAGTCTATAGAGTTTAGTAAGGCCTCGAAAAGTCATAACGAGCGATTACATCGACAACTCGTAAAAACCTGAACTCAATGAACTCTATAAACTCCATGAACTCCATGAACTCTAAAACTCTTTAAACTCTATGAACTTTATAAACTCTAAACTCAAAACGCCATCAGGGTCATTACGACACGCCGCTGCTCGCAGCCATACTGGCGCTCCTGGTGGGCAGCGTCATAATGGTATACAGCTCAAGCAGCGTTGTGGCGCTGACGACCTACGACGATCCGGCGTATTTCATGAAGCGTCAGATCCTGTGGGCCGTCATCGGCCTTGTGCTGATGGCCGGAGCGATGCGAATGGACCACCACGTGCTCCAGGACCGGCGGGTCGTGCTCCTCCTGCTGATCGTTTCCCTGCTGCTGCTCGCGTCTACGCTCGTTCCCGGCGTGGGAAGAATGGTCAATGGTTCCCGGAGGTGGCTGCGTCTCGGCTTTATTTCGTTCCAGCCGTCGGAGCTCGCCAAGTTCGCGGTTGTTGTGTACATGAGCTACTACATCGAAAAAAAGGGGTCAATGCTTCGCGATTTCAGGAACGGACTGGTCCCGGTCTATTTAATAACCGGCGTGTTCCTGATCCTGGCGCTCCGCCAGCCGGATTTCGGCGCCGCCATGACGATCGCGGGCCTGGCAGGCATCATGCTCTTCGCCGGCGGGGCGAACCTTCTTCAGCTGGGCGGCACTGTTCTTGCGGCGCTCCCTTTCGTCTATCTCGCCGTGGCGCACAGCGCGTATCGTGCCCGAAGGGTCTTCTCTTTCCTCGACCCCTGGGCCGACCCGCAGGGGGCTGGCCACCAGATCATCCAGTCGTTCCTTGCCTTCGGCAGCGGCGGTGTGTTCGGCCGCGGTCTGGGCGAAGGCAGGCAGAAGCTTCTCTTCCTGCCGGAGCGGCATTCTGATTTCATCTACGCGGTGATCGGGGAAGAGCTCGGCCTGATCGGGGCGCTCGTCGTGATCGCGCTCTTTCTTATCATATTATGGCGCGGGGTGCGGATCGCCCTCGCCCTGGGAGATCCGTTCAGTCGTCTGCTCTCTCTTGGCATCACGCTCCTGATCTGCTTTCAGGGGATGATCAACATGTTTGTCGTGACCGGGCTGCTGCCTACAAAGGGCATTGCGCTTCCGCTTGTGAGCTACGGCGGCTCATCGCTGGTGATCACCATGATGGCGCTCGGGGTACTGTTGAATATTTCGAAAGAATCGAGTTGAATAAGACAACGGCTTTTACCGCAGAGGTCGCAGAGGGATGCAAGACCAAATTCAACAGATTTTTTCCGTTTCTTTTCTCCGCTGTCTTTGCGTCCTCTGCGGTGAAAAGGTTTTTGCGCGGGCATTAGTATGAAGGTCATTATCGCAGGCGGGGGGACCGGAGGCCATCTGTATCCGGGGATCGCCATCGCACGCGAGCTGCTGAAGGAGAGCGGAAACGAGGTCCTGTTCGTCGGTACCGGGCAGGGAATCGAGGCCAGGGTGCTCCCGAAAGAAGGATTACCGGTCCGCTATATCGCGGTCGGAAAGCTCAAGGGCATGAAGCTCCTTTCTATCATCAAGACGATGGCCCTGCTGCCGAAGAGCGTGGTCCAGTCCTTGCTGGTGCTTCGTGACGTCAGGCCTGATGTGGTGATCGGTGTGGGTGGATATTCCTCAGGCCCGATGGGCCTTGCGGCATTGAGTCTCCGGGTTCCCTTATTGATTGTGGAGCCGAATTCGTATGCCGGGCTTGCGAACAGGGCCCTGGGGAAGCTTGCAGACAAGGTGATCCTCTGCTTTCCCGGGACCGGTGCGCAGAAGTTCTTCTCTCCCGGAAAAACAGTGAATCTCGGTCCTCTTGTCAGGCAGGGGATCGAACAGGGCGACCGCGACAGGGCGCTCGCCGGCTTCGGGCTTGAACCGGGAAGGTTCACGGTCTTTGTGATGGGCGGTAGCGGCGGCGCTCACGCCATCAACATGGCGATGAAACGGGCCGCCCCGTATCTGAACGACGTCCGCGGGATCCAGGTCCTCCACCAGACCGGCGAAAAGGACGTGGTCACGGTCGCCGAAGGTTATCGTGACGCGGGTGTGATCGCGGTCGTGCTCCCGTATATACACGACATGGCAGGAGCGTACGCCGCTTCCGACCTGGTGGTCGGCCGGTCCGGTGCAACCACGGTGGCCGAGCTTGCGGTGTGCGGGAGGCGTGCGGTGCTGGTCCCTTTTCCCTTTGCCGCGGACAACCACCAGGAGTACAATGCAACGACGCTGGCAGCGCGCGGCACGGCCGAGGTGATCAAACAGGCGGACCTGACGCCGGAGAAACTGGCCGGCATCATCAAAAAATACAGTGCGCAAAGGGCCGGCTCAGCGGGCGCGGCCCCGATGGAGAATACGGCTGCAGCGGAGATCGTAAGGATCTGCAAAGACTATGTTCAAAAAAATTAAACACATCCATTTTGTGGGTATCGGCGGCATCGGCATGAGCGGCATTGCCGAGGTGCTCCTGAACCTCGGGTACAAGGTCACCGGCTCCGACGTCAAGGAGTCGGACACGACGGAGCGGCTTAAAAAACTGGGCGGCGAGATCTTCATCGGCCACCGCGCCGGGAACATCACGTCGCCGCACGTGGTGGTGATCTCGTCGGCGGTAAAGAACGACAACGTCGAGGTGATCACCGCGCGGGAAAAGCAGATCCCGGTCATTCCCCGGGCGGAGATGCTCGCCGAACTCATGCGGCTCAAATACGGTATTGCCATCGCGGGCGCACACGGGAAGACCACGACAACGTCCATGGTCGCCACGGTGCTTGCTGCAGGCGGGATCGACCCCACGGTCGTGATCGGCGGCAAACTGAACAGCCTCGGCACGAACGCAAAACTCGGCCAGGGCGAGTTCCTCGTGGCCGAGGCGGACGAGAGCGACGGGAGCTTCCTGAAACTTTCCCCCACCATTGGCGTGGTCACGACCATCGATGAAGAGCATCTTGATTACTATAAGGATATCCATGAGATCAAGGAGGCATTTCTTGCCTTCATCAACAAGGTCCCGTTCTACGGCGTGTCCATCTTATGCCTGGACCAGCCGCATATCCAGGCCCTTATCCCGTTCGTGCAGAAACGGTACCAGACCTACGGTATGAGCTCGCAGGCGGATTACCAGGCGCGTGACGTCTCACTCAAGCCGCTCGGCTCGGCGTTCAAGGTTCTGCACCACGCCCGGGACCTTGGATGGTTCGAACTCTCGGTGCCCGGTGTGCACAATATCAACAACAGTCTCGCGGCCATTGCCGTGGCGCGGGAACTGGACGTCGATCTCGAGGTCATCAGAAAAGCGCTCAAGAACTTCAGCGGCGTGCAGCGGCGGTTCCAGATCAAGGGCGAGGTCGGCGGGATATGGATCGTTGATGATTACGGCCACCATCCCACCGAGGTAAAAGCCACGCTTGCCGCGGCAGCAGCGGGCATGGAGAGGCGGGTGGTGGTCGTGTTCCAGCCTCACCGCTATACGAGAACGCAGCATCTGCTCGAGGAATTCTTTACCGCGTTCAACCAGGCGGACGTCCTGGTGGTCATGGACATCTACGCAGCAGGTGAAAAACCGATCCCCGGCGTATCGGGCCAGGCACTGTACGAAGGGATCAAGAAACACGGGCATAAGGACGTGACCTTCATTTCGGACCGGGAGAAGATCGTCGAGCATATGGTATCGGTCCTCAAAAAGGGTGATCTCATGATCACGCTCGGCGCCGGCGATGTGTGGAAGCTTGGGGAGCAGGTCGTGGAAAGATTGAAACATGGAAATAACAAACTTTAAAGGCGAAATAAAAAGGAACGAACCGCTGAGCAGGCACACCTCGTACGCCATCGGCGGTCCGGCGGATATCCTTGCCTATCCCGCTGACCGGGAGGATCTCCTTCTCCTTCTGCAGGCGATCAAGGCCCGGAAGCTGCGCTACTTTGTCCTTGGCGGGGGCACCAACCTGCTTGTTCGCGACGGCGGGTTTCGGGGCGTGATGATCGCCCTGCAGCGCCTGCATAAGATCAAGATCGACCGGGAATACCGCTCGATCGGCGGCGCCTTTGTCGTGATTTACGCTGAAGCCGGCACTTCCCTGGCAACCCTCCTTTCCTTTGCCGTCGAACACGGGCTCACCGGCCTCGAGTTCGCTGCCGGCATCCCGGGAACGGTCGGCGGTGCGGTCTGTATGAACGCGGGCACGTCCCTTGGCGAGATGGGGGATATCATTGAATCCGTTACCCTGATCTCGCCCGACGGCGAGCTGATCACCAGGAGCGCGGAAGAAATGGAATTCGGCTACCGGACGGCCTCGGTCCCGGAAGGGCACCTGGTACTGGAGGTGAGGGTGGTCCTGCGGCGCGATGATAAAGAAAAGATCAAGGCACGGATCAAAGAACTGTTCAACACGAGAAAACAGCGCCAGCCCTGGGGCTTCCCGAACGCGGGGTCGGTGTTCAAGAACCCGATGGAAGAGTCTGCGGGCCTGCTGATAGAGAGGGCCGGGCTCAAGGGCAGAGCGATCGGTGGCGCGCAGGTTTCGGAAAAACACGCCAACGTTATTGTGAACACGGGTGAGGCAAAGGCAGCGGACGTGCTGGAGCTCATGGAGCTCGTCAAAGAGAAAGTTCTTGAGGGCTCCGGTGTCCGGCTTGAGCCGGAGATAAAGATAATAGGAGAAGATTAAAGAGTCGACTAAAGAGTCATAGAGTTCATCGAGTCCATGGAGTCTATAGAGTGAGACCTTAACAACTCTAAGAACTCTACAAACTCTTCAGACTCTACAAACTCAAAAGACTGCGAGTGAAACGAGCATGGGCATGGTGACGAAGAAAAAGATCGGTGTTCTCATGGGCGGGCTGTCGTCGGAGCGGGAGGTTTCTCTTGCAAGCGGGAACGCGATCCTGGAGGCGCTCAGGGGAAAAGGATACACCGCCGCGGCAATTGATGTCGGCCGGGATGTCGCCGAGCGCATACGGCAGGCGGGCATCGAGGTCGCTTTCAACGGCCTCCACGGCAAGTTCGGCGAGGACGGGGCGATTCAGGGACTGCTCGAGGTCATGGGTGTTCCCTATACGGGCTCGGGCATCCTCGCGAGCGCCATGGGCATGAACAAGATCATCTCCAAGACCGTGTTCAAGGCCTACGGTCTTCACGTGGGGCCCTTCATGGTCGTGACCGGCGGCGACAAGGAATCGCTCGCGACCGCGCAGGCGAAGATCGGTTTTCCCCTGGTCGTCAAGCCGAGCTCCGAGGGATCCAGTGTCGGAGTGAGCCTGGTCGGTACGGGTGATGAGCTTGCCCCTGCGGTGAAACAAGCCCTTTCCTATGATCGTGAGGTCCTGATCGAACATTACCTCCGCGGGATGGAAGTCCAGGTCGGCATCCTGGGCGACCGCGCGTTGGGCGCCATCGAGATCGTGCCGAAGGATGTTTTCTACAGCTATAAGGCAAAATACGAACAGGGGATGTCGGAACATTTTTTCCCCGCACGGGTCCCTGAGGCGGTGTACAAACGGACGCTCGATGCGGGGTTGGCCGCGCATCGCGCCCTGGACTGCAGGGGATACAGCAGGGTCGATTTTATTATCGATGCCGCCGGCACCCCGTATATCCTTGAAGTGAACACCCTGCCGGGTATGACGGCTACGAGCCTTTTGCCCGATATCGCGCGCGGTATCGGCATGTCGTTCCCTGATCTGGTGGAGGAAATTCTGCGATTGGCACTGGAGAAACGGTGACGTGAAAAGAGTGAATGGAGAATAGCCGTGCGAATAACCGTTGTTGCGCAGTCCTTGATCTCAATTTTGTCTTTCACTGCCAGTGATCGATGAGAGACTATAAAAACGTCAAGGTCCCGAGATCGTACCGCGGTAGTTCGAACCGTCCGACCATGAAACGGGCCGTCGCGGGACGCCCGATCGGACGGTCACGGGCAGGCGGAAATGGGATCAAACATGTTGCACTGCAGATCATCACGGTCATTCTGATCGCCGCAGGTGGACTGCTGGCCTGGAAAGGGTACCAGACGCTCCTGCACGCCGAGATGTTCCAGATCGCGGGCGTTGATGTCAAGGGTGCGAAGCAGGTGAGCCAGGCTGATCTCAAAGAGATCGCCGGCATATTCACCGGCCAGAACATTTTCAGAGTAGACCTTGAGGCCCCGGTCAGACGCGCGCGCGCGAACCCCTGGGTGAAGGATGTCAGGATATACCGCCGTCTGCCGAACCGGATCAGCATGGTCGTCACCGAGCGGGTCCCCTTTGCGCTGCTGGATGCCGGTGCCGGCATGTATGTGATGGACAACGAAGGTGTCGTTCTTAACAGGATCGCGAAAGAAAACGCATCAGAATGGCAGCTCCCGGTTGTGGCTGTCAAGGAGTCCCGCGTACGGCTTGGCGAGCAGGTTACGTACGAAGGCATGGCCGAAGCGCTGACGCTCGTCGCCGAGATCGCCGAACGGGGCGGATGGAGGATGAATGAGGTGACGATCAAGGCAGGATCCCCCGAGACGCTCAGCGTTTTGTATGCCGACCATGAGTTCAAGATCGGCACGGGCAATTATCCGGAAAAGCTCCGCAGGCTTTCCGAGATCCTGTCTGACGGAACACGGCGCGGCCTGGAGATCGCCTACGTGGACCTTCGTCCCGAGCGGCAGGCTGCGGTAATGGTGAAACAAGAGCGGGTCCAGGGGACAGGGGCCAGGGTTAAAAGAAAATAAAGAGAGGGCACTGTTCACGTTTCAGGGGACAGGGAACAGGGTCCGGAAAAGAGCTGGTGAATTTCCTGTACCCTGAGGACTGAACCCTGAACCCTTCCAAGGAGGACGCAGTGGCAAAAAAAACGAATAATGTGCTTGTTGGCCTGGACCTTGGAACGACCAAGGTCTGCGCCATCGTCGGGGAGGTCAAGGACGACGGAGAGGTGGATATTATCGGGATCGGCATCAGTCCTTCGCACGGACTGAAAAAAGGCGTGGTCGTCAACATTGACAGCACGGTGGAGTCCATCAAGAAATCCGTGCACGAGGCCGAGCTCATGGCCGGTGTGGAGATCAACGCGGCGTACGTGGGTATCTCCGGCAACCACATCAAGGGAATGAACTCACGCGGCGTGGCGGCGATCAAGAACCGTGAGGTCGGACCGGCGGACGTGGCGCGGGCCATCGACGGCGCCCGGGCCGTGAACATTCCCATGGACCAGCAGATCCTCCATGTTTTACCGCAGGAATTCATCATAGACGACCAGGACGGGATCAAAGACCCGCACGGAATGTCGGGAACGCGGCTGGATGTCAAGGTGCACATCATCACCGGCGCGGTGACCGCCATTCAGAACATTGTGAAGAGTTGCTCGCGCGCGGGGCTGCATGTGAACGACCTTGTGCTGCAGCCGCTCGCCTCGAGCAGGGCGGTGCTCACCTCCGAGGAGCAGGAACTCGGCGTGGTCGTCGTGGACATCGGCGGCGGGACAACGGACCTTGCCTTCTTCCTCGAAGGAAGCCTGTGGCACACTGAAGTGCTTCCCATCGGCGGAAATCATCTGACGAACGACATCGCCATCGGCCTGCGCACCCCGGCCTCGGAGGCGGAAAAGATCAAGATCAAGTACGGGTGCGCCCTGTCATCCCTCGTCAGGCACGAGGAAAGCCTCGATGTTCCCAGTGTGGGCGGGCGGCCTCCCCGGCTCCTGTCGCGCCAGATCCTGTGTGAGATCATCGAGCCCCGCGTCGAAGAGCTGTTCGGCATGATTCAGCAGCGGCTCAAGAAGACCGGGTTCGAGGACATGTTCGCCTCCGGCGTCGTGCTCACCGGCGGCACTGCCCTGATGGAAGGAGTGCAGGATGCCGCAGAGCGCTATCTCGGCCTGCCGATCCGTCGCGGCACCCCGAGGAACATCGGCGGCCTCATGGATGTGGTGAACAGCCCTATATACGCCACGGGAGTGGGTCTTGTGCTTTATGGCGCAGAGAATGCGCAGGCGGCACCGCGCAAATTCAGCAGCAGCGGGAGCCTGAAGCGCCTCTGGAAGTGGGTGGAAGGATTCGTCTAACTCAGGGCAACAGTAAGGGGGGCCAGGACATGGCGAGAAGAATCAAGGAGAATAATAACATGGAAAATAATCTCGATTTCAGATTTCAGGATATCATGGAATTTGTGGCAAACGAACACAGTGAGGTACCGTGCGAAGCTGCGGCGGAAAAACCGCTCGAAGAGGGGAGGGCACACGAGATGTTCCAGTTTGAGGATGAAAGACTGCCCGCCGTCATAAAAGTGATCGGCGTGGGCGGAGGAGGAAGCAATGCCGTGGGCAGCATGGTCCAATCGGATATCAAGGGGGTCAGCTTCATGGTGGTCAATACCGACATGCAGGCGCTGGAGCTTGCCCGCGTCCCGATCAAACTTCAGATCGGGTCCAAGATCACGAGCGGACGCGGGGCGGGCGCAAATCCCGAGATCGGACGGACCGCCGCTCTTGAGGACGCGGACAAGATCAAGGCCACGCTCTCCGGGGCCGACATGGTCTTCATCACCGCCGGCATGGGTGGCGGCACGGGCACGGGCGCCGCGCCGGTGCTTGCAAGCCTCGCGCGCGAGGTCGGCGCCCTGGTGGTCGGTGTGGTGACCAAGCCGTTCAGCTTCGAGGGGCTGACCCGGATGCAGAAAGCGGACGAGGGGATCGCCGAGCTCAAAAAGAACGTCGATGCCCTCATCGTGATCCCGAACGAACGCCTGCTTAACCTTGCCGAAAAAAGGACCACGCTGCTCGATTCCTTCCTGCTCGCCGACAGCGTACTCTGCCAGGCGGTCAAGGGAATATCCGATGTGGTGATGGTGCCTGGCTACGTCAATGTTGATTTTGCCGACGTCAGGACCGTGATGTCGAGCCGCGGCAGGGCGGTCATGGGCACCGGAATCGGCCGCGGGGAGACCCGGGCCGCGGATGCCGCACAGCAGGCGATCGCGAGTCCGCTGCTGGAAGACGGTTCCATCAAGGGCGCCCGCGGCGTCCTCATCAACATCACCGCAGGCAATGACCTCGGGATCAATGAGCTGAGCGAGGCGACGGCGATCATCAAAGAAGAGGTTGATCCGGGCGCGAACATCATCTTCGGCGCCGTGATCAACCCCGTCATGAGCGAGGAGATCATGGTGACGGTGATCGCGACGGGATTCGACGAGGAGGGCGTGCGCGACCGCATCAAAAAGCCGGTGGCGAACTTCAAGGAGTTCAGGGCGTCTCTGGAAAAGCCGAAGCGAAAACAGGAGGCATTTGATTTCAGGAATGAATCGTTCGGCATTGACGGTGAGGACCTGGACAAACCCACCTTCCTCAGGCGGCAGGCGGATTGATCAATCTATTATAGCCATTACCGGAAAAACGCCGCCAACACACGTGAATGAGGTCTACCGTTGAACCCCTTGCGGTCATGAACCGCGTTTTTCTATAATTATTCGCTGTCTCCATTGAGCACTTACCCCTCCTTTTCGAATTTTGAGCGGGAGTCTCTCTCGATGGTACTCAAAATTCCCCGCAGGATGCTGACATCCCTGCTGTTCATCCGTGCCCTGCCGAAGAGCTGCCTGAGCGAGAACATCATTCGTTCGGGGTGGTCGCGTTCAAGAAATCCGATCGTTTGAAGGGTTTCCTGTAATTGGAGAAAAAAACCCTCGGTCTCATCAAGGGGCGCGAGCGGCCCTGCCACGTGGCCTGCATACACGCCCGATGCCAAAAAAAGTTCATAGGCGATTATCATGACCGCGTGAGAGAGGTTCAGTGACGGAAATGCGTCCGACGACGGAATGGCTACGATCTCATGACAGAGGGCGAGTTCGCTGTTTTCCAGCCCGTTCACTTCATTTCCGAATATGATCGCCACTCGGTTCTTCGAGAGAATCGGGATCACCTGCTCAGCCATTTCTCGGGGCGTTCGGATGTTTTTGCGCTGTCTGCCCGCATGCCTCGATGTCCCGATGACGAACCCCTGGTCGGCAAGGGCCGCGGCAAGCGCGGGAAACACCTCCGCCTTCTCGATGATCTCATCGGCGCCCGCGGCAAGCTTGCGGGCATCCTGATCTTTGTCCTTTGGCGGGTCCACGAGGATCAACCGGCTCAGGCCCATGTTCATCATGCATCGGGCCGCGGCGCCGATGTTTCCCGGCGTCTTTGTGTCCACGAGCACAATGCTGATATTGTCGAGAAGAGGTCTCATGTGCAATGGAATACAACTGCGAAAAACTTTCTCTCGCAGAGGCGCAGACAGTTACGCAGCGAACAGCTCAATAAAAATGTTCCCGATTAAAACTAAGAGAATGAAATGATTTTTATTTAACTTTGCGTCCTCCGCGTGCTCTGCGAGTTAGACGCCCTTTTTGTTCCGGTTTATCCTGGTTAAGACCATTATAGAGAAAATGAAAGCCGCACTCAAGTTTATATTGAGAGAGCACTCTTTCACGTTGACAAGCCCGGGGAGGACTGTTAGAGTGTTTTCACTATGAGCATGATCGCAATTTCACTTCAGTCGGGCAGCAGCGGAAATTGCATTTATGTCGAGGCCGGGGGCGTCAGACTGCTGATCGACGCAGGGATCACCGGCATACAGGCTCAGGAGCGGCTTGCCGCCCACGGCCGGGACATCCGGAAGGTAAACGCCGTTATCATCTCCCATGATCACGGCGACCACATCCGGCATGCGGGTGTGTACCAGCGAAAATTCGGCATTCCGATCTACGTTACCCCGGCGACGCTCGCGGCGGCGGCTGCGCGATGCAACCTCGGAAAGCTTTCCGACGTGCGCAGCTTCCGGGCCTGCGACAAGATCAGGTTCGGTGAGGTTCTCGTGCACGCCATCCCCACGCCCCATGACGGCGTGGACGGCTCCGTCTTCGTGGTCGAAGCAGGGGAAAAACGGCTCGGCGTGATGACCGACCTCGGGCACGTGTTCAAGGACCTCACCCGGATCGTGGCGTCCCTCGATGCGGTCTTCCTCGAGAGCAACTATGATCCGGATATGCTCGCCGCAGGCCCGTACCCGGCCTTCCTCAAGCAGCGCATCAGGGGGCCGCACGGACACATCTCGAACCTCGAGGCCGCGGAACTTCTGCACCGCGCCTCCGCGGAAAAGCGCCTCCAGTGGGCATGTCTCTCTCACCTCTCTGAAGAGAACAACCACCCCGACGTAGCGCTCAAGACCCACCGCGAGATCACTTCCGGAAATCTCACGCTGTATGTGGCCGACCGCTACCAGGCGACAGAGGTCTTTACCGTACGATAACCCTTCCCCTCCGCTAAGCTTCAACTAAACTCCCTACAACGATAAAAGGCTTTATCTACCGCGGAGACACGGAGAAATACCTATTAAAGATAATAAGGATTTTCTCTGCGCCTCAGCGTCTCAGCGGTTAAATTCGACCTGTTGCGATTTCATCAGATTTCATGATGGCGAAGAATGCCGATTTAAGCCCGGGGGCATTGCATGAAGAATCGGGACGAATGAACTGCAGAGGGATCACGGCCGTCTTGAACGGCGGATGAGCATAAAGATCCTGATTAAAAAGATGGCGCAGACGGCCGTCAACCAGGCGGCCTCTGTGTTAAAATGATTGATCCGGAGCATGACCGCGGCCAGGCCCGCCCCCACGGTGAGAAACGCGAGGATCATGCCCTTGCCGATGCGCGAGAGGATGATGAGCTCCCCCACGACGTCCCGCGAAGTGACCTCCACCCGCATTTCGTTCCGACCCGTGGACACCAGAAAATCGGACAACAGCTTCGGCAGTCTCACCAGCGCGCGGGCGGTAACGCCTGCATGTCCGAAGATGGCGGTTGCCGACATCTCCTCGGCCATGATAAAGCGCTTGGCAAAGGGCGTCGCGATCTCAATGATATTGGTATCGGGATCGAGCTGAGACCCGAGACCGTTCAGCATGCCCATGACCCTGCCGAACAGGATGAAGTCGTTCGGGATCTGGATCGAGGGGCTGAGCCGGAGGGCCTCCATGATATCGTTTCCCATTTCTTCGATGTCCATGGCCTTGAACTCGCTGGGCGAGATGTCGCGGTATTTCACGAAAATCCTGTCCACGAACTGAACCAGGGGTTGAAGATTCCGGGTCAGCGGGATGAACCCCATATCCACGAGCGCCCGGACGAGCCCCAGGCTGTCTCGCTCCATGATCGCGGTAAAGGCGCGTTTGAGCCCTTCCTTTTTCGGGGTCGAGATGCGGTCCACCATGCCGAAATCAACGAGGACGATCTCGGGGCCGGGGCGGACGAAGATATTGCCGGGATGAGGATCGCCGTGGTACAGACCGTCGGTGAAGAACATATGACAAAATGCCTCGGCAAGGGCCCGCGCCACCTCTTTCCGGTCGATCCCGAGCGCGTCAATGGAATCGAAATCCGTGATCTTGGCGCCGTCGAGATATTCGAGCGTCAGTACCTTGGACGTGGTGAACTGCCAGTATACTGCGGGAATTCTGATCTTCGGATTATCGGCAAAGTTTCTGGCAAAGGCCGCCGCGTTCTTTCCTTCCTGGATATAGTCCAGCTCTTCGTGGATAATGCGGGAGAATTCGGAGTAGATGACGTCGAGATTGATGCGCCGGTAGAAGACCTTGAGAAGCTTTATGATGAAGCGGAACGTACGGATATCCGCCGCGATCACTTCTTCGATGCCGGGATACTGGACCTTGACCGCAATATGCTCGCCGCTCTTGAGAGTGGCGCGATGCACCTGCCCGAGCGAGGCCGAGGCAATGGGCGTCTCATCAAAAGACGCAAACACGTCCTCCGGCGGGCCGATCTCCTCGATGACCCGCTTCATGATCTGCGCGAGGTCCGCGGGGGGCACGTGGTCCTGGAGCTTGGACAACTCCGTCGTGTACTCCTCCGGAAGGATGTCCACGCGCGAGGACAGGAACTGGCCTATCTTGATCAGAACGCCGCGCATCTCGATCATGCGCTCGCGCAGCACAAAGGCGTTTTCCGCGTGCAACCGTTTGAGCCGTTCTTTTCGCGCAGCCGGGGAGGCAAAGGTATTTCTGAATGAGAAAAACTTATAGCTCAGAAGTATCCGGAGAAAAAGGGCAACACCCCGAAAAAATCTGACCTGGTATCGGATGATTTGCATATTTGATTATACCAGATTAAGACGGGGAAGGGTACCATCGTTTA
This sequence comes from Nitrospirota bacterium, assembly GCA_963740085.1. Taxonomy (GTDB): domain Bacteria; phylum Nitrospirota; class UBA9217; order UBA9217; family UBA9217; genus JALNZF01. The sequence continues at coordinate 1,595,577 of CAVUCU010000001.1, read as the reverse complement.
TTGAGGCGGGCCGGCGAAGCAACAATCCCGTCGGTCGAAGTAATAATAACTTGACAACGAGCGGTCTTCTCAAATAATATGAGATTCACCCTGGAATGAGCAGGGACGAACACAGGAGTGGCGGCGGTTTTGGACCGAATGCTGTTTTGCCGCCCATAACACTCCTGACCGGGGAAGCTTGACAATCGAGACCTTTACCAGGGTGAACAGGAATGCATCCTTCTTCATCGGGTAAAGGTTTTTTTTACCCCATGAGGGAATGCGGCATTCTGCCGGCGGCTGATATCGCATGCCTTGGAACAACATCCGAAGCCACGATCCACGACTGTTAGAGAAATCATTCTCTAACGGGATTTACCGAAGAGTACAGGAGACCCCAATGAAGAGAACGATCAAGAAGATCCTGATCGCGAACCGGGGCGTTCCCGCGGTCCGGGTCATGCACACGTGCCGGGACCGCAAGATCCCCACCACCGCGGTATACAGCGACCCCGACCGTCTTGCCCATCACGTGTTCATGGCGGACGAGGCCGTACATATCGGCGACGCGCCGCCGAGTGAATCCTATCTCAACATGGACAAGATGATCAATGCCGCGCTGCAAAGCAGGTCGGACGCCATCCATCCGGGTTGGGGTTTTCTGGCGGAGAACGCCGAGTTCGCGCAGAAAGTGATGGATGCCGGGCTGATATGGATCGGTCCGTCGCCCGCGGTCATCCGCATGCTGGGGGACAAGATCGAGGCGAAAGCACTGGCGAGGAAGGCCAATGTGCCGACCATCCCGGGAATCGACGCGGTCACGGACATCGAGCAGATCAAGACCTGGATGAAAAAGGACGGGGTTGCCTATCCGATCATGATCAAGGCCTCGGCAGGCGGGGGCGGAAAAGGAATGGTCAAGGTCGAGAACGACGGGGATCTGGCGCAGGGCCTGGCGCGGGCCCGTTCCGAGGCAAGGAAGTCCTTTGGCGACGAGACCATACTGGTTGAGAAGTATATCGAACGGGGGCGTCATATCGAGGTCCAGATCGTCGCTGACGAGCACGGCAATGTGATCCATCTCTATGAGCGGGAGTGCACGATCCAGCGGAGGAACCAGAAGATCATCGAAGAAGCGCCGTCCCCGAGCCTCGACGACGGGCTGCGCCAGGAGATCTGTTTTTCTGCGACGCGCCTGATGCGCGAGATCGGCTATACCTCCGCGGGTACCGTGGAATATATTTTCGATTCCGCGACCAGGAAGTTCTATTTCCTCGAGGTCAACACCCGGCTGCAGGTGGAGCACGGCATCACGGAACTGATCACCGGCCTCGATATCGTGGGCATCATGATCGACGTGGCCCTGGGCAAGAAGCTGCCGTTCAAGCAGACCACCATCCGTCCCAACCGGTGGGCGCTCGAGGTCCGGATCAATGCGGAGGACCCGAAGAGCTTCAGCCCCTCCTTCGGCGCGATCACCCGGCTGCAGGTGCCGATGGGCCCGAATGTGCGCGTGGCCTCGGGCGTGTATGAGGGCGGGGACATCCCGCCCTATTATGATTCGCTGTTCATGCTGCTCATGACCGCCGGCGCGGACCGGAAAGACGCGATACAGGTAATGGACCGCTCGCTCGGCAGGAACCTCAGGGTCGAGGGCGTAAAGACGCTGCAGCCCCTCTTGCTCAGCATCATCCGGCACCCGTCGTTCATATCCGGAGATTTTTCCACACGGTTCATCGAGGAGCACATGGATGAGTTGATCTCCAAGTTCCGCGAGCGAAACAGCGAAGACGAGGTGCTTAAGATCGCACGGTACGTGGCCGAAATCTCGGCCCTGGGACCGCAGAAATGGATGTGAAGAGGGCTGCGAACAAGCTTGCCAGCGTGTTCACATAAGGAGAATCATGGCTGATACTGTTTTTGTCAAACCCGGGATGTCGCCGAAAGAGATCGTGCAGGCGCTTCGCGCGCTGAACAAGGTCTGCTTTACCTCGGTCGGGATGCGGGACGCCGGCCAGTCGGACTTCAAGAACCGCCACCGCATCTATGACCTGAAGACCCTTGCCCCCTCCTATGAGCACATGGGGCTCTTCAGCGCCGAGTGCCACGGCGGGGCCAGGTGGCATGTGGGCATCATGAACCGGAGGGAAAGCCCGTTCGAAGAGACGGCCCTGCTCCGCGAGCTCATGCCGGACGTGCTGCTCCAGACCCTGATCCGCGAGACCAACCTCTGGGGCTATCGCCCCTACCCGAAAAACGTGATCGAGTATGCCGTGGGACAGGTGGACATCGATATCTGGCGGTGCTTCTCCTTCCTGAACGACGTGCGGAACATGCGCACCGTCGCCGAGGTCGTGATGAAGCGGGGACGGGTCTTCGAGCCGACCATCTCCTTCACCACCGCGGACTGGGCCACGAACGAATACTATCTCCGGGTCGTGAAAGACATCATTGACCTGTGCTCAGGCGTTGACGAGATCGTCCTGTGCGTCAAGGACATGGCCGGCGTCGGCGATGTCACGAGGATCGGCAACCTGATCAGCGCCATAAAACAGAAATACCCCACGTTGGTGATCAACTATCACCGGCATATTACCGACGGGCTGGCGATCCCTGCCCTGCTGTCCGCCGCAAAGGCCGGCGCGCAGATCATTGATGTGGAGGAGGACTCCCTGGTCCGTTTCTACGGCCATTCACCCATCCTGGCGGTCCATGCGCTCTTTGAGGAGATGGGGGTCCCGGTGCATCTCAGCCGGCCCCATGCCGAGGCCGCTGTCCAGAAGGTGCGCGACTGGATCGGCCACTACGAGTGGGCCGAGTCGCCCTTCAAGGGGCTTGACCACACGGTCACGCGCCACAAGATGCCCGGGGGCGCGTTCCCCAGCTCGTTCGAGCAGGCGCAGAAGGCGGAGTTCCTCCACCTCATGCCCGCGGTCCTGAAGCTTATGTCACTGTACAACCGGATCGTGAAATACTTCGATGTCACGCCCGGGTCCCAGATCACCTGGGTCACCTGCAGCGGGATCATCAACCGCTATGCCAAGGAGCGCGGCGACGCGGGAGTGAAGCACGTCATCGCGCTCATGGTCAGGTTCGTCGAGGAACAGGCGCAGGACATCGGTTCACTGTCGAAGGACGAGCGGGACGAGCTGCTGATGCTCTTCCGGAGCGCCCCGGGCGATTTCAAGAACCTGCTGCTCGGCAACTACGGGAGGCTGCCGATTGGCTGGCCGGCGGACTGGGTATACCAGAGTACGTTTGGCGAGGAATGGACCGCGAAGATCAGGGAACGGAAGGAAACGTCGCCGCTCGAATCCGTGGCCAACGACGACCTCGAAAAACTGAGAAAAGAACTGGGGGACAGCCTCGGCAGGACCGTGACGGATGAGGAGTTCGTGCTTTACCTCATGCACCCGAAGGACGCCCTGGAATACATCGGCTTCCGCGACCAGTACGGCGACGCGCCGCTGGCCCTCCCCACCGACGTCTGGCGAGAAGGCTTGAAAAAACCGGGCGACCGGGTAAACTTCGATCTCTGGGGCAAGCCCTACTCCGTGGAGCTCGTTTCGATCGGTTCCGAACACGACGGCTTTGTCCACGTGGTGATGCGGGTGAACAACAAGACGAGGGTGTACACGGTAGCGACCCCGCGCGCCAGGAAGGTCGAGACCCGGATGGCAAAGGGCCCGAACGATGTGGGCGCCCCGATCAACGGCAACATCTGGAGGATCGGCAATCCCGACCGCGGGCCCATCAAGGTCGGCGACATCGTCCACAAGGGAGAAGAGATCGCGAACCTTGAGGCCATGAAGATGGAAAATTCGATCCTCGCGCCCATCAACGGCCAGATCGCAGAACTCTGCTTCAAGCTCAACGAGACGGTCCAGGAAGGTCAGCTGCTGTTTGTCATCGAGAAGCAATAGCGTTTCTCTGTGATTCGACTGAGTCTGCAGGGTTTAGGTCGCGGTTCACCGAAGGGGACCTCATGGAATGGATAACGGATTCACAGATCTGGATCAGCCTTGCAACATTGACCGTCCTTGAGATCATTCTGGGCATCGACAACATCGTCATCATCTCGATCCTTGCCCAGAAACTTCCGCTGGCAAAACAGGCCAGGGCGCGGACCATCGGCATCAGTCTGGCGCTGATAACGCGGATACTGCTCCTGCTCGGGATCGTCTGGCTGGCAAGCCTCACGGCGCCGCTCTTTACGGTGCTGAACAATCAAATCTCGGTGCGGGATCTCATTATGATCGGCGGCGGGCTCTTCCTGCTGGTGAAGGGGACGCACGAGATCCACGGCGTTTTCGAGAAAGCAGGAGGACGTTCCTGCGATCACGGGCAAAAATTCTTTTATCGCCATCATCGTACAGATCGTTCTCCTGGATATCGTCTTCTCGCTTGATTCGGTGATAACCGCCGTCGGCATGGCGCAGCAGACCGGGGTCATGATCGCAGCGGTGGTCCTGGCGCTCATGCTCATGCTGCTTGCCTCGGGCGTCATCAGCTCGTACATCCACCAGCATCCCTCTCTCAAGATGCTGGCATTGAGCTTCCTCTTGATGGTCGGTGTTACGCTGATCGCGGAAGGCCTGGCGTTCCACATTCCCAAAGGCTACATCTACTTTGCGATGGGATTTTCCGGAATGGTCGAAACCCTCAATCTTCTCGCGGGAAGCAGAAGGCGTGCCGAAAAAGCGCCGTTGACGTAGTCATGTGTTTTCCGCCCCGTCCCCTGCGAGCAACTTCCCGAGTTGACATTTCCGATAAAAATACTATAGTACTTCCATCTTCGGTCCTGCCGGGCTGAAGCATTTTACCCCGTTAGAGAAAGCCGCCGATTCCTGTTGACGGTCAATGGCTATAATAAAGATTGTGGCTGTAATCGTTAGAGGACATGTTCTCTAACGGGGCATACCCAGGAGCTTGATCCCGTGACAGAGACACCCGACATTCTTGTACAGCCTGCCGTGAACGGGCCGGCCCTCTCCATTATTCCGCTGGGCGGCATCGGCGAGATCGGTCTCAACATGACCGTTCTTGAATACGGCGACGACATCGTCGTGATCGACGCGGGACTCATGTTCCCGGACGCCGAGATGCTCGGCGTCGATATCGTGATCCCGGACTTTGCCTATCTCCTTGAGAACCGCCAAAAGGTCCGCGCCGTGGTGCTTACGCACGCGCACGAGGACCACATTGGCGCGCTCCCGTTCCTGCTCAAAGAGCTCAAGGTCCCCCTCTACGGCACGAAGCTCACCCTCGGCTTCGTGAAGGAGAAGCTGCGGGAGCACAATCTTGATTCCGAGACCGAGCTTATCGTGGTAAAACCCCGGGACGTCGTCACGCTCGGCTGTTTCCAGGTCGAGTTCATCCGGGTCACGCACAGCATCGTGGACGGCTGCGGCCTCGGCATCACCACGCCCGTGGGACGTGTGGTCCATACCGGAGATTTCAAGATCGACCCCACGCCCGTGGACGGCCAGATCATGGACCTCCGCACCTTTGCGGAGTACGGCGACAAGGGGACCCTCGTGCTCCTGTCCGACAGTACGAACGCCGGCCAGGGCGGCTACACCTTCTCGGAGAAGGAGGTGCGGCGCGGGCTCGAGGACATCTTTCACCGCACCCAGGGCAGGATCGTGGTCGCGACCTTTGCCTCGAACATCCACCGGGTGCAGCAGATCATCGATGTTGCGGTCATGCACAACCGGAAGGTCATCCTGAACGGCAAGAGCATGATCGCGAACGCCCAGATCGCACTCGATCTCGGCTATCTCAGGATGCCGTCCGATACCTGGCTCAAGATCGAAGCGCTCAAGAACCTGCCCGACGAGCAGGTCGTCATGATCACGACCGGCAGCCAGGGCGAGCCCATGAGCGCCCTCTCCCGCATGGCCGCGAACGAGCACAAGTACTTTCAGATCAAAAAAGGCGACACGATCATCCTCTCGTCCAAGATGATCCCGGGCAACGAGCGGGGTATCACCCGGATCATCAATCATCTGTTCAAGCACGGCGCGGAGGTGTTCTACGAAAAGGTGTCAGAGATCCACGTTTCCGGCCACGCGTCCAAGGAAGAGCTCAAACTCATGCTCAGCATCGTCCGGCCGAAATACTTCATCCCCGTCCACGGCGAATACCGCCACCTCGTGTATCACTCCCATCTCGCGCGGAATGTGAACATCCCCGAAGAGAACATCTTCATCATCGAGGACGGCGACATCATGGAGTTCACGGCGGATTCGGCGCGCCGCGCGGGACGGGTCAATGTGGGCAGGGTATACATCGACGGCAAGACCGCGGGTTCCACTGCCGATGCCGGCGTGGACACCGTCGTGCTCCGCGACCGGATGAAGCTTGCCCACGACGGCGTGGTGATCGTGATCCTCGGGATCGAGACGGCCACAGGCAAGGTAGTATCGGGTCCGGACATCGTCTCGCGCGGCTTCGTGTTCGAGGACGCGTCGCAAGAGCTGCTGGCCGAGGTAAAGGATGTGGTCCTGGACACGCTTGCACTCATGGTCCCCGAGGCCAAGGGAGACTGGTCGCTCGTCTCCGCCCGGGTCCGGAGCGCGCTCAAAAAGTTCATCAACAAGCGCATGGAGACGAAGGCCGATGATCCTGCCGATCATCATGGAGATATGATATGTTTATGGCCAAAAGCCGCTTTTTGTTGTAAAATAACTTGGTTGGATGCTTCCGAAGCATTTTGGCGCGAGGTGAAACATGAAAGAAAGAATCGAAGTTAATCCGAACATTCATTTTGGGAAACCATGCATCGCTGGAACCAGAATCACCGTCCAGAGCGTTCTTGAACTTGTGAGAGAGGGGCTTTCTTTTGCGGCAATCATCAAGGACTACTATTCGGAGTTGAAGGTTGAGGATATTCAAGCATGCCTTGAGTATGCTATTGATGTTGTGGCAGCCGAAGAAATCCACATTTCAACTCCCGCATGAAATTATTTCTCGATCAAGACGTATATGCGGCCACCGCTCGATTTCTGAGAGGTCTGGGTCATGATGTCGTAACCGCCTCCGAAGCGGGCTGTTCCCGATCTTCTGACGCCGAGTTGCTCCGAATGGCAGGAGAGCGGGGGCGGATATTGGTTACACGCGACAGAGATTATGGAAGTCTTGTGTTTGTGCACGGTTCCGGTTCCGGAGTCATATACCTGCGGTTCTCCCCTCCACATTAGATTCCGTACATCAAGAGATCAAAGTAGTTCTGCAATCCTATTCGGCAGAAGAACTTAAGAAGGCGTTTGTCGTCATCGAGCAAGGGCGTCATAGATTCAGGAAGCTTTAAGCCTGGGAAGTTTCGATTCCTGAGCGCGCAAGCTTCCGTTGATGAGAGGCTTTATTTGCTTTGAGCTGAAGCAATTAAAATTAATTGGTCCGGGACAAGTACGCGCCTTGGGTAGCTGAGGCGCGTGCGTACAATCGCATTGCGAACAAGATGCAATACTCCTTCAAGGTTCAATCTGAGTCTGCGCAGGACCTATTCTGCAGCGCACTCTTCGTTCGCGTCCTTGAGTACACGCAAACGTCATTGCTCCTCATTGAGCGAGGGCTGCGAGCACCCGCACGGGTCATGCTCCGCTGTGCAGTTGAAGCACTGTTCAATCTCACTGCCTGTTCTGCAAACTATAAAACGGCGATAGCTTTCATGGATGCGGATCTTCTTGTTCGTAAGAAGACGGGAAAGTATCTCGGGCAGGTGTCTGGTGAGACGTTGAAGGCACGAGTTGCAGGAAAGGATGTTACAACGCAACTGAAGAAACTTGCAGACGAAATTGATGCGCTGGCCGCCAAGGAGATGAAGACCAGGCAATTGGCGCAGCTTGCCAATTTGGAAGACTGGTATCTCACGACCTATGCTTATCTAAGCTCATCTGTTCACTCTTCGGTGCGCGACCTTGAGAAGTACTTCGAGTATGGCGAGGATGGTGCAGTCAAGGGGATGATCAATGAACCTTCGGATCGCGGCCTAGCGTTATTGATCTTGCTAGCTGTAGAAATACAGCATCTCGCCATGCAGGCCGCCGCGAAGACGTTCGGACTTACAATAGATCCACAGGCACAAGTGCACCTTGAGGCAATCCAGTCGCAGAAGGATGCAGATAGCGAACCATTGCGCAAACCGTAGCGATTGCACGTACGGTTGCGCTCGCCATTAGGAGACTCCATGAGACTAAAGACCGGTCACGCTCTACGAAAAGCATTGTACGGTCTCTATATTGCTCTCTTTAAGGCTAAACAAGCCTGCCCCGATGACTTTCGTGACGGACACCTGACAACCATACTGACTTCTATCATGGGTATTGAAAATTATGGCTGGCGGGTCATTGGCATTACAAGGGAAGCCCTCGAAAAGCTAGCAACGGAAGATTTCAACAAGAACAAGCTGCCTAGACAGCTCTGCCGGGGACATAGAAAAGACCGCATCAAAACAACAAGAAAGTTATTCAAGCCAGAAAAACCGATGAAGCTCGATGAATTCTATAAGGTCTTTTTGCGCAACGACCAGACTGTGATCATGCTCAATGAGCAGAATAATCATTCCACACCCTTCCCAAAATTCATTAAGATCGATAACCCTAATGCTGAGCTATTTCCCAACGGTTCTTTGATTGGCTGGATGCATCGCAAGAAAGAACGTGAGTACCTGCGTCAGCTGTATTCAGCGCTATCTGTCGGTAGGTGGGTAGAGCGAAGTAAAACCGCCCGATGACTCTTAACCATTGGCTAGAGGGACGCTAAAATCGCGCCCCTCACCCGGGGCGTTCTCCCGGCGCATCGCGCCGCGACAATGCCAAATGGTGCAAATACTGAATACCCTCGATGTTCTGTTTTCAAAGAATCGTAAAATATATGAGAGAAGAATATGACAATACCTATTGTCGACCTTAGATATTCAAAAAGTGATGTAAACAGGGCCGGTGATATTTTTAGGAGAGCCGATAGTCCCCGAGAGGCCGTGATGTGGGCTGCTGATGTTTTAGGGAACTGGCGAGCATGTCATAACTATCCAATCAATACATTTCAAGCGACGCTGAGAAAGAAGCTAACCCTACATGATCGATAAAGATGCGCTGGTCGCCCAAAGGCTAAAACGCATACCCTCGATTGTTGATAGCTTCACGCTTCCCTGAAATGCAACTTACCCGGATGCAAGATATTGGTGGCTTGCAGCAGTCGTGAACACATTATCTCAAGTTGAACAACTGTATGCGAGCTATAAGAAGACTTATTTTACACGTACTTCTCGTAGGTGAACGCGATTATATCTTTCCCTAAAGCATCTGGTTATCGGAGCGTTCATCTTGTCTATAAATATCATAATTTAACTACAACCCAGTATAATGGCTTGTTGTTAAAGCTGCAAGCTTCGCACTAACAGCAGCATGCTTGGGCTACAGCCGTTGAAACGATGGGCATTTTTTTAGATTACGCTTTGAAGTCAAGCGAAGGACCTGAAGATTGGCTTGATTTTTTTGCTTTGACTGGCAATGCATTTTCGCATTTAGAAAGCGCACCCCAGTACCTGGTTTTGGTGGGATGACCAGAAAAGAAACATATGAAGCCGTCACTCAAAGATCTCATGAATTGAAAGCGCGAGTTCAATAAGCAAGTGCAACACTTAGGGTGGTCATGCTACTCTAGGTGTCTATGCCAAAACAGTACAATCACCTGAATCAAGAAGAACGTGAGCTCATAGCTCAATATCGTTGCGAAGGTAAAAGTATCGGCTTTATAGCTGAAGCGCTCGATCGAAACAAAAGCTCTATCTCCCGAGAGCTAAGCCGTAACGCCTCCACCGAGTATAACCGATATACACCCTGCCGAGCTCATGCGAGAGCCGAGCAGCGCTGGGTAAAGGTTCACCAACGGCCCCGGCTCAAGAATGACCTGATTCGTCAGTACGTAGTTAATAATCTGGAGGAAGGATGGTCTCCCGAGCAAATTGCCGGAAGACTTCCGATTGACCATCCCGGCCAGTTCATAAGTCATGAAGCCATCTATCAGTTTATCTATGACCTCCAGACGGAAATCCGGCTGGAGTTGATACAGCATTTACGTCGCGCTCATAAGAAGCGCAAAGCCAAGGGCATCGGCCGAAAAGAGAAAAAGACCAAGATTCCCAATAGAAATCCAATCGATGCCCGCCCGAAGTCCGTAGAAGATCGGAAGCAGTATGGCCACTGGGAGGGTGATACCCTTATCTCCCGGAAGAGCAAAGCGGCTCTCCACACTTTGGTCGAACGAAAGAGCCGGCTTCTGATCCTCTCCAAGCTCGATCGGAAAAGTGCTACGGAGACCTCCAAGACGATCATCAGGCGTCTCGGGAAGCTTCCAGTGAAGGGACGAAGAACACTGACCCTAGACAATGGAACCGAGAACGCCAAACATGAGAAGGTCACCGCAAAGCTCGGCATGAAGTGTTACTTTGCGCGACCCTATGCGTCATGGCAGCGAGGCACGAACGAAAATACGAACGGCCTCGTTAGATGGTACTTGCCGAAAGGCACGGACTTCAGTAAGATTGACAAAGACCAGTTGAAGCTGATCGAGTACTTGATCAATAGTCGGCCCAGAAAGTGCCTGGGATATAAAACGCCAATTGAGGTCGCTGCCTCAAGTGTTGCACTTGCTGGTTGAATTCAGGAAGTCGATGAGAAGCTGAAAGGCTTTGGAGCTGCTATTAACGCTATTCATTCAGATCGTAGAAAGGGCAAGTATTATTTACTTGTTCTCGATCCAATAAAACGATCAATAACATACCAAGCTTATAGCCAGGAAAGGTTCGATGAGGCAACTTCTGATTATTTAAAGGCTGAAGAAGAGATTGTGGCGGGCAGCCAGCAACAGCAGTTCTTTTTTACTGCGTCGGTTGAAGCGCTACGCCGCGCATACCCCAACTTTTTCCTGGACACGCATGAGTTCTTGAAAATTTTGAAAAACGATAGAGAAAAGAAGTAAACGAACCAAACACTTCATTTGATCGAAAAGCTGAGAGCACCAGCTCTATATTATTTGACTCTCAACAAATCTTCTGATAATCTCAGCGCATGGCCCATCCCCTCCGCATAGAATATCCCTGCGCCGTATATCACGTCACTTCCCGCGGGAACGAAAAGAAACCCATCTTTAAAGACGACAAGGCCCGGGATATATTTTCCTGGAATTCTCACTCACGTCAATAAATGATACCGCTGGTTTTGCCATGCTTACTGTCTCATGGACAACTAACAAGGTGCAGGTGGAATGTCAGATAAGTCAACAAAGACAAACGTGATTCGCACGACCTTAATCGCACCCTGCGGAATGAACTGCCGCCTTTGTCGCGCATATGTACGAGAGGTAAAAGCATGCCCCGGCTGTAGAGGTGACGACGGTTTCAAATCGAAGGCCTGCATCTCGTGCCGTATCAAGAACTGTCAGAAGATAGTGAGCAATGAAGTCAAGTATTGTTTCAGTTGCGACGGCTTTCCGTGCGCCAGGCTGAACCATTTGGATAAGCGGTATAGAACCAGGTATGGAATGAGCATGATTGAAAATCTGGAGAACATCAAACGTTTCGGCATAAGGCATTTCGTGAGAAACGAAAAGGAACGGTGGGCCTGTCCCCAGTGCGGCGAGATGATCTGTGTTCATAAGCCTCAATGCCTTTCTTGCCAACACAAATGGCGTTAGCAATGCAGGGAAGGCTCAACGCTATCGTACCACCGGATATGCTTACCTTGGCCGGCCTCCGGTCAGCAAAATAAAAAAATACCCATCCTCTTTCTTTTCAGGTAAAATAATTAAATATTGAGCATGCTCCATCCATCCTTTCTGGAGGCTTCATGACCACGAACAAGAAGGAAGGTTTCGAATACTCCAAGCGCGGCCAGGACCGGGTGTCCCTCAAACACTCCTTTGCCAACCGGCTGATCTACTCGCTCGGCAAGGACCCGATCACCGCCACCCACCGCGACTGGTTCAACACGATCGCGTATGCCGTGCGCGAACGTCTGATCGAGCGCTGGATGGAGACCATGCGCAGCTATTACCGGTCCGACGCAAAGCGTGTCTATTATCTTTCCCTGGAGTTCCTGACCGGCCGCCTGCTTGCGAACAGCCTGCTGAACATGGGCTTCTACGAGGAATGCCGGGAAGCGATTTCCGATCTCGAGCTCGACATCGACCGCATCCGCGAGCTGGAAATGGACGCTGCCCTCGGCAACGGCGGGCTCGGCAGACTTGCCGCCTGCCTGCTCGATTCCATGGCGACCATGGGTCTGCCGGGCTACGGGTACGGGATCCGCTACGAGTACGGCATGTTCATCCAGCGTATCGAGAACGGCTACCAGGTGGAGCATCCCGACAACTGGCTGCGCTACGGCAATCCCTGGGATTTCCCGCGCCCCGAGGTGCTCTTTTCGGTGAAGTTCGGCGGCCGTGTGGTGCAGTTCAAGAACGATCAGGGCAGGACGCATTTTCACTGGATCGACACCGAGGATGTGATGGCCATGGCCTGCGATACGCCCGTACCCGGCTACAATACCAGCACGGTGAACAACATGCGTCTCTGGACGGCCAAGGCCTCACGCGACTTCAACCTCAAGTACTTCAACGAAGGCAACTACATCAAGGCGGTTCAGGATAAAAATGAATCTGAGAACCTTTCCAAGGTGCTCTATCCCGACGACACCACGAGCATGGGGCGGGAACTGAGGCTTAAACAACAATACTTTTTCGTCTGCGCGTCGCTGCAGGACATTCTGAGACGCTTCACCAAGTTTCATCCGGACCTGGACAAGCTGCCGGACAAGGTCGCGATCCAGCTGAACGATACCCATCCGGCCATCGCCATCCCCGAGCTCATGCGGGTGCTGGTCGATCTCCATCATCTGGACTGGGACCAGGCCTGGGACATCACGCGGCGCATCTTTTCCTACACCAACCACACCCTGATGCCCGAGGCGCTCGAGACCTGGCCGGTGCGTCTCTTCGAAGAGCTCCTGCCGCGGCACCTCCAGATAATCTACGAGATCAATTATCGTTTTCTGGAAGAGGTGCGCCACTGCTACCCCGGAGACGTCGAACGGCTCAAGCGCATGTCGATCGTGGATGAAGCGGGCGGCCGAAGGCTGCGCATGGCGCACCTGGCCATCGTCGGAAGCCACCGCGTGAACGGCGTGTCGCAGATCCACACCGACCTCATGAAGAAGACCATCTTTTCCGACTTCGAGCAGTTCTTTCCCGGCAAGATCATCAACATCACGAACGGCATCACGCCGCGGCGATGGCTGCACCAGGCCAACCCGGGCCTGTCGTCCCTCATTACGTCGCGCATCGGCGAGCAGTGGGTCAGCGATCTCTCTGAGCTCAGGAAACTCGCCCCCCTTGCCGGAGATCCGGAGTTCCAGAAGAAGTTCCGCGAGGTGAAGCGCAAGAACAAGGAGCGTTTGGCCCAGATCATCAATTTTCGACTGAAGCTTGAGGTCGATCCTGCCTCGATGTTCGACGTACAGATCAAGCGCATCCATGAATACAAGCGGCAGCTCCTGAACGTGCTGCATATCGTGACCCGGTACAACCGCATCAGGAATGGCCGGGTAAAAGACCTGGTGCCGCGCACGGTGATCTTCGGGGGCAAGGCCGCGCCCGGATATGCCATGGCCAAGCTCATCATCAAGCTCATTCACAGCGTCGCGGACATCGTGAACCACGACCCGGCGGTAGGCAATGCGCTCAAAGTTATCTTCATTCCCGACTACAGCGTTTCGAACGCCGAGAAGATCATCCCTGCCTGCGATCTTTCCGAACAGATCTCAACTGCCGGCACCGAGGCCTCGGGCACGGGCAACATGAAGCTCGGGTTGAACGGCGCGCTCACGATCGGGACCCTGGACGGGGCGAACATCGAGATGATGGAAGAGGTGGGACGCGAGAACATATTCATCTTCGGCCTGAACACCGACGAGGTCGTCGCGATCCGGGCAAACGGGTACAAACCCCGGGATATCTATGATGCGAACGAAGAACTGAGACAGGCGCTCGACATGATCAACGGGGGCTACTTCTCAGCCGATGAGCCGAATCGCTTCCGTCCGATCTTCGATGCTTTGATCGGACAGGGAGACCGCTATCTGCTGCTGGCGGACTATGGGTCCTACATTGCCTGCCAGGAACGGGTAGACGCACTTTACCGTGATCCCGCGGAGTGGACCAGGCGCGCCATCCTGAACGTAGCGGGCATGGGAAAGTTCTCGAGCGACCGGACGATCGGTGAATATGCCGACAGGATCTGGGGAGTCAAGCCGGTGAGGACCGGATAGGATCAATACCGGTCAGGGTGGGCAGTGTAACCCCGTGTCAGTGATGCTTATTTCTGTTTTAAGGAGACCCGGTGAGCAACCTCGTAGCGTCGAGCGGAACAATAACAAACATGACCGTGCCCCTTCTGTTCCAGGGCCTGCTTGCTGAAAAAAAGACCGGCACCATTATCTTTGCGCATGATCCGGTGGTGAAAAAGGTCTACCTTGCCGGGGGGGATGTTTTCTTCGCCTCTTCCAACCTGAGCGAAGACCGGCTGGGTGAATGGCTGCAGCGCGCAGGAACGATCACCAGGCAGCAGTGCGACACAGCCGCCGAGGAGGTCAAAAGGACAGGCAACAAGCAGGGAGCGGTCCTCGTGGAGCTCGGCTATATCACGCCCGACATCCTTGAGGAAGGAGTGCGGTATCAGGTCAGGCAGATCGTAGTCAGTCTCTTCAATTGGCGTAACGGCAGCTACGTGATCGACGAAGATCCCGTGTCCCGGGTCGATATCGACCCGCTCATGATACGCACCGAAGACCTCATCAGGGAGGGTCTCCGCGGAACGGAATGGTCGGTCGTACGAAGGTCGCTCCCGCCGCTCACCACAATTCTCCGGTCTGTTGCTGACCGGTCCCTTCCCCTGCAGGGCGGGGAGCTCGAGCAGGACCACCGGACCGTTCTGAAGTTCATCGACGGCAGCAAAAGCATCGGGGAGATCTGCTCTCTGTCCGGCATTGGCGATTTTAACACGCTCAGGGCGATCTACTGGCTGCTGGCGCTCCGTCTCGCGGAGACGGGAGCTCTTAAACAAGCCGATGAGGCAAAGAAGGTCTGCGACGCGGCGTGCGATACAGCCACGGTGCAAGAAACGAAAATACCTGAACATGAGACCGCGGAGCTGCTCACCGTGGCCAAGCTTCTCGAGGCCCACAAGAAACTCGCGCAGCAGAACCACTTTGAGGTGCTCGGCGTCGATCGCAACGCTACAGCGCGGGAGATCAAAAAAGCGTACTTTACCCTGGCAAAGCGTTACCATCCGGACCGGCATTTCGGTCCGCCGCTGAACGAGATGAAATCGGAGCTCGAGGCGCTCTTCAACGCCATCCATGAGGCACACGAGACGCTTGCCAGTCCGGACAGGCGCAAAAAGTACGATCAGGAGCTTGCCGCCGGCTTGCAACGGCAGCCCGCGAAGAAGAGGACCGGGACGGACAAAGAGGTCAACTCGGCGGCCGCCGCTGCCCACTTCAACGAGGGAATGAAGTATTATACCGAACGCAACTTCTGGGATGCGGAAGAGTCCTTCCAGTGGGCCATCCGCTTTGATCCTTCCAATGCTGAGTATGTGTTCCGTCAGGCGATGGCCCTCATGCATATACCGCGCAGAGGCCGTGACGCGGAAGAATATTTCGCAAAGGCGATCAAGATGGATCCGACAAAAATGGACTTTTATCTCGAGTTCGCGAATTTCTACGGAAAGCTGGGCCTGAAGGCAAAGGCGATGTCCCTCTATCAGAATGCCTTGAAGCGGAATCCGACCGCGGAGAAGATCAAGGAAGCAATAAAAAAAGCCGGCGAGTAGATGCGGTGAAACGCGCATGCCGGGACAGACCATGAACCCCGTTAGAAACCTCAAAACATCATTGTTCATCCTTCTGGTGCTTGTTTCGCTCGGCACGGTTGGCTATATGACCATTGAAGGATGGCGCTTTCTCGATGCGTTGTATATGACCGTGATTACCCTTGCCACGGTCGGGTTCCAGGAAGTACATCACCTGAGCGACGCCGGGCAGATATTTACGATCCTGCTGATCGTTTTCGGGGTGTCTGTTCTCGGCTACACGGTGGGCAAGCTTGCCCAGATCATGTTCGAGGGCCAGATCCAGCGATTTCTCGGGAGGAAAAAAGTGGAAACCTCAATAAATGCCTTGCGGGACCATTACATTATCTGCGGGTACGGCAGGATCGGCATGCTCATCTGCAGGGAATTTGCGGCCAAGCCGATCCCCTTCCTGGTGGTGGAGAACAATCCGGAGGTGCTGGAGAAGCTTGAGGCAGACGGGTTCCTCTTCCTGCGCGGGAGCGCCACGGAGGACGAAACGCTGCTCAAGGCGGGCATCAAGCGCGCGAAGGGGCTCGTGTCCGTGGTCACGTCGGATACGGAGAACGTGTACATCACCCTCACCGCGCGGGGACTGAACCCGGGCCTCTTCATCCTTGCCCGGTCGGGCGAGCCCGGCTCCGAGATCAAGCTCCGGCGCGCGGGGGCCAACAAGGTGGTTTCGCCCTATCACATCGGCGGGCACCGCATGGCCCAGGCCATTTTGCGGCCGAACGTGGTGGACTTTATCGAGATCGCTACGGGCCGGGAGCATCTCGACTTGCAGATGGAGGAGATCTTCATCCCCGGAAAATCGCCCTTCGTCGGCCAGAACCTGAAGGACGCCGGCCTGCGCAAAGACACCGGGGTGATCATTGTGGGGATCAAAAAGGCGAGCGGCGAGATGGTCTTTAACCCGGAGTCCGTCAGTGTGATCGCAGCACAGGACACGCTGATCGTCCTTGGCCAGCCGGCATCGATAGCAACGCTCGAGAAACTGGTCTCCTGAACCATGCACGCGTGAAACGCCCGGGGGCAGACGCGAAATACTTATTACAGGGGAAGGCCACCATGGCGGATGTCAAAATAGATGTGGGTTCTTATGCGGGGTCCCGCGGCGAAGAAAGTCCGCGCATCTTTTTTGCGCACGGTGAGAAGATCACGGTACTGGAGGTCCTTGAGCAATGGGTCGAAGAAGAGGGGCCCGAACGAAAACGAAAGCGGTTCTTCCTCCTGAAGGGAAGCGACGGTCTCCTTCACACGCTGTATTGTGACACTGAATCCGACCAGTGGTTTTATAGGAGCTTCGCGAAAGACCATCGTAATCTGAAATGAACCGAAGAACCTCGGTTGACCACGGATGCACGGAGATACGTCAAACGCCCGGGAGCGGGCATTCCCTCTCCGGTCCTACCGTTCCCGCCCCGTGCTCAGTACCTGGCCGATCGCGGGGATAAAGTCCTTTTTCCGTGACATGATCCAGGGTACAATGCAGGTGTCATTCACGACTTTCACGTTGAACGCCTTCTCTACGATCCACGTTTCGCCCCGCAGCAGGATCCGCTCCTGTCCTTTGCCGAGCGGGTTCAGCACCAAAAGCACGGTAAGATCATAGTTGTTCACCCTGCGCAGGCGCTCGAGTTCATCCACCAGCTCACGCTCGCGCGCATCGATCTCCGCACAGTCCAGCGACATCATCTGGCTCACCCCCAGCTTTTTTCCGTTGATCAGAAATTCCTTGAAGTCCGCCGCTATCAGCTCACCCGCGCTCCGGTCCTCGAGATGGATGCTTTCATGGAGGAGCTCCTTGGCAAAGGCCGGGATGTCGATGCCGGCGATCCCGGCCAGGCGCTTCGCTTCCATGCGGTCGCGTTCCGTCGTCGTTGAAAGGGTCAGGAGCAGCGTATCGGAAAGAATGCCGGCGAGGAGAATGCCGGCGATCTCTTTCGGAATGTGCGTCTGGTGCAGGAACATGATCCCCGCCACAACGGTGCAGGTGCTGCCGACCGGATCATTATACACATAGATCGGCGCGGTGGTGGATATATCGCCCACACGGTGGTGATCGATGATCTCAAGGATCTCCGCCTCCTCAATCCCGTCAACGGCCTGGGAAAGCTCATTGTGATCAACGAGGATCGCCATTTTACGCACGGGCGTCAGAAGATCCGTTCGCGTAATGAACCCGATGAGCCGGTTGTCGCTGTCCACCACGATCACCGAGCGATAGTCCGACTCAACGATCTTCGAGCGCACTTCACCCATGGACGTGTAGAGGCCGACCGTGGGGCACGTTGAGGTCATGATCGAGGACACGGGCTCTGACATGGTCATGAGCTGGACCGTGGCAAAGGCCGGCTGGGGCGATGAGATGAGCAGAACGCCCTGCTCTCGGGCCGCGGCAGTGACCTCGTTCGCGATGGGCGCATTGTCGGTCACAATAACGGCCGTGCAGCCCATCCTGATGAGTTCCAACTGGATGTCGTTCTGATCCCCGGCGATCACCACGTCGCCGGACCGCAGACGGTTCAGCATCGTGCCCCGCTGCATGGCGGCGATGAACACTCTTCCGGTGAGCACGGTCAGTTTCCGGCTGTTGCTGATGACGCGGCCTTCCAGCGTTTTCAGCAAAATGTCGAGTTCAATGGGCGCCTTGGAAAGGTCCGCGAACCCGACGCTGTCCATATAGTGGCGGGCGATGTCCTTGAGGCCGACAACACCGGCAAGCCTGCCCGCATCATCCACGACCGGCACGGAACGGACTCCCTTCTCACGCATGAGGAGGGCCAGCGCCTGGATCGAGTCGCGCACGCCGATGGAGATGGGGCGTTTAAGCTCAAGGTCGCTCACCGTGGCAACGAGGCTGTCTATCTCTGCCGAGGCAGGTACTCCGAACCTGTTCAGCACAAAGGTCGTCTCGTGGTTCAGCTTCCCTGCCCGCACGGGCGTGAACAGGAAACGCCTGTCCGCGATGTTCTTGAAATACGCGTAGGCAATGGCCGAGCACACGGAATCCGTGTCCGGCGTTGTGTGGCCGACAACATACACCGTTTTAAGCCGATCGGGGCTCATCGCTTTTCTTTCTCCGGACTCGTGTTCATGTTCGTCAGTATTACGTAACCGGGCGTTCCTTGTCAAGCATATACTGTTTTTATCGAGAACGGCCGGCAACGAATGTCTCTGAAAAGGCGGAACGAGCCGTTGCAGAAGACGGGTTTCCTGGTGATGGAATTGAAGAATTATTTTAGGGGCTCAAGTAAAGTCCTGTTTCGCGTTCCGGGCATGCCCTCCCGGTGTTTACCCCTGTTCCTTCTTTTCCGGCAAACCCAGGATCTTTCTGATCTCATCCCCCTCGATCGTCTCTTTTTCCAGCAGCGTCGCCGCCAGGGTCCTCAGCCGGTCCTGATTTCCTGAAAGGAGACCGCGGACCTTGTTATATGCATCATCCACGAGTCGTTTCACTTCCTGGTCGATCTCGCGCGCCGTATCTTCACTGTACTCCTTTGCCCCTGAGGGCAGACCCATGTCAAGGAAGAGGGGACGCCGTTCCTTTTCGAAGGTGAGGGGACCGAACTTTTCTGTCATGCCGTACTCGGTTACCATGCTGCGTGCGATATCGGCCGCACGCTGGAGGTCGTTCTGCGCGCCCGTCGAGACCTCGTGAAAAATCGTCTCCTCGGCCATCCGTCCACCGAGCATCACGCACAGTTTGTCAAGCAATTCCGTCTTCGTCATCAGGTACCGGTCTTCTGTCGGCAGCTGCAGGGTGTACCCCAGCGCCGCGATGCCGCGCTGGACGATGGACACCCGGTGAACCGGGTCAGTGGTGGGCAACAGCTCGGCGACGATGGTGTGGCCGCACTCATGATAGGCCACGATCTCCTTCTCCTTCTTGTTCATGACGCGCCGTTTTTTCTCGAGTCCGGCCACGATGCGGTCGATCGCAGACTCGAAGTCCGTCATCTCCACCTCGGTCTTGTTCCTGCGCGCGGCAAGCAGCGCTGCCTCGTTCACGATGTTCGCGAGGTCGGCGCCCACGAAACCCGGTGTGCGCGCCGCGATCACGGCGATGTCCACGTCCTTCGAGAGCTTGACACCCCGGATGTGTATCCTCAAAATGTCCTCGCGGTCCTTGATGTTCGGCCGGTCCACGAGCACATGGCGGTCGAAGCGGCCGGGGCGGAGCAGGGCCTGATCGAGGATCTCCGGCCGGTTGGTCGCCGCCATGATGATGACCCCTTTGCGGGCATCGAACCCGTCCATCTCGGCCAACAGCTGGTTCAGGGTCTGTTCCCGCTCTTCATGGGCGCCCGCCATGCCCATGCCCCGCGCGCGGCCGAGCGCATCGAGCTCGTCGATAAAGATGATGCAGGGCGCCTTCAAAACAGCCTGCTGGAAAAGGTCACGCACGCGCGATGCGCCCACACCCACGAACATCTCCACGAACTCGGAGCCGCTCATGGAAAAGAACGGTACCCTGGATTCTCCGGCGACCGCCTTTGCCAACAGCGTCTTGCCCGTGCCCGGGGGCCCGACCAGCAGCACGCCCTTGGGGATACGGCCGCCGAGCTTGGTGAACTTGTCAGGGTGCTTGAGAAACTCCACTACCTCCATGAGCTCTTCTTTCGCCTCTTCCACGCCGGCCACATCGTCAAAGGTCACTTTCACGTCGCTCTCGCCGTAGATCTTGGCGCGCGACTTGCCGAAGCTCATGAACGTCTCGCCCGGGTTCCCCGCGCCCATCCTCTTGAACACGAAGCTCCAGATGACCATGAGTACGACAAGGGGAAGTATCCACGTGAGCAGAAAATCCCTGAGCCAGTTGTCCGAGACCACGCCGCGGTAGGAGATCCCGCTTGCATCGAGGTTTTTCACGAGGTCCGGGTCTTCAATGCGTACGACCGAGAAGCTCTTTTCCTTTTCTCCCACCTTTGCATTGACCTGTGTGCCCGTGATATGGTCCCGGGAAATAACAAGGTCCTTGACCCGCTTTTCTGCCATGAGGGTTTTGAAGGCGCTGTAGGAGACCTCTTCCGCCGGCTGCTCGGAAAGGAGTCTGAAGATACTGATGAAAACAAGGAGTATCAGAAGATAAAAAAGGAACCGGGGGGCTTTTTTCATGAACCTCCTTCGTTCTCAGAATTGCCACACTGCAGCGAAAATTCATCCTAAATCCAAAGCTCGAAATACTGACCAAACCTCAAGAGACGGCAGGCTAAATCCCAGGGCCATTGAACGTATGGATCTTGATGATGTTGAGAATGCAGGGCTTCTTTTTCAGCGTTTCATCATACTCAGCAGCTACAGCCGGTGCGACACGCCGATCCCAAAAAAGAAGCGCGGTCCCTGCGACGGATCCCAAAGGTGCAGGTCCTTCACGAGAAGAAGAGGATACGGATACATGATGTCGTCGAGGGGCAGTTCTTTGCGGCCGACAACCTCGGCTATGACCGTGATCAGTCTTCCCTCATGATATACGGCTGAATCCAGAAAAGTATCGGACTGAACGAGAAATCGCCCTTCCGTCGAATCTGTCTGGAGCGGCCTCCCGTCCGTGCCCAGCGGTTTTTGGAGTATTTCGATGAGCGTGCCTTCTTTCGTGTTCTTAGACGCAATGATCATGCCCCCGAGCATGACCCAGGTTCCCTTGAATTTTTCCGGGTCCTTCTTCAGTTCCTGGAACGAGGCGTTCCTGTTCACCTTGTCAAGTGTTTCTTTGGGGAATGGCGGTGCGCAACCTGCGGTCATGAAGAGGGCGAATAGACACGGAACTAAGATGACGGGAAAATAGCGTGATCGGATCACGACGGCCTCCGGTAAAACGGGCTGGGTTACTATTCCGGCCGGCCCGTGCGTGCCGGGCCATTATTGAGCGGATCCATCCACCGGGCCTTGTTCTGCGACCCCGGTTCACGCTCCCAGAGCTTGTGCTCTTTCACGAGGACGACGGGATAGTCATACTGCTTGCCCCCGACCACCGGGCTGCGGGTCCCAAGCACTTCGCCGGCAACGGTGATATCGACGCCGGGTGCATAGGCCATCGTGTTGAGCGGCCCCGGATGGAACACGAGAAACCGGCCGCCTGTTCGTTTTGTGCGCTCAGGTTTGCCCCAGTAGTCGAGCGGCCTCTGGATAACCTCGAGAAGGGTTCCCCCGTTCACCTCGGTGGCCTGAGCGATCGTGCCGCCGACGATGATGATCTTGCCCTTGAAAGAATCGGGGTCAGCCTGCAGTTTTTCGAAACGAATGGACCGGTCGGCCTTGTCGGCCATGCCGGGCGAGATGGCATACGTACAGCCCTGGAAGAAAAGCATGATGCCGAACAGAACAGTGATCCTTTTCATAGACAGCCACCTCTTTTTTGTTCAATGAGCCCTGTCTGCGGGCCATGCCATGGGGGTGAGATCAGTGCAGCAATCACCCCTCTGTCTCGCGCGCGATCTTTTTTCTGACGTTGTCGGGAATGTCCAGCCCGCCAAGATCGAACTTCCCAAGCTCTTTCGCGAGCAGGTTGATCTTGTCGCTGTTCTGAAGGTGCTTGTTGATAATGATCCTGCTATCCTCCATGACCCTGCATGAGCCGCCCTTCGACGACTTGAGGTCCTCATAGGAGACCCTGATCGAAAGGTCCTTTGCGATATGTTCCAGATCAGTGAGCGTGATTTTCATAGCGGCGCTTATCGTTCAAGTATAGCAGCTTTCGGGACCGGGGGTCTGAAGCGCTCCCGTACTAAACGGACGGAAGCGGTCGATGGCGCGCGTTCCGCGCGAACAACACGGGCCGGGAATCTCCGCGCAGCAATAAACCTCACCAGGCTACGCCTCTTCCTTGTGAACTTCCAGGATGCTCACAACGTTTATATTCGCGTCCTTGAGCGCCTTCTGGACGTCCGCGAGCTTTGCATCGGACACCTTCAAGATGAAATTTGTTTTTGTGGCCATGGGTTGTGCCTCCTCTTTGTGCGCGGTGATTTGATTAATGCATGCCGGTAAATTATCATAAACCCGACACGCAAGTCAACTCCGAAAACAAGACCGGACCGGGTTTATCGGGCGCCGTGACGTTCTTCGCAGACGCGACGTTTCGTATGGTATTTCCCGGAGCACGGGAAAGACACATACGGTAAAGACCCGCACACACGAGATAAATTTTTCTTGCTATTTTGTTTTAGAGTGAGTATACTTTTCACCGTAAGCGCATAGAGCGCAACTAATCTGCCGCGCGCAGTTAGAAATTTTATATTGCTCAATCTTAAGGAGGTTTGTTCATGGCAAAGGCAATGACTAAGTCACAGATTGCGGACCACATCGCGAAGAAAGCAGACATCAAGAAAAAACTGGCTGTGCAGATATTGGAGGATATGGCAGCGCTTGCGTACAAGGAAGCGAAGAATGCCTTCACGCTTCCGGGTCTCGGCAAGCTCGTGCTCGTACAGCGCAAGGCGCGCATGGGCCGGAACCCGCAGACCGGCGAGGCCATCAAGATCCCTGCAAAGAAGGTCGTGAAGTTCCGCGTGGCGAAGGCCGCCAAAGAAGCGATCCTCGGCAAAAAATAGTTTTTGTGCCCAGGCACCTGGTCATTCCAAAAGGCATTCCGGACTTCCGGAATGCCTTTTGCGTCTTGCTGCAACCCTTCTTCCGGGGACCAGGAAAGGCCGAAATTGGTCGGCAGTAATTAACGGGACTTCATGTTTTCGCTCCCTCGTGATATACTGCGGTCACGTGTACACCTCTTATGGAAAGCCTTCTCCTCATACTATATCCCCTGTCCCTGTACCGTCCGCGGCTGATCCTGTTGGCGCTCGCACTGCACGCCGGCGTCATCGTCTCCGCAGCCGTGAGCTTCGGCAGGGTCCCCCTGATCGGTCTGCATGACACGCTTGGCTTCCTCGCCTTTTCCATCGGCGCGGTGTATAGTGTCGCGGGATGGAACAGGAGGCCCGATCTGTTTTCTTTTCTCACGATCCCGTTGATCCTGGTCTTCCTGGCCGGTTCGATCATTTCACCGTCCATGGGAGGGCCGCTGCCGCCGGTGCTCAGAACGATCTGGTTTGAACTCCACGTGCTCCTGTCCTTTCTCTCCTACGCGCTGTTCGCGATCGGTGCGATCTTTGGCATTCTCGCTTTGTATCGCAATGAACGGTCGGCCGAGATCAACCAGTATCGCAGCCTGCTCCTGGGGTATGTGTTGTTCTCCATTGCCATGATCTTCGGCGGTATCTGGGCTTCTCTTGCCTGGGGCTCTTACTGGCTCTGGACTCCCAAGGAGCTCTGGACCACGATCGTGTGGTTTTTTTACAGCCTCTACTTGCACGCGCGGCTCGTCCGCGGGTGGACCGGGCCGAAAGTGGTGTGGCTGGGGATCCTTGGCTTTGCGATCGTGCTGTTTACCTATGTGGGTGTGGGTCTCCTCATGAAAAGCTCGCATGATTTTTGAGAAAGGAACGGCCATTGTTCCTTGGAAAAACGGAAAAGATAAATCGTGATTTTGATTTCTCGGTGTTTGTCGGCGTAAGAAACCCGACTTTTTTCCGCGTTCATCATCAAAACCGATAAAGGTTGGCAAAAAATGATGCCTTTCTTTGGCTCGCTCAAGACAACCGTCTGGTCGCTTCTGGTGCTGATCTGCCTCTTCTTCATCGGCGCCTACATGATGCCGGCCCACCGCGAGGTCTTTGCGCCGATGAACGACGACATCCTCCTGCACTGGGCGGCAGGCGTGGCGGCGGGCAACCTGTGGTATACCTGGTGGTTCTTCGGGGCCCTTGCGGCTTTGATGCTGCTCACGATGAACACGCTGGTGTGCAGCGTTCAGGCGGTCAGGGGAAGATGGTCGCGCTCGGATTTTTTATTGCGCATCTCGCCGCAGATAGTACACCTCGGATTCCTCTTCATTTTGCTTGCGCATGTGCTTGGCGCGGGCTGGGGATACAAACTTTCCGGGATGTTGCCAGAGGGCATGTATGCGCAGTTGCCGGGGGACAAGGCACTCTATCTTAAGGATATCCGGGTGGAAACGAACACTCGAGGGTACATGACGGATTGGGCGGCGGAGGCCTATTTGTTCGAGAACAACGTGCGCGTAATGGCCGGCACGCTCGGTCCGAACAAGCCGCTTTTCCATAACGGTGTGGGAATTTATATCAAGAGCCTGAACCTCGAGCAGGGTCCGGCAGCCTATCTGGTGATCGCCAGGGATCCTGGCGCGATCTGGGCGCTGGTCGGCGGAATGTTGTTTATCATTGGATTGGTGATGCTTCTGGTGCTGAAATGGAAAAAAGCTTGAATGACGACAATCGTTCGCGCGGAAAAAAGGGCGAGGGACTGTTTCTCGCAAAGTTCATCGAGAGCAAACAGACAACAACTTCTGCTGTTGTTCTACTCTTGGGAGACAAGGCCCTTATATGATAGATGACTTGATATGACAAAGCGTGTTCTCGTGGCAATGAGCGGCGGTGTTGACAGCTCGGTGACCGCCGCGCTCCTGCAGAAACAGGGGTATGAAGTTGAAGGTGTTACCCTGAAACTTACAGCCGGGCTGTGCTGCGATGTCGGCTCGGCGCAGGGGGTCTGCGGCCACCTGAACATCCCGCACCGCATCATCGATGCGCAGGCGGAATTTTCCCGCGACATTATCAGCGACTTTATCTCCGAGTACCGACACGGCCGCACGCCGAACCCTTGCATCAAATGCAATGACCTTATCAAATTCCGCCTTCTCCTGCGCTATGCCCGCGCAAATGGTTTTCAGCATCTCGCAACCGGACATTACGCCCGTATCGAATACGATGCAGCCGCAGCCCGCTCTGTCCTGAAAAAAGGTTCGGATGAACAAAAGGACCAGAGCTACTTTCTTTACCGACTTACGCAGGACCAGATGAAAGACGTGCTCTTTCCGCTCGGCGGTATGCTCAAGACGGAGGTGAGGGCGCTTGCGCGCAATCTCACGCTTCCTGCTGCGGAGCGACCGGAGAGCCAGGATATCTGTTTCGTACCGAACAATGATTATCGCTCATTCCTGAAAGAACATTGCCGGGCGGCACTTCGGTCCGGCGAGATAGTAACGACCGATGGAAAGGCCGTTGGAAAACACGATGGCATCGCGTTCTTTACCGTGGGACAGCGACGAAAGCTCGGCGTTGCAGCAGGCGAACGGCTCTATGTGGTCGGAATCGATAATAGCGCAAACAGGGTCATCCTCGGAAAACTGTCAGAGCTCCAAACCGACAGCATGGTGGTTTCGAACCTCAATTTTATAGGCAATGATGAGCTTCCGTTTCCCGTGAATGTCACCGTCAAGGTCCGGTATCGATCACCTTTTGTCCCGGCAGTGATAGAACCGCCTGTCGCTGACACGGTTCGCGTCGTGTTCAAGACACGGGTCCGGGGCGTCTGCCCCGGCCAGGCCGCGGTTTTTTATGACGGCGACAGCGTTATCGGCGGCGGGGTCATCGAGGCCTCTCATGTCACATAACTTTATATCCGAAAATACGGCTTCTTACACCTTCCCGGTTAACTCGATCCTCCTCCTCGGCCCCACCGGTGTAGGTAAGAGCCCGCTCGGTGACGTCGTTGCGCAGAAAGGACTTTTTGGACGACGGTGTCATCACCTCGATTTCGGGTCTGAGCTAAGAGGAGCTGTTTCCGGCGGTCGGTCAATCGCCTATGCGAAAGAGGAGCTCGATTTCATTCACGTCGTTCTCAAGCTCGGCCTCCTGCTCGAGAACGAGCACTTCCCCCTCGCGGAAAAGATCATATCCCTGTATCTGGACAGGGTCGGATTCTCCAAGCGCGATGTGCTCGTCCTGAATGGGATACCGCGTCACCGGGGGCAGGCTCGGGATATCGCAGCAATTGCCGAGATCCACGCAGTTATTGTTCTGGACTGTTCTCCAAATGATGTTGTTCGTCGTATTCAGGATAATATCGGGGGGGACAGAACAGAGCGAGTCGATGACAACTTGGAATTGATCGAGAAAAAACTGTCGATTTTCCGGGAACGAACAACGCCGCTCGTCGATCATTACACACAACGGGGATGTACTCTTTATCGGATCAATGTTCCGGCGGACATGACACCGCCAGAAACTTATGAGAACTTATCATCGCTTGCCGCCGCTGACCCACCAGTCGCCCTTGTCACTGAACCACCACAGCGATGAGTCGGTTTCCAGGACCGTCTTCGCGAGTTCCCGTGCTGAGGACGTCTGCAGTCGTTTGAGCGAGAACTCAAGCCACTCGTCCGCATACTTGTTTCCAAGGTCCTTATATTCTTTGAGCGCGAGGATCATCTCCAGTTGGTCGGCATCGCGTGCCAATTGCGCTTCCACGGTCTTTCCTTCGACGAACTCCTGGATGAGCTCCTTGATCTCGTTGCCGAAGGACAATGTCTGCGTCAGATCCTCGACCGCTTTTTTCTCATTGGCCTGTACATATTTTTTGTTCACATAATTGAGGTCGCCGGTCCGCGCTTCCGGCAGATCGTGGAACAGGCACATTTTTATCATCCGGTCTACATTGACCCCTGAGGCAATTTTTCCGAGCGCGTAGCCGATGTACGTTGTGCGGAAGATGTGCTCGGCCACCGACTCGGCTCCGGTGCCGAGGAATTGAAATCCGCTTCGGGGCGTGCGCTTCAGCATGCCTGCTTCGAAAAGAAAATTTGCAATATTCTTCATGCGCGCTTATATACCAGGATTTGGGCTCCGTTCGTGCATGATGTGTACTGATACAGTTGTCGTTCCTCAGATAACATTAATTTTCCGTCCTTGAAATTCAACGATTTGACCTCTCCGTATTTTACATCGTTTGCGCAATTCCACGTTTCCATCTACCTTCACAGAACCCGCTGCGATCGCGGTCTTTGCCATGCCCCCGCTATTGCACAATCCCAGGACTTTCAAGAGGTCGTGCAACTCAATAACCTCTTTGTTTTCCAGGTAATAATCGTTCACGGTTTTCCCTGTACGGTGTATCAGAACGTCACGTTCTGACGTTTCATGAGGAGTTCTCCAAGAAAGGAGCCCGGCTTAACCTCTGAATTCTTGATCCATTCCGCACCCTCAAGACCATATGGCTTCACACAGGATGCACAAATATAAAATTTGCAGTCAAAATCTTCCACCAGGCTTTTCATAAGTTCTGCGATCGGTGAGAACCCATGTTGCCATGTTACGGATTCAGCAAATCCTCTGCGCGCCAGATGGACCCCTTCGTTCATTAAAAAAAAGTCGATCTTGGCATCAAAAGCCGCCATGTTGGTTGCGAGCTGGAGTGCTGCTGCTGCACGTTCGATCGCGTCATACGAATGGGTGATGACAAATACGAATTCCTTGTTTTCCATTGACTCCTCCTGGTTTCACTGCCGATTATAGTATACTTTTTCTTTGAGCAAACACGCACTGTTTTAAAACGGCCTCTTTTTCATTGCTCGATTTTTTTAACTGCTTTGATTCTCCTGCTGATGCAAGAGCCATCATGCGAATCAAGATACCACCGGTTCGAATATATATCCAATTATTTTTTTTAATGGACTGCTTTTTGTAAAATAACTCGTTTGGCTGAAGTTATCCATCTTCTGGTATTTCGTCTTAATTACTATTATTATATATTAAATAAATTAGTAGCAGTAGTAGTAGGAGCTGTTGATATGTGAGAAAAGGGAAAAAGGTACTGATAAAAAAGATGAATAGAGAAGGGACAAACACCGGTCAGTTCTGTGTTCAAAAGAGGATAACGGTGTTGATAACCATGTATGAAATCTTGTACACAGTTTATCAATAAAACATTCACAGGAAAATGTTAGCAGTTTATTAACCCGGAGGCCACGCGAATTTGCGGCCGGATAACAGATGAAGATGAACATGGAAAACAGACTGGCCGGCATCCTGCCCGTTATTGATGACCATCCGATAACCACCCTTATCGAGCCCCTGCTGGGAAGCAAGGGTCTTGGCAACAAAGAACAAGTGCCCGATGATTTCGCGGTCCGTGACAACGAGACTGTGAATATCTGCGATATGTTTTTTCGGCACAATGAGCGTATGGACCGGCGCCTGGGGGTTGAGGTCCTCAAAAGCGATCGAGTATTCGTCCTCGTGGACGATCTTTGCGGGGATCTTTTTCTCGATGATCCTGCAAAACAGGCAGTTTGAGGCCAGGCTCATTTTTTTTCTCCTTGCGAATCGCCGGCAAAGCTTCTGAAAAAGCAGGACCGCTCTCCTGTATGACAGGCAGGCCCGGTCTGTTCTACCTTGATGAGCAGCGTGTCTTGATCGCAATCGTAGAGAATTTCCTTAACGCGCTGAATATGGCCGGAGGTCTCGCCCTTTTGCCAGAACTTCTGTCGTGAGCGGCTCCAATACCAGGTGAGGCCGGTCGCAACGGTTTTTTGCAGCGACGCGGCGTTCATGTACGCCATCATCAAAACCTCATTCGTCTTCCAATCCTGGATGATTGCGGGTATCAGTCCCTTGTCGTCGTACTTCAGGTTATCGGGAATCAGCATAGAGGGATTTTTATCATAAACCGGCGGAAAAGTCCAGAGGAGAGAAAAAAAAGAGAAAAAACAAACCGGTCCCTGGGCGGAACCGGTTTAGTTGTTAAGGCTGACGTGGATTGAAAGAAGAGGGTCTTTTTTCAGATGAAGAGATTGATCTGGGAGTCTGCCGCCTCATCCAGCCATGCCGCCGCACCACCGAACTCAACGCCGTCGATGATGTCTGACTGCTTTACACCCATTACATCCATGGTCATCTGGCAGGCGATGAGCTTTACACCCGCCTCCTTGGCAAGATCGAGCAACTGGCCGATGGTCGCCACGCCGTGTTTATTGAACATGGACTTCATCATGGCGGTCGCCATGGCCTCCATGCCCGGCAGTGACGAAATCAGCGTCGGGATCGGCATGGGCATCGGCATGGCAGGATTTCCGAGGGGAGAGATCTTCAGCTTGTCTGCGTTGCCCTTTTTGATGATCTCCAGTCCGTAAAAGGTGAAGAAGATCGTTGTATCGACATCCATCGACGCGGCAGTGGTGGCGAGGATCAATGGCGGGTAGGCCATATCCAGTGAGCCTTTGGACGCGATGATCGTCAATTTTTTGTTTGCCATGATATTGTGTTCTCCTTAGGTGGTTTTTCTAATGTAGAAGGTATACGTGCCCGATGCTTCCTCTGTTTTCAGGATCACATTACCTGTTCTTTTTGCCCATGATGCCATATCGTTCTTTGAACCGGCATCCGTGGACTCTACCTTGAGAACCTGGTCCTTTGAAAGTGCGTCCACTGCTTTTTTTGTTTTTAAAATCGGCAGCGGGCAGCTCATTCCCTTTGCATCTAAAAACTGATCAAACTTTATATCTTCTGACATATCCGTCACCTCCGAAAAATAGAAAACAACTCGTCGTTTGAAACGACTGTTATATTATACTATTGATAGTTGCAATGTCAAGCAATTATATTATCATGGAGAAGAGCGCAAGAAACAATCGGGAGATTGATGATTTTTAATCTGCTGTGCTTAATTCATGGTTCGTGATATGTCAGTTTACCAGGCATGTTTTTGACACAGAACAATACCGAGGAGGCGGGAGAACAGGGGGACAATGTGGATAAAAATACCTTGCCAGAAGGCCTGTGTTCTGGTATAGTCTGCCACGTTCGCATGCGGCGTTCAGAACAGACTAGCAAGATGCATGCTAGGCTCGGTTAGGCAGCAATACACAAAAACTCGTAAAAATAGGGCATCGAAAAGCGGACGATAAGCCTCCGCATGAAGTAGTAACTACAGGAAAATTAATAAAAAAACACATTGTCCACACCTGTGGATAAGCATGTTTGTAACTAGGGCGGTTTTTCGGGGTATTTTGGGGTATGTATGGATCAGGAACGTGTTTGGGAAGAGATACTATTGCTCATAGAAAACCGAATGTCCAAGCAGGGTTATGACACCTGGTTTAGTCAGTCGAAGCTCCTGTCAATCGATGGCAGTAAGATACAGATCGAGGTCCCGAGTAAGTTTCATCGGGACTGGATAAAAGAGCATCATTGGAGCACTCTTTCCGATGTCATCAAGGAAGTTACGAAGCGAGAGGACATGGAAATCGATTTTTTTGTCCAGCCCCAAGTGACGGTGAAAAAAGCTGTTCGTCATGCAAAAGAAGAAAAAAAAGAGGGCCGCGAGGACAAGATAGGCCTTTTCGAAAAAAAGTATACCTTTACCAATTTTGTCGTTGGCCCCAGCAACCAATTTGCGCACGCCGCGGCCAGAGCTGTGGCGGACGCGCCGGGCCGGTCGTACAATCCGCTCTTTATTTACAGCGGCGTCGGGTTGGGCAAGACACATCTCGTGAACGCTATCGGCCACCACATTCAGAGCAAGTCACCGCGAACTAAAGTTGCGTATCTCTCGTCCGAGCAGTTCACGAACGAACTTATCAACAAAATGAGTCATCAGCGGATGGAGGAGTTCCGTCAGAAATATCGGAACATGGATGTTCTGCTCATTGATGATATTCAGTTTATTGCCGGCAAAGAGAGGACCCAAGAGGAATTTTTTCATACATTCAACACTCTTTATGAAGCTCAGAAGCAGATCGTGCTCACCAGCGACCGGCAACCCAAGGAAATTCCTGATATCGAAGAACGGCTCCGTTCGCGTTTTGAGTCCGGCCTGATAACGGACATTCAGCTGCCCGACCTTGAAACCCGGATCGCGATCCTGAAGAAAAAGGCGGAGTTCTGGAGCATACGCCTGCCCGATGACGTTGCGGAATTTCTTGCCTTGATGATGAAGAGCAACATCCGGGAGCTCGAAGGAGGCCTGGTGAAGCTCGGCGCTGTCTCATCGCTTACGAACACCGAGATAACTCAGGAACTTGCCAAAAATGAGCTTAAGTACCTTCTTGACAGCCGTGAACGGGTCATTACCAACGAGCTGGTGCAGAAAGTCGTGTCCGAAGCGTTCGGCGTGAAGATTTCTGATCTCAAATCGAAACGCCGCACCAGGGCGGTGGTACTGCCGCGCCAGGTAGCCATGTATCTTTGCCGAAGTCTCGCCGGATCATCGCTTCCGGAAATCGGCAATTTTTTTGGCGGCAAGGACCACAGCACCGTTATCCACGCATGCAAAGTGATCGAAGAAAAAAAAGAAAAAGACCCGGAATTAAAAGCCAAGGTAGAGATGTTAATTAAGCAGCTAAGACATTGAAAAGAATAAACAATACACCAAATAATTTAATTGCTTTTTAAGAGGGATTCTGATAGAATTTCGAAGTTGTAACAGGAGGCGTTCCTGATGAAACTGACAATAAAAAAAGAGGAAATTCTGAAGGGGTTACAGAGGATTCAAGGTGTCGTGGAAAAGAAGAACACCATGCCCATTCTTTCGAACATGCTCCTCATTGCCGACACCAGCGGCGTCGAGATCATCGCGACGGACCTTGAGATCGGGTTGCGCGGACGATATGCGGCGGTGGTGGAGAAGCCCGGCTCTGTCACCGTGTCGGCGAAAAAGATGTATGAGATCGTACGGGAGCTCCCGGCAGAGGACATCCAGATCAAAGTCGAAGACAACAACTGGGTAAAGATACAAACAGGCCACTCACAGTTCAAGCTGGTCGGCTTACCCAGGGACGAGTACCCCGCGCTCCCGGATGTTGCGGAAGAAGGCATGATCATCATCGAAGGCGATACCTTGCGCGACATGATCAAGAAGACGCTCTACGCCGTGGGCGAGAACGATGCGCGGTATGTACTGAACGGCCTCTTTGTCCATATGACCCAGTCCAAGAGCGGTCTCAACATCCGTATGGTTGGTACCGACGGACACCGGCTTTCGATGGTCGACCGGGTGGTGGACGAAAAACACAAGGAAGAGAGCGTCATCATCCCCAAAAAGGCGATGGTGGAGCTCCGACGGCTCCTTGAGGAAGATGCGCCGAAGGCGGAGCTCCGCCTGGGATTCAGCAAGAACCACGCGCTGTTCAAGCGCGATGGACTTATCATGGTATCAAAGCTCATAGACGGCAACTATCCAAACTATCTCCAGGTTGTGCCCGCGAAGAGCACGAAGAAGGTCTCCGTGTCCAAGGACGCATTCACACACGCGGTGAAGCGCGTTTCGATCCTTTCCAAGGAAAAGACCAACGCCGTGAAGCTGCAGCTCGATCCGGGCCGGCTCATTCTCTCCACGAACAATCCGGAAGTGGGTGAGGCAAATGAAGAGATGGCGGTGGATTACAAGGGAGAGTCGATCGCGATCGGGTTCAACTCGCGCTATCTCATGGATGTGCTTTTGGCCATGGACCGGGAGATCATCTCTCTTGAACTGAGCGATGCACTGAGCCCTTGCCTGATAACTGAAGAGGGCGACGAAAACTACAAGTGCGTTGTGATGCCGATGAGAGTGTAAGGATAACAAGTCCGAATTTCTAAGCACGAAATCCTAAACAACAAGATGCATTTGCATATATTAGGATTTAGAGTTTCAGATTTAGCGTTTGTCGTTCGGCGAGGGATTGCTCCGCATGGTGCGGTAAAATCCCTCTTTTTGCGAGGAGTGGATGGACTATACTGCAGACAGCATAAAGGTGCTCGAAGGCCTTGAGGCAGTGCGTAAACGGCCCGCCATGTACATTGGCAGCACCGGGAGCGTCGGTCTTCACCACCTGGCTTACGAGATCGTGGACAACAGCGTGGACGAAGCCATGGGAGGCTTCTGCAAAAACATCGATGTCATCATCCACATCGACAACAGTCTAACGGTGATCGACGATGGCCGCGGCATTCCCACTCAGATGCACAGCACGCAGAAGCGTTCGGCTGCCGAGGTCGCCCTCACCGTGCTCCACGCCGGCGGCAAGTTCGACAGCAACGCATACAAGGTTTCGGGCGGTCTCCACGGCGTGGGGGTGTCCGTAGTGAATGCGCTCTCCGAGTGGCTTGAGCTCGAGATCAAGCAGGATGGAAAGGTGTATCAGCAGCGATACGAGCGCGGTGATCCGCAGGCCCCGCTCGCGGAGACCGGCACCACCACGACCACGGGCACCAAGGTCACCTTTAAACCCGACTTTCAGATCTTCGAGGACCGGGAGTACAGTTACGACATCCTGTCCCAGCGTCTGCGTGAGCTTGCGTTCCTGAACCGGGGCTTGAAGATCTCGATTCAGGATGAACGCTCAAGTAAAAAACAGACCTTCTTCTATGAAGGCGGGATCGTGTCGTTCATCGAGTATTTGAACAAGAACAAGACGCAGCTCCACCCGACCCCTATTTATCTTACCAAGGAACGTGAGGGCATCTTTGTGGAGATCGCGCTCCAGTACAATGACAGCTATGTGGAGCAGGTTTTCGCCTTCGCGAACAACATTAACACCCAGGAGGGGGGCACGCATCTCGCAGGGTTCAAGGCCGCGCTCACGCGCACCGTGAACGGCTATGCGGTCGCGAGCGGGTTGCTCAAGAACGGCGATGAGGCGCTTTCGGGCGAAGACGTGCGCGAGGGATTGACGGCGGTCGTGAGCGTGCGCCTGCAGAACCCGCAATTCGAAGGCCAGACCAAGACAAAGCTCGGCAACAGCGAGGTCA
This sequence comes from Nitrospirota bacterium, assembly GCA_963740085.1. GTDB lineage: Bacteria > Nitrospirota > UBA9217 > UBA9217 > UBA9217 > JALNZF01. The sequence goes on along the minus strand of CAVUCU010000001.1, from coordinate 1,561,098 downwards.
AGGGCATTGTCGAGGCCATGGTGAACGAGTCCCTTGGCGCCTATCTTGAAGAGAACCCCGTGGTCGCGCGCAAGGTCGCGGAGAAAGGCTTGAACGCTGCGCGGGCGCGCGAAGCAGCCCGGAAGGCCCGGGAGCTCACCCGGCGCAAAGGTGTGCTTGACTCAACCTCTCTTCCGGGCAAGCTCGCGGACTGTCAGGAGAAGGACCCTGCCCTCTCAGAGCTTTTCATTGTTGAAGGGGATTCGGCAGGCGGCTCCGCCAAACAGGGCAGGGACCGGAAGAATCAGGCCATCCTTCCGCTAAAAGGCAAGATCCTGAACGTCGAGAAGGCGCGTTTCGACAAAATGCTCTCAAGCGACGAGATCAGGGTGCTTATCACCGCCCTTGGCGCAGGCATCGGACGTGAGGAGTTCAATATCGCCAAGATCCGCTATCATAAGATCGTGATCATGACCGATGCAGACGTGGACGGCGCCCACATCCGAACCTTGCTGTTGACCTTCTTTTACCGCCAGATGCCTCAGATCATCGAGCGGGGCTATCTCTTTATCGCTCAGCCGCCCCTCTTCAAAATCAAACGCGGCAAGACCGAGCGCTATATCAAGGACGACTCTCGCATGGAGGACTTTCTTCTCGACCTGGCCGCAGAGGATATCGAGCTGTTTGCGCCGGAACAGGACAGGTGGCTTGCCGGTGAGCGGCTGACCACAACGCTCAAGAAGCTCGTGCAGTTCGAACGGACGCTCGACAAGTTCCGGAGAAAACGCCTTGACGTCGTGGTGTTGCGTTCGCTCCTGCTCGACAAGACCTTTTCCAAGGCATATCTCAAGGAAGAGGGGAAGCTCAAGACCCTGGCCCTCTCCGTGGAAGAGTACCTCAAGCGATTTCATCCCAAGACCAGGACCGAGTGGGCGATCGAACCGGACGAGGAGCATCAGGCCTTGCGGCTCCGATTTGATTCTCAATACGACGCTGCGCACTCTAGCATCATCTTTGACGAGAATTTCGTGACCACACCCGAGTTCCGTGAACTTCAGAGCCTGTCGCCGGCGCTCCTCGGGCTTGGCGGGCCGGAGTATAAGATCCGGGAGAAGGCTGAAGAAAAGAGCTTCAGCAACCCGGGCAAGCTGGTTCACTATATCCTCGAGCTCGGCAAGAAGGGTCTCGCGATCCAGCGGTATAAAGGTTTGGGAGAGATGAACCCCGAGCAACTCTGGAAAACGACCATGGACCCTGAAACAAGGACGTTTCTCCAGGTCACGATCGAAGACTCGGTCAAGGCCGACGAGATCTTTACGATCCTCATGGGCGATGCGGTAGAACCGCGCAGGGCCTTTATCCAGCGGCACGCGCTGGAAGTGCGAAATCTGGACGTATAAACGAGTCGAGAGTCTAAAGGGTCTCACGTGTCTAACGAGTTAAAATCCAGCTCTTTAGACCCATCAGACTCGTAAGGCTCAATGGACGGACTTATGGAACCTCAGGAAATAAAATCACAGATCAATATCGAGCAGGAGATGAAAACCTCCTACCTCGATTATTCCATGAGCGTCATCGTGGGGCGGGCCCTTCCGGATGTACGCGACGGGTTGAAACCCGTCCATCGCAGGATCCTTTACGCCATGTTCCGTGAAGGGCTTCTGCATAACAGGAAGTATTCAAAGAGCGCCGGGGTGGTGGGCGAGGTCCTGAAGAAGTACCATCCTCACGGAGACAGCGCGGTGTATGACACCATGGTCAGGATGGCCCAGGACTTCAACATGCGCTATCCGCTGGTGGACGGTCAGGGCAATTTCGGTTCAGTTGATGGCGACCCGGCTGCAGCGTACCGGTATACCGAAGCGCGACTCACCAAATTGGCCGAAGAGCTGCTTGCAGACATCGACAAGGAGACGGTTGACTTTACCCCGAATTTCGATGACACGACGGTCGAGCCGTCGGTGCTTCCCACGCGCGTGCCGAATCTGCTCATCAACGGTTCTGCCGGCATTGCCGTGGGCATGGCGACGAATATTCCGCCGCACAACCTGTCCGAAGTTGTCGACGCGCTCGTAATGATGATCGACAACACCGAGGTCACGATCCCCGAGCTCATGACCGCGATCAAAGGGCCGGATTTCCCGACAGCCGGATTTATCCACGGCTATGAAGGGATCAAACAGACCTATCTTACGGGCCGTGGAATCATCCAGATGCGGGCCCGGGCAGTGATCGAAGAAGGCAGGGGGGACCGCGAGAGCATCATCGTGACCGAACTTCCCTATCAGGTTAACAAGGCAAGATTGCTCGAGCGGATCGCCGAGCTTGTGCAGGAAAAGAAGATCACGGGCATTGCCGAGATACGCGATGAGTCGGACCGCGAAGGCATGCGCATCGCGATCGACCTCAAAAAAGGAGAGCTCTCGACGGTTATCCTGAACCAGCTCTTCAAACACACGGCCATGCAGTCGACCTTCGGGGTGATCATGCTCGCCCTGGTGAACAACCAGCCGCGTGTGCTGAATCTGCGCAAGCTCCTGTCGAACTTCATTCAGCATCGCCGGGAAGTGGTGGTGCGCAGGACCAAGTTCGACCTGAGAAAAGCTGAAGAGCGCGCGCACATTCTGTTGGGTCTTAAAATAGCGCTCGATAACCTCGATGCGGTCATCGCGCTGATCAAGGCGTCGGCAAACCCCGAGGAGGCCAGGATAGGGCTTGTTCGTGAGTTCAAGCTCTCGGAGATCCAGGCCCAGGCAATCCTTGAGATGCGGCTCCAGCGGCTCACCGGACTTGAGCGCGACAAGATCATTGCAGAATATGAAGAGGTGCTGAAGGAAATCGCGAAGTTGACCGAGATCCTCGGTTCCGGCGGCCTGGTGATGAAGATCATCAGGGACGAGCTGCTTGCCATAAAGTCCGAGTATGGCGATGTACGCCGGACCGAGATTGTGGCGCAGACCTCGGAGATCGACATCGAAGACCTGATCAAAGACGAGGAGATGGTTATTACCATCTCCCATGCGGGATACATCAAGCGAAACGTGCTGACGAACTACCGCGCACAGAAACGGGGCGGCAAGGGCAAGATCGGCATGGAGACCAAAGAAGAAGACTTTGTGGAACGTCTCTTTACGGCCACGGCTCACAGCTATATCCTTTTTTTCACGAACAAAGGCCGGGTATATTGGCTCAAGGTTCACCAGATCCCCGAAGCCAGCAGGCAGGCAAAGGGGAAGGCAATCGTAAACCTTATTCAGATCGGACGGGACGAGCGGGTCACGGCAGCGCTCCCGGTCCGTGAATTTACGCCTGGTCATTTCATACTCATGGCGACCAAAAAGGGCATCATCAAAAAAACGGAGCTCGAATCCTACAGCCATCCGCGGCCGTCGGGCATCATCGCGATCACGCTTGAAGAGGGTGACGAGCTCATCGCGGCCGAGGTGACGGACGGCAAATGCGACGTGTTCCTTGGCACACGGGATGGTCTTTCGATCCGGTTCTCGGAGACCGATGTGCGAGAGATCGGCCGCACGGGCAAGGGTGTGATCGGGATACGGCTCGATAAAGGCAATGAGGTCGTGGGCATGGAGATCGTCAGGGATGATTCCACGATCCTTACGGCAACCGAGTACGGCTACGGAAAACGAAGTACACTCGAAGACTACCGGAGCCAGGGCAGGGGCGGCAAGGGCATCATCACGATCAAGATCACGGAAAAGAACGGCCGGGTCATCGGCATGGCCCAGGTCTCCGCGGAAGACGAGATCATTCTCATCACGTCGAATGGCAAGGTGTTGCGCATCCGGGCAAAGGACATCTCGGTCCAGGGCCGGAATACTCAGGGTGTGCGCCTTTTCGATATCGAAGAGGGCGACCATGTGGTCAGCTTTGCCAAACTCGTGGAGCGTGAAGAAGAGAAAGAAGCCGTACCGGAAAAGAGCGTACCGGAACCGTCCCATAGCTCCGATAGCCAGGATACCAGTGCGTCATGAAAAAGGGTTTGATTGTTCTTCTGCTCGGGATGTTCTTGCTGGCCGGATGCGATGTTTTTGATAAGTCCGCGCAGAACGAGTTTGAGGCGGCGACCAAATCCTGGAACGCAGGCGACTACCAGAATGCGGTCAAGTTGTATTTTGCCCTCGTTAAGGAGCACCCCTCCAGCTCGCGGGCGGACGACGCGCTTTACTGGGCCGGGGTAACGCAGTTTCTCTATCTTGGTGAAACAGAGAAGTCGCTCCAGACATTTAGACTGCTCTTGAAGCAGTATCCTCATCGGGACATGGCGCCCGCTGCCCAATGGTATATTGCCCAGATCTACGAACTCGGGTACAGCGATTACGAACGCGCCGCGGTAGAATACCGCAGGGCCGCCGAATATTCGAACCGCGAGGTAAAGGAAAAAAGCCTGTATAGTCTCGCTGACAACCTGTTCCGTCTCGGCAAGCGGGACGAGGCCCGGGATGTCTGGATGAGGCAGGTGACGGAATTCCCGAACGGGTCGCAGTCACGGATGGCCAACTATCGGCTCGGGACTGCCGCCTTTGCGAAGGGCGATCTGAAAAACGCGGAGTCGTTTTACCGGAAAACGCTCGAGAGCGGAACCGATAAGGAGCTTGCGATCAAAGCGAAGTTCGCCCTTGCCGGTTGTTTCGAGGCAGAGGACAATCTGGCCGAAGCGCTCAGGCTCTACAAGGAAATCGAACCCGTGTATACAAACCCGGAGGCCATCCACATCAAGATCCGCGCGCTTGAAACCAGGATCATTAAGAAAAGTTATTGACAACGTACAAGGAGAATGTTAGCTTAAATGCTTGATTTTCGGTTTGTTCGCGAGAAGGCTGATACGGTCAGGGCCGCATTGTCGCGTCGTGGCATCTCGGTTGATCTGACCGTGTTCCTGGCGCTTGACGAAAAACGGCGCGCAGTGCAGCAGGAGATCGAGACCCTTCGCCGCAGGCGTAATGAGGTCTCCGAGGAGATCGGCAGGCTCAAGAAGGCCGGCCAGCCCGCAGAGGACAAGGTTGTTGAGATGCGAGCGGAGGGCGAACGGATCGCCGAGCTCGAAAACAGCACCCGCGAGGTTGAAGAAGCGCAGCGGAACATTCTGCTCAATATTCCAAACCTGCCGAATGCCTCGGTGCCCGACGGCAAGGACGAGAACGACAATCTGGAGATCAGGCGTTGGTCTCCGCAAGGCGGTGAGCCGCCGAAGTTCTCGTTTGAGCCCAAGCCCCACTGGGACCTGGCCGAATACCTGGACATTATTGATTTTGACCGGGCGTCCAAGATCACCGGCGCCCGCTTCGCTCTTTACAAAGGCATGGGCGCACGGCTCGAGCGCGCCCTGATTAATTTCATGCTCGACCTCCATACCACGGAGCACGGCTATCTTGAGGTGCTCCCCCCGTTCATGGTGAACAAGACGAGCATGACCGCGACCGGCCAGCTCCCCAAGTTCGAGGAAGAGCTTTTTCGGGTTGAGAACGGGACATACTATTTAATTCCCACGGCAGAAGTTCCGGTAACCAATATCCATCGGGACGAGATACTGCCGGAGGAAAAGCTCCCGATATTGTATACAGCCTACACCCCCTGTTTTCGGCGGGAGGCGGGGTCCTACGGAAAGGACACTCGCGGGCTCATTCGGCAGCACCAGTTCAACAAGGTGGAGCTGGTCAAGTTTTCGAAACCGGAAGATTCGTACGATGAACTGGAAAAGCTCACCCTCAACGCAGAGGAAGTGCTTAAGCGGATCGGCCTCGCGTACCGGGTGGTCGTGCTGTGCGCCGGGGACATGGGATTTTCCGCAGCAAAGACATACGACATTGAGGCCTGGCTCCCGGCGCAGAACAAATACCGGGAGATTTCATCGTGTTCCAACTTCGAGGACTTCCAGGCACGACGGGGGAACATCCGGTACAAGCCTGCCGGTGGAAAGAAAACCGAGCTGGTACACACGCTGAACGGATCCGGTCTTGCTGTGGGCCGCACCGTGGTGGCGATCCTGGAGAATTTTCAGCAGCCCGATGGAAGCATCGTGATCCCTGAAGTACTCCGGCAGTATATGGGCGGAGCGGAGAGGATAGTCCGTCGAGTCTGACGAGTTGCGAGTCTGACGAGTAAAAGAATTAAAACTCATTAGACTCTAAAAAACTCGAAGGACTCAATAGACTTTAACACAACCGGAGAGATGGCCGAGCGGTTTAAGGCGGCGGTCTTGAAAACCGTTGAGCGAAAGCTCCGGGGGTTCGAATCCCTCTCTCTCCGCCAGATCTTTCGATAGTAAAGAGTCTTACGAGTGGCGAGTCTGACGAGTAAAGGATTTAGAACGCTAAGACGCTAAGACTCCATCAACTCGATAGACTCAATAGACCGTTGCAAACCGGAGAGGTGGCCGAGCGGCTGAAGGCAGCTGCCTGCTAAGCAGTTGTGGGGGTGACTCCACCCCGGGTTCGAATCCCGGCCTCTCCGCCATTTTCATCTTGTCCGTGACTACGCATAACGCTATAGTGGGCATAGTGCCTGTAAGTGATATTAAAAAAGAGCAGCGAAGGAGGACGTACAATGAAGAAGCTTCTAGCAATTATCCTGGTCAGTGGTCTTGTGTTTTCAGTCGCCGGTTGTAAGAAAAAAGAGGAGAAGCCGCAGTTGCCGCCAGGGCATCCGGGCGTGCAGGGAGGGATGCCGCCTTCCGGGATGCCGGCTGACATGCCGAAGGTAGACCGTACCGTCGCGGTTCCGAAAGAAGTAGCCGCGAAATGGCCAGCGGTAAAGCTCGCTATCGAAGACAAGGTCGCGAAGCACACGAAAGAATATACCGTGGCCGTAGGGTCTGAGCTGGCCGTTCCGGACACGAAGGTCAAGATCAAGGTTCTTGCGTTCCTGCCGGAATTCAAGATGGGCGAGAAGGAAATTACCACGGCTTCCGATAAACCGAACAATCCTGCAGTGCAGGTGGCGGTGACCGAGCCGGGCAAGCAGGAGTGGAAAGGCTGGCTTTATTCCAAGTTTCCTGATGTCCATCCGTTTCCCCACGAGAAGCTCGCGATCAGGCTCGTGGGTGGCGTTTCGAAGTAGTCGCGACAGGCTCAACCCGGCAAAACGGTCCACAGATGCAGCCCTGCATCTGTGCGCTCTATTTTGCGCCCATAGCTCAGCTGGATAGAGCAACGGACTACGAATCCGTAGGCCAGAGGTTCGAATCCTCTTGGGCGCACCATATTAAAAAAAGATGAACCGACCAGAGAACAGGACCGACGAAGATTTTATGCGCCTGGCGCTGGCCGAGGCCGAAAAGGCCGCTGCGTGCGGTGAAACCCCGGTAGGCGCGGTGCTCGTTCTCGGTGGCGAGGTCATCGCAAGGGCGCACAATATGCGCGAGACCTGGCAGGATCCTACGGCCCATGCAGAATTGATCGTTCTCCGCGAGGCCTCGACGAGGCTTGGCCGGTGGCGCCTTACTGACGCAACACTGTATGTGACCCTCGAACCCTGCCTCATGTGTGCGGGCGCGTTGGTGCTCGCGCGGGTCAACAGACTGGTCTACGGCTGCCGGGACCGCAAGGCCGGCGCACTCGGGTCCGTGTATGATGTGGTGCGTGACAGCAGGTTGAATCATGTGTACCGAATCATGCCGGAAGTGCTCGAGGCCGAATGCCGTCAGGTGCTCTCCGGGTTTTTTGAAAAACGACGAGAGAAGGTCTGAGGAGTCTCATACGTTCAGGGTCTGAAGAGTAAGGGAATCGAAACTCTTTAGACCTTCCGCACTCGATGGACTCAACAGACCGCAGCAATCCGGAGAGGTGGCCGAGCTGGCTGAAGGCGGCAGTCTCGAAAACTGTTGTGGGGGTAACTCCACCGGGGGTTCAAATCCCCCCCTCTCCGCCATGATCTTTCGATAGTGAAGAGTCTTAGCGAGTGGTGAGTCTGACGAGTAAAGGATATTAAAACTCGTTAGACTCTATAAACGCAATGGACTCAACAGACTGAAGCAAACCGGAGAGGTGGCCGAGCGGCTGAAGGCGCACGCTTGGAAAGCGTGTTTAGGGAAACTTAACGTGGGTTCGAACCCCACCCTCTCCGCCATATTGAAACCAGTCTTAAGAGTCTCACGGGTGGCGGGTCTGACGAGTAAAAGAATTAACGCTCATTAGACTCCATAAACTCGATGGACCCATAAGACTCGTAAAGTAGCGCTCATGAGCCCGGGTCCTGCGCAATCACGGTCCCGTGAACCCCGTCAGGTCCGGAAGGAAGCAGCGGTAAACGGGTTCCGGGTGTGCCGCAGGGAAGCCCGGGTTTGTGAGCTTTTATTTTTTTGACGTGACGAGGATTCTATGAGCTACCAGGTTCTGGCAAGAAAATGGAGGCCGCAGGTATTTGATGACGTGGTGGGTCAGACACACATCACGCGGACGCTCCAGAACGCCATTGTCACCAACCGGTTGGCCCATGCCTTCCTGTTCTCGGGGCCGCGTGGTGTGGGCAAGACGACGACAGCACGCATCCTTGCCAAGGCGCTGAACTGCATTGAAGGGCCGACCCCGACCCCCTGCGGCAAGTGTGATTCGTGTCTGGAGACCACAGCCGGCACCTCCGTAGACGTCATTGAGATCGACGGGGCATCAAACCGGGGCATAGAAAATATTCGCGAGCTGCGTGAGGCCGTAAAATACGCGCCCGTGGCCGGCAAGTACAAGGTCTACGTGATCGACGAGGTCCATATGCTCACGAACGAGGCCTTTAATGCGCTGCTCAAGACCCTCGAAGAGCCGCCGCCCCACGTCCTCTTTATCTTTGCGACCACGGAACCCCAGAAGATTCCCGCGACGATCCATTCCCGATGTCAACGCTACGGTTTCAAGCGGGTCGCGCTCCACGACATCATCGAGCGTCTCCGCAAGATCGCCACTGCCGAGGGAATCACCATAACCGACCAGGGGCTTGCCTTGATCGCCCGGGCCGCTGAAGGAAGCATGCGGGATTCGCAAAGCCTCCTGGACCAGGCGGTTTCGTATAGCGGCATGGAGATCCGGGACGAAGACCTTCAGGCCATCCTTGGTTCCGTTGCGCAGGCATCTCTTTTACAATTCACATCAGGACTCTTATCACGGGACGCCGCGGGACTGCTCAAACAGGTGGATGCCTTGCTGGAGCAGGGGCAGGACATGCGCCAATTCCTGGCGGGCGTTGTTGAGCACCTGAGGAACCTCATGATCGTGAAGATCGCGACCGATCCCGGGCGGATCGTTGAGCTTCCTGCCGCGGACCTTGAGGCGATCAAACAGCAGGCCGGGGACGCTGAATCAGAGAACCTTCTGATGCTCTTCGACAGCCTGTCCAGGACCCTTGAGGACATGCGCTGGTCGCCCCACCAGCGCTTTACGATCGAGATCGGTCTTATAAAAGCATGCAGTCTCGCACCGCTCGAGCCCCTGGGTGAAGTGCTCGGGAGGATGAAGGAGCTTGAAGCGCGGCTTGCCTCAGGCAGAATACCGGAACCGCCGGCAGTATCCGCCGCACATCGAGTCAGCGAGCGGCCTGCGGAATACCGGGCGAAGCCGCTGGCGGCCTCTGCGCAGCCTGCAGCGCGAGCGGAGGGTGAACAGGGTGACATCTGGGGCAGCATTATGACAGTTCTGGGATCGAAAAAACCTGGGCTTGCCTCGGCGCTGAGGCACAGCAGGCTTCTCGAGATGACGGAGAACCAGATCATTGTCGGCGTGCAGGGCAATGGTTTTCAGATGGCGCTCGTTGAAAAACCGGAGAACCGGATCCTGATCGAAGAGATCTCCGCCGGAATCCTGGACAAAAAATTGAGCGTAAAGTTCCGCCTTCTCCCGGCAACGTTGCAGCCTGGCACAAAAACAACGCAGAAAAAAGGCAGACCTGACGATCAGGATCCGGCAGTGCAGGAGGTGCTCAAGGTCTTCACAGAGGGCGAGGTGATCGACCAGGACCATTTCCGCGAGTGAAGAAGAAGGACCACCACTTACCCCGGCCACACATTTATTTTTTTTATATAATCATTAACCTCGCAATTTTAGTTGCAAAACCGTAATAATTCTTTTATTATGTTCTTCCTATTATCCCGGTAAAGAAGGTCGTCACGCCATGGCGTGATTGGCATCATATATCAACGGATTGCAGCACAACGCAACGTCGAAGAACCCGTTCTCAAAAGGGGTTTACCCGATTCATCATTTTTAGGAACCCAAAAGGCGCTCAATGTCAAAAAACATCATCGGAAATCTCATGAAGCAGGCCCAGCAGATGCAGGAGCGTGTAAAAAAGCTCCAGGAAGAGGCGGCGGGCAAGACCGTGGAGGCATCCTCGGGCGGCGGCATGGTAACCGTGGCCGCGAACGGACGTCAGGAAGTTCTTTCGATCAAGATAGACCCCTCGGTGGTTGACCCGAAAGACATTGATATGCTTCAGGACCTGGTTACGGCCGCGGTGAACGAGGCGCTTCGAAAGTCACAGGACCTGATGAAGGATGAGATGGCGAAGCTCACCTCCGGCATGGGGCTCCCGCCGGGGCTGATATAGAGATTGCGGTTCAGGATCGTCGATTTCTGATTTTTATTCATTCCGCAGCAAGCCGCAATTGATCATGATACAGGGTAAAGGCGACGGTGAAAGAACACGGGATAACGTCTCAGGTCCTCTCGGTCGCAAGGCGGCAGGGGAAGGCCGGCGCACAGGTGGCCGAGGTGTCCGGCAAGACGCTCGGCAGGATGGTCGAAGCGTTCATGATGCTCCCCGGCATCGGCAGAAAGAGCGCCGAACGTCTCGCCTTCGCCGTGCTCGGCATGCCGCGGGAAGAGGCCATGCGGATCGCGCAGGCCATCCTGGACCTCAAGAACAACAGTCGCTATTGCACGGTTTGTAATAATATCACCGAGGATGAAATCTGCGTCGTTTGCCGCGACGAGAGACGAGACAGCTCCCGCATCTGTGTGGTGGAGGAGCCGAGCAACATCCTGGTCCTCGAAAAGAGCGGCATTTTCCGGGGCCGTTATCATGCACTGATGGGCGCTCTCTCTCCGCTCGACGGGATCGGTCCGGAAGACCTCAAGATCGACGGCCTGATGGACCGGCTTAAGAACGGTGCGGTCAAAGAAGTCATCATCGCGACGAACCCCACGGTAAAGGGCGAGACCACGGCCCTCTACCTTTCGAAGTTGATCAAGCCCCTCGGTATCGGCGTCAGCCGCATCGCCTACGGCCTTCCGGTGGGCGGGGACATCGAGTATGCGGACGAGAATACGGTCCTGCGGGCGCTTGAAGGCCGGCGGGAAATGTAAGGGAAAGCACGAAGCACGAATATCTAAATCCGAAACAATATCAAAATTCAACGTAGCGACGATTCCAAACCAGTTTGAGTTTCGATAATCGGTTATTTGTATTTATTCCGAATTTAGATATTAGAATTTCGGATTTGTATTCTTTTTGTGGAGGTTAAAGCTATGGCAGAAATGATAGAGATACGATGGCACGGCCGGGGCGGTCAAGGTACCGTGACCGCAGCAAAGGTGCTCGCCGATGCATGTTTGAGCGGTGGCCGCAACGTCCAGGCCTTCCCGGAATACGGACCGGAGCGCGCCGGTGCGCCGCTGAAAGCCTACAACAGGATCAGCGAGAAGATACTCCGGATGCACTGCCCGGTGCTGAATCCGGGCGTGGTTGCTGTGGTGGACGCAACGCTCCTCGACGCGATCAATGTTGCCGAAGGCGCGACGGACAATGCCATATTCATCATCAACACGGGCAAGGACCCGAAAGAGGTGCGGGCGAAACTGAAAGCCAAACCGACGCAGAAGGTCTTCACCGTTGACGCGTCCAAGATCGCGGTCGAGACCATCGGCAGGCCAATGCCGAACTCGTGCATGCTCGGCGCGTTGAACAAGGCCACGAGCATCGTAACCATGGACGTCCTGCTCGATGATGTGAAGGGCAGCTTTGGAAAGAAGTTTGCGCAGAAGATCATTGATGGAAATCTCGCCGCGGTGAAGCGCGGATACGAGGAGGTACAAGAGGGATGAAACAGCTGAACTGGAAAGAACTGCCTCATGCCGGCACGGTGCTGAAGGCCGGCAATGCGAATGAATACAAGACCGGATCGTGGCGATCGCTCAAGCCGCGCTGGATCGAGGAGAACTGCATTCAGTGCCTGTTTTGCTGGATCTATTGTCCCGATTCAGCCGTGTTGACGAAGGATGAAAAAATGGCTGGTTTCGATTACGACCACTGCAAGGGCTGCGGCGTATGCGCTATGGAGTGCCCCGGCAAAAAGGGCAACAAGGCCATTGTCATGGAAGAGGAGGGAAAATAAGATGGGCGTGACAACGACAAAGACCGTGGCGGTCACCGGCAACCAGGCCGTTGCCGAGGCGCTTCGCCAGTTGAATCCTGATGTGATGCCCGCGTATCCCATTACTCCGTCGACGGGCATCATGGAATCGTTCACGTCGTTCGTATCGAACGGCCAGGTGGACACCGAGACGATCCTTGTTGAGAGCGAGCACAGCGCCATGAGCGCCTGCATCGGCGCCGCGGCCGCGGGTGGACGCGTAGCAACGGCCACCAGCTCTCAGGGAATGGCACTCATGTGGGAAATGCTCCATATCGCTGCGGGCTACCGGTTGCCGATACTGATGGCGCTCGTGAACCGGGCGCTGTCCGCCCCCCTCAATATACACTGCGACCACTCCGACGGCATGGGCGCCCGCGATACAGGATGGATCCAGCTCTACTCCGAGACCGCCCAGGAGGCTTACGATAACACGATCATGGCTTACCGCATTGCCGAGCACAAGGACGTGCGGCTGCCGATCATGGTCTGCATGGACGGCTTTATCACCAGCCATTCGATCGAGAGCATGAAGTTCATTCCTGATGAGGAAGTAAAAAAGTTTGCAGGCGACTACATCGCGATCGACCCGCTTCTGGATGTTGACAATCCCAAGAGCATCGGCGCATTGGTGCTTACGGATTATTACATGGAGCACAAGCGCGCTCAGCATGAGGCCATGGTGAATGCAAAGAAGGTAATTCAGGATGTGTCTCATGAGTTCGCCAAGCTTTTCGGCCGCACGTATGAGCTGTTCGAATCGTACCGGCTTGAAGATGCCGAGGTCGTCCTCGTGGCGCTTAACTCCGCCGCGGGAACGATCAAGGATGAGGTTGATCATTATCGGGAAAAAGGCGTGAAGGCTGGATTGCTGAAGCCGCGCATGTTCAGGCCTTTCCCGTCAGCGGAAGTTGGCGCCGCGCTCAAGAACGCAAAGGCCGTCTGCGTCATGGACCGGGCGGATTCCTTCGGCGGCTACGGACCGCTCTTCATGGAGATCGCATCGGCAGTGTACCCCTTTGGCCAGGGACCGCGGATGTTCAACAAGATATACGGGCTCGGCGGCAGGGACCTGATGCCGCTCGACGTGGACCGGGTGATCGACGAGACCATCGAAGTTGCTAAGACCGGCAAGGTCAAGATGATCAAAGAATACATCACGGTGAGGAACTGAACAAATTCTAAACTCGAAATCCTGAATACGAAATAATATCGGATCACCAGATCACAAATTTCAAACATTTGACATTTGAGATCGTTTCGGATTTAGATATTATAATTTAGGATTTCTCTCCAAAGGAGAGCTTATGAGCGCACCCACGCAAGAAAAACCCCTGACCCTGAAATCCCTTACTCACAAGCCGGTTCACCTTACCGGCGGGCACCGCATGTGCTCGGGCTGCGGCGCGCCGACCGTCGTGCGCCAGGTCCTCATGGCCATCGACGAGCCAGTGGTGATCGCGAACGCAACAGGCTGTCTTGAGGTCTCAACATGCCTCTTTCCCTTCACTGCCTGGCAGGTGCCATGGATGCACAGTGCTTTTGAGAATGCGGCTGCCACGGCCTCCGGCATCGAGACCATGTACCGGTCGCTCCGGAAGCAGGGGAAGCTCAAGAAGGAGATGAAGTTCATCGCCTTCGGCGGCGACGGCGGCACCTATGATATCGGGTTCCAGGCTCTTTCAGGCGCCATGGAGCGCGGTCACCAGTTGCTCTACATCTGCTACGATAACGGCGCGTATATGAACACAGGCATTCAGCGGTCGAGCGCCACGCCCTTTTGCGCGGACACGACGACTCAACCAGTGGGCTCCCAGGTCAAGGGCAAAACTCAGCGGCGCAAGGACCTTACCCGCATCATGGCGGCGCACAATGTCTCCTATGCGGCCCAGGCCTCTCCCCACAACTGGAAAGATCTCATGACCAAGGTTAAAAAGGCGCTTGCCACGAACGGACCGGCTTACATGGGCATTGTCTCTCCGTGCAACCGCGGCTGGCGTTCCCAGACGAACGATTCGATCCTGCTCTCGCGGCTTGCGGTCGAGACCTGCTACTGGCCGCTGTACGAAGTCCAGGACGGAAAATGGACCATCAACTACGACCCAAAGGACAGGAAAAAGCCGATTTCCGAGTGGCTCAAGCCCCAGGGCAGGTTCAAGCACCTGTTCGCGCCGGGGAACGAGGCATTGCTCGCAAAGTTCCAAAAGATTGTTGACGATGACTGGGAGAGCCTTAAGAAGCTCCAGGATATGTCCAAGAGCTGACGATTATATTGTTCAGCGTAAAGATCGGAGCCGGGGAGATGCACACCCGGCTATTTTACTTTCTGTTCGGCCAAAAAAACGCTTGAAATCTGGGCATGAGTATGGTTTAATGGTTTTACGTGCGTCGTTTGCAGGCGGGGCAGCACTATTGTCGAGGAGATGCGGATATGCTGGGTCAAGACTTGGTGATGTACGACGAAGAGTTTAAGCTGATCGACGCAGAACTCCATCGCCTCATCGCCCAGGCAAATGCCAAGGTTGTGTTCCTCGTTGATAAGAACGGCCAGCTGATAGCAGCCACGGGCGAGACCGAAAACCTGGATACCACGTCGCTCGCATCACTTACCGCCGGAAACATAGCGGCAACCGGCGGCATGGCAAAGCTTCTCGGCGAGAAGGAGTTCTCCATTCTTTTCCATGAAGGTGCGCGGGACAATATTCATATCTCCATCATCGGCCAGAGGGTCATCCTGGTGGTGATCTTCGACCAGCGGTCATCCCTCGGTCTTGTTCGGCTCCGGGTCAAGAAGAGCTCCGAGATCCTGGGAAAAATATTCGGTCAACTCCTTCTAAAAGTGGAAACGGAAAAAGGTTCAGGCAAAGCAGCTGATTCTCCCTTCGCGGAGATCACCGACGAAGATATTGACAAACTCTTCGGGTAAACCAACCTCGCATATTCCCCGAGCGTATTCAGGAGAGGAATTACCGTCCCATGTCTTTTATTAATTATTCGTCGAGAGAGATCAACTGCAAAATCGTTTTCTACGGCCCCGGCCTGTGCGGGAAGACGACCAATCTGCAGTGGATCTATAAGAAGACGAACCCCGACAGCAAGGGGAAGATGATCTCGCTCGCTACCGAGACCGAGCGGACGCTGTTCTTCGATTTCCTCCCGCTCGCCCTGGGCGAGATCCGCGGTTTCAAGACACGGTTCCATCTCTACACCGTGCCCGGCCAGGTATTCTACGACGCGAGCCGGAAGCTGATCCTCAAGGGTGTGGACGGCGTTGTGTTCGTGGCCGACTCGCAGATCGAGCGCATGGAGGCGAATATCGAGAGCGTCGAGAACCTGCGCCTGAACATGACGGAGCAGGGCTATAACCTGGACAAAGTTCCCTATGTCATTCAGTATAACAAACGGGACCTGCCGAATGTCGTACCGCTCGAAGAAATGAAAAAAGCGCTTAACCCTCGGGGTCTTCCGGACTTCGAAGCCTGTGCCGTGGACGGGACCGGTGTTTTCGACACGCTGAAGGCGATTGCAAAGCTCGTGATCATGGAGCTCAAGAAGAGCCAGGACGGCGGCTAGAAACAAGGCCTCGCACGAAAGAATCCATTGACAGGACAGGCTTAATGTGGTATTTTTCCAGCCTGATTTCCTACCCAATATCGATCATTCCCGGATAGCTCAGCTGGTAGAGCGGGTGGCTGTTAACCACCATGCCGCAGGTTCGAGTCCTGCTCCGGGAGCCAGAAATTAAAAAGCCCTCACCTGTTGAGGGCTTTTCTCTGTACAGGCTATAGTGAGGAGGCACACTGCAAACCTGGTGGGTGTACACGATCGAACGGAACCGCATGCAGTATGTTTGATATATACGACATCCCATGATTCAGGACAAATGAGGTGATAGATCCGCTGCAGACCGGAACACATCCTAAAGGCAACCCTCTCTTTTTATCCTTTTCCCGCAAGCACTTCGCTGTTGAATTCGCCTACCCACTGATGTAAATTATAAGCATTCTTCTTTATTTTAACAAACGGCATTCGGCGATTAGGCTGATGCTTCCTGTAGATGTTCTGCAAAAAGGTTGGGCGAAATTATCAGGAGAAAAGAATCATGAGAAAAAGATCTTTCACAATGAACATGGCAGGCGTGGCAGTGCTTATTCTGGTGCTGAGCGGCTGCAGCGGCCACTCTGAATCGCAGATCAATTCGTCGCAGACAATTCAGGGCGTTGCGGCCTCCGGAGCTCCTCTTTCCGGGGTGGTTACGCTGAAAGACGCCGCTGTCCCTTCCCGGGTGATAACGACGAGTTCAGCTGCGAATGGGTCGTTTTCGTTCCATACGAGCGGGCTCACGCAACCATTCATGCTTTCGGTTTCGTGGACGGATAGCTCAGGCACGAATCAGTTGTACTCGTTTGCGAACGGATCGGGCACTGCGAATATCAATCCATTCTCGAATGCAGTATTTGCCGCATCCAGCGGAGTTTTCGATCTCGCTGCACTTTTCAACAATCCGGACCCGAATATATTTGATCAAATAGCCTCCAAACAAGCAACTATCTCGGACAGCCTGCGCAGCGAGCTGGCGCCTCTCCTTGAGCGTTACGGAACAGCTGCAAACCCGGTCACCGACGTTTATAATGCCGACCACACGGGGCTTGATGCCATGTTCGACGACGTGCAGATCACCGCATCCAACGGCTCGGTGGTTGTGACGAACAGACAGACCGGGGCCGTGATCTTCACTAGCCCGATGAGCGACATCGCCTCCGGGACGTTCAATGCTGATAACATGCCCGGCGGGACGGGAGCAGTCGATGGAACGGCGCTCTATACCAGCAATTGCAGTCTTTGCCACGGTCCGCTTGACGCGAGCACCGTGGGCGGAGCAACAGCAGCCGCGATCCAGGCGGCGATCAGGAGTGTGGGCACGATGACCTCTCTCTCGAACCTCTTCGCATTACAGATCCAGGCAATTGCGACTGTGTTGACATCAGCGCCGACACCATCATCACCACCACCACCACCACCATCACCAACCACCTGTTCATACACCTATGATGAGTGGGGCGCCTGTCAGTCGAACAACACACAGACCAGAGACGTGCTTACAACTGCTCCGAGCGGCTGCATCGGAACGCCGGTTGTCTCCCAGGCTTGCACATATACTCCTCCTCAAGCCTGCATCTATACCTATAGTGACTGGGGTGCCTGCTGGTTGTACATGCAGACCCGGACGGTGCTGACCACAGCCCCCTCCGGATGCATTGGGACGCCGGTCCTTTTGCAGTCCTGCAGCGACTACACGCCACCGCCGTCGACGCTAACGTTGGCCCAGGTAACAAAGACCTGCACTGCCTGCCATAATCTCATAGTGAATAGCACAGTTCTTTTGGACGACCATATACGTTCAACTTATAATATTCAAGGGAGAAGCGCTTTCGACTGGTATTCGACGGTCTACGGGATGACGGGCCAGGGCGCGGTGCTCGCACAGGGAACGACTGTCGAAAATTACGCGAATTTCCTGGCAACACTTCCCTGACCGTGTGTAACAGGGAATCATCGAACCGGCGTTTGGTCCGACCGTCGGTCTAAGAATAATTACGATTGAACGCACAATGGGGACCCATGCTATCCGGGTCCCGATTTTTCTATTGTGCGCCGCGTAGACGCACTCCGGCCAGAGGCGCACGTTTTCCGGATCATGATGAATGAGTTTCCGAGGGAGCCAGAATAAATAAATGAGGGGCTGAATCGTAAACGAAATCAGCCTCTCTCCCATTCAGGAATTGCGATTTGCAGTTACCTCGCGAACTTGACCAGACGCCCGATTGTATGGGGAAACCTCGTCATCCTTTAACGGTCGGTTGCGGCCTTGTTGATATCCTGGGTTTCGAGTATTTGCTTCGGGTAGCCGCGCGTCGAGACATTTATCATTGCGCGTCCTATCTTCTCGGTGGTTGTCAGAGAGTGCGGGAAGATCGCATTCAACAAGGGAAAGAGAGGTGCGGAGATCGCGTACAGCATACGGTAGAGCGTTGTTTTCGACCTGGTGCCATGGAGAGGCTGAATGAATCCGGGGCGGAACAGGTATACCGCCTTGAAGGGGAGGCGTAGCAGGGCATTTTCGGTTTTTCCTTTCACCCTCGCCCACATGATACGGCCTTTCTCGGTGCTGTCTGTTCCCATGCCCGATACATAGATGAACGTCATTTCAGGATTGAGCTGCACCAGGGTCTTTGCCGCCGCAAGGGTGATCCCATACGTCACCCGTTCATAATCGTCCTCCTTCATGCCTGCTGACGAAACGCCCAGACAGAAGAAGCAGGCGTCGAAACCCGTGAGATCAGCCGCCATGTCCGAAAAATCGAACAGATTCTGGAGGACGATCTCGCGGAGCTTCTGATGTTCTCTGCCGGTGGCACTTCTCCCGATCGTTTGCATCAGCTGGACATCGGGGCTTAGAAAACACTCTCGCAGAACGCCCTGTCCGACCATACCGGTAGCACCAAAAAGAATGACCTTCATTGTTCAAACCTCTCGCGCTGATCGCGTTCGCTAATTTTGCCACCCAATAGGCGCGGAGGGCAGTCAGAGATGCTGTTCGGTGTCCGCATCCCGTGGCGCCTATACGTGGTTCCGGAGCATCAGCTCCAGGGGATGGGGGTTCAGGTAGGCCTGTTGTTTGAGATATCTCTCGTTATATTTGCGGACATAATGCTGCAGCAGGGTCATCGGGACGATGAGAGGCACCACCCCCTGGTGGTAATTGTCGATCACGTTCTGCAGCTCCTGCTTCTCATCCGTCGAAAGCACTTGTTTGAAGTATCCCGCCATATGCTGGAGCACGTTCGTGTTCTTTTTGACCGTGGCAAGGAACTGAAGACCTTCCATCAGTGTTGTCACATACCGCTCGAACAGTTCTTCACGCCGGTATTTCTTTGGGTCCGCTACGAGCTTGCCCAGGGCAGAGTAGTGCCTGGGGCTGTGTGCCATGATCAAAAGCTTATGGGAGGTGTGGAACAAGACCAGGCCACCGATCGTTTTGTCCAATGAACTGCATTCCTGCCAACGTTTATACACGAAGATCCGTTCGATAAAGTTTTCCCGGAGTGCCGGATCGTGGAGCCTGCCTTCGTCCTCAACCGGCAACAGAGGGAAGCGGTCCTGAAATGCCTTCGCGAAAAGGCCGGATCCTGTGCTGACAGGCCTGCCTTCCGGCGAGTAGATCTTAACGCCGCGCATGCCCGAGCTGGGGGACCTGCTTTTGAACACAAAGCCGCAGAGGTCCTCGGCAGCGAGAAGCTTGACCGTTTTGTTCGCCCATCGGCGCATGAGGCTGGTATGGTCCACGCCGCTTCGGATGGTCACGAGGCGCGGGGCCTCGGGATCGCCGACGAGATGCATGGCCTCGCGCGGCACCGACAGGCCGCTCTCGACTTCGGGGCAGACCGGCACCCAGTCAACGTACGCGCCAAGGGTATCGGTCAGAAAGTGGTCAAGCTTGTGGCCGCCGTCGTAGCGGACCTTTTCACCAAGAAGGCAGGAGCTGATGCCGAGTTTGATCTTTTCGCTATTCATGCTCTTGAACGCCGTTAGTGAACCCGAGGGGCACGGGGTTCTTTATCAACAGGCGGGGGTCGAAACCTTTTTCTCGGAGCCGTTGAAGTATTTCCGCATACAGTCGGTCATCTATCTGGGGATCTCGGGCGAGTATCCAGAGGTATTTCCTTCTTGGTTCGGAGACAACGGCGTAGTCATAGTCTTCCCCAAGGTCTATGATCCAGTAGTCGCCCCAGAAAGGCCAGAAAAAAGACACCTTCAGCTTTGCATTCGTAATCGGGTCAACGACGCGCGCCTTCCCCTCCGCGGTTTTCATTACACCTTTTTTCTGGCATGAGTTCAACACGCTGACCGAGCCGTCTGCCGTGAGCTTATACACTGCGTTGGAATGAATGCAGTCCTTTTGAAAACTGTTCGGGTAGCGCGCGATCTCATACCAAGTTCCTGTATAACGCGAAAGCTCCACGTGTGATACGACCTCGAGGGGGGACAAGGGGGCATGCGTTGCCGAAAGGCAGGAACAGAACAAGGTGGATGCGGCGATAATGAGAACGGATTTATTGGTCATGACCCTTCCTTGTCTCTAACAGTATCATAAGAGTTGCGTGATTGCAAACCAAAGGAATACAGAGAGGATGATGCATGACAATAGGTCCGAACTCTGAGTAACACCCCAGCTGTAATAAGGGCACTCTCTTTCAATACGGTTCCTTCTCACTGGTGCTATACTAATAGAAAATTAAAGAATCGTAAGGAGGCGCGTTATGCCAGTTCGCAAAGCAGAGGCAGTTTGGGAAGGAAACTTCAAAAAAGGAAAAGGGAGCATGAAGTTCGGCAGCGGGGCCTATGAGGGCAGCTATTCCGCCGCGTCCCGTTTCGAGCAGGGGCAGGGAACGAATCCCGAAGAGCTGATCGGAGCCGCCCATGCCGGATGTTTCTCCATGGCGCTGTCCCTGGTCCTTGAGACGGCAGGATATACCGCAGAGCGCATACACACGGTCGCGCGGGTGCACATCGATAAGGTCGGTGAGGGGTTCAAGATCACGACAATTGAACTGGAGACCGAAGGCAAGGTGCCGGGGATTGACGAGAAGACGTTCCGGGAGAAGGCCGATGCCGCCAAAAAAGGCTGCCCCGTGTCCATGGCCCTGGCAGGCGTGGAGATCAAGCTTCAGGCAAAGCTCCTATAACCGGCCGCAGAAGCAATAAGACGGGACACCAACATATCGGATTTGAAAGGTGCGGCTTTGTTCATCGGAAATATCCTTGCCCCGAGCATGCTGCTGAACCGTACTATACCATGGTGCTTCCTCCCGAGGAGGAGCTCTTGATCAGTCGTCTGTTCTCAACGCTGAAATTGCGTGACCTTACCTTCCGGAACCGGATCTTCGTTTCTCCCATGTGCCAGTATTCGAGCCGCGACGGTCTGCCTACCAGCTGGCACCTCGTCCATTTGGGAAGCCGCGCCGTAGGCGGCGCAGGTCTGGTCATGGTCGAGGCGACCGCGGTGAGTCCGCAAGGCAGGATCAGCCCCGACGACAGCGGCATATGGAGCGATGCCCACGCCACGGCGTTTGCGCCGAGCGCCCGGTTTATCCGCGAGCAGGGCGCCGCCGCAGGAATTCAACTTGCCCATGCCGGGCGAAAGGCTTCCACTGATCTCCCGTGGCTGGGAGGAGGGCCGCTGGCGCCGTCGCATCGCGGCTGGCAACCGATCGCGCCGAGCCCGATTCCCTTTGCTCCGGGCCACCCCGTGCCCCGCGAGGCGACGGGGGAAGATCTTGAGACCATTCACACGCAGTTTGTTGACGGGGCCCGGCGTGCATATGCCGCCGGTTTTCAGGTCCTGGAGATCCACATGGCGCACGGCTACCTGCTGCACGAGTTCCTGTCTCCACTCACGAACCGCAGGAAGGACGAATACGGCGGGAGTTTGGAGAACCGCATGCGATTTCCCCTGAGTATTGCCCGCGCGGTGAGAGACGTCTGGCCCGGGAACCTGCCGGTCTTCGTACGCATCTCCGCCACTGACTGGGTTGACGGAGGATGGGACCTGGTGCAGTCCATGGAACTTTGCCGGCAGCTGAAGGCCATCGGCATCGATCTCATTGACTGTTCCGGAGGCGGAACCGTGCCCCATACGGTTATTCCCACGGGCCCCGGCTTCCAGACCCCGTTTGCCACCGCGATCCGGCAGGAAGTGAAGATCGCCACGGGCGCGGTCGGCTTCATCACCGATCCGATCCAGGCCGAGCAGATCATTGCCACAGGCCTTGCCGATGCGGTGATGCTCGCGCGCGAGATGCTTCGCAAACCGTACTGGCCGCTCGAAGCGGCGAGCGTTCTGGGTGTTGATCTGCCCTGGCCGGTGCAGTACCAGCGAGCCAGGAGATGAACTTGCTGCTTTGCTTTTTCACAAGGCATGTTTCTCGCGAAACTTGGCGCCGTCCCTCCACGCAGTCCCTACAGGTTCTCCCACGGACCAGAAGCGGTTGTCGGGCATGGTCAGCAGAAAGGGCCTTATCTTCTTCACATCAGGTTTGTTCCCGGTGAGGTATTTCTCCTCGGAGAAGATCGAGACGATCTCCGCGATGAAGAAGGTGTTGGTCGGAAGGTTCACGGCCTGGACGACCCGGCATTCGATATTCAGCGGGCAGGCCGTGATCAGCGGTGCTGCCGCAAGCTCACCGTAGAAGACCTCGAAGAGTTTCGACTTGTCATCCTTCTTTCCTGAGGCGATACCGCAGTAATCGGTCACCTCGACCATGTCCACCGTCGGCACATTGACGCTGAACTGGCTTGTTTCCCGGATGGCCAGGTTCGAGGCATGTCCGTTGCTGACGCAGATACCAAGCATAGCCGGGTCATAATTCGTTCGGGTCAGCCAATCCAGGGCCATGAAGTTGACTCTGCCCTGGAAATGGGTGCCCAGGAGCGTCTGGGTCCAGGGCAGACAGAACAGCTTCTTCTCTATCGTGATCTTGCTCATGGTTATCCTCCTTATCCCGGGCGGAATATTTTGATTATAGCTCAGTTCCCGGGTGACTCCTGACAAGGTGGGTCAATGATTTTTTATGAAAAACGCGACATTACTCTGTGAGCCGGGGTTTTTTCAGAAAACCGGCAAGGAGGATCGCTGCGCCGGCAAAGACCGCTGCCATGAAGAAGCTGGACGAGAAGCTGCCGGTCCGTTCGGCCAGGACGCCTGCGATCGAGGGGCCGGCGATCTGGCCGAGGCCGAAGATGAACGTAATGAAGCCGAAGGCGGCGAGGGCCTTGTCGACACCGACGTATTCGCTCACCGCCGCTACCATGATCGACGGGATGGACCATGCCACGATGCCGTAGAATCCGATCGAAAGATAGAGGAAGAGCGGCGGCAGGTTCGCCGCAACCATGAGATACGCCAGCGCCTGGAACGAGAACACGATCATGAGCCCGGACTTTCTTCCAAGCCGGTCCGAAAGCGTGCCGAACACCGGGCCGGAGACGAGGCTCAAGAGCCCCACCCAGGACCAAAAATTGCCGGCGATGGTTTCCGAGAACCCCCGTTCCTTTACCAGCGCGGTCACGATGAAGGTGGCGTAGATCACGTACGTGTAGCCGAAGAGAAAGTAGATAGAACCGAGCAGATAAAGGATCTTGTTCCTGTAGATGCTCTGGACCGCCGCGTGTTCCTGAAGAACGGGCGTGAGAAACCTGCCTTCGCTGCCCAGCGGTTGCAGTCCCAGGTCCTCCGGCTTGTTTCGCAGATAAAAATAACTGATATAAGCGATGGCGAGTACGATCCCGGCGAGAATCAGCCAGTTCGTCCGCCATCCCTCGGGGCCGATCAACCTGTTCACAAAAGGGATGAGCTTGCCGGAGATGATGATCGCGAACCCGCTGCCGATCACGACGAACCCGGCAGCCCTTCCCCTGATCGTGCGGTCGAACCATGCGGTGATGAGCCCCATCACCGGTACGTTCGCTGCGCCGCTTCCAATGCCCGTGACGAAATAGAGCGTGAGGATCGCAACGAAGCTCCCGGCCCGGCTGATCAGCGCCATGGAAACGCCGATAATGACGAGCGCGATCGCGATCAACCGGCGGGACCCGATGCGGCGCGCGACGTGGCCGCAGAACAGGACTGACGCGAGATAACCGATAAAATTGCCCGTGCTGATGAAGCCGATCTGTGAGTAGGAGAGCTTGAGGGTCGATGCCATGGACGGGAGCAGCATGCCGAGCGCAAAGCGGCCGAATCCGAGGCAGGCAAAGATGCAGAGCATGCCGGTTACGACTATGACCCAGCCATAATGAAAAGGAAGACGCGAGGCCTTCGAATCAGTCATGGCAGGAACTATAGCATTTCTTCGGAAAATGACAAAGTGAAATTTTCAAGGCGGCTGTGGACGAGCAGGGCATAGCGAAGATGAAAAGAGCGCATGCCATTCTGAACGGCTGCATGGCCGGTTTTGAGGCACGACGAAACGGGTTCCCCTATAAAGGTGCTATGCGGAGCCCTTGCGCAGCACGGCCAAAGCATGCACTTCAACAAAAACACCAAACCATACTTCATCTGAAATCGAAACAATAGAAGCTCCCGTAGTATGGGATCCATTGTCCGCATAGGAATACTTGATCTGAATAACGAATGATATTTCCCGGGACTGCAGCAAAGAAATCGACAGGATGCATTCTGTCTGCGTTTCCTTGCTGAACGATGCGGGACACTTGAAGAGAACGCCATTACGGCTAACGTTGGCAAGAGTGGCAGGAACGAACGCATCGCCGCTCTTTACCTGTAACCTGATATCCTGCCGGCAGACATCGGGAACGTCGAATCTTTTTTCGCGTCTTTTTTCAATATGATCGTCCGGAGAACCTTCGGTCGATGACCCTCTCCTTCGGTCTTCAGTCATAAACCATTACCTCTTCTTATCGTCCGACCGGTCTTTAATTTTCGACACATTAAAATCGCCGCCGATCCGGTCGATGCCCTTTTATATCGCCCCGATGATTTTCTCGTACTCAGCGACGATCTCGTTGTTCTGATTCCGTATTTCGGCTGAAAACATAATAAACTTGGCCCGCCTTCCGTTGAGCTTGACTTTTGCGATCAACGTGTCGCCGGGCGCAGCATTTTTTTTATACCGCACGATCTTCTGAACAACGCGCGGACCCTTTTTTAAATCTTCGAGCGCGATCGGAATAAGCGCTGCGGCAATAAGACAGACAAATTCGTCCTGGGCATAACCGGGATACGTCGGCGCCCCGGGAAAATGGCCTTCAATATCCGCGTCGTCATCGCGAAGTTCCTTGACTCCCGTCAACATATCGGGGTCGCCCGCGCTATAAAAAACGCCGTCAATTTTTCTGAGGGCCGCCCCTCTGTGCGGTAAAATCGTTTCGAGACTTTTTCTATTGAAGCATACGAAAGGCATATCCATAACGATGTCCCCATGAATCACTCGACTAATTATAGACGAACCACACCTTAGTTCGTTCTCTCAACGCTGGTCGCGCTGTAACGGAAGTACGTTTTTGCCAGACAGCTATGTCATATGGCCCATAACGCACATCGCGTTATTGGGAATATCATGCGTCTTCGATTCCTTCGGACGTCATGTCCGCGCCCATCGCAATAACGACGTCGTACGGTCTACACAGACGGAGACATCATTTTATGACATCAGCGATAGGATCTTTCTTTCGGTACACCGTGCCCTGGAACAGGGCGATCTTGTTCCCTGCTTCGTCGTGAACGTTGATCAGATAGGTCGCGAGCCTGGGGTTGAACGACGCCTCTTCGGCCGATGCCGTCAGGGTGCCGCTTTTCGCCGCCTTGAAGAACGAAATGCTCACATTAATGGCGACGGCAAGTGTCCCGTGAGAATTAGAGGCCGCTGAAAAAACGGCGTCGGCGAGCGAGAAGATGGCGCCTCCGTGAAGCATCCCCGCGCTGTTCAGGTGATGCTGCTGCACCTCCATCCTGGCTTTTGCCTTACCCTGTCCGTATTCCAGCATCTCGATGCCAAGATGCTTTGCATAACGGTCATTCTCCACAAATCTCTTCAGCGTATCCATTGGTCGTTCTTTCCTCCTGCGCCCCACAACCCCGTTATTATAGCAAAATGCCCCCGCTTATCCAAGAGATAATATGGATTTCTGTTTACAAATCCGTGCGTTCTGGTTTATAATAGCCGCGTTTCAAAGCAAATCCCCGTTTTTTTCGGACTTGAATCCAATCTCACAAGGAGCCGCTCATGCCCTGGAATGCAGAAGAATCGCTGTCTCGACCGGAACTTGCGAAATTGCAGAGCCAACGACTTCAAAAGGTCTGCGAGCGGGTCTATGCCCGCGTGCCTTTTTATAAAAAGAAGTTTGATGAAAAGGGCATCAAACCCTCCGATATCCGGGACATCCAGGACGTTGTTAAACTTCCGTTCACGAAGAAAGCCGACCTTCGCGACAATTATCCCTACGGCCTCTTTGCCGAACCGCTTGATACTATCGTACGCATTCATGCCTCATCAGGCACGACCGGCAAGCCCACGGTCGTAGCCTACAACCGTAACGACATCAGCCTCTGGGCGGACGTGATGGCGCGGACCTTTACCTGCGCCGGCGTCACGAGCAAGGACGTGGTCCAGAATGCTTACGGCTACGGCCTGTTCACCGGCGGGCTCGGTGCGCACTACGGCGCGGAACGCGTGGGCGCCGCCGTTATACCGATCTCCGGCGGCAACACGCAGAAGCAGATCATGCTGCTCCAGGACTTCGGCAGCACGGCGCTCACCTGTACGCCGTCCTTCGCCCTCTACGTCTACGACGTGGCCTGCGAGATGAAGATCAATCTCGACACGATCAAGCTGCGCGTTGGACTGTTCGGCGCGGAGCCCTGGACCGATGAGATGCGTCATGAGATCGAAGAGCGGTTGCGGATCAAGGCCATCGACATCTACGGTCTTTCCGAGATCATCGGCCCCGGCGTGTCTTCGGAGTGCATCGAGGCGCAGGAAGGTCTCCATATCAACGAGGACCACTTCTATCCCGAGATCATCAACCCCGAGACAGGCGAACCGCTTCCGTATGGTCAGGAAGGCGAGCTCACGATCACGAGCATGTCGCGAGAGGCCATGCCGCTCATACGCTACCGAACAGGCGACATCACGCGTCTTAATCCCGAAAAGTGCTCTTGCGGCAGGACGCTGGTTCGGATGCGACGGGTCAGGGGGCGGGCCGATGATATGCTGATCATCCGGGGCGTGAACGTCTTCCCGTCCCAGGTGGAATCCGTGTTGCTCCGTACCAAGGACATTGCCCCGCACTATGTCATAGAAGTGGACCGGAAGGGGAGGATGGACGTGATGAACGTACGCGTTGAGGTGACCGCCGAGTGCATGGAGAAACTGGCGGCAAAAGTGCTTTCCACCGATCTCAAGTCCTTTGCGCAGGAAGAAGAGGACCTCATCAAGATCAAGCGCGACATCCAGAAGAACGTCAAGGACATCATCGGCGTGAATACCGAAGTGACGCTGGTGCCTCCCAGTGCGATCCAGCGGAGCGAAGGCAAGGCCAAACGGGTCATTGACAATAGACCAAAATAAAAGACATTTTCTCGCAGAGGCGCAGAGAGCGCAGAGGAGGTCAAAGTCTTAAGATTTAGATTTAAAACTGATGACTAAATCCGTCTTTCTCTGCGGCCTCTGCGCCTCTGCGAGAGATAATATTTGAGGTGTAGGTTTGAAGAAAGCAATTCTTTCCGGAAACGAAGCGATCGCGCGGGGGTTCATCGAAGCAGGCGGCAAGCTCGCCGCGGCCTATCCGGGTACGCCGAGCACCGAAGTGCTCGAGACGCTGTCTCACGAGAAAGGTATCCACGCTGAGTGGTCCGTGAACGAAAAGGTGGCCCTCGAGGTGGCAATCGGGGGCGCCCTGTCCGGCGTGCGGTCCCTCGCGTGCATGAAGCACGTGGGCGTGAACGTGGCCGCGGACCCGCTCATGACCGCAGCGTACACCGGCATTAACGCCGGGCTCGTGCTCATGGTTGCCGACGATCCCGGCATGTTCAGTTCCCAGAACGAGCAGGACACGCGCCATTACGCACGCATGGCAAAGGTCCTCTGCCTGGAGCCGGCTGACTCGGCCGAGGCGCGTGATTATGTCCGGCAGGCCTTTGAGCTTTCGGAGACCTTTGATACGCCGGTGATCCTCAGGACAACAACCCGTATCTCCCACTGCAAGAGCGTGGTTGAGAACGCGGAGCCCATTGCGGTGAAGGACCGCGACCTGGCGCGGGACGTGCCGAAGTATGTGATGCTTCCCGCCAACGCAAAGAAGCGCCACCTGATCGTGGAGGAGCGGCTCGGCAGGCTCAAAGAGTGGGCCGAGGGCACAGCCATGAACCAGGTGATCAGCGGCAGCGGCGAGGTCGGCTTTATCGCGAACGGCATCGCGTTTCAGTACGTGCGAGAGGCCTTCCCGGATGCGCCGGTCCTGAAGCTCGGTGTTACCTATCCGCTTCCGGAAAAGAAGATCCGCGACTTTGCCGCGACGGTCAAAAAGCTTGCTATCGTGGAGGAACTCGACGGGTTCATTGAGGAGCAGGTGAAGGCCATGGGCATCGCCGTGCATTTCGGCAAGGCCGCATTCCCCGTCTGCGGTGAGCTGTCGTCGCGCCTGGTCCATGATGCAGTCACGGGAAAGCCGCTCGTATGCAAGGCCCCTCTGGCCGGCCTGATCATGCGGCCGCCTACGTTCTGCCCCGGATGTTCCCACCGCGGCCTCTATACGGTCATCGCAAAGCTGAAGCTCTTCGTGTCGGGCGATATCGGCTGCTATACGCTCGGCGCGCTGCCGCCGTTCTCGTCCATGCATACCTGCATCTGCATGGGCGCCAGCATTTCGGCAGCCCACGGCATCGCGCGGGGCCTGGCGCTCAAGGGAGTGCAGCAAAAGCCCGTGGCCGTGATCGGCGATTCCACGTTCCTTCATTCCGGCATCACCGGTCTGATCAATATGGTATACAACGGCGGCGATGCCATCGTGATCATCATGAACAACGACACGACCGGCATGACCGGCGGGCAGGAGCATGCCGGCACGGGCCGCAACGCCCAGGGGACCGAGGCGCCCAGCCTCGATATCGCGAAGCTCTGTCAGGCTATCGGCGCGAAGCGGGTGCGCGAGATCGACGCCTATAACATCAAGGACCTCGAGAAGATCATGAAGGAAGAACTTGCCGAAAAAGGGCCGACGGTGCTCATTTCGAACCAGCCCTGCGTGCTGCGCTACCGTGTCACCAAGAAGGCCTACGCGGTGGAGCGGAAGACCTGCTCCGGGTGCAAGACGTGTCTCAAGGCGGGGTGCATTGCCCTTTCCTTCACGCCCGAAGGCAAGACGGGTTTTGTGGAGATCGATCCGCTTCTCTGCAACGGCTGCGGCATCTGCGCCCAGCTCTGCACCACGGGGTCGATGAAGCAGGGATGAAGCGGGGAAGTGTTAATGCGAGGATGCGTTTATGCGTAAAGACACGGATATAAAAAAACGTAGATTCGGGATTCTATGCTTTAACGCATTTACCCATATTCGCATCAACGCATATACGCAGTAAAGGAGTTCAACGCGTGGATGTTTTTAATATTCTAATCAGCGGCGTAGGAGGACAGGGCGTGCTCCTGACGAGCAAGGTCATTGCCGAGGCGGCGCTCCTCGCGGGTCTCGATGTGAAGCAGAGCGAGGTTCACGGCATGGCCCAGCGCGGCGGCAGCGTGCTGTCGCAAGTGCGGTTCGGAGACAAGGTCTTTTCGCCGATCGTGAGTGAGGGAGAGGCCGACCTGCTGATCGGGTTCGAGCCCCTCGAGACCGCGCGGTATATTCATTTCCTCAAGGATGACGGCGTGGTCATTTACAATACCCGGTCCATCGGCACGATCGGCGTTTCCATCGCGGTGGAAAAATATCCGGCCGATATTAATACGGTCATCAAGGATCGCGTCAAGACCGTCATGCCTTTCGATGGGACGGAACTCGCGGTCGCAGCCGGGGACAAGCGCACGCTCAATCTCGTGCTGCTCGGTGCGGCGCTCAAGTTTCTGCCGCTCAAGGAGTCGGTCATTCTCGAAGCGATCAAGAACACGGTCCCCAAAAAAGTGCTTGAGATAAATCAGAAGGCTTTTTCGGCAGGCAGGGCGCAAGAGAAGTAAGCTTCAGCAGGTGTCCCTGAAATCTTCGCTTCATCACTGCGATTCCCGGTTCATACCCCGCTTTGATCAGGATGTCCACGGTGTTTTGTTCGATCGCTCTCCGGGCGTGCGCACAGACCATGATGACGGGACCGCACCCTTTTCCGCATCCTGCCTGAGGAGGGAGCAGAGCTCCTCACTATCGATTCCGGGCATATCGAGAGGGATGATGATCAGGTCCGCGCGGACCGTCCGATGGATCCGCAGCACCTCGTCAGTCGTTGTCGCGATGAAGACGCGCAAATCCCCCGGTCCGGGAAACGGTTCTTCTTTCTCAGGACCGCGTTAATGTTTTCCGCCAGCACAATTTTTTTCATAACGTGATTTCAGGGCTCGTTCAAGGTTCGCGCTGTCGATCATTGATGAGAAGTTCGCGTGATGACTCGACAACGAACCGCCCTTTTCTCGCTTCGATAAGTAACGTATGGGACAACCCCATACGTTTTTAATATGAGGATCCCTCATGGCTTATTCAAGCCAAGAAGAACGGCGGCATTCGTGTACAGCATCTTCTCTTTCGCCCTGTCAGCTATCTTCAAATGCAGTGTTCGCTCCAGCATTTCCTTCTGGTCCGTCCAGGGACTGTCGCTCCCGAACAGGACCCGGTCCTCATCAAAGTGCCCGATGAGTCTGATGAACTCTTCGTCGCTTACTTCGCTCAAGGTCATCGACGTCTCGGTGTAAACATTCTTGCAGTCGCTGAGACAATGGATCCGGTCCCATTGCTTCCATCCCCCGACATGCGTGCACACGATGGTGAGGTCCTTGAACCAATCGGCCACTTTTTTTACGCGTTCCACGTCCGCCTGGGTATTGTCGGGAAAGGCGATGTCGTATCCGGTGTGGAATATGATATAGAAGCCGAAGCTGGCGATGAGCTCATAAAAGCCGTACATATGTTTGCTGTCGATGAAAAAGCGCTGGTACATGGGGTGAAGCTTGACTCCACGGATGCCCGCCCGCTGGGCTTCGCCCAGCATATCCTCAACGTCATCCGGATCATTGGTGGGGTGAAACGAGACCAGCGGATGGATGCGGTCGCTCTTCATCTGCTTGCAGAAATCAAGGACCGGAAAAAGCTGGGTCGGTTTCGTCGCGATGTTCGCCACCAGGCTTGCGGAGATGTTCGCTCGTTCCATCGAGTCGAGCAAACCCTGCAGGGTCCCGTCCGTTCGTGGACGATAGGTGCCGGACTCCGAGGCGAGCGCGTCCATTGCAGCCTTGGCGATCTTGTCCGGGAAGACATGGGTATGAAAGTCGATGTAATTCATGCGGCAAATCCTAAGCACGAAGTTCTAATCTCCAAGACGTGCTGAACCTTTCTTTGATATTTTTTTCATTCGATATTGTTTCGGATCTAGCGTTTGGGATTTAGAATTTACGATTATCGACGACCCGCTTCGCTTTTCCCTCGAACCGCTCCAGCGTTTTTTTCTCCACAAGTTTCACGTCGACGGAGATGCCGAGCTCCGAGGCAAGACGCTTCTTGATGGTTTCTTTCAGCTCACTTTGCTTTTTCATCTCGTCGAAGAACATGGACTCCGATACTTCAACATTTACCGTCGTCTCATCAAGCGCGCCCTTGCGATCGACGATGATCTGATAATGCGGGGCAACTCCTTCGATCTCGAACAGCACGTTCTCAATCTGCTGCGGAAACACATTCACACCGCGAATGATCAGCATGTCGTCGGTCCTGCCGTACACCCGCGTCATCCTCCTCATGGTCCTGGCGCAGGGGCAGGGTTCAGGAATGAGACGGGTCAGATCGCGGGTCCGGTACCGGATGACCGGGAAGGCTTCCTTGGTCAGCGTGGTGATGACCATTTCTCCGATCTCTCCGGGTTTGACCGGCTCAAGAGTGTCCGGATTGATCCACTCGACGAGGAAGTGGTCTTCAGCAATGTGCAGACCGTTTCGTTCCAAACACTCTCCGGCAACGCCGGGCCCCATCACTTCGGAGAGACCGTAATTGTCCGTAGCCACGATCTTGAGCTTGCCTTCAATTTCTTTGCGCATGGAATCGGACCAGGGCTC
This sequence comes from Nitrospirota bacterium, assembly GCA_963740085.1. Taxonomy (GTDB): domain Bacteria; phylum Nitrospirota; class UBA9217; order UBA9217; family UBA9217; genus JALNZF01. The sequence continues at coordinate 1,528,941 of CAVUCU010000001.1, read as the reverse complement.
CGCGCCAAAAAGGCCGTACTTGAGGGAGAGGGAGTTGGGGTTGACGCCCATTTCCATCATCGTGTCAGCGATCATCATGGCATAGCTGGGAGTGCTCACCAGAGCCGTGGTCTTGAAGTCCTGCATGAGCTTGATCTGGCGGCGCGTATTGCCGCTCGAAACGGGTATGACGGAGGCACCGAGCCGTTCGGCGCCGTAGTGAAGGCCGAAGGCGCCGGTGAAAAGGCCGTAGTTGAATGCAATCTGAATGACATCATCCTTGGTGATGCCGCCGGCCGCCAGAACCCTCGCTACCAGGTTCGACCACGTCTTGATGTCATTCTTCGAATAGCCCACGACGGTTGACATCCCGGTCGTCCCCGACGAAGCGTGGATCCGGACGACCTCCCGGAGCGGCACGGCAAAAAGTCCATACGGATAGTTTTCCCGGAGGTCGTTTTTTGTCGTGAAGGGCAGCCTGCTCAGGTCATTGAGAGAGCGAAGGTCATCGGGGTTGAACTTGACCTCGTCGAACTTTTTCCGGTAAAAGGGGACGTTCATGTACACCCGGCTCAGGGTGGCCTCGAGCCGTTCAAGCTGCAGCTGCTCCAGCTCTTTCCGGTCCATACATTCGCTTTCAGGCTGCCAATAGGTCGACATGACCACCTCCGCTGTTAGAAAAATACAAAAGATGACGGACGATTGACGAGGGACGAAAAAGAATTTAAGCCTCAATCGTCCTTCGTCTATCGTCCCTCGCGATTTATTCGTTGATATCTCTGCCAAGATACGCCCGCTGCACATCCCGGTTCGCGAGCAGGTCTTCGGCCTCTCCTGAGAGGATGATCCTGCCCGTTTCGAGCACGTAGCCGCGGTTTGCGATCTTGAGCGCACTTCGCGCGTTCTGCTCCACCAGCAGCACCGTATTTCCCTCGTCGCGGAGCTTTACGATAATGTTGAAGATATCTTTCACCATGAGCGGCGCCAGGCCCATGGAAGGTTCATCGAGCATGACAAGCTTCGGCCGCGCCATGAGCGCCCTGCCTATGGCAAGCATCTGTTGCTCGCCGCCGGACAGCGTGCCTGCAAGCTGCTTTTCGCGCTGCTTCAGCACCGGGAAGAGGCTGTAGATTCGCCCGAGATCGCCCTCCACCTCATGCCTGTTGCCGCGCTTGAACTGGACGTATGCGCCGAGCAACAGGTTCTCCTTGACCGGCATGGCGGGAAACACCTGCCTGCCTTCAGGTACGAGTGAACATCCGTTAAAAACGATCCGCTCCGTCGGAACGCGTCCGATGTCCCGGTCGTTGAACACGATCTCGCCCGCCTGGGCCCGGAGCAGACCCATAATGGTCTTGAGAAGCGTGGTCTTGCCCGCGCCGTTCGCGCCGATGATCGTGACGATCTCGCCTGATTTCACATGGAGCGAAAGTCGCCGCAGAACGGTCAGGCCGCCGTATCCGGCATCGAGATTGCGGATCTTAAGCATCGTCCTCTCCCAGATAGACACGGACGACCTCGGGATTGGTCTGTACTGCATGGGGAACGTCGTCGGCGATCTTTTCACCGTAGCTCAGCACGACGATCTCGTCGGAGATGTTCATAACGAGGGACATATCGTGTTCAACGATCAAAACGGTGATGCCAAGGTTGCGGATCCTGGCGATCAGTTTTGCTACGTCCGCCGTTTCGCGCATATTGAGGCCGGCTGCCGGTTCGTCGAGCAACAGCATGGTCGGGCCGCCCGCCAGAGCGCGGGCAAGTTCCACGGCACGCTGCTGGCCGTAAGAGAGGCTCATGGCCTCGGCGCCGGTAAGATTGGCGATCCCGAGAAGGTCCATCATTGCATGCGCCCTGTCGCGGATTTCCTGCTCTTCGCGCCAGGTCCAGGGCAGGTTCAGCATGCCCGCAAGAAAGCCCGCTCTGCTTCTGACGTGGCAGCCGACCATGACGTTCTCGAGCGCGGTCATGTGGGCGAAGAGCTTGATGTGCTGGAATGTGCGAGACAGTCCGTGCGCGGCGATCTCGTACGGAGCCTTCCCGTTGATCGGCACCCCCTGATAAAGAATGGCGCCGGCGTCCGGATATAAAAATCCGGACACAAGGTTGAACAGCGTGGTTTTTCCCGCTCCGTTCGGCCCGATGACGGCTTTGATGCTGCCCTCTTGAACGGAAAAGCTCACATCCTTCACGGCCTGGAGTCCGCCAAAGCGCTTGCTGATATTTTTTATTTCAAGAAGTGGCATAAACACCTATACCGCGAAGACGCGAAGAACGCAAAGAAAACGAGACGCGTCACTGGCCTAGCATGAAAAACCTCAGCGTTCTTTGCGCCTTGGCGGTTCAAAGATTTAAGGGTTCTGTTATTGCCGCTCATATTTTTTGGCTCAATTTTTTCACCATTGCCCGCAGATCAGATCCGATGATGCCATCGGGCGCGAAGAGCATAATGAGAATCAGGATAGACCCAAATACGGCGTCATCAAAGGTCCCGAAATAGCCGCGAAGCGAGAAAAAGTTCAGGACCACGCTCATGAGGAGCGTGCCCCAGAGGCTTCCCATGCCGCCGACGGCAACGATGGCCACGTAGCGTACCGATTTAATGATCGATGCCTCGGATGGGCCAATGCCGCCGTTGAAGTGGGTGAGAAAGACCCCGGCGATCGCAGCGAGCACGGCGCTCAGCATGAAGGTGGAGAGCTTGTATCGGGCCGTGTCAACCCCCATGGCGTTCGAGGCATCCTCGGCCCCATGGATCGCACGGAGCGCGCGGCCGACACGGGAGTGGATGAGATTCACGAGCAGAATCATGGCCGCGGTCACGAGAAGCCAGGCAAAGTAATAGTTCTGAACCCTGAGCGACGAACTCCCGCTCACGCTGATGCCGGGCAGTAATGGAAAAGGAGGGACACCGGAGATGCCGTCAGCGGCGCCGAAGCTCTGGGTCCCGAGCACCAGGCTGTAGATGATCGTCCCGAACCCCAGTGTCGCCATGGCGAGGTAATGCCCCTTGAGCTTCAGCACCGGGATGCCGATGGCCCAGGAAATCACGAGCGCAAGCAGCGCGGCAACGATGCAGGCAGCCCAGGGATGGACGCTCAAAAGCGATTGGCCGTAGAGGTCCTGCCGGCTGGTCAAAATATTAAGCCTGGTGAGAAGCGTGACGAGTACAGCGTCCTTGTGGGTTGACAGGTCCATCGTCGTGAGTACGGCCGAGGTATACCCGCCGATGGCGAAGAAGCCGGCGTGGCCGAGTGAGATCTGTCCCGCAAACCCCATCAGGAGACAGAGACCGATCACAATAAGCGAATAGTACGCCGTCATCGTGAGCTGCGTGAGATAGAACTCCTTTCCAACCACAAGCGTCAGGAGCTGGACAAGGGTGACCACAGCAACAAGGGTCAGGATCGGGGTAAATCGCGGGGTCTTCATCAAAAATCCTTTAGCCGCATGGCCTCTTTATTTCCAAACAGTCCGCTTGGCCTGACGAACAGCATGACGAGCAGGATGGATATGGAGATCGTGTCCTTGTAAGCGGTCGGCAGGACCCAGATGCTGAAGGACTCGAGAATGCCGAGGATGAAACCTGCTGCCACGGCGGCCATGCTGTTGCCGAGGCCGCCGAGGATCGCAACGGTAAAGCCCTTGATGGCGAGACCGGCACCGATATTATACTGCGTATAGGTGATCGGCGAGACAACGCACCCGGCCAGCGCACCGATGCCGGCGGAGAGGACAAAGGAAAGGGTGATCATGTTCCTTGTCGGGATGCCGCAGAGTGACGCGGCGTCGCGGTTCGCTGCGCAGGCGCGCATTTCCCTGCCGAGCATGGTATGTTTGAAAAAAAGGTTCAGCGAAAGGACGATGATCGAACAGACGCCGATGCTCCAGATGACCTGCGGGGATATGCGGACATTGCCGAGGGAGAGAGCGGAGATTTCGTTCCCCGTGAAGTAGGGCAGGGAGCGTACTCCCTCGCCCCAGGTGAAAAGCGCTGCTTCCCGTATCAGGATGGAAAGGCCGATGGTGATGATGATCATCCTCAGGACCGACGGCTTCACGAGCCACCGGATAAAGGCCATCTCGATCAATCCGCCGATGATCATCGTGATCAGCACAGCGCCGAGGACCGCGAGTGGAAGCGGCAGGAAACCATACAGGGTCACCGCGATCATGCCGCCGAGCATGACGAACTCGCCCTGGGCAAAGTTGATGATCCCGGTGGTATTGTAAATAATGTTGAACCCGATGCCGACAATGGCGTAGATGGAGCCATAGGTCAGGCCGGCAACGACGTATTGGAAGAACAACTCGATCAAAAAAGACTCCTCATCCGTGTACAAAAGAAAAGTCGAGTATTTACCGCAGAGGCGCGGTGATACGGAGGAAATACGCGGGTATGACGAACGAAAGACGAGGGAAGAGAGACGCAATAGCCAAGTCGTACGCGTTCATCCTCCCTCGGATTTCAAACTGCGTGTTTCCGTGGTAAGATTCTATTTCTCCAGCAACGCGAACTTGCCGTTCTTTACCGTCAGCATGACAAAGGATTCGATATCGAGGCCGTTATGGTCCGTTGGAGAAAAGGAGAAAATACCGGCGGTGCCGACGAATCCCCTGATGTGCTCGATGGAGGCCCGCACTTTTTCCCGGTCATAGCCTCCCTCGCGGATGGCCCGGGCGAGGATCATCAGCGCGTCATGGGCATGACCGCCGAACGTGCTTACCTCCTCGCCATATTTTGTCTCATATGCCTTTTTGTACGCCATGACGACCGGTTTCTGCGGATGCCGATCGGGAAGCAGGTCTGCAACGATGATCCTGCTGGCCGGGAAGATCACGCCCTCGGCGGCAACACCTGCTGCCTGAGCATACTGGATATTGGCAAAACCGTGGCTCTGGAAGATCGGCAACTTCAGGCCGATCTGGCGTGCATTCTTGATCACGATGGCCTGCGCCGGTTCTATGGACCAGTTCACGATGGCCTGTACGCCTTTGGTCCTGAGCTTGGTGACCTCGGCGGTGAGGTCCGTTGCCGATTTATCATAGACCTCGCTGATCAGGATCTGGATGCCGTTCCCGGGCGCCAGTTTCCCGAGCTGTTCCTTGCCCGCCTTGCCGAACCCCGTATTGCTTGAAAGGACGCCGATCTTCGAGATGTTCATCTTTTTCATCTGCTGGAAGATCTTCATCGCGGCATAACTGTCTTTGGGCGCTACCTTGAAAACATATTTGCCGAGTGGATTGACGATGACCTCGGCTGCTGCGCAGGAAAGAAGGATCGTCTTTCCCGCTTCGGCAAGGTTCTTGATCGCCATGGTCTCACCACTGGTGGATGGACCAATGATGGCGAACACCTTATCTTCTTCTATCAGCTGCTTCGCAAAGGAGACGGCTTTTTCGGGACTGCCGCCGGTGTCCTTGAGAATGAGCTCGACCCTTTTCCCGATGATGCCGCCCCTTGCATTGATATCCTCCGCGAGCATCTCGAGGGTCCGTGCCTCGGGCGCACCGAGGTTTGATGCCGGTCCGGTAACCGCAAGAATGGCACCGACCTTGATCGAGTCTTCGGCGAAGACAGAAGCGGCAAGAAACGAAAGGGCAGCAACGATTACCGCAATGAACTTACTGATCCCCATGGTGGGTCTCCTCCTCCTTACAGAACAGAGATCCGGCATACAATTGCGGCTTTCCGGGGACGTCCTGCTCATAAGGACGACCGGTTACCGATGTTCCGAAACAACAAGGAGTGCCCGGCCTTGCCGGACACTCCCTGTCTGAGATTGATCGCGCGTTATTTTTCCAGCGCAGTGAACTTGCCGTCCTTGACGGTCAGCATTTCAAAGGCGTTGAGATCGAGACCATTGTGGTCCGTGGCCGAGAAGTTGAAGACGCCGGCCGTGCCGACCAGGCCTTTGATGTTCTCGATAGCGGTCCTGACCTTTTCCTTGTCCGGTCCCGCGGTTTTGATCGCCTGGGTGAGAATGAGCATGGCATCGTAGGCATGTCCGCCAAAGGTGCTCACCTCTTCCTTATATTTCGTTTCGTAGGCTTTTTTGTAGGATTCAAGCACCGCCTTCTGGGGGTTCTTGTCAGAAAGCGTGTCGGCAACAAGCAGTCGGCCAGCCGGGAAGATGACACCCTCGGCTGCAGAACCGGCCGCCTTCACATACCCGATGTTGCCGAAGCCATGGCTCTGGAAGATCGGGATGGTCAGGCCGATCTGGCGGGCGTTCTTGATCACGATTGCCTGTGCCGGCTCGATGGACCAGTTCACGATCGCCTGCACATTGGCGGCCTTTACTTTCGTCACCTCAGCAGTAAGGTCCGTGGCCGCTTTGTCATAGACCTCGCTGATCGCGACGGTGATGCCGTATTCAGGAGCAAGTTTTTCAAGCTGCTCCTTGCCTGCCTTGCCGAAGCCCGTATTTGAAGACAGTAAGCCTATCTTGGAGATATTCATTTTCTTCATCTGCTGGAAGATCCGGATCACTGCGTCCTTGTCCATCTGGGGAGTCTTGAATACATACTTTGCCACGGGGTTCACGATCACCTCGGCAGCGGCGCAGGAAATCAGGATGGTCTTTCCTTCTTCAGCGATGTTCTTGATGGCCATGGTCTCGCCGCTGGTGGACGGGCCGATGATGGCGAAAACCTTTTCTTCATCGATGAGCTGTTTGGCAAATGAGATCGCCTTCTCAGGGCTGCCGCCCGAGTCCTTGATGATCAGCTCCACCCGGGTGCCGTTGATCCCTCCTTTGGCATTGATGTCCTCGACCATCATCTCGAGTGTCTTTGCCTCGGGTGCGCCGAGGAACGACGCAGGTCCGGTTACGGCCAGGATAGCGCCTACTTTGATAGATTTCCCCGCCCATGCCGTCGTGATCGACAGGGCGAGAATGCATGCTGCTATTGCTGCGAATTTCAACAGTCTCATGGTCTTTTCTCCTCCTGAGAATAATATCCCTGCACTGGGCAGGGGATGATCCTACAATCTCTGTACAGCGTCACCGCCCAAGATCCTGACGTCTGCGTTCCGCAGCGCATCGATGGCCTTCTCGATATCATCGAACCGGAATATCAGGACGGCGTTGCCCTCGCTCTTCTGGACGAAGGCATACATGTATTCAACATTAATGCCCTTGCCCTGAAGGGTGGCAAGGATCCCGGCGAGGCCGCCCGGCCGGTCCGGCACTTCCACGGCTATAACTTCATTTTTTGCGACGGTGAACCTCTTGTCCTTAAGAAGCGTGACCGCTTTTTCCGTATCGCTGACGATCAGCCGGAAGATCCCGAAATCAGCAGTATCGGCCAGGGAGAGGGCCCTCAAGTTGATCCCGTTCCTGGCAAGAATATCGGTCACCTCGGCAAGGCGGCCGGATTTGTTCTCGAGGAATATGGATATCTGCTCAACCTTCACAAGTTCCTCCTTCCGCATTCGTACAGCGGGATCGCAGCTCTATGAGAAACGCATAATAATATGTCGAATTCCGTGCCTTTGTCAAGGTAAAGCTGCGCAAAAAGTCTAATTTTCGAGGCGCGAAATCAGCGGTACGGAAGTCTTTTTCTTGCGGGAGAGGAGCCTCGCTTGCGGGGAATATTCAATAAGGGTTCTTGTGGAAAAGGGTTGCACGGTGATTACGGTTGAGCGTGAAGAGGATGCCGCGGAGAAGTTCAGGACCGACTTCGGAAATATGCCTACACGGTCATGATCTCTTTTTCCTTGTGACCGAGAAGATCATCGATCTTTTTGATATAGCTGTCCGTCGTCTTCTGTATCTCGTCCTGCAACTTCTTGACTTCGTCCTCTGAAACATGAACGTCCTTGACCTTGCTTTTCTTCTTGATATCGTCGTTCACGTCCCGGCGGATGTTTCGGACAGCGACACGCGCGTCCTCGGCCAGTTTCTTCGCATGTTTCACGATCTGCTGCCGTCGCTCTTCGGTCAAAGGCGGAATGCTGAGGCGGATGATCTTGCCGTCGTTCGAGGGCGTGATCCCGACGTCCGATTTCAGGATGGCCTTCTCTATCTCGCCGAGCATCTTCGGTTCCCAGGGCTGGATGGTGATCATCCGGGGGTCGGGCATTGCCATGTTTGACACCTGGTTGAGCGCGGTGGGCGTGCCGTAGAAATCAACCATGATCCCGTCGAGGATGCCCAGCGACGCCCTGCCCGTGCGGAGCGTGGTAAACTCTTTTCTGAGGACATCGAGCGCCTTGCTCATTTTCTCTTCCGCTTTTTTCTTCTGCTCGCTAAGCATTGTTCCTCCCGGTCACAAGCGTCCCGACTTTTTCGCCCGTCACGATCTTCTTGATATTGCCGGGGACGTTGAGGTTGAAGACAATGATGGGAAGGCCATTGTCCATGCAGAGGGATATGGCCGTGGCATCCATGACGCGAAGGTCCTTCTGGAGAACTTCGATATAGGTCAGGCTGTCGAACTTGGTGGCGGTCTTGTCCTTCATGGGGTCGGCGCTGTATACACCGTCCACCTTGGTCGCCTTCATGATGACCTCTGCCCCGATCTCCATCGCCCGGAGCGCTGCTGCGGTGTCTGTCGTGAAGTAGGGGTTTCCGGTGCCCGCGGCGAAGATGACCACGCGGTGCTTTTCCAGATGACGCACCGCGCGGCGGCGTACGTAGGTCTCGGCGAGTTCGCGCATCTCGATCGCCGACTGTACCCGGGTAACCACACCCTTGTTCTCGAGAACATTCTGAAGCGCCAACGCGTTCAGTACCGTGGCAAGCATGCCCATGTAATCCGCGCTTGCGCGCTCCATGCCCTTGGCAGCGCCCGACAAGCCGCGGAAGATATTCCCTCCGCCGATGACGATGGCGACTTCGACGCCGAGGCTGCAGACCTCTTTCACCTCCGAGGTGATCGTATCAAGCACGGCATGGTCGATGCCGTACCCCTGATCGCCCATGAGGGCCTCGCCCGAGAGCTTGAGCAGGATGCGTTTGTAGCGTGGTTGTGCCATATTATTTGAGCTGGGCAGCGACTTCCTCAGCAAAATTATCTTTCTTCTTCTCGATCCCTTCGCCGAGCTGGTAACGGACAAAGCGATTGAGCACGATGTTTCCGCCGGCCTTCTTCAGACAATCTTTGATCTTGAGCTTGCCGTCGGGATCCTTGATGTACACCTGGTCCATGAGGCAGGCTTCGGAGTAATACTTTTCGAGTTTTCCCTCTACCATCTTGCCGATAATGGCAGCGGGTTTGCCCGATTCCTTTGCCTGTGCCTCATACACGGCGCGTTCGCGTTCGAGTACGTCGGTCGGCACGGCTTCCCTGCTCAGGAACTGCGGGTTTGCCGCGGCAATGTGCATAGCCATGTCCCTGCCGAGCTGCTCGTCGCCGCCGGTGTAGTCCACCATGACGCCGATGCGGGTGCCGTGCAGATAAATAGCGATTTGACCGGAAGTCTCATAGCATACGAACCGGCGAATCGCGAGATTCTCGCCGATTTTCTGGATGAGCGCGTTGCGCCCGGCCTCAACCGTATCACTGCCCATCGAAAGCTGCGACAGCGACGCCACGTCGGCAGGCTTCTTGGCGGCCACGAGCTCGGCGAGCTCCTTCGCAAAGCGCTGAAAGTCATCGTTCTTTGCCACAAAGTCGGTTTCGCTGTTCACCTCGATCAACACCCCGGTCTTTCCGTCCGCCTGGATGGCGGAAGCGATCATACCTTCGGCCGCAACCCGCGTGGCTTTCTTCGCTGCCGCAGACAGACCCTTCTTCCTCAGGAGATCGACCGCTTTTTCAAAATCGCCGCCGGTTTCTTCAAGAGCCTTTTTTGCTTCCATCATGCCGACGCCGGTTTTTTCCCTCAAATCCTTCACTGCACTCGCAGATATTGTTGCCATTAAAAAACTCCTTTCATCGAAAATCAAAAACAGCGATGACTTGCAGAAAGCAAAAGGCCGATGCTTCCAGACGAAACCCATTACGTACCGGCTGACCGATACGTCGCTTTGTCGCGTCATCCGCATAACATCGGTCGTGCATCGGGCCGGAAATGCCCGCTCCTTATTATGCTTCTTCCGCGGTTGCGTCTACATCCTCGAGCGCGGGCTCCGGGGCCGCCGCGGGTGCTTCACCAGCGGCCTTCTCTGCCTCTGCGGCCTCACCGGCTTCCTTGGCGATGGCCTGTTTTCCCTCGATGACAGCATCGGCGACTTTTGATGCCATCAATCGGATGGCGCGGATCGCATCGTCGTTGCCCGGTATAACATAGTCGATATTGTCGGGGTCACAGTTCGTGTCGACCACGGCGACCACCGTGATGCCCAGCTTATTCGCTTCCTGGACTGCGATCGTCTCCTTACGAGGGTCGATGATGAAGATCATGGACGGTGGTTGGGACATGGTTTTGATGCCGCAGAGGATCTTTTCGAGTTTGGTGCGTTCTTTCTCGAGTCCGGCTACTTCCTTTTTCGTGAGCTTGTCGTACGTACCGTCTTCTTTCATCTTCTCGATCTTCTTGAGACGGTCGATGCTTTTCTTGATAGTGGCGAAATTGGTAAGCATGCCACCGAGCCAGCGGCTCGAGATATAGTACATCCCACACCGTTTTGCCTCTTCAGTAATAGCGTCCTGAGCCTGCTTTTTGGTGCCGACGAACAGCATGTCTTTTCCCTCGGAAGAGGCTGTGCGGACAAATTCGTAGGCTTCCTTGAACAGTTTGAGCGTTTTCTGGAGATCTATGATATAGATCCCGTTACGCTCTCCAAAAATATACTTCTTCATCTTGGGGTTCCATCGTTTTGCCTGGTGGCCGAAGTGTACCCCTGCTTCCAACAACTCCTTCATTGTGATCGTGGACATCGCGTCCCTCCCTCAGGTTTTTACCTCCGCGCCGATCATTCCCGGGCAGATCCCGTTTTAAATCAGGACACCCTGCCACAGGTCCTGGCGCGTGTGTAATAAGATATGCCTTTTTAAAAGGCGACCCGTAAAATACCATATATGTGCCTGCGTTTCAAGGAAAATTTTCTCTTTGCGCCGTTTTTTCGCATTCCTATAAAACGACCATGGATTTTCTCACTTTTGCAAAACACCAAAGAAATGATTTTTAATTAAATCAACAGGTTGTTCTCTGGCACGGTTGATGCAATTAAAGAATCAAGACTGAGCGAAAAAGGAGGACATGACCATGAAGACCACAATAGCAAGAAAGACAGCATACATCGGGGCAGGCGCAGGACTGGTGCTCTTTGCGCTCTTCGGGCTTATGCCCGGCAGCCTGTTAGGCGGTGCCATGGGTATCAATATTGCGGGATGGCTATTCGGGCTTCCCCTCCATCCAGGACTCGTAGCCAGGGTCATCGTGCTCGCATCCATGCTTATGGGTGTTCTCGTATCCGGCATCGTGATGGTGACAGCCACATCGACCATTGGTTGGCTCGTGGGCAAGGTCCTGGAACCGGGCACTCATCCCAAGGAAGAGGCTGGCGAAGCAAAGGCTGCACACAGATAGCAACCGCGATCAAAGACTATACAGCTGAGGCTGAAAGGAGATTTGCCATGAAGAACGAGACAGTAAAAACAGGGATGAAGATCGGTGCAACTGCAGGTGGTTTGGTCTTCCTGGTGTTCGGGATCATGCCGGGATTCTACTTCGGGAGCTTCGGGACCTTGATCCTGCTCCAGAAGCTCATGGGTGGTGCGGTCGAACCCACGCTTTTTGTCAGGGCGGCTGTGGTAATGGGTATTGTGGTTGGGATAGCCTGCGCGGCAACGGTAAGCCTCATTGTCGGCGGTCTGATCGGCACGGTTTTGGGATACCTCGTCTCCGTACCAAAGACGATGAAAGAGCGAGCTGCCGAAAAAGCGTAAGTGCATTTCGGTGAGGTGAATAATAAATGAGAGGGGCAGCCCTGAGCGGCTGCCCCTTTTTTGTAAGCAGGCGGTGAGAGAGGCAAAAAAGGGGGTCGGGAAGTCACCGTCTTTGATATTTTCCAAATCATACGATGCTACATCAAAGCGCTGCAATATGTAGTATAACCTGTTGATGTTTAAAGGTTTACATAATGATGGCGTATTGATCTCCCCGGTGACACCCTCCCTATCATTGGTTTTTCCCATACAAAAACGCTTGACAAATCTTATGAAATTGTTTATATTCGCTATTCTTAAAAAAAATACTAAGATACTACAAGGCGGGAATTATGGCTACGTATTCGGCAAAAGCGGAAGATATTGAAAGAAAGTGGTTCATCGTTGATGCGAACGGAAAGACCTTGGGCAGATTGGCGACGGTCATCGCCTCAGTGCTGAAAGGCAAGACCAAGCCTATCTACACAACCCATGTTGATACCGGAGACTTCGTTATCGTAGTGAACGCGGACAAGGTCCATCTGACCGGCAAGAAGCTTGATCAGAAAATGTACTATAGCCACTCGGGGTTTCCCGGTGGTCTCAAGACCGTTAGCGCCGGTACGCTCATGAGGACCAAACCGGAGAATGTGTTGATGATGGCTGTCGAGGGCATGCTTCCCAAGACCAGGCTGGGAAAGCAGATGCTCACCAAACTTAAGGTTTACGCCGGGGACAAGCACCCGCACACGGCACAGCAGCCGGTGGAGATGATCGTTAAATAACCAGGGTAAAACAAGAACCATCTGAGGAGGATTTTTAATGGCAGCGGCAACCGTATCAAGATATTATGCAACAGGCAGGAGAAAGAATTCCATCGCCAGGGTGTGGATGATGCCCGGCAGCGGCAAGGTCACCATTAACGACAAGACCATGGACCAGTACTTCGGTCGCGAAGTGCTCAAGATGATCATTCGCCAGCCGTTTGAGGTCACCGGGACGGTGGACAAGTTCGATGTCATGGTGAACGTGCTCGGCGGCGGAAACTCCGGCCAGGCCGGCGCAATCAGGCACGGGATATCAAAGGCACTGCTTGAAGCGGACGGCGAGTCGCGCATCAAGCTTCGCAAGGAAGGGCTTCTGACCCGCGACCCCAGGGCCGTAGAGCGGAAGAAGTACGGCCAGAAGGGCGCGCGCGCGCGATTCCAGTTCTCCAAGAGATAAAGGATCACATACCTGTCTGTTTGCAGAGATTTATTTCCTGTTACTGTAGGGAAGGTAGAGATGCCTTCCCTTTTATTTTGCTCAAGGCTCCTTCTGGGATACATGGGCGGGGTACACGACAATGAGTGAAAAAAAACTGAACATTGCGATCGTGGGTTCAAGCGGGTACACGGGCGGAGAGCTCATGAGGATCCTTCTGAACCATTCGAAGGTGAACGTGACCGCGGTCACGTCGGAGAAATCCGCGGGAAAGCCCATTGCCTCAATCTTTCCTCACCTTGCTGGATTGTCAACCCTGGTGTGCGAACCCCTCGACCCGGATACCATCGCAAAGAAAGCAGATTTTGTGTTCCTCGCGCTTCCGCATTTGATGGCGCAGGAGGCGGCATTCCGCTTTCACCTGCTTGGCAAAAAAGTGGTGGACCTGTCCGCCGATTACCGGCTCTCGGACCCCTCAGTGTATGCAACGTGGTATGAGACCACGCACCAGTACCCTGAGCTCCTCAAACAGGCGGTTTACGGTCTGCCGGAGCTGCACCGGGAAAAGATAAAAAAGGCGTCGTTGATCGCAAACCCGGGGTGTTACCCTACGAGCGCACTATTAGGGCTTGCGCCCCTTATGCAAAAGGGGAAGATAGACCTGGGGAGCATCATAATCGACTCGAAGTCCGGCGTCTCGGGTGCTGGCCGCAGTCCCTCGCTTGCACACCACTACCCGGAAGTAAACGAGGGATTCATGGCCTATAAGGTCGGGACGCACCGGCACATGCCGGAGATCGAGCAGGAGCTTTCCGCTCTGGCGGGAAAGCAAATAACGGTTTCGTTCACGCCGCACCTTGTACCTCTGAATCGGGGGATTTTGACGACGATCTACGCGAACCAAAAATCACCGGTTGATACAGAACAGCTCCATGCGCTGTATCGGGACTTTTACAAAGATGAACCATTCGTGCGACTGCTGCCGGTCGGGCAGTTCCCGAACGTTCGAAACGTGCGGGGTTCGAACTTTTGCGATATCGGCGTCTATGCCGATCCACGGACCGGACGTGCGGTCGTGGTCACGGCCATTGACAACCTGGTCAAGGGTGCATCGGGCCAGGCGATTCAGAACATGAACCTGATGATGGGGTTTAATGAAGCGGAGGGTCTCAGGTTCGCCGGGTTGTTCCCGTGAGAAAAATGCAAATAAGCGAATCGGAGAGCTGGTTTTTCCATTCTCCCCGATTCCTCGATTCAATTAATCCATGACAATCAGGGGTTGAAGAATGAGAATTCTGGACACAAAGAATATTTCCGTGCCGGGGTATAAGGCATGGGGGATCCATTGCGGTATCAAGAAGACCGACAAAAAAGACCTCGCGATCATATATTCCGACCGCGAGGCGGCGGTTGCCGGGGTCTTCACGAAGAACCGGGTGAAAGCAGCGTCAATTCTACTGGACACGGCAAGGGTGAAGTCCGGGATAGGGCAGGCAATCATAGCGAACAGCGGTTGCGCCAATGCCTGCACCGGCAAGCGAGGACTCGCTGATGCGCGCGCGACGGCGGAAATCGCGTCCCGGGAGCTCGGTATCAAACCTGAAGCGGTATATGTGGCATCGACCGGTGTGATCGGTGAGTTTCTGCCCCTGTCCAAGATGGCAACGGGTATCAGCACCGCGGTCGGCCTGCTGTCGACGTCGGGCTGGGAGCAGGCGGCCGAGGCGATTATGACCACGGATCTTTACCCCAAGCTTTCGATCGTGCAGGAAGAGATTGGTGGCAAGACGGTCACGATCGCCGGAATAGCCAAGGGCTCGGGCATGATCCATCCGAACATGGCGACCATGCTCTGCTTTATCGTGACGGACGCGAACATTTCGGCGCCGATGCTCAAGAAGTCACTGCTCGCGACCACGGAGAGCTCTTTTAATAACATCACGGTGGATGGAGACATGAGCACGAATGATCTGATACTCTGTATGGCGAACGGCGCGGCGCTCAACAAGCGTCCCGGTGTGGGCAGCAAGGACAGCAAAAAATTCCAGGCGTGTCTCGACACGGTGGCGCGTTCGCTGGCAAAGCAGGTGGTGAAGGACGGCGAAGGCGCGACAAAGTTCGTGGAGATCGAGGTGAGGAACGCCAGGAACCCCATCGAGGCAAAACGCGCGGCCATGACCGTGGCAAAGTCGAGTCTTGTCAAGACCGCGCTGTTCGGTGAAGATGCGAACTGGGGCAGGATCATGGCGGCCTTGGGATCTTCCGGCGTGGAGATGGACGAATCCAGAACGGATATTTATATCGGCAAGAGCAAGCTTGTCGAAAAAGGTCTGGGGCAGGGCAAGCCCGCGGACCGTGACGCAACGCTTGCCCTTAAGCAAAGGGAAGTCCAGATCATCATCGATTTGCACAAGGGCAAGGCGTCCGGAAAGGTCTGGACGTGCGATATGTCATACGAATATGTGAAAATCAACGCGGCATACCGGAGTTGATGAACGGCGGCGGGAATCTTTGCTGCGGTGAACACGTAAAACGCACGACCATTTTGTAACAATTTCACTTGACATTCGCCGGTGGACTGGTTAATTTTAATGATTATGCCGCTTTTCTTCTAATTGAGGAGCGGTTTAACTGTTTCATGCTTCTTGGCGGTTAAAAGACCTTTACCCGCAGACCAACTAAAAAGCATAAATAACAACAAGATAGTGATAACAGGAGGGGGGTGTCGCGAGGGTGCCCAGTATCAGGTTACGAGACAATGAGCCTTTTGAGGCCGCGCTCCGGAGATTTAAGAAGAGCATTGAAAAGGAAGGAGTGCTTTCTGAGGTCAAGAAGCGCGAGCATTACGAGAAGCCGAGCGTAAAGAAGAAGAAAAAAGCGATAGCCGCACGCAAAAAGGCAGCAAAGACAGCGCGTATTTTCCGTCATGGTTAACGCGGAAGTGCGTGATATTGAACAAGGTAACGCCAGCGATGACAACGATGGAAAGATCATCTGGTTAACAGGTTAATGCGAGGGTGAATGGGTTTACGAGAGAAAGTCGACGCTGATATAATAAACGCCCTCAAGTCCGGCGCCAAAGACAAGCTTTCTACCCTGAGGATGTTGAGCGCGGCCCTCAAGAACAAACAGATCGACAAGCGGCGGCCGCTCACCGAAGAAGAGGTGGCCGAAACCGTACGCTCTCTCATTAAGCAGCGGAAAGATTCGATCGAACAGTTTGGCAAGGGTGGCAGGCAGGACCTCGTGGATAAAGAGACGGCAGAGGTTGCAGTGCTCGAAGTATATCTGCCGCAGCAAATGTCACGCGAAGAGATAGAGGTGATGGTCCGGGATGCGGTAGCCCAGACCGGCGCGCAGGGAGCCAAGGACATGGGCAAAGTCATGAAGGCGCTCATTCCCCTGGTGGGCGGACGGGCGGACGGAAAGCTGGTGAGTGAGCTTGTCAAACACGCATTGGGGTAAAGAACTGTTTCTCGCGCAGTGGTGTGTGAGATATCACTCCAGGGCTGAACAGGGGGCCATGAAGACCGGGCTCCCTGATTTTTTTCGCCTGAAAATGCGCCAGTCCCCGGAATGAATGACCATACCCTGAGAGTGCTGGAGTATGACAAAGTAACAAACATCGTTTCCGGATTCGCGGCATCGGAAGCAGGGAGGGACGCTGTTCTCGCCTTTCTTCCCGCAGTTGATGCCGGGATCGTCGAGTCCCGGCTCCAGGAGACAAGCGAGTTCATACACCTTCTTCGAAGCAACGAAGCCCCTCCGCTTGACAATATCCTGAACGTACGAGGATCCATCCAAAAGCTGAGGGTGGAAGGCGGCATGCTTTCCCCGCTCGAGCTCTTGAACATGGCGATGACCCTTGGTGCGGGCAGGCGGATAAAAAATTTTTTCCAGCGTTTTGAAGGAAAGGGGACGGGGGTGAAGCATCAGGCCCCGCTCCTGTGCGCACAGGCAGCAAAGATACGGCAGCTCAAGCAGATAGAAGACGCGGTTTTCTCCTCGATCGATGATAAGGCCGAGGTCAGGGACTCAGCCAGCCCGGCGCTCCGAAAAGTGCGCAAACAGATCGTGCGGACGCGCGAGGACATTCTGGGCCGCATGTCCGGCATCCTGCAGGAGAGTGGTTTTCAGAAGGTGATCCAGGAACCGGTGATCACCGTACGTGACGACCGGTATGTGCTGCCGCTCAAACCCAACTTCCGGCAGAGCCTGAAAGGTGTTGTACACGGGCAATCCGGCTCCCGATCCACACTTTTTGTCGAGCCCCTTGAGATCCTGGAACAGAACAATCGTCTTGCGGAGCTCCGCATGGAAGAGCGGGATGAGATCGAGCGCATCCTGCGTGAGTTGACCTCCCTCATGACGCGGGATGCGGACGCGATCGAGGACACGGTCGAGGCCCTTGCCGGGATCGACGCGGTATATGCCAGGGCACGGTTCGGGATCGAGTATGAGGGGACCGTGCCGACACTGTCGTCAAATCGAACCATCCGGCTCCGGGCATCGCGGCACCCGCTTCTGGCCGTCAAGTTCAAAAATGCAATCGACAACAAGAGCGTAACGACGAATGATATTGAACTGAGCAGCAGGGACCGTGCTTTGATCCTGAGCGGCCCGAACGCCGGAGGTAAAACGGTCATCCTGAAGACCGTGGGACTACTTTCCCTCATGGCACAATCCGGCATACCGGTGACCGCGAACGAAGGCAGCGAGCTCCCGTGCTTTGGCTCGGTCTTCGCTGATATCGGCGACGAGCAGAGCCTGGAAGATGACCTGAGCACTTTTTCGTCCCATGTGAGACAGATCGCGAAGATCCTTCGTCAGGCTGACCGGGATTCCCTCGTGCTTCTGGACGAGCTCGGGTCCGGCACGGACCCGAACGAGGGTGCGGGACTCGGCGCGGCGGTACTCGAGGACCTGATCGAGCGCGGTTGTATCTCCCTGGTGACCACACATCACAAGGCGCTTAAGCTTTTTGGCTCGCAGACAAGCGGCGCCGTGAACGCGGCCATGGAGTTCGATCCGCAGACGCTCAAGCCCACGTACCGGCTCATTCCCGGAAGGCCGGGCAGGAGCTACGGCCTGGATATGGCAACCAGACTGGGTGTTCCCGACGAGGTGATCGATCGCGCGCGGGCCCGGATCAGCGAGGACGATATCAGGCTTGAGACGCTGCTCAAACAGGTGGAGGATGATTCCCGTCTGCTCGCATCGGAGCGGGCGCTGCTTGAACAGGATCGTACGGCGGCGAAACAGGAGCGGATCGAAGCGGAATCCCTGCTCCGGGCGGCGAAAGAAGAGGCCCGTGAGGTAAAAACCAAAACAAAAGAAGAGGCGCGGGAGGTACTGTCTTCCCTTCGCCTCAAGCTCCGGGAACTATCACGCGCAGCGGTGCGGGAGCAGACAGACATCAGGACAACGGCCTCGGAGGTCGAGGCGCTGGCGAAAAAACTGCAACCCGCTGAGTTGGAACGGCAGACTGCCTCCTCGCCGGCGACCGATCTTCACCGGGGCGACCGGATAAAGCTGGCGAGAGTGAACAAAACCGGTACCGTGCTCGGCTTTCACTCGGGCATGATCGAGATCGAGGTTGACGGAAAAAAGATCAGGCTCCCCTCGGGCGAGGTCATTCCGCTCGATCCTGTTCCGCAAGGGCAGAAAGCGAGCCGGGCGCCGGGCTGGGGCGCCGAGCTCCACGAGGAAGAAGGACCGCTGGATCGGCTGAACCTCCTTGGCCTTCGCGTGAATGAGGCCCTGGCCGAAGTGGACCGATTCCTTGATCGCGTCGGAATGAGCAACCTGACCGTCGTGACCATTATCCATGGCCTGGGGACCGGCGCGCTCAAGACAGCAGTAACGAAGTTTCTCAAGGACCATCCGCTGATCACTGCCATACGGCCGGGAGAACCGGCCGAAGGCGGAGCAGGCGTTACCGTGGCGGAGTTGAAAAAATAACGTGTTCTCCGAAGATATCATAAGCCGGGTCAGGGACAGCGTTGACATTGTTGATCTTATCTCCGGATATGTGTCCCTCAAAAAGACGGGGAAGAACCACCTTGGGCTCTGCCCTTTTCATGCTGAGAAGACGCCGTCGTTCAACGTGAACCCGGAAAAGCAGATCTTCCATTGTTTCGGGTGCGGTGCGGGCGGAGACGTGTTCAAGTTCCTCGAGTTGCAGGAGGGCCTCAACTTTCCCGAGACCGTAAGGCAATTGGCGGGCAAGGCGGGAATACCGCTTCCGGCTGACAGCGGGTCGCGCAGGGAAGACAAGAAGGCCGAGGACGAGCGCAAGGCGCTCCTCACGATCATTGCTGATGCGTCGAGCTACTACAGGAAAGAGCTCGAAGGACCTGCGGGCAATGCAGCCCGGGCCTATTTGAAAAAAAGAGGCGTGACCGACCAGGTTGTTCAGGATTTCGCGCTCGGTTTTTCCAGGCACGAGTGGGACGGCCTGCTGAAGGAGCTCAAGCACAAGGGATACGCCTTCAGCCAGATGGAGAAGGCCGGGCTCATCGTCAAGCGCAGCGAGGGTGAGGGCTACTACGACCGGTTCCGGGGCAGGATCATCTTTCCCATCCGTGATATTTCCGGGAACGTCATCGCCTTCGGCGGCCGGGTAATGGACGACTCACTGCCCAAATATCTTAACTCTCCGGAGACCCCGCTCTACAGCAAGAGCAACGTGCTCTATTGCCTGGACAAGGCAAAGGAGCCCGCGCGCAAGCAGAAGTATTTCATCATCGTTGAGGGATATCTTGACGCGATCGCGTGCCATCAATATGGCGCCCAGAACGCGGTGGCCACGCTCGGCACGGCGCTCACCGAAGGGCATCTCCGGCTCATGCGGCGGTTTGCGCAGAACCTGGTTCTTATCTTCGACCCTGATCCGGCGGGCGTGAAGGCCGCAATGCGGGGCCTCGACCTGTTCGTATCGAGCGGAATGAAGGTGAACGTGGTCTCGCTTCCCGACAATGACGACCCGGACACGTTCCTGAAGAAGAACGGCTACGAAGCATTCGCTTCCTGCCTGAGGAAGTCGGAGAAGTTCATGGACTTTGTGCTCGGCCAGGTGGTGAAGGGCGGTCACGCTGCTTCCATCGATGAAAAGGTGGAAAAGGCCGGCGAGATGCTCGGATTCATCGCCAGACTGCAGAGCGGGATCGAACGGGACCACTATCTGAAGCGGACCGCGGAGGCCCTGGATCTGGACGAGGGAGTTTTGAGGCAGGAAATGCCGAGGCAGGCAAAAGGCATGATTCATCATTCAACAGGAGAACAGGCGCCGGCAGCGGCCCGGGGCCATCGGCCCCGGGCCGAAGAGACCCTTATTCACCTGATGCTCAAGGATGCGGCGATAGCCCTGAGCTTGAAGGATCAGATGAAGCCGGAGGATTTTACCGACCCTCTGTTTCAGCGTACTGCGAAGCGAATTTTCGGCGCCCTGGATGATCAGGGCAGGTTCGATGTCGGCGCCTTGATCCAGGATGGAGACGATGAAATCAAAAACCTGATTTTGCATTATTCCGTGCTCGAGATGGTGTATGATGATCAGGCAAAATCATGCCGTGACTGCATTGATTTGATAAAACAGAAGGACCCGGAGAAAAAGATGAAGTTCCTGCTCAAGGCTATCGACGAAGCGGCCGCTAAAGAAGATTGGGTGGAATATCGCCGGTTGCTTGAGGAGCAGAACCAGTTAGGACGCAGGGCAGGCAGGAGGATCCCCGGATTGGGGAGTTAGGCGGTCACGCGCCCCGCGCGCGATGCGCGGTATTGCATTCGTGATCGTGAACAGGTGTACATTTTACACAAAGGAGCACCACAGTATGGTAAAGCGGGGCAAGACGGGAGAGTCAAAAAAAACAGGCGCAACGGGCAAAGAGCGGAACTACGCGCCCTTTGAGGAAACAGGCGATGCGATCCCGCACGACGATGTTTCAACGGAACAGCTCGACAACATTATTTCCCTCTTCGGTGATGGTGACCTGGAACTTGACATTACCGAATCGCGTCACGATGGAAAGACGCGTCAGTCGGCTGATGAGGACCTGGAAGAGGGTGTCGAGCCGGATGAGGTGATCCTTGAAGAAACCGTGGAGGAGGAAGCCGAAGAGGAGGAAGTAGAGATCGGCGTCGGCAAGACCGACGATCCTGTTCGCCTTTACCTCAAAGAGATGGGCACGGTGCCGCTCCTTTCCAAGGAAGGTGAAGTATCGATCGCGAAGCGGATCGAGGAGGGCAAGCGCGAGGCTGCTCAGATACTCTACAGCCTGCCGTTCTCTCTTCAGGATGTGCGCGATCTGGGTGACAAGCTGCGGAAAGGAAAGATCAGCATCCACGAGATCGTGCACGCGGGGGATGATGATCTGGAGGAACTGCAGACCCAGAACGAGGAAGAGCTCCATGTCCGGGTGATCAAGCTCATCGGTGAGATCGACAAGCTCAGCAAAGAGACGAACGCCCTGATCAACCACGTGACCAGCGACCGTGTCAGTGATGCCCGGAAGAAGGGGCTTCGGGAGAAACTTCAGACTACGCGGTACGCCCTGTTCACCAAACTGGAGGCGTTGAATATCCATTGCCGCCAGACGGACCGGCTGGTCATGAAGCTCCGGGAACTGGTGGGTGAGCTTTACCTGTCGGAGCGTGAAATCCACGGTATCGAGCGCAAGACGGGCCTGGACCTAGCCGGGGTCAAGGACGTGTTCAAGAAGATGCGGCAGGGTACGCGCGAGCTCAAAAACGCCGCTCGAAGGCTCGAGATGAAACAGGAGACGCTGCTTGGTCTGGAAAAGACCTACCGGAATGCGGTGAAGCGGGTGAAGAAGGTCGAAGAGGACTGCGGCATCTCGGCCGAGGATCTCAAGAAGGCGCTTCGCGCCTACGAGCTGGCGGAAGAACGGGCCAAGTACGCCAAAAGCGAACTCGTGGAGGCCAACCTTCGGCTGGTCGTCTCGATCGCGAAGAAGTATACCAACCGCGGACTCCAGTTCCTCGATCTCATTCAAGAGGGTAACATCGGCCTCATGAAAGCCGTGGACAAATTCGAATGGCAGCGCGGCTACAAGTTCAGCACCTATGCCACGTGGTGGATCCGGCAGGCGATCACCCGGGCGATCGCCGACCAGGCACGTACCATCCGCATTCCCGTGCACATGATCGAGACCATGAACAAGCTGATCCGGACCTCCCGCGGCCTTGTGCAGGACCTCGGCCGCGAACCAACTACTGAGGAGATCGCGGCATCCATGAAGCTGCCGGTCGAGAAGGTCCGCAAGATCATGAAGATCGCGAAGGAGCCCATCTCGCTCGAGACTCCTATCGGCGAGGAAGAGGACAGCCATCTGGGAGATTTCATCGAGGACAAGAAGGTCGCATCACCGCTCGAGTCGGCGATCCGCAGGAACCTGCATCAGCAGGTCCGCAAGGTGCTGAACACGCTGACCGAACGGGAAGAAAAGGTTCTTCGCTGGCGTTTCGGCATCGGCGAGCACACGGACCATACCCTTGAGGAAGTGGGCCAGGAGTTCGATGTGACCCGTGAGCGCATCCGCCAGATCGAGGCCAAGGCGCTCAGAAAACTGCGTCATCCCAGCAGGAGCAAGCAACTCAAGAGCTTCATGGAATAAGCAACCCCGGACGCGCCAGCCTTGACATTTGTCGCGGGTTGTGTCAATATACACAGTCGTTGTGCAGCAGATATTAAACACCAATAACCAAGCTGCAGGTTCCAAACCATGATTATTGCAATTTGGTCATTGAATATTGTTTGTAGTTTAGTATTGGTAATTTGGATTTTGCAGTATTGTGGGGCCCATAGCTCAGCTGGTAGAGCTACCGGCTCATAACCGGTTGGTCCCAGGTTCGAGCCCTGGTGGGCCCACCAACCTATTCGATTGAAGGGAAGACGGCAGATGTCCGGTAACGCGAATACACCTTTATCCATCACTGTTGACCGGAGGAAGAACGAACAGTAAACTATAAAAATGCGCCATAAGGCGCATTTTTTATTTTTGGAGGTTTCTATGGAAGAGAAGCTCAGCCTGCTCATACAGCTTCAGGAAATCGACGCGAAGATACGGACGCATATCGCGCAAAAAAATCGCCTACCCGAGGCGCTGGCAACCCTCGAGCTTAGGCGCGTTTCCATAAACGATAATCTGGACAAGGTGCAAGAGGCGCTCCTGGCGGCGCAGAAGGTCAAACGCGACCGGGACAAGGACCTTGAGACCGGGGTCCAGAAGGTCGAGAAGCTCAAGACGCGATCCTCCGAGATCAAGAATAATAAGGAGTATCAGGCCCTTCTCAAGGAGATCGAAGCTGCAGAGCAGGAGAATAAAGCGGTCGAAGACGACATCCTCGGGCTGATGGAGAAGATCGACGCTGCCGCGGGACAGATAACTGCGGCCGAGCAGCGGGCCAAGGAAGAAGCGGCTGAGATCCAGGTCGAGCAGAATCAGCATGAAACCGACTTTGCGAAGCTTGAAGAGGAATTGAAGGCGATCGAGGAGGAACGGCAGAAGGTGATTGCCCGCATACCGAAACCGGTACTCACGCAGTATCAGAAGCTGCTCGGCACCAAGGCGGGCATCGCCATTGCGGAGGCGCGCGGTGAGTCCTGCTCCGGCTGCTACATGAGCATCCCGCCCCAGGTATACGTGAACGTCAAGAAAAACGAGAGCATCATTACCTGCCCGAACTGCGGCCGCATTCTGTACTTTAAAGAAACGATCATGCAAAAAAACGCCTGATCGCAACGTTCGCGAAGGACGCGACAGGAACGAATGTCCGTATTTCCAATTGCTCATCTCACCGCTCAACCTTTTCTAAAATTCAAAAAGAGCGTTAGCCTCAGAAGGCACAGAAATCACAAAATAAATTAAATAGCACTGTTTGCGTAATGTCTCGCCGATTACGTGATTACGTTTTCTTTGGCAAACTCCGGGCTCTTGTCAGGCAGATCAACGGGCTCGATACAGTGAAGAACGAAGGCCTGAAACCATTGCATTCCCGGGCCAAGGAACTGATTGCAAAGGTCGGCAGGGTTGAGGTACAATACATTCCACGGGCAATGAACAAGGATGCGGATGCGCTCGCAAATAAGGCGATAGATGAAAAGCTTCGATAGTGCAAAATGCAGAATGCAAAGTGCAAAATGCAAAAGGGAAAGCTCAGTCAATCAATTTGACTTTTACATTTTGCAATTTCCATTTTGCAATCGTTCTTTGATTTCAGAGCGGGTGAGGTGATCGCTCCCCGGAAACGGGGGGAGGAAAGTCCGAGCTCCGCAGGGCAAGGCGGTCCCGAAACGGGACAGGGGGCGACCCCATGGACAGTGCCACAGAAAAGAAGACCGCCCCGCACAGGGGTAAGGGTGAAACGGTGGGGTAAGAGCCCACCAGACCCGGCAGCGATGCCGGGTGCTTGGAAAACCCCGCCTGGAGCAAGACCACATAGGGAAGCGTCCCCCGCAAGGGGGTAAGGACGGCCCGTCCGAGACTTCCGGGTAGGTCGCTCGTGCCTTCGAGCAATCGAGGGCCCAGATAAATGACCACCACTCCCGGGCAACCGGGAGGACAGAACTCGGCTTACGACCCGCTCTGATCTTTTCCTTATCTCCAGGGTTTCCGCTTAAGATTCACAGAGAGAGTGTTCCATGAGCAATAAAATCTTTGCAATCCGTCCCTTTGAGAAGCTCAAGAAAAAGATCGAAACCCAGCCTGCCGTTCCCTCGCCCGCTCCTGCCCGACCGAAGAAAAAGGAACACTTTACCGAAGAAGAGCTGTTCAGTCATGCCATGGATGAGGTTCTGGAGAACGAAGCGTTCCGGTCTCTGGCCTGTGCCCACCATCCGAAGAAGAGTGCATTGCGTATCGGCAAGGCCGACCCCGACCGTGAAGCGCTTGCCATCCTGAACGAGATCGTCGCGGGACAGCGGCCGATGCACCTGCCGGATACCCAGGAGTACGTCGAGTGGACGAATCCGGAGTATGGCGATGAACTCATAGCGAAACTTCATGAAGGACACGTTTCGGTCCAGGCCTTTATTGATCTCCATGGCTGCACGGTCCCCGAGGCGGAAGAGGAACTTGAATCCTTTTTCCAGGAGTCATACAAAAGGGGATTGAGCTGCATCAAGGTCATTCACGGCCGGGGGCTTCGCTCGACCAAGGGCGCCCGAATCAAAAATGCGGTTGTCAAACGACTGTCCGGCCGCTACCGCAAGAACATCATAGCGTTTGTCACCGCGCGTCAGTGCGACGGCGGCCTCGGCGCGCTGTATGTCTTGCTCAAAAAAAGGTAACCAGTCCAATTGACTGTCAGAGCGCTAACCGGCAAGAAAGATCCGGTCTTGCACAGGCTTATCATGCAAAAACGCCTTACTCCCGTACAGGTCCGCGTATTCCGAAAAAAGGTCCACGCCTATTACGACCAACACGGCCGCGACCTCCCCTGGCGGAAGACCAGGGACCCCTACCGGGTCCTCGTGTCCGAGATCATGCTGCAGCAGACGCAGGTCGAACGGGTGATCGAAAAATACGCGGGGTTCATCAAGATGTTCCCGGATTTCCCGTCGCTTGCCGACGCGCCGCTCCATACGCTGCTCGCCCAGTGGCAGGGACTGGGGTACAATCGCCGCGCTCTCGCGCTTCGCGCGCTCGCTCAACTGGTCGTTTCAGAACATCGAGGCAAGCTTCCGTCAGAGCCTGAAAAGCTCCTCGCCCTTCCGGGGATCGGGAGGTATACGGCGGGGGCGGTCACGGCATTTGCCTTTAACGAGCCGGTCGTGTTCATGGACACGAACATCCGGCGGGTATATATCCATGAGTTCTTTCATGACCGGGAGAACATCCAGGATTCGGAAATAACTCCGCTCGTTGAACAGACGATGGATGCCGGGAATCCGAGGAAATGGTACAATGCACTCATGGATTACGGGGCAATGCTCAAGAGAAACCGGGTCAATCCTAATCGGAGAAGCGCGCACTATATAAAACAGAGCCCTTTCGAGAATTCAAACAGGCAGATCCGCGGCAGGATCATCAAGGTTCTCGTAAAAGAATCGCCCCTCACGCTGGGTCAAGTTGCAGCAAAGACCGGCATGGACAAAGAGCGGGTGAGGACGAATCTCGTATTGCTCGCGAAAGAAGGGTTCATCAAAAAGAACGGAAGGACCTACGGCATGTAACCACGGATGGACGCCGATTAGCACGGATCGTGTAGATCCGTGACAAGAATACTCTTATGAGAACCGGTCCCGACTACATACAATTCTACCCCACGCTGCGGTGCAACCGGGCCTGCGAGTTCTGCTTTAACCGGTCCCTACCTTCGGTCGAGGACATGTCTCCCGCCGCCTTCAGGGAGATGCTCGATGTGCTTGCGCGAATATCGGTGGGTACACTCGATATCATCGGCGGCGAGCCGACAATGCATCCGGACATCGTGAAGTTGATCGGGGAGGCTGTTGAGCGCGGATTCTCGGTCAACGTCAGTACGAACGGATCAGACCTGCAGACCCTCGCGGAAATCGTGCGGATCGGCGAGGCGGTCTCGGCCGGGGTCTCGATCAATGACCGTAATACGCTTGAGCAGGTCCGCGGCTTCATTGAAAGGCATAAGCCGGTCATCAAGTCGGTCTTTCATGCCGGACTGGACCGCGGCATGATCGACGAGATCCTCGCCCTGAAGCCGAAAAAGTTCTACCTGATCTATCGTGACGCCCTGGACGGCGCGGACCTCCGCGAAACAGTTCCGTTTCCGCGCTTCATGAGGGTTGTCGCGCAGTCGTTCGCGCCGCACCCTATCGATACGGTTTACTGCTCCGGCTTCGTCCCTGATACAAAAAACCTTCCGGAGCTCTCGCAGGTCAGATGTCCCGCGGGCACTACGAAGCTTGGGATCATGCCGGACGGGTCGGTTTATCCCTGCAATCTTTTTTTCGGCAGAAAAGAATTCTTCCTGGGAAACATCCTGACCGATCCTTTCGAATCCATCTGGCGGAGCCAGGCGCTTGTATTCTTCAGGACCTTTCGCGGAAATGCCTGCCAGCAGCGGGCCTGTGAGTTTCATGGACAATGCCACGGTGGTTGTCCGGCCCAGGCACTGGTCCTTTCCGGGGACCTGACCGCCCCTGATCCGCGGTGTTCGGTATCCGTCTGATACGGTTCTCTAAGGCAACCGGCCTGAGTGGTTACGTTGAGTTTTTTGGGTCTTCCGGGTTTTGTGTGGGTCGCTTTTATCTGTTTTAATGCAGCAAATGTCGGATTCTCTTTTTTCTGCACCCCAGTTCACAGCTCCGCGCAGGGCATGATTGCCGGTACTGATAACAAGCCTTTCGAGCATCGCAGCACTTCCCCTCGCCCAAGGGAACGGGCTCGGCCGTGTCTGCCTGGCTTTGTGCTTGTTTTGATCGTGTCAGCATGCTCATGCTTGTGCGCGAACCTGTTCATGGGATGCAGGGGGTTCTGGAAAGGCAAAGAGTTCTGCCGTTCCCCTGCGCCGGGTAGCTCTGACGTGAGAGACACGCATAGCAATGCTGCACAGATCGTAGTTGCGAGAACACGACAAGGCAGACACGCCCTGCACTCGCGACGTAGCACTCGTAAACGCTGGGTGCAGGCGGCCGAACCCTTTTTAAAGGGTGAGGGTGGAGTGATGCGAGTCCTGCATATCAGGGTGGAGATACTGTACATCTTCCCCGCATGCTGCGTGGCCGAGTGATGAGCTGCCCAAAAAAAATCAATGCACACCTGGGACAAGCGCCAACTTAGATAACATTCAGGAAACAGATTGTTCATGAAGAATAAAAAGCGATACATGCAATTAAGTGACCCACAGAAAAGTCAGAAGAACAAAATAAATTAGCGGGGAGGCTGAAACATGGTCACTGCACTGGTCCTGTTGAATGTTGAGAGGAGCAAGGTGAATGCCGTAGCGGAGATGCTTGCGGAGATGAACGGCGTTTCCGAGGTCTATTCGGTCGCCGGCAGATACGATCTCGCGGTTGTCATTCGAGCGCGAGACAACGATCAGATGGCCGAGCTGGTGACAGGCCACATGCTCAAGGTCGACGGTATCATCAAGTCAGAGACGCTCATCGCCTTCCGCGTTCACTCCCGCCACGATCTGGACAGCATGTTCTCCATAGGAATGTAGTGTGGTTTTGCAGGCGATTCTCACCAGCGTATCTGAAGAAAATATCGTTGAGAAAGTCCACAGAATAGTATACTATTACGAACGTGCCGGATGTGCAGCAAGACTATAATTGATTATCGAGGAGGATGTATGAGACAGACCAAGATTCTTCTTTCCGACAAAGAGATCCCCACCAAGTGGTACAACATCATGGCGGACATGCCGAACAAGCCCAAGCCGCCGCTCCATCCGGGCACGCATCAGCCGATAGGACCGCAGGATCTCACCCCGATATTTCCGATGGATCTGATTTTGCAGGAGGTGAGCCAGGAGCGGTGGATCGACATCCCGGAAGAAGTTATGGACATCTATTCTCTCTGGAGGCCCTCGCCGCTCTTTCGCGCGCACCGGCTCGAAAAGGCGCTCGGCACTCCGGCAAAGATCTACTATAAATATGAAGGCGTGAGCCCTGCGGGCAGCCACAAGCCGAATACCGCCATCCCCCAGGCTTATTATAATAAAAAGGCGGGTATCAAGCGCATCTCCACCGAGACCGGTGCCGGCCAGTGGGGTTCATCCATGGCCCTCGCGGGCAAGCTTTTCGGGCTCGATGTCACGGTCTACATGGTGAAGGTGAGCTATGGCCAGAAACCCTACCGCAGGATGATGATGGAAACATGGGGTGCCACGGTTCACGCGAGTCCCTCGACGGTCACGAATTCGGGAAGGAAGGCCCTTGAACTTGACCCGAACAACCCGGGCAGCCTCGGCCTTGCCATATCCGAGGCCGTGGAAGATGCTGCCACGCATGATGATACCAACTATGCCCTCGGCTCGGTGCTGAACCACGTATGCCTGCACCAGACCGTGATCGGGCTCGAGGCCAAGAAACAGATGGAGATCGCCGGAGACTACCCCGATGTCGTGATCGGCTGCTGTGGCGGCGGAAGCAATCTGTCCGGCATCAGCTTTCCATTCGTACATGACAAGATCGAGGGCAAGAAGGTTCGCATCGTAGCCATCGAGCCCGCGTCCTGTCCCACGCTCACCAAGGGCGAGTTTCGGTACGACTTCGGCGATGTTGCCGGACTGACTCCCCTGATGACGATGTATACCCTCGGCCATGACTTCATGCCCCCGGGCATTCATGCAGGAGGGCTGCGCTACCACGGCGACTCACCGATCATATCTCAACTCTATCATGACAAGCTGATCGAGGCCAAGGCGTACAACCAAATACCGGTGTTCGAAGCCGCGGTGCAGTTTGCCAGCACCGAAGGGATCATTCCCGCCCCCGAAAGCGCACACGCGATCCGCGGTGCTATCGATGAAGCGCTCCAGGCAAAGCAGGAAGGCAAACAAAGGACGATCCTCTTCAACCTGAGCGGCCACGGGTACCTCGATCTCCAGGCATATGCGGATTATCATGACGGCAAGCTTAAGGACTATGAGTATCCGGCGGCGAAGATCAAAGAGGCCCTCGCAAAGCTTCCCAAGATCTAACGTCAGCTCTAACCTTTCTTGAGCTCCCCGTCTTTGGGCGGGGGGCTTTTTTTGTTTTATCGAGACGACGACTATAAAATGTAAATAGTTTTAGGATAAACGAGAAGGCTATTTTACCGCAGAGGACGCAGAGAAAAAGTCTTTTGGTTCTTCTGACTTTTATGTGGATCACTTAATTAAGGATATCTAGTTGGCACTTGTCCAACGTGTGCATTGTTTTTTTGGGCAGCTCATCGCTCGGCCGCGCAGCATGCCGGATATATACAGTATCTCCGCACTGATATGCAGGTCTGGCAGCACTCCACCCTCACCCTTTAAAAAGGGTTCGGCCGTGTCTGCCTTGTCGTGTTCTCGCAACTACGGTCTGTGCAGCATTGCTATGCGCGTCTTTCGGTCAGAGCTGCCCGGCGCCGGGGAAAGTCAGAATCAAAAAGATTTACCCCAACCCCGCACGTCCCCGGAGCGGCCCTTACGATATTTTTGGCACCCGTCCTGGCCTGATATGGCTGACAGTTGTCAATAAGAAAATAGATTCAAATGCCTCGTTATATAAAGCGAATGCTGTTAGTTTTTGGTCCAGGACATAATCAGAGATGGGACCTGTACGGCGACGATTGATCACTCTGATATTCGCGGGTTTGACCGCATGACTTGTCTTCATCGCGGAGCTGTCTCGCTCTAAGAACGGAAGTTCGGCAAGAGCCTTATTCCCTAGGCCAAACGAGAGTTCTCCAGATCGTGGTCGCATCTCTGGTGATACCCTGGATAGTTGTTTTTTTGTTCTTGGCTGTTCTCCTTAATTGCGGTCTTGTTCTTTGAAAGCTTTTGGTCCTGGCCCTACGCCGGCATGGGTACTGCCTTAGCAATGGCCCACATAAAGCCGGAAAGCTCCCGTGCAATTGCCGTTACAGTTCGGTTTCGGTTCTTTCCTCTGGCAGTAAGCTTCCGGAACCGGCCGCAGAGCCGTACTTGAGCTTTCCAGGAGATTTCCTTGATCTCACGCGTCAGGCCCTCTTGACGTTTCCGGAGTTCCCTGCTGACTCTGGCCTGAAAGCTGTATGCCTGTGCCGCTTCAATCAGAGCTCGTCTGGCATGTCCATTACCCGTTTTGGTAATGCCGCCGCGTTTTGTGGTCTGGCCACTGGAATTCTCGGACGGCACAAGGCCCAGATATGCCATGAGCTGCCGGGGGTTCTCAAACCGCCTCAGGTCGCCTATTTCAACCACCATGGTAACGGCAACCACAGTAGCTACGCCGCGAAGACCTTGAAGAGCAGTCACCACCGGGGCCATTCGCCATGATGGAAGCAGTTTCAATATCTGTTCGGTCAACCGGTCTACCCGTTCTGAGCACTCTTCGACGCTGTGGATGTACTCCTGGAGCGTGATCTGTTGTGCCGGATGCGACATCTTGATATCCGCAAGCCACCGCAGGTGAGCGACGCTCCATGCTTTTCTGCTCACAAACCGGAAACCATGCCGAAGGACAAAGGCGCTTAACCGTTGTCGGGCTTTCCGGCTGGCATTTACTGCGTCTTCCCGGCCCCGGCCGAGGTCTCGCATGGCCTCATCGTCCTCTCGGGGGACATAAACCGGGGTCAGTTCACCTGCACGATACAGCCGGGCCAGAGTAACGGCATCGCGCCGGTCGGTTTTGATCCGGTCTCCGCTCCGTATTGGCGTCATCGAGGGAGCGATAACATCGCAATGGAACCCCTGCGCGGTTAAATGCCGGTAGATTTCATAACCGCAGGGGCCGGCTTCATACACGAAGCGAAGTTCAACACCAGAACGGCGAAATTTGCGGATCGCTTTATCCAGTGAAGTCAGATCTCCCCCAATAGCGCCGTAGGATCTGACTTCACCGTCTCTGCCGTCATCTGCGAGAGCGATATCAATAGAATCTTTGTGTACATCGAGTCCGACAAAAATGATAGAATGTTTCACGACCTGCCTCCTTGGTTGTGGCTCTGTATTTGAGAACCTGGTTCTCAAGTATAACCCACGTTGCAAGGGGCAGGTCACTATTTTTGTAACTGTCAGCCATTATGTCTAAGGAAGCATCCCGCAGGGCGAACGCGTTGCACTGCCTGCACCAGCGTTATCGCAAGAGCACGGTGTCTGAGGGCGCAGGCCGAGTTTGCGCGGGCGAGCGGACGCGGCCTTAGACGGGTGCCAAAAATGTCGTTCAGGACACGAAGGGGATGTGCAAAAAAAACGATTCCCTCCTCATGGGCTGATTTAAGGACGGATAAAAGCGACCCACACAAAACCCGGAAGACCCAGTCTTTTAGATAGTAATAAACTTTGTGAACTTTGCGGTTAGAAGAAGAAAAAACAAACGGAGCTGATAATTAAAAGGCGGAGAGGCGGGACGAGGACGCGGAGGCACCGAAGTTCTACTTCAAGAAGTTCTCTGCGCGCTCTGCGGTGTAGGATTGATTTAAATGATGGTAATTACGTTGCGCTGGTCTTCTGCATTTCCCGCTTGAACTCAGAAGTAAAATGGAATTTGATATCGGGGTAGGCCTCGATCATATTTCGCAACACCCAATCCGATTCCGCGAGGAACACGATATTGCCGTCCTTGTCCGTGGCGATGCGGTCCGATTTGAATCTGCAGAACTTGTCCATTTCCTTTTCGTCGCTCGCAGTGATCCAGCACGCCTTGAAGATCTTCATCGGATCGAACCTGCAGGTCGCGTTGTACTCGTGCTCCAGCCGGTACTGCAGCACATCGAACTGTAGCTGACCCACCGTACCGACGATCCTGCGGTTGCCCTGCTGCTGGGTGAAGAGCTGGGCCACGCCCTCGTCGGTAAGCTGCTCGATGCCCTTTGCCAGCTGTTTCGATTTCGACGGGTCGAGGTTCACGAGTTCCTTGAACACCTCGGGCGAGAAGGTAGGGATGCCCTGGAACATGAGCTTCTCGCCTTCCGTGAGCGTGTCACCGATCTTGAAATTGCCGGTATCATACAGTCCGATCACATCGCCGGGAAAGGCCTCGTCCACGATGCTCTTCCGCGCCCCCAGGAAACTCGCCGGGCTGGTAAACCGGATCTGTTTGCCCAGGCGCACATGAAGGAACATCTTGTTCCGCTCGAACTTGCCCGAGCAGACGCGGATAAAGGCGATGCGGTCGCGATGCCTGGGGTCCAGGTTCGCGTGGATCTTGAACACGAAGCCCGTGAAGTCCTTCTCATCGGCGTTGACGACCCGCTGGTCGGTGGGCCTGCTGCCGGGTGTGGGCGCGATCTCGGTGAAGGTGTCGAGCAGTTCCTTCACGCCGAAGTTGTTGATGGCGCTGCCGAAGAAGACCGGTGCAAGGTCGCCGCGCAGGTACGCATTTACGTCAAAGGGATTGTGCGTGCCCTCGATCAACTCAACGTCCTCACGGAGTTTTACCGCATAGTCGCCGAGCTGCTGGTCAAGGACGGGGTCGCCGATGCCCTGGATCTCGAGTATGTCCTCCGCGACCTTGACGCCGCCGGGCCGGAAGAGATAGAGGCTGTTGTTGTAGAGATTGTAAACGCCCTTGAAGGAGGTTCCCATGCTGATGGGCCATGAGAGCGGCTGGACCTTTATGTTCAGCTTTGTTTCGAGCTCGTCCAGAAGCTCGAAGGGATGCTTGCCCTCGCGGTCGAGCTTGTTCACGAAGATGATGACGGGCGTTTTGCGCATGCGGCAGACTTCCATAAGCCGGAGGGTCTGTTCCTCCACGCCCTTGACGCAGTCAATGATGAGGATAACGCTGTCCACCGCGGTCAGTGTGCGATAAGTGTCCTCGGCAAAATCCTTATGACCGGGCGTGTCGAGCAGATTGATCTTGAGTCCGTTATAGTCGAAGCCCATGACCGACGTTGCCACCGAGATGCCGCGCTGGCGCTCGATGTCCATGAAGTCCGAGGACGTGCTCTTCCTGATCTTGTTCGACTTGACCGCGCCGGCCACCTGGATCGCCCCGCCGAAAAGCAGAAACTTCTCCGTCAGCGTGGTCTTTCCCGCGTCAGGGTGGCTGATGATGGCGAAGGTCCGCCGCTTGTTTATTTCGTCTGAATAATCCATGAATTATCTTCTTGTTCCCTGAACGAGCCCTGTAACATAACAATCAGGTGATAAAATGTCAAGGAATTCTTATTATTTGGCCTTCATTCCGCCATGAAAAGCGTAGGGACATTGTGCCTAACTTGCATTGCGGTACAAGAGCGACGGGAACGATCAATCAACATCGGACGCAACGTTCCCAAGATGGCTCCGAAGAAAGAGGCGGCTCCTGGCCATTTTCTGGGTCCTTCCCTCGATTGTTTTCGACGCGGGAGATCGCCGGCAGCCCGGAACTTTAGAAGATCCACAAGGTGATAGTGATCACATATTATTATCTCTCAATCCGATAAGATTGTCCGCAAAGACCAGGCAGAATTCGTTGACGATGACGTCTTGCATGATATGATAGCGGAAGAGTGGATATCGGAGGATAACACATGATAAAACAGGAAGAGATGATCGAGGTCAAGGTAGCGGAGAAGAATGCCGTGGTGAGTGCAGTTATAACCGATGAGCACGGAACTAACACGATATTCAAAGGAAGCAAGGTTACCGGCAACATGGTCATCAGCCAGGACCTGCAGATGAACGGCGACCTCGAGGGGAATATCACTGCCGAGAACAATGCAAGCATCTTCATCAAAGGCACATACAAGGGGAACATCGATGCCAAGGGCGGCAGCGTCGAGATCGAAGGCGAAATGAGCGGAGGGAACATCAGCGCCGGAGGGTACGTGAAGGTAACCGGCAAGTTTCTCGGCGGCAAGATCCAGGCAAAAGACAGGATCCACATCAACGGCGAGTTCACCGGCAGCCTTGAGAGCAACGAGGTGGAGCTCGGGGCAGCCGCGCGAGGCAAGGGGGAGATTTTGTACAAGGAGACGCTCTGCATTCAAAAGGGGGCGAAAATGGAAGGCAAGGTCACTCGCTCAGAAGGCGAACGGATGCCAGGGTCGATGAGGAAAGAGGAGCCGAAACCGAAGAAAGGCTTCTTCTCGTCCGGGGAGCCAAAGCCGAAGAAAGGGTTTTTCTCGTCTTAAGAGCATAAGCCTAAACGCACTGTGATGCCCCGAGACTTATCTCTTCCCGAACGAAAGCCTGCCCGCAGCCGGAGCGGGCTTTTCACTTGCGGGGAGGACGATGAAAGCCTTCAATTCGTCATGGTCCAGTAGTAAAATTGACCGGGGAACAGCCTGTCTTCAATAGAAATTGGCCAGTTTCAAGAACCTAAATCATCCGACCGGGAGTACCTCAAGGAGACCATTTCATGCAAAATAAACAGTCTCGAACTCCATCGTTCATCTTCGGATTAGCGCTGGGCATCCTGTGCACGATCTACCTGCCCCCGTACGTGCTGCCCTACCTCCCCGAAGAACTCGCGGGAAAAGAAACCGTGATCAAGGGGACCGTTGTGGTAAAAGAGAAAAAGGGGGATGCCCTTCTCCTGACCGTGAGCACGCCGGAAGGCGCGCTGCTGGCAACCTTCAAACAGAAGATTGGCGAGGTCGATCTCCTGATCAAGGAAAAAGACGAGGTCCAATTTACCATGCCGAAATACTCCCCTTTTATCGATGACCCGAAAATCATACGGGTGGTAAAAGAACAACCGGCGGTTCCCTTGCCGGCAGAGGTTTCCGCCGAACCTGCCATTCCCGC
Organism: Nitrospirota bacterium; assembly: GCA_963740085.1. Classification (GTDB taxonomy): domain Bacteria; phylum Nitrospirota; class UBA9217; order UBA9217; family UBA9217; genus JALNZF01. The sequence goes on along the minus strand of CAVUCU010000001.1, from coordinate 1,493,592 downwards.
GGAGAAAAGCAAGAAAGAAATAAAATCGCGGCATCAGGTGAAACTTCAGGCCGCTGCTCCAGCTCCAGGGATCGCAATGGAAGTGAAACCGCCGGACCAGGAGAACAACCCGCCGCCCGCCGGTGATAAGAAGACCGAGCAATGAAGAAGCATCGCATAACACACGTGGATCATCCTTCTTTGTAATGCGGGGACAGGATCAGCTCCCTTGCAGAATGCACTCAAAACCTTCCCGTCTCATCTGACCCACCAATAGCATAACATGAAACATGCACGTGTCCCGGCGCAACTGTCAGGCCTGGAACACGCGGCAGACCCGGTAATGAATAATCCGGCCGCATCGCAGTGGTCCCTCTGAAGCCACTTACCCGTGATATGCCGCGCTGATGGCCTCGTGTGTTTCCGCGGCCAGGTCTTTCCGAGATTTGCCCGGCTGAACGTCGATAGCCTTGAGGGGAACGACCTCTATATCGACGGATGTGAGAGACAGGAACCGGAGAAGATGTTTCCCAAAAGCGACGCCGCCATAATAAAAAACCTTGTCGCGGTTACGCGTGGTCAGGCGCTCTTCGTTTACCCCTGTGTAGCGAATGCAGACGGGCAAAATGTCGGTTTGCGCTATGAGGGTTGAGTCAAACAAGGAAATTTTAAACGGCTGTACGTGGTCGCCATTCGACGTTGTCCCCTCGGGGAAGAGCACCACGGGAAGACCCTGGCTGAGTGCCATGGCAATGTCTTCGATCTCGCGCTTCAGCCCCGACGGTTTTCTGCGCTCTACAAAGATACTTCCGCCGAGCCGCGCCAGTGTGCCGAGCAGCGCAGTGTTCCTCAGCTCGACCGACGTGATGAAGACCGAGGGTACGAGCGACGCGATGACCAGGACATCGACATAGGAAAGATGGTTCGAGACAATGAGGCGTCCTTTTCCGGCTGCGTGAAGGAGGTCGGGATGTTTCACGTGGACGCGGACCCCGAGCAGAATGCGAGCGATGCGCGCAAAGGCAGAGGTGGTCCGTATGGTAACAACACGCTTTATATTTCTCTTAGCCGGGAGCAGGTGGATGATCCCCGATACCAGAACATAAAGCGTAAGAAGGGGAATTATCCCCAGTCCCTTGAGAAGAGTTCTCATAACGTATTCCGCAGCTCCCGGTTCGCCAAGACGGCATCTCGTCCCCTGTCCGGCAAAATCCTTCTTTGCGATTATTGCATAGGCCCTCGCCGTTTTCAACGGAAAAGCTCCCTGCTAAATTCAATAAACCTGTTCCTCAAGATGGTAGGAAAATTCAAAACGACAATCTCACCACGGAGCCGGCCACTTCGGGTCAGGGATCGACACGTTCGGTACTACCGGTTTTCACTGAAGAACTTGTTCTGAAACGGGGTTTACATCATTGGTAATCGCGGCTATACTTAAATCAGGGCAGGCTGTGATTCGCAATCGTTACAATACTATTTCTCAGGAGGCTCAATATGAGCGTTATGGTTGAATTCAGCGTGGTACCGGTCGGGACGGGAACCAGCCTCAGCGCCGTGGTCGCGCGAGTTCTCCAGATCGTTTTGAAGAGTGGCGTGCGCTACAAGGCAAATCCGATGGGCACGGTACTCGAAGGCTCATGGGATGAGGTCATGGGCGTTGTCAAAAAGTGCCACGATGAGGTAATGAGGGATGCGGAGCGCGCCGTGACCACCATCAAGATTGACGATCGCAAAGGGAGTGACGCGAGGATCGAGAAGAAGCTTGGGTCGGTGGAACAGAAGCTCGGGATGAAACTGAATACGTAACGGGAGCGAGGTGGTTATGAGCGACAAACAGGTTGCGAACGGCATAATCGAATGGCTCAAGATCCAGGAGAGGGCACTGTCAGACCTTGCGGATTCCCTGAAGAGGCATGAGATGAAAACGGCTGAAGATATAAAAGATTTGCAGACAGAGCTCAAGGCGCTGAAGATGTTCCTGGCCCGGAATATCCCCGAGTTCAAAGAGCAGTTTCCCGAGATCGAGGGGAAGGTGCAATGAGCGTGTATTGAAGAAGGTGCTGTTCTTTCAAAGGAGGCGATTTATATGAAGGCCCTGGGCAAAGTAGAGAGATCATACAAACTAACATATAAGAAGAAATCATCGACCGCAGATCCTTATCTTCCGAAAGGCGCAAGCAAGAAGATAACGGTTTGCGAAGGGTGCCATGCCGTCTACAAGAACAAGCGGTGGTACGCCGATCCGCATATGTACAAGGCCGCGGTCGAGGTCCGCGACACGACTGTCGCCGTCTGCCCCGCCTGTCTGAAGATACGGGATAATTTCCCCGGCGGCATCGTGACGCTGAAGGGCGATTATGTGCTTCCGCACAAGCAGGAGCTGTTGAACCTTATCAAGAACGAGGAGGCGCGGGCTCGGGGTTTTAATCCGCTCGAGCGTGTGATGTCCGTTAAGGAAAACGGTTATGGCAGCATCGTGATCTCCACGACGAATGAAAAGCTTGCGCAGCGGATCGGCCGGTCGATCAGAAAGGCCTTCAACGGCAAGGTAACGTACCGGTGGTCGCATGACAATAAGCTGGCGCGGGTGGATTGGGAGAGGGCGGCGTAAAAAGTTCAGCCAAGGTCGGCGAATTATGTAATCGGTTGGCCTCGTTCAAGGGCCAACCGGTATTCTAACAGAGAGATTAAACGCAGCCTATGCTTCGATGGAGGGTTAAGCGATCATTTCCGATGACGGCAAAAGAGGATTTTGGCGCATCAGAAGAGTAAGCGCTAAATAAAAATAAAAGCGCAGTGTAGAGGACATTTCCTTGATTCGGTTCCTGTCGAGAAACCCATCGCCATTGTAAATCACTTTATAGTAGTTCCTTTTTCACCAAAAATGCTATAATCTAAGTGTTCAAAAGAGCATCGCCGGAAGAACTCAAATAGTCTTCAGGAGTCTGAGACGACCCAAAATGAACAAAAAAAGGAGAATAGAATTATGATGAAAACAATGAGGCTATTGATAATCGGGGTCCTGTTGTTCGTACTCAGCGGTTGTTTTCCAGTTTTTGTACCTGAATCAGGCAGGGGCGGCGGCCATGAAGGACATGGAGAACGCGGCGGTGGTGGTGAGCGCGGTGGCGGGCATGGAGAGCGCCATTAAAATGCTGCCGGGTTCGAGCAAGTTCGATTTTTCTTCAGAGCATCTTATTTATCCGTGAGAAGAGATAGCAGAAGAAAAGGATGCGCTCTCGCCGCGTATGGCAAAGAGGCGCAAATTCACGACTCACCGATTAAAGTTATAATGCGGGTTCAGCAAATATGAAAAATTCCCCTTCATCGGACCGACAGAGTGAGGGTCCCGCCTCCCTGCGCCGGAAGGCCGAAGAAAAGCTGCGCACACAGCTCGAGAGACTTCAAAAGCTCTCGGCCAGTGACATTCGGGGGCTTGTCCACGAGCTGGGTACGCACCAGATCGAGCTGGAGATGCAGAATGAAGAACTGCGCAAGTCCCGGGATGAACTGGAGTCATCGAGGAACCAGTACAGCGAATTATATGACTTTGCGCCTGTCGGCTATTTCACCCTTGATGCAAAGGGACTGATAGAGGAGGTTAATCTTACCGGCGCGCATTTGCTTGGGATCGAGAGGGGATCGCTGCTCAAGAGGCCCTTTACCAGTTTTATCGCGGAAGCGGAGGAGAGGGAGTTTTTTTCAAAATACCGCAAAGATGTTATTCAAAAACAGGGCAGCCGAATTTGTGAAATCAGGCTTAAGAGAAAAGACGGCGCGGAGTTCTATGCGCAGCTTCAAGGCGTAGCGAAGGAACATATCGACGGCAAAGCCGGCAGTATCCGCATGACGATTATCGACGTTACCGATCGCAGGAAGGCTGACGATGCGATTAAATTCCAGGTCGACGTGCTGTCGCAGGTGAACGATGCCATCATCGCGATCGATAAGGGCGACCGGATAATGTATTGGAACAAGGCGGCAGAGCTGCTGTACGATATCAAACCCGCCGACGTAATCGGCCGCCGCCTGACGGATGCCTACACCTATACCTGGATCAATGCCGATGATGAACGCGCGGCTCAAGAGTCGCTGAAGTCGACTGGAACGTGGCGCGGAGAGAACATCCATATTAAAAAGAATGGAGAAAAGATATATGTGCTGTCCTCGGTGTCCGTTCTCAAGAGTGAATCCGGCGCTCCCGTTGGAAGGCTAGCCATCATCCGGGATATAACCGGGCGCCACCGGATGGAGGAAGAACTCCAAAAGGCATACAGCGAATTGGAATTGAAGGTAACGGAACGTACGCAGGATCTGAGCAACGTAAACAAGCGGCTGCTGCAGGAAATCGAGGAGCGCAAGAGGACGGAAGAGTCGCTCCAGAGCGCGAATGCGGAAAACAAGCAGTTAAAGGACCGGCTCCAGGCCGAGAACATCTACCTGCAGAACGAGATCGACAGGGAGTTCAACTTCGGCGAGATCATCGGGCAAAGCAATGCCACTCGAGTATGTGTTCTTCCGGGTCGAGCAGGTGGCGCCCCAGGAAGCGACCGTTCTCCTCCTCGGCGAGACCGGCACCGGCAAGGGAGTTGTCGCGCGCGCCATCCACAGCAGGAGCAGCCCGCAAGGACCGGCCGATGATAACGGTCAACTGCACGGCACTGCCGGCGAACCTCATCGAAAGCGAGCTCTTCGGGCGGGAAAAAGGCGCCTTCACCGGGGCCCATGACCGTCAGATCGGGCGCTTCGAACTGGCCGACGGCGGCACCATATTCCTCGATGAGATCGGCGAGATGCCGCTGGATCTGCAGAGCAAGCTGCTCCGGGTCATCCAGGACGGCGAGTTTGAGCGGCTGGGCAGCCCCGCACCATCAAGGTCGATGTCCGGATCATCGCGGCCACCAACCGGAATCTGGAGGAAGAGATCCGGAACGGCAGGTTCCGGGAAGACCTGTTCTACCGGCTCAATGTTTTCCCCATCACGATCCCGCCGCTCCGGCAGCGCAAGGAAGACATCCCGCTGCTCGTCGATCATTTTGTCGCCAAATTCAACAAGAAAACCGGCAAGAAGATCGAGACCATGTCAAAAGACACCCTGAACGCCCTCCAGGAATACCACTGGCCGGGCAACGTGCGGGAGCTGGAAAGCGTCATCGAGCGGGCGGTGATCACCAGCCAGGGGACCGCGCTGCAGGTACTTGGACCGGTTCGATGACATTCCGGCAGGCCGATGGACAGGAGGCGCAGGACGTCAAGGCCCTTGCCGAGCTGGAACAGCGACCACATCCTCCAGGTGCTCCAGAAAACCGGGTGGCGCATCGAAGGGAAAAACGGCGCGGCTGCGATGCTTGGGCTCAACCCCAGCACCCTGCGCGCCCGGATGCGGAAATACGGCATCCGCCGTTCATAATGTCATAGAACACCCGAAATTCAAACCAGCATGTCTCACTCACCTCTATCCTCAACCCCGAGGGGGAGAGGCAGAAATTTCAGCACCCACTCCAAAGCGAGGAGCATTTCAGAACTAAATACCGCATGATTATTGCTATGAAGTATCCTCGATATTCCTCTGTCGCGTTGTTTTTCAACCTCGTTCTTCTCTTCACGTGTTTTCATGGCGCCGGAGCTGAAACTCCGGGACAACTTGGAACACACCCGGCTACGACGGATAGCGGCCCGGCGAGCACGGAATCGACTACCCTGCAGCCTTCCCCTGCGCCGGCAGCACCGCAGAAACTTACCACAGACAAATCACCTCGACCGGTGACATCAACAATAAGCGAAGAGCGATTCGGGCCGCAGATAGACCCCTGTTTTACCGTCACCGTTGAAGGAGATAATTGGCTTGACCAGGTGCATGACTTCGTGCAGGACAACACCTGCGGACCAGCGGTATGGTTTGATACCTTCTTTGAGAAGAACCATGTTTTGCTGGATGTCCGGCCCGCTACTTTAATTCTGCTGAGAAATTCAGTCCGGTGGACCGAGGGTCAGAATATTGATCTTATCCACAGTTACAGATTCCGGTATCGCCTGCCGCAACTGGAGAACTTGCTGAAAAGAGCGAAGTTTTATCTTGTTTCTGAATCGTCTGCCGACAAATTTACCACCCAGCCGGGTCAGCCCGTCGATCCCGGAATCGACCCGGATACCGGGGTCAGAAAACCAATCGTGGGGGTGCAAGCGAATTTATATACCAGGCTCCGGGCACTGGTCAGCATTGACAGTGGAATCAAGATCAGTCTGCACCCCGATGCTTATATCAGGACGCGGTTCCAGTACGAGAAACCCTTTGGCGAGGCCTACCTCATCCGATTTTCCGAAATCGCCATGTGGCAAACCATTGAACATTTCACGAACACCGTGCAGTTCGATCTTGAACGAAAGTTCACCACGTTTACGTTTGTCCGGTGGGGCAATAACATAACCTACCTTGACGGCACCAACGGCATAACCTGGAATACCGGGATCAGTCTTTTCACCCAATTGTCACCCAAGAGCGCAATTTCCTATGATACCAACATGTGGGGAGTGAATTATCCTGGTTGGGCCATTCAAAATTATCGGATCGGATCACTTTATCGAAGAAATTTTTACCGACCCTGGCTCTTTTTCGAGCTTGCGCCCGAAGTTACCTTGCCGAAAAAGGACACCGGCCGCAGGAATCCGTTGTTCGCTTTTATGGCTACCCTTGAAATTCAATTCGGCAAGTAATGCCGGCTTGAAAAGATCGTAACGCCTCTCAGATCAGACCAATAAAGACAAACAGAGTGTAACCACGGGTCCCGACTTTGTCGGGACGCACTGATAAAAACGTTAGAAATGAAATTTCTAAGCGGTATGAATACGATAAAGATGTTAGGTTTTAAAAAATTTAAATGGTGCGCCGATAATCGATCATTGTTTCAACAGTAGCGAGAAGTACAACATAAGACCTACAATATTTTTTCTCTTCGCAATCCGTCGCATTTGACGGCACTGTTAAATGCAACGGCTTCCCTTGACGGATTTTTTTTTACTCCTTTATCTCACTTTCCATCTTATTCTACACAATCAATGTGTTGTCACCGATGAAACCGCAGTTCTCCTCTGGCACGGTAAGTGTACTACTCCCTATACAATTACCTTACAGGAAGTGACAGGCTATCGTGCTTTGCAAATTTTACAATGGAGGATACACCAATGCGAACAGACACAAGTTATTCCAAGGCAATTACCAAGATGATGTGGTTTATGGCGCTGCTCATGGTCGTTGTTGCGGCCGGGTGCGACAGAGACCATGGTTCGGAAGCCCCGGGCGGCCCCTCAGCCGGCACCGTACCAACCGTGGTGTATACTGTCCCGGCTGATAGTGCCACTGGTGTACCCCTTAACAGGAAAATCTCTGTTGCTTTCAGCGAGCCGATGAACGCCGCATCCGTCACCGATATAACGGATTTTACGGTGACAGGGCCCGGCGCAGTTCTCGTAACAGCAGCAACGATCACCTATGATTCGGGAAGCCACATTGCACTCTTTACACCGTCAGGTAATCTCTCGCCCGACACCACCTATACCGGCATGATCACAGTCGGGGCCAAGAATGTGGCAGGCAATCCATTGGCGAATAACTTTATATGGACCTTTACAACCGGCACAACTGCGGACACCACCGCGCCATTGCTGGTCGTCACAGGGCCGGCGGATCTCGCCATTAATGTACCCATCAACCAGGTAATCACCGCAACCTTCAATAAGCCGATGGACCCCTTAACGATCACCCCGACGAGCTACATGGTGACCGGGCCCTCGGGAACCATTTTGGGCACTCTGACCTACGCCGGCACAACGGCGACCTTTAAGCCGGCAAGCCTGCTCGAACCCAGTGCCGCCTATGCCGTCGTGATTGTATCTGCCAGCGATCTTGCAGGCAATGCATTGGCAGCTGGTAGTGTACCGAATCCATGGAGCTTTACTACGGGTACTATAAGTACACTTGGGCATCTTGGTCCGGAGCCGGTAGTCCTTGGAACGGCCGGCACTTTCCGGGTTCTGGCCGGCTCCACGATCACCAACACCGGTGTTACCACGAGTATTGACGGGGATGCCGGGGTGTTTCCCGGTACGGCGGTGGCAGGACTCCTGCCGGGCAATGTAACGGGAACCATTTTCGCGGGCGGTCCGATCGCAGAGACAGCCAAAGTCGATCTGCTCGCCGCGTACAATGATGCCCAGTCACGATCAACAAATGCCATCTCACTGCCCGGTCAACTTGGCGGGCTGACCCTTGCCCCCGGCCTCTATGTTAACGCGAGCACGAGCGGAATATCGGGAACGGGACCGAACGGCATTTTGACTCTCGACGCCCAGGGCGACCCGAATGCGGTCTGGATCTTCAAGATGGGCTCCACGCTCATCACGGATGCCGGCACCTCGATCGTCCTTGCCGGCAGCGCCCAGGCCAGCAACATCTTCTGGCAGGTCGGCAGCTCAGCGACCCTTGGAGTGAACTCTGAATTCGATGGGACGATACTGGCAGATGCGTCGATCACGATGAACACCGGTGCGGTACTTCACGGAAGAGCGTTGACACGGGTCGGCGCGGTCACCCTGGATACCAACCAGCTTGTCCCGTAGGGCGTAAGGATATGAAGGAGACGACGGGCCTTCCCGTATCTCAGAAATACGGGAAGGCCGTTCGACTCGTGAAATTACGATCGATCGCCGTCGCGGTATTGACGTGAAATAAGGCGTGCAATTAAAAGGAGACACCAAAATGAGAAAAATATTAATGGTTTTAGCGATAGGATTGTTCCTGCTTAGCGTTGCCGCCCCCGTATTTGCCGGGAACCAGGGCGGAACATTTACCCTGGACCCGTTCACCGGTTTTAATCTTTTTGACAACAAGAAGCACATGGATAACGGCCAGATCAATGGCCTGCGCGGTGGCTACAATTTTACGCCAAACCTGGGGGCTGAGGCATTTTTCGGCTACACCGGGAGTGAAGCAAGAAGAATCAGCGACAAGCCTGTCGACTTCTACCATTACGGCATCGATGTCCTGTATCATTTCAACCCGGATGGCGTATTCGTGCCGTTCGTTGCGGCCGGCCTCGGCATCGTTCAAAGCAACGGCCCGTCGGATCCAGCGACGAACAACCAGTCCCGCGGGGCGTTCGATTTCGGTTTCGGGGTAAAGTACTTTGTCTCCGACACGGTGGCCCTGAGGGCCGATGCCCGGGAAGTGCTGTTCCGCGATGCAGGCAACAATCGCAGCAATTACGATATTATGCGCAGCAATCGCGGTAATGTCGAGGTCATGATCGGCATGACCTTCCTGCTCGGCGCGGAGAAGAAAGCGGTCGCTGCCATGCCTTCGGCTGCAGATACCACCGCACCCGAAGTGGTTTGCACAAACCCCGGCAGCTACGTCACCGGGTGGGTAGTCGACAAGAACATCACGGCAACCTTCAGCGAGGAGATGGATCGTTCGACGATCACCACCTCTACCTTTACCGTAAAGAACGGGACAACACCTGTTAAAGGCAAGGTGACCTTTGCCGGTACAACTGCCACCTTTGACCCGGCAGGCGATCTCGAAAAAGGCACGACCTATACCGCAACGATCGCAGCCGGGGTCAAGGACCTTGCAGGCAATGCTTTGGAAAACAGTTATGAATGGAGCTTTACCACAATTTCAGCAGTGAAGATCGTCCCTGCGGTGCTGATCTCGCTCGAGGATTCGCACTTCGACTTCGATAGTGCGGCGCTTAACGAAAATGGCAAGACCATCCTTAAATATAATGCCAGGATCCTGAAGGAGAACCCTGCCATGAAGATCCTGATTGCAGGGTATACCTCCGCCAGCGGCACCAAAGAATATAATCAGAAGCTGAGCGAACGAAGAGCGGCCTCTGTCAAGGATTTCCTCGTAAAAGAAGGCGTTGCAGAAAACAGGTTGACGAAAGTCGGATACGGTGAGACGAGACCGGCGGAATATGAACCGGTACCTTCGAACATATACTCAGAGGCGGCAAAGGCCAACATGAGAGTGCTTTTTGAGGTCATCGTGAAATAGAGACAGGGGTCAAGGAACTTGCCTCCCGCTGGTATTGCTCTCCCTTATGCCAGCGGGGGGATTTTTTTAAAACAGAATGGAAAAAAAGGGTTGTACCCTGACAACAGCCAGGCAAATATTCGACAGGAGGAACAGTATGAAATCCAGCACGCAGGATAAAACGGAAGGCAAGTTTCACGAAGCAAAGGGCAAGGTGAAGGAAATGGCCGGAAAAATCACCGATAATCCCAAGTTGGAAAACGAAGGGAAAGGCGAAAAGATAGCCGGCAAAGTGCAGGAAAAGATTGGTCAGGTCAAGAGGGTCCTGGGGAAGTAGTGAAAGCGGCGCATCAATGAGCGCCGGAGCCCTGGACCCCCTGCCGCGGTTGCACGATTATACCACAAGAAGGACTCCGAAGGGCATTGGGTCTTTGAAGTAAAAAAGAATTCAAAAAGCAGTAACAACAATAATAAGGAGAACATACCATGAAAGCAATATTTTCGGCAGCCCTGATGCTGGCAATGGTGGCCCTGGTGGCGCTCGGTGTGCCTGCATACGCTTCAAAGACGGATGACCGCATCGAATCGTCGGCCAAGAAGTCGTATGTGTTCAAGACCTATCTCAAAGACGATGATATTAAAATAGAGTCTAAGAAAGGCGTCGTCACCTTGACAGGGACTGTCTCGGAAGAATCCCACAAAACATTGGCCCAGGAAACCGTGGCGGGTTTGCCCGGAGTGAAAAAAGTGGATAACAGCCTCGAAGTCAAAGGTGAACGCCCTGCAGAGAACTCGGATGCGTGGCTCAGTGCAAAAGTGAAGACCACACTCTTGTTCCATCGCAGCGTGAGCGGCCTCAAAACCGGAGTCGACGTGAAAGATGGAATCGTCACCTTGCAGGGTGAAGCGACCAGCCAGGCGCAAAAGGAGCTGACAACCGAATACGCCAAAGATATCGACGGGGTCAAAGACGTCAAAAATGAGATGACCGTTGCCAAGACATCGAAAAAGACATCCCGCACAGCGGGTGAAAAGATCGATGACGCCTCCATAACCGCCCAGGTAAAAATGGCATTGCTGTTCCATCGCTCGACCAGCGCCCTCAGCACTACGGTCGCCACGAAGCGCGGCGTGGTCACGGTGGGCGGCAAGGCAAAGAATGCGGCCGAAAAGGACCTGGTGACCAAACTCGTGGACGACGTAAACGGCGTGAAGAGCGTAAAGAACCGGATGAAAATCGAGTAGTTGCGTTCAGGTCCGAAGTTATGTAATCAACGATGAAACAACAGCGTTTGAGAGTTGAAAGAAATAGAGAAGATCCATTGAGACAACCGCGTATCAAAGTACAAAAGGAGGACTAAATGAGACACGTATCCAAGATCAGAAGTATGGTTCTCGCCGTGGCCGTCGTGGCCATCGCAATCGCCGCGGGATGCACAAGCGCCCCCCTGCGTACAGAGTCGACTGCGTCGGCGATCCGCGCAGCCGAGGAGGCCGGAGCGGGCACAGTACCGCAAGCTTCGCTTCATTTGCAACTAGCCAAGGAAGAACTGGACCGCGCCAAGGGACTGGCCGCAAAAGGTGATAAGGAGTAGGCCGCATCGATGCTGCTGCGGTCTGAAGCCGACGCCGAGCTGGCTGTCGCGCTCTCGCGCGGGGAGGCCGAGAAGGCGGAGGCCCAGGCAGCAGTGGAGCGGGTGCGACAACTCCGGCAAGACAACCCATGACCCAATCGCAACCCAAAAGGAGGATATTATGAAAACGATGCAATTTTTTATCATAGCCACGCTGGTCGCTTTCGTCGCCGGTTGCGCGGTCAAAGCGCCGAGTGAACTCGTCAACGCACGTGCGGCCTACGAGCAGGCGAGCCAGGGTCCGGCGAAGCAACTTGTGCCCGCTGAATTACACAAGGCGCATGAGGCGCTCGTCCGGGCGGAACAGTCATTCGAGAAGGAACCCCAGTCGGACAAAACGAAAGATCTCGCGTATGTCGCCCAGCGAAAGGCTGAACTCGCGGGAACGCTCGCCGACACGGCCGCCGCCAAGGCAAAAAAGGATAAAGCGGACGCCGAATTCCAGATGCAACAAGCCGAAATGGTGAAGCAGGGGAAGCAGGAATTGAGCGAAGCCGAGAAGCAGCATCAGGAAACGCTTGCCGCCATTGCCGCTGAACAGGCAGCCAAGGAAAAAGAAAAAAAGGACGCCGAATTCCAGAAGCAGCAAGCCGAGATAGAGAAGCAGAAGCAGGAAATGAGCGAATCCCAGAAGACAGCAGCCGAAGCTCTGGCCGCTCTGGCCGCTGAAAAGGCAAGCAAGGAGCAGGCGGAAGCCGATCTCGCCAAGCTCGCAGCGGACAAGGAGAAAGCGGAAGCCGATCTCGCCAAGCTCGCAGCGGTCAAGGAAGAGGAACGCGGACTGGTCGTGACGCTGTCAGGAAGCATTCTCTTTCGGTCCGCCCAGTCGACCTTGCTGCCTTCCGCGCGGGTAAAGCTTGACCAGGTGGCCAAAGCGCTGCTGGCGGTCCATGCGCGCAACCTTATCGTGGAAGGGCACACCGATTCCCGGGGCTCGGAGTCATACAACCAGGGACTCTCCCAACGCAGGGCCGACGCGGTCCGCGACTACCTCGTGCAGAGAGGCTACCCGGCCGACCGCATCCAGGCACGCGGAATGGGCGAGGGGAGCCCGATAGCCGACAACGCTTCACCCGAGGGGCGCGCCAACAACCGCCGCGTTGAGATCGTCATCGAACGTGAATCGCAGAAACCCGGCCCGGAGGCCGGAGGCGGCACGAAATGAGAACAAATACGATATTAGGCATCATCCTCATTGTTATCGCAATCGTGGCCTTTGCGTATCAGGGCATTGACTTTACGACCAGAGAGAAGATCGTCGATCTCGGTCCTGTGCACATGTCGGCTGACAGGACGCGAACGCTTCCGCTGCCCCCGATCGTGGGCGCTATCGCGCTCGTGGGCGGGATCGTGCTGCTGGTCACGGGCCGCAAAAAAGGCTGATCGCAGGCATACGATCGGATCACCGGTCTGTTGCCGGGGACACCGATGCCGGTATTCCCTGAAAGCATAAGGACTACCGCGTGAAAGAGTCCAAGGCGACTCAAAGGGAGATACATCATGAAAAAAATAGAGACGGTAATGGTATTGCTCGTATTTGTTTTGTTACTCGCTCTTTCATCATGCTTTCCATTTTTCCCGGGAGGACCGGGACGGGGGCACGGAGGGGGGCACGTGCCTGGACCAGGGCACATGCGTCCGCATCAGTAACCTGGAATTTGGGAGTAACGTTTTTACTACGAGGAGGCTGCTTTGATAAATAAACGAAAAGCATACGAAGAGAAGCTCGGTGCGCAGTTGAAGGAATGGAGCGCACAGATCGCCCTGCTCAAGGCCAAGGCGGACAATGCCAAGGCCGACGCGAAGATCGAATACTACAAAACCATCGAAGCCTTGCAAGGCAGGCAGAAAGAAGCCACGATAAAGCTGCAGGAGTTGAAAACTGCCGGCGATGAGGCATGGGACGACATTAAAAAGGGCGTGGAAAAAGTGTGGGCTGAAGCGAAGACCGCCTACCACGACGCGAGCTCGAGGTTTAAATAGCAGGACGGGACGACGGCCGGAAGGACCCGGCCACCGGACTCGTCAACAAAGCGAAGGTGTGAATGGCGAAAAGAACCGAATGACCATCGGGTAGTCGAGTTCAGGTACGCATAGATTGCCGGACCGATGAGCAAGCGGGCAACGGGCCCGAGCAGTCAGAAAGGAGGACCATATGTTGTGGACAATCGCTGTGATACTGTTAGTCCTTTGGGCACTGGGGCTGGTCAGCAGTTACACCATGGGTGGGTTCATCCATATTTTGCTTGTGGTCGCGCTGGTAGTAATCGTGATCGGTTTCATTCAGGGACGGAGGCGGTAGATTAGTACGACCCATTTCCCAAAAAAATGCAGAGAAGAGTAACAGGAAAGGAGAAAAGACATGGGCTTAATACTGATCATCATATTAGTCCTCGTGGTTATCGGCGCACTTCCCACCTGGCCCCACAGCAGGAACTGGGGATACTATCCCAGCGGCGGACTCGGGCTCATCCTTCTGATCCTGATCATCCTCCTGCTTCTTGGGCGGATCTGAAGAGGTTCCGGAGCATGAGGAATCACCCTGCGCTCGTCTCACTGGGGGGAGTTGCGAGAGAAGAATAAGGACCTGATGCAAGGTAATGCGCTGACAGGCCTTCGCTTGAACACCCGTCTTCGAGGGTAAACAGGCAAAGCATGAAAGGAGAAATACCATGCCGCTGATCCAATTAGTGATTGTTTTGGTTGTCGTCGGGGTGATCCTCTGGGTGATCAACAGCTACATACCGATGCAATCCACCATAAAGAAAATTTTGAATGTGGTAGTGGTCATTGTCGTGATCCTATGGCTATTGAGCGTCTTCGGACTCATCGGAGACATCTCATCGATTCATATCGGGAAGTGAGGGGTCTGAACGTCCAGTTGCTGCCAACGGGCGCGTAACGTGTCCATTGCCAGTACATTCAGGCCCATTGACAAAATATCGGGTTCAAAAAAAAAGGGGGGTTCGTCATGGAACAGACACAAACAAGCAATGAGAACTTTGCAGCAGCTCTGAAACTTCTTGAGGAGGCGGCCAAGCAGAAAAAGGACGAGTTAAAAGCGGTTATGTCTGACAAGTACACAAATCTGCGGAGCCTGATCCTGGAGAAAGAAGGCAGTTTCATGAAATCACTGACCACTGCCAAAGATCAGGCGCTCGAGATGTCCGCTCATGCCCGGGAGGTCGGCGTCGAGAAAACCCGTGAAATCGCCCACGACGTAGACGAGAACGTGCATCAGAATCCGTGGCCCTATATCGCAGGCTCTGCGCTGGTCGGTGTGTTACTCGGCTACATAATGGGCCGGAATCGCACGTAGCATTGTCCAACGGGAGGGCCTATGTTTAAGAACATAATCAAGGGGCTTCTGGCTGGAATTACGATCAGGCTGATGGACAGCTGGCGGCGTCTTTCGATTCAACTGCTCAAGATCGAGGCGGCAAAGTTCTATTTGCACGTCGTTCAGATGGCCAGGTGGTCGATGATCAGTCTGATGCGGACGGGGCTCGCGATCGGTCTTATCGGCGTTGGTATGCTGCTGTTCCACGCGGGGTTGTTCATCCTGCTGCCCTGGACCGTGGAATCCAAAGGCAGTTCTCGGTTTGTTCCTGGGTTTGGCCTACGCGGCCATCGGTTATGTTATGCTCCATGCGGCCGTAAATGAGAAAACGTGGATGGAGAAATCGCGCGTCGCCGAGATGATGGAAGAAGCGACCGGCCAGTCAAAGAAGGAGATATAAAATGATAAAGTTATTTTTGGGAACAGTGCTCCTGGCATTGGGAGTTGTAGTTCCGGTTCCGACGATGGCGGAAGTGAATGTTGGCATTAGCATATCTCTGCCGCCGCCTATTGTGTTTGCCGCACCCCCGGAAGTGATAGTGCTCCCCGAGACGTATGTCTACGCGGTCCCGGACGCGGATGCGGAAATCTATTTCTACAACGGCTGGTGGTGGCGTCCCTGGGAAGGGCGCTGGTATCGCTCACGGTATTACGACTCAGGCTGGGCCTACTATCAAAGGGTCCCCTCTTTTTATAGGGAGATACCTTCAGGCTGGAGGAATGACTATCGGGAACATCGCTGGAGAGGGCATCAGTGGAACTACCAGCGAATACCTCACCAGCAAGTTCAAAAAAACTGGAGGGGCTGGGAAAAGGACAGGCATTGGGAGAAGCAACATACCTGGGGTGTCCAGGGTTTGAAACCCCGAACGCGATCACCACAACCGTCTCGAGAGGTGCGACCAAGGTCCCGGGTAGAACCGCGAGCCCAAGAGGCAGGCAGACCGCAACATTCACGACCACAAGACGGAAAGGTCCAATCGCGGCAGTCACAGCCACAGCACATGGAGTCTCCACGGAAATCCAAACCTCGAAAGGGAGGACCTGAAAGAGGGGAAGAAAAAAAACAGGATGGAAGGCAGGATGACAGAAGGTCCAACCGTGAATAAGAAGAAATCCCCTGTACCGGCAATCGACTCACCTATCAAGGAGATCGGCCATGATCGAAACCACCATTAAGATGACAGTGCCTCTTGAGAAACGAAAGGAAGTCCTGCAAACGCTGAAAGCGATACTTGGCCCGATCCGGCGCGAGCATGGCTGCATAAGCTGCAACTGCTACGTGGATGTGGAGGACGAACGCGTCTTCTTCTTTGAAGAGGAGTGGAAGACCAGGGCGGACCTGGACAACCATCTGCGGTCAGACCATTTCGGCGTTTTGAACGGGGCGATGAGGCTGCTCCGCGCAGAGCCGGTCATCAGGTTCAATACCGTTGGGTCCACAGCAGGGCTTGAGGCAATAACAGCGGCGCGGGCGTGAGAGAAGAAAAGACCGGGTTGACACCGGCGGGAACAGCAGCGTCCTCATTGTCAGCGTTGAAAGAAGGTGGACTCAGAAGAATTTATTCTCTCGGCTCTCTTGGGAGTTTCAGACAGACACTTGAATTTAATTGCAGAAAATATAAATAAGGAGAAGAAAAATGAAAAAGATCATTCTGTCGGTAGTATTAATGGTTTTAAGCGTGGCCTTGTTTTCAGGCTGCGCCACGCTCAAGGGCGAAACAACAGGTGAATATGTGGACGACTCGACGATTACGTCAAAAGTTAATTCGATAGTAATTGCAGACCCGGATGCTCATTTTCTGAAGATCGATGTGACGACAACGAAGGGAGAGGTTGTTCTCCAGGGTTATGTGAACAGCAAGGACACCGAAGCGCGGCTCGTAGGAAAGATCAAGGAAATTAAGGGTGTTAAATCCGTAAAGAGCCTCCTGTCCACACAGAAGACCGAAACAGCGGGTGAATTTATGGACGACGCGACGACCACGACGCAGGTTAACGGGATAATCGTTGCAGACCCGGATGCCCATTATCTGAAGATCGATGTGACGACGACAAAGGGAGAAGTCGTTCTCCAGGGTTTTGTGAACAGCAGGGAGACCGAGGCACGACTCGTTGAAAAGATCAAGGAAATTAAGGGGGTTAAATCCGTTAAGAGCCTCTTGAAGCTGCAAGAGACAAAATAAAAGGATCAACGGACAATCCATGAAAGATCCAACGCATACGGCCACGGAGATGGCGCGGCTCCCGCCGAAGCTGACAAACCCTTATGGTGCAGTGAAGTGCAACGGCGAGAAGAACTGTCGATGCACGAACGAGAGGGAGGAAATGATCCATGAAACTCCTGGAACAATTCGTAGCACAAACTGGTAAGAAGCCGCCGGACTGGACCAGCGAGGATATGCAGAATTATATGGAATATGTGAAAGCGCAGGTGACAGCAGTAACAGAATCAAAAAACGGATCAAACGTTGTATGGATAAATGACTGTCGCAAAAGGAGATACAAATGATAAAGATCTCGAAGAATATCATTGCAGCGCTGGTCGTGAGTTTACTGCTTATGGGGATATCCGGGTGTAAAAAAGAGGGACCTATGGAGCGCGCCGGCAAGAGCATCGACAAGACGGTTGAAAAAGGCGGAGATCAGGTCGAAAAGGCCGGTAAGAAAATCCAGGAAGAGGCCAAGGGAAAATAGCCTTGTCCAAGCTGAACGTCAGGGTTGATTGGAAGGATCGAGGAGGTATTTGACCATGATTAAACTGATTAATTCTCAACTCAAGAAGTGGCGGGCCAGGATCGTGGAGACCGGGGCCGGATCTGACCGGACGGCTGACATGACCGGACCCCTGTATGGCGTGCGGCGCAGGTGGCCCCTCATTGCCTGCATTCTCATGCTCGGTCTCGCGGCGCCTGGTGCGGGCTTTGCCGCGGAACGCGGCTCCAGCGCGCTCATTCTTCCGTCATTGGAGACCGCCTTGAATACGGACTACGCCGTGAAGCCCGATCCCGCCGCGCCTGTTATCCCGGCGCTGGAGGCTGATTGGGGTCCGGGCTTCAACAAGAGCTATCTCATCCCTGCGCTTGAGATCCCGTCCTTCCTCTGGCTCCTCAACCGGTTTGACCGCACCGTCTACGGCACCGACGTCTACGGCACGAACTGGAACACCGGCTGGAACCACGTCATCCACGGCCCCTGGACCCTGGACACCGACCCCTTCGGCATGAACTTTATCATGCATCCTTACATGGGGTCGTTCAATTATGGCTTCGCCCGGTCAGCCGGCCTCAATTTCTGGGAGTCGTTTGGCTATACCTTCGCGGCAAGCTATGTCTGGGAGACGTTCGGAGAGACCGGACCGCCCTCAATAAACGATCAGATCATGACGAGCTTCGGCGGGTCACTCCTGGGCGAAGCGCTCTTCCGGATGGCGAGCTACGTCCTTGAGGGCAACGGCAAGCCGGGATTCTGGCGCGAACTGGGCGCCGCGGGGCTCTCGCCGTCCACCGGCATCAACCGCCTCGCCTTCGGCAACCGTTTCAAGGCCGTATGGGTGAGCAACGACCCGGCTGTCTTCACGCGCCTGCGGCTCGGCGCGAGCCTGACCGCACACCAGACGGACCAGGGCATCGGAAGAACCATTAAGCGGCCCGAAGTGTCGGGAGACTTCTCCATGGCCTACGGGCTTCCCGGGAAACCCGGTTATAGCTACGAGCGTCCCTTCGACTACTTCCATTTCGAATTTACCGCTATCGCCCGCAGCGGCGGCAACGCCTTCGAGAACATCATGACCCGCGGCCTTCTCTATGGAACAAAATATTCCCTTGGCGACGCCTATCGAGGCGTGTGGGGCCTCTACGGGAGCTACGACTACATATCGCCGGCGATCTTCCGCGTCTCGAGCACGGCACTCTCGCTCGGAACCACAGCCCAGTGGTGGATCTCGCGCTCGGTGGCGCTCCAGGGTTCGGCCCTCGGCGGCGTCGGTTTCGGAGCGGCCGGCACCATCGCCACCGTGGGCAATGCCGCCGTGGGTGAACGTGACTACCACTACGGCGTCGTCCCGCAGGGGCTTCTCGCGCTCCGCCTCATCTTCGGCAATGCTGCCGCGCTCGACCTGACGGGGCGCGAATACTATGTCACCGGCACTGGCTCCGACAATGCGAACGGATCGGAGCATGTCTTCCGCGGGAACGCATCGTTCACCGTGCGTGTTTACGGCCGCCACGGCATCGGCGTCCAGTACGTCGAATCGCATCGGGATGGGTACTATGCTGATCTGCCTGACAGGCATCAGACGGTGGGGACCATCAGTATCGCCTACAACCTTCTCGGCGACACCAAGTTCGGCGCCGTCGAGTGGCGCGACTTCTACGCAGACCGCCATTGAGCCGCCTGAAACGGGAGGGAGCCTGACATCGAATGCGTCGAGAGAATCGCAATTTTCACCCTGCGCCTGAAAAGAACGGCGTTTTTTACCTGTGATTGACAGCGTGTGTGGCGGTCTCAGAACAGGTCAGACCTCCCAACTGAGAGAATTTCTGTCAAAGAGGTATTTGTCAATGCCCGAACAGAGCAATTTTCCCCGTGTAACGCGTTTCCTCATAATCATGGCCGCGCTCGTGATCATCATCGGGGGCATCAATCAGGCGAGGTCGGTCCTGGTGGCCTTCCTGGTCGCCGTTTTTCTCGCCATGCTTGGAACACCGCCGGTGCTCTGGTTAGAACGGAAACGCATTCACTCCGTCGTTGCGGTTTTGATAGTGGTTACCGGTATGATCACCCTTCTGCTGATCGTCGGCGGTCTTGTAGCCACGTCCCTCAACAACTTTGTCGAGGCCCTGCCTTCCTATCAACACCGCATCCAGGAAGAAGTCTCGGCACTCAAGGCCCTGCTGGCAACCAAGGGCATCCGGGTCACGGACAAGGTGCTGCTCGATTATGTCAATCCGGGCGTAATAATAAAGCTGTCTGTCAGCATGCTCGGGGGGCTGGGCTCCGCGCTCTCGAACATTTTTCTGATCCTGCTCACCGTAACGTTTATCCTGCTCGAAGCCTCAAGCTTCCCCGGCAAGCTCCGCGCTGTCCTCGGTGATCCTTTGCTGGCATTTCCCCAGTTCACGAGATTCGTTGATGATATGAAGCGCTATATGATCATCAAGACGGGGATCAGTCTGGCCGCGGGTGTTCTGATCGGGATAGGGCTCACCATCCTCGGCGTGGATTCTCCCGTTCTCTGGGGTTTCCTGGCCTTTCTGCTTCACTATGTTCCCAACGTCGGCATTATCATCGCCGCGATCCCCGCACTCATTCTCACCCTTGTCCAACTCGGGATCGGCCACGCCGCGCTCGCCGCTGCAGGATATTTTGCGGTTAGTTTCATACTCGGCAACGTGGTCGAACCGAGGCTCATGGGGCGGAGGCTCGGCCTGTCCACGCTGATCGTATTTCTCTCGTTGATCTTTTGGGGGAGCCTGCTTGGTCCGATCGGCGTGGTTCTGTGCATACCGTTTACCATGACGCTGAAGTTCGCCTGCGAGAACAATGAAAGCACGCGATGGGTCGCCGTTTTGCTCGGGCGTGAGGCGCCTGCTGAACGCATTCCACCTGTGTCGAAAAAGGGGACCGATACCGAGACCTGACCATGCTCCTATTCGTTAACAAGAGAGGGAGTGTTTTGGTCGCTGCGACGACCAGGCTCGCTATGAAAAAACATTCGCACATAATACTTATTCTCTCACTGACAACTCTTGTCCTTTCAGCATGCGGTGGGAAGGGGCCGCTGCCGCCGGCTGATACGACTCCACCCTCGATCAGCTTGACCAGCCCGACCAATGGCGCGCAGAACGTCGCGGTAGACAGTTCCATTGAGATAAAGTTCAGCGAAGCGGTGGACGCCTCGACCATCAACGAGCAAACGATCACCCTTTCCACGGGAACCGGCAATGTCCGGGGATCGGTCATGTATTCGGACACGACCGCTGTCTTTACGCCGGCGTCAAGTTTGAACCCGGGAACGATCTATACCGTTACGGTCGATGGAGGAATCAAGGACGCGGCCGGCAATGCCATGGCAACTCCATTCGGCTTTATCTTCATCACGGGAACAGTACTGGCGCCCACGACCATGTCGCTCAGCGCGCCTACAGTGATATACGGTTCAAACGGCATCGTGACGGTGACGGTCGGTTCAGCATCAGGGACACCCGCGGGATACGTGTCATTGAGTGTTGACAATGGAGCGGCAACGACGCAGAAACTGATCAACGGGTCTACAACCTTCACGATTGCCAGTCCAAGCGTGGGCACCCATACCTTAAACGCAACGTATGCTGAACAGGGGAACTTCGGGGCAAGCTCGGCCTCCGGTACCTTAGGCGTAGGCGAGGGAGCGACGAACATGACGCTCAGCGCGCCTACAGTGACATACGGTTCAAATGGCATCGTGACGGTGATGGTCAGTTCAGCAGCAGGGACACCCGCGGGAATCGTGTCATTGACTGTTGACGGCGGAGCCGCGGTCGTGCAGGACCTGATCGGCGGATCTGCAGCCTTCACGATTCCCGGCCCGAGCGCGGGCAGCTTTATCCTAAATGCAGCGTATGCTGCGCAGGGCATCTTCGGAGAAAGCAAGGCTTCCGGCACCCTCACGGTGAATCAGGCATCGACGACGATAACGATCAACGCACCTGCCGTGACATACGGCGAAAATGGCATCGTGACGGTGACGGTCGGTTCAGCATCAGGGACACCCGCGGGAAACGTGTCATTGCTTGTTGACAACGGAACAACTGCGACGCAGGGACTGATCGCCGGGTCCACCACCTTCACGATTACCAGCCCGAGCGCGGGCACCCATATCTTGAACGCAGCGTATGCTGCACAGGGGAACTTTGGGGCGGGCCTGGCTTCCGGCACATTGACGGTGAGCCAGGCAACAGCCGCCAACTACACCATAACAGCGACTGCGGGCCCACATGGAAGTATCAATCCATCAGGTACGGTATCGGTGATCTCCGGTAAAGATAAGGCGTTCACGATTAAGCCGGATCCGAAACATACCATCAAAGATGTTCAGGTGGATGGCGTTTCGCAAGGTCCAGTGGCTTCGTACACGTTCATAAACGTGACAGCGAACCATACGATCGACGCAACCTTTAATTAGACAACGATAACACCAGAGGTTTCATCAAGGGAGGAACCACGAATGAAAAACGTGCCGCCTGTAAAACTCATGTTTCTCCGCAACAGCGTTCCCGGGCTTTACGCGGCGCGTAGCGCGAGGCAGACCAGAGAAGTCATAGATTGGGGATGCTAATATGTTTGAGGATATTATCGAGACAGCTCGTGAACCCCTTGTGGTCCTGGATGCGGATCTGAGGGTCCTTTTGGCCAGCCGTAGTTTTTATGAATCCTTCAAGGTACTGCCGAAGGAAACGGTGGGCAACCTGATCTATGATCTCGGAAACCGGCAGTGGGACATTCCCAGCCTTCGGACGCTGCTTGAAGAGATGCTTCCCAATAATAACAAGTTCGACGACTATAAAGTTGAACATGTATTTTCAAGCATCGGGCACAAGATAATGCTGCTCAATGCCCGCCGCATCATTCAAGCAGAAAGCGGTCCTCAGCTGATCCTCCTGGCCATAGAAGATATCACTGAAAAAATGCGCCTGGAAAAAGAATTGGCGGAACGGACACGAGACGCGAAGAAGGCGCAATTCGATGCCGAGGCCGCAACAAGGGCCAATGAAGATATTATTGAGACCGTGCGTGAACCCCTGCTGGTGCTGGATTCAGACCTGAGGGTCCTCAAGGCCAACCGCAGCTTCTATGATTCTTTCAGGGTGACACCGGGGGAAACGATCGGAAATCTTATCTATGACCTCGGAAACCGGCAATGGGACATTCCCGGGCTTCGGACGCTGCTTGAAGAGATCCTTCCTAAGGACAACAAGTTCGATGACTATGAGGTTGAGCATGTGTTCTCAAGCATCGGGCACAAAGTCATGCTGCTCAATGCCCGCCGGATCGCTCAGGAGGAGAGCGGTTCCCAGCTGATCCTCCTGGCAATAGAAGACGTCACGGAAAAAATGAGGCTGGAACGGGAATTGGCGGAACGAACACGGGACGCGAAGAAGGCGCAATTCGAGGCCGAGTCAGCAACAATGGCCAAGTCCGATTTCCTTGCCAACATGAGCCATGAGCTCCGGACCCCTCTTAATTCTATAATCGGTTTTTCGGAGGTCCTGGAGGACCAACTGCTCGGAACGCTGAATGAGTCGCAGCGCGAAAATGTGATGTACATCCTCAAGGCGGGAAGGCACCTGCTCAGCCTTATCAACGACATCCTCGATCTCTCCAAAGTCGAATCGGGCAAGATGGAGCTCGACGTGGAGAGCGTGTCTTTAAGAGAGCTGCTTGACGCATCCCTGGTCATGCAGAGGGAGAAGGCATTGAGGCACGGGATAAAGCTGGATCTTCAATTCGAACCAGATCCTTCGATCGAGATCGAGGCGGATGAAAGGAAGCTCAAGCAGATAATGTTCAATCTCCTGAGCAATGCGGTGAAATTCACTCCTGACGGGGGCCAGGTGCAGGTAATGTTGAAGGAGATCAATGGGGCCCAGGATATAGAGATCAGCATCAGGGACACCGGCATAGGGATCCGGCGGGAGGACCTCCCGAAGCTTTTCAAGGAGTTTGCTCAATTGTCGTCGCCCTATGATAAACAGTTCGAGGGCACCGGGCTCGGGCTTGCGCTTACAAAAAAACTTGTTGATTTGCACGGTGGAAGAATATGGGTGGAGAGCGAGTTCGGCAAAGGGAGCCTCTTTGCCTTTGTCATTCCCGTAAAACAGAGGAGAAAAAAAGATGCCTGAGAAAATTCTTGTTGTAGAAGATAACGAGCAGAACCGCATCCTTATGAGACAGATACTTACCTATCATGGCTACGAAGTGCTGGAGGCGGCCGATGGGGAAGCCGGGTTGAAGATGGCCAGAGAGCACATGCCCGATCTTATCCTGCTTGATCTGCAGATGCCTGTCATGGGGGGGTTTGCGGTGATAGCGGAATTGCGTAAAACGCCGGAACTGAGCAGGCTGAAGGTGATCGCCGTCACCTCATTTGCCATGAAAGGCGACAGGGAAAAGGCACTAAAGGTCGGGTTTGATGAATATGTGACGAAACCCATTGATACGCGAAAATTTGTTGAGCTCGTAAAAAAGATTATTCAGGGGTAAAAACATGATGCTGAAGAAGCCGATCATCCTTTGTGTCGACGATGAACCCGCGAACCTCAAACTGCTCGAGAACATTCTCGTTCCGAGAGGCTACGAGGTGGTAAGCGCGGCAACCGGGGAAGAGGCCCTGCTGAAGATCAAGACCCAAACGATAGACCTCATACTGCTGGACCTTATGCTGCCGGGGATGGACGGCCTGCAGGTGTCCAGGAAGATCAAAGACAACAAAAAATACCGGAAGATACCGATAATCATGCTTACCGCGCATACCGGTGTGGAGTCCTATATCAAGTCACTCAGCAATGAGGTGTTTGCGTACTTCCAGAAGCCTTTTGAGACAGAAGAATTAGTCAGAATTGTGAGGGCTGCGCTTGGGCAATCAGAGGCCGAGCACTCTTAATGAAGTCATAGAAAAGTGTTCATCTACCGCTGAGGTGTCGGAGACACGGAGAAATGCATACTGAAAATAAAAATATTTTCCCTGCGACTCTGCGTCTCAGCGGTAAAAGACCCTTTGTCGCTTCGGAGGTCTTGTGATCAAATTAGTGTTCGCGTTTATGTTTGCTCTGTTTTTTGCCGCCAATGGCGGCGCTGGTGAGCTTTCTGTACCAGATGCTCCCGCGAGGGCGGCCCGACAGGCTGATTCGGCAATTCAACAGCAAGACGCGGAGAATCCTGAAAACACCGAGCCTTGAGCAGCAGAAATCACCTCAAAGACGAGCATCGTTGAGAAAAAAACGGACAGTCCCGTTGCCACATACAAGGTGAATTATTTTTCACTAAATCGTTGGCCCGGGAACACCAACGCACAGGCCAAGTTCCAGATAAGCATGAAGTTCAAGGTACTGAAACCGAACCTGTATGTCTTCAAGTACAATGTTTTTCCGGCCTATGTTGCCTATACGCAGAAAACGCTCTGGAACGTGGGGCAGCAGTCCAGGCCTTTCGAGGAAAGCAATATTAACCCGGAGTTCTTTTTAGATTATCCTGTCAACGCGACGATCACCGGTCGGCTTAAACTGCGCAACATCGTTATCAGTCCCATCGAGCACGAATCCAACGGTCTTGCCGGAGACCAGTCGCGGGGCTGGAACAGGCAGTATGTTCTGATCAAGTTCGGACTCGAGTCGAAGGAAAAACTGGAAGATTCGAATTCCTTCCTGTCGGACAAGGCGATGTTATACGTCAAACTCTGGCATGCGTCGGGTTATTCCGATGAGACTGCCTATCTTCGATCCATCGGCAGCAACGATAAATTTCTCGACTACATGGGGCAGGGGGAGATCGGGGTAAGCGTCAGGAACTTTCTCTGGGGTGGAAGTTTACGGGACCATCAACTGGATGTGAAAACGCCGATATTCCGCGCTCAAAGCAAAAATTCATATGAATTGGAATTCCGGCAGCAGCTTCCGAATACGAATTTTGCGCTTTATCTGCAGTACTGGTACGGCTACGGAGAAACCCTGATGCGATTCGATCAGTTCGGACGCAGGGGTTTTGCAGGGCTCTCCTTTTCTTATTAACCGATAAAAGGCAGTTGGCCACACAAAGCACATAAGTCACAGAGACAAAAAAGATGTTGAAACAATTATCGTTATCAGCAAAATTAATGAGGTATTACCAAGAACGGGGTACTTGTTTTGTATCTATTTAGGCAAAAGCAAGGCGTCTCGCGCAGAGCCGCTAAGCTCGCAGAGAATAACAAGAAGAACCGAGCAAGGATGGATCTCTTTCTCTGCGTCTCCGCGTCACTGCGCGAAAGTGCCTTTGATTTTGACGCGTTAGAATAAAAAAAAGAGCCGAATAATTACCCTGTTTTTTGCGTTTTTTGTGACTTTTGCGGCTGAACAATTGCCCGATTTATCCGGGCTGAGATTAATAGAATTACCGTGAGAGGGACATGCAATGAATGCCAACGACAAACAGCACCGTCCAATTTTACAAAAGATCGCCCGGCGGGCGATGCTTGAGAAGGGTTTGCTCCCTGACTTTTCAAAGGCAGCGCTCGCTGAGCTTGATCACCTCAAGAAGCCTGCAACCATGAGCGATAAACCGGTTCGTGACCTGCGGAACCTCCTCTGGGCTTCCATAGACAACGATGACTCTCGTGACCTGGACCAGCTCACGGCGGCCGAGGCACAGCCCGGAGGCCGCGTAAAGATCCTTGTTGCCGTGGCTGACGTGGACCTGCTCGTGAAAGACGGATCGGCTATTGACGAGCACGCGCGCCATAATACCACCTCGGTGTATACCGCCGCCAGGATCTTCCCGATGCTTCCTGAGAAGCTGTCGACCGATCTCACTTCGCTCGGTTTCAAGGAGGACCGGCGGGCGATTGTCATCGAAGTGGTCATCGACGCCGCCGGATCCCTTCAGAAGTCCGATATCTACCGCGCGCTCGTCCGCAACCATGCGAAGCTGGCATATAACAGCGTTGCCGCATGGCTGGAAGGCAGTGGAGCCATTCCCGCGGCCCTTGCCGCCGTACCGGGACTTGAGGAGAATATGCGAATGCAGGACAGGGCGGCACAGGTCATGAAAAACCTCCGGCATGTGCACGGCGCCCTCAGCCTCGAAACAATAGAGGCGAGACCGGTATTCGAAGGCGATGAACTGCGCGGTCTCGTGGAGGAAAAAAAGAACCGCGCAAAGGATATAATCGAGGATTTCATGATAGCCGCGAACGGCGTGACCGCCCGGTATCTGTCGTCGCGAAAACTTTCGTCCATCCGCCGCGTGGTTCGCACGCCAAAACGATGGGAGCGGATCGTCGAGCTTGCCGGAGAAAAGGGATTCACGCTTCCCCATCAGCCGGACCCAAAGGCGCTTGAAGCGTTTCTGACAAAGGAACGAACAGCCGATCCCCTTCGATTCCCCGACCTCTCCCTCTCCGTCATCAAACTTCTTGGCGCCGGCGAATATGTCGCGGAGCTTCCGGGCGCCACAGCCCCGGGGCACTTCGGCCTCGCTGTCAGGGACTATACCCATTCCACGGCCCCGAATCGCCGGTATACCGACCTCATCACGCAGCGCCTGGTGAAGGCCGCGATAGAAGGAACACCGTCTCCTTACCGCAATGACGAACTGGACGTCCTGGCCAAACATTGCACGGAAGAAGAGGACGCCGCGAACAAGGTCGAGCGACTGGTCAGAAAATCCGCGGCGGCGATGCTGCTGGAACACCGGATCGGCGAGGAGTTCGATGCCATCGTCACCGGCGCGGCTGATAAAGGGACGTGGGCGCGGCTTCTCACGGTCCCTGTCGAAGGCCGGCTGGTCCAGGGTTTCGAGGGCGTTGATGTCGGCAGCCGCGTCCGCGTGCAGCTGGTATCGGTGGACGTTCAACGGGGATATATCGACCTCAGAAAGGTCGGCGCCGCGGGACATTGACGGCAAAATCGCCGGGAGCAATACTCCGACGTGAAAAGCGAGGATCAATAAAAATAATTTACTGAAAAGTTACCTGCAACGGAGACAGACGATGAAAGACAAACGATGAAAGACAAACCAATAATATTAGTTGTCGATGATCAACTCCCGAATATTAAACTTCTCGAAGCGCATCTTGTTCCACGGGGGTATGAAATCGTCCAGGCGGCAAGCGGTGAAGAAGCGCTGAAAAAACTTTCCAATGATAATATCGATCTGGTCCTGCTGGATGTAGTGATGCCCGGGATGTCCGGCTTCGAAGTACTGTCGCAATTGCGGGCGGAAAAAAAGACAGGGCGTATTCCGGTAATTATGATCACGGCTCACGAGAAGAACGAAGACAGGGTAAAAGCCCTTGAGTCAGACTGCGATGATTTTGTTTCCAGGCCTTTTGAT
Organism: Nitrospirota bacterium; assembly: GCA_963740085.1. Lineage (GTDB taxonomy): Bacteria > Nitrospirota > UBA9217 > UBA9217 > UBA9217 > JALNZF01. Next base: position 1,465,535 of record CAVUCU010000001.1, on the reverse strand, counting down.
AAACATGAGCTGTTAGCCAGGGTGAAGTCGCTTCTCAGAATAAAGTTTCTGAATGACGAAGTAGATGAAGCCCATGAATTCGCCGAGAACGTCATCAACACCGTGCGTGAACCCCTGATTTCTTTGGATCAAGACCTCAGGGTAATCACCGTCAGCCGCTCCTTCTATGAATTCTTCAAGGTAAAACCGGAAGAGACCGTGGGACGGCTGATCTATGATCTGGGCAATAAACAATGGGATATCCCCAAACTGAGGGATCTTCTGGAAACCATCCTTCCCCAAAAGACAACCCTTGATAACTATGAGGTTGAACACGATTTTACCACCATCGGCAGACGCATAATGCTTTTGAATGCCCGGCAAATTAAACGAGGATGGGGCAAGGAACGGATCATCCTCCTGGCGATCGAGGATATTACCGAGCGTAAGGAGATAGAAACCGGCCTGGAAAAAACCCGAAAAGAACTGGTGGTTATAAAAAAAGCCGCGGATGAAGCCCATGAATTCGCCGAGAGCGTCATCAATACCGTGCGTGAACCCTTGATCTCCCTGGACGAGGACCTCAGGGTGGTCACCGTCAACCGCTCCTTCTATGAATTCTTCAAGGTAAAACCGGAAGAGACCGTGGGACAGCTGATCTATGATCTGGGCAATAAACAATGGGATATCCCCAAGCTGCGGGATCTGCTGGAAACAATCCTTCCTCAAAAGACGACCTTTGACAACTATGAGGTTGAACACGATTTTGCCACCATCGGCAGACGCATAATGCTTTTGAATGCCCGGCAAATTAAACGAGGGCAGGGGAAGGAGCGGATCATTCTTCTTGCCTTTGAAGATATCACCGAGCGCAAGCGCCTGGAAGACCTGTTGGCAGAGTCTGAATTGCGGTACAGGCGCCTATTTGAGACCGCAGACGACGGGATAGTGCTGCTCGAAAAAGGCGAAGGACATATAGTTCAGGCTAATCCGGCAGCCGAGAAACTGCTGGGTTATTCCGAAGGGGAGTACGTCGGGAAAAAATTGCAGGATATCGGTGTCTCGCTCGATACGAGCTGATTTTCCGGCGATAATGCAATCCTTGAGACGGAACGGCATTCTTAATTACGAGGATGTTCAGGTTAAAACCAAGTCCGGGCGAGGATATCTACGCGGACATCTATCTGGTCGACAGGGCGAAGCTGGCACAATGTAATATTCGTGATGTCTCTGAACGGAAGCGGACGGAGAAAGACTTGCAGAGCGGCGCTGGCAAAAGCCTACGAAAGAGAATCCAGGTTGGAGGCCATCATGGCCTCAATGGGGGAAGGACTCACTATCCAGGATACCAACTTCATATTATCTACCAGAATAAAGTTCTGAAGGATTTCAGAGGAGACCATATAGGCGAGCACTGCTACACGGCATATGAGCACCTGGACCACATTTGCGAGGGGTGCCCTGTCGAAATGGCTTATAAGGACGGAGGCATCCACAAAGCGGAGCGGTCTGTGACCACCGGCGACGGACACGCTGTCCGTCGAGATAACCGCATCAGCTTTACGGGACCTGCAAGGGAATGTCGTGGCCGGGATAGAGATCGTAAGGGACATCAGTGATCAAAAGAAGCTTGAAAACCAACTCCGCCACTCCCAGAAGATGGAGGCAGTCGGGACAATGGCAGGGGGGATCGCGCATGACTTCAATAACATCCTCAATGTGATCATGGGGTATGGCACCATGGTCATGGACACGCTGGAAGCCGGCAGTACTTCAAGGGAACAGATGAGCGAGGTGCTTATTGCCGCCGACCGGGCCGCGGATCTCACCAAGAGGCTGCTTGTCTTCAGCAGAAAACAGGTTGTTGAAGTAAAGCCTGTCAATATCAATGAACTTATCCTCGGCGTTCAGAAAATGCTCGTCCGGATTATCAGAGAGAGCATTGAGTTCAAACTGGACCTTGCGGAAAAGCCTTTGATAGTACTGGCTGATGCCGGCCAGCTGGAACAGGTGCTGATAAACCTTGCCTCAAATGCCAAGGACGCGATGCAGGAGGGCGGACGGCTGACGATCAAAACCGGACTTGAGGATGTGGATGATGAATATGTTGCAGCGTATGGCTATGGAAAGCCCGGAAGGTATGCGCTTATCACGGTCGCTGATACAGGGCAGGGAATGGATGCGGAAACTCGAGAAGAAGATATTCGAGCCTTTTTTTACCACCAAAGGCATTGGAGAAGGGACCGGGCTTGGCCTCGCAATTTCGTATGGGATCATAAAACAGCATAGCGGATACATAAAGGTCTACAGCGAACCGGGGCATGGCACGGTTTTCAAAATATACCTGCCTCTCAGTGAAGAAGCAGCATCCGCGGACAAGAAGGCGAAGGCTGCCGTCCCTGTCAAAGGCGGAAATGAGACTATCCTGGTGGCCGAGGACGACGCCTCCCTGGAAGTCCTGACGCGGATAATACTGGAGTCCTTCGGCTACAGCGTTATCACCGCAAAGGACGGCGAAGACGCGATCACAAAATTCATGGAGAACAGGGAACGTATCAGCCTCGTCCTGCTTGATATGATCATGCCGAAGAAAAACGGGAAAGAGGTCAGTGAGGCGATCAGAAAAGTCAGTCCCGGGATAAAAATACTTTTTGCGAGCGGATACACCATGGATGTTATCAAGACCGCTGACCTGACAGAGGCCGGTTTTGACTTCATCCACAAGCCGTTCATACCGAAAGACCTTTTGACAAAGGTGAGGGAGATTCTGGACAGATGAGTGAAAAGATGGTGACGACAAGATGATCGACCCGCGGATCGCGCAGGGGTCCGGAAGTACTGAGCTTCGTGAAACAGCATGATTCCTGCAGCCCAGGCCGCAGAAAACATGAGCAATCAAGGAGGACGCATGAGCGATACCACCGCGACGGCATACACTGAGGAGCAAGACCGGTTCTCCGACACCTCGGACGGGGAGGATGCGAGGAATCCCGATGAACGGCGGATCGCCGACGGTTCGATAAAAACCGGTCGTTTCCGGACGGGACGGAGCCGCGGGGATTTGTCGTCGTCCAATCCCGACGCGACCAAATTATATTTAACCGAGATCAGGAAAACCCCGCTGTTGTCCTTTGCCGAGGAACAGGCCCTGGCAAAACGCGTCCGGAATGGCGACGCGGAAGCGCGCGAACGCATGATCGAGGCAAACCTGCGACTCGTGGTGTCCATCGGCAAGCGGTATATCAACAGGGGACTGCCCTTTTCCGACGTCATCGAAGAGGGAAATATCGGGTTGATCCGGGCCGTTGAAAAATTCGAGTATGAACGCGGGTTCCGGTTCAGCACGTACGCGACGTGGTGGATCAGGCAGGCCATTGACCGGGCCATCGCGAACCAGGTCCGCATCATTCGTCTGCCGGTGCATGTCGCGGAGCTTGCCCGCGTATATACCCGCACCGTGCGGAAGCTGACAGAACAGCTCCATCGCGAGCCCTCTCCCGAGGAAACCGCAAAAAAAATGCGCATCACCGTTCCGCGCGTACGTGCGGTCCTGCAGGTGATCCGCGAGACCCTGTCACTCGACATGCTGATCGGCGACGAGGGAGAGGAAACGCTCCAGGATATGCTGCGCGACGAGAACGCACCGGACCCGTCAATAACGATCGACGATCGTCTCCGACAGGATCGAATCAACAACTGGATCTCCGGACTCGCGGAAGTGGAACGCAGGATCATCGAATTCCGGTACGGCCTGAATACGCAGGATCCCCGGACCCTGGACAGCATCGGTCGTCAGTTCGGGATCACCCGTGAACGGGTAAGGCAGATCGAGAAACAGGCCATCCTCAAGCTGCGGAACCTTGCGAAGAGCAGGAATATAGAATTGAGCGACGTGCTGTAAGGACGGCAATAAACTGCAATCGCCCGGCAAAGGGTGACTTGATACAGAAGTCCTGAAAAGGAACGGAGAAAGATGAACGCGACGAAGATAATGCGCTGTTTAAAAAGAATGCGGCGTCCGGCCGGCTGGTGCTCACTCGCCCTCGGGCTCATGCTTATTCCCGGCATGAGCAGCGCGGAAGAACCGACAGCCTCCGTCCAGCCGCGCATAGAGGCATTGCAGCCGGGAGAAACACTGGTCTACGATATCACCTGGTCTAACATCGTCACGGCAGGGACCGCGACCACGGAGATCAAAGAGGGAACACTGCCCGATGGAAAAAAGGTCCTCATGTTTATCGTTACCACACACTCCGCCGGCCTGGTGGACGCGTTCTACCGGGTTGACGACAGGCTTCAGAGCGTTTTTGACCCGGGGATCATGCAAAGCCTCACGTTCACCCTCAACGAAAACCACGGCAAGAGAAAGAGACACCGTGAACTGGTCTTCGACCATGTAAAGAATACAGTCATCAGCACGTTGAACGAAGACCCGCCGGAGACATTTGCGATCCCAGACCATACACAGGACGCGCTGTCATCGCTCTACTACCTCCGGACCCGGGACGACTTCATCGTCGGCAAGCCGATCATCATACAGGTTCACGACAGCGGCAAGAACTGGTCCGTTGAGGTCCACACCCTGGGCAGGGAAAGGGTGAAGACGCCGGCCGGCGATTTCGCCACGATCAAGGTCAGGACCTTTCCCAAGTACGAGGGGGTCTTCATGAACAAGGGAGAGATCTTCATCTGGCTCACGGACGACAGCCGGAAGGTCCCGGTTCTCATGAAAAGCACCATCGCCATCGGGTCCATCGTGTCCACCCTGACGAAGATGGAAACCGGCAAGGACATACAATAATGGGGCGCAGAGGCGAGTTCAAAACTTCTCACAGGTCACTACCATGAAAGTCACTACCATAAAACTGTTTAATCTTGTCTTATCCTTGATAGTCATTATCGCATCGGCTCTGTTATGCGGTCAAATCATATCAAAGGCGATTATCAACCAGGAGAACAAGAACGATTATGCCGAGCTCAACCATGTCAAATACGGTCTTTTCAGCGTTGACGCATGGAAACGCCAAATTACCGTGATTCTCGCCGAGGAGATCGATAAGCTGGATCTGTCAAGGACGGATGAGCGGGATCTTCGAAAACATATCGAAGTTCTGTTGAATACGCTCATTGATAAAGTCGACAAGAAGATCAGGGAGGGGAACGCGGACTCAACCGGGGGCTGGGTCTCTCAAGCTTTTATCGATATATTCGTCAGCCTGGAAGATATTAAAAAGGGTATTCCTGAATATGCGGATGCCGTCATGCATGAGTTGACAAAGAAGAGAACAAGGGGCCAGATTAAGACCATGCTGCAGGAACAGCTTAAAGAATATTTAAACCAGACCTTTGAAACACAGGATACCGCTCGACTGAGCCGCATCCTGCTGAGAACTGATTCCAAAGATATTGAAGGCGCGAGGATCAAGCTCAGGAAGACAATTTCAGTTGAGAGCAGCCTGATCTTTAAGGAGGCTATGCTGTTGATCGTTCTCTCGGTCATCCTTTTCGCTCTGTTCGGTTTCGGCAGGCGCCCCCTGGCGCCCTCCCCATATATTCTGCTCGTTCTGTCTCTTCTCATGCTGCTGATCTCCGGCGTAACCACGCCCATGATCGATATGGAGGCGAAGATCACCGAGATGAGTTTTGTGCTGATGGGGCATCCCGTCCATTTTGAGAACCAGGTATTGTATTTTCAAAGCAAAAGCATTCTGGATGTTTTTTGGATCATGATCACCCATTCGGATATTCAGATGAAATTTGTCGGGGTCCTGCTGATCACCTTCAGCATCGTGTTCCCCCTGTTAAAAATAATATCGTCACTGGGATATTATTACAATTATCACCGAGCAAAGGAGAACCCGGTGATCAGGTTCTTTGTCCTGAAATCCGGGAAATGGTCCATGGCCGATGTCATGGTGGTCGCCATATTCATGGCCTATATCGGATTTAACGGGATCATTACCAGCCAGTTCGGTCAATTGAGCAAAGCGAGCCAGGAACTGGTGATCGTAACGACGAACGGCACTTCTCTTCAGCCGGGGTATTATCTGTTCGTGACGTACACCGTGTTGGCGTTATTCTTGTCCGGATTCCTGAACAGAAAACCCCTGGCATCCGAGGGGAAGAATCCATAGTTTGTGAGGAGTTTGCAAACAAGACGTTGGCCGGCGGCGCTGGGTCGTCATAAGCAATCAGCCGGGGAGAGATAACATGACCCCTGATCTCAAGAAAGAACAGAAGGCATCAAACGAGAGGCCACCATTCAGGTATTCGCTTGCCGCTAAAGTATTTTTCTTGTCGATGGACCTGATTACTGGAAGAACAATAACCCTGCCCAAGGTAAAGCTCATAGAGATACTGGCCAGCATCCCCTACCGTTCTTGGGAAACCCGTGAGTATGCACGCATGACGCGACGTTATGGGGACCGAGCATTGGTGCAAGAGGCGCGCAAAATCATGATGTGGGCCCGCGACGCCCAGGATAGTGAATTTTGGCACTTGCTCGTTGTCAACGAAAAGATGAAAGAGGACGGGATCAGGGACCCGTGGTATCTGATTCCGCCTCTCCCGGTCTTATGGTCGTTTTCTATGCGGTATTAATGCGCGTGACGGCATTGACCAGCATTCGCAGAGCTTTCCTGTTCAACGCGGAGTTCGAGGACCATGCCGAACACGTGTACGCACAGTTTGTTGAAGAACATCCGGAGTGGGAACGACAGCCCGTCAATAATGAACAGGTGAAAGAACATGGAGAGCTGCCGACCTGGGCTGACGTGTTCAGGCGCATCGGTCTGGATGAACGTGACCACATGAACGCGAGTTTTGTATTCTGCGATAAGTCGGAATTGGTTGTCGCATATGACGGAATGCCGGATAACCGGGCCTGATCCATTTCAGGCACCAAGTTGATCGGGTATCGAAAAGGAGAAAGTATGAAAACGACAGTGGGTTTATGGATTGACCATAAAAAGGCTCGTATCGTGGCTATTACGGGCAAAGGGGAAGAGATGGGACTGATAATATCGAAGGCGGAAAAACAGCTTCGCCGTTCCGGTGATTCCCCTCTTAAGGGGCACTATGAACCGCAGCAGGTTCCGGCGGCTGACAGCCGCCAGAAAGCGCTTACGGGACATCTCAATATTTACTACGACGCAATAATTGCCGGTATTCGCGACGCGGAATCTATTCTAATCTTTGGTCCCGGTGACGCCAAGGACGAACTGAAAAAGCGTCTTAAAAAAAACAAGCTCGATGGACGAATTGCCGGCATTGAAACAGTCGACAAAATGACCGATCGGCAGATTGCTGCGAAGGCACGGAAGTACTTTCACAAATAACGTCGTCAGGGTTGAGAGGGAAACATCCAGAGAAAGCAGTATTGAGCGTAAGGAGGAACGAAAATGAAAAAAAGCTTACATGATGAGATTGAAAAGCTTGCCTACAAACTATATGAACAAGAAGGCAGCGTTCCCGGAAATAATTTAAAGTATTGGTTCGAGGCAGAAAATATCGTGATGGAAAAACGTGAAAAACATGCACACGAAACAGAGAAGCGAGTTGAACCTATCAATAAACCGCCACAGGGGCATCGGCATAATGTTAAAAAAGAAGGATTCTACAAGAAAGGTTGAGCGGCGCTCATAAGAAGACGCATCATCGGCATTGAAACAGACTGACACGCAAATCATCATGAACAAACGGCGCTATTTGCAACCGTTCTTCCAGGCTCAGTTTCGGCGCTGGACATCGCGCGGGCGACGGCCGGCAGGTAGTCCATATCGACAATACACCGATGTTCGTCCAGATCGCGGAGGTTTTGGGTATTCGAAGCATTCTTCATCGGGAGAAAGGCAGGCCAGATGAATATCTCAAGCCGGATTAACCAAAGGACCCGCAGGGTCTCGGCTATCCTTATTCTCTCCATAAAAAAATTTTTACGGATAGACGGGGCACAGTGGGGAGGGGCGTTCGCCTTCCATGCGTTCTTTTCACTGTTTCCTTTGATGGTCCTGATCGTCACGATCGCCTCATTCTTTATTAACCGGGACAGGGCCGGAAAAGAGGTCATTGCCTACATGGAAAGTTACCTCCCGATCAGCGGCGCGATGCAGCATCACATTTTTGATACCATCGCCGGTGTGATCAAAGCACGCAGGCATGCGAGCGCGATCGCGTTTCCCATACTGCTCTGGGGTGCCATCCGCTGTTTCATTACCCTTATCCGCGCCACCAACCGCGCCTGGAACACCGCAACACAAGTTGGTGGCGGATGCCGCTGAAAAGCCTGGCACTGCTCGGCATCACCGCGGGAGCGGTCCTCCTGGGCATGGCGGTGCCGGTACTGGCGAAAATGGCAAAGGCCTGGCTCTTTACCGGGAGCGAATTCCACTCCTTGATCTATGCCCTTGGCAGCTTCGTCATCCCCCTGGTGGTGGTGTTCCTCAGTCTGAGCCTGTTTTATAGGCTGGCTCCGCGCCGTCCCACACGTTTTGCAGAGGTCTGGGCCGCCGCCCTGTCCGCCACGGTTCTCTTGCGGGCGGCAGAAGGTCTGTTCGTGATATACATCAAGAACTTCGCCACGTTAAACGCGGTCTATGGGGCGTTCGGTGGAATGATGGCCTTGCTGCTGTGGATTTACTTTTCCGGGTACATTTTTATTTTCGGCGCCTGTCTGTGCGCTGCTCAGACCGAAGGGCGTTCAGCGCCGGCGTAAAACAACTAGGCTCTTTTTGGACTTTGGACATTTTCTTGTCATTGAGCACAAAATCGAGGAGTTCGACCGACAGACAAGGAAGATCCTCCTTTCGATGGAGGTCGTCCTGGAGAAAGAAGCGAGGGGTCTAATATTCGAAACAAGGAGACGGGGAGCATAGATCATGGGAAAGAAATCCAATGACCTTGGAGCGCTTCGCAAAGAAGCGGAAAAGCGACTGCAGCAGCAGGCGGGAAGGATGAAAAGCATTTCCATGCAGGAAGTACAAAACCCCGTTTACGAACTCGGAACACACCAGATCGAGCTGGAAATGCAGAATGAAGAGCTGCGCAGGGCCCAGGATGAGCTCGAAGCGTCACGAAGCAGGTATGCAGACCTGTATGATTTCGCACCCGTCGGCTATTTCACCTTCGATAAAAACGGCCTGATAGTGGAAGTGAATCTTACCGGGGCCCGGCTTCTGGGCGCCGATCGGCTGCGTTTGATCAACAAGCCGTTTGCGGACCCTGTCATCAAAGAGGACCGGGACATCTTCGGGGCGCACCTCAGGGAAACCCTGCAAGGAGAGACGCGCCTTATCTGTGAAATAAGTCTCATGAGAAAAAAAAGCCCCGCGCTCATTATTCAATTACAGAGCGTTCCGGTGAAGGACCCCGAGGGCAGCCGCATTCTTTGTCACACGGCAACAATCGATATCACCCGGCGCAAGCAGATGGAGGAGGAGATACAACACCAGGCGCACCATGATACACTGACCAATCTGCCGAACAGGCGGCTGCTGATGGAAATCCTGACGATCGAGCTGGGCCAGGCCCGGCGCGGACAGAAAAGGCTTGCCGTGCCGTTTCTCGATCTCGACCGCTTTAAATACATCAATGACACCCTGGGCCATGACGCCGGCGATCTGCTCAAGGAGGTCGTCGGCAGGCTGCAACACGGTGTGCGCGCGTCAGATACGATCTCGCGTACGGGAGGAGACGAGTTCAATATACTCCTGACCCAGATCCCCCGTGCCGACGATATTATCAACATTGCGCGGAAAGTCGTTGCTTCCTTCAGCAAACCTTTTGTGATCAACGGGCATGAGTTTGACATAACAACCAGCATAGGCATCAGTATCTATCCCGATGACGGCGAGAGCATTGAGGAGCTGTTCAAGAATGCTGATATCGCCATGTATGCTGCGAAGGAACAGTGCGGGAATTCATTTCAATTCTATGATCCGTCAATGAACATACGGTCGATCGAACGCCTGCGGTTAGAGAGCCAGCTGAGCCGGGCGCTTGAGAACGGCGAGTTGCTGGTCTACTACCAGCCCCAGATCACCATCGATACGAGGCAGATGTATTTGCGCGGAGGCGCTGGTGCGTTGGCGACATCCGGAGCGGGGAGTGCTTGATCCCGTGCATTTCATTCCTCTTGCCGAGGAGATGGGGTTTCTTGCCGCTATTGACGAATGGGTGCTCAGGACCGCCTGCACCCAGGTTCGAGAGTGGCACAGCGCAGGACTTGCGTTCCTTTGTGTCGCGGTCAACCTTTCGGCCAAACAGTTCCAAAAATCAGACCTCATTGAGAGAATTACCGAGATACTGTGTGAGACCGGTCTTGATCCGGAGCATCTTGCTGTTGAAATTACCGAGAGCGTTGCGATGCGAAACCTGGAGCACATGCTTCCCAAAATGATCAAACTGGCGGAGATGGGAGTGGGAATATCCATTGACGATTTCGGCACGGGCTATTCATCGCTGAATTATCTTAAAAAGCTGCCCGTTCAGAAGCTTAAGATCGACAAATCCTTCATCCGGGATATCACGAGCGCCCCTGAAGACGGGGCGATTGTCGGCGCGGTGATCGCCATGGCCGACAAATTGAAAATGACGGTCATCGCGGAAGGGGTTGAGACACAGGAGCAAATGGAATATCTCAGGTCATTAGGCTGCCATGAGATGCAGGGATACTACTTCGGCAAACCCCTTCCCGCTGAAGAGTTCAGTAAATTATTAATGGTTTCATGAGAGATTAGACAGTATGCGGAACACATGGATCACGAATCAATATAAAGGCTATGCACGAGAGCTTTTTATCGGTGGTGAAATAAAATGAGAAGGAGGAATAAAATGAAAAAGATATTGTCGATAAGCGTGGCTGTTCTGATGGTGACCGCAACCTATGCCTTTGCCCAGACGGACAGCGGCATGAAGGGTGAGCAGAAGGGGGAGATGAAGCAGCAGGGCATGAAAATGGATGAAGAGATGATGAAGCCGATGAGGGAGAAATGCCAGCCGATGATGAAGCAAATGATGGACAACGGCATGATGAAAAAGATGATGGGTGACAAGAAGGAAATGATGCAGATGATGATGGATATGATGATTATGCAGGAAAAGATGATGAAGGGGCCTAATGCTGCTGAGAAAAGGCGGATGATGAATGACATGGCGCAGATGAAAGAAAAGATGCAGAAGATGATGTCGATGCCTGTGGATATGGCAGGGGTGGATGATCCTCAGTCGAAACTTAACTGTGCCGGGCAGTGGCTCAAAAAAGCAATAGACCTTCATGAAGTACACATGCAAGACCCAAAGACAGCAACCGAGTCATCCCGGATGGAGATGATGGATCAGATGAAAAAGGCATATGGCTGTATTACGGGAACGGGTCCTGACGTGAGCGGGACGCAGTCGAAAGAAGTTACGAGCACAGAGCCGAAAAAAGCGGAGCCATCCAGGACTGATCCGCAAAAACATTAGTCAGATACAAATCAAATTCTTTGAAAAAGGGATCGAAAAAATAGAACTTTTTTGATGGGACAACAGAATTAACGGAATATTCAGGATGAAAAACAACCACCAAGGAGGAAAAAGATGAAAAGCTTAATGATTATTTTAACGGTTTTGTTTGTTTTTTTTAGCACCTCAGCATTTGCCCAGATGGGCGGCAGTCAAGGTGGCGGCGGTGGCATGATGGGGGGTGGTAATTGGGGATGGGGTATGGGCTATGGAGGGGTGTTCGGGATCATTATCGCGATTCTCGTTATTTTTGGTGTCGTATTTATGATGAAACGAAAGTAAAAATGTAGCGCGCTGCGGGTGTTAATGAACGACATAATGGTTCCATCATCCCTATGATCATGGAAAGATACGGAGGATGAACGATGCTGTGCCGGCATAATGCTATGAGCGCTTATCTCCAGACAGGGCAGATCACCTGCCATGATGCGACGGGACGAGTGATCGATTGCATTGGCAGCGGACAGGACGCGGACTTCAGAAGCGGCGTGTCCTGGCCTGCACCACGATTCGAGGTCCTTGTCGACGCGGTCCTTGACCGGTTGACCGGGCTTGTCTGGATAAGAAACGCCAATAGGGCAGAATTCCCTCTGGCATGGCAGGAGGCCCTCGATCACATCGCAACGATGAATCGCGACAAGGCACTCGGTTTCACCGACTGGCGTCTTCCCAACCGCCGTGAACTTCGAAGCCTTATGAGTCACCAGACCAGGAAGCCGGCCCTGCCGGAGGGGCATCCCTTTGTCAACGTGTTCAGCGGATGGTACTGGACGTCCACGACCGCGGCGATCAACACTGCCTATGCGTGGTATCTCCACATGGAGGGCGCACGAATGTTTTACGGCCGGAAGGATCAGTTTTTCCTGCTCTGGCCTGTTCGAGGAAAGGGGGACACCATTCTCCCTGCTACCGGCCAAATCCTCTGTTATGACGCAAGGGGCCAGATCATCTCCTGCGCAGGATCTGGACAGGATGGAGAATTCCGATCAGGCGCGCCGTGGCCTGAACCCCGCTTTGAGGAGGCAGGAAGTATGGTCGTCGACCGGCTCACGAGCCTCTGCTGGCGCTCTTCAGCCGACCTCACCGGAAAACCGACGACATGGGAGGAAGCGCTCAAAGCAGTAACAGACCTCAACCGGGAGCAAGGAGGCACTTATTCATGGCGGCTGCCGAACATCAATGAACTGGAATCGCTTGTTGATTGCAGCGCGCACAGTCCGGCGCTTTCTCAGGGACATCCTTTCACTGACGTCAGGGAAGGATACTGGTCTTCAACGACGAGCATGTTCGAACCTGACTGGGCGTGGGCGCTCTATCTCACCAAAGGCGCAGTCGGCGTTGGACAAAAAAGAGGCGCTTTTTTCTCGGTTTGGGCGGTGCGTGACCTCCCATCGAGGGAATGACGAAACGTCAGGAGAGAACCCTCTAAGACGGATCCACATAAACAACAGACAACAGGAGGTTATTATGAGCTATTATTATAGTAAGACATTGAATCCGGGCTTTGATAAGACTATCACCGCAGTGACGGAGGAACTTAAAAAGGAAGGATTCGGCATCCTGACAGAAATCGACGCGAAGTCCAGCTTGAAAAAGAAGCTCGATGTCGAATTCAGAAACTACCGGATCCTCGGCGCCTGCAACCCGCCTTTTGCGTACAAGCATTGCAGCCAGAGGATAAGATAGGCACCATGCTTCCCTGCAACGTAATCGTGCAGGAGATCTCAGCCGGGAAGGTCCTTGACGCATGCGTGCGGAAGGGCATAAGGGATGCTTTGCCGAACGCCCGCCAGCACGGGAGAGAAAGTCCCGGCGAGCGGGATCAAGGGCCTGGCATATTGGCTTGAACGGGGTGGATGAGCGGTTGTGAAAAAGGATAATTATGACTATTAAATATGTTTCCCGAACGATTCTTCTCCTATTATGTATCATGGCTGCATTGACCAGCATGGTCTGGTCAGGCGAGGAATCACCATCGAAGACACCAGAACAATGGAGAAACGACTTGAGACAACTGGTCGTGCTCTCCAGGCTTGTTGCCAGTAAGCCGTCATTGTTACGAGATAAAGCTTCAACGAAACAACTTCACGAGTTATCGGCCGTACCCTTTGGATGCGAGTCGCCCGATTTAAGTGCCTGTTTATTGTCCCACCTGTCTAACGTGCTCTCGCAGCAATCAACAGGTTCCGCGGATATTTTCAATGCAACACAGGGAGCGGCGGTCCACATGACCTTTCATAGAGCAACAGATGTCTGGTCCGAGAAGGATACTGCGAACAATTGGGATATCGCTAAGAAATGGACGGATGCGGTGGGTCCCGCGGTCCTACTGGCAGGCGCATTACTGCTGTCTCAAGACAGAACCAGTCACGCGGGAGCGGCTCTCATTGGGAGCGGGGCCGGATTGATATTAGTAGGCAATTTAGGTACGTTAGGTCAATTGTATGGCGGCGTCACTGAGAAACAGAAAGCGCAGATTGCTAAAAAAACCATTAACACGTTGCAAGATATTGACGCGTCAAGGCAGGCATACGAAGATTCACAACTCGTTTATGGGTTTTTTGATAGTTATAGTAATAGATCAAAAAAGCTTTTGGGTACACTGTTGATTTTGTCAAACGACGCCACAGATTTGATCGGCGCTGCTCCATCTCCAGCGAAAGCAAGGAGGATTGTGGAGCTCTGTGATAAAACGAGAGAGGCAGTAAGCAGCTTCAAAGAGGCTGCCGGCTTTACCGGCGACTACGCAGATCAATTGTTGAATCTTTATAAAAAAGGCCGTGACAACGTTTCTCTGCCTGAAGATATAAAGAAATTTGAGGATGCACAACAACGGGTGAAAGAATTTATTGATGACTATAATGCGGTAATTGCTCCCTTCTTGCAGGGCGCACCTGAAGAAATAGAGGCAATGCAAAATATAAAGGCGGCTATCATTGCAAACAGCATCGCTGATAAACAATACTTCTAATAATATTCCAAATGAGTGCGCCGGACTTGATCCATTACCGGGCGTCATTCATGACACGCCTGGAGGGTGATCATGATTCTCAAGAGAAAAAAAGTCCTGTTCATAACAATGGGCGTGATAGCCCTCGTTGTCGGCGCGGTCTCCCTCCTCCTGCTCAATCTGCAAGTCTTTAAACCGCAGATCGAGGCAGCGGCATCGAATGCCCTGGGAATGGATGTGCATATCAAGGGCAGATTGGGCATCGATCTCTTTCCGGGTTTCGGTATATCGGTGAAGAACGTCAGCGTGCAGAAGAAGGGTGAGGATGTCGTTACCGCGGAAAAGATGAGGATAGGGCTGAGGCTCATCCCTCTTACGAGACACGAGGTCCTGCTCAGCCGGATCAGGCTTATCAAGCCGGTCTTCTCCATAGTCAGGTATAAGAACGGAAGGTTCAATTTTGAAAAACCGGAACGCACGCTGATAGAAAGGCTTCTTACGGTGAACAAGGTATCGATCTCAGCGGGGAGACTTGTTTATACAGATGAAAGCTCCGGCGAGAGGATCAAGGTGGACGACTTCGATGGGACCATACGGGACTTTTCATACGGCAGAACGGAAGGCGCGGGACCACTCAGGAACATCTCATTCGCCGGGGATATCAAATGCAAGACACTCACGATCAACAACCTTACTCTGACAAACCTCGCGGTGAGAACGGTAGCGGGCGACGGGATCCTCGACATAAATCCGGTCAGTATGCAAATCTTCGACGGAACCGGGAAGGGAAGCGTTCATGTGGACACGACGGGTGCGCTGCCCCGCTACCGGGTGATCACTACACTTAACAAGTTCAGGATCGAGAAGCTGATCCAGGCATACTCGTCCGGGGAAACCTTCAAGAAAAGCATGGAAGGGACGGTCAATTTTTCCGCGGACCTTACTGCAACGGGGAAGAGCATGGAGGAGGTGAAGCGAACGCTCAACGGCGACGTTTCTTTGAGCGGGGACGACCTTATGCTCAATACCATGGATGTCGATGCCCTTATCCCGAAGTACGAAAGAAGCCAGAACTTCAATCTCGTGGATGTAGGGGCGTACTTCCTGGTGGGCCCCTTCGGGCCGGTCATCACCAAGAGCTACAACTTTGGAAGCGTCTACGAAGAGTCCCTGGGCGGAAAAGGGATCATTAAAAAACTCGTCTCGAGTCTGGAAAGTAGAAAACGGTGTTGCCGGAGCGACCGATGTGGCCTTTGCCACAAAAAAATACCGGATCGCCATGAAGGGCGGATTGAACTTCAACAACGACCAGTTTGACGATGTAACCGTAGCGGTCCTCGATAAACGAGGATGCGCTGTTTACAGCCAGAAAGTGCACGGGCCGTTCCGTAAGGCGAAGATCGAGAAAATAAGCGTCTTGAAGTCAATTACGGGATCCGTGACGAACGCGCTGAAAGATGCATGGAAATTCCTCGGTGGAAAGTGTACGGCATTTTACACCGGTTCGGTGGCTCAGCCGGAGGAATAAGCATGCGATATGACATTCCGGTCCCCCGCGCGATGCGGATAGGGTATTTTTACATAGAGAAAGCATTCACTGTGTTAATATACTTCAATATGGATATGGTGCGAGCAAAGTGATACGGAACTGGACGGCACATCTTACTATCACCGCGTGTCTCCTGTCCGGGACGGCCTTCGGTGCTGTGCGTGAGACGGACCTGAATAGTCATGAATGACACATAAGAGCGGGAGAACCCATGGCTAAAAAGCAATCGCCGGATAGACGTCCGGCAAGGGACGTCAAAAAATCGTTATCTCTCAAAAAGAGACCGAATGACGGCAAAGGCAGTAAGAACAGCGGGCCGAAAAAATCTTCTTCCAAACGCCTGCCCAGCCAGGCGATAGAGAGTCCGCCTGCCGAACAAGACCGATCGAACGAAAAAACGTTTCTTATTGTCGGAATCGGCGCCTCTGCAGGAGGGCTGGAGGCATTCACAAAGCTTCTGGAACATCTTCCGCCCGATACGGGCATGGCTTTCGTGCTCGTTCAACACCTTGCCCCGACCAAAGACAGCATGCTGGCCGAACTCCTTTCAAAGGCTACTTCCATGCCGGTACGCGAGGTACAGGACGGCATGACCGTGGAACCCGACAATGTATACGTCATTCCGCCCAATACGGCGCTGGCTGTTTTCCACGGCAAGCTCCGGCTTCTGCCGCGCGGCGAAACTCATACCCAGCATATGCCTGTTGATTCTTTTTTCCAGTCTCTTGCCGAGGACCAGGGGCAGAGTGCCGTCGGTATCATCCTTTCAGGGACCGGCTCCGACGGTTCCCTGGGGATCCGTGCCATAAAGGCCGAGGGCGGGATCGTCCTGTCCCAGGACGAACAATCGGCAAAATATAACGGCATGCCGAAGAGCGCCGCCGCGACCGGGGTCGTGGATTTCATCCTGCCCCCTGAAAAAATAGCCGCCGAGCTGGCGAGAATAAGCCGCCATCCCGTCATGACCCTTCTCACTGCCATGAAGGCCGGCCCGCTGCCTTCGGCAGAAGAGGACGATCTGAATAGAATATTCATGCGGATCAGGACGGCCACCGGCGTTGATTTCACCTATTACAAACAGACAACGATACTGCGCAGGATCTCCCGGCGCATGCTCCTGCATAAGATAGATGCATTGAAACAATACGTCCATTATCTGCAGGAGAATCCCTCGGAAGTCGAGGTTCTGTACCAGGACATCCTCATCAATGTCACTTCCTTTTTCCGGGAACCGGAGACGTTCACTGCGTTAAAGGACGTCGTGTTCCCGCGCATCTTTGAGAGCAGGTCATCCGATACACCCTTGCGGGTATGGGTCCCGGGATGCTCGACAGGAGAGGAGGCGTACTCGCTCGCAATGTGTTTCTCGGAATTCAGTGAAGAGCGGAGCGTTTCCTATCCGATCCAATTCTTTGCATCCGACATTGACGAGGCGGCAATTGAAAAGGCCCGCCAGGGTCTTTACCCGGACAATATCGTGAAGGATGTTTCTCCTGAACGGCTCAGACGTTTCTTTACCAAGGTGGAACAGGGATATCAGGTCAGCAAGGACATCCGGGAGCAATGCGTATTCGCCAGACAGAACCTTATCAAGGACCCGCCGTTCTCGAAGATGGACCTGATCAGCTGCAGGAACCTGATGATCTATTTCGGCCCAATACTGCAGAAAAAGGCGCTCCCGATCCTGCACTATGCCCTCAAGCCGAAGGGCTATCTCATGCTCGGGAGGTCCGAGTCCATCGGCGAGTTTGCGAACCTTTTTTCTTTAGTCGATAAAAACAGCAGGATCTATTCTAAAAAGACATCATTGACTATTTCGCATTTAGATGGGGAACGGGGTCATGTTCGTGAAAAAGCCGACGTCAAGGAAAAGGTGGAAGGGCATGCCGCAGGCGGGACCGAAATCCAGAAGGAAGCCGACAGCATCATCCTGAACAGATACAGCCCCGCGGGACTGGTCATTAATGAAGACATGGATATTCTGCAATTCCGCGGGAACATCAGCCCCTATCTGAAACCCCAGCCCGGCAAGGCAAGCCTCAATCTCATGAAGATGGCGGGCGAAAACCTCGCCATGGAGCTGCGGGTCCTCATCCGCCAGGCAACTGGAAAGGACGTTCCCGTCAGAAAAGAAGGCATAAAGGTCAGACATAACAACATCGTCGACATAATAACCATCGAAGTGCTCGCGTTTAAGACTGGTGCTTCAAAGGAACGCCTTTTTCTGATCATTTTTGAGGACAGGGCCGCGCCGACATCGCAGGACGTGAAAAAAACGGGAAAAGCTCCGGCTAAGATAAAAGGCCGGCATCAGGAGGACCAGGCTGCCTCGCTGGCGGACGAGCTTGCCGCCACGCAACAGCACCTGAAGTCGATCATCGCGGAAAATGAGGCGTCTACCGAGGAACATAAGGCGCTGAATGAAGAAATACAGTCCAGCAACGAAGAACTGCAGAGCATCAACGAGGAGCTTGAAACGTCCAAGGAAGAGCTTCAGTCCACCAATGAAGAACTGAACACCGTGAACGACGAGCTTCAGAATCGCAACGAGGAAATCACGGAGAGCAATAACGATCTGCTCAATGTCTTGAGCGGCGTCGAGATCCCGATCCTGCTGATCGGGAATAAACTGCAGATCAGGCGATTCAATGCATCCGCGGGAAAGGCGCTGAACCTTATCGCAAGCGATACCGGGCGGCCTATTTCCGACATCAGGCCTAATATCAATGTCCCTGACCTCGAAAAGATGGTACGTGAGGTGATCGACTCCCTGACGATCAGGGAACAGGAGATCCAGGACACACAGGGCCGCTGGTACTCCATGAAGATACGGCCGTACAAGACCATTGATAACAGGATCGACGGCGCACTCGTGACCCTCGAAGACATCGATAGCCTGAAACTCGGCATGCTGCGTATTCAGGAAGCCCGCGATTATGCCGATGCGATCATCGAGACTGTGCGGGAACCCCTTATCGTATTGAACAAAGACCTGCAGGTGGTCACCGCAAACCAGGCGTACTACAAGAGCTTTCGAGTTACGCCGGACTCGGTAGAGAACAAAGTCCTTTACGAGCTGCAAAATGGGCGCTGGAATATCCCTCTGCTCAGGAGCCTACTTGAGGATATCCTCGAGAAAAACACGTTCTTCAACGACTTCGTTGTCGATAACGAGACGTCTGACATCGGTCGCAGGATCATGCTCCTGAATGCGCGAAGGGTCGTCCGGGAAGGGTCTGAAACTCCGTTGATCCTTCTTGCCGTGGAAGATATCACCGCACGGCGAATTGCGGAAGAGGAGCGGGACAAGAGTGATCTTGATCGAAAGGAAGCGCTTTCCAAGGTCAAGAAGCTGACTGGACTGTTGCCGATCTGCTCTTCATGCAAGAAGATACGCAATGACAAAGGTTATTGGGAGCAGCTCGAGGCCTTTATCAAAGATCATTCCGACGCGGAATTCAGCCACGGCATCTGTCCCGAGTGTGCGCTCAAGTTGTATCCGGAATACTTTGATAAGCCGGATGAGGAATAATAACCGTGCCGCTCATCGCTTCCGACAAACGCAGCTCCGTGCGTTGCCGGCTTCCACGCTGCCGGCAATCGTTTCGAGCCCATCGTCAATTGATGATGGGCTTTTTATGGTCCGCCCGGTTTGCGTTATTTCCACGCCTTCGCTTTGGTCTTTTTTGCCTGATGAGTAGTAACACCTGCGAAGGAGGCCTATGAGAAGATCCCGATGACCGCGCCCGTCATGCAGGTCGCGAGGGTGCCGGCAACGAGCGCTTTCATGCCGAGGGCCACAACCTCGTCCCGCCGCTCCGGCGCAAGGCTCCCGAGGCCGCCGATCAGGATGCCGAGACTGCCGAAGTTGGCAAAACTGCTCAGGGCATAGGTCATGATCAGCCTGCTGCGCGGATCAAGGGCCTCGGTCGGGAGCCTGGCCATTTCGAGGAAGGCCAGCAGCTCGTTCAAGATAGTCTTGGTGCCCATGAGGTATCCCGCGGTCTGCGCCTGCGGCCAGGGAATGCCGAAGAGCCAGACGACAGGCGCCATAACGAAGCCGAGCATTCTCTGGAGGGTGAGCGGCTTTTTTCCGACGTCAGGGAGAAGGCCGATGAGCTGGTTCGCGAGGTAGACCAGGGCCACCATGACGATGAGCATGGCAACAATGTTCAGGAGGAGGTGGAGGCCGTCAAGGGTCCCCTTGACCACAGCATCCATGGAACTCGTCGCGGTCCGCTGGGGAACGAAGTTTCCCGAGGTCTCTTCCCCGGTCTCCGGGACCATGATGCGGGCGATCGTGATCGCGGCGGCCACATGGATGAAGGAAGCCACGAGGATGTGGCCGAGCGGATCGGGGACCACCCCTTTCAGGATCGTTGCGTACAGGATCATGACCGTCCCGGCTATGCATGCCATGCCCACGGTCATTAGCGAGAAGAGCTCGCTCCTGGTCATGTTCCTGAGATAGGGCTTGATGACGAGGGGCGCCTCCACCATACCGAGAAAGATCGTGGTTGAGGCGCCGAGACCGAGCGCGCCGCCGATGTTCATGGTTTTCTGGAGTATGAGGGAAAAGCCCTTTACGACAAAGGGCATGATCCTCCAATAAAACAGGAGGGCGGAGAGAGCGCCGATAACGAGTACAAGCGGAAGGGCCTGGAACGCAAGAATAAAGTTCGCTCCCGGGTCCTGCAGCAGGAACGGCGGCGTCCCGCCGCCGATGTAACCGAATACGAAGGAAGAACCCGCCCTGGTCGCCGACTCAAGGGCCAGGACTATGTTGTTCAGGAGCAGGAAGAACTTCTTGAACAAGGGGACATAAAGCAGGATGCCGGCGATGCAGAGCTGGACCACGACACCGGTCAACGCCGTGATGTACTTGACGCCTCTCCTGTTCTCGCTGATAAGCCAGGCGATACCGGTGAACACAACGAGACCCAGCATTGCTTGAAAAAGCATATAAAGCCCTCTCCGTAAATTAAACCTTGTTCAACGTTGTCATTATTGCATGGCACAGGACAATTTTCAATTCAAAATACGCGCTGTAAGAAGAGATGCTTCCGGAAAATGAAGCGGGCGAAGTTCAGGCAGACACGGCTGATCCGTCCGACCCCGCGTTCTCCCGGCTCGCAGGCCTCCCAATTGACCAAAGAAGCTTTACTCCGTAAGAGCTTAATGCTAAAATGCCTCGAATCTGTTTCGATTTTTTTCGTCAGCACGTAAAGGCCCTATCGGCTTAAGTGACTCGCAGCGCTTTATTGACTGCATCTCTTTTCATACGATAAAAGTGAAGGTATGAGCGGATGCAAAAAAAAATACTCCTCATAACGCCGCCGTTTACCCAGCTCAACACCCCATATCCGGCAACGCCTTATTTGAAAGGCTTTTTGAAATTGCACGGGTATCAGGTATTACAGGTCGATCTCGGCATTGAACTGGTAAATAAAATATTTTCCCACCCGGGTTTTGAAGCACTGTTCGCTGTTGTGAAAAACGGAACGACACAGTTGTCCCCCAATTCGCTCAAGATAATTCATAACGAACGCTCCTACGTGCAAACGATTGACCAGGTGATGAATTTCCTGCAGTACCGGGACAATACGCTCGCCCAACGCATCGGCTCCGATCATTTTCTGCCGCGGGCATCACGATTCGATCAATTGCCCGATCTGGAATGGTCATTTGGGAACATCGGAGCGAATGACAGGGCCCGGTTCCTGGCCACACGATATATCGAAGATGTCGGCGACCTTATCAAAGATGCCGTAACTCCGTATTTTGGATTCAGCCGGTACGCTGAAAAGCTTGGAATGTCCGCTCATTCTTTTGATCCGATCGAGAAGGCCTTGCAACAACCCGAAAATATCATTGAGACCTGGATGCATGAATTGCTGAAGGGCCATATTGAGCTGAATCGACCAGATGTCGTCTGCATTACGCTTCCCTTTCCCGGAAATGTCTACGCCGGTCTGAAATGCTGTCAATTCATCAAGAAGGACCATCCACATATCAAGATCGCAGCGGGTGGCGGATTTGTTAATACGGAACTTCGTGCCCTTTCCGAACCCGCGATCTTTAACTATGTCGATTTTATTACCCTGGACGACGGCGAACTTCCCTTATTGAATATTTTGAAATGTCTTCAAGGAGAAAAAAAGACGGCCGGCCTCAAACGAACATTCATACGAATTGATGATCGAGTGAAATTCATGAATGATGATACGGAACAGGATCCCTCCCACGCAGAGACCGGTTGCCCGGATTATTCAGATCTCCTTTTGGATAAGTATCTCTCTCTCATAGAAATCGCCAATCCCATGCACCGCCTATGGTCCGACGGACGGTGGAACAAGCTTACCGTTGCACATGGTTGCTACTGGCATCAATGTTCATTCTGCGATACGACGCTCGATTATATAAAACGCTACGACAGTGCTCCGGCCGGCGTGCTGGTTGACAGGATTGAGCGGGTGATCGCCCAAACAGGACAAACCGGATTTCATTTTGTCGATGAAGCCGCGCCGCCCGCGGTTCTGCGTGCACTGGCCATGGAGTTGCTGAGAAGAGGCATCACTATCTCCTGGTGGGCAAATATCCGCTTTGAACGTGCCTTTACCAGAGACCTGTGCAGACTTCTGGCTGCCTCGGGTTGCATCGCAGTAACGGGAGGTCTGGAAGCGGCCTCGGACAGACTGTTGAAGTTAATGAACAAGGGGGTGACCATTCGTCAGGCCGCTCAGGCGTGCCGGAATTTCAGCGATGCTGGCGTCATGGTGCACGCGTATCTGATGTATGGTTTCCCGACACAAACCGAACAGGAAACCATCGATGCCCTGGAGATCGTACGGCAGTTTTTTAAAGAGGGCCTGATACAATCCGCATTCTGGCACGTGTTTACCGCGACGGTACACAGCGATGTGGGAAGACATCCGGAAAAATATCACTGCAGGATCGTTGATCATTCTGTTGGGAGGTTTGCCAACAATGATCTTCTTCACGAAGATAGTGTCGGCTGCAACCCTCACCGCTATGCGCAGGGCCTGAACAAAGCGGTGTACAACTTTATGCATGGCATCGGCACGGATCTTTCGGTTAAGGCGTGGTTCGATTTCAGAGTTCCCGCGATTTCAATAAAAAGAAATTACGTGAAACAGGCAATTGAGCTTCGCAGGAAACAACCTGAATAATCGCGGGTACTTTCTCCGGC
This sequence comes from Nitrospirota bacterium, assembly GCA_963740085.1. Lineage (GTDB taxonomy): Bacteria > Nitrospirota > UBA9217 > UBA9217 > UBA9217 > JALNZF01. Next base: position 1,442,345 of record CAVUCU010000001.1, on the reverse strand, counting down.
ATTTGCTTTTCTGCTTTTTTGCGATACACTTAGTACATCCCCGTGCGGAGGTCTCTATGCCCTTCACCAGGTCACGAAAGGTCAGGATCACCGTCATCATCGTCCTTCTTCTTCTCTTCCTGTATACCATCGCCGGTTTTTTCATCCTGCCGCCCTACCTGAAGAAGCTTGCAATGGAGAAACTGAGTGAGCAGCTTGGCCGCCGTGTCACCGTCGAGTCGGTCAGCCTGAATCCCTTCGCCCTCTCGACTGTCATCAAGGGGTTCGAGATCAAAGAGAGCGATGGCAGCACCACGTTCATCTCCTTCGGGAGGCTCTATGTTGATTTGCAGGCGATCTCCATAATCAAAGGCTTTCCTGTGATACGGGAGGTCAAGCTCGAACAACCGCGAATCCATCTTGTCCGCACGGAAGCCAATCGCTATAACTTTTCCGATATTACGGAAAGAGTGCAGGCAGTGGATGAGGCCGGCGTCCCCAAGCAGCCCGGTAAAGCTTTTGCCTTTTCCGTGAGCAATATCCAGATCATTGATGGCAACATCGAATTCGAAGACCGGCCCGTTAAGTCGAAACACGAGATCACCCAGATCAATATCGCGATCCCCTTCATCTCCGACCTGCCCGCCTATGTGGAATCCTTTGTGCAGCCCTCGTTCAGTGCCCTGGTCAACGGCTCGCCGCTGACCGCCCGGGGAACAACAAAGGTTTTTTCCGACTCGTTCGAGACTTCCTTCGATATAGCGCTCAAGGATCTTGACATACCCTACTATCTCGGCTATGCGCCTCATACGCTTAATGTAAACGTTCCTTCCGGCAGGCTCGACGTGGAAATGAAGCTTGCCTACCGCCAGTATACGAACCGTGCTCCTACACTGATACTTACCGGCGAAACGCGCGTGAGGGACCTTACGGCAAAGATCAAAAACGTTCAGGGCGATTTCCTGAAGATACCGCTTTTGAGCTTGAAAGATATATCGTTCGATCTGGGTGCGGAAAAAGTAGAAATCAACACGATCGCTACCGAGAAGGGGTCGGTCGCTCTTTCCCGTTCTGCAGACGGTCAGCTGAACGTTTCCTCGATCGTGACCGCCTCGCCGGAGAAAACTCCCCCGACAACCGCGAAGTCGCCTGCTCCAACTTGGACCGTCTTGCTCAGATCACTGGTAATAGATGGTTATACGGTGAAGATAGCCGACCGGAGCCTTGCCGAGCCCTTTGGCATTACCATCGACGATATCACCTGCAAGGCGCAGAACATCTCCACAGCAAAGGATGCAAAGGGAACGATCGCCCTCTCGATGAGGGTGGAGCGTAAAGGGAGCGCCTCGGTTGACGGCGATCTTACCCTGGATCCACCCGCCATTGATATGGCCGTGAACCTCAAGGGGATCCCGCTCAAACCGGCGCAGCCTTTTCTGTCCCAGCGGACGCAGATCCTGCTTGCGAACGGGGCGATTACGATGAACGGCAGGCTTAACGCGCGCAAGGACGAAACCGAAGGGCTGAAAGCCGCCTACAAGGGGACACTCCAGGTAAACAAGTTATCGCTTCTTGACAAGATCACCGCTGAGGAACTGCTTACGTGGGACACGCTTCACCTGCGCGGTATGGATATCCGGTACGCACCGCTGTTCGTACATATCCCGGAAATCGCCCTTACTCATTTTTTCTCCCGCATCATCGTAAGCGCAGACAGGACGATCAACCTGCAGGAGATCCTCAAAGCCCCGGCCCCGGTGGAAGAAGCAGCTGCTCCGTCCGGGCCCGGTCCGCAGCCAGCGGTGGCGGCAGCGGACGCTCAACAGGGACCTGTGCAGCAGCGGACCGTCCGCATCGACAAGATAACGCTCCAGGGCGGTACGATCAACTTCACGGATGAGAGCATCAGACCGCGGTTCAGCTCCAACCTGCTCGAGATCAGCGGGCGCATCTCCGGGCTCTCATCCGAAGAAGACACGGCCGGAGAGATCGAACTGAGCGGCAAATATGACCGCTACGCCCCCCTTGAGATCACCGGCAAGATCAACCCGCTCAGGGACGATCTCTATCTGGAGCTTAAAGCGAGTTTCAAGGACATGGACCTGACCACGGGGAGCCCCTATTCGGGCCGTTATGCGGGCTACGCTATCCAGAAGGGAAAGCTTTCCTTCCAGCTTGAATATCTGATCAAGAAAAAAAAGCTTGAAGCCAAGAACAACGTCTTCCTTGACCAGTTCACTTTCGGCGATCCCGTTGAAAGCCCCGAGGCGACGAAGCTGCCGGTAAAACTCGCCGTGGCGCTCCTGAAGGACCGGGACGGCAAGATCGAGCTTGATATCCCGGTCTCCGGCGATCTGAACGATCCCAAGTTCAGCGTGGGCGGCGTAATACTCAAGGTCATCGTGAACCTGCTCGTGAAGGCCGCGACATCGCCCTTTGCCCTTCTGAGCGCGGTCTTCGGCGGCGGCGAAGAGCTCGGCTATGCCGACTTCGATTACGGCTCGGCCTCCCTGACAGATGCGACGAAAAAGAAGCTCGATATCATAGGCAAGGCCCTTATTGACCGGCCTGCGCTCAAGATGGACATCGTGGGTCACGTGGATCCCGAGAAAGACCTCGAAGGGCTGAAACAAGACCGCATGCTGAGAAAGATCAAGGCCCAGAAGATAAAGGAGATGCTTGCGAAAAACAACGAGGCGCCCTCCCTTGATTCAATAACCGTGACTTCAGAGGAATATCCCGTGTACCTGAAGAGGGCTTATAAAGAAGAAAAATTCTCGAAACCCCGTAATATGATCGGCATGGCAAAGGATTTGCCCGTGCCCGAGATGGAAAAACTCATGCTTGCCAACATGAAGGTGACCGATGAAGACCTGCGGGTACTCGCCGGGGAGCGAGCCCGGTCGGTCAGGGACTATTTGTTGCAACCGAAGCAGCTGGATCCGGAGCGGATCTTCATTGTTGAATCCAAGGCCCTCGAGGTGGAGAAAAAAGAAAAGGCTAAGAACAGCAGAACCGACTTTAGTCTGAAATGATCATCGGGTCGGTTCGTGCTATAATAGCAACATTACAAGAACCATCCGGGGTCTTGAACACGGTAAGGTCTCGTCTTAAGGTGCTTTAACGTTGTATGCTACGGGCTAATCAGGCCACTCGATTGTCCGCAGTGAGTGGTATACCACGCTGAATCTTTTTTAATTTCGCTTAAATTTACTGCTTCACAAATTTCCGTTGTACTAAAACCAAAATAAGGAGACAACCATGAAGATGGACAGAAGAGATTTCTTAAAACTGATGGGCATGGGCAGTGCGGTTCTCGTAATGGGATCGCGCGCAGCAGGTGCCGCGGAGATGAAGGCAGGTCAGGATGATTTCATGTTTGTCCAGTTGTCGGACACGCACTGGGGTTTTAACGGGCCGGCCATAAATCCTGACGCGACAGGAACCCTGAAAAAGGCGATCGCAGCGGTCAACAGCATGAACGTGCCGCCGGATTTCGTTGTTTTCACCGGCGATATAACCCATACGACGGACGACTCAAAGGAGCGAAGGAAACGCATGGCCGAAGCCAAGGACATTATCAGCGGACTAAAGGTGAAGGATATCAAGTTCCTGGCAGGCGAACATGACGCGGGACTGGATAACGGCGAGGCGTTTAAGGAATATTTCGGAAATACCCGGTATACCTTCGATCACAAAGGCGTGCATTTCATCGTCGTGGACAACGTCTCGGATCCCCTGTCGAGCATCGGGGATGTTCAACTGCAATGGTTGAACAACGAACTGAAAAAATTGAATAAAGACTCTCGAATCGTTGTTTTGACCCATCGTCCTCTCTTCGACCTATATCCCAATTGGGACTGGTGGACCCGCGACGGGGCAAAAGCGATAGACCTTCTTATGCCCTATAAGAACGTCACCGTTCTGTACGGACATATCCATCAGGAACATCACCAGATGACAGGGCATATACCGCATCATGCAGCGAAGGGTCTGATGTTCCCCCTGCCGGCGCCGGGTTCCGTTCCCAAGCGCGTACCGATCCCCTGGGACCCTTCCGCGCCCTACAAGGGGCTAGGATACCGAAGTGTTCAGGCCAAGGCTGATAAGTCGGAGTTGGTGATCACGGAATATCCGGTCCAGAAAGGATAGGTTTATGAAAAGGTCTCAATGCGTGCCCGTGTTGTTCCTTTCCGTCACGATGATGTTTATGACGGGTTCGTTGATCTCAAGCGCTCCGGCTGCAGAGCAACCAGCACAAACTGTGCGGGTGATCAAGATCACGGCGAAAAAGTTCGAGTACTCACCGAACGAGATCAGGATCAAGAAGGGGGTCCCCGTAATTCTGGAGTTTACATCGCTGGACAGGGTGCACGGTTTCACGGTTCCGGACCTTGGAGGAATCCGTGCGACGATCGAGCCGGGGAAGGTTACACAACTGCGCATCATGGCTCCAAAGGCGGGAACCTATGACTTTCACTGCGACCTCTTCTGCGGCGACGGACATGAAGGGATGACGGGAAAAATTATCGTTGAAGAATGAACAGAGGGATAAATCTTCAAAGGTCGTTTCCGGCTTCGAACGATGGAATGAAGAGGGAGGAGGTAGTCTATGTTAAAAGAGTTCAAGGAATTCATCATGAGGGGAAATGTAGTGGACCTCGCGGTCGGCATCATCATCGGCGGGGCCTTTGGAAAGATCGTCACTTCCCTGGTAGGTGATGTCCTGATGCCGCCATTGGGGAGGCTCATGGGCAATGTGAACTTCAGCGGTTTGTTCATCAACCTTTCGGGAACCCCGTATCCCTCGCTGGCAGCTGCCAAGGCGGCAGGGGCGGCCACGATAAACTACGGCTTGTTCATCAACACGGTGATCGATTTCATCATCGTAGCGGCGGCAATATTTATCCTGATCAAACAGGTCAATCGTTTGAAGAAACCAGCGGCGGCAGCGCCTCCATCGACCAAGGCATGTCCGTATTGCCTGTCCAATGTTCCGATCAAGGCGACCCGTTGCTTTGCTTGCACTTCAGATCTTAAGACGGTGTAAAAAGGCGCGTGAAAGGAGCAGTTATGAGAAAAGAGACGCTTTTTTTTCTTGCACTCTGCATCGGACTGGCGCTGGCTGCAGCGAGTTCTTTTGCCGAGGAGATGAAGGAGAAGAAAGCCTTAAGCGACGAAGGCGAGTTTTCTTATGTAAAAACCGATGGCAATACGCAGATCGCCACCCTGGCTGCAAAAAATCTGTTGAAGTATCAATTCAACGCGCAGTTATTGGGGAGCTGGAAGGTCGGCGCGGTTAATGCGAAAACGTCCAACGTGAAAACCGCGGAAAGCTACTTTACAGACCTCAAGCTGGATTATCAGAACACGCTGCGGTTATATTCCTTTGTGAATGCGGGCTGGCAGCAAAACAGGTTCGCGGGCGTCGATGAGCACGTATATGGCGGGCTCGGCGCAGGATATAAGTTCCTTGACGGGCCCGCGCATTTCCTGATCGGTGAACTGGGTGTCATGTATGTAGCCGACAAGTATACCGATAATACCAAGAAAGATTATCCCGGCGGACGGGCCTTCGCGAAATACACCTACGCATTTACCGAAAAGAACAAGTTCTCCCAGTCCCTGGAATATCTTGACGACTTCAATAATTCGGATAAATACTTTGTTAATTCGGAAACAGCGGTCGTCTCCGCGTTAAGCGGTATTTTCTCCCTGAAGGCCGCTTATCTCGTAAATTATTCAAACGCACCGGTGCCGGCGACGCTGAAAAAGAAAGACTCTATGACGACCGTTGCACTGGTGGCAAACTACTAAACGACGCGTTCGATCAAGTCTTGATTCCCCGGGGAACGCCAATTCAGGGGAAGTACATACTATTCCCGACTCTTTGGTTCAGATGTTGATTTCCGTACCTTAAGCGCGGGATCCGGAATACTCCCCGTCAGTGCGGTACCCTCTACCATCGTACACCCGTTATTTCACGGATCATTCTTTCAGCCTTTGTATTATTTCTTTCAGCTTGTCGTCCGCCGACGCAGGGTCCAGGGTGCAGGCGCCGGCGCCCCTATGGCCGCCGCCTCCGAAATCGCTGCAGAGACGGCCGATATCGGTTTTGCATGTCCGGTTGAGGATGCTGTGTCCGATGGTGGTTGCGATGAACTCCTTTCGGGGCCCCCATTGAACCCGTACGGAGACATTACATTCAGGGTAGAGCGTATAAATGAGAAACCGGTTCCCGACCGGGATGCCCGTTAATTTTCTGAAGTCCGTAATGATAACGTTCTTGTCGATCCTTGTATGATCATTCAATACCTTTAAGAACCTGAAATCGTTCTCCAGGTATGTTTTAACCCGCCGGGCCACTTCCGCCGTTTGGAGAACTTTGTCAATATCGAATGTCTTCAGCAGTTCCACCAAGATAATAAAAAAGTGACTGTCGACGCCGAATCCCGTTCTTGGATCTATGGTGAAGCCGAGAAGGATCGCACCCCGCGGGTCGGAAATGTCCTCGATGGTAAGCTGCGCTGAATCGAACCGGTCTGTTTCAGCGATCAGCGGCTCAAAGCGTTTCAGTTTTTCCGACTGGTAGTATTCATAAACCACTCTGGCCACGCTCGGCAGGATCGCGTGCTTGCCCTTAAAGACTGCCGGCGGTTTCCTGTTGCTGTCCGTCAACTCATGGTGGTCGAACCACATGGCGCAGTTTGGGTGATAGGGGAGGTTGGCCAGGATATCTCCCTCCATGACCTCGAATTTATTGTCCGTAATGTCCTGGGGATGAATGAGCTTCAGGGACTTGACGTCCTCCATGGTGGTGATCAGCACGGCGGACACCAGGCCATCCAGGTCGCCTCTTGTCACGAGTCTCATCGTTAGTATTCCTTTCAGGTAGGGGATTTACTGCGAATGGTGATTCCGGTCTAGACCTTCGCCACGCGCACGAGCGAGTTATTCTCGTTCAATCCGTCGATGATGGCGCCGAGACCGGCCATGTTCCGGAGGTAGTTCAGGGCGTCCTGGGAGATCTCTTCTCCCGGAACGAGGAGCGGAATGCCCGGGGGATAGACGGTCACGATCTCTGTCGAGACCCTGCCCACGGAATCATTCACATCCACCAGCTCACTGTCCGAGTAGAAGGCGTCGCGGGGCGTCATGATGAAGCGGTTCGTGAGCAACGGCGGATGGACCTTGTCGAGCGGCAGGAGCGCGCCCTGGAGCCCGGTTTCGGCGGAAATTATCTTGAGCGCTGCAACAAGACGCTCCAGGTCATCCTGGCGGTCGCCGATCGAGACGATGACGAGCACGTGGAAGGGGTCCGCCATTTCCACCTGGATATCGAACCGGGTGTTCAGCTCATGGGACACGTGGTAGCCCGAGAGGCCCATGTCCGACACGGTAATGGTCATCTTGGTAACGTCCATGTCCGCCATGCCCGCCTTTTTTGCCTGGTCCTTGGTGAAGCAGGTGATGCCGGGGATCAGATTGATCCTGGCGCGGGCCTCCTCGGCGAGTTTGATGGTCCGGGTGAGCAGCTTTTTGCCTTCCGTGGCCATCTGCATGCGCGCCAGGTCGAGAGAGGCCATCAGGATATAGGACGGGCTCGTGGTCTGGAGGAGCTTTAATGTATTGGTGACGTCATCGAGATTGACCCTGCCGGCGGTTGCATGGAGCATGGATGCCTGGGTCATGCCCCCAACGATCTTGTGGGTTGACTGAACGCACATATCCGCTCCGGCCTCGAGGGCGCAGGTCGGAAGCTTGGGATGGAACTTGAGATGCGGGCCGTGCGCTTCGTCCACGAAGACCAAAAGACCTTTTTCGTGGGCGAAGGCAGTGATCTTTTCGATGTCGGCACAGAGCCCGTAGTAGTTCGGGCTGGTGATCAGAAGCGCGCGCGCTCCGGGATTGGCATCGATGGCCTCCCTGACCGTGTCGAAGGTCACGTTCAGGGTAAGTCTGAGGTCGCGGTCAAAATCGGGTTGGAAGAATATGGGCTGCGCCCCGCTCATGATCAGGCCGGTAAGGACCGATCGGTGGCAGTTCCGGGCTATCAAGACCTTGTCGCCCGGGCCGGTCGTGGACGCTATCATGGCGTGATTCCCCACCGTAGTGCCGTTCACCAGGAAATAGGAACGGTCCGCGCCGGCTGATTTGGCCGCAAGCTCCTGGGCCTCCTTGATCACGCCTGTCGGGTTCTGCAGGGAGTCTACTTCATCGAGGGTGGTGAGGTCGATCGAAAAGACGCGCGGACCCACGAACTTGCGGAACCGGGTGGCGATGCCTTTGCCGCTCTTATGTCCGGGGGTGTGGAAGGAGACCTTGCGGCTCTCCGCAAGGTTGACCATTGCATCAAACAGGGGGGTGCGGAATTGTTCATCCTCGGGTCGTGAAGGAGGAGGATTCATGGCCGTCAATGATAGGTGAAAAGAGGCGCGTTGTCCTCTATGATCTTGGTCTCTTCTGCAAGGGCCTTGCGGATGTGTTTGGGCAGCATGAACATGCCCTGGTTCGTTATGCCGTCGTAATACCTGTTCTCACCCCTGATCCGCTTCTTGATCATGGCGTCCAGGTCCTTGGGAAGAAACTTCCTCGGATCGAGGTTCTTCGACGCCAGGGTAAAGCCCCAGGGAAGGCCGAAGGATGGTATGGACACCGCATAGGGCGCCACCACCGGGAATACCGCGTTCAGGGTCTTGTCCACTGCCGTGAAGTTCAACAACTGGTGCAGGGCCGTGGTGCCGGCCTGGAGCGAGATGGTGCCGTCCGGGCTCAGCCGCTCCTTCACGATCTCATAGAATTCGCGGGTGAAGAGGAGGTACGCCGGACCCTCTTCAACAGGCTCGGAGATATCGATGATGATGACGTCATAGGCGTCGGTCGTTTCCTCAAGGTACTTGCGCGCGTCCATGTATCTGAGGTCGGTACGCGGGTCGTCAAAGGCGCCCTGATGCCACTCGGGCAGGAGCTCCTTCGATTTTTCAACCACTTCCTGATCGATGTCCACCATCATGCAGTACTCGACGCTTTTGTGGCGCAGCACTTCTCGGAGCGTGGCGCCTTCGCCGCCGCCCACGATGAAGACGCGCTTCGGGTTCGGGTGCGTAAGCATGGCCGGATGGACCAGCGCCTCATGGTAGATGAACTCATCCGTAACGGTGGACTGCATCTTTCCGTCCAGCACCAGGCACCGGCCATAGCTCCCGCTGTCCATGATCTCCATCTTCTGGTATTTGGTCTGGCTTGCGTAGTGGATCATCTTGATACCGTGCAAATGCCCCTCCTCGGGGCTCGTGTACTCAATGAACCACTTGTTGCTCTTGGGCTCTATCATGCCTGGACCAATTCTCCCTGCGCGATAGGCTTATGGGGAAGCTTTTCGGTGCCGAGGACTCCCCTCTTGATCTCGAGGATCGAGGGATTCAGTGATTGGAAGTGCTCGATAAGGTAGTTTGCGGCGACCCTGGGATCGATCAGGTCCCCGCAGGTGAAGACATCTACTGCGGCGTAGCCGTATTCCGGCCAGGTATGGATGGCAAGATGGGATTCGGCGATGACCACCATCCCGCTGATGCCAAAGGGGCTGAACTCGTGGAAAGCGACTTCAACAATGGTCGCTTTTGCCTCAAGTGCGGCATTTTTGAGTGTTTCCTGTACAAACTCTAGATTGCTCAATGTCGTGCGGTTGCAATCCCGCAATTCCAGCAACAGGTGGGTTCCTAACGCGTGCAACCTGTTTACCTCCTTCTCCGCCTGCTTCACAAGCTCCGGGATGCCTCCCGGTATCCGCAGACACTGCCTCCCGTTCTCACGCGAGGGCCAAGGTTCGAGACAAATCCGCCTCAACTTCAGACGGCGCCGAAAAAATTAAAATCTAGTTGTCATTTATCAAAAATACAACTCTTTGTCAAGGATAAAAGTGACTCGCGTGTATTTTTTTCTTCCCCGTTGTTCCTGTCTCACCGAGAGAGCATGCGAGGGGTTCGGGCGCTCTTTTTTTGTTGCGCAATATACTCTTTTTTTCACCGAATGCAAGTGAATATTGACCCCTGAGAAAAAAAACTTTACTTCCTTCCCTGATAGTTTTAATATTGCCCACTGTGCTCCCGCCGGGAGCCTCCGGAGCGTCAAAAATCGGGTCCTTTGGGGTGCATTTCCTCCTGGAGGCTGACCGCTGACCTCTGACTTCTGTTTTTTGGAGGAACCGCCATGTCCTCAGGCAAAAAGGGCTTCGTCGAGATCGCGTCCGTGCTCGTGAACCCCGAGATCTTCACCCGTCCCTACACCTGCGACGTGGTCGGCTATGACTGCAAATCGCAGTGCTGCTACCGCGCCTGCATCGTTCCCGGGTACGAGACCGAACGGATCGAGGCGAACTTCGACGACATCCTTTCCTATCTGAGCCCGGAGAACCGGGAAGTGCTCAAAAAGAACGGTACGATCCTTGCCGACTGCAAAAAGCAGTGTCCTGCGGGCTGCGAGATCCACGAGGACGAGGCTCAGGCCATAAAGCGGGCCTTCGGGGGAGAGGAATTCCGCTGCGTTCTGATCCACAACAACATCTGCTCCCTGCTCTACACGAACAAGGAAGGGCTCAAATACTGCGCCGTGCACACCTATGCCATGGACAAGGGCCTGGTCTGGGAGGAGTACAAGTTCGCAGACTGCGTCCAGTATCCTCTTGCCTTCTACTCGACCGGGGAGGGGAAGCAGGTGCTCTCGATCCAGGACACGCCCTACCTTGACCACATCCCGTGCATGAAAAATCCGAAGGGAGAGCCCATGTACAGGAGCCTCAGGAAGACCATCGAGACGTACCTGGGGAAGGATTTCTACAAGGAACTGGAGGCCTACGCCGGGAAGAAGGGGAAGTAGTAATGAAGACCTCTCTGGAGAAGATAAGGATCGAGACAGGGGGTTACATGAACCGGCGGGCATCGACGAAGGAGCTTTTCCAGTAGGGGTCCTCGAGGCTTTCTTTTCTGACCCGACCGCCGGTGCCGGGGGCGTGGACAAAAGTATCGTTTTCAAGGTAGATGCCGACATGGGAGTATTTCTTCCCGCGTTCGTTAAAGAACAAGAGGTCGCCTGTCTTCATGTCTTTGCCTATTGACCGGGTGCGGCCTTTGAGCGCTTTCGTGCCATGGGGCACGTCCTCCATGCCGGCGGCCAGATAGCTGTATTGAACCAGGCCGCTGCAATCGAAACCGGCGGGAGTGTTGCCTTTGTACCGGTAGGGTTTGCCGATCATGCTCGTGGCGACATCGGCGGCTTTCTCGCCGAGCGTAGAGGTGTGATCATCCGACTGCCTGACCGGCGAATGAGCGCAGCCGGCGGACAACAACACAACAAGGCACACCAAACAGCCCGCTTGGAATGTTCGACGCATCCCTCCTCCTGTCCTGACCCATACTAATCAATGGAAAGCGCAATGTCAATGAATCTTCATCGACGAGAGGCGGAGCGGCATTGCTGAGCGCGATCCATCAACGTCTTCGCGCTTTTCTGTCCAGAATCTCCTTGACCCTTGTTTCTCGCCCTGTTATATTCAGTTCATGAAGCGCACTGTCACCTTTCTCCCCGATAACGCCTCGGTCACCGTCGACGACAATACGAACCTCTTCAGGGCCGTCAAGGCCTCGGGCGTCTACGTGCTCTCGTCCTGCGGCGGCAAGGGCAACTGCGGGAAGTGCAAGGTCATCATCAAAGAAGGCACGGTCGAGAGCGGCAAGTCCCGCTCTTACCTGTCTCCCGAGGAAGCGGAACGCGGCTATGTGCTTGCCTGCCACTCTCGCGTCAAGAGCGATCTGGTCGTCGAGATCCCTCAGGAATCGCGCATGCAGGCAAAACACAAGATCGCCATGGGAGCGAACAGGGATGAGCTTATCAAGCTCATGCGGTCCGCCGGGGGATGCCTTGAGTCGCGCATCAGCCGCATTTACCTCGAGCTCAGCCCGCCCACGATCGACGATAACATAGCGGACTATGAGCGGGTCAGGCGCGCGCTGGACAAGGCGGGTTTCGACGCATCTCATCTCCACATGAACTACCTCGTGCTGAAAAAGCTTTCGCACGTGCTGAGGGAAGGGAATTGGAACGTTACGGTATCGGTCTTCAAGGTGAGCGCGGTGCTGGAAGTTCTGGATATCTTCCCCGGGAACGCCACCAGGACATGCTACGGCGCGGCCGTTGACATCGGCACGACCACCGTGGTGGTTTACCTTGTGGACATGACGAATGGGAACATCATCGGCACCTCCTCGACGTACAACAGCCAGGTGAAGTGCGGCGACGACGTGATCACGCGCATCGTGTACGCAACGGAACGGAACGGGCTCAAAGAGCTACAGGACCTCGTGGTGGGCAACATCAATACCATTCTCGCCGAGCTTGCCGAAAAGAACAAGGTGCCGCAGGCCATGATAGACTATCTTGTGGTGGCGGGCAACACCACCATGATGCATTTGTTCTACGGCATTGATCCGCAGTACCTCCGCGAGGAGCCCTATATCCCGGCGGCGACCTTTTTCCCGCTCATCCGCGGCAAGAACGTGGGCCTGCAGGTAGATCCGCAGGCCATCATTTACTCGATGCCGAACGTGGCAAGCTATGTGGGCGGCGACATTTCCTCCGGCGTGCTCGTATCGCAGATCCACAAGCAGGACAAGGTGTCGCTCTTCATTGACATCGGCACGAACGGCGAGATCGTGCTCGGGAACAAGGACTGGCTCGTGACCGCGGCATGCTCGGCTGGCCCCGCCTTCGAGGGGAGCGGCATCAAGTTCGGCATGCGCGCCATGGAAGGGGCCATCGAAGAGGTCGAGATCGATCCGAAAACGTATGAGGTTAACTTCCGCGTCATCGGTGATTCGAAGCCCATCGGCATCTGCGGCTCGGGCATGATCGACATCCTCGCAGAGATGTATCTCAACGGCGTTATCGACCAGAAGGGAAAGATACGGGAAGAGATCGGGTCCAAGCGGATACGCCGCGGCGAGAGCGGCCTGGAGTTCGTGATCGCGTGGCGCGTGGAGAGCGCGATCAACAAGGAGATCGTGATAACCGAGGTGGACCTGGACAACCTGATCCGCGCCAAGGGCGCGATCTACGCGGGGTTCGCCACATTGCTTTTGCACATGGATATGGGCTTCGGCGACATCGAGAAGCTTTTCATTGCCGGAGGGTTCGGCCGATACATCGACGTCGAGCGCGCCATTACCATCGGCATGCTGCCGGACCTGCCCGTGGACAAGTTCCAGTTCCTGGGCAACACGTCCATCATGGGCGCCTACTACGGCCTCCTGTGCGACCAACTGCGTCATGAAGCGGAAGAGATCGCAAAAAAGATGACCTACATCGAGCTGTCCGTATCACGCAGCTTCATGGACGAGTACATGTCGGCCTTGTTCCTGCCGCACACGAACCTGAACGCCTTCCCGATGGTGAAGAGTGAACTGGAGAAGAGAAAGAAGGAGGGGCAGGGTTGAGAACTTCTCTCGGCCTGGTCTTGCCGCACCATCCGCACATCGACGCCCTTCTGTTATTTCTCCTCAGAACTTGATGTGTTCGCGCGAATGTCTGAAACGTAATTGCAAAATGAACATCGAATACAGTGACCTCACCTGTCGGGTGAACTACATATCAAAACAAATCCGCCGTTGTCTGCGGTAATCTGTATCCGTGTCGACAGCCGTTGTAAGCTCAATTCGTAACTTCTTTTACCTTTAGGCAGGGTGACCTACACCTACGAGTGTGCAATTTCAATCAAGCGAAATAATTAACAAATTCCGGTTGTATTATGCAGCTGAACTGCGGGCGGACTACATACCTACTACTGGGATTGTACTGTCAACGCGCTACCGATTCCTGTCCAGCACTTCTCTCACTTTTTTCGACAGATCCAGTGGTGAAATCGGTTTGTAAACAAAGGCCGCGCCTTCTGAGATCAGCGACTTCTCACTCAGCATGTCCGGTGAATATCCGCTGGCAAAGAGCACCCGGACATCAGGCACCACTTTGCGGATCTCTTCATAAGCTTCTTTGCCGTTCTTCTTCGGCATCATCATGTCGAACAACAGCAGCTGGATCCTGTCCTTGTTTTCCATGAATTTTGTTACTGCCTCTTGACCGTCTTTCGCCGTGATCACCGTATAGCCCATTTGTTCAAGAACGAGCACGTCGAGTTTTCTCAGACTCGCGTCGTCCTCGGCTACAAGGACCGTCTCCGTGCCTCCTTTCGGAGATTCATGAGCCGCGATCTTCTCGTCCGCTGCCTCGGCCTCGATCAGCGGAAGATAGATCCTGAAGGTCGTGCCCTTGCCCGGTTCACTGTACACATTAATGAAGCCCTCATGCTGTTTGAGAATGCCGTACACCATGGCAAGCCCGAGCCCTGTTCCTTTGCCGACCTCCTTGGTCGTGAAGAACGGTTCGAAGATCTTTTGTTTGGTTTCCTCGGTCATTCCGACACCGGTGTCGGTAGCACAGATCATGGCATAGGCGCCCTCATTCCCATAGCCATGGGCAGTTATATATCCGCTATCCAACTCTCTGATCTTTGTCTCGATCGTGAAGGAACCTCCGTTCGGCATTGCATCCCGCGCATTGGTTGCAAGGTTCATGAACACCTGCTCCAGCTGGCCGGCATCGGCAAAAATGTTCAAAGCGCCCTTCGCAAGGTTCAAGCGGACCGAAATATCCTCTCCAATGATGCGGACCAGGAACTTTTCCACTCTCATGATCAGGCTGTTCAGTTCAACAGGCTTCCGGTTGGTTATCTGCTTACGGCCGAAGGCAAGAAGACTCTGGGTAAGCGCTGCTGCGCGGTCGGCTGACGCCAGCATGTTTTCTATATTCAGCCGCAGCGGGTCGTCCTTCGGCATCTTCATAAGGGTTATATGTCCGTAGCCGATGATGGCGGACAGGATATTGTTGAAATCGTGAGCTATGCCGCTGGCAAGGGAGCCGATGCCCTCCAGCTTCTGTGCATGGCGGAGCTGTTCTTCGAGTTTCTGCCGGTCGCTGATGTCGCGGACGATCCCGGCGAGGCACTGCCTTCCGCTCAAAGTCACACGCGCGGCATGGATGTCCGCGAAAAAGACCGACCCATCCTTTCTCAACATCGGGACTGTGGGCGCAAGCAAGCTCTCGCCGCGCCGCTGTTTATCGAAGCTCCCCCGGATGGAGGGTAAGTCCTTTTTCGGGTGAATGTCATCAACGCTCAGGCCAACGATCTCATCGTGTGAATATCCGAGCATGATGCACATAGCCTTATTTACATCAATAAGCTTCTTGGTCTCCGCATCGGCGATCATGATCCCGTCGGTCGCCTGTTCGAATATGGACCGGAACTTCTCTTCGCTTTCACGCAGCGCCTCATCCATATGCCTATGCTCGGTAATATCTTTAATAAAAACGGAGACGCCGCTCTTGGACGGATAGACGCTGATTTCGTGGATGACATTTCGCCCTGCAGGGTACATGCTGGTGAAATGCCGCGCCGTATTAGTCCTTATCACGTTCAGGTATACGTTTTGAAGCTCTCTTGTCATCTCATTGTCCGGGAAAATGTCAGAGAAAAGCTTTCCAATAGCGTCTGTAGCCAAAATGCCTGTGAGAATTTCACTGGACTTGTTCCAATAGGTGTATCTGAGATCTCGATCCATCGCAAAAAAAATGTCGGAGATGCTTTCTGCAAGTTCTCTGTATTTAGTCTCTTCTTTATTCAGCAGCTCCACCACCCGCTTCCGTTCTGTGACATCGCGAATATTACATTGTGCCAGCTTTGCCCTGTCTACCAGATATATGTCCGCGTAGAAATCCTGTCCTGACTTGGTTTTGACCGGAATATCCTCGTAATTAAGAATGCCGTTCCTGCTCAAAGATCGCATTGTCGCGGGGAAATCGCCCGTATCGAGCGAGACACCGATATCCTGCAGTTTCTTCCCGACGTACTCATCTTCGGAATAGCCCAGCATTTTCTCGGCGGCCGGATTCGAATGGACTATATGTCCTTCGCTTTTTTCGAGCAGCACTATCCCGTCGCTTGCGGTCTCAAAAACACGCCGGTAGCGTTTTTCAGACTCTGTTAACAAGTCTTGCAATTGTTTGCGCTCGGTTATGTCCTCGATGGCGAGAAGGATAATCGACGGGTCGTTTTTCTTTTCTCTGATCTTGCGGGCGTTCAGGAGCATGGTTCTCTGGCCGATGCTCTCAAATGTATGTTCAATCTCGTAGTCATCAACAGTGTCGTTCTTCGGAAGAACATCTTCGAGCAACACGCGAAGATGCGGGATGTTCCATTGTCCGTTTCCAAGATCGTATAAAAGAGAGCCGATAGTCGTTGCGGAATCTACTTTGAACATAGTGAAGAAACTACGATTGGCCGACAGCACTCTCATGTCTTCGCCGAGGACAAGAATAGCTTCGCGAACTGTGTTAAAAATGTTCTTGAAATAGTCTTCCTGGATAAACATTTGATTTTCCCTTCATGAAACTATGTCGTATGCTCTCTATAGAACTTGATTGGAGCAATTGGGTAGCATAGTCGAAGCAGATCAGAACCAATAGACCCAGTCTAATTAAGCGCTAAAATAGCGTGCATAGCGAGGTAAGGGGCGACGCGCTTCTACGGCTCCCTCCTGACCGCTTTGCCAGGATTTTTTAAGGGATGATCCCCTTATCATGTTGCTCCTGCCTCAGTCGCTGGAACAATTTTGTCATTACATGGTCTATTTGCGATGCTGACATTAACTTACTTTCGAAGAGTATTTCTCCCAGCAACCGATGTGCTTTACCATTCGATTTATCATGGACTTGGCACGCCAGCGCCTCGGTAAGCTGTGTTTCATTTATGAAGCCGAATTCGACCGCGAGTTGTCCGAAACGCGGGCAATACTTCTCCGAGATTTCCTTCCGAAGATCGTCTGTCATGATCTGTCTCCCCGAATTATGTCTTAGGTAGAAAAAAGCTTCCGTTGCATGCTTTCAGTATATCATCGGGATCGTTCAAAGCGTGCTCCAGCAAGATATTATCAATTCAAAATACAGTAGCATGGATTTGCAGGTGTGGTCAAGAATTTAAGAAAAACCATGACGCACCCGGATGAAATCATTGGAATTTGACCAAAAGATTATCATGCGATAAGCGGAATATCCGCCAAAATAAATTAATATGCAGTTATGGAATAGCTTTTCAAGGAGGGCTATCGATGGAACCAATTCCGGATGACATGCTGAATCAGTTTATTGCGTTTTTGGAAACAGACAAAATAGCCCCGTGTTTATCAAATTCAACATGAAGTCTACAGTTCTCAAAAAACGCGACTGCCATTGAGTACAGGAGGTAGTCTATAATCGTTCATATTCGTTGTCAAGTTGAGATATGGAGCAGGAGAGAGGACTTGATTTGGAGAGTTGATGGTCACTAAAAAGCGTTTACTTCAACTGTAAACGGGAATGCCGGCTACTACACGTTATCCGACAGATGTCCGGTTTGATCAGTGTCAAATGCTCTGTTAGGTTCATCCGTTAATTTTGCAATCTGGAATTTACATTTTGCATTGGTTGCGGCCAAAAGACCCCGCTATGTATTATCCATGTCCACGGCCTGCTTCAGCATGTCGAGAATGCCCGGAATGGCAGAGGTCACCCGGTTCCAGTTCGGGATAAGCGGCGTACCCATGGGGTTCTCCATGAACACCTTTGAGGCCTGCGTAATCGCCCGGGTAAAGGCCTCTACCGCCTTCGCTTCCTCGTGCCGGTCGAATTCCAGGCCATTGATCGCCGCATCGGCCTCATACTTCATGATGGTATCCTCGGCGCTCCTCAAGTAGGCCACGGAGAGAGACTTGAAAAAGCCGTCCGAGAACACGACCCCTTCCGAGGCCAGGGTCCTGAAGATCGACTTGCAGATATCAATGGTCATCTTCATCAGGCCCTTTTCCGCGTCATCCGCCGACAGCTCCTGATGTTTATGTTCGTAGGTCTCGGCAATGTCCACCTGGCAGACCCTTCGCGGCGAATAGTTCCGGTAGACCTCCGCAAGCGATCCGACCTCCAGCCCCCAGTCCCAGGGGATCCTGTTCACCCGCGCTAAATCCGTTGTCATTGAGAACTCCCCGGAGAGGGGATACCGGAAGCTGTCGAGGAACATCAGAAACTCGTGCCGTCCGATCAGCTGCTGGATTGACCGGACGAGGGGTGTCATCAGAAGCCGCGTTACCCGGCCGTGCATCTTGTTCGTCACCCTGCTGTAGAAACCCTTGCAGAACACATAGTCCAGGTTAGGATTTGCCACCGGGTAGCAGAGCCTGGCCAGCATTTCCCTGTTGTAGTTGACGATATCGCAGTCATGAAGGGCAATGACATCCGACTGCCCGCGGGCAAGCACGTATCCGTATGACAGCCATGCGGAACGTCCCTTGCCGCGCTGTCCCACATCAAGGCCGTTCCGCGAAAGGGTTTCATAGATTTCAATGACCCGTTTGCCGTCGTTATGGATGATCTTGATATCCGTAGAGATCGGCGACATAAACTCCCGCACCCGGCGAAAATCTTTTTCCGAGGCCTTGTCGAGGACCAATACGATTTCTTTGAGGTAGTTCACCTTGGCGAGTTCTTTGACGATCCCGGGCATGGCCGGACCCTCGAACTCGGAATAGAGTGACGGCAATACCAGGGCGATCGGCCGGTTCTTTGAAAAATCGCGGAGCTCCGTCTCCAGGCGCTCGAGCGACGGGTTGCCGAGCTTGTGCAGCGTCGTGATGATCCCGGTCTGGTAAAAATCGGTCATGGGCCTTCCTCCGGTCAGATATGCTGGATATCATCCTTTCCTTCGTTCGGGCTCTTTTCCTGGGCTTCCCGCTCGATCATCCGTTTCGCCGATTCGATGCCTCCCACACCAAAGGAGATGGAGAGTGCCAGCACGATCCCGCCGAAGATGATCGAGAACGCGGCGAGAACGATACCCGGCGCGACCTGGAGCTGTTCCAGCACCATTGCCAGGATCAGGACCGTCAGCAGGAGCCGTATCGCCTCGGCAAGCAGCTTGGCGTAGTGATAACCGCTGTTCACCGCGGCGATCAGCACCGCCCTGCTGATGAACCCGGCGAGAACGTAACCGACGAGAAGGATCAGGACCGCGGAAAAGGCGCGGGGCAGATACAGGAAAAATTGTTCCACGAGGTGGTCGACGGCCTGGATCTTGAGCGCGCTCAGACCCATCATCACCGCAACGATGATCATGATCCAGTACAGGATCGAGCCGATGGCGAGAGAAGGCTTGGCCCACAGATCGCCTTTGCGCATGAGCGACGTCATGCCCATCCGGTCGGACCAGCTGTCGAACTTGATCACCGTCAGGAACCTTACGAGGACCGCCCGCAGCACACGGGCGACGAGGAGCCCGATGATCAGAATGACCAGCATGGCCAGCAGGTTCGGCAGGAAATGCTTGATCGTGTGAAACACGTCCTGCAGTGGTTCGAGTATCAGTTCCAGAAAATCCGACATAGGGCACCTCCCGAAGATTATTTCCAGCTTGCTATCAGGTATTCCTTGCTGTTCTCAAATTCCTGGCAGAGCTTTTCGATCTCGGCCTCTGCTTCCTGCTGGCCCATCTGTTCCGCCTCAAGGATGAACGACGCGGTCTTCCCCAGGTAAAGAGGCGTCAGGGACTTGATCAGGTGTTCGGTCGGCAGTTTCTTGTGGTGAAAGGCTATGGCATAATCGTAAATGACCCGCGTCCAGAGCGAGAGGGGGAAACGAAACACCCCGTCCTCCAGCGTACCGAGCCTTTCCACTTCGAGAAAATCGCCCGTCCCGAGGACATCGAGCCATATTTCACGAAGGTTTTTGAGGCCCTCGCGGAACAGGTTCAGCATCCTGCCGGTATTCACGTTGACCTGCTCGAGCCCGACCGAGTATTCAAAACCGAAGGCCCTTACCGGTTCAGATCCGCGGATGGGTTTCCAAACGTCATGGTAGGTCTCCATGAGCTCGAACGTTGCGCCAACCACCTGGTAGAGCATGGCGGAGAGATCGGAACCGGGGTCCTTGGCATCGTGGATCTTGGCGCCGAGAAAGGACTGGGTGACCTTGAACCGGTTCGCGATCGCCGTCGTGGTCATCCAGATGTCGATGCCGAACCGGGCAACGTCGGTTTGCCAGACGTCCTTGGTAAGGTAAAATTTTGCAATATTGCCCGAGAAACCGAAATCGCCGCCAATGGGCTGGCGTACCCGCTTGCCGTAGAGCGCCCTGGTAAGCGGGTAAACGATGCTGTTCGTGATCGTCCCGTCGTACTTGTGCCGGTGATACAGAGGGGCAACATAGTCGAATCCATCTTCCAGAACCGGCTTCACGAGAAGTTCGATCCACTCAGGCGTGATGCTCCTGAGATCCGAATCAACGACAACGCAGGCCTTCGCGTCCAATGCCTCTGCGACCTCGAAGATGGTCCGGAAAGCGCTCCCCTTGCCCGGAAGTCCGGAATAGGGAGTGGCGATCTTGAAGACCGGCTCCACGCGGTGGTGCAGATGGATGGATGCATAATCCTCTATGGACGTTTTTTGAACGATCTCGAGGGTGTTGTCCTTTGAACCGCCGTCTGAATTGACCAGCACGCTTTTTTTGTCGGGAAAATATTTTGCCAGCCCGGCCTGGACCGCACGGACAACATGGCCGATCGTCCGTGCGTTGTTGAAGCTCGGAATGCCCACGACGATATCGGCCTGATGAATGGTCGCGAGCTGTTCCTGAACCTCTTTTCTGATGGTAACGGTTTTCATCGTCCGGATCGTGCTCCCTTGTTTGGCCGTTCCTTCTCAGGTTCGCCGCTTTTTTCGAGCAGCATGATCTGGAGGTCCATGACGTTCGTTCCCGTGGGCCCGGTCATGACATGGCTCTTGTTCCCTGACAACGAATCGAATCGCTGGAAGAACGCGTACGAGTCATTATAGTCGAGATAGAGGGCAGGGTCAATGCCGAATGCCCGGGCCCGCGGGACCGTGTTCCCGTCTACGATCGCGCCCGCGGCATCGGTCGGGCCGTCAGTGCCGTCGGTGCCCGCGGACAGCAGGGACACCCCATTCAGCCCCTCGATCTCCAGGGCAAAGGCAAGGGCAAGCTCCTGGTTCCTGCCGCCTTTTCCCTGTCCCATTACGGTCACCGTGGTCTCGCCTCCGGAGAGAATGCAACGCAGCTCCCCTGATTTCAGGGCATCGTGCGCCCGCAGTGCGACGGTTGCCAGAAAAAGGGCGGCATCACGCGCCTCTCCCTGGAGCTCCGCGGTAATGACCTCCGTCACAAAGCCGAGTTGCCGGGCCTTTTCTTTTGCCGCGGAAAGGGCCTGAGCGATCCCGCCGACGATCACATTTCTGGTCTTATGAAGACACGAGTCGCCGCTTTTCACCGTTTCCGGCTCCAGGCCGTCCATTCCCCGCTCCAGAAAGGCCCGCACGCGCAGTGGTAATTTCTCCGTCAGCCCGTATTTCTCGATCACGGCCATTGCATCGGCAAAGGTCGTGCTGTCCCGGGCGGTCGGACCGGAAGCGATCACGTCGAGCCGGTCACCGATAACGTCGGACAGGATCATCGTCACAACCTGCGCCGGGCACGCCGCTTTTGCGAACCGTCCTCCCTTGACCGCGGAAAGATGCTTCCGCACGGAATTCAGTTCTCCGATGGAAGCGCCTGCCTTCAGGAGCAGTGAGGTCACTTCCTGTTTATCATTCAGCGTCAAGCCGTTCACGGGCGCGACGAACAGTGCGGAAGCGCCGCCGGACAAGAGACAGATGATGAGGGTCTTCTCATTGGCAGTCCGCACCAGTTCCAATATCCTTTTTGTGCCCTCCACTCCTGCTTCGTTGGGAACGGGATGGGATGCCTCCACCTGTTTGACGATCCTGAGCGGAGCAGTATGACCATCCTTCACCACAATGAGCCCGTCGGTGATCCGGTCTCCGAGTGCATCTTCAATTGCCAATGCCATTCGCGCGGTGGCCTTCCCGGCCCCGACCACCAGGACACGGTCAAAGGCCTCGAGTTCGTACGCAGCCCCTGCAGCATGCAAACAGTTTTTCTCGAACGTCATGCCGCTGGTCACCACCTGGTATGGATCAACGGCGGCAAGTGCCGCGTTGAAGATGTCGATAAGTTGGCGGTTGTTCATACTGTGCTTCCCAGCCCGGACAAGCGAGCATCCAAAGGCGTCTCTCGCAGAGCACGCAGAGCGCGCAGAGTAAGATTAAAACCTTTTTAAACCGGACCGCTTATTTCCTTTCTCTGCGACCTCCGCGCCTCTGCGAGAAAGTATCTTTTCCCTCTGGGTGGTACTTGATCTTTTCCTCACAACGCGGCTTATCCCGTCGCCAGTAATTTTTGCACGGCCTCATTCCATCCCGCGGGGCCTGTTTTTTTGGTGCGGTAAAGCCCGGGAATCTTGATCCTCGGGTCGTGACTCCCATCCGCCCTGCGGACCAGGACCGGGTGATCAACAGCCAGAAGAAAGGGGAGGTCGTTCAGGCTGTCGCCGAGTCCCGCGATCATTACCGGCCCGCTCAGTCGTTCAAAAAGCGTGCGCAGAAAAATAACGGCTTTACCCTTGTGATGATTCCCCATAAGGTGAAACAAGCGGCCCTGGGTCCATCTCATGCCCGAGGCTTCGATCGCCTGCAGCATGCGTTCATCCGTTGCCCCGGTAAAGACAAAGGGTTCTTCGTACTCCCGCTGTTTTGCCTGCATTGCTTCATCCAGCGACAGGCCGGTCAGTGCCGCGACCTCGGCCGGTGTCATGTCTCCGAACCCGGTTACCGGTATCTGCAGCTCATCGCGGAGACGGGCGAACCGTTCGCGGATCCCGGCGTAGGACATCCCGAGGGAGACGACCCGGTATCCCCCGCGTGTCTCGCCTTCCACAGGGAACGGGAAATAACCCTCGGGTATGAAGATCCCGCCGCCGTTCTCAGCAACGAAAGGATGGCGGTTTTCCAGCCGATCCCTCCAGACCTCGAGCTCCGCGCGTGTCTTGCTGGAGCACAGGACCAGCGGGATATCGCTTTTTCTGATCTGCTCAAGGGCCGGCCGGGCATCCTCAAAGGAGTAGCTTTTCGAGTCCAGTAATGTCCCGTCCAGGTCGGTAACGATTATGAGCCGCCGCGAATCCGAGGTGTTTTTATTCATCGCTCTTTTTCTTCTTCGAGATCTTATGGAAGGCCTTCAGCATGGCCTCACTCATGCTTTTCGGCCGCGGCAGGTAATCCACATTCCCTATGCTCCTCATCTCCGTGCCGTGCGACACGTGCAGGGACGACGATTTCGTGAGCGACAGAACCTGGCTCGGATAGACGCTCCGGTGGCCTGTCATGAGAAAGCTGATGACGCAGGCCACGGCTGCATAAGGTCCGACCGCGGGGCCGAACAGCTCAATGGCCATGATGCTCGCCGAAATGGGTGTGTTCGCCGCTCCGGCAACCAGGGCGACCATGCCGATCGCCGCGAATATCGACAGATTGAATCCCAGAACACTGGCGAAGACGCTGCCGGCCGTTGACCCGATAAAAAATATCGGTGTAATGATCCCGCCGCTGCCGCCGAAGCCGAGCGTAAGTGCCGTAAACAGTATTTTCAATACAAAGGCTCCCCACGGCATCACGCCTCCTTCAAGCGCATCCTTGATGGTGTCCAGGCCGAGCCCGAGATAACGGGTTGAGAAGATGAACGTGAGTACGACGAGGAGGGAGCCGCCCAGAAGCCCCTTCAGGGGGGGCCAGATGTTTATCCGGAGACTTATGCGCTCGAAAAAGCCCAGCCCCTCTATCAGCAGCAGCGAGCACAGACCGAAAAAGATACCGGCGCCGCAGACCTTGATGAAGAAAAGGCTGCTGAATACGGGCACAAACCGGAGCGGTTCATGGAAATAGGTGATCCCCAGGGTCGAGGAGACCTGAAACGCCACGATACCGGCAACGAACGAAGGAAGGAGCACCTCGTAAAGCATGCCACCAACGAAGAGGACCTCGACTCCGAAGATCGCGCCCGCGATCGGCGTCCCGAACACCGTGGCAAAACCGGCGCTGATGCCGCAGATGACCAGTTTTTTCCGGTCCTTATCATCGAACCGCAGGAGGTCGGAAACGGCCGATGAGACACCCGCCCCGATCTGGGCCGCCGGGCCTTCCTTTCCGACCGATCCGCCCAGCGCGATCGTAATGATCGTAGCAACGAGTTTGACCGGGACCACCATCAGCTTTATCTTGCCGGAATGCTTGTGGACCGCCTCGATGACTTTTTCCGTTCCATGGCCTTCAGCGTCCGGTGCAAGGTACTTGACGATGAGGGCGCTCAGGAACATGGCCGCCGGAAGCAGAAGGAAATAATACCGGTGACCCGATGCAGCGGAAATGCTGTACCCGAGCGCTTTCAAAAAGAGCGAGGTTGACAGCCCGACGAGGACGCCGGCACACGATGCGAGGAACAACCACTTCAGGATGCTGATGAACAACACCGAACTTTCCACTACTCTTCGTTTCATGTCTGCCTTTCTTGAGATCAAGCGAGATCGGACTTGATCCCTGTTTGCGGTTTACGTTGCCGCAGGCTCTCCCCGTACGCCGGGACCTGCGCTGATGTGATTTTACACGAATTACCGGTATGTGTATAGCAGCATGATGTTCCCAATGTATATCAGGACGATCGCGATGGAATCCCAGGCCATGGGCAGCGCCTTTTTCTCTGCCCGATAGGTCAGGCTGATGACCGCAATGGTCGTCATGGAGATCGCCGACAGGGCGGAGATGACCTGCCCGTTGTTCGCGAACGAGAGCAGGGGACCCGGAACGAAAAAGAGATCGTCGAGGGCCAGAATAAACAAATTAAAGATGTTGCTCCCAAACAGGTTGCCGATCGCCAGGTCAACGGCATCGATCTTCAATGCGGCAATGCACACGACGACCTCCGGCAGGGAGGTGGTTATGGCGATAAAAATGTTCCCCACAAAGGACTGGCCCAGTCCGGTCTGCACTGCTATCGCCTGGCCGATCGCGGGCAGAAAAACAGCCGCACCAATGACGACCAGGGCGTTGAGAGAATATTTCAGGACCGCTGTTTTCAGCGGGACTTCCCCATACCGAAGCTCCTCGGTCTTTTCCTTGATATAAGCCGCGATCTGTCGCCGCTCATAATTGTACACCAGCCTCATGGCGATAACATAAACCAGGCCGATGAGCAGCGTATACGGGCCGATCCACCCGAAACCCGCCAGTCGGCCCCCGAGGAACAGGCTGCCCGCCACTATGCTCAGCATCAGGATCCCGAAGCCGGCGGAGAGGACATGGCCGAAGTGGGCCTTGGTGCCGAGCGGCATGGGACGATAGAGCCCATCCAGGACAGCGAGGATCAGCATGTTGAACACGCAGCTTCCCAGGACATCGCCCACAGCGATATCGGGGGCCCCGGCAAAGGTCACGGAGCTGATGCCCGTGACCAGCTCCGGAAGGGACGTTACCGAGGCCATGAGCACGACGCCGATCCAGGTCCGGCCCATCCCGCTCTTCTCCGCGATGATGTCTCCATATCGCGACAGCTTGTATCCGCTCAAGACGATGAGCGCGGAACAGGTGAGGAATTCAAGCCATAAGAGCATGTTTTTCCCCCGAAAGACTACGACACCGTTGCTACCACGGAGGCCGCTTCATCAGCCGTTCGCCCTTGGGTATGATCGATATCCCGGATGGATCGCGGTGGCAGGCGCAACGGAGCCGATCGGTATCGGGCCCGAACCCGATCTGCTCGCCTTCGGCGAGTTCATTGAACTTGTCAACGATCACCCGCTTGAGCCGACAGCCTTTCTTGATCACCGTGTGGTCCATGATGATACAGTCCTCAATAACGACATCCTCTTCAACGACGACATCACGCCGTATCACTGAATTGACGATCCGCGCGTCCTTGATCAATACCCCCTCGGAGATGAAGCTGTTCTGAATATCGCCCTTCAATATCTTCGCCGAAGGACCCTGATATTCCGAGGGGTGGATGGGCCATTGCTTGTTATGCAGTTCAAACTTCGGTTGTTCTCCCAGCATGTCCATATGAGCATCGTAATAAGCGGGGATCGTTCCCACATCCCGCCAATACCCCTGCTCCTCGGAGGGCATGACGCCGGGGACGCTGTTGGCCGCAAAGTCATAGGCGAACGCCTTCCCGGTATCGACAAGGTCGGGGAGCAGGTGGGTGCCGAAATCATGCTGGTCCTTCTCCTGGCCTTTGACGAGGGCATCAAGCAGGATGTCCTTGTTGAATATGTAGTTTCCCATGGAGGCATAGGCCCGCTTCGGGTCATCGGCCATGGGTGCGGGGCTGGCCGGCTTTTCCCGGAACCCGGTGATCCTTCTGGACCGGTCCGTCCTGATGATGCCGAAGGAAGATGCCTGGTCTATTGGCACCGGCCGGGCAGCGACCGTTACCGCAGCGTTTCGCGCGAGGTGAAAATCGATCATCTGGCGGATGTCCATCCGGTAGATATGGTCCGCCCCGAACACCGCAACAAGTTCCGGCTGCTGGTCATAGATCAGGTTGATGTTCTGGTACACGGAGTCGGCGGTGCCCTGGAACCACTCCGGCCCCATGCGCATTTGCGGCGGGACGACGGTGACGAAATGTTCCCTGACGATAGGGGACAGGACCCAGTTTTGGCGCACATGTTCTATCAGCGACTGGGACTTGTACTGCACCAGGAGGTAAATGGAATAGATGCGCGAGTTCACGAAGTTGCTCAGGACAAAATCCACGATCCGGTACCGCCCGCCGAAGGGGACGGACGGCTTTGACCGGTAATCCGTGAGCGGGGCAAGCCTTTCGCCTTTTCCTCCGGCAAGAACGAATGCGAGTATCTTGGGGTGCGACATAGAACCCTCCTCATGGTACGGAACGTATTGCTGTGCCTGCGTCTTACCGCCCGACGGAAACAGCGGCCGGCCTATCGCGGTTACTCCACCTGTTCAAGCATTGCCGCGGAAAATGCGGCGTACACATCGGCAAGTGCAAGCACCGCCGTCCCGTTCTGTGAAACGGTGACAATGATCTCATTGGTGAAGATATTGCGGAACTGCACCCCTGGCCCTATCTCCGGCAGGAGGAGCCGCGTATCCTCCCAGACCGCTTTTCCGAAGGGAACCGATCCGCCCCCTGAAATGAGGCGTGTCAGGAGCCGGGGCACGGCAACAACCATGCATTTGCCGCCCAGCTTCCGCACAAAGGCGCAGACATGGCCGGCCCGTGCGCCTTCAGCAGTGAGGGGCAGGTACTCGCCCTGTTCGAACAGCGACCGGTGTTCCCGGCGATAGTTGAGCGCCTTGTGAACAAGGTAAAGCATGATCCTGCCATCCTCTTTATTGAGTGAAAGGTCCCAGGCAAGCTGCACTCCGGTCATCTGCTCTTCCTTCTGCTTCAGTTCCGCGAGCATGCTGACCCGCTTTTCGTAGTCAACGGGCCGGCGGTTATCAGGGTCCACAAGACTGAAGTCCCACAGTTCGGTGCCTTGATAAAAGTCGGGAACACCGGGGGCGCAGATCTTGAGCAGTGTCTGGGAAAGCGAGTTGAACATGCCGTAGTGCGAGATCATGCGCTGGAACGGCAGAAAATCGCTTAAAAACTGGTTCTGCGGCGACTGCTGCAGGACACGGTCGATGAAGCTATGCACGGCCTGTTCATATTCCGCGTTCGGATTGATCCAGCTGGTGTTCACCTTTGCTTCGCGAGCGGCCTTGATCATATAATCTTTGATCCGCCGGGCAAACACGTCAAAGGCGTTCCCCTCCAGCACTTCCACAGGCCAGGCGCCGATAAGTGTCTGGTACAGGAGATATTCCTCATTCCGGGAGGGCGCTTCACTTCCGTCGATCAGGCCCTTCTTTTTTTTGTTCAGTCGGGCCCAGGTCCTGACATGTTCGCTCCACTCTTTGGGGATCTCGGAAAGGACATTGATCCGTGAGCGTACGTCCTTGCTCCGTTTTGTGTCATGTGTTTCCGTGGCGATGAGGGCGTGGGGCCAGGACTTCATCCGCTCAATGTTCTGTCCATGGAACGTCTCGAGGGGCGTTCCGAACCGTTCGGGCATGCCGCCCACTTCGTTAAGCGAAACGAGACGGTTGTAGACATAGAAGGCAGTGTCCTCGACGCCCTTTGCCATGACCGGACCGGTGATCTGCTGGAACCGCATGACGAAATCGAGCCACTCGATCTTGCTCTCATCGCTGAACTCTTTCGGAAACCGGAGCAGCAGCACCTGCTTGAGAAAATCGAAGATCGAGTCGCTGATCGCCGGGTTATTCCTCTTCGCCCGGGAGACGGCCAGTTCAACGACCTGGCGGTCCCGGTCGTTGACGATCCAGGTATTGGTATAGGTCCGGTACACGGGGAATGCGGCGATGACTTCAATAATCGCGCTCCTGAGGCTGTAGAGGGTGAAGTCACGCGTATGCCGGTTCTTTTCCGAGAGGTCATTCAGATAATGGCCAAGGGTATTCACCTCGCTTGACATGGCCACCTGCATGACCAGCTTCTTTTTTTCATAGATGATGTCCTGGACATTTACCCTGGCTCGGATGAATTTTTCGTAAATGGCATCAAAGGTCTTTGCCTGCTCTCCGTCGATAAAGATGCCGTTCACGGAATTGACGAACACGTAGCCCGTGGTGCTGAAGATGGGCCAGTCCTCGGGCATCCGCTCGCTCTTTGCCAGGATCTTTTCACCGACAATATAGAAGGGCTTGAAGGCCGGGTCCCGAAGCACCGCGTCGTCGTACTGCTGCACGAGGACCGGCTCTGCGGTCCCGGGTGCTGCCTGGTTATCCCGCTCTTGCGATAATGACGCGAGCCCCTGCTGCACAAAGCATCCTCGCTGGAGCCGGTAAAAATACTCAACAGGATTGTAGAGCCCGTCAGGGTGGTCCACCCGGAGGCCGGTGACGCTTCCGTCCCGGATCATGCGGAAGATGAGCCGGTGGGTCGTCTGGAAGACGTCCGGGTTTTCCATGCGGATGGCCCCCAGTTCGTTGATATCGAAGAACCGGCGGTAGTTGATCTCCTCGGTCGCCACCCGCCAGTGCGAAAGGCGGTAGATCTGCTGGTTCATGAGATCGTCGAGAAGATCGAAACTCTTCGCATCCCCCTTCGTTCCATTGAAGATGAGCACATTTTTATCAATATGCGCTTTGATAGCGGCATTCGCGGAAACCAGTGTCCAGAGCCGCCGCTTGATCACCTCCTTTTCACGAAACCTCTCCGCGGTCTTGTCGGGGTCGGTTTCGGTATAGGACGGAAGATGACGCAGCGCCGTCATGATGCTCAGGAACTCGGCAAGTTCCGGACTCTCGTCCGGCAGCAGGGTTTGCAATTCCTCGCGACCGTGCTCCAGGACCAGGACATAGGTCTGGGGACGCAGGGGGAATGTGTGCTCGAAGTAATGCACAAAAAAAGCGCCCTCTTCAAAAACCAGAAGCAGTTCCTGTCCTTCGAGGATGTTCCCGTACTGGTTGCCGAGGACCGGGATGAGGACCTTGTCTTTGAGTTCCTTCTTGACCGGCGCCCAGTCGATGTCGAAGAATTTTGCGTAGGGAGAGCTGGGGCCGTTCTCGAGCACATCCATCCACCAAAGGTTATCCGAACTGTCAACGCACATGTGGTTCGGCACGATATCAAGTACCTGCCCCATGTCATGCCGCCGGAGCTCGGCGGCCATGGCGGTGTAATCCTCCTCGGTGCCGATCTCGGGGTTCAGGGCATTGGGGTCCACGATATCGTAGCCGTGGAGACTTCCCTTCTTTGCCTTGAAATAGGGGGACGAATATATATCCGTGATGCCGAGATCATGCAGATACGCGATGATCCGCGTCGCATCGGCGAACCGGAACTGATTATTGAACTGCAGGCGGTACGTTGCGCAGGGTATTCTCGGTTGCACGCTGTTTCTCCCTACCATGAATTATTCATCTGATGGCACCTACTTCGGATCAATGCGGTTAATCGCGGCAGACCTCATCCACTATCCGGCATGATCTTTATTATCGTTCATCCGGACCTTTCGCCGTGTCCTTTGGAAATGGCGTGTCCCCTCCCGGACCGAAACGGAAGACCGGAGCCCGATAGGTCTTCGGCAGATGCTCATCCGGGATCGTCGCCTTGTTCCCGTCGCGCAGGGACGAATAGTGCGGCGACATGATCTCCACGCCGGCCTCATTGAACCGGTCCTGGATGTTCTGGTGGAGCTGGGAATATGTCTTCGCCATGATATGGGGCTCGTTCGTATAACAATTCAGCTCATAATGGACATAGAAATCATCGAGCGCGGTCTGGAGTACGTAGGGCTTCGGTTCTTTCTGGATCTCCTCCACGGAACCGGCGGCCGCGATCAGCAGTTCGTGCACCTTTCTCCAGGGGGCATCGTATCCGATCGTGACGGTGGTGTGCAGGACGAGGCCCAGCTCTTTTGCAGACGAGCTGTAATTAATGATGTGGCTGCTCAGGACCATGGCGTTCGGGATGGTGATATCCACATTTTTGATCGTCGTGAGGCGTGTCACCAGGAGAGTCTTCTCGATCACATCGCCCTCGGCATCGGCGATCTTCACCCGGTCACCCATTTTGAAGGGCCTCATGTAGGTCAGGATGGTACCCGCGACCATGTTCGCCACGGCCGACGTCGACCCCAGCGAAAACAGGATCCCCAGAAAGATCGAGATCCCCTGGAAAGCGGGTGACTTGCTTCCCGGCAGATAAGGAAAGATGACCACGGCGCCGAAGGCGATGATAAGGAAACGGACGATCTTGTAGGTCGGCATGGCCCAGTCCCGGTAGAAGCCGGGTAACGATATCGTGCCGTTCGCTATTGCCGAAAAGAGAACCCGGACGCCCCTGATGACATAACGGAGGACCGCGACGATGATGGCAATGAACAACAGGTTTGGAATAAAGGCCAGTAACGAATGCACGACCGTCATCATCGGCGAGATCATGTAGCCGTACAGAACTGAGGCCACTCCATGCGTCCAGGGAAAGAAATCGAGAACCAGGGGAATGTAAAAATAAAAGAGGAGCAGAATTATCGCAAGGCGGAGGCCCTTCAGCAGCTTGATGAGGATAAAAATGCTTCGTCCTGCCGACAGGATCTCCAGATTCTGGATCTTGAGCGGCTTAATACGCGTCCCTTCCCATGAAGCCACCTTGATGCAGAGTTTTATGAATACCTTGCGAAGCAGCCAGATACCGGTCACGAGCACCGCGGTAGCCAGCAGAAAAAGTCCCGCACCCACGAGTATGCTTCTCAGGCTGTAGGTCTCTCTCTGCTTGGCCAGAGCGCGCCTGATCTTCTGCGCATAGTCTTCGGCAAGCTCCTGCCGGGACCGGCCCGCCATCCTGGCATCGCGGTCAGTGACGGACATGATCATCAGGTCGCCTGCAACGATGTCCGATGTTGTTTCACCATTTACCGCAGTGATCGATTCGAGGGAGATGAGGGCGTTTTTCGCGATGTTCCGGATGCGCTCGGATACTGCGCGTGCGCGGTCCTCGGGAGAGAACGAAAGGACCCGCTCCTGCACGAAGAAGATGGTGTCCTTCCCCACGACGACGGGTGCGCCCGGCGTTCTTGCCTCCGCAGGCAAAGACTTATTCCCTGTCGCCTCAGTTCTGTTGTTTTGCACCAAAACAGCATTGGCCGCTCCTGCCTGCACCCTGTCGGAAGCAAAAGCTGCTGCATGGCCCGCATCGGCCTGAGAGAGGGCCGGGGACATAAAGCCCGGCGCGAGCACGAGGGATATCGCGAAAATAAATAACACTAAATATCGCTTCATAACATCAACCTCACTTTTCATCGGGCAGGATCGCATCGATGTTGAACCGGAGCACGCGGCCCAGTTCTTTGAACTCGTCGATCCACGCCGCGGCATCCCGGTCGCCGGCTATTGACCGCATGAGGAACCCCACATAAGCGACCCGCGCTGCCATATAGTAGGTGTTCTGCATCTGCCAGTAATTTACCTCCATGGGCAGGAGCTGCAGAAGCTCGATCACCTCCCGCGTCTCTTTCAGGGCGGCAAGATCAAATGGGTCCTTGAGAACCCGGTTCATCATCCGCTCCACCCGGCGGCGCGCTTTGAATTCCACCTCAATGGAATCGATCCGCAAATACCACTTGCGAATGTCCTCCGCGGCGGCACGCACCTGTTCGATGTCGATCGTTTCCCCGGAGAATGCGAGTTTCAGATCGTGGTTCAGCGTGAGCTCGGCAGAGGTCAGGAAGGCGCGCGGCAGCGGGATGCCCGTTTCCTGCAGAAAGGCCATCATGTGGCGGCTGTTCTCGTACATGCCCCGGTAGGCCGCCTCGTATTCCTTGATCGTCGCGTTGATCACGGTGCCCAGGATCTTGCGCTGTTCATCGGCGAAGAGGTCTTTCAGGGAATAGTTGTGCATGCCGAAATGCGTGTCCATCAGCCGGACGATCCCGGCAAAATCTCCGGTTTCGAAGGCGGCTGAGACCTCGGCCTTCATGGCATCATATTCTTCGTCCCCCAGAAAGGTGCGTACTCCTCCGTTCAGCGAGTGTTCGCCGAAGTGGAGCACGCAGAAGGTCAGGTGGTCGTGTTCCCACGTGATCTCCGAGGTGACGAAGATCCTGCCCAGGGCCAGCTGCGTTCTGCCCGCGTGATTTATCTGGTAGTCCAACTTGCGGACACCGTAACAGTAGATCGTTGCCTCGTCGGGATATTCCTCGAACAGAGAGCTCACGGCGTAGTGCGCGCCGACCTTCTTGAGGTCGATCACGGAAGGCCTGACGAATTTTTCATAAATATTCGCACCATTCTGGTGTTCCTCGAGGTTGCTTTTGGCGAGGGCCAGTTTTGCGAGGAACAGTGCCTCGATGTCTTCGTACAACAGGTCTCTGGACAAATGTATCACGCCGGCCGCATACTTCATGATCTGGACGGTCTCGATCCCCGAGAGCTCATCAAAGAACCAGCCGCAGCTCGTGTACATCAGCATGGCCTGCCGCTGGATCTCGAGCAGCCTCAGAACGATCGCTTTTTCATCGGCATTCAGGTGCCTCGCCGCGTTGCGCTCGCAGAACGTGTTGATGTTCTCATCCGATCGGTCGAGGACAACATTGATGTAGTCGTCGCGCGCCCGCCAGGGGTCCTTCAGGTAGAGTCGTCCCGTTGTTTCGAAGACCTCGGCGAGCCGGTCCCGGAGCCCGTCCAGTGCCTCGCGCAGCGGACCGCGCCACTCCTGGTTCCAGTCCGCATGTCCTCCGGAATTGCACCCGCAGTTGCCCCGCCACCGTTCGATGCCGTGGATGCAGCTCCAGGAGCTGTTCTCGATGATCTCCGCTTCGTATGCGGCGGGATGTTTTTCAAGGTACTCGCCGTAGTTCGTAAGCCGCACCGGTCCGTTGTTGTCGATATGATGAAGTGCATAGGCCAGGGCCATGTCGCCGAAGTGCTGATGGTGGCCGTACGTCTCTCCATCTGTGGCGATGTGCAGGAGCTGCGGCCAGTCCCGCGAGTCATCGAAGCCCGCCATAAGACGGTTCGCGAAATCCTCGCCGCGCATCAGAAGCTTTTCGAAGGCGACAGCCTGAGAGATCGGGCCGTCGTAGAAGAACAGATTGATGGTCCGTCCCGATGGCAGCGTGCAGAGATAGGCCCGCGTCGGGTCAACGCGTGCGTCGCTCACGTCCTGCCACTCTTCTGTCCCGAGCGGACGCACCCGGGCCGCCTGACGATGTGCCAGGATCGTGAACAGGATCCCCTGCTCGGCGAGGATCTCAAGAGATTCCGTGTCGACCGCGGTTTCGGCGAGCCACATTCCTTCGGGACGCCGTTTGAAGCGAAACTCGAAGTCGCGGATCCCCCAGACGACCTGGGTGCGCTTGTCGTGCGTGTTCGCCAGGGGCATGATGAGGTGATTGTACACCTGGGCAATGGCATTGCCGTGGCCCGAGCGCCACTCCCGGCTCAGGATGTCGGCATCAATGATGGCCTTATAGATCTCCGGAGTTGCAATCTGCATCCAGGAGAGGAGCGTGGGGCCGAAGTTGAAGCTGATACGGGCATAATTGCTCACGATGTCGATAATGCGTTGCTCTCCATCGACGATGCGGGCCGCCGAATTGGGCGCGTAGCACTCGGCCGTGATCCGCTCGTTCCAGTCATGGTAGGGATGGGCCGAGTCCTGGATCTCGATCGCTTCAAGCCAGGGGTTCTCGCGTGGCGGCTGGTAGAAATGTCCGTGGATGCAGATGTAGCGTTCCATGGCTAATCGCCCTCCCGCACATAAAGCGCAACGCTTTGTCCGTGCAGCGTCACGTGGTCGTTGTTCCGGATCTGTTCGGGCAGCAGGGAGCCCGGTCCGTTCCAGGCGCTGTCCGACGAATCGATAACCTTGTTCCATAGCCCCGCAGGCATCGATACGGCTATATTCACATCGTTCTTTTCGAAATTGAACAGACAATAGGCGTGGCTTGCATTGGATCCGTCCCATCGTCGCATCGTGATGACGTTTGCTTCGGGGATGACGGATACCTCAAGGCGGCTCCGGTCAAGTTCTGATAGCGCGGCAATCTCTTTACGCAGCCGGATCAACTGCTTATAAAATCCGAGGAGGAGTTGATGATGACCGCGTTCACGCTTGCCCCAGTCGAGCTTTGATGCGCGGAAGGTCCCTTCGCTCTGCGGGTCCGGCGGCTCGCCCTCCCAGGAGAATGCCTTGAACTCCTCGCGCCGGCCGTTTCGCACGGCATCGATGAGGTCCCTGTCCCCGTGGCTCACGAAATAGAGGAACGGCGCGTCCTCGCCATACTCCTCGCCCATGAACAGGAGCGGGAGAGAAGGGGACAGGATGACCAGGCCCGCCGCAAGCTTCAGCGCCTCGAAGGAGGCGAGCTTTGACATCCGGTCGCCGAGCATCCGGTTTCCCACCTGGTCGTGGTTCTGGGAAAAGACCACGAACTGGTGCGCAGGCCGGTCCCTGGAATCGTTGCCGTGTTTTCTTTTTCTGAACGAAGAGTATTGGCCGGAGTAGACGAAACCCTCGCGCAGGGCCTTCTCCATCTGTTCGATCCTTCCGAAGTCCTCGTAGTATCCCTTCAACTCTCCCGTGATCAGGGTGTGAACGGCATGATGAAAATCGTCATTCCACTGCGCATCCAGGCCGTAGCCACCGATCTCCGCGGGATCGATGACCCTGACATCGTTCAGGTCGCTCTCAGGGATCACCTGCACACTCCTGCCGAGCGCCCCGGCGGCATGATGCACGGCCTCGCCCAGTTCCTGCAAGATATGTTTTGCGCTGAAGTCGAAGATGCCGTGGATCGCATCGATCCGCAGGGCATCCAGGTGATACTCCCGCACCCAGTGCAGGGCGTTGCCGGTGAAATAGGTTCTCACTTCATCGCTGCAGGGGCCGTCAAAGTTTATTGCCCGACCCCAGGGCGTCCGGTACTTGTCGGTGAAATAAGGGCCGAAATCCCAGAGATAATTGCCTTCCGGCCCGAGATGATTATACACGACATCGAGGATCACAGCCATCTCCATCGTATGACAGGCGTCGACCAGACGCTTCAATCCCCCGGGTCCGCCATAGGAGTTCTGGACAGCGTACGGATAGACCCCGTCGTATCCCCAGTTGCGCGTTCCCGGAAACTGGGCAACCGGCATGAGCTCTACCGCATTGATGCCCAGGGCCTTCAGGGCCGCCAACCGCGGGATGATTGCCTCGAAAGTTCCCTCCGGCGTGAACGTTCCCGTGTGGATCTCGTACATGACCATCGATGGCAGCGGGAGACCTTTCCATCCACTGTCCGTCCACGGGAAGGCACCATGGTCAACGACCTGTGACGGACCGTGAACACCGTCGGGCTGAAAGTGCGATGCAGGGTCCGGTCGGTCGCGGTCATTGTCGAGGCGATAGAGATACCGCACATCCGCAGGCAGACCACTCGCCACGGCCGTCCAATAGCCGGACCCCGTCCGTTCCATGGGGACCAGGCGTTCCGGGACAGATACGATCTTCACGGCCATGCTCTTCACGAGGGGAGCCCAGACGGCGAATTCATACGCACCATCACCGAGATATCGCGCACCGGGCATCATGATTTCTTTCCCTCTTTTTTGAAAATGACCATGCCCAGAGGGGGCGCGGTGATCGAGAGGGAATGGTATCTTCCGTGCATGGGCACCGGCGTTGCCTCGACCCCGCCCAGATTGCCCTGCCCGCTTCCGCCGTACTCGCGGGAATCGCTGTTCAATAGCTCGCGCCAGTATCCGCCCGCAGGGACCCCAAGCCGGTAGTTATGCCGCGGCACGGGCGTTAGATTGCAGACCACAAGAAGTACGTCTTCGGGTGCGTTGCCTTTTCGAAAATAGCTCACGATGCTGTGCTCCCAGTCGCCGATGTCGTCCCAGGCAAAGCCTGCATTCACGAAGTCGAGCTCATAGAGCGCGGGTTCATGGCGGTACAGGATGTTCAGGTGTTTCATCCAGGTCTGAAGCGCCCGATGGGGAGGATACTGCAGCAGGTGCCAGTCGAGGCTCTTATCATGGCCCCACTCGCTCCACTGGCCGAACTCGGCGCCCATGAACAGGAGCTTTTTGCCCGGGTGGGTATACATATATCCGAGGAGAAGCCGCATGTTCGCGAACTTCTGCCAGGCGTCACCGGGCATCTTATTCATCAGGGAGCCCTTGCCGTGCACGACTTCGTCGTGGGACAGCGAGAGCATGAAATTCTCGAAAAAGGCATACCAGATGCTGAAGGTCAGCTGGTTGTGATGGTATTTCCGATACAACGGATCGACCGAAAAATACGCGAGGGTGTCGTGCATCCAGCCCATGTTCCACTTCATGCCGAACCCGAGCCCGCCCTACATACACGGGCCGCGACACCATGGGCCACGAGGTGGATTCCTCGGCAATGGTCTGGACGTCAGGATACCTGCGATAGACCTCTTCATTCAGCCGCCTGAGGAAGTTGATGGCATCGAGGTTCTCATTGCCGCCGAACTGATTGGGGATCCACTCGCCTTCCTTGCGCGAGTAGTCGAGGTAGAGCATGGACGCGACCGCGTCGATCCTGATGCCGTCAACATGGTATTTCTCAAGCCAGAACAGGGCGCTGCTTACCAGAAAGGCGCGGACCTCGTGCCTGCCGTAATTAAAAATGTAGCTCTTCCAGTCCGGATGAAAACCCTTTTGCGGGTCCGCGTGCTCATAGAGATGGGTCCCGTCAAAATAGGCGAGACCATGCTCATCGCTCGGAAAGTGCGATGGCACCCAGTCGAGGATAACGCCGATCCCGTTCTGATGCAGGCGGTCCACGAGATACATGAAGTCCTGTGGCTTTCCATACCGGCTCGATGGTGCGAAATAGCCCGTGGTCTGATACCCCCAGGACCCATAGAACGGGTGCTCCATCACCGGCATGAACTGCACGTGCGTAAAGCCCATTTCCTTCAGATAGTCGGGGAGGGATTCCGCCATTTCCCGGTAGGTAAGAAAGCCGTTGTTCCGCTCCACGGACCGTCTCCACGAGCCCAGGTGCACTTCGTAGACCGAATAGGGCGCGTTCAGGGCATTTGCACGGTGCCGGTCCTTCATCCATGCCGCGTCTTCCCACTGATACGCAAGGTCGCAGACTATGGAAGCTGTTCTCGGCGGCGCCTCCCAACAGAAGGCAAAAGGATCACCCTTGTCAGCGCGGTAGCCCGCATAGCGCGAGACGACGTGATATTTGTAGAATGCCCCTGCTTCAATTCCCGGGATGAACCCTTCCCAGATGCCGGACCCGTCCCAGCGCACGCTCAGCGGATGCGAGTTCTTGTTCCAGTCGTTGAACTCGCCGATCACCGATACCCGCTCGGCCTCGGGCGCCCAGACCGCGAATAGCGTGCCGTTCACGTTCTCGCGGAGCAAGGGATGAGCCCCGAGCTTGTCATAGAGGGTGAAATGGTTCCCTTCCTTGAACAGGTAGATGTCGTGTTCCGTCAGGAGGCTTATCCCGGGGACGACATCCGCAGGTCGAATTGCCGCCGGCAGTGTTTCTTTTTTTGTCTCTTTCTTTTTAGCCATGGTGTCTCCCTCTCGTGCAGGTGCCGTAACCAGGAATAAAATATGAAAAACTTTGACACGGATAACGGCCGAGGTGAATCGATGAAGAACCGTGGTACATCAAGATTGTTTTCAGCGTAAAACTGCGTCAAGAATTTACAGGTATATTTTTGTTATCTCCCCTTCAGGATGTGCTCGATCCCCTTCAGGGGAATGATGATCCAGTCGGGCCGGTTGTTCAGCTCGTACCCGAGCTCGTACACGGCCTTTTCCATCAGGAAGCACCGCAGAAGAACCTCGAACTGCTTCCGGTCCCTCGGAACAAAAGGCGCATCTTCAACCGAGAAGAGATAGGTGTTCAGATAGATGCCGCTCACCGACCGGTACCAGAGATCGGCCCAGGGCTCCAGCCGGGCCACGTCCTCGGGACGGTGGGAACCGTAGGTGAGGAGCGCGCTGTATGCGGCGTAGTGAAAGGACCGGATCATGCCCGCCACGTCCCGGAGCGGTGAACGTTTCAGTCTGCGCTCGCTCAGGGCACGGTCAGGCTCACCCTCAAAATCGATGATCATGAAGTCTTTGCCGGTATGCAGGACCTGGCCAAGGTGAAGGTCGCCATGGTAGCGGATCTTGAGGGTCGTGAACTTGCTCTCCAATATCTTCTGGAACTGGACGAGGATGTCCTTCTCGCTGTCGAGGGCCTTCGCTGCCGCGTCCCGGACACCCTCGGGCAGTTTTTTCATGTTCTTCTGCAGCAGCTGCAGTACCCGGCGCGACAGGTTCCGCATGGACTGGTACACGGAGCGCTGGTAGAGCATGGAAAAGGCCTCCGGCTCAAAAGCGGGATCGCCGTGCGCCGAGGCAAGGGCACGATGCAGCTCCGCGGTCTTTCTGCCCAGGATCGTTGCTGTCTCGAGATAGACACCGCCGATCAATTCCTGCAGCAGGGGCGGAATGACTGCGGCGGACACCTCGAGGACAGAAGAGGGTACCTGCGGAATTTCCTGCTGCTCGGGATGAACAACAAGCACGCGCTCGAGATACTGGCGCATTGCGTCGAGCGAATAGGTCCATCCGTCGCCCTGGTTCGGGACAAAGCCCTGAAGCAGTCCCATGATCATGACCTCGGAGCCGGGCCGGTGGTACTCGAGGATCCCCGCATAAGGCGGGATCGATTCAAAGCCGGCACGCTCGGTCAGGAAGCGGGTTATCTCGGCGTCCGGGTTCAGGCCTTCATCGAGCCTTCGGTAGAGCTTGAGGAACAGCTGGGACTCGAACAGGATCGACGTATTGCTCTGCTCCGCCCGGAGGACCTGCGACGGCAAGGCAAGTCCTTTGTCACCCAGAAGGCCCCTGAATTTTTTGCCCGGATGGCCCGCGAGTTCGCCGTGCCGTCCCTTGACCCTTCTCCTGCCCGCGATCATACTGAGAAGATTTTCACGGAACCCCACCTCGTGCACGGCATCGTAGAGGACTCCCTCCTGTTCATCCACGCGAAGCCTGCACAGGACGGCTTTTGGTGAATCCGCGACCAGCTGGGCGGCGTGGTCGCTCGTTGCATAGGCGAGCGGCAGCAGGTATCCTTCCGAAGCGCCTTCGTTGTAGCTCGCCTCCAGCAGGGCGATCAGCGCGCCCCCGTGCTCGCGGTCCAGGGGGATGATATCAACAACCTTGATCCGCTGGAGGGTCCTCGCCTTTCCGCCGAACCAGCGGCAGCCTTTGACATATGACGGCAGCACGTCCTCTTCCAGTTTGCCCCGCATCCGCGAGTCAAGCACGTTCACCCAGCTCTTTTTCACGCTCAGGTCCGGGAACACCCGCTCCGCACCCTGAACAACGGCTTCCTTTTCCTTCTCCAGGAAGAACCAGTAGTAGTCATGAAAACCCATGGTCAGTACGTAAGGAGACTCCCTGATGATCGGGAACCGGTTATGGCTGAACGACTCCACCGGTACGCAGCCGGCGAATTTCGAGAGATCGACCTCAACAACCTGGGAGAAGCGCGACAGGTTGATCACCACGAGGATGGTCTCATCCTGGTACTGCCGGGTAAACACCAGGACCTTGGGATTGTCGGAGGAAGGAAATTCCAGACTTCCCCGGCTGAAGGCCTTGAAG
The DNA here is from genome assembly GCA_963740085.1 of Nitrospirota bacterium. Lineage (GTDB taxonomy): Bacteria > Nitrospirota > UBA9217 > UBA9217 > UBA9217 > JALNZF01. The sequence goes on along the minus strand of CAVUCU010000001.1, from coordinate 1,402,149 downwards.
CGCTTGCGCATGGCGATGACACGCTTCGTCCACCACAGGAGGGAAGAGGTGTTCCGCTCCTGGTTCTCCACGCTCAAGGCCTCGTAGTGGTACTCGGGGTCGATGATCACGGGGAGGTAGAGCTTCTGGGGGTTTGCCCTCGAGAAGCCGGCGTTCCGGTCCGAGCTCCACTGCATGGGTGTGCGTACACCGTTCCGGTCGCCCAGGTAGTAGTTGTCCCCCATGCCGATCTCGTCGCCGTAATAGATGATCGGTGTGCCCGGCAGCGAGAAGAGCAGGATGTTCATGAGCTCTATTTTCCTGCGGCTGTTTCCCACGAGGGGCGCCAGGCGGCGGCGGATGCCGAGGTTGATGCGCGTGCGCTGGTCACGGGCATAGACGCGGTACATGTAGTCACGCTCCTCGTCGGTCACCATCTCGAGCGTGAGCTCATCGTGGTTCCTGAGGAACATGCCCCACTGGCACGCATCGGGGATGCTTGGCGTTTGATCGAGAATATCGATGATCGGAAAGCGGTCCTCCATCTGGAGCGCCATGAACAGCCGGGGCATAAGGGGAAAGTGAAAGGCCATGTGGCACTCGTCGCCGGTACCGAAATAGGCTGCCGCGTCCTCGGGCCACTGATTGGCCTCGCCGAGGATCATGCGGTTCCTGTACTTGTCATCAATGTGCTTCCGGAGCTTTTTGAGGAACGCGTGGGTCTCGGGCAGGTTCTCGCAGTTCGTCTGGTCCCGTTCATAGAGGTAAGGGATCGCGTCCAGGCGCAGGCCGTCAACGCCCGTCTCCAGCCAGTTGTCCACGATCTTCAGGATCGATTTCTGCACATGGGGGCTTTCGAAGTTCAGGTCCGGCTGGTGGGAGTAGAAGCGGTGCCAGTAATAGGCCTTGGCCACGGGGTCCCAGGACCAGTTCGAGGACTCAAAGTCCTTGAAGATGATGCGCGCGTCCTGGTACTTCTCAGGCGTATCGCTCCACACGTAATAGTTCCGCCATTTCGTACCCGGCGCTGCCTGCCGCGAAAGCTCGAACCAGGGATGCTGGTCCGAGGTGTGGTTCAGCACCAGTTCGATGATGACGCGCATCCCGCGCTTGTGCGACTCCCGCAGAAAATCCTTGAAGTCCTTCAGGGTCCCGTACTGAGGATGGACCGCGAAGTACCGGGCGATGTCGTACCCGTCGTCCCTGAGCGGCGAGGGATAGAACGGCAGCAGCCAGAGCGCTGTTACCCCAAGGCCCTCGAGATAGTCGAGCTTTCCGATGAGGCCGCGGAAATCGCCGATCCCGTCCTCGTTGCTGTCCGCAAAGGACTTGATGGGCAGCTCGTAGATAACCGCGTCCTTATACCACAAGGGATCGTCTTCGAAGTACTTGTCTCTTGGTCCCGGCATGATCACCTGCCTCCATTACTGGATCAAACATGAATTTTGTGAACAGGCAGCCTCGCCATTGTTCACAGATTCGAAAAAAGTTATTTAGCCACAAAAAGCGCATAAGGCACAGAAAGAATCTTTGTGGTTTTTAAAAGGTCTTACCATGTGCTCTCTGTGACTTATGCGGCAGATCTTGACTTTTTACGAGAACATCATTGTCGGGAAAAACCGATTTCACCGAGTCCCGCGGATTACAGAAAATAATCAAAATCTGTCTCGCGCTTCAGCTTCTTCCGAACCCGGAGTATATTGCCCGGCATTACCTGCGGGTTGAGCTCCACGAAGTTCCGCTCCCCCTCCCAGATGTACTTGTCGTCGCCGATCAGGTCGTGCACCAGGTAGGGCTGGTGGTCGCCCAGGCCGAGCTCCTGAACCGGGATGCGGACCCAGCCCGACTGGGCATGGAAGGGATCGAGGTTCACCACGATGATGAGCGCGTTCTCGCCGTCCTCCGTGGCCTTGCCGTAGCACAGCAGATTGTCGTTGTCGGTCTCGTAGAACTCAAGGTTCCAGGTGGTCTGGAGCGCCTTGTTCTCCCGGCGGATGCGGTTGATCCGGGCGATGACCTCGCGCAGGCTCTTCGGATCATCAAGGTCCCACTTCCTGATCTCATACTTCTCCGAGTGGAGGTACTCTTCCTTCCCGGACACGGGTTCGTTCACGCAGAGTTCGAAGGCCGGTCCGTAGATCCCGATGTTCGACGAAAGCGTGGCGGCAAGCAGATACCGCATGATGAACGCCGGCCTGCCCCCGTATTGAAGATGTTCCGGAAGGATGTCCGGCGTATTCGGCCAGAAGTTCGGCCGGTAGAGGTCCCGGAGGTCGCTGCGCGTCAATTCGGTCAGGTACTCGACGAACTCCCGCTTGGTATAGCGCCAGGTGAAGTACGTATAGGACTGGGCGAACCCCACCTTGCCCAGGCGGGACATGATCTTGGGCCTCGTGAATGCTTCGGCCAGGAAGAACACCTCGGGATGTTCTTTCCGAACCTCGCGGATAAGCCAGTGCCAGAAGGCGAAGGGTTTGGTGTGCGGATTGTCCACGCGGAAGATACGCACGCCCTTGGTGATCCAGAACCGCACCACCCGCAGGACCTCCTCCCAAAGCCCCTGCCAGTCCTCGGTCTCGAAGTTCAGCGGGAAGATGTCCTCATACTTCTTCGGCGGGTTCTCTGCAAACTGGACCGTTCCATCGGGCCGCCAGCGGAACCATGTCGGATGGTCCTTCACGTAAGGATGGTCCGGAGAGCACTGGAGCGCCAGGTCCAGGGCCACGTCGATGCCCAGCTCCTTCGCCTTCCTGACGAACCGTTCCAGATCGTCAGCAGTACCGAGGTCGGGATGCACCGCGTCATGACCACCCTCGGCGCTTCCGATGGCCCATGGGCTTCCCACGTCGTCCGGCGCGGCCTCTGCGGCATTGTCCTTTCCTTTTCGTTTCGTCGTCGCCGATCGGATGGATGGGGGGAAGATAGACGACATCGAAGCCCATGCCGGCCACATAGGGCAGGAACCTCTCGCAGTCTTTGAAGGTGCCGTGAGTTCCCCCTTATCGGACGGGACCGAACGGGGAAAGAACTCGTACCACGTGCTGAAGAGCGCCTTGGGAATATCCACAGTGACCTGCAGCTCCCTGCCATAAGTAACAGCAAAACGCCGATCGGGATATTGCTCCATGAGGTCCGTAAGGTCCTTACCCAGGGCAAGAGCAACCGCCTCGGCATCACTTCCGCCTGCCGCCTTCTCAAGCTGACCGTGAAGGAGGGTGATGGCCTGACGGGGCTTGTCATCGGTGATGCGGCTGACCGCGTCAGCGACCATCCGCAGGCCGGTCATGAGATCCACGCGCAGGTCCTGGTCGGCCTCGTGCTTCTTCTTGAGGTCCCGCTGCCAGGTCCGGAAATGGTCCACCCATCCCTCGACCGTATAGACGTAGACGCCCATCTCCGCGACCGTGAACTCGGCACGCCAACGGTCGTTCACCCGGGAAACCATCGGAACCGAGATCCATGCGGAGTCCGAGGCAAGGCGGTACTGCAGCCGCGCGGAGAGCGAGTCGTGGCCGTCGGAAAAGATATCAGCCGACACCTCGATCTTTTCTCCGACCACCCGCTTCGCCGGAAATGCACCGCCATCGATCTCGGGATACACGCGCTCGATGACAACCCGCCTTCTTCCGTCTTCAATCATGAAAGTCCCCTTGGTCTTGATCGATATGTCCTGCGGATCGTGAGATGCACAGGGGTGCAAAAAAGCCGATGCTACAGGGCTATGGAAAAAAACGGAAAAACATGCTATGGTAACTTCATTATATCATAGCCCTGCCCTATACTGTTACGATGAAGACCGACATCGATCTCATAGATGAATGCTACGACCGCTCCCTGGAACTCTTGAAGCGGAACTCCACGGCCTCCGGTGTTATTGCCTGCGCCCGTTCAAAGAAGGCCGTGGACAGGGGGTATGCCAGCATCTTCGGCAGGGACGCCGCGATCTGTTCCCTGGGCATGGTGACATCGGGAGACCGTGAACTCGCCCGCGCCGCGAAGACAGGCATCCTCACCCTCGCCCGATACCAGGCCCCGAACGGCCAGATCCCGAAGTACGTGACCCAGACACGGAAAACGGACTTCTGGTATTCAGGCTGCATCGACGCCACGCTCTGGTGGCTCATCGCCCTGGACTTCTACGACCGCACCTTCCCCGGGGAAGAATTAAAAAAGAAACTGGAGCAGGAGACCGGTAAGGCCCTCGGCTGGCTCTTCTGCCAGGAGCACCAGGGCATGTACCTGCTGCAGCAGAACGAGGCCAGCGACTGGGCCGACATCATGCCGCGCTCGGGCTTCGTGCTCTACTCCAACGCACTGTGGTACCATGTCAAGAAGCTTTACCACGTGGCCACGGCCGACAAGACGCGTCATTTTTTCCGCCATCTGTTCTATCCCTTTGACAAGTCCTGCTCCAGGCACCGCCGCGTCCGGGTCCTCACGGACTATGTAAAGAGCGGGGCGAAACAGCGCGACTTTTACCTCAGCTTCGTGAACTTCTCCTTCTGGGGGGAAGAGGTGGATGTCTTCGGCAATGTGCTCTCCTGCCTCTTCTCGATCCCGGTGTTGAAGAGAAGAACGGGCATTCTTGATGCCCTGCTGCGTGAAAAGGCGAACCGTCCCTGGCCCGTCCGATCCGTGCTCTTCCCCATCGCGAGAACCAATCCCCTCTGGCGGCCCTACATGGAGCGTCATAAACAAAATCTTCCGCACCAGTACCATAACGGCGGCATCTGGCCCTTTGTCGCCGGCTTCTGGGTCATGCTGCTGACAAAGACCGGGCGAAGGGAACTTGCCTGGCAGGAACTGGCGCGCTACGCCGGGGTCTGCCGGGTGAACAACTGGTCATTCAACGAGTGGTTCCACGGCAGGACCGGCGAACCCATGGGCATGAACGGCCAGTCCTGGAACGCCGCCATGTTCTTGCTGGCGTACCATGCGCTGCAGGAGAATGTCACGCTGTAGGATGAAGATGACGGTTCGCTTCTCTTTTTTTCGCCGGCCCGGAACCAGCGTGCTTTTGTCCGCACGCGCGGGCGGCCATGATGTCACTGCCGGGTGACCCCACAACAACAAGAGGGGACCCTCTGCCCGACCTTTTGAATTTCTGTGCGGCTAGTATGACCTTCGTGGTGAATAAGAATTCGGTTCCCTCTTGCCCGGATCAGGCCGGGGTATCCTCCATATCGAGCGAAGTAGTGATGTCCACGCAATTGCCGATGGTGCGGGCAACGGGACAGTGTTCCTTGTGAAAACCATGGACCCGTTCGGCGGTTTCCCGGTCCTTGAGGCCGAGCTTGAGATGATAGGTAACGTGGATCCGTTTTACTACGAGCACACCGCCCTCGGTCTCTATCTCTCCCCGGGCCTCCGACGCAAGCCGCCCTTCCGATGCTGATATCCCGCGCGCTTCCAGCGCGCCGCCAAAGGTGCCGGTGAGTCAGCCGGCGGCTGCGGCCACGACATAATCGAGGGTCGCTGCATGCGGCTCGAACTTCGCAGGGTCGACCTTGTAATGCGCCGCTATTCCCGAATGAACGCCGAATACTACGGGCTCTTTCTCCGCGGGCAGCCAGGCCCGCCGAAGCGGCCCTTTATCCCGCTCTATCCTGACCTTCGATAAATACACGACCTCGTTGTCCATGGTCCCTCCTCTTTACTCGATACCCGCGACCGTCTGTTCCGTGCGACCTTCCTATCTTCCTGACTTATCAAATCTCCCTGAGGCGCGCTGTCGCGACAGCGTTATTTTCGGCTTCGCCCGGACTTCCTTCAATCGGTTTGCGGCATGGTCGGCCTGCAGGGCGTCGTGCTTTTGAACGTCGCCCACCCCACGCCGCCCGCTATGAGGGAGGCGGTCAAGATGCCGACCTTGGAAACCGTAAGGAATGAAGTCTCATCAAAGGCAAGATTCGCGATGAAGAGCGACATGGTAAAGCCGATGCCCCCGAGCCAACCCGCGGCATAGATGTCCTTCCAGGCTATATCCCCGGGAAGCGCTGCCAAGCCGGCCTTGACGGCAAGCCAGGCAAAGAGCGTGATCCCGATTTGTTTGCCACCGACCAGACCCGCAATGATCCCGAGCGAGATCCGGTCCGTCAAGGCTTCCGAGAACCCGGCGCTGATATTCACGCCCGCATTCGCCAGGGCAAAGACCGGTACGATGAGGAACGTTACCCAGGGATGGAGCTCATGTTCCATACGCTGGAGCGGCGTCTGGACGAACTGGCTCGCCCGGTTCAGCGCGGCTGCCGCTTTGCGCTGGCTCTCGCTTGCGATCATTCTGCCGCCTTTTTCACTCACCTCCCGAAAGGAAGTCAGGATATTCCGGCTCCTGGTGAGAAAGTCGGCATCGCTGATCTGCTGTCGGGCCGGGATCGTCATGGCGACGATAACGCCCGCGACCGTGGGATGGACGCCGGACTTCAGGAAGGCCGCCCAGAGGCCGAGGCCCAGGACGGTATACACGAGCGGGTTGTGCACGCCCGCCCGGTTCGCGATGACAAGCGCGGCCAGAAAAACAGCTCCCACACCAAGGGCGGATAGCGAGACCTCTGCGGTATAGAACAATGCGATTATCAGCACCGCGCCGATATCGTCGACGATCGCCAGGGCTGTCAGGAAGATCTTGACCGAGAGGCAGACGCGGTCTCCCAGTATCGCCAGTACGCCCAGGGCGAAAGCGATGTCAGTTGCCATGGGAATTCCCCAGCCGTTCATGCCCGGCCTTCCCGCATTCAATGCGTAATAGATGATTGCCGGGACCATCATCCCGCCCAAGGCCGCGGCGATCGGCAACATGGCCTTCTTTACGGTGGCGAGCTCACCGACCAGCACCTCGCGCTTGATCTCAAGACCGACCGCGAAAAAGAATATCGCCATCAGACCGTCGTTGATCCATGCGTGAAGCGATTTCGCAATACTCCACGGGCCCAGCCCCGCGCTGAGCTCCGTATGCCAGAGCGCGCTGTACGATCCTGACCAGGGTGAATTGGCCCAGACCAGGGCCGCCACCGTGCAGGCCATGAGCAGGATGCCGCCTGCTGCTTCCAGGCGGAAGAACTCCTGGAAGGGGAGCAACACCTGCCCAAGATGCAGTGCTTTCGAGGGAACTTTCATACGCCCTTGTCTCCGTCTCCGGGTGGTCGAAGGAAATCTTGTTCCGGCCGGCTCCGCTTAAGGCTTCAATCTGGCTCCTGAGGTGGCGTCGAATGCCGACATCGTATCCGGGGAAATCGTCAGATATGCCTGTGTTCTCGGACGGATCTCATCATCGGGTCTTGACATGGCAGTGAGCTTTATCCCTTTCCATGAGACGTTCACCCAGTTAAATGCGCCCGCAGGCTCGATCACAGAAACGATCACGGCAATGCTGTTGTCCCGTTTCACACTTTCAACCAGTATATCCTCGGGCCGGATCCCGACAAGCACCTCCGGTGTATCGGGGAGCACGTTTCCCGGCAGGGACCAGAAGACCCCGCTGCAGTCCGCGATCAGGGGTTTTCCCTGTTTCACGCCACAGCGCAGAAAATTCATCGGCGGACTACCGATAAACCCGCCCACGAAGCTGTTCACGGGCTTCTGATAGACGGTCCGCGGTGTATCGCACTGCTGAACCTCGCCCTTGTTCAATACCGCGATCCTGTCCGAGAGTCCCATGGCCTCGCCCTGGTCATGGGTCACATAGACGGTCGTGATGCCGAGCTCCTGGTGGAGGCGTTTCAGTTCGGCCCGCATTTCGATCCTCAGGCGCGCATCAAGGTTCGAGAGCGGTTCATCCATCAGAAAGACCTTCGGTTTCCGGACGATCGCCCTCCCGAGCGCAACGCGCTGCCGCTGACCGCCGGAGAGCTCCTTTGGCTTTCTCCCAAGCAGGTCCTCCAGGCCCAGAAAGCCGGCTATGCGCCGGACCTCGCTGTCGATCAGGTCTCTCCCGGCCTTTTGCATCCTGAGCGGGAACGCGATGTTCTCGTACACCGTCATATGAGGATAGAGCGCGTAGCTCTGGAAGACCATGGCCACGTCCCGCTCTTTTGGCGACGATTGGTTGACCAGCCTGTCATCAAAGAAGATCGAGCCGGAGGATATCGTCTCCAGTCCCGCGATCATGTTCAGGATCGTGGACTTGCCGCATCCGCTCGGCCCCACAAAGGCGAAGAACTCACCCTCGTTGATCGTCAGGTCGAGGCCTTTGATGACCGTGGTCGAGCCGAAGCTCTTCGTTACGTTTTCAAGACGTATCTGCGTCATAGCGGTTCGTTCTCTTCCTCCTGCTCAGTTGTTAAACCCGTGCAAAGTCAACAAAGTCATAATCTACCGCGGAGACGCGGAGACACGGAGAACTGCATGTAGAAATAATGAGGATTTTCTCTGCGCGCTCTGCGCCTCTGCGGGGACACCAGCCTTGCTCGCCGCGCCCTCTCATTCCGCACTTGACCTCATCCCTTCACGGCTCCGGCGGTCAGCCCCTCGACGATCCTCCGCTGGAACACGAAGACCAGTACAACGATCGGCAGGGTGACGACGACCGATGCCGCGGCAATGTCTCCCCACGGCACTTCATGGAGACCCGGGAAGAGCGCGATGGCGACCGGGATGGTCCTTGATGCGGAGGTTGCCGTAAAGGTGAGCGCAAAGAGAAACTCGTTCCAGGAGAAAATGAACACCAGGATCGCCGCCGTAATGATCCCCGGCGCGGCAAGGGGCAGCATGACCCTGATGAAGGACTGGAAGGGCGTGCAGCCATCGACGCGCGACGCCAGATAGATCTCATCAGGGATCTGCCGAAAAAAGTTGGTCATGATCCAGACAGCAAGCGGAAGGGTGAACGTGGTGTAGGTCAGGATCAGCGCCCACCAGGTGTCCCGGAGCCCCAGTGTCCGGATGAAGAGGTACAGCGGGCTCACGGTCGCGATGGGAGGGAACATTGACGCCGACAGGACAAAAAGCAGAATAAACCCTTTATAGCGCACGTTCAGCTTCGCCAGACCATAGGCCGCCAGCGAACCGATCGCGATCGACAACGCCGTGCTGCAGAAGGCCACGATCGCGCTGTTCGCAACGATCCTCGGGAACGAAGTGCTTGTAAAGACCGCGAGGTAGTGAGCGATTGTCGGCGATACGGGCAGCAGCGGCGGCACACGCGTGAGCTCGGCATCGGGCTTCAGACTCGTCAGGACCTGCCAGAGGAACGGACCCAGGCACCAGAGCACCACGGCGATCAGCGTCAGCGTGAACCATGCGCGTTTCATGGCCTCACCTCTTCCTGCAAAAAACGAACGTACAGGACGCTGATGGCGCTGACACAGAGGAAGACGACGATCGAGAGCGTGGAGCCGTAGCCGAACTGAAGCGTCTGGAACAGGACCTTGTAGGCATAGATGGAAAGCGTTTCCGTGCTGTTTGCCGGTCCTCCGCCGGTCAGCACGTACACGGCGTCAAAGACCCGGAAGGCGTCCATGGTCCTGAAGAGGAGGACAACGAGAATCACGGGCATGAGCAGCGGCAGGGTGATCCTCCTGAAGATCGACCAGCCGCCCGCTCCGTCGATGCGTGCGGCCTGATACAACTCGCGAGGGATGATGTTAAGTCCGGCCAGGAGCAGGATGACCACGAAGGGAGTCGTTTTCCAGATGTCCATGAGCACCGCGGCGTTCATGGCCCAGAAAGGACTGCCGAGCCAGTTGATCTTCACTCCCGCCAGATAATTCAGAATGCCGAAGTCCGTGTTATACATCCATTCCCACATCCGCGCGGACACGACGGTGGGGACCGCCCAGGGAACGAGGACCATCGCGGTCACAACGCCCTTGAACCGGAACGTCCTGTTGAGCAAGAGGGCGATGGAGAGACCGAGGAGCAATTCCAGCGTGACGGAAACCCCGGTGAAGTACGTGGTATTCCAGAAGGCGTTCCAGAACCGGCTGTCCTTCATCAGGAACAGATAGTTGTCGAGTCCCACGAATTGAGATATGTCAAAGATCAGCATCCTCCGGCGCAGGCTCAAATACAGGACCGAGATGACCGGGTAGACCGTGATAAGCGAAAGCAGGACGACGGTCGGCATGACGAACCGGTTTCCCTTTTCCCTCGTGCTCATCGCTGAACTCCCAGTATATGCTCGATCTGCTTCTGGGCGGAATCAAGCGCCGCTTGCGGCGTCTTCACGCCGGACAGCGCCGCGCTGAACTCCGGCTGCATGACCTGGGTGATCATCATATAATAAGGCGTTGCCGGCCTCGGCCGGGCGTTCATGAAGATGCCGTAGAGCGAGCCGACAAAAGGCTGTTCGCGCAGGAGGTCCGGGTCCTTGTACAGCGCCTTGCGCGTCGGTTTGTAGCCGACCGTGAGCGCCAGGGTCTTTTGGGCGGCGGTCGATGTCAGGAACCGGACCAGCTTCTCTGCTTCTTCCGCGTGTTGTGAATACCGGTTCACACCGAGCTGCCAGCCCCCGAGGGTGGAAGCGGATTTGTGGCCGGCAAAGGCCGGTAAGACCGCGACGCCCACCGAGCCCTTCACCGCCGATCCCGGCCGGTTGAAGATGTTCCAGGCATATGGCCAGTTGCGCATAAAAAGGGCCTTGCCGCTGCCGAAAAGATGACGCGTCGGCTCCTCGATTGCAGTTGTAACGAGCGGCGGCGTGATCTTATACGTAACGATCAGATCCTTCATGAACGTGAGCGCCTCGATATTCTCCCGGCTGTCGATGACGGGTGTTCCGTTGCTCAGCACGTCCCCGCCGTTGCCCCAGAAGTACTCGAGGACATTGCATACCAGCCCCTCGTATTGTTTTCCCTGCCAGATGAAGCCGTAAAGGCCCTTCTCTTTCCCGGTGATTTCCCGGGCCGTCCTGACCAGCTCCTTCCATGTCTTCGGAACAGGACGGTTATACTTCTTCAGGAGGTCCCTGCGGTAATACAGAAGCCCTGCGTCGATATACCAGGGAACGGCAAAGAGCCTGCCCTCATACGTATCGGCCTGGATCGGCCCGGGAAAGAACGCGCTCTGTTCACCTTCAGCCAGGAGGCCCGTCATGTCCCGGAGCCAGCCGGCCCGTGCGAACTCGGGGACCCAGATGACATCCATGGAGAGGACATCGAAATCATTGCTCCGGGAATCGAGGTTGATCGCGTAGAACTGGTGCTGTTCGTCGGTGGACGCGGGGAGCGTCTCGTCCCTTACCACGATGCCGGGGTTCTCCCGCTCAAACCGGTCGAGCAGGTCCCGAAAAGGTCTCGGGTCGCCCGCGATCTTGCCATGTTTGAAAACAATGACCGAGCCATTGGCGCGCTGTTCGGGGCTCCTGCAACCGCTCAAGCCGAGGGCATACAGTACCGCGAATAGGAGGAGCACCAGGGTTGTTCCTGGTGTGGGGGACCGACCCTCTCCGACAATCCTGTTCATAGTTCACTCCGTGCTCCTTCACCGCTGATCCACGGCGTTTTCAGGAACCGCTATATCCGACTTCCGGCTAGGACAGGCCGGTACGGTCATGGTCCAGGTTGTGACGACGGGACAAGACATCGGCGATCCAATCCAGAAAGTCGCCGACCTCCTCCTGGTCGCTGAGACAGTAGTCCGACCCGGCATTCGCGCCGATCGAGACGGATATGCCGCTTCCCTTGATGGCGCGGTAGGCGTCCTCGTCCGTGGTGTCGTCGCCCACATAGAGCGGGAGCATGCCGCGCCCCTTCAACTCCATGATCCGCGCCACGGCATGTCCCTTGTTCCACGCGGCCTGCGGTCTGATCTCCAGCACTTTTTTCCCGGTCGTTATCCGGAACGCCTTCTCATAATCGCGGGCAATGTCCCAGAAAATCCGGAGCACATCTCCCGCCTGGGATGGGTCGACCTGCCGAAAGTGGATGCTCGCGGTGATTCCTTTGTCCTCGATAAGCACCCCGGAGACCTTGGAGAGCCCTGTCCGCAGCCTGTCGAGGAAGGTCCGCAGGGTCTGTGTAGTCTTATCAACGCCGTCTGCACGCAAAACGTCGCCGTCGATCCAGATCTCGGACCCATGGTTCCCGGCATAGACAAGTCCATCGATGCCCACCCGTGATCTGAGGTCGCCAAGGGCGCGGCCGCTCACGACGGCGAGCCGCGCTATGCGCGGAAGGCGCTCCAGGGAAGTCCGCAGGGGCGCGGGAAGCACGGCCCGGTCCGGCGAATCAGCGATGGGTGCAAGGGTGCCGTCGAAGTCAAGGAAGAGAAAGACCTCACGACTGCCCAGACGTGACTGCATCTCGTCCATACTCTCGATCCACGGACGACACTCCCTTTGTTTCAACTCATGGATCACACGGGCTGCGCCGATCACGTCTTTGGTCCAAGCGTTAATATCATGTTCGCTCACCTGTCGGCGAAGCGACATCATGCGTGCGCGCTTTTCATCGGCATGCATGGTCAGAGCCTGTTTGATGCTGTCCGAGAACTCCTCCACATTGTAAGGATTGACCAGAAGGCTTCCTTCCAGTTCCTCGGCAGCACCGGTGAATTCGCTCAGCAGAAGCACACCCTGACCGTCGGCCTGGGACGCTACATACTCCTTTGCCACGAGATTCATGCCGTCATACACCGAGCTGATGACGGCAAGGTCGGCCAACCGGTAATATACGGCAAGGTCCTTGTGGTCGATCTTTGTCGTTATGTAAATGATCGGTTGCCAAACACCCTGGCCGAAGCGTTTGTTGATCCGCTCGATCATGCCCTCAACAGCCTTGCTATAGCTCAGATACGGCTCGCGCATGCGGGTGGGTACGGCGATCTGGATAAACGTGAATTTCCGCCGAAACGAGGCATAGCGCTCGAAGAATATCTCGATAGCCTGCAGACGCTTAATGAGCGCCTTGGTATATTCAAGGCGGTCCACGCCGATGCCGACGAGGAGACCCTGGAGACCATGCTCCTGCCGGATATTCTCGATGGCCCTCGCCGCGTGTATCGATGAAGCGAGCGCGTTGAACTTGCCGTAGTCCACACTGATGGGGAACGCTTCAAGGCGTGTCGTATGCTCCCGGTAGGTTACGGTCCGGCGCTGGAAATCGATGTCGGCATCCAGGCATTCCCTCACGCAGTCCATGAAAGTCTTTACGAACAGAGGAATCTGGAATCCGATGAGGTCGTTCGCCAGAAGCCCTTCCAGTATCTCGCGGGACTGGGGACAGATACGGAACACGCTCCAGTCCGGCCAGGGGATGTGCCAGAAGTGCACCAGCGTAAGCCCCGGCTGTCGCTCGCGCAGCAGGCGCGGTACGAGACAGAGATGATAATCGTGAACCCAGACGATGGACCGTTCGTCGGCCTCTTCCAGCACTGCTTCGGCAAAGGCCGAGTTCACCCGTTCGTAATAAAACCAGAAGTTCTTCCGATAGGTCACGCGATCGAGGGTGATATGGCAAAGCGGCCAGAGTACCTGGTTCGCGTAGCCGTGATAATAATTGTCCACGTCCTGCGGTTTGAGCCATACACGCTTCAAGGTATAGCCGGGGTCGTCGGGAGGGACCTGCAGGCGGCTGTGCATGTCGACATTGTCCCGATCGGCGTTGCCGCTGCCCCATGCGACCCATGTTCCGTGAGTGGTCTTTAGTACATCGTCCAGGGCGGAGGTGAGTCCTCCGACAGGCATTTCCAGGCTTACCCGCAGGCCTGACCGTTTGTGCACATAGGGCTCCCGGTTCGAGACGATGATGAGCCTGTCCCCGGAGAAAGTATTCTGGATGGTGTGCGACCGTTCGTCCGGCGTCATAGTTCAAGCACGCTCCTTCCTTTATTCAACAGCGAATACCACACGGTCAGATAGTCCCGTGCCTGTCTCGTGATCAGAAAATTGCGGCGGACATGTTCTTTCGCCTGTTCTCCCATGCGTTTCGACATCTCGGGATTGTTCAGCAGCTGCCGGATCCTGAACGCGGCGCCTTCCACAGAATGGACGAGAAAACCGGTAATGCCGTGCGAGATTTGGAGCGGGATCCCGCCATTGGCGCCCCCCAGCACCGGTTTTCCTTTCCACATGGCCTCCGCGACCGTGAGGCCGAAACCTTCCTTGAGGGACTTCTGGAGCACCACGGCCGCCATCCGCTGCAGGGCATTGATGTCCCGATCGCTGAAAGGCGGCAGCATCAGGATACGGATGTCCTCGTCATTTGCCGCGTAATCCTTCACTTCCGCCAATACTGCTTCTCCTTCCGGGTCGTCCGTTGCCGGACTGCCCGCGAGGACCAGGATGCAGTCGTTGTATTTTTTTGCCATCCGGTACGCCTGGATCACGCCGATGGGGTCCTTGAACCGGTCAAACCGCGATACCTGAAGGATGATCGGCCGGTCCAGCGGGATCCCGAACCGGTCCGCCGTCTCCTTGACCTCCTCAGGTGAAAGCTCCCGGTTCTTCTCGCTTATCGGGTCGATAGAGGGGGGGATGATGAACTCCTCGACCGGCATGGATTTCGCAAATTTGGAAACGGAGAATATGGCCGCGTCATATTTCGTGCAGGAACGCTTCAGCGCGTTCCAGGTATCCTGTTGCGGGGCAGACACGTCGATATGACAGCGCCAGATCCAGATGCCCGACTTCCGGTACGCGATAAGGGGCGCCGGCTGCGGATCATGGATCAGCACGGCGTCTGCCTCGAGGTCAAGCATCGCCGCGTTCTTCCTGTTGACCGCCCCGTGGTATTCCCACATATCCCGTGTCAGGTTCTCGTCATTCCCCTGAAGAGAATTATGCATCTTCTTGGTGATGTCATAGAACTTCGCATCGCCCTTGATCACTTCCCACTGCGCGTTGATGCCGAGTGCCTTGAGTATGGGGATCATCCGGTGCAGGATCTCGGCGACCCCTCCTCCCTCCTTGGTGGAGTTGATGTGAAGAAAGCGTCGGTCATGCAGAAGGTCGCCGAGTTTCCGGAGGGCGACCAGGTCCCCTCGCGGGGATATCCCTTTATATTGATCGATCATCGAGCGATCCCCACGAATTCCATGTCCTGCTTCAACTCTTCTTCGACCAGGGTGGCAATGTGCTCGCGGATCCCTTCGATCGAATGCATGAACGGGTCGATCGCGCGGATCCGGCCAGCCAGCACCTTTTTGTCAAGGGCGCCCTCCAGCCAGGCGGTAAAATCATCCACGGTCGCACCGAGCCGTTTCCGCGCTTCGTAGAAGTGGTAGTAGATGCATCCGCTGTCCACGTATTTGATCGCCATGAGAAATTCGGCCAGGTTCCTTGCCCGTGTTCCTGCCGGGAACACAAGCGTGACCGTCTGCGTAAAATGGAATTCGTCCTTCTGCATCGCCTCCCGCGGCTCAGGAAACTTCTCCAGATGGTCGTCGATCACCGTCAGGATCACCTTGCGCAGGCTGTCGATGTCCGAATAGGTATAGGGATCGATGTTCGATAACCGCTCCGATAAGGCCCGTTCTTCCAGGCTCTCTCCCGCCCAATGGGCAAAATCATTCGTGTATTCCCGCGCATGCCCCTTCCGAAAATACTGGTACGTATGGTGGTAGATCGACTCTTCGCTGATCGTTGATATTTTGTCTTGAAGCTCACGCAGGGTCCCCGCCTTCGCACCCGTGGATTTGAGAATGCTGACGCTCTGGCGGAATTCGAAGATATCGCCTACTTTTTCCATTCCTTTTCCTCCCTCAGGTACACGGTACGGTGGGGGAAGGGGATCTCGATGCCTTCCTCGTTGAACCGCTTAAAGATCCTTTTTCTGAGCTCATGCTGGGCAAGGTACTGGTCCACAAATTCCTTGACCTGGCAGATAAGGGTAAAGTCCAGTGAACTGTCACCGAAGCCGGGAATGAAACGCACAAACGGTTCCGGTTCCGCAAGGAGCCCCGGGATATCCAGGGCGCCTTTCTTGGCCACGTCGACAAGGATCCGCTCCACCTGTTCCGGGTCAGAGGAGTAGCTCACCCCGATCGATATCAGGAGCGACATCCGCTTTTCCGGAAGGTAGTAGTTCGTGACCACGCTCTGAGCGAGCTTGTTGTTCGGGATAACGACGACGTTGTTCGGCAGCATGCGGACCCGCGTGGTCCTCCAGGTGATATCATCAATGTATCCTTCCTGTCCCGTCTCGAGTTTGACGAAATCGCCGATCCGGATGGACTTTTCCATCAGGATATGGATGCCGGCGAAAAGATTTGCCAGCGTGTCCTGGAGCGCCAGGGCCACGGCGAGGCCGCCGACGCCGAGTGCCGTGAGCAGGGGGGCGATCGATACCCCCAGCACGCTCAGACAGATCAGAAGCCCGATCACCAGAATTGCCCCTTTGAGGATTCCGTAGGCAAGACCGGTCGTGGGAATGGGGAGGTTGGATTTCCTGATGTAATTCTTAAACAGCTGGCCCGCCATATTCGCTGAGGCGAGCGTCACGGCCAGAATGATAATAATATGGATGATCCTGCTTAAATAGACCAGATGCTTCTCGGGAATCTCCGAGAAGGACAATCCGAGATGAACGCCGATCGCCACCGCAAGGAGCAGGGAAGGATTTTTGGTCGACGCGATGATGATATCATCGAATTTTGTTTCAGTCCGCGCCGCCCACTGGCGGAGAATGCGAAACAGTATTGCACGGAAGATCAGCAGGACCGCTGCTGACGCCAGGACGATGACGAAAGGTATTACTATGTGCTGTCCCGAAAAAACCATGGTGCCTCCCTGTGAAGTGTTCGCAGCGGATACCGCGTGTCATCGCTGCGGCTTGCTCTCCATCGGTCCTTGCGCACGGATCTTTCTATTTTTGATGGATCGCTTAAGTTGCCAGTAAGAAACCAACGCTCCTCCGATCAGAACGCCGGTGAGCACGCAGAGAAGTATGACAACGGCGAGTGAAGCCTCAAATTTCCACGACAGAAAAGAGACCATAACGGGAAACGCGTTTTGTGCCGAAAAAACGACCATTGCCGATACCACGGCTATCAGGAGCACGAGCACAATCATGCAGCCTCCTCTCTTGTCCCGGGTGGTCGCCAACAACCAGAAAAAACGGTCGCCAGGGCCAGCGCCTTATGTATGAATTGGGTATGGTCTGGTAATAATACGGTCGATGGTGCAGCAGTGATCAGGCGAATGTTCGAGACAGGCACCGGTCCTCGGCCACCGCGAGCCACAGTAAAATCGGACAACGCAGCAAAAGGGGCAGGCGCCCCGGTCGTGCGTCGTGACGCCTGCGCCCGCGCTATGAAACGGTATGGTCATTGATGCAAAGAGCGGCGGATTTATCGTTTGACGGTTTTTTTTCTTGCCGCGGTTTTTTTTCTTGCCACGGTTGTTTTTCTTGATTCGAGGGCTCCGATCTGCGCCTCGAGCTTTTTCAGTTGTGAGACGATGTCCCTCACTTTCGCGTCAAGTGACGGGTTTTTTGTCCGGGTGCCCATGAGCGCATACACGCGGGCGCCAAGATCAGAGAACCCCTGGTGGACCTTCGTTTTGAGGGCAAAAACCTTATACTGCCGTTTTCCCTCATCCCCGAGTTCGCCGACCTTTTTTTGCGCAACAAGCGCACCTTTTTTTACCGCAACCATGCCTTTTCCCAGACCCTTCTGGAGATCCTTCTTTATTGTTTCCCAGTTGATACCTTCAAAATAAGCCATCAGTATCCTCCTCGTGGAATGAGATCCAAGTGCGTGCTGCTATTATATCATAGAAATACAGGAAGGTACCGGAAGCCGTTGAATGCATGCGGCACCTTGAGAATAAACCAATACGGTGTGGTGTGTCAGGTCAGAGCCGTTTTAATGCGCGTGAAGCCCTCGTGCCGCGATCGCGCCAACAACCTGGTCACGAGGGTTCCTGTTCTCTTACTGCCCCATTACGGGCCTGCAACAACAAAATCATCTCTTCTGTTCTTTTGCCAACACGCCTCGCCGTCATTCGTGCAGACTGGTTTTTCTTTGCCATAGCTCAAAAGGGATATTCTCCTGGGAGCAATGCCCAGGTCCGTGAGATACTTCTTCGCTGCCGCGGCTCGCCGCTGGCCAAGCGCCACGTTGTATTCTTTTGTCCCCCGGTCGTCACAGTTTCCCTCGATCCTGATCTTCTCCGCAGGGTGTGCCTTCAACCATTCAGCATTCGCTTTCATGGTCGCTCCGGCATCGGCCCGTAAGGATGATCTGTCATAATCGAAATAAACTGGCTTCAGGCCGCCGCCCGCAGCAAGCGCCTGCTCCCCGTACCGTTCATTGCTGCCGCCAGTCCCCGGCGCAGACCTATTGTCCATATCGTTCGCCTCAGCCGACGGCGTCGCGGGGGCGGTCACTTTTTCCGTCTGCGTTTCCTGCGAGGTTGTCATTTGCGTCTTCTTTGGGCACCCCCAAAGTACCAGCAACGCCAGTGCTGTTATTGCCAAGAGATACAGTTGAAGATGTTTCCGCATAAAAAATCCTCCTTTTAAATTTGGTCGTTCCCCGGTGTTTCAAGTGAGGTGATGTGAATGGGCTGCCGCGTACTCGTGATGCTCGCCGCTGAAACAGATTCGCCGTCGCAGAGCGTGAAGGCGGCGAGGTGCTCAATGACGATGAAAGAGAATAAAATACTCCTGGCTGATTTCGCTTGCCCGCCTAAATCGTTTGTGTTAAAATCATTTGAATACAAACTGTTTACCATGAACGCGTTTATTTGTCAAGCTGTTTATAAGGAGACAGGATGTCCATCAATCCGGATACGGTATCAGAGATCGTCGATAATCTGCGGCGGGTTTTCCAGGTCGTGAACGGGCAGTCGAAGAAAGCCGAGCGGGAGACGGGGCTCACCGGTCCGCAGCTCTGGGCGATCAAGATCATCTCGCAGGGTGCGCCGATCATGGTCTCGGAGATCGCGCGGCAGATGTATCTGCATCCCGCTACCGTGGTGGGCATACTTGATCGCCTGGAAAAACAGGATCTTGTCACCCGGGTGCGCTCAAAAGAAGACCGTCGCGTGGTGCGCGTAGAGATGACCGCCCGGGGAGAGGCCCTGATGATGAAAGCACCCGAAGTGGCGCAGGGACTTCTGGTCGCCGGTCTTAAAGAGCTGCCGCTAAAACGGCTCAAAAATATCGCGGAGGGCCTGGATCAGCTTGTTGAGCTCCTCGGTGCGCAGGGGATACCTCCTCAGCTCATCCTTTCCCCGGAAGTGAACAAGCCATCGAAGAGATCGAAACAGGCGGGAACATGATCAAATGCAGTAATCATGGTGCACATCGGTATGACTGAAAAAAAAGAGAGAAAAATGGTGTCGATTGCCAGGCCCCTCCTGCTGACCCTCATTACCGGGTCCTTCGCGCTGGGGATATTCATCGGTGCCGGCATGGGGCTGTTCACCCCGCTTTCCACGGTTAAGGGCGAACGTGCGTCCGAGGGCAGGGAAGAAACCTTCGCGTTCATACGCGAATCGAAGGACACGAAAGAGGCTCAAGGCCTGCCGGCGAGCAGCGAGTTGAAGCCGTTCCAGTATAAAGTGAACACCCTGATTGCAGACACGCTGAAACAGGGGGATGCAGTTGCTGTTTCGGTATACTTTCGCGATCTGAACAACGGAAACTGGTTCGGCATCAATGAGCATGAAAAGTTTTCGCCGAAGAACCTGCTCAAGATACCGCTTATGATCGCCTATTTCAAATGGGCGGAAACGAACCCGCTGGTTCTGCGAAAGACCCTGACCTATACCCGCACGAACGAAGAGGACGGGGAGGGGCATGATGGGCCGGTGAAAAAGCCTGAGTCAGGGCAAACCGCAACCGTCAATGACCTTATCTACCGGATGATCGCCCACGATGATGCCGCAGCGTACGCGATATTATATGCGAACCTGCCCGCAGGCCGCCTTGAGAAGATATTCAGGGACCTGTATGTAGAGTATGATCCGCACAAGCAGGAGGATGCCCTGTCCTTGAATTCCTTTGCCGCGTTCTATCGCGTCCTGTTCAATGCGTCCTATCTCTCCGAGGAAATGTCAGAGAAGGCGCTCCGCTATCTTTCCAAGTCCTCCTTTCGAGAGGGAATGGCTTCCGGTATTCCACCGAACATCAGCATCGCAAGCAAGTATGGAGAGAGGATAATCCCGGCAACTTCATCCGATGAAGAAACAGAGCTTATCCAGGTGCACGAATTCGGGATCATTTATCATCCGAACCGACCGTTCCTCCTCGGAGTTATGGCGCGGGGAAACAGTGATGAACAGTTGAAAAAAGTTATCCGAGATATCACCCGCCTTGTTTATGAAGAAGTCGACCGGCAATCATAAACCCTGCTATTCAGGTGAGGGCGGAGAAAAGACCGGCCGACTGCTTTAATCCGTCACGTCATAATACCGGTTACGATCTATCCCGGCAATCTCCAGCGACTCCGGGCACAGGTAGACGTGGCCGCGCCCTGTTCCCGGTCTTCTGGTATAATTGACACTATCATCGTTGCCCGGCCGCACTTTCACAGGGAACAAATCTCCTTTTTTGTAAAACAGGAGGAGCCGTGAAATTGTTTCACATCATCGCCGTACTGCTGACCCTGTCGGCCGCTTTCGGCTATCTGAACCACCGTTACATAAAGCTGCCTACAACGATCGGGACCATGCTTATTTCCATGGTCGTTTCCGTCGGCATCGTGGTCCTGGGGCATTTCGGAGGACTGGGATTTGACATCAAGGAGCATTGGCTGTCACTGATCCAGAGCATCGATTTCAACGAGACTGTGCTTGTGGGCATGCTCGGCTTCCTGCTGTTCGCGGGGGCGCTTCACGTCAACCTCACCGAACTGCTTCGCCAAAAATGGGAGGTTTCTCTTCTTTCGACCATAGGCACCGTTCTTTCCACGGTATTGATCGGGACCATAACGTTTGGAGCGAGTCAGTGGCTCGGCTTGAACCTGGATGTTCTTCACTGCATGCTCTTCGGCGCCCTGATCTCTCCCACTGATCCCATTGCCGTGCTCGGCATCCTGAGGTCGTCCGGGGTCCCAAAAGATCTCGAGGTTATTATTTCCGGCGAATCGCTGTTCAATGACGGCGTCGGCGTGGTGCTGTTCCTTGTTTTGATGCAGGAGGTCACAAATGGACACGGTACTTCCGCGGGAGCAACCGCTCTGCTCTTTTTCCAGGAATTCGGCGGCGGGATCATTCTCGGGCTTATCCTCGGCTGGATCTCCTTTCTCCTTCTTAAGAGCATCGATAATTACCATGTGGAGATACTCATAACCCTGTCACTCGTGACCGGCGGATACGCCCTCGCCAACGCGCTTCACACCTCCGGTCCCATCACCATGGTCGTGGCCGGGCTCCTCATTGGTAATCACGGACGCCGGCTTGCCATGTCCGAACAAACCCGGCATAACCTCGACACCTTCTGGGAACTGGTGGACCAGATCCTGAATTCCCTTCTCTTCGTCCTGATCGGACTCGAGGTTCTTGTGGTCTCCCTTTCCGGTGCATACATCTTTGCCGGGCTTCTCATGATCGTTACGGCCCTGACCGCGCGTTTATTATCGATCGGCGTGCCGTTGCTTCTGTTGCCGTCAAGGAAGACATTCGGCGCTCAAGCGCTGACCATCATGACCTGGGGCGGCCTGCGGGGAGGTATCTCCGTGGCGCTCGCGCTCTCCCTGCCTCGCGGACCCGAACGTGACACCATTATCGCCATGACCTATATCGTGGTGGTGTTCTCTATCCTGGTCCAGGGATCGAGCGTCAAGTATCTTATGGAACCGAACCGGCTCATGCGAAAAATGCGGGACGTTTTTGGTAAAGGATGACGTCTGTCGGAAGGGCGTCACCGGAGAACAAGAAAGATCTCTGTCTCCCATCCCGGAGTGACAGTGAGCTCGTCGTTGTCCAGGAACATGCGGTACAGCGGCAACGTGCTGTTGGATGATCTGCTGTTGATCGTCAAGATGCGCATCGCGTCACCGATGGCCGCGACATGCTTTTTTCTCTTCTCTATAATATAAAGGGTCTTCCCTGTTTTATGTGGGTCGCTTTTATCTGTTTCTGATGCAGCACGTGTCACGATCCTGTTTTTTTCTGCACCCCAGTTCACAGCTCCGCGCAGGGCATGATTGCCGGTACTGACAACAAGCCTTTCGAGCATCGCAGCACTTCCCTTAGATTGGCCGCCTGCACCCGCGTTATCGCAAGAGCACGGTGTGTCTGTCTGGCTTTGTTGCAACTTCGGTTTTTTCTACTCTGGCATGCTTGTGCGCGAACCTGTTCATGGGATGCAGGGGTTTCTGGAAAGGCAAAGAGTTCTGCCGTTCCCCTGCGCCGGGTAGCTCTGACGCGAGAGAGTCCTGCAGATCAGGGTGGAGGTACTGCACATCTTCCCGGCATGCTGCGTGGCCGAGTGATGAGCTGCCCAAAAAAAATCAATGCACACCTGGGACAAGCGCCAACTTAGATAACATTCAGGAAACAGATTGTTCATGAAGAATAAAAAGCGATACACGCAATTAAGTGACCCACAGAAAAGGCATCGAAATAGAGCGAACGCGCAGTTCACGGCTAAACAAGTACCTCCCTCCGCCGCAGCAACCTGTAGGCTAACATCTTGACCACGTCATTGAACACGAACCACACCAGTGCATAGGCCCACATCAAGAGCGCGTATTTCCATCCGACGGGCGCGACCAGGAATCCGTACACGGCGATCAGGGTCCCGATGATCTCGGTACCGAAGGTCGCGCCGAAGAGCAGCGGCGCAGGGAAGGGCCGCTGCCAGAACCAGCCCTCGGTGCGCGTGATATAGAGGGTGCTGTGGCCGGCTACGATCAGCTTGAGGAACAACATGGTCCTGATCATGTCTTCGGAAAAATCGTATTCCTTGAGCAGGAAAAACAGGAGAAACGAGGCAAGTACTCCGGCCACCCCGAGCACGCTGGAGACCGTAAGCATCTCCGGCATGTTCCAGCGCACGGGTTTCACATCCACCTTTGTGTTGTCGTAGGCGATGGCCAGTATGGGGATGTCGTTCAGCAGGGCCAACAGGATGATCATCAGAGCCGTGATGGGATAGAAGTTGAACACCACGATGGAGAGCGTCATAAACAGGATTATGCGGATGGTCTCGGCAATGCGAAAGATGGAGTAGCTTTTCATTCGCTCGAAGGTAATGCGCGCCTGCTTTACCGCCTCGTTGATCACCATGAGGCCCGGAGCGGTAAGAATGATGTCCGCCGCCGCCCGTGCCGCGTCCGTGGCGTTGGACACGGCAATGCCGCAGTCGGCCTTTTTTAGCGCCGGGGCGTCATTGACGCCGTCGCCGGTCATGGCCACGATGTGTCCGCCCTTCTGGAGCGTATCCACGATACGGTACTTGTCTTCCGGCACGACCTCGGCGAAGATTTCCACGGATTCGATCATTTCGATGATTGCGGACTCATGGGTGTGGATGAACTCCCGCTCCAGCATGCGGGTGTCGTACACGGCTTCCACCGACTTCATCACCTCATCGGCGAAGCGGCCCGCCTCCCTGTGCGTTACCTCCGGTTTAAGCCGCTGGTAGATGGACGCTGAAAGAACCGAGACCAGCGCCAGCAGTTCGCTGCCGGCGGTGCCGGAGAGCTGCGCGGAGCGCATGGTGCGCTGCTTAAGCCCCAGGAGGCCGCCGATCTCGCGTGCGATGGCCATGTTGTCTCCCGTGACCATCTTCACGTCGACGCCGTGGTCCTGCATATCTTTGATGACCTGTTTGGAATCGTCGCGCGGAGGATCGTAAAGCGGAATCAGGCCCAGCAGGTCCAGAGGCGCATCGCCTTGTTTGCGGCCCACGGCCAGGGTCCGATACCCTTTGCCGGCCAGTTCGTCCACCGTTTGATTAATGGAATGCACCTCGTCGTCAGAAAGCTGGGTCATCCCGAGCAGGACCTGCGCCGCGCCTTTCACAGCCACAAAACGTTCCCCGTTTCTTTCGATCTCCGCTTCGGTACGCTTGCGAATGGGATCAAAAGGCGTAAAGACGAGCTGTTTGTAGGTTTTCCTGTCCACATCCGGGAAGTGCGTGTCGATATATTGAAAAACGGGCAGTTCGATGGGGTCGCGGTTTTCAAACCTGGACGCAAGGGCCGCCACCAGGAACAGGTCGCGCTCGCTCTGTCCCTTCAGCACGACCGGCTCGGCCACCTGCATCTCATTTTTCGTGAGCGTGCCGGTCTTGTCCGAGCAGAATACGTCCACGCCTGCCAGTTCCTCAATGGCCGTCAGCCGCGAGACGATGGCCTGGCGGCGTGCCAGGTTCATCGCACCGACTGCCATGGTCACCGACAGCACTGCCGGCATCGCCACGGGAATGGACGCCACGGTCAAAACGAGGGCAAAACGCGCGATCTCGAGGAAATGCTCGTGGCGGAAGAGGGCAACCATGATGATCAAAACCACCAGCACAACGGTGATCATGATCAGAAAATCCCCGATCTTGATTACCATCTTCTGAAAGTGGCTGCGCTCCTCCAGAGAGGCCTTCGCCACCAATGCCACGACGGTATGGAAATTCGTTTCTGCACCCGTATTCACCACCACCGCCAGCATCTCTCCCTGCTTGACAATGGTGCTGGCATAGGCGACATCCTTGGGCCCCTTGCTCACCGGCAGGGACTCGCCGGTAAGCGATGACTGGTCGATGAGCACGTAGTCGCCCTTGATCAACTTCACATCGGCAGGCACGATGTTGCCGATCCGCAGCTTGATGAGGTCGCCGGGTACGAGCTCCCGTGAGGGGATCGTCTTGAACTCGCCGTCGCGCATTACGATGATTTCGGCGGTCATGCGCTGCTTCAAGGCCCGGAGCGCGTTCAGTGCGCGATGTTCCTGGAAGAAATCCAGTCCGGCATTCACGAGCAGCATGATGGCGATGATGATAAAGTCCTCCCACTTCCGGACCACTGCCGAGAGCACGGCCGCCGTCTCGATCATCCACGGGATCGGCCCCCAGAATCGGCGGAAAACGCGGTGCCAGAGCGGCTCTTCCTTTTCCCTGATCTCGTTGTAGCCATACTGCGCGAGGCGCTTAGCCGACTCGGCTGCGCTCAGGCCGCGTTCAGCGTCCGCATGCAGCGCCTTGAGGGTGTCTTCAATCGATTGCCGGGCATAATCATCTGTTCGTGGGCTCATATTTTTCTCCGCGCATCAAAAAATGCAGTGAGTATTTTATGCCCCTTTCATTTAGGCATGCGGCCGGCAATGACATTATAAAGCCACGCAAATATTGCGCCGCCGGCCAGCCAATCAAGAAAAGCCCAGCAGAAACCGATGACGCTGCCGCCGGGGCTTACCGTATAGCCGCGGTAAACGCGCCCGATGAAGGTTGCTTCTCCTGTTGCACCATCAAATACAATTATCCACCAGGTTAGGAAGAAAAGGCCGAACCCAAATATCAGTCCGCACGTCAGCGCAAAAGCCTTTACGTTGAGCTTCATCTTGGACCCTCCCAAAATAACGTTTAGTAAAATAGTATTGATTTCAATCCTGACTTGACTTCCCCCTGTCGATGGTTATCATGTGTACCGAGCACGAGATGCAGGGGTCATAGCTCCTAATGATATTTTCGGCCTCTTTCCTTAAGTGATCTGGCCTGCTCCCGATATGCGTCCCGGCAAAATCACGGACCATTTTCTCCATATGAGCCAGGTTCTGTGACGTTGGTGAAATGATCAGCGCGCCCTTCACATGTCCTCTGTCGTCGAGCTCATACCGGTGGATCAGAATCCCCCGGGGCGCCTCCGTAGCCCATGTCGCTGCACCACCAGAAGGCTCAAAGTCTTCGCAGGGCCTGTCCGGCTCGTCATAGGCCCTGATGATCCGCATCGCCTCATGGAAGGCGTAGGAAATCTCGATCATCCGTGCGATGATCGACATCCGGATATTCCGGATCGGCGGAACGATGCCGGCTTCCTGCATCGTGCTTCGTATTGCGCCGGGAAGCCTCTCGTGGTTCAGATTGAGCCTCGATAGGGGGCCGACAAGGTAGGGACTCACGGTGCCTTCCCTCTTGATCCCCGAATGGAGCGCCGTTGAATAGTCGACCTGGTGTTCGTGGATCAATCCGAGAAATTCCTCGACCGATGCATCGAGCCCCATCGTCGAAACGATCCTCCCTTCATTCATCGGATACTCCTCCGCGTTGCCAAGAGAAATGCATTCCATCCCGAGAGCTGAATCCCCGAAGTCGAGCGATGCCGCCCATCGTATCTCCTGCAGGGATTCCGCATAAGCCTTTTCGAGTTCAGGCAGCAGGGAGGAGAGACTCCTACTATCAGGTACCTTGAAAAACCCGCCGGGCCTCACCGAGATCGGGTGGACCGGCCTCCCGCCGAGGATTGTCAGTATCTCGTTCCCGAGCTTCTTGAATGCAAGGCCCCGCTTCGCGATCTCAAGGTAGTCCTTTCCCGCCCAGGCGCTCTCCAGATCATAAAAATCCGGGCCTTGGAGGAGATAGACGTGCAGGGCGTGGCTCTCTATCCATTCCCCGCAGTACATGAGCCTCCTGAGCTCCCGTACGGGAGGCGATACCTTTACCCCAAAGATCTTCTCGATAGCATGGACCGAACTCATCTGGTATGCCACCGGGCAGATGCCGCAGATCCTCGCGGTGAAATCGATCACGTCCTGATAGGTCCTTCCTCTCAGAAAAGCCTCGAAGAACCGGGGAGCCTCGAAGATCCTCATATGGACCTTTGATACGGCTCCGTCCGTTATCTCGATCACGATCCCGCCTTCACCCTCGACCCTTGCGAGGTAGTCCGTCTTAATCAGCTTTCTCAAGCCGCACCCTCCTGTAGGCATAGGTATTCATCGTATCCAGAAGGAGATCTGCCTGTTTCCTGTCGAGTCCGTTTGCTTCGAACCGACTGAGAAGAGAATCGATATTCGCGCCTTCCCGGGGGCCGAAGCAGCCGTAACACGGCCTCTCGAAGGACGGGCAGAGTGCTCCGCAGCCGGCCCGGGTAACCGGGCCGAGACAGGGTTCCCCGCGGGAGACGAGTACGCAGGGGATGCCTTTCATCTTGCAGTCCATGCAGAGGCTGTACACCGGGATGCCCGGCCGCCTTCCCATAATGAGGGAGACGAGCGTCTCAGAAAGGGCCTCCTTGTCGATCGGACAGCCCCAAAGCTCATAGTCGATGTAGACATGGTCCGAGACAGGCGTTGACATCGGGAGGGCGCTGATGAGGTCCGGTGACGGGTAGACATATCGCTTGTATTCCTCGATATTCGCCCAGTTTCTCAATGCCTGGAGGCCCCCGGCTGCGGCGCAGGCGCCGATGGTCATGAGCCACCGTGATCGTTCTCTGATCTCGGCGATTTCCTTCTTCTGCCTGTCGGTCGAGATGGACCCCTCCACTATTCCGATATCGTATTCCTTCAGCGCCGCTTTATCGAGCGCTTCCCGGAAATAGGCAATATCAAAAAACTGAAGCAGGTCAAGGAGCTTTTCTTCAAGATTCAGAAGCGCGAGCTGACAGCCATCGCACGAGGTGAATTTGAAGACCCCTATCCTCGGTCTTTTCATGTCAGGCCTCCCGTATGCTCAGGAAATCCTCCACGTCGGTATACTTGAAGACAGCCCCGTCCTTGCAGACAAATTTCGGTCCGAAGAAACAGTGCCCGCAGTGGCCCATCCCGCAGTTCATGTTTCTCTCCATTGAGAGAAAAATCTTCTCGCCGGGAACACCATGAAGAAGCAGTTCTTTGATCGTGGACTGCATCATCACCTCCGGCCCGCAGAGAAAGACGATCGTTCTGAGGGGATCAAATGAGGCCTTTGCAAGCAGATGCGTCACGAGTCCCACATTTCCCCTCCAGTATTCCTCGGGGTCCGCTTTGTCGACGGTGAGCAAGACCTGGAAGATGTCCCGGTACCTCGGGAATTCATCCCGATAGACGATGTCCTTGGGTGTCTTTGCACCGTAGAGGATGATGTCCTTTCCAGGGCAGGACCTTCTCTCGGCAGAGAGAGACCGCATGACGGACCTCAACGGCGCGATGCCGACTCCCCCCGCTATGATCATGACGTTTCTCTTTCCCGTTTCCTCCATGGGCCAGCCCTTTCCGAAGGGGCCGCGCATTCCGACGACATCTCCTTCGCTCATTTTGGATATCGCCGTTGTCACGTCCCCGGCCACCCTCAAGGTATGAAGCACGTCGCGATCAGAAGCGCCGGAACTGATCGATATTGCCGATTCCCCGACGCCGGGCACAGAGAGCATGTTGAACTGCCCCGGCAGAAACCGGTAGGCCCTTTCAATCTCCCGGTCATTGATCCTGAGGGCATAGGTCCAGGTGTCACGGGTCTCTTTCCTTATCCACTTTATCGTGGCCGCGAAGGGGACTGACCTATCGTACACGTCTCAGCTCCTCCAGTTCTTCAGTGATATCGATGCCGACCGGACACCAGGTGATGCACCTGCCGCAGCCGACGCACCCCGGCCTTCCGAACTGGTCGATCCAGTAGGCGAGCTTGTGGGTCATCCAGTGCCGGTATCTCGCCCTCCGGGTGGGCCTGAAATTTCCGCCGTGGACCCTGGCAAAATTCTTCGAGAAACAGGAGTCCCACGTCCTCTTCCTCTGGCCGGAAAATTCCCCGACGCTGCCGGTGATGCCCGATGCCGGGACGGTGTCGAAGCTCGAGTTGCAGAAGCAGGTGGGACAGACCATTGTGCAGTTGCCGCATTCGAGGTCCTTGGCCGCGATTTCGGCCCACCGCGGGTGCTCAAGATTTCTGTAGATGATGCCGGGGAGGTCGCCGGTCTTCATCGATCTTTTCATCATCTCCCTACACCGGGCGATGACGGTCTTTTTTTCATCGAGATCGGCATCCAAGGCTTCCTCGTAGGGCAGTTTTTCGAGTACCTCTTCGCCTTCGGCGCTGCCGGCTTCGATCAGGAAAAAATCAGCGGTTTCGGTGATCCCAAGATCAAACCCGACCGTTATCCCGGGGCCGGTCCCGAGGGAATCGCAAAAACAGGTATCGTTTGGCTCAAGACAGTTCACGGCGACAATGAAGATGCCCCTTCTTCTGTGCTCGTATCCCCGCTCCGGAACAGGGCCTTCGAGGAAGGCCTTGTCGAGAAGTGCAAGGGCCGCGAGATCACAAGCCCGCACGCCTACAAAAGCCATCGTTTTTTCTTCCTTCACTTCTTTTATAACGACAAGGCCCTTCGCGGTCTTCCGGAAGGAAAAGAGTTTTTCAGAAGAGGGATGCAGAAATTTCTTGAACGAATCAGGGCCGGGAGAGAAGGTGAAGACACCATCGGATCTCTGCTGATCGAGCCGGTATTTCGCAGGGCCCTGGTGGTCCCGGTATCCGGCCGGGATGTCGCGTACAGATATCTCTGACAGGATAACCGTGTTTTTCGCTATCTTCGGTCCGATAATGCGGAACCTTTCTTCGAGTATAGCGAAGACCACCTTGAGATGTTCTTTCCTGACCTTAACGGTTTTCACGGAAAACGGCCCTCACTCTGTTTTAAACAGTCTCATATAGACATTATCCTTAAAAGGGCAATCGTTTTTGCAGAGTCCTGAAAAACGCAAAAAACCATACCGTTACGGAGTCCTGGCGAGGCGAAGGCCGACATTGTGGTGCCTGATTATGTTGAACGGGGCGCGGCGGTTGCGAAAGGCCGCCCGAACGCCTCTCGGATGGTAGAGCCAACTGCCGCCACGAAACACATGGCCGGGGCCGCTGCCCGCATATACAGGGTTGTTTCTGACAGGAGAAGAATATGCAGTACCACTGTATATATCCTGCACCCATTCCCACACATTCCCGCTCATGTCATAGATCCCAATCCCGTTCGGCTTCTTCCGGCCGACAGGATGGGTCTGGTTGCCGGAGTTGCCACTGTACCAGGCATACTCCCCAAGCTCTGCTTCGCTGCTCGTACCCGACCACTTTTCCCTCTTGCCGCCGCTCCGGGCTGCATATTCCCACTCCGCCTCGGTGGGAAGCCGATAGGTCTTGCCTGTCCGCTGGTTCAGGATGCGGATGAACGCCTGAGCGTTGTCCCAGCTTAGATTCTCAACAGGACAGGTGTCGCCGCAATTTCTGAAATACGATGGGTTATTACCCTGCACGGTTTTCCATTGGCCCTGGGTCACCTCAAATTTGCCGATGTAATAATCACCAAGACACACTTCATGCACGGGCTTTTCATTCTCATAGCCGTCCCCGAACGTGTCGCCCATCTGGTAGCAGCCGCCCTTGACGAGCACGAATTCCATGCCCATCTCGGCCTCGATGTAGGAACCGCCGCTCAAGCTGTCCTTCTCTGTTGCGGCATGATTTGCGACTGCAGGTGCTGCATACGATCCTGCATCCTCACCAACAATCATAACCGGGGTGACAGCAAGAATAAGCATAAGCCCGAAAGCAAAGCAAAACAGCATTTTCACGGGAAACCGCCTTTTGCTCATGTGCTCACCTGCAACGTTCAAGCACGCGTTACAGACATGAGCATAGCAATATTTCAAGCCCGCAGAAAGGTATTGTTATCCGAAAAGCGATTCAGAATGCCCTCATTATCCTTGACTGGCTATCCAACATACGCAACGCTCATTGATCGCAAGATGATGTCCTCGTTATTTCACAATGGCTTCTGCTGCTTCACCTTCCGTATCCCCTTTGAGTTCTCAATGAGGCGGGCGTGAGGCAATTCTCAAAGTACCGTCTCCCGCAAGGTCAATGCGGTAACCTGCCGCTTATCGCAAAGAATCGTTCGCGCCTTTTTTTTGACGCGTACGCAGGTAGAGCCGCAGCCATAAATATCCGGCAGCCACGAGGCTGATGAGCGGAAGAATCGGAACCACCGGCAAATGAAGGACCGTTTTCAGCCATGCCTCAAAGGCGCTCTCATTGCTCAGTGACGCCGCGAATACGATCAGAGCGGCGATGAGAAGTCCATAGGAGACATTGAGGCTCGACTTCTCCATTTCTCTCACGATGTTCCTGAATTCCCCGCCTTCGATCCGGAAGGTGGGCCTCTCGAGGATGTGCAGCGCCCTGACGCCGTGCTTGGCGATCAATCTCTTCAGCCGCCCCATCTCGAAGGGACCGGCCTTCAGCTGTTTTATGACATCGTCCCATTCCGGGACGGTCGTCAGATATTTCTGCACAAAGGGCTTCAGATACTCGACGATCCTTATTTCCGGATCGAGCGACAGGCACGTTCCTTCGAGCGTCGCGATCGCCTTGGACATCATCACAAAATCATGCGGGATATTGATGCGGTATTCGAGGCTCGTATTTAAAAATTTCTCCATCATGTGCGTAAAGGGGATATTGGCCATTTCACAAATATGCAGTTCGCAAAGCACCTCATTCATCTGGCGGCGATAGGCAGCGACGTTCACTTCCTCTTCACTGACATTGCAGAGTTCCATGAACGATTCGATGACCCTCTCGATGTTGCCCTCCGACATGCCGTAGAGGATGTCGAATGTCCACGCCCGCAAGTCTTCCGATAAATATCCGACGATCCCGAAATCGAGATAGGCGATGGTATTTTTCTCCAGGAGAAAGATGTTCCCCGCATGCGGGTCCCCATGAAAGAACCCGTCCACGAAAATCTGTTTCAGCATGGACTCTGCAATGAGGTGGGCAACTGCTTTTTTGTCGATGGACTCCGGGAGGGCTTCGAGCGTATTAACGCCGTGGATGAATTCCATGACGAGGATTTTTTCTGTCGTATGCTCCAGAAAAACCTTCGGGATAGTTACCTGCGGATAGTCTTTAAAGTAATAGGAAAAATGCAGTGCATTCTTTCCCTCCTGGCAGAAATCGAGTTCGCGGTCGGTCCATCGCGAGAACTCATGGATCAGCATGACGGGCCGGTTCTTCCTGAGCGAGGGAACGAACTTCTCCAGAAGAATGGCGAAAAACAGCATGATCAGTATGTCTTCCTCCATTTCTGCCCGCATGCCCGGACGCTGGACCTTGACCGCTACTTCTTCGCCCGACCGGAGCCTCGCATGGTGGACCTGGGACACGGAGGCCGCGGCTACGGGTATTTCGTCAAATTCGCTGAATACTTCGTTATGATCCTTTTTCAGCTCGTTCTCAAGCTCTCTCTTTGCGTGTGCGAAGGGAAAAGGGGGGACCTTGTCCTGCAGTTTTCTGAATTCGTTGCAGAATTCGGCCGGGATCAGGTCCGGCCTGATGCTCAGGAATTGCCCGAACTTTACGTAGGTAGGCCCGAGGCTTTCCAGGGTTTCCCTCGCAATGAGCGGAGCGCTGATCTTCGATCTTCTGGTCTTCAGATATTTGCTGATCACTTTTATGCTTTTCGGCTGGGGAACGAACATGAGCCGATAGGGCAAATTGATGAGGACTTTCCTGGCCAGGATGAGGAAAAGCCTGATAAAACGGATGACGCTGCGAGCGTACTTTCCTATCGACACGGTGAAGTACCTCCTCTCAATCGACTGGAGATTGCCTTCGGTAGAATGCCCCGCTCCCGAGTATCTCGAGCATTTCTTCCGTAATCTCTTTCTGGTCAGGCCAAGGACGGCGCTCGCGAGGCGACGACGATTTCTGAGGATATTCCGTAAGAACAGACGATGGTATGGTGCTCGGTCCGCCAAAGATGAGGTCTGAGATACTTGAGCAGTTCTATGGGACGGCACCCGCCTACCAACCGGGGACTTCTCCGATACACGAATTCCCAGGCCCGCGTGACGACGCGGCACCATGCAGTGGTCCCTCGCGTCAGACTCACGAGGCAGATGCGGCCTCCCGGGACCAGGATCCGGTGTGCAGTGTCCGTGACGCTCCGTATATTTTCAGGAGCCAGGAGATCAAGAACATAAACGGACACGAACCGGTCGAATGATTGGTCGGGGAAAGCCATGCCTCTTGTACCATCGAGGACCTTCACCACGGACCTCTCCTGCCACGGGCGCAGACGCTCCCCGGCAAGCCGTGACATGGTTGCGCTGATATCGATACCGGTATACGACGCGTCCTGAGGCAGGTGGCGGGACAACAGCAGCTCCGCCAACCGGCCCGTTCCGAAGCCGAACTCGAAAACCGCTCTGGCATGACCGAAGTCAGCATAGGCAATAAGATCATCCAGAGCCGGATTTTCATAAAAAGCCTGCAGATCCTGCTTGGCACCGAATCGGTCGTAAAATCGTTTTGCTTCATCTGGCGTGAAGATCCGCTTCATAGCATGGAGATCCTCAGCCCGGCTCACTCTACCACTTCCAGCACGCCCTCCATGCCTTTGGCTCTGTGCGTCCAGAAGAGAAACCGCTTGCTGCAATAAAAAGGATATTTCCCGACCTTCGTCGGAGTGAACTTGATGACCTTCGGTTCGGTGCTAAGCTCTACCTTGAAGTCGATCCCTGCCTCCGGGGCATGAAGGACGATGTTGTGGGGGATAATTCCTGGTTCTTTTTTAATCGTAATTTCCACGGGTAAATTTACTTTCACGATAACATCATTGGGCTTGAAATAATAGCTGCCGCCGACCATTTCAACCTTCTGTACACCGCTGCTGTCGACCGTAGCCGTGAATACGTCCCTGGTCTCCACGCCCCATGCCGCTGACATAAGGAGCGTCCCCGCAATAATGATTATTAGTTTTTTCATGATCCTATTCATAATGATCCTCCTTTGGTGAAAGCATATCACTCGGGAAGACCGCAGTCAACGAGCACAGGAGAACGATAGAACCAAAGTAGTATCGCACGGACAATCCGGAATTTACCCGGTCATGCACCCGTTCCCTGTTTTTCGCAGTATACTTAAAGTTGAGCGAAGACCTGTCGGGATCCATTCGTATGAAACTAATTACTCAAGGAGGACGTCAATGAAGATACCGTGGAAGCAAACAGGCACACTGAAGAGGATTCTTATTTTTTTTGCAGCGATAATTCTCGCAGCCGGCCTTTCCTCATCCGGCTTTGCACCAGCCAGGGAAAAGGATATTTCCGCGGAATCTGTCAAAACGCTCAGCAAGCTGAGTGAGGCCTTGGCCGATGTTGCCGAAGCAGTGAGGCCTGCCGTTGTCAACATATCAACAACAACAGTCGAGACCAGGGAGGACGACCCCTTCGGCGGCATGTTCAACGACCCCTTCTTCCGGCACTATTTTGGTGATCAGTTCGGCGGCGGACATCCGGGACAGAAACGAAAGTTCAAATCATCGGCCCTCGGCTCCGGCGTGATCGTATCCGAACATGGTTATATCCTGACCAATAATCATGTGGTGAAGGGAGCGGACGAGATCAAGGTCATACTCTTCGACAAACGAGAATTCAAGGGCAAGGTCGTGGGTACTGATCCGCGAACGGACCTGGCCGTCATCAAGATCAATGCAAAAGGACTGCCCACGCTCGCGTTCGGCGATTCCAGCAGAATGAAGACCGGCGACGTCGTCATTGCCGTCGGCAATCCCTTCGGCCTGAATCAAACCATAACCATGGGTATCGTAAGCGCCGTGGGACGCTCGAACATCGGGCTGGCCGATTTTGAGGACTTCATCCAGACCGACGCGGCGATCAATCCGGGGAATTCCGGAGGAGCGCTGGTGAACGGCAGCGGCGAGCTCGTGGGCATCAATACGGCGATCTTCTCAACCAGCGGGGGCTACATGGGGATCGGGTTCTCGATCCCTTCGGACATGGCGAAGGCGGTCATGGACAGCATCATCAAGCACGGCAAAGTGATCCGCGGCTGGCTTGGCGTAAGCATCCAGAACCTCACCCCCGAGCTCTCGAAATCACTCGGGATCAAAGAGACGGAGGGTGCCCTCATCTCCGGGGTGGAGAACAACAGTCCTGCGGAAAAATCGGGCCTCAAGAGGGGAGATCTCGTCATCGGGATGAACGATAAAAAGATCGCCGATGTGACGACCCTTCGCAACATGGTAGCCGCGATGGCGCCGGGAACGAAAACTGATTTCAAGGTCATCAGGAACGGCAAGGAGCAGACCATTTCGGTTACGCTGGGCGAGTACCAGGAAAAGCGGGTCGTGAAAAAAACTGAATTCAACAACGCGCTCAAGGGCGTCACGGTCCAGGAACTCACGCCGAGCCTTCGAAATAAATTAAATCTTCCGGAGAGCCTGGCCGGAGTGGTGGTCACGGAAATAGCGTCCGACAGCCAGGTACAGGGGCTCTTGCAGGCTAACGATGTGATCCAGGAAATAAACCGGAAAGCGGTCCGGAACGCGCAGGAGTACGAGGACATCGTTTCAAAGATCGGCGAGCATGACACCGTCCTCCTTTTGATCTATAGGGACGGTGGGTCGGTCTATCTTACGATACAGCCGTAAGGCAACGTTTGCCAGGTGGGGGAGGGAGGAGCCCCATCGCCTTTTCCTGCTGATGAAGGGATCGACACGAGGCCTGATGATGAAGAGAAGGATCCTTTTCGCGTGTGCAACAGTCATGTGTCTGCTGCTGTTGCCGATGCAGGCGCGGGCGTACCACGATGCCAGTGTTCTTCGCGCAACGCTTACCAATGGCCTGCGCGTGGTGATTATCCCGAATACACTGGCACCCGTAGTTACGACGGAAATGAACTACCTCGTGGGTTCGAATGATGCGCCTGACGGCTTTCCCGGAATGGCTCATGCCCAGGAACACATGATGTTTCGAGGCAATCCGGGATTGTCAGCCGCTCAACTCGCGAACATTATCGCCTTGATGGGAGGCGACTTTAACGCCGACACTCAGCAGGCCGTTACCCAGTATTACCTTACGGTACCGAAGGATGACCTCGACGTCGCATTGAATCTGGAAGCGGTACGCATGAGCGGCGTACTCGACACCGAGGAGCTTTGGGAACAGGAACGGGGAGCGATAGAGCAAGAAGTGGCCCGGGACCTTTCGAGCCCCGAATATGTTTTGAGCACGCGACTTCTCGAGGATCTGTTTCCCGGTACGCCCTATTCCCATGACGCCCTCGGCACACGCCCCTCGTTCGACAAGACGACCGGCGCCATGCTTAAGGCCTTTTACAATGCATGGTACGCCCCGAATAACGCCATCCTCATCATCGCGGGTGATGTCGATCCCGGGCGAACACTGGAAAAGGTGAGGGCGCTGTTTGAGCCGATTCCTTCAAGACCGGTCCCTCCCCGCACGGATGTTCATCTTGAGTCACTCAAACCCGCTGCGATCAATCTTGACTCCGATCTGCCCTACGGGCTTGCTGTTGTCGCATTTCGCCTTCCCGGCTACGACAGCCCGGATTTTGCGGCAGGACAGATCCTGGCCGACGTACTCGATAGTCGCCGGGGTAATCTTTATTCGCTGGTCACTGAAGGGAAGGCTCTCTTTACCGGTTTTGACGGCGAGGCCTTTCCGAAAGCGTCGTTCGGTTATGCCTCAGCGGCTTTCCCCGCCGGAGGGGACGGTTCCGGTCTCATTTCCTCGATAAAGAGCGTAATCGCCGATTACGCAAAAAAGGGCGTCCCGGCCGACATCGTGGAGGCCACGAAGCGTCACGAAATCACCGATGCTGAATTTCAGACCAATTCTATTTCCGGTCTCGCCAATATCTGGTCTCAAGCCCTTGCGGTCGAGGGCCGATACTCTCCGGATGAGGACATCACGGCATTCAAAAAAGTAACCGTGGAAGATGTGAACCGCGTTTTCAGGCAGTATCTTTTGAATGATACCGCGATCACGGCAGTTCTTACACCACGCCCCTCGAGCAAACCGGTGTCATCAAAAGGTTTTGGCGGCAAGGAGTCGTTCGCCCCGAAGGTGGTCACGCTGGCCAAACTTCCTGATTGGGCAAAAAGAGTCGAGTCCTTGCCCGCTGTTCCGGTTTCAAGGGTCCAACCCACGGTCTTCAGGTTATCCAATGGCATCCGTCTGATCGTTCAGCCGGAAAACGTAAGCCCCACGGTAACCGTCACAGGGCATATCAAGAACAAACCGGAGCTTGAAGAGCCGAAGGGAAAGGAAGGGGTCGCTGATGTCCTTGAAAGTCTCTTCTCTTACGGAACAACGTCCCTGGACCGGCTGGCGTTTCAGAAGGCACAGGACGATATCGGCGCGGAGATCTCGACGGGAACGGGTTTTTCGCTCAGGGTCATCGCCGACAAGATAGACCGCGGCATGGAGCTTCTTGCCGACAATCTACTTCACCCCGCGCTTCCCAATTCCGCTTTTGAGATCGTACGGCAGGAAAAATTAAGTTCACTGCCCGGCCTTCTTTCGAGCCCTTCCTATGTTTCACGGCGCACACTTCGCGAAGCACTCTATCCCCGGGATGATCCGTCGCTCCGTCAGGCCTTGCCTGAGACGGTAGGCAAGTTGACCTTGAACGATGTCAGAATGTATTATGACAAGGTGTTTCGCCCTGACCTGTCAACGATCGTGGTCATCGGCAGGATAACTCCCGGACAGGCGAGGTCCGTCGTTGAAAAATATTTTGGTTCATGGAAATCACAGGGCAGAAAGCCGGAAACAGACCTCCCGCCGGTGCCGTCCAACAAGCCCTCCGCGGTCAGGGTACCTGACGAGAGCAGGGTCCAGGATGAGGTAACCCTGGCCGAGACGATCGGCATCAGACGCTCCCACCCCGACTACTATAAACTGGTACTTGGCAATCATGTCCTGTCGGGCGCGTTTTATGCTTCGCGGCTGTACCGCGACCTGCGCGAACAGACCGGCCTGGTATATACCGTGGAGTCCTTCATCGAGGCGAAAAAGACACGATCAGTTTTCGGAGTCTTCTTTGCATGCGACCCCTCGAATGTCGAGAGTGCCCGTGCCATCGTGAATCGGGACATCGGCGAGCTGCAGACGGTTCCCGTTACGGAAACGGAACTGCGGAGGGCCAAAATTCTTCTCCTCCGTCGGCTGACGCTCTCGGAAGAAAACACAGACGCCATTGCGGGAGGACTGCTGTCCCGCTCGGAGGAAGACCTGCCTCTCGACGAACCGATTCAAGCCGCCAGGCATTTTGTTGACACGACTGCCGGCCAGGTTCAAGAGGCTTTTGCCAAGTGGATTCGACCGACAGGTTTTGCCCAAATAACCGTGGGACCGATCGCGAAGCCCTGAGTAAGCCCTGCTCTGAAATACTTTCCCCGAAGAGTGCGTGGTCAGGTCCTCGAGAGATCATGCGGCAGGGGGATGCCGTAGAAAGACGGACCCATCGCAGTTTGCGAGCACAGAAGTGTTTTCTGTCGATGAGATGCAATGACGATTCGTACCCGTGCTGCGCTACGTCAAGGGCATGGTTTCGAACGCTGGATCCGAGGTTGTCGATGCGCGTCGTTTTCTTCACTCTTGTAAACGTCTTTCCCCTTCTCCTGGCAACGGCGCTGCTTTTTGGCGGGGATCCCGGTTTCGCGCAGCAAGAAGCGCCCCGCTCTTCGCCGATGATCGGGACCCTCGTGCGACAGACCATCGACGCCTACGGGGGACCGGCAGTACTGGAGAACCTGCATTCCCTGTCCGCACGGGGCGTGCTTGAGTCGCCCTTGTACGAGAGACCGGCGGAATACTCACTTGCACTCAAGCGGGACAGAAAACTTCGCGTGGAAATCCGCTCGGATGACTCCCTTGAGCTCAGGATCCTGAACGGAAAGCGGGGGTATTACCGGACAACCGGTTCTCCGCTGATTGCGGTTTCCGGTTCGCGCCTTCTTTCCATGGCATACCAATTCAAAGAGCTAACCATGCCCCATCAGCTGATGACCTCGTCATTCTCGATCATTGACGGAGGCAAAGGCACGGTAAACGGCAGGCTGGTGAGGATACTGCTGCTCAGGGACAGTGAAGGTCCACCCATGAAGTTATTCATCGACAGGAAGAGCCGCAGGATCGTCAAGGATTCCGGGGATTTCTCGATGAACGGCGCGGTTACGGAACTGTCGTCGGAATTTCATGACTTCAGGAAGGTGAACGGACGGATTTTCCCTTTCCGGATCGTGAACTACGCCGGGGGACAACGGATCGGGGAAGTCCGCATCACCGAGTACCGTGTGAATCCGCCGCTGCCTGATTCTCTGTTCGCACCCGACGATTAAATCAGTGATTGGATCATATGCACCGAGACGGCGGCCTGTTTCGCAAGATGTCGAGAGCGCGTAGCAACTGAGTGTCTTTGCTCGTCCGCAGTTCCGCCGCGGTCATGCCTTGCTCAGCTTCGGGAACCAGCGGACCTGCTTCAGCAGGAAGAGAAACCACGACATCGGGCGTGATGCCTTTATGCCAGATAGCGCGGCCCTTCGGGGTAAGCCATTCCAGAATAGCGAGCTGCAGGGCCGATCCGTCGGAGAGCGGGATCGTTTTCAGGACCGT
Source organism: Nitrospirota bacterium (assembly GCA_963740085.1). Classification (GTDB taxonomy): domain Bacteria; phylum Nitrospirota; class UBA9217; order UBA9217; family UBA9217; genus JALNZF01. The sequence continues at coordinate 1,362,938 of CAVUCU010000001.1, read as the reverse complement.
ACCGGTGCCGAAGGTGGTTTCTCCCACCAAGGTCGCGCACTTTGAATCCTGGAGCGCGCCGGCAACGATCTCAGCAGCGCTGGCGGTCCCGGAATTTATGAGAACCACAAGAGGAAGGACGCTTTTCCTGATACCAGGTTCAATTCGTACGTGCCGGACCTTTCCTTTTGCGTCTTTTTCCCGCAGCGCGTCTCCTTCTTTCAGGAATTGACTCGCCACGCCCACCGCCATATCCAGAAGACCACCCGGATCGTTCCGGAGATCGAGGACCAGTCCGGTGGCCCCGCTCCGTTCGATTTCGACAATTGCTTTTTCCAGGGCATCGGATGTTCCCTTGCTGAAGAGCGAGATCCGTACATGGGCTGTATCTGTGCCGGGGAGCCTGTTCCAGGTCACGCTTTGGATCGATATGTTCGCACGGGTGATCTCGACTACGCGCTCTTTCCCCGTTGCCGGGTCTTTCAGTGTCAGCGACACCCGCGTGCCCGCGGGGCCGGTTATTTTATCCACAACCTCCGGCAACGGCAGGCCCTCCACATTCCGGCCGTCCACCCGAATGATGATGTCGCCGGGACGAAGACCGGCTTTTTGCGCCGGTGTGCCGTCCATGGGCGCGACGATGACCGCCCGGTTATTTTTCATCCGGAGTTCGGCGCCGATGCCGGCAAATTCGCCGCGCTCCACGCCGCTCAACGTCCGCACCATTTCGGGGGTCAAAAATACGCTATGACCCGTGTCACCCAGGGAATCCACCATGCCGCTGATGGCGCCGTAGGTCATCACGCGCGGTTGCACGGCGGATCGGTCGACATACTGCTGCTCGATCGAGTTCCAGGCTTCGGCCATCAACTGAAAGTCCCGGGTCGCCGAGCTCGGGATATCGGCGGACGGCACGGGATCAAAGAGTATCATGCGGTTGAAACCGATACCGATCATGACTCCCAACAGCAGCGGCAGCAGCCAGTAAGCAAATCCCCCGATCTTCTTCATTGATGCGGCCCCTCTCTTTCTTGCCACGGAGAAGTTGAGAATATCCTTATTTGCCCTCAATTCTCTTAAGAATCATCCCTGCAATTGATTCGTATTGCCCGCCGAAATGGTGTCCACCGGGCATACGCATCGATTCGGCCAGATCATGTCCCAACTCGGGACAGAGGCTGTCCTTCTCCCCGGCACCATACAGACAGAGCATTCTTTTCCCACGCAGCTTTTCGAGTTCAGGCAAAAGAGGTTTTGCCGAAGCATCTTCCATGCCGGACAGCCAGTCCGAAAGATGAAATTCGAATTCTGTTTTTCTGCCCGGACCGAGGAGGACGATCTCGCGCACGTGGTCGAGCAGGCCGGCAGGCAGGCGATTTGCCATGAAGGGAAGTACGTCCGCGCCCAGGGAATAGCCGACAAGTACAACAGTATTCCTGTTCCATGCATGTTGATAATGCCGGAGTATCCGGGCGAGGTCTTCCGAAGCGCCTTCAGGGGTGCGTTTGGTCCAGAAATACCGGAGGGAGTTCAATCCTACCACCGGGACGCCGTGCTGGGCAAGCGCGTCCCCAACCTCCCGGTCCAGCCCCGCCCATCCTCCATCGCCGGAGATGATGACCGCGAAGAAGTCGGAAGATCCTTCCTGTGCAGGGACCTCGACGATCGGCAGGTCGTTCAGGGAAGTGTTCATTGTGTTCGCGACCTCTTTGTCGTTCTTCAACCGTTCAAAGGTATTTTTAAATTCAGGCATCCAGTTTCTCTTTACAGAAAACCCGTGTCCAACCTTCGGCAAAGTAACGATGTCAGCTTCGGGTATCATGCGTACGAAGGACCTCGCTCCGTCCGCGCCGCAGACTTCATCGATCGCTCCCTGCAAGACGATCCAGGGTGTCTCAAGTTTTCTGTCCGGCAGGAATAACGCTCCCTTTCCGGGAATCCCCGGTTTTGCGTCGAGTCCCTGTCCCCTGCAGAGCGGCTTGCGAAGTTTCAGCTCGGGACAGAACCCCATGCTGATGCCGCCCCGGAAGGTGTTCGGAGGCGCTTGCGCCAGCACGGCATAGACCAGCGCGGCCCCGGACGAATAGCCAACGAGAATGGGAAGCGTATAGTACGGGTAATTCAGCTTCTTCTGCACGTATTTGCTCAACGTCTCAAAATCAGCCGCCGGGTACGAGCACGTTCCGCTCGACGATGAAAGGCTTTTGAGATAGCGCGTGATATCCACGCCCACGACGACCGAACCCAGACTGCTGAGCTCACGCGCCATGTCGACGACACCCTTGTTCCATCCACCGTCACCGGAAATAAGGAGCACAACCGTCGATGGTTTCGTCTGCCAGCCGTAAAGGAAGACCCTCCCGAACGGGCCGAAAGCAAAGGACTCCTCGCCGGCGGAGACGCCGTTGCAGAAGAGCAGGAGAAGGGCCGCGATCACGATGAAATGGGGGGACGATCGTCTCATTTTTTGATTACCCCGGTAAAACCTCCGGATATAAGAGAGGCGAGGTTCGCCAGAATGCGCGGCAGGAGAAAGCCCCGGGGAAAGACGAGATATTTCGGCTCCCACTCCGGGTCGAAATGCTCCTTGAACTGCCGCAGTCCTTTGAAGTTGTAGAAATGCTCTCCGTGACGAAAGAGCTGGGCTCCCAGGCGGTTCCAGAGAGGAGCAAGGGCCCGGTCCTCGAGGCCCGCGAGCGGCGCTATGCCGAGGTTGAAGCGGCGATAACCTTGCTCTTTTCCCCAAAGCATCAGCTCTACAAAGAGGAATTCCATGAGCCCGCCCGGCGTGCCGGGGACGTGACGCATGAGGTCGATGGAGAGCTCTTCCCGGGCCGCTCCCTGCCAGATATTGGAAAACGCTATGATGTGACCATCTCTCCTGACAACGGCCACGGGGAACTCCCGCAGATAGATCTCATTGAAATACCCCAGGGAGAACCGCTTCTCTCGCGTGTTCTTTGCCGCAAGCCAGGCCTCGGAAATCTTCCTGAGCTCGGGCAGGAGCGGCGGAACGCCGGCCGCGGGCACGACCGAAAACACCGCACCTTCGCGCGCAGCGCGCATATGCGCATAGCGCAGATCTTTCCGGCCCTTGCCTTCAAGGGAGAAATTCATGAGTGGCACTCTCGCCTCTTCGCCGAGCTTGAGGGGCGTAAGTCCAAGATCGATATACAGATAGAGGTTTTCCTTCCCGACTTCGTAAAAGACCGGCCATCCGCCATCGCGGTCGCACATCTCCCGGAAGCGCCAGCCCAGATCCTTTCGTTCTTCCTCGGGTCCTACCGGGTCCCCCATGGCGACCCAGCTCCTTCCCTCGATGTCATACATAATGAATGATTTCCCGCTTTCACTGAACAGAAACCTTTTATCCCCCAACAGCGCCAGGTTCGCCGTCGTGTCCGTGCTGGCCGAGACAATGGAACGGACTTGCTTTCTATCGTCGCTGCCGATCGTCGGCGGTTCCCGCAGCGCCGGCCGGAGGAGCCGCACCGCGCCCAGGATCACGGTGAGCGTCATCACCCCGACCGTGGCACGCAGGAACCGCGGCGCATCGCCATCAAGGGTGAATTGCCACCATAATCTTTGGGAGTATTCGAGGTGACGATAGGAGAAAAACCCCAGCCAGACAGAGCCGGCGAGGACTGCCACGATGGACATGATCCATCCCGCGGAAAAGCCCTGGCTCAGGAGCGACGCGCGGCGATAAAAGAACCTCCTGCTCGGGAGAAGCGCGCCGAGCATGATGGCCAGGATAAAGGCCTCTTCGTAATCGAATCCCTTGACCAGGGAGAACAGGATGCCTGCTCCGAGCAGGACAAGCGTGAGATTATATGCTGCGTCCAGCCTGCGCTGGATGCCGCGCGCCAGGAGCAGCAGAGCCACGCCGGCAAGACTGCCGAGAAAGTGTGATACCTCCAGAAAAGGCAAGGGGAGGATGTCCGTAAGCCACTCCAGCCGTGAAGGAAACTCGGGCGTCGCTCCCGAAAACAAGAGCAACGCGCCACCCACGAAAATGATGATCGACAGCACCCGGGGAGCAATGGCCGATATCTCCTGGCCCATGAACCTGACCAGACCCTTGACCGGCGACCTCGCGGCAGCCAGCTCATACATCCCCATCATCACCGCCGCAATGATGAGCGGAAGCAGGTAGTAGATGCCCCGATAGAGGAGAAGCGCTCCCACTGCCCGGGGGGCCGGGACCCCGGGAGGCAGAAGCAGGAGAACGATTATCTCGAACACCCCCAGTCCGCCGGGTACCTGGCTCACCAGACCGGCTACTTGGGCAAGAAGATAAATACCGATAAAGCCCGGAAATGTAAGCACGGAAACTTCCGGCAGGAGGACATAGAGGACTGATCCGGCAAGCAACCAGTCAAGGGACGATAGTGCGATCTGCGTCACGGAAAGGAGCGCCGAAGGGAGTTCGATCTCGCGATTCAGGATCGTGAACGGCTTTCTGCGGATCGCGCTCAAGCCGATGTATCCAAACACTATGATGAGGAAGACAATACCCAACGGGCGTGCCGAGGTAAAGGGCAGATCCATCAGGGACGGCAATGCGATCGGTTCAGCCACGAAGGCGAGACCTCCCGTGAAAAAGAGCCCGAGCCAGAGCGTCGCGGTGTAAAAGGCCACCATTTTCGTGATCTCCAGTACCGAGAGGCCCCAGGACGTGTACAACCGGTAGCGGACCGAGCTGCCCGCAAGCATGGACAAACCGATATTGTTGCTGAAGGCATAGCCGATGAACGACGCGAAGGCGATCTTGCTGTACGCGAGGGTGCGGTGGATGTAACGGAACGCAAGGGAGTCATAGCCGGTCAGGACGAAATAATTCAGGGCCGTGAGCAGCAGTGCGAAAAACAAACGTCGTGCGGGAACGGCGCGTGCTCCCGCAGCGAGGTCCCTGTAGTGATACCCCGAAAGCACATGGTGCAGGACCCAGAGGGCGATGAGGAAAAGGAGCAATCCGGCAAACGAGCCAAGTGTGTTGACGACCTTGCGGTTCATCTTGTATTAATTCTCCAGGGATACCGTCCAGGCAAGGCACGGTACGAACCCGCATCGGTCAGTCACGACGGCATTGAAGACCCCGTCCTATCTCCCGGAAGTTCCTTTTTCTTTCGCATCGTTCGTTTTACGCGCGACCAGGATAGTATGGCCATACCGATGATCATCCCCATCACCAGCGTAAGCAAAACAACTATGGCAAGTGATGCCTCGAAATGCCAGAAAAGGAACGAAAGGGCGACGGGCGAGGCGTTCTGAACTGAAAAGATAACAGCGACGGCAATCAGTACGACCACCAGGGTAGTAATCATTCTCCCTCCTTGACTCAGCGGAACAGAGCGTTTCATGTCTTTCAGGTTTTTACTTTTTTTTCATCATATAAACGACAACAAAAACAACGAGAATCACGATAATGATCCCGAAACCCCATCCATAGCCCATTCCCCAGCCCCAATTACCACCCATCATTCCATCACCGTGGCCACCACCCATCATTCCATCATTATGGCCACCACTCATCTGAGCATGAGCCGTGGCTGTCATAAGTACAATTGCAGATGCTGTGAGTAGACGCTTTTTCATGGTTTTCCTCCTCTCGATTGATATTATTTCCAGCGCATTCAGATTTTTGCCCTTCGAAGTCTCAAGGCGTTTCCGATCACCGATACCGAGCTGAAACTCATCGCCGCCGCGGCAAAAATGGGACTGAGCAGGATGCCGAAGAACGGGTACAGCACGCCGGCGGCAACGGGAATGCCGATGGCATTGTAGACAAAGGCAAAGAACAGGTTCTGCTTGATGTTCTTCATCGTGGCCCGGGAGAGGAGCCGTGCGCGCAGGATACCGCGAAGGTCGCCCTTTACGAGCGTCACGCCCGCGCTCTTCATTGCCACGTCCGTACCCGTGCCCATGGCAATGCCCACCTGGGCCTGGGCAAGGGCAGGGGCGTCGTTGATGCCGTCGCCGGCCATGGCAACGAAGCGTCCTTCGCCCTGCAGGCGCTTCACCGCTTCGACCTTCTGGTCTGGCAGCACGCCCGCGATCACCTCGTCGAGCCCCAGTTTTTTCGAGACCGCCTCAGCCGTGGTCTTGTTGTCGCCCGTGATCATAACGATCCTGACGCCTTCCTCGTGAAGCTGTTTGATCGCTTCGGCCGTAGTTCCCTTGATCGGATCGGCCACCCCCAGGAGCCCGGCAGCCTTTCCGTCCACGGCAACGAACATGACGGTCTGTCCGTCCTTTCTCAGTTCCTCGGCCTTTCCGGATAATCCACCGGGGTCTATGTTCAGCTCATCGAGAAGGGCCTGGTTGCCGAGCGCGACATCATGACCGTCCACTTTCCCGGTAACGCCTTTACCGGTCCTGGACTTGAAGTCCTCTGCCTTTTTCGGGGTTACGCCTTTTCCCTTCGCGCCTTCTACGATAGCCGCCGCAAGGGGATGCTCGCTGCCCTGCTCGATGCTCGAAGCGTACAAAAGTATCGATTTCTCGTCGTATCCGTCATTCGACGCCACTTCAGTCAATTTCGGCTTGCCTTCGGTGAGCGTTCCGGTCTTGTCGACCACGAGCGTGTCCACTTTCCGCATCAGCTCGATGGCCTCGGCGTTCTTGAACAGCACGCCTCCATTGGCGCCTTTGCCCATGGCCACCATAATGGACACGGGCGTCGCGAGCCCCAGGGCGCACGGACAGGCGATGATCAGCACCGCAACCGCATTCACGAGCCCATAGACGAAGCGGGGCTCGGGCCCGACCCAGGCCCACACCAGGAACGTAAGGACTGCGATCGAGACCACGATCTGCACAAAATAACCCGCAATGATATCCGCGAGCTTCTGGATGGGCGCCCGGCTGCGCTGGGCCTGAGCCACCATATGAACGATCTGCGCAAGCAGCGTCTCGGAACCGACCTTCTCTGCCTTCATGACAAACGAGCCTGTACCGTTCACGGTAGCGCCGACAACGCGGTCGCCGGCATTTTTTTCCACCGGGATAGGTTCGCCCGTGACCATGGATTCGTCGATGGCGCTTGTTCCTTCGATGACCACGCCGTCTACCGGCACCTTTTCACCGGGCCGCACGCGCAGCTGATCGCCTGCCTGGACCTGTTCAAGCGGTACGTCCTCCTCGGTCCCGTCTTTCACGCGCCGCGCGGTCTTGGGCGCAAGGCCGAGCAGGGCCTTGATGGCCGTACCCGTCTTGCTGCGCGCGCGGAGTTCGAGTACCTGGCCCATCAGTACCAGGGTCGTAATCGACGCCGATGCCTCGAAGTAGGTCCCTACTGCACCGCCTTTGCCGCGAAAGGACGCGGGAAAGATCCCGGGGAACAGCGCCGCCACAACGCTGTATGAGTATGCGACGCCCGTGCCCAGTCCGATGAGCGTGAACATGTTGGGGTTCCAGGTAACGATGGACCGCCATCCGCGCACAAAGAACGACCAGCCGCCCCAGAGGACCACGGGGGTCGCCAGGACCAGTTCCAGCCACTTCAGCCACCCCACGGGTATGAACTTGTCCGGAGAGATGGCCGGGACCATGCTCCCCATGGCGATATAGACCAGCGGGATCGTAAGAACGACGCCGACCTTGAACTTCCGGATCATGTCGATCAGCTCCGGGTTCTCCTCCTCGTCAAGAGAAACCGTCTTCTGCTCCAGCGCCATGCCGCATTTAGGGCAGGCCCCCGCTTTGTCGCGCACGATCTCCGGGTGCATGGGGCAGGTCCATTCGATTTTCGATGATGCTGTTGACGCAGGGGCAGGTTCAACGGGTTCGAGCGCCATGCCGCACTTGGGGCAGGCGCCGGAACCGGGCTGACGGACCTCCGGGTGCATGGGACAGGTCCACTCGGGTTTGGCGGAATGCGTATGCGGTTCGTCAGGGATCAGCGGCCTGCTGCACGTCGGGCAGGTTCCTGCAGCCTGTTGTTTTCCTTCCAACGCCTCTTCTTTTGCATAGACTTCAGGGTCCTGATCGAACTTTTCCTTGCACGAGGTCGAGCAGAAGTAGTATGTCTTCCCCTGGTAAGTGGATGTACCCGCCGCATCCTCTTCTCCTATGGTCATTCCGCAAACCGGGTCTTTGACGTTCATCAATTCCTCCCGATGCCGGAGAAGCATCACGCACCGCTCATACGAAAAAATGAGCGCCTTTCTGTACCACGGCGACTACGTCTTTCATGAAGTACGCCATCCACGCACTGTCAGGCTCGAACATGGAATTTCGGCAGGCTTCACGTTCAGGGTACTTATATTCCAAACCCTGTTCATGAAGGGACGAAAGCTCAAGAGGAGAAGTTCACTGCCGCCATCACGATGCCGGCGGCGTCAGCCAGACAGTGAATGTGAAGCATGCCTCTTTGGTTGAAGGGAACGGTCCAAATCTCTTTTTACATGCCCTGCACGCGCTATTGGCGCGATTTTTCCGGGGACAACTTTTCCAGGGAATTATACATTTTCTGCAAGTGTCCTGTGACCGTATCAAGGTCGAACTTGTGCCAATCCGTTCGGGCGGAGTGTAGAGATGTCCGGGCGTCGCGCAGGTGGCGCGCCTTCGCAGTTCCATCTGCAGGGCGATAACGCTTCGCGTCCGCGTCGAGAAGGGCCGTGCTCTCCCTCAGTAAAAGAAGCACCGCCTTCGCCTTCTGCGGGATGTACGGGAAGATGCCCATCCTCTCGTTGTGGCACTGCTCGCACAAAGCCGCGATTGTGTCCGGTGTTAAAATACTGTTGACCATCGAACCGTGGCAGGTCACACAATCGGGGCCCTTTCCCGTCGATTCCAGCATCTTGTAGTGCAGGCTCTGGCCGAACTTATAAAACTCGGCGCCGTGACATTTGCCGCAGGTGGCCGGAATATTCTTGAAGTAAACCGTGCTTTGGGAATCGCTGGAGCCGAGGACACCTTGATGGGCCGCTTTCTGCTCCGGGGCGCGTGGATTTCCTCCGTGGCATTTGTCACACGTCACTCCGCGTTTCTGATGAATTGATCCCCTCCAGCTGTGGGATTTTACGCCTACAAAGCTGCTGCCCGGAAGCCCGGAATGGCAAGCGACGCAGGTATTATCCGTTTTGCCGGCATCGGCGGCATTCGCCGATGCGGAGAAAATGAGCACGCTGAACGATATAAGCGCGCAAACAAGCATATGATCAAGTCTTGGCATGGTCGATTCTCCTTCTGCTATATCGCCGCAGCAGCGCGTAACTGATGCTCCACGCCGCCAACGCCGCGAAGATCGCATAGATCGTCATTCTCCCTGGCGTAATATGGAGCACGTCTATGTAGCCTGCCGCGGCCGTCATACCGAGGAAAACGCCGCCCCCGACGCCGAGGGACGTCATAAAGGGCCGGTGAAGCGGATTTTCGATATAATTCTGCGGCTCTCTTGCCCTGTCGAGAAATGGGATCAATGCAAGAACAAGGAACAGCAATCCCGGGAACACGACCCCGCCGATGGTTTCGGGTGTAATATTTCCTCCCAGAACAGTGAAGGACAGGTCACCGGGTATCAATTTTAAAAAACCGTATACAGGAAGAAAGTACCAGTCAGGCCGCATAACGGGAGTTCCGGGTGACGGTGGACCGTACGTTTCTATCGGGTTCAGGGGGATGTAGGTCGCCATCAAAACGACCACGAAAAGCAAGAACAGGTAAAAGGACAGGCTGATCACGCCCTGCTCCGGCCAGACCGGAATTCCGATCAGCCTCCGGCCTCCCTGTGCTTCTTTCCGGTTCCTGTTGGACCGGGGTTCCGTATGCTTCTGTTTTATGATGATGAGCAGGTGAAGGCCGATGAGTCCGATAAGCGCCGCCGGAATCAACATAACGTGAATGAAGAAGAAGCGGGGGACCGTCCCGTCCGAAGGGAACTCGCCGGCAAAGAGGAGCCTTGCGGCCCAATCCCCGACCCACGGCACCGACTTCGACACGTAATAGGCTATCGAGGTGGCCGTCACCGAGAATTGACTGTAGGGCAATAAATACCCGGTAAAGGCGGCAACCATCGCCGTTCCCAGCAGCCCGAGCCCGATCAGCCAGTTGATCTCCCGCGGTTTCCGGTACGCCGAAGTGAAGTAAATCCTCATCAGGTGCGCAAGAATGGCGGCGATCATGAGCATAGCCGACCAGTGATGAATACGCCGCATGATCATGCCGAAAGGCAGGATGTCTATTTTTACCACGCTCGCATAAGCCGCCGGGACCATGGCCCCGAACAACGAGACCATTTTCGTCGAGGGCTCGTAGAGAAAGCCGAGAAAGAGGCCCGTTGCCGCAAGCGTGACAAAGGAAAACAGCGCCAGTTCTCCGAGCAAAAAAGTGGGATGGGTTGGAAACGTCTTGACCAGGAATTTCGCCTTGAACTTCCTGAGATCCAGCCTTTCATCGAACCAGGAAAAAATGCTCATGTCACTCACCTCTCCTCACCCTACCTGCGGGCCTATCGGGCCGGTAAAATCGCTGGTGAAAACGAGCGTTCCGTCGGCTGCCACCTTGACGCCGATCTGCGCGAGCGGGATAGGCGCTGGGCCGCCCATGACTTTTGCCCCCTGCGCCGGATCGAAGATGCTGTTATGACAGAAACATTCCGAGAACGACGCGTCGGGCGCTTTTTCATTTTTAACCCAGGAAACCGTGCATCCGAGGTGCGTACAGATGGCGCTGTAAGCGACAAAACCCTGGTCCGTAAGATCAAGGTGTATGGGCGGCTTGAAGTCACCCTCCTGCAATTTGATCACCTGGACGAGATTTGCAGGGTTCGATGATTTGCCGGCCGGAAAGGCAAGGAGGGCATCTCCGGTGTTGAATGAAGAGGCCCGCAAAAGAGACCCCATGTTGCCGCCTTTTGCAGACACGAGTTTGTCACCCGGCTGAATCGTCGTTACGTAGCCTCCGCCCTTCTTTTCGGGGGCCAGCACCCGGAGCATTGCAAAGAGAGAGCCGAATGCGCCCGCAACGGACGCAATGAGCACCGCGAGCGTGAACCGTCTCCGGGTAATCCCTTTTTTCTCACCCGTATCTCCGCCGACCCCGTCTACCATAACAACTCCTCCTCGCGGTCTTCCGAAACCTCTCTGAATGCGATGAAATACCGTGCATAGAGAACGACCTCGATGCCGGCGAACAAAAACTCGAAGGCCAGGAGCGTGCCCAGCAGATAATTGCTCCCCTTGCCCGACAGCAAGAGATAGGCAAAGGCGGCTCCCATCCCGAGAATCGCGGCGCCGAGGACGATGATCGCTCCCATGGCGACTGAAGAATAGGTCGGCCTCTTTTCCTGAATGACCTCGATGCCCATGTTATCTCCTTTTTTCCAGCGTCACGTACACAATATAGCCGATGAGGAACATGATGAACACCCCCCCGAATGCCAGAAGCCCTATCAGGAAGGTATCCAGGTCTTCCGGGAGTTCGGAAACCAGGTGCGGCTTCACTCCTCTGGCGTTCTCCTCCGCAAGCCCGATCCGGATCCTTGAGAGTTCGTTGATAGTCGATTCGGTCACGTTCATAGGGTCTATCCGGTCGAAGCCGGTCGTGTCCTTGTGACAGCTTTCACAGACCTTGGGAACCGAAGGGATGATATTGTTGTGTGCCTGATGACAGGTAACGCACGAGGGTCCGCCTTTGCCGTCAAGATACGCCCTGCCCATGATGCTGCCGGCGTACCGCTCCGTTGAGTCGCCATGGCACTGCGCGCACAGGTGAAACAGCGCCTTGCCGGAAGGCTTACCGATGAAGCCATGGGATTTCGACATCGCGCGCGATTTCTTGTCCGCTAACTCCTGCACGGTGAGATTCCGTACATTCCTCACCTCAACGCCTGCATTTCCGCCGTGGCAGAGATCGCAGGTAATTCCGTTCTGCCGATGGATCGAACCGCTCCACTCCGCGACGGGCCGTCCAAGTTCGCCGCCCAGAAAGGTATGGCATGTTACGCATGCTCCACGCCCCTGTTCCGCACGGACGCCAGTCCCGCACAGAACGAACACCACTGCCCAGCACAGCGCAAATACACGGCTCTTTTCATTCATGATCTTTGCCTCGCGGGCGGGACCGATTTCCCCGCCAAGGGTTGCCCGACGCTTCCACCATGTCACGCCTTGGCCGGAGAGCGATCGGTTCATGCCCGTCTCAATCACCTCTGAATGGAGGGAAAAAAATATTTAGATTTTCAACAGGATAACCGTGGCCCCCGCCGATTATCGCCGTGCACGCGATGGGGAAATTTTATTTCACGGTCTGCCCTGTCTGATGTCCATGACAACACGCAAAGGAGATCGTTACGACCACCGCGTTCAAAAGAGAAGGTAATATCTTTCGATTGAGTTCCCTGCGTAATCTCTAAAGCAGATTATAATAATTTTATTTATATATCCCAGTATATCAGAATGTTCTCACAAGGGAAGGAAGACATGCATCATTTTATCCGATCTTCGGTTTCAATCCGCTAGGAAGATCACACGCGTAGTACTTTCTTCTTAGCAGGGGTTTTCACGTCTAAGTCTGTATAATTCCGGTACAAGAGGAACTGTTTGTCCCAGGAAACCGACCGCACAGGTCAGCGGAGACCCGCATCAGCCTCCCACTGCCGGAAACTCTACGCTCATGTGCAGACTGCCGCATCCTTCTTCTTCCGGAGGTCAAGGAGGTACTGCCGCGCGGCAAGTGCGGCCTTCGCTCCTTCGCCCGAGGCGATGATGATCCGTTTGCCGAAGGCATTCGTGATGTCCCCGGCCGCAAAGATGCCCGGATAAGAGGTCGAACAATCGGGATGGATGATGATCTCGCCACGCTCGTTCACGTCCACCAGGTGCGCAAGGAGGCCGGAATTCGGCTTGAATCCGATCGCGATGAAGACGCCTTCGGCGGGCAGGGAGAGCGTTTCCTCACCCGCCATCTTCCTGATCGTCACGCCGGAGAGTGCCGCTTGCCCGACAAACTCAACGACCTTGTACTCCTCGTAAACGTTCAGGCCGGAAAGGTGTCGGACGCGCTCGATGATCGCCGCGTCCGCCGTGAGCTCCGTGGCGGACACGAGGTGGATGCGCCTCGCGAGTTCATGCAGGTTCTCGACCGTCTGGAGCGCCGAATTCCCGCCGCCCACCACCACGACGTCCTTGTCATGGACGAAGGAAAGGTCCTGGATATTCCCGTAAAACACCCCTTTCCTCTGGAACCGCTCCTCGCCCTCCACACCCAGCGTGCGCCTCGCCATACCCGTGGTGACGATCACGGCCTTCGCTTCGTACTGCTTCAGCTCCGACGTCGTTACACGAAAACAGACGCCCATGGGCTCGATCTTCTCGACCTCGCTGATCACATGGTCTATATAGTGGGACCGCACGAGCTGCTCCTGGAACTTCTCGATCAGCTGCGGTCCGGTGATGAAGTCGTAGCCCATGTAGTTCTCGATCTTGGTGCTGTCCACGGCCTGGCCGCCCAGGTCCTTGGCGATAAGGAACGCATCCATCTTCATGGTCGCTGCGTAGACCGCGGCAGTAAGTCCGGCGGGGCCGCCTCCGACGATGATGAGGTCATAAGAGGAACGCGGCACCTTGCACTCGCGCTCCTTCAGGAACTTCTCGCGGCATCCCTCCGAGCAGAAGAAGACGGTTTTGCCGTTGCGCTCGGTGGTAATGCCGGTGTCTTCGCCCACCTCCATGTTGCAGACAGGATCCTTCTTCATAGCCCGTCAACCCATTTTTAAAAAGCATGCTCACTCTTCTTCAAGTCGATACCCCAATTTTTCTATGCTGTCCCGAGTGATCTTCGTCAGTTTTTCCTCTTCGATCGCGGCTTCATCGAACTTGACGGCGATCTTCCCGTGCTCCACGTCAATGGACTCCACGCCGTCCATGCCGCCGACGAACCGCCGCAATGCGAGCGAGCACTCAGCGCAGAGATTATTGCTTACGCTAAACAGAGCGACCTTCATTGTACGTCACCTCCTTATTGCCCTTTCACTCAAGCCTCACGCCTTCCGTTCCTCTGTCCGGGTCTTCACGACATAGTCAAGGGACTGGACAGCGATAACACCGTCGCCGGGCATGCCGATACGGCTGTTTGCCAGAAGAAGAGCAACCGCTTTTTCAACCTTGTCATCGGGCAGGATGATCTCGATCTTGTCGTGTATCGTATAGGGATTATGCAGGCGGACCTCCTCACCCAACCCCTTAACCGCTGAGATCGTCATGCTCTTAATGCCGACCTCTTCGAGCGCCCGCACGATGCGTTCGAGACTGGTGGTTCTTACGATGGCAATGATAAGCTTCATAACTTTCCCCTCAGGATTTCATGAGTTCGTCCTTCATCCGGTCAAATTCCTCATGGGAGATCTCTCCCCTCGCGTATCTTTTTTTCAGAATATCAAGCGATGTCTCTCCCGCACTGGATTTTCCGGCGCGGCCGGTTATTGTCTGCACGAGATACACGAGGCCGGCAATGACCAGTCCCCAGAAAAGCACCATCCAAATCCATCCATAACCCGCGCCACATCCATAATCTCCCCAGTGCATCATATTTGCCTCCCATGGGTTCAATATCCTTTCCCGGTGTCCGAAGTGATTTATACCCGAGTAACAGCATCAACCTGCCAGGGTACGGAGATGCCCTGTCTCTCTATCCAACCGTTTGCACGCCAGGCCGATCCTCGACGCCCTTGGTGAGCGAAATGCACCAAAAAGCCGCAGGATTTGATACTTCACCGTTCTCTTTTTCTGACCCTGTCCACAAAAATCGATCAACAGCGGATGCGTGAAGCTTCATGCGGTCCGTGCGGCATGTCGCACGGTCAGATCCCGGGGGGTGCCTGAACCGTCCCGCCCCTGGCTTCCGCGATGATGCGGTCGATCTGCGTCTTGTCGAGGACCTCTTCCTTGAGAAGCGCCGCAGCCAGGGGGTCGAGAATGTGCCGGTTCTTCTTGAGGATCTCCATGGCCCTGCTTTCCGCTTCGTGAAGCATTCGCTGGATCTCCTGGTCCATGATCCATGCCATTTCATCGCTATAGCGCTTGGGCTGGGCGAGTTCCATGCCGAGAAACGGGTGCTCTTCTCCTCTCCCCAGGTTCATCGGCCCCACCTTATCGCTCATACCCCACTGGGCAACCATCTTTTCAGCGAGGGAGGTGGCTTCCTTCAAATCGCTCTGCGCGCCGCTGCTCACGTCGTTGAACACGAGCTTCTCGGCGCCTCTCCCGCCCAGGGCCACGCACAACTTGTTCACCAGATACGTGCGGGGATAATAGTGCCGGTCTTCCTCCGGCAGGAGCTGGGTGACGCCCATGGCCATGCCGCGCGGAATGATGCTCACTTTATAGATCGGGTCCGTTCCCGGGAGTTCCCGGGCCACAAGCGCATGCCCCGCTTCATGATATGCCGTGATGTTCTTTTCCGTGTCCGTGATCGTTTCTTCCCGCACCGTGCCCATGAGGATAGTGTCCCGCGCCTCTTCGAAATCGTGCATACGAATGATGTTCTCGTTCTTTCGCAGGGCCACCAGCGCCGCCTGGTTTGCGAGGTTCTCCAGGTCCGCGCCGGTCATGCCCGGCGTTCCCCGCGCGATGGTCTCAAGATCCACGTCCCCGGCAAGCGCCTTGTTCTTCACGTGGATCGTGAGAATGGCCTTGCGCTCCTTCCACCCCGGCCGGTCCACCACGATATGCTTGTCGAACCTGCCCGGCCGGAGGAGCGCCGGGTCCAGGACATCGGGTCTGTTCGTCGCGGCCATGACGATGACCTCTTCGTTGGGGTCGAAGCCGTCCATCTCGCTCAGAAGCTGGTTCAGCGTCTGTTCGCGTTCGTCGTGGCCTCCACCGAGCCCCGCGCCGCGCGTGCGGCCCACGGCGTCGATCTCGTCCATAAAGATGATGCTGGGGTGGGACGCACGCGCCTTCTTGAACATATCCCGGACCCGGGAGGCGCCCACGCCGACGAACATCTCGATGAACTCCGAGGCGCTGATGCTGTAGAAGGGCACGCCTGCCTCGCCCGCGGTTGCGCGGGCCAGGAGCGTTTTCCCGGTGCCCGGAGGGCCGATCAAGAGCACCCCCTTGGGGACCTTAGCGCCGATCTTCGAATACTTCGAGGAGTCTTTCAGAAACTCGATCGACTCCCTGAGCTCCTGCTTGACATTGTCGAGCCCGGCCACGTCCGCGAACGTCACTTTCGGCCGCTTGACGTCATACAGTTTGGCCTTGCTCTGACCGAAGGTGAAGAGCCCTCCGGCCCCGCCCTGGACCTGCTGCTGCGCGCGCCGCATGATGAAAAACCAGAATCCCAGGATCAGCACCCAGGGCAGTACGCTCAAAATGAAGTTCCAGAACGGAGAGCCTTCGTCCGGCGCTTCGACGGTGATGGCAACGTTCTTCGCGCTCAGACGGGTCAAAAGGTCATCGCCCTGGAAGGTCGGGAGAAAGGTCTGGAAGAACTGCACGGAAACGGGTTTCGGAGAGCCGGCAACTTTTATATCCGTTTTTTTTATCAGTTCGCCGTTTACCCGCAGTTTTTGGATGGATACGGATTTGATGTTCGAGGCGTCGAGCTGCTCCAGGAACTGCGTGTAGGTGACGGGGTACTGGGGAGAGATGGAAGGTGTCGCGTATAGCTGCCAAAGGTAAAAGACAACGGTGAGCAAGACGACAGCGATCATGAGCCTTGTCTGCGGGCTTTTGAACTGGTCGATCATTTTATTGGATTTTCCCTGTTCGGCATTCATAGAATGATTATAGCACGGGTCTTGTTTTTTGCCACCAGGCCGCTCCTCCCGGGTTTTCGCCAGAGGGTCTTCGTGCTTTTCCCTTCTTTTTTGTTTTACCGGTCGTTCCGCAGCGCGAATTTCAAGAATCGTCCGGTCAGCCCCGGGAGAGACCCCGGCGGGTTTCCGAACCTGGGTTCATGGTAAAGGCTGATCGCCTCGACTGACCGGCGCCTCTTCGCCGCTTAAAAAAGGTTCACCGTACGTTCGCTCAAAACTTGATCTGAGCGCCGATCTCGAGCACCCGTTCCGGCGGCAGGTTGAAATACCGGAATGCCCGCGCCGAATTACGCCTCATCAGCAGGTAGATGATCCCGCGCCACTTGCTCATGCCCACGGACTTTGTGGGGATGAACGTATCGCGCCCTACAAAGAAGGTGGTGTCCTCCAGGTCGAGCTTGAGATGTTTGTTGTCCAGAATGCGGACCACGGCCCGGATGTCGGCATGGTCCATGAATCCATAGCGCACCACGATACGATAGACGTTGTCCATCAGTTTTTTCACGTTGACCCGTTTGTCGGCACGGACATGCGGGACGTTCTTGTAGCCGACATACAGAAAAAGCAGGCGTTCGTGGATGATCTTGTTGTGCAGTACATTATGGACAAAGGCGGGCGGTGTCGAGAACGGGCTGGCAGCCAGGTACACCGCAGTTCCTGAAACTTTTTTAACCGACCTGAGGTCGATCGTTTGAAGATAGCTTTTCAGCGGTCTGACAAAATCCTGTATCTGTTTTGCGATCACTCGCCGCCCTTCGGTCCACGTGGACATGAGCAGGTAGATGACAGCCGCCACGACCAGGGGAACCCACCCTCCATGGCCGACCTTCATGAGGTTCGACCCGAAAAAGCCGAGGTCGACCGCGAGGAAGGGCAGTGCAACAACGACGGCCGCTCCCATCGGCCACTGCCAGCGTTTTCTGAGGGCCACATACGCAAGGAGCGTAGTTATGACCATGGTTGTTGACACGGCGATACCGTAAGCTCCGGCGAGATTGTTCGACGACCGGAAGCCAAGGACTATCGAGGCGGTCGCGAAGAACAACAGCCAATTGACCAGCGGAAGAAAGATCTGTCCCTGCTCGCCTTCAGACGTGTGCAGGACCAGCAGACGCGGGAGGTGGCCGAGCTGCACGGCTTGAAAAGTGAGAGAGAAGACCCCGGAAATGATGGCCTGTGACGCAATGATCGTGGCTGCCGTGGCAAGAACGACCAGGGGGTAGAGGGCCCAGGCCGGGGCCATGTGATAGAACGGGTTGATAGAACCGGAAGGGTCTCCCAGGAGAAGAGCCCCCTGGCCGAAGTAGTTCAGCAGCAGGCAAGGCAGTGCCAGTGCGAACCAGGCGAGGCGTATCGGAGCCCGGCCGAAATGCCCCAGGTCCGCGTAAAGGGCCTCTGCTCCTGTCACGACAAGGAAAACAGCGCCGATGATAAATACACCTTGATACCCCTCGACTGCTATAAAGCGGACTGCATAGGCGGGGTTTACCGCCGCAAGGACCTCATTTCTGAGGATGATGTTCACCAGCCCCAGAACGCCCAGGACGAGGAACCAGATGAACATGACCGGACCGAACATCATGCCTATCTTTCCGGTTCCCCGGCGCTGAATGAGAAACAGGAAAAAGAGGACGATGAGCGTAAGGGGAACGACGAATGAGGTGAAGGCAGGCGTGGCGATCGAGAGCCCTTCTATTGCGCTCAGAACTGATATGGCGGGCGTGATGCTTCCGTCGCCGTAAAGGAGGGCCGCGCCGAAGAGTCCTAGGGTAAGGAGCACCGTCCGTTGCGTGCCTTTCTTCGGCAGGACCAGGGCCATGAGCGCCAGGACGCCCCCTTCACCCTGGTTATCTGCGTTCAAAACAAGCAGGAGGTATTTGACGCTTACGACCAGGACCAATGACCAGAAAATGAGGGAAAGCACTCCGAACACGTTGTTTGGCGTCGGAGGGACCGCATGTGCGCCGTAAAAACAGGCCCGGAGAGCGTATAAGGGACTGGTGCCGATATCGCCATACGCGACGCCGAGCGCGGCAATGGACAGATAGAACAGATGGCGATCGCTTGCCTCCTGTTTATTGTTTGTCTGACCCTGCATGAGCGCCTTTCATATAAGCAGGTAAACGTTCGGGGACCGTGAAACCGTCCGGGAAACAGGACCCCGGCATGCTGCTGTTCAAAAAAAACATCAAACCCCATCAAGATATGGCCGGCCCCGGCTCCTTCTTTACGAGGAGAATAGAGCAGGGCATTCTGCGAACCAGCTCCTCGTTGCTGCGGCCGAACAGGAAGTGCTCCAGCCGGCCTTCCTCGTGGGCGAGCATGATAAGGAGATTGATCTTCTTTTTCTTGATTACATTCAATATTTCCTCTATCGGCTCTCCTTCCCGGAGGAGAACCTCGATATGCATGCCGCCTTTGTTTTCGACCGCGATGATCTCATCCAGCTGCTGTCGCGATTTCTTCATCAGGTTCTGGAAGTCCTTTTCCAGGTTAGGCAAAGGGAGATTCCATCCCTGGATCCCGAAGGGATCATGGATCACATGAACGACAGTCAGCGCGGCCCCATACTTTTTCGCCAGTGAAATTCCATAATGAACGGCCTTTTGACAATACTTGGTCATCCTGCTTACAACCAGAATCTGATCGATGTCTTCCATTTGTTTTCTCCTCTTTGTGTTAAGATCGTCACTCGCGGGATTACGGCGGCGACATAATTCCTGTTTATGCCGATACAGGCCATTTCTCGCTGAGAAAAAACTCCGGTCGGCAGTCATTGATGAAACAAAGGCCCCGGCTGCTCGCCAGATCCATACACGATATAGTATATCTCATTTAGGCAAAACGGATCAGACTGCGGTCGTCCTCATTTACCATCCCGACCTCCGGTAAGAGGAGGGTCCCGATCCGCAAACTAAACCTTATTTATAGGGTTAGATAAAATTCAAGTATTCTTTTGCCAAGAAAAAAGTTTTTTCTTACTACTTTTACGCTTATCGTCTGGCCCGGTTTCTTGTCAAACAGGGCTATCTTCATATCGCTTAAGGCTTCTATCTTCCCGCCGTCTATGGAAGAGATAATGTCGCCTTCTCTGATCCCTGCCTGTGATGCCGGGCTATCAGTCGAAAAATCGTCAACGTGAACCACACCATCTGCTTCCTTGACGATGACCCCCAGTTTTGCGGTATAAGGAGGGTTGAGGGGTTCCGGAAAAAGCACATAAGTGCCGACGTCCTTGTCGAAGACGCCGTTTATAAGCGTAACAGGGTCTTTGCCGGTAAGCCGGTGAATCCGGTCGGGGACCCCCGAACCGTACATGATGTGTTCATCTCCGGCGAGCACGACCATCTGCACTTCCGGATGTTCCTCCAGGAATCGGGCTGCTGAGTGCGCCATGGTCTCATCCCAGAGTATCTGTGACTGGTAAAAGTTGTCAAATGCAATTCCTGGAGGATGGTCTTCGAATACATCCTTCATGCGCTGTTTATGTGATTCATCGGACATGTCCATGTCCTGGGGTATCTCTTTCCTTTCCTCCGCGGAAAGGGCATCGAGTCCTCCCCTGGCCACTTTGTCCACAATTTCCGTCCGCTGGTTGAGCGCGATAAGGGGAATACCCTTCGCCTTGGCGAACTCTATGATCTCGCGGTAATACATGTAGTCAAATTTCCACCTCTTGAAATATTCCGTCTTTTTTAGAAATTCCCTTTCATCCAGGGCTCCGGAGAGATACCCGTCGATCGCCGTCTGGAAAGGCGTCTGGAACATTTCCATCCCGATCGCGAATTTTCTCCCCTTTTTAAAGAGACCCATGATTACCGCAAGCTCCACCTTATGGTCTTCATAGTTGGTGTGACGTTCTCCGATGAGGATAAGGGGCTTGTCGCTGACAGCATCTATTATTTTATCGAGCTTTAATGATCGTGCGGGTTCCACCCCTTCTACGGAATCACGGAGATTGAACACCATGCCCCGGTCTTTTTCGGTAATTTCCTTTACGACGTTCTTCCCTTTTTCAAAGCGCAGGACCGAATACTTTCCATAGTGGAATATCTTTCCTGCGGCGAGATCGACTTCTTCTTTCGAATCCCCGTGGGCATAGGCCACGACCTTTGCGGTATTCAGGGGGTTATTTCTTACGATAAGGAGAAATCCCGGCTTCCTTACCCCGGCTTCTCCAAAGAGCCGTTTAAGGACAGGGCTTTCAGAGCCCAAAACGAGGAGCGAAGAGGCTTTGATGTCCTTGTCGTTCACCTCTCCCTGTTCTTTGGCCACAAACCCCGCTCTTTTGAAAATGGACATCAAGCCGGCGTACCGCTCTTTTTCTTTTTCAGGGTAAACGATCAGCTTTTGTTCATCTCCCAGCAGCCGCGCAATGACGGGAGGAAATTCGTCGCGTGCAAGCGTCCTCATAATGTCGTAACCATCATCAAAGATCAGCTCCCGAGGCTCTTCTTTTACCGCGATGTCGAAATAGTGTTTTTCTTTTTCCAGCAACAGCGTCTGCCTCACTTCACTTCTTTCCGTAACGACTTTTGCAGGCAACGCCACTCGATAAAGTGCTCCCTTCTGCTTAAGCTCGCATGACGCGGTCGGGTTGCCGTTTAGGACCAGCGCTCCGGGGTATCGCACTTCGAATGAAGGAACTCCTTTGCGGTCGAGCCACTGGCTGAAAAACCATCCGAGGTCCTGGCCCGATTCCCGCTCAAAAGAATTCTCCACCTCGGCCCACGACGCCTTTCGAAATTTATTGTCGTCGATCAGCGTCCGCAGGGATTTATAAAATTTGTCCCTTCCGAGCAGATTCTCCAGCATGTGGAAAAGCATGGCGCCTTTTCCGTATCCGATCGCCATGGAGGAGAAATCGGTCCTCTCCACGAAATCCCGGAGGGGGAAGTCCTTTTCAGGGGAGACATAGCTCTGGAAATTAATGAGGATATTCTTTCGATACTCCCACCCTTTGCCCTTCTGTTCCTCGTAAAGATGATCGGAGAGATAAGTGGTGATCGCTTCCAGCCAGTTGCCTTTTTTAAAGTCGGCAAACACATAATTCCCGAACCATTGATGGGTAATTTCATGACCCAGGGAGGTCTCGGGAATGAACGGGAGGCGGATGATGTCCCTTCCCAGAAGGGTGAAGGTAGGCATGGAAAGGCCCGTCGGCAGGATGTTCTCCACGACGGAGAACCTTTTGTACGGGTACGGAACGAGCAATTTATTGTACATTTTGAAATATTTTTTCATGTGTTCGATATAATCCGCAGCAAGGGAAACATCCTCGGGAATGAAATAGGTATAAAGATCTATGCCGTCAACCGTGTCCCTGGCCTCCCGGTATTCGCCTGCAACAAGATCTACCCCGGATAAGGGGTGCGAAAAATCAAAGGAGTACTCTTTCCCCGACGGGGTCCTGCTTGCGGTAATTTCATCCGCCTCCGATATGGCGACGAAATTATCCGGAACAAGAGCGATGAGCTTATAAAATGCAAGGCCGCTGATCGCAGGATACCAGTCAGCGGTGAGCGAGATGCCGCCGGCGCTTACCACCCCGGTTGAGACCACGCCTGCATTCTCAAGGTTCACCATGTCGCCGGGCTCTCCCGCGAAGGTCCCTTCGTACCTTATTTCGAGTATTCCGTTCCCGGCTATCTTGAACAGGCCTTCTTTGACCTTGTAATCCGCAGGCGATCCGTTCAAGGTGACCGAGGTGATCCTGAGATTGCCGGCAGAAACCATCGTATCGCCGGCCTCCGGCAGCGTAATGGATGCAGTGCCTTTCAGGAGATGACTTTTCAAGTCGAACGAAACGACGAGACGGTATACCGGAAGGGGCTGCACGGGTTTTTCCCCCGCACCATACGCGTCTGTCTGAAATGCAGTGAGAGCAAGGGCGAAAAGTAAAAGACATCCCGTTTTGCTGTATGTTGTCAAGTTCGATCTCCTTCCAAGCCATTTATGCGCGATTGCTTTTTTATCTCGGTTACACGGATCTCATACGTCTCACTGCGTTCTTTCATTGTGCGCTGAGAAAGTCCGACGCACACGCCTGCAATCGTCTCTCCTGCGCAGGCTCTATCGGCGTACGATGTTCTTGTTTCAGCTCCCGGCCGGATTTTGCCATCATTCCTGCGTTACGGCAACCAAAAAGTTCGTGTTTTCCCATCGTCGGGCTTGAGTCCAATAGAAGGTGAATTCCATCGTTCCTCCGACGGGGACATGCTTTGTCAAAAGGTCGGCGCAATGGACACCGAGTCCGGTATCCTGCGTGGACGTTTCTTGAACCGTGCGCCATCCGTCCGCACTCCATCGCACCATCGCAGGCGACAGTACCTCCAGACGAAGCGTCCTGCCCGCCATCATGGACCGACACTTGTGGTTGAACCGCCAGATGGAGTAGGGGGACCCGGTCTTTTTCCCCTGATAACGCTCGATGGTCTGCGGCGGCGTATCGAACACGCGTCCATCATGCAAAGACCGCCTCAGCTTCACGTACTCGGAATGGGCCCAGACCAGCGGCATGGCCGAACCCGAGGGCCTGCCGAAAAAGAGTTCTTTCTCCGGGATGTCCGGGGCGTCCCAGACCTGCTCGGATATCATTCCTCCTTCGTTTGCGAAGGCTTCGAGGGCACGGAGCAGGTTCTCCGCTTTATCGCTGCGGCCGGCCGCGAGTTCGTAATGGGCGCGCTCGCCGGTAAGCAAAGGCCAGGCCCTCCCGATGCCCGTGCCATCGAACGGCGAGCCGTCCGCGTGCTCTCCATAGCCGTCGTCATTGTACCGGTGCCAGGCCGGGCCGTGGGGCGTCTCCACCTTCAAAAACGCGTCTATGACCTTGACCGTATTGACAATACGCGGATCATCGGCTGCGCGAAGGCCGAAACGGACCAGGCCCAGGGCATCAGGGCTTACGATATGCACAGCGGGCTCGGCGCTTTGGCCGACAGGCCTGTTCTTGATCGGTACGAACCCTTCTTCCGGTGAGGCTGCATCGGCGGTGTCCGGCGGCGCGATGCGTACGTAATAGCCGTCAACTCCCGCGCTCTTTGCCAGCTCCGTTCCCGTCACGTAGACCCAGCGTTCGATGTTCGCGTTCCAGGCGTCGGCGGTTTCGCGGAGATACACGGCGGCCTTGGGCTCGCTGTTCAGCTCTGCGAGGTCCGCGGCGACCAGAAGCGCCGCGATCTCCACTGCAAGCGTGAAAGGCGAATAGCCCGCATCTTCCTCCCAGCGGTCCTGCTGCGTTACCGGACCATTCCGCACGATAAAGCTTGCCGCCCTTCGCACCATGGGCCAGAGCCCGACGAGATCACGCTTTTCCAGCGCCTTTTCCCTCCGCGCCATATCAACCAGAAGAATGGGAAAAGCGGTCTCGTCCATCTGGATGCCGCCCCAGTACGGCGTGCCGTCGAGCCACATGTTCTGCGGCCAGTATCCATCAGCTTCCTGCGTGACCTGAAGATAGTGGAGCACCCGATGAACATCCTCGCGCGCACCCGCGGCCAGAAGTCCGCCCGCAGACTCAACCAGGTCCCGAGGCCACGCAAGATGATATCCGCCGAGATCGTTATCGCCCTTGGAAAAACCCCAGGGAATGGCAAGGCTGGCGATCAGGCCGCCGGGAAAGCGTTTTGACTCGTGGGTCCTGAGGACCGCGGTACTCACCCGGAACAGGTTATGGGCGTCGCTCTTCGCGCTGTCCATGACGGGCAGCGTCCGCTGCCACACCTGCCACTCGCGAATGTACAAGGCCTGCGCCGACTCGAATCCATCGTAGAGACCTGCCAGTGCGCGATTTCCGGCCTCGGAAAAATTGCTGCCGAACCCCAGTGCAAGAAGGAACGCGCCGTTCGATGATGCGAGATCAATTTCGCCGCAGAGCGCCACGTTGCCGTTTTCGGCGCGTGCGTATTCCCGGGTTATGATCCTATTGTGCATCAGGTCCAGCCACGTATCGGAAGCGCCGACAAAACCGACGGAACGCCTGAGCCAGTCAGCTGAACAAGCCAGTGCCAGGGCATTACCGTCTCGCTCCGCAAAAAGCATGGGCACGCCCTTGTAGTCGCCGACCCACGCAGTGTTTCCGGCGCCGTGATTCCCGAGATGAGGCGCCAGAAGGGCATAGAGATGGTAGTCCGGTATTTTCCCCTGAAGAGCAACGAACCGGGCCCGCTGGAGCACAACGTCCCTTCGGGGATCAGCGATGATATCTTTCTCGATCCGGTAGCGGCCTTCCATGCAAGTGTTTTCCAGATGATATGCGGGAACTCCCTCGGCTATGTAGGTAAGGAGCGATGAGGCATGGCGTTTTTCCTCGGAGAAAAATTCCCGGCCATCGGTGATGATGAGGCCAAGGTCGCGTGTGCACGCCTGATCCACACGAGGATAGTATATCTCGTTCAGGATGCCGTGGCTCAGGGTGAACCAGACGCGGCTTGCAGGGGAGAGCGACGTGCCCACGCCGCTCTTGGCGCTCGATGTCCAGCGGGCCTGGCTGCCCGGCCAGCCGGGAGCATGTATCGAATCGGTCATAACTCTCCTCCAATGCTACATGATGATCATTTCTTGTTCGATTCTCCGCCAAGTCCAGTCGCCGGCTCCGGCAAAAATGGCGAACACCGCCGGTTCGAGTTTGTCATTCGTTTTCATGATCTTCATTTTTTCTCCCATTCCGTGTGAAACGTGCCCTTGGCATCGGTCCGCTCATAGGTATGAGCACCGAAATAGTCGCGCTGGGCCTGGATGAGATTCGCCGGCAGCCATGCGCTGCGATAGGCGTCGAGATAACCCAACGAAACCATCAGCCCCGGGGCCGGAATTCCCGCCTCGGCCGCCCGGCATACCGCCTTGCGCAAATCTTCCTGATGATCCATAACCTTGTGCGACAGGTTCGGATCGAGCAGCAAATTGGGCAGATCGCGTCTCGCGTGAAATGCCTCGCCGATGTCTTCCAACAACGCGGCGCGAATGATGCAGCCTCCGCGCCAGATCCGCGCCACGGCTTCGAGATCGAGGTGATACGCGTATTTGTCCGAAGCAACCACCAGGAGAGCCATGCCTTGTGCGTAGATGCCGATCATCGCGGTATAAAGCGCGCGGCGCAATCGCTTGAGGGAGACGTCGCGGTCGCCGGTGAAGCGCGGCAGGGGCCGATGATACATCGCGCCGGCCTGCTCCCGTTCCTTTACGAACAGGGACATGTCCCGCATCGCAACCGCCAGGTCGATCGTCGGGATCGGCACTTGCAGTTCCATTGCGCTCTGCGAGGTCCACATGCCGGTGCCTTTCTGTCTGGCCACGTCGAGAATTTCGTCGATCAGCCGCATGCCGGTCTTCTCGTCCTTTTTGGAGAAAATATGGCTGGTGATCTCCATCAGGTAGCCGTTCAGTTCAGCCTTATTCCATGCGCTGAACGCGCCATGCAATTCGTCGTCGTTCAAGCCAAGGTCGCGTTTCATCAGGTCGTATGTCTCGGCGACCAATTGCATGATACCGTATTCGATGCCATTGTGGACCATCTTCACGAAATGACCTGCCGATCCGGGCCCCAGCCAGGTCACGCATGGCTCGCCGCTGACCTTGGCGGCAGCAGCTTCAAAGACGGGACGGACCCGTTCGTAGGCCACTTTCGGCCCGCCGGGCATGATGCTTGGTCCGTGACGCGCGCCTTCTTCACCACCCGACACGCCCACGCCGAGGAATTGGATGCCTTTCGCTGCCAGGTTGCGTCCGCGCACATCGGTATCTTTGAAGTAGGAGTTCCCGGCATCGATGATGAGATCGTCTTCGTCGAGGTGCGGCAACAGGTCCTTGATGACCGAATCCACCGGAGCGCCGGCAGGCACCAGCATCATGATTGCGCGCGGGCGACGGAGCAAGGCGATGAACTCTTTGACGTCTGCTGCGCCGCGAACATCGCGCTGCTTGGCTTCATTCCGCAGCGCCGCAACCTTGGTCTGGTCCTTATCGTAACCCGCCACCGAAAAGCCTTGGTCGGCCATGTTCAGCACGAGATTGCGTCCCATGACGCCCAAGCCGACCATGCCGATTTCATCCAGTCTTTGCGTTTGTTTATTAGTCATAGTTTTTTCTCCAGAAAAGTTTGTGGAAATTGGTAAAATTGATATTCATCTTCAGTCCCGTCCGGTTGTTACGTCAATAGACTCAATTGTTTATCGTAATGGTGTTCGTTTTCGTGATTGCTTGCTTAACCCGCCGAGAAATGGGTATTTTCTCAAAAAGGTTGACCTCCAAAATCTGTAGAATCGTGGGGAGACTGCCGGGAAGTTTCAATCTCTTCTTGACAATTGCCGGGTTGTCACCCTTCTCGACTCTGTGCTGTTTCTTCCCTTATGAACACAATACGTCGCGCTTTGTCATCCATTTTCTTCGCTCGTTTCAGCAGAAGATTCAGTTGAGACACATGTTGAATCAACTGAATTTTTTCTCCCTCTTCGGTAGTTCCGTAGAACGTAATTATGCTGGACGCAGAAGATTCCATTTTTTCGGCATGGAAAAATACATTGCCGCCGAAAAAGGCAAGTGCCACCCCTACCTCATGCTCGTTGTCCAGTTGCGCCTCAAATTTCTCGACATATTTCTGTATGGCCTGGTAGGCCTGGATGGCCGGATCAGTCTTCAAGTGATCAGCTCGTGCTGCCTCTTCTTCAATCTTGTTCATTTCCACGTCTTTTTCCAAGGGGTCGAGAAAATTAAACTGAGCCGCCGCTCCTTCAGCCAATGGCTTTTGAAAATCATTAAAATCAGTCATTTATTTTTCCTCCGCGCTCAGCGCTTCGAAGCCGGAGATGACATCGAACAGTTCCTCGTCGATGCCACTCTGGCGCAAACGATGGAATTTCCCGTTGAGGTCCTCCAGCAATTCGTCGATATTTTTGTCGGCGCGTTGCATCGCCGCCAGGCGGCTCGCGTTCTCGCTCGCGAGGGATTCGGCGCACGCCCGGAAGAGCGAGACGAAAAGATATTCGCGGATAAGCGCCCGCAAGGTCGCGGTGCCGCCACCCATGACCTCGGGCAAGTTTTTTGTCGGCCAGGGAAGCTCGGCCAGCTTGCGTCGCCAGTTTTCGTCCAGCGGCAGCAGTCGCTGACTGACGGGCGCATAGACCGCCCCGGACGTGGGGCGGTTGTAGAAGAGGTGGAGTTCGGTGACCTCTCCCTGGCTGTGTCGCGTCTCGCTCTCCACAAGAATCTGCCCGACGAGCGGGGTGATGGCCTTGACGGAGTTCGGCACGGTGAAGAGTCCCATCAGCGGCAGCCCCGCATCCGCCAGGCGCGCATGAACGCGCTCACCGACGGCCCAGACCTCGGGTTTGGCCGGCAGAGCCGCCAGCGTCTTGACCGCATAATCGGCCACCACATCATTAAATTGGCCCACCAGTCCCTGGTCTGAACCGAACACGACCGCGCCGATCGCACCCGCAACTGTTTGTCCTTTCCGTTCTGCAATCAAGGGCGCCGACCCGCTTTCCCGGAAGCACGCGCCCAACCCCAACTCCACAGTGCGATAGTAGTCGGCCAACGCGAGCACCGAGTTCTCGTATTGCCCGATGCTCGAAGCGGCCACGGCCTTCATCGTGCGGACGACGGATTGGAGATCCCCGGCTCCGGCGATCTTTCGGCGCAGACTCGCCGTGGTATCGCTCATGACTTCTCCCCGGGTTCAGGCTTGGGCTTGACCTCTTCCTGGACTTCCGGCTTGGGCTCATCCAGCCTTGCCTCGGGCTTCGACTTTGGCTCGGCTGGGTTTCGGTTGTGTCTCTTCTTCGGTTTCGGAGTCAGGCTTATCTGGTTTAGCTTCGGTTTTGGACTTCAGCTTGGATTTAGCTTCGGATTTTGTGTCCTCTTTGGTCTCTTGTTTCTGCTCAAGTTTTGGTTGGAAGCGAGCGAGCGCTTTGCGGGCGATTTGGATAATCGTTTCACGATCCTCGTCGCTCAATTTGTCGGCGGTATCCAATCGCTCGCGCACCTCCGCCGGGATATCCGCCGCCGCCTCGCGCAGGGCGTGCTCGGCGTCCGTCATCTGGTCAAGCGGCACGCGGTCGAAGAGTTCTGCGGTCAACGCCAGCAGCACGGCGATTTGCGCGGGCACGGACACCGGGGCGAATTCCGGCTGTTTGAGGCAGGCGCGAATTCGCCGTCCGTGCTCGATGATCTTGCGGGTGTCTTCATCCAGGCGGGCCCCGAACCGGGAAAAGGTTTCGAGTTCCTCAAACTGCGCGTAGGCGAGCTTGAGGTCGCCCGCCACCGCGCGGTAGGCCGCGCGCTGCGCCTTGCCGCCGACGCGCGAAACGGATTTTCCGACATCGACCGCGGGCAGCACGCCCAATTCGAACAGCGACGGCGAGAGGTAGATCTGCCCATCCGTGATGGAAATCAAGTTGGTCGGAATATAGGCGGAAATGTCCTGCGCTTCGGTTTCGATGATGGGCAGCGCGGTGAGGGAGCCGCCGCCGAGTTCCTTGCGCAAGTGCGTCGCACGTTCGAGCAGCCGCGAGTGGATATAAAAGATGTCGCCGGGAAACGCTTCGCGACCGGGCGGACGGCGCAGCAAGAGAGAGAGTTCGCGGTAGGCGCGCGCGTGATGGGTGAGGTCGTCGTAAACGATCAGCACATCGCGGCCCGCTTCCATGAAAGACTCCGCGATGCTGGTCGCGGCGTAAGGAGCGATGTAAGCGAGACCCGGCGGGTCGTTGCCCTCGGTCACGACGACGACGGTGTAATCCATCGCGCCCTTTTCCCGCAAGGTTGCCACGGCCTTCGCGACGGCGGACGCGCGCTGACCGATGGCACAATAAACGCACAGGACATTCTGGCCGCGCTGGTTGAGGATGGTGTCGATCGCAATGGCGGTCTTGCCCGTCTGGCGGTCGCCGAGAATCAACTCGCGCTGGCCGCGCCCAACGGGAATGAGCGCATCGATGACTTTGAGGCCGGTCTGGAGAGGCACCGTGACGGGCGCGCGGTCCATGATGGGCGGGGCGGGGCGTTCGATGGGCAGGCGCTTGCTGGAGGCCACCGGCCCGTTGCCATCGAGTGGCCGGCCGAGCGGGTCGATGACGCGCCCCAGCAATCCATCGCCCACGGCCACGTCCATGACCCGGCCCGTGCGCTGGACTTCATCGCCCGCGTGGAGATGCCAGTATTCGCCGAGCAGAACGACGCCAATTTCGTCCGCGTCCACGTTGAACGCAATGCCGAGCACATCGCCGGGAAACGTCACCAATTCATCAAAGCCCACGCCGGGAAGACCCGACACTTTGGCGATGCCGGTGGCGACACTGGTGATCGTGCCCACCTCCCGTGGCGTCAGTTGCGGTGTGAATGCTTCCCGCACCTGGCTTATTCCGGCAAATGCGCTGTCGAAAACGTTCTGGAGGCTCTCAGGTTCCATGTTCATTGGCTCTTTGTTTCCGTTATGAATGAGCTTCTACTCAAAAGGGCAAGAATGATTTACCGCGAAGACGCGAAGAACGCGAAGGACATCAAAAAAAGTAATTTGTCTTACTACAAGATCTACAATCTTTCCTTCGCGACCTTTGCGCCTTCGCGGTTCAAAAGGTTTTGGTTCCGGCTTGGTCCGTCTTCGATCATTCAGGTTCAGCATCTCCTTTGGCTTCGTCTTTCCGGATCTCCTGTTCCGCCTGACTCCAGTCCTGAATTGTCGAATCGCTCGTGCGGCCTCGCTTCTTGTACAGTTCATAGGCGCGCTCGGCGATCTGCGGCTTCAAATCGGTCGATGTCTTGGTCTTGGCTTTAGGTTTGTCCTTCTCTTTCAGAAGTTCGTCGACGCCCTTTTCCAGCGACGCCAGATAATCCGCGATGCTCCACGCCACCTTTTGTCCATTCGTGGTGAGTTCAATGCCGCTGATCAGGTCTGGCGCGGTCTCGAACCGGACGTGGATTTCAGCCGAGAAGGTTTCGTTGAGCGCATTTTGTATCGCCGCGCGTTGCTCCGCAGGCAGGTCAAACGCGCTGCGCACGAGCGCGGGGTCAGACGCTGTCTTAAGGGCCTCGGCGAGGCCTGCTTTCGCCTGGCCGTCCATCTCTCGCAAGCGGCGCGTGAACACCTCGCCCAGGCGTTCTTCCAGACTCGTCGTGGCGAGATCCGTCAGCGCCTTTCGTGCGATGGCAAATACTTCCTGCTGTGTCCGGCGGCTGATGGCTTGATTCAGGTTATGTTCTTCGTTTCTCAGCGTTTCCTGCCGCTTGGCACTCAAAGCGTCGGCGGCCTTCCGCGCTTCGTCGAGGAGCCGCTGACGTTCGGCCTTCGCCTCGTCCGTCGCTTTGCTCAAAAGCGCGGCGCGCTGCTGGTCGAACTCCTCGTTCTTGTGCTGGAACTCGTCGCGCTCCTTTTGGGCTTCGGCCTTTTTCTTGTCGGCGTTCGCGAGTTCTGTGGCGATCCGCTTCTCCCGCTCATCGATGGCGTGGAGGATGGGCTTGTAAAGGAAGCGCTTCATCAACCACACCAGGATGAGAAAGTTGAGCGCCTGTGCTCCGACCGTGAACCAATCGATTAGCATAGGTTTACTTTCCTGCGGCCTGGGCGATGACGTGGTTCCAGAACGGGTTGGCGAAGATGAGAATCATCGAGACCACGAAGCAGTAGATGGCCGTGGACTCGATCATCGCCAGGCCCACGAACAAGGTCCGGGTGATGGTAGCGGAGGCATCGGGCTGCTGGGCCAGCGAACTCAGCGCCGTCGCGACCGCCCTCCCTTCCGCCAGCGCAGGCCCCATAGTGCCGAAACCGGTGGTGATGCCGGCGATGACAATTGATGCCACCGCGATAATAGTCATGCTATCCATAGTATCTCCTTTTGTTGTCGTAGTTCATGCTTCAATGTTTTGCCTCGGGTTCAGGCTTGGGCTTACGGACTCGCGTGGCAGCCGCGATGTAAACCGCGGCCAGGATGCTGAAGATGTAGGCCTGCACCATGCCGGTGAGCAGGCCGAGCACCGTCATGACGATCGGGAAGATGAAGGGCGTAATCGTGAGCAGGATGGCGATAATCATCGCCCCGCTCATCATGTTGCCGAACAGACGGACGGCCAGGGCCAGCGTGCGCGAAAGTTCGCTGATGATGTTAAACGGCAGCATGATGAACGTCGGCTTCATATAGGACTTGAGGTAGTTGCCCACCCCTTGCTCCTCGATGCCGAAGAACGGCACGGCCACAAACACGCACAGCGCGAGTGCAGCCGTGGTCGAGAGCGAGCCGGTCGGCGGCTCGTAGCCGGGAATGACGGTGCAGAGGCTGGCTGCGGCGACAAACAGGAAGAGCGTGCCCAGAAAGCCGAGATATTTCTGCGGCTGACTCAGGCCCACCTCTTCAATTTGTTTCTCGATGCCGGTGACGACGATTTCCAGAAGGTTCTGCCAGCGGGAACGTTTCAGACCCGTGGAAAGTTTGCGCGTGATGAGTTTTGAACCGACGGCCAGCACGAGCATCAGTCCCCATGTGAACACAATGGTGGCGTTGAGTTTGAGAAACCCGTGTTGCCAGAAGATCATCTCATCGGGACTAAGGTGCATGGCTGGCCTCCTGTGCCGAGTAAGTTGGCTTTTCCGCCGCTCGGGTGAGCCGCGTCACGATCAGGCGCGCCATGACAAATCCAAGGAGGCACACCAGCAGCCTCTCCCAATGACCGCGCGCGATAAAATAAAAACCAGCCAGGGCAATGCTCGTTCGCAGCAACAGGCTGCCGAAGAACCAAAGCGCCGGCCGTTTGGACGAAACCCCTTTCTGAACCGTCCACCAGAGGCCGCCGAAGAATATCGCACCGAGCAAAACGCCCGTCACCAAAGCCAGCGCCAGACTCAAAGTTTCATTCATCATTATCCTCCTGTTCCTCTCGCATTTCCTTGTCTTCCTTGGCCACCCAATGCCAGGCATTCAAACAGCCGATGACCAGGCCGATGACCAGCAGCATCAGCGTCCAGGAATGGCTTCCCGGATGGCGATTGTCCAGCCAGATACCGAGCGCCGCGCCGAGCAGCGTCGGAACCACCACCGACCAGCCGATAAGCCCCATCATGCCCAAGCCAAACCAGACGCCCTGCGTGGAGTTGCGCCGCGCCTTGAGCTTGCGCGCCGCCTTCGCGCCGACCTCCCGGCTGAACGCAGTCCGGTCTTTCGCGCTCTTGATTTCCGGATTTGTCACTCATGCTGAAACTCCGCTAAGCGGCGGATGAAACCGCTCTCCATTTTCGCCATCACCGAGCGGACGCTCTGCTCCCGTTCGTTCAGGTTCAGAAACTCCCGCTCCACCGCCTCACGCAGTTGGCCGAGGTCCGTTCCGCCAATTGCGTTGCGCACGGAGACGAGCACGTCCAGGCCGGTCTTGACCAGCACCCCTTCATCGACGGCCACGTAAACCTCGCCCTCCGCTTCGTTTTCGTAGATCAGAATCCCGGGCGCGAGCGCCGCGACGCAGTCGAGTCGGTGCGGCAAGAGTCCGAACGAGCCCTCGCGGGTCTCCGCAACGATGCGCGAAACGCCGGTTTTCTCGGCGAAGATTCGGAACGGCAGGAGAATCTTAAGATTCATGAGTGTCGGCTGCATGTTCGACCTCCGGTTTAGGTTTCGGCTCGGGCTTCGGCTGCGGTTCGGACTTGGCTTGGCTGGATTCGGCATCGGGTCGGCTTTCGCGCAGGTTTGGCCCCGGGTTCGGCCTTGGCTGCCGGTTTGTCGGGCGGGGCCTTTTTCTTCGCTTCGTCAATCGCCCCGATCATGTAGAGCGCGCTCTCCGGGTAGTCTTTGAATTCATCGCGCAGGATTCGTTCGCAGCCATCGAGCGAGTCTTTGAGGCTGACGAGTTTTCCCTTGATGCCGCTAAACTGCTCGGTGGCGAAAAACGGCTGCGTGAGGAATCGCTCCAGCCGCCGGGCGCGGGCGACCACGTTGCGGTCTTCCGGCGACAGTTGTTCCAGGCCGAGCATGGCGATGATGTCCTTGAGATCTTCATACTGCGCGAGCGTCCGCCTGATTTCCTGCGCCAGGAGATAATGCCGTTCGCCGACGATGCCGGGCGTGGCCATTTTGGAGCTGGATTGCAGCAGATCGATAGCCGGGTAAAGTCCTTCACTCGCCCGCTTGCGCGAAAGCACGATGGACGCCGAGAGATGCGAAAACGTGTGCACCGCCGCCGGGTCGGTCAAATCGTCCGCCGGCACATACACCGCCTGAATGGACGTGATGGCGCCGGTATCGGTGTTGGCGATGCGCTCCTCCAGCCGCGACAACTCCGTGCCCATGGTCGGCTGATAGCCCAGACGCGACGGCATCTGCCCCATCAAGCCGGACACCTCCATGCCGGCCTGGATGAAGCGGAAAATATTATCGATCAGCAGCAGCACGTCGCGATGCTCGTCGTCCCGGAAATACTCGGCCATCGTCAGCGCCGCATGGCCCACGCGGAACCGGCTGCCCGGCGGCTCGTTCATCTGCCCGAACACCATCACCATGTTCGGCAGTACGCCGGCCTCCTTCATGTCACGGTAAAGTTCCTCGCCTTCGCGACATCGTTCGCCGATCCCGCAAAAAATGCTTACGCCCTTCTGGTGCCCGATCATGTTGTGGATCATTTCGGTGAGCAATACCGTCTTGCCCACGCCCGCCCCGCCGAACAGGCCCGCTTTGCCGCCGCGCTCGAGCGGCACCAGCACATCGATGACCTTGATCCCCGTCTCGAAGATCTCGGATTTGGTGGAACGCCGTGCCAACGGCGGCGGGGCTCGATGGACTGTGCGCCATTGGACATCTGTCGGCGCCGCCTGGCGGTCGATGGCGTTCCCGAACACGTCGAACATGCGCGAGAGAATTCCCTTGCCGACCGGCGCCTTCAACGGCCCGCCCGTGTCTTCCACCGCCATGCCGCGGGCGAGGCCCTGGGTGGGGGTCAGCGCGATCCCGCGCACGCGATGCGCGTCGAGTTGAGCCAAAACCTCGATGGCAATTTTCCCCTCCTTCGCGTGCAGCAACGAGTAGATGGGCGGCAAATGCGCATCGAACCGTATATCCACGACACTGCCGCGCACCGAGACCACCGCGCCGAGGTTCGAAGGACTGGTTTTATCGCCCATGCAACAGCTCCTTGGATCTCCTGTAGCGCCGGATCAGGGTGTTGGTCGAGCTATCATGCTTGAGTTGGCCCTTGGCCCCGGCCTCAAGTTCGGGGATGATGCGCTCGGCAAGCGCCTTCCCCAGTTCGACCCCCCACTGGTCAAATGAGTCAATGCCCCAAATGGCGCCTTGAGTAAAGACGCTGTGTTCATACAATGCGACGAGCTTCCCCAGCGCCGCCGGGGTCAGCCGTTCCAGGAGGATCGTGCTGGACGGACGGTTCCCCTCGAAGGTTCGGTGCGGCGCCAGCCATGCGGGTGTGCCCTCTGCCTGGACCTCCTGCGGCGTTTTGCCGAAGGCCAGCGCCTCTGCCTGGGCAAACACGTTTGCCATGAGCAGGTCGTGGTGGCGGCCGAGCGGGTTGAGCGGCTGAACAAACCCGATGAAGTCGCAGGGGATGAGCTTGGTCCCCTGATGGATCAGTTGGTAGAAGGAATGCTGGCCATTGGTGCCCGGCTCCCCCCAGTATATCGGCCCGGTTTGGTAAGCGACCTCAGTCCCATCAAGCGTGACATGCTTGCCGTTGCTCTCCATCGTCAGCTGCTGGAGGTAAGCCGGGAAGCGCTTCAGGTACTGGTCGTAGGGAAGGACCGCAATGGTCTGCGCACCGAAGAAGTTATTGTACCAGAGGCCCAAAAGCCCCATGAGCACCGGCACGTTGCGCTCGAAAGGGGCAGTGCGGAAATGCTCGTCCATCTGGTGGAAACCGTCAAGCATGGCGCGGAAATTTTCGGCGCCAATGGCGATCATCGTCGAGAGGCCGATCGCGGAGTCCATTGAGTATCGCCCGCCGACCCAATCCCAGAATTCGAACATATTTGCAGTGTCAATGCCGAACTTGGCCACTTCCCCGGCGTTGGTCGAGACCGCGACGAAATGCCGTGCAACGGCAGCGGGATGTTTCAACGTCTTGAGGGCCCAGTCTCGGGCCGTGTGCGCGTTGGTCATCGTCTCGAGGGTCGTAAAGGTCTTCGACGAGATGATGAACAGCGTCTCCCCGGCGTCGAGGTCGCGGGTGGCCTCGGCGAAGTCGGTGCCGTCTATGTTGGAGACGAAGCGGAAGGTCAGGTCGCGCCGGCTGTAATGCCTCAATGCCTCGTACGCCATGACCGGCCCCAGGTCAGACCCGCCGATGCCGATATTGATGACGTTTCGGATCGGCTTGCCGGTGTGGCCCTTCCACTCCCCGCTGCGCACCCGGGAGGAGAAGTCGGCCATCTTGTCGAGCACGGCGTGGACCTGAGGCACGACGTCTTCGCCGTCTACGACGATGG
Organism: Nitrospirota bacterium; assembly: GCA_963740085.1. Classification (GTDB taxonomy): domain Bacteria; phylum Nitrospirota; class UBA9217; order UBA9217; family UBA9217; genus JALNZF01. Next base: position 1,326,783 of record CAVUCU010000001.1, on the reverse strand, counting down.
ATTGCCCTTTGGGGGCGCGCAGGGCCACGTGCAGGACGGCCCGCTTCTCCGTGACATTGATCTTCTCGCCCCGGAACATGGCATCGATGCGGGCCCTCAGTCCGGACTCCTCCGCCAACTGCAAAAGGAGCCTGAGCGTCTCGTCGGTGATGCGGTGCTTCGAATAGTCGAAGTAAATGCCGACGGCCTCGGCTGTCATGCGCTCTCCGCGCTTTGGATCGTCCGCGAAGAGCTTCCGAAGATGCATTTCCCGGACTTTCGGGTAATGGGCTTCGAGGGCCTGCCATGCCGCGAGTTTGGCGAGTGGCGCAATACTTGTTGCCATGCGGATGTCCTTTCCAACGCGATATGTTTGCCCAGTCATATTTTTACTTTCGTTTCATCAAAAACAAGACAGCAAAAATAACGATAATCACGATAATCATCCCGAAACCCCATCCATAGCCCATTCCCCATCCCCCCACACCACCCATCATGCCGCCACCCTGACCTTGACCCGCGCCCATCTGGGCAAATGCTGCGGTACTAAAAACAAACAAAATCGTTAAAACAATCAATAATCTTTTCATCGTCTTCCTCCTTTACAAAGTTTGATTTGACTCGACTTCTTGCCATGCCGCAGGTCATGTGAGTTGCGGGATACTTCCTGGCATGCTCAGGTCCTTTCCATCAGGCTCACCCCTGTCTGATCCGCTGTAATTGCGATACGGGCACCTCCTGCCGTGTCAAGACAAGCGCGACCGGTCTATCCCGGGTCTGAAGAGCGACGCGCCACGCCACGGCCGTCTCGTTCGCATCGCAGGGGCGGATGACGAGCAAGTTTGGGATCGCGCGCAGCGAGGCCAATTGCTCGATCGGCTGATGCGTCGGGCCATCTTCACCAAGAGCGATGCTGTCGTGGGTGAAAACGAAGATCACCCCCTGTTCCATCAGCGCAGCCAGTCGAATCGGCGGCCGCATGTAGTCCGAGAAAATGAGGAACGTCGCCGTGAACGGAATGACGCCGCCATGCACCGCCAACCCGTTCGCGATTGATCCCATCGCATGCTCGCGGACGCCAAAGTGCAGGTTGCGCCCCGCATAGCTCCAGCCGCCGCCCATAGATCCCTGCAGGTTGCCGGCCTCGTCGCGCGGGTTTTCGAAATCGCCCATCGCGGTAAGTCCAGTCCGGGTGGAAGGATCTAAATCCGCGGAGCCGCCGATCAGCGAGGGAAGTTTCTGACCGATCGCGTTCAATACTTTGCCCGAGGGGCGCGGGTCGCCATGCCTTTCGGGTCGGCCGGAAAGATCGGGATATCGGTGTCCCAGCCTTGAGGCAATTCGCCGGCCATTCCCCTCTGAAATTCCCTTGCGAGGTCGGGGAAGGCTTTCGAGTACTCCGAGAATCTCCCCTCCCATTCCGCTTCGGCCTGTTTGCCGTTTTCAAGTGCGAGACGGAAATGCGCGAGCGCTTTGTCCGGAACCCAGAACGGCGGCTCGAGCGGCCAGCCCAACGCCTGTTTCGTCAATTTCACTTCTTCCTTGCCGAGCGGCGAACCGTGCGCTTCAAAAGTGTCCTGCTTGTGCGGCGAGCCATAGCCGATATGCGTGCGTACGAGAATCAGCGAGGGACGTTCCTTCTCGGCCTGCGCCGCACGCAGCGCGCGGTCAATGGCTTCAAGATCGTTTCCATTCTCAACCGTACGCACATGCCAGCCATACGCTTCGAATCGCCTGGCACGATCTTCCGTGAAGGTGATGTGGGTCGAAGCGGAAAGCGTGATATGGTTGTCGTCATAGAGGCAGATCAGTTTGCCGAGCTTCAAATGACCAGCGAGCGATGCAGCCTCGGACGAAACGCCTTCCATCAGATCGCCGTCGCTGACGAGCGCGTACGTGTAATGATTCCATGTTCATGTCCTTTCAATTTAAGCATTATATTAGCCGCGGCGCGCGGCCCGGCTGCCCCTCAAGCGCCATGACCCGAATATCCTCATCGTAATCATGGCTGCCCGCGATCGTCTTCTCAAAGATGGATGGATTCGAGGTCATTCCCCGCAGTCCGTCCTCCTCGATCAGACGCCGGAGCTCGCCGCTTGCGATCAGATCGCGTCGGATGTAGTCGAGCCAGATCGACTGGCCGAGCGTTCCCAATTGTTTCAAAGGATTGTTTTTCATGATCTTGTCGCCATTTTTTAATAATGTCAAAATTCGTATTGATAGCACACTCAATTATATCTCACTAAATTACATCTTTGCCTGACCTGCATCGCCAATAACAGTATCGGCAGTTCTGAAGCTGTGTCCACACTGGAAATTTACATCCATGAGGTCTTCTTCGCTGATAGGAAATTGCATACAGACTTTGGACCGGTGGTTATATATCCTACATCTCGTGTGAGGAGCTTTCCCGACAAGCATCGGGCACCTGAATACGAGTTTACAGCATCGTCCACACTGCAAACATTTACCTTCCCGCAGTTCAAGTTGTTTTTGTATCCGTCCGCTAAACAGGTATATGTAAATATGTCTTTTAATTTTATGTTTCGCAATTCTTATGACCGCTGTAATATCCATGCTTCACCCTTCATCGATGTTTATGGCGCTCTTTGGGTTCACTCTTTCGGCCCTTCACTGGCGCCATGGCCCGAATATCCTCATCGTAATCATGGCTGCCGGCGATCGCCTTCTCGAAGATGGACGGGTCCAGGCAATCCCCGCAGTCCGTCCTCCTCGAACAGACGCCGGAGCTCGTTGCTTGCGATCAGGTCGCGTCGGATGTAGTCGAGCCAGATCGACTGGCCGAGCGTTCCCAATTTCCTCAAAGGGTTGTCTTTCATGATCCGGTCTCCTTTCGTTCCAGCTCCGCTATTTTCGCGAGGCGGCGCCTGAACCGTTCGGCCCCCTTGAAATGGGCGTTCAGGAACGTCTGGACCAGATCCCAGGATAGGGCATATCCGGTGACCCGGCCGCCCAGGCACATGACGTTCATGTCGTCGTCCTCGACCCCCTGATGGGCGGAGAAGGGATCGGTGATCAACGCCGCACGCACGCCGGGCACCTTGTTGGCCGCAACACAAGCTCCTACTCCGCTGCCGCAGATGGCCAGGCCCCGGGCGACCTCGCCACTTGCCACTGCCCTGGCCAGGGGCACCACGAAATCCGGGTAGTCATCCCCTGGAACCAGCTCATGGGCGCCGAAGTCAACCACCTCATGACCGGCGGCCCTGAGGGTTGCGGCCAGTTGCGCTTTCAGCTCAAACCCGCCATGGTCTGCAGCTATGCCAATGCGCATCATTTCTCCTCACCGCTCACCGCTTCGAAGCCGAAGAAGGGGATGTTCACATTTTTTTGTCCGAGCATGTTCAACCTTTTCTCAACAGCAGGATCAAGCCGACCAGGAGCGCCAACAACGTCGCCCAGAGGCTGATGGCGATGCGCGTGGCTTTTGCGGCGCGTTCTTTCTCCCACCAGGTTGCCGGGCGAATGCCTTGCACCAGGAACGTAGTCACTCCGGCAAGGTTCAGGCAGATCAGGTTTGCCAGAAGCAGCGACAACGCGCCCATTGCCAACGACGTCTGCCCGCCGCCCAGCAGCAGTCCGAAGGTCACCATTGGCGGCAACAACGCCGCCGCTACCATTACCCCGACCATCGTCGCCGACACACCCGTCGTGAACGAGAGAGCCCCCGCGCAACCTGCCGCCAGCGCCAGCGCGACATCACTGAGCCTTACGTGCGTGCGCGATGCCAATTCGGACATTGTTGGATCAACGTGGAGCAGCGCGCCGATGATCGCCGTCATCACGGCTACCGTGGCAACGCCGCCCAGACTCGTCAGCGCCGCCCGCTTGGCCAGCGGTAGATCGCCCAATGTCGTCGCCAGAGCCAGCGCCATATTCGGCCCAAGCAGGGGCGCAATGACCATCGCACCGATCACGACGGCGACGCTGTTGTGATCCAGGCCGATGGTCGCCACGATCGCCGACAGTACCACCATCGCAAAGTATACCCGCGAAAAACGAGCCGCGTCACCGATGTCCTCGTATAATTCATGCCTGCTGATCCGTTCCGGCGTTTTTTCTGCGGACTGCGCGTCGGCGGGCGAGGTATTTTTCTCCGGCTCGAACCGTGGCAATGTGGCTTCTACCGGGAGAATAACAACCCGGTAGCCATCCTGGCCGGCGTACTTTTTCTCCAAGAGATCCAGCACCGCCTCGCTCTTTTCACCTTCCAGCAGAATCCTCACGAGGACCTCGCCCTCACGCAATCCAACCTGCCGCACTTCCAGCACCGGCTGCTCGACGAGAATCTGACGAAGGTCCTCGACCCCAGGTTCCGGTATCACCATCTCGATCAAACGAAGGATCATGAGAGTCTTATCCTTTCCATTTCCAGTTGCGGATCTCCGGCAGGTCCTCGCCGTGCTTGTCGATGTACTGCTTGTGCTCGATGAGCTTGTCCTTGAGCTGCTGCTTCAGGTAGATGCCCTTGTCGCCGGTCTGCGGCAGGCGGTCGATGGTGTCCATCACGAGGTGGAAGCGGTCCAGATCGTTCAGTACCGTCATGTCGAAGGGCGTGGTAATGGTACCCTCTTCCTTGTAGCCGCGGACATGGATATTGTCGTGGTTGGTGCGGCGGTAGGTCAGCCGGTGGATCAGCCACGGGTAGGCATGGTAGGCGAAGATCACGGGTTTGTCCCTGGTGAACAGTTCGTCGAAATCCATGTCGCTCAAGCCGTGCGGGTGTTCGCTAGTCGGTTGCAGCTTCATGAGGTCGACGACGTTCACCACCCTGATCTTCAGGTCGGGCAGGTGCTCGCGCATAATGGAGACGGCGGCGAGCGTCTCCAGCGTGGGCACGTCGCCGCAGCAGGCCATGACCACGTCGGGCGCAACGGCCTGGTCGTTGCTGGCCCACCGCCAGATACCGATGCCCTCGGTACAATGCTTGACGGCGGCGTCCATCGACAGCCACTGCGGCGCCGGGTGTTTGCCCGCGACCACGACATTGACGTAATGGCGACTGCGCAGGCAGTGGTCCATCACCGACAGCAGACAGTTTGCATCCGGCGGAAAGTAAACTCGCACGACCTCGGCCTTCTTGTTCACGACGTGGTCGATGAAACCGGGGTCCTGATGCGTGAATCCGTTGTGGTCCTGTCGCCAGACGTGGGAAGCCAGCAGATAGTTTAACGAGGCGATCTTGCGCCGCCACGGCAGGTGCGCGGTGACCTTCAGCCACTTGGCGTGCTGATTGAACATCGAATCGATGATGTGTATGAACGCCTCGTAGCAGTTGAATAGCCCGTGCCGCCCGGTAAGCAGGTAGCCCTCGAGCCAGCCCTCGCACTGGTGTTCGCTGAGCATTTCCATCACGCGCCCGGAGGGCGCGAGGAATTCGTCATCGCGCACGGTCGCGGCGTCCCATTGTCGCTTGGTCACTTCAAAAAGCGCCTCCAGGCCGTTGGACAACGTCTCGTCAGGCCCAAAGACCCGGAAATTCCGCTGCTCGGCGTTGAGCTTCGCCACATCGCGCAGAAAAGGCCCGAGCACATGCGTGTCGCCGATGCCGGGCGCCCCCGGCGAGGGCACGGCGACCGCGTAGTCGCGGAAATCCGGCATGCGCAGGTCGCGCAGCAGCATGCCGCCGTTGGCGTGAGGGTTCGCGCCCATGCGCCGTTCGCCCTTCGGAGCCAGTTCGGCCAGTTCCGGTTTCAGGCGGCCCTGCTCATCGAAGAGTTCCTGCGGCCGGTAGCTCCTGAGCCAGTCTTCCAGCAGCTTAAGGTGTTCGGGATGAGTATCGGGATGGAGCGGCACCTGGTGCGCACTGAACGTGCCTTCAACCTGCAGGCCATCGACCACCTTCGGTCCCGTCCAGCCCTTTGGTGAATTGAGGACGATCATCGGCCAGCGCGGACGCGCCAAGATGCCGTGGACGCGGGCGTCCTGCTGGATTTTTTTGATCTGCGTCCACCGCCGTGTCGAGCGTCGCAGCCATGGCCTCATGCATCATCTCCGGCTCGTGACCCTCGACGAAGTAGGGCGTCCACCCGTAGCCCCGGAGCAACTGTTCCAATTCCTCGCGGGTGATGCGGGCCGGGACGGTGGGGTTGGAAATCTTGTAGCCGTTGAGATGCAGGATCGGCAGGACAGCGCCGTCGGTTGCCGGATCAAGGAACTTGTTCGAATGCCACGCGGTGGCCAACGGACCCGTCTCCGCCTCACCGTCGCCGACGACGCAGGCGACGACGAGGTCGGGATTGTCGAACACCGCCCCGAAGGAATGGCTGAGCGAATAGCCCAGCTCACCGCCCTCGTGGATCGACCCAGGACACTCCGGCGATACGTGGCTGGGAATTCCACCGGGAAAGGAAAACTGAAGAAAGAGCTTCCGAAGCCCGGACTCATCCTGGCTGATATTGGGATAGATCTCGCTGTATGTGCCTTCGAGATACGTGTTGCCCACGATGGCCGGTCCGCCATGCCCGGGGCCGGAGACGTAGATCATGTCGAGGTCGTATTTCTTGATGACCCGGTTCAAGTGAACGTAAATGAAGTTCTGCCCGGGGGTCGTGCCCCAGTGTCCCAGCAGCATGTGCTTCACATCCGCGAGCGTCAGCGGCCGCTTCAGCAGGGGATTGTCGTAAAGAAAGATCTGGCCGACCGACAGATAGTTGGCCGCCCGCCAGTAGGCGTCCATCTGGTGGAGCAGTTCCGGGGAAAGCGTTTTTGTCTTCATGGTCAAAGTCTCCTTTAGTCAATCGAAGCCGAGAACGCGGCAAACCGTCCTGGCTATCATCAGTTCTTCGTCCGTATGAATGACGCGGACCGCGACCCGGCCCGTGTCCGCGGAAATAACGCCCTCATTCGCCGCGTTCCGCTTTTCATCGAGTTCGACTCCCAGGAATCCCAGCCCGTCGCAGATCCGGGTGCGGACTGTGGCCGCCTTCTCTCCGATGCCGCCAGAGAATACCAGCGTGTCCAGTCCGCCCAACGCCGCCGCGAATGAGCCGATCCATTTCTTGACCTGGTAGCAGAACATCGCGATCGCTTCAGCTGCTCGCACGTCCTGCGTTTCGCGTTCCAGCAAGTCGCTCATGTCGGAACTGGTTTCGGATATCCCGAGCAGCCCGGACCGGGAATTGACCATCTCGTTGAATTGCTTTGCGCTCATTTTCTCAGTGCGGCCCAGATACCAAACCAGTCCGGGATCGAGATCGCCTGAGCGGGTGCTCATGGGCACCCCGGCTGTCGGGGTGAAACTCATGCTGGTGTCGATGCTCTTGCCGCCACGCACCGCAGCGAGACTCGCGCCGTTGCCGAGGTGGGCGAGGATGACCCGGCCTTGTGCAGCTTCCGATCCGGCCAGACGGGCAAGTTCTCCAAGGAGAAAGGCATACGACAACCCGTGAAACCCGTACCGACGCACTCCCTGCGCTTCGTAGCGGCGCGGGATCGGCAGCAGTTGTGCCACGCGCGGAAGGTCATGGTGAAAAGCCGTGTCGAAACATGCCACCTGGGGCAGGTCGGGAAAACGGCGGTGAAACGCCTCGGTCAGCAGGATCTCCTCCGGCAGATGCTCGGGATCGAATGGACTGAGCCGGTGCAGCTCCTCAACCATCTCCGCCGTGATCAGCTGGGGCTTGCTGTACCTCGGCCCGCCGTGCACCACGCGGTGACCCACCGCGGTCAATGCATCAAACCCGAGCCGTTCCTCGACCCAATCCATCAGAGCCCCGACCGCCACCGTGTGGTCCGGCGCTGCCATCGGCCGCGAAAAGTTGTCCGCCGGGTCCAGGCCTTTCACCCGCAAGGATGCCTCCGGTAATCCGATCCGGTCAATCGCTCCCTCCAGGACCCGTCGGAGCGGGTCACCGGCCTCGAACAGCGCGAACTTGATGCTCGACGAGCCACCGTTGATGGTCAGGATCAAACGGGCTTTCGTTGCCGTGACGTCGGATGTCTTCATGTTCGGTTCACTCCACCAAGGAGCCGGCGTGGCAATCGGAACACTTCGTTTGCTTCCATTGCCCGGAGATGTCCACGGGATGTTTGAATTCCAGGCCCGCCAGGCTGGTTTCCGGTTTCGCTGCCGGACCCTGCACGATGATAGTGTGGCAGGCATTGCAGTTGTGGACGATCATTTTGCCGTCGGCGTTCGAATGGCTGCCGTCGTGGCAACGGTTACAGCCCGGGAAGTTCATGTGCCCGATATTATCCGGATAAACGCTCCAATTCACTTTCATGTCGGGAAAGAAATTGTGCCGGTAAATGTCCCGCACTTCCGTAACGGCCGCAACCATCGACTGCGAATTGGTTTTGGCGAGGCCGGGGTAGTTGGTCTCATAAAACTCCGTCAACGTTTTGGAGATGCCGGAGAGTGCTTGTTCCGTGTCCGGATAGGTTTTTGCCAGTGCCTGTACGGCCTGCTTCTTGATGAAGGGGAGGGTGTGGTCGATTCGGCCGGAGCGGAGGGCTGTGTTGACGGAATCGACCGGCGCATGATAAATATGCGTCGGCCGGTTGTGGCAATCAATGCAGTCCATCACCCGCGGACGGGCGGCGTCGATTTGCGCGGGGTTGAGCGGATCGTCGGTGGATTGATACACGGTGACTTTCCCGCTCCGGTCGGTCAGACGCACCCAGGGAATGACCTGACGGTCACTGTCGCTGGCGATGTACTCGATCTTGTTGGCAATGGCCATGTGCCAGTGGATGCCGCCGGTTTGTCCAAAGCTTGGGTCACCCCCGCCGATCTTCACAAGCATACGGATTGTCCAGGGAGAATTCTGTTCGTCCGGCAGGTAGTGAGGGAAATCCCGCGCGACCTCGCCGAAGAACTTCCGGGGCCAATGGCACTGCTCGCAGGTCTCGCGGGCCGGGCGTAGATTCTCAATGGGAGTGGGAATCGGGCGCGGATACTTTTCCACCAGTGTCGCATAGACCTGATAGGCACCGGAGAGTTTGGACTTCACGTACCAGCTCGCGCCCGGACCGATGTGGCATTGGACGCACTCGACCCGGGCGTGAGGCGATTCCTGATAGGCCGTGTACTCAGGCGTCATGATCGAGTGACATGTCCTGCCGCAGAAGGTCACTGATTCGGTGAACTGATACGTCCGATAGCTGCCCACGCGCGGTCAAAAAAAGGAACAGCATTGTCACCATCACCACCACGATGAAGGTGTGTCGCTGCCGCGGCACATTCAGATCGATACGCGGGTATTCCGGGATGTCTTCAGGTTTTCGTTTTCGCCGCCGATGCCGTTCCCAAAGCGCCCCGAGCGCGATCATCAACAATCCCGCTATCAGAAACGCCGGCGCCACGATGTAGGTGAGAATCCCCATGTAGGGATTTTTGAAGCCGCGGAAGAAGTCGAGGGCGATCAGGAAGGCGACGGTAAACAAGCTCGCCGCCGCCAGGATGATTCCGGCGAGGCTGACCCAGTTGCGGAGCAGCGACAGGAATGGTGTGGCCAGCTTGTGTTCCGTGCGGTCGCTCATCCGGTTCTCCTCATAGACAACACTGAGTACCTGTTATCCAGCGTCCGATCCATGCCCGGTTTCATGAGGTCGTTGACCAGCCACCCTGCCCTTGGGCCGTTGGGTCGATCATTCATGCAATCGGATCTCCCGTTTCGTCACGCGGTAACCGCCCTCGATGATCACCGCCAGCGCGAGCATCGCTGCCAGCACCCACAACTTGCCGGGCCCGGTCCGCAACGTCTGCCAAACCAACGCGCTCAACGCAGCCAGGCACGCAACTGCCCCAGCCGCCGAAATCCAGCCCCGGCTGTTCGTATGGGGAGCGTGCCGCGCGTTGGCGGCTGTTCACTGCCGCGAAGATCAACAGAAACCCGGCGCTGCCGAGCGTCGCGATGCTCGTCAGGTCGAATGAGTTGGCCACGAACAGCGTCAACCCCGCGGTGATCAACAGTCCCTCTAACGGTTCACCCCACACCTTTCGCTCCAGCAATGCGGGCAATTCGCCGTCGCGCGCGATGCAGTAACTCAACCGCGCTGCGCCGTAGAGCGTGGCGTTGATCGCCGAAGCGGTTGACAACATCGCCGCGATCGCGATCAGCGTGAAGCCGGTCTGTCCGAGAAAGGGGCGGGCCGCTTCCGCCAGCGCGTAATCCTTCGCCGCTACAATTTTGTCCACCGCCAGATTGCCCACGGTGACGAGCGATACCAGCACATACAACGCGATCACAAACCACACCGCCGTGTAGTAGGCCCGCGGCAGCGTCCGGGCCACATTCCGCACATCGCGCGCGGTGTTGGCGATCAACTCAAACCCTTCATACGCCAGAAAGATAATCATCCCGCCCGCCGCCAACTGCAGCGGCGGCGACCATGAAGCGGGCGCGATCTGGCCGGTCTTGACGCCGGCAAATCCTACTCCGACAAACAGCAGCAGGATCGCCACTTTTAATCCCACGATCCAGTCCTCTGCTTTGCCGATAAACTCGGCGCTGAGAAGGTTCAGTCCGGAAATCGTGATTATGCTGAGACTGATCAGCACATGTTTGCCGATCATCTGCCATGCCTGCGGCATAAAAGTCGCACCGTAACTGCCGAACGCAAACGCATACAGCGACAGCATCACCACGTAACTCAGCCACAACAGCACGTTCAGGCTGCCGGTGAACATGCCCGCACCGAACGCGCGGTCGAGGAAGGTGACCGTTCCGCCGCGACTCGGATAGGCGACGGAAAGTTTGGCGTAGGAATACGTCGTAAGCAGCGCTACCACGCCCGCCAACGCAAAGGCAACGGGCGTGCCGCCGCGAGCCAGTTGCACTGCCAACCCCAGCACCGCAAAGATCCCGCCCCCGACCATCCCGCCGACGCCGATGGCAACCACCGCCCAGAACCCGATCTTGCCGTCGCCTGCCTTATTCATCGTCTTCTCTTGCGTCGTCATACTGCAATCCGAGCGAAGCCAGTTTCTCGCACGTGGACTTGTAATCCGTGTGAAGGATGCTTTGAATCCCCAAACCTTCCGCGATCCGGACAAACATCGGGGTATTTTCAATATAAACGACCTGGCGGGCCTGCGCCTGGGAGATGTCCAGCGCAAGCCGAAAGATGTCCGCGTCCGGCTTTCTCAAATGGACGAAGCAGGAGGAAATGAAAAAATCCACGAAGCCATCAAGCTTGAACTTCCGGATCCGGTACGCATTCAGTTCGCGTGCTTCGTTGCTGACCACGCCGATCTTTAATCCATACCGTGCCTTAAGCCGATGGATCAGCTCGATCATTTGAGGAAATGGCTTCGACTGGGCGAACATGAAGTCCCGAAACTGAGCCCGGGTGAATGATCGCTTTTGATGGAAGACCACCCGGTCCAGATATTCTTCCATGCGTGAGTTTCCCCTCTTCGTAGGTGGCGAAGTTCAGGTGATGCCGATCCTCCATACCGGCGAACTCCAGCTTGAAGTTCCTGGCCGCCCGTCTTGCGGGCGTGATGGTCCCACCCGTTGGTAAGCAGGACGCCGCCGACATCCAGGAACAACGTCGTGACCGGGATCGCTCTTCTCATTCGGCCTCCGTCAACGCCGTCCGCCCCAGTAGCTTCGGCAGCTTGCACGTATATCTTAATACTCCCGACGAAATCAACGAGAACACCTTCCTCTGCCGATCGCTCATCGTCTCACGATGAGTACGGGGATCTTCATATCCTTGTGAATCACGCCGTACGTAACGCTTCCGAGCACCGCCGCTTTAAGGGCGCTTTTGCCATGGGAGCCCATAACGATCAGGTCAGTCTTTGCTTTTGTCGCCTCGCGCACAATTTCTTCCACAGGATGCCCGGTCCTTATTGCCGCTTTGTATTGAATGTGATGCCGTTCGCAGAGCTTTGCTATCGCGTCCGTGGCGGCTTGCGCTGACTGCTTCAGAAAATCCTGGATGGATTCTCTTACATGGGTCGGCGATGCGACAGCGGAAACCGCTTGCTCGATGACGAAGCGATTGTCGATGACACTCAGCAGCGTCAAAGATGCGCCTGTCTGTTCCGCGAGCTCGACCGAGTATTTTGCCGCCTTCTGTGAGACCTTTGAACCGTCTATTGGCACAAGAATTTTTTTAATCATAAGTTCTCCTTTTATTCATCTTGCGAAAAAATCACTACCGTGTATGGCCCGATGCTTATTTTGCCGGAGCAGGGCAGCCCGGCTGTTCCTTGCCCGTGTGCATCTACATCAAAGGTTGCATGATTCGCAAAATCCTGGCCATACTTATTGGAGTCGCTGTTAAATCGCGTTTTCCACAAGCCGGCCCGAGGAAAACCAATGGCGTAATTATCGCGGCTTTGATCCATCAGATTCACCACCACAACGACGCTGTCTTTCGGGTCTTGTTTGTCCCATCGATGGAACGCGATGATCTTGGCCCCCTCGTCGTAATGATAAAGATGGATATTTTGGCCGCACAACCCCCGCGTCAGACCCGACAGATTGCGCCGCAGGGCGATCAGGTCCCGATACATTCCGAGAATACCCTTGTCATCCTTGGCTCGGGACCAGTCGATCGGGACCTTATCCTGGAACCACCGATCTTCCAGCAACTCCTGCCCTTCAAAGATCATCGGGATACCGGGCGAAGTAAGAACTATGGCACCGCCCAGGGTGGAGCGTTTCTTGGAAAACCAGCTGTCCACTTTGCCCGGCCAGATCGCCTCGGGCACGCGTTCCCGGCCATTAGCAACCTCGTCATGAGACTCCGTATAAATGACCCGCTTGAAGGCGTCTGAATCGTAGCGATGCTCTATAGCCCTGCTGACTGCCCCCAGATCGCGGGAGGCATCATCACGGGCGATAACGGCCCGGCGGACAGAATGAACAAATTCGGCGTCCCATTGCGCATTGAATCCGGCGCCGCCCGCTCCCGCATCCTTGGTGACCCAGGCGTTCTTATGCATCCCTTCTGCGATGCAGATCCTGCCGGGGAACCGTTGTTGGATCTCCCCATTGATCCATTGCATCAAGCTCCAGCCGTCGGGGATGTCATTAGCCGGATTGTCGCCATTACCATCGATGCTTTTGATATAGACGATCATGTCCCAGCGTATGCCGTCGGCGTGGTACTCCTCGAACCACATCAAAGCGTTATCACGCAGGTATTGGCGCACTTCTCCCCGGCCGTAATCGGGACGCGTCTCGCCCCAGGGTGTTTGCGAGCGACGATCATTATAAAAGTAAATCCCACCCTTCTCATTTTCTCTCCAACCATCAAATTGCCACAGATCAAGATTGTCCGGACCAAAGTGGTTGTATACGACATCCACGATGACTGCGATGCCTTGCTCGTGGGCCGCTTTCACAAAGAGCTTAAAGGCATCCGGACCACCGTAAATGCCTTCGACAGCAAAAGGATGATCCGGATTGTACCCCCATGAAAAATCGCCTGAAAACTCCATGACCGGCATCACTTCGATGGCATTGATACCCAGTTTTTTAAGATAAGGTAATTTTTCAATAGCACCGGCAAAAGTGCCTGGATGCCCCTTTTTTTTGACGTTAAAGGTGCCGATGTGCATCTCGTAAATGACAAGCTCGTTCCACGAGGCCATGGTAAAGTTATCTTTACCCCAATTAAACGCTTTAGGGTCGTAGATAATTCCGTTGCCAACTGAGTTCGTCACTTTTCTGGCATAAGGGTCAATGCGGGAGAAAGGAGGGAGCTTCCAATCAACAGGAGTGTGGATCATATATCGGTACTCATCTCCAACTTTTGCCTTTGGTACGTCAGTCGACCAATATCCGTTCTCCTCTCCGGTCAAGGGCGTTGAGGTCTTGCTCCAGCTATTAAAGGTTCCTGTCACGTAAACTTTTTCGGCATGAGGCGCCCATACGCGAAAGGTCACACCCTTTGCTCCGGGAATTGCTCCCATGCCTGAATGTTTTGCCATTGTGTCAGCTTTTTTTTCCATTTTCCCCTCCATCGAGCGTCAGGATGCCCGGGTCAGCTGCCCTGAGGACCCGCACATCGCAGCTTCCGTCCGGACCGTCTTAATTCCGCGGGCAGCGGCCAACTGTGCCCTTGCGCCAGCAGGTCCTGCGCATCCTCGGGTCCCCAGGTGCCGGCGGCGTAATTGGGGAAATCACTGGGCGGAGCCACCGCCCAGACCTCGAGCACCGGCATCAACAACCGCCAGGCCGCTTCCACCTGGTCGGCGCGCATGAACAGCGTGGCGTCATTCTTCATCACGTCCCAGAGCAACGTTTCATACGCATCAGGTGACCTGACGGCGAAGGCATCCTGGTAATTGAACTGCATCTCCACGGAGCGCAGGTGCATTTTTGGCCCGGGATGTTTTGCCTGAAAACGCAGCACAATGCCCTCGTCGGGCTGGATGGACATCACCAGTCGTGACGACTGCCAATCGAGAGTGGCCTCAGCCGGAAACGACTGATGCGGCACTCCGCGAAACTGGATCGTAATTTCCGTGGCCTGCCGGGTGAGCCGCTTCCCGGTGCGGAGGTAGAAAGGCACTCCCTGCCAGCGCCAGTTGTCGAGGAACAGCCTGAGCGCGACAAACGTCTCGGTTTGGGATTCAGGCAACACCTCGTCTTCCTCGCGGTAGCCGGAAACTTTTTTGCCGCCGACCCAACCCTGGCCGTATTGACCGCGCACGACGCTCTGATGGACGGCGTCCCGGTGGATCGGACGAACGGCGTGCAGGACGTCCACTTTCTTGTTGCGGATCTCATCGGCCTCGAAGGAGACCATCGGTTCCATTGCCACGAGACAGAGCAGCTGCATCAGATGATTCTGCACCATGTCACGCAGGGCCCCGGCGTGGTCGTAATAACCGCCTCGATGTCCTACGCCCACCTCTTCAGCCGCGGTGATGGTAACATAGTCCACGTAACGCCGGTTCCAGATCGGCTCGAAGAGCGGATTGGCAAAGCGGAAGGCCAGAATGTTCTGCACCGTTTCCTTGCCCAGATAATGGTCGATGCGAAAGATCTGGGATTCCTCGAAATGAGCAGAGAGGACGGCATTCAGGGCGCGGGCGGATTCCAGGTCATAGCCGATCGGTTTTTCGACCACGATCCGCGCACATTCCCGGTCACGCGCCAGTCCGGCCTTGCCGAGGTATTTCGGGATCTCGCCGAACATGCCCGGCGGTGTGGCCATGTAAAAGACGCGGTGGGTCTTGGCGCCCCATTCCTTTTCCAGCTTCGCGCATTTTCGCCCAGGGCCGTATACGTCCGCAGCTTCTTGAAATCGCCCTGCTGGTAGTGGATATGCCTGGCAAACTCCCTCCATTCGCCGTTTTTCACTGTTCCCTGGCGCGAGAACTTTTTGACGCCGTCGTGGAGACGCCTGCGCAGCTTTTCGTCGCTCAGGTCAACACGATCCACCGCGATGACCGAAAAATCAGCGGGCATACTGCGGTCCTGGGAGAGGTCAAACAGGGCCGGCACGAGTTTCCGCCAGGTCAGGTCACCGGCGCCGCCAAAAATAACGAACACGGTCGGTTCGAGCTGGTCATCCGGTTTCCTCGTGGTCATATCTTCTCCCTTCCCGCGTGAAATGCGCCCCTGGCATCTATCCGCTCATCGGTGTGGGCTCCGAAAGAATCGCGCTGTTTCGTATTGTTCGTGGCCCTGGCTCCCCTAAGATCATCGCTGCCACAGGATCCGCACCTCTTCCAGCGGAACTGCAAAACCGGCGAAGTACGGTATTACGCGCGCCGTATAGTCCGTCGCCGAACGGGCCGCAGATACTGCCGCGCTGTAAACAGTACGCCGTCTGCGCCGGCCGGCCTACGAAGGCGCTTCATCTCCTGCCGCACCGGTTCACCGCCGTTAACAGCTTCTGCATAAAGCTCCACCCGCACTGCCTTCGGGTCGAGATCGTTAAGATAGACCTGAACCTCGAATACATGCTGCTTCCCCTTGGTCTCGATCTTCACTTCGCCGAAGCGGAGTGCGGTCCATTTTTGATCCAGCAAATGCCGCCAATCAACCACCTGTCTGCCCACGGCCCCTTTGCGTGCAGTTCGCTTGCGATAGGTTGCAGCAGCCGGGAGGTAGTGTTGCTCGGTGTATTCTCGCACCGCGCGGTTGGCCGAGAAGAGGGGGGTCAGACTCGCCATGCTTTCCCGCATCCGCGCCACCCAGGCAGTGGGGATGCCCTTCTTGTCGCGAGCATAGAACTCGGGGATCACCTGGCGTTCGAGCAGGTCGTAAAGCGCCCCGGCTTCTACAGCATCCCAGGCCGGATCGTCGCCATGTTCCTTGCCGTCTCCCAACGCCCACCCCACTTCAGGCCGGTAGGCTTCAGCCCACCAGCCGTCCAACTCCGACAGATTGATGCCTCCGTTGACGAGAACCTTCATGCCGCTCGTTCCGCTCGCCTCCCAGGGCCGGCGCGGCGTGTTGACCCAGACGTCCACCCCCTGCACCAGGTGCTCGGTCAACAGCATGTCGTAGTCGCTGAGGAAGATCACATGGGGGCGCGCCTCGGGCCGCCGGATGAAATGGGTCCACTGCTGGATCAGGGCCTGCCCCGACTGGTCCGCGGGATGGGCCTTGCCGGCAAGGATGAGCTGCACCGGACGCTTTTGATTTGTTAACAGGCGAAGCAGCCGCTCCGGGTCGTGCAAGAGCAGGTTCGGTCTCTTGTAGGTTGCGAAGCGGCGCGCAAAGCCCAGCGTCAGCGCGTTCGGATCAAAGAGATGTTTCGCCCCTTCAACCGCCTCGGGCGTCGCGCCTGAGGCGGCCAGTTGCCGGGACAATCGCTCGCGGGCGTATTCAACAAGAGACGCGGAGGCGGCAATGCGGAATTTCCAGAGACTGGCGTCGGAGACGCGGCGAATGTCCTTCTCCAGGGTTTCCGTTGTCCCCGTCCAGCGTTCCTTTCCGCAGGCCTCCGTCCAAAGATCGTCGGCCGGCGCCGAGTCCCAGGTCGGCATGTGAACTCCGTTCGTCACGTGTCCGACCGGCACTTCGTCATGCGGCCAGTGCGGAAAAAGGGGCTCAAAGAGGTGCCGGCTCACCTTTCCATGCAAACGGCTCACGCCGTTGATCGCCCCGCTGCCGCGGATCGCCAGATAGGCCATGTTGAAGCTTTCCGACGGATCATCCGGGTTCCGGCGGCCGAGGCCCAGCAGATCGCGGAGCGTGATGCCGAGCTTCTGCTCGGCATAACCACCGAGGTATTGCTCGATGAGGGCCGGGGCAAAGCGGTCAAAGCCGGCAGCCACCGCCGTGTGGGTGGTGAAAAGGTTCCCCGCGCGCGTGACGGCCAGCGCGACTTCGAAGGGCTGCGCGGTCTCCCGCATGAAACTGCGGGCGCGCTCCAGGACGGCAAAGGCCGCATGCCCTTCATTCAGGTGGCAGACTTCCGGCTGGAGGCCGAGCGCGCGGAGCAATCGCCACCCGCCGATCCCCAGCATGATCTCCTGTTTCAGCCGCAGTTCCGGCCCGCCGCCGTACAATTCACTGGTGATCCCCCGATGCGCGGGAAAATTCGCCGCGTCATTGCTGTCCAGCAGGTAAAGCCTCACCCTGCCGACCTGGACCTGCCAGACACGCAGCCAGACCGGGTAACCGGGCAGGTCGAGCTTCAGCCGCAGCCACTCACCGTTCGCCTGGCGCAATGGCGTGATCGGCAACTGCCCGGGGTCATTGTACGGGTAGAGTGCCTGTTGCGCGCCGTCCTTGTCGAGCACCTGTCGGAAATAGCCCTGCTGGTACAGCAGCCCCACGCCGATCACGGGCACGCCCAGATCGCCGGCGGCCTTGAGCTGATCGCCGGCCACATTGCCGAGCCCGCCGGAGTAGATGGGCAGAGCCTCGCTCAACATGAACTCCATGCTGAAATACGCAACGCAGGTGAGGGGAGATTTTGAATGCACTCGCTGAAACCACGCGGGCGCCGCCACTGCTTGCCGCCTGGTCCGCACCAGGCCATCGACGTTCTTGCGAAAAACGGCATCGGCCAGCACGCGCTCGATCCGGTCGCGCGAGACCGTCTGCAGGACGACCCAGGGGTTATGCGTGAGCTCCCACAGTACGGGATCCAGCTGCCGCCACACCTGGTCGGTGGCATGATTCCACGATGAACGCAGGTCCAGGGCAAGCTCGGCCAGGGAATCGAACCCCTCGACGTCCGCGGGTAAAGGACTGTAGATCGGTTTGCTGACCGGTATTTTCTTGCCCATAGCTTTTCCTTCCAAGCCCCTCTGCCTGCGTTCGCTTTTGTGAGCACCTTGTTAACAAATGACTTCTCTTTTTATTAAAGTGTAGCACGAGATCCGTGTTGAAGCACATGTCATACCCTCAGACTCGCGCGATGTCGTTTCCAGCGGGACATAACAATTGCATCGTCTCTCTTTCCTCGACAACCTTCAGTTTTGGCCCGACCGGAATCCGCGGCTGTTGCTTGTGCATGAATACGTGCTCATACTTTAACGTTCATTTTTTTAAGGATGTCATGGGCCGCTACTGCTGACGATTCCGGAGCACTGCTGGACTCCAGGGCCTTGAGGAGCGTCGCGAGCAATTCGTTGAATCCATCCTCTTTCTGGTCCACCAAAACATGGTGCGCCCCCTTGCGCAACGACACGGATTCCGACTTGCTTTTGATCAACGCCTGTAATAATGGCGGCCAAGCGGCTTTTCTGAACGCTTTCAATGCGTCTGCAGCCGTCCATGCCACGTCGGAGTTGTTGTCTTCGAGCGCTTTCACCAATGGTGGTATTGATCTGGTATCGTTGATACTACCGAGCGCTTTGGCCGCTTCCCATCGAACTTGATCCAGCTTGGGATTCTGTAAAGCCTGGATGAGGGAAGATACGGCGGGTTTGCCCAGATCCACCAACGCTTCCCGTGCTTTCTGCCGGATCACGCCGTCATTGCTTGCCAGCTTCTCCATCAAGGATTCTAAATTTGTATCTGTTCCTTTTTGCTCGCTCATGATTTTCCCTCCGAATTTAATTTGTTTGCAAATCCAGACCGCTGTGGCGCCGATGTCAGTGCCTCGTTGACGATCGTCTGCGCTTCCACCAGGATGCGGCGCAGGTGCTCCTTTCCACGGAAGCTCTCCGCGTAGATCTTGTAGATATCTTCGGTCCCTGACGGCCGAGCCGCGAACCATCCGTTCTGTGCAATGACCTTTAGACCACCAATGGGCTCGTTATTGCCCGGTGCCTGGGCAAGGATGGTCTGGATCTTCTCCCCGGCAAGATCGGTGGATTTAATCCGGTTTGGAGAAAGTCTTTTCAGCGCCTCTTTCTGCTCCGGGGTTGCAGGCGCCTCGACCCGGTCGTAGACCGGCTCGCCGAAATCGCGCGTAAGCTCACGGTAGATCTCGCCGGGGTCACGGCCCATCCGTGCCGTGATCTCGGCAGAAAGCAGGGCAGGGACGATTCCATCTTTGTCCGTCGTCCATACCGTGCCGTCGAGACGGAGAAAAGATGCGCCCGCGCTCTCCTCGCCGACAAACCCGAGAGATCCGTTGAGCAGGCCGTCGACAAACCACTTGAAACCGACAGGCACTTCGTAGAGTTTCCGGCCAAGCTTCGCAGCAACGAGATCGATCATCCGGCTGCTCACCACGGTCTTTCCCACTGCCGCCTCCCTGGGCCATTTCGGCCGGTGCTGGAACAGGTAAAAGATGGCGACAGAAAGATAGTGATTGGGCGGAAGCAGGCCTGTGCTTCTCGGTGACGATCCCGTGCCGGTCAGCATCGGTGTCGCAGGCGAAGGCGATATCGAAACGGTCCTTCAGACCGATCAGTTTCTGCATCGCATAGGGTGAAGAGGGGTCCATTCGGATCTTGCCGTCCCAATCAAGTGTCATGAAACGAAATGTCGGATCAACGGCGTCATTCACGACCGTGAGATTCAAGCCGTACCGCTCGATAATGGGCCCCCAGTAGTGTACTCCGGCCCCGCCGAGCGGGTCCACGCCAAGGCTGATCTTCGAGCCGCGAATGGCCTCCATGTCGATCACGTTGCCCAGATCGTTTACATACGCATCGAGGTAGTCATGCCGGTGCGTCGTGTCTGCGCGAAGCGCTTTCTCGAAGGGAATCCTTTTCACCTCTCTGAGGCCGTCTTTGATCAACTCATTCGCCTTCGCCTCGATCCAGCTCGTCACCTGAGGGTCAGCCGGCCCGCCGTTCGGAGGGTTGTATTTGAAGCCGCCGCTGTCAGGCGGGTTGTGCGAGGGGGTGATCACGATGCCGTCGGCAAGTCCCGTCCTGCGGCCGCGGTTGTAAGTGAGAATCGCGTGAGAGACCACGGGGGTCGGTGTATATTCATCCCTTTCCGCGATCATGACATCCATCTTGTTGGCCGCCAGGACCTCCAGTGCACTGGCAAAGGCAGGGACCGAGAGCGCGTGGGTGTCTATTCCGAGAAAGAGGGGACCCTCTATCTTCTGCATCTTGCGGTGCAGACAAATGGCCTGCGTAATGGCAAGGATATGCCACTCGTTGAAGGCCTTTTCGAGCGAAGAACCGCGGTGTCCTGAGGTGCCGAACGCAACCCGTTGTTCAGCGACCTCAGGATCGGGCACATTCGTATAGTAGGCCGTGACAAGCTTGGGCACGTTGACCAGCATCACTGGTTCGGCAAGTTTTCCTGCATAAGGGCTTACTTCCATCGTTCTCTCTTTAATTATCCTGATGACTTTCTTGTTAAGTATCCATCAGCCTGTCGAATGGCAATTCGAATTTCTTGACGCCGCCGTCTTCAAGCTGCGGCGCCTCTGTTTATGGCGCATCAGGGCCTGTCATGTCTGCTCCATATCCGGGGAGTATTTGCCGAGCCGTGCCAGGCCGTTCAGCCTGGCGCGCTGATAAAAGGCCTGCTGAGCGGCAGCCGCGTTCTCCACTTTTCCGGCCCACGCTTGCAGCGCGGTCTCCTGCAGGGCCCGCCCGTAGGAGAACGAAAGCTCCCAGGGAGAAGCCGGGAACAGGGCGTTCATGGCGTTCAGGTTGGCTGTTGCTTCCGCCGGCCCCTGGCCGCCGGACAGGAAATTGATGCTCGGCACCGCGGCGGGGACCGTGCGGCGGAGCACCTTGACCGTCGCCGCGGCCACCTGCTCGGGTCCTGCCTTGGGAGGATGCCCCTTGCCGGGCAATACCATGCTCGGTTTGAGGACCGTATATTCCAGGACCACCCGGTGCCGGTGCAGTGCATGGAACACCGCGTGCAGCACCGCCTCGGTGACCTCGAAGCATCGCTCCAGGGTGTGGTCGCCGTCGATCAGCACCTCCGGCTCGACAATGGGAACGACACCCTCCTCCTGGCAGACGGCCGCGTAACGCGCCAGCATTTCGGCGTTCGCCTTGATGCCGAGGCGGGTGGGATTCTGCGGGCCGATGGAATACACCTCGCGCCACTTTGCAAAGCGCGCGCCCTGTGATTTGTATGTTCTGAGGCGTTCAGCAAGACCGTCCAGGCCCTGGGTGACCTCATCTCCGGGCGCGTTGGCCAGGGGGACCTTCCCCTTGTCCACCTTGATGCCAGGCACGATGCCCTGGCGGGACAGCACCTCGGGCAGCAGCGTCTTGTCATCCGCGGCCTGGCCCAAGGTCTCTTCGAAGAGAATGACTCCGCTGATAAATTCCGCGGCGCCTGGCGTCGTGAACAGGAGCGTGCGATAGGACCGCCGGTTGGCCTCGGTCGATTCTACGCCGATTGCCTTGAACCGTTTGGCGATGGTCGGATGGCTCTCGTCAGCGGCAAGGATGCCCTTGCCTCGCTGGACCATCTGATCGATGGTCGACTGCAGTTCGTTCTCGTTCTTCATGACAATTCCTCCTTTGTCGAATTCAGATCACGATCTCCCGCTGCCCAGAAACGCGGCCCGATCGTACTGGATGAGATCGCCGATCCGTTCAATGTTCATTTGCGCCGCCGGATAGGTGTCGAGATTTCTCTGGTCGAGCGCGTAGTGGCCCTGGCGGGGAAAGACCGTCGTCAACCGGCCGCCCCAGCTCCTCTTCATGGCTGCGAGAATTCGCAGCTTGTCATCTACCATGACATAATGTCGCGCCGGATAGCGCTTCTCTATGTCGGCCAGCATGCGTTCTTTGTGGACGTAGATGAGAACACGGCCGTTGACCGCTCCCCACAGTCCCGATCGTTGAATTTTGCGCGGCTGGAAGACAACGTCGCCATCGGACAGGATGACCGTTGGCCCCCAGGCGCGAACGTGCTCAAGGGCATCGAGCGAGCCCGGATACAACCGGTCGGCAAACGGATAGTCGACGAGAAACGAAGACATCGTCAGCAGCCGCGGATCGCATACGTCTTCGAGGCGGTAGCGCTGCAAAGCACCCAGGTAATCGGCGTAGCCGAGTTCTGAATTCAGCTCTTCCAAGATGGAAAAATAGCGGGCACTGGTCTCAGCCCCGAACTCGTCGTCAATATGGCGTCGGAGGTCGCTTACCACTCGATCATTGTCAAGCAGCGTATTGTCAACGTCGAACAGGAACACAACTTCGTTTTGCAATGTCATGAATTTACTCTTGTGAATATGCTGTCAGGCGAAGCCTGAACAATGCAATCCATTCGTGGCAAACAAGCCGAACGACGAGATCATCGGAGACCACGACAGAAGCCGACCGCATTCGCCTGTGTCGGATCGTGCCAACCACCGTTGTTCGCAACGAGCTGTTCCGCTTCAGCCGGTCCCCAGGTGTTCGGTTCGTACTCATGGACCGGCGTCACGTTTTCAAGGATCGGATCGACAACGCGCCAGGCGGCTTCGACAGCATCTTTGCGGGCGAAAAGGGATTCGTCGCCCCGCATGGCATCGCCGAGCAGACGCTCATAGGGCGACATTTCCTTGACGAAGTGTTGACACGCCAACAACTCTACCTTTTCGCCGACCATGGATTCTCCCGGAACCTTGGTCCGCGCCCCAAGCAGGATAAAAACGTCGGGACTGAGGCGGAAACGTAAGAAGTTCGACTGGCCCTCCCTGATCTCATCAAAGACCGCATGCGGCGGACGTTTAAGTCGGACCAGCACCTCGTTGGCCGTGAACGGCAGCCGCTTCCCAACCCGGATATAAAATGGTACGTCCGCCCAGCGCCAGCTATCGATATGAAGCCGTACCGCTGCGTACGTCTCAACCGGGGAATCGGGCGCCACGTCCTTCTCGTCCCGGTAGCCGCGGTATCGGCCCCGAACGACGTCCTCAGGGGTGAGTTGCCGTATCGCCCTGAGGACCTGCATCTTTTCGTCGCGTGTTGCTTCCGGATCGCTGCTGTTCGGCGCGTCCATGGAGAGCAGGACCATGATCTGCAGCATGTGGTTCTGCACCACATCACGAATGGCGCCCAGTTCCTCATAAAGACGACCGCGGCCTTCCACACCGAAACTTTCGCTCATGGTTATCTGCACGCTCTCCACATAGTTTCGATTCCAGATCGGTTCCAGAAACGAGTTGGCAAAACGGAAATAGAGCAGGTTCTGTATCGGTTCCTTGCCGAGGAAGTGGTCTATCCGAAAGATCGCCGATTCGGGGAAGATCCGCTGAAGGGTTTGATTGAGCGCCTGTGCCGAAGCGAGGTCGCGCCCGAACGGCTTCTCGACAACGACGCGGGCATTTTGAGCGCAGCCCGATTTGGCGAGTCCTTCGACCACGGCGGTGAACATGCTCGGCGGGATCGCCAGGTAGTGCAGTGGCCGTCCGGCATCTCTGAGAGCCTTGTGCAACAACTCATAGGTCGCGTCGTCATGATAGTCGCCGTCAATATAGTGCAACAGGGAGCAGAGTTTTTTAAAGGCCTCTGCATTCACCCCGCCGTGCTTCTCGATGCCGTCCCTGGCGTGTTCCTTGAATCTTTCGAAGTCCCATCCCGACTTTGCCACACCGATAATAGGAACGTCAAGATGTCCTTGCCGGATCATCGCATGAAGCGCAGGGAATATCTGCTTATGTGCCAGATCACCGGTCGCGCCGAAAAAAACAAACGCATCCGAATTGAGAGCTGCCATTTTCAACCTCCACCATCGCTGTTGTTCTTTGACGAAAGGATTCGCTTGAGAAGCCTTTTCACGTTCTTCAGAATGGCCATCTCAAGGATCTCCTGACAACCCTCAATTGCTCTGGTCATAGAGAGAGCACGGTGCGTCGCGCACCCGCGTCCCGCGGCCAAAGATTATCTCTTCCCCATTTCCCTGGGATGTTTGCCACCACGCCAATGCGCCTCGATCTCTTCCAGGGTCCGTCCTTTCGTTTCCGGCACCAGGACAAAGGCGAATATCCAGGCCCCGATGCCCACCAGGGCGTATAACCAGAACGTTCCCGGCCGCCCCAAAAACTGAATAAGAGTGAGAAAGGTCAGCGCAACGAGCAGGTTAGCCCCCCAGTTGGCAACCGTGGCGATGCTCATGGCCAGGCCGCGGATCTTTACTGGATATATTTCCGAGATCAGCAGCCAGAAAACCGGTCCGAGACCCACGGCGAAAGAACCCACGTAGAGCATCAGGCTTCCCGCGGAAAACCACTTGAGGACCCGCAGGTGAGGAAACAGGAAGGCAGTGCCGAGCATTGCCAGGCTGATGACCATGCCGGCCATGCCGGTCAGCAAAAGCGGCCGCCGTCCGACGCGGTCCAAAAGCAGCAGCGCAACCACGGTCATCAACACATTGACGACGCCGACGCCTGTTGTGGCAAGAATAGCGACTGATGTGGACGTGAACCCTGCGGATTGAAAGATGGTCGGCGCGTAATAGATGACCGTGTTGATGCCCGTCACCTGCTGGAACAGGGCCAGGCCGATGCCGACAATCATCGCCGGTCTGAGCGAGTGGCTTGTCAGCTCGGCCCAGCTGCCGCTCTGCTCTGCGGAGCTTTGGCGGATGTCTTTAACTTCATCATCAACAGAGGCTGTTCCGCGGATGCGCTGAAGCACGGAACGTCCCTTGTCCAGCAGTCCGTGGCTCACGAGCCAGCGCGGACTTTCAGGCATGAACACCATTCCTATTCCCAGCAGGGCTGACGGGACCGCGGCCAGACCGAACATCCAGCGCCATCCCCGCGTGCCGGACAACGCATAATCCACGAGGTATGCGATAACGATGCCGCTTGTCAGCGCAATCTGGTTGAACGAGACGAACCGACCGCGCAGCGAGACGGGAGAGATCTCGGAAATGTAGAGCGGCGTCGTGAAGGAAGCCACACCGATGGCGATGCCGACGATAACCCGACCAACGATCAGCCAGGCGATCGTGGGAGCCAGGGCAGTACCCACGGCGCCCAGGGCAAAGAGTGCTGCGGTCACGATGAGTACGATGCGCCGTCCGAAGCGGTCCGTCAAGGTGCCGCCCGCAGCAGCGCCGAGCATTGCCCCGAACACGACGGTGCTGACTATGACCTCTTCAAGCGTCGGTGAGAGCGCGAAGTCCTGCTGGATGAAGAGGATGGCGCCCGATATCACGCCGGTGTCGTAGCCGAAGAGCATGCCGCCGAGTGCCGAGATCGCGGCGGCGATATAGACGAACCTGTTCGTTCCTGCTTTGTGATCAGCGGCGGGTGCGCGCGGCATCTTTTATGTTCTCCGGGAAATATGAAACGGGAACTAACACTGAGGCTGAGCATGACCATCACGGTTACGTTTCCCATTCCAGCACTGTCTTGATTTCGCTCTCATCATGGTGTTCAAAGGCCGCAGCGAACTCGGTGTGGGAATAGCGGTTCGTGATCAGACGGTCCAGATGACCACCCCATTGCAGGCGGGCAGTCATAAGGTCGTCAACGGCCATCTGGTAGTGGTCACGGCCGGCATTGACACTCCCGATCATTACCCGATTGCCGAGCACCAGTCTGCTGATGATCTCGGAACCCGCGATCTCGATCGGCCGGTGGCCTCCCGGAATGCCGGTCAACACATAAACCCCGTTCAGGGCAAGGGCGTCCAGAAGATTGAACTCCAGCACGGCGATCCCCGTGGCTTCAACGATCAGTTCCATCGGTCCCAACACCTCGTTCACCGACTTCGCGGGCACCTGTCTGGCGTCCACATAATGTCCGCCAATACCTTTTAGCCACTGCGCGCGGGCAGAGGCGGCGTCCACGATGTCCAGGCCGAACACCTCCGCACCGCGCAGTTGCAAAGCCAGCGCAGCCAAAAGCCCGATCGGGCCCAATCCGGCCACGAGGCAATGCCGTCCCTGCAACCAATCCGGTGTGGCAAGCGCATCAGGCAACCGGGCGAACTGCAGACGAACGGATTCGTCGATCGCCTTTTCGGCCACGGATAGCGGTTCGGTCAGGACACCGACCTGTTCCAGTTCCGGGGGAATGCGGACGACATATTGCTCCTTGTCCACGACGTATTCCGTCTGATAGCCGTCAGCTCCCCAGATGCCCCGCTCAACATACTCGCCCGTCCTGCACATGTCCGAGCGGTTCATGGCGCAGGGCAGGCATTTTCCACAGCCCCGACGCACCGTGAAGACCGCATAATCGCCGGTCTTGACACGAGAAACACTTTTCCCGACCTCGGCGACCTTGCCGAACATCTCATGGCCAATGATGAGGTCCTCTTGTCCCACGGGAGCGCGCGCACGGCCTCCTGCTGCCTGCTCCCGGTCCGTGCCGCAAATGCCCACGCGAAGTATTTTCAGTTTGATATCATCGGGCGCCGAGACGGACGGCTGAGGCCGGTCAACCAAACGAAGGGCTGCGGTACCGGGGGCCACTGCGATCGCTTTCATGGATTCGATCCCTTTCCCTAATGATATTTCCTGATCCACGTCAAAGCCAAATGCTATTGAGACAAACAACGGCGAATAAATATATTTTCAAAATCCTGTTAAACTTGGTCGATACCTCACTGTCAGCCTTTCCGCACGATGAGCACAGGAACCTTCATTTCCTTATGAATTACCCCATAGGTAACACTTCCAAGGACCGCGGCTGCTAAGGCGCTTCTTCCGTGGGAACCCATGACAATGAGATTTGCCTTTGACTTTTTGGCCTCTTTCACGATATCCTCTACCGGGTGCCCTGTCGTTATAACAGTCTTTGCTTTGAGGTCGCTTTTTTCACAGAGCGTCTTTATGTTTCCCGCATACTCTTTGGCGGCCTCGTGTAGATATTCCTCGACAGGCTGAATCATATGCCTTGGGGTATCCGCGGTAATTGTCTGACCTATAAGGAAGCGTGTATCAATAACGCTCAGGACAATTACCGAGGCCTTTAATTGTTTTGCAAGGTCAATCGCATATCTGGCTGCCTTTTGAGCTGTCTTTGAACCATCTGTCGGAACAAGAATCTTCGAGATCATAAATTCTCCTTTAATGGTCTTCTCGTTTGATCTGAGAATTATTTGAAGCGAGTACGACTTTTTCAATCATTGGAATATGTGCCCGGGCTTCAAAAAAAAAGGCGCGATCCTTTCCACGCCCCTCGCATATGATTAATTGTGCCGGCCGGTGCATCATCCCTCTCCGGCAGCCAGGTGTATGAACTACTGTCCCATCATGTTGCCACGCCTGTATCCCGGCCCCATCATACCCCCACCTCCATGCCGCAACTTGGTGAGCTGCTCCCGCTGTTCCTTGGTAAGAACGTCGCGCATGCGGTTAAACGCATCGATCCTCGACTCGATCATTTGCTTGCGATATGCATGGATCGCGTCGGAAACCGCGGTTATCTTTTTTGCTTCCAGCAGATCCTCATCATAGAGATCCCGGAGCTTGGCCTGTTCTTCCATTATCTTCCCCATCAGCGCCCAGTGCTGCTTCCTCATGTCATCCCGGATCTTGTTTATCTTGGTCCGTTGCTCTGCGGTGAGGTCAAGGCGATCAAAAGCGCCAGGCCCCATCATGCCCATGCCTTGCATTCCTCCCATGCCCATCCCACATCCGCCGCCCATCATCGGCATATCATTGTCGTCCATCATGCCCATTCCGCCCATGCCCTGCGCCCATACCCCTGAGCTCAGAAAAGCAATAACCGCAATACCCAGAATACCCAATCCTGTTTTCTTCATGATCATCCTCCTTTTTCTTTGGGGTTAGTGTGTGATAAAACACCCTGATTTACAGCATTCATATCGACGCTCTCGCGAAGCCGCGGGAATACTAAGGTTGCATTAAAGGGCTATCGTCCAAACTCACTCCGGGATAAATAAAGTATACTGCTAATTCCCGCGGAGTCAAATCCCCCATCGTGAGTTTCAGGGAATACTACACTATGCGAAAAGGACGCTCCCATTGTTTCGGGATTTTGTTGTTAAAAAAGGATGGGCTTGCAGAATAGCAGATTCATGCGACAAATTACGGGTGCTAACCGGTTACGATTCGACAACTTGATACTTTATCCGGTTCTTGCCGCCGTTCCACCCCTTACGCTTACCCCTGCTATAAATATGTTGCCTTTCATAAGCTCTCATTTCCCCTCATAAATGCAAGACAAAGAAGAGAAAGGACAGGGGCGAGGCCGGTCATATTTTATACTACACTGCTAAGTTATCCTTTAAAAAACGGGAAAATGCCTAATGCCGGTCAAGTTAAATTAAAATAGCGGGTCGGCCGAACGGCCTTCCCGCTATTTAACAAATCAGTATTACTCAGTGAACTATCTGCCCATCGGGGCACCCATACCGCGCTGTTGTTTCATCCCCCTTCGCATCCCCTTCATCTCTGCGCGGTGCTTTTCCCTGCAAGTTGTGATGTCGTCGAATTCTCTGCGCCGCCTGTATGCAATTCTTTGCCTCTTGAAGGCTTGCTATCCGCTCATCGAGCATCTTCTCAATCTCAGCCTTCCTCTGATCAAAATTCGGGCCTGGAACATTACCCGGCTGTCCGCTATCCGCTGCGAATGCCGATACTGCCAATACCAGAGACAATGCTACCGCTGCGATCAATGTCCTTCTCATAATGCCTCCTTACCAAGTTTTTTACAAAAGTGCAACGCTGCATGGTAAGACACCATGAATTGAGAAAGGATAAAACATATCCGATCAAAATCACGTTATAGCATTTACCCTTTGCCGGCCGCACATTTATTCAACCCCGCGAAGACGGCATTTTCAGGGAGAGAACACTCATTTGTTCTTCTTCACGGCCTGCAAGAACGAATCGCTCTTCAGGAGATTGTAGACGACATCGATGCAGGCGTTACTCAGGGCCTCGTTATAGTTGTCCGCCTTATACGAACTGCCCCAGCGATTGGAACTGACCGATACCATTCCCTCCCAGAGCACGTCGCCGTTCTTTGACCTCATCCGAACCTTCAAGCCGATATCCGCCTTGTAAACCGACTCTTCGGTCACGTAAAATTTGACGATATCGGCCTCAAGCAAGAGGGTGCCGCCGTCTTTGACGACAGAGAGGTCAAACTCTGCAAGAATCTTTTCGAACCTGTCTGTTAACCATGCGGCGACATTGTCCCTGGTAGTTACGTAGCGTATCTTGCTGAAAGAACTTTTCTCAACATTCTTACCGATCTCCGAGGGTTTTTTTCTCAGATCGTTGAACGGTTTCACGGTGAATGTTGTATTTTGAAATACCGTCAGATCGATCGCATCCAGGGCACTGATCGTTTCCGTCGGTTTCCAGAGGAGAGGAATGTCGAGCAGGCTGGAGCCGGCATAATCGTTATTGGCTGCGGTATTTTCCGGAACGGCTTTCGGAACAACCTGGGCTTCACTGATCGAGTTGGCGGTAATGACGGGTACAGCCGTCAACAGTATCGTTACCATGAAGAAGAATCGGATGGTTCTCATATTGCTGACTCCTTTCGATTACAGAGGATGAACACTGCCGGGTGCCCGGTTCGCCAGTGAACCTGCCTTGTGGAGGAGGCAACACACTATTCAACTCAATGAGCGCACCTTCATTTCCACCGGCTGTTTCCGCGGTCCTCCGCCTATCCTGGCGGGACGGCCCACGGGGACCACTGCCATGAATTCGCCCTCCGGCTCGCCGAGGAAGCGGAGCACTTGGTCCTTGATGAGATAGAGAACACCGAGCCAGACCGCGCCAAGGCCGAGTGAGGTGGCGGCAAGCAGGATGTTCTCGACCGCCGCCGCGGAGCTCTGAATCTCCATCGTCCGAAAAAAATCATGGGCCGTGTCTTTATCCACCTTGAAGAGCGCCGTCCCGTGTCTGATGAGGTCTCCCGTGTTGACCACCGCGATGACCGCCGGCGCCGAGATAATGCTCTTCGCACCCATCCGGAGGAGCGCCGCGGCCGGCCGGGGAAAGGCCGTTGACTGCGCGGTTACGAGCTGTGCCAGCTGCTGCTTCTTCCCGCCCCGGAGGACGATGAACCGCCAGGCTTGCTGGTTGTGGGCCGACGGCGCCGCGTTTGCCGCATGCAGCAGGACATTGATCTCGTCATCGCTCACGTCGTCCCGGGTGAAGGTCCTGACGCTGTGACGGTCACCGATCGTTCTGAGGGTCTCGTTACTGGAAAAAACGGAATCATCGGGCAGCATGATGCTCCTCCATGTCTACGTGACATGACGTCATTTTCGTTAGTCCGAACATATCAGACACGGCCTCTGAAGTCAAGCATACCGCTCAAAGGGGGGAGGAAAGGAGTCAAACAGAGGGAGCATGGAGGAGGTATGAACGCTAAAAAAGCCGCCGGATCAGCAAAGACAGTCCGGCAGCGAAGCATCCGGACCGATCTTACAAACCGTTACACTCGGCGTCAGCCTTCATTCTTTCAAAAAACCCGATGATCATATTTTCAACGTTCTCAAACCCGGCCGCCTGTGAATTGACCGAGAGATGGTAATTTCTGGCGTCCTCCCACCCCAGCTTCGTCATGGTGCGAATGAACTTGTCCTGCTGGTTGTCGGCCTTCCGGATCTCCGTGCGCGCCCGGTCAGCGGAGATCTTGCGAAAGTCCTGAAGCCTCCTGATGCGGAAATCCTCAGGAGCATGGATAAGGACGTTCAGAATATTGCGTCTGCCGCGAAGCACAAAGAACGCGGCATGCCCGACCACAACGCAATTGTACCTGTCGGCGAGCCCCTTGATGACGCAGGACTCCGTGTCGAAGACTTCCCGGTCGTATACGGGCCTGCCCGAAGGCGCGACAAAGGCGGCTTCTGGAGTGCCGAAGGTAAAACCCTTCACGAGGTTATCGAGAAAGCCGGAACAACGCTCTTCAACCGCGGCAAGCGAGGCCCGGTCGGCGTCGAGCTGCTCCGCCGCCTTCTCCAGGATCTCCCGGTCAACGTATTTATAGCCGAGCCTCCTCGCCACGCGGCGCCCGATATAGACGCCGCCGCTTGCCATCTGTCGCGTGATCGTGATCACTGTTCTCTGTTCCGACATAATTTCCTCCGGAATTCGATGACTTGCTGAGAGCGCTCGGCGTTGCGGCGGTTACTACTTCACGTTTTCCGACATTAGCTTTGCTACGGACTTTGTAAAAGCTGCGGGGTCCTTGAGTTTCGAACCTTCGAGCAGGAGTGCCTGATTATACAGCAGGTCGATATATTCTTTCAAGAGCTGTTCATTGCCGCCTTTTTCGATCATGGCGTTCATGACCTCAAAGACCTGGTTCGATGGATTGATCTCCAGTATCCTTTTGTCTGACGGCACATCCTGTCCCATGGATTTGAGCAGTTTCTCCATCTGGGGGTCGAGCCCGCCTTCATCGGCAACAAGGCAGCAAGCCGAATCCTTGAGCCTGCCGGACAGGCGCACATCCTTTATGTCGGTCTTTAATTGCTCTTTTATCATGCCGAGGAGCTTTCCGAATTTCTCCTTCGACCGTTCCTTTTCCGCGTCGCTGGACTTGTCAAGGTTGATATCGCCTTTGATGACCGATTTTATCTTCTTGCCCTTGTATTCCTTAAGATCGAGCATGATGAAATCATCGATATCGTCGGTCATGATCAATACTTCGTAGCCCTTTTCGCGGAATGCCTCGAGATAGGGCGACTGCAGGACATTCTCATCCGGCCTGCCGGTGATGTAGTAGATCTCTCCCTGTGCGATCGGCATGTTCTTCACATAATCATCGAAGGTCGTATACTTGCCCGGTTCGGTCTTGGTGGAAGAGAACAGCAAGAGATCGGCGACTTGCTCCTTTTTGGAAAAATCGAAATGAATGCCTTCTTTCAGGATCCTTCCGAACTCCTTGTGGAATTCCAGATAAGCGTCATAAGCGTTTTTCTTCATGTCCCCCAGGGTATCGAGCACTTTCCTGGTGATGTTCTTCTTGATGACCTCGACATGTTTGTTGGACTGCAGGATCTCGCGCGATACGTTCAGCGGAAGGTCCGACGAGTCGACGACGCCCTTGACAAAACGCAGGTACTCGGGAATGAGCTGTTCGCAATGGTCCATGATCTGCACGCGTTTGACATACAGGGTCGGGCCGATCTTGTAGTCCTTGTACAGGATCCCGTAGGGGGCCTTCGCAGGGATATAGAGAAGCGCAGTGAACTCCGAGGTGCCCTCGGCGCGGTAATGGATGACCTTTGCCGGTTCGCCGAAATCATGGGAGATGTGCTTGTAGAAATCGTTGTATTCCTCGGCCGTTATTTCCGACTGGTCCTTGAGCCAGATGGCCTTTCCGGCGTTCATGGTCTCCTCTTCGGTGACCTTGACCCTTTTATTCTTGTCCGCCGGGTCTTCCTTTTCCCGTTCAATGTCCATGACCACGGGATGAGCGATATAATCGGAGTATTTTCTGACGACCTGCCGTGATCTCCCATTCGTCAAGGTAATTTTTGTCTTCAACCTTGAGATGAAGGATCACATCGGTGCCGCCGCGCTCCTTTTCCGCTTCGTCGATGATGAACGAACCGTCTGCAGTGGATTCCCATTTGGTCGCCTTTTTTGTCTGCTCAGTCGCCTTCCGGGTCAGTACCGTGACCTTGTCGGCGACCATGAAGGATGAATAGAAACCGACGCCGAATTGCCCGATGAGCTCGGGCGTGTCCTTCAGGGCCTTGTTCTGGAGGGCCCGCAGAAAATCCTTTGAGCCGGAGTGTGCGATGGTCCCGAGCTCCGCGATGACCTCGTCATGGGTCATGCCGATGCCGTTGTCGCTGACCGTCAGCGTGCCAGCAGCCTTGTCGACGATGATCTTGATCTTCCATTCGCCCGTATTTGCCAGGATGTCCTTGTTCGTGAGCGATTCGAAGCGGGCCTTGTCTATCGCGTCAGATGCATTCGAGATCAGCTCCCGCAGGAAGATCTCCTTGTGAGAATAGAGGGAGTGGATCATCAGGTCCAGCAGCTCTTTAACTTCGGTCTTGAATTCCATTTTTTCAGCAGTCATAGGTTCACCTCACAATGTGATTCAGAATATATCAATGATGTTACGGTATGCATCGGTGCGAACTTCCCGGGACGGAAGAAGTCTCAAGAAACAGTATATACCCATACAGTCTGCTTCTGTCAAGGGGTTTGATGGCGAATACGTAAAGCAACGCCGGGGAAGAGAGAGATGTTATTTTCGCTTGCATTTGCTTATTGGTTCTCGATCATATCGTCGTCGATGCCATGGCATTTCCCGTTGGCCGCTGGCGGAAATCGCATTACTGGTGACTAAATTCAATTGATTTCTTCAAGAAAAGGAATATACTTCTGCCGTTTTGTGTTAATGTCGCTGGCCTGAAACTGACTGGCAGTGGCACGGGCCGGACTTTTATGGCCCACCATAATCAAAAGGTCATCATTACTGCGGTGCGTTTTTCATCTAATTTATCTTATTGCGACAAGCGCGCTGCAGTTACTCTCATGAGAAGAAAGGGGGTGAAATAACGTGAAGAAGATCAGTGCAATTATAGCAGTATTGGCAGTGGCTACGGTTTTTGCTTTTACCGGATGCCAGAAGCAGGAGGCTCCGAAGCCTGCAGAACAGTCGGCTATGACCCCGACGACACCGGCATCTGCGCCGACCGCGACAGCGCCTGCGGCAACACCCGGAATGAAGTAGTATAAGTATTCCGGCAGGTAAACCTAAAGGCCCTCCGGCTTGTCCGGGGGGCTTTTTCTATCGGTGCCGGCTCAATTTTGGCGATTGTCTCGGTGATCCCTCCGGAAATCTCAGTCTATTTTCTGAAGATTATCTCGGTTGGCGCTTGTCCCACTTGTGCATCGATTTTCTTGGGCAGCTCATCGCTCGGCAGCGCAGCATGCAGAGATATATACTGTACATCAGCCCTGATAAGCAGGTCTCGCATCACTCCACCCTCACCCTTTGAAAAAGGGTTCGGCCGTGTCTGCCTTGTCTTGTTCTTGCAACTACGATCTGTGCAGCATTGCTCTGCGCGTCTTTCGCTCAGAGCCACCCGGCGCAGGGGAGAGGCAGAATTTTAAAGGCTACCCCACTAAGTGCAGAATTAACCTCAACGGGAGGTGGGGAGATACTCATATCTTTGCCGTTCCAGAAGCCCCTGCATCCCATGAACAGGTTCGTGCACAAGCATGGTAACGTAGAAAAGAACGATGCTGCCACAAAGCCAGGCTGACGCGGCCGAGCCTGTTCTTCGGGCGAGGGGAAGCGCCGCGATGCTCGAAAAAACTTGTTATCAGTACCGGCAATCATGCCCTGCGCGGAGCTGTGAACTGGGGTGCAGAAAAAAATAGGATCGTGACATGTGCTGAGTTAAGAACAGATAAAAACGACCCACACAAAACCCGGAAGACCCAGATATAATAATGTGTAGAGGAGATACAGGAAGCGCGCAAGAAGTTGACAATGTATACAAGGGTGTTGGCGGTGCGGATCAAGATAGATTCAGCGAGTCGAACACCGGTGTCAATAATGCCTTAACTTCTTTTTGAACACCTCAATCGGCTGGGCGCCGACAATGCGGTCCCGGTCCTCGATGATGAAGGTCGGCGCCGCTGTCACGCCCAGGCGGGCCGCCTCATTACGCATATTCTCGATCCTTCGCAGATACTTCCCGGTTTGGAGGGCCTGCGAGAGGGCATCCCGATCCAGGCCCGACTCATGGCCTATCTGCGCCAACACCTCAAGATTGCCGATGTCCATGCCCTGTGAAAAATACGCCTGGAACAGTGCCCGATGGAACTGGTCGAACATGCCGTGCTCTTTAGCGAATTCCGAGGCCTCAAGGGACATGCGGGAGTTGGAGATGCGGGAAATGTCCGCGAAGGCAATGCCGTAGGGGGCGGCCATGTCCCGGAGATGGCGAAACATGTTTTGTGCATCGAGCTGGGGGAACATGGTTGACAGGGGCACACCTTCCTGTGGTGTGTCTGGATGGATCTCGAATCCCAGCCATTCCACCGAGAGGTCGAATTCCTGCTTCAGCTTATCGACAAGTCCCATGCCGATAAAGCAGAAGGGTCAGATATAATCAGAATAGACTTGTATGCGGATGCTCATGGATTAACCTCCTTATTCCTTAAGCAGATAGGATAGTGATATGTTACCAGATACGGGTAATATTTTGCAATATTTTTGGATAATACTATACGGGACAACATTCATCCGATAAAAAGTCACCAGGACCGTTCCCGCGGGTGTATACTATAATAAAGAAAGCGAGGAGACACCCATGTTAAGGAAAATTGTATTAGGGAATATAATCCTGATGGTGATGATACTGGTGAGTGTGTCTGCTTATTCCGGCAGCGCAAAGCCAGAGGGAAAAGCGATTGGTACGGAGATAAAATTTATGAAACCATCTCAAGAAGAATTGAAGAAGAAGCTGACACCCATGCAATACAAAGTGACGCAGGAGAACGGGACGGAGCCGCCGTTCAATAACGAGTATGACCACAACAACAGACCCGGCATTTACGTCGATATCGTATCAGGCGAACCTCTTTACAGCTCGCTCGATAAATACGATTCAGGAACCGGCTGGCCGAGTTTCACCAAGCCCCTTGAACCGGGCAATATCGTGGAGAAAGAGGATCGGGGTTGGTTTTCTGTCAGGACTGAGGTCCGGAGCAAGAACGCGGACTCACATCTGGGTCACGTTTTCAATGACGGCCCCAAACCGACGGGTCTGCGTTACTGTATGAATTCGGCTGCGCTCAGGTTCGTTCCTGTGGAAGATCTGGTAAAAGAGGGGTACGGGAAGTATCTACCGCTCTTCGAGAAGCAGCCGCCGCGTTGATCATGCAGGGGAGCGGCTAGGCGCTTGCGAGATATTCCTTGATCTTGTTGCGGACGGTCCTGAATATTTGTTCGAACCTGGCCTCGTCCGATTCGAGGAGCGTGACCCTGAACCCCTTGAGATCGCAATTGAATCCGGTAAGCGGTACGACGCAGATCCCGGTCGCGGCGAGCAGATAGTAAACGAACCGTTTGTCGAGCGCTACGTTGCTGGTTATTCTCTTGACCAGTTCCTTGACGGCCTTGTTCTTTATCGGCAGGGACTGTTTACCGTTCAGAGCGCCTTCCTCGAACATCACCGTCATATAAAATGCGCCGTTCGTTCTGTTCACAATGGTCCCCTTGATGTTCTTGAGCAGATCGTAGGCGATGTTCGAACGCTTCTCGTACCGCTTGTTCCGCTGTGCAACATTGGCGGGATAGCGCTTGTCCCCGAGGATGCGCGGTATTACTGTCTGCGGCAGCGTGGTGGAGCAGACCTCGAGCATCTTGTCGTCCAGGACGCTCTTCACGTACTTCGAGAACACCGGATCGTTCTTCTGGTTATAGACCTCGATCCAGCCGCAGCGCGAACCGGGCCACGGAAGCTCCTTCGAGATGCCTTTCATGGAGATGCCGCACACATCGCCGATCACCTCGGCGAGCGGAACCGCCTTTTTCCCATTGTAGGCCATGTTCGTATAGATCTCGTCGCAGACGATGAAGAGGTCGAACTCCTTCGCGATGGCCACGATCTCCTGCAGGATCTTCTTGGGATAGACCGCACCGGTAGGATTATCGGGATTGATGATGAGGATTCCGGAGATCGCGGGATTGTATCTCACCTTCATCCTGAGGTCGTCGACGTCGGGATACCACAGGTTTTTCGGGTCCAGGTTATAGGAAAGATATTCTGAACCGGCATGTGACGCCTCTGCCGAGGAGTGCGTACTGTAGGCCGGGCTCGGCCCGATCACCCGGTATTCCTTTTTAAGCCGGCCGTAGATCTTGCCGATCGCGTCGCCGAGACCGTTGAAAAAGATGATGTCCTCTTTCGTGATCCTGACGTTGCTGTTCTTGTTAGCCAGCTGCGCCAGAAATTCGCGGGTCGTCTCCAGCCCCTTGGTCGGTGAATAAGCGTACGTGGCGTCCTCACGTGTTGCCGCGACCACGATGTCCTTTATCCAATCAGGGATCTTTTCCCCCTTCTGGACCGGATCGCCGATGTTCTCCCAGATGATATCGACGCCCAGCTTGCTAAATTCCTTGGCCACGGCAACGATCTCGCGGATCTCGTATTTCAATTCGTCGGCGCCGATGGAAACGATGTTATTTCTCATGAAACTCCCCCGGAGGGCAAGACGTTGAATTCTTCACGCCCGCACCTCGGCATCTTACAAAAAAATTAACGCAGAGTAAAGCGAATTATTGATTTTACGTAATACCGGGGAGAGGAAAAGGGGTCAGCCATCGCGTGAGCACTTCTCGACGTGACCACGTACGATCTCGATCGCCCCCGCGATTTCCTCGTTCCGCGGCAGCATTTCCGCGATCTTACGGATGTAGTCCCGCTCTATAACCATCCGCAGGGAGCACGTGAAATTGAGGTCATAGAGCCAGGCAAGCTGCAGCAGTTTGAAATCGTTCAGGGTCGTGAGCGCATCCTTCCTGGCCATCTCCCCCCGGACAAGGCAGGCAAGGACTTCGGGTGAGTATCCCTCCGGCACGTCAGGCAGGCCCAGCGCAACGGCTTCCGCCCTGCTCCCTTCGTCCTGCTCGAAGTATTCGATCACCACCCGCAGGATGTCAAGCTTGTCCGCATCACGGATGAGCTTTGCGAACAGAAGGGATTTATTGTCAAGCCCATCGGGCAGGGTGAAGACATTGTGCAGCGTCACCGAGCGGACGATAATGTCCTGTTCCTGCTTCGGTAGTCCACCCAGCACGTTGTTTTCCAAGAGCACCTTCGACCCGAGGACCGCATGATTTACCGAGATACTGTCGTCGAAGGTCCTGTGCTGCTGATACTGCGAGAACCTGCCTACGTCATGAAAAAGGGCGATCGTCTCCGCGAGCCGGGTCTCCTGCTGATCCAGGTCCAGGTCTTCCGCGATCCTTACGGCGTTCAAGCAGACCTGGTGCGTGTGCTCCCGCTTTATGGCGATGTTCCGCTGGTCCACTTCGTTCGGCAGAGAAAATGACGCGCAGTAGTCCGCAAACCATCTCTTGAGTAAGATAAGATCTTCCTGGTCCATCGATGACCGGCTCCGTGAGTTTGGTGATTGTACTGCAATGGCAACCTTTTCGTCAAGAGGTCCTGACAGCAGGGTTTTCTTTTTTGATTTTCACCAGGAAGGTATGTTACAGTAAAGCATACATTTAATTCTTCTCGAATAGAAAGAATACTTTGCCACAAAAAGCACAAAAGGACACATAGAACAACAATAATTTGGATTATTATCCTTTACCATCGATTTGGCGATTCTTTGTGCTTTATGTGCCTTCTGTGGCAAATGCTTTTACGATTTTTCCAGGTTATGTAAAGGAGATAGACCGATGTTCATACGAGAACTGAAGGACTGCAAAGAATTTATTGCCGGCGACAACTGCGCGCTGCGCGAGATCCTGCACCCTGACAAGGATAAGATCGCACTCCGCTACAGCCTTGCGCATGCGGTCGTGAAACCGGGAGAGACCACATGGCCACACCGGTTGAAGACCTCAGAAGTCTACTATATTATCGCGGGCGAGGGTACCATGCATATCGACGACAACTCTGCGCCGGTGCGGTCGAACTCCACCGTATATATACCGCCCCACGCAAAGCAGAGCATCACGAATTCCGGAACAACAGATCTCACGTTCATCTGTCTTGTTGACCCGGCATGGCGAAAAGAGGATGAAGAGGTGCTGTGAGGCCCTTACGTTTCCGCCATCCTTGTATCATGGTAAGGATGTTACCGTCACAACCCGGCCTTAAGTCAGGCTCCGGGATTCCTTTGGCGAACAATTCGACCCGGAACCTCGAAGCGGGAATCGAGGAAAAGACACGCACGCGCTCGCGGCGGTCCCTGGACAGTCCGGGCAGGAGCGGGTATACTGTGTATAATCGTAACCATTAGGTTGATAGACTGAAGGCAGAAGGGTTTTGATAAACCTCAGCCTTCAGCCTGAATACCTGAGGAGTTATGGATAATCCTATTTAACCAATCACGATGGAGCAAGAATGCCTCGAGTAAAAAAGAATACGTTCAAGATCGGCAAGGCCGTGTGGAACCTGAAGCCGCTCTTTATGGGAGATAACGATCCGCGGTTCGAGGGAAAACGGAAGCTTGTCGAAAAAAAGAGCTCTACGTTCATCAACACCTGGAAGGACCGCACCGATTATCTTGAAGACCCGGAAGTCCTGCGACAGGCGCTGGACCAGTATGAATCGTGGAAGCGACAATACGGCACCGACGGCGATGAAGGTTATTACTTCTGGCTCAGGACCCAGCAGGACCAGAACGATCCGAAACTGAAGGCCAGGTTCAACAGGATCGATGAGTTCAGTAAAAGGCTCGAGAACGAAAGTCAGTTCTTTTACCTCCGGATCGCCAGGATCAAGCCAGAATTGCAAAAACGATTTCTTGAGCACGAGGGTCTTGCCAAATACCGCCATTTTCTTGAGCGGGTCTTTGCCGAGTCCCGCTATCATCTGAGCGAGCCCGAGGAGAAGATCCTGAACCTCAAGCTTGCAACGTCCTCGTCAAACTGGACAAAGATGACCGCCGGATTCCTTTCGAAGGAAGAACGTGCCGTGTTCACCGAGGACGGCAAGAGGAAGATCATGCCCTTTTCGGAGCTCGCCGCGTTGATGAACAGCAGGAAAAAACTGGTGCGCGACAGTGCGGCAAAGGCGTTCAACGATATCCTCCTGAAGAACGTCGAGGTCGCCGAGTCCGAGATCAATTCGGTGTTCGCAAACAAGAAGATCGATGATGAACTTCGCGGTGCCCCGAGACCTGATACGCTCCGGCATGTTGCCGACGATATCGAGAGTGAGGTGGTGGACGCCCTGGTCGAAGCGGTATCGAAGCGGTTTGCGATCCCGGCGCGATATTACGCGCTCAAGGCGAAGCTGCTGAAGGTCAGGAAGCTCGCTTACCACGAACGGAACGTGGAGTACGGGAAGGTTGCCGGGCACTACCCTTACCGGAAATCCGCGGACGTCGTCCATACGGTGCTGGGCAAGCTCGACCGGGAATTCGCCGATATCTTCGCCGGGTTCGTGGAGAACGGCCAGATCGACGTCTTCCCGAAAAAGGGCAAGGACAGCGGTGCGTTCTGCGTCTATCACCTGATGACCCAGCCGACCTACATTCTGCTGAACCATACCGGCAAGCTGCACGATGTCCTGACCATCGCTCACGAGCTGGGCCACGGAATCAACGATGAGCTTATCAAAAAGAAGCAGCATGCCCTTGATTTCGGCACACCGACCTCGACCGCCGAGGTCGCGAGCACTTTCATGGAGGACTTTGTGCTCGAGGAGGTCCTGCACTCGGCTGATGATGAGTTGCGGCTTGCCATCATGATGCAGAAGCTGAACGACGATGTCTCGTCCATTTTCAGACAGGTGGCGTGCTACCAGTTCGAACAGGAACTGCACAAGGATTTCAGGGAAGAGGGATATCTGTCGAAAGAGAAGATCGGTAAACTATTCCAGAAGCATATGGCAGCATACATGGGAAATGCCGTTTTGCAGTCAGAGGGTTCGGAGAACTGGTGGGTTTACTGGAACCACATCAGGTATTTTTTCTACGTCTATTCCTACGCGAGCGGCCTCCTTATTTCCAAGTCTCTCCAGAATTCGGTGAAGCAGGACCCGTCGTTCATTCATAAGGTCAAGGAATTTCTGTCCGCGGGACTGTCCGATTCTCCGAAGAACATCTTTAGCAGGCTCGGGATAGATATTTCGGACAAGCGGTTCTGGGACAAGGGGTTGGATGAAGTAGAGCGCCTGCTTGACGAGACCGAGCGGCTGGCGAAGAGGTTGGGGAAGATCAGAAAATAAGCTGAGACACATGGTGACGGTTCAGACACAAAAAAGCCGCGGCATCCTGCCCCGGCTTTTTTGTGTCTTCCGATAGTCTTCTAAAAAAATGGCGGGGCGGACGGGGATCGAACCCGTGACCTCCGACGTGACAGGCCGGCGTTCTAACCAGCTGAACTACCGCCCCCGATTGATTTTTGAGTTTTGAGTTCGCAGTTGAGGCGGAAATTCATTAACTCATAACCCCGAACTTTTTTTCATGGTGGGCGGAACAGGGATCGAACCTGTGACCCCAGCCTTGTAAGGGCTGTGCTCTCCCAGCTGAGCTATCCGCCCGGTTCCAACCAACTTGGAGATTGGTAATATCTATGATTCGGCAATAAAAGTCAAGAAAAAATTAAGAGGGAGGAAGGAGGACTGAACGTTTGAAGGAATGTGAAGACATTCATGCGAACCGGTCGCGGCCCGAGTGAAGCCAAAGGAAGATTTCCATAATACGCTTGATGCGGACCCGGATGTGATGAGGCGGAGAGAGGGGTGCTCATGATCTTTCCGTTCCCGATTTGGAGATCTCCCTGCAGTTTTCATCAGAAGGGGGCCATGGTCAGCCGGTGTTCGTCCGGTAAAGGCCGGCTTTGCCTTTACCGGACTGTCGAAAAAAAATGTCAGTGGTGTTAATATGCCTGCTCGTTTTTTAATACGTTGTCGGTTACGCGCGATCGGAATATGCGATACACCCATATTTTGTAGGCGATCACAATGGGAACGAACACAAGGGCCACGATTGTCATTATCTTCAAGGTGTATATGCTGGAAGAGGAATTGTAGATCGTGAGGCTGTATGCCGTGTCGATACTGGATGGGATCAGGTTCGGAAAGAGCCCGATCACGCCGGTGAATACGACCATGACGATGGTCAGGCAGGAGGACGCGAACGCCATCAGAGGACGGCCTTTCGCCAGGAAGACCTTGATACCGAGCAGAGCCGCCACCGTCAGGACGGGAACGACCAGCAGCAGCGGAATACTCAGGTAGTTGTCGTACAGTTTCGAAAAAAAGGCCGTGGCAATCAGGAACAGGACAGCGACGGCAAGCTCGGCGAACCACATCTTTCCAGCCAGTATCGTCGACCTGTCGCTGAGCTCTCCCTCGGTCTTGACGGAGACGTAGAG
This sequence comes from Nitrospirota bacterium, assembly GCA_963740085.1. GTDB lineage: Bacteria > Nitrospirota > UBA9217 > UBA9217 > UBA9217 > JALNZF01. Next base: position 1,284,558 of record CAVUCU010000001.1, on the reverse strand, counting down.
GCTGCCGTGGGTAAGAAACATCAGGACGAACAGCGCGCCGGTTAATAGGCCGTAGGGGTTCAGCAGCGAGAGGAGCGAGCCGTGGTACCCTGCCGCATCCATGGGAAGACCGCTGAAGATGTTTCCGAAGGCGACGCCCAGGAGAAGCGCGGGAAGGGCGCTGCCGATGAAAATGCCCATGTCCCAGGCTTTTTTCCAACCGGCTTTTTCGATCTTGCCACGGAACTCAATTGACACCCCGCGGATGATGAGCGAAAACAGAAGCAGCAGCAGAGCGGAATAGAGATAACTGAACATGAGCGCATAGGTCGTGGGAAACGCGGCAAAGGTAGCTCCGCCTGCAGTTACGAGCCAGACCTCGTTTCCGTCCCAGACCGGGCCTACGGTCCTGATCAGGATCTTCTTTTCCTGATCGTTCCGTGTAAGGAAGTAATGCAGCATGCCGGTACCGAGCACGAAACCGTCGAGCATGAAGTACACGGCCCACAGGACGGCCCAGAGTATGAACCACGTGACTTGGAATTCCATGTTATATCCCCTCCTTTACCGGTTTGAGCAAGCTTGAGGTATCGTTGTCAGGTCCCTTTTTTGAAAACTTGGACAAGAGGTAGATGTCGACCACCCCGAGCCCGCCGTAGAGCAGGGTAAAGCCGATGAGGGAAGCGTACACCTGCAGCGTGCTGATGGACTGCGATACCGCATGGGTGGTCTTGAGGACCCCATAGACGATCCAGGGCTGTCTGCCCACCTCCGCCACGATCCATCCGAGCTGACCGGCGATGTAGGGCAGGGGAATGGAGAAGAGCATGATCTTCAGGAACAGCGGATGGAGTTCCAAGGTTCCCCGTATCGCGTAAATGACCGCCACGACCGTTATGAGAAGCATGGCAAAACCGAGACCGACCATGATCCGGAAGCTCAGAAACGTGGGCCAAACGGGCGGACGCTCTTCCCTGGGAAAGGCCTTCAGACCCTTGATCTCGGCATCGGCGGCATGGAAAGCGAGATAACTGAGCAAATTCGGTACGCAGGGGCCCTCGATGATATTGCATTCTTTCTCCGTGTCGGGGATGATGAAGAGATTGAATCCCACATTTTTCTGCGTTTCCCAGAGGGACTCCATTGCCGCAAACTTCGTGGGCTGCGTCTGCGCAACTTCTGCCGTGTGAAAATCGCCGATCACAGCGACGGCGAGGGTGGATAGCAGCCCGAAGACCGCCGCGATCCTGAAGGACCTCCGGAAGAACTCGGGCTGGTTTTTTTTCAGGAGATGATAGGCCGACACGCCCATGACAAAAAAGGCGGCGACCACATATCCTGAGGTAAGCGTGTGGCCGAACTTGAGCCAGCCATAAGGATTGGTGAGCATCGCTCCGAAGTCGACCATCTCAGCGCGATTATTGCGAAGGACATAGCCGACAGGGTGCTGCATCCAGCCATTCGCCAGGAGGATCCAGAGCGCGGAGAGATTGGTCGCGAACGCAACCAGCCAGATGGCAACGGCATGGGCCGTCTTCGATAGCTTGTTCCAGCCGAAGATCCACACTCCGATGAAGACCGATTCGAGAAAGAACGCCAGGGTCGCTTCAATGGCGAGGGGGGCTCCGAAAATGTCACCCACGTATTTCGAATACTCTGCCCAGTTCATTCCGAACTGGAATTCCAGGGTGATGCCGGTGACGATGCCGAGCGCAAAGTTTATCAGGAATAACTTCCCCCAGAACTTCGCCATCCTGAGGTACATCTCGTCGCCGCTTTGCACATAGCGTGTTTCCATGAATGCGGTCACGAGGGAAAGTCCCAGCGTGAGCGGCACAAAGATCCAGTGGAACATGCTCGTGAGCGCGAATTGTAACCTGCTTAAATCTACAACATCCATGGTATTCCTCCTTATGATAGAGATCCGACCGGACTGAAAGTATAGGACTGAATATATCCTGATCTGTTGAAAAAAAAACCAGGTCTTATCCCGGACGAGCCAGTTTATCGATTGTCTGCTCCTGCATGCGCTTGTTCACTTCCTTTCTCAGCTCAACCCAGAACGGGTGAACAGTACAAAACGCGCTCCTTTTGCATTTCTTACTGTTCACTGCGCAGACATTGATGCAGGAGGGTCCCTGGAGCGCCTCCATGATGTCGAGGAGGGAGATCTCAGAGGGTTTTCTCGAAAGCCGAAACCCTCCGTTCATACCGCGGATCGATACGACCAGGCCCGCTTTGGCGAGCCTTTGAAATATCTTGGCAAGAAAGGTCTTCGGGATATGCATCTTCCCGGACACTTCAGTCACGTTTGCGATCTGGTCATCAGCCTGGGCCAGATAGAGGATGCACCTGACTGCATAATCTGTTTCTCTCGTTACCAGCATGTACTATTTCAGCGCCTCGTAGATTTTTCCGACAATCTTAGCTGATGGTTTCAGGGTCTTGTCTCCCTCTTTTTTCCACTGGGAAGGACATACTTCCACTGGGTTTGCCGCAAGATGAATGTTTGCCTTGAGCTTGCGCAGCAGTTCATCGACATTGCGTCCCAAGTTGTAGAGATTTATCTCCGCGACGGAAAGTATAGGACTATATCGGTCCTAATCTTACCACGAAAAAAACTTCTGTCAAGGGATTTTTTACAACCTGATAAAACTGCGAAACAAATCGTGCTTTAGCGTGGTGTCGGCCAACCGCACCGCGCCATCATTTTTTTATCAGCGGCCCCGTGATCAGCAGCACGACCCCCTCTGCGAGCAGGACCAGGTTCAGGACTGCGCTGATCCCGTGCAGCCTCCTGAATTGTTTCCGTGCCGGCGAATCGGGCGATTCGCGCTCGAAAGAGGTTACCTGTTGTTTTATCCTTACTGCGTCGGGATGCAGCTTGAATACGATGAACAGGTTGATAAGCAGTGCGGTCACGACGCACACCAGTGAGAGCAGGTACGCAGGTTTTGACCGGTCATTCGCGACGATAAAGAACACGACGAGGGCCATTGCGGCGAGTACAAGGTTGTATTGAAAATAGACCTGAAAAAGTCTTCCGACGATCTCGCCTGCCTGGTCCCTCGGGTAGGTCCTGAAGATCACCGGGGTGATGAGGAAAGTGAACAGGGCGATCCCGCCGACCCAGAGGGCAAGAATAATATTATAGAAGGAGACCCAGGACAGTTTCATTCACGCCTCGAAACTGAAACGCAAAGGATAGACCTCATGTTCGAATACTAAAGGATATATTTTGCGCAAAGCCGATCCGTTCATCAAAAAATGGGCCCTCCGCCTCCAGAGGTCCCGTTGAATAAAGACGATATATTTTTTTATCTTCCGTAATACGAGATCAACGAGGCTTTCTCGATGGCATGCGCGTTCAGCATGAACCCCACAAGCGCGGCATTGGCTTTTTCATCCAGGTCGAGCTTGGGCACGTCGAGTGCGAATACGGTGAAGATATAGCGATGCGGCTTGTCGCCCTGAGGAGGGCAGGCGCCGCCAAAGCCCGGCTTGCCGTAGTCCGTCATGCTCTGCACGCTGCCTTTGGGCGCCAGGTTCTTCTGCGGGTTCCCGGCGTCGGTCGCGAGTCCCATCGCGTCTGCGGGGATATTGAAGACCACCCAGTGCCACCAGCCGCTTCCGGTGGGCGCATCGGGATCATAAACGGTGAGCGCGAAGCTCTTTGTGTTCTTCGGCGCGTTCACCCACTTGAGCTGTGGTGAGATGTTCTTTCCTGTACAGCCGAATCCCGAGTAGACCTCGTTGATGGTCAGCTGCCCGCCGATCTGGTCGCTTTTCAAGGTAAAGACCTCGGCGCCGGCGACGGTGGCACACAAAAACAATGCTACCCCAGCTGTTAGGAATATCTTTTTCATGGTAATTCTCCTTTCCAGAGTGTAATGAAGATCAAGTTTGTGTTCCAATGCCGTAAGAGATGATAGGTTGATTATACCACGGCCGAAAAAAGGAAGGGGAACCGGGAACCGAATTGACGCATATTAAATTAAGGCCCTTATCCTGAAGTTGAGATCAGTTGAAGTCATTTTTGAGCAAAAGCGGCAATAGGCCGCCGTAGAAGAAAAAACAAAAAGAGAAACCAATAGGGCAAGCGTATATTTTATATTCCGGTCCTTTATCGAGCTATTATCCGGTATTTTGCTCCGCTCACAAAAAATCGTCCAGTCCGAACGGACCGAAACGATTACTTTTTCTTCTATTATTCGGCCATCACAATACGGTATAATTTAATACAGGTCATCAAGCGGACAAGAACCCGTCGACCATAGTGAGAACCGCCCATGGACACCCAGACCGATCAAGAACTTCACCACGAGATCTTCGGCTCGATCCTCGACCAGACCGAGATGACGCCCTTCCTGCTGCAGCCCGCTTCGGACTATGCAACCTCCCTCAGGCAGGCGACCAGGATGATGGCCAACCGGGGGTTCGATACGCTGGACAACGTTGAGCTCAGCAGGAGCGAGCGCGAACGGGCGGCTCAGTACATTCGCCTCGCCTACGACTACTACTTTAAGGGACTCTTCCCCTTTGTCTCCCACCAGCTTGAAGGGCTCTCTTCGCTTCGTTCTTCCAATGAGACGCTTTACCGGACCTGCCTGACCGTTATCGCCGGGGTGGCGGCGATCATGAGGGATCATTTATTCAAGAGCATCGTGGACGATGATCCGCGTCATCTCCTCCTCCTTGCTTCATCCCGTAAGTATCCGTTCGTCTTTTCCGGTTACCAGGCGCGGTCACTCGCCGTTCCTCTTGCCTGGCAGCAGGCGGCCTGTTGCCTGCTCAAGATGGTCCACCTGATCAAGTCGGTCGAGGAGGACAGCCAGGACATTAACGATTACGCCCAGTTGGGGTTCTTTCTTGAGGCCCAGGGGGTCGGACTAAACGACCTCTACAAGTTTGAATGGGATCACCCGTCCCATATCCCTGATACTGAGCCGGCGCAGAGGGCCTTTGTCAAGATCTCATTGTTCTTTCACCGCCTGCGTGAGTCCCTGAGCTTCGACGGGGAGAAAGGCTGCCTGATCTTCAACAGCGGCGACGGCGTGGAGGTTGAGATCGCCGAGGTAAAGGCGCGGCTGAAGAGCCCTGAGAGCATGGTCACCAAGCTGGGCAAGGACATTGAAGGCGAGGCCTTTGACATTCGGGATATCCTGGCGATCACGTTCATCCTGAAGGACATGAATGACACGCTCAAACTCTTCCATGCGCTCCAGAAACGCGGCGTGATCCTGCAGGAGAACACGGCGTCACACTCGATCACCCAGACGCTCTTCGATGACCCGAAGAGCATGAAGGAAGCTGTGCGGAGGTTGATGGTCAGCCTGACTAAAGGCAGAGGGGGCAGCGGGCTGCCCGACGAGGTGAAGGTAAATTCCTCGGCCGTCTCCTTCTTCGAGGCATTGAGCATGAACGGGGAGAAAAATGTCCATACATCGAAGGGACACCGGAAGTTCCAATGCAAGATCGGCTTCTCCGTACCGATCCACCGGGCCATCAATACGAACGAGATAATGATCCCCGGCACACCTCTCTACGATGGCCGCGATGGAGTGAGCAAAAAGTCCGAGCAGCACACGCTGGGCGTGGAGTTGCGCATCTCGGATGTCGAGAGCTGGCGCGATTCAGAACAGACGGGCGAATCCCATCATGATGCCTACAAGTTCCGGCAGCTTGTAGCGGTCATGAACCGGGTGTTCAAGAATGTGTTCCATTTTCCGGCAGAAGGCTTTGCCCAGCTCCGCAGGGACCAGGCGGCACTGTTCTCATGAGAAGGTGAGGACAAACAGGCAGGCATTCACTACAAACGAAAACGAATAAAATGAATTTTTCAGCATTGTTATTGCGCCGATGAGAGGACAGAGCAATCATCCAAATGCTCCAAGCTCAAGGTGGTCCGCGTTCTTTAATCCCTGAACGACATCTTGAGTTCGTACACCCCGCCCTCAGCCCGCTTTTCGATGATGAACCCCATTGATTCGAAGAGCTGGAGCATCTGCCGGTTCTCCATCAGTACAGCGGCGGTGAAGCCGAGGAGGCCGCTCTTCCTTGCCAGATACGTGACATAGGAAAGCAGCTCCGCGCCAATGCCCTTGTCCTGGTCTTCATCACGCACCACAAACGCCACTTCGGCGGTATGGGACTTCTCATCGATCAGGTACTGCGCCATGCCCATGATCAGTTCCTTCTGCTCCTGCGGGACCACAGCGAGGATCACCATCTCCTTGGTGTAGTCGATCACCACGAATGGCTGGAGCCGTTCGTGGTGCATGTCGGTACGCGATGAGATGAACCTCCGGTACATGGAGTCATTCGACAGGGAATAGAAAAAATCCTTCAGCAGAGGCTCATCGGAGAGCTTCACCGGGCGGAGCCGAAGGTCCAATCCCGTGCGCGTGGTCTTGAACGCCTCGAGCGACTCGGGATATTCTCCCTGCACGCCGGAAATAAACGCCTGGTCCTTATAGATGAGGTTCCGGGCCTTCGCCTCTTCGATAAGCCATCCGCGGAATTTCGGGTGTGCGATCGAGATCAGGTCCATGGCCCGTTCGCGGATGTTTTTGCCGTGGAGGTAAGCGATGCCGTATTCGGTCACCACATAGTGGATGTCTCCCCGCGAGAGCGTCACGCCCGCGCCCTCGGTGAGGAAGGGGACGATGCGCGAGACCTCATCGTTCTCGGCCGTGGATTGGATCGCCAGGATGGTCTTGCCGCCCTGTGACAGCACGGCGCCGCGCATGAAATCGGCCTGGCCGCCGATGCCGCTGTAGAACAGCTTGCCGATGGACTCGGCGGTGGCCTGACCCGAGAGATCGATTTGGAGCGCGCTGTTGATGGCGGTCATATTCCTCTGACGTGCAAGGACCGTTGGATTATTGGTATAGTTCACCGGTCGAAACTCGATCGCGGCGTTGTCGTGCAGGAAGTCGTAGGTATCCCGTTTGCCCATGCAAAAGGCGGCAACGGTCTTTCCGCGGTTCAGATCCTTGAACGTATTGTCAATGACGTGGAGCCTCATGAGATCCACAATCCCGTCGGTCAACAGCTCGGTGTGCACACCCAGGTGTTTCTTGTTCCTCAGGTGAGCGAGTATGGCGTTCGGGATGCTGCCGTAGCCCACTTGCAGGGTATCTCCATCCTCCACGATGCGTGAGACGTAGGTTCCGATCTTCTGGGATATCTCATCGGCCACCGTATCCTCATATTCCAGGAGCGGCTCGTCATACGGGACAATGAAGTCCACCTCCTTGATGTTGATGAAGGTATCGCCCAACACACGCGGCATGCGGGGGTTCACCTGGGCGATAACGAGGACGGCGTTCTCGGCCGCGGCCTTGACGATGTCCACGCTGATGCCGAGGCTCATGAACCCGTGGTCGTCGGGGAGGGAGGTCTGGATGATAGCTACGTCCACGGGCACGAGTTTTTTCTGGAACAGAGCCGGGACCTGGGACAGGAACACCGGCGTGTAGTCGGCGAGGCCTTGATTAACCGCATCGCGGGTGTTGCTTCCGATGAAAAAAGAGTTGGTGCGGAAGTTGTCCTTGAACTTTGCGTCCGAATAGGGCGTCACGCCCAGTGTCCAGACCTGGAGCACCTCGGCGTCGAAGAACGCCTTGGGGTTTGCCCGGACATAGTTGATGAGGGCTTTCACGAGATACTGGGGCTCGCCGCACCCTGTTCCGATAAAAATACGGTTGCCGGGGTGGATCGTGTTGAAGATGCGATCCTCGGTAATGAACTTCTCAGCGTAGAGGTCCCGCATCTTTTCCATTTTTTTGTTCAGGTCTTCTCTGGTCATGGCGGCCCTTGCTCCCTATAGGCGTTTGGGCTGAAGGCTGAAGTTTATCTACAAAACCCTTCTTCGTTCAGTCTATTCACCTTTTTTTCTCTATTGAATTATAGCAGAAGAGCGACCCTGAGAGCAACGTTTTGCAAAACGCCCCGTTGTGCTTCTTTGTCCTTGACCCGTCAATGTTTCTCCATTACACTTACATCAACATGCTCAAATCCCTCTTTAATCCCGTCGCCATTGCTGTTATCGGTGCATCCGCGGACCCCGGAAAGGTCGGCTACGCGGTCCTGAATAATCTTATACGGTTCAAGTTCACGGGCGCTCTGTATCCCGTCAATCCGTCATCCGGCGAAATTCTCGGGCTCAAGGTATACGCGAAGGTGTCTGACATCGGACAGCCCATAGACCTCGCGATCGTCGTGATCCCCGCGAAACTCGTTCCGGACTCGCTCCGTGCATGCGCCGCGGCTGGCATAAAATCAGCCATTGTCATCAGCGCAGGGTTCAAGGAGGCCGGCGCCGGCGGTACACTGCTTGAAGAAGAACTCAAACAGATCAGCAAGAAGCACCATATCCGCATCCTGGGGCCGAACTGCCTCGGTATCATCAACACCGCGAACGATCTGAACGCCACCTTTGCCGCGGACATGCTGTTGAAAGGCACGATCGGCTTCTTCTCCCAGTCCGGCGCCATGGGTATCGCGATCATGGACTGGGCCATCGGGAATGGTGTCGGGTTCTCGAAGTTCATCAGCCTCGGGAACAAGGCAGACCTATCGGAGATCGACTTCATCGATTATTTCATGAACGATCCCGACACAAGCCTTATCCTGGGTTATATCGAGGACGTGGTCGACGGCAGGCGCTTTATCGAGATCGCGCAAAAAGCAACCAAGGTCAAGCCCATCATCCTGCTCAAGTCCGGCGGCTCCGAAGCCGGCGCGCGCGCTGCATCGTCCCATACCGGCGCGCTCGCCGGGTCCGACATTGCCTTTGATGCTGCCTTTCAACAGACCGGTGTAATGCGGGCCCTGGGCGTGCAGGACCTCTTCGACATGGCGCTTACCTTTTCCGAGGGCAAGATCCCGGCGGGGAACCGCCTGCTGGTGATCACGAACGCCGGCGGACCGGGCATTATTGCAGTCGACTCCGCAGAACGGCTCGGCGTCAAGCTGCCGCTCATGACCAAAGAGAGCATCGATGCCATCGCAGCGAAGCTCCCGCCGAACGCCTCGATCTTCAACCCCATTGATGTGATCGGCGACGCGACGTCGGAGCGCTATGCCGTTGTGCTCGAACAGGCAGCCAAAGACCCGAACGTGGACGGCATCCTCGTGATCCTGACGCCCCAGGCCATGACCGATGTGGAAAAGACCGCCGAAGCGGTCATTCAAACAGCAATGACCACGGAAAAACCGATCATCGCGTCCTTCATGGGCGCGAAGCGCGTGCGCGCCGGTATCAACCTGCTTAAGGCCGCGTCTATCCCGAACTTTGTCTATCCCGAACTGGCGGTCAAGGCGTTCAAACGGCTGGCAGGCTTCCGGGAATGGAAGGATCAAGCGCTTGAAGAGGTCGTGGCGAGCTGGTACAACTTCGACTCAGCGCACGAGACCATCACCTCCATCCTCAAGTCCGGCGTGTATCAGGTCGGCGAGGAGGAGGCGATGCGGATCCTCACCTATTACGGGTTCCAGTTCCCGAAGCGGGCGCTCGCGAAGACATCACGCGAGGCGGTCCGGCTTGCATCCAGTATCGGGTTCCCCGTGGTTATGAAGATCTCGTCACCGGACATTCTGCACAAGACCGACGTGGGCGGCGTACGCGTGAACGTGAAGACGGCGAATGAAGTGGAAGACGCCTTTCTTGAGATCACCGCAAATGCGCGGCGCCTCATGCCCGATTCCTTCATCAAGGGCGTGATGATCTTCGAGATGCTGAAAGGCGGCAGGGAAGTGATCCTTGGCGTTACGTACGACCGCACGTTCGGCCACATGATCATGTTCGGCCTTGGCGGCATCTATGTCGAGGTGTTGAAAGACGTGGCTTTCAGGATCGTGCCGGTATCGCGACATGACGCGCTCGCCATGGTGAACCAGATCAAGACCATCGGTCTCCTGCTCGGCGCGCGCGGAGAACGGCCGTCCGACATCAACGCGATCGCGAGCTATATTGTGAACCTCTCATGCCTCATATCCGATTTTCCGGAGATCCAGGAACTGGATGTGAACCCGCTCATGGTGATGGAAAAGGGCGCAATAGCGGTTGATGCAAGGATCATTTTCGAGCAGCCGGAGACCGAGAAATAAGGTAATGAGGCATGGTCATGAATGGACAAGGAGAGCGAATTTGCAAGCGATTAAGTTGATGGCAGCCTAAAGTTTGACATGAATAACATCAGATAGTATAGTAAAAAAACCAATTTCGCTTAGGAGGGCTTATGATTTCCATCCTGGTAGCATCCAACGTCGGTTACTCAGGCCGGACCTTCATCTCCCTCGGTCTTGCCCTGAAGCTTATGGATATGGGCTACAAGGTCGGGGTCATGAAACCCTTCGGCACTTCCCCGGTGCAGAGCGGCAAGGAAAGCTATGATGCCGACGCCCTGTTCATCAAGGAGACGCTGGGGCTTGACGAGCCGCTCGACGTGATATCGCCGTTTGTTATGACCTTTGAGGTGCAGACGCTGCTCTATCAGGGAAAGGCCATTGACGCGAAGAAGCGGATCCTCGCGGCTTTCGACGTGTTCAAGAAGAAGGATTTCCTCTTCCTCTGCGGAGCAAAAAACCTCCGTGAGGGCGCGCTCCTCGGAATCGATGCCTTGTCACTTGCCGAAGAGATGAAGGCGCGGGTGCTCATGGTAGAGCCCTGGCGGGGAGACAGCTCCGCCGACTCGCTCTTCGGTGTGCGTACGGTCCTCGGCAAACGATATGCCGGCAGCGTGATCAACAAGGTGCCGGAGGCCATGATCGAGCACGTGAAGAATATTGTGAAGCCCTTTCTCGAGACGAAGGGAGTCCCGGTCTACGGGGTGATCCCCCGGGACAAATTTCTTGAGTCCGTGACCGTGGGGCAGCTAAACGAGATCTTGAACGGCCGCGTGCTCTGCTGCGAGGACAAGCTTGGCGAATTCGTGGAGAACTTCCTGGTCGGCGCGATGGACGTGGACAGCGCGCTCAACTATTTCCGCAGGACGTTGAACAAGGCAGTGATCACCGGCGCCCACCGCACCGATATCCAGCTGGCCGCACTCGAGACCTCGACCAAGTGCATCATCCTGACCGGTGGATTTCAGACGAACGAGGTCGTGCTCGGCAAGGCCCGCGCCCGAGGCATTCCCATCCTGACCGTGTCAGACGACACCTTTTCCGCCATCAACAAGATCGAGCTTCGCATGGGGAAGTCCAGCATCCTCGAGAAGCGAAAGATCGAGCGGGCAAAGGAGCTGATCAGCGCCGGCTTCGACATGTTCGGGTTCCTGAAGAAGCTGGATAAAGTGTGAACCTCGGTAACGCACTTCACTTTTCGCCGCAGACCGCATCCCGCAGGGCGGGACAGGCTCTGAAAATTGAACAATCGGGAAAGCCCCTTTTGTAAAAGGTGCTGCTTGATTTATAGTTCACCATTCTCAAAGAAAAACAGTTTGACACTCCCATTCAATAATGATACTTTTTCACCATGCTCGTTTATCTTGATGGTCATTTTGTCGCACGGGAACAGGCGCAGGTCTCGGTCTTTGACCATGGTTTTCTTTACGGAGACGGGATCTATGAGACCATGCGCGCCTATGAGGGGAAGTTTTTTCTTCTCAAAAATCACCTCGCCCGGCTAAAACACTCGGCCAATGCCATATCCCTCAAGCTTCCCTTGCCGCTCAACAAAATCGCAGACGCACTGAACGAATCGCTGAGCGTTAACAGACTCCAGGAAGCCTATGTGCGGCTTCATGTCTCACGCGGGCCTGGTGAGATCGGTCTCGACCCGGCGCTCTGCCGTGCCCCGACCATGGTGATCATTGCAAAGCCCTTTCACGATTATCCCACCGCATACTACGAACGCGGAGTTTCCGCGGCCATTGTAAAAACACGGCGTAATCACCCGCTTGCGCTCCCGCCGTCCATCAAAGGCACGAACTTCCTGAATAACATCCTCGCCAAAATCGAGGCCGTCAAAGCCCGTGCGTACGAGGGGATCATGCTCAACTGGGAAGGCTACGTGGCGGAGGGGACCATCAGCAACATATTCATGGTGAAAGGGGGGGTCTTGTATACACCCCACCTGGACACCGGCATTCTCAAGGGTGTTACGCGTGATCTGGTTCTTCGCCTCGCCAAAAGAAAAAAGATCCCCGTCAGGGAAGCCATGCTCCGGCCGAAGGACCTCCTGATTGCAGATGAATCTTTTATCACCAATACCACCATGGAGATCATGCCGGTAGCGATCATAGACAAAAAGATGATCGGAAAAGGAACACCCGGACCGGTCACTGCTGCCCTGCATCAGGCCTATCGAAAAGAGGTGCTCGCTCGTTTAAAGACGGGGGGCATGTAGCGAAGGTCGTCGATCACACACCGTATGCAAAAATCTCTTTCCCCGAAAATTTTGGCGAAGGCCATTGCCGTGGGCCTTATCATTATCGCCGCTACGGCCCTGCTCAGCGTGCAGATCCACAAACGAATCATCTCATCACGCATGGTAACGCAGAAACAGATCGAGGCGGGTTGGGCAAAAGCCGGCATCATGCTGGCGGAGCACAAGATTGCACCGAAGGAAAACTTCTGGAAGGTTGCGAAAAAATACGGTGTGGACATCGATACCCTCGTGGGCGCAAACCCGGGCCTCGAAAAACTGCATGCTGCGCTGGGACAGACGATCCGTGTTCCGAACCGCAAAGGCGTGGTACACAGGACCGCAGAGCAGGAAAACGTGAACACGATCTCGGCGCTTTACAATGCGTCTCCTGAAGCCATGGCCTTGGTGAACAACCTGGGGCCGAAGCACATTCTTGTTCCTGGCCTGGATCTGTTTATTACGGGGGCGAGGCCGGTTTATCTGAGCGAAGAGATGAGATCGAACTATAGTCTGCGTGGCATTTTTGGTTCCCCATTCCCCGGCAGGATCACCTCGGGCATGGGTCTGCGCACCCACCCCGTGGGTGGATTCCGCGGCAAACACACTGGCGTGGATCTGGCGGCGGGAGAGGGAACTCGTATCGCGGCCGCGGCGGCGGGCACGGTGCTCCAGACCGGCGAAGGAGAATACATCGGCAAATTTGTGATCCTTTCGCACAGTGACTCATACACCACGCTCTATGGTCACTGCTCGCAGGTCCTGGCGACAGCAGGCAGGACCGTGAAGAAAGGCCAGATAATCGCAATGGTCGGGCACACGGGACGTACTACCGGCCCCCATCTGCACTTCGAGATACGAAAGAACGGCCTTTCCCGGGACCCGCTGAGGTATTTGTGGTAAATGGCCTGTCCGCTCTCTTCTTGCGCCGCGGAAATTTTCGGGTTGAAGAACAGAGCAGCTTCGTCTATACTTTTAGGTGTGGGTATTGGAAAGGCACAGCATCGATCCTTCCCATAATCAATGCAAGGGGATTCGGTAAGCCAGGAGAGCAGTTCCATATAATCTTAGAGGAGGAACGGTTATGAACAGACATTCTACGACAAGAGGTTTTGTTCCGAGGTGGTTCGCAGTCTGTGCTTTATTGATTCTGCCGGTTATTCTGTGGAGTTGTGTTGCCGGAACACACATGATCGCAAAAGAGGGCAAGCCCTCGATCGCCGCGAGATCCGACAAGTCGGTGCTCGTCATCATTCGGACCACTTCCTTCGGCTGGGGCAACGTTGTCGACAACTATCTTGACGGCAAAATGATCGGCCAGACCCAGGGCAAGATGTTTTTCATCACCGAGGTGACTCCCGGTGTGCATTACGTCATATCACATGCGGACAATACCGATACCGCCCGTCTGAAATTCGAGGCAGGCAAGATCTATTTGTTACAGCAGGGGATCTATCCCGGCTGGAACATCGTTACCCGTTTTTCGCCAATGACCGCCGAGGAATTTGCAAAGGAAGTCCAGGAGGCCAATTTCGTTGTGTATGACACTCAACATCCCGGAAAGGACATGTCCGATAAAGACGTTAAAGAGGCCAAAGATGACTTTGAAAAGGAAGTTAAGGATGGGGAGCACAAGGACATTCTTCAGATAAAGGGTTATACCCGGTTGAAATAGTATCGGCCCCGTCTAAAAAGAACAAAAAAGCCGGCGCTGTTCATCTGCGTCGGCTTTTATTTTTGCGTTGACGCTGATCATGCGACGTGGTCTCATTTGAGAAGCGGTTCCTGCTGATTGAACCCGGCATCCCCCTCAAGGTACTCTCTTTTTATTGCATGTATTTCGTGCGCTACAAAAGGCCTTCCCTTGGTTTTTCATTGACATACTATGCCGAGGTGTGATAAATTTTTTGCACAAGAACGTAAAAGAGTGCGCCAACCATTTTATGGAGACGGGATGAACATGCAGACAAAGCTTGATGAACTGTACAAGCGGGGAAATGAGTTTTACGACGCAAAGGATTATGAAAAAGCAGGGCGCATTTTTCAGGAGATCCTTACCATCAACCCCAGGTTCGCTGACATTCAGAACAAATTAGGCATTATTTATAACCAGACCAACCGGCTCGAACTCGCGGCGCAGGCCTTTGAAAAAGCGCTGGACCTCAATGCAGGCTACACCGAGGCGTCGCTCAATCTGGCCATTACCTACAGTGATCTTGGCCAGTATGAGAAGGCCCGCCTGGTATTTGAGCGCGCAGCCCACTTTGCCGAGCTGGCAACGGATAAGACCTCTGCTGCGTCCGGAATCGATCCCTTTGTCAAAGGCAAGCTCGCGGCCGAACACTTGCGAATCGGGAACATGTACTATGACCTTCGGCTTCTGGATGATGCGATCGACGAATATCAAAAGGCACTGCGTCTTTCGCCGAACTTTGCCGATATCATCACTCACCTCGGGATAGCCCTTCGCGAGAAGGGGCGCTACGACGAGGCAATCAAGGAATTCGCCCGCGCCAAGATGAGCAATCCCCGATACATCCCGGCGCGGCTGCATCTTGGCATTGCCTATTACTCGCAGGGTTTTTTCGGTCTTGCCGAGGAGGAGTGGCAGGAAGCGCTCGTGATCGATCCCAACAACTCCGCCGTGAGGACGTACCTGAATTTCGTCAAACCCCAAAATCCCTGACGGAGCTTTGCCTTTGGACCTTCTTGAAATACAGGGCTTGACCACGCATTTTTTTACCCGCGCTGGCGTGATCAAGGCGATCGACAACCTTAGTCTCGGGCTGCAGAAAGGTCGTGTCCTCGGTCTGGTCGGCGAATCAGGGTGTGGCAAGACCGTAACCGCTCTCTCCATTCTCAACCTCGTTCCCTATCCCGGCAAAATCATTTCCGGAAAGATCCTCTTCGACGGCCAGAATTTGCTTGCCCTCTCTGCCGATGCAATGAGGGCCGTCCGCGGTGCAAGGATCTCCATGATCTTTCAGGAGCCCATGACCGCGCTGAATCCCGTTTTTACGGTGGGCAACCAGATTGCCGAGGTCCTGAGCGCACATCAGGATGTTTCACATCGCCAGGCCATGGACTCCGCCGTGGAGCTTCTACGATCTGTCGGTATTCCATCGCCGGAGAAGCGCGTGCACGAGTACCCCCATCAGCTTTCGGGAGGTATGCGCCAGCGCGTGATGATCGCAATGGCAATCGCGTGCAAACCCTCGCTCATCCTCGCCGACGAACCGACTACAGCGCTCGATGTCACGATCCAGGCCCATATCCTTGAACTTCTGGGAAAGATCCAGTCCGAGATGGGCATGGCCATGATCCTCGTTACCCATGATCTCGGGCTGATCGCAGAACGCGCGCACGACGTGGCGGTGATGTATGCCGGCAGGATCGTTGAGCAGACCGGTACCCGCGAGCTTTTTGCGAATCCCCAGCATCCTTACACGCGCGGCCTCATGGCCTCGATCCCCAGGCCCGTTGAGGCGGGAAAGACAAGGCTTAAGACAATTGCAGGGACCGTTCCGCGGCTTTATGATCTGCCAAAGGGCTGCACGTTCTCTCCGCGCTGCGAAATAAAGACCGCGCAATGTGTGGTGGAGCCGGATCTTGTTGAAGTAAAGCCGGGACATCTGGTGAGATGCTGGGAGGCCCGTTAAAAAATAGGCGCCCAACTCCAGGCAGAACCTGTGATCGAAGTACAGAAGCCGGATACGAAAAGAAGCGAAGCGGTCATTGAAGTGTTCCAGTCTGGATAGCAGGGGAGCCTTGAGCTTTAGAGTGAAATCTGATGAATAACAACCTTCTCCTCATCGATAATGTTAAGAAGACCTTTCCCGTGAAAACCCGATTGGGCGAGTCTATGCGGGCGACGGCTGTTGACGGTGTTACTCTTTCGGTGGCCAGGGCCGAAGCTGTCGGTCTTGTAGGCGAGAGCGGCTGTGGTAAATCCACGCTCGGCAGGCTTGCGCTCAGGTTGTTGGAACCTACGTCCGGAAGCGTGTCGTTCGAGGGAAAGGACCTCCGCACACTCGACAAGCAGGCACTCAGGGAACTGCGGAAGAAGATGCAGATCATTTTTCAGGACCCCTTTGCTTCGCTCAATCCCCGTATGCGCATTCTGGAGATCATCACCGAGCCGCTCGTAATTCACGGACTTGCAAAGGATGATGAACTTGGGGAGCGGGGCGCTGCCTTGCTCGAAAAAGTAGGTTTGCCCGCGGATGCCCTGCGACGCTATCCGCACGAATTCTCAGGCGGCCAGCGTCAGCGCATCGGCATAGCACGCGCCCTTGCGAGCGGACCATCGTTCATCGTAGCGGACGAACCGGTCTCGGCACTTGATGTGTCGGTCCAGGCCCAAATCATCAACCTGCTTGAGGACCTTCGTGAAGAGTTAAGCCTTTCATTCCTGTTCATCGCTCACGACCTCAATCTCGTGCGTCATTTTTCGGACCGCGTGGCCGTCATGTATCTCGGCAAGATCGTCGAGATAGCACCCGCTGAAGAAATCTATAAAAACCCTTCCCATCCCTACACCGAAGCGCTCCTTGCCGATATTCCTGTTGCCGACCCCATGGTGAAAAAGAAACACATCCTTCTCAAGGGAGACATCCCGAGCCCCACACAAATACCGCCCGGCTGCCGCTTCCACACCCGCTGTATCTACCGATTTGAGCCCTGCGACAAGACCATACCGAAGACTACCGATCTCGGCAATGGACATTTCGTTGATTGCCATCTGAGAGGATAATGCTGACTTTTCATTGCTATCTCATTCTGGTTTGCAGATATATAGCCAGGCATGAGATTACGACAAGGGAATGCCTTGCAATTTACTAAAACTAATCCTGCGGACGGTAAGAAAAAACATAATAGTATCAAGTTTTTATTGTCTCCATGTGGCGGTTTTAAACCTATTTAACCAAAAAAAAATGTCTTGACTATTATTTTTATTCTTCGTATAATATTACCAAGTTGAAGCAGATATCTCTTGATAACGATTTACGGCAGAAGTACCGATCAATTTAAGGCAAAATTTTCTATAAAGAACTTTCTGAGCCAGATCAAGACACGAAGGCCAGGCCTAAATGAGTAAAAGATCAGCGGGAGATTATTCGGGACAACGTGAGATGAACTTTATCGGAACAAAGAAAGCTTTGCCACAGGGAAAGGTCTCAGCTCCTTGCAGGAATACCTATTTCCGGCAGTCTGGATCCATACTTTGCTCATTCGTCCTGGCAACGGTGATTGCGGTCTGTTTTGCCGTAAACGCCTCCGCCTCGATCATCATCAATGCGCCGATGACCGACACGAACAGTACGGGCTGGATCTTGGGCGGAAATCCCAGCTCCGCTGTTCTGACCGGAAATGGCGCCATTGATCCGGCAGGACAGGGATGGCTGCGCCTGACCAACGCCACAGGTAACCAGACCGGTTTTGCCTATAACACCACCACGTTTGACCTGAGCGCCGGGCTCCTGATCGAGTTTGATTACGCCACTTGGGGCGGGAACGGCGCAGACGGCTATAGCGTCTACCTGTTCGATGGTGGGGCAAGTCCCTTCAACATAGGCGCCTTCGGCGGCTCCCTGGGTTATGCACAGAAACTGTCTACTGCTGCGTGCAGTCCGGTTAACCCGAGTGTTCCGGGAATCAGCGGCGGCTATGTGGGAATCGGCGTCGATGAATTCGGTAACTTTGCCTATGGCTGTGAAGGACGCTACAATGGCACTTCACAACGACCCAACACCGTGACAATTCGCGGCTCCGTCGTCGGTTTCGGCGGGGGCGCCATCGGACAAACGTCGAACACAAATTCTTATCCCTGGATAGCCACCTCTGCCAACAACGGCTCACTGTGGTACAACGGATCACCCAGGCCTTCCCAGACCGGTGTGAGCTACCGCAAGGTGCGTATACAGATCAGCCCGGCGCCAAACCCGGTCGCTAATGTCTGGGTTGCGTTCGGCTACGGCTCCCCGCTTGTCTATACGCAGATGATCACGAACCAGGCGCTCCCCGCGATCTCGACAGCCCAGAAGCTCATGATCGGCTACGCCGCCAGCACCGGCGGCTCCACGAACTACCATGAGATCCGCAACCTCCTGGTGAGCAACCAGAACACGACAACCGCAATCGACCTCGCCATCACCAAGACATTCTTGGACGTGACGAGCGGTTCGACGACGACCGCGTCAGCGGGGGACACTGTCCGATATACCGTTATCGCAAGTAATACCGGTCCCAACAACGTGACAGCGACCGGAGTCGGGATCCAAGACACCGTGCCGGCGGCCATAACCGGCGTTGCCTGGACCTGCGCGGGATCAGGAGGTGCAACCTGCGGCGCTGCCTCAGGGAGCGGGAACAACATCAACACCACCGCCAACCTTCCCCGGTACGGGTATGTGACCTATACGATAACGGGTACGGTAAGCGCACCGGCGCCCAGCCTGCTCAGCAACACCGCAAGCCTCGTCATCCCGGGTTCCATCACGGACTACAACTCCAACAATGATAGCGTTACCGTGAACATTCCGGTTAACTCCAATCTCTCCACCTCAACAAAGACTTGGACGGATACGAACGGTGGGGACCAGAATCCGGGCGACGTTATACCGTATACGATCACGCTGAACGAGACCGGCGGTGCAGCAGTCTCCGGTGTCTCGGTGACGGACACGTTCCAGGCGACACTGACAAATCTTTCGGTCATAAGTTGTCCTGCGGGTGCGACATGTACTATCGTGGGGCAAGTGCTTACGGCGTCCAACATCTTGGTTCCTGCCAACGGGACCGCCGCAATCGTCGTATCCACGACGATCGCAGGGGGGGCCGCAATTGGTACCCTTATCAACAACACCGCCACTATCACGAACCCCGCGGGGACGGGTGCCACACCAGCGGCGCCTGCGATCACCGTCTCCCAGTCGCAGGTCCCCGTCACCGGCCTCAAGCAGCTATACCTCTATGGAGCAGGCGGAGGAGCGCCCGGGCCGATATCACGATCCATCTCGGGTAATAACAGCACTATCACGATTGGCGCTGCAACTTCATCTCAGATATGGGCACAAGATGTTGCTATGCAGTTACCCATGACCCTCGATCCAAATTCAAATAATGTTCCGGTAAACCTCTATATGTCTTGTACAAACGGCAGGACCGGAAACGTAAGGGTTAATCTCACCTGTGGAGCAATCAGCCTTACTCAGACGAAGAGTATTGCCTTTGCCGCCGGAGGTACGGTGTACCTTCAGACGTTCAACTTGCCCTACTCGCCGCCACAGACCTGCGCTCAGGGGAACAAATGGACCCTCACCATTACGAACACCGGCATCAGTCGCGCCCTGACGGTGTATCCGATAAACGGCGGGAACCGATCGTATGTCGATCTGCCTTCGGCGACCGTCATAAATGTGAACAGCGTCACTGCATACAGCACGGCCTATCCCTTAGTGACCATACCCGCATCATTTACCACCGGCACTGTCTACCTGCGGGCAGTCGTGAGCGACCCCTTCGGGAGCTTCGATATCAACGCGAGCAACAACGCGACGACGCAGCCGATGATCACCGTCAAGGACCCGGGCAACGTGACCGTTATCAACGCTGTGGCCATGCCCCAGGTCGCGGACTCGGGTGTCGCGACCAAAACGTTCGAATACGCTTTCCCGCTCACGGCGCCTGCGCCTTCCGGAAACTGGACCGTTTCCGTAACGGCTCCGGAGGGTACCGAAGGCACGGTTTCTCACACAGGCGTCGGTACGTTCAACGTATCGCTTTTGCCGTCTCTTATGGTTGTGAAATCGTCTTCGGTCATTTCTGATCCCATCAACGGCGTATCGGCGTCCGCAAAGGCGATTCCCGGCGCGGAGGTCCAATATACCATACAGGTGATCAACAACGGCAGCGGCGTGGCGGACGCGGACTCGATCGCCATCACGGATGTTATCCCTGCCAATATGACCATGTACGTTGATACCGCCGGCAGCGCCGTGACCTTCTCGTGCAGTGGCTGCGGCCTGACGACGCCGTGGACCTATGCGAACGCGGTTTCCTATTCATACCAACCCGGCGGCGGTCCGCCGTACGTCTATCCCCCTACGACCATCGGTTACGATCCTCTCGTAAAAGGGGTGCGCATTAAACCCAGCGGGACGCTGAACGGAGGCGGCGCAAGCTTTACCGTGAAGTTTAAGGTATCGATCAACTAAGTCACTGAAGGCATTGTCCCGGCCGGTGAAGGACAAGGCTGAACGAATACGACTATGCAAAACAGAAAAAAAATATATTACGCGGCATGCTGGGGAATCATCGTATTCCTTGCCGGGTTCTTTTTTGCAGCGGGTAATGCCCGGGCTGCGGGCACACCTGCCGGGATGGTCATCACAAACACCGTCTCAGTCAGTTTTTTCAGCGGCGGCGTGAACCATACTGCGACGGCCGGGAATTCCTTCATGGTAGACCGGGCGATCAACATGGTTGTGACCAAGAACTCGGATGTGAATACCGCGCCGACCTCCAGCAACGTAGCCCTGTCGTTTCTCGTCTCCAATACGAGCAATACGACCCTGCGCTTCGCTTTCTCGGCCGTATCGAAGGCCACGAACACATGGACCATGAACAATGTCCGAATCTTTCGAGACAATAACAACAGCGGCACCTGGGACGCGGGAGACACCCTGTACAGCGACGCAAGCACGTTCGGGGACCTTGTATCAAACTCATCGGTCACGGTATTGATCGTCGCGGACGCGCCCGCGGGTCTGACGATCGGCCAATCAGCGCTATATGACCTGGTGGCGACAGCGGTCGATGCCGGAACCTTGAATGTTTCCACGCAGACCGCGGGGCCCAATACATCGGGTATCGACACGGTGTTCCTGGACATCGCGGGAAGCGTTGCCGGCGACGGAGCGCGGGACGGAAAGCACTCGGCGAGCGGCGCTTTCAACATAATATCCGTTGCCGCATTGAACGTGAGCCTAAGCAAGACCGTTACAATACTTGACCAATGGGGCGGAGGCCTGCCCCTCCCGGGGGCGACGCTCCGGTACGCGATTGTTGCGGCCACATCGGGGGGAGGCACAGCGAACAACGTGGTGATCAGCGACCCGCTGCCGTTGAACACGGTGTATATCGCCAATTCACTCCGGCTGAACAATGCAGCCCTTACTGATATCGCCGACACCGACGCCGGGGACGTGGGGGTGACGACACCGAATACTGTGACCGTGAAGCTCGGAAATCTGACGAGCGCGTCGCCGATACAAACGATAACTTTTGAAGTTAAGATCAAATAAAAAAGGGGGAGATGATAATGCAAAGAATATTACAGGTAGTTTTGGCGCTGGTGTTGCTGGCGCCGATGGCCGCTTGGACACAGCAGAAAAGTGCCATAGCGCTCAAGTCCGTTGCGGAAGTAGAGGTTGCGGGAAGAAATGAAAAGGGCGAGAAGGTCGTTAAGCGGGTCGATGTCGCCAAAGCGGCGGCGACGGTGCCGGGAGACACGGTGGTTTTCACGACGCACTATACCAACACCGGCAAGCAGCCCGCCACCGATGTCGTGATCACGAATCCTATTGACAAGAATATGACCTATCTCGACAACAGCGTAGAAGGGAGCAACACCCGCATCGAGTTTTCAACAGACGGCGGGAAGACCTACAGCGCACCGGAGAAACTGATGGTCAAAAACGCGAAGGGAATGGTGCGCCAGGCCGGGGCGGAAGACTACACCGGTATTAGATGGACCCTGACCAAGCCACTCCCCGCTGGTGGTACAGGTAGTGTTTCATTCAAGGCAAGGATTAAATAGACGCATTCTAAATTATTTATTTGGAGGATAAGATTATGGATGAACAAATGCTGATTTTCAAGGACCTAAGAGCGGAGGTGCACTATGCGAATGATTCTTAGGAGGTGAAAAGAGATATAAACAGGCTGCAAACAAAAAGGGAACACAATTTAAATAACGTAATTAATTAAAAACTAGGAGGAAACAATGATAAAGCAAAGTATGTATAAGATAGCGGCAATTCTGCTGTTTGTGGCGATTGCCGTGGCGGTCCCGCAGTTCGCGCAGGCGGCGAATACGGCCGCGGGAGTCAGTATCTCGAATCAGGCGACAGTGAATTATACTGTCGGCACGGTACCGCAAACCGCGGTGCCGGGGAACACCGTCACCTTTGTGGTTGACAGAGTGATCTATTTGACTGTTACGAAACAAAGCGATGTGACCAGCGCACCGAGTTCAACCTTCCAGGCGATCCAGTTCCTCGTCTCGAATATGAGCAATACGGCCATGCGCTTTGCCCTGTCACCCGTATCGAAGGCGACGAACACCTGGACGTTGACCACTCCGAATATTTATCGCGATAACAACAATGACGGCAAATGGGACGCCGGCGATACACTGTACGCTACTGCCGGCACATTCGGTGACATCGCGTCAGGCGCAAGCATTACCGTACTGATCGTCGGTGATATACCGGCAACCGCGACAAATGGTTCAATCGCGGGTTACGACCTTCTGGCGACAGCCGTAGACGCGGGGACCTTGACCGCATCCACATGAGACAGCTCGGGACACAAACGGCTGCCAATCTCAATCTGTGTAATGACAATATTCGGAGATGCAGCAGGGAGCGCTGCCAGCGACGTGGCGCGTGACGGGAAACACTCCGCAAGTGGCACCTTTACCATTACTGCCGCGGGCTTGACCGTGAGCAAGACGGCCACGGTGTATTGGGATCCAGTAAACTTGTTTGCGAGCCCCAAAGCGATACCCGGAGCAGTGATCACGTACACCGTGACAGTAACAAACGCCGCGGGTGGTGCTGATGCGTCGAATGTAGCAATTACTGACAACCTCAATGCCATGATCTCGGCAGGAAATATCGCATTCAGGACCCAATACGATGATGGTGTTGCCCCCTCCAACCCTTGCGCCGGAGGGTCCGGTATCGTAGTGAACAATGTTTGCAAGACGAACACCGGCGATGCTGACGGCGCTGATTTTACTACAAACATAGTAACGGTTTCCGGCCTGACGGTCGCGCAAGGAAATTCCGCCGTAATCAAGTATCAGGTTGTTGTCCAGTAAGGAGACATGACCTTCCCCGTCATCATGAAGGGCGGGGAAATTGATCGAACTGTATGAGGGACCGCTTAGGCACACATGACGCGCACATCGACCGTACCTCCACCCATGAGGATGAAGGCACGGTCGCGTTGCGCCCGTTCGCTGAAGCGGCCCCAATTTTTTCTTCTCTAGTTATTTCTCTGTTATCATTCCTTTTCATCATCCTGTTCTCATCCGTCGGCTGGTCCATCACGCCATCCGGCACCATCATCACCAATGTCGCAACCGCGACGTATACAAACGGGCCTGCGGGAAGTCCGGTGACCGTAACGTCTCCTGCGGCGTCAGTGACGTCCATGGTCCAGCGGACTACCGCGGTCTTAGAATTCCTCCAGTACGCGCCTGATGCGCTGGGCGCACAGACTGTTGTCGTTCATTCAACATCCTATAGCCCCAGCGGAAACCTGGCCGGACCGTTTGTTCCTCTTGACGCGCCGATGCCGGCAGGATCGTCCGCAAGGCTCGATCTGGCCAAGCCGCTGTCGCTCATTTCGCCGACGCAGTATCACACCGGCGAGCCGGTCTTCATCCGATTGACTGACGGCGACCAGAATAACGATCCCGCGGTCGCGGAAACCGTCGTGGTGACAGTTCATGACGACAAGACCGGGGACACAGAAGTGCTCAAGCTGACCGAGACTGGACCCAACACCGGCGTCTTTATGGGGGTCATACAATCCAGCTCCGATCAAAAGATTGACAACAACGGTCTTCTGAATCTCGTGAACGATTCGCATATTACAGCGCTCTACGTGGACCCGGCGGACCCGACGGATTCCCACACAACGACTGCGCTGGTCGATCCCTATGGCGTTTTGTTTAACAGCACGACTGGTCAGCCGGTCGACGGGGCGATCGTCACCCTGGTGAACACCGCTACGGGTAATCCCGCGACCGTATACGGTGATGACGGCATCTCGACTTTTCCGTCCAACCTCATCACTGGTGGCACGGCAGTGGACAGCAGTGGCAGGGCGTACTCCATGTCACCAGGCGGATACCGGTTCCCCTTTATCAGCCCGGGCCGCTATCGCCTTGACGTCCTGCCGCCCTCAGGCTTTCGGTCTCCTTCGAACGTCGCGACCCGTGTTTTGCAGGCCCTGCCGGGAGCCCCTTTTGCCATTGCCGAGCCCGGCTCGCGCAGTGAGGAGTTCCTGGTGAACGCCGGGCCGGCGATCCATATCGATATTCCCATTGACCCGTTGAGCACCCGGCTCTATCTCATCAAATCCGCAGGCAAGGATTCGGCGGCAATTGGTGACTTTGTTCCCTATCAACTTACGGTGGAAAACATCGACGAGAGCGCACCGGCGCCGGGGGTGACCATTACTGACCGGCTGCCGGCCGGTTTCCGGTACCGGAAAGGGTCAGTGCGCCTGAACAGTGTTCCCGCGACCGAGCCTGTCATCTCCGAGGACGGCCGGAGCGTCACCTTTACGGTCGGCAATCTCATCGCAGCGGGAAAAGCGGACATCACCTACGTGGCCGAAGTGGGCGCCGGCGCTAACCTTGGAAAGGCCTTGAACACGGCTGTGGCGAACGGCTCCTCCGGCGTGGTATCCAACATTGCGACGGCTACGGTCCTGGTGACCGAGGATCTCTTTCTGAGCAGGACGACCATTGTCGGCCGGATCCTTGAAGGCTGCGGTAAAGACGGGCACGGTATTGCAGGGGTCCGTATCTTCCTTGAGGACGGATCCTATGTCATAACCGACAAGAATGGGATGTATCATTTCGCGGCTGTTCTCCCGGGGACTCATGTGGTGCAGCTTGATACCGTCACGGTGCCCGAGGAATACGAGCCCGCGCAGTGCGAGGATAACACGCGTTTCGCGGGCAGGTCATTTTCGCAGTTCGTGGATTTGCAAGGTGGTTCCTTGTGGAGGGCCGATTTCCATCTGGCGCTCCGTCCTCCGAAAGCGAAACAGACCGGCGAAGTCGGCCTTGAGCTGCAGACATCCCTGGTCACGACCAGGAGCGATTTGATTAACCATGTTGATGCAGGGGAGCCGGAGGCTTCCCTTGCTACAGCCCAAACGTGTATCTTCGGCGAGCATTGCTTCGGCGAAGTGAAGACGAATTCCCTGGCCACGAACCAGACCGGGACTTCGAGGCCGGACGCGAAAGACCATAACGACTATACGGCCATGGTGCCGTTCGTGAATGAGAATTGCAGTCTCCCCGACGCGAACTGCCAGTACACCATCGCCTATTCAGCCAAACTGCATGTGGGATCGGTCTCCGTACGAAACCTCCGACTGATCGTAATGATGCCGGACGGCGTAACATACTCACCGGGAAGCAGCTTTCTGGCTGACGGCAGCGTCCCTGATCCTGGCCTCAGCGACGGCGTCCTGACCTACCGTTTGGGCGATCGGCCTGCCGGGTGGGAGGGTTCCCTCATGTTCTCTGCGACAGTGCCGGCGCAAGGCGCTGAGGGAAACCTGCCCACGAAGTCGTTCCTGGTTTTCGACACTCCGGCAGCACAAGGAGCGAAGACGCCCGTGGCTGACACGAACCTTGTCCGCTACAAATTAAAGCGTCAGATGAGCGAACCCGATGCCATATTCCATCCCAAGTTCGCCTCGCTGAAGGCGGACCTGTCTTCGAGCGATCAGAAAGAAATATCGAAGATCATTGAACAAATGAAATCAAGAAATATCGAGCATATTACCGTTACCGGTCATACCGATTCCAACCGTATTCGCCCAAGGGCAAGCAAGGAGTTCCCGGATAATTACGTGCTGTCGCGAGGCCGCGCCAGGACGGTCGCCAAGGTCATTGCCGAGACACTCCGGCTCGCCCCGGATCAGATCATGATCGTCGGGAAGGGACCTGACGAACCGGTTGCGACCAATAAGACCGCAGAGGGACGGGCGCTGAACCGCCGTGTTGAGTTCAGAGTCGACACTCGCAAGGATTCCGCTTGGGACTATGTACGCAACGACAAAGAAACGAGTGGCGTGAAGTCCGTTTCAATTACGGGCTTGTCCGAGGGCGAGATCTGGCTAGAGAACCCGCAATCAGAGTCCCTGACGCCTATCGGCGACGGCAAGACCATGCCGGACTACGATGCCGCCTGGGTTGAAAAGGCAGAGCCGGGGTTGGAGTGGCTCTGGCCTGTTGATGGCTATCACCCTGCTATTGCGAGTCTGAGAATTGCTATAAAGCACGATCCGAGCCAGAAACTGAAACTCTTTTTGAATGGCGACGCGGTGGATCTCCTTCATTATGAAGGAATGATCAAAAAATCTGACGGCACTGTGGCCATCAGCTTCTGGCGCGGGATACATTTACAGGAGGGAGACAATAAATTCGAACTCGTTCTCTCTGATGGCGCCGATTTCGAGGTCAAGCGGCTGCAGCGGACCGTACACTATTCAGGACCGCCGGCAAAGGCTATACTGTTGCCCGAGAGATCGAAGCTCATTGCGGATGGCAAAACCCCCATAATTCTTGCCATACAACTCTTGGATAAGGATGGACATCCCGCCAGGGAGGGAGTGCGGGCCGATTATTTTCTTGATCCGCCGTATATCCCCAAGCAGAGCGCTGATAAGCTTCAACAATCGCCGCTCATTGCACTGAATACTGATAGATACCGGTATCTTGTCGGCGAGGACGGCGTGGCGATGATCGAGCTTGTTCCGACAACGCAGACAGGAGAAGCGATTGTTCGTGTGCAACTTGACGCTGAACGATTTGAGGAAATCCGCACGTGGCTGAAACCCGGGGACCGGGACTGGGTCCTCGTCGGCCTTGCCGAAGGCACGGTGGGATACGATACCGTAAAGGGCAACATGGAGACCTTCACTTCTGGTGGAGGCGATGACAAGTTCTACGAAGAGGACCGCCTGGCCTTCTATGCCAAGGGCAGGATCAAGGGAGAGTGGCTTCTCACGCTGGCCTATGACAGTAAAAAAACAGACAGCACTGACCAGCCGAGCCTGTATCAGACCATCGATCCGAACAAGTACTACACCCTGTACGGCGATGGTACGCTTCAGGGCAACGATGCGGCGAGCGCTAAGCGCATCTACATCAAACTGGAGCGCGACCAGTTCTATGCCCTATTCGGTGATTTTAATGCTGGTCTTTCCATCACCGAGCTGTCACGGTACAACCGGAACTTCACCGGGTTCAAGTCGGAGATGAAGACCAAGGATTACGAATACACGGTTTTTCTGGCGGATACAAACCAGGCCCACGTGCGGGACGAGTACTCTGGCGACGGTACCTCGGGACTTTACCACCTGTCACGGAAGAATATCGTGCTCAATTCAGAAACGATCACGATCGAGACCCGGGACCGGTTCAAGAGCGAGGTCATTCTTTCGAGCCAGCGGCTGACAAACAACCTGGACTACACTATCGACTACGATGCCGGTACCATTTTCTTCAAGATGCCGGTATACAGCCGTGACGGGAATTTCAATCCAATTTTCATTGTTGCGGAATATGAATCTTTTGACGACGAGGATGCGAAATACAACTATGGCGGCCGCGCTGCCGCGCGGTTCCTCGACAGCCGCTTAGAGGTCGGCGCCTCCCACGTTCATGAGGGCCAGGTGGGAGGATCGGGCAACCTCGAAGGGGTCGATGCGAAGGTCAAGCTCGGTGAGTATGACCTGCTCCGGGCGGAGGCCGCCACGACAAAGACGGACCTGGCGGGCGTCACGAGCCAAGGTGACGCATTTCTCGCGGAGTTGCAGCACCGTTCGGAAAAAGCTGAGGGTAAGGCTTACGTTCGGGAACAGCAAGGCGGGTTCGGGCTTGGTCAGCAGAGTGGCAGCGAGACTGGCACCCGGAAGATCGGAGCGGACCTCAATTATCGGATCAACAAACTGTGGACCATTGGCGGAGAGGTGTTCGAGCAGAACAATTTATCCACCGGCGCGGTGCGCGACATGGCCGAGGTGCGAAGCAATTACACTGCGGGACGGTATACGGTGACGGCGGGTTTGCGCCAGGCTGATGACACCCTGAGCACTGCTGGGACACAGAGCTTCGGCGAGACGCAACGGTCCGACCAGCTCTTCTCCGGCATAAGGGCCCAGGTGACCGACAAGACTGCGGTCCGGATCAGTCGCGATCAGTCCATCGGAGCGAACAACAACGTCGATTTCCCGACGAGGACGACCGTCGGGGCTGACTACAAGCTCAATGAGAAATCAACGTTCTTCGCCGACCAGGAGTGGACGAATGGTTCCACGATAGACACCGAGACCACGCGCATCGGGATCAGGACATCGCCGTGGACCGGCGGCCAGATCGGGTCCTCCATGGAACAGCAGTCGACCGAGAACGGCGTGCGGCTTTTCTCCACCACTGGACTGAAGCAGTCCTGGCAGATCACGAAGCAGTGGAGCGTGGATGGCGGTCTGGATCGAAGCCAGACGCTGCATAACACGGGTACCTATTCTGTCAACACCAACGTTCCTCCCGCATCGGGGAGCAGCGAGGACTTTACAGCGACTTCTCTTGGCGTAGGATATCGTCAGGAAAAATGGTCATGGACCGCGAGGGTGGAAAACCGCGATTCAGATTCCGAACGCAAGTTCGGTTTGTTCATGGGTGCGAACGGCGAGGTGCGGGAGGGACTCGCTCTTGCGCTGGGACTGCAGACGTTCCGGAGCAACATCCTTGCCGGGGAGGAGAAAGCCAGTAGCGATCTGCGTCTGAGCCTTGTGCACCGCCCCTTCGACACCCGCGTCATCATCCTGGACCGGCTGGATCTGATACAGTCAGAGCAGCATGGAGGGATAACAACCTACGACGACAACAAGCGCTTTGTCAACAACCTTGTTGCGAACATCAAGACGACTATCAGGACCCAGGTTTCTTTGCAGTACGCTTCAAAATACGTCCAGGAACGGATCGATGAGAACGATTATCGGGGATACACTGACCTGGTCGGGCTGGAGGGCCGTTTCGATGTCACGAAGAAGTGGGATATTGGTCTCCGCGGCATGCGGCTCCACTCCCTAAGCCTGCGCCAGGAAAAATACGGGACCGGCGCATCGGTCGGGTTCAACGCCGGCAGGAACCTCTGGATAAGTGTGGGATACAATTTCAATGGTTTTAAAGACCGCGATTTCTCGAAGGCTGATTTCACCAGCGAGGGGCCGTTTGTCAAGATGAGAATGAAGTTTGACCAAGTGAGCGTCCGCGACGCCGTGAAGTGGTTCAGCGGCCAGTGATCCGGATGCAGAGAAAGGAAGGTTGAAAGATGATATACTCTGAAAATGGAGATCGCGCAGACAGACGTTTTAGCGGCACGAAGATGGCGGAATCTCCGTACAAGAAGCAAAGCGCGGCTGTAAGCAACGCAAAGGAGCTACCTATGCTGAAACAAAAACAAAATAAGCGCTTCATCGGACAGATCCTGATTGATGGCGGATTTCTACCCCGGCAAAACGTCGAAGCCGCGTTGGAGGAACAAAAGAAAACCAATGAACTTCTTGGTCAGGTACTGGTCAGGATGAATATTATTGATCCTGCGGATATCAAGGTAGCACTTTCTGTGCAGGAACATCTTGACCGCGTCGAGGACGCGGTCAAGATTGCCGCGGGCGTTCGCCGACTGCTGGGCGACCTGCTCGTTCAGGCAGGACGAATCACGAGCGAACAACTTGAGCGCGCGATTTCCGATCAAAAGAGAAGCGGCGAGAAGCTCGGCGAGGTTCTGGTTCGCCAGGGCCTGTTAACGAAACGAGAGCTGTACGGCGTCCTCGATTTTCAACAGAACCAGGGCAATGCCAAACCGGTGCCCGGCCCGCTTAAGCTAGGGGAGATACTGGTCTCTTCAGGCACTATCTCGCGCAGACAACTTGATGATGCTCTCCTCAAACAGACCGGGTCCCGGAAAAAGCTTGGTGAGGTGCTCATTGAAGAAGGGTATGCCAAGCCCCATCACATAAAACACGGAATACACCTTCAACAGATGCTCATGACCGCGGTGCTGGTCGCGCTCCTGGCAGCATGCGGCAGCGGAGGCGGAAGCAGTCAGGCCTCATCCGGCAGTACAACGGCAAGTGAAACAACCGGAACCAGTTCGGCAATAACTGCCGCAACTGTCGACCAGAATCTGGCCCATATCAACTACTTAACGGTCACTGATGATGAGTATGGGCTTGTAAAGCCAAATTTCTATTATTCAACGAACAATGATGCGTATTGGTCAATACAGGCCAATGTTGCGGAAAATGTCTGGGATGAAAATTTCAGGACCGTCATCAGGATCGACATTCAGAAATCGGACAACGGTGTCATGCCGAGCATCGGTGGCAAAACGTTTGCCATTGAAGACAATTCTCAGTACGAGAAATTCCCCGGTATATTCCTTGTCTTCAATGGAGAGAGATCCACGCTGAAAAAAGTGAGTCAGGGCACCATTTCCTTTTCACCTGGTTCAACGGCAACCGAGGCAACTGGTGATTTTGATATTACATTAACCGACAATGATTCAACACTGGTCCCACCGCCAGAGTATCATCTTAAGGGTATCTTTAATTTCAAGATGGGGACCGGCAGTAAGGCAAGCCCGCTTTCCACAGCGGTTTTGTAAACCTGATCCGGTCAACTCCTCCGAGCGGAGTAAGGACGGGGCCGGCTTGGTCATGAGCGAATCCATTGAGTCGTTAAACCAAGCTTAAGCCGAAGTTTCGTCGAAGTTGCGTTCGTACGGTTGAAATAAGGATGTGTTTCTCGAAAAGATCATCAATCTATTTAGACAGGTTAACGATAGAAGATTCTTCTTTGTAGCTGCCATTCACCGGATATCCTGGCGCAGCCGGTGGCGACGCTTATGAAGGTTTCGGCATTGTTATCGCAGTGGTCCCCGAACCTGCGAATACGGGTGGGTCGCCCTTTTCCTCTTGAAAAGCTCAGTGACAAAGGCGGTGAGCAATCACCACCTTTTTGCGTTTACAGGGTCTTCGTGAGCAGGGGAAAAAGGCTGGAACTTTTCAAAGGTGCGCCTGCGTCTTCCGTTCCGCAGTGTTCTTGCGTGTGGATGTGCCGCCGTCATTTTTATATGTTCCAACCGTACCGAGTTTCCAGGTGTAGACCCTGCCGCACTCTGCGCATGAGGCGCCGGAGAGGGATTCTTTGCAGATCGGGCAGTAGATGACGTAGTGCCGCGAGAGCAGTAGTTCATGCTCAGCAAGGTTAACCTGTTTGCCGCAGCACTTGAACTCATGAGCAAGATCCGCCCCGCACAAGCAACGCCTGTCCATCGGCCAGGGAAGCATCTCTTCCAGCGAGTAGACGGCCTGGCCCAGGACCTCCACGAGTTCGTCGTTCGCGGCATTGTTGAAGAAGGATTCGGTGAGTTTCTCGCGGATGTTGATCATCAGTTGGTCCTCTTTCAGGAACCGCAGCATCTTTCGCAACCGTTCTTCACCCCGTCCGATGCGGGACAGTGTGCGCAGGTTTCTGTTTGCATGGTAGTGATCTTGAAAATAGATCAGCATCCAGAGCTGGGTCATATCATAAAAAAATTCGAGCGCCGGGTAGTAGCCGTATTTCGCGCGGATTGCCTTCTCGATTTCTCCCCGATTATCCGGGATGCTTGGGAATACGGCGATCAGAAGCCCCTCCTCAAAGTCTTCATAGAAAAAGGGTGAGCCGGAGAAGTTGCGAAAGCCGCAGTGAGTGCACTGGAGAAGGTTGAACTGCCATTTCAGCAGCGCCTGTTTGGCCTGAGGCGTTTTAGAGACGTCCACCCAGGTAATGACCTTGGCTTCAAAATCCCGGTTGCAGTTGCCACAGCGAAAGGTGTCGCGTCTATAAGCCTCAGCCTGTTTGGTCAGCAGGTTGAACATGGCTATAGTATACACCACTTTTCAATTAAATCATCCTTTAAAAATACGCATTGTTTGTTATAAAATAGCGTTTGTGATAAAATAACACCGCATTGTGTGTTGACGGATAGTATCATTGATTCCATTCCGGAAACCGCGATAACGAAGGAGGTTCTCATGCCGATACTCGAGGATTCAATTTTGAACACTGCGCTCCATTCCGAGGTCGAAAGCAGGTTTCTTACCTATGCGCTCTCGACCATCGTGTCCCGGTCGCTTCCCGATGTGCGCGACGGTCTGAAGCCCGTGCACCGCAGGATCCTCTTTGCCATGTGGGAAATGAGACTTGGCCCCACGGCCAGGTTCAGAAAAAGCGCGGCGGTGGTCGGAGAAGTTCTCGGAAAGTTCCACCCCCACGGTGATCAGGCGGCATACGATGCCATGGTCAGAATGGCCCAGGACTTCTCGCTCCGTTACCCGCTCGTCGATGGGTCGGGCAATTTCGGGAGCCTTGACGGAGACCCGGCAGCGGCCATGCGATATACTGAGGCGAGGCTTTCGAAGATCGCAGAAGAACTTCTCTTCGAGATCGACAAGGACACAGTTGGTTTCCGTCCGAACTATGACAACTCGCTCAAGGAGCCGGTCGTCCTGCCCGCGCGGTTCCCTCAACTCCTCGTGAACGGAACCTCGGGCATCGCCGTGGGCATGAGCTGCTCTTTCCCCCCGCACAATATCGGCGAGGTGATCGACGGCCTCGCGGCCTTGATAGACAATTCAACCATCGAAGTGAAAGACCTGCTCAAGTTCATAAAGGCCCCGGATTTTCCAACCGGCGGTCAGATCCTGAATTCCAAAAAAGAGCTAAGGGATATCTATGAGGCGGGCGGCGGCGGCATCAGGATCCGCGGCGAATATGCGGTCGAGGATCTCCCGCGGGGCAGACAGGCGATCGTCTTCACGTCGATTCCCTATCAGGTGAACAAAGCGAAGCTGCTTGAGAAGCTTATTGGACTCACGGAGGAACGAAAACTGCCGCAGGTCTCGGCTGTGCGCGATGAGTCCACCCATGAGATTCGTTTGGTGCTTGAGCTCAAGGCCGAAACGAGCGTGGAGCTTGTCACTGCATATCTTTTCAAGCACACGGATCTCGAGACGACCTTTCCGATCAACTTCACGGCGCTTAAACCGAACATGGAGCCGGAGCGGTTATCCCTCAAGCAGATCATGAGGTACTTCCTCGACTTCCGGCACGAGATCACCACCAAGAGGCTGACCCATGACTTGCGACTGCTCAAGGTCCGGCTCCATATTCTGCGTGCCTTCGAGGTGCTCTACGACGACCTCGATACGGCGATCAAGATTATTCGCAAAGCGAAGTCGCGCGACGATGCTGCAGAGAAGCTTAAGAAGCATTTCAAGCTTGACGATGATCAAGTGAAGGCGATTCTCGACATGCAGCTCTACAAGCTGGTAGGTCTCGAGATCGAGCGCATCCTCAAGGAAAAGGACGAGAAGACGAAGCAAAAAAAAGATATCGAGGCCATTCTTGCGAGTCAGAAAAAGATCTGGAGCCTGATCAAGACTGAGCTGCTCGAGATAAAGGAAAAATATGGAGATAAGCGCAGGTCGGTGATGAAGGCCGCCGAGGACGTGGAGTTCTCCCAGGAAGACTTCATCGTCCACGAGGAAGTGACCGTGATCCTGACCAAGATGGGATGGATCAGGCGCGTCAAGACCGTGGGCGAGAATCTTCGGTTCAAGGAAGGAGACGAGCTTCTCTCCATTCTGCCCGCTAATACGAGGGACAACATTGCTGTGTTCTCGTCAGCGGGAAAGGTCTACGTCGTGAAGGCCTTTGACCTGCCGGCCGGCTCCGGGTTCGGTGAACCGATCCAGCATCTGTTCAGATTCGGAGACGGCGAACGGCCGATCGGAGCGATGAACCTGACGACAGTATTCGCGAGCCCGCTGGCCGGAGACGAGACGGAGACGCAGGCGGAACTTGCCCTGGCCCCGCGCGAGGTAACGGCGCTGACCGTCTCCACAAAGGGCATCGGCTTCGCATTCGACCTTGCTCCGTTCAACTCCACGACGACGAGGGCGGGAAAGAAATTCGCCGGCGTAAAGCCGGGCGACAGCATCCTGGGCGTGGAGATCCTCGATCTGCCGAATGTCCTGTTCCTTACGACGGAAGGCAAGGCCGTTGTCGTGGCGGCAAAGGAAATCCCCGCGCTCACCGGCGCGGGCAAGGGCGTCAAGCTCGTGAACGTGAAGAACGGCGAGGTCGCGCTCTTCAGGCCCGTACGCAAGGGCGCGCAGGTGAAGGTCATCGACGAGAAGGGCAGGGAAAAGGTGATCGAGCTGAAACCCTTGGGAGTGATGACCCGGGGATCAGTCGGATTAAAAGCGGTGAAGGCAGTG
This sequence comes from Nitrospirota bacterium, assembly GCA_963740085.1. Taxonomy (GTDB): domain Bacteria; phylum Nitrospirota; class UBA9217; order UBA9217; family UBA9217; genus JALNZF01. Next base: position 1,249,832 of record CAVUCU010000001.1, on the reverse strand, counting down.
AAGTTCGCGTAATCATCACATTACGTCCTTTAACTTATGAAAAGCTATCGCAAGGAACTCTGGTTCAACGTCCCGTCGCGAAGGGGGTTCATCGATATCACGCCCCAGGTCGAGGACTGTCTGCGGGAGAGCGGTATTCAGGAAGGAATGATCCTCGTGAACGCGATGCATATCACCGCATCGGTGTACATCAACGATGATGAGCGCGGCCTGTTTCATGACTTCGAGGTCTGGCTTGAAAAGCTCGCGCCGCATGAGCCGGTTTCGCAGTATCGTCATAATACCGGCGAAGACAATGCCGACGCCCACTTGAAGCGCTCAATTATGGGACGTGAAGTAGTGGTTGCGATTACGGGCGGCAAGCTCGACTTCGGACCTTGGGAACAGATATTCTACGGTGAGTTCGACGGCAGGCGAAAGAAACGGGTGCTGGTAAAAATCATCGGAGAATAGATTGTTGTTCGTTGTTTCCCGGTCTGTTTTTCACAAAGAGAATTCAATAATCGAAACAGAAAGTCTTTTACGGTGGGCACTGCGCGCAGACCGAGGTGAACAAAGCAGTACTGAGGTAACGATCCCCGCGGTCCGGCAGGACCACAACGATCGTGCCGCTTTTCATCTGCGTTGCCTTCTTGACCGCCACCCACATGGCAGCGCCGCTGCTCATGCCCACAAACAAGCCTTCCTCGAGCGCCAGCCTGCGCGTCATCGTGAATGCATCCTCGTCCACCACGCTCCACTTCTGGTCAATCGACTTCGGGTTGAAAATTTTAGGGACGATGGACTCGCTCATGTTCTTGAGTCCCTGGATCTTGTGCCCCAGATGGGGTTCTACGCCGATGACGGTGATTAAGCTGTTGAATTCCTTGAGCCGTTTGCCCGCGCCCATGAGCGTGCCGGTCGTGCCCATACCCGCAACAAAAACACTGACCTCGCCCTTGGTCTGTTCATAGATCTCCCTGCCAGTGGTCTCGTAATGGGCCAGGCTGTTCGCCGGGTTATCGAATTGATTTGGCATGAAATATCCGTTCCGGTGCTCGTCATAGAGCCTGTGCGCCAGCCGGATCGCGCCGTCGGTGCCTTCGTTGCCGGGACTCAGGACCAGCTCAGCACCGAGGGCCTCAAGCACTTTCCTCCGTTCCATGCTCACGCACTCAGGCATCACGAGCTTGACTTTATACCCCCTGGCCGTGCCGACCATTGCAAGTCCGATCCCGGTATTGCCCGATGTTGCCTCGAGGATAGTCGATCCTTTTGAGAGCTTACCTTCCGATTCTGCGGACTTGACCATATACCAGGCAATGCGGTCCTTTACCGATCCGCCGGGGTTATTCCCTTCGAGCTTGCCAAAAAGCCTGACCCTCGGGTTCGGGTTTATCTTGTCCAGCAGAGCAAGTGGTGTGTTGCCAATACAGTCGAGAATGCTCATCGAGCTGGTCCCCCCGTAGCCCGGATAAAACCGATTTGAAAACGCGTCACACCGGAAAAGTCAGTTGACCGGAGTGCAGGATGCAAGCAGATTAAACTTTTTATATATACTGTCAAATTGTTAAACCCTGCAATCCTGTCAAAAGACTAAAGAGTGTTTCACTCATGTTGAAAAGAATTTGATTTTTTGGCGATACATTGCTGAACGGACGTAGTATAGATACTTTTCAAAGGATACGCAATAATTTTTTGAGTTCAGGCCGCCATAATAATAAATCCAACCACAGGACATTCACCTCAGACCCGACATTCCCCTTTACCATAAACCCAAACAGAATCCATTTTGAAGCAGCCAGTGACTTGAATCGTCAAGAACCGGACATGTGCTTATGTGATTGAAATCACAAAGCATACTGTAACTGGAATCACAGACTACTTACTGGGGTTACCGTATTATTACCTCAACACGAGAAGAGAATCGCTATCATTCATGTCCCGCCCGGGGCAGAGGAGGAACATAAGATGTTAAACAAAAAATCATACTTCATTCTTCTTGCATTATTGCTTGTCACCGGTCTGCTCGGATGCGGAAGCGGAGGGGGCACTGCCAATCTTGATACTTCGACCAGCAGTTCCGGGGCACAACTCACTTCCATTTCGATAACGCCTAGTGATCCGACACTGGCAGAAAATACGAGTCAACAGTTCACGGCCACCGGCATCTACTCGGACAATACGACGCAAGACCTGACGTCATCCGTAACCTGGACTACATCGGCTTTAGATGTTGCCTCCGGCATAGATGAAGCAAGGTTCACGGGATTGTACGCTTCGAACTCAAGTTCGTTTTATCGCCCCGGGTACATAACAGCAACACACTGGGGCAGGGCAAGGATCTGGGGGAAATTCAAAAACATATCGGGATCGACTGACGTGACAGTGACTTCAGCAACACTTGTTTCCATAGCTTTAACTCCGGCCAATCCAAGCCTTGCACCAGGCACAACTCAGCAGTTCACTGCCATGGGGACGTTCTCAGACAATACGACGCAGGACCTGACAGCAGAGATAGCATGGAATTCATCGGCTGCAGGCGTTGCAACCATCAATAACGTAGCCGGCTCCAATACCAATGGACTCGCTACCTCGGCAGCAGTCGGATCAACGACGATCACGGCAACATCGGGAAGTGTATCGGGATTGACGACATTGACCGTGACTCCCGCAACACTCGTGTCTATAGCAATCACCCCGACCAATTCGAGCATTGTCAAAGGGACAACCCGACAGTTCAATGCCACGGGCACATACTCCGACGGTACGACGCAGGATCTAACGACAGCCGTGACCTGGAACTCATCATCTTCGGGTGTTGCAGCCGTCAGCAACACAGCGGGATCCAAGGGTCTGGCAACATCAGCAGCCGCCGGGTCAACAACTATTACGGCGACATCGGGAAGTATATCGGGATCGACCGCACTGACGGTGACCTCTGCAACGCTCGTGTCCATAACGGTCACCCCGACCAATCCGAGCATTGTCAAGGGAACGACCCAGCAGTTCACTGCCATAGGAACTTACTCCGACAGTACGACTCAAAACTTGACAACAGCGGTAACCTGGAATTCATCGACTGCAAGTGTCGCAGCCATCAGTAACGCGGGAGGTTCCAAGGGTTTGGCCACGTCCATGGCCGCCGGTTCAACAACGATCAAGGCGACATCGGGAAGTATATCGGGATCGACCGCACTGACGGTGACCTCTGCAACGCTCGTGTCCATAACGGTCACCCCGACCAATCCGAGCATTGTCAAAGGAACAACCCAGCAGTTCACTGCCATAGGAACTTACTCCGACAGTACGACGCAAAACTTGACGACATCGGTAACCTGGAACTCATCGGTTTCGGGTGTTGCAACCATCAGCAACGCAGCAAGTTCCAAGGGATTGGCCACCTCCGTGGCTGCCGGTTCGACAACGATCACGGGAACATCGGGAGGTATATCGGGATCGACCGCACTTACGGTGACCTCTGCAACGCTCGTGTCCATAGCGGTCAACCCGACCAATCCGAGCATTGCACAGGGGACAACCCGACAGTTTACTGCCCTCGGAATTTACTCCGACAGTTCAACTCAGGACCTGACGACATCGGTAACCTGGAACTCATCGGCTTCGGGCGTTGCAACCATCAGCAACGCAGCAAGTTCCAAGGGATTGGCCACGTCCGTGGCTGCCGGTTCAACGACGATCACGGCAACATCAGGGAGCATTGCAGGTACTACCTTGCTTACTGTTACGGGTGGCGGTGTTGTAACCTTGACGTGGGATGCGCCGACGACAAACACGGATGGATCTTCTTTGAATCCGCTGACGGATCTGTCCATATATAAAATATATTATGGAACAGCATCCCAAACGTACTCACAAGTTGTAACTGTCACAAATCCCGGAATAACTACTATTGCAAAAACGTTGAACCTTTCACCCGGGACATACTATTTTACAGTGACAACGGTAAATACGTCAGGGCAGGAAAGCAGCTATTCGAATGAGGCAATGAAGACGATTTAACCTGCACTTTTCATACATGCCCCCGGCAGGACCGGGGGCATGCCGTTTTTGGGTATATGCAAGTGCGAGCTTTCCGTCAATGATCAACCCGGGAAGCACGGCCTCTTATGACTTCTCCCACAATTACCGGTTGAAATCCGCCTTTGTGCTTTCCGGTCTAAGATAGAGAGCCGGATGCCTTCTTGCCGTATCAAAATCATGCCGCTATTATTTCACAGTCCCTTTGGATATTCTTAAGGCCGGATAAATATCGGAGTGAGATACTGTTTTATATTTTGAGTGTTATGCGGGACGAATGAACTTTTTCAGCCCCTCCCGAAACCCGATGGGTTCGACGCCGAAGGCATCGCGGATGTCGCGCATGTTGCATACGGTGTCTTCCTGCAGCATGATGAGCTGGTCCATGGTCACCGGGGCTTTGGGCAGTACGGCTTCGGATATCGTCGCCATGGACTTCATGAAGAAGAGCGGCAGGTGGACCGTAGGCCGCTTCACACCCATGGCGTCGGCGATCGCAACGGTGACTTCTTCGTAAGATAGCTGATCCGGCCCTCCGATCTCGTATATCTCGTTCAAGCAACAATCACTCGTCACGGCCTTCAGTATGCACATCACAACATCGTCGATATAGATCGGCTGTACCTTCGATCTGCCAGAACCGATGACGGGCACAAGGGGCGACAGCCGGATCATCTCCGACAGCCTGATGGTGAACTGATCGCCGGCACCGTAGATGAGAGAGGGTCGCAGGATGGTATAGGAGATTCCGCTGGCGCGTACGAGTTCCTCTGCCGCCCACTTGGTCTTGTGATACCCGCTACTGGCGTTGGGCCGCGTGCCGAGGGCGCTCTGGTAAAAGAAGTGGCGCACACTGTTCTTTCTCGCCGCAGCCAGAAGGTTCCGCGTGCCGTCAACATGCACACCATGGAAGGTCGCTCCCGTCGCCTCCTGGATGATGCCCACGAGATGGATGATGCGCTCAATGCCGATCGTCGCTTTCTCGAGCGAGCCTGGGTCCGATATATCACCCCTGATGACATCAACTCCGAGGTCTCTGAGCGCCTGGGCCTTGCTAGGATCCCTGACGATCGCCCGCACGGGAATGCCCTCCTGACGCAGGCGCTTGATCAGATTACTGCCGACGAATCCTGTACCGCCCGTGACCAGTATCATGAAGCACCTCCTTTATCTTAAAACCTTCCATCAAGAGCAGATACATTACCGACTTGCCGCAAGAACCGATTCAATCTAAAACAACGCCGGCATCCAGAGCGATACATAGACCTGCGACTCACCTTTTTCGTCAAAGCCGTGCGCAAACACAATTCGGAACGTGATGGGGAGACTGTAAACTAGGCTTGTGTCGAGCCGGACCTCAGCGCCGGCAGACCGTTTGAATTCCCTGCTGCGGAATGCGTTATCCCAGGCATTGCCGGCTTCGGCAAAGACTGCACCGTGGACGCGTCGTAAAAATACGGGAGTGCTGCTCCAGCCCAATTCGATGTCCTTGATCGGGAAACGGTACTCGAGACTCGCGAGGCCTGCCTTTCTGCCGCGAAATTCATTGATCCGGTAGCCGCGCAAATAGACCGACTCGTCATCAACCTGTAGTAACGTGTCGCCGGGATTATCGCCCCCTACCTGGAATGCGCCCTGGGGCATTACATCGCCGGCCGAGTTCCCGGCAAAGGCTCGGGCCAGGAGCACGTGGTGCTTCCACGGAAAGTCGATATACTCATGCCAGTCAGCAGTATATTTGGTGATATTGAAATCGCTGCCGATCGATTTATCGTAGCGTTTGTACCCCACTTCGACGGTCCGGCCGTTCTCCGGGCTGATGGAAAAGCCATATTGCTTCGCATTGTTGAAGATATAAGCGGCGCGGCCCGATATCAGAGAACCCTCGGAGGGAACGGGACCGTTATAGCCGGGCCAGGGCGGGAGCTGGGTAAGCGCTGAAATTTCTTTCCTCCGGTACCCGATGACCAGGGCGTGCTGTTTCTGAAATTTGAGCAGGGGAAACACGAGCGATGCATCAAGAGTCTTCTCACGCTGCACATAATCCTTTGACCTGGTCGTATCAATCAGCAGGTCGCTGAACGTCCCATCCACGTCCGATGCCGCGACCTGGATGGTCGGGTACAACCCGTCATAGGCATAGTCGAACGCGTACCACTTGCGGTACGTCTTGGGACTGTAAAGACCGGTCAACGAATAGGAGTGGCGCTCAACCGCGTCCTGGCCGAACGTCAGAAATCCGAAAAGGTCGCGGCTTTCCTCACTATACCCATACCAGGGGATCCAGAAACGCGGGACGAGCGTGGGGAGGGGATTGTATGCCTTCGTTTGCATCTCAACCGGCTTCTCGGCATAGGTGACGACAGGGCGCGGATCCTTGTATGCCTCTGCCGGTTTCCATGAGTCGAGGTCCGCCGGCCTCATATGAATGTCGTATCCTGCGGAGCTGTATGATGAAAAAACAAGCGTTTTCCCGTCGGGAGAGGGTGCAGGCGTGAATGCGCCCCCGAGCACGCTGGTTATCTGGTAGATCTTCTTTGTTGTGCGGTCGAAGGCGTAGAGGTTGAAGATTCCCGTACGGTCGGAGGAAAAGTAGATGATCTTTCCATCAGGACTCCATGTTGCGTTTCCGTCAATCGCGCGATCGTGCATCAGTTCTGCGATCTTGTTTCCCCGATCGTCGAGGACCCAGATATCTTTGTAGCCGCCCGGCTGCCATACACCCAAGACGATCAGGGTCCCGTCCGGACTGTATCGCGGCGTTTCGTACTGGTCCGCGGTCTCGGCGGAAAGCCAGGTGATATCGGACTCCCTGACTGCATGGCCCCTGGTGGCGGCAAAATTGATCGAAGCGAGACGGTTCCTGCCGAGCTTGTTCGTAACAAAGATGAGCTTCTTATTGTCCGGCGAAGGATAGGGGTCGCGGGCGCGGAGTCCGTTCGTAATCCGCACTTCCTTGTTCGCACTTATATCATAAAAATAGATGTCATTATAAACGTCCGTGTTCCTGATGACATCGATCTTTGTATAGTAAATACCGCTGCCATCGGGGCTCCAGGCGATGCTTTCGCCCGAGGATGTCGAGGAGGTTGTGTTCTCTATCAGTTTGCGGTCTCCGGTCCCGTCCGCGTTCATGATATAGATAGCGGGGAATTCATCCTCATTTGAAACAGCGTAAGCTATGCTTTTCCCATCAGGCGAGAAGACAGGAGCGTCATTTACGTACCCTCGCCGGGTCAAGGCAAGTGAGGCTGTCAGGCCTTTTGCGCTCAACTCATCCCGTTTTTTTTCGTATCGTGTTTTTAGCTCCTTTTGCCATTCATCCCAGAGGTCGCTGTACCATTGACCCAGAGTCCATCGGCCATTCGCATCCACGAGCCAGGGAATGCCGAACCTGCTGTAACTGAGATAAATATCGGCAAGCTTTTCCCTGCCGTATCTTTCGACAATAAAACGAGTAAACCCTTCGCCGAAGAGGTACGGGACCTGACCCGAGGGCCAGAAGTCGGGGAATACAGCTGCCTGGGAGAGGCGCGGAAACTTGTCCTCGAGCACGGCCATTCGAATCACCATCTCGGAGCCAGGCGAAATGCCGCGTCCTCCCGAGGTCTGCTCAGTCTCTTCGTACGTGGCCAGGCCCTCGATCATCCAGATGGGCTCAAAGAGGTTTGGGAAATAGAGCCTGCCAAGGACATCCTGGAGCACCTCGGTCGAACCGTGGACCATGTCGAGGTGCAGAATGTGGGTATACTCGTGCGTGATGAGCGTTCTCATCCAGTCGTCGTAGGCCGTTGTTCCGAAGCCTGGAGCGCCCACGGGCTGCGTGAGGTAAAGCGTAATATGATTGTAGGGAAACGGAGTGGTCAGGCCGTTCGTGGCGTCTTCAGCATCGACAAGGACGAGGTGCGTCCGTCCCTTCGGCTCCCACTTGATGCGCGGAACCAGTCGAACGTGCACGTCCTCTGCGATGACCGCGGTACGCTTCGCGATCTCCTCTTCGCCCTGGTGATAGTGGATATAAAAGTGCGGCGTCCGGAGCGTGGTCCAGGTAAAGGCGGGGTCGAATTTGGCAGATGCAAAAGAGGCGTGAAGTATAAGAATGGAGCACAATAAGAGAATTTTTTTCAAGACAGCCTCCGAATAAGGAGTTATCATGGTTGAAGATTAAATCATATCAGACGGATTTATTAAGTCAAGGCAATAGTATCAAGGTTAGCTCGCGAATCAATCTGTTCCTGCTTTTTGTTATAATGTATCAAGAGCCGTTTTTTCTCCTTACTCGCTGCTCACGATATCGTGGGACAGTGTTCGTCTTATCCTGTAAAAACATATGAGCCACGGATTGTTTACAAAGCTGTTCCCCCGGCGCCTTCACAAAAAATTCTTTGCATGGCAGATCGAGATCACCACGCGCTGCCCGCTCAACTGCCGCATGTGCATCAGGCATGGCCGGTCCGATTGGGTAGCCGAAGATATGCAACTCTGCGATTTTGAAAAGCTTGTTCCTTATTTTCATGACGTGGAGACGATCATCCTGCAGGGCTGGGGTGAGCCGTTGCTCCATAAAGATATCGGCGCAATTATTCGGGCTGCGAAATCTCCGACGAAAAATAGCAGCAATCCTTCCCGCCATGCCGGAGCTGAATCGGCTGCCGTTGGTTTTGTCACCAGCGGAAAGGGATTGAATGATCGCCTGAGCGCCGAGCTTATGGATGCCGGGATCGATTTTCTCGGGTTTTCCTTTGCGGGCAGTACAGCGAAAACTCACGAAGCAATCCGGCTCAACTCGGACTTTCGAGAACTCATTCACGCGGTAGCCGCGTTCAATGAACTCAAGCAGAAGAGGGGATTGGCTGGACTGCGAACGCATATCGTCTATGTGATGCTCAGGGACAATCTCAATGATATTCCCGCACTTCCCGGACTCGCCCGCGATATCGGCATCCAGGAGATCTTCCTGACGAATCTGATCCAAGTGACGAATTCCTGGCAGGATGAGCAGAGGATCTTTACGTGCGAAGAGCGTAATGACGCGCTGGAGGTCCTGCACATTGCCGATGAGGAGGCGCGGAGTAAGGGCGTCCACCTGAGACTCTCGGCCCTTTCCCCATCCCCGGTGGCAGTATGTGAAGAAAATCCTCTGAAGAATCTTTATATTTCGGCAAACGGCGAGGTATCACCGTGTGTCTATCTGCATCCACCGACCTCACCCCGGTTTACCAAAATCCATTGTGGACATGAGTATGGGTCCGAGCAGATGAATTTCGGGAATATTTTTCAGGAACCCTTAAACAGGATATGGAATGGGGTGGAGTATTCATTGTTCCGGGAACCTCTTATCCAGAGAGCACGGCGATCTCCTCGGCTGTTTTCCCCCCTATGGTTGTTCGGAAGCGAACAGGAGGGGGAAACTGTTGCATCCTATCCAGACCCCCCTGCGTCTTGCCGTATTTGTCACAAGATGCTCGGTGTATAGTGATTATTTCCGGTAACGCAGTTCGCACCTCACCGGGAGATCTCCGGCGATCCGCTTTGCCTCATCCTCGATGCGCTTGTGCTCCTTGGGTGTGTGGGTGATGCCCCGGAGGATAAGGCCTTCGCCATCAGGAAGAACGTCGAAAACAGGAATGAAAAAGTGAGGGTTCGTGGCGATCCCGGCCCTGATCCTTGCTGCGGCTGTCCGAAGATGGAGGGTCTTTCGTGCTTCATCGGTAACGGTGCGCTGCAAAAGGGCCTTGATGACCACTTTCACCTCGAGGTTCACAGACTGGCTTGTCACAGAGAGGACCCGGTCGTATTCCCCGGGATCGTCCCATCGGCCGCCGTAGATCGCATGGAGAAAACAGGCCCGCTCGCTGTCCGTTTTCTCGCAGAGCCAGCGCGCCGTGTCCTGATCTACACTGTCCCGTTTCATGGTCCTCTCGATCCGAACTTCCATCGGCGCGGTCACGCGGATCCGGTAAGCATGAGGAATGCCTTTGAGCAGGAAGTTCCCTCCCCGTCCCACGATAACCACGCCGCCGCGCTCTGCATGTTCAAGAATATGCCACTGTACGAGGGCTGCGAAACCCCGGAAGGACCAGTCGTACTTTTCCCATACCGTGGGACAATGTTCGTTCAGATTTTCGGCCCACTGCTCCCATTTCGGGCCATCCTTCCGGATGTCGGCAAGGATGGACTCCCGGTCCACATATTCGTAGCCCAGTTCCCGGGCAACCGCCAGGCCGATCTCCCTGCCGCCGCTCCCGAACTCCCTCGAGATGGTCAGGACCGCCTTCAGGTTCAGTGATTCTCCCCCTGTCGGCATCATGCTCACGGCGACCTCCTTTTCTGTTCGGACCATCAGGCGCATCCAGAGCTTGCCCGCGAGGATCACCCCGGCGGCAAAAAAGGCCTCCACGGAATATTGCAACAACGGAAGCGGGTGGAGTCGGTCAGGCGTCAACAGCGAATCAGGCAGAAGCCTGACCGAGAAGGGGTCGGAAATCATCATCTCGCCACCCACCTTGCCGAGGACTGCGGCGCCGATATAAATTATAACAGGGTATTTGTCCATAAGCGTGGAAAGCAGGTTGCTCGTAAAAACGATGAAGGGGATGGAGAGCCCGAGGCCGAAGAGCAGAAGAAATACGTTGCCGTGAGACGCCCCGCCCACAGCCAGCATATTGTCGAGCGACATAGTGATGTCGGCGATCACGATGATCTTGATCGCCTGCCAGATGGTGGCCGAGGGTCTTTCCTGGCCGTCCTCGGGCGTGCCCTCGACAAAGAGCTTTACCGCGATCCAGAGAATCAGCAGGCCACCGACGAACTTCACATAACTGACATTCAGAAGCTGGGCCACAAAGAAGGTCAGAACGACCCGGAGCAGAACTGCCGCGCCTGCCCCGAAGAGGATGCCTTTTTTTCGCCGTTCGTTCGGAAGCGAGCGTACCGCCATGGCGATCACCACGGCGTTGTCGCCTGCGAGAATAAGGTCGATGATGACGATGCTGAAGAGTGCAGAAAGGAATGAAAGGTCGAACGAAAGAGAGCCGTATGAGCCGAGGTCCATGGGGCATTCCTTTCCTTGGGTTGTGACGGATCACGGACAGTATATCAGAATGTATGGAGAGGTAAAGGGCTGATTAAAGGCAGGGCGGTAAAGGACGGAAAGGCTGCAGACGTTCCGGATAGCCGGATACAAGCCATGAACGATGCGCTGCTAGATCTTCATGAGGCGATACGCATTCTCATAGTCGCGCTGCCGCGCTTCCCATATACCGATCGCTTCGCATGCCGCGAACCATGCGGCAAAGTCCTGGTTGTCCGTTGAGCAGGGCGCGCTTCCGTACTGATCCTTGAACGAGGCCGTCGTCATGCCGTAGCGTACCTCCATTCTGTCCAGCAGGCGCTGATATTTTCGTACATGGCTTTTACAGACACCTACTTCACGAAAGAGGGATATCTCATATTCATCAAGATGCATGGTTTCGGCCCTTCGCGGCTTCGGACGTGGCTCCGCTCCGTTAAAAAAGGGCGGCAGGCACTGGCCCGCCGCCCCGCTCGACTTTCCCCTAATGGCCGCCCGGGAAGAACGTAATGCTCACCCAGTACAGGACCACGAGCGACACCACTCCAATGCCGATGCTCCACCGGATGAGCGTCAGCTCGACCGGCAGGAGCGGTTCATACTCCATCTTTTTTAATTCCTCTGACAATTTTGGATTGTCTGCCATGGTCAATACCCCCTATGCGCGATATGATTTATCCTGCCAGCGGCGGTGTCACCCCGTGGAAGAAGAGCCACGAAATGAACAGCCCGATCCAGATGATGAACCCGAACAGAGCGACGACATACACGACCATCAATTTACCGATGCCTTCCTCCATGAGCTTCTTAAAGTTGGATACAACGCCGATGGTGAAGAAGGTAAAGACGAAGAACAGCACCCGGAAGATATTGCCTGAGCTGGTCGACGTTTTTGCCGCCGCGATGGTCGCTTTCGGCCCCTTGATCGAGTCGTTCAGGCTTTTAATCTTGTCCTTGGCTGTCCCGATTGTTGCCTGCAGTGCAGCCTGGTCAGAAGGCGCCGCTGTGGCAAGCTTCTTTTCCGTTGCCGTGATCTCCTGCTGAACGGTCTTGATCTCCTTATCCACCGGAGTGATCGCCGTTGTGGCGGGCCAGCAAAGGATGAGCAGGATAAAGAACGTAAGCGCGTAGCCGATCACGAACTTGGGGAAGCGATACCAAATTTCCACAGCCCGGACCTTTTCTCCGGGTTTGCATTCTATCTTGGCGCACCAGATGTAAGCGAGGATGAAGGCCCAGACCCCGATAAAGATGTCGATGAACATCTTTACGGTTGTGGCGGTCATGGTTATCCAGCCAGCCTCATAATTGACGCCTGACGCTTCAAGTGCTTTTGCCCGGAGGAGGGCGTCGGTGATGGCGCCGGAAGCCACAGCGCCGCCGTCGGTCTTGACCGCCAGACCCATCCAGGCGCCGGCAACCAGCGGTTCCTTCCAGAGAAAGATCTGGGCCGCAAAGGGAAGGATCAGCATCTCGACCACCGCAAAGATCACAACGAGCGACGACACCATGATGGGCACAATGGGACGCGCCCGGATGGCACCGCCCGTTGCAATCGCCGCCGAGACACCGCAGATGGAGATGCCCGAAGCAAGGGGAGCGGCCCATTCACGACTGAACTTGAAATATTTACGGGCCAGGTAGTATACGACGGCCCAGTAGATGAGGTAGGCTTCAACGATGGCGCACATTCCCCGGAACATGATATTGGTCGCAAGGGTGAAAGACTCCGCGGCCTTGAGGCCCAGGCCGGCGCCCATGATGACGATTGCGGTCTTGATATACAGTTCAGGCCGCGACGCTTCTTTCAATGTGCCGGAAAATTTGGGGAAGAAGTTTCCCACCACAAGGCCGGCGATGAGCGCTACGATGAACCCGGATTCTCCGGTCAGGCTCAAGGCCCAGGGGATCTTAAATGCACCCAGCTTGTCCTTGGTGGCGGCTATATACGCGAAATGCCCGGTGAACCAGCACAGGTAGCTGATCCAGAAGACGAACGTGAACCCGATGGCAAACTTCACGACATCGGCCTTGAGAAGCACTGCGCCGATGCACATGACGACGAGCATGGCAAGGTAGGTCAGAAAGAGCGAGGTAGCGCCTGACAATCCCTTCTTCTCATAGGTGCTTCCGACCGTGAGCGCCGCTGTATCCTCTTTGACGGTAACGGTCTCTTCCTTGCCATCCGCTTTCTTGAGGGTCAGCTTCTGCCCGTCGATCTTGGTGATCTCACCCTTAACCGTCTGGTACGTCTTTGATATGGGGGACATTGCCTTGCCGGGATCCATCCATACCGAGGTGTTGACCCCCCATCCAAGGATGTCCGTGCCGCTGAACGTGAATAAGGAAAGAACAAAGATCGCCAATCCAAGCCATAATGCCAACCAGTCCTCATTGATGCCTTTTGCCTTTTCCTGCATTTGTAAGAAGTCCCCCTTTCCCAAATTGGTTTCAAACATGTTTCCTTACATGACATGCCGAAATACACTTCAGGTTCGTGGCGGATCAGTTACCTCATCACCTCCTAGAAAGAATTTGCAGGGATGTTTATTTGCTTTGCTTATTATACTATAAGTTTTTGTAAATTAGTAAATACTAGAAAAATAAATTCATCTATGGATTTAATTTTAGAGACTCTGCAACTCTCTTTACTTATTGAGAAGAGCTCTTGTTTCTTTTGACCATTTTTTCGATCTCTACGGCGATGAAAACGATGGACGAAAGCATTAGAGCTGCAGCAAGCTCGGCGGGTGTCAGAGGCTGGGTTTTAAATAGTGGATTTAAAACAGGGACATAAATTGTTGCGAACTGGAGGATGACGGTTCCGAGTACAGCGGTCAAGAGTGCTTTGTTCGTGAATATTCCCTGGGTGAAAAGGGATTCTTTTTCGGACCGGATGGCCAGCACGTGACCCAGCTGCGTAAGGCAGAGCACAGTAAAGACCATGGTTTGCCAGTGGGCATCGCCGATATGGATTGCCCATGCCTGGAGTGAGAGCGTGACGCCTCCCATGAGCAGGCCCACCCATATAGCGTGGATGCCGAGACCGCCGGCAAAGAGGCTTTCCTGAGGCTTGCGCGGCGGCCGTTTCATCACATCTCCTTCCTCAGGTTCCATGGACAGGGCCAGCGCCGGAAGTCCGTCGGTCACGAGGTTGATCCAGAGAATGTGGATCGGCAGGAGCGGGATCGGGAGTCCCAGAAAGGGCGCGAGGAAGAGGGTCCATATCTCGCCGGAGTTCGTGGTGAGCAGGTACTTGATGAACTTGCGGATGTTGTCGTAGATCCTGCGGCCTTCCTTCACGGTCTTTATGATGGTGGCGAAGTTGTCGTCGAGCAGGATCATGGACGACGCCTGTTTGGCGACGTCCGTACCCGTAATACCCATGGCAACACCGATGTCGGCGCGCTTGAGCGCCGGTGCGTCGTTCACACCGTCGCCGGTCATGGCCACGAAGTGCCCCTTATCCTGGAGCGCCTTGACGATCTTCAACTTCTGTTCCGGCGCCACCCGCGCGTATACGCGAATGGACTCTACTCGCTTTTCGAACGCCTCGAGCGACAGGGCTTCGAGATCAGCACCGCTGATGATCGCCGCAGGGTCGTCGCTCTCAAGGATACCCACCCGTTTCGCGATGGTCCTCGCGGTCAGGGGGTGGTCTCCGGTGATCATGACCGGGATGATACCGGCGCTTCTGCACAGCGAGACGGACTCCTTCGCTTCTTCCCGCGGAGGGTCCATCATGCCCATGAGTCCGATGAGGACCAGACCGGTCTCGGTGTTTTCAGAGGACAGGTCCGAGGGGATAGTGTTCCAGCTCCGCATGCCTAAAGCCATGACCCGGAGCCCATCCAAGGCCATCCGGTCGCTGATCGATTGCATTTTCTTGGCATCAAGAGCCTGCATCCCGTCTGATGTCAGGACGCTCGTTGACCGTTCAAGCACCACCTCCACCGCGCCCTTGGTGAAAGAAATGAAGTCCCCGGTGACGAGGGACGAGGGATGAGGTACGAGAGACCGCCGATGGAATGTTGTCATAAGCTTCCGCCCGGAATCGAACGGAAGCTCTGCAACGCGTGGATATTCGGCTTCCAGCTTCTCTTTGACGAATCCTCTCTTGTTCGCGACGGAGAACAGCGCCGCCTCGGTGGGATCACCCGTCACTTCTCCCGACGCGTCCTGGTGGGCGTCGGTGGAGAGGGCAAGGCTGGTGAAGAAAGTTGGGAGAGGGGAGTTCGGAGTTTGGAGTAAAAGATCAAGCACAGAACCAGAACCTGCTTTAATACCTCCACTCCGAACTCCCAACTCCGAACTCCGCACTATCCCGCCGTCCACCCATAATTCTTCCACGGTCATCTTGTTCAGGGTGAGCGTTCCGGTCTTGTCGGTGCAGATGTAGGTGACCGATCCCAGGGTCTCAACAGCGGGAAGCTTCCGGATAAGGGCGTTCTGTTTCACCATCTTGCGCGCGCCGAGGGCGAGGGAAATGGTCACCACCGCCGGCAACGCCTCGGGAATGGCTGCAACGGCAAGGCTCACGGCCACAAGAAATATCCGGATGGCGTCTTCTCCCCGCAACAGCCCGGCGATAAAGATGATCGCGCAGATTGCGAGCACGGCATAGGCGAGTTTTTTACCGAACGCAGCGAGGCGTTTCTGGAGCGGCGTTTTGCCCTCTTCCTCGCCTTGGATCATGGTCGCGATCTTGCCGAGCTCGGTTTCCATGCCCGTGGCGGTCACAACACCGACGCCCCTGCCATAGGTCACGATCGTGCCCTTGTAGAGCATGTTCTTCCGGTCACCGAGGGGAAGAGACGCCTGCTTGAGCGCCTGCGGGTCTTTTTCAACGGAAAGAGATTCTCCCGTCAACGCGGCCTCTTCGATCCGGAGCCGGGCTGATTCGATGACCCTCATGTCCGCGGGCACGATCCTGCCGGCCTCAAGGATCACAATGTCGCCGGGAACCAGTTCCGATGCCGCGATGGTCTGATGCACGCTGTCGCGGATCACGACGGCAAGAGAGGCCGCCATCTTTTTGAGCGCCTCCATGGCCTTCTCAGCGCGGTACTCCTGCGTGAACCCAAGCACGGCGTTCAAGAGCACGATTACGACGATGGCCGCCGTGTCAGCCGGCTCGCCGATGACCCCGGAGATCACTGCCGCGGCGATCAGGACAAGGATCATGAAGTCCTTGAACTGATCAAGGAACATCATCAGGGGAGGCTTCTTCTTTTTTTCGACAAGCTCATTGGGGCCGTGAGCCGTGAGGCGCTCCTTTGCCTCTTCCGAGGTCAGACCCTGGAGTGTGGATCTCAGCTCAGCAAGCGTTTCTGCAACACTTCGTTGATAAGGATTCATGTATTCTCCGGCTTTATTTGAAGTGCCAGAATAATGAAAGCAGGGCGATATTCTTTTTCAAAAGTATCATGCTTTTTATGGATTGTAAAGAATCGATTGCAGGGTGGATCAAAATGGATACGCGGTGTCATGTGGTTGGTGTTGCAGGCAAGATATTCATATCACGGTCGATTATCGGCACCGAAGGGCATTGTTAAAGAACATGGCTGGAGGACGGATTTCCTCTTCCTTCGTGTAGACAGAGAACCCGCGCAGCTTCAAAAGCATGTTGATGCCCGGAGAAAGTTTGTTCAGGGCCTTGCGGAGCCGCTTGACCTCGTTGCGGAGATACGCGATTTCCTCGATTTGGCTATTGTCGTCCATGGTGCTCGCACGGCAAAGAAGACACAATTATTACCCCAGGATCACCCGGACGTCGAGAGCCGCGGCGCCCCTGGCATATACGCGGACAGGGTTGAGGTCGAGCTCCCTGATCTCGGGATGGGCGGTCAGCAGTTTGGACAGATTGTTGATGATCAAGTGGACGGCCTCTTCGTCAAGCGCCGGGTTGCCGCGGAAACCCTTCAGGAAGATGCCTGCTCTCGTTTTGGCTATCATATCGGACGTCTCCTCATGGGTGAGCGGAAGGATGCCGAAGACGGCGTCCTTGAGCGCCTCGACCCAGACACCGCCGAGCCCGAAGGCAATTGAGGGGCCGAACTGATCGTCTCGAAGACCGCCGATCAAAAGTTCAAGCCCGGCAGGCATCATCTTCTCGATCAGAAAATACCGGACCACGCTTCCCGGCGCGCGTGACGCGATCATGTTCTGCATCGTCGTTATCGAGGCAGAAAGCGCCGCGCTGGTGGCGATGTTCAGCATCACGGCCCCCGCGTCGGTCTTATGCAGGATATCGGGGGAAACGGCCTTGAGCACGACGGGAAAGCCGAGCTTCTCGCCGGCGGCGAGGATTGCCTTCTGGTCAGAGGGATCGACGAGCACATGCCTCGGGACGATAATGCCCACTGAGCGTACAAGCTCCTTGGACTCATGTTCGAAGAGCGCCTTGCGGCCTTCCTGCAATGCAGATCGTATGATCTCGTTCGGAGTTTTCATTTTTGCGTAACGCGTTACCCTTTTCTGCGCGTCGCCTTTCGGAGCGCCGCAAGCGCACGCACCGCGCGCTCAGGCGACGGGTATACGGGAATGCCGAGCTTCACCAGTGAGAACATGGCCTCCTGTGTGTAGCCCAGGCCCTGCAGGATACAGCAGGTGACCGGCTTCTTCGCTTCATGGCAGGCGCGGGCTATCATGCCTGTCGCTTCTTCGGTCACCGTGGTGGAGCCCATCAGCACGATCACCACAGCCGCGTCGTAGTGCGGCAGAGCCTCCCTGAGCGCTGTGTAATAGTTCTCATTTTTTCCGCTTCCGGTGAGGTCAATGGGGTTGCGTGTAACAAAAAAAGAAGGAAATGTCCGGCCGAGCCGCTCCTGCACGTCCTGTGGCACTACGGGCATCGTGAATCCTTCTTGCTGGGCCTGATCCGAAGCCGCGACCGCCATACCGCCGCCGTTCGTCACGATCAGAAGGCGGTCCCCAAGGCAGGGATAGTCCACGAGGGTAACGGCCTTTGCCGCGTCGATCATGTGATCGAAGCCATAGGCCTCCACAGCGCCTGCCTGCCGGAAGGCGGCCTGATACAGCCCGTATTTTCCCGCAAGCGTTGCCGTGTGCGACGAAACGGCAGCGGCCCCCAGTTCATGCTTGCCCGCCTTCCAGATCACGAGCGGTTTGATCGCTGCGAACGCCTTTGCCGCACGCAGGAACTTTCGTCCATCGGCCACCGATTCCATGTACATGGCGACCGCACCGGTCTTTGGGTCATCTCTAAAATAGTCGAGGCAGTCCGCATCATCCACATCAAGCCGATTGCCGTAATTCACGGCTTTTGCAATGCCCATGCCGTCGCGGGCGAACGATTCCATCAGAATAACGGTGATGGCGCCGCTCTGTGAGATGATCGAGAGACGTCCTGCCGAGGGCCTCGATACGCGCTCCCGGGAAACGAAAAAACTGTCGAGTCCATTGTCAGTATTATACACGCCGAGGCAGTTCGGCCCGATGACCCGGATGCCATGCTGTTTCGTTTTATCAGCGATACGCTTCTGCATTGCGATACCCTCATCGCCTGCCTCGGCAAATCCTGAACTGATGAGGATGACCCGGCGGATGCCTTTTTCATGCAGTGCGTCGACCTCCTTTTCCACGAGCGGAGCGGGCAGGGCGATGATGGCCAGGTCGATCGGGTCCGGTATCGCCCTGACGGAAGGGTAACAGCGGTGACCGAGCAGTGTCTCGTGCTTCGGGTTCACGGGATAGACCGCGCCGTTGAAGTGGGAGAGGTTCTCGAGAATGGCCGTTCCGGGCTTGGTGGGTTTGTCCGTGGCGCCGATGAGCGCGACGGTCCTGGGGTAGAAAAAATCGTGGAGATCGTGGGTCATGCTTTTAAAATATCACAATTTTCTGAAAAATGCTCAACCGTCGCCGTTATTTTCCCCGGGGCCCTTGCCGTTTCGGGTATCGGCTGCGATAGTCTGTCGTTGCGGAGAATAGCTGCTGATGGTTCTGATCAATGCCTCCTTGCCGATCGGCTTCGCTAAATGTGCTGTGCATCCCGCTTTAAGACTTGCCTGCAATTCATCGCTCGCACCCAAGCCAGTCACCGCAATGACCGGTGTGGCTTTTAATCCGCGCTCCGCTTCCCACGACCGTATTGCGCGCGAGGCGGCGAACCCATCCATGACCGGCATCTGCATATCCATGAGCACGATATCATACGATCCGGATCGAAACTTGTCGACCGCTATCCGGCCATTCTCGCAGATATCCAGGATGCTGCGGGAATGTTCAAGGTACATACGGACGAGGCGACGGCTTGGCTCGTCATCGTCGGCATATAGAATGCGCATGCCGCCCAGATCCTGCAGTATCGCCGAGGGTTTTTCAAAAGCGTTCTTTTTGTCCAGCTCCTCCCGGACTTTCGCCGCAACGACTGAGGGGGTGACAGGTTTTTGGATCAGTATCAGTTTCCGGTCAAGCATATCATTCCGGACAAGGGCACCGTCGGTATATCCCGACATGAAGATCACCCTCATGCCGGGCCGCTGGTGCTGGAGCGTTTCTGCCAACTGCATGCCGTTCATTCCCGGCATGACAACGTCCGTTATGAGAAGATCGATGGCGCCCGGGTATTCATCGCTGACCTTCAAGGCGTCTTCTCCCGAGGATGCATCAAGGAGCTTGTACCCGAGCGGCTGCATGGTTTGAATAAGCAGTTTACGAATGGATGGTTCATCGTCCACGACCAGTACGGTCTCAGTGCCCCTCATCAGTTTAGACTGCTTTTGGACATTGATCCCGTCAGCCTCGCGGTTGACCACGGGAAAGTAGATTTTAAACCTGGTCCCCTGGCCCTTCTCGCTGCGCACCGTGATGTGACCGTCGTGCTGCTTGACAATTCCGTAGACGGTGGACAGGCCAAGTCCGGTGCCCTTGCCGACTTCCTTTGTCGTGAAGAAAGGCTCGAAAATCCGTTCTTGAACTTCCTGGCTCATTCCCGTGCCGGTATCAACAACGGATAGCATCGCATAGGAGCCGGGCGTGACCGTCTGATCGAGCTTTTCTCGCACACAGACCTCCATTGTTTCTACCGTCACACGGCCGCCTGAAGGCATGGCGTCCCGCGCATTGACCAGAAGATTCATCAAGACCTGTTCCATCTGCCCCGAGTCGGCCAGGATGTTCTTGATCGGATTCTGGAGATCGAGCTCAAGGACAATGTTCGCGCCGATCACCCGGCGGAGCATCTTTGCCACGTTTTCGATTATGGTGTTCAGGTTGACGACCTTCATTTCAAGCACTTGTTTGCGGCTGAATGCGAGGAGCTGCCGGGTGAGCGACGCGGCCCGCTCGCCTGATTCATAGATGATCCTGAGGGAGTCGGCCGCAGGGTGGTCCTCCGGAAGTTTCATCAAGGCCAGTTGACTGAACCCGATGATCGCCGAGAGTATATTGTTAAAGTCATGGGCGACCCCGCCGGCCAGGTTGCCGATGGATTCCATTTTCTGGATCTGCAGTAGTTCGGTCTGGAGTTTCCGTTGTTCCTCTTCCGCTTTTATCCGCTCCGTAATGTCCCGCATCATAAGTACCCTGCCGATAAGCTGCCCGTCATCATCCAGTATCGGGTCAAGAGTATAAGACAACCATACCTTTCTTTCGGACAGATAGACATTCCCCTCTCTGATGTTCTGAAGAATGTTTCAATGTGGACTGATTTTTTGCATCGTTTTTGGAAAATATCAAGGGGGAACAGTTGCGACAGCGGGGTGCCTATCAAATCTTTGAATGGTCGGTTATAAAAAAGCGTGCCTGCCTTGTTCAAGCGGCGAACAATGTAGTCGGTGTTTAGCGTCATGATCACATCTGTTGTTGAATCAAAGGTTGCCCGCCATTCGCTGGAAGCTTTATTTAAGGCGAGTTCAATCCGTTCTCGCGCCCCGATCTCTTTTTGTAAACGCGCAATACTGTCGGAGAGTCTGGCTGTTCTATCATTGACCTGATTCTCAAGGTTTATCTTGTGTTGTTCAAGATCATACTTGAGCCCCAGTTCGTTGACCAGACTGGAGAAGTAAATATACCTGAGAACCAGTGCACTCGATAATAATGATAGTAAAAAAATATTGGATGTAAAAAATATTCGAAAGTCGGCAATTTTTTCCGTGGCGATGATGGGGAGTACATAGGTGCCGTATACCGCGAGCATTAATATCGAGGAAAGAGTGAACCGAACCGGGGTAAAGCTGATGACCCAGACGCCTACTAAACCAATGCCAACATAATAAGAAGAAATGTCGCCGCCAGTCTTTAAGATCATGAGTTCCACCGTAAAGGCAGACCCTACCGCACCCATAAAAAGTAAAAACTTATAAATGAGAATACTGCGAAATGTATATTTACGTAAGATCAGGAAGATAAAGAGCAGCACACTGGAAATTATCACCCGATAACCGAGAAAGGTCAGGAAGTATTCAGGTTTGCTGACATAATCGAGGGCGCTTAAGCAAATAAAGATTACCGCGCCCCCGAGACAGATAATTGGAGTAAATTTGATGAGTGATTCATTGATGCTGTTTTCTATGTATTGATTTTTGTCCATACGAAAATGCCCGTCGTTGATATAAGCCTTGATTGGCGCCAGCATCAACTCATTATATCATTAATTGTCCGTACCATCTGAAAAACCTTTATGCTACGCTTGCAAGAGGGCTAAGGAAGACTGGGTCGGACCATGAGCAGATGAGCGGGTGCCCATGCTGGGAGTGCGTGACAGTTGCCATGAACACGTTGCCCATTCCATGAACGATCTAAAAATCAGAAAGGAGAATTGGGACCTTATGTGCCGGAGGAAGCGAAGCTTTGGTTCATGACGAAAAGCATACCAGAGTGCTGAAGCACTCTGGTATGCGAGATGCGTTCATATGTTTACCGGGTACTGATAGAGTGATAGAGCGGAGCCGTATACATCTTCCTAAAACGTAAAGTCAACTGAATGACCACAGCAGGTGCCGCTCGTATGACCGCCTCCGGCGCTGTTGAAATCCGTACCCAACAGGATCTGGCAGCTTTGGGTGGCAGATCTAAAACCGCCGCTTATGCTGATATGCTGTTGCGTCCCGGGAAATCCGTTTACAAAGGTGAACGTTCCGGTAATAGAAATATAAGGATCGCCATTGATTATCAACGGCGTCTGACAGCTCCAGTCTGATATTGTTATCGGGATTTGCAACGAAATGTAGCCGGTACCGTTATCAGAGATGGAGCCGGTGATATTTCCCGACGCTTTCATGTTGCCACCTGAGGTGCAGGTTAACGTATACGAAATCGGTTGATTGATCTGGGTGGCTGCCATTGATTGAGCAGCCTCACCTGATAATGCCGGTGCCCTCAATGACGGGCTGCTCATGGAACTCGTTGAAATACGGGTTACGGATCTTGCAAACGACGTAGCTTGATCGGCCGTCATGTCAGTGTTATTGCTGCTGCCCAGGTCACCGAGGCCCAGGTCGCCAAGCCCTCCACTTCCACCGCACGCTGATACGATCAGCGTCATGCCGATCAAAAAACCAAATCCAAACCGCCTGATAAAGCTGTCCATCATCTCTCTGCCTCCTTTTTAATGTGCCCGGAGAATAATCCGGGAATTTTTTATAGAACACCAGTGCCGCAACAAGAAGCACATCTGATCTTTAAGCCAGAAAGAATCCTCTTTAGCATTATAATGAAAGGGGCATGACATCTATCTGGGGAAACATTAACAGATACTTTTTGTTTTGTCAAGTTTTTATTGTCAAAATGTTTTCTATTATAACAACGGGTTGTACCACACGTAATCCATTGTTTTATTGACGGGTTGAGCAGACCAGTTGTCCGGATCGGGACAATGGCGTCTCTGATAGCGGCCTAAACAGCACAATGGGGAGGCGGCATCAGTTTTTCCCGCCATTCCTGTTTCCTTTTCTCCTGCACCAGATTATAATAAGAACGTGATACCCCTTATATCTCTCATCATCCCGAACCGGAATGGGGCAGCGACCATTGGTCAGTGTCTGGACTCGATCTTTTCGAGTGCTGACGAGCGCATCGAGGTCGTTGTTGTCGATGATGATTCTACTGACCGTTCCGTCGAGATCATTGAGAAGTACCCCGTCCAATTGATCCGGATGGAGCGTCACGCCGGCGCTTCCGCCGCGAGAAACCTCGGAGCGCAGAACAGCTCCGGTGCTGTCTACTTCTTCACGGATGCCGATTGCCAGCTGCAAAAAGACACTCTCCCCCGCGTAAGAAGGGCCATTGCCGAACACGGGGCGGACTCCGTGATCGGCGGCACCTATACCCGTGTGCCGCAGGACCCCGGATTCTTCAGCATGTTTCAGTCGGTATTCATAAATTATTTCGAGACCAAACTGCCAGGTGCTCCGGATTATGTAGCGACCCATGCATTGGCGATCGATGCCGGAACTTTTCTAAAGAGCGGCGGTTTTCCGGGGGACTTTCTCCCGATCATTGAGGATGTAGAGTTCAGCCACCGTCTTCGCCGCGCCGGATACCGGTTGGTCATGGACCCCGCGATCCAGGTCCGGCACAGCTTCAATTTCACGCTCATGACCTCGCTCCGGAACGCTTTTCGAAAAGCGCGCTACTGGACGCAATACTCCCTTGAGAACAAAGACCTCCTGGCTGACTCGGGCACGGCTTCCAAAGAACTGAAAGTGAACGTACTCTCCTGTTTCTTCTGCCTTGCCACTCTCGGGCTATGGCTCACCACGGGTGATGCGTTTTTCCTCTACCCCCTGACCATAATCGTCGGCTTAAATATCTTCATCAACAGGCGGCTGATCGGAGCATGGTATGAAACCAGGGGCACGCTTTTTGCTGTTCTTGCGGTGAGCTACTATACCGCGCTCTTTGCCCTCGCGGTGGGGGCAGGAACATTGTGGGGCATCGTGGAAAAATTTATCAAATGAACTATAGCCCTCTTCGACATATAGGCTCCGTGGTCTGGAAGCATGACCCGATCCAGTTCACCTTCTTCCTGACCCGGAAGTGCAACGCTCACTGTCCTTTCTGCTTTTACCTCTCTCGGACGGCAGCCCCTCCCGCACCGGAGCTTACTCTCGACGAGATCCGGAAGGTGTCGGCCTCGCTTGGCAGGCTGCTCTGGCTCGCGTTCTCCGGAGGGGAGATATTCCTCAGGGAGGACCTCGTTGAGATCACGAGGGTCTTCTATGAGAACAATAAGCCCGCCATCATCCTGTTGCCCACGAACGGCCTGCTGCCCGACAGAATAGCGGAACAAACCGAATCGATCCTGCAGCATTCTCAAAAAAGCACAGTAGCGGTGAAGCTCTCTCTCGACGGATTTGAGGAGGTTCACGATAAACTGCGGGGAGTACCGGGAGCATTTCAGAAGACCCTTGAAACCTATGAAAAGCTTCGGCCCCTTCTCGACCGATACCGGAATTTCGAGCTCGGGATCAATACCGTCTTCTGTTCTGCAAACCAGGGACACATTGATGAACTCTTAACGTTCGTCAAGGGTCTTGAGGGGATACGGGTCCACACGGTCTCGCTCGTGAGGGGTGATGTTGGGGATGAAGGGTTGAAGCACGTTGACCTGAATGCCTATCGCCGGACCATTGAGACGCTTGAATCGGACCTGAAAGCGCGTCCCTTCGCCGGATACCGGTTCCAGGGCGCGCGGCTTAAAGCCGCCCAAGACATCCTTCAAAGGCGCTTGATCCACGATACGATGCAGAAAAAAAGACGGCTGGTCCCCTGTTATGCGGGCAAGCTGACCCTGGTCCTGACGGAAGCGGGCGACCTTTACCCCTGTGAATCGTTTACGTGGAAGCTGGGGAATGTTCGTGACTGGGACGGTGATGTGAAGAAGCTGTTAGCCGGGAGTGAAGCGCGAAAAGCGCTTCACTCTGTACAGCACAGCGGTTGTTACTGTACCCACGAGTGCTACATGATGATGAACATACTGTTCAATCCCGCGCTGTACCCCGCTCTGATCAGGGAATACGCCGGACTCTGACCTGCTTACGCCTCGCCCCGCCGGAACAGATCCCGCTTGATCCATACCCAGAACAGGCTTTTAAAACCGGTAAATGCGGCACGGATGTCATGAAGGCTCCTTATGCCCAGGACCCTCCGGGCCAGAAAGCGCGGCCGCGAGTAGAATTTTTTTAAAGGTGATCTGCCGGAGCCGCGTTATGTCCTCGCGTTTCATGGAATAGGGAATGAATGCAGCGCCCTGGTACGTAAAGTCCCCGAGGTCTGCGGACACGGTGCCGTATTGTGCGATATTGTCGCAGGCTGTAGCCGGTGAGGAATCCCAGAAATCCTATCACGATAACCACCACGACCCAGAACGAGCTTTTCATAAATGACCTCTCTTCACCGAGATTGAGCAACAGCAACATCGGCCGTTTTCTTGATCTTCCACACGTATTTTGCCGTTCGTCATGTTCTTTTCGACGATCTCGTTTCCCAGTGCATGTGCGGGAACCCCAGAATATCGTCGAGCGGGCATATATTTCTCGTCTTTACCGTGGTATGATTATCGTCATACCAATGTTATGGATTATCGGGTACGCTTAATCAATGAACGCTGAGAAAACATACCTTCGCATCCTGCGGTATTCGGTACAGGCCGCGTTTTTTCTGCTTACACTCTTTATCGGCTACCGGTTTTATCAATTCGTCCTGCATTTTGAGGTCGTTGGTCAGCCGTTCGTCCAGAGGCCGCCGTCGGTGGACGGCTTCCTGGTCATCGGCGGGCTCATGGACTTCAAGTTCTTCCTCCTGACCGGCATTGTTGAACCGGCGCATCCGTCCGGATTCATCATGTTCGCGGCGATCCTTGGCGTCTCCCTGGTCATGAAAAAGGGCTTCTGCGGCTGGATCTGCCCCGTCGGCACGCTGTCTCAGTATATCTGGATGGCGGGGGAGAAGGTGTTCGGCAGGAACTTCCGCATCGGTCCCTTCACTGACATCTCGCTCCGGTCGATCAAGTATGTCCTCCTTGGTCTCTTCCTGTTCCTGATCGGCATTGCCATGCCGGTGAACATGATGGCCCTGTTCTTTATCGCCGACTACTACAAGATCGTGGACGTGCGGATGTTGAAGTTCTTCACCGCGATGACCACGCTCACGATGGGGGTCCTCATTGCTCTGGGCGTGCTCTCCCTGTTGTACAAGAACTTCTGGTGCCGCTATCTTTGCCCCTACGGCGCGCTCCTCGGTTTGCTCAGCCGGTTCAGCCCGTTCAAGGTACGGCGGAACGAAGAGAAGTGCATCCACTGCCACGCCTGTACGAAGAACTGCCCCACGTTGATCGATGTGGAAAAAAAAGAGGTGGTGAAGTCCGAGGAATGTTTCGGGTGCCTGACCTGCGTGAGCCGCTGCCCTGCTGAAGGCGCGCTCGATCTCACTGCCAGCTTTGGTAAAAAAGTCCATATCGTTCGACCCTGGTTTTTCCCCGTTATATTGATCGTGCTGTTCTATCTGGTGATCGGCATCGGCGTTCTTACCGACAACTGGCATTCAAAGATACCCTATGAGGATTACAAGCAGCTCATCCCGGAAGTGCAGAAGGAATATTCGAACGTCTCCAAATAGACCTGTCCGGTCGGCTACTTCTGTTTGCGAGCAGATGCATCCAGCTAACGTACCTTTCTAATCTTACCCCAAAGCTTAACTTGCTCATCTTCGTGTTATACTATCTACAATGATCAATTATTGGAGCGAAGGAGGGATAAAATGAAACGCTTTGGGTTCACTCTTTTCACCTCGGCCGTCATGATAGGGCTCGTACTGATTCCAGCCGCGTCAGCCATGGCAACAGATACAGCCGCTGACGCTCGGGAAATTGTGCGACGGGCCGGGATGACCCTGGATAAATTCATGGCGGATAAGGACTTTCCGCTGTTCCGAGAGCATCTGGCGAAGGCCAAAGGAGTTCTGATCATACCCGAGGTGCTGAAGGCGGGATACGTGTGGGGCGGGTCGGGCGGCACCGGCGTGCTCGTGATCCGTGATGAGAAGTCGAATGAATGGAGCCAACCGGCATTCTACATCGTGGGGTCCGTTTCGTTCGGTTTGCAGATCGGCGCGGAGAGCGCTGAAGTGGTCATGCTCGCCATGAGCCGAAAGGCCGTTGACTCTGTTCTTGCGTCCTCGTTCAAACTCGGCGGGGACGTATCTGTTGCTGTCGGGCCCACGGGGGTGGGGATGAAAAAGATCGTGACCGCGGATTTTATTTCCTTTACAAAGGCCAAGGGCTTATACGCCGGGCTGAGCTTTGAAGGTTCGGTGATCAAGACCGCCGACGACCTCAACAAGGTCTATTACGGGAAAGAGGTACGGCCCATACAGATCCTGGTGCAAAAGGAAGTATCAAGCCCTTATTCGGAAATACTCCGGAAACACCTGCCTCGCTGATGGTCACCACATGGTCGGCCCCGGCTTGTCCTAGTTAGGGTACCATAAAGCAAATGCAAGAAACGGTGGAGCATGCATCGCTCCACCGTCGTTATGATCTGTCAGCTTATCAAAATGCCTATGTCAGGTCCCCTGCCGCGAACGTGATCTCGTCGCGGAACGCCTTGATCAGGTATACCGTCTTCATAAGCTCCGCATCGTTTACATCCAGCATTGCCGCGCTCAACCCCGCACCTGCAAGATAGGCAAGATACGCCGAGGCCACGGTCGATTTCAAGTTCTTGGGCAGTCCCGTCGTCACGTTCGAGATCCAGACCGCCGTGTTGAGCGGCGGGTCGACCATCTCGTTCAATACTACGATGCTTTCATGGGTATTGAGAAGATGCTCCTGCCCATTGCCCCTGGCGATGTGCACCACTGAAGGGTCGGCGAAGATCCGTTCGTTCGGGATGTCCGCCTCGTTCGCTTTTTCGATCAGGTCCTCGATGACCATGAGCTTTGCCTCGAGCGTGGCGGGTACGGTGCCCTTGAGCGCCCTGATGACGATGTTCGATCTCGTCTCACGGACAAGGCTCAGGAGTTCATCGGGGTCCTTCTCATCCGCGGAAAGATAATTGATGATCGGCGGTTCCGTGCAGAGAGGGACGGCCTTTTTGAGCGCCCCCACATTCCTAGAGTCGAGGCAAAGGGGCAGATTCGAGCCCTGCTGCACGGCCTCGGTCGCCATCGGGAGGGCGTTCTCGTCGCCGACACCGTCCAGCGAGACCTGTACATTGATCATATCCGCGCCTTTTGCCGCAAGTTTTTTCGCCATTGCACCGATGGCCTTCTTGTCCTTCTTCTTCACCGCTTCCATATAGGTCTTGTTCCTTACACTCAGATTGTCCGCAATTACAAGCATACGACCCCCCTTTTTAATTTGTCCTCCCGGAACGACGGTCCTGGGGAGATGGTTTTTTTCCGGTCATTTTCCAAAACCGGCTTCGCGTTAGCGGCATTCGGGAACAACTGAACATGATGAGTTCAATTTATCGGATCAAAGCACTGAAGATTTTCATGAACATGGCGCTTACTTAATAGTATAGCATAATTAACGAAAGGGGAGATGGCCGAAGGATCGCCATGACAGACTGGTTCAACCGGAAGGGATCTTCTTTGCGATGAGCTTTCTCACCTCCTCGGCTACCAATAACAGGACAGCGAAGGGGACGAGCATGAGCCACGTGCGCCACGAGAGCGGCATGGTCGAGAATATTTCGTTTCCAAAGGGATGGTACACAATGAAGAGCTGAAGCAGGAGCTCGACCGCGATGCCGGCAAAGATGAGCCTGTTCGAAAAGAAATCAATGCTGAACAGGGATTCCCTCGGAGAGCGGCACGCGAAGACATTGGCGATCTGCGTAACGATGATAGCGGTCAGACAGGCTGTCGTGGCCTGCATATACAGAACGTCCGAAGCAGGGAGCAAGACGCCCAAAGTCCAGCCACCCGTTTTAAGCACCCAGAAGAACCCGAACATGCAGGCGGCTGCTTCGAGCGGACCGAGGAACAGATATGCGCGGGCGATCAAGGAGAAATTCAGCAACCGCTCGTTTAATTTTCTGGGCGGCTGTTTCATAATACCGGGCGTGGGCTTCTCCGACCCGAGCGCCAGAGCCGGAAGCATGTCCGTGCCGAGGTCGACAGCGAGTATCTGAAGGATGGTGAGCGGGAGAGGGATCCTGAACAGTATATAGGCAAGGTAAGGAACGGCCTCGGGAATGTTCGACGCAAAGATGTAGGTCATGAACTTCTTGATGTTCTCGTATACGGTACGGCCTTCCTCAACCGCGTTCACGATTGTGGCGAAATTATCATCGAGCAGAACCATGTCGGAGGCCTCTTTCGCCACATCGGTTCCGATGATGCCCATGGAGATCCCGATGTCAGCCTTCTTGAGCGCGGGCGAGTCGTTCACGCCGTCTCCGGTCACGGCCACGACCTCATCCATATCCTTCAGGGCGGACACGACGCGCATCTTGTGCTTCGGCGTCATGCGGGCAAAAATAATTTCAGGAGCGGAAAGTTTTTTGGTCAGTTCCCGGTCGGTCATCTGATTAAATGCGTGACCTTCGATGATCAATGCCGTGCCCTGAACAAGCCCGATCTGTTTTGCAATGGCGAGGGCAGTCCTGCTGCCATCTCCGGTGATCATGATGATGCGGACCCCCGCGTTTTGGCACTTCCTGATGGCCTCGGGGACCTCGGGCCGAGGCGGGTCCTGAAGTCCGATAAGTCCAAGGAATGTCATGTCCTTCTCGATCTCAGCGGGAGACCCCTCCACCCCGCTCTGCCCTGCGAGGCGGGAGGAAGTAAGATTGTCAATATCCTTGGTGGCAAAGGCCAGCACCCGGAGGCCCATATCCATGAGTGCATGATAGGCATGGATGACATCGTCCCGACCGGGACCATCAAGCGATCTGCGCTCTCCATTGATGCTGATGTGGCTGCACAGGGGAAGGAGATTTTCCATGGCGCCCTTGGAGAAGGCCGCGCTTCCTGTGTCCATCGCATGGATGGTCGTCATCATCTTCCGTTCGGCATCAAAAGGAATTTCAAACATACGCCTTGCCGGGATATTGCCGAGAGATTCATGCACAGCCTTGAGCAGCGCTGTTTCGGTCGGATCGCCGCGGTACTCGTTGTCAACCAGGCGCGCGTTGTTGCAGAGGGCTGCCGTGGTGCAGAGAAGACGCGATGTCTCCCCGGTCATGACCGCCCCCGGATCGACGATTTCCTCACTGACCCAGAGCTTTGCAACCGCCATCCTGTTCTGCGTGAGCGTGCCCGTCTTGTCCGTGCAGATCACGGTGACAGACCCCAGTGTCTCGACGGACGTGAGGGTTTTCACGAGCGCCTTCCGTTTTGCCAGACGCTGGCTGCCCATGGCGAGCGCGAGCGTGACGGTTGGCAACAAGCCCTCGGGAATGAGGGCCACGGTGATGCCGATGGCGAAAATGAAGTTGTCCCAGAACGTTCGACCGATGACGAAGCCGAGGATTAAGAAGAACAAGCCGACTATTCCGGCAATGACCGCGACGACACGGCTCGCCTTCACGATCTCTTTCTGGAGCGGACTGAGCCCCGCCTCGACAGCACTGGTCAGATGGGCTATACGGCCGAATTCCGTCTTCATGCCGGTGGCGAAAACGACAGCTTTGCCGGAGCCGCTGATGACCGTGGTGCCGGCAAACGCGATATTGGGACTGTCGACGAGTTCTCCTAAACAAGGGCCGTGATTCCTCAGGAGTGGCTCGGACTCGCCGGTGAGCGACGCATGGTTCACCTTGAGTCCTGCTGTTTCGATGAGCCTCGCGTCCGCAGGTATTTTGTCCCCTTCGGAAAACAGGGTAACATCGCCGGGCACGACCTCACGTGCATAAATCTCCCGCTCTTTTCCCTCCCGGATGACCTTTACGAAGAACGGCAATAGTTTTTTAAGCTCCTCAAGCGCCTTCTCGGCGCGGTACTCCTGGATGAAGGTGAAGACAGCGTTAATGACGATGACGGTGACGATGGCCAGTCCGAGCGTAAACATGCCTTCGCCGGGGTGGAGATATTCCGAGAGGAACGACAAAAAGGCCGCCAGCCAGAGCAGTATTGCGAGGAAGTGTGTGAACTGGCCCAGGAGCCTGACCACGAGATGTCTTTTTTTGACCTCCGTGATCTCGTTGGGGCCGAACTCGCTCAGTCGCCATGCGGCTTCCTCTTCGGAAAGCCCCTGCTCCGAAGTGACGAGAGTACGGCAGACTTCATCGGTTGTAAGGCTGCTGATCTTCATATGACACTGAAGGCGCGAATGTTAACCGTGGAGGCACAGAGGCGCGGAGAGCACGTTGCAGAGAGGATTGAAGGATGATGGACGTCGGTTCGTTTTCCCGCGTCTCGCATCGTTTGCCCCTCTTCCCTCATCGTGCTTCTTTTTTCCCATGACTCCATGGCGGACCGTTTCACTGCCTCGGCTTCAGGATGATCAAATCGCAAGTCGTATCTCGCAGCACCCGTTCCACGGGATTTCCCCGGAGGATTGAATTCAGGAGACTGCGCTCGCTTGCGCCCATGATGATCAGGTCGTGCCGCTTTGCGGTCGCCTCGATGGTAATAGTCCGCCCGGCAACACCCGGAGTGAGTTTTTTTTCGTGGCTGATGTCGTAGCGATCCAACTGTTCGACGAATCGAGCGATGTCCGCCGGGAGCCTGGCTTCCCATTCCACGGGTGTCAGGTGGATCTCGCCGTGGAAGAACCGCATCATGGGTCTGGTGGTATGGAAGAGAGAGAGACGGGAGTCAAAGGAGCCGGCCATAAGTGCCGCGAAGGAGGCCCGCTCAGCGATGTGGTCCATACGCGACTTGAGTGGGACCAGGATGGTCTTCGGGTGCACCCTGCCCAGGTGTACGACCCGCACGAGCGCGACCGAGCAGGACAGGTGGAGGGAGAGTTGTCGCGCCGTGGTACGCGCATAAAAACGCTTCTCAATGTCTTCGTGGCGCGTTGCCGCGAAGACAAGGTTGATGTTATCCGTTGCAACGACCTTTTTGATCTGTTCGAGCGGGTCGCCGGTCTCGAGCACGCAGTCGGCCTGCACGCCAAGCTCATGCGCCGCGCGGGCCAACCGCTGGACCGCTTCCTCAGACGCCTGGAATGCCTTGCCTGAAAGCCCGTTCGAAGCAATGGAGCAGAAGATGATCCGGGCCTTCGCCTGTTTCGCAAGATGGAGCGCATAGCGCGCGGAGACCTCGGAGTTCAGGTGTTCATTGACTGCGGCCAGGACCTTTTTGTACATGGATAAAGGATAGCACCGGCAAAGTTGAAAAGCAACCGAGCAACCTTCTCTTGAATCTTGACAAAATCCTGCAATTGATTATAGTGGGAGTATGCAAGGAGAAAAATTAAGCCTGTCCCACAAAGACCTCCTCTATCAACGGCTCCGTTCCATTACGTTCCCGGTCTCCGAGTACACCTTCTCAAACCTGTATCTGTTCCGCAAGACCCACGACTATGAGGTGATCGTAGACAAGGAGATCTTTATCAAGGGAACATCCTATGACGGCCACTCCTATATCATGCCGACAGTGGATGTCCGGTCGTTGGACATAGGCTATCTCAAGGACATGATGCGGACCGTCGATTTCCTCTTCCCGGTCCCCGAGGAGTGGCTGCACGCATTCGATCCCGGTGAGTTCGAGATGACCTTTGCTGAAGGCGATGCAGACTATGAATACACTGTGGAAAAGATGAGCCTCCTGAAAGGAAGGCACCTGCACAAAAAGAGAAACCTGCTGAAACAGTTCACGGAAACGTACAAGCACGAGGCGCTGCCCCTGACCAATGACCGGCTGGACCAGGCGCGTTTTATCCTGGAGGACTGGCTCTCAACCTCTGAGATGAAGGCCGATGACACGGACTTCGGTCCCTGCGGGGAGGCGCTTGACCGGTATGAGGACCTGGTTCTGTGCGGCGGGATCTATTACGCAGACGATGAACCCGCGGGGTTCGTACTCGGCGAGGAACTGAATGAGGAGACTTTTGTA
This sequence comes from Nitrospirota bacterium, assembly GCA_963740085.1. Classification (GTDB taxonomy): domain Bacteria; phylum Nitrospirota; class UBA9217; order UBA9217; family UBA9217; genus JALNZF01. The sequence continues at coordinate 1,216,768 of CAVUCU010000001.1, read as the reverse complement.
CTGCACTTTGCCAAGGCGCGGACGAAATTCAAAGGTGTCTATCAATACATGTTCAACAACTTCGCAAAGATACTGCCGCCAAAGTATAAATACCTGAACCTCGAGCAGGACCTTGATAAGGAGAATTTGCGGGTCTTTAAATTATCCTACCTGCCGGACGTCTTGATTAAAAAAGCCAGGGTGCGACTGAGGACCTGAGGAGATCTCATAGATGCTAATAAAGTAGTATGGTGAGTGATCCGAACGTGTTCACTCGTTCGGTCAAGAAGTTCATGCTCGCAAGGACCGCGACTGCCCTTCATGCGGGGGAAAAACTTTGACAGAGGGAATCTGTCGGTGATAAAAGTTATGCATTCTTGATTTTGGAATGGGGAAAATCACCAGCTCTATGTCGCAATTTCACCAGATCGAAGTTATTCAATACTTTTTTTTTGGGAGATGGGGCGATCTCAGCAGGATCTAACCATTTTAAATTAGGGAGTTGCCAAAAAATAATAGGTCACATCGTTGTGATATGGGACTGGTATGGTAATTGCTTGTTAGTATTCGATTAGGACATGAAAACAGCAACCATTTATGCCGTGGATTGGGGAGCCCCGTATTGAAAAGAATATTGATCGTAGATGATGAAAGTTTGATCCGGTACTCCCTTTCCGCTTCGCTTCAGCGGGACGATACCTGTATCAAGGCAGTTGAATGCGGCAAAGATGCGCTCAGCGAAATAAACCATATCTTTTACGATCTTTGTTTTCTTGACGTTAACCTGCCTGACATAAGCGGCCTGGATCTTATGAAGACCATCAAGCAATCCTCGCCGGGCACGAAGATCATTATAATGACGGCGAGCGTGGTTGATGATCCTGCAACAATTCAATCCATTCAGGCGAATGCGCATCTGCTTCTTTCCAAGCCATTTGATCTGGATCGTGTCAAGCTTTTTGTGGATCGCATCATCGGGCAGGGGATGTCAATACGTCAGTCGGGAGATCATTCCTGCAGCCGGTCAGGGTACGAAACATTCGAAAACTGGCTGATAGAGGACAAGAGACAGAGCGAAAGAAAGGCAGTCATGCCCAATACGACCTGCTCTGTGGTCACCTCAGATGGTGAACACGGGGAAAAGAGCTTCACCGCCGGCATTCTCGAGATGAACGACAGTGGCATGTGTATCCGGACGGATTATCTGCTCAAACCCGGCCAACTTCTCAGGTTCAGTGACAATCCTGTACTGAGTACGGGGGTCGTGCGATGGAGCAAGTCCAGGGGAGCCGATGACTCCTACCACGCAGGGATCCAGTTCGTCATGCCGGAGGGTCCTCCCCGGCTCTCCCTTTAGAAGGCACAGGCCGCTGGAGACGGTCAGTCTAATCCAAATTTCTTTACCTGGTAACGAAGAGTATCATAGCTTATCTGCAGGAGCTTGGCCGCCTGGGCCTTGTTATTTTTTGTCCGTTCCAGCGCCTGGATGATCAGGTCCTTTTCAACTTCGTCAAGCGAGATGCCTCCCTCGGGGAGCGTGAACTTCCCATCGGGTGCATGGCTGACGGCGCTTGGCTGTCCCATCAACCAGTTCGGCAGATGCTCCGGGAGTATTTCTTCCGCGCTTTCCAGCACCACAAGCCGTTCCACCAGATTTCGAAGCTCCCGGATGTTTCCCGGCCAGAGGTACGATCTCAGGAGTTCTTCTGTTTCGGGCGAGAGGCTTTTCACGGTCTTCTTTTTAAACCGTGTGGCGAACTGCGAGAGGTAGTGGCGGGCGATGAGCGGAATGTCCTCTTTCCGCTCTCTCAGCGGGGGTACGTGAAGATAGAAGGTGTTCAACCGGTAGAATAGATCCATCCTGAATTCACTCTTCTCTACCGCTTCTTTGAGGTTTCTGTTCGTGGTGGCGATGACCGTCACATCGATGGGAATTTCCTCACTCCCTCCGATCGGCCGTACCGTCCGCTCCTCCAGCACCCGCAGGAGTTTGCCCTGGAGGCCCTGTTTCATGTCGCCGATCTCATCAAGGAGGATCGATCCGCCCTCCGACATCTCGAACAATCCCTTCTTGTCCGCACGGGCATCGGTGAACGAGCCCTTTTCGTACCCGAAGAGTTCGCTCTCCAGGAGGGTTTCAGGAAGGGCAGCGCAGTTTAATTTGATGAAAGGAGAAAAGCCGGACACTCTTTCATCACGGATCATCCGGTGGGCATACCGCGCGAACAGTTCCTTCCCGGTCCCGCTCTCCCCGGTGATAAGCAAGGTTGATATCGATGCATCAGCCATCATCTCGATCTTCGATTTTATTCCCTGAACTGCCGCCGATGCGCCGATGATCTCTTTCTCGATTACCTCCGACTGCACCTTTCTGAGATAGTCGACCTCTTTTTTCAATTTCCCTTTTTCAATGATGTTATTGAGAACGATCGCTACTTCATCAACGTTAAAAGGCTTCGTGAGATAATCGGCGGCGCCAAGCTTCATCGCCTTTACCGCGGTCTCCGCCGTGTCATCCGCTGTCAGCATGACAACCTGTGTCGCGATCGCCTGATCGACAATGTCCTTCAGGACATCGATGCCGCTCTGATCAGCGATCCGGATATCGAGGAGAACGACGGCAGGGTTCCAGGATCTGATCTTGCTCACGATGCCGTCTGCGTTGTTCGCGGTACGCACCTCATATCCGCCGCTCTTTAATACCCGCGAGAGCATCGAGATGATAAGCTCATCATCATCAACGAGATAGATTCTCTGCCTGCTTTTCATGCTATGATCACCCTCTCTGACCGTGTAACCGGGAGCGTTATGATGAACGTGGCGCCTCCGGCGGCGTTCTGCTCGAAACCGATTTTCCCCCCGTGGTCTTCAACCAGCCGTTGTGAAATTGCAAGCCCGAGGCCGGTTCCCTTTGACTTCGTCGTGAAGAAAGGCTGGAAGAGCTTTCCCATGACCCCGGCGTCTATTCCCCTGCCGGTATCGGACAGCTCCACCCGGACAGACCGGGTCGTAGGATCAAATCGGGTCTTTATTCCCAGGTTTCCGCCATCCTTCATGGCATCGACGGCATTCAGGATCAGATTCATGAATACCTGCCGCAACTGCATCGGGTCAGCCATGATTTCCGGCAGACGGCCGTCAAAGTCCTTGAGCAGAGCGATCGAACGCGCGGCTCCCGGTGTGCGGGACTGATTTTGCAGTACCAGGCCTGCAACGGAGTCAAGGACGGCGTTCACATCTGTTTTGACGAATTGGGGCAGCGGCGGTCTGGCAAAATTGAGAAGACCTTTTATCAGTGATTCTATTCTTTTGATCTCATCGATCACCTTCGCGAGAATGTCCTTGTCCTCTCCCTCCAGGTTTTTTTCCATCGAGTGGGAAAGGACCTCGATCGACAGCTTGATGCCCGCAAGGGGATTCTTGATCTCGTGTGCGAGCCCCGTTGCCATCTCTCCCGCACATTTGATCTGCTCGGTACGCTGGAGAGCCTGCTCCATCTGCTTCCGTTCCGTGACGTCTCGGTCAAGTGCGAGGATATAGCGGTGATTTTCGAATTCGAGCAGGCCGGCGCTTATTTCTATGGGAAAAACAGTACCGTCTTTCTTGACGTGGTCGATCTCCGTCTTGATCCACTCTCCGTTGAATATTCGCCGTATTCGGTCCGATACCTTTGCTGCATCTCCAGGCGCGTCAAGGTCCCGTATGTTCATTGCAAGCAGTTCCTCATGCGTATAACCATGCAGCGCCACAGCCGCCTGATTTGCGGCAACGATATTGCCCGCCGCGTCTCCCTCGGCATCAAGGATGAAAATGGCGTCCCCGGCGATTTCGAACAGCAGGCGGTAACGTTTTTCGCTCTCTTCTATTTTTTTTAAGTGTTCTTTCAGCGAGTCCGCCATCACGTTGAATCCGACTGCCAGTTCGCCGAACTCATCCTGCAGCCCTTCGATTCGGTACTCCAGGTTACCCGCCTTCAATTTTCTCGTTGCATCGAGGAGGACGCTGATCGGGCCGGTAACACCCCTGATGACCGTAAAGGCCAGTATCGCGATCAGCAGGGGTCCGGCAGCAACAAGCATGAGCAGGAAGACTCGTGTCCGGTGTACTTCATGCACGGCTTCCTCCGTCCGCTCGTCAAGTTTCTTCTTGGTCAGGACGATCATGGTGTTGAGCTTGCTGACGAGAGAATCCCCGAGGATGTGTGCGTATTCCTGTTTTGTGCGAAACCGGGCGGGTTTCATCCCGAGGGCTAATAACGCGCCCAATGCATCACCATATTGATCGACCTGTTTGCGCAGATCGAGGAGACGCTCGGTCACGATCTCTGAATGGTGACACTCGAAACAGGTCTGCATCGTATTTTTCATTTCATGAACATGACTCATGACCGCGTCGGGACTTTCCTGGTGCGCCGTGCCTTGCGAATACACATCGGCCTGAACCCCCCGAATATCCAGCAAGAGGCGCTCCCTCAGTATCTCGATCTGATGAAACATGATAATGTTGTCGAATCGCGACGCGTTGGTATCGATCGCTCTGATGAGGTAGATTCCGCCGAGAAGAAAGAAGAGGGCCACGACGCTCAGGACTATGATGATCTTTTTTTTCATCGTAAAGGGAGAACTTTACTGAATGCCATAGCGGGGAGCACACGCAACCGATTGAGTACCGCTACCTGTGGTTTCGAGATTCGATTTTAGTGCTGTCGCATACACCAACTAAAAAACGGCATTCAGATCGATGGGCCGGCCAAGCGACTCCTTGTATCCAGGAGAGCCTTTGATGAAGAGCGTAAAACCTTGTTATTTTAACGCAAACCCGACATCCTGTCAACATCCCAATGGGTTCATGTCAAGCCAAAGTTAAAAGCCCTATTCTTACCAAAATATTCCATGAATTCTATCTTCTCTTGCAAGAGTTTCGTATCTTTGTTATAATTAAACGCTTATGTACGGGTCTTAAATTGAACCTGTCCCGCAATTCTCCATGAAATCCGCCTGGTTCTAATGCCGAAAAAACGATGACGGAGTCATGAATTTTTTGACTGCTTCCCAGATGACACCTCCTTCACCAAATAGATTTGACGACTTCTTCCGGGACAAGGTCTATCTTGCTCTCAAAAAAAACCTGTTTAATTACCGGTTCAGAAAATGGAAGATCGCGAAGCACGTTCCCGCCTCGGGTCGCATCCTGGATATCGGGTCCGGGACCGCGCCCGTGAGTCCCGATCTGACGAGGACCGTCGTGGCTGATCTCTCGGAAGAGGCCATGCGACTTGTAGTGTGCGAGTCGAAATCGGTACAGTCGATCACCGCCATGACATTCGATGCCGCCTCGTTCGATTGCGTTCTGTGTTCGGAGGTGCTGGAGCATGTCCCGGATGATCTATTGGCGCTCTCGGAACTGCGGAGGGTCTTGAGGCCGGGCGGGGTCCTGGTGTTGACCGTGCCGTTCCAGAAGCGGTATTGGGCAGAGGACGATGAGTTCGTGGGGCATGTGAGACGATATGATCCGGGGGAGCTTGAGAACAAGCTCCAGGCAAAGGGTTTTCAAAACGTTCGGACCTATAAACTTTCCGGCACGATAGAACGATGGCTGACGCGAAGGAGCCTGCGGGCCTACCAACAAGGCGGAGCAACGAGCAGGCTTCCCATAGGCCTTCTTCGCGCGGCAAACTTCGTGTTGTTTCTGCTCCTGATTTTGACCGAAACGTTCATAAGCTGGAAACGAACAACGCGAATACTCGTTGTCGCGAGTTAGCCTGCTCGTCGGGAAGACGGCATATTCGATGATGGTGTGGATGAGTTGGTCCCGTTTGCTAATGCAAGCGGAGAGAATGCCTCCGGCGTGGCCATTGCCGGTTGCTCACGTGCCCGTCCACGTTGTCCTTGCTTTCAAGACCAGTATATTGTAAAACCTACCATGTGGCCCGTACGACTGACAAGGATCTGTGTGTGAACATGCCCATCAACAAGGCAACGAAGCTCAGCATCATCATCCCCTGTTATAATGAAAAGAACACGATCACGGACATCCTTCGTGCAGTCCGTGCAGCTCCCGTTGAACACAAAGAGATCATCGTCGTTGATGACTGCTCGACGGATGGCACACGGGACCTGCTCGCATCCACCATTGCACCCCTCGTTGATAAAGTGATCTATCACGAATACAACCAGGGTAAAGGCGCCTCACTGCGCACCGGCATTGCGGCGGCAAGCGGTGACATCATCATCATCCAGGATGCCGATCTCGAATATGACCCGCAGGAGTACCCCCTGCTGCTGGAGCCGATCCTCACCGGTAAGGCCGATGTGGTCTTCGGTTCACGTTTCATGGGCAGCAGGCCGCACCGTGTCCTGTATTACTGGCACTCCCTGGGGAACTGGGTTCTCACAACGCTGTCGAACATGTTTACGAACATCAATCTTACGGACATGGAGACCTGTTATAAGGCATTCAGGCGTGAGATCATTCAGGGCATTTCCATCGAGGAAGACCGCTTCGGGTTCGAGCCCGAGATCACCGCAAAGGTCGCAAAGATGGGCTGCCGTATCTATGAAGTGGGCATTTCATATTACGGGAGGAACTACGCGGAAGGCAAGAAGATCGGATGGAAGGACGGGTTTCGAGCCTTTTACTGCATTTTGAAATATAATCTCTTCCGATAGCACTTCAGAAATTCATGACAAAAAGAACATCGATACAACTGATCAAATATGTGGGTGTCGGCGGAACCGCTGCGCTTGTTGAATGGACTACTTTTGCCCTGCTCATCACGGCCGCGCGGTTACACTATCTGGCCGCGGCAACCATAAGTTTCATTATAGCGACAGCGGTCAATTACCTCCTCAGCGTTCTTTTTGTGTTCGTACGCGGCAGACACCCTGCTCATAAGGAATTGATCCTGCTTTACGCGGTCAGCGCGATGGGTCTGTTCCTGAATCTGCTTCTGATGTCATTATTCGTCGGATTTTTTGCAATGCAGGCAATGCCAGCGAAGATAGCAGCGACCGGAATTATATTTTTCTGGAATTTCGGTGCGCGAAAAATGTGGGTATTTGAAAAATAGTCTGCTCTTGTATATACATACTGCCCGTGTTTCACAAATACTTTTGCAGGAACAAATAAGCTCAAGGAGGAGCAATGCTTCATCAGAAAAAAATAGTTGTGGTGATGCCGGCCTATAACGCGTCCAAGACCCTTGAGTTGACATATAATGAAATTCCGCATGATATCGTGGATGAGGTGATCCTGGTCGATGACGCAAGCAGGGATGATACCCCGGCAAAAGCGATGGAACTCGGTATTCATACGATCATTCATTCTGAGAATCGCGGCTACGGCGGCAACCAGAAAACGTGTTATCGCGAGGCATTGTCAAAAGGGGCCGACGTGGTGGTCATGGTCCACCCCGATTACCAGTATTCCCCCCGTCTGATCACGGCAATGGCATCTATGGTCATTTCGGAGCATTATGATGTTGTGCTCGGCTCGCGGGTACTCGGTGGAAAAGCGCTGAAAGGCGGGATGCCCTTGTACAAGTATATTGCGAACCGGTTTCTTACGCTTGCGGAGAATCTGGCGCTTGGCGTAAAACTGTCGGAATATCATACGGGGTTCCGGGCGTTCAGCCGCAAAGTTCTTGAAACGCTTCCGCTTGAAGAGAATTCCGATGATTTCGTGTTTGACAACGAGATGCTCGCCCAGTCGGTGTATTTCGGATTCCGGATCGGAGAGATCAGCTGTCCCACGAGATATTTCGAGGATGCCTCCTCGATCAACTTCCGGAGGAGCGTTAAATACGGATTAGGCGTCCTGGCAACTTCGTTGAAATTCCTGTTTCAGCGATGGGGCATCATGCGCCCGGCGATCTTCCAAAAGAAGTAGCAATCGACATGCGGTCTCGGCAGTACCTGTGCATGCTCGAGGACGTAAGACGTAATCAATCCTTATCATGCCGGGTTTCTTGGTCATTTATTGATGATACATACCTGAAAAAAAGCAGTTTCAAGAACAGGTCGCGCCTGCGGCCACCTCTGTGTAACCTTCCCGCGTCTCTATAATACCAATTAACATTCATCATAATAATCATAAACATAACCGCGCAGCTTGTCGTCCCGCCATTTTGGCTATTTCACAGGGCACTCATGGTTATTTGACCAGTATGTAAAAATAATGATGGATAAAACATGCTTGATTATGTCGAAAAACCATTATTTTTTGATATTTATCCGCCTGAAATGTAAACTAAATTTTATTGGTTATGACCTTTTTTTATTTTTTTTCGTACTTTGGCCTTATTATTGCTTTTGTACATCTTCATGCGGGAACACTGCTTACATCAGGCACGGCAGCCCGATAAATAATCCAGGGTTTTATAAGGAGGAAAAGATGAACTCGTTGGTGATCTGGTTGGCTGCTTTCATGCTGAAAAAAGGGGTCCGTTCTTTAAGAATGGTACTTGCGATCGTGACGGCGGTCAGCCTGTCGGCACTGTCTCTTCCGGCCCATGCGGAGGAATGGGGCAATGATCATTGCGCCGCGCCTCCGATATCCACGATCACCTCTCCTCTTGCCGGCAGCCAGATCGGCGGGGTTACGACGTATACCATTACGGGTACGGCGAGCAGCACGGCTACAAGCGTGCTGAAGGTTAAGGTGTCCACGAACGGCGGCAAGAGCTGGAATTTGGCAACCGATACCTCGGGAAACAAGTCCTGGAGCACCTGGAGCTTCACCTGGAAAATGATCTCCAAGAAAAACGATGAAGACGGAGATTTCGATGGTGACGACAAAGGCGACAAAAAAGTGATCAAGGACGGCAGTTATGTCATCCTGTCGCGCGCCAAGAGTCATGACGGGTGCGTTGAACCCGACAGCCCCGGGGTAACCGTGATCGTGGACAATACCGATCCGGTTACCAAGGCCATTGCCGCAGGTTACGTATTCGGCAGTATGACGGCGACCAGCCCGATCAGTGTGACGCTGTCTGCAAGTGACGGCACCGGCTCCGGCGTGGCGGCCGGCTCTCCGAAGTATTGCGTCGACACGGCCAATACCTGTGCCCCGAATATTGCCTACAGTGCGGCAATCAATGTGACCTGCGCCCCTGGCTCGATATGCACCCAGTATGTGCGCTACCAATCGTTCGATCGTGCGGGCAATAGCGAGGCCGTACAAAGCGCCGTCGTCAAACAAAACCCGCCTGACCTGCAGCCCCCGACGACCAGCGCATCCGCCGCGGGCTATGCATTTGGAAACTGGACAGGGACCAGCCCGGTGAGTGTGATGCTGTCTGCAAGCGACGGCGACGGCTCCGGTGTGGCTGCCGGCTCTCCAAAGTATTGCGTCGACACAGCCAATACCTGTACGCCGAATCTCGCGTATATCTGCGCGCAATCAATGTGGCCTGCGTCGCGGGTTCGAATTGCACCCAGTATGTGCGGTATCAGTCGGTAGATAACGCGGGCAATAGTGAGGCGGTGAAGGCCTCCGTGGTCAAACAGGACCTCTTATCGCCGGTTGCCGGCGTATCTCCGGCAGGCGGAAGGATCGGCAGCTCGGCAACGGTGTCGCTCAGCTGCGACGACGGTACGGGTTCGGGATGCTATAAGATCTACTACACCACGGACGGTTCAATACCAACGGCGAACTCTTCCGCGTATGCCGGCCCCATCTCCATTTCAAAAAGCGCCACCGTGAAATACCTTGCCGTGGACAATGCAGGCAACAGCGCTGCCGTACAATCAGCCGCGTATATCACCACGTACAGCGTGACCACAGGCCCGGCCGCTCATGGAAGCATTTCGTGCGCTCCGACAGTCGTGGACTTCGACGCAAGCGCGGCATGCACGATAACGCCGGGTGCGGGGTATCATGTGGCGGATGTATTGGTCGGGCCGACCAATGGCGCATCGATATCGGTAGGAGCGATCGCGACCTACAGCATAGCCAATATTGAGTCCGACATGACCCTATCGGCGGTGTTCGCGATCGACACGTTCGCGGTAACCCCTTCGTCAGGATCTGGCGGCGGCATCAGTCCGAACACGGTCCAGACGGTGGCCTCCAATGGAACAACGACGTTCACGGTGACCCCGGACACGGGGTATCACGTTACCGCAGTCACCGGCTGCAACGGAACATTGTCCGGCACCGACTTCACCACGGGACCGATCACGGGCAACTGCACCGTGGCGGCCCAGTTCGCGATCAACACCTTTACCCTATCGACGAGTACGGATATGAACGGGAGCGTCTCCTGCACGCCCGCCATCGTACCCTATAACTCGGGATCGGTCTGCACGATAACGCCGAATGCCGGATATCATCCGACGGTCAACGGCTGCAATGGGACACTGGCCGGAAATACCTATTCCATAGCTGCCGTGCAATCAGATTGCACGATATTCGCGACGTTCGCGAACAGCGCACCCTCCCTGCCGACGATCGCTTCGCCCCTCTCTTCGACCGAGACCCTGGCGCTGACTCCGACCCTTGCGGTCAGTGCGGCGGTCGATCCCGACGGCGATAAGGTCATGTACACCTTCGAGATCTACTCGGATGGCGGGCTCCGCACGCTGGTGACCGGCACCACGACGGAGAACACAAGCTGGACAGCGCCGGCGCTCACCGACAACACCCTGTATTACTGGAGAGTTCAGGCAAGCGACGGATATATGAACAGCGACTGGATGACCACGGCCAACTTCTTCGTTAACACCGTTAATGACAGGCCTTCCGACCCCGGTATCAGCGCGCCCGTTAATAACGTCCAGGTGGGGCAACTGTCTCCGGTCTTAAGCCTCACCAACGCTTCTGACCTGGATATCTACGATACCCTTACGTATGACTTCGACGTCGCCGCGGACAGCCAGTTCACGAACATCGTTGCCAGTACAACCGGTGTGGTCCAGGGTGCGGACGGTACGACGTCCTGGATATTGACACCGGCGCTGACCGAAAACACCCCTTATTACTGGAGGGCAAGGGCCAAAGACAATCATAGTGGATATAGCAACTACGTGAGCGCCTCCTTCTTTGTAAACATCGCCAACGATCCCCCGACCGCGCCGGTCATCAATTCACCGGCCGGCGGCGGAGAAGTTGCGTCCTATACGCCGACGCTCGTCGTCAACAACGCGACGGACCCCGACAGTCAGGGTCTGATGTACACCTTTGAGCTTGACACCGTCAATACGTTCGACAGTGCGAACAAGCAGACGTCTGCTTTGATACCGGAAGGTGCAGGCACTACGGCCTGGAACCCGGCGTCCCTCACGGAGAACACCACCTACTACTGGAGAGCGAAGGCGAATGACGGCCTTGCGGACGGCCCCTGGGTCACCGCGAACTTCTTTGTAAACACGGTCAATGAGGCCCCGAGCGTGCCTACGCTCCATGGCCCTGCCGATCTCAGCTGGGTGACGGTCCTGGCCCCCACACTCCAGGTCAATGCCTCCGTTGATCCGGACAAGGACAGCATCACCTATGAGTATGAGGTCTATTCCGACAGCGGCCTTACCTCGAGAGTAACATCCATCACCGGCGCCGGAAACAGCTGGACGGTAGCACCGGCGCTTTCGGACAACACCCGGTATTGGTGGAGGGCACAGGCACGGGACGAGCACGGTCTGGCCAGCGGCTGGATGACGGCAGGCTCGTTCTTCGTGAACGACAAGGGGATCAATGATCCTCCCAGCATCACCCTGATCAAGCCGGGCCCGGCGGATTCCACGAATGAAATGAGTTACACCATTACCTGGACAGCGTCCGATCCGGACAGCGATCCTCTGATCACGCTCTTCTACGACACGACCGGCAGCGGTTTCAGCGGCACCCAGATCGCGACGGGCATGCACCTGTCCGATCCCGTCAGCAGCTATACCTGGGACATCACTTCGCTTGCTGCAGGACAATATTACGTGTACGCCAGGATCGATGACGGGACAACCGTTGTCAATGCGTACGCAGCCGGCCCGCTGTCCATTGTCCGGACTCCTCCCTCACCGGTCATCACGGCAAGCGCGGGCTCGAACGGCACCATATCGCCCTCAGGCGCGGTCTCTGTTCCGAGCAACGGGAGCCAGACCTTCACCTTCACGCCCGCGGCAGGATACCGCGTGCTCTCCGTGATCATTGACGGCATTGCCAGCGGTCCATCCGCGCTCTACCGGTTCACCAACGTCATGGGAGACCATACGATCAGCGTCACCTTCACGCCGGACGTCTTCACTCTTACAGCCTCGGCATATCTCGGCGGCAGCATCTCGCCTTCGGGTGATATTGTCGTGAACAGGGGCGACAGCCAGACCTTTACGCTCACCCCGAATACCGGGTATGAGGTGAGGTATATAGTCGTCGACGGCGCGTCCAAGGGCGCGGTCACGAGCTACACCGTAGCGAACGTGACCGCGGACCACACTATCAAAGCGTATTTTATAGCCATCATGTACCCGATAACAGCGAGCGCCGGCCCCAATGGAAGCATAACGGCCAGCGCCTCCGTGGCATACGGCGGCAGCAAGACGTTCTCCATCACGCCGGTGGCGGGATACCATGTAGCGGACGTCCTCGTTGACGGCGTGTCTCAGGGCGCGGTCACGAGCTACACCTTCACGAATGTCACGGCGGTACACACCATCGATGCCTCATTTGCATCGAATCCGCCATACCAGATCACGGCCACTGCCGGGTCGAACGGATCCATATCGCCGTCGGGTATCAGCACGGTGTTCGGCGGCGCCGGTCAGAGTTACACCATCACCCCGTCTGATTCAAGCTACCGGGTGCGCGACGTGCTCATAGACGGCGCATCGGTGGGCGCGAGGACGACGTACACGTTCACCAATGTCCAGGCGAACCACACGATCAGTGCGACCTTTACGCTGAACGTCTATACCATCACATCCACAGCGGGCGTTCATGGAAGCATCTCGCCGGATGGTCCGACCATAGTGAGTCCCGGATTCAGCCAGGCTTACACGATCCTGCCGGATGCCGGGTATCAGGTGCTGAACGTGGTGGTTGACGGCGCGTCCAAGGGCGCGGTCACCAGCTTCACGTTTTCGAACGTGGCCGCAGACCACACGATCGACGCCACCTTCACGGTGTTTACCTACACGATAACGGCGAGCGCGGGTGCCAATGGAAGCATAGCGCTTTCCGGCAACGTTTCCGTGCCGCTTGGATCCGACCAGATATTCACCATTACGCCGGCAACCGGATACCATGTAGCGGACGTCCTTGTTGACGGGGCGTCGGTCGGCGCCGTCACGAGCTACACCTTTACGAATGTAACGGCCGCACACACCATCGCGGCAACCTTTGCGCAGAACCCGCCATCCATCATCACGGCAAGCGCGGGCCCGAACGGCAGCATATCGCCGTCCGGCAGCGTCTCCGTGCCAAACGGCGCGACCCAGAAGTTCACCATGACGCCGGCAGCCGGATACCGTGTGCAATCCGTGCTTGTTGACGGAACCTTCGTGGGAGCACAGGGCATCTACAATTTCATCAACGTAACCGCGGACCACACGATCAGCGTGACCTTCGAGCTGGATAACTATACCCTTTCATCGATAGCCTACGCCGGCGGCAGCATCACGCCCGCGGGTGATGTCATTGTGGCCAAGGGCGGAACCCAGACCTACACCATCGCGCCGGCGACGGGGTATATGATCTCGCGCGTCGTGGTCGACACCACTATCGATCTGGGCGCGGTAACGAGCTACACTTTCACGAACATCACTGCAAACCACACGATCAAGGCGTATTTCCAGGTCATCACCAATGCGATAACAGCGAGCGCGGGCTCTTATGGAAGCATATCGCCCTCCGGCAGCGTCTCCGTGTCATACGGCGGAAGCCAGACCTTCACCATCGCTCCGGCGATGGCGGGATACCATGTTGCGGATGTCCTTGTTGACGGCCTGTCTCAGGGTGCCATCACAAGCTACACGTTCACGAATGTAACGGCCGCACACACCATCTCGGCGACATTTGCGGAGAACACGACGTACACCATCACGGCCCCGGATGATATGGTTAGCGGTCAGCACGGCAGCATCTCGCCGGCGGGCATCAGCACCGTGCTCGGCGGAACCGGCAAACTGTTCACCATCACCCCGGATGCAGGGTATCACGTTCTTGACGTGCAGGTGGACGGGGTCTCGATCGGCGCGACGACTTCCTACACGTTCGTCAACGTCCAGGCGAACCACACGATCAGCGCAACGTTCGATCTGGATATTGTCCCTTGATGCCTCTATCAGCCTTGTAAGACCGAGCAGGCCGGACCTCATGGTCCGGCCTTTTTTTATGAAAGTTTCGAGGCCCGGCCCCGGAGGTGAACGGACAAGAGCTGGACCTAAAAAGATCATTTAGCCGCAGAGATCACAAAGACACAAAGAAAAATCAAACGGTTGAGTAATAAAATCGCATCACCAAAATGGTGAGGGGTTTTACAGGAGAAAGAAAAGCAGCCACCTAGCACTTCCGCACAGTACGCCAAAACAAAGCAAGTACAGGGGAACGCAAGTGTTTCAACGATACGGTGAATCAGATTCTAACAAAAGCTTCCTGTTTTTTCTCTGCGTTCTCTGCGGTTAAATGGATTTTTAGGATCATCTGCTTTCTGCCTGCGACCAGCGTTTACGAGTGATACCGCATCCTGCTCTTACCTGTGGCCACGATATGGCCAACAGCAGGCTACGAAAACGCGGCCATAAACGAGTGAGGGGTTGGCTAGCCGCCGTTTATAGGCTGAAAATACACTGTCGCTATCGGGCAGTCATGCGTTCAAAAAATCCGGCCAAACGTGATTGAGTTCCTCATTATGCAGTGGTATAATCACCGGGCTGCAACGTGATAACAGCTCACTGGCGTCCACATGACAGGCGAGAAAACAAGGAGAGGGTCACTCATGCGTATTCTTTTATCAGGCGTTATTTACCTCATGTTTTTTCTGTCCGGCGCGGCGGCGCTGATATATGAGGTCGTCTGGGTTCGTTCGTTGAGCCTTGTCTTCGGCGGCACCCATCTGGCGGTCACCGCCGTCCTGTCGGTTTTCATGGGGGGGCTGGCACTCGGCAGCTACCTTATCGGCAGGCGCGTCGACGCAGTGCAAAGACCGCTGAGGCTGTACGGCTACCTCGAGCTCGGCATCGCCCTTTCCGCCCTGGCGTTCATCGCCTTGATGAAGATCTATCCTGCCGCGTACATCTTCCTTGCGCAGGGAATGGATGATCACCGGCTGTATCTTTTCGTGATACGCATTCTGTTCGCGGTCCTCGCCCTGATCGTACCCACGACCCTCATGGGAGGGACTCTTCCTGTCCTGACACGATTCGCGTCACGACATTCATCAACGATCGGGACGCGGCTTTCCCTTCTCTATGGCCTCAATACCCTGGGGGCCGTTGCGGGGTCGGCTGCAGCGGGTTTTTTCCTCCTGCGGTATTTTTCGGTCAGCGCCGCACTCTTAACGGCCATAGTGATCAACCTTCTGATCGGACTTGCCGGTGTCTTACTTCCTGAGCGAACGGAGGAGGCCCCGGCCGGAGCAATGCGGAAGACGGGGAGTTCCGGAAGGGAGCCTGCCGTACCCGCGCGAAGCCCGCAGTCCGACAGCGATGCGCCGGCATATCGCCGTTCCGCGAAGCTGGTCCTCTTCGGCATCGGCGTCAGCGGATTCTGCGCCCTCGGGTATGAGGTCCTCTGGACCAGGATCCTGACCCTGACGATCGGGACGAGCGTTTACGGCTTTACCATCATGCTCATCGCCTTCCTGACCGGAATAGCGCTGGGCAGCAATGCCTTCGGCCCCATCTTCAACGTGCTCCTCCCGGCGGCCAACAGAATGCGGAACCGGATCCTTGGATTCGGAGCGGTGCAGTTCATGATCGGCGCCGCTGCCCTGGCGGTCACGATCTCCATCCGCGAGCTGCCCGTTCACTCTCTCTTTCTGTTAAAATACTTTGCCCATACGGGGCTGAACGCCTTTGATGCCCGGCAGTGGGCAAATATGACGCTTGCATTCTCCTACATGCTCGTCCCTTCCTTCTTCATGGGCCTTGCCTTTCCCCTGGCCGGCGACGTGACGGCAGTCTTCAGAAGGGACATCGGCCGCGCGGTCGGAAGTGTCCTCACCTTTAATACCGTCGGCGCGATCCTCGGCTCGGCTGTCAGCGGCTTTGTCCTGATCTACGTGTTCGGCATAGAACGGTCCCTCCAATTGCTGACCATCATCAACATGGGGCTCGGGTCCCTCATCATGTTGAGTCTTCTTGACAGACCGGCCGTGAGCGCGACTGCCGGCGCCCTTATGCTGGCGTCGGTCCTGTATCTTGCCCTCGATCAGAACGCCTTCAGGATGTGGGACGCAAAATACTTCGCCATACTCAGGAACAATCAGCCGGATGCCTTTGACACGCCCGAAAAGAAAAAGGACGCCATTGAGAACACCGATGTTCTCTATTACCATGAAGGCGTGAACGAGACCATCAGCGTTATCAAGATCAAGGGCGGCAACCAGGCGGTGCTGGTGAACGGAAAGGTCGTTGCGTCGGCGTCACTGGGCGACCAGCAATGCCAGCAGACCCTCGGTCACCTTCCCATGCTGCTCAATAAGGACCCCAAAAAAGCGCTGGTGGTCGGTCTCGGGACCGGAATGACCTTGGGGGCTGTTTCGGTCCATCCGGGCCTTAAGGAACTGACTCTTGCGGAAATAGAGCCGAGCGTTGTGGGCGCCGCGCGGACCTTTGGAAAATACAACAACTATGTGCTCGACAACCCGAAACTCAGGATCGTATTCAATGACGGCCGGAACTTCCTGATGACCACGAAGGAAAAGTTCGACGTGATCACGGCGGACCCGATCCATCCCTGGACCCAGGGGTCGGGATATCTTTACACCGAGGAGTATTTTAAAATAGCGTCGGAACATCTCCTGCCCGGCGGGATCATGTGCCAGTGGCTGCCGATCTATGAGCTGAACATAAAAGACCTGAGATCCGTTGCAAGAACGTTTTCCCTCCATTTCAAATATACGATGGCCTGGCTGACCGAACATGACGCGGAGATCATCGGAAGCAACTCTCCGATCCTCATCGATGAACAGGAGCTGCAGCAACGTATTTCCAATCCAGCCATCCATGATAATCTCAGCCGGGTCTCGATGGGTTCCGCAACGGACTTTCTCAGTTATTTTGTCATGGGGACGGAGGCTATGACCGCTTTCGGAACCGGCGGCGTGATCAATACCGACGATAATTTATATCTCGAGTTCTCCACCCCGGCAGCCGTCGGCATCAATACGATGGGTAAGCAACGCCCGGGCCATCGCCGGATACCGGGAAAGCATCCTTCCCTATCTGGTTCCGGCGCCGGAGGGCAAACCCCGCGAAGAACAGATCAACAGGTGGAGGGCATACGGACAGGCCGCCGCGCTAGCGGACCGCGCGAGGAGCCTGTTCCTCGGCGGACGCGACAACGAACCCGAGTTCCAGAGCGTAATAGCGGAATTGGACAAGAAGTATCCGGCGTTTGCACCCGGAAGATATCTCAAGGAAAAGCATCTCGATGCCCTGACGCATATACCGGCGCTGCTTAAAAAGATCCCGCTTACCCTCCTCGATGCCGGCGGGAAAAACGTTGTCGTCGAACTGTCCGCCGTGATCGTGCGCATAAGCGATGAAAGGGCCGCCGTAATGTTTGTGGACAATGCCGCGAGGAAGATCTACGGCCAGCGGTATCTCGATGCCCCTGGCCTTGATGCGAAGATTCACCGTTTCACGGATGGCGTGATGTCGGACATTGAAGCCGCCTATCGTCAGGAGGCCCGGACGGCCCTCGCCGAAGGAAGGACATTCCCTTCCCAGGAGCCGGCATTGCAACGGATCAAGCAGATAATCGACAAGCACGTTCAGGAACCGATGACGTTGCAGGATAAGGCCGATTGAGAAGCTCCGCTCATGCCGGCGATGATCCTGCGCAGGAGTGAATTTTTTTCTAAAAAAATAAATGCAGCATTCCAGAGTTCAACGTAGTGAGAACAAAGCGCGGAAGATGAATAGCATGCGTCTACTCGTAGTGGCAGTTATTTACGTGATGTTTTTTTTATCCGGCGCCGCCGCGCTGATCTACCAGGTGGTCTGGGTCCGGTCATTGACCCTCATATTCGGCGGGTCCCATCTGGCGGTAACGACGGTCCTTTCTATCTTCATGGCAGGTCTGGCGATAGGCGGATATGCGATCGGGAGGTATGTAGACAACGTCAAGAAACCGTTACGTCTCTATGGAATGCTGGAACTCGGCATAGCGCTCTCAGCCATCCTCTTTGTCGGGTTGATGAACATCTATCCTTCCATTTACATCCCGCTTGCCCGGGGTCGAGACGACTCCCCCCTGTATCTCTCTATCATCCGTATCCTCTTTTCCATACTGGCACTGATCGTTCCGACAACTCTGATGGGCGGCACGTTGCCCGTGCTTTCGCGGTTTTTGTCCCATCACGCGCAAAGCCTGAGAAATCACCTGTCGTTTCTCTATGGATTCAACACGCTCGGGGCAGTCCTGGGCGCGACGGCAGCCGGTTTTTTCCTTCTGAGGTTGTATTCAATAAGCACGACCCTCTCCATCGCGATCGTTACCAACGCCAGTATCGGCCTTATCAGCATTCTCCTACAGGACAAGGCGGCGGGAGTACTTCCTCCAGAGGTTTCCGGTTCTCCTGCAATGCCGGCATCTCCCAGGCAGGAGTCTTCGTTTCAGAAAAAAACAGGACTCCTTATACCCTATAAACTGGTTCTCTGGGGGATCGGGGTCAGCGGATTCTGCGCACTCGGCTACGAAGTCCTCTGGTCCCGGATTCTCACCATTGTTGTCGGGGCGAGCGTCTACGGTTTCACCATCATGCTCGTCGCGTTCCTTGCCGGCATCGCCCTGGGCAGCGAAGCGTACGGGTTGTTTCCAAAGATTTTCAAAATTAGGGACAAGGGACCGGGCAGGGCCATATTCTGGTTCGGTATCGTCCAGGTGATCATCGGCGGCACCGCGCTTCTGGTGACCGTGTATATCCGCGATCTTCCCGCGAACATTGCGGGTCTTCAGAATTTTTTCCTCAAGATCAGCCCGGGATTCTTCAGCGCCAAATTATGGGCCGATTTCGTTCTTGCGTTTTCATATATGTTCGTGCCCGCTTTTTTCATGGGGCTTGCCTTCCCGCTGGCGGGAAGAGTGCATGCCGAACATAAAAAACTGGTCGGGAGCGCGGTCGGTGAAGTGCTTGCCTATAACACGGTCGGCGCGATCCTCGGTGCAGCCGTGAGCGGCTTCGCAATGATCTATCTCTTCGGGATCGAGCGCTCACTTCAGATGTTCATCGTCATCAACGTCGGCTTCGGGCTGTTCGTCATTTGCAGCGCAATGAACGTTAAGCTCGCGACCATTGGGGTTTCAGCCCTTACCACGGCCGCTCTCCTGTTCCTCGCGTTCAATCACCAGGCCCTGAGGATGTGGGACGTGAGCTATTTTGCGATATACCGGAGCAACCATCCCGAAGATTTTCGAACTCGCGAGATGATCCGGGAGGCCATTTCAAATACCGACATCCTGTACTATGCCGAGGGTGTTGAAGCAATTGTAAGCTCGATCAGGATAAAGGGCGGAGATCAGTCGTTCATCACAAACGGGAGGGTGGAAGCATCTTCGCATCTTCCTGACCTGCAGTGCCAGTTCACCCTCGGCCATCTGCCGATGCTGCTGAACAAGGACCCAAAACGGGTGCTGGTGGTCGGGACGGGAAGCGGGATGACCCTTGGCGCGACATCGGTCCACCCGGGCGTCGAGCAGATCACACTCGCGGAGATCGAGCCAAAGGTCATCGGCGTTGCCAGGACCTTCGAAGCATACAATCATCGCGTCCTTGATAATCCAAAGCTGAGGATCGTATTCAACGACGGCCGTAACTTTCTGATGACGACCAGGGAAAAATTCGATGTAATTACCGCGGACCCCATCCATCCCTGGTTCCGCGGGGCCGGCTATCTCTATAGCACCGAGTATTTCAAGCTGGCCTCCGATCATCTCCAGCCGGGGGGCATGGTGTGCCAGTGGCTGCCGATCTATGAGCTGACACCGGAAAACGTCAAGTCCGTGGTCAAGACGTTTCAGGAGAATTTCCCGTTTACCATGCTCTGGCTGACCCACAATGACGCGGAGATCGTCGGGAGCAACGCCCCGATCGTCATCGATGAAACTGATTTGGCCAGGCGTATCGCCGAGCCTGCGATCGCCGAAGACCTGCGCCGGGTCATGATGGGATCGGCCACGGATTTTCTGAGCTATTTTGTGATGGGAACCAGGGGGATGAAAGAGTTCAGCCGGGGAGCGATCGTCAATACCGATGATAACCTCTATCTTGAGTTCTCCGCTCCCTATTCAATCCGCGACTCAACGGTCATGGGAAAGAATCTCACTGCCATCCTGCAAAACCGGGAGAGCATCCTGCCCTATCTGGTGCCGTCGAGAGGCGAGGCGGCCCGGGCGGGGCAGATAAAGAAATGGGCCGCGAACACGACCGCTGCCGGGAGCGTGGACCCGGCGCATGCACTGTTCCTGGCGGGCAGGTATGAAACGCCGGAATTCAGGAAAGAAATGGCCGATCTCGAGACTAAATATCCCTGGTTCGCGCCAGGGCGGTTTTTAAAGAACGAATATCTGGCGCAGTCTGCGCCGAAATCGGAGTTGTTCGAAAAAATGCAATTCGTTCTTTTCAATGAACGGGGTGGACAGGTCCAGGTAGAGATATCCGTTATGCTGGCGCCGATCAGTAGCGAGAGGGTGTCCGTGGTCTTTGTGGATAATAATGCGAAGGAGATCTACGGCCAACGGTATCTCTCTGGCCCCGGTCTTGATCAGCAGATTCGCCGGTTCGCAGATGGTGTGACGTCGGACATTGAAGCCGCCTATCGCGAGGAGGCCCGGACGGCCCTCACCAAAGGCAAGGCCTTCCCTCCGCAAAAGCCGACCCTGCAAAGGATCAAGCAGATAATCGACAAGCGTGTTCAGGAGCCGTTAAAGTTGCAGGATAAGGCCGATTGAGACTGTTCTGCTCATGGAAGTGACGCGTCCGCGCAAAGGGGAACTTTTTTCCGTCTGATTACGCTGCAGCCTATGGCGGTGTCTGTTCGTCTGGATCTGCCAATAGTTTGCCCGGCGTTTCTATGGACAAGGTTCTCAGTCGTACTGCCACATCAAGCATCTCTCATATTATTATTGATAGCGACAACCTCGCCATGGTATGCTGACATCTCGCAATGAATAAAGGTAAGCACTCAGGAGAATATTGTGGAAAATGTATTAACCACAAAGAACGCAGGGAACACAGAGATAAATTCATCAAATAAATGCAAGATCCAAGTATTTTTGAGTTCTTTGCGTTCTCTGCGGCTAACGGGGTTTGACCTGAGCAGTTAAGAATAAAGTAAAATGACAACAAAAGGCCACGACTGGATCGCAACCTCTCGATGACAATAAACAAAAACAAGCTTTCAATCCTGTGGATGTCTGCGATAGCCGTTGGAGCGATCCTTCCGGCGCTCCTGGTGCTCATATCAGGCCATACCCTGGTTTGGCGGGACACCTCGAAGCTGTTCCAGCCTGTACGTACTCTCGTTGTCGAGGCATTGCGGAATTTCCAGCTTCCTCTCTGGAACCCCCACGAAGCCCTCGGCATCCCGCTCTTCGCGCAAATGATGCACGGGGTCCTTCACCCCATATCGTTGATCGGCGCATTCCTGTTCCCGAACGCGGGAATGGATGTCTTTATCCTCATCTATATCATGCTTGCGGCCATCGGCAGCGCGATGCTGGCGCGTGTCCTCGGCGCTTCGTGGGGGTCCGCAGCCGTCGCGGGCCTTGGCTATGGGCTCTCGGGATACGTCCTGGGGATGGGCTCGATCATCCAGTACCTGGGCGCGGCTGCCATTGCCCCGATGGGCCCTCATTGGGCTGCGAATGGCGGGTGACGGGCGGCGCTTTGGGATCGTTGCGGCCGCGGCTGCTGTTGCAGCGCTCCATTTTGCCGGCGACCCCGAGTGGACGCTCATGGCCATGCTCCTGGGAACTGCATTGGCTATCGAAGCGGGCGGGATGCGGGGGCTTCAAAAACGCTTTGATCGGGGTCGCCATCGGCACTGCGCTCGCGGGGATCCAGTTGATACCGACGATGGTGTATTTCCGCGAAGTATCCCGTGCAACAGGGCTGGACAGCCTTGACCGCGTGCAATGGGCCCTTTCACCGTGGCGGATCATAGAGTTTATCGTTCCGGGCTTCTTTGGCAGTGCCGCGGCAGGATTGGAAAAATGGCCTGTTTTCATGTGGCTCGGGGGACAAATACAGACCGGCTTCGAACTGCCTTTTGTTCCGAGCGTCTTTGTAGGGGCAGGTGTCCTTGTACTGGCAGCAGGCGGGGTCTCGCGTTCCCGCTCGACCCGCATACTGGGCATCTCATCACTGATTCTCCTGTGGCTCGCACTCGGAACAAACGCGGGCGCTGAGCAGCTTACTCACCTGATCCCGGTCTGGGGAAAGTTCCGTTACTCCGAAAAGATGGTGGGTCCCCTGACGCTGTGTCTATCGGTCCTTGCCGCGTTCGGCTCTGAACGATTATCAGAGCGGCCAGCGAAGTTTTGGGCAGTCCTTGCGGGAGGCGCCGGTTTGGCAGCCCTCGCATCGGCTCTGTTCCTCGGGAATTGGCAGGGTTTCGACACCTTGTTCACGGATGCGGTTGCACGTGGAGCGGCCCCTGTTGCGCGTCATAATCTGACGATCGGTCTCATGCATGCAGGCCTGACACTTTTGGCGCTCGTGCTCCTTCTCATAGTCGCCCGCCGCCGTCCTCAATTCCGCATTTATTTTCCCGCGGCAGTTGCCGGACTGGTTTTTTTGCAATCATCATTTGCCGCCCCGTTCGCGCTGCACTCCGGGGATCGCGCTGTCCGTGATGATCATCCCTTGTCACAAATTGCAGATTCCCGAGAACTTCCAAGAATACTGACGCCGATCGAAAAAAATTATCTTTACCCCGAGGGAGTCGATCAATTCGACGGCCAGATCGGCGCTCAGTCGCATCTTGGAGCGCCCGCCTATAACGTTCCATCACGCATCGATCAATTCAACACCTACACAGGGTTACGGCCCCGGCGTCTTGATATGCTCATACGGACGTTTAACGATCAATTCGGCTTTGATTCCCCTATCGCTTTCCGGCTGTATGCAGTTACGCACATGATCATCAAGGACCCCTACTTTCCTGACGAGGCGCAGGTTGCCAAGGCAGCGAGTCAGGACGGTGTCAAGGTATTGGACAACCGTGAATGGGGCTTTACCGGATGGAAGGTGCCCCACCGTCCGTGGGCAATATTCGCGGAAAAGGTCGCAATCGCATCCAATGAGAAGGACGCGCTCGACACCCTGGTCAAAACTCTGGCACGGGAAGAAACAACAGTAGTTCTCGAGGGGGCGCCGCAACCAAAGACGCTGGGGGCAGGGCAGGTGCTTGAAATTGAGCGCGAAAGCAACCGGCTGCGGATCGACGCCGCTTCTCCGAGCGACGGCATTCTTGTTGTGAACGACTCTTTTTGGCCCGGCTGGAGGGCAACGATAGACGGCAATGAAGTGCCAATATGGCGCGCCGATTTCCTCGTTCGCGCGGTGCCATGGCCTGCGGGCCGGCATGTCCTCGAGATGAAGTACGACCCGCCGGAGGTGCGGATCGGATGGCTCGTCAGCCTGACAGGCGCTCTTGCACTTACTGCTCTGTTGGTTTTTGAGTGGCGGAGAAAACGATCAGCAGCGACTACGAAAAGACGAAAAGGTAAACAGAGCAATTGAAATGTATTTGCTAGAGTTGTATCTTTGAAGAAGGTACAAATACCCGCAATTCTGATGCTGCAACTTGTCATACACAGGTGAGATTGCCAACATCATATTTAGAGCTTAGATTGAATAAAGGCGGAAAACAGTGAAGATAACAATTCTCATGCCATGCCTAAACGAAGCTCTGACCTTACCTGCTTGTATTCGGAGAGCTAAAGAACTTATCGAAAAGCATAAACTTGATGGAGAAATTTTAATTTCCGACAATGGCTCGACTGACGGAAGCCAAGAGATTGCTGAAAAAGTTGGGGCTCGAGTCATTCATTGCTCGACACGTGGTTATGGCGCCGCTTTGCAGTATGGGATTGAGCATGCTGAAGGCGAATATATCATTATGGGGGACAGCGACGATAGCTACCATTTTGATGAGGCGTATCCGATGCTTCAAAAGCTTGAAGAGGGCTATGATGTCTGTATGGGGACGCGCATCAAAGGCACTATAATGCCTGGATCTATGCCGAAGCTGAACCGATTCATCGGGAATCCAGTACTCACATTAATTGGCAAAATTTTTTTCAGTATTAATACAAGTGATTTCCATTGTGGGATGCGCGGTTTTAGACGTGATAAAGTACTCGGAATTGGCTTAGTAACTACAGGAATGGAATGGGCATCTGAAATGGTCATCAAGGCTAAACTCAACGGTCTTAGGATGACTGAAGTTCCAATTAACCTGTACAAGGATGGTCGTGAGCGGCCGCCTCACCTTCGGCGTTGGCGTGATGGCTGGCGTCATCTTCGTTTCATGCTTTTGCATGCCCCAACGTGGTTATTTATCTATCCGGGCTTTGCTCTTGTATTGATCGCATCAATCCTCGCAATAATGCTTCTTCGCGGTACAGTCAGAATTGGTGCTGCCAACCTTGATGTACACTCACTCCTCACCACAGCTTTTATGGCAGTCTTGGGCATTCAGACGATTTTTACGGGTCTGTTTGCTAATCTCTACGCGCATCTTGCAGGTATTTTGCCAACGACTTCACCATATATAGGGCGATTGCGAAAGTTCTCACTTGAAAAACTATTAGTTATTGCTTTAGCTCTAGGGTTTGCTGGTCTAACTATCTTCGGATTTACATTCTGGGATTGGTATTCTGCCGGTTTCCCTGACCTGGACTACAGAGTGACTATGAGACGCATTATTCCAGCACTTACGCTCATAACAATATCCGCTCAAGCCATTTTCAACGGTTTTCTGCTATCCATGCTTTTCATTAAAACAAGTAGTCCCATTGGCAAAAATGTCACTGATAAACTAGATTAAGTGCGAATTTATTTATAATTAATAAGGGCCATATGAGTTCTCCTATTGCTAAACATACAGCTGAAATAAAATTTATTCACAAAATTATCAATGCGTTTCATCAGAAATTATCCCATGGCCGGAGAAAAGATATTCTTGCCAAAATACTTGTAAAATATTTTAGTGATATTGTTGGGAATAGAACCAGCGTTAAGTGCATAGATGTTGGTTGTGGAGACCTTGGTATCATGGAGATAATAGCCAATAATGTTCCTGAAACAAATTGGAACTGTTTAGATATTTATGATCTGCCAAAGAATCTTAGGGATAGCGAAAAATGGAGCTGTTACAAAAAATTTAATGGAAAAGACTTGCCATTTGCTGATAATTCTATCGATATAGTTCTTTTTTGTGACGTTCTACATCATGCAAATGAAAATATTAATTATTTATTAAAAGAGGCCCGTAGAGTAGGGGGAAATATCATCATAAAGGATAGTTTAGAGTATTCACTTTATTCAAGAATGGTGTTAAAGCTTATGGATATTATAGGTAATTGGGGATATGGCGTGCCTCTACCCATGAAATACTTTACAATTAATAGATTCAAAACTATTTGCGACGAACTTAATTTAAAAATAAATAGATTTGATATTGGCTTTCAGATTTATGGTCATCTTCCCATAATTAAAAATATTTTGCGGCCTGAATGGCATTTTGTGGCAATTCTCGAAAAGGTAGATGAATGATAAATAATTACTATCCTTGACATTAAGCTGCAATGAATAAATTGGTAACTTTATTGATCTATTGGAGTGTATAAATGCACCAATTCAGCATATCGATATTTAATCACAAGAAAAAGACAAATCTTCAGCTGGTGCTGATGTTACTGCTTGTTCTAGCTGGACTTATGCGAATCATTTATTTCGCCGAAATTAACGCCGGTCCTTTAATTTCACAACATCTCTGGGAAGAGACAGACATGAACTTTTTTGACCACTGGGCTAAAAAAATATCCGGGGGGGACTGGCTTACAGATCAGGCCGTTCATCCCTATAATAATTGGCATCGTGAGATTGCAGCGGAATATTTTCGGACAAACCCTGATGCAATTCAGAAGTATGTCTCTGACGATCCGGGTTCCTCGGTAGTTGACCCCTCCCGTTTATTGTGGAATCACTGGTATGGTGAGAAAACGTTTCATCAAGAACCTCTGTATCCTTACCTGATTGCAATCACATATAAGCTGTTCGGATCAGATGTCCGTTGGGTTTTTTGTTGGCAGATGATCTTGGGGATTCTGAATATTGCCTTGATATTCAGTATCACCCGACGCCATTTTGGTGATCTAGTGGCAATCTTGGCGGTTACGCTTGCCGTACTCTGTGGCCCTATGCTCTATTATGAGATGATACTGGATCGTTCGACGATGATCATATTTATGACACTGGTCTTGGTAGAGCTAACTGACCGGACCCTGGAACGAGAGACTGTATTTCGCTGGTTCTTGGTTGGCACTACATGTGGAGCAGCAATACTCCTCAAGTCAACATTCGCACTTTACTGGTTTGGATTGTTGGCTGTATTGATCCTCCGATACTTCAAAAATCCCAAATTATTCTTTCGTATGGCAACAGGGTTGCTGGTCGGTGTGGTCGTCGCACTCTCTCCAGCTTTAGTTCGCAACATCATTGTTGGGGCGTCACCTTTATCCATTTCCGCCGTAGGTACTAGTACTTTTGTTCTCGACAATACAGTGGACGCCTCACCCGAAAGAGGTTTCATAATCAGTCGATATATGTCAGCCATAATGGGAATGAGCGATGGTCATATTCTGCCTGCGATCGTGGAGACAATTCGCACTCATTCAGGACTTCTAAGTTATTTTGCACTGCTATGGCGCAAGTTTAGCTTGATTTTTCACTGGTATGAAATACCGGACAATACTAATTACTATTTATATGGCAAGTATGCTTCGATCCTTCGTCCCCTGCTGACATTTTATGTATTAGGACCGTTATCAGTCCTCGGTTTAATATTGGCGTTCCCTAGTCGAAAAAAAATATGGCCTATCCTTATTATGACTATTTGCAATGTGCCGATGCTGCTGGCTTTCCATGTTCTATCCCGATACAGAGTGGCTCTAATTGCTCTCCTTATTCCTTTTGCAGCACTCGCATTGTTACGCATCTCGTCATGGGTACAGACCCGGGATTTCCAAAGACTTGCATTTGCCGTACTCGCGGTTGGACTATTGGTCTTCTGGATGGGGAGACCTCTGACAGAAGATGTCCCTTTGATCCGTGCCCAAGACTACATGGCCACCTATGATGTATTTTACACCCCGAAAATGGAGCAAGCAGTAAACAATAATGATTGGCAGAGCGTAAAAGATATCATTAAAGACTCACTGCGATTCGAGCCTGCTGAAGTCCGTGAAATGGGCGAGACCCGTCCTGCGATCAACCCCAATGAAGTCATATTGGCCCGATTTTATAGCAATGTCTACCATAACTATGCGATAGCTCTGATGAATTTGGGGCAAACCGATGAATCAGTGTCCGCCGGAACAGAGGGCAATGGAACTATCGAAGGCGGCTGGCGCTTTATCTGACCGATGACCTCAAAAATAAGGTGTCGAAATATAACTCAGATCAAGTGTAGATACATCCTTGACCAATTTCTTACCTCTCCTTCGTGGTGGTGGCCACATAAACACGAAGGACTCAAACATGAAAAAAGAGATATTATACTGTTGTGTATTTTTGGTTTTCAAACCATTGAAATTATGAAGCTCATTTTGTGACTTATGTGCTTTTTGTGGCAAAGTCTTTATTCATGCTTTTTTCAGAGGACTGGAGTAATTGCGAAATAATACTGAAGAGACAGTCTAATTCTAGCGGAAGATGTAAGCATCGGAAAGGTATCCGGATCTAACTATGCGACCATCCTTAACACAAGCCATGCAGAACAAGACACTGATGAGCCTGCTCATGATCGTCGTTACCTTCGCGGTTTACTGGCAGGTTGGCGGTTACCAGTTCGTGAACTTCGATGACGGGAAGTACATCTTCGAAAATCCCCATGTAAGACCAGGCTTGACCGCGGACGGATTCATCTGGGCGTTCACCTCCACCTACGCGTCCAACTGGCACCCGTTGACATGGTTGTCGCATATGCTGGATGTCCAGTTGTTCGGACTCGATCCAGGCCCTCACCATCTCGTAAATGTGCTGTTCCATTCGATCAACACAGTCCTGCTGTTCCTGCTTCTGTTAAGGATGACCGGTGCATACTGGCAAAGCGTATTTGTCGCCGCCCTGTTCGCGCTCCATCCCCTCCACGTGGAATCTGTCGCATGGGTGGCGGAGCGCAAGGACGTTCTGAGCGCTTTTTTCTGGATGGTTACCTTGCTGCTGTATGCCTGGTATGTCAAACGTCCGGGACCCACGAGATACCTATTGACCCTCTGCTCCTTCGCTCTTGGCCTCATGGCAAAGCCTATGCTGGTGACATTGCCGATCGTTCTCCTGCTGCTGGATTATTGGCCCCTCGGGCGTCTCCAGTTCGGGCAGGCCGGCCTGCTGACGCGGAAAGAACCCGCTTCGGCGGCTCAAAAACGCTTCCCCTGGAGTTTACTGTGGGAGAAGGCCCCCTTCTTCGCTCTCACCGCTGCCTCCAGCATCGTTACCATCTATGCGCAACACAAAGGCGGGGCGATGTCTTCCATCAAGGTGGTGCCAATTACCTTCCGATTTATCAACGCGCTGTGGGCTTACGTTCTTTACCTGGCCAAGATGGTCTGGCCGGTTGACCTCGCCGTACTTTATCCGCTGCCGATCACGCTGACGATAGCGCAGGGACTGTTCGCCGGCGCGTTCCTCGGGGGGGTATCGTTCCTGGTGATACGCTCGGCTAAGCGGCACCCGTATTTTCTGGTCGGCTGGCTGTGGTATCTCGTGACGCTCGTGCCGGTCATCGGCCTGGTACAGGTCGGGAGCCAGTCAATGGCGGACCGCTACACCTACCTGCCGCTCATCGGAATTTTCATCATGCTGGCATGGGGAATGCGGATCGCGGCAGGGAACGACCGGGTCCGGCGCGCTGCCGTGTCGGCCGTCGCCATCATCCTGCTCATTGCGTGTTCGGCGTCACCTGGCTCCAGCTCGGCTACTGGAAGAACAGCATCACCCTTTTCAGCCATGCAGCATCGTCGGTTTCCGGCAACTACATCGCTCATGAAGCCCTGGGCCTTGCCCTTGCCAAGAACGGCAGGTTTGACGAAGCGATAACCCAATATTCCGAATCCCTGCGGATCTGGCCCGAATATGACCGCGCGCTGATCGGCATGGGAAATGTCCTGGTCAGGCAGGGGAGAATGGATGAAGCCGCGGTCTACGCAGAACAAGGCACTGCGCCTGAAACCCGACTCCTCGGAAGCACACTTTTTGCTTGGATTTGTTCTCATGAATCAAGGCAGGAATGACGAGGCGCTTGATCAATATTATGCGGGACTCCGCAGTGATCCCGAAAACGAAGGGATACACCACATCATCGGCGTCATCCTGGGCTCGCAGGGAAAACTTGATGAAAGCATCGTGCAATTTAAGGAAGCCCTGCGGATAAAGCCGGACTATGCGGATGCGCACTATGGTTTGGGCGTTGCGCTCTTACGGCAGGGGCACATCGATGAAAGCATCGAGCATTTTACCGAGGCCCTGCGGCTGAAACCGGACTTCGCGCAGGCCCGCCGCAGCCTCGATGAGGCGATGCGCATGAAGAAGAGATCTCCGTAGTAAGGGAAGGTGAAAATTTTGGCAACTATCAGGGTTGAATAAAAATTAAATTGAGGCATTTACCACGGAAAAGGCCACGGAATATCACGGAGACCCCTTTGAATTTATAAGAAGAATCTTTTGATTGTTCCGTGTAATTCTGTGAAAATCAGCGGTAAACAAGGCGTAAGGGTTATTTCCATCATTTACCACGGGAAAGCCACGGAATATTGCGGACGAGATAATGAATAATTTATTATATGAAGAGCTGACATATAAAATTATCGGGGCGGGTCGGGAAGTACATAAAGAACTTGGACCAGGTTATCTGGAATCGGTTTATGAAGATGCTTTATGTTATGAACTCAATTCACTGAAGATAGCCTATCAAAGGCAACAGGAGTTAGATGTCCATTATAAGGATGCTATTTTTGAACGTAGGTTTCGTGCCGATCTCTTAGTGGAAAATAAAATACTTCTAGAAAATAAGGCGATAAAGAAAATATCCAGGCAGGACGAAGCACAACTGATAAATTATCTTAAGACAACCAAACTTAGAGTAGGCCTTTTGTTTAATTTTGGCGGAGATACCTTTGAATTTATAAGAAGAGTTTTATGATTGTTCCGTGTAATTCAGTGAAAATCCGTGGTAAGCAAGTAGTAAATGTTTTTTCAACCATTTACCACGGAAAAGGCCACGGAATATCATGGACGAGATAATAAATTTATATGAAATGGGCCAAAGACTTATCGAGACAGTCTATGAGGTAGTTTTGTGCAGAACGTTGCACTATCGATGTCTGCAGTTTTAGTGGCCAATATCCGGCCCGATTTCATTCAAGAAAATAAGGTTCAACATAAGCTTCCTATCATACTTCATCGTCGATGCCAGGCAGTATCTCGAACTCAACATGTTACCGAACGGGAATCGGCTGAACACAAGAATTAGTCTCATAGATTCTTAATATATTATGAAGATTTAAAATCAATAATTAGTTCCGTGCAAATCGGTGAATATCCGTGGTAGACAAGTTGTAAAGGTTTGTTCCGCGTCGGCGTTGAATCATATAATATGCAGCAAGGAGATGGTCAC
This sequence comes from Nitrospirota bacterium, assembly GCA_963740085.1. Lineage (GTDB taxonomy): Bacteria > Nitrospirota > UBA9217 > UBA9217 > UBA9217 > JALNZF01. Next base: position 1,185,734 of record CAVUCU010000001.1, on the reverse strand, counting down.
GCATGAGGCAACAACGACATCGTACTCCCTTCTCGCCTGGGCCGGCATCATGAGCATCGCAGCGCTGTCCGCTATCCGGGGCAATCGCGCCGCCTTGTTGTTCCTTGCCCTGCTCACTCTCGCGGTCTACGGCAACAGCCTCGTCAATGGATTCGTCTGGGACGATGAGTTCATCATCGTCAACGATCCGGCGGTGCGGGACCTGTCCGGAGCAGCGACGCTGATGCTCTCGCCCGACGTGGTGAAGCCCTACTACCGGCCCCTGAACCGCGCTTCCTATCTTCTCGATTACCAGCTCTTCGGCATGCGGCCGGCGGGTTTCCACGCCGTTAATGTGCTGATCCACCTGTTGAACGTCCTTCTTCTTTTCCTCCTGGGTCTTCGCTTCTTTCGCACGGCAGCGCCGGCCGTGCTGGCAGCAGCTCTGTTCGCCGTGCATCCGATCAACGCGGAAGCCGTCAACTTCCTCTCTGCAAGGAACACCCTCCTCAGCCTCTTCTTCGTCCTGTCGTCGATCCTTGTTTTCCATGAGGGGTTGATGAGGGGTTCCTGGGGCCGGCTGGTCTTGTCAGGCTTCCTCTGGTTCCTGGGGCTCTTGAGCAAGGAGCCGGCCGCCCTTGCGATCGTCGTAATGGCCGCCATGGTATTCACGATTCCGGCTCAGGAAAAAACTTACCGAAGATGAAAATCGCTGTGCTCCTTCCTCACCTTGCGTTCGCGGGGGCCTACGCGGTCCTAAGGGTTCTTGCGGTAGGCGGGGCCGTCGGCTCAACCGGCATCATCGCCGGCCTGCCTGGCAGGCTGGCAGGCAACCTTATCGTGATCCCGCAATACCTTCGGCTTCTCCTCTTTCCCTCGGATTTGAATATCATGCATTCCGTTTCCGCTCCGACCATCGGCGATATGCCGTGGCTCATTCCGGTCTGGGCCCTGATCGTCTTTGTACTATGGCTTCTTCTCCGGACCAGAAGCGTTCCCGTATTGATAGGCCTGTTCTGGTTTGCGCTGAATTATCTGCCGATCTCCAACATTATACCGATACCGAGCACCCCCATGGCCGAGCGCTATCTGTACCTCCCTGCAATCGGGCTCTGGGTCATCGTCGCGGACCGCGGATATGCGTTGTATCGGAAGTCGCACAACAGCAAGGCGCTTGCGACCGTTGCGGCAATTGTCCTGGTCCTGCTCGGCGGGGTGACTGCGAACCGGAACCGGGATTGGAAAGACGATATCGCACTCTTTGGCAGTGTGGTGCGAACGGACCCCGGCTCCTCTGTCGGACACTTCAATTTGGGCAACTCGCTGAGAGACGCAGGCGACCTGAAAGGGGCGGAACGGGAGTGGCTGGAGACACTCCGCCTTGACCCGGCGAATTCCGGCGCGATGACCCAGCTCGGCTCTTTCGCCGCGGTCAAGGGGGATCTTGGCAAGGCCGAACACTGGTTCAAGGCCGCCCTTGATGCCGACCCTGCCAACGCGATGGCCCGCTTTAATCTGGCCCTTGTTTTCGAGAAGACAGGGAGGCCGGAGGAGGCGGCGGCCCAGTACGACCTGTTCCTGAAGAACGTACCTCTGGAATATCGGGATTACATCCCCCGTGCCGAGGAAAATAGAGCGCGTCTCCGGAAGAGTGCTAAATGAACGGTATGATCAGGAAGAGAGCTTTTAGAGGAAGGTGAAATCTGATAAAGGCGAAAAGCTTTTTAGCCACACAATTCCCAGAGAGCACAAAGTAGAAGAAAAACTCTGTGAACGAGAATAGCGTTAAAATTTTCAAGCTTTTGTCTGTGCCCTCTGCGCCTGGTGGCCAACTGCCGTTTATAGGATAAATCAATTTCAGGAGATCTCTGCGTTTAGGGAGAAAATATTATTGATGACTTGCGATAACTCGTACATTCTTGAATTTCAGAAATGGTTTCTCAATTAGATGCGCTGAAAGGTAGGCAATAATAAGCGTAATAAAATATGATACTGTGAAAAATGCTATGACATTTAATTGTTTTCTAAAAAAATGCATAATAGTCTGTTGTATTGGATACGCATAAAGATAAATACCATAAGACAAATCTGTCATTCGATTAAATTTCCGCAGTGCTGAAATATCGAGAAAAGCAAAATATAGTGTTAAATATGGCAAAGTAAAAAAGCTAATTACAAGTCCCTGAGGTAGTTCAAAAGACAAAAGAAGTAATATTACTGATAGTATAGCCAGGCTATGTTTTAAAACAATTCTATCTCGATAAAGATAGCACAACACTCCAACATAGAAGAATAGTGATGAGTACAACAAATCATCAGCAGGCATATAAAGGATTGCCCGATTGCCCAAAAAGGGATTTGACATATCGAGGAATAATAGCACAAAAAGAAAAACAGTAAATAATGCCATATAAGGCTTTCTATTAATTAATTTCAGTAGGCCAAAAATAGCAAGAGAGGCATACAGAAGAACTAATACAGGTATCAACCATAGGGAGCCATTAACAACATGAGGGAATGGATTATTTTCGAAGACACCAGGCAGGTGAGAGGAAAGAGGATATAAATAAATGTTTCTTAAATATATAATGGTGAGTGGGTCTTTTAGGTATTCAGCGAGCGGAACATAAGTAACGAGGGGTCCAATTATGAAAGCACTAAATAATGTTACGCTTATCAGTCCCGGGAAGATTCTTAGAAATCGTTTTTTTATAAACAATGCATTATCGTGTGTATCTATCCAACTCTTAGTCACTAAGAAGCCACTTATAAAAACAAAAATATAGACTGCCAACAATCCGAAAGTTAAAAAACCACTTAAATTTGCAAGAGGCTCCTCTGATTTTGATAGTGGGAATGAATGACTGAATACTACGAGAGATGCGGCCAAGAATCTAATGATATTGAAGTTATTGTTATTCGTCTCTAAATTTATTTGTTTATTCATAATTATTTGATGTTGTTTACACGGTACCTAAATTTATTATCCTGTTCAGACCATTCCGCAGAGAACTCTATTTCACTCGTCTGCAATATATTGGCATTTTGCTTATCTAAAACAATAATCTGACCATCACAAGTTCTCTTGCCTGTTCGTTTATCAACTTCCAAAGTTCTTATATTCTTCAGCGATATTTCCATGTTGTTTGCGTCATATTGATCTATTCTCCTTAAAAAATTTATATAATATTGAATCAAGCCCTTTCGAGGACCCAGATAATGGCAAGATGGCTTCCTATCGTCAAAAACTACGAAATATATTATTAATAAAACGGATACTACTAAAAGTGTTTTTTTCATAATGGTAAATACTCGCGGATTCTATCTCGAAGTGCAACGGCTTGAGGCCGCGATCTCCAATGGCGTTTTGTAGACGAGGCACTTAATTCAAAGCAGGGCAATTTCAACGGGTACAGGAAGTAATCTATAACTATTTATATTCACTGTCAAGTGAGGTCTCGCTATTTTCCCGTGACCACAGGCTCCGTGCGCAAATCCTGTAATGCGCTGCATCCGCCCGCGTCCCCTAAGGCACAGGCCTTTTGAAGATCAGCGAGAGCAAGCTCTTTTCGGCCCATCGAATCATATAACTTTCCACGATTAAAATAAGCATCAGGCGAACGGCCATTCAATTCGATCGCTTTGTTGAAATCCGCCAATGCCATGTCACGGCGACCGGTGAGGGCATAGGTAATACCGCGATTGGCATATGCGTCCGCAAATGCAGGATCTCATGGTCAGGGAGCTGCTGAAATTTTCTATCGCCTGACCGTACAAACCAGTCTCGGCATAGATGACCCCCAGATTGAAATAGGCTTTCCCGGATGATGGGTCCAGCAGAATTGATCTGCTGAAATCCTTGATGGCGTTATCCACCTGGCCCTTCTTCTGATACAACAGGCCTCGGTTATCATAAGCATCGGGATACGATGGGTCCAGGGCGATCGCCTGATCGTAATCTTCAAGAGCGCGTTCCGGCTGGCCCGCTTTTTCGAGCGCCATTCCACGGTATAGATAGACTTGAGGACTATTGTGCGGCTCCTTGTCCAGGATGTAATTAAGAACGACAAGGCTGTTTTTCCACACGCCGATCTGCTGGAAGGTCAAATATGCCATTAGGCAAGACGCAAGAACGATCGCTGCAACAACGATGATATTTGCGGCCGGTATCCATCGCTTCCTTGATGCGTTCATACGGTCAAAAAGCCATGCCACCGCGCATCCCACGAGGAGGAATGGTCCAAGACTTGGCAGATAAGTATATCTGTCCGCCATTGCCTGACCGCCGACCTGCACAATGCCGATAACGGGGACGAGGGTGATCACAAAATAACCCCAACCTGAAAGCCATAATTTCTGTTTTTTAGCGAGAACCAGACAGGTCACCGTAATAGCGACCACACCGGCAACGGCCAGAAGATATTTTCCGGAAAGGAGTGATGCATTTTCCGGATAAGGGTAAAAGGGGACCAGGTTCACGGGAACGGCCATCTTCCACAGATAAACGATCAGGGACCTGGCTGCCACGAGAAGACGCACTGGTACTGGAACGAACGTGATCGGTACAATGGCGCGTCCGGCGCCCTGCGCAAGCACGGTCAAAATCGATGACATAAGGCTCAAAGCAATAAACGGCAGTTTCTCCACGAGCGCGGAGCGAAAGGTCTTCAGGGAATATATCCTGTTAAAAGGGTACCAGTCTAAGATCAATAAGACAGCGGGAAGGGTAACCGCCATCGGTTTGCTCATGAGCGCCAGGACGAAAAGGACAAGGGAAAGCAGATAATGCCTATTGATGAATATCTTCTTGGGACCCACTCCTGGTTCCTGGTTCCCGGTTCCTGACCCCTGACCCCTGCCCCCTGACTCCTTGCACCTTGCGTAGTTCGCATAGGACATGATGCTCAGCAGGAAGAATAATGCGCAGAGAAGGTCCTTCCTTTCAGCAACCCATGCAACCGATTCCACATGAAGGGGGTGGAGGCCGAAGAGCATCCCGGTTACTGCTCCTGTTATAAGCATCGTCCGCTCATGCAGGAATGCCGCCGGCTTTGTTTGTTCCGTGGTCCAGGTCAATGCTTCCCGCAGTCTCATTGCCAGAATTACCACGATGAAGGTGTTGACCGCGTGGAGGATTATGTTGGTCAGGTGATGCCCCAGGGGGTTCAGTCCCCATAAGGCATAATCCAGGGCATGGGACATCCAGGTGAGGGGGTGCCAGTTGGAGGCGTAAAAACCAAGAAAGGCCCAGCGAAGAAACGACAGGTTGAACGAACGGATATGCAGATTATCGAAGATATAAGCATCATCATCCAGTGCAACAAAATTATTTTGAAGGGCATGGAGATACACAGCAAATGTTATGAGTGCAATTAAGCCGGCGAGGTAGTATTTGGCCTTATTAGATCGTTCCATAATGAAATTTATTTTAGTTTTCGCTTTTCCTTGGGTTCTAGAAGACTTCTGTGGCTGGTATCTATATCTATTCAGGTCAGAAGCAAGGCGTCTCGCGCAGAGCCGCCAAGCTCGCTGAGAACAACAAAAAAATGGATTTAAGCTTCATCTCTTTCTCGGCGTCTCTGCGCCTCAGCGCGAAAAAGTTTTTATTCTTAGACGTTTTAGAACATATGGTATCTATTCAGGTCAAAAGCAAGGCGTCTCGCGCAGAGCCGCTAAGCTCGCAGAGAACAACAAAAAACAAAGATTAAGGAGATTAAGGATTCATCTCTTTCTCGGCGTCTCCGCGCCTCAGCGCGAAAAAGTTTTTATTCTTAGACGTTTTAGAACATATGGTATCTATTCAGGTCAAAAGCAAGGCGTCTCGCGCAGAGCCGCTAAGCTCGCAGAGAACAACCGGGTGCGCCGGGCTTCACCGCCCACGACCTATCCGGCGCCGCAGGTCCTCGGCCATTCCAGCATCGAGCGATTGCAATGTCTGCATTACCTCGAGAGCTTCCTGCCTTCTCCCCAAAGACAAGTAAGCGAGTCCGAGCTGGTGCCATGACTCGGCGTGGTCCGGCCCGAGGCGCGTTGCCTCGCGAAAGGCCTCAACAGCCCCGGCGAAATCCCCTGACTTGGAATAGAGGATGCCGAGGTTGTACCAGGCAACGGGATCGTTGGACCGGATCTGAGCCGCTTGCCGGAATGCGGTGGCCGCCTCCGGGATCCGCCCCGAGTTCTTATACGCAATACCGAGATTGTTCCAGGCAGCCGCATAGTCCGGTTTGAGCCGTACTGCCTCTCGATAGGCCTCGATCGCCTCGGCGAATCGTCCTGACTTTTCATAGACGGAACCGAGGTTGAACTTGATCGAAGCGTCGCCGGGCGCAAGCCGGGCCGCTTCGAGAAGGGCGTCTATCGCCTCGGGGACGCGACCCGTAGCAACGTAAACCGCGCCCAGATTGGACCAGGCCGTGACGTATAGCCGGGCTTCAGCCGCAATGCCTCACGCAGGGCGTATTCCGCCTCGGGCAGCTCGCCCCTGTTCTTCTGCAACACGCCGAGATTGTACCAAGACTGTTGGTCGTCTGGGGCAAAGCCGCAGCGTTTTCTGGAATAAGCCGTATGCCTCTTCGAGGTCGCCCTTCCGGAGAAGGGCCTCGGCGAGGCTTGCCTGGGCAACACAGTTGTCCTTCGTCACGCTGTTCGCATGGCGGAACAGCGTTTCATCGCTCTCCCAGAAACCGAGCTGTCTCCACGTGAGTCCCGAGAGTACAACGATCACCAGCATTGACGCTGCCCCAAGCGCCCGCGGACCGATGCGCAGACCCTTGAGCAGGTCCGGGCGCCTCCCAGGCGATCATTATGAATATCCCGATCAGAGGAAAATAGGTGTACCGGTCCGCTATCGACTGCGCTCCCACCTGCACCAGTCCGATAACGGGAACCAGCGTCCCTATGAACCAGAACCAGCCGACTGCAAGCCAGGGAGATTGCCTGAGTCGCAGCAGGACAAGGACAGTGATCAGGATGAGAAGGAAGAAAGGCACCCAACTGACTGCCATACCGGCAAGGCAGCTCCGGGATGTGGATAAAAAACCGAGAACGATGCGGGCCAGAAGGTCTTTCCGAGATACCGCGCGTAGCCGACCGCGGCATTGGCCAGACGAACTCCCAGACTGAGTGAAAGAAGATCGGCCATTGCGTCGCCGTGCTTCTGCGCCACCACGGTCACCGACGCTCGATGCGGCGCAGAGGACAAGAAGCGGGACCTTCTCCATGATCAACCGGGTCAATGATGTCTGCGGTGGGTCCGGAACCGTTCCAGGAACAGGTTGATGGAGGCCGCCCATGCGGCCGAGCGGCCAGTAGTCCAGAAGCAGAAGCAGGAATGGCATGGTTACCAGCATCGGTTTGCTCAGCAGGCTGAGGACAAAGAAGAGGACCACCCATGCGTATGATGAACAGTGCGGTACGAGCTGCATAGCGTACATAGGCCCAGATGGTCAACAGACCGAACAAGACGCTCAGAACGTCCTTGCGCTCGGCCACCCATGCCACCGATTCCACGTGCAGGGGATGAATGGCGAAGAGGGCGGCGACAAAGGCGCTGCGCCACCGAGCGCCCGTCATGCGCGCCAATATCAGAAAGAGCAGGACCGCGTTGACGGCATGAAACAGGACATTGATCAGGTGCAGGGCGCCGGGGCGGGGACCAAAGAGCTGGATGTCGAGCATGAGCGACAACCAGGTGAGCGGGTGCCAGTTGGCCGCGTGCATGGTAGTGAAGGCCCATGCCGCATTGCTCCATGACAGCCCCCCCAAGACTGTCTGATTGTCGGTGACGTACAGATTATCGTCGTAGGAGAGGAACTCCATCCCGCCGACCTTAGCGAAGACAAGCAGGGTCGAGACGATGAGCAATAGGGAGATCTTGAGGTTGGCATTGGAATCGTTCGTCTTCATCATCATATTTGGCAACTGACAGGTGATATAAACTCGTCAGGATGAAGTAACAAGTAGGATAGACTGAAGGTGCTAGGCTTCAGGTGAGACTGAAGGTAAAAAACATGCTTCAACCTTCAGTCTTACAACCTTCAACCTGATAGTTAAAATTTATTTAGACAGTCGAACAGTAACATGGTTTTTTTTAAACGTCAACTAAATATTCCACGCATGCGGTAGGGAATAAAACTCCATTATATTATATAGTTATGTTGTAATGGCACCAATAAACTTTTTTTAATGGTTATTTGATATTTTACTTGACATCCATGCAGACTATTGCTAAGGTATTACTACTTACTGTCTGCTATTTCGCTCGGACCCACTATTAATTCCTTTAGTTTTTCCCTCGACAATAAATCGAAAATAAATCGAAGTCGCTATGCCGCGTCCGGATTCGTTGCATGCATATCCGCCCGCATTGCTAACGCAAACGTTCCTCTGAAAGGGTAAACCTGTCGCAAGGCAGGGGCACAAAGCTATCGGGTCCTGAGACTCAGGATTGCCGGGCTACCGGAGCTGTATCACCCAGAGGAGTACATGAAGATGGTCAATAAAATAGTCAAAGGTAGTCTCGTTGCCCTGGCTGCAGCCCTGCTTATCGTTGGGCTCAGTGCTACGAGCTACGCGTTCCATTCCGGCGGTGTAGCGGAGTGCATGGGCTGCCACAACATTCACGACGGCCAAAGCCCCTCAGCGCTCCTGATCGCCGGCGACATAAGCTCCACCTGCGCCAACGCATCCTGCCACGGCAATCCGTCGGCAGGAAGCTATCACATTCTCACCCCGACAGTCACCGCAGGCGTACCCCCGCTTCAGATGACCCCGGGCGGTGACTTCGGCTGGCTCTTGAAGACCTATACGTGGTCTCCGCGGTCGGGTTCCTCTTCGACAGAACTGGGCGAGAGACATGGCCACAACATCGTGGCAATGGACCTTCCCGGTTTCGTTGCAGATGGACAGAACTCGACTGCTCCTGGCGGAGACATGAATGCATCTCTCCTTGGGTGCAACAGCTGCCATGACAACCACGGCAAGCTGAGAAGAATCGGGTTAATAACGAACCCGACCTGGGGAGTAAAAGGAGCGCCGATCATCGCTTCCGGTTCCTACAAGTCAAGCACTGACCCGGTAGCGGGCCAGGCAGTCGGCTCCTATCGCCTGCTTCGCGGTCCGGGTTCTACAGCCGGATCAGGCGGCAAGACCTTTACCGTGGTTTTTAACGCAATCGCCCCGGACACCTACAACAGGGCGGAGACAACAGCTGCTCCCACCCGCGTGGCCTACGGATACGGCATATCGGAATGGTGCGCAACCTGCCATCCAGACATGCATACGGCCAGCAGCACGAAGATGACGCACCCGGTGAACCAGGGCCTGAGCGCCGCCGAGGTCGCCACCTACAACTCCTATCTGGGCAGCGGACTTACAACGGGAGTGACAGCGGCCAACTCGTACGATTCCATCGTCCCCTTCCAGACGGACAACTTGAGAAGCATCACCGCCCTCAAGGCCCTTGCAAACAGTGACGGCTCGAATCGCAACGGTCCGGCCGGCACGGTCGACAGGGTCATGTGCCTTTCCTGCCACCGGGCGCACGCCTCTGGCTGGGCGCACATGACCAGATGGAACAATGATGGAGAGTTCATCGCTGCTGACGGCGTATGGCCGGGCACTGACTCCCCAAGCACGATCGCCAACGCAGCTAAGTACGCGATGGGCCGCACCGTTGCAGAGACGACCGCGGCCTACAACGGCACGACAATGCATTACGCCTCTTATCAGAGGTCGCTTTGCAATAAGTGCCACGCGAAGGATTAATATATTTTGAAGCTGCATTCTCGGGAGGGCCGGCATTCGCCGGTCCTCCTTTTTTTTGCTTCTTCCAGGGATAGCAAAATTTTAAGGGTCTTCCGGGTTTTGTGTGGGTCGTTTTTATCTGTTCTTAACTCGGCACATATCACGATCCTATTTTTTTTCTGCACCCCAGTTCACAGCTCCGCGCAGGGCATGATTGCCGGTACTGATAACGAGCTTTTTCGAGCATCGCAGCGCTTCCCTTAGATTGGCCGCCTGCACCCGCGTTATCGCAAGAGCACGGTGCGTCTGCCTGGCTTTGTGGCAACATCGTTCTTTTCTACCTTACCATGGCTTGTGCGCGAACCTGTTCATGGGATGCAGGGGCTTCTGGAACGGCAAAGATATGAGTATCTCCCCAAATCCCGTTGAGGTTAATTCTGCACTTAGTGGGGTAGCCTTTAAAATTCTGCCTCTCCCCTGCGCCGGGTAGCTCTGAACGAAAGATGCGCAGAGCAATGCTGCACAGATCGTAGTTGCAAGAACAAGACAAGGCAGACACGGCCGAACCCTTTTTCAAAGGGTGAGGGTGGAGTGATGCGAGACCTGCATATCAGGGCTGAGTACAGTATATATCCCTGCATGCTGCGCGGCCGAGCGATGAGCTGCCCAAAAAAATCGATGCACAAGTGGGACAGTGCCAACTGAGATGATATTCAGAAAACAGACTATTGATGTTGAATAAATAGCGGTACTTGCTGTTAAACGACCCACATAAAAGTCAGAAGATCCAATTTTAAAAGCTTTACCCAACCCCGCACGTTCCCGGATCGGCCTCTTGCGGCTTATTCCCCCCTCTTTACCGCAATAATTTCCCCTGTTTTGCCCCAAACGATAGAAACCCTGTTTTAAGCAGTCCTTATGGGAATATGACTATAGGAGAATGGTCATTTGACCAGATACACGTATGTTTAAATTCCCATTCCAAAAGATAAACATAACACTTTCAATATGTTATATGTGGTTAATCTCATGGCATAGCCATTGCACTATAAGCAGTCAAATGCAGAGGAAAAAATGAAAGACCTTCATTTAAAAAATATGACATCCCTCGCAACGGTAACAGCGATCCTGCTGTTGCTCTTCTGCTCAACAAATGCAACTGCAGCAATAAACGCTTCCTATCTCTACACCTTCTCCGACTTTACCGGCAGGATCCCCTACACCTGGCCGGGGCTGTCCAGCGACCAGGAGCGCGGAGAAATATACGTCATCAACCAGGGCACTGTCAGCATATTCAATTCCGTAGGCATGGAGATCTACCGCTTCGGCAACGACCAGGCACTCGGCAACATAATCGATGTTGCCGCTGAAAAGGACGGCAACATCCTCGTGCTCTCCTCCAAATGGGATGCCAGGGGGAATATCATTTCAGTGCTGCGCTGTAATTACCGCGGAGAACTGAAGGATACCGTGGAACTCAAGGGGCTTCCTCAGGAGTTTTCACAGCTTCGGCCGAATCGTCTTGTCTACAAGAACGGGAACATCTACCTTGCCGACTTTCAGGCAAGAAAGATCGTGGTCACGGATTCCAGCGGAACATTCGTAGACGGCTATGACGTCGGGGCCTTGCTCGTCAAGGAAGACAAGCCCGATTCCAAGAACGAAATGGTCGGCTTCAACGTGGACCGGGACGGCAGCATGCTCTTCACGGTGCCTACGCTGTTCGCGGCCTTCAGAATGTCCCTCGACCACAAGGTGGCATCCTTCGGCACCCCGGGCAGCCTCGATGGAAAGTTCAATGTCGTGGGAGGAATTGCATCGGATGACAAGGGATTTATCTACGTGGCCGATATTCTCAAAAGCGTGATCATGGTCTATGACAAGGACTTCAATTTCCAGATGCAGTTCGGACACCGCGGCACAGACCGGGGCAGCCTTTTCGCCCCGCAGCAAGTGGAAGTCATGAACGACAAGATCTTCGTGAACCAGGCAAAAAATCAAGGGGTCAGCGTTTTCAGGATCAGTTACAACTGAAAACAAGCTGGACGATAAATAAAGGAGGTGATGAACTACCGAGGTCGTTAAAAAGCAGACAGTAAGTAAGAAGTAAGAAGTAAAAAGTAAGAAGTAAGAAGTAAAAAGTGAGAAGTAAAATATGTCGGCATTGCCGGCACAATCGATCCTCCGAAAAGAGTAAACCCATTGCAAGATGGGGGCACAAAGTCACAGATCCCGGAAGCGGGATGGCTGGTCTGCCGGAGCAAAATTCAGGAGGATGTAATGAAAATCGTTAAATTTAGTCTTATCCTTGTAGCTGCTTTTGCCGTAATAATCGGCCTCAGCACCGCAAGCTATGCGTTCCATTCCGGCGGCGTTGCAGAGTGCATGGGCTGCCACGACATCCATGACGGTCAGAGCGCCTCAGCTCTCCTTATCGCCGGGGACATCACCTCCACCTGCGCGAACGCTTCCTGCCACGGCTCACCATCAGCAGGCAGCTATCATATCCTCACCCCGACAGTTACCGCCGGCGTACCCCCGCTTCAGATGACCCCGGGCGGCGACTTCGGCTGGCTCCTCAAGACCTATACCTGGTCCCCTCGGTCCGGCTCCTCTTCAACAGAACTTGGCGAGAGACATGGCCACAACGTCGTAGCAGTCGCCCTCCCCGGTTACGTTGCTGATGCGCAGAACACGACCGCCCCGGGCGGCGACATGGATGCAACCCAGCTTTCCTGCAACAGCTGCCATGACAACCATGGCAAACTGAGAAGGCTTTCCACTGGCGCCATGGCAACCACGGGCGCCCCGATCATCGGCTCCGGCTCCTACACCAACAGCACGCTCCCGGCAGCAGGCCAGGCAGTCGGCGTGTTCCGTCTCCTTCGTGGACCGGGCTCCACGGCCGGTTCAGGCGGCAAGACCTTCACCGCGACATTCCAACGCTTCGTTGCATCCACCTACAACAGGACAGAGGCAGTCTCGCAGACGGCCGAGGCCTATGGCGCCGGCATCTCCGACTGGTGCGCAACCTGCCATCCTGACATGCACAGCGCCACCAGCACCAAGCTGACCCACCCGGTAAACCAGGGCTTCAGCGCAGCAGTTGCAGCAAACTACAACGCCTATCTGGGCAGCGGTCTGACGGGCGCTTCCGGCTTCGACACGATCGTTCCTTTCCAGACAGACAATACGTCCGACATGGCAGCCCTCCAGACAGCAGCCAACACCGTCAATGCACAGGCTGCAACGTCATCCAGAGTTATGTGCCTTTCGTGCCACAGGGCGCATGCAACCGGCTTCGCGCACATGACCAGGTGGCAGAACGAAGGCGAGTTCATCGCTGCTGACGGCGTATGGCCGGGCACCGATTCAACGAGCACGATCGCCAACAGCTGCAAAATATGCAATGGGCCGCACCACGGCAGAAACATCGGCTGCTTACAACAACCAGCCCGAAACAAAGTATGCCAGCTACCAGCGTTCGCTTTGCAACAAGTGCCACGCAAAAGACTAATATCCACCTAGTCGCAGCATAATGTATGTACCTAAGAAGGGCTGGAGAAATCCAGCCCTTCTTTTTCCTAAGCTGTTATGATGAGCATAAGCGGGTCCATTCTGCCATTTATTTTATTGCAATTTCGTCTGTCTTCATGTAATTATAAGTCTATCTGACCCGGACAGCCCGGAACCAAAACCTTGGAACCGCCAAGGCGCGAAGGTCGCGAAGGAATGCTAAAGATTCTTCGGTTAAATACCAGGAGTTAGAGATTTCTTTGCGTTCTTGGCGTCTTCGCGGTAAATTTTTTTTCATGTTGAGTCGAATTTGATTTTTAACTGAGTAATGTCCCTGGATTCAGATGTATCGGCATTCACCTGGAATGCCGCATTTACGCTGTGATGAGATGAAAATACTGACGACCATCATCAGGGGTCTGTTGACAACAGCCCTTATTATCATCGGCTGGAAAGCGGTTCAGCGGCTTTCCACGACGGCGGCGTCGGTACGTGCGTTGCTTGTCACTCGATACACGGTACCGACATTCTCTCGATCAGCGGGCCTTCTCTCCTGCGGGAACAGGATGCCAGTTCAACCTGCCTGTATTGCCATCAGCAGCCGGGCGACATCGGTCCGACGGACTACCATGTAAGCACGCCGTTCAGCGAGCTCCCGCAGGGCATGCCTCCCAAACAGCTCACGCCGGGCGGAGATTTCGGATGGCTCAAAAAGACCTTCTCCTGGGTCCCGGGTCCCGGGCTGCCGCCCATATCCAGCCTTGGAGAAAGGCATGGACACAATATCGTGGCAGCCGACTTCCTGTACGATAGCGACAGCACCTATTCCGCTGCCCCGGGCGGGACCTATCCCTCGGATGGCTTGTCCTGCATAAGCTGTCACGACCCCCATGGAAAATACCGGAGGAATTTCGACGGATCCATATCCACGACCTGGAGCCCCATTATCGGCTCGGGCTCCTACGCGTCCAGTCCCGATCCTGAAGCCAACAAGGCGGTGGGTGTGTACCGGATGCTGGGCGGAAAGGGCTATCTGCCGAAATCCTTGACCGGCGGTTTTGCCTTTGTGAACGATCCTCCCGCCGCCGTCGCGCCGGACACATACAACAGGTCGGAAGCAACAACGCAGACCCGCGTGGCCTACGGTGCAGGCATGTCGGAGTGGTGCAGGAACTGCCACCCGGACATGCATACGACAACCTGGCCCGGGAAGACGAACCTGCTTCACCCGACAGGCAACGCCGCCAACCTCGGCGCAATCAAGGCGGCCAACTATAATGCATATATTAAAAGCGGCGATCTCACGGGATTGGTGAATACGTCCTATCTTTCGCTCGTTCCCTTCGAGGAGGGAATCACGGACTACGCGACCCTCAAGGCGCATGCAAAAAGCGATGATTCCTGGCTCACTGGTCCCGACACAACGGCGCAGGTGACGTGCCTTACCTGCCACCGGGCGCACGCGTCGGGGTGGGACGGCATCATGAGATGGAATGCTGAAACAAGCTTTATCGAGAACAATGGATCGTATTCCCAGGAAGGGCAGCCTGAACAGCCCTACGGGCAGGGGCGCACGGAGGCAGAGGCCTTGCGGGCGTATTATGACATGCCGGCGACGAAATTTGCTCCCTCGCAGGATACACTTTGCAACAAATGCCATGTAGGGGTATATCCATAGCGCTGCCGCTAGAACCAATTAACCGCAGAGAACGCAGAGTAAACCACAGAGGGAACACAGAGGATAAAAATATTTATTTTAAATCCTTGTGATCTTTGTGTTCTACTGACGGTCAATTTGAGTATTATAGAATTATGTGACTTTCAGGACCGAACCAATTTACCACAGAGAACGCAGAGAACGCAGAGGACGGGAACCAGAGAGATATGAACCCATTATGTTTTCATTCTTAAAATCCTTGTTGATCTTTGTGCTCTTTGCGGTCAATTTAAGTAGTTATAGAATTATGTGACTTTCAGGACCGAACCAATTAACCACAAAGAACGCAGAGAACGCAGAGAAGGGGAAACAGGAGAGATATGAAACCATTATGTTTTCATTCTTAAAATCCTTGTGATCTTTGTGTTCTTTGCGGTCAATTTGAGTAGTTATAGAATTATGTGACTTTCCAGGACCTGAACCAATTTACCGCAAAGAACGCAAAGAACGCAGAGAAGGGGAAACAGGAGAGATATGAAACCATTATGTTTTCATTCGTTAAAATCCTTGTGATCTTTGTGTTCTATGCGGTCAATTTAAGTAGTTATAGAATTATGTGACTTTCAGGACCGAACCAATTAACCGCAAAGAACACAGGAAAAATGCTGAAAATGAAATAAACCCGTAAACGGCAGTTAGCGATAAAAAGCACATAATTCACACAGAAAAAAACAAGAAGTTGAAATGACTAACGTAATCACCAATTCAGTTAGGTATTGCCCAAACACTATTGTTTTCAATCATTTATATTCTTGATGTGATCTTCTGTGCATTCTTTGGCTCAATCTGCTTTTATAGAATAACTACTTGTAGCAAGAGAACGACAGAGAACACAGGTTTTGAGTAATTTTACATATGTCTCTGTGCGCTCTGTGGTTACTATTTGACGTTACACCGATCTTCTGAGAAAGGAACCCCATGAGACGTTTATATTTTCTTCTCATCACGGTTGTATTTCTTTCCGGCTGCTTTGCAACCACCGCCCGCCTGAAGCCGCCCCTTGAAGAGGAAGGGGAGATATTCCTCTATGTCGAGCCCCTTCCCGGAGAGGCGGAACGGCTCAGGTTCGACCTCAGCGAGATCGTCGCGCGTCGGGACGACGGCACGGAATTTCCCCTCACGCTCGCGATAACCGAATTCAGCGTCAGTACGATAAACAGACAACGCCTCGTTGCCTCCGGCAGAGTTCCTCCCGGTCTGTACAAAGGCCTTGCATTCCGCACCCATGAGGCCTTTCTCCGGGGAGAAGCAGGGGAAAACGCCCTGCTCGTGCCAGAAGAGCCGCTGCTGGAGCCGTTCTCCTTTGAGGTGCGCAAAGGCAGGGCCTCTGTCCTGGAAGGAACACTGCGTCCCAAGGAGGCAATACGGGACCGGTTCGGCTTCAGCCCCTCTTTTTCCCTCGACCGGCCCAAAAAACCGATCACGGCCCTTATGGGATATGTGGTGAATCAGGGTTCGAACGACATAACCGTCTTCAATAAGAAGGCAGGCAGGGTTGTGGATGTCATAGCCACGGGGGCGGACCCGCGGGGCATCGTCCTCGACCAGGCTCGGCAACGGGCCTATGTGGCGCTCTCCGGCGAGGACTCCGTGGACATCATAGACGTATCCAGCAACGAGATCATCCACAGGATAGTGCTCAATGCCGGCGACCGTCCCCAGGAGCCGGCGCTCACGCCGGACGGCCGCATCCTGATGACGGCGAACAACGGTTCGAACACGGTGAGCATCATCGACCCTGTTTCCTTCATCGAACTGGAGCGGATCAATGTAGGCAACGGACCGAACACGGTCCTCGTCGATTCGTCCGGCAAAAAGGCCTATGTCTTCAATACCCAGTCGGATTCCATTTCCATCATCGACCTCGCTGCGAGACAGGTTACCGCGACGATCTCCGTTGACGCGGGCCCGCTGCGGGGGCAATTGAACCGCAACGGGGACAGGCTCTATGTCATTCATTCGCTCTCCTCATACCTTTCGGTCATCGACACCTCGTCGCTCGCCGTCGTTCAGCGGATCTCCGTCGGCACGGGAGCGAGAGCCTTGAAGGTCGACACCAGGACAGACCGCATCTATGTCGGCAGGCGGTTCGATCCCCTGGTTTCGGTGTACCAGCCGGGCCTGGACATGCCGATCGACCGGATCCCGGCGGGAGAGGGCGTAGCCGGCATGGCGATAGACGGTGAGGAAAACGAGCTGTACCTGGTGGTGCCGCGGAAAAACTCGCTCCAGAGCGTCAATCTCATCGGCAACCAGACGGTCATGGAGCTTGACATCGGCGTGGACGCGCAGTGGGTGGCCATGATGGGGGAGAGGTAAAAGCCCGGTGGATCCTGTTCGCAAATCAAGACCAGCTGGATCCGTTCAGCAGTGGCGGTCCGTCCTCCGGAGTTGTGCGGCAGCGGCCGTGGTCTTTCCAACGCTTCTGTTCCTTTCGGCCTCGCTCTTTCCCTGCAGCGCGGCCGCGGAAGGGATCGGCGGTTACGTGGACCTCGGATACAGCAATCTGGCCTCCGATTCCCAGGACGTCCAGGGCAATTCAAGCCACACGAAGACCGACTCGTACACCCAGCGCTACAACCTGTCGTTGTCGAAGACCCTCTACCCGTATCTCAGGCTGTATGCGAGCGGCCTTTTTGACAAAACAGACAGCACAACGATCACCGACGGCGTCTGGACGGATTCGACGCTGACGAGGGTCCAGCCGCTGGTGGACCTGACGCTGAGGTCCCCGGTCTACACAGCCGGAGCCAGATACAGCCGGCGGGAGGAGACGTCGTCGTCCACCGGGTCGCCGGCAATTACCAATATCAACGAGCTCTATTCAGGCATCATGGGCCTGTATCCCCCGGTACGGGACCTTCCCTCCATCGAGGGGCGGGTCGAACGATCGCATGTCTATGACATCGATCATGCCACCCAGGACGTCGTCCGTGACTACGCAGGTCTTACCATGAATTATACGCCGACCGACACTATTTCGATGCAGTACAGGCCGACCTACATCGTTACCACCGACCGGCTGTCCGGCCTCGAGACCCGGAGCCTGAGCCACGTCGGGAGGGCGGAGTATGCCAACAGTTTTTTCCATAACCGGCGTCTCGTTCGATACGAGCTACAACGTCAGCTACAATGAATTGACCACCTCGGTCAGCGGAACGGGGACGCTGGACATCGGCCTGGTGCCCTTTTGCCGGGCTTTCGTCCATCGATGATACGCCTGTTGACGGCGCCCTTGCATCGAATTCCGCGCTGGTGGACGGAAACCTTACAACAAGCGCCGGGGTCAACATCGGGATGCCGTCCATCATCGGAGGAGACACGCGGGAACGGAACATCGGCCTCGATTTTTCTCTTGCCCAGGATGTGAACACGCTCCGGGTTTGGGTGGACAGGGAGCTTCCGTCGGTTATCGCCGGCTCCTTCTCCTGGGACGTCTATACGAGCTCCGACAACCTGAACTGGAGCCTGTACACAACCCTGTCCTCTGCCCCGTTCGGGCAATTCGAAAACCGTTTCGAGATCACCTTTTCATCGGTCAACACGAGATATATAAAGGTCGTGGTGAAACCCCTCTCGCCGGCGGTGCAGGGCGCCTCAGGATATCCCGATATCTTCGTGACGGAGATCCAGGCCATTTCGAGCACATCAGCGGAGCAGGCAAGGGGGAAGAAGACCACTTCGACCCAGACCTATAATTTCGACGGCAAGGCGCTGCTTCTGGAAAGCGCGAACCTGTATTACAATCTCTCATATTTTCTCTCCAAGCAGGAGCCTTCCGGGCAGCAGCGCTGGACCCTTTCAAACATGCTGACAACGTCCCATCGTCTCAGCAGGGTCTTTTCCGAAAACGCGCGCGCCGGCAGGGAGGATTTTTCCGAACCCACGGACCACGGCTTTGCGTATGTCGCGGACGCGTCCCTCGACGCGGTCCCCCTCAAGACGCTCCGCCACAATCTGTCCTACAGCGGGAGGTTTGAGGAGACCACCAGCGGACGTTCCAATACGAACAGCGTCTTCCTGCATAATCACGCGGATGTCTATCAAGGCGTGGTCCTGACGGCCTCGGGAGGGATGACCTTTAAGGACCAGGACACGGGCGAACGCGTGGACAGCACGGACCTCATCGCCGGAGCGAGTATTCAGCCCCACCGTACGCTGAACCTGAGCTTCAATTATGATTCGTCGAGGACGCACAGTTCAGGAGGGGGCACGCAGGAATCTATAACGTGGACCGACAGGACCGATGAGACGGCCACCTATCATCCCGTCGATACGCTCTACCTCGTCGCCGGTATGAGCACCGTAGCCACCCAGGACTACGACCAAGAGGTCGCAGAATTATGCGTTCAACTGGTCGCCGTTCTTCGGCGGGTCTCTCGAGTTCTCCTTTGCGTATACCGAGAGCTGGGAGTCCGAAAAGAACTCAAGGGTCAGGACCTGGGGTCCGTCCCTGACGTGGAAGATCACCCGGACCACCTACCTGGCCGCCGCGTATCAGGATACCCTGAGCAAGTCGGACGAAGGCAGATCGGCTTCAAAAATATTCAGCACGAACCTGAGGGCGTATTTTTAGAAGCTAATAGGTCAAAGGTTACTCACAATGGCAAGAATCTTTTGCCACAGAAAGCATGGAAGGCACATAGAAGAGCCTGAAAGCGTCAATGCATTTTTATTTTAATTTGTAGATATTCAGTTCATTTTTTTCTTTTATTGTTCTATCACGTCAAGATCCATAAGGCATCTTCCCGCTGAGGCGCAGAGACGCCGAGAAAGACATGAATCGCGGCTCTATTTTTTTTGTTGTTCTCTGCGAGCTTGGTTTATGGCCGCGCTCACGCAAGTGCAGGCTACGGCTCTGCGCGAGACGCCTTTTGGTTTCATTATTTTAGTTCCGGATTGTCCGGGTTAGGTGATACAATGGTAATTGCAGCCGCAAGATATAACCACGGAGAACATTGAAAAATCCGTGCGCTCTTTATAACAAGGAATATTTTCAGCGGCTGGTTTATATGAAACGGACATTAACGAACAGGAGGTAAGAGAGATTGTTCACGATCAACATGGTGGGTGCTGCTTCTATCCTGCGGGTTATTGGAAATAATATGAAGATTGAGACATCGGGCCGGTTCCGAAAGTCCGTGCCGATCATGCTTTCCCTGCTGCTGGTTTTCCTGTCAGCGTGCGCGTCGCGTTCCGGGCTCGAGGTCTATCATGATCCGAACTTCGATCTGGCGTCGGTGCGGATCGTCGCGGTCATGCCGTTCGAAAATCTCACAAAAGAGCCTCTTGCGTCAAGCAGGGTCAGGGATGTTTTCATGAACATGCTGCTGTCTACCGGCTCCCTCTACGTGCTTCCCGCGGGAGAGGTCGCGCGGGGCATGGTGCGGGCGGGGATCGAGAAATCGTCCGCTCCCTCGGCTGAGGATGCCGTAAAACTGGGGGGCATTGTCAAGGCCGACGCCGTCATAACGGGGGTCGTGCGGGAGTACGGAGAGGTGCGTTCAAGCACGACGTCCGCAAATATCGTTTCCCTCAGCGTTCAGATGATCGAGACGCAGACCGGAAAGGTGGTATGGACCGCGTCTTCCACCCAGGGCGGCATAACCGCCGGGGACCGGCTCTTTGGCGGAGGCGGGCGGCCGATGGACGACGTCACCCGGGCGGCCGTCATCGACGTCCTGAATAAACTTTTTTGATCGGATGAGCGGCCATGCTGTCCCCTAAGATAAACGGATGGAACATGGCCACAAAAGGCACAAAAAGCACATAATAACAAAATGGTTCATTCGTAAATAAGTTGAAAAGAAACGACAAACGTCTTTCTCGCGCAAAGCCGCAGAGTACGCAGAGAAAAACGGCAGAAGATGCCTGATGAATGCTTCAATGCTGGAATAGAAGGTTCTAGATAAAAGTTTTTGTGATCATTTTTATTTTATCCTTTCTTCGCGCCTCTGCGTCTCTGCGCGAAAACGGATTTGTGTTTAGGTGGAATGATTCCCTTGTTAATGCTTATTGATAACTTGTTTTCAACTAAAATGCGAAAGAGCCATAAAATTAAGAGGTATATATTTTTTGTGGCTTTGGTGGCAGGATGTCTTGCATTTTGGTTGCGGCAAAGGCCGCGCTATGATTCGCACTGAGAATGCTTTGACGTATCAGTGAAAATCATCTTTCTTGTCGGCTTTTATCCGTGTCAAAGCTTCGGCTTTTTGTTGGCTGGTCTGCAGTTTTTAGGCTTTTTCAACTTATTTAAGAAAGAACCATGTTCTCATCTTTCGCACACGCTATTTCTCGAACCCTCCAGGACCTCTCGGAAAATAATAACGGTATCGAAGACCGGCCCGTTGGCCGCCGTATGAAAATAATGCCTGACCACTTCCAACATGATCGCGAACGCACCAGGGACCTGCGGGAAAGGACGTTCCGCATGCCTGTTGCGGTCCTGTGCGCGGTTCTTCTGCTCCTTCTGGGGTGCGCGGCCGTGAAAGGACCCGCGCCCGGAGACATTCGCGTGGACCATATCGGCCGGGTCGCGGTTTTACCCATCGCGAACCTGAGCAACTCGTCCGCTCCGCTGGCTGAGATACATCGGGCCTTATTGGACAAACTGAAAGGCCAGGGATTGGAGGTCATGGCGCAGGCGGACCTGGATCGTTTGATGGAAAAAATCCGCATGCGCGATACCGGAAGTATAAGCTCGGTGAATGCCCGTGTATTCAAGGAGGATGGCGGAGCAGCAGGAGTGCTTATTACCGATCTTGAGCTTTACAATGAAAAGGACCCCCCGAAACTTGCCCTCTCTGCCCGCCTGGTCTCGACCGGGGAAAACCCGGAGATAAAATGGGCCCACAGCGTCACCCTGTCCGGCGATGACTCGCCGGGCCTTCTCGGCATTGGCCGGATCGAAGATCCGAAGGTCCTGCTTGATAAGGCTACGGCCGAGCTTGCGGGTTCCCTCGCCGGCTTTGCCTCCGGTGTTGAGAGCGATAGTGACGAGAGCGAAGGGAAATTCAAACCCAGGGTCGACTATGTCTCGCCGGTGACCGGGGTCGGCCTTCGGGACGTTTTCGTGAATTTTGCGTTGCGGAGGCTGGACAGGGATGAAAGCGTGTCACCCGCCAAAATAGCTGTCCTGCTGAGCGCGCCCAGCCCCAGGAAAGTAACGGTGGCATACACGATCACGGGCGGCACGGCAGAGAACAAAACCGACTATACCCTCAAAAACGGCACGCTCGTCTTCGAACCCGGGGAGCTGTCCAAAGACATCGACATCGGGATCGTCGATGACAAGCTCTACCGCGGCGACAGGACGATCGAATTGAAGCTCTCGAACCCCGTCAACGCGATCCTGGGCAAACAGATCGTCCATACCTATACGATCATCGACAACGACCCCGAGCCCACGGTGACCTTCACTGCGCCGGGACAGGAAGTGCAGGAGAACAACGGGCCGGCTGTGGTAACAGTACAGCTCTCCGTTGTCTCCGGCAAGGACGTGACCGTGCCCTTCACCTTGAGCGGGACAGCGCAGGAAAGGGCCGATTACACCATCACGCCAGGCCCGCTGGTCATCAAGGCCGGAGAGACAAGCGGGACCATCACCATCACGCCGATAGACGATCACCTCTACGAGGACAATGAGTCGATCATCATGACCATGGGGACCCCGGTGAACGCGACCCCGGGCGCGCACCCGGTCAACATCACAACCATCAGAGACAACGATCCACCCCCGGCCGTAGCCTTCGCATTGAAGGACTCCAGTGGAGATGAAGGTAAGGGCCCTGCGAAGATCGAAGTATCCCTGGGCGAGGCCAGCGGCAAGCGGGCCAGCGTGGAATACGCGATCACGGGCGGCACGGCAGAGAACAACAAGGATTATACCCTCACGAACGGCACGCTCGTCTTCGAGCCCGGGGAGACAGTCAAGACCATCGACATCGGGATCATCGACGACGAGCTCCACGAAGACAACGAGACGATCGAGGTGACGCTCGCGAACCCCGTCAACGCGGTCCTGGGCAAACAGACGGTCCATACCTATACGATCATCGACAACGACCCCGAGCCCACGGTGACCTTCACTGCGCCGGGACAGGAAGTGCAGGAGAACAACGGGCCGGCAATGGTGACAATGCAGCTCTCCGCCATACACGGCAAGGACGTGACCGTGCCCTTCACCGTGAGCGGGACAGCGCAGGAAGGGACCGATTATACCATCACGCCGGGCCCGCTGGTCATCAAGGCCGGAGAGAAAAGCGGGACCATCACCATCACGCCGATAGACGATCACCTCTATGAGGACAATGAGACGATCATCGTGACCATGGGGGCTCCGGTGAACGCGACCCTTGGCGCGCACCCGGTCAACATCATAACCATCAGAGACAACGATCCTCCCCCGGCCGTAGCCTTTGTGCTGAAGGACTCCAGTGGAGATGAGGGAAAGAGCCCTGCGAAGATCGAAGTATCGTTGAGCGAGGCAAGCGGCAAGCGGGCCAGCGTGGAATACGCGATCACGGGCGGCACGGCAGAGAACAATACGGACTATACCCTCAAAAACGGCACGCTCGTCTTCGAGCCCGGGGAACTGTCCAAGACCATCGACATCGGGATCATCGATGACAAGCTCCACGAAGACAACGAGACGATCGAGGTGACGCTCTCGAACCCCGTCAACGCGGTCCTGGGCAAACAGACGGTCCATACCTATACGATCATCGACAACGACCCCGAGCCCACGGTGACCTTCACTGCGCCGGGACAGGAAGTGCGGGAGAACGCGGGAAAAGTAAGCGTATCAGTAAAGCTCTCTGTTGTTTCCGGCAAGGACGTGATCGTGCCCTTTACCGTGAGCGGGACAGCAGTTGACGGGAAGAACTACCGGATCATGTCCCCCAACCCGCTCACGATCAAGGCAGGCACGATCACCGGCGCAATCACCCTGGCCCTCATTGACGATAAGCAATATGATGATGGCACCAAGACGATCATCGTGACCCTCGGGAAGCCCGTCAATGCAACGCCAGGTAAGAGCCTGGTGCACCGCCTGGCCGTTGTTGAGAGCGATCCGCCCCCTGCCGTTGCCTTTTAATGAAGGAATCCAGCGGGGATGAAGGCGTAACGCCCGCGAGGATCGACGTCGCGCTGAGCGCCCTAAGCAGAAAAAGAATTACGGTAAAGTATGCGGTCACGGGCGGTACTGCGGCAAACAACAGGGACTACACCCTGAAAAACGGCACGCTCGTCCTCGAGCCCGGGGAGCTGTCCAAGAGCATCGACATCGGGATCATCGACGATAAGCTCCACGAAGACAACGAGACGATCGAGGTGACGCTCTCGAACCCCGTCAACGCGGTCCTGGGCAAACAGACCGTCCATACCTATACCATTATTGATAACGATCTTCCCCCTGCGGTTTCTTTTTCCGCAGCCGCTTCCCGGGGTAAGGAATCAGTTGGACGCGCTGTTCTTATTGCATCGTTGGACGCAAAGAGCAGTAAAACTATCACGGTGGCGTACGCGGTCACGGGCGGCACGGCCGTAACCGGCAGGAACTTTGTCCTGAAAAACGGGACGCTTGTCTTTAAGCCCGGAGAGACGTCCAAGAGCATCGACATGAGGATCATCGATGACAGGATATACAATGAGAACAAGACGATCGAGGTGACGCTTTCGAACCCCGTCAACGCGGTCCTGGGCAAACAGACGGTCCATACCTATACCATTGTCGAGAACGACCCTCCCCCGTCAGTGACCTTCGCCTCGCCGGCACAGGAGATCAGGGAGGACGAGTGAAAAAGTAACCGTATCCGTAAAACTCTCTGCCGCATCCGGCAAGGACGTGATCGTGCCCTTTATGGTGAGCGGGACAGCGATTGACGGGAAGAACTACCGGGTCGTGACCCCAAGCCCGCTCTTCATCAGGGCCGGGGAAACGACCGGCGCTATCACCCTGGCCCTCATGGATGATAAGCTGTACGAGGACAATAAGGTGATCTTCGTGTCGATAGGGGCCCCGGTGAACGCGACGCTGGGCGCGCACCCGGTGCACCGGTTGACTGTCGTGGAGAGCGACCCTCCGCCGGTCGTTGATTTCCAGTCCAAGGACGCTCCTGGTGAAGAGGGGCAGGGTCCTGAAAAGATCAACGTAGTGCTGAGCACGGTCAGCGGCAGAAGGACCACGATAGAGTATGCGATCGCCGGAGGTATTGCCGCTCAAACAAAAGATCATACGCGGACAAGAGGCATGCTTGTCTTCGAGCCCGGGGAGACAGTCAAGACCATCGATATTGGAAGCATCGATGACACACTCCATCAGGACAACGAGTCGATCGAGGTGACGCTTTCGAACCCCGTCAACGCAATCCTGGGAAATACCCGTGTGCATACGCGTACTTTACCAGGGCAAACCGATATTGCATCGAAACCAACGGCAAGTGAAGAGCCGGCTCCAACTGTAAGTTTTGTCGCGTCAGGCTCTGCAGGGTATGAGAAGAAGGGTCTTGCGAAGATCCCTGTATCGCTGAGCGCGGCCGGCAGCAGGAAGGTCACGCTGGCGTACGCGGTCACGGGCGGCACGGCCGTCAACGGCAGGAACTTTGTCCTGAAAAACGGGACGCTTGCCTTTAAGCCCGGAGAGACGTCCAAGAGCATCGACATGAGGATCATCGATGACAGGATATACAATGACAACAAGACGATCGAGGTGACGCTCTCGAACCCCGTCAACGCGGTCCTCGGCAAACAGACGGTCCATACCTATACCATTGTCGAGAACGACCCTCCCCCGTCAGTGTCCTTCGCCTCGCCGGCACAGGACGTCAGGGAGGCCGACGGAGAGATAACAATATCCGTAAAGCTCTCCCCGGTCTCCGGCAAGGACGTGATCGTGCCCTTTATGGTGAGCGGGACAGCGATTGACGGGAAGAACTACCGGGTCGTGACCCCAGGCCCGCTCTTCATCAAGGCCGGGGAAACGACCGGCGCTATCACCCTGGCCCTCATGGATGATAAGCTGTACGAGGACAATAAGGTGATCTTTGTGTCGATAGGGGCCCCGGTGAACGCAACGCTGGGCGCGCACCCGGTGCACCGGGTGACTGTTGTGGAGAGCGACCCTCCGCCGGTCGTGGCCTTCGCATTGAAGGACTCCAGTGGAGATGAAGGTAAGAGTCCTGCGAAGATCGAAGTATCGTTGAGCGGAGCGAGCGGAAAGCGGGCCAGCGTGGAATACGCGATCACGGGCGGCACGGCAGAGAACAACACCGACTATACCCTCACGAACGGCACGCTCGTCTTCGAGCCCGGGGAGACAGTCAAGACCATCGACATCGGGATCATCGATGACAAGCTCCACGAAGACAACGAGACGATCGAGGTGACGCTCTCGAACCCCGTCAACGCGGTCCCGGGCAAACAGACCGTCCATACCTATACGATCATCGACAACGACCCCGAGCCCACGGTGACCTTCACTGCGCCGGGACAGGAAGTCAAGGAGGACATGGGAAAGGTAACCGCATCCCTGAAACTCTCTGCCGCATCCGGCAAGGACGTGACCGTGCCTTTTACGCTGAGCGGGACAGCAATTGACGGAAAGAACTACCGGGTCATGACCCCGAACCCGCTCACCATCAGGGCAGGGGAAACGACCGGCGCTATCACCCTGGCCCTCATGGATAATAAGCTGTACGAGGACAATAAGACGATCATCGTTACCATGGAAGCGCCGGTAAACGCGACCGCGGGTGCCCAAACCCAGCAGACCGAGACCATCGTTGAAAATGATCCGCCTCCAGCCGTCGACTTCCTGTTCCAGGAGTCTCAGGGAGATGAGGGAAAGAGCCCTGCGAAGATCGAAGTATCGTTGAGCGAGGCGAGCGGAAAGCGGGCCAGCGTGGCATACACGATCACGGGCGGCACGGCAGAGAACAACAAGGATTATACCCTCAAGAACGGCACGCTCGTCTTCGAACCCGGGGAGCTGTCCAAGACCATCGACATCGGGATCGTCGATGACAAGCTCTACCGCGGCGACAGGACGATCGAATTGAAGCTCTCGAACCCCGTCAACGCGATCCTGGGCAAACAGATCGTCCATACCTATACGATCATCGACAACGACCCCGAGCCCACGGTGACCTTCACTGCGCCGGGACAGGAAGTGCAGGAGAACAACGGGCCGGCTGTGGTAACAGTACAGCTCTCCGTTGTCTCCGGCAAGGACGTGACCGTGCCCTTCACCTTGAGCGGGACAGCGCAGGAAAGGGCCGATTACACCATCACGCCAGGCCCGCTGGTCATCAAGGCCGGCGAGACAAGCGGGACCATCACCATCACGCCGATAGACGATCACCTCTACGAGGACAATGAGTCGATCATCATGACCATGGGGACTCCGGTGAACGCGACCCTTGGCGCGCACCCGGTCAACATCACAACCATCAGAGACAACGATCCACCCCCGGCCGTAGCCTTCACATTGAAGGACTCCAGTGGAGATGAAGGTAAGGGCCCTGCGAAGATCGAAGTATCCCTGGGCGAGGCCAGCGGCAAGCGGGCCAGCGTGGAATACGCGATCACGGGCGGCACGGCAGAGAACAACAAGGATTATACCCTCACGAACGGCACGCTCGTCTTCGAGCCCGGGGAGACAGTCAAGACCATCGACATCGGGATCATCGACGACGAGCTCCACGAAGACAACGAGACGATCGAGGTGACGCTCGCAAACCCCGTCAACGCGGTCCTGGGCAAACAGACCGTCCATACCTATACGATCATCGACAACGACCCCGAGCCCACGGTGACCTTCACTGCGCCGGGACAGGAAGTGCAGGAGAACAACGGGCCGGCAATGGTGACAATGCAGCTCTCCGCCATACACGGCAAGGACGTGACCGTGCCCTTCACCGTGAGCGGGACAGCGCAGGAAGGGACCGATTACACCATCACGCCAGGCCCGCTGGTCATCAAGGCCGGAGAGAAAAGCGGGACCATCACCATCACGCCGATAGACGATCACCTCTACGAGGACAATGAGACGATCATCGTGACCATGGGGACTCCGGTGAACGCGACCCTTGGCGCGCACCCGGTCAACATCATAACCATCAGAGACAACGATCCACCCCCGGCCGTAGCCTTCACATTGAAGGACTCCAGTGGAGATGAAGGAAAGGGCCCTGCGAAGATCGAAGTATCGTTGAGCGAGGCAAGCGGCAAGCGGGCCAGCGTGGAATACGCGATCACGGGCGGTACGGCAGAGAACACCACGGACTATACCCTCAAAAACGGCACGCTCGTCTTCGAGCCCGGGGAGCTGTCCAAGACCATCGACATCGGGATCATCGATGACAAGCTCCACGAAGACAACGAGACGATCGAGGTGACGCTCTCGAACCCCGTCAACGCGGTCCTGGGCAAACAGACCGTCCATACCTATACGATCATCGACAACGACCCCGAGCCCACGGTGACCTTCACTGCGCCGGGACAGGAAGTGCGGGAGAACAACGGCTCGGCTGTGGTGACCGTGCAGCTCTCTGCCGTACACGGCAAGGACGTGATGGTGCCCTTTACAGTAAGCGGGACAGCAGTTGACGGGAAGAACTACCGGGTCATGACGCCGGGCCCCCTCACCATCAGGGCAGGGGAAACGACCGGCGCCATCACCCTGGCCCTCATTGACGATAGACACTATGAAGACAACAAGACGATCATCGTGACACTCGGGAAGCCGGTAAATGCAACGCCGGGTGAACGCATGACGCATACGGTGACCGTGCTCGACGCTGACGCGCCGCCCCGGATAGCCATAATGCCCTTTACAAATGAAAGCAGCAGGAAATATGCAGGCGAGATCATGGCGCTGCATTTCCTGAGAGAGCTTATCAAAGGAGGACATTTCACCGTCGTAGAACCCGGCCTTATCATAGAGAAACTGCTCGATTACCGGATAATCATGTACGAGGGAATATCCCTTTCGGACGCCGATCTCATAGCGGGCGAATTGAATGCAGACCTGATCCTTACCGGCAGGGTCCTGGATTACCGGGAGCACGCCGTCGGTTCCGGCAAACCGAAGGTTGGATTTTCCCTGCTGCTGATAAACCGAAGGAACCAGCAGGTCGTATGGTCGTCCAGCAGCCGCAATGAAGGGGACGACGCCGTATACCTGTTCGACTGGGGGCGGATCAATACCGTCCATGCACTTGCGGCTGACATGGCAAGCGCAATACGAAAAATGATCGAGCAGCAATGAAGGCTCCGGATGAAGGCGGCATTCGGCACATATATAGGTCATGCAATGCCTCTCCGGTAAAATGACCACGACAATCCGGTCATTTTACCATGTACGCACCTTCGGGTTATATGGTGAACCATCCCGGGCAGTCGGATTTTTATTAAAAAATGAGCAGTTATGAGTTACCATAAGCTGCTGGCGACTGGCATATTGATTGCAACATTAAAAGATTTGTGGTATATTTATGCCTTGCTTTAAAAAATAACAACCGGTAAAATCGTGAATATCCACGAGCGAAGGAGTTTTAATGAATAGCATTGCGTCACGGTTCGGTCTTCTGTTGCTTGTTGTCCTGATGGCGGGAACGACGGCATGTGTAGCAACGCACAAACTTCCCCTTATCGACGGCAAGGAAACCGTGGCAATGGTGAACAGCGAACCCATCACCCGGGAAGAGTATCAGCAGGAAATTTCCGCCCTGCACGCTCAGATGGCAGAGGCAAAGGAAAACGCAGACGAGATGGCGGCCGTGAAAAAGGCCGATGAGAAAAAACCGGGGCGGATCGATTATGCCGGCCTGTTGAAGCGCATGATCGACGCGCGGCTTATTGTGCAGGAGGCAAAGAGGATCGGGCTGAACGAACTGCCGGAGGTCAGGGAAGAGGTGGAGAACTACTCCCAAAAGGCCCTGAGAACCCTTCTCATGAAGCAGGCGGTAAAGGACGTGAAGGCCGATGAAAGCGTGGTTGAGAATCTCTATGAAAAAGCCATCAGGGAATGGAAGTTCGAGTCGGTCCTGTTCCCGAATGAAGCTGATGCGAAGCACATGGAGACGGAGGTCAGGGCAGGCGGCAGTTTTGACAAGCTTGCGGACAAGGCCGTTGCCGCCAGCAAGGGCAAGACAAAGAAGGGGATAATAGAAGGCGGCTATATGAAAGGCAGCGAGACCATCCCTGCGATCGGCGACGCGCTTCTTACGATGGGGACGGGTTCCGTAAGCCCGGTCATATCCGTGCCCGGGGGATATGTGCTCGTGAAGCTGGAGGACACCCGCCGCGAGGAGTCTCCGGACAAGAGGGAATGGGCCGCGCAGGAGGCGCTCCGGCTCAAGAAAGCGGAGGCATCACAACAATTCATCGAAACCCTGAAAACGAAGCTCGCCAAGACCGACACGAAACTGCTCGACAGCCTTGACCTGGGGGCCTCGGTCGACGAGTTCGACAAGTTATTAAAAGATGAGCGTGTGATCACCGTCATCGGGGGCGACGAACAGATAAAGGTGTCGGACCTGGCCGCGGCAGTGCAGCGGAAATACTTTCACGGTGTCGAACGCGCCATCGGTAAGAAAGAGCTGAAAGCTCAAAAATATGATGTCCTGGACGGGCTGATAGAGAGAAAGGTCCTCGTGAAAGAGGCAAAGCTCGAAGGCATTGAAAAGACCGAGGCGTATGGCGTCCTGGTCCGGACCTACGAGAACTCCCTGGTCTTCGGCATGTTTGTGCAGAAGGTCGTTCTGCCTGATATCAAGGTCATGGAATCGGAGATCAAGACATATTATGAAGGCCACCGCGCCGACTACACGTCGCCCGAGTCGATGAAGCTGGACAGCGTCGTTTTCAAGAAAAGGAGCGACGCGGAGGATGCCATGCAAAAACTCCGGGCAGGCGACCAGCTTTCCTGGATACAAAAAAACGCTGGCGGGCAGGTTGCCAAGGATGCAGAGGGACTCCTGAAGTTGAACGGAACGATCCTCGTGACAACGGAACTGGACGAGGGCCTCAAGGCCGCCCTGTCGGGAGCGGGCGCCGGGGATTTCAGGCTGTACGAGAGCCCGGAAGGCTATTTCTATGTCATTTCCGTCGTGTCCGTGTTCCCTCCGGAGACCGAGGACTATCTCACGGTCAGGGAGCCGATCGCAAAGCAGTTGTATCGTGAACACGTCCAGGCAGGGCTTGCCGACTGGGTCGCAAAGCTCAGAAGCAGCGCCGATATTAAGGTGTATCTGAAAGATTAACAAACCGCAATCAGGGAGACAGGATGGTCCCACTCATGAAAAACCGTATCTATGCCGTTGCCGCCGCGGCAGCGCTTATTGTCCTTGCAGGATCGATATTCCTGAGCTCGTGCGGCCCCTCGTTGAACAGACAGACGTTCGCCCGCAAGGACTGCCTCGACTGCCATACCAAATTCGAGCAAAAATATTTTTCGATGAAGTATGTCCATCCGGTGGCGAAAGAAAAGAAATGCGAAAGTTGTCACCTCCGCCACGGGATCGTCCCCAAGCTCATTCTCAAGGGCGTCGGCAACCAGGTCTGCTTCCCCTGCCACAGCCAGGAGAAGCTCGGCTTGACCAAGGCGCATGTCCACAGCGTGCTGAAGAACGGGCAATGCGCGCTCTGCCATAACCCGCATGCATCGCAGTCGGACCACCTGCTCAAAGCCGAAGGGACCGACCTCTGCTATCAGTGCCACGCAAGGGAACAGTTCGAAAAGAAAGTGGTGCATAAGCCCCTGCAGACCGGCGGATGCAGCGTATGCCACGTTTCCCATGGCTCCGACGAGGCGAACCTGCTGAAGACCGCAGAACCTGCGCTCTGCCTGGCGTGTCACGACAGCGAGAAGGAACCCTTCAAGAAGGCGCATGGCGGGTATCCTGTTCGCAGCAAGACCTGTACAACGTGTCACAACCCCCATTCTTCGGTACAGGCCAAGCTCCTGAAGACAAGTGTGCATAACCCCATGGCTGCGGTGAGCTGCGACATGTGTCACAAGCCCGCAACCTCCGATAAGCCCTTCGATACGACGCTCAGCGGAGGGGAGCTCTGTTATCAGTGCCACGATCAGGCCGGGCTCAAGGCCGGCGGCAAGATCGAACACGCGCCGTTCCAGGGCGGCATGTGCCTTTCCTGCCACAATCCCCATGATTCGGAGAATTCGAAGCTCCTTGCCGATGCCGGCAACAAGCTGTGTTTCAGCTGTCATCCCGACAAGGGAGAAACGACAGCCGTCTCCCATGCCGCGGTCACCACCGGCAAGGGCTGCCTGACCTGTCACGCACCCCATGCCGCCAAGAACGAGAAATTGCTTCTGGCAAAGGACGGTGAGCTCTGTTTTACCTGCCATGAAAAGACGAAAGAATCTAAGAAAAGCAAGAGCCCCCATTCGCCGTTCGACGCGGATATGTGCACCTCCTGTCATAATCCCCATGGCTCGAATTTCCAGAATATGCTGAAAAACAGGATGGACACGGTCTGCTACTCCTGCCATTCCGACGCGGAACTGAAATTTGCGAGGAATTATACCCATCAGCCGGTGACCAGTGGCCAGTGCAACGCGTGCCACAATCCCCACGGCTCCGACATTCCGAAGATCCTGAAGGCCTCGGGCTCCGATCTTTGCAAGCAGTGCCACGGCGACCTCATGAAAGAGGAGGTCGGGGGGACCAATCATCCGCCATTCGTCGCGGGCGATTGCCTCACCTGCCATGACCCGCACGGCAGCAACATCGGCGGGATGCTCGTGCAAAAACAGGACGCGATCTGCTTCACCTGCCACCCTGACCTGGAGAAAGCGCTTAAGGAAGGCGCCAGCAAGCATGCTCCGGTCACGGGCGGAGAGTGTACGAAGTGCCACAGTCCTCACAAGTCGAAACTGAAAAGTCTTCTTCTGGCGCAGAGCCCGGACCTCTGCCTGACCTGCCACAAGGACATGAAAGAGAGGATGGGGAAGGAAAATGTGCATTCTCCAGCCGAAGGGAACTGTCTGACGTGCCATATGCCCCATTTCTCGGCCCAGACCACCCTGCTCGTCCAGAAGGTACCGGAACTGTGCGGCAACTGTCACGATTTTACCCGTGATTCGTTCGTGAAGTCCCATATCGGGATCGACCCGAAAAGCATGGATTGCAGACACTGCCATGATCCCCATACGTCCAAGGACCCGAAATTTTTCAAACAGGTGATGCATCCGCCCTTTGCTGCACGGTCCTGTGAGACATGCCATATCGTGGGCAAGCAATGAAAAGGATAACGTCGAATATGAAAACCAGGATCGTTTTGATACTGCTCATCGTCACCTGTTCTCTTGCGGCCGCCGTCATCCGCTCGGATGCGAAGGACAATTTCAAGCTGAAACCCGGGGCCGAGGGTAAGATCTGCCTTGGCTGTCACACGACGTTCGCCGAAAAGCTGAAGAACGCCTTTGTGCATACGCCGCTCAGGCAGGGAGAATGCATCGGATGCCACAGCCCGCATACCTCCTCACACGCCAAGCTTCTGACGGCCGATACCAGCAAGATATGCTATACGTGCCATGCGGCGGTAATACCCGAAAAGGCGAAGAGCAGTCACAAGGTCGTTGCAGAGGGAGGCTGTGTCAAATGTCATGACCCCCACGCGGCGGCCAACAAGTACAATCTCAAACTTGCCGGCAACAAACTCTGCGTTGAGTGCCACAAGGAACTGGGCGACGCAATAGACAAGGCGAAACGCAAGCACAAGCCCGTGTCATCGGGATGCCTGACGTGCCACGATCCCCACGCGTCGACCGCGGCCCTTCATCTCCTCAAGAAGGACGTCCCCGGCCTCTGCAAGGACTGCCATCAGACCGACAAGCCGTTCTTCCTCAAAGCCCATGCGAATTATCCTGTCGGCAATGCCCGTTGCACGACGTGCCATAATCCGCACGGGTCATCGCGGAGCTCCCTGCTCTATGATACCGTGCACCCCCCGGTCGCAAATAAGTTGTGCAACCAGTGTCACGAAGAGCCCACCTCAACAACGCCGTTCAAGACCAAGAAGACCGGCTTTGAGCTCTGCCGCGGATGCCACTACGACATGGTCAATTCGGCCTTGTCGAAGAACCGGATCCACTGGCCCCTGCTGGACCGTCGGGGCTGTCTGAACTGTCATAACCCTCACGCTTCGAAGCAGGCGTCCCTCCTGATAGGGGGACTCGATGAAGGACGTCTGCGGTGGTTGTCACAAGGACACGATCACGAGACAGGAGAAGGCCCTTTCCAAGCACGTTCCCGTGGAGCAAGGGATGTGCACGACCTGCCATTCTCCTCATGCCTCCGATAATGTCCTCCTGCTGAATGACAAGGACGTCATTGCGCTCTGCAGCACCTGTCACGACTTCACGCATCATTCGTCGCACCCGATAGGAGAAAAGGCAATAGACCCGAGGAACAAGAACCTGACGCTCGACTGCCTGAGCTGCCATAAATCGCACGGATCTGACCAGAAACGCCTGGCCCACTTTCAATTCGGCATGGATCTCTGCGTCCAGTGCCACGAACAGCTGAAGAGGTAATGCAATCATGAGAATGATCATTCGGACCGCCCTGACAACGCTGACCGCGCTTTTTATCCTGAGCTCGACGGGATTCGCCGTGGTGAAGCTGCAGCATATCGTGAGCGTGTATCAGGATTCGCAGCAAAAGGGATTCAAGAAGCCCGAGGGCGTTGCCTGCGGCAAGGACTCGCAATTTGTGGTGGCCGATACGGGCAACGGCAGGCTCGTGCGATACTCCTTCCAGAACAAGACATTGGTGGCCGGACCGGACTTGAAAGTGCCGCAATTAACCTATCCGGTGAGACTGCAGATCGACGGCAGCGGGAACATCCTGGCACTTGATGAAAAACAGCGGCGTATCGTGCGCCTGAGTCCCGAGGGAGAGTTCAAGGGATACGTTGAACCGTCCGGGATGCCCGGCTCCTCGCCGATCGTGCCTCGGAGCTTCAAGGTAGCCGCGAACGGCAACCTGTATGTTCTGGATATTTTTTCGGCGAATGTCGTGGTGCTTGATGCCGAAGGAAAATTCCTGAGAAACATCGCCTTCCCGGACAATTACGGGTTCATTTCCGACCTTGCGGTTGATCCCAGGGAAACGGTCCTGCTGATCGACAGCGTTGAATCCGTTGTCTATTCCGCTCCCAAGGATGCCAAAAAATTTACCCCTTTGACGCAAAGCATGAAAGATACCGTGTACTTCCCGACCAGCATCACCACGGACAAGAAGGGGACCATTTACCTTGTTGACCAGACCGGCGGGGACATCGTCATTATCGGCCAGGATGGAACATTCCAGGGGCGGCAGATGGCCATGGGATGGAAGGAAGGCCTGCTCCGCTATCCGTCGCAAGCCTGTATCAATGATGAGGGAGAGTTTTTTGTCGCGGACAGGGGCAATAACCGCGTCCAGATATATGAGATCGCTGAATAGCGCCCTTTTCAACAAAGCATGCCGGCTCGTGGTCGTGGTGCGAGGCGCATCCCCCGGCACAGAGAGGTAAAAAAACCACCGCTCCGGATATCATCGTTCATCTGACAGGCTGCTGAACAACACTCTGCGGCCACACTTGAAACCGCAAAAGGACTTTCTGATAGATTTAAAAGCACCCTGGATGGACAGGGTGCTTTTTTCGCATAAGAAACACGCTGTCCGGAACGGCTGCGAGGTCTGCCACCCGGAGATATTTCCCAACGTGAAGAAGGGCGCAACGAAGTATACCCTGTTTCAGATTGTCAACGGTCAATACTGCGGCGTTTGCCATGACAAGGTCGCATTTCCCTTGCTGGATTGTCAGCGCTGCCACACACAACCGGTCGAGATAGGGAGCGGCACAACCCGATAAGACGCGATGAGCGGGAATGAGGGGTCTCGAAGAAGATATCCGACGAATGCGATGAGTTGAGGGCACCTCAGTCTCTTATATGACACTTGTTGCAAAGACCCCTCTGGTAGCTAGCAAACTGCGTATGCGGTCTGTCATAGAAGGCTCTTTGCGTCTCGGCAGCCGTGCGACCCTGAGCATACTCCTCAGATGAACTATTATCGGTTCCCGGGTAAACGCCTTTATAAACGATAAAGGTCGCAGTCATGTTCCATCGGGTCATATGGTCCCAGGATGATGCATGAGCCCTGTGACAGGTGAGGCACATAACATTGGAACCATACCCGGGACCCGATGCATAGCTGCCGTCGAATCGGGCATGCTGTGCGAGCATCGACCTGTCGTCGGTCCCTTCTTCGAATGGAACGAGTGAAGTATATGAAGCGTCCCTTCTTCCATTGATATCACCTGATTTCACATAGGCGCCGTAATTGGAGATGATCTCAGTCGTGCACCGGGCACCGTTGCAGACAGGATGTCCATACGCGCCTGAACATCCGTTCGTATGGCAATTTGAGCACCATTCGGACATCCCCTTGCCATACGCGACCCTCGTGTCCGTAACGGCCTCAGACCTGTTGTAGTCGTGTGGAGCAACAGCGACAGGTGCATCGGCATTGAAAACCATGCCCGGCACTAAACTTGTTTTATAGCCAATTCCCCCCAGCATGCGATATACACCGTTCGAAATTTTTCCGTGCGGATCATGGCAGCTGATACAGGAAAGCCGGCCATTGGGATAGACTTCTCCCGGTTTGCTCAACATCTTACTGTCTGCGATATACCCATAGTCGTCCGCAACAATGTTATGGCCGTGCCGTTCACCAGGGCTGCGCCCTGTCGTTCCCGCGGTTTTCCAGAAGTAGCTCTTCTTTAAATAGCCGAAGTCTCCACCAGGAGTTAATTGTGAGGGCGGCATACCGGCCCCAAGATCGACGCTATTGGTTGCAATATAATGGCCAATGGGCTCCCGCGTACCCTGCGGCGCCTGATGGCAACGAAGACAGGTGGAGCTTGCATCGGATCCGCGTAAAGAGCCCTTCGTTGTCTTCATGACATTCCTTGCACTCTCGCAGCCCCTCCGGAATGAAAGGCTTCTGCCGCGCGGACCTGACAAAGAACAAGGAAGACTCCATGAAAAAAACACCGTATGACCTAAAACCATGCTCCATGTGCTCCTTAAAAATTGCGAGCGAACGATGTCATGCTCATTCTATTCATCTTCCTGTCCGGTTATGTTGAACACAGCTGATGCATGGTAAAGCATCATGATCGTATCCCAATGATATCAAGTTACCCGGACCAAAGCAAGCCGCATTTTCATTTCACGTTAATGATCCTTGCACTATTGGAAGACTTTTGTTAAAGTATTCCGTATAAGAACGAAAGTGATCCTGAACCAGGAGGCGTGCCATGGGACTCACCACCCGAAGAAATTACCGGTTGTTTCTCTTTATTAACTCGCTGGCGATCGTAGTGCTCGGCGCCGTGATCACCGGATGGGGCGTGTTCTGGTCGTTCCCTGCGGATCTTGGCGAAGGCTATCATAACGTACAGGCCCAGGTGCGCGAGATCGGGAACGTACTGTTCTGGAGAGTTGCGATGCTCTATGCCGTTACCTCTGTTCTCATCGTTCTGGCGATGGTGGCGCTTCATCTGGTCTATTCCCACCGCATAGTCGGCCCGGCTTACCGTATCGGCCTGGAGGCAGCCAGGATCGCCCAGGGCGATCTGACCGGCAATATCAAATTTCGCCGGAAGGACAACCTTACGGACATGGCGGACCTGCTGAATGAGATGGCCTCGCAATACCGGGGCCGCATTCATGCGGTCAGGGACGCACTTGCCGCCATTGACAGTCAGTCGAAAAAAGTGTCCGACCTCATCCAACAGGACAAGGACGGGGTTGCGCTCAAACAGATAACGGGAGACCTGTCGAATAACGTTAAAAAAATCGAGCGCAGTCTTTCGGAGATGAGAACATAAATACGGGAGCCAATCATGCCGGCCATTAACAGAAAAAAATATTTTATCGATAAAGATTTTCAATCGCGTTTTATCCTGAGATTTGTCGCCGTTGCAGCCATATGGGCGGCGGCCACGATCATGCTGTTTTCCTACCTGGCGGGAAAAAGGTTGGATGCAATACGCTATTCATCCTACATCGATATTAAAACGACGAGCGAACTGCTGCTGCCGGTCACGGTCGGCGTTCACGTGATCTCATTGCTGGTATTCGCCGCCATCCTGGCCACTACCATCAATTCTCTCTGGAAGAGGCTTTCCCCGCCGCTCTATTCCATCAAAAAGGACATTATGAGAATTGGCGGCGGCGATCTGGCGAGCGAGGTCAGTCTCAGTAAAGAGGAAGAGTTCCAATTGCTGGCCGAGGAGCTGGACGGCATGCGGAGAGGAATCCGTGAAAAAATCGTCCGTCTCAAGGAACAGCAGGCGGTGCTGTCCGCCGCGGCTGACGAACTCGTCAGGTCAACCCTCGGGGAGAAGCCGTCCCTGCCTTCCGCAACGTCGCTCCGGGCCGCCGTTGAGCGCATGAAGGCGGATCTCCAGGCTTTCCACTATTGATCGGGTGTTTCCGCCGTTGCTCCGGCAATGCCCTGAAGCGAGGGTAAGATCCTTTTATGAAAAGAGTCGGGTTCGTCTACGATGAAGTCTTCCTGCGACACGAGCCGCCGGTGTGGCATCCCGACTCCAAAGACCGGCTCGAGGCCATTCACGCCATCCTTAAAACCTCCCGCTTCTGGCCCGACCTGATCCTCCTGAAGCCGCGCCGGGCCGGCATTGAGGACCTCGCCCGCGTGCATACGCGCGAGTACATTGAGAAGATCAAAAACTTCGGAGCAGGAGAGCTGGATCCGGACACGTATCTGTCTCCGGGAACGCTTGAGGCGGCGCTCCATGCCGCGGGCGCGGTCATGGAGGCGGTGGACCAATGCCTGAAGGGAACCATCGAGCGCGCGTTCTGCGCAATACGGCCTCCCGGGCACCACGCCGAGGCGGACCGGGGCATGGGGTTCTGCATCTTCAACAATGTCGCGATCGGCGCCCGGTATGCCCTGGCCCAGGGGTATGAGCGCGTGTTCATCATCGACTTCGACGCCCACCATGGGAACGGAACGCAGCACATCTTCGAAGAGGATGATGCCGTTTTTTATTTCAGCACGCACCAGTACCCCTACTATCCCGGTTCGGGCAAGGACATGGAGCGGGGCAGGGGCAAGGGCGCGGGTTTCACGTACAATATGCCGATATTGGCGGGGTCGGGCGATAAAGATTATATCTATGTCTATCAAAATATCCTTCCCAGCATTGTTCGACAGGTCAATCCGGACATGATCCTCGTGTCCGCCGGCTACGACATCCATGTGAACGACACCCACGCGAACATTCGTGTCACGCATGAAGGCATCCGCGCGATCGTCCGGAGCATCCTGGATTCCTGTTCCTGCGCTTCCTGTCCGGTGATATTCGTGCTCGAAGGCGGCTACGATCTTCCCTCGCTCTGCGATTCGGTGCAGATAACGATCGAGGAGATGCTGAAGGCTTAGAGCGCGTGCACCTTCAACAATATGAATAAAGCCGAAGAAAGGCTCTCTGTCATCCTGCCGATCGTGCCGCGCGGGCGTGTTACCTGCTCCACCTGTCACAACCCGCACCAGGAGGGAGTCATCCAGCATAATGCAGCGGCAAAAGGAGCCGACACCAAGGGTAAGCTTCGCCTGCCGGACCTCTGTTCCGCCTGCCATGGGATATGATACCTGCGCAAAGACCTTCACCGTATAGTTCTCTCAGGCTCACCATCGTGCCGTGCCTTTTTTATCATGTCGCGGTCCTATTTTATTCTGCACCCCAGTTCACAGCTCCGCGCAGGGCATGATTGCCGGTATTGATAATAAGCCTTTCGAGTGTCGCAGCACTTCCCTTAGATTGGCCGCCTGCACCCGCGTTATCGCAAGAGCACGGTGTGTCTGCCTGGCTTTGTGGCAACTTCGGTCTTTTCTCCCTTGGCATGCTTGTGCGCGAACCTGTTCATGGGATGCAGGGGCTTCTGGAAAGGCAAAGAGTTCTGCCGTTCCCCTGCGCCGGGTAGCTCTGAGCGAAAGCCGCGCAGAGCAATGCAGCACAGATCATAGTTACCAGAACAAGACAAGGCAGACACGGCCGAGCCCTTTTTTAAAGGGCGAGGGTGGAGTGATGCGAGTCCTGCATATCAGGGTGGAGGTGCTGTACATCTTCCCGGCATGCTGCGCGGCCGAGTGATGAGCTGCCCAAAAAAATCCATGCACACCTGGGACAATGGCCAACTTAGATAACATTCGGGAAACAGATTGTTCATGAAGAATAAAAAGCGATACCCGTAATTAAGAGACCCACAGAAAAGGCAGAAGAACCTTTTTTATTATTGACATGCACCCATCATACAGTGTACAAAAGACCTTACTATTTTCCCGGAAGGAATGAAAACGCCTATGGCAGCTGAACCGAACAAGATCATCTACTCCATGGTGGGGGTGGGCAAGTTCTACGACAAGAAGCCGGTGCTGAAGGACATCTACCTTTCCTACTTCTACGGCGCCAAGATCGGCGTGCTCGGCCTGAACGGATCGGGCAAGAGCTCGCTTCTCCGGATCATGGCCGGCTTGGACAAGGAGTTCGTCGGAGAGGTCGTTGTCGCCTCGGGCTATACGGTCGGCATTCTCGAACAGGAGCCGAAGCTCGACCCCGCGAAGACCGTGCGTCAGGTCGTTGAGGAGGGTGTGCAGGACTCCGTAAACCTGATGAACGAGTACAACAAGATCAACGAGAGCTTCGCCGATCCCATGTCTGATGATGAGATGAACAAGCTCATCGAACGCCAGGGCAAGGTGCAGGAAAAGCTCGACCATCTGAACGCCTGGGAGCTGGACAGCAGGCTCGAGATGGCCATGGACGCCCTGCGCTGCCCGCCCGGCGATACGGTGGTGAAGGTGCTTTCCGGCGGCGAGAAGCGGCGCGTGGCGCTCTGCAGACTGCTGCTCCAGAAGCCGGACATCCTTCTTCTCGACGAGCCCACGAACCATCTCGATGCTGAATCCGTTGCCTGGCTCGAGCACCATCTCCAGAAATACGAGGGCACGGTCATTGCCGTGACCCACGACCGCTACTTCCTTGATAACGTTGCAGGCTGGATCCTCGAACTCGACCGCGGCCAGGGCATCCCGTGGAAGGGCAACTACTCTTCCTGGCTGGAACAGAAGGGAACCCGGCTGAAGCTCGAGGAGAAGTCCGAGAGCGAACGCCAGAAGACGCTCCAGCGCGAACTCGAGTGGATCAGGATGTCGCCCAAGGGCAGGCATGCGAAATCAAAGGCGCGCATAACGTCCTACGAAGAGCTGCTTCGCCAGCAGACGGAGGCGCGCGGCAAGGAACTGGAGATCTACATACCCCCGGGACCGCGGCTCGGCAAGGTGGTGATCGAGGCCGAGAACGTGACCAAGGCCTACGGTGACAACATCCTCGTCGAGGGCATGAGCTTCATGCTCCCGCCGGGCGGCATTGTGGGCGTGATCGGGCCGAACGGAGCGGGCAAGACCACGCTCTTCCGCATGATCACGGGCCAGGACAAGCCGGACACCGGCACGATCAGGGTCGGCGAGACCGTGAAGCTCGGGTATGTTGACCAGAGCCGCGACGTGCTCGACCCGAACAAGACCATCTGGGAGGTGATCACCGGCGGCCAGGAGCAGGTCCAGCTCGGCAAGCTTTTGATGAACTCCCGCGCCTATGTGTCGCGCTTCAACTTCGGGGGCACCGACCAGCAGAAGAAGGTCGGCGTGCTCTCGGGCGGGGAGCGGAACCGGGTGCACCTCGCGCGGGTCCTGAAGGAGGAGGCGAACGTGCTGCTGCTCGACGAGCCCACGAACGACATCGACGTGAACACCATGCGGGCGCTCGAGGAGGGGCTCGAGAACTTCGCGGGCTGCGCCGTGGTGATCAGCCACGACCGCTGGTTCCTCGACAGGATCGCGACGCACATGCTTGCCTTCGAAGGCGAGAGCAAGGTGGTTTTCTTTGACGGGAACTATTCGGAGTATGAGGAAGACCGGAAGAAACGGCTTGGCGCCGACGCGGACCAGCCCCACCGGATCAAG
The DNA here is from genome assembly GCA_963740085.1 of Nitrospirota bacterium. Classification (GTDB taxonomy): domain Bacteria; phylum Nitrospirota; class UBA9217; order UBA9217; family UBA9217; genus JALNZF01. The sequence continues at coordinate 1,143,701 of CAVUCU010000001.1, read as the reverse complement.
TACCGGCATTTGACGAGATAGAGAAGCCGTGAAGTGTGAAGGGTGAAGTGTGAGGGGTAAGGAGTAAGCCATCGAAGAGACGTTTCGCCTCACGCATCACTTTTCACTCATTACGGATACTTTTGGAGGTGAAAAATGTCAGAATTCAAGAACGTTACCGTGGTCAAAAAGGCGAACATCTATTTCGACGGCAAGGTGACCAGCAGGACGGTGGTCTTTCCCGACGGCTCCAAGAAGACCCTCGGCGTGATGCTGCCCGGTGTGTACGAGTTCAACACGTCCGACAAGGAGATCATGGAGATCATGTCCGGCGATCTTGAGGTGCTCCTGCCGGGCGAGAAGAACTGGATGCCGGTCAAGGACGGCGGGTCCTTTGCAGTGGCCCCCAATTCCAAGTTCACGATGAAAGTAAAAAGACTGAGCGATTACTGCTGTTCGTTCATTAAAAGGTAAGTACAGAAGGTGGAAGGCTGAAGGCGGAAGACCGGCTTAACGATAAGCATCGGTCCTTCGTCTGTCATCTCTCTTAAGGAGGAATCATGAAAAAGATCGTTATAGTAGCGGTTGTGTTGTTGGTGATGCTGGTGGCCTTCGGATGTCAGAAGCAGGAGCAGAAGCAGCAGCAGCAGATAACGTATGCGCCTGCGGTGCCGCCGCCGGCGCAGCTTCAGATCGACCAGATGGCGCAGGCGGCAAAGATGGCGCCGAAGAACGCACAGGCCTGGACCGATCTCGGCAACGCCTTGATGGATTCGCAGCGCTTCGCCGAGGCCATCGATGCTTATGGGAAGGCCCTCGCCCTTGAGCCGAAGAATGTGAACGTGCTGGTGGACCAGGGGACCTGCTATCGCGGGGTACGCAAGTTTGACCAGGCGGTTGAGCAGTACCGCAAGGCGCTCAAGATCGACCCCAACTTCCCCAATGGACACCGCAATCTCGGCGTGGTGCTGGCGTTTGACCTGCACAAGAAGCCGGAGGCCGTAAAAGAGTTGAACCGGTATCTTGAATTAGCGCCCAATGCGCCCGATGCGGTTACGATAAAGCAAACGATCAAGGAATTGACTTCGGGGAAATAGAAGGGAACGGACAGGTTTTTATCGCGAAGGTTCGGGTGCCGCCCTTACAGCTTTTCCCCTTTTCTCACCCGCCACCATCCGATGCCGTACGCGCGGTCAAACGTCGCTTTCAACGCACTCATGTCAGGCAGATTTTTTGGCAGTGCTTTGCCCGGGAGCGGATAGAACCGCGGAGCCCCCGACACATCGAGGATGAAATCCTTCCCGATTACCCGGAACCAGCCGATGCCTAAAAACTCTTTCCTCGGGGCGAGAAGGTCTTGTCCGACCGAATAGTAGGTAAACCCTTTTGGCGCCGCGAGCTCGACGAGAGTAGGTCCGATGTCGATATGGGAGCCCGCAACGCCCTGCGGCACAGCGATCCCGTTGAGCACGTCCCTCCCGTATAAGATGAACGGCACCCCCGAGCGCTCGAAGAATTCCGGCCTCGCATTGATGAACTTGCGGCCGAAATGGTCGCCCGTGAAGGCGAAGAGCGGACGGTGCAGCTTGTTCTCGATCTTCTTCACAAAGTCGCCGAGACATTTGTCCGAATACCACAAGTGGCCGAGCATCCTGAGGCTTGTGGTATTGTCGAACAGCGGCGCGATATCGGGCGGTACCTGCTTCAACGGAAATCCCTTGCCCCACACATCCACATTATAGGGCGGGTGGTAGCTTGTCGTCATGATGATGTTGAAGCTCGGCCGGCTGTCATCCACCGTGTTCGCGACGAAGTTGAGCAGATATTCGTCATCCACGCCCCATTCGTGGGTTGCAGCGCCCGTGCTCATATGCGGCGCCCCGTAGATCTCCTCCGCACCCTGGTCCTTCGCGAAATCCCCGAACCGCTGCCAGCTCAAATATCCTCCATAGAACAGCCTCGTACGGTAACCGAGACGCTTGAACGTCTCGAACAGCGACGACGGATAAGGCCTTCGGGCCGTGAACTGATAATTGATCTCAACGTGAGAATAGGGGATGCTCGTTATGATCGCGGTGAGCGACTGCATGGTCCCGTCGGAGGCCGGCACGAAGTTCTCGATGAAAATGCCGTTCTTCGCGAGACGGGAGAGATTTTCCGTCAGGCCGAGGGACGCGTACTTCTTGATGAAGGGCCAGGCATCGTAGCTCTCCATGACGACCAGAAAAATATGGCGCGGCGGCACGGCCTTCGGCCCCTTCGCGTGCTTTTCCAGATAGGCATCGAGGTTGTCGAAGGACCGCGGATCATGGAACAGTTCCTGAGCGGCTTTTCTCACATTGCGGTCAGGCAGGAATTGTTCGAGTCCTGCCAGGCCGGTCTGAAGAACGTGGTCCTGAACGGCAAAGAGCAGCGAAAAATAAGGGTTCACCACCGCCTTGTTCAGGAACGCGTCCCTGCTGATGCCAGCGTCCTTGCGCTGCGCCGGACGGCGTCCGATCGAACCGCGAGCTGCCACGACGAGCAGTGAGAGGATGAGCAGGCTCACCAGGACACGGGACACCGGTGAAAATGGACGCGCAACGGTTTCCCTTGAGACGATACTGTTCCGCACGAAGCGCTTCCTTATCGAGAGCGCGATGACCGAGATGACGCTGATGATGATCAGCACAGGAATGGGATGGTAATCAGCCCAGATCGTCTGCATGATCGCTTTTGTGTCGTCGTAATACAGGTTGAAGATAAAGTAGTTGAACTGCTCGTTGTATTCCTTGAAGTAGACGAAGGTGAAGACCCAGGCGATGGATGTCAGGAGAATAAAAAGGGCGCCAAAGGCTGTTCGGATGCGTTCAGCGAGGCGGTCGAAGTTCGCGAAGCCGGCTGCGATGCTTGCCAGGAAAGGGACCAGGAGCCACCAGGTGGAGACCATGGAGTCGTAGCGCAGCCCGTTCAGCGCTGTCATCACAACATCGGAGAGGCCGGTGGCGGGCTCGATCCTGCTTCTGAAATAGAGGATGAAAGAGACGCGGAAGAAAGACAGGTAAAGCATGAAGAAAAGCCATTGCTTTACATCTTGACGGAATTGAAGGAGAAAGCGGTTGAAGCCTTTCATCACGGCATCACCAAAAAAGTCAATAAATCTTTGACAGGACTACAGGATCAACAGGATTGAGATCTCTCCTAAAAGCGGTACTGGCCACATAAAGCACAGAAATCACAGAGAAGAAATAAGAACTTGAAATGGAAAACGTAATCGCCGAAGCGGTGAGGCAGTACATAAACAGTACAATTTCATTTATTTTGTGACTCATGCGCCTTGTGGCTCACGTGCATTTAGGTTTCTCCGCGTGTAACCTGTTGCTCATCGAGATCGTCTTTTTACGATATCTGCGCCAGCTCGTTCAACTGCTGGTCGAACTCTTTCGCTTTTTCATCGTGCTCGGTGGTGATGGCCTGGAGCTCCGCAAAGCGCGTATCGATCCGCGCCTTGTTATCGCGGAGGGCCTGCGACAACCGCTTGATGGACAGTGCCTCGCCCTTGACCGATACTTCAAGGAGTCTTTGCGTGTCCTGCTCCACATCAAATTCGAGCTTTGTGATCTCTTCTTCGATGTCGGCGATCTTCTTTTTGAGCGTGCTCAGGCTCCGCGATTTATCAGTGAGTATGGCGGCGCGGATCTTTTTTGAATCTTTTCTGCTGCCGTTCTTATCGATGCCCTGTTTCTTCCCCTTCTTTATGCGCACCCCGCCCTCGTCGCTCCAGCCCACACGATCGAGGAAATCAAAATATGTTCCTTCGAAGACCGATACACTATCGTTATCATAGACGATGAGCTTGGTAGCCACGGCCTCCAGGATCAACTCGCTGTGGGTCACGATCACGACGGCGCCGTCAAAGACCTCGATAGCCTCGATCAGCGAGTCGATGGATTCCATGTCCAGGTGGTTCGTGGGTTCGTCGAGGAGCAGGAGGTTGGCCGGCGAGACGAGCAGTTTGCCGAGCAGCACCCGGCTCCTCTCCCCGCCGGAAAGCACGCTCACCTTCTTGAGAGCGTTGTCGCCCTCGAACATCATGAGCCCGCAGATCGCGCGGGACTCACCCTGGGCATAGTCCGGATGCGCGTCCATGATCTCCTGGAGCGCGGTCTTTTCGGGACGCAAACGGTCGATATTGGTCTGCCCGAAGTAGGCGATCTTTGTATTGGGGTGCAGCTTGATTTCTCCGTTCGTCGGCGACATTTCCCTCGCCAGCAGGTTCAGCAGCGTGGTCTTGCCCTTGCCGTTCTTTCCGATCACGGCAATGCGGTCCTTCTTGCCCACGGCAAAGGAGAGTCCGTCGATCAGCATCGGGCCGTCCTTCTCGAATCCAAAGGACAGGTCCTCCACGGTCATCAGCCATTTCGCTTCAAACGGCGCGGACCGGAACTTGAAGTCGAGGTTTTTGATCTCGTCGAGCTTTCCGAGCGTTTCGTGCCTTGCGAGCGCCTTGATGCGCGACTGGACAGCGCTGGCCTTGGTTGCCTGGGCGCGGAACCGGTTAATGAACTGCTCAACCTCTTTGCGCTTCTTTTCGTCATTCTGGCGCGTCTTCTCGTAGATCTCTTCCTCCAGCAGGATCTGGTCATAGAGCTTCTGAGTGCTCCCGGCGACCTTCCGCATCTTGCAGCGGTGGATGATCATGGTATGGGTGGTGACGCTGTCCATAAAGTCGCGGTCGTGGGTGATGATGATAAGCTCGTTCCTCCACGCGCGAAGGAACTGCGTGATCCACCGGACCGAGACGATGTCGAGATAATTCGTGGGCTCGTCAAGGAGCAGGAGGTTGGGTCCCGACACCAGGACTTTTGCCAGGTTCAAACGCACCTGGTATCCGCCGGACAGCGAGGAAGGCGGCCGGTCGAAGTCATCATTGGCGAACCCGAGTCCATGGAGGACGGCCTCCGCCTTGTATGATTCATCGATATGGTCTTCATTCTTCGGAAGGGCCAGGCAGGCCTCCTTGAGCACGGTGTCCTCGGTGAAATGGATGTGCTGGGACAAATGGCCGATGGTGTATCCCGATGGCGTGGTGATCGTGCCGGCATCCTGGTGCTCTTCGCCGAGGATCATGCGGAAGAGCGTGGACTTTCCGTGGCCGTTCCGGCCCACGAGCCCGACGCGCTCTCGCGGGTTGACGGTGAAGCTGACGCCGTCGAAGAGCAGTTGTTTGCCATAGGATTTTTCCAGGTTCGTGATCTGAAGCATTTGCCTTCCTTGCAGGGAGAAGATGGTTTGTTCAAACAACTTTGCATAATAACGCAGGAGGACCGATATGGCAAATCATATTTTACTTTCCGGCTGGATCATTGACGGGGGAAACGGTGCCGATGCTGATTTTCACGTTCAGTCAACCGCGTTCCGGCCATGACTGAAATGCCCGGGGGAGAGTCTCAGTCCTGCGACGGTTTCGGTCTTTTGAACTTTCTGGTCCCTTCATACAGCTCGTATTCAAGCAACCGGCACTCGATCCCGCTGTTGAAGAATTGAAAGGTCCTCTTCGGCTTCAGGCTTATCTTTTTGGCGAGGATCGGGCTGCCCGTGAACACGTAGCCGGAAAATCCCCTGCATTTCTGCTTGAGATAATCGCCGATGTCCTTGTAGGTGGCCTCGAGCTTTTGGACCTCGCCCATCCGTTCGCCGTACTCGGGATTCAGCACGATGACGCCGCTGTTCCCGGGCAGGGGAGTGTCGGAAAAGTCGCAGACTCCGAAGTCGATGAGGTGTTCCACGCCGGCCGTGGCCGCATTTTTCCGCGCTGCTTCGACGGCATGAGGGCTGATGTCCGTGGCGATGATCTTCCCCGGCAGGCTTTTTTTTGCCTTCTTCCGTGATGCCTCGCGCAGCTCGTTCCAGCGCGCTTCGCTATAGCCTTTGAGGTGCATGAACCCGAAGTTGCCCCTGAGGAGCCCCGGCGCGCGGTCCAGGCCGATGAGCGCCGCCTCGATAGCAAGCGTGCCGCTGCCGCACATGGGGTTGATGAAGTTTCCCGTGCCGTCCCAGCCGGTGGCAAGCACGACCGCGGCGGCCAGCGTCTCCTGCATGGGCGCGCCCAGCGGGATCTTCCGGTAGCCGCGACGCGAGAGCGGTTCTCCCGAGGTGTCGAGATACACCGAACACCGGTCCTCTTTCCAGTAGAGATGAACCACGGACCGGTCCCGTTCGGGGCCGGAGTCGGGCCGTACTCCGCATTTTTCTTTTATGCGGTCGACAATGGCGTCTTTGCATTTCAGGCTTGCGAAGCGCGAGTCCTTGATCGTCGGGTTGCTGACGCTCGAAGTGACGCAGAGATACCCGTCCTCGGGGATGTGCTGCTCCCAGGCGATGTCATGCAAGGCATGATAGAGTTCGTCTGCGTCCCTGGCCCGGAATTCCCTGAGAACGACCAGCACACGGTGGCCCGTGCGAAGTGAAAGATTCAGGCTCATGGCATCGTCGAGGCTGCCCTCGGTCCCGACGCCGGCGATGTTTTCGGACAGCACGGGGAAGTTCCCGTTGATCAGTTCCTGCTTCAGAAAAGGGGGTATACCTTTGGGGCAGGTGATGAGGATGCTGGATTTGAGCATGTCGGGGGATAAAAGAACAATAGCGTTTGCCGCGAAAGATCGCAAAGAACTCAAAGAAAAAACCTGCACCCATGTGTTTCAGTTTTAATTCTCTTTGCGATCCTTGCGTTCTTTCGCGGCTAACAGATTTTGGCCTGAGTAGATACGAATAATGCAGGTTACTGGTTCGCCGACGCCATCAGGCGCTCTTTGTCCTTGAAGAGCATGTCGCACTTGTTCAGATAGAGCTTCCGCACGATACCCTTGCCAAAGGTGCTATGGAGGACAATATCACCTATCCGGTATTTTCCGGACATGTCATATACACGCTCTTTACCCTTTGTCTCGGACAGGCTGGTCTCCCACAAGGTTTCGGCCGTTTTCACGGCATCCACCTTCTTTTTCGCTATCCGGGGCTTTTTAACGTCCGCGGGGTCTCTGAACTTGTGAGCACTGCCGCAGGTCTTGCATTTTACCTTGGCGATGGTCTCACCGGTCACGGCCACGATCGTGTGGTCAAGGTTCAACTTGCACTTGGTGCAGTACGAAGTAATGTTCTCACCCGCCTTAACTTTTTCGAGCATAGTGTTCTCCTTTTCATTGGTTGACATGATCAAGCTGCAGCGAACTGCGGATTGTTTGCCGGGAAGGACAGATCATGAGGACAGGTTTGAATCGGACGTCTTCCCGACAAGGGTACAGTATACACCTTTTTGCGTGGAAAAGCGCTATTTCTTTTGAGGACGGGCGCTTCGTTCCTCATCGCCGGGCGTCTCTCACAGGCCGTTTTTGTTCTTTTTTCAGCACCCGAATTTTTTTAGTCTTGAAATACATTTTTTATTCTGCTAGTATGAACACGTGCAGGAGGCTCATTGCAAAGGGCAAACATGACAATCAGGGCAGTCGCAGGACTTGTCGATCTTCTGCTTATCATCGGCCTGGCACGATTGCCGGATGTCATCGGTTTTTTGTCTGCCTCAGGATATATCCTCATCCGCGATGGGCTGTTTGACCGCCAAAGTGTCGGGAAAAAGCTCATCGGCATCCGGGTGATCTCGTTGGAGGATTCCGGGCCCGCGGCGACCTATCGGGATTCGATCATCAGGAATGTCACGATCGTTCTGGCCTATTTTCTTTTTTTGATACCCTACGCGGGCTGGATACTCTGCCCGCTCGTCATCGGCATGGAAGGCCTTACCGCCCTCGGTGACAGGGGGGGGATGCGGCTCGGCGACATGCTGGCGCGGACGCAGGTCGTTCTGGCGGCACCGGTGCGCGACGAGAAAAAGCCCGCGTCGGAGCAGCACCCCGGGGCCTCGTCAACAGGCACGAACGGGCCTCTCGATAGCCGGCAATAAGTATTCACTGCGCGTGTAATGGATTACCACGCAAAATTTGCATGTCACGTCCACGGCGCTACCCGTGGTTGTCTATCGGTTGCTGTGATCTGTCCAGTCTTGGCTTTTCTCTCATCGAAAGGAGCTTCTCAAAACAATGTTTATCAACACTATCATGGGCTGGTTCTCGAATGACATGGCGATCGATCTGGGCACGGCCAACACCCTGGTCTACGTGAAAGGGAAGGGGATCATCTGCAACGAGCCGTCCGTTGTTGCTATTTCCATAAAGTCCGGCAAGGTGCTCGCCGTGGGTGTGGAGGCCAAGCGGATGCTCGGCCGCACGCCCGGCGACATCAGGACGATCCGGCCGATCAAGGACGGCGTCATCTCCGATTTCGATATCACCGGCGAGATGCTGAAGTACTTCATCCGCAAGGTGCACAACCGCAAATCGTTCATGCGGCCCCGCATCGTCATCGGCGTTCCCTCGGGGATCACGCAGGTGGAGCAGCGCGCGGTCAAGGATGCCGCCATCACCTCCGGCGGACGGGATGTCTTCCTCATCGAGGAGCCCGTGGCCGCGGCCATCGGGACGGGGCTGCCCATCTCGGAGCCCTCGGGCAACATGATCGTCGACATCGGCGGCGGAACCACGGACATCGCCGTCATCTCCATGGACGGTGTGGTCTACAGCAAGGCCATCCGCGTGGGCGGCGACAAGATGGACGAGGCGATCATCAACTACATCAAGCGCAAGTACAACCTTCTGATCGGAGAGATGATGGCCGAACAGATCAAGCTCGAACTCGGTTCGGCGTACAAGACGGACAACGAACGGCATACGATGGAGATCAAGGGCCGCGACCTGGTCTCCGGCATCCCCAAGACACTCGTCCTCGACGACGACGAAGTTCGCGAGTCGCTCGCGGAAACGGTCAGCCAGATCCTGAACGGCATCAAGCTGGCGCTCGAGAACACGCCGCCGGAGCTTTCGGCCGATATTGTGGACAAGGGCATTGTGCTTGCCGGCGGAGGCGCGCTGCTGAAGGGGCTTGACGTTTTCCTGCGTGAGGAGACGTCCCTTCCCATTATCATCGCCGAAAACCCTCTAACCTGCGTGGCGCTCGGGGCCGGCATGGTCCTCGATGATGAGGAAATCCTGAAAAAGGTCATCATGTAGTTGGGGCATTTACTTCACCCCGGCAGATACACTATGCGGTTAATTATAAAATACCGGATTCCCGATTGAACCTTCGGGAATGACCACCAGGTTTCATCAGTACACGTTCATCCCCGAATGCTGTATCGGGGACATGGTTTCAAGGCAGAGGGGTAGTTGAGTCATAAGAATACCCCTTTTATGTAACGGAAAGCGGCTGAAGCGGATGCCCGGGTTTATCGTAAAACACAAAAAATTTCTGTCCATTCTTACCCTCTTTATCCTCCTCTTCTGGCTGGTCACTATCCAGGTAAAGAAGGGGCGGTTCACGTTCATGGAAAGGCCGGTACTGGCCATTTCCGGATTTTTCGAACGTATCATAAGCTGGCCTTTTAACACCATCGTGTCCATCGGAAAGGGGTATGTTCTTCTCGTCGGAACCCAGCAGGAGAACCAGCGTCTCCGGGCCGAGAATGAACATCTGCTGCTTGAGAGCGCCGTCATGAACGAATTGCAGCTCGAGAATGAACGGCTGCGGGATGCGCTGGATTTTAAACGGCTCTATCCGCCGACGGACATCATGGCCCAGGTGATCGGCAAGGAGTCTTCACCGGCTTCCAGCACCGTTACCCTGAACAAGGGTTCGGACCACGGCATCCGGAAAGACATGGCCGTGATCACCGCGCACGGGGTGGTTGGAAAGATCCACGCCGTGCTTCCCGGCACGTCAAAGGTCCTGCTCCTCACCGACCCCGGCTGCACAATCGCCGTACGCGTCATGCGCAACCGCGAAGAAGGGCTGCTCGAGGGTAAACTCGTCAATTGCGCACTCAAATACGTTTCGTACTACGCAGATATCCAGGACGGCGATCTGCTCATCACGTCGGGTCTTGATGGCATCTATCCCAAAGGTCTTGCCGTGGCAAGGGTTGTCAGCGTATCGAAACATGAGGCCATCGCATTCCAGACCGTGCTGGCGGACCCCGTGGTCAGCTTTTCACGCCTGGAAGAGGTGCTGGTGCTCATGAAATGAAACCTCTCGTGTATTTCATTATCCTGCTTTTGATCATCCCCGTTCAGGCAAGCCTCATCGACTCCCTGTCGCTCGGCGGTATCAAGCCGGACCTTGCCCTGGTCCTGCTCTTTATCATCGGACTGCTGACCGGACCCGCGGAGGCCGCCCTGGCGGGCATGGCCATCGGGCTGGTCCAGGATATCGGTTCCGCAAGCTTCATCGGGTTTTCCGGTTTGACCAGGGGATTGATCGGCTTCTCCGCGGGACTGCTCGGCAGGAGAGTGCTCGATCCTGCCAGCCGATTGAACAGCATCTTCGTTGCGGCCTTCAGCCTGCTGGAAGGGATCTTCATCGCGTTCTTTTTGCAGATGTTCTACGGGTCGGTCCCGGTCGTCAGCTTGATGGCGGGTCGCATCCTTCCCAGGGCGCTGTATACGGGCGTGCTGGGCGCTGTTTTACTGAAGTTAATAGTCAGAAAGGACGTCATGTCGGTTCTGGTGAGACGGGACGTTCAAAAGGAGTTGTAGATGGACCAGCAGCAGGACAGCACCGCCGGCATTCAGCGAAGGCTTCCGCTCCTGGCGGCCTTCATTATTTTTCTTGCCGTGGTCCTCTTTATCCGCCTCTGGTATCTTCAGGCGATCAAGGGAGAGTATTACCATGAACAGGCGGAGAACAACCGGATACGACCCGTGAAGCTCAGACCGCCGCGGGGCATCATCTACGACCGCAGCGGCAGACCGCTTGTCGAGAATGAGCTCGTGTTCGATATCTCTCTGATCCCGGAAGACGCACAGGACCTTGATGCCACGATCGAGAAGTTGTCGGCGATCGTCAAGATCTCTCCGGATTCCATCCGCAAAATACTTGAAGACGCGAACGATGTCAGGACAACGTATGATCCCGTGAAGATCCAGGAAGAGGCGCCCTGGGACGAGGTGGCCAGGGTCGAGGCCCATCAGGACGACCTGCCCGGGGCGATCATCGAGCCCGAGCATCTCAGGCATTATCCGTATGCGGGACTGGCTTCTCATCAGTTCGGCTATATCGGCAAGGTAACCGTGTCCCAGCACAGGAAAGAGCAGACAGATCTCGGTATTTTGACCGGCCAGGGGGGGCTTGAAAAGGTCTACGATAAACTGCTGCGCGGGGTTGCGGGCAGGCGCATGATCCAGGTGAACGCGGCAGGCAGGAAGGTAAAGGACCTCGGCATCGAGGAGCCAAGGCCCGGCACGGACATCTACCTTACCATCGACCTCGATGCGCAGAAAGCGGCCGAAGAAGGGCTCGGCAGCCGCGCAGGGGCCGTCGTGGCAATGGACCCGGACACCGGGGAGATCCTCGCACTCGCAAGCCACCCTACGTACGACCCGAACATCTTTCCCCGGGGGATCTCGCCGAAGGACTGGGTGAAGCTCATGAACGACCCGGGTCACCCGATGTACAACCGCGCGATCCAGAGCGTTTATCCGCCCGGTTCAACGTTCAAGATCATCGTGGCGCTGGCCGGCCTTGACTCCGGCGTGATCAAGCCTGACGATACCGTAGACTGCAAGGGGTACCTTATGAGCGGCAGGCACTCCTTCCGGTGCTGGAAAAGAGGCGGACATGGTCCGGTTTCGTTACACCGGGCGCTTGTCGAGTCCTGCGATGTCTACTTCTATACCATGGGAGAGCGCATCGGCTGGGACCGCGTAGCCGAGTACGCGCGGAAACTCGGTTATGGGAGCCTGACCGGCATCCTTCTGCCTGACGAAAAGCCGGGGCTTATTCCCACGACAGCGTGGAAGAAGAAACGAACCGGCGAAGCCTGGTATCCGGGCGACACGTACATCAACTCGATAGGCCAGGGTTTCGTCCTCGTCAGCCCGATCCAGGCCTGCCAGATGATGAGTGCGGTAGCGAATGGCGGACATTTCCATCGCCCGCGGTTGCTTAAGCGGACCAGGAACCGGGAGACAGGGGTTGTGAAAGTTTTTTCTCCGGAACACGAAAGCTCGATCAAACTTGATCCGAAGGCGCTCGAGGCAGTACAGAGTGCGCTGGTCGGTGTGGTCAACGAACCGGATGGTACCGCCCATGGGGCTGCTACCCCGCTCGCGGTTGTCGCCGGCAAGACAGGAACGGCCCAGGTCATTGCGCAGAAGGTCGCCGGACGAAAACTTTCTGAAGAGACCAGCGACCACGCATGGTTCGTCGCTTACGCACCCGCCGTGCATCCGAAGATCGCCGTGGCCGTGCTCGTGGAGCACGGAGGGCATGGTGGAAGCGCTGCCGCTCCCATAGCGAAAAGAGTCATTGAGGAGTACCTGAAAAATGTTGAGCCAAAGACGGTTCGATAATCTGCCCTGGGGAATGGTGTTCACGGTGTTCACGATCGCGCTCATCGGCCTTGCGGCGGTGTACAGCGCGACCTATACGTCGAGGGGACCATCATCCCTGTTCACGAAACAGATCGTATGGGTCTCCATCGGGTTGATAGTCATGTTCCTCTCGCTCATCCCCGACTATCACACCGTGGGCCGATATGCCTATGTGCTTTATGCGATCTCGCTCGTGCTCCTGTTCCTCGTTATGGTCATGGGCAAGACCGGCATGGGAGCGCAGCGCTGGCTCGCCATAGGCCCCTTCGCGTTCCAGCCATCGGAGCTTGCCAAGATCTCGCTCACGCTTGCCCTCGCACGGTATTTTGCCGAGGACCCGAAACAGGGCAACTATGAGCTCAAGGACCTGGGCATACCCATGGTCATGGTCCTGGTCCCGCTCGTGCTCGTGCTCAAGCAGCCGGACCTGGGGACCGCGATCATGTTGTTACTGACATCGTCCATGATCGTCATGATTGCCGGCATCCGTCTGCGGTCAGTCGTGGTCGTGCTTCTTGTCGGGGCGACGATCGCATCCCTGGTTTTTCTGGTGTCGCCGGTGCGCCACAAGATCTGGAGTTCTCTCAAGCCGTACCAGCAGAACCGGATCAAGGCTTTCATCGATCCGAGCTCGGACCCGCTCGGGAGCGGCTACCACGCGAACCAGTCCAAGATCTCCGTGGGTTCGGGCCAGATCACGGGCAGGGGTTACCGCAAAGGCACACAGAGTCAGATGGCGTTCCTGCCGGAGCGCCATACGGACTTCATCTTTGCGGTGATCTCGGAGGAGACCGGATTGGTCGGCAGCAGCGTTCTGCTTTTCCTCTATGTGGCCTTGCTGCTCATTGGTGTGGACACGGCCAAGAATGCCAAAGACCGGCTCGGCGTGCTGATGGCCGGGGGCATCGTCTCCATGCTGTCGCTCTATGTGTTCATCAACATTGGCATGGCCGTAGGCATCGTGCCCGTCGTCGGTGTACCGCTTCCCCTCGTGAGCTACGGGGGGACCTCCATAATCACGACCTTTCTCTCGCTCGGAATTCTCTTGAATATCCAGGCACGGCGGTTTATGCTGTTCTACTAAAAGCAGGGTGTAACATCGGGGGACAGGGTTCAGGAAAGTCCGGACCTGCCAGACAGTGCCTGCTGAACCCCGTACCCTGCACCCTGAACCCTGCCTTTAAGGAGTTCCATGCTCGAAGACTTTCTCCCGCTGGTCGCCAAGCCCGCGCGGTACATTAACACCGAGATCAATGCAATCCACAAAGACCTGGCGCAGGTCAAGACCACGGTCTGTCTCTTCTTTCCCGACACCTACGAGGTCGGCATGTCGCACCTCGGCATCCGGATCCTCTACCACATCCTGAACAGCAGGCCGGACACGGCATGCGAACGGGTCTTTTCTCCCTGGCCGGACTATGAGGACAGGCTCCGCATATCGGGAAGGCCGCTGACGAGCCTGGAGTCAAATCTGCCTCTTGCTGAATTCGACATCATCGGCATCACCCTCCAGTACGAACTCTCGTACTCCAACATCCTGACCGGGCTGGAGCTTGCACAGATCCCGATACGATCCGAGGACCGCACCGACAGCCACCCGCTCGTCATCGCCGGCGGCCCCTGTTCCGTGAATCCGGAGCCGCTTTCCGACTTTATCGACGTCTTTTTCATCGGCGAGGCCGAGGAGGCCGTGCACGAGATCGTGGCGCTCCGGCAGGAACATCGGGGCAGGCGGGAATTTCTCAGCGCCATCTCGAAACGAGACGGTTTTTACGTACCCTCGCTGGGAAAGACGACCGTCCGCAGGCGGTATCTCGCAAGCATAGAAACAGCACCCTATCCTGACAGACCTCTCGTACCGCTTATGAGACCGATCCATGACCGCGTGACCGTCGAGGTCGCGCGCGGCTGCATCCGCGGCTGCAGGTTCTGCCAGGCCGGGATCATCTACCGGCCTTACCGGGAGCGGGGCCCGGAAACGGTGAAAGGGCTGCTCGACGGATCGCTCGCCTGCACCGGATATGACGAACTTTCTCTCGCCTCGCTGAGCTCAGGCGATTACTCGGAGATCCAGCCTCTCATCATCGAGCTGATGGAGAAGTACCGGGACAGCCGCATTTCGGTCTCGCTCCCGTCGCTTCGCGTGGGCACGCTCACGCCGGAGATGATCAGGGCCATTGCCGGGACGCGCAAGACCGGATTCACGCTCGCGCCGGAGGCGGGCACCGAGCGCCTGCGCAGGGTCATCAACAAACCGGTGACCGATCTGGACCTCATGGACGCCGCGGAGACCATCTTCCGGAGCGGATGGAACACGATCAAACTCTACTTCATGATCGGCCTCCCGACCGAGACCGACCTTGACCTTGACGGTATTATCAGGCTCACCAACGAACTCGCGAGCCTCGGCAAACGCGCCTCCAAGCGGCCGGCGCAGATCAATGTCAGCGTCTCGACCTTCGTTCCCAAGCCGCATACGCCGTTCCAGTGGCATGGCCAGGCGCCCATCGAGGAGATCCGGAGAAGGCAGGCCTATCTCGAGAAGGGGTTGAAGAGGCGCGGTATCACCCTGAAGGCCCACAACCCCGAGACGAGCCTGCTGGAAGGGGCATTCGCGCGCGGCGACCGGCAGCTCGGCAGGGTCATCGAAGAGGCTGTACGCCTCGGGTGCCGCTTTGACGGCTGGACCGAATACTTTGACTTTAAGAAATGGACCGGAGCCTTTCAGAAATGCGGACTCGACGCCTCATCCTATGCAGCACGGACGTTCGGGCTGGAGGATGAACTTCCCTGGGACGCCGTCAGGAGCGGTGTGACCCGGGAATTCATGAAGCGCGAGTATCAACGCGCGGTGGAGGAGAAGACCACGGAGAACTGCCGGGTGGCGTGTGAGCATTGCGGTCTCGGGTGCACGGACGGCGGAACGCCCTCGCTCGGGAAACCGGCTGCGTCGGCACCGATACAAACACAAACGGAGCAACCCGCGCGGGCAGACCGGCCTCAACCCGCGGGACTGCCTGATATGTCCGCCCGCATCAGGATGAAATTCACCAAGTCGGGACGCATCCGTTTTCTTTCCCATCTGGATTTCATGACCCTGTTCCATCGTGCTGCGGTCCGTGCAAAGGTGCCCATCGCCTTTTCCCGGGGTTTCAACCCTCATCCGAAGATCGCCTTTGGCCCGTCGCTTCCGGTGGGCATGGAGAGCGAGACTGAATATCTTGACCTGGAGGTCGACCCGTTCGCGGACCTGCTTCAGGTCACCAAGGGACTGAACAATGTGCTTCCTGACGGCGTAAGGATACTTGAATCAAAGGTTGTTTCGAAGAAAGCCCCTTCCCTTTCCGGCAGCATCGGCAGGTACGTGTATGACGTTACCATCGCAGCGCCGTATCGGGACGGTATCGAAGAGCGGGTCAAGGATTTCCTGTCGCGGACATCGGTGGTCGTTGCAAAAGAGGGGAAGCAGAAGGACATCCGTCCGTGCATCGAATCAATTGCCGTGGCTCGTGATGGCATTGTCTGTACGCTGGTCGATCACGACCAGCTCAAGCCGCGCATACAGGACATGATCGAACAACTGTTCAACATCGGGAAAGATCAATCCGTGATGTTCAGAATAAAGCGCGTGGGAATGTACTGCAGGGAAAAGGACCAGTGGATAAGTCCGATGGCGTTTTAGGGACCGGTTAGGTCATCTTAACCCGGATAAGCCGGAACCAAAAAGGCGTCTCTCGCAGAGCACGCAGAGGACGCAGAGTTAAATCATACGATTTACGTATTGATTTTAGCCGGAATATTTGAGCTTTTCTCTGCGAACTCTGCGCCTCTGCGAGAAAATTATTTGTCTTGAGAAGAATTGCTCCCTTGGTAACTAAAGGAGCCTTTTCATTTCCGCATTGATCCGCGGCAAAGGTTGTTTCTCTGCACTCGATTTTCCTTCTTGTGTTCAACTCCAGAGTATAATAAAATAGGTTTAAGAAACCATCAATCAAGGAGAAACAATGTCATCTGAGATCATCGTAAATGCGGGCCGGGAAGAGACGCGCGTGGCGCTTCTGGAGAACGGCCTGGTCACGGAAATATTCATCGACCGCAAGAAGGAACGCGGAATGGCAGGCAATGTGTACAAAGGGCGCGTGATGAAGGTCCTTCCCGGCATGCAGGCGTCGTTCGTGGACATAGGACTGGAGAAGGCCGCCTTTCTGTATGTAGGCGACGTGTTCGACAGCACGTCGGAATACACACCCATGATGGAGGACGAGGGCCTGGAACTCGAGGTTGAGCCGAAGCGGAAGCGCTCTCACGCAACGCAGATCGAGGACCTCCTGCAGGAAGGCCAGGACATCCTGGTCCAGGTATCCAAGGAGCCGATCAGCACCAAGGGCGCGCGCGTGACGACCTACATCAGCATCCCCGGCCGCTACCTGGTCATGATGCCGGGCGTCAACCACATCGGCGTCTCGCGCCGGATCGAGGACGGCGAGGAGCGGCGCCGGCTCCGGGAGATCGTGAGCAGGCTCCGGAAGCCGAACACCGGCTACATCATCCGGACCGCCAGCCAGGGCAGGAGCGAGGACGATTTCAATGCCGACGTCGAGTTCCTCTCGCGGCTGTGGGAGACCATCCAGCGGAAAAAAGAGAAGACCTCGGCCCCGGCGCTGATGCACAACGAGCTCGACCTCGTCTTCCGGGTGATCCGCGACGTTTTCACCCGTGACGTCGACAGGCTGGTCATCGATGCCCCCGAGGAATACGACCGGGTGAAAGAGTTCGTGGACTCCTACATCCCCCAGCTCGGCAGGCGCGTGAAGCCCTACGAAGGCGACGACCCCATCTTCGAACACTACGGCGTGGAGATCGAGATCTCGCGGGCCCTCGGCAGGAAGGTCTGGCTCAAGTCAGGCGGGTACATCATCCTCGACCAGACCGAGGCGCTCACCACGATCGACGTGAACACCGGCAGGTACGTGGGCAAGCGTTCGCTCGAAGACACGATCCTCAAGACCAACCTCGAGGCGGTGCGCGAGATCGCCTACCAGCTGCGTCTCCGGAACATCGGCGGCATCCTCATCCTCGATTTCATCGATATGGAACGCGAGGACAACCGGCGAAAGGTGTACGCGGCGCTGCAGGAGGCGCTCGCGAACGACAAGGCCAAGACCACCATCTCGCACATCTCGCCCATCGGGCTGATCGAGATGACGCGCAAGCGCATTCGCGAGAGCCTGGGACGAACACTGTGCGACACGTGCCCCTACTGCGAAGGACGCGGATACGTCAAGTCGAGCCGCACCATCTGCTATGAGGTCTTCCGCGAGCTCCGCAGGGCCTTTACCGGAGCCGAGGAAAGGAAGGCCCTCGTGACCGTGAACTCCGTGGTTGCCGATATGATGTACGATGAGGAGCGGCAGGGCGTGGAGGAGCTGGAAAAGGAATTTCAGAAGAAGATCGTGATCAAGGCCGACCCCAATCTGCATCAGGAGCAGTACGAAGTGGTGATGGTGTGATTCCGATTGACTGCTTTTTACCGCAAAGAACGCAAGGAACGCAGAGAGAATTTAATACTGATAATTCAAGGTGCATGTTTTTTCTTTGAGTTCCTTGCGTTCTTTGCGGCCAAACGGTTTTGATCTGAGCAGTTACCATTTTTCTTGATTTTTTTACCGGATAATACGATAATGGCCGCCTTGAAGCACTAATTCACTTTACTCCAGGGAGGTAAGCAACAATGAGGATCATTCTTTTAGGCGCACCGGGCGCGGGCAAGGGCACGGTGGCAAAGCTGTTGACAGCACTGGACGGCTCGGTCCAGATCTCGACAGGCGATATTCTGCGCGGCGCGGTAAAGGCCGGCACGGCGCTCGGCAAAGAAGCGCAGGGCTACATGGACCGGGGCGACCTGGTTCCTGATTCATTGATCATGGGCATCATGGAGCAGCGGCTTAAAGAGAAGGACTGCCAGAAAGGTTTTCTCCTCGACGGCTTCCCGCGGACCATCCCGCAGGCCGACGCGCTCGATGCGATCCTGACGAAGCTCAACATCAAGCTTGACCTCGTGGCGAGCATCGAGGTCCCGCGCGACGTGATCCTCGACCGATTGACCACGCGCAGGACCTGTTCCAATCCGTCCTGCCAGGAGATCTACAACATCAAGAGCAATCCCCCGGCCCCCGGCGATAAGTGCAAAAAGTGCGGCAGTCCCACGATACAGCGTGCCGACGAGACCGTGGAGGCGATCAGCAAACGGCTTGACGTGTATAATGAGAAGACCGCACCGCTCATTGGCTATTACTTGAAGAAAGGCATACTCCTCAAGATCAGCGAGACAAGCAGCGACGGCGTGGTGAAGGCGATCCAGAAGGGGATCGCGGCGAAAAAGTGACGGCAAAGCCGTCATCCTGAGCGAAGCGAAGGACCTGATTCATCATATCTCATTCGGGATATTCAGGGTAGACTCTGAGCATAGCGAAGGATCCGGGGAGTTTCGTTTATCATCTCATCTTAAAGGGGGTTTCTTATGAAGCGCATCATGATATTTGTCGTAGTGGCAGTGATGGTTATGGCAACGGCAGCCTTTGCAGGAAAGACGTATCAGTTCACCGGCAAGGTCCTGGAGGTCAAGGACAACGTCATCGTGGTGGACAAGAACGGCGAGAAATTCGAAATGGCCAAGGACTCCAGCACCAAGGTCAAGGGCGACCTGAAGGTCGGCGCGAAGGTCACCGTGAAGTATGAATCACGTGCCGCGGAGATCGAAGTGAAGGGGAAGTAGGAAACGCGTTGGGAAAAGCAAAAGCGGTCAGGGTACTCAATCCCCGGCCGCTTTTTTATTACGGGCGATCATTTTTGGCAGCGATGTTACAACCTCACCGGTACACCCCGCTCCTTCAAATATTCCTTCGCCTGCCTGATGGTATATTCTCTGAAATGAAAGATCGATGCCGCGAGAGCGGCATCGGCTTTGCCTTTTGTAAAACCGTCATAGATGTGTTCGAGATTCCCCACGCCGCCGGAGGCAATGACCGGTATCGAGACCGCTTCGGCAACAGAGCGCGTGAGCGCCAGATCATAACCGTTCTTCCGTCCATCCTGGTCCATGCTCGTGAGCAGGATCTCCCCCGCGCCGTACTCTTCCATTTTCTTTGCCCATGCAACCGCGTCGATACCCATGGGATTTCTGCCGCCATGGGTGTAGACCTCCCAGCGGGGTTCGTGAGCTCAGGGGTGAGGAGCGCGGAGTCGAGACAGGAACAGCGATTTATATTTTGGGTCGTCGGCCCAGGTGAGCGGCGGCTTGAAGTCCTTGTCATGGGCAACAACCTGTTTCGCGTCGATGGCGACCACGATGCACTGGCTGCCGAAGCGCATGGAAGCGGCCTTGATGAACTCCGGGTCGTGGACCGCGGTGGTGTTGATCGAGACCTTGTCGCACCCGGCGAGCAGGAGGTTGCGGATGTCGTCGATGACCCTGATGCCTCCGCCCACGGTAAGCGGCATGAAGACCTGCTCCGCCGTGCGTCGCACGATGTCGAGGATGATGCCGCGCTCCTCGTGCGACGCGGTGATGTCCAGGAACGTCAGTTCGTCAGCTCCCTGCTCGTCGTACACCTTTGCGATCTCGACCGGGTCCCCGGCGTCGCGCAGGTTCACGAAGCTGACGCCTTTGACAACCCGTCCCGCCTTCACGTCCAGGCAGGGTATGATCCTTTTAGTCAGCATAACGAATAAATAAAATCTCCAAAATTAAAAATCAAGAGGCATTCTCTCGCGGAGGCGCAGAGGTCGCAGAGAGCTTTAAAATCCCCTGAAGTTCTTATGCCAGAAAATTCTTTTAGATCTTGGTACTGTAGTTCTCTTCGGGCTCTGCGTCCCTGCGAGAAACCTGATTTTACCTTGAGCACTGGTTATCGTTCATTTGATAAACGTGATGGCTTCTTTTAAATTGAGAGAGCCGCTATAGATAGCTTTCCCGGTGATGACGCCGCTGACGCCGGCGTACCGTATCGTAAGAAGGTTCTCAATATCCTTCATCGTATGGACGCCGCCCGAGGCAATGACCGGGATATGCAGCGCCCGCGCGAGCGCCTGCGTGGCCTCGATATTCGGGCCCGACAGCATGCCGTCGCGCTTGATGTCGGTGTAGATGACGGCGATGACGCCATGCTCCTGCATTTGTTGCGCGAGGTCGGTTGCCTTCACCTTCGTGACCTCCGCCCATCCCTTGATCGCCACGAGGCCTTCTTTTGCATCAATGCCCACGATGATCCTGCCGGGAAACTCTTTGCAGGCTTCCTGCACAAAGGCCGGATTTTCGATCGCAGCAGTGCCGAGGATGATACGGTCTATGCCGATCGAGACGAGGGCCCTGATCGTGGCCATGTCCCTGATGCCGCCGCCGACCTCGATCGGGATCTTGATGGCAGCACGGATCGCCTTGATGGCATCGAGGTTTTTCGGCACGCCGGCAAAAGCGCCGTCCAGGTCAACGACATGGAGGAACTCCGCTCCTTGAGACTCCCAGTGCCTTGCCGTGGTCGCGGGATCGTCGGAATAGACCGTGGCCTTGTCCATGAGCCCCTGTTCAAGGCGGACGCACTTGCCTTCTTTAAGATCGATGGCCGGAATTATAAGCATAAATACCTCAAAAAAAATTTACCGCGGAGGCGCTGAGACGCTGAGAAAAAAACATACAGAATAATGTAACTACTCAAGTCATTGTCACACGAAGCCACAAAGGCACGAAGAAAGGCTTTAATTCCCGGGTTTGAACCAAAAGCAAGATGCATAGTTTTCCTTCGTGTACTTTGTGCCTTCGTGTGAGCATATGGTTTTAGGTTCTGATTAATTATAAAATTATTAGGTTTCTCCGCGTTCTCTGCGACCTCTGCGGTGAAATTAGCCTTTCTGTTCCCCGAAGCGTTTCAGGATCGACAACCCCACCTGCTGGCTTTTTTCGGGGTGGAACTGGACCGCGAGAATATTGTCCTTCCAGATGCTCGAGACGAACTCGATGCCATACGGCGTGGTGGTCGCGATGACGCCCTTGTCCTCCGGTACGACATGGAACGAATGCACAAAGTAGACATGGCTGTTCTCCGGCACGTCTGCGAACGCAGGCGGGCTCCTTTTGAAGGAAAGCGAATTCCAGCCCATGTGAGGGACCTTCAACGTGCCGAGATCGGAGTTCGGAGTTTCGAATACAGGTCCTTTGAAACGAACGACACGGCCTTTGATGATGTCCAGACCATTGGATATTCCGAACTCTTCGCTTTCCGTGAAGAGAAGCTGGAGGCCCAGACAGATCCCGAGAAAGGGCTTGCCCGTGCCGATGCTCTTCTTCACCGCATCGATAAGGCCGTACTGCTCCAGGTTCCGCATGCAATCAGGGAACGCGCCCACGCCGGGCAGCACGACCTTGTCCGCGTTCAGGATCGTCTTCGCGTCGCTCGTGACCACGGCCTCATGGCCCGTGTGTTCAAAGCCCTTCTGGACGCTCCTGAGATTTCCCATTCCATAATCAATAATTGCTATCATGATAGATTTAAACCTTCACAGGGGAAAGGGGGAGGGAGGGGCGAAAGGGAGAAGCGACGGATATATCTTCTCTCCAGTTCTCCATTCCTATTCCCCATTTCTCCTGAAAGAACTGGCTGTTAAATTTTCCCTTTTGTCGAGAGCACGCCCTTGATCCTCGGATCGAGGCTCGTGGCCTGGTCCAGGGCGCGGCCGAAGGCCTTAAAGACTCCTTCGAGCATGTGATGGACATCGCGGCCGTATAAAATGCGGATATGGAGGTTCATGCCTGCGTGATTGGCAACAGAGCGGAAGAAGTCCTCGGCAAGTCCCGGATCGAAGTTCTTGAGCTTGTACTTCTTCGGCAGGTCCAGCTGATACACGAGGTAGGGCCTGCCGGAAAGGTCCATACACACCTGCGCGAGCGTCTCGTCCATGGGTACGGTCGCCTCGCCATACCGGCGAATGCCTTTGCTGTCCCCGAGCGCCTTTTTGAGGGCCTGGCCGAAGGCGATGCCGAGGTCCTCCACCGTGTGGTGGTCGTCGATCTCAATATCGCCCCTTGCCTTGATCGAAAGGTCGAAGAAACCGTGCCTGGCAATGTGCGAGAACATGTGGTCCATGAACGGCACCGAGGTCTTGATGCTGTACACGCCTGTGCCGTCGAGGTTGAGGGACATCCTGATGTCCGTCTCTTTGGTCTTGCGTTCGATGGTCGCTTTTCTTGACATGATTTAATCCTAATTCTTTGCCACGGATCTGCACGGATGAACACGGATCAATTATCAAAGTCTGAACAAGGTGGCTGAAAAGTCTTTTCTAGACATAGTCTCAAGTCCTTGTTCGTGAA
Source organism: Nitrospirota bacterium (assembly GCA_963740085.1). Lineage (GTDB taxonomy): Bacteria > Nitrospirota > UBA9217 > UBA9217 > UBA9217 > JALNZF01. The sequence goes on along the minus strand of CAVUCU010000001.1, from coordinate 1,120,898 downwards.
AATCAACATTCATTCGCGGGTGGACCTTCCGCTTTTATCCGTGTCTATCCGCGGCTAAAATAGCATTAAGCTTCTTCAGGAATTCCCTGTTCTCTTCCGGCGTCCCTACGGTCACCCGCAGGCAGTTCCTGAGTGGGCCTGGTTTGCTCAAATTCTTGATGAGGATGCCGGCCTGCTTGAGCTTTTTGTGAATGCCCGAGGCATCCGTGGCCGCCCTGATCATGATGAAATTGGTCTCTGATGGATAGGCAGTGACGCCCGGAAGCCTTGACAGGGCATTATATAATCTTTCCCGCTCTGAAATCAACAGGGAAATCTGTCGTCTGATGACCTCTTTATGCTTGAGCGCGGTCACCCCGACCGCCTGGGACAGGCTGTTGATATTGTACGGAAGCCTGATCTTATTCAGTTCATCGATGACGTTCTGCGAGGCAGTCAGCGCACCGATTCGGAGACCGGCAAAACCGATCTTCGAAAGCGTCCTGAGCAGGATCATGTTGGGATACTTCTTCAGAAGCGGAAGCCAGGTCTTATTTGAAAAACTAAAATAGGCTTCGTCGATCACGACCACGGCATTGGCATGGTCAAGGACCTTCCTGACCTCTATGTCCGAGAACCGGTTCCCTGTCGGGTTGTTCGGACAGGCGAGGAAGATCACCTTCGCCTTGCCTTCCTTCGCTTTCTTGAGCATCACGTCAGCGTCGAGATCAAAGTCATCATTGAGCGGCACGGCGACAACGTTCTGCGCAAGCGCACGGGAGGTGATCTCGTACATGGCAAAGGTCGGCACCGGGACCAGCACGGGTCCGCCGAAGGCGAGGATGATCGCCTGGATCAGTTCGTCCGAACCATTGCCGAGGATCATCTGCTCAGGCTTCATCCGCCACATCGAAGCGATGGCCTTCTTGAGCTTTTTGGCCGACGGGTCAGGATAGAGGTTGATCTTCGTATTCCTGACGACTGCGGCGATCTCGCGACGTATCGCTTCGGGCAGGGGGAAGGGGTTTTCCATGGCGTCCAGCTTGATGCGGACAGGCGTTTCGTCGACATGGTAAGCAGCAAGCTTGCGCACCTGGGGTCGGATAAGCGTTGAGATGTCTTTTCTTTTTGGTGATTTTATACTCATGATAGGGGGAATATACAAGAATCACCTGCGATGTACAAGCGGAAAATTGTTGTGACGGGTGTGTTGAAATCGTGCATTCATGGAGAAAGTGAGATTGTTTACTACAAGTGCGCATTCATAGATAATACCAAGGATTAACAAATACGGATCGAAACTTACACACGACGCTAATATTCGGAGTGACACTGATACCTTCACTCACCTCGCTGGAATTTTCACCTCGACCTCATGTTCTAGACGGTCGTCAACAAGGGGAATAGTCTTTTCGATCTGCGGGACGCCATCGACCATCACACTCCCTCCGCCGCTGTCAAGCGTTTGCCGGACCGCGATATGGTAGATGGTTTCCCGGTACCGGTAGTGCACCGTAAACATATCCCACTCCCTGGGCAGGCACGGCTCAAAGCGTAGTTTGTCTGTCTCGAGCCGCAGCCCCAGAAGCGATTCCAGGATAAGCCGGTATATCCACCCGGCCGACCCCGTGTACCAGGTCCATCCGCCTTGCCCGATGTGCGGAGGGACCGCATAGACGTCGGCGGCCGCAACATAGGGTTCTCCTTTGTAGATCGCGATCTCTTCAGGCGATCTCCCATGGTTTATGGGATTGATCATTGCCATCAGGTCCCATGCGCGGCTGCTGTCGCCCAGTGCGGCAAAGGCCATCGCAGTCCAGACTGCCGCGTGGGTATACTGCCCGCCGTTCTCCCTCACACCGGGAACGTACCCCTTTATATATCCGGGATCCAGATCCGACTTGTCGAACGGCGGGTCCAGGAGCTGGATCAGGCCATGCTGCCGTCGAACAAGAAACTTGTCAACCGCTTCCATTGCCGTGCGGGATCGCTTAACATCACCGGCACCGGAAAGAACAGACCAGCTTTGGGCAATGGAATCGATCCGGCATTCAGCATTGCCCGCTGAACCCAGCGGCGAACCGTCGTCAAAAAAAGCCCGGAGGTACCATTCACCATCCCAGCCATGCTGCTCGATATTCTTGCTCACAAGCGCGGATTCCGCCTGGCAGCGTTCCGCGAATGAAGGATCGTCGTGAAAGCGCGCGATCTCCGAAAACCGCACCAGCACCTCATACAGGAAAAATCCGAGCCAGACGCTTTCACCCTTGCCGTGACTGCCCACCAGGTTCATGCCGTCGTTCCAGTCACCTGAACCCATGAGCGGCAGGCCATGCGCGCCGCTGGTGATGCCGCGCAGGATGGCCTGCACACAGTGATCATACAGGGTGGCCGTTTCCTCAGAAGCACGGGGGAGATCGTAATAGGAGTCTTCGTCAGGGTTGAGCGGTCGACCCTCGATGAAGCGGACGGTTTCATCAAGCACCCCGGTGTCGCCGCTCGTCAGAACATAGCGGCATGTGGCAAGGGGAAGCCAGAGAAAATCGTCGGAACAGCGTGTACGCACGCCGCGCCCTGTCGGGGGATGCCACCAATGCTGGACATCTCCCTCCTTGAACTGATGGGCCGCGCAGAGGAGGAGGTGCCCGCGCAGGAGCTGCGGCCGGGTATGGATGAGCGCCATCGCGTCCTGCAACTGGTCTCGGAAACCGAATGCGCCTCCGGACTGGTAGTATCCGCTTCGCGCCCAGAGACGACAAGCCAGGGTCTGGTAGAGTAGCCAGCCGTTGGCCAGCATGTTGACGGCCTGGTCCGGCGTCTTCACCTGCACAGCGCCGAGGGTGTGGTTCCAATACTCCCAGACCTTTTCGAGCGCGCCGCGCGCGGCAGCGGACCCCCGGAAGCGTTGCACCAGGTTGACCGCGTCTTCGGAGTTTCTCCCAGCACCGAGCATGAAGATGATCTCCCGCTCCTGCCCGTTGGCCAGATCGAAGGGGACCTGGACAGCGGCGCATGGATCCAGACCGGCCCCTATCCTGCCGGAAAGCCGGGTACGGGTCATCGCAGCCGGCTTCTGAAGCGTGCCGTTGCGGCCAAGGAACTCGGTCCGGTCGCCGGTCACGGTCCGGTTCGCCTCGCCTGAGTCGAAGAAGGCCGTACGTTCAGCGAACTCCGTGTTATACGGGTTCCGCGCGAAGACGGCGCCGGTTTTGGGGTCGATTTCGGTGATCACCTGCATTGCCGTTTTTGAACGCAGATCTCCCAGCACCCATTCCACGTAACCGGTGGCCGAGAGCTTGCGCGGTCTGCCGGACTCATTTCTCACTTTCAGCACAATGAACTTGATCGCTGTATCTTCGGCCACATAAACCCACATTTCTGAGCGGATACCGAGTTCCGTATGCTCGAAGACGCTGTAGCCGAAGCCATGACGAGTGACGTAAGGCGTCGCCCCGCGGCTTGGCAGCGGCGCGGGAGACCAGAAGTGGCCACGCTCTTCATCACGGATGTAAAACGCCTCTCCGCTCGAATCGCAAACAGGATCATTCTCCCAGGGAGAGAGGCGGAACTCATGGGCATTCTCGCTCCAGGTGTAAGCAGCTCCGCTCTCTGAAATGACCGTCCCGAAAAGCGGGTTTGCAAGCACATTAACCCAGGGCGCCGGCGTCACCTGTTCGGGCGTGGTTGTAATGACGTACTCCCGCCCATCGGTGGTGAATCCGCCCAACCCGTTGAAGAACGTCAGATCAAGGCGAGGCAACGCGGCGATTGTTAAGGGTTCGGAGAGATGGTTTCGGGTCAAGGTAAGGAGCGGGGCCGGTGCCGTTGCACGAGCGCGACGCTTTACCTGATCAGCAAGCGGGCCGAGGCTGTCACTGATGACGACGCGGGCGACTGTTTGAAGCAGGATCCGGTCCTCGTTCGGTATCTGGTCCACAGGTCTTACGAAAATGCCTCCCGGCCGTTCGGCCACGTTCGCTTCAACGCCTGCCGCAATGAGTCCCATGATCTGTTCCTGAAGAAGCTGCCGGTAACCGGCGTGATCCTCATTCCAGATCACGAGGTCCACCGCGAGCCCCTTGAGACGCCAGTATTCGTGTGCCTGTACGAACTGACGCACCAGGTCGATATGTGCCGGATCTTCGATCCGCAGCAGTACGATCGGGATATCTCCGGAAATGGAGTAGCCCCAGAGACCCGACTGCCCTCGGCGGTTCTTCTGGATTATACCCGGATCGGCACGCAGAGAAGAATTGGCATAGAGAACGGATCCGGCAAGGCGTCCATAAAGTTGCGCATCGGTCTCCGTGGCGTTGATCTGTCGCAGGACCACCTGGCTGTGGGTCCACGCGAGATCAAAGACGCGGTCCGCAAGGCGCCGGTCCTGGTATTTATCGACAAGGCCCAGACAGCTGTTCCGGGTTTCGCCGATGCCGCTGACGATATTGACCGTTGCCGATCCCTCCGGATCGAGGGTTATCCGATATCGGATAGCGACGATCGGATCGAGCACGGGGCCCTGGCTGCCCGAGAGCGCCCCTGACTTTTCCATGGCCTGTGGATCGGCAACGGTCCTCCCCCGGCCGATGAACCGGCTGCGGTCGGTCTCATAGGTAACTTCGCCGATTTCCGCACCGTGAACGACCATCAGATGGAACATCCAGGGCGCGTGCTCGTCCCGGGAGCGGGGCCGGCGGGTGCACAGGATCGCCTGCCTGTGTTCGATGATCTCTGTCTGAACAAAAAGTTTGCCGAATGCCGGGTGCAGCGCGTCGGCGGCAGGTGATGTGAGGACGACTTCCGCGTAACTCGTGATGTCGATCGTCCTGCGTGTCCGGCTGCGGTTGGTGATCGTGATCCTGCGCAGCTCGATATCATCCTCGGGAGAGACGGCAATCTCGGTATGGGTGTCGATGTTATGGTCCCGGCGGCGAAACTCCGCCCGGCCTTCCGAAAAGATCGCTTCGTATTTGTTCGGCCGTTTGAGCGTCGGCTGATACGCGGTCGACCAGAACTCTCCGCTCGCCGCGTCGCGAAGGTAACAGAACGTGCCCCAGTCGTCCCGGGTACCGTCTTCGCGCCAGCGCGTAACGGCGATATCCTTCCATCGGCTGTAACCGCCCCCCGCATTCGTGACCATCACGTGGTACCTGCCGTTTGACAATAACTGCACCTCCGGAACGGCTGTGTCGGGGCTGTCGTGTATGCGCATCGGCATCTCCGTACCGTTGGAGGCCGGCCGGATCTCGGAGAGCTCGGTGGTGTGCGAATAGAACCCCGCAACCTTTGGCACACGCTCCTGGAGCAGAAGCATGGTTGCCTGCAACTCCAGGTCGGACTCGAACCGCTTCTGCATCGGACGGTCCAGGAGCACGGAGCCCAGCGAGAGAAAGCTCATACCCTGGTGATGCGCCATGAACGTCCTGACCACGACGCTTGATTGCCCGCGTCGTTGACGTGAAGGCGTATAGTCGATCGCCTCAAAAAAACCGAATTTTCCTTCATACCCCTGCGCAGCGAGTCTCTGCAGGTTCAGGCACGCCTTCTCGGGCGCCACCATCAGCGCCAGGGCCGAGGCATAGGGGGCAATGACCATATCCTCGGCGAGTCCGCGTTTGAGCCCCAGGCCGGGCACGCCAAAAGCGCGGTATTGGTAATTGAGATGTGCATCGACCGCGTTGTAGCAGGATTCCGAAATGCCCCACGGTACGCCGCGCAGCCTCCCGTATTCGATCTGTCTCTCCACTGCCGCCCGACAGGTTTGGTCGAGCAGCGTGTCCTCGTAGGTCGGCATTACCAGAAGCGGCATGAGGTACTCGAACATCGAACCGCTCCATGAAACAAGGACCGGCCCTCCGCCGGCAATGGTGAGCAGCCGCCCCAGGGCAAACCAGCTGTCCTGCGGCAGTTGGCCCTGCGCGATCGCCACAAAACAGCTCAGTCGCGCTTCCGAAGCAAGGAGATCGTAATAACTGGCATCCCGCCGGCGCTCATCAACGTTGTACCCAATGGCAAGGAGATGGATCGACTTGTTGTACAGGAAATCATACTCCATGCGGCAGAGTTCTCCGCATCTCAATGCAAGGGATTCGATGGCAGTGATCCTTGCCCCGGCGCGCTCGTTTCCAAGGCCTGCCAGTTCGCGCAGGGTCGGGATCTCATCACGGTCACGAATAAGCGACGACGAGAGGAAGGTCAGCTCATCGAGGACTGACTGGCATTGCCGGACAAGGGTATGTGCCCACCACGCGGCCTGGTTTTCGGGACCAAGATCAAGTGAATCGAAGTCCGAGGCCGCTTCCGCGGCAGACGTTGTCAGTTGATCGAAGCACAGCCGCGCATCCGCGAGAGTAGCCGGTGGGGAAGCATACGCGGACTTCAGGTCCTTCTGAAGTTGAGCGAGCCTGGCGGGGACCGCTCCTCCCGCAGCGTCCACGAGGATCTGCAGGGTGTCGGAGACCCCGTCGAACCATCTCTCATGGAGGACCTTGTGATCGGGAAGCGCGAGCAGACCCTGACGCAAGGTGAGCAGGTGAGCGGCGAGGTTCCCGCTGTCCACCGTTGAAATGTAAGCAGGGTGCAGCGGTTTCAGAGACTGCGTATCATACCAGTTGTAGAAGTGGCCACGGTGACGGTCCAGGGCTTCCATTGTGGAGAGGGCCTTTTCTGTGCGCTCGATGAGTTGTCCGGAAGGAATGTAGCCGAAGTCGTACGCGGACAGGTTGGCCAGCAGCGCAAGCCCCATGTTGGTCGGAGACGTGCGATACGCGACCACTGCAGCGCGATACTCCTGGTAGTTATCAGGCGGCAGCCAGTTGCCCTCCGTGCCGACGAAGGTCTCAAAGAAGGCCCAGGTCTTTCGGGAAAGCTTCCGGAGAAAAAGGGTCTGGCCGGCGGTCAATCGCGCTTCACGGCGCGTAAGCGGCCGGCTGAGCCACCACGCGATGACCGGCGAACCAAACCAGAGGACCAGGAGCGGCCCGGCGGCAGCCAACGCCGCGGGACGAGAAAGGGCCAGAGTCACCATTGTCGCGACCGCAAGAAAGGGGGCGAACCACATCGTCCGACAAACAGCAGCGAGGTCCATTCTGTTCTTTCGGTCCGGGTCGCCTGACGGACTCCATTCGAGGAGCCGCCTGCGCGTCACGAGCATTCTCCCGAGCGTCCGAACGACCGCATCCAGACTGTAAAACGCTTCGTAGGGGAGGCACGCAAGCACGAACAGATCATGGGCAAAGCGCCTGCCGGCGGAGTGCCCCACAGCAGTGAGGTGCTGCCCGGGAAGCACATCGCGCGGTTTTTGAAACAGGTCAAGGAGAGAGGTGGCAAATGAAGGGATCAGAATGATTCCGATCATCGACACGGTCCAGAACCAGGGCGAAGACAAGATCGTCCACCCGAGCACGAAGAAGAGCGTCAATGCCGAAGGTACGAGACTGCGACGAAGGTTATCGAAGAGCTTCCATTGGGACAGCAGCGAGAGGGGATTCTTCCGGCGTTGCCGGTCGCGCGCGGGCCCCGGACCGGGGATCGCCGCCCGCAGCCAGGACAGCAGCTGCCAATCCCCGCGGATCCACCGGTGGCGGCGGCTCACGTCCTCGCCGTATCGGGCAGGATATTCCTCGTAGACCATTACGTCGCTCAACAGCCCCGCGCGCGCGAAACACCCTTCGATAAGATCGTGGCTCAGGATCCGGTTATCGGGAAAAAGCCCGTTCAGCGCCCGGTCGAAGGCGTCGACATCGTAGATCCCCTTACCGATAAAGGAGCCTTCACGGAAGAGGTCCTGGTACACATCCGAGACAGCACGCGTATAGGGGTCGATGCCCGGATCGCTTCCCTCCATGCGCGCATACTGCGACCGGTTTGTACCCGGCAGGCTCGCGGCAACCCGCGGCTGAAGGATGCCGTACCCGGCAACAACCCGCTGTTTGCCTTCATCGTAGTGCGGGCGGTTCAGCGGATGAGCCATGGCTCCCACAAGCTGCCGGGCTGCATCGCGCGGCAGCTGGGTATCCGTGTCAAGCGTGATCACGTACTTAACCGGTGACAGCACTGCAGTATCGCCGACGACGAGTGAGAAGGAGTTATTGCAACCCTTTCCCCCGGAGGGAGAGGACGAGGGTGAGGGGGCAGCACCGCACCGCAGAAGGAAATTCAGCGCTGCAAGCTTTCCCCGTTTGCGCTCGTAACCCATCCAGACTTTTTCCGCGGGATTCCAGAGACGGGGGCGGTGAAAGAGGAAGAAGGTATCGCTCTTTGCATTCCGATATTTCTCATTCAGCTCTTCGATTCTCTGCCGGGCGAGCAGCAAGAGCGCTTCGTCCCCAGGAAGAATTTCCTCCGGTGCGTCCGGAAAATCAGTCAGCAGTCCGAAGTGCAGGTTTTCATCGCGATTTGCCAGAAACCTGACTTCCAACGCCTCCACCAGGCCCTCGATCTCGGGAGCGCTCGTGAGGAACGTGGGGATCACCACCAGGGCGCGCGATCCCTCCGGAATTCCTTCGGAAAAGTCCATCCTCGGCAGCGGCTGCGGCGTCACCAGCAGCGTAGCCAGCCAGTTCACCAACGCCACCGCCAGTTGACTTCCGGTCAACAGCGAAAGGAGCCCCATGAGCGCGAGCAGCCAGTCCGGGTACCCGCCGGCATGCGCCTTTACCACCAGGCCCCCGGTGAAAATCGCCGTCATCAGAGTGATCGTGCCAAGATAAAGGAACAAGGGAAACCGGCGGCCTGCCTTTCGAAAGAACTCCGTGACAGACAACCGGACCCCTGCCGCCTGTTCAAGCTGCGCCAGTCCCTTGTCGATCAGGTAGTAGCCTACATGAGCCGAGCGATCGCTTCCGACTTCGTTTGCGTCTTCATGAGCAGCGCTCTCGCGCGCGATCCGGACCGCGTTGGCCGCCACCTCACCTTCGGACAGCCGGCTGTTCTTCGCGATCTTCTCCACCGCGTGACGGTATTGGTCACGAGTAGAAAAATCCATTTTTTCGTATCTACCGCCGGGGTCCTGACGCAGGGTCTGTTCGACAACGCTCATCGTCTCGACGAACTCGCGCCAGTCCATCGCGCCCAGGAAGCGGAGGCTGCCGATGCTGTTGCTCATCGACACCTGATCAGCCGCCAGTTGCTGGTTCTCCGCCTGCACCATCTGATCGATCGTCATGCTGCTCTCGGAGAGGTGCTGCTCGATCCAGGTGAGAGGCATTGCCAGGGCGGGGCCCTGTCCCTGAAGCCGGCGGGCAAATTCCGCGACAAAAGCACTCTTGAGGGGCGGGTTTGAGCGTGCCATGTCGGCAATGACCAGGATCAGGCTCTTCGGGTCTTTCGCGGCAACCTCGGTCATCCGGTCCGCCCAGGTGCCGGCGAAGTTTCGGTCCATCCTGTCCGCGGCGATCCGGGCCCCCACTCGCCGGAGGTTCTCGATCAACGCCAGGCGCAGCATAATGGGTATTGCCCACATTTCTCCCAGGTTCAGGACGGCGACTGTCTGGTAGGCCGCAAGGAAGCGGCTGAGACTTTCGGGGTCCACCCTGCCGTCACCATGCGAGACTGTCTCCAGGGCGATGTCATACACGCGCGGAAGCCCGTCAGACGGCCCACCCAGCAAGCGGGGCAGCTGCCGGCTGTAGACCTTTGGCAAGTGTCTCCTTGCCATGCGGATCTGTTCTTCGATCAGATAGAAGTTGTCAAGCAGCCATTCAGCCGCCGGCGTGATCCTGCGGTCTGACTTGACCGCGTCTATCAGCAGATTGCGGGTCCCCGTCAGGATGGATTCGTTCTCAGCCAATCTCGCCAGAAGCCGGTCAGGAGCGTGTTCCGGGCTCACCGTGTGCAGTCGCGCCAGGGTCTTGCCGTGCTGCTCCATCTGGTCTGCGCTGAACAATTCCGATCGCAGCGGCGGTTCGTACACGGCGAACTTTGTTTCAAGGTCTTTTCCCTGGAAGTGCGCCAGCATCTTGGGAACGCTATCGAGAATGGTTTTGGTACGCAACTTCAATGAATATACTCCTCGTAGTTTTAGAATCGTTCATGCTCCGCACTTCAGGAAGAACCATTTGTAAACCAACTATATCATAAAAACATTCTTTCAAAGAGTAATTTTCAATCAATCTGACCGGAAAGAAGATTTGGTATTATCACGCTTCGATCAATAATAGAGATGCATAGATGACGCTTCATTTCCCGCAGGCAATGAGGTATCATTGAAAAACGACCAATACCCCCGTCCCTGTATGTTCCTCTTTCAAGAGGAGTGTGCAAAAAGAAAGGCGTGTTCCGGTGAAAAGGTTCTTCACAATCGTTGCTTGCGGCGTCTTTCTCATTTCTCATCTTGCGATGGCGTCCGACTTTCGCTTTTCGCCCCGGCCGAACAAGGCGCACCTGGTCCAGTGGCGAAGCTGGGGGCCTGACGCGCTGGAGGAGGCGCGAAAAAAGAACAGGCTGGTCCTGCTCTCTCTCAGCGCGGTGTGGTGCCACTGGTGTCACGTGATGGACGAGACCACCTACTCCAACGAAGAGATCATTTCCTATATCAACGAGCATTTCATCCCCATCAGGGTCGATTCCGATATGCGTCCTGATATAGACGCGCTGTATAACCAGGGCGGTTGGCCAAGCACTGCCATCCTTACGCCTCAGGGAGAGGTGATCAGCGGCGGGAACTATATTCCGGCGGAGGAACTGCTCGCGCGGTTGAAGCGTGCTGCGGCGCTGTTCAGCACCGATCGAAACACTATCGTTGATCGACTCACGGAGATCAAGGCGATGAAGGAGTTAAGCCATATTCGGGAGACCGGATTTGCGGATCTGCCGGACAAGGGAGATCTCGACAAGGTCGTGGGAGTCCTGAAAAATTCCTTTGACACTATCCATGGAGGATTCGGACACAATCAGAAATTCCCGAATCCCGATGCGATCGATTTCCTTCTTTCCCGGTACGCGCGAAACAGGGATGAGGGCATAAAAAATATTATCACGAAAACGCTTGAGGGGATGGCAAAAGGCGGGCTGCACGACAAGGTCGAGGGCGGCTTTTTCCGCTATTCCACTAAATCAGACTGGTCCGGGCCGCATTACGAAAAGATGCTCGAGGTGAGCGCAGGCATGGTCAGGAACTATGCGGATGCTTCGCTGGTGTTTAACCGCAAAGAGTATCTCACCCTTGTCCGCGAGGGCATAGGGTTCGTGCGGGCCAGGCTGTATGATCCCGCAAGCGGCGCATTGTACGGCAGTCAGGACGCAGATGAGAATTACTACAAAAAGGAGGACCGGAAAGGCCTGAGGCCGCCTTTTGTAGATACGACGACCTATGCCGATTCCTCCTCTCTCATGATCAGCGCTCTCGTTGCCGCTTACAACGCGACCGGAGAGTCACTATATCTTGACATGGCCGTCAAGAGCGCGGAGTTTCTGCTCCGGAAGATGACAGCCGGGAGCGAAGGGGTCTTCCATGCCTTTCATAACGGTGCGCCGTCTCTCAAGGGTCTTCTTTCAGACAACGCGCTCTTCGGATCAGCCATGCTTGATCTGTACAATATAACGGGAGACAGGCGTTACCTGCAGACAGCACAAGAGATCGGCAGGCTTGTGACCGGCCGCTTCTATGACAGGGCCACGAAGAAGTTCCGATCCTCGATCGACGCGCCGATCAATAAACCGGTCACCGCCGGTGTGTTGTCGGAAATGAATGAAGATCTTGCCAACTACCGGGCAGTCCGTTTTTTGAGCAGGCTCGCCTTTACCGGAGAGTATGGGAAGCTGAAGGAAGTCCGTGATGCTGTTGCCGAGAGCCTCGCCGGCGAGTACGAGAAATTCGCTCCGCTTGCAGGGACATACGGTACGGTGCTGCTCTGGATGGCGGGGGAGCCTGTTCAGATCACCATTCTCGGGGATGGGGAAGGGATCCGCAACTATCTATCAACGATCGACCGCCTCTTTGTCCCGGAGAAGGCCGTGCGTGTGCTTTCGCTTTCAGCGGACGTGAAGGAGATCAAGAAGCTCAAGTACCCCTTGCAGGAAGCGGTCTACCTCTGTGTCGGGAAGCGGTGTTCAGCGCCGATCACATCTACAGAAGACCTGAAGGCAGGTCTAAAAGACTTTCTCGCAAGGGCGGTCGGCAGGGATTAAAAAAGAAGCTGCCGTGCGGTCGGCACAAAAAAAAGGCGGACAGATGGCCGCCTTTTTTATCTAGTGACTTCTGAGTCATATTTTATCCACCGCGAGTCGAAAAAAGTAACCTTCTTCGACGACGATACGGTTATAAAGACCGTATGATCGAGACTTCGGTTACAATTCCGGCGTGCTTTTGCTATACTTAAAGCACTTTTTCTGCAGAGAAGGGTCATCGCGACAAGTTCGGGTATCGAGAAGCGGTCTCATTAGACCGTCGATCTTACGAAAAGCGAACTGATTAAATGGAAACGAAGACAAAGTCGCCCGACGTGCAAGAGCTTGTATTAAAACGAATAGCCCGATGGAGCTTTCTTTCCGTTTTGGTCATCAGCACTGTTTCCCTGCTGGGTTGGGTCTCCGGGTTGTTCATCGTCACCATGATCGGCACGGATTATGTGCCGATAGCCCCGAGCACTGCATTGTGCTTCATCTTGCTGAGCGCGTCATTGCTTGCACATGCGCTCGACCCCCGAAGTTCTGCGCGACGATTGCTGGCGCTCGTATGCGCATGCCTGACTGTCTTAATTTGTTTGACAATACTAGTACTCTTTCTTTTCGGGATAATCAGTCCAGTCGAACTCCTCGGAATTGAAGTAGCCCCATCCATGACCAATATTCCATCCGGCCATATGTCTCCAATCACGGCCGTGGCTTTTTTCTTAACAGGAATGGGAGTCCTGTTCCTGGTCTCTGCTGAAGGCAGGCAATGGTTAAAACAAGCCGCGGCTTTTCCGGCGATGGCGGCGGGTTCTATAGGATTCATCGTCATTCTCGGTTATTTGCACGGCACGCCTCTTTTGTACGGCGGGAGCATAATACCTGTCGCTCTCCCAACTGCTATTGCTTTTGTGCTTCTGGCCCTTGGACTGATAGCTGCGACAGGACCATCGGGTTTTCCGGTCAGGGGCTTTATAGGGCCGACAGTTCGGAGCCGGTTGATGCGGGCGTTTCTTCCGGCTATCGTTATTTTTATCCTGATCGATGGTTTAATGTATGAGGCTACGTTCAGCAGAGCGCGCTCTCCTGCGCTGATTGCATCTGCAATTGCGTTCCTATCGATAATCTTGGCTGGAGTGTTAATATCTAAAATATCAAAATCGATTGGAGATGAAATAGACCGCGCACATTCCGAGCGCGCTATTGCGGAAGCTGACCATCGGAAGACCGAAGCGAAGTACAAAAACCTTGTTGACTCCTCTCTCGACGGCATATATGAAGTAAACGTCGAAGGCGTATTCGTTCTCATGAACCTCGCGGGCGCAAAGATTTTCGGATATGAGAGTCCCCGCGATATGATCGGCAGGAAGGCGTTGGAATACTGGAGAGATCCGAAGGACAGAGATGCTTTCAGGAAGCAGTTGCATTTGAAAAAAGCGTTGAGCGCCTACCACATGAGAGCGAAGAGCAAAGATGGAGTACCAATTGAACTTGAATCGTCGAGCATGGTCGTAGAGGACAAGGATGGCAATTTTCTCGGCATCAAGGGGATACTCAGGGATGTAACCGAGCGTAAACGCATGGAAGGGCGACTTCGTGAGCTTTCAATTACGGATGAGCTGACCGGCCTGTATAATCGGCGAGGATTTTATGCGCTTGCGGAACGCGAGTTGAAAATGGCCAGTCGCTTGAAGAGAGAGGTGTATGTGATTTCGGCCGACATGGACGGTTTAAAGGTGATTAACGATACCCTGGGCCATCAGGAAGGAGATCGGGCGCTAGTGGAGATTGCCGGAATACTGAAAGAAACGTGTCGAGATATCGATATCATATCCCGGCTCGGTGGGGATGAGTTTGCGGTCGTCCCCGTAGGGACAACCAGAGACAGTGCCGATCTGATCGTTGCCCGGTTGCAAAAAAACGTGGGTACGTATAATAATTCAACGAGCAGGCGATATAAGCTGTCACTGAGTGCGGGAGTCGGCTATTACGACCCGTCCCGTCCATGCTCCCTCGATGAACTGCTGCTCCGGGCTGATACGTCGATGTACGAACAAAAAAAAGTCAAACAGAAGTATTCGATTACCTAAGACGCGAAGGAACTTTCGGCAGAAAAGAAAAAGGCGGCCTTATGGGCCGCCTTGTGTGTTCCAATCGAAGTTATGCAATGACCTTGTTCAGCGGATACTCCACGATCCCCGATGCGCCGCGGCGTTTGAGCCGGGGGATCAGGTCACGTGCCTGCTTTTCGTCCAGGATCACTTCCAGGCTTACCCACGCGGGGTCGGTCTGATGCGAGATCGTCGGCGCGTGCATGGAGGGCAGAAGGCCGCATATCTCCTTCAGGCCGGCCTTGGGGGCGTTCATCTTGAGCCCGACCTTTTCCTCGGCGGAAAGCGCACCCTGGAGCAGCATGGCCATGTTCTCTATTTTCTTCCGCTTCCATGGGTCGCTCCACGCTTTTTTGTTCGCGACAAGCCGGGTAGTGGACTCCAGCATCACTTCAACGATACGAAGCTTGTTCGCGCGGAGCGAGCTGCCGGTCTCGGTGAGCTCCACGATCGCATCGGCAAGCTTCGGCGGCTTCACTTCCGTGGCGCCCCAGGAGAACTCGATGTCGGCGGTTACTCCCCTGGACTTAAGATAACGTTTTGTATATCCCACGAGCTCGGTGGCGATGCGCTTGCCTTTCAGGTCCTTGAGCGTTTTGATCTTCGAGTCCTCGGGCACGGCCACAACCCAGCGCACGGGGTTAAGGCCTCCCTTGGCATAGCGAAGCTCGGCCACCTCGACCACATCGGCGTTTTGCTCGAGGATCCAGTCCTTGCCCGTGAGTCCGACATCGAAGATGCCGATATCGACGTAGCGCGCCATCTCCTGGGCCCGGACCAGGGTGCAGTCGATGTTCCGATCATCGATGGTCGGATAGTAGCTGCGCGAACCGACCTGTATGCGGTAACCGGCCTTGCTGAAGAGCTTGAACGTTGCTTCCTGCAGGCTCCCCTTGGGCAGGCCGAGCTTGAGCTTTTGGTCGGCGGGAGCAGTTGCTTTTGATGCAGCCTTTTTTAATTTTGCAGACATCTCTTATCTCCTTAATAATATTTCAAGGGAAAATCATTCAGGAGAAAGGGAGAATAAAACGGCGAAAGGGGGCAACAGCTTAAGGCGTTTATTCCCCATTTCCCGATTTTTCTTTTTCTCCATTTCCCCTCCAAGGTTTTATTTTTTCGTCATCCGTACCTTGATCGTATTCCCGTGAGCTTCAAGCCCTTCCACGTCCGCGATCTGCATCACGGCTTCCCCCACCTTGTCCAGGCCCTCTTTTGTATAGAAGATGAGGCTGGATTTTTTCATGAAGCTGTCCGTGGACAGGGGGGAAAAGAACCGGGCCGTACCGCCCGTGGGGAGCACGTGGTTCGGTCCGGCGATATAGTCGCCAACCGACTCGGGAGTGTAGTGGCCGAGGAAGATGGCGCCTGCGTTCTTGATCAGCGCAAGGAGCTCAAACGGCTTCTCGACAGCAAGCTCCAGATGCTCCGGCGCGATAGAGTTTGAGATCTCGGCAGCCCCCTGCAGATCTCCCACGATCACGATCACGCCGAAGCGGTCGATGGCCTTGCGGGCGATCTCTTTCCTGCTCAAGTTCGCAAGTTGACGCTCGACCTCGGCATCCACTTTTTCCGCAAGCTCACGGGAGGTGGTGACGAGTATCGCGGACGCCAGCTCATCGTGTTCGGCCTGAGAAAGCAGATCCGAGGCCACAAAGACCGGATTCGCCGAGTGGTCGGCAATGACCAGTATCTCGCTCGGCCCCGCGATCATATCGATGTCCACCTGGCCGAAGACGTACCGTTTGGCTGTGGCCACATAGATATTGCCCGGCCCCACGATCTTGTCGACCTTGGGGATCGTAGCAGTGCCGTATGCCATGGCCGCGATCGCCTGCGCGCCGCCGATCTTGTAGATCTCGGAGACCCCTGCGATATCAGCGGCAACAAGGATGTACGGGTTCATGGTCCCGCCCGGTACGGGCGAGCACATTACCAGATGTTCCACACCGGCAACCCTTGCCGGGATCACATTCATGAGCACCGACGAGGGGTAGCACGCCTTTCCGCCGGGTACGTAGACCCCGGCGCTCTGTATCGGCCGCGCGAGCTGGCCGAGGATGACGCCGTCCGCCTCCTGGCTGACCCAGGAGCTCATCTTCTGTTTTTCATGGAAGGCGCGGATGTTCTGTGCTGCGCGTTTGAGCGCGTCCACCTTCCGTGCCTCGACCTTGGTATAGGCGTTCCTGATCTCCTCGGAAGTAATCTTGAGGTCCTTGAGCGCGAGGGTCACCCGGTCGAACTTCTCGGTGTATTCGAGCACTGCGGGGTCGCCATGCTTGCGAACGCGCTCGACGACCTCTTTCACGACGATGGCGACCTCCTCGGTCGCGGTCTCGCCGCGGTTGATGATGCGCTTGAGTTCGGCGACGATGTCTTTTTGCTGTGAGTCGATGATCTTCATGAAAACCCTCGTTCAATTTCGGATTTCGGATTGGCGATTTCGGATTTAAAATCCGCATTCCGCAATCTGCAATCCGCAATCGGTTCACGCTCTTTTTATGTCCGCTCCCAGCGCCGAGAGCTTCTGCTCAATATTATCATAACCCCGGTCCAAATGGTAAATGCGCGAGATCACGGTCTGTCCTTCCGCCGCAAGCCCGGCAAGGATGAGCGAGGCGCTCGCGCGGAGGTCCGTTGCCATCACAGGCGCCGCTGAAAGCTTCCGCACGCCCTTGATGATCGCCGTGCGTCCGTCGGTCCGGATGTCGGCACCCATTCTTCGGAGCTCCGCTACATGCGTGAAGCGGTTCTCGAAGATGGTCTCGTTGATGACGCTCGTGCCGTCCGCCAGGGACATCAGGCTCATGATCTGTGCCTGCATGTCCGTGGGAAAGCCGGGATACTCCAGTGTAGTGACGTTCACGGGCTTGATCGCGCGCTGACCGGTTATATGAATCGTCCTTTCATCGGTCGATACCCGAGCTCCCGCCTCGGTCACCTTGGCGAGCACGGCCTCGAGATGGCCGGGAAAACAGTTTTTGATCGTGACCGACCCGTTGGTTATGGCGGCGGCGATAACGAAGGTCCCGGTCTCGATCCTGTCAGGCATTACGGAGTAGTCCAGGGGCCTGAGTTTCTCGACGCCCTGGATCCTGATGATGTCCGAGCCCGCTCCCTCGATCTTTGCGCCCATTTGGATGAGGGCGTTCGCCAGGTCCACGATCTCGGGCTCCCGCGCGGCATTTTCGAGGATGGTTTCGCCTTGTGCGAGCGAGGCGGCCATCATGATGTTCTCGGTACCGGTCACGGTCACGGTATCGAAATAGATGTGCGCGCCGCGGAGCCTTTGTGCGCGGGCCACAACATAACCATGCTCGATCTCGACAATCGCACCGAGCTTTCTCAGACCCATAAGGTGCAGGTTGATCGGCCGAGCCCCGATGGCGCAGCCTCCGGGCAGCGACACGCGCGCCTTGCCTCTTCGCGCCACGAGCGGGCCGAGGACGAGCACCGAGGCCCGCATGGTCCGCACGAGATCGTAGGGCGCTTCCGGTTTCGTGAGTACGGCAGAGTCTATCAGGACATCATTGTCCTGACGCTCGAAAGATACCCCCATGTTCTGGAGGATCCTCCCGAAGGTCGTTACATCGGCCAGGCGAGGGACATTTGCAATCCGATGTTTTCCTTCGCACAGAAGCGCTGCCGCAAGGATCGGCAGAGCGGCGTTCTTGGCACCGCTGACGAAGACCTCGCCGTTCAGTTTTTTTCCACCGCTGATGTAGATTGATTTCATGATGAGTCCAGTCGTCAGGAGTCAGGAGAAAACAGGCTGCTGACCCATCTTCTGTCTTCCGGGTACAGGCTCCTGAATACTACGCCTTTCTTGCAACCATCACCCTTTCAATTCCTGCCAGGTCTTTCAGGATCCAGGGTTTGCCATATTCGCCGGTTGCGTCGACCATCCGTACAAGCGCCTCTGCCTGACCCAGTCCCATTTCCATAATGAGCGCGCCGTTCTTCTTCAGATACCCAGACGCGATCTTGATGATTGTCGCCGCGATCTCCGTCCCTTCTGGTCCGGAGATGAGCGCCATTTCGGGCTCGTAATCTCTCACCTCGGGCTGGAGGGCGGGCAGGTCGCCTGACTTCACATAGGGCGGATTCGATACAATAATATCAATCCCGGCGCGTATGTCCAGCTCTTCCAGCGGTTCGAACAGATCGCCTTCGAGAAAACGGATTCGGTCCGCAACGCCGTGATCGCGGGCATTCTCTCTTGCCACCGCAAGGGCCCTCATCGACGCATCGGTCGCGAGAACGTGAGCAGAGGTCAGCTCTTTCGCCAGACTTACGGCAATGCACCCCGAGCCGGTGCAAAGATCGATGATCCTGACCTGACGGTTCCGGTCCTGCGCGATCGCGAGAGCCGCTTCGATGAGGAACTCGGTTTCGGGTCTGGGAATGAGCACGTCCGGTGTGACTTTGAACTCCAGGCCCCAGAACTCCTGGTTGCCGATGAGGTGCTGAAGCGGCTCGCGTTTTGTCCTGCGCCGGATCGCTTCGTCAAAATCCCGTTGCTCTTTATCCTCGAGCACATCATCTCGATGGGTGATGAGCCAGACGCGGTCCTTCCGTATACTATGAGAAAGAAGCACTTCTGCATCGAGCCGGGCGTTGGATATTCCCGCTGTTGATAGTGCTGCGGCTGCATCCTTGAGAGCTTCAGCGAGGGTCACGGTAAAGACCGAGGGCGGGAAGGCATGTCTTCCTGCCGTCATACCTTCTATAGATTTTTCAGCCGTTCCGCGTTCGCCGCTGCGGTCAGGCCATCGATGAACTCATCGAGGTCGCCGTCCATGATCGAATCAAGACGGTACAGCGACAACCCGATGCGGTGGTCCGTTACGCGGGTTTGCGGAAAGTTATAGGTGCGGATCTTTTCACTGCGTTCTCCGGAGCCGACCTGTGACCTGCGGTCCTGGGCTGTTTCGGCATCCTGCTTCGCCTTCTCTTTCTCCAGGAGGCGGGACTTCAGGATCTTCATCGCCTTTATGCGATTCTTGAGCTGTGAGCGCTCGTCCTGGCACGCGACCACCTCGCCCGTGGGGATATGGGTGATCCTGACGGCGGAGTAAGTGGTATTCACGCTCTGGCCGCCGGGACCCGATGAACAGTAGGTATCAATGCGAAGGTCCTTCTGCTCTATATTAATCTCAACGTCGTCTACTTCGGGCAGTACGGCCACGGTCACCGTGGAAGTGTGTATCCTGCCGCTTGCCTCCGTGGCCGGAACTCGCTGGACGCGATGCACGCCGCTCTCATATTTAAGCCTGCTGAACACGCCCTTGCCCTGGATCTGGGCGATGATCTCCTTTGCGCCGCCCACCCCCGTGGTGCTCATGTCCAGGAGGGTGACCTGCCAGCGTTTTTTCTCGGAGTAGCGTGAATACATGCGGAAGAGCTCGGCCGCGAAGAGCCCTGCCTCGTCTCCGCCCGCCCCGGCGCGGATCTCGAGGAACACGTTCCGTTCGTCCCGCGGGTCCTTGGGCACGAGCATGAGCTGAAGCTCCTGCTCCATCTGCGCGCGTTTCGGCGTAAGTTCCTTGATCTCGGCCTCGGCCATTGCGCGCAGCTCGGGGTCCGACTGCTTGTCGTTGGTGATCTCCCCGGCCTCGTGGACCTGCTTCACCAGGTCCCGGTAGGCGCGAAAGTGGTTCACCACATCCTCGATGTCCGACCGCTCCTTGGAATACTTCTGGTATTGCTGATGGTCGGCTGCGACGGCAGGATCGGACAAGAGCCTTGTCAGCTCGTCATATTTTTCGGCTACGGCCTCTAATTTTTTGAACATAAGGGTAAATACATCATGACGAACACGAATTGCACGAATAGTACGAATACCACGAATGACAACACAACAGGGTTATTTGTGAAATTCGTCAAATTCGCGTTCCGGGTTTCGATCTTAAATAAAAAAACCCCGCATCAGCGGGGTTCCATCGCGAGGGCATCGTTCAGCGCCCTGATGGCGACCTCTATCTGGTCGTCCGACGGTTCACGCGTGGTGAGCCGCTGAAGCCAGAGTCCGGGCAGCATCAGGATCTTGATGAGGGGGTTCCCGCACTGCTTTGCGCTGTACTTGATGAATTCATATCCCAGCCCCGCGATCAACGGCAACAGGACGATCCGCGAAAGAGCTTTTGCCCAGAGGGGCCAATTGCCCGGAATGAGCGAGAACAGGAGAATGGAAAAAGCCATGACCGCGATCAGGAAGCTCGTGCCGCAGCGCGGGTGGATGCGGGAATACTGCCGTGCATTCTCGACCGTGATCTCTTCCCCGGACTCGTAGGCGGCGATGGACTTATGCTCAGCGCCGTGGTACTCGAAGACCCGTCGGATGTCCTTCATGAACGAGATGCCGGAGACATATCCCAGAAACAACCCTACCCGGAGAACACCGTCCGTGAGGTTGAACAAGATGCTGTTCTTGTTGACCGTATCGTAGTACGAGCCGAGCAGGCTGGTCAGCAGGAGGGGGAGGGCCAGGAATATCGCGAGGGAAAACGCAAGCGCCGCGATCATGGTCCCGGCCATGGCAAGGGGGCCTATCTCCTCTTTTTTGCCGTCTTTGCTTTCGATCGCCTCATTCGCCGAGAAATTGAGCGCCCGGATGCCGAGCCACAGCGCTTCAAACAGCGCCGCCGAACCCCGGATGATCTTCGTCTTTAAGAACGGGAACCGTTCGCCGAGCGGCATGAGTTCCTGCTTGAAGACCACGATCCCGGCGTCGGGTTTTCCGCCTTTGCGAACGGCCACGGTAAAGGCGCGCGGTGAGCGCATCATCACGCCCTCGAGCACCGCCTGGCCGCCTATGTTTATTGTCTGCGACAAGTTCAGGGACCTCGTGTTAAAGCAGTGGGCAGTAATCAGGAGACAGAGGTCAGGAGACATACTTAAGCAATCGCCCGAGTCCGCGACCTCGCTCCGTCGTCTGCTATTTGGATTCCGTCTTCGTGTATTTTTTCCGGAACTTGTCTATGCGGCCTTCCGTATCGATGAGCTTCTGTTTGCCGGTGAAGAAGGGGTGGCAGACCGAGCAGATATCGAGCCTGATATTCTCTTTGGTGGACCGGGTCTCGTATGCCTCACCGCAGGCACAGTGGACCTGCGACAGCTTGTAGTCCGGGTGAATTCCCTGTTTCATGGTTCTACTCCTCCTGATTATTTTAATGTAGCCACAACCATCCAGATTTCGTTCTCAAGCATTACCGCGTCATCCATGGCTGCGGTAAGGTCGGAATAATAAACCAAAATACGTAAAAATACAAGTAAAAAAAGACACTTGTCATTCCGGGCGCAGCGAGGAATCCGGTTTTTTTCAAATATGTTGAGAGACCCTTCACTTCGTTCAGGGTGATGATTTCCTCGTTAGGAAAGATCCTTCGCGATGCTCAGGATGATTTTTTCACCTGTTTGGTGAAAAAATCACTTGTTCATAGAGTCAAGGAAGTCCCGGTTCGTCTTGTTCTGTTTGAGCTTTTCGAGCAGGAACTCCATGCTCTCCACGGTGGAGAGCGGGTTCAGGACCTTTCTGAGGATCCACATGCGGTTCAGATCGTCCTTGTCAACGAGCAGTTCTTCCTTGCGCGTGCCGGATGCGTTGATGTCGATTGCCGGGAAAACGCGTTTTTCTACCAGCTTCCGGTCGAGGTGGAGCTCCATGTTGCCGGTGCCCTTGAACTCCTCGAAGATCACATCGTCCATGCGGCTTCCCGTGTCCACGAGCGCCGTTGCCAGGATGGTGAGGCTGCCGCCGCCCCCTTCGATGCTCCGGGCAGCGCCGAAGAACCGCTTGGGCCGCTGGAGCGCATTGGCGTCCAGACCGCCGGAGAGCACCTTGCCCGATGCCGGGATGATCGCGTTGTGCGCCCGCGCGAGACGGGTGACGCTGTCAAGCAGGATGACAACGTCCTTCTTGTGCTCGACAAGCCGTTTGGCCCGCTCGATGACCATATCCGCTACCTGCACATGCCTCTGGGGCGGTTCATCAAAGGTGGAACTGATGATCTCGGCCTTGACCTGGCGCTGCCAGTCGGTGACTTCCTCAGGCCGTTCGTCGATGAGCAGCACGATGAGCTTGATGTCCGGATGGTTCTTCAGAATGGCCTTGGCAATGGCCTGGAGCAGCATGGTCTTGCCGGTCCGGGGAGGTGCCACGATCATGCCGCGCTGGCCCATGCCGATGGGTGTGACGAGGTCTATGGCGCGCGTGGTATATTCCGTCGGGGTCATTTCAAGCTTTATCTTCTTTTCAGGATAGTAAGGAGTGAGGTTGTCGAACAGGATCTTGCTCCGGGATATTTCGGGGTCCTCGTAGTTGATGGCATCGACCTTGAGGAGGGCGAAGTAGCGTTCGCCCTCTTTCGGCGGCCGGATCTGGCCGGAGACCGTGTCCCCGGTGCGGATGTTGAACCTTCTTATCTGGGAGGGGGAGACGTAGATATCGTCGGGGCCGGGGAGATAGTTGTAATCGGGCGCTCGAAGGAAGCCGAAGCCATCGGGCAGGATCTCGAGCACGCCCTCCCCGAAGATCATGCCGTTCTTTTCCGTCTGCGCCTGCAGGATGGCGAAGATCAACTCCTGTTTTCGCAGACCGCTGACGCCTTCGACCTTGAGGTCGTTCGCCATCTCGGTCAATTCGGCGATGTTCTTTCCCTTGAGCTCTACTAAATTCATGGTTTTTACTCCTTGGCCCGCGGTTTGCCGGGGCGTGTGCGGTTCTTACCTGGTGAGAGGCGGGTTATACTGCTCCTGCGGTTGTTTTCTATAAGCGTTGTGATTAGCGTTATGTTGGTTTTTGCATGGAGGCTGGTTCAGTCAGACTAGCTGTCAGCGGTTTGCTTACGTGATAAAAAGACCTTTCTGTGTATGTGTAAACAGTGTGCAGTGTTTTTACCTGGTTATTATTGTGCTGGGTTTTGTAATAACACGGGGTTTTTGGTCAGGTTTACTCGAGACTGAAGAAAAGATACTCCAGAAAGCCGGATTTGTCAATGTTTTTATTTGTATTGTTGCGGAATTCGTCTTTTTATGATAACGTTACACAAAACAAAATACGGCATACAGGCTACCGTTGTTGATCACGTCTAGGCCCTGATAGCCTGACCTCTGAATTCTCAGTTTGTTCCGACGGGGAGATTTGAACATGCCGCTGTACCAGTATAGAGCCAGGGATAAAGACGGTGCTCTTCGCACCGGCACGATGGAGGCTGCGCGCAAGGACGGGGTGGCGGACCAGCTCTCGGGCATGGGATACATCCCCGTGATGATCGAGGAGCAGGGACAGGAGCGGATCTCGAGCATCGACTTTGGCGCATTGTTCAGCAAGATCAAGCCGCAGGACCTCATCATCTTCAGCAGGCAGCTTGCCACGCTCATGAGCGCGGGCATCCCCTTTATCCAGGGCCTCGCAACACTTGAAAAGCAGTCGGAAAATCCCCGGTTGAAAGCCGCGATCTCCCAGATCAGGCGTGATATCGAGGGCGGCAGTTCGTTCTCCGATGCACTTTCCCGGCAGCCAAAAATATTCAGCAAGCTTTACGTAAGCCTGATCAGGGCCGGGGAGACGGCCGGTATCCTCGATGAGATCCTGAACCGGCTGGCGCTTCTTGCCGAGCACGAGGCTGAAACCCGTGCGCGGGTGAAAGCAGCGGTACGGTATCCGCTGATCGTCGTGATCGCCATCTCCGCCGCATTTGCATTCCTTGTCTCCTTCGTGATCCCGAAGTTCGCGGCGATCTTTGCGCAGTTCAAAACAGAGTTGCCGCTGCCCACGCGCATACTGATCAATATCAACTACGTGGTCCAGCACTTCTGGTATCTTATCATTATCGGCATCGTCCTGCTTGTGGGGGGGGTGATATGGTATCTGGGAACGCCGGGGGGCAGATGGCAGTGGGACCGGCTGAAACTCAAGCTGCCGGTGTTCGGCCTTCTTTTCCAAAAAGTAGCGCTCTCGCGGTTCGCGCGCATATTCAGCGCCATGCAGAAGAGCGGCATTTCAATGATGCTGACGCTCGAGATCGCGGGCGAAACATTAGGCAATGTGGTGATCGCCCGGTCGGTAGGGGCCATGAGCGACAGCCTCCGGGACGGCAAGGGGCTGACCGCGCCGATGGAGGCCTCGGGGCTTTTCCCGCCGATGGTGATCCAGATGATGTCGGTGGGCGAGGAAACCGGGCAACTCGATACCATGTTGAACAAGGTCTCCGATTACTATGACATGGATGTGGAGTATACCCTTCGCAACCTTGCAACCATGATCGAGCCGATACTGCTTCTCTTTGTCGGTGGCATGGTGCTGTTCCTTGCCCTGGGGGTCTTCCTTCCGATGTGGAACGTGATGAGTCTGTTCAAGCACTGAATGAGTAGCCGATGCACATCTCCGATTGCATTTTGTGAAAGTTTTTTCAGCTGTTTACGCATGGCCATGTTTAATGGGTTTAACAAAAAGATACGTTGACTCTGCAAATCAAAAAGGATATACTCCAATCCAATGCCGTCTGGGAGGCAGCGTGGGGACCGGTTTTAAGGATGCAAAAGGACTCACGATCGTTGATGCCGTCATCACGCTCTGCCTTATCGGCATTCTGATCGGCGTTGTGATTCCGAAATATAATCGAGTGGCACGCGAAGCTCGGGAAGCCGCTCTGAGAATGGGATTGTCGAATATTCGTACCAGTATCGGACTTTTCCGTATGCTGAACGAACGGAATCCCCGGAGTCTCAGGGAACTTATTGAGAATGACGTTCTGTTTCCTGCAAGAAGCGGGGCGGCCACCGCCTCCGGTCCGATTTTTTTGGACGAGAAATATCTCGTAAAGCAGGCGCAGGATGCGGATGGACATCTGGTGGACGCGTTCGGAAATCGTTATGCATACGACCCTGTCCGCGGAGAAGTCAAGGCTTCCACAAAAGGGTACGAGAGCTGGTAGTATTCAACAGAACCGCATTGTAAAAAATCGTGTCGAAAGGAGGGATGGGGAAAGAGATGAGGACAGGTAGAAAAAGCAAGGGCTTTACACTCATCGAACTGGTGATCGTTATCGTGATCCTGGGGATTCTTGCAGCAGTGGCCATTCCGCGTTATATTCGGATCGTAGCTGATGCCCGGAAGGCCGCGGTAAACGGCTTGGCCGGAGGACTGAGAGGTGCCGTGACTCTTGCAAGGGCAAAGTACATGGTGGTGGGAAACAACGCGGCCTCAACTGTTGATATGGATGGCACTCTTGTGGAAGTGCAGCCAGGCAGCGGGGTCCCCCTCGGCACGCAAGCCGGCATAGTCACGGCTCTTACCGAGACAACAGGGTATGATGTGCAGCCTATAACAAGCCCTACAGTTACATTTTGGCCCACCAATGGCGGAGCTGCGACGTGCTGTGTGGTCTACAGCGGCCCTACAACCAGCGCTACGCCGGCAGTCATTACGATAAATGTAACGGACTGCGGACTATAGTGGCACTGAGGAACAGCCGGTGCGGCGTTTTTTCCGGGTGGTCCGGGTTGCCTGAACGATACTTCCGCGGGTTATAAACCTGCTAAGTGAAATACAAAACGGAGTTCAATAATATTATGCACAGGAGGATACAAAAATGGTAAAGACACAGAAAGGCTTTACACTCATCGAGCTGGTAATGGTCATTGTGATTCTCGGCATCCTGGCGGCTGTAGCTATCCCAAGGTATATCGATCTGACAACGACGGCCACAACTGCGGCCCTGAACGGAGTGGAGGGTTCATTAAAAGGAAGCGCCGGGGTGCTGATTGCTACTTCTGCAGGAGGTGTAGGATTCGGGCTCGTGAAAACCAGGGCAATTGTTATTGCGAATACGGATCTTGGTGGAGGCGCTACTGCAACAACAGCAGCCGGCGTGGGCAATATCCTTATTGGCGTCTCTGGGTCAACGAAAACTATTAATATGGGCGGCCTTACCTCGGATTAACGGTAGTCGGCGGTTATTTTACGAATGGGTGTGAGGAAACAGGCATGTTAAGAACAGAGAAAGGTTTCACGCTCATCGAGCTGGTCATGGTCATTGTGATCCTCGGCATCCTGGCGGCTGTTGCCATCCCAAGGTATATTGATCTGACGACAACGGCCACGACCGCGGCCCTCAACGGTGTGGAGGGTTCATTAAAAAGTAGCGCGGGAGTGCTGATCGCTACCTCGGCAGGGGGTATAGGATTTGGGCTGGTGAAGACCAGGGCAATTGTTATTGCGAATACAAATCTTGGCGGCGGTGCTACTGCAGCAACAGCCGCCGGCACGGGCAATATCCTTATTGGCGTCAGTGGATCAACGAAAACTATTAATATGGGCGGCCTTACCTCGGATTAACGATATTCGGTGGTCATCTCACGAATGGGGGTGCATCATACCCCCATTCGTGAGCAATCATTTCCCCATTGCAAACCATAAAAATCACACCACGATCCGTTTTTCTCTTCCTCTCGATGATAGGCCTCCTCGCCTATTCCAATTCATTCGGAGTCCCGTTCCATTACGATGACATCCATTTTCTCAGGGAACAGATACTGATAAAATCGTTTCCCTTATTTCTGGACTGGATTACGCATAATTTGACGGCGATCATCGGCGGCAGGGCATTTCTTCTTTTTACTTTCTATGTAAATTATTTTATCAGCGGTCTCGATACCTTCGGGTACCATATTGTCAACCTGCTCATCCATATATCAACGGCTTTTTTTTTCTATCTTCTTCTTTCAAGCTATGTCGACAACGATAAAGACGACTCCTGCCATTTAAAATCCATACTTGCTTCAACGTTATTCTTATTGCATCCCATAGCCACGGAGAGCGTCACCTATATATCAAGCCGGTCTTCCGAACTTTCCGCATTTTTTATCCTTGCATCAATGTTGTTGTTTTTCAAGGCAACCTGGAACGGCTTCCGTCTCATCCCGTACTTGTTGAGCATCGTTTGTTTCGTCCTCGGGCTTGCCAGCAAGGAAGCGGCCATTGTGGCACCCGTTCTTATGCTTGTATTTGATCTCTACTTCGTTTCCGATACAAGGGGAAAGATCATCTCAAGGTTCAAATACTACCTCCCGTTTCTGGGTATCATCGGTGCGGGATTCTCCTACTATTTTGCAACGTACATCATGAATCCCACTCAGCAGGGACGGGGCTGGACAGTCCATATTTTTACGGAAATAAAGGTCTTTGTTGCCTATCTCCGGCTGTTGATACTCCCCTACGGACAGAATATTGATCCTGATGTAAGGGAATCGCTGTCTCTTGATCCCGCGACGATGATTTCACTTGTTATTATTGCCGGTCTTATTATCGTCGCATTCCTTATCAGAAACAAAAACAAGGTGGTGTCTTTTTCCATAGTCTGGTTTTTCATAAACCTGTCGCCATTCCTAGTCGTACGGCTGAGTGATTACATGGCGGAGCGATGGGTCTACGCGGCATCGCTCGGATATTCTCTCGCCCTGAGCGAGGCATTAACCGACCTCATGGCCCGCTATAGAAGAGCCGGCGTGTCTGTTATTCTTTGCGTAATCATGCTATTCGGGACGCTCACCCTTGTGCGCAACAGCGTCTATAAGGATCCTATCAGGCTATGGACCGACGCTGCCGAAAAATCGCCGGGAAAAATCAGGCCGGATTCCAACCTCTGCGCATCATATCTGGAAATGATGGACATAGATAAGGCCATCGAGAGGTGTAACTCGGCCGTAAAAAAAGGGAGCGACTATGAGGAAACATATATTAATCTGGCCTCTGCATATTTTTCCAAGGGTGACCTGGAAAAAGCAAAAAAAATTCTCCTGTCCATGAAATCAGAAGGAGCCGCATATATCTATCATTACAATCTCGGCATTATATATGCTGAAAAGAGAGAATATATCAAAGCAATTCATGAATACCGGACAATTTTAAAAACGCAGCCGAATTCGCCGGCGGCTTTGTCCTCTATCGGCGAATGTTACCGGCTTCTTGACAATAAAGCCAAATCACAGGAGTATTTTTATCTGGCCACCCGCGGAATTCCGCAAAACGGGGAAGATTACCTGATGCTTGCGGAGAGTTATTTTTCGTTAGGCGATAATGAGAAAGGGACCGAGAATCTTCGCAATGCATTAAGAGCCGAACCATTGAACCTTCACATTCGCAGAACTATTGCCAATACCTATTTTGATAAAAAGATGTACGACGAAGCCTATAGACACTTCGCTATTATGGCAAAGATAGCGCCCAATCTTGCCATTGCCTATACAGGCATGGGCAAGTCAATGCTCGCAAAAGGAGATCTCAAGGAAGCGAGGAAACAGCTCATCCGGGCGTTAAACCTGCTGCCGAAGGACGCCCGGGACCGGAACGATATTTTGCGATTGCTGGACAAGACAGGGGGATAGCAGCCTGGAGAGGCATTCTGAAAGGCTCAAAATCTTGAATTATCCAAAGGATGTTGTTATACTGTGAACACCATGAACCGAAAAGGTTTCACCCTCATAGAACTTGTCATGGTTCTCGTGCTCATCGGGATTATAGCGGTCTTTGCTGCACCGAGACTGGGTAACGTGACGGCGACGAACGCCGCGGCGTTTGCTGAAAAATTGCGCGCCGATATCCGCTACGCGCAGAACCTGGCAATGACGCGAGGGAAGCGGACAAGGGTGTATTTCAATGGAACAGGTCCGGCCCCGGTTATGGCCCCGGCGCAGGGTTACACCATAGGAATTGACAACAGCGGCACTGGTAATTGCAGCGCATTCGTGTTAGCTTCTGACCCAGCTGGCGGGGGGAATATGCTCGTTACGTTGAATGCCGGAAATTTTGCGGGTATTACTATTCCTGCCCCATCAATTACCTGCCTTGAATATGATTCCATCGGACGGCCCTATACGTGCGGCGCCGGTGCGTGCTCAAAGGTTCCACTGGCTGCAACCATGACAGCAGATGTGAATGGTGATACGACCATGAGGGTGTCGGTTACCATGCAGACCGGAGCGGTGAATTGATGATATGGAACAATAGGTCAAGAGTCAGGAGCCAGAAGTCAGGAGAGAGCGGCTTCACGCTGATCGAGACAATCATTACCCTCGTGATTCTCTCGATTGCGGCTATCGGAGTGCTTTCCGTCTTTACCACCGGCATGAAGGGAAGCGCAAATCCGCTGATCCTTAGCCAGGCGGTCTCTCTGGCGCAGGAGAAGATGGACGATGTGATCGCGCTTCGGAAGTCAGGCGGGTTCAATGCTGTTGTGCCGAATGCCGGGGGGGCGTTTCCCGCGCCGTATGCCGCATTCTCGTGGGCAAGGGCGGTTGTGTGCGTGACTGCGCTGGATGTGAACACCGGTACCGGCGCTCCGCCATGCGCTTCAGGTTATGCGCGCGCAACGGTGACCGTGACCAATGCGCTCATCGGGGGAATA
This sequence comes from Nitrospirota bacterium, assembly GCA_963740085.1. GTDB lineage: Bacteria > Nitrospirota > UBA9217 > UBA9217 > UBA9217 > JALNZF01. The sequence continues at coordinate 1,091,293 of CAVUCU010000001.1, read as the reverse complement.
GCCTTGGATACGCTTGTGACGAATTATTAAAGGGTGCATATGCTGAAAAAGAATAAAAACGGGCTGCGAGTTGCGCGTTGCGGGGCGGCCGTCATTTCGCATCCCACCCTCCGCACTCCGAAATCAAACGGCTTCACCCTTATCGAAATCGTCATAACCATTGTGATAGTCGGAATCATTTCCAGCATTGCTGCAATAATCATCCTGCAGGGTATGAAGGCGTATACCGCTGAGCAGGACCTCAGCGACGTCCACTACCAGGCCGGGCTTGCCATGGAGCGAATGGCCAGGGAAATCCGGATGATCCGGACCCAGACAGCTGGCGATATCCCAACGATGGCCGCCACAGACTTGATTTTTTGTGATGTGACCGGAAAAGCGGTAGAATTTCAGCTTGCGGGCGCGGCCTTGAACCGGCGTGAGAGCCCGACGTGCAGCCCGGTGGCATGGGGTGGGTGGAACGCCCTAGCTTCGAGCGGAGTTAACCCGCTGACATTCACGTATCTCGATTCGACCGGAACCGGAGGAGCAACAGCAGTAAACCTCTGGTTTGTTGAGATCAATCTAACCGATACACAGGGTTCGGAATCTCTGCAGATGCGAACCAGGGTGCATCCGAGGAATTTCTAAATAACAGAGTCAAGGGGCAAGGGTCACGGGTCAGGATATGCTGGGGCGGAGATGACATTGAAGGATAATGCAAAGGGCGTCTCTCTCATCGCGGCGATATTCATCATCGTTGTGCTCGCGTTCATGGGCGTGATGTTTCTGACGATGACCAGCACGAGCACTTTTACATCGGTAAACGACCTTCGATCCGCCCAGGCGCTTTCCGTTGCCGAGGGGGGAATGGAGTATATACTGGCGAACCGGGCGTTCCCTAATTACTCAATGGCCGGTCCCATGGGCCTTGGCACGGGAAGCTTTACGGTTTCCACTCCCACGTATCTGACGGTTGATCCGGGAGCGGCAGGGACGACGATAACTGTTCAGTCTACCGCAACCTTCCCGAACGCGGGTCGCATCAGTATTGATTCTGAGTTGATCACGTACACCGGCAAGAATGCCACGCAATTTAATGCCGGCGTTGTTCGCGGCGCGGGAGGCACGGCTGCCAGCGCCCATACAGCCGGCAACGCGGTTTACCCTGTGACGACGGTCACCGATAACCCGCTCCCTATCGGGAGCACAACGATCAACGTCACGTCGAACGTCGGGTTCAACATCCCCGGCGTGATCGCCATAGATTCGGAGTATATCTTTTGCGCAAGCGTCAATGGAACAACGCAGTTCACAAGCTGCGCGCGAGGTTACAAGGGATCTCCGGCTGCCGCACATCTGCTTGGGAGCAATGTTTTTCAATATACAATCATGTCCACTGGTTTTGTCGGCAGCGCACAGCGCGTTGTGACACGCAGTGGTATGCAAAATATCAGTTCAGGAGCCATGATGGTCTATGCGAAAGCGAACGGTGATCCGATCCCGTATTGCCGGCGTTGGGACGGGACTGCCTGGGGCGCGGAGTTTCAGGCTAATTCTGTTGGCGCCGGGAGGACCATTCAGTATATGATCTTGAGATTTGCACGGACCCGGGACGAGGCAATTCTCGGAACGCTTGACTCGACCGGCGATATCAGGGTGCAGGTATGGAATGGTGTGGGCTGGGGTGCGACAACCCTTATGGGCAACGCTTCGGCGGCCAACTCGGCATATCGGGGGTTTGATGTCGAGTACGAAACAAGCGGCGATCGCGCAATGGTCGTCTATAGCAGAAATGTCGCCAACCAGATTTCCTACCGCATTTGGGACGGATTTTCGTGGACAGCTCAAGCAAGCCAGAATCTCGCTTCGGCCAGTATCGGTGTCCCGCGCTGGATCGAGATTGCCCGCAATCCATTAAGCGCAAGCAACGAAATCGCCATGATAGTGCTCGGATCGACCAATGTGTATGTTTATGGGCTACGCTGGACCGGCGTTGCCTGGGATAATATGGGGGCTGCTGCAGTCTGGGATACAGGGGGCTCCACGTCCGCAACCAAATCGATCCATGTGGCCTATGAGCAGCAGTCAGGAAGGGCACTGTTTGCCTGGGGTACGAACGCAACTCGATATATCGGCTATAAAATCTGGGATGGCGCAAGCGCAAGCTTACTCACTTTTCCGGATCAGAGGATAAATAGCATAGGAAATCACACCGCGAGGTGGGTGCGACTTGCACCTGATCCCTATTCTAACCAGATCATGCTCGGCGTACAGGACAGCGGCAGCGATCTGAACACCTCTCTATGGAACGGTGCGGCTTGGGATGCCACGGGGCTTCAGCATGATAACAGTCTTGAGGATGCCAGCAGAAATTTCGATCTTGTATATGAAACCGCCGCTGCGAATGCGGGCGGGGCTTGGATCTTGTGGGGGAACGGCTCCAAGCTCAGTCGAAGACAATGGACCGGGGCTGCATGGGGCGGCATCGCGACGACAGGAGACGATACGAGTCTGGTCCAGATGGCGGCGCACCCGGTGTCCGGTGCGGTGTTGTCCGGCATATATGAAAGCTCAACCTCTGCAACGAAAGATATCTGGGAGAGCCATCTGACATCAGGCGGCGTGGTATGGTCGGCGAAATTCACCGCCTGGGGCGGACCGACCGTTGCGGCTCCTGTCATGGAACGGGTGTGTCTCGCTGCCGAACGACGCAATAACCCGCTCATTTTGCTTGACTGGAAAGAGATGTATCCGTGATCACACATTCTATGAGCGGCCGCGGGTAGTCTGGCGGGAGACCATTCAACAATAGGGTTATCCGAAGAACACAACCAACAAAACAGAAAGCGAAGCTGTCAGAGCGCGGCCCGGGCTGTTATCTCTTGTCAAGCGGAGAAGGGCTGGGCTCATCGGCTGCGAAGATCGCCTGCTCATTAGTTGCCATACTAAGGTCGGTTTTTTCGGTTATAAATTAAATTGAAAATAAACATTTTCTTCCTTGACAAACGCCGTGATATAAGCTATTTTTTATGCAATCTATATAAAATTAAACCCAAACTCAAACTCAAACTTAGATTTAACCTTATTTTGGGATCCAGTCCCTGTTGGGGAGAAGGCACATGAAAACGTCCGAAATCATCAGCAAGCTCGATATCCCGAGGCACAAACTTTATTACCTCGAGCAGAAGGGGTATATAAACCCGAAACGCATCCCCATGGGCGACCTGGAGGCGCGGGAATACAGCAAGCAGGACTACGAACGGGTCCGGGTGATCTGGAAATACCTGCGGCGCGGGTACAAACACAAGATAGCGTTCCAGATGGCTTCTGAAGAACTCAAGACGGAGAAGGCGGGTAGTTGAAAAGAGATTGCTGATTGTGGATTGACGGATTGCAGAAGGAGAAGAAGATAGGACCAAATTTTGCAACTCTGAACTTTGAACGCTGAACTTTTTATTTTATGGGACTTTTTTCAAAAGACATAACAGGGGTTGACATCGGCGCGGGAAGCATCAAGGTCGTGCGCCTGTCAGGGGGCGGGAGTCGTCCGAAACTTGTGTCGGCCATGCTTGTGGAATTGTCTCCCGATCCGGCCGTAGTGGCGAACGTCGGCAGCGACCTTCACCATCTCCAGACCGACAAGAAGATCGGCGGTGCCAACGTCGTCACGCTGATGCCCGGCAGGCATCTGACGATCCGCTCGCTCACCCTGCCCAAGATGCCGCTCAACGAGCTGCGCGAGGCGGTCCGCTGGGAGGCGAAGCGGCATATTTCCTATCCTGTCGATTCCGCCCAGATCGAATACCTCATTGTCGGTGAAAAACTCGAGGGCTCGGTGGAGAAGTACGACCTCATCATGGTGGCCGCTGAACGGGCGAAGGTGCTTGAGCAGTTGGCGCCGTTCAATGATGCAAAGATCAAAGTGTCCGCCGTTGACGCAAACGCCCTGGCCCTCCGCAATGTTATCCGGACCCGCGAGATGCCCGTCGACGAAAACATCCTTGTCGTGGACCTCGGCGCGGGCAAAACCGAGGTCAATGTTTACAAGGGCGGAATGCTCCGCTTCAGCCGCTGCGTCGAGAGCGGGGGTCTGGACATGACCCGCGCGATCGCCGAAACGTTGAACATCGGTTTTGAGGAGGCGGAGGACAAGAAACGCACCCTGAACATTCTGACGCCGGCAGATCAGGACCCGGCGATCGCGGCGCTTCAGCCGCGGGTCGACGGCCTGATGATGGAGATCCGGCGGTCTGTTGAATATTATAAAACCACGTTCCGGGAAAAAACCGTAGAGGGCATGATCATGAGCGGCGGCGTATCACTCATGCGCGGGCTCAAGGACTATATCGCCCAGTCACTGGAGGGTACGGTACAGATCGACCGGCCTTTTGACGGCCTGACCTGCGGGAAGAACATGCTTGAAGAGTTCGGACCGGTTGCGCCGCGTTTTTCGGCAGCTATCGGGCTGGCGTTGAGAAAAGGGTAACAATCAATTTTTCTCGCGGGGGCGCAGAACTCGGAGAGAAAAGTAGCAAAAAATATTCCGGGTAAAGACAAAGAACTGAAGGTTTTAATTTAACGCTGCAATCTCCGCGTGCTCTGCGAGAGGCGCTTTTGGTTCCGGTTTGTCCGGGTTGGGATTAGAAAGATCAGCTCCAGGAGTGAACTATAACAAGATCATGAAACCGATAAAAGACTACATCAATCTGCTGCCGCAGGAGGTAAAGAAGCCCTCTCCCTTTGCCACGTGGGGCGCTCTCCTGGCACTGGTGTTCATTCTGGTGTGGCTGGGATTGTTCGGTCTGCAGGTGCGGCAGTACCGGTTGTTGCAAAACCGGATCAGGACGCTGAGCTCACAGCAACAGACCATCCAGTTGCAGGCAGACGCCTTGCGCAAAGAGCTTGCCGTCGTCTCTCCGTCGGGAATGACGCGGGACAAGGCCGCGCTGATCCAGGATATTTTGCACGAGCGGGTGAAGTGGTCAGAGGTATTCAAGCAGCTCTCGCTCATTGTCCCCACAGGGCTTTGGTTCGATTACCTTGAAGGCAGTGCCGAGGGCAAGGCGGAGATCAAGATCAAGGGCGGAGCATTCAATTATATCTCAATAGCCGATTTTATGGTTTCCATGGAAAAATCGGGATATTTCGTACATCCGCAGCTTTCCTATGCCCAGAAGGCCGTTGTCCAGGGGCGGGATATAGTCGGGTTTGAGATCATCTGCGGCATAAAGAAAGCGGAGGGGGCTCGATGATGGCGGATATATCCTCACGCATTGCCGTCTTGTGGCGAAAGCTCACGAAGCGGGAGCGTATCATCGTGGCAATCACCCTGTTCTGCGTTCTCTCGGGGTTCCTCTATCAATTTCCCTATTCCATGCTGGCGCGGTCGCTGAGTTCCGACCAGATGCGCATCAGCGCCATGGAAAAGGACATCCTCGACGAGTCGGCTCAGATCATTGAGCTCAAGCGGCGTGCGTCCATTGATATGTCGGCTTCCGCAGGATGGGATTTGGCCGACCAGAAGAGCGCGGTCCTGTTCCTCGAAGATGTGTCCGGCACTGCGCGGCGCATGGGGGTAAGTCTGGTGGCGGTCCATCCCACCCAGGAAATCAGTAAGGATAAGTACAAAGAGATATCGATGAACCTGGACCTGAAAGGCCGTTACCGCGAGCTTGGGGAATATTTCAAACGCCTTGAGCATCTGTCCAAGGTCGTGAACGTCCGCAAGATCCGCATCGAATCCTGTCCGGATTCGTCTTCCGTGTGCGCGGCACAGATCGAGGCGGTCACGTATATGGCGAAGTGACGTGAGGAGGAGCAAGGGAGGATGGGCGATTGCTGATCAATCGACTTTCTTCCAAGCGAGCGGTCATCCGTCGTTCATCGAGCGAGAGCGAAAGAACAGTTCTCTATGTGGAAAAAACTAGTAATCATCGCAACGGTGGTGTCGGCTTTCTCCATGACCGCTGCAGGGGCGCAGGAACGGGCAGTGGAGAGAGACCCCTTCTATCCCTCCGCGGACCGGCCTGCCGTGACAACGATCCGCCCGGGCGGGACTGCTGAGAGCCCGTGGGGGAGGGACCCGTTCAACAATCCCCTGGCCGGCAAGGGGCCGGCACAGAATGGAGCGCCTGCTCCCGGCGAGCGCGCGCTGACCGGCATTATTTACAGCCAGGACGTCCGGTTGGCCATCTTCGGCGGCGAGACGTATCAGGAAGGCAGCAAGGTCGGCGACAGGAAACTGGTGGAAATCCGCAGGCGGAGCGTGGTGTTCCAGAGCGCCGCCGGCGAAAAGGAAGAAGTGTTCCTCGAAGATTTTACCGTGAATAAGTGAGGAAGAGAGTTTATCGAGTCTGTTGAGTTTATGGAGTCTGAAGGGTCTGAAGGCGATGTCGTCTCACCCCCCGGACCCCGTGATTCCGTCAGCTCGCCCGGAGGTGACTATGGTTCCCTGTACAGCCAGATCTGTGATTCGTCTGGTAACGCTTGCGAGCGTCGCCCTATGGTTGATCGCGGCGCCGGCTCCCGCCCAGACCGTCGACATTAAGAAAACGCATGCGGAGTTTTCCATGGAGTTCAGGGATGCCGAGATCAAGGACGTACTGAGGGCCGTGGGACAGGCGGCGAACCTGAACATGATCGTGAGCGATGCGGTGAGTGGAAAGGTCTCCCTGAGCATCAAAAACGTCGATATCTGGGCTGCGCTCGAATCCATTCTCAAGACCAAGGGGCTCACCTATGTCCGCGACGGCAACATGGTCCGCGTCCTCTCCGTGGCCGAGGCGAGAGATAATGACATGGAAACAAGGGTCTTTCCACTGCAGCACGCAAAGAGCAAGGACATCCTGCCCATCCTTAAAAGCGACAATCCGTCAGCGAGGATCTCCGAGGACAGCAGAATGAACGCGCTTGTGGTCAGGGACCTTTCGTTGAACCTTGACCGCATGGCGCGGCTGCTCAAGGAACTTGATGTCAAAATGCCGCAGGTCCTGATCGAGGCAAAGATCGTGGAGGTGTCGAGTAATTACGTGCGAGAGTTCGGGGTGCAGTGGGGAGGGCAGTATTCAAGTACCAGCTCCAAGGGGACCACGGTGATGAGCGGCGGCACGACCGGCGGCCAGACAGCCGTTGTCGGCGGCACCGTTCTCTATCCCCAGACCGGCGATATCGGCGCGAGCGGCAACGCCTTCGTGGTGAACCTGCCGGCCAGTGTGGGGGTTGGTTCGGGCGGCGCGCTCGGTATAAGTTTCGGCAAGCTGGGAGGGAACCTGACGCTCGATCTCCAGCTGTCCGCCATGCAGTCCACGGGCAACGGCAAGATCCTGTCCAGTCCCAAGGTAATGACCATGAACAATAAGGAGGCGAAGATATCGAGCGGCACCGATATACCGGTCAGGACGGTAAGCGCCACCGCCCAAACCACCGGGGGAAGCATCAATACCGCCTCAGTACAGATGATATCCGCAAGCCTCGGGTTGTCGGCCACTCCGACCATTACGAACGACAACAAGATCGCGATGACGATCAATGTGGAAAAGTCGGAGCCCGATTTTTCTCACCAGGTGGACGGCATTCCCACGATCACGAAACGGAATGCGACCTCCGAGGTGGTCATGAACAACGGCGAGACGATCGTACTCGGCGGCATCCTCACCAAGAACGAGAGCGAGGTCGAGTCCGGGGTTCCGTTCCTGTCGCAGATACCGGTCATCGGCTGGCTCTTCAAAAAGAAGAGCACGATCGACAACCAGTCGGAGCTTATGATCTTTATTACACCGACGATCGTGTCAGACTAAATGAATGAAAAGCTTTTCCTCCGGTCTATAGTACCCACTGTCTCCTCATTATGAGACTCATCCCGGTTGTCCCCGGAAACAGCAAACGTCCGCCCCGACCCTCGGCGGTATTTTCCCGGTGACCCTGACACTCTTTCGTGGTTGACACCATCTTCCTATCGTAGTATAAAAATCCATGGAAACCGGCAGGCGGGAATTTATCAAAAAGGCGCTCTATGGGGCGCTCGCTCTGCTCGGCCTCGGATTTCTGTTCCCCGCCGTCAAGATCTTCGCTCCCACCGGCAGCCGTGATAAGAAGCTGGTCTTTTTCCCGCTCATGGCCGAAGAGGAGATCCCGCGGATCGGCGTGAAAAAGGCGGAGCTGCTGTTCACCGTGCTGGGCAAAGAAAGGAAAGCCAGGGTCTTTATCGTCTCTTCTTCAGAGGGACCGGTGGTTTTTTCCGCTGTCTGTTCGCATCTTGGATGCCTGGTCAGTTACCATAAAGAAAAACAGGAATTTGTCTGCCCTTGCCACGGCGGGAGGTATGATCTGACCGGCAGGAACATTTCCGGCCCGCCTCCGGCGCCGCTTACGCGCTTTCCCCTGAAGATTCAGGACGGAACGCTGTTCGTCGGCGTCAAAGTGTAAATGCCGAATGCCAGGTGTAGAGAGCACCTTATATGAAACTTCTAGACTACCTCAACAGTCGCATGGGACTCACGAGCAGACACCGGAGGGTGATGGACAGGCCGGTGCCCGGGTGGATCAACTATTTTTATTGCTTCGGGGGGATAACGTTCACGCTGTTCATCGTGCAGTTCCTGACCGGATTGCTCCTGTCGATACACTACAACCCTTCGGACGCGGAGGCGTATGCGAGCATCCAGCGCCTGGACCAGACCGTACCGCTGGGAGGCCTGCTCCGTTCAGTACATAAATGGGCCGCGAACCTCATGGTCGTGATGGTGCTGCTCCATATGATCAGGGTCTTCGTCACCGGTTCTTACAAAAATCCCAGGGAGCTGACCTGGGTCGCCGGCACCCTGCTGTTCGTGATGACGCTGGCGTTCGGTTTCACCGGCTACCTCCTGCCCTGGGACCAGAAGGCGTACTGGGCGACGGTGGTGGGGACCAACATGCTTGGCTCGGTGCCGTTCTTCGGGCCGCATCTCACCGCCTTTGTGCGCGGCGGGACGGAAGTGACAGGCGAGACGCTCCTCCGTTTTTACAGCATGCACATGCTCTGGTTCCCGGTCGTGACAGCGCTCTTCCTCTGGGTGCATTTCCATATTATTCGGAGACTGGGGATATCGGGGAGAATGTAGAGTCAGGAGTCAGGGTCAGAAGATAGAAGGCAAGAAAGGAAAACCTTGGACACGGATAAAGGCGGATTGAAGTATGAAGAACCATGATAATGCCTTGATTTATCAGCTGTTATCATAGCCTTTATCAGATTTTTCAGTGTCAAAGGTTTTTGTTCTTTGGTTTTGGCTATACGCCGCCCTATGCTAGACAGTAAAAACGATAATAAGTTCTTTCCCTACTATTTCTTCGAGATCATGCTCGTGGTGATGTTCACGATCGAGGCGGTGCTGGTCCTCGCGGTCCTGTTCCCTCCGCGGATCGGCAGGGAAATAGATTTCTCCGCCCAGTTCAGCCCGCGTCCGGAATGGTATTTTCTGTTCCTGTATCAGCTCACCAAATACTTCTACGGCGGCTGGACATTCGTCGGCGCCGTGCTGCTGCCGGGTATTGCACTCGGCGCGCTTCTGCTTACTCCGTTCCTCGATAAATCAAAATCGACCGGGCTCCGGCAGAGGATAATCCCCGCGATCCTCGGCTGTTGCCTGCTCGCGGTGGTCATCGCACTGACCCTTCTGTCACTGCTATAAGCAAATCGCACGGGGCTATAATAATGTCAAATAGTGGATTCCCGTTTTGTTAATGTAAGAAATCATAAAACGTGTATTGACAGGAAACGCGGTTTTTGATAAGTTACTACACCTGCCCGACCCGCCCAGGCTTTCTCTGAGAACGATCATTGTCTTTTATCCCAGGGCGGCTGTACGAACTTGCGCACGAGGAGGTGGTACCCGGATTCCTTGCGTTTCGCACCATGGTTGTACTGTTGCACGTCACCGCTTTTTGTCAACGGGTCGTTTTCGTGAACGCCCGAATTTTCTAATATCACTAAGGAGGAATCACATGTCAATCAAGACTGCAACACCGGACCAGACTCTGGACACCCTCGGCAGGGTATGTCCCTACCCGCTGCTCCTGACCAAGAAGGCGATCGAGAAGCTCGGCAGCGGCCAGACGATCAAAGTGCTGTGCGATGCGCCGGCCTCGGCCGAGGACAGCATCCCGCGCTACTGCGAGAAGAACAATCTCAGCGTCGAGGCCGTGAAGATAGAAGATAAAGGTATGTGGGAGATCTACATCAAGAAGCCGTAACCACGTGCCTGGAAGCTGCATTCCACAGGTTCGAAAACCATGTTCGAAAACCACAGGGGAAATGATTTCCAGGAGGGGTGCGAATGGTTTCTACAATTGCGTTCATTTTGTCCGGCCTGCTGATCGGTGCGGCGTTCGGCTATGCACTTCAGCGCGGCAGGTTCTGCGTGAACTCCGCATTTCGCGAAGTGCTTTTTCAGGACTATACGATGCTTCGGGCATATCTTCTTGCCGTTGCTGTCGCGATGATTGGCGCGAATATCATCGAGGACATGGGCTGGATCCAGCATGCTGGTGAGACTGTCTTGCTCTATCGACAGGGCTTTGCGCCCTTTGCGAACATCATCGGCGGATTCATATTCGGCATGGGCATCGTGCTCGCCGGCGGCTGCGGGAGCGGCATCCTGTACCGCGTGGGCGAGGGAAACCTGGCCTATGTACTGGCAGTCTGCGGCTTCTTCTTCGGCATCGTTTTGACGAGGTTCGGATTCATGAAACCGGTCTTCGATTCACTGACAAACTATCAGGTGTTCGTAGGTGACGAGGAGGTTCCGACGCTCTACAATATTATCGGAGTCAACAAGTGGATCATCATCGCGGTGGTCACGATCCCGATCTTCTATTTTGTTTTCCGGGGCAAGCCGTTCCAGAAGGCCAAAAAAGGATATTCCTGGTCGCTTGTCGGTCTTCTCGTGGGAGTCATTGCGGTGGCGGCGTTTTGGGCGTCCGGCTATTTTACGGGCAGGGCCCGCGGGCTCTCGTTCACCGGTCCGGTCCGCGAGTTTTTTCTCGGAGTGTTCTTCGGGGACTCCAAGGTCGCTGCGGCCGAGTCCACGTCGATCCTCGGCATCACGATGTCCTGGAGCGCCTTCTATGTGCTTACGGTGCCGATCGGCGCATATATCAGCGGTAAGTTCATGAAGGAAGTGAAACTCAAGGTCCCGCCTGCGGACGAGCTCCTGAAGGTGATGTTCGGCGGTTTTATCATGGGAGTCGGCGCTCAGCTCGGCGGCGGTTGCAATATCGGACACAGTCTCACGGGCGTGTCCACCCTTGCTGTTTCGAGCTGGGTGGCGAATGCGTTCATCATTCTGGGCAACTGGACCATGGTGTACTTCGTGCTCATCAGGCCGATGAGGGACCTGGAGTAAAATACGGATGTATCTTTTGCCGGGCGGAGATTTCTGCCCGGCTCATTTGTTTTCAGACGCCGTTAAAACGATTGTTAGAAAATTGAGCCGTGATGATTGCAGTAGTCAACGTTTTTTCCACGAATCATGTTTATTTTCTATTCTATTCAATACATGCAACTTAAGACGAGGTGGAACCATGGCTGATGAAATGCTGGGAATCATGGTCACGAAGCACGAGAACCGGGAGCACATTATCGGTGTCACGAAGGCGGCGAGGGCGGCGGGGCATCCGGTGACGGTCTTCTTGACCGACGAGGGCGTGAAATTTACCGGTGACCCCGAATTCATCGAATTGCTCAAGGTTGGCGGCATAGAGATATCGGTCTGCGATCACAGCTGCGAGCAGGTCGGCGTCCACGCCAAGACCGAAGGGATATCCTATGGCAGCCAGTACAATAACGCCGGGATGCTGCACGACAGCACGAGAGTTCTGATATTTTAGGGAGAGAGACTATGGGAGATGTAAAAAGGATAGCGGTTATCGTGAGAGATCGCCCGGGTGAGGCCCTCCGTGTAGCGGGCGGGCTCACCCTTGCGGACGATTCCATCGAGGTCTTTGTCCTCGACCGCAAGCTTAACAAGGAAGACCCCGTGATCGCGCAGCCACTCGAACTGGCCACGGACCTTGAGTTGAAGATGTACTCCAATAATCCGGAAAACGGCTACACAACGATCACGCTCGAGGAGATGGCGAAGAAACTCCTTGAGTATGACCTTGTGGTGCCGTACTAAGTATCAGGAGGACCGCGCCATGAAGATTCTGCACATTGTAAAAAAAGCCCCTGACGCAAGCACGAAGAAGATCATCGAGGTGCAGGCGTCGGGAAATCAATCGAAGGTCATTGATCTCACGAAGGGTGATATTGCATACGACAAACTGGTTGCGGACGTGTTCGCCAGTGACAAGGTATTTTGCTGGTAAGGGTCGCTATCTGACCCCTTCAGATCAGGGACGGTGAGGTCAGGTGAAGAGGGGAATTGATCGGAAATGGCGACGATTCAGGGACCCGATGTCCGCCGTCCCCAAACCCGACGTATGGTTCACGAGCGAGTAGTGTTCCGAGATCCCGGTTAAAACTCGAACAAGAGACCCATCAAATACGCAGTGCCGCCGAGATTGATTGAGTCCGAGCGGACAACCGCATGAGTGTATTCCGTCTCTACGACAAGATACGTGTGGTCAACTCCGTAGTCCATGTACATTCTGTTCGCAGCGTTCTCATCCAGACCGTTCAGCAGGAACTGCAGGCCTCCCCTGACATGATAACCGTCCACCGAGCCTCTGACTGAATCCTGTCCCTCGATCTTTTCCTGATAATACAGTCTGGTGAATCCCCCCCCCACATAAGGGACCAGCCACTGATTCTCGCTCACCAACCCGCGCAACAGGATAAAAAGATTGACCGGAACGATCCGGTAGGTTACCTCTCCGGCCGAGGCTGCGTGGACCGGCGCATAGGCATGCCCCTTGTCCTGGGCGTAACCGCCCGATATGCCGATGTCGATCTGACGGATCAGCTTGTAGGCCAGGGATCCCTCAAACGCCGGCATTGACCTCTTGTCGTAATACTGCGCCCAGTTCGACAAGGCCGGCGCGAACGTCCCCCCCTTGATCTCCAGCGACCAATGTGGATGGTCAATAAGAGGATCGGCTGCATGGACGACTGCAGGAGCAAATAAAACAATCAAGAGCATAATAAACTTTTTCAACGGTCGCCTCCGAAACGTGAAAACCGTTTTCTGTTTAATAGGAAAAGAACAGCGCATCCGAAGACCACCAGCAGGCTGATCTTGAACTGCAGCGAGGTCCGGGTCAACAGGCAGGCCCCGCCAACGGCGGGCAGCAACGCCGCCCTGATCAGGGGTTTCAAGGCCGGGTGTGCGTTCAGGGCTGCGGCGGCAGCGGGACTGTACTGGTAATACCATCCCACGAAAGCGCGGCCAATGCTGTTGGTGAGAAGATAACGATCGCGAAACTCGCGCAATGCCTGTACTTCGGGATCGGAGTAATGCCCATAAGCGGCCGTCGCGATAAAGCATCCCTGACGTCCCTCGGGAAGTGACGGATAGGCGCTGAGTGTTTCGGGAAAATCCGACACAATGTTGGAAAGAGGTCCCTCCACCGCATTGCCGATGCTTACGGGAATTTCCACCGAATAATCGCTCTCGTGAGCGATACCGGGGGTGACCGTGGGACCGGATGTTACTCCAAAGCTGTCGAATGCGGTTATCGTAAAATAATAAATGGCCTCGTCAACTGCGGAAACAGCCACATAATATGTTTGCCCGTTCGTCAAACCCGTCAGGGTAAAGGTCGTCGTGTCTGCTGTGCCCGCAAGCGTGCCAGGAGGGGAGGTCGTGCCGTAGTAAACGTTATATCTCTTGGCGGAGGGAACAGCGGACCAGTTCAGCAAGAGGCTTTCATTCAGGGCCTGGGTCGGGCCGAGCGTCGGCGTTGCGGGCGTGGCAACCGTTGTCGGAAGACCGCTCACCGTGGCGCTGGCCGTTGTCACATTGAATCCGGAATTGCCTTCCGTCGCGCCAGTGCCGGACCGGCTTCCGGACGCGTTCCCATAATAGACGCGGTAGCCGCTCACCTGGTAGCTGTTGTTCGGTTTCCATCCCAAGTCGATCCCGGAGGCCGATGTCGCGGAAGTCACGCCGGAGACCGGGAATGGGACGATGTCCATAGAATTACTTCCATAAGCGCCCATGTCGGTATGTGTTGCATCTCCAATGGTGTTTAAACCGGGTGACGTACTCCCCGTGTTAATGCAGGGAGAGCCTGCCTGCAGATGAAAGTCCGAAGAGGAGGTATCGACGAACAGCGGGTCCTGGTTTTGCAGATTTTGCTTATAGTTGACCGTGTCGGCGGAATCGAAAGAGATTGTTGGGCCGATGCTGGTGCAGCTAAAGAACAGATTTGACAAAATGCCCGTTAACTCGACGTTCGGGGATATCGCAGTCGATTGGGACGAAAAAATATTATTTACGATATTCACCGCAATTTGATCGGAACTGATGCCGTTCGCGTCCTGGAAAAAAGTATTGTTCGTTATTTTGGTGTTCGGTGCGTTGATCAATTGAACTGCGGTGTTGCTCGAGCCCACTTGAAAAATATTATTCGTAATTGTTACCGATGGTGAGTTTTGCACCAGTAGCCCTGTTTGAGCATTGGTAAAGTTAAGTCTTCTGATGTCGATGCTCGCAGATACGTTGGTTACGGTCAGCGCGGCTCCGGACCCGTTGCTGGTAAGAACCGTGCGCGCGGTCTCATCGCCGGACAACGAGGCAATATTCTGGTTTATGGTAAAAGGCCCGGGATAAGTGCCGGGTTTGATCTCGATCGAATCACCGGCCAAGGCGTTGGTGATCGCATCGCTGACGTTCAGATAACAGGGAGTGGTAACGATATCCGTGGGGCACTGAGTGGAATTCTGCACAACAATAATCGTCTTGGCCATGACCGGCTCCGGTGTGAGGAGCGCAACCATACTGAGGAATGCGGCAACGAGAATATCCGATCTTTTGATAATCACGGTAGTTTTCCTCTCACGGTACGTTTTCAAAAATACCTGAATATCGGGTGAAAGTCAAAGGAAAATGCACTGCGCCTGTCGAAGGACAAAATTTGTTGAAACACATTTTTGGTGTCGAGGATAAGGTCAGTGTGCTATAATCCGTTCATAATTTACCAGAATATGCGCGTTTATCGATCATCTGCCGGTCGATTAGCGTTCGTATCCGTGGAGGCACGTATGGTCTTTGTTCGACATTCCGTTTTTGCCGTTCTTGTTTTTTTGCTGTTGGTATCGCGAGCGGCCGCATTCCAGCCGATGGAGTTCGTGCGCGAGATCGGCGAAACGGGAAAACAGGCGAAGCAGCGGCAATTCAACGCTCCCCGCGCATTGGCCGCGTACGGGGATCGCCTGTACATTGCCGATACCGAGGCTCATCGCATCGTCGTTCTGGACCAGAGCGGCAGGACCGTGCTGTCCTGGGGCTTGAAAGGGAGCAAGCCGGGCCAGTTCAAATATCCTTCGGGGATCGCGATCGATGAGCAGGGCCTCGTCTATGTGGCGGACACCGGCAACAACCGCATTCAGGTGTACGACAGTGAGGGGAAGTGGGTGCGGGGTTTCGGCGCGAGGGGCGACGGCCTCCGTGAGTTCAGCGGCCCGACCGGGATCGCTGTTTCCGAAGGGCTTGTCACTATTGCCGATACAGGAAACAGTCGTGTGCAGGTGCTGACCGACGACGGCATCGCGATCCGCCAGATCACGGTGAGAACGAAGACCGATGAGATGAAGACCCCTGTCGGTGTGGCCGTCGATGTGCAACACCGGATATACGTCCTCGACGCGGGGGCTGATATGGTGCGCATCTTTGATCCGTCCGGAGCTCAGGTCCGTGTCTTTGGTTCACGGGGGAAAGGTGCCGACGGTTTCGATCGGCCGCAGGGCATCGCAGTGGACAGCCGCGGAAACATTTACGTCGCGGACACGGGAAACTATAAGGTCAAGAAATTTGAGCCCCGCGGCAGGCTTGTTGCTTCCATCGGCTCAGAGGGTAAAGGCCCGGGACAGTTCCGCGAGTTAACGGGCCTGATCTCTGATTCAGAGAACAATATCTGGGTCCTTGACGCGGCCAGGAACACGATCCAGGTATTTTCAACGGAAGTCGGGGATGCGCCTCCGCTCACGAAATTGTCTCCCTTGCCGGGCGTGGAGTTTTATAAGGAGATGCGGGGCGAGGTGGCCGCTCTCTCGATCAATAAGAACGCCTGGGGCATCTCGGGAGATTCTCTCATGGTCCTCGGCGATTCAGGCAGCCACCGCGTCATCGGCTCGCGCGGGAGCCGCCCTGGATTTTTCAAGAACTCGAGGGGCCTGGCCGTGGACGGCCTTGGAAACTTCTGGGTCGCCGATACCGGCAATGACCGGCTCGAGAAATTCAGCAGGGAAGGAAATCTTCTGCAGGTGTTCGGGAAATCCGGCAGCGGAGAAGGCGAGTTCCGCTCACCTTCGGGAGTTGCCGTGGGTCCCAAGGGCAACATCTCTGTTGCCGATACGGGGAACAGGCGGGTGCAGGTTTTCAGCTCCAAGGGGATGTTCCTCGGCGCTTTTGGGAAGGCGGGAAAATTATCCGGGCAGTTCGGAGAGGTCGTCGACATCGCGGCGGACGCGTTCGAGAACCTGTACGTTGCTGACCGGGGGAATGACCGGATCGCGAAATACGACAGCAACGGGGGGCTTATCTGGGAAACGGGGAAGACCGGAAAAGAAGAAGGTGAATTCCGGGAACCGGAGAATATCGTCGTATCACCGGACAATGAGGTGTATGTGCTCGATGCCGGGAACTCACGGGTTCAGGTTTTTGACTCCAACGGAAAATTCCTGAGAAAGTTCGGAAGCGAAGGCTCCGACGCCGGCCAGTTCCGACGGCCCCAGGGGTTTGCACTGGAAGAGGGTCTTCGATTATATGTTGGCGACCGCGGAAACAAAAGGGTGCAGGTCTTTCTCCTCAAACACACGCCTGCATTGCCGAAGGACGTCACGGCACAGGCCACAATAAATGAAGTTCAGGTGAGTTGGAAGGCAAATACCGAAACCTACCTGGATCAGTATAAGATCTATCGGGCTGATTCACCAACGGACGCCTTCAGGCTCATCGGCACGTCTACCACCACGTCCTATCTGGACAAAAACCTGCCGAGCAACAGGACCTTCCTCTACCGCGTGAGCAGCCAGGCCCGGGAGGGGAATGAAAGCGCACTGTCGGGCGCTGTTTCCGCGGTCACGCCGAAGCTGGTCCCCGCTATGCCGAAGCGGGTGAGGGGCGACGCCTGGGGGAAGCAGATCACGATCTCGTGGCTGCCGAATCTTGAGTCCTTTGTTACACACTATCGGGTGTACCGTTCCAGAAAGGCATCAACGGGCTATGTGCTCCTGGCAAAAACGGAAAAAACGATCTTTGATGACGGCCCGGTTGCAAACGACACCCTCTATTACTATCAGATAACGGCCGTGGGCAGCGAGGGAGAAGAGAGTGAACCGGGTGAAGTCGTCGTCGCCTCAATGCCCAGGGCGTCTCTGACGGCTCAACCCATCGAGATCGCCAGGGTGGAGACCGGCGAGGTCTTCGTGTCTGCGTATAAGACTTATGCCTCCCATCCCCTCGGCAAGGTCGTCATTGCGAATACCACTGATATTCCGTACCGGAAGGTCAAGGTGAGGTTCTCGACCAGGGATTTCATGGATTATCCGATCGAGACCGAGGTCCCTGAGATCGCAGCAAAGCAACAGGTCGAAGTCCCGCTCAAACCCCTGTTCAACAGCAAAATCCTCGGGGTCACCGAGAATATGCAGCTCACGTGCGAGATCGCGGTCACGTTCTTTGCAGCGGGTGAACCGAGGACCGTGACACGGAGTTTCCCGCTCACACTCTATGAGCGGCATGCCATGAGGTGGGACAACAAGGCAAAGCTCGGCGCTTTCGTAACGCACACGGACGCGGTTGTGTCGGACCTCAGCAGACAGATTGTCCAGCAGTACGCCGACGCCCATCCCAATCTGCCGCAGATCCTCGTGTATGCCAGGGGCATCTACGACGCCTTCGGCGTTCTTGGGCTCAAGTATATCGTGAATCCCGCGAGCCCGTTTAAGGATTTTTCCACAAACACCGCCGAAGTTACTTATCTCCAGTATCCACGAGATACTCTCATGAAAAAGAGCGGGGACAGTGACGAGTTATCGATCCTCTTCGCCGCCTGCATGGAGAACATCGGGATAGACTCGGCGCTGGTGAACGTGCCGGGCCATATGTTCGTCCTGTTCAACACGGGGATCGAAGTGCCGGACAGGATTACTCTCGGCATTCCGAACGATCTCATTGTGCCCTATCACGGCACGGTCTGGATACCGGTGGAGATGACCATGGTGGGAACGTCCTTTACCCGCGCCTGGCAAAAGGGCGCTGAGGAGTACCGCGACTGGGCTGCCAGGAACAAGGTGAACGTCATCAATGTTCAGAAGAGCTGGGATGAGTTCAAGCCCGTCACGCTTCCCAGGTCCGGGATGAGAGTGAAGGTCAAGCGAAACGAGATCGAAGCGACCTTCAAGGACGAACTCGAAACGCTTGCGAGCCGGCGCCTCGCTTTCCTGTCCGCCGCGTATCGTGACGCGCTCAAGAGGGCACCGGCTGATCTCACGATGCTGGGGCAGCTCGGAATTCTCTATGGAGAGGACGGTCTCTTTTCCGAGGCGCTTGAGCAGTTCCAGAAGATGCTGGCATTGGACAAGACCAATGCCCTGGCGCTCAACAATATCGGGAATATCAACTACCTGCAGGGCAGGCTTGGCGATGCGCGCCTGGCCTACGAGGCGGCACTCAGGTCATCGCCCGGAGAACCGGGTGTCATGGTGAACCTGGCCCGTGTTTCGCTGCAGGCAGGCAAAAAAGAGGAAGCAAAGAAATTGTTCCTGGATGCGGCCGGGATCGACCCGCGGGTGATTCGGCGGTATGCGGATCTTGCTGAGAGGCTGGGAGTGAAGTGATCTATGTTCAATAAACTGTTTGCGTTTATCGTCATAACAGGTCTCTGCTGCACTGCGGTTCCGGCCCAGGAACAGAAGGGCTCATCTCTTACGGACTGGCTTACGGTGGTCCGGAAGAAGATCGACAAAATTGTGACGAAGAAGATCGTGCCCCTGAGCGGCCGCAGCGAGGAGAGACGGGGGACAAAGGAAGAAGCATCGGTAAGGCTTTACTGGAAAGGGGAGAAGAGTGACGAGCCGGTATCGGAAGAAGAAATGACGGATTTCAAGACTTCCCTCGGCCTCGCTGCCAGGGGTGAGCAGGCCGCCGCCATCACGGGGCTGGAAAAGTTCCTGACGCAGTATCCCGACAGCGCTCTGATTCCCGACGCGAAAAAGACCCTTGATCTTGTCAGGGCGGAGAAAAAGTAAGCGCGCGAAACCGGGTGGAAGAGAGACGGATGAGGATGAGGTGGTCCGTCTCGATGCTGCGCGAGTGTTGAACAAAATGGACTCGCCGGAGGCGAAGGAAGCCGTTATCAGATTCAACAATAAAAATAACCCGCAATAAAGCACCCCCTTTGTTTTCCATTGAAGGGTGGTTGTGTGCGCAGAGCCCTCTCTTCTTTATGGAGAGGGCTTTTTTTCTCTGGATGTTTCTCCATCAATCTGCTACCCTTTTGCCCATGACAAAGCAACCCGTTGCCCGCAACCCCTGGTCCTTTCTTCCCACGCTCTATTTTGCCGAAGGTCTGCCCTACGTGCTGATCAATACGGTCTCGGTCATCCTGTACAAGCGCATGGGCATTGACAATGCGGCCATCGCCTTCTGGACGAGCTGGCTCTATCTTCCCTGGGTCATCAAGATGTTCTGGGGACCGGCCGTTGATGTGTATTCAACGAAGCGGAAGTGGGTCCTCGGCACCCAGGCCGCAATGAGCATCTCCCTGTTCGTCATCGCTTTCTCGCTCAGGACCGAGTCGTTCTTTTTCCTGTCCCTGGCCGCGTTCGGCGCAGGCGCATTTATCTCTGCGACCTATGACATTGCCACGGACGGTTTCTACATGCTCGCGCTCACGGAAAAGGAGCAGGCGTTGTTCGTGGGACTGCGCGCGGGATTTTACCGGCTGGCGATGATCTTTGGCACGGGATTTCTGGTGTATATCGCCGGCATGCTCGAAACATCGACCGGAGATATATCCCGCAGCTGGTCAACGGTCATGGTCGCTTCCGGGTTGATCTTCGCAGGGGCGGCGGTATATCACAAATTTATGCTGCCGTTCCCCGTAGCTGACGGCGGACATTCGGGGAAAGAAAAGAAACAGAAGGCGTCATTCAGAGAGGTATTTGGAGCTTATTTCCGGCAGGAGAAGATCGGCGTCATGCTGGCGTTCATCCTGTTCTTCCGTTTGGGCGAGGCCATGCTGCTGAAGCTGGTTTCTCCATTCCTGCTGGACACGTCAAACGTCGGCGGGCTCGGGCTCACGACCAAGGAGGTCGGCCTTGTCTACGGCACCGTGGGTGTTCTGTGCCTTGTCACCGGCGGGATACTAGGAGGCTGGCTCATCTCACGGTTCGGGTTCAAGCGCTGCGTCTGGCCCATGGTGATCACCATGCATCTGCCGGACCTGTTCTTCGTGTACATGGCCTATGCGCAGCCCGGCATCGGTCTCGTCTATCCGCTCGTGGCGCTGGAGCAATTCGGCTATGGCCTGGGTTTCACGGTGTTCACGGTCTATCTCATGTACTCGGCGCAGGGAAGATACAAGACGTCGCACTACGCCATATCCACGGGCATCATGGCCCTCGGCATGATGCTGCCGGGGTTCGTGAGCGGCTGGCTGCAGCAGTCCGTGGGATATACGACGTTCTTCATTATCGTGTGCGTGATGACGGTCCCCGGCATGCTGACGATACCGTTCCTGCCGAAGGACCGGATGGAGAAACAGTGATGAAATCTTCACCGGGAAGCCGACAAGCTTTTGCTGTAAATGCGTTGGTGAGCGCCTACTCTTTATACGACCCGGACAACACGTATCCGATAATGACGCCGATTAGCGGGCCGATTGTCTCACTGTGGAGAATGTTCATTACACCGAGCGCAAGCATCAGGGGCAGCACGAGCACGATCGAAACGAGCTGAAGGGTCTTTGCCCCGAGCACCGCGTTCTGTTTTATGATGAGATAATAGATGCCCCCCAATCCTCCTGCCATGATGAGCACCGCGATTATTGCGATCCATATCTGAGACATTTGTTGACCTCCGTACCCTGAATTGTATGCCCTGGGACCATGGGTCCTCCACAATGCCGGCATTATAGGCCAAGAGGAGAACGATTGTCAAAGGCATCTGTACGGTTCAGGGAGTCCGAAGACAAAACATTTACTGGTATCTTTTTTTAAAAGCAGGTAAAATATTCCTGTTGTTTCCGGTGATTTCCCCGGACACGGTAAAGACTTGCTATAATGAACAATAAGGAGCCGGTATCAACAAGGTCCTGTACTCATTCGGACTTATCATCGCGGCGGGATACGCATGGAGGTTCTTCAACCCCGGAGGGCTTGACCGAAACCGGGTGCGTCACGCGCTGAGCGTGGCGGTGTTCAATTTCTTTATACCTCCGCTGGCCTTCGGCTTGATGTCGAGCGCCCCTGTCGATCGGAGTCTGATTTCCATACCGCTGACGGCGGCTGTCGTCGTCATTGCGTCCATCGGGGCCGGATTTGCGGCCTATCGGCTTCTGCCGTGGTTCAGCGACATACCGCGGCCCGCTTTCGGGGCCATGATCATATCCAGCGCCTTCGGCAACGTGATGTATCTGGGGCTCCCGGTCATCACCGAGATGCTCGGCGCGCAATACGGATATGTGGCGGTCCTCTACGACCTGCTCGCGTCAACACCGATCCTGCTGACGATCGGGGTCTTCATCGCCGCCCGGTATGGGAGCGGAAAGTCCGTTTCGGTCGGCGCGTCGCTCAAACGCGTGTTCTTGCTTCCGCCGCTCTGGGGAGTGGCTGCCGGCATTGCTGTCCGTCTTTTCGGGATTGCGGTGCCGCTGCCGGTGCTGGATGCCGTCGGGCTCATGGGCAAGGCGGTGGTCCCGATCATGATCTTTACCGTGGGCCTGGCACTCGATTTCCGCGACGTAAAACGGCTTTCGATCGCGGTGCCGGCGCTCGCGATCAAATTAATGCTTGCCCCGGTCCTGGCCTGGTGGATCGGCTCGCGGCTCGGGATAAGTGCCGACGTACTCAAAGCGACCACGATTGAGGGCGCGATGCCGGTGATGGTGCTTTCACTCGTGATCGCCGACGAGTTCGACCTTGATGTGCCGCTTTCAGCGGCGTGTATTACGGTTTCCACGGTTGCATTGTTCTTCACGATGCCGGTGATGATGAAGTTGCTTTATTAGGTCAGTTTGGAGAGGTTTATTATGGACCCTAAACACGATCATACGCACGAACACGATGCACAGAGCGGACACGGTCATGCCGACCACGAGGAGCACGAACACGGTCTGGTCGACGTGACGATCCAGCTTGAGGATGAACACATTCCGGCGCTGGATGAGGTGGCCGCAGAGCTCACGAAAGAGCTGAAACAACCCTGGGACCGCGGGGCTGTGGTGCGGCTCGCCCTGAGCGAGTTTTTCTCGCGGCGCGGGAAGATCACGTAGAAGCAGGGTAAAATTCAAAGTGCAAAGTTCAAAATGAAGATGCCGGTTTTTGCTTTTTGCCTTTTACCTTTTGCATTTTGCATTATCACTTGAGGTACACTTGGCCTATTCAGTCATGAACAAACCATACCTGATCGACATCCATGTACACGGCGCGGGTGATTACGACACCCGCACGCGGCGGCAGGACGATATTCTCCATATGGCCGGCATTCACGGTGATCGGGGAACGTCGGCGGTCCTTCCCACCATCTATCCCGGTTCCATCGAGACCATGCGTGAGAACATGGCCGCAGTGCAGCACGCCAGGGACGCGCAGCGCGATGGCGCGAGGATCCTCGGCGTACACGTCGAAGGGCCATTTCTCAATCCCGAGCGGGCGGGTTCGCTCGACGGGAAGAGCTTCGTTGATCCCTCGGTGGAAATGCTGTCTCAGCTCGTTGAGGATTTCGAGAATCTCATCAAGATCATTACTATTGCCCCGGAACTGCCGGGCGCCCTCCGCGTGATCGAGCTTTGCCGCGAAAAGGGTTTTCTCGTGCACATGGGCCACAGCGATGCATCGTTCGAACAGGCCGAGGAGGGCAAGCGCGCCGGCGCCACCGGCATCACCCATGTATTCAACTCCATGCGCGGATTTCACCACCGCGAGCCCGGGCTTGCCGGGTTCGGGCTCATGGATGAGGACGTCTACGTTGAGGTCATCGCGGACATGGCACACCTGCACCCGCAGAGCCTCAAAATGCTTTTCGATATGAAATCGCCCGACAAGATCATCGTCGTCTCGGATTCGGTCAAAGGGCCGAACTGGGGAAGCGGCCCTGTCAGGGGCGTGGGCGGCGTTCTCATGGGGAGCGGTATTGCGCTTGCGGAAGCGGTGAAGAACCTCGTCGCGCTCGGAGTGCCTCTGGAGCGTGCAATCCAGTTCGCGGCGGACAACCCGAGGAGATATCTGGGGATAAACTCACTATGATGCAGATGCCCGGCTCGAAATACCAGATCCGCAATCACGCAATACGTGCTCAATTCAAATGACGGAACGTTTTGCCCATTGTCCGCGAGATCTTAGATTTGTCGAGGATTGAGCGTTTCACCGGTAGTGCGTTCAATATGACCTGTGCTATCCAGAGCATCGAACCCGAACACCTTTCCATCCTTCTTAAAGTCGGAATGCGCCTGGTTGCCGAGCGCGATCGCCGACCCGCTCACGAAGATATACAATCGACGCTACTTCATGGAGCGCCTGAGGCAGGAGGTGAAGCGTGTGTGCCGCTATGGTCCGCCGGTCTCGCTCCTCATGATCGATATCGACTTTTTCAAGAAGGTAAACGATACGTACGGCCACCAGGCGGGCGGCACGGTCCTTGCCGGCGTGGCGACGCTCATCAATGAAAGACTCCGGGAGACGGACCTGATAGTGAGGTATGGAGGCGAGGAGTTCTGCCTGCTTGCCACCGGTACGGAGCGGCCTGGAGCGAAGGGCTCATCCGTTGTGCCGATTCGGCGCTTTACAGGGCGAAAGAACAGGGGAGGAACCGGGTCTGTGTCTGAATCTGCACCTGCACCTGTATTGGGCCTTCAGACCGTTGAGGAAAGCCGCCGCGCCTTCGGCACGACAGACATCGCACGTGTGGGTCGCGGCCGGGCGCAGGGCGGGAGATATTGTTTCTCTAACGCAGTTGACTATTCCCTCCTGATTGGCTAATATACACAGTGTCAGTGCAATAACAATTCAAAAGGGCAAAGTTCAGCGTTCAGAGAAAATTCAAATATATTTGGATCTTGAACGTTGGCTTACTTTGCAAGGAGTCTACATGTCTCATCCCCATACAGAGAAAGCGCCCCATGGCCACGGCCATCCCGGGGGCGAAGGAAAAGAAAAGATATACCTCCCCCGGCTGATCGCCTGGGAGGTGACCCGCAGTTGCGTCCTGAACTGCGTCCACTGCCGCGCCGCGGCGCGGTACGGCCCGTACCCGGGCGAGCTGAACACGGAGGAGTGCTATCGGTTCCTGGACGACGTCAAGTCCTTCAGTGACCCGATCATCATCCTGACCGGCGGCGAGCCGATGATGCGTCCCGACATCTATGACATCGCCAGGCACGGTACGAAGCTCGGTCTGCGCATGGTCATGGCGCCCTGCGGCCTGCTCGTGACCGAGGAACTGGCGCAGAAGATGAAGGATTCGGGCATCATGCGCGTGTCGCTCTCGATCGACGGCCTGGACGCAAAGAGCCATAATGCCTTCCGGCGCGTTGAAGGCGCCTTCGAAGGCGTGATGAAGGCCATTGAGAACTTTAAGAAGGTCGGCATGGAATTTCAGGTGAACACGACGATCACGAAGCATAATGTGAAGGATCTGCCGAAGCTCCTTGAGATGGTGATCGGACTGGGCGCTGTTGCCTATCATCCGTTCCTGCTCGTCCCCACGGGTCGCGGCAAGGAACTCGTCGACCAGGAGATCCCGCCTGCAGAATACGAGAGCACACTCAAATGGTTCTACGAGATGCGGGACAAAGTGCCGATCCAGTTCAAGCCCACCTGCGCACCGCACTATTACCGTATCTTCCGGCAGGGTGAGAAGGAAAAGGGCAAGATCGTCACGCCCGAGTCCCATGGCTTCGATGCCATGACGAAGGGCTGCATGGGCGGCCAGAGTTTTGCTTTCGTATCGCATATGGGCAAGGTCCAGATCTGCGGCTTCCTCGAAGAGGAAGCCGGCGACATCAGGAAAGAGCCCTTTTCGAAAATTTGGAACAACTCGCAGCTCTTTAAAGAGATGCGCGATCTCGACCACTACCACGGCAAGTGCGGCATCTGCGAATATCGCAGGGTCTGCGGGGGCTGCAGGGCCCGTGCCTTCGCCATATCCGGCGACTACCTCGCTGCCGAGCCATTCTGCACCTACGAACCGGTGAAGACACGGTAAGCGTTTCCAGCGAATCAAAGGGGATGATGAGCTGATCATCCCCTTTTCCTTTGCTCTCTCTCGGGGATGAAAAAGAGAATCCAAATCGTTGAAAAGTGTGCTATATATAAATTGAAGCGGATATTTTTTGGGGAGGACAGACCATGAAGAAAATGCTTATCGCGATCGACGATTCACCGAACGCATCCAGGGCCGTGGAGTACGTGGCACAGCAGTTCGCCGGGACCGGCGAACTCGAAATCGAGCTTGTGCATGTGCTGCCGAACCTGCCGGCCATATTCTGGGACGAAGGCCACATCCTGTCCACGGAAGAGAAGCAGGACCGGAAGAAGGTGGTTGACAAGTGGATCGCCGACCGGAAGGCCAGGATGGAGCCGGTGTTCAAGAAGGCCGTTGATGCGCTGACCGGCAAAGGCATCAGTGCCGGACAGATAGCGACAAAGTCTCTCTCCGATTCCACGGATGTGGCCGAGAGTATTCTTGAAGAAGCAAAGGATGGCGGCTATCAGACGATCGTGGTGGGCCGTCGCGGCATCGCCGCGGGTAAAAACCCGCTCATCGGAAGCATCACGGGCAAGATCGTGTCCCAGGGGAGCGGCGTGGCGATCACCATTGTTGAGTAGGCGGCCCGGGAGCTATGCGCGGCTCAGCAATGAGCAAGAGGGCGCTCTGTCGCGCATGGTCCTTTCCCCGGTCCATGCCTTCACGTACTGAGCAACCCCTTTTTTTTCTCTGGCCGGTCAATTCCACGATACGCTTGGCTACTGAGCAACAGATCCATCCATGAAGATATCACCGGAACTATCGCACGATGAGATGCGCTCCCTTGCAGCGGATGTGGCAAGGCTTTCAATGCTGCTCACCCGGGAGCGTGATGAGCTTCCCGCGGCCTATCTCAGGGACGAGGGACTTCGGAAGGCATATTGGGCCTATTTTCTTCCGTCAAACCTCTCCAAGATCCACAAACCTCTTCAGGAATTATCCTCTCATCCCCGGGAGCTGTTCTCAAAAGCAAAGCTCCGAATCCTTGACATCGGCACCGGTCCCGGCACAGCCTTACTCGGCGCGCTGGCGTTCTTCTCGCAACGGGAACAGAAGAAACCACAACTTGAGTTCACGGCCATTGATCAGGTGGCGGGTAATCTGAAGATAGCCGAGGAGCTATTTTCATCCTCCGGAGCAACGCGTGAATTCGAGGCATCATTGAAAACAATCCATTCGGACATCGAGGGGCTGGGAACTCTTTTGCATGGACATTTTGACGTGATCATCCTGTCGAATGTCGTGAACGAGCTGTTTGCCCGGAATGATCGAAGGACCGAGAAGCGGGTAAGCATCTTGGATACAATCCTGAAAAGGTCACTTGCTGATGACGGCAGCTGCATCATCATCGAGCCAGCCTTGCGGGAGACTTCGCGCGATATGCTCGCGGTCAGGGACGGCCTGCTGGAGAACGGATTTCACGTTTATTCTCCGTGTCACTTCAGCGGAAAGTGTCCTGCCCTCGCGAACCCCAAAGACTGGTGCCATGAGGACATTCCCTGGGATCCGCCCCCGCTGGTGAAAGAGATAGACAAGCTGACAGGGCTCCGCAAGGACTCCCTTAAGTTCTCCTATCTCGTATTCAGAAAGGACGGACTCTCTTTTTCGGATGTCTGCGGCCTGAACAGCTTCCGGGTGGTGAGCGAGCCCCTGGTTTCGAAGGGCAAGCGGGAATTCTATGTTTGCGGCGAAGCAGGCAGGCGGCTGATCGCCAGGCTGGACAAGGACGCAACTACGGGAAACGAACCCTATGAGACATTGAAACGGGGCGACTGCGTCCGGTTTGAGCGGCTGACCGATGAGGGAAAGCGGCTCAAGGTTGGGAAAGAGACTATCGTGTCTTACGCAGGCTAGTCCAGTGGAAGAGTTGCCGCAAAAACATGATGATGTGGCTTTCGTAACCAAAATAATTAACCGCGAAGGCGCGAAGGTCGCGAAGACAACCTTTAATTCACTTTTTAAACTGGGTGAATCTTTTGCTTTCCTTTGCGGTCTTCGCGCCTTCGCGGTTAATTGAAATTATTCCGGCTTGCCGGGTCAGGGTAGTTGGTTCTTGCTTCTCTCCCACGTTTGCCGTATTATTCTGTCCCTATGAGCAGATACCGACCTCCACAGACACCGGGTTCCAAATATATAACGCCTGAAGGCAAGAAGCGCCTGAGCGACGAGTTCGAATTCCTCTGGCGGGAAAAGCGCCCTGAAGTGACCGCGGCGCTTGCCGCTGCGGCGGCCGAGGGAGACCGGTCGGAG
Source organism: Nitrospirota bacterium (assembly GCA_963740085.1). Classification (GTDB taxonomy): domain Bacteria; phylum Nitrospirota; class UBA9217; order UBA9217; family UBA9217; genus JALNZF01. Next base: position 1,063,454 of record CAVUCU010000001.1, on the reverse strand, counting down.
AATGCGGAGTATATCTACCGCAAGAAGCAGCTGCGCGAGATCGACGGCCGCATCCACCATCTCAAGGACCGGCTGGAGCATATCGTAGTGGTAGACAGCGCGCCGACCGATCCGTCAAAGGTGTTCTTCGGCGCCTGGGTGCGGCTTGAGGACAACGAGGGGAATGTCGCCGAATACCGCATCGTGGGTCCCGACGAGTTCGATCCGGCGAAGAACCTGATCAGCATGGACGCGCCCATGGCCAGGGCGCTGATGAAGAAGGCCGAGGGCGATGAAGTTATGGTCAAGCGTCCGAAGGGCGATACCGTGTTCACGATCATCAGTGTGCAGTACAAGCCATTTGAATAAGATCAAGTTTATAAAACCCAAAACAGAAGAGCATGAACCGCGAAGGCGCGAAGTCCGCCAAGGAAATCCTTCATATTTTGAATTAAACCTATAAATTATTAGCTGTCCTTAGCGACCTTTGCGTCTTCGCGGTAATCTTTCCTTCGATTGATTTGTATTACAGCGTGATCTTGATATGAATCTCATCCTTCTTTTTCTAGACGATTTTGTCGACAACACCAGCCTCGTTCGTCTTCAGGGACGACGCCTAACGCATGTCCTGGAAGTGCACCGTGCCTCGGTCGGCGACGAACTCTGCGTCGGTGTCCTGAACGGACAGGTCGGCTTCGGCAAGGTAACGCTCCTGAATCGATCGGTCCTGGAGATGGAGGTCCGGCTCGAACGCTTGCCGCCTCCGGCGCCTCCGTTGACGCTCATCCTCGCATTGCCGCGACCCAAGGTGCTCCGGCGGGTGCTTCGGTCCGCGAGCGGGCTGGGCGTAAAAAAAATCATTCTGCTTAATTGTTTTCGGGTCGAGAAGAGCTTCTGGCAGAGTCCGTTTCTGAACCAAGCGGCGGTCAACGATCAATTGATGCTCGGCCTGGAACAGGCGAGGGACACTGTATTACCCGAGGTCCTTCTTCGCCCGTTGTTCAAGCCCTTTGTAGAGGACGAACTTCCCGAGGTCATCAGAGGAACGATTTCACTTGCAGCCCACCCTGCCGCATCCGATCCCTGTCCGCGCGATGTCAAGGGGGCGGTGACGCTCGCGATCGGCCCTGAAGGGGGGTTCATTCCCTACGAGGTGGAAAAACTCGTTGTCTGCGGGTTCACTCCCGTGCAGATGGGAGAGCGGATACTGAGTGTGGAGACAGCGGTACCTGCATTGTTGGCACGATTGTTTTGAGCCGTGCGGAGGAGCGCATGTGCTTCTGGGAGACGATTATCGTTGATGGGCGGGAAAAAAGACGAACTTGCATGTAGCCAGGACGATGCAGGCAGAGGACGGGAAAGATCACTCCCACCGGAAGATGAACGAGCCGATCGCGAGAAAGACCGCGGTCATGAGCGCGAGGATCACGAGGTGCGGAGCGATGTCCACGAGACCGGCACCCTCCGTCATGATCGCACGGGCGCCGTCAACAAGGTGGGTGAGCGGCAGAAACTGGGCGATCTTCTGGACGATCGGGTTCGTGCCTTCGAGGGAGAACCAGACGCCGGAGAGCAGCATCATGGGCCAGGTAAGCAGGTTCAGGATGCCGCCGGCGAGCTCTTCACTCTTAAGCCGGGCTGACACGAGCAGGCCCAGGGAGATCAGGCAGATCGCGCCGGCGAATGAGACAAGAAAAAGGTTCACGTATGACCCGCGCATCTGAAAGTGAATGAAGTAATTACATCCTGCATAGACGAGGGTCGTGATCGTCTGGATCAAGAGCAGGCGCGAGGTCATCTGCGCAAGCAGGAACTCGAAGGGGTTGAGCGGCGTTGCCTTGAGCCGCTTGAGGAACCCGTTCTTCCGGTACCGCACGATCACGTAGCCCACGCCGAAGAGGCAGCTGAACATCATATTCATGGCGAGGATCCCCGGCACGACCCAATCCACATAGCGTATCTTGCGTCCCTGGACCGTCCGGCGCTGATACCCCGATCGCTTTCCGCTCCCCAACATACGTTCGAGAACGTAGCCGTTCGGCGCGTTTTCATTGATCCAGTATTGCTTTCCCGCGCGCAGATCGATCAGCATATCGAGCTGAAAATGCCTGACCTTGTCGATGGCCGCTTCCCCATTGTCAACAGTGATGAACTGGACATATTTTGTTTTAAGAAACTCCGCATCCGATCCAACGAGGGTCGCTGTGTCGCCGATGACGCCGACCTTGAACATGGCAGGGGGTTCTCCCGAAAATACGACGGCAAAACCGAGCACGAGGAGGAGGGGGAACAGGAAGTTCCATCCCAGGGACGACTTGTCCCGGACGAACTCCATATTGCGCGCGTGGAGAATGGCGAGAAATCTTTTCATAATGAGATCCTTCTTGGACAAAACCATAAAAAAAGTCAAAGTCTTTGACACGGATAATGGCGGATGAAAGCTATGAAGAAGCAGGATACTTCATGATCCAATTACGATGGTCTCGTAAAAAGTCAGAATGTGTCATCCCGAACGAAGAGAGGGATCTTTCAACCGACTGGAAAACCAAGATTTCTCACTTCGTTCAAAATGACAAGTCGGGAGTTTTTCAACTTTTTTTACGATTTCATCAGTCATGGTCATCAGTGTAAAAGCAGTGTCTTCCTCAGTGCCTTCGTGTCTCCGTGGCAATCCTGCTTCAGCCCCTCAGATCCTTCCCCGTGAGCGAGAGGAACAGGTCTTCCAGGCTCCAGGACCGCATGTTCATCCGCGACAACGAGACGCCGCGGCCCAGGAGCGTTCTGATCGTGTCATCGATATCGTGCGTCTGTATCTCGCACCATCCCGTTTGTTTCGACGTGCAGAGCCCGAGCCCTTCGAGCTTGTCGTTCACGTCCTCTTCCGGAAACTGCAGCACCACATTGCCGAAGTGCTCCTTGAGCAGAGCCTCGGGAGGTCCCTGCGCGATGATCTTTCCTCGGTCCATGATCGCGATCTCATCGCAGAGCGTGTAGGCTTCGTCCATATAGTGCGTGGTCAGCACGATCGTCTTGTTCCAGGACTTGATGAGATTGATGAGGTCCCAGAAATTCCGTCGCGACTGAGGGTCGAGGCCGGTCGTCGGCTCGTCGAGGAAGAGCACTTCAGGATCATTGATAATGGCGAGGGCCATCAGAAGCCGCTGACGCTGGCCGCCGGAAAGTTTGCGCGTGTCCCGGTCGAGGAATTCATCAAGACTGCACAGGCGGATGACCTCCGGTATGTCCATGGTTTGCGGATAGAGGCTCTTGAACAGCCGCAGTGTTTCGCGCACGGTCAGAAATTCCTGGAGTGACGTGACCTGGAACTGGATGCCCGCTTCTTTCCGAAACGCGGGGCCTATTGCCGCGCCTTTGTACAGCGTGGCGCCGGAATCGCATTTTTGGATACCTTCGATGATCTCGATGAGCGTGGTCTTGCCCGCTCCGTTCGGTCCGAGCAGGCCGAAGCAGATGCCTTGATGGATCGTCAGGCTGACATTATCCACCGCGCGCACGCCCGGATAGGTCTTGATGAGATCTTTTACTTCGATGACCGGTGCCATGGCATGCAAGGTACCACGAGGTGTCCTCGCTGTCAAGCCGCGGACAAACGGTTGTCAAGCCGCGGACAAACGGCGGAATGAACTCATGCGCCCGCTCGTCCCGTTTCATCCTCAAGATTCGGACAATGCCCTGTGGCGATTGGCGGTATGCTTCTCTGTCCGGGCGCGGGGCACGAGATCCATCTCCACTGCAGCTGCCCGAACGCACTCGGAAAAGTACGGTTTATCATGGCATCTGACATGTGAAACCGCACATCTCGCAGCGCCGCTGGGTCTGCCTGTCAGCGTACGAATAAACGCGGATCATACCCCGCTGCACGGGAAGGCTGAATCGAGCTTTTTGAAGAGAGTGGTTATGTGGGTCCGTGAGAAATGTCGACAGAAGGTCTCGGCAATATAAGAACGCAGAACGATGACCCGGCAGGGATGTTGAGAACTGAAAAGGCCGGAACGACAATTGATGCCATATGCGACGATCGATGCCAGTGCGCCCATGAGTGCCCTGTCACGACTAAGATCCCCTTCAATCCGAAACGATATCCTGCTCTCGCAACGGGATATCTTCAAGGTAAACGTTGAAAGGCTTTTTCATCCCGCCGCATCAGCGCATCTCCCTGCATGCTTCCGCGCGCCTCGTTTACCATAAAAAAACTTCAGGAGGCATCTTGCACGCCCCCTGAAGTGTCATGTCGTCAGGCAGGATTCATGCGTCAAATACGAAGCTGGAGCATTGCGGAGACGGTCTTAAAGTCCTTAATGTTAGCGTCTTCCTTTTCGTAATCGTTCATTGAATATTCAAGGGTGAGCCTCAGGTCCTGCCCTTTGAGAAAATAGTTGACACCGACAGCTGACCATTTTATTTCCTGATCTACAATTGCAGCAAGATCTGCAAATCTCCATTGTTCATAGCGGCCGTAGACCTGGAGTGCGCCCGTTCCGATCTTGACAGGCAGAAGATACCCGACTTTAGTGTACCAGCCTTTTTTCTCTCCATTCAGGCCGATACTCCGCGGGTCAGGATCTGCACCTTGATATGCACCCTGAAAATCCAATTTAAGATATGCACCGGAAGCTGTGAACGTTCCGGCAGGTGTCGGATATTCGAAAAAAATGTCATATGTGTACGCCTTATAATCCTTTGCGCCATCCTTTCCGGCGACATTTCCATACACAGCATCCGGCTCCAGCTGGTAGCCTGCGCCGATGGTCAGGACCTTTTTCTGGCCGAGATAGGTTCCCTTGTAGCTGATCGAATACTCGGGGTCCAGGAGCGAGACATGGACCCGTGCCGTGTACCGCAGAGAGCTCTTTGGGTCGTTGCTGTCGTCATTGCCCTTCATTGCCGCTACCCTGTATTGGAATAGCGCGTCGGCGACATTTCCCCACACAACGAGGCCGAAATCGCGATTCAAGCGCGGCAGGTTCGTGTAATCAAAATAGGACCGGTCAACGCTGAGAGGCTCGAAGCAGCTCTCGTTCTGCTCCCGTATCATCGGGTCCTTGGTCAGTCCTGCACGAAGCCGGAACGCATCCGTGTAGTCGGCGCTCAGGTACGTGTCAATGATGTCAAAGTTTTTCGACGGTGTCGTGGTTACATCGGTGGGAAAGATCCTCTCGTCCCCCTGGAATTGAACAGCGGAATAAAAGCTGTAGACATCATCCAACTGTCCCGACATCATGAGCCGGTCTCTCTTAAAGTAGATGTCGCTTGTATTGTCCGTTCCCTTCGGCCCGGAGCCCGTGTCCCTCCACTGTCCGTAAAGTTGAAACGCATAGTTCAACCTGATCGAAGACAGCGCGTCCACTATTTGCTGCGTTCCTGCATCTTTTGCAGTATCCGGCTGGTTCGCAGGAGTTGTCTGAACCGCGGGTTCTGTTTGCTGGGCGAGAGCGGGTACGCCGATCAATAGCAGTACCGCGAGACATGCCCCCGCTGGCAACGCGGATAATGTAATTCCTGATTTTCTCATGAAAGCCTCCTTAATATGCGCCGATACGTTGCATGACTTTATTGCCATACCTCATACTAACACGAGCACTTTGACTCGTCACGATATTTCAGACGAGGTTTCTTCTGCGGAGACATGATGTTTTTCCGAGTGTCGGTTTCCTTCGAAGACAGTCCTTCTTCGGCTCCTTTGCCTTCATGGTCTCCTTCAAAAGGGCTCTCGGTCGTCGTATTGTGCTGCGGATGCACCGCTTCGCCATTTGATCCCGCAAGAACGGTTCCCACCGGTACACCCGCTGCGAGCATGCATGCTGTCACAATGACGCTGGTGACAGTCGACTTCATTTTAACAATCCCGGTGCGTATCCCGGCGCTATGGGGCCACCGCCGCCTCCGCTACTGCCGCCGCTGCCGCCGACCCCGAAATAGGTGGCATCTTCCTCTTCGATCTCATTCCCCGACGGAGCATACGAATTGGGCAGCAGGGGAGTGCATCCTGCGGGACTATAGGTCGTCACGCCGGCCACGCTCGTACTGCTTGAACAGATACTGCCGTCAAGCGCAAGCCTCTCCACCGCCCTCTTGGTGATGAAATCCCACCGGTCGCTAACGGTATGGCCCGTCGTTGTGGCAAAGGAGACGGTCATGCCCTCACCGAGAGTGAATGTTCCGGCCGAGACGGGAACGTTTTGAGCGTTCCACACTGTATTGGTAGCACTGCTCGAGAGCCACCACTTGAACGTATCAGGCGTGCCTGAGCCGTCGATCTGAACCCTGAAATACCTGCTCGCTGTTCCGCTGAAGGCTCCTCCCGCGGTCATGTCGTTCAGGCCGGTTACCGTCGTGGAAACCGACGTATAGAACACCGGGCCTGCCGTTGTATCGTAGTTGTAAACGAAGAGCTCGCTGCGGGAGGGGACGTCCGTCCTCCACGGAGAATCTGCGGTCAACATTCCGCCGTTGTCATTATTTGCAGCAGCCATCTGCCCCCACTGGCTCCATGAACCGTCATAGTCTGCGACCGGCCAACCAAGGATTGCATCAAGAACAAAGAACGCCGAACTGGCGATCACTCCGGTCCTTCAGTAAACATGGGCATATTTCGTGCTGTCGACCCCGATGGCCATGAACATGGCGGCAAGGACGTCGGCCGACTTGAAACGATAATTGTTTGCAGGATCGAGCATGTCCGTATACAGCAGGGCCTTGCCGCCCTTCAAGCGGCCTTCGAAAGCAACATAATCGCTTCCCGGATTGAAGACGCCGGTGGTCGAGCCGCGCTTGCCCACATACGATCCGTCCGTCGGTCCGCTTCTCATGTCAACCGGTACGGCATTCGCCACCTTGCCCTCAGCCACGTTGATCATATCGCTCAGGGATGCCCTGAGGTCCGTGCGCAACTGCGCATTGTTCTTCACGCTGTAGGTGGAAGGCGTCGGTGCGGGAGGGATCTCCGTGGCCAGGCCGTAGGCTGCATTCCAGGCAAAATTGATACCGTCAAGCAGCTTGAGCTTTTCCTTCGGGAATCCCCAGTACCGGAATGTCCAATAGCCCCGCGTGGCGCTGAGCACGGAACCTGCACCGGGAGACGCTGCTCCGCTGGTGAACACGACGGTGGTATCCTTGTCGATCCCGTATTTCTGGACCAGGGCGTCCATGTGCGCGCCGTCAATGACCATGTTGACATCGGTGGCGGGGCCTTCCTGGCGGACCTGATAGATGTCATTGCTGTTCACGAACTGCGCGCCCGGGATGTGGCCTGCGGTGTAGGTCGCCAAGGAGGTGACGTCGAGGATCACGACCCGGTCGAAACCCGTGCTGTTCACGATCCCGCTGTCTGTCCATGTCTTGAGCGTTTCCGGAGAGATTAATGTCGCAGATGTCTGAGCGGTTACCGGGGTGTCATAACTGCTGGAGCTGCAGCCGTTTATGACGATGGGAACCAGCAAGAGACACAATGCTAATACCACGAGTTGCCATGAGAAACGTTTCCGATGCTTGTTTGGAAAATCCATTCGCGGCCTCCTTTTCATTAAATGTGCCTGGACAAAAAGAACTCACCCCAATCGACCCCTTCACCTCCTGTTCATAAGACTAAGGATTCAGTATCTCCATGGTACGCGTAAAATAATATAATGCAGTAAGTAATTGAGGTGCTTCGCTGCTTACGATTACACGATGGTTTCATTAAATCATTAATATGAGCTTAGAACTACATTGCGTATTTGTCAACCTAATTGTATAATTTTGCATAAACTTGCAGATAGCAATGATGTCTGGTTATAAATAGAGATGCCTGTTAAACAGCGGTGAGGTCTTTGAGGCAGCATGACAGGCGCCCGTTCGTCGAGACCGGCGATGCTCCGGAGGTGGTTGGCATGAACCTGATCATCACGCAGGGCCCTCTCCCCCGGAAGCCATACGACTCGCATCCCCCGGAGAGCCGCACCGTTGGGGAAAGACGATGCGTTGGGGCGAAGAGCAGGCATTGACCCTTCAGCAGCGGACGCGCCCTTTTTTCAGAGCAGCCTTTTCCAGAAAGAGATTGTTTTTTCTCCACAGCCAGAATAAGCTTTTTGCGCTCTTGGCGGCTGCCAGGCAATCATGCCAGTTTCTGACCTGGAGGAGTTTTTTGAATATAAATGAAGGCCTGGAGTAGAACCGTTTAAACGCGATCTGTCGCAGCTGCAAGATCTGCTCGCGTGTCATGGTAAAAGGGATGAACGCCGCACCCTGGTACGTGAAGTCCGTGAGATCGTCGGAAATGGTCCCATAGAGATCCAGATTGTCGTAGAGTTCGGTGCCCGGAAATGGCGTGATCGCGTGAAAGTTCGCCATGTCAGGGTCCAGCTCAACGGCGAACTGAATGGTCTGAAGACCCTCTTCAAAGGTCTCACCGGGTATGCCGAACATGAACGGAGTACTGACCTGGAGCCCGACCTCCTGTGCATCCCTTACCGCCCTTGTTATCTGCGCAAGGGTCGTCCCTTTGCGTATGGTGTTGAGATTTTTCTGGACCCCGCTCTCCGCGCCGAAAAGAATGGCCCAGCATCCTGCGTCCTTGAAGGCCTTGAGCAAGGGCTTGTCCACCTGGTTGACACAGGCCGAGGCAAACCACGTGAAGTTGAGCCCTCGTTCCCTTATGGCCCGTGCTATCTGCATGGCCCTGTTGTAATCAGCGGCAAAGGTATCGTCCAGGAATTTGATCTCCTTATACCCCTGCCTGATGCAGAGTTCTATCTCATCCAGCACGTTCAGGACGCTGCGGTAGCGGATACCGCTCTTCCGCTCTTTGTCCATCTGAAAGCAATAAATGCACCGCCTGTTGCATCCTCTCGAAGTTATTATTACGGCGACCGGTTTTTTCCGGTAGGTACCGGGAGGAGGGATATACCGATTTGCATCGCCCAACAGGTCTCTCGCGGGAATCGGGAGGGAATCCAGGTCCGTGATGAACGGGCGCGGCAGGTTTTTGATGATCTTTCCGTCCTCCCAATATGCGGCGCCAAGAACCCCTTCAAGGCCTGCGCCGGCTTGCAGCCGTTCCACTATTTCGAGGGTGGTGAATTCCCCTTCGCCGGTGACTATTGCATCGAGGCAGGTGCCGGCATCCCGGAGGCACTGTTCCTGCACTGCAATAGGATAGGGGCCTCCTGCACAGAGGAAAGCGTTTCGAGCATACGTTCTTTTCAGGTCCTCTGCCGTCTGTTTCGCTTTTACCCATCCAAAGGTCGTGGAATAGATACCGATAAATTCCGGACTGAAAATCTCAACATGCCTGCATATCTCTTCATGGGTCATGAAAGCGCCGTTCAAAAAAGTGACTTCATGCCCTGCCCGGCGGAGGACAGCAGCCACCAGGAGGGTGCCGACCGGCTGCCAGTAGTTAATCTGCGAGCTCGCCGTCTTTGAGGAAAAGATATTCTCCGGCGTCCATGCCGGTATGATGAATGCGCACTTCATATCAGGTATGCGTAAGGATCGGATCTCGTGATTTCTCGCCGCTCGCGGCGCGTTCCCCGCGTAACATCCTTTCTGCCGTTTCTCTCCCCGATTTGATCGCGACGTCCATGTTGTAGTACCGGAACAAGCCGCTTCTGCCCGTGAGGTGCAGATTGGTAAGCCTGCCCAGGTAGTCAAGGAGTACATCGCAGCGTTTCCGGTAGCCGACCTCGAACAGCGGATAGGCGTTCGGCACCCGTACAACGACATGGTCAAGGACATCCCGTTTTTCAATAAAGCCGAGCTGCTCAAGGTTGTCGACCGCCATGGACGCGAGGCGCTCATCCCGTTCATTCCAGACCGCATCACCCCGGAAGCTGAAGAACTCCATCACCAGCAGGGTCTTGCCTGCGGGAGCCATGGCTCTGCTCCAATTCGTCGGTTCATGGATCCTGCCGAAGGGGATCTGCCGGTCCGGGAGGTATATCCAGGTCTGGTCGGTGACCCGCTCCCGGTCGAGCATGATCGCCACGACGATGAGGTCTCTGAACCTGAGCGTTGAAGCGGCATCCAGAACAGCCTGAGGCGGTGCCGGATGGAGTCTCCGGACCAGCTGGGTTACCGGTATGCTTGAGACGAATGCTTCCCCCCCGACGACCTGCCGGCCCTGCTCGTTTTCGACCAGGATGTCCTCTATCGTCTGGCCGGAGTGGTTGATCCTCAGCACGTTCGCGCCGGTAACCACCTGATTCCGACGTTCTATGTCCTCCCTGAGCCTGTCGGCAATGCGCCCGATGCCCAGGCGCGGATAGAGGAACCTGTCGGCGAAAGTCGGCAGCGCTCTCCCGTTCGGCCTGAAGAAAGCGTGCTTAATCGCCTTTGCCAGGGAAAGTCCCTTGATGCGCTGAGCGACCCACTCCGCGCTGATTCTGCTGCAGTCAATGCCCCATATCTTTTCGCTGTACTGCTGAAAATAGAGGGAGAACATGGTTCGGCCGAAATTGTTGACCACCCAGTCCTCGAGCGAAACGATCCGCCTCTGTTTGACCAGCCGTTTAATCGATTCCAGGCCATAGTCGGCGATGATCTTCGCCGTCGCCGGAATGCCCATGCCGAACATTGCGTTCAACGGCCGGAGCGGATAATCGAAATAATTCCCGCGCAGGTATATCTTGCTGCTGCGCGAAACCGTGACCAGCTCGTCCGCCATGAGCTCTCTCACGAACGCATCGATGGTCGCGTCGGTCGTGATAAACCGGTGGCCGCCAAGATCGAAGCGGAATCCGTCCTTCATGATCGTCCTGGAAAGACCGCCGACGGTATGATCGCGTTCGAACAGGCGAACGCGTGATCCCGCATTCGTCAGGACATGGCCTGCGGAGAGTCCGGCAAGACCGCCGCCGAGGATGATGATGTCGTTGCTGGTGTTACTCAATGGGCAGTCCCGTTCTCTGTTTCCGCTGCGACGTGCTGCTGGGTGCATAAAAGGCGGTGAAGCACGCCAGCTTGATCGAAAAATGATTACTGCGAACGAGCAGGCCGCCCGCATCCGGAAGAGACCCATCCCGTGACCGGTCGGAAGCGTCAGGAAGTGCCTCTTGAGAATGCTAAACTACTGTTCTCCGTGTGTCAAGGTTATTTGCTCGGCGGGGCATGAGAGGCAATTGAGAGAATAATGAGAAAATCACCAGTGTCACTGCTCCGTATATATTTCGACGATCGTTTTATATCGGAAGGGATCGGACGAAGCCGTAAATCTCCTGGACAGCCGATATCCCTTGATCCGCTGCTGCAGTGCATGAGGGAGGACGCTGACCGGCTCTCCTGATATGATCGCGATCGCTGCGGGCGCTGTTGAGGCGCCGGTTGTCGAGTAATACTGCGGGTGGTTAACTTCCCAGGTGAATCTCAAGGCCCATGTTTCAATATTGCCCGGCGGCGGGAACAATCCGAGAGGATACTGATACCGTACGCTCGCTTGCGTGTAGAGATCAAGGATCGGAACGGCAACCGACGGATTGACGACAGGGTCTCTGAGAGGCAGGGTAAAGACCTCGACAGCCTCACTCCCGAGGGCATTCAGATACTCACCGGCATCTTTTATGTTTTCCGCGCTCGTTCTTCGTGCAAACGGGAGATAAGCGAACGTGGTCGTTATCAGCGAGGAGATGACGATGACGAAAACAATAAACCTTCTCAACTCCCGCCTTTCAATCTTCTGGAATGCGTAGGAGGCCGTCAAGGCAAGCATGGGCAAAACCGGCAGGAGATACCGGCTCCGATTGATATCGAATGCAAGGACGAGCAGTATCGGCCAGCATATGATCCCGTAGCTGAGATCCCGTTGTTTGAAAGCTGCAACGAGGGAGGAGATTGCAGCAAGTGTTATAAACGGATGGATATGGAAAAAAAAGGTAGACAGAAAACTCTCCCCCCAGCGCTGCAAACCCGGTTTTTGATAGCTGAACAAAAGCCTGATCTGTTCGGAGAATACGTCAAATTTCAGCGCTATCGCTATGCCAATGAGCGCAACGGACAGCGCCAGTACCGCAAAGGACCGGCGAAACACCGGCCCGGGATTCCGTCTCCAATAAACAGCGAGGATGATGCCTAACACAGAAAGCAGCATCCACATTGAGTACTTGGAGAAGGCCGCAAGAAGCAGCGCGAGCGATGCCAGCAGGATCATTCCGGCCCCGCCGCGGTCCAGCGCTTTCATGAACGTATAGATGGCAAGCGTGAGAAAGAACATCGCCGGAACATCGACAAGCATGAGAGGTACCTGGGTAAGAAGGACCGGCATGCCGAGGAGGAGCATTCCCGCACAAAACCCGAGTTCTTTGGTCCACAGCGTCGTTCCGATGAGATAGGTCAGGACAACGGTCCCTGAGAACAAAAAGGTTGTGAGCGCCTGAATGAAAATTCTGTTCTCACCGAACAACGTGAAGACCAGGCCGTACAGAAAAGGGACCGCGGGCAGATCCGTCCAGGCCGTGATGCCCCTGCCCCATTCCCGCACGAAATATTCGATCCCGTACACTTCAAGGTGCTTCGCCTGGGTAAAATACCGCGAGGCATCAATGAGCAGCTCCGGTTCCGTCCATAAGAGCGCTGCCGACACGAACGAGAAGAGAAAGAGAAATGCGACAGGGCTGCGCTCGAAGACCGCTGTCCGGGCAAGCAGATAGGCCGCGATCATGCCGAGGATGAGAAAAAGAACAATGCGGCTAATATTCTCTCGGGTGAAAACCCACTGCCAGTTGAAAAGCAGATTATCGTCTGCAGAGCGAAAGGCAAAAAGCACGAGAAACGCAGCGAGAGCGGTCAGCGCAGTGAGAATGAAAGGGGTTGCGTTCTTGAATGTGCGCAGGTTTACCATCGTGTGAGGGCCATGAAGATGACAGCATAGAGAGCAGGAACGTTGTTTCGAACAACCGTTTCCCGGAAGCCTCCACGGGAATTATACCGACGGCTCAACGTACCATGAGGACGCGCTTCTGTCAAGCGAACGGATTGCTCATCTCCGATCATCAAGCATACCCAGCGGCGAGTGTCAACCGGCAGTTACGCTGCGTCCTTGAATGAAGCAGGGACTCCCCTGGCAGCGGAGCGTCATCAACACGGTTATGCTTGAGCCAGGAGCGATTAAGGTGTAAAGTACTATCATGATTCCCGTTACCCGAACCATAGCTCTCGAAGAGAACGAGATCCTGCTTCACTTTGTCCGCGCCTCGGGCCCGGGCGGCCAGAACGTGAACAAGGTGTCCACGGCCGTGCAGCTCCGGTTCGATGTGGGGAACTCACCGTCCCTTCCCGGCGATGTGCGCACGCGGCTCATCCGCCTGGCAGGCAGGCGCATCACTCAGGACGGCATCCTGCTCATCGAAGCGCGGCAGCACCGCACGCAGGAGCGTAACCGCGAGGACGCGGTCGCGCGGCTGGTGGAGCTCATTCGAAAGGCGAGCGAGAAGCCGAAGCCGAGGAAGAAGACGAGGCCGACATTGGCAGCGAAAGAGCGGCGGATCGAGAGCAAGAAGCAGCGGGGCAGGACCAAGCAGATGCGGAAAACGGTTTATTCTTCGGAGTAGCGAGGGAGCACTGAATGCAGAATGACCCCTCACCCTGGCCCTCTCCCCGGAGGGGCGAGGGTTTTTTTCATTATTCCTCTCCCTTGACGGGAGAGGTTAGGTGAGGGTGAAGTGTAGGAATGTCGGACGCATCACCCTTCCGTTGATCCTCGCCCGTCGCAGGGAGGGGGAGTATTAATCATTAGTGACAGAATATTAAATAGTACATTGCATTTTGCAGTTTGATTTGAACTTTGAGCTTTGACATTTGGCATTCACCGAGAGGCACATCATGGCCAAGCCGTGGCAGACATTGGACAAGGTTGATACCCCAGAAGGGGTCCTCGAACTGCGTAAGCGGGGCGAACGGGATTTTCTGATCCTCATCAATAACCGTGTGCTGATGAACAGCAGCTCAAACCGTTCTGAGATCGTGCTCGGAGAGCGTGCTTGCAAATTGGTTGCAGGACTCAGTGCCCCGCGGGTACTGATCGGCGGCCTGGGCATGGGGCTCACCCTGCGGGCAGCTATCGATGCGTTGCCTGTTGCTGCGCAGGTCGTGGTAGCGGACCTTAATTCGACTATGGTCACCTGGTGCCGAGGTCCTCTTGCCGGGATAACAAAGAGTGCTGTAGATGATCCGCGGGTTACCATTGTGATCGACGATGTCGCGGCAATGATCGCGCTGGCTGCTCAGCCCGGCGCAGAAAAATTCGACGCCATCATCATAGACCTTTACGAAGGCCCTGGCGCATCCAGCGACGCCCTGCTCGATCCGTTCTACGGGAGCCGTGCGCTCAAGACGACAGCCGCCGCACTTTACGCAGGCGGTGTTTTCGCCGTCTGGGGAGAGAATCCTGATGCAGGGTTCGAGATGCGTCTGGCTGCCGCTGGATTTACCGTTGATCGACAGCGGCCGGGAAGGGGCGGGTTGCGGCATGTGGTGTATGTGGGACGAAAACAGGCTTCGCGGGATTGATGCGTTATTCTTTGTACTCGGTACTATTCACTGGATTTGATTATTTCGACAATGCGCGGCGCACATCGCTTTCCTTTGCAGGAACCGGAACTGGCCCCAGTGGCCTTTTTTAATTCTTCTATGGTCGTTAAGCCGGCTTTGATATGCCTGAGGAAAACACTTTTTTTTACGCCCTTGCACAGGCATATTGCTTGTGACCGTCTATGATCTGCTGCTCCTTCATGACAAACTCACCTTCCGTTGACTGACCTGGCGAAACACGGCGCGTCAAGCGCCTCGATTATATTATCACAACGGGTGTCTTTAGCAAACTCCTTATCACCTCATTCGCATTCTTTCCCGCGGCTGGACGTGTCAAAGAGGGTCCTATTTTCGGTTGCAATTCAACACGCCCGGGAGTACATTGTGCGGGCGCAACACGGCGATAAAGAACGGGGTATTGCATGGCATTGGTAAGTTTACAGGACATCAAGGTCAGTTTCGGCGGGCCGCTGCTGATCGATGGAGCCGATCTCTCGATCGACCGCGGAGAGCGGGTCTGCCTGGTCGGACGGAACGGCACGGGCAAATCCACGATCTTGAAGCTCATTGCCGGGGACTTGGCGCCTGACGGCGGCAAGGTCGTGTTCCAGCAGGGAGTGAAGATCACGCTCCTGACGCAGGAGGTGCCCCAGTCCCTTTTTGGCAGCGTGTTCGATGTGGTATCGAGCGCCTTTGGAGAGCAGGGGAAGTTGCTTGCCGCATATCATCACGTGAGCGCCAAACTGGCACACGATCACAGCGAAAAATTGATGGCGGAGCTCGAGGATGTGCAGCATAGGTTCGAATCGGCCGGTGGGTGGCAAATGCAGCAGCGTGTCGAAACCATCCTCACGCGGCTTAAGCTTCCCGAGGATGCCGAGTTCTCGGAACTCTCGGGCGGTCTCAAGCGGCGCGTCCTGCTTGCAAAGGCGCTGGCGGGCGCGCCGGACCTTCTGCTCCTCGACGAGCCCACGAACCACCTGGATATCGATGCCATTGCCTGGCTCGAAGAGTTCTTGCTCTCCTTCGGAGGGGCCTTGCTCTTCGTGACCCACGACCGCATGCTGCTCCAGAAGCTCGCAACAAGAATAGTCGATCTTGACCGCGGCAGGCTTACCAGCTGGCCCGGCAATTACCAGGCCTATCTTGAGCTGAAACAGGCGGCGCTGGACGGAGAGGCTGTGGAGAATGCGAAGTTCGACAAAAAGCTGGCCGCGGAAGAGGTCTGGATCCGCCAGGGCGTAAAGGCGCGCAGGACGCGCAATGAAGGCCGCGTGCGTGCTCTCAAGGAGCTGCGCCGGACCAGGAGCGAGCGGCGTGAGGTGATCGGCGCGGCGCGCATGCAGATGCAGGAGGCGGAGCGCACGGGCAAGCTGGTGATCGAGGCAGCCGGGGTCACCCACAGCTACAACGACACGGTAGTCATCCGTGATCTGTCCACGACCATCATCCGGGGAGACAAGATCGGAATCATCGGGCCGAACGGCTCAGGAAAAACCACGCTGCTCAAGATACTGCTGGGGGATCTGAAGCCCCGGTCGGGCAGGGTAAAACACGGTACGAATATTGAAGTGGCATACCTCGACCAGCACCGCGAACAACTCGATGATGCAAAGACCGTGCAGGACAATGTTGCGAATGGCAGCGACCACGTGACCATCAACGGTATCCGGCGGCATGTCATCGGTTACCTGCAGGATTTTTTGTTCCCGCCCGCCCGTGCACGCAGCCCCGTGAAGGTCCTGTCCGGCGGCGAACGGAACCGGCTGTTGCTTGCGAAGCTCTTTACCCGGCCCTCGAATGTCCTGGTGCTCGATGAGCCCACGAACGATCTGGATATCGAGACCCTCGACCTCCTTGAAGAGCTTTTAATGGACTATCCCGGCACCGTACTGCTCGTAAGCCATGACCGCGCGTTCATCAACGATGTCGTCACCAGCACGCTTGTGTTCGAAGGCGACGGCAGGGTGAATGAATACGTCGGCGGATATGACGACTGGCTTCGTCAACGGCAGAGGAAAAGTGAAGTGCCCGCGATGCCGGCCAGGACGGACGAAAAAAGGATCGTGCCTGTTTCTCAAAAAGAGAAGCCGCGAAAACTGAGCTTTAAAGAACAAAAAGAGCTTGAGACATTGCCGCAACGTATCGAAGCGCTCGATGCCGAGCATCAGCAGATCATCGCGGCCATGGCTGACCCTGCCTTTTATCGCACCAGCGGCGACAAGGTTTCGGCCGGCAAGGCGCGGCTGGAAGCGCTGGAGCAGGAACTTGCCCGGGTGTACAAGCGGTGGGATGAGCTGGAGGCGCTGAGGGGGTAACGCCTGGAAACATCCATATCTTTTTTTCGGCATACTGTTCTGTTGCGGTGCCGTACCTGACCATGTTCTCTTTGCACTCTTTTTTCACCATAAGATCTGAACCCGAAGGTGCGTTGTTCAATGTCCACAATCAAAACGCCTCTGCAAGTATATAAGCTGTTGCCTCAATCTAATTGCGGCGAATGCCGGCTCCGGACCTGCATGGCGTTTGCCGTCGCGGTCGTAAAACAGGAGCAACGACTCGCTGATTGTCCTCACCTGGACAGGACCGTTGTTGCCCGCTTTGGCGGGACAGTGGAGCGGCAGGTCAATATCGAGAGCATTCAGGAAGAATCGCTGAAAGACCTTCAAAAGAAGATCTCGGCGATCGATCTTTCTTCGCGGGCGGAGCTGTTGGGTGTCCGGTACAATGGTGAAACGCTGGTCGTGAAGTGTCTCGGCAAGGACTTTGAAATTGATGCGCGGGGTACGGTGATGTCGCAGTGCCATACGCACGCCTGGTTCTCTATTCCGCTCCTCAGCTATGTTCTCTTCAGCGAGGGGGAAACACCATCCGGAATATGGGTGCCGTTCAGGGAATTGCGCCTGGGAGGAAGGTGGGCTCCCCTTTTTGAACGACGGTGCGAACAGCCGATGAAACAGATCGCAGATTTCCATGGAGAGCTTTTCGAAGATCTGATAAGCATGTTCAGCGGCGTGTCGTCTTTCAATGATTTTTCCTCGGATATCTCCGTGGTTTTATATCCTCTTCCCAAAGTACCGATCCTTGTCTGCTACTGGAAGCCCGAAGACGATCTTGAATCCAGACTTCACCTGTTCTTCGATGCTTCGGCTGAAAAGAACCTTCCCGTTGAATCGCTCTTTACGCTGGCAACAGGACTTGTCCGCATGCTTGAAAAAATAATGCATACGCACGGTCAGGGCAAAAGCGAATTGTCTTGAAATAGATGCATCGATCCTGCGGAGAGATCACGCTGGCCGCGTCACTCTCGACGCTCTCCGGCATAACGGTCGTCTCCGGCGGCCGCCATTGCGCAGGATGACGGGAAGAAGTAGTTCGAGGAGATCTATTCTCGGGCCCCGGGATGACTTACTTACGCCCGAGGAGTTGAAGGGTCTTGCAGGCCGATGCGGTGTGTAAGGCCTCGCATCGAAAAAAATGATGAATCCCGGAAAAAGGTTTTTTAAAAAGGCTCCGGAAGTGCCGGGACCACTTCGCCTTACCCCCTGAATCCAAATCGGGCAGGTGAAAGATCCCGGGTTTTACTTCTTTTTGCCCTTCAGCAACGCTTCGAGCGCAGCGAAGGGTTTGTACGTCGTGGTGATATCTTTATCTCCGGCCGGTTTCGCCCTGCCGAACGATTCTTCATCCAGATACTCCTGATGCTCAATGTCGTGGCAGTAAAGACAGAGCAGCTCCCAGTTGCTGCCGTCTGGCGGATTGTTGTCGTGGATATGGTCCTTGTGATGGACCGTGAGCTCGCGAAGTTTTTTCCCCGCGAATTCTCGTCCGCAACGGGCGCAGATCGAAGGGTACAGCTTGAGCGCCTGGTCCCGGTAGGTCTTTTCCCGGAGTTCGCGACTATGCCGCGCCTCTGCGATGATCCGCTCCTGTTGATCGTTCTCTGGTTGCGAGTCCTTTACTGACACGTGTGCACCCCTCGATCGTCTTTGACGTAACGAAGCTGTTTTTACGAACAAGATGCCTGGCGAAGTGTCGCGACACATCCCCCCCGCAGGCTTTCGAAGTATTCCTCGATCTCCTGCCGCACCTCCCGGGCTGTCGCCAGATGGTTGATCGTCGTTCTGAACTCCGCTGCGCCATGCAGGCCTTTCGTGTACCAGCAGAGATGCTTGCGCATCTCGCGCACGCCTACATTTTCGCCGAGCAGTTTTACCATATCATTCAGATGGCGGAGCATGATTGCTTGACGTTCTTCCTGGGAAGGGTGGGCAGACGCGAGGCCGGTCTCGAGATACTGCCGTGTTTCGCGGAAGATCCATGGATATCCCTGGATCGCCCGTGCGATCATGACGCCATTGCATCCTGTTTCGTCCATCATCCTCTTTGCGTCCTGCCCGGAGCGCACATCACCGTTCCCGATCACCGGTATGCCGACGGACTTCTTTACGACCTTGATCATTCCCCAGTCCGCATGGCCCGAAAAGCCCTGTACTTTGGTCCTCGCGTGCACGGTTACGGCGGCGATGCCCGCAGTTTCGGCAGCCTGCGCCACGTCCACGGCCACGATGCTCTTTGCATCCCATCCGAGCCGCATCTTGACCAGGACCGGAACTTTTGACGCCCCCACGACAGCCGCCATGATCTCCTTGGCAAGTCCGAGATCGCGCAGGAGCGCTGCGCCGGCGCCAGACTTCAGGATCTTCGGCACCGGGCAACCCATGTTGATATCGATAAAGTCCACTTCACCCTGCGATACGATGTGCGCCGCCTCTGCCATGGACGCGGGTTTTGACCCGAAGATCTGGAATACGACGGGGCGCTCGGCCGGGTCCGTGCGAAGCATGCCGTGGGTACGCTTGTGCTCCCGGATCAACGCCTCGACGCTCACCATCTCTGAGAATACGAGCCCCGCGCCGAGCTCCTTGCAGATCCTGCGGAAGGGAAAGTCGGAAATGCCGGCCATGGGCGCGAGCACAAGTGGGTTGATCTTGAGCATCTCTCGGATCTGCATGGGGGATATTATAACCGAAAGAAAAGGAAATGCGAGGGCTTTTTGGAAAGGGATCAAAACTATCTATAAGCAACCAAGAAACAATAACGTTTACCGCCAAGACGCAAAGGGCGCAAAGAAGGGAACATAACTTCCTGGTTTAAAAGCCAAACAAGCAGTCAGACTTCCTTCGCGACCATTGCGGATTTCCTAAGTGGCCGCTTTTCTTTCATAGGCCATCGCGGTTCCCCGGTACCAGCTCTGAATTGTCGGGGCGGAGGCATTTTATGTATCTGGAGCTAAATTCGATTCCGGATCACTTCTTTAGCAGTTCCCCCACGGTCACCAGGGTAAACCCCTTTTCCCGCAAACCGTCGATGATTTCCGGCAGGATCTCCGCGGTGTGAACGCCTTTCCTGTTCATATGGAACACGATAATGCTCCCGCCTTTAGCGTCCCGCACTATTCCGCGCACGATCCTCCCGGGCGGAAAGTCCGGGATCCGGATCACCGGAAGCAATATCATACTGTATGGTCACCAGTCCGGCTTTCCGCGCGATAGCGGCCACCCGCTCGTCAACCTCACCGTAGGGAGGGCGAAAATAGCGCGGTGTCCGCCCGGTTGTTTTTTTGATGATCGCCTGAGTCCGCTTCAGTTCACTCAAAATCCGTTCATCATCCTTTTCGAGCAGATGGGGATGCCAGAAGGTATGGTTCGCGATCTCGAATTGGGGCTGGGCAGCGAGGAACTTTACCGTTTCCAGGTTTTTCTCCACCCATCGACCGCTCAGAAAAAGCGTGGCCGGTGTTTTTTCGCGGAGCAGGACCTCGATGACCTTTTCGTCATACTCATCCGGCAGGGTCGTGGGGCAGGCATCGAAGGTAATGGCGATCTCACGGGAGTCCCTGCGGCCGTGCTCGATGATGAGGCCATCATTTGATTTCCGCAAGAACCTTCGCATGATAGCCCGTGGATAGGAGGAAAACAAGTATCCAAAAAAGGAACGGTTTTATCCGCATTCTTTCTTCTTCAAGTCGGTGATAAAGTCTGATATGAAACCGCATGCTCAAATTGTAACCTAACCAACAGGGGAGGGTCAATGAGAAAAAGGCGCGAAAGAGCAATCAGCGAGAAGTTCGCGCCGCCTTATCTGTCTCTGCTGCTGTTCGCTAGACACGGATGGGGAGGATCACTACAGGAATGCCCTGGTTGTAAAATCTGCGTTGTACGGCAAAGATCGTATAATTATGGAACACGTTGGAGAGCAACGCTGTCCTCGGGAAATACCAGCTGCCCTCCGAATAGAACCGCGTTCGGGAATCGCACCAGGATTTCCGGCATGATGCGGTCGACCTCGTCCACCACGTCGGTGCCGAATGATGCGTACGAGGCCGCATAATAACCGTGGCATCGCATATAATGGACATAGCGGTCCAAATTCTTCCGTACCTCAGTTTTCATGGACGATACCTCTTGGGAGCCCTTGAAATTACCCGCATCTACGGTGCCGACCTGAATAAATATGAAGTTCCTGAAGGTGCTGCCAAAGAGACGGATGACGCTGAACAGCGTGTGCAGGCCGAGGCCATTGAACCCGTTCACGAGCAGGACCGCGGTCTTGTCCTGGGGATCGTATTTCACCTCAAGTTCCCTGTCAGTTCCCTGTTCACCGGGAAATGCGGGACATGATGACTCCGCCACGGTAACCAGCTCGTCGAGCCGGTTCAGCAGTTTGTGGGTGTTCCGGTAATGCCGTTTCGTGAGCAGTGCGATCGTGACCAATGAGCCGGTGAGGATCAGCGTGATCCATCCCCCGTCGTGAAACTTGAGTATGGTCACCGTTATGAGGATGCCAAACGTCAACGTCATACCCAGGCCGTTGATGAAGAGCTTCTTTTCCCAATGGTCCTCCTTGCCGCGGACCTGCCACCAGTGACGCACCATGCCGTACTGGGAAAGGAAGAAAGTGATGAACACATTGATACTGTAGAGGACCACGAGATATTTCACTGAGCCATTGGTCAGGACCATGGTGATCAGCGCGGCTCCGCCCATCATCAGGATGCCCTTCTGCGTGACAAGCCGGTCGCTCAACATGGCGAACTTGGTCGGGAACCAGCGGTCCAGGGCCATGTTCGAAAGCACCCTCGGCCCGTCGAGGAAGCCGGCCTGGGCAGCGATGAGCAGGAGCGCAGCCTCGGACAGGAGCGTTATCAGCACGAAGGCGACCCCGCCCTTTCCCCAGTCCTTTGTCATGGTTTCGAACAGCACCGCATTCAGTGTTTTGCCGGACTGCGGTACGACACGATACAGAAGATAGGCGATCATGAGACCCATGACCGTGAAGGCGAGGGAGGCCGCCATGTAGCGCATGGTACGCTTGCCCGTCTTCACCTTCGGCTCGCGAAGGATGGGCAGACCGTTGCTGACCGCTTCGATCCCCGTATACGTGCCGGCGCCCATGCTGTAGGCGCGCAGAACGAGGAGGAGCATGCCGCCGAATCCCAGTTCCGCCTGTGTTTGTATGATGTCCGACCTGGTCGAAGCCGCGACAGCACCCAGGTTTCCCAGATTCATGATCACCGCGTAGCCGATGATGAACGCGTGAGTTACTACGAAGGTAAGGAAGATGGGCACCAGGGGAAGGACCGATTCTTTGACTCCGCGCATGTTCATAACGGTCAGGAGCAGCACGCCGAGGAAGGCGAATATAATCTTGTATGGGATCCAGGCCGCTGGCAGAAAGCTGAAAAGGGCATCGGCCCCGCTCGCCACGGAAATAGTGATCGTCAGCACATAGTCGATCAGGAGCGCCGAGCCCGAGACCATCCCGGCCGTTGGCGACAGCAGTTTGCTCGCGACGAGATAACCTCCACCGCCAGACGGGAAGAGCTCGATGATCTGCGAGTAGCTCGCAGCGATAATGAACACCGTAAGCCCAGACATGAGCGCAACGAAGACGCTCAGGTACACGTGGCCATGGAATGCAATGAAAGCCTCCTCCGGTCCGTAACAGGACGAGGAAAGTCCGTCGGCGCCCAGGCCCACCCAGGCGAAGAAAGCGATGAGCGAAAGCTTGTGGAAGATCGATGAGTCCTCGATGTTATGCTTGCCGCCGATGATGAGGGTCTTCAATCGTTGAACTATCGTTGGCTTCCGATCCATGCAGTAACTCTCTCCTCAGTCCATCGCGTATTAAATCAATAGGGAACGCAAACAGCATGATACGTCAAACCTTCTGTACAAGCAAAGTATATGCCCTTTGGAGGCGATTCGGAGCTTTTGATAACCGATTGATTCTAAAGTTAGTTCTTTTCTGGTGCGGATGTAATCATAACACTCATGACGCTTATTTCATCAGGTGGCTGCAAAATAGACAATTTGCGGGCAGATTTCGCCTCATTCTTCGGCGTCGTATTTCAAGCGATACCCGATTCCCGGCTCGTTCATAAGAAACCGCGGCCGCGTGGGGTCCGCTTCGAGTTTATGCCTGAGTTGCGTCATATATACTCGCAGGTACTGCACCTCTTCCACGTGTGCTGGTCCCCAGACTTCTTTCAGAAGCTGAGTGTGGGTAATGACCTTGCCTGCGTGCCGGACCAGCACCATCAGCAGTTTGTACTCAATGGGCGTAAGGTGCACTTCCTTATCGTCAAGGAATACCTGCCGAAGCGCCAGATCTACCCGCAGGTTCCGAAGGGTAAAGATCGGTTCGTTCTGATCAGTGATCTGTCTTGCCGCATGTCGTAATGCGACGCGGATCCTCGCAAGCAATTCACCGGCATTGAACGGTTTCGTGAGATAATCGTCAGCGCCCGCATCCAGTGCCTTGACCTTGTCTTGCTCCTGTTCCCGCGCGGATATGACGATGATCGGTGTTTCGGTCCATTCGCGCAATCGCTTCGTTACTTCCAGACCGTCGAGATCGGGCAGGCCAAGATCGAGGAGCACCACATCGGGATTTCGTGCGGTCGCCTGCATCATGCCTTCGTGAGCGGTGGCCGCCTCGATCAGACGATACCCATGGCTCTGGAGCGTTATCCGGAGAAAACGCCGCATCTGAGGTTCATCCTCGATCAGCAATATAAGTTCTTTGTCTTCAGTCATGTTTAGATCTCAGTGGCCAACATGCGCAGAGGAGGGGAAGCGAATATGCAGATAAGCCAAGTCGCATAAATGTATCAGGGCCTTTTCGCATATACTCATTCACTCTTGTTCTTATTCCTTCTTCGTCGCCGGAGGGAGTCCCGCTGTGGAGAGGGTGAATCGGAAGACCGCGCCGCCGCCCTCGCGATTCTCCACCCATATTTTACCGCCATGGGCTTCGATAATGGTGCGGCAGATCGCGAGGCCGAGTCCAACGCCGCCTCCCGTGGCGCCGACGCGTACGAACTTTTCGAAGATGCGCTCCTCCTCTCCCGGAGGTATGCCGGGACCGCGATCTGCCAGCTCGACGGTAACGGTGTAAAACGATTCCGAAGCCGAGAGCTCAAGAGGCGTACCCGTCCGGGGTGTACTTGATGGCGTTGTCGAAAAGATTCACCAATACCTGTTCCATGAGAAGGCTGTCGAAGGGGACGAGCGGGAGGTTCCCCGGCAGCTTAACGGTCAGGGGGTGACCATTGAGGCGGTCGCCCAGGCGGTTGATCACGGCGCCTACGACCTCCTCCAGGGGCTGCCATTCTTTGTTGAGGGTGATCGCACCTGATTCGAGCCTCGTCATGTCGAGTACGTTTTTTATGATCCTGTTCAGATGATCGGCCTCTTCACGGACCGTTTGGAGAAGATCGAGGCGGCCGACCATGTCGATGGCCGTGTCATTCTCCAGGAGTGTCGTCACCGCACCCGTGATCGCCGACAGCGGCGTACGCAGATCGTGTGAGATGGAACTGAGGAGCGTGTTCCTGAGGCTTTCCGTCTCGGCTTTCAACATGGCGCGCTGGGCCGCCTCGCCCAGGAAGGACCGCTCGATCGCGATGGCCGTCTGGTTCGCGAAGGCCTCAAGATAATGGAACTGTTCAGGTTCAAAACCGTCTCCCGCGTTCTTCGGCAGAATACCGGCGACACCGATGGCTCCCGATGAACCAATGAGCGGAAGATATAATGCCTTTGCCCCGGGCAGCGTGTCCGTGCTTAAGCCTGCCGCCTGCCGGTGCTCGAGAACCCACTGGGCAACGCTCAGTTCCTGCTGATCAGGCGTGAAGACCGCATCGCCGGTCCCCGTCTGCACCAGACGGCCGTCTTCCTCCGGGATCAGGATCGCGACCCCGCTGTCGAACACCTCGCTCATATGCCGTATCGCGATCTCGCTGAGTCGTTTGGTGCCGCGCTCGCGGACGAGCTCGCGGCTCATGCTGTACAGGGCCGCCGTCCTGCGCTCGCGCAGCCTTGCCGCTTCAGCCTGCTGCCGCACCCGGAGCGTGAGCCTGCTGATGACAAAGGAGACCAGAAACATTACGATGAACGTGATGAAGTAGCGAACGTCGCTGACCGCGAAAGTATAAAAAGGGGGAATAAAGAAAAAATCAAAGGCCGCCACGCTCATGACCGTGGTGAACAGGGCCGGCCACTTGCTGGTCCTGCTCGATATGAGCACGACCCCGAGCAGATAGATCATGGCCACATCCAGCCGTTCGAAATAGGGGAACATGATCCGGGCAATGCCGGTGCAGCCGGCCACGGTAAGGATGCTCCATGCGAACTCCCGCTTGCGCCATGAACGGGGAAGCGATGGTGCGGCAAGATGGAAATGGGATTCGGCAACATCACCCGATATGACGTAGACATCGATATCGCCGCTGCCGCGCACGATCTCGTCCAGGGGGGAACCGAATAATTTGTCCTTCCAGCGGGCATGGGTCGGTTTGCCGATGATAATACGGCTCACGTTCCTGCTGCGCGCGTAGGTTATGACTTCTTCGCTCATCCGCTGGCCGCTCAATACCGCGGTTTCCGCGCCGAGACTTTCCGCGAGCCGCATGTGGTCGCCCAGCTGTTTTATGTCACTTTCCGAGGTCCGGACCCGTGACGGTGCTTCCACGTGCACGGCGATCCACTCTGCCCGCAGACCGGCTGCCAGCCTGCGCGCCGCATGGATCAGGCGGATCGAGCGGGGATTATGGCCTACGCAGACCAGGATCCGTTCCCCGGCGGGCCAGATATCTTTGATCCCTTTGTCCTGTCGGTAGACCTGCATCTGCTCGTCCACGCGGTCGGCGGTGCGCCGGAGCGCTAGTTCGCGGAGCGCGATCAGGTTGCCCTTGCGAAAGAAATTCTCGATGGCCGCGGCCGCCTGCTCCGGCATGTATACTTTACCTTCCTTCATGCGTTGGAGAAGATCGTCGGGAGGCAGGTCGATCAACTCGATCTCATCCGCCCGGTCGAGCAGAAAATCGGGTACGGTCTCCCGTACATTGACGCCCGTGATCTGGGAGACAACATCGTTCAGGCTTTCAAGGTGCTGAACATTGACGGTGGTATAGACGGAAATACCCGCGCCGAGCAGTTCGTAGATGTCCTGCCAGCGTTTTTTGTGGCGGGAGCCCGGGGCATTGGTATGGGCGAGCTCGTCAACAAGGACGATTGCCGGTTTACGGCGCAGGGCTGTATCAAGATCGAATTCTTTCAGGACAGCGCCGCGATATTCGACGTTTCGGCGGGGGAGGACTTCCAATCCTTCGAGGAGCGCCTCGGTTTCTTTCCGACCGTGGGTCTCGACAAGGCCGACTACGATTTCAACGCCTTCCCGTTTCTTCTGGCGAGCGGCCTCGAGCATGCCATAGGTCTTACCCACGCCGGGCGCCGCACCGAAGAAGATCTTCAGCTGTCCCTCGCGTTTTCGCTCTTCTGTTTCGCGGGCCCGTTGGAGAAGCTGGTCGGGATCAGGTCTTTGTTGTTCCATGAATGCTCCCTGGGATGATTGCAGCAGGTATTGTCGCATGTTTGAAAGTGCGTGTAAATGTTTTTCTCCAATGACCCCGTGCCGCGACACGGTTACCAGCGCCATCAAGTATGCAGAGCGATCTGTTAAGAATGGGATGTCTATTGGGCGGCCACGCATTGGAGAGATTGAACCGAACTACCTGCATTTGTCTCCTGCCGATATGATAAGGCTTGCAACATCCCCCTTTTTTGCGATATCGCCGGCTTTAATTTCGCCTTCGAAAACCTCGCCTTTCAAATAATCTTCCCCCGAGAACGAGAGCACTTTAATTCTTCCGACTTTCTTAAGTTCGTGCTTCGATACTTCCCGATAGACGACGAGAATGTCACCGATCGCGATCGCTTTTTTTACATCCGGGGTCCCGCTTTGGAACAGGCATACCGAATCGCCGACCTTCATGATCCCCTTGGAGATCTTCTCGTCACGCTGCTTCTCGACAACGGAATACGAGACGGCGTGAACGTGCAAAGGAAGACCCATGATTGACGACAAAACCATGAAACTAAAAACCCATACGATCTTTTTCATTTCCCCCCTCCTGTTACTGTCTGTTCATCGAGTGCCATATTCAGCATAAGGACATTGACCGTGGACTCGCCGATCACGCCGAGCAAGAGTCCTTTGGTATTATTCTTAATGATGTCTCGGACTTTGGCATCATCAAGTCCCCGGGCCTTTGCTACTCGGTGTATTTGATATTCGGCGGCAGCCGGGCTGATATGCGGATCGAGCCCGCTGCCGGAGGCAGTGACCAGATCGACGGGTATTTTTGCTCCATTGCCGGGATCGGCACCCCGCAGTGCATCTATACGAGCCTGCACAGCCTTCATGAGGTCAGGGTTGTTGGGGCCGAGATTCGAGCCGGACGACGACCCACCGTTGTAAGGATAGGGCGTTGTTGCGGAAAGCCTGCCCCAGAAGTACTTCGGGCCATCGAACTGCTGGCCGATCAGCTCGGACCCGACGGCTTTGCCGTTCTTCGAGATGATGCCGCCGTTTGCCTGTCGCGGGAATATCACTTGGGCGATCCCGGTCACCACCAGGGGGTAGATGATCCCCGTGAGGATCGTGAATATCAAAAGAGACATGAGCGAATTGCGAATCATGGTGAACATGTGTTTCTCCTTTCAGTACGACACCACCCCTCACCCTGGCCCTCTCTCCTGAGGGGCGAGGAGATTTATTTACTTCCTCTCCCCGTCGGGGAGAGGACTGAGGTGAGGGGCATGGACCCATCAAACAATATGAATCGCCGTTATCAGCATATCAATCAGCTTGATTCCGATGAACGGCACGATAAGCCCGCCTACACCATAGATTAGGGCGTTATTCCGCAGCACCACTGACGCGCCAAGGGGGCGGTATTTGACGCCGCGAAGTGCCAGGGGGACCAGGAAAACAATAACCAGCGCGTTAAAGATGACGGCAGACAAGACGGCGCTCTGTGGCGTTGCAAGGCCCATGATATTCAGTGCCCCGAGCGTCGGATAGATCGAAATGAACGCAGCAGGTAGGATAGCGAAATACTTCGCCACGTCGTTGGCAATGCTGAAGGTCGTGAGCGTGCCGCGGGTCATGAGCAGCTGTTTGCCGATCTCGACGATCTGGATGAGCTTGGTCGGGTTCGAATCGAGATCAACGAGATTACCCGCCTCCTTGGCGGCCTGGGTCCCGGTATGCATGGCCACGGCCACGTCGGCCTGGGCGAGCGCGGGCGCGTCGTTCGTCCCATCGCCGGTCATGGCAACGAGCCTTCCGCCTTTCTGGTACTCGCGGATGAGTTTCAATTTTGCCTCGGGTGTCGCCTCAGCGAGAAAATCATCGACCCCTGCCTCTGCTGCGACCGCGGCGGCGGTCAGGGGATTGTCACCGGTGATCATGATCGTCTTGATGCCCATCCTGCGCATCTCTGCGAATCGTTCCTTGATCCCGCCCTTCACGATGTCGTTTAGGCGAATGACGCCAAGCACCTTGCTCCCTTCGACAACCACGAGCGGTGTTGCGCCCTGTTTGGCAACGTCGTCCACGATCGAGCGAACCTCAGGAGGGAACGTCCCGCCTTGATGGTGTATATACTTTTCAACCGAGTCGGATGCGCCCTTCCTGATCTCCCGGTTGTCGAGGTTCACACCGCTCATCCTCGTCTGGGCGGAGAAGGGGACAAACTCCGCCTTGATGCTTTGCATGTCCCTGGCGCGGAGACTGTACTTTTCTTTTGCAAGCACCACAATGCTTCGCCCCTCGGGCGTTTCGTCGGCCAGCGAGGCAAGCTGTGCCGCGTCTGCCAGAGCGCCCACGTGCACCCCCGGGGCAGGGATGAATTCCGTTGCCTGCCTGTTGCCGAGCGTGATCGTCCCGGTCTTATCCAAAAGCAGCACATCAACATCTCCGGCTGCTTCCACGGCCCTCCCCGACATTGCGATCACATTTGCCTGGATCATCCGGTCCATGCCGGCAATTCCAATGGCCGAGAGGAGGCCGCCGATCGTGGTCGGGATAAGACATACGAGCAGCGCTACGAGCACCGTGATGGTTACCGGCGTGCCCTGGCCCGCAGCCTTGACGCTGAAGAGGGAATAGGGAAGGAGCATCACGCACACAAGCAAAAAGATTATCGTCATGCCCGCGAGCAGGATATCGAGTGCGATCTCGTTCGGCGTCTTTTGCCGTTTCGCCCCTTCAACCATATTGATCATCCGGTCCAGGAAGGTCTCACCGGGGCTTGAGGTGATGCGCACCACGAGCCAGTCGGACAGGACGGTGGTCCCTCCGGTGACCGCGCTTCGGTCCCCGCCGCTTTCGCGGATAACCGGCGCGCTTTCGCCGGTCACGGCGCTTTCATTGACCGAGGCCACACCCTCGATGATTTCTCCATCCATGGGGATGATGTCGCCAGCCTCCACGAGCACGACATCGCCTTTTTTGAGCTGTGACGAGGAGATCTTCGTGACGTCCGCATCAGGCGACGGCGTCGCAAGTTTCTTGGCCATGACCTCGCGTCGTGTCTGGCGAAGGGATTCAGCCTGGGCCTTGCCGCGGCCCTCTGCCATGGATTCCGCAAAATTGGAGAAGAGCACTGTTATCCAGAGCCAGAGGGAGATCTGCAGAATGAAGGAAGGGGACGCCTCTCCTTTTCCCGTCAGGAGTGCGTGGAAAAACAGAAGCGTCGTCAAGATACTGCCCACTTCCACGACAAACATGACAGGGTTCTTGATCTGGTGTATTGGATTCAATTTTCGGAACGAATCCCATAACGCCTTTTTTACGATCACGGGTTCAAAGAGCGACAGCTTTTTCGGTTTACTGCTCATCATTTTCTCCAACAAAAGTCTAAATTTCAAATTCAAAACGGCAATGACCGAAACGTTTGCAATTTTTCAAATTTGATGCTTGTCATTTGGTGCTTACCTTATCTCCCCGCCATCAATTGTTCGGCAATCGGCCCGAGAGCCCACGCCGGCATGAACGTCAACGCGCCTACGATCACGATGACTCCGATCAAGAGCACCACGAACAATGGGGTATGGGTCGGCAGTGTTCCCAGGCCGGCAGGAACCTGCTTCTTCTTCGCGAGAGAACCGGCAATGGCAAGCACCGGGATTATCACCCAGAACCGGCCTATAAACATGGTTATCCCAAGGGCCGTATTATAGAAAACCGTGTTGGCGGAGATGCCGGCAAAGGCGCTTCCGTTGTTGTTCGCCGCGGATGAAAAGGCATAGAGGATCTCGGAAAATCCATGCGGACCGGGGTTCGCTGCTCCCGCTACTCCCGCTGCAGTTGAAACGCCGACAGCCGTGCCGATCTTGACCAGGGCATTGACAACGAGCACGGCGACCGAAGCCATCTTCATCTCGAACATCTCGATCTTTTTTCCCAGATACTCCGGCGTGCGGCCGACCATGAGGCCGGCTATGAAGACCGTGATAATTGCCATGATCAGCATGCCGTAAAGACCGGAGCCCACGCCTCCGAAGATCACCTCTCCCAACTGGATCAGTACCAGCGGGTACAGGCCGCCCATGGGAGTGAAAGAGTCGTGCATGGAATTGACCGATCCGTTCGAGGCCGCAGTTGTTGTCGTGGCCCAGATCGCGGAATTTACGATCCCGAAACGCGCTTCTTTTCCCTCCATATTGCCGCCGGGCTGCAAATCGCTCGCTGACTGATCGACGCCGATGGATGCAAAGCGAGGATTGCCGCCCTGCTCGCTCCAGGTACATAAAGCCATCAGCGTAAGGAGAACGATCACCATCGCCGAGAGCAATGCCCATCCCTGGCGCATGTCTCCCACCATCTTGCCGAAGGTGATGCAGAGCGCTGCGGGTATCAGGAGGATCGCCAGCATTTCCAGAAAGTTGGAAAAAGCAGTCGGGTTCTCAAAGGGATGGGCCGAATTTGCATTAAAGAATCCACCGCCGTTCGTGCCGAGTTGTTTGATCGCGATCTGCGAAGCAGCCGGTCCGAGCGGTATGACCTGCTCTTTCATCTCCGCTTTCTCGGTCACCAGGTTGCCCTTTTCATCTTTGATCGGGTTGCCCTGGGCATCGAGCTTTGGGTTATCGTAGGTGATGGTTTGGCTGAGCTGCACCGCCTTATATTCGCTGAAGGTCTGTACTACCCCTTGAGAAGCGAGAAGGATAGAATAAACCAGCGCGAGCGGCATCAGGATGTAAAGTGTGGAGCGGGCAAGGTCGAACCAAAAATTACCAATCGTGTCAACAGAGTGTCTCTTGAACCCGCGTATCAGGGCGACAAGCACGGCCATACCTGCCGCGGCAGACACGAAATTCTGCACTCCAAGCCCGATCATCTGGGTGAAGTAGCTCATCGTTGTTTCGCCGCCGTAGCTCTGCCAGTTCGTGTTGGTCATGAAGCTCACGGCGGTGTTGAACGACAGATCTGGCGAGACCCCGGCGAACTTCTGTGGATTGAGCGGCAAGATACCCTGAAAGCGTTGCAGAAGATAAAGGAAGAAGAAGCCCGTTGCACTGAAGAGAAGCATCGAGCCGGCGTACTTCTTCCATCTCATTTCCTCGTCGGGCTTGATGCCGCAAATCCGGTAGAAAAACCGTTCAACAGGTCCCAGCACGCGGTCCAGTCCCGAAGGTTGTCCTTCGTAAACCCGCGCCATATAGACTCCAAGCGGTTTTGCGAGAAGCAGCAAGACACCAAAGAATATAACTATTTGCAGAATATCGTTGCCCGTCATGAGAGTGCCTCTGGTTTAAGAAGTGCTATCAGGAGATAGATCAACAACGCCGCAGCGAGAATGCCGCCAATCCAGTAGAATAATTCCATTCCCTTCTTCCTTCCTAGACCCGTTCAAAGAGTTTCATAAAAAACCAGCTTGCAACAAAAAGCGCGATCGTGATGCCGATAAAAAGGACGTCCATGAGCTTTCCTCCTTTGCATGCAATAATATAAGCACAAGGCGCGTTAAATTACCGCTAAAAGTGCGGCAAAAAGCATTAAAATTTCATAAAGACGTTGTTTGACGGAGATTTACGCGGATGATCTGACAAAGGGGGTCTCGAATGGTTTTGAATTACCTTAAGGGAAATCCACGGGCGGCTTCTGGATGCTAAAAAAAACCGGGACCCATGCATGATCGGGTCCCGGTTGTGCGCTCACCTGGTCGGGGAGTAAGTGTTTAGATATCGTAATACAGGAAAAACTCATACGGATGGGGCCGCAAACGGAGGGCGTCCACTTCCTTGGTCCGTTTGTAGTTGATCCACATCTCGATCGCGTCCTTGGTGAATACATCACCCTTCAGGAGGAAGTTGTGGTCCGCCTCAAGGTTGTCCAGTGCCTCTTCGAGTGATGCAGGCATTGTCGGCACGCTCGCCAGTTCTTCCGGCGCCATATCGTAGATGTCCTTATCGAGGGGCTGGCCTGGATCGATCTTGTTCTCAATACCGTCGAGACCGGCCATCAGCATGGCCGCGAATGCGAGATACGGATTGCAGGAAGGGTCAGGGAACCGTACCTCGGCGCGTTTAGCCTTTGGGTTTGCGCTATACATGGGGATGCGAATGGATGCCGAGCGGTTTCTGCTCGAGTAGGCAAGGTTCACCGGAGCCTCGAAGCCAGGGGTCAGTCGCTTGTACGAATTCGTGGTCGGGTTCGTGAATGCCGCGAGCACCTTGGCGTGTTTCAAAATGCCCCCGATGTAGTGAAGCGCGAGCTTGGAAAGTCCCGCATACTCATTGCCGGAGAACAGGGGTTTGCCGCCCTTCCAGATAGACTGGTGCGTGTGCATGCCCGAGCCGTTGTCGCCGAAGAGCGGTTTTGGCATGAAGGTCACGGTCTTGTTGTGCCGTTTTGCCACGTTCTTGATGATGTACTTGAAGTACATAAGCTGGTCCGCGCACTTCACGAGCGGGCTGAAGCGGATGTCGATCTCCGCCTGACCGGCGGTGGCAACCTCATGATGCTGCCGTTCAACGTAGATGCCGACCTTCTGCATCTCCGCTACCATCTCGGTGCGAATGTCCTCCTGGCTGTCGACGGGCGGAACGGGAAAGTAGCCTTCCTTGTGGCGCGGCTTATAACCGAGGTTCGGCTTTTCGTCCTTGCCGCTGTTCCAAATGCCTTCCACGCTGTCCAGGTGGTAATAACCCTCATGGGAGTTCTGGTCGAAGCGTATATCATCGAAGATGAAGAACTCAGCCTCCGGGCCGAAGAATGCCGTATCGCCAATGCCGGATGACTTGAGATACGCCTCCGCTTTCTGTGCGATGTGGCGCGGGTCGCGGGAATAGCGCTCCTTGGTGATGGGGTCGACAATGTTGCAGATGAGCGAAAGCGTGGGGTATTTGGTGAACGGGTCCATAACCGCCGTCGCCGGATCAGGTACAACCAGCATGTCGCTCGTATGGATCGCCTGCCATCCGCGGATGCTGGATCCGTCGAAGCCAAGCCCATCCTCAAAAACGCCCTCGGTCAGTTCGTCCACGGGCACGGAAAAATGCTGCCACAGCCCGGGGTAGTCCATGAACTTGAAATCAACCATCATTGCCTTGCTCTCTTTTGCCATCTGCAGTACGTCCTTGGGTTTCATCGGTTCCTCCTATAGTTAAACTCAAGAATTCAGTAGTCAGGAGCCAGAATCCAGAAGTCGTTGCATATCGAGCTGACTTCCGTCTTCTGACTTCTGTATTCTGTCTAAATTGCCGCTTCCCCGCGCTCACCCGTGCGGATTCGGATAACGTCTTCCACGGGCGTGACAAAGATCTTGCCGTCGCCGATCCGACCTGTCTTTGCCGAGGTTTCTATGGTCTCGATGATCTTTGGAACAAGACTATCGGCAGCGATGATCTCGAGCTTCACCTTGGGCAGGAAGTCAACGACGTACTCCGCTCCGCGATAGAGTTCCGTATGACCTTTTTGCCTGCCGAATCCCTTAACCTCGGTCACCGTGATGCCCTGAACGCCGATTGCATTGAGCGCATCTTTGACCTCGTCAAGTTTGAACGGTTTGATTACCGCCTCTATCTTCTTCATGAAATAACCCCCGAATGTCTAATTAATAAGCAATTTTGATGCTAGAGCGTAACATATTATATTTCAAATTGTTATGTTTTTTAAAAAGTGGCGGGCATGCACAAAAAACGACCAGCAGCCTAAAATATAGGCACTCTATTTCCCTACGCGCTCGTTTTTTCGTGTCTTTTCTTCACGTTCGATTCGCACGCCTTCTTCGAGGAACTTTGAGGATATTTCCTTCTCGATATCATCCTTGAGCTGCTCGAGCGAGATAAAGTCTCCCTTCTGGATATCGTTCAGTTTCGCGGCAGTATCCCTATACCCGGGATCCTCGTCGACGACCTTTTGGAACTCATCGGTTGCGCTGTCGATGTTACCTGCGCACTGACACGCAAGGCCGAGATCGTAGTGCATCTCAATACGGTTCTCGGTTTCGAGCCCCAGTGCCTCCGCATAATCCAGAGCGTTCCGGATCTCGCCAATGGCGTTCTGATACTCTCCCTTCTCCATATAACACAAGCCGAGCATATACCGACTCTGGACGAACTTGGGCTCATCCTCGGGCGTCATGATGAATTCCCCGATGGCATCATCCAGGAGGCCCATTTCTTTATAGGCCACACCGAGATTATAGTGTGTATCCGCGTCCTCCGTTGTCGATTGCTGCTCAACTCCCTTTTTGAATTCTTCAAAGATATCGTCGAGTGTTTGCTCCTCTTCGGGCACCGCACGCCGCGCGGGGATTGGAATGCTGCTCAGCTCGTCTTTGAGTTCTGCGGCAAGATCAAAGAAATCCTCGGAAGCTGCTTTCCCCTGCTGGTCAGCGGCCGCCTCCCGCTGGAGCTCTGCGCCCAAGTCAAAAAAGTCTTCTTCATCGCTCTTTTTTGCAGGCTCGACAGGATTGCTGAGTGCTGCGTCGGCCGCAATCTGCTGAGGCGGCACAGCGATTTTTTTCTCTTTCGGCGGCGGGGGAGGGGGCGCCGACTGCTGCTTGAGCTGCTGGATCTCCAGCATCAGAGCGCGGACTGCCTCATCGTCAGATGCGCTCGCTGCAAGCTCTCCCTCGGTTGCCTCCGGCGGGAGATAGCCTTCCAGCCCTTCGACCGCATCGGTAAGTTTGGCAAATTCCCGTGTTTCATTTTCTTCACGAGAGATTTCGGCAAGCCGATCGCCCGCTCGCTGGTTGTCGGGTGTCAAGGCGATGATCTGAGTGTAATGCTTCTTTGCCTCGTCGAACAATCCCTGCTGAAAGTAGAACTCCGCTTCCGCCCATATCTCACCGATATCAACCTCGTCGGTTGGTTTGTGCGCTGCCTCTTCTTCCACAGGTGCAATCACAGTCTGTTCCTGCTCGTCCGCAAACTCTTTTTCAATAAACGGCTGTTCCTCTGCAGTCGGTTCGTCAACGGAAGGCGCTTCGGCAAGGGGCGGTTCTTCTTCAACCGGCTGCTGTTCAATCGCAGTCGGTTCGTCAACAGAAGGCGCTTCGGCAAAGGGCGGTTCTTCTTCAACCGGCTGCTGTTCAATCGCAGTCGGTTCGTCAACAGAAGGCGCTTCGGCAAAGGGCGGTTCTTCTTCAACCGGCTGCTGTTCAATCGCAGTCGGTTCGTCAACAGAAGGCGCTTCGGCAAAGGGCGGTTCTTCTTCAACCGGCTGCTGTTCAATCGCAGTCGGTTCGTCAACAGAAGGCGCTTCGGCAAAGGGCGGTTCTTCTTCAACCGGCTGCTGTTCAATCGCAGTCGGTTCGTCAACAGAAGGCGCTTCGGCAAAGGGCGGTTCTTCTTCAACCGGCTGCTGTTCAATCGCAGTCGGTTCGTCAACAGAAGGCGCTTCGGCAAAGGGCGGTTCTTCTTCAACCGGCTGCTGTTCAATCGCAGGCAGTTCGGCAACAGGGACAGTTTCCGCGGGCGAAAACTCTTCCAGGGGGGGCAGTTCCGATTCAAGCCCCTCAAACTCAATTTCACCCGAAGGGACCGGAGTCTCCAGCGATGCCGTCTCTATCAAGGTTTCTTCAAGTGACGGGGGAGTTATCACGGACGAGAGGGGAGGGGTCTCGATATCGACCGGGGTGATCTCCGGCTGGGGGACTTCCTCGAGTGCTTCTCGCACAGGTTCTTCCGGCGCAACAGGGGCCCTTCCGAGCCTGGAGAGGACCGCCGCATGATCGGGCGCCATTTCAAAAGTCTCCTGCAGCACGGTCGTTGCCTGGTCTTCCCTGCCGTATTTTGAGTGGAGCGAGACGGCGACAAGGGCATGCTGCACAGCTTTATCAATGTTCCCCTGTTCACGGTAGAGTTCCCGGAGCTTGATATGTATTCGCGGATTTTCGGGGAAGTTACTGCTCAGCACCTCGAGCTGTTCAACCGCCTTGTCGGCAAGGCCGTATTTGATGAGCACATCGGCTTCGGTGAACGCTTCGGCGATCGCAGGATCTTCTTTCTCCAAAACAGGCGCATCTGCGACCGGAGAGTCGGGCGGCGGGGTGGGAGCCGGTGGCGGCGCTTCAAGGACTGGTAATGGCTCGGGTTCGGCGACAGCAGGTGAGGGTGAGACCGGGACTGGTTCTTCTGCGGCTGTGAACTCCGGCTCCGAAGGAGGTGTAGTCGCGGCGGCAGGCTGCATCTGTGCGAGCCGTTCTCTGGCCTCAGACAGGTCAGGCGCGATCTCGATCGCCTGCGATAGAACGGCCCTGGCGCTCTGGTCATCACCTTCCGTGATGAACAACTCGGAGGCCTGCATGAGTTCCGCTGCTGCATCCAGTGGCCGTTTGACGGAAATGTAGAATTCGGCAAGTTTTTGCCGGATGGGGGGAAAGTACGGACTGTTGGCCACAAAGGCTTTGTAGATCTCCTCAGCTTCTTCGGTATTCCCGCTCTCGATTTTTCCGTCAGCGAGGGTCCCGGCCTCGACAATGGCTTTTTCAAAGTCCTTTTTCGCAAGATACAGGTTGTACAGTTTTGCACGAAGTTCGGCATTGTTCGGGTTCTCGGCGAGGAGCTTCCGGATGACCTGTTCAGCCTCGACATCCTTGCCCGCCTTGTCCAGGGCCTCAAGATAAATCTCGACAAGCTCCTTATTTGATGGATCGTTCTCAAAGGCTGGTTTTAACGCCTTGCAGGCTTCAACGAATTTGCCTTCTTTGAAGTAAACGATTCCGGCCTTGTGATAGACCTCCTTGTTGCCCGGTTCCAGCGCGAGGATCTTCTCGAACAGGTGTCGTGCATCTTTGAATGCGTCTTTGGACAGGTAAACGTCAGCAGCCGCGAGGTATGCCTTGGCCGATTTATCCTTCATGCTCTCTTTTGCATACATGTCGCCGAGCTTGATCTGGAATACGACATTGGAGGGGTTCAGGTCCGCCATCTTCTGGTAGATGTCGAGGGCCTTGGCTGTTTGGTTCTGCTGGGTATAGTGGTCCGCAACGATCTTGTAGCTTTCGAGCGCGTTGCTGGTAAGTCCCTTCTCTGCATTCAGGTCGCCGAGTGCGAGATGGGCATCCATTTTCTTGGCGTCGATATTGAGAACTTTTTTGAAGAGGGCGATGGCCTTGGAGGTGAACCCGTCAGCGGCAAGAAGATTGGCGGCCTTGTGATAAGCCTCGACTGCATCTGCCTTGGAGTCTTTCTTGAGACATAGGTCTCCTATGGTATTGTAAATATTAGGATCGTCGGGCGTTTCCTTGAGGAGCTTCTTCCACTCTGCAATCGCCTTATCAAACTGGCCCTTGGCAACGTGCTTCTGTGCTTCTTTTATGGTCTTATTCTTGTCGATTGCCATGGGCTAAAAATACCACAAAGCTTGGCAGGGTGTCAACACTTCGTCTTTATCTCATCAAGGCAACGTCAAAGTCGCAGGCGTCTCAATATGACGCGCCCCCCGTGTGCATAAGTTAGATTGCTCGGGAATGAGCAGTAATGGGTGTGATGGTAATGTTCGGTGCGGCCCGTCGTTATGTGCGTCTGTTCACCGCCCGAACCAGAGAGATTTATGGTGACAGCTTATGTGATGACTTCGAGAAATAAGAGGAAACGTTCAGGAAGAAAAGATGATATGGCAAATCCGGTCCTGCCTGGCCTGATGCAGCAGGAAGGCAGAACCGGACAATTCATAAGAGAGGCGAAAATCGTTAAAACTTATATCCGATCGTGATTCCTGCGAGCTGGGCCCTGGACCTGTAAGTTCCGTTCAGGGCGTCCGGGGCCTTGGGTGTTACCGACGCGTCGTCCATCACGCTATTGGAAATTGTCCTTTTATTAAACTGGAGGTACATGTAGGCGGCGTCAATCGTGACGCTGCCGATGGTATAACCGGCGCCGATTGATATGCCCTGCCTGTCGGAGTCGGGAATGCGTGTTTCAAAGTATTCTTCCTTGACCGGATTCTGATCGTACAAATAGCCGGCGCGCAACTTCCACTGGTCAGATAATTTATACTGGCCGCCGATCCGGAGGCACCAGGTATTCTTCCATTGTTTTTCTTCTGTTTTATTGAAGGCCGGAACATCAGATTCTATCTCCAGCTTATCGTATGTTGACCACATGGTATATTCCAAGTCGGTATTTAATGTCAGTGTGTCCGAAGCGCGGTATGATACACCGAACTGCGTCAGGTCCGGAAGTGTGATCGATGTTTTTCCGGTTCCAGACAGAGGTGTGCCATTGATTTCTGCGGTCCCCTCCACGTTTTCCTTAATCCTGCTCCGGTAAGAGAGGCCGAGATGCACCGCATCAGATACTTTATATGTTAACGCAGCGTTTACGCCCCATCCGTCAGCATCTCCGCTGAGTCTGAAGTTTGCATCAGTAAGGGGAGAAGTAGGCGTGATTTTTTCAAGGGTGGCTCGGATATGCAGATAGGCTATGCCGAACGCAGCCGACAGGTCATCGTTAAACTTATACGCTATATTCGGGTTAAACTCTGTGGTGACGATACTGGAAAACGTGGCTACGTACCGGGTGGAACTGGTCTTCGGCCAGTCCGTGGATAGGCCGAATGGATTGTTGATGCCGAAACCGAAGAAGATATTCTCATTCAATTTATGTGTTGCGTATAAGTGGACAGGGAGGTACAAGTCGCGCTTGGACACATCCGTTGTGCCGTTCGTGTTTTCATGGGTCAATTCCGGGTATATGCCGATAACGCCTCCGGAGACCATTGTCCCGTCGAGCTGGGTGATACCCGCCGGGTTGTACCATACCGCAGCCGGGTTGTCTGCCTGGCCCACGAACGCGCTTGCCATTCCCAGGGCTGTTGAATCCTGCTCTGGCAGCCTGAAGCCTGATGCGAAGCTTACTGAAAAACTCATCACGATGCCGGCTACAATTGTTGCGAATACCAATAACACTCTTTTCATGTGAAATCCTCCTGCGAGCTGAGTATGCTGTATTGATAACAAAATTATTATAGAAGTAAGATTCAGTGAGGTCAAGATGGAAATACAGATAAAAACGCTTGACTTGATTATATGACTTTGCTATATTTCTCCTGAACCTATGATAAATACCATCAAATTTCCATGTCAAGATTGCCCCGGTCTTCCGGATGCCCTCTGTGCCGGGTGTGCCAGCATCATGCTTACGGGATCATTTAAACAAAGTCCCACTTCTATAGAATAATCAACATCAGTTCGAGTTACAGACTTTAGTCGTTGCTGCTTTGGTTAATCAACAGTAATAGTTCAGACGAAGGGAGGGATGATCTCAGAATAAATTGCTTCCCGCATCAAGTAGCATCGTGTCTCGCAGTGTTTATACCTTTGCATATTTTAGAGGATTCCATTATCATTCCGGCACAGACCGGAGCAAAATCAATTATTAAGGGAGGATAACGATGAAGAAGATTCTCGTATTACTGGTAGTACTGGCAATGGTCGCCATCAGTTCGATGGCTTTTGCCACAGACATCAGCGTGAGCGGTATGATGAGTGTACGGAGCCGCAATTTCGACAACCTGTCTATTGACAAGAATGATCAATCCGGCAAGACCGTTGATACCCAGGAGAAGATAAGGCTTGAAGTAAACGCAAAAGCCAGCGATGATCTAAGGGGAAAACTCTCGATCGAAAACTACTGGGACTCATTCGGCAGGTTTGAAAACTATCAGGCCAACGGCGGGTCAGCTGCAACAGGAGGAGGTACCAGTGGTGGTAATGCAGAACAGAACCCATTCCTCAAGGTCCGCGAAGCTTGGATAAACTTCAATCTTCCCGGCCTTCCGCTGAACGTGACGGCAGGTCATCAGCTCCTGTCGCTCGGCAACAAGTGGTTCCTCCGCTCGATGTACTTCGGTTCCGATGCATGGGTGGTCGCGAACGTGACCGGCCCCAATACCTTCGCCTTGGTCGACATCAAGGTCGCTGAAGGCAACGCCAGCGTAGCCAGCGATGATGTCGATGCCTATGCCTTACTCGACGTGTTTAAGCTCGATGAAAACAATTTGGTCGGTATTAATGTTGCCGAAGTGAATGTTCGTGGTTCTGCGGCTGGGTTTGGAAGCCTCGCGGGCGCGCAACTGTTCAATATCGGATTGAATTATAAAGGCAAATTGGGCCCGGTGAACCTTGAGGCTGAGGTTGATGCGCAGACAGGTAAGGTTAAGAATGGCGGCGTAGCTGAACCCAAGTTCAAGGGCAACCAGGTCGTGATCCAGGGCAATGTGGCGCTGGAGCCGATTACCATCAACTTTACGGCTGCCCGCGGGTCCGGTGCAAAGAGTGGCGACACTGATATCAAACAATTATATCACCTTCCAGGACATTGACACGCATTACACCTATCTGTATGAATATAAGATGGTGACCGCCGCAGGCGCTAAAAACACCGGTTTTTCCAATACGACGGCAATCAGCGCAGGCGTTGCTGCGGATGTTGTCAAGAGCCTCAATATCGGTCTTGATGTATGGTACCTGCAGGCCACTGAGAAGATCACGAGCGCCTTTGACGGGTCGACTTCCAGCGCAATCGGAACGGAAGTCGATGCTCATGTGAACTGGAAGCTTTATGACAACCTGACCTGGAATTGGCAGCTCGCCTACTTCAAGCCAGGTGATGCCTACAAGAAGTTGCTGTCGACCGCGACGGTCGAAAAGACAGCCGATGATGCCGCAACCGGTATCCAGGGTTACTTAACCTACAAGTTCTAAGGCATACGCACCGCTCTGGTGCACATTACGTAAGCGAAACAAACACCCCGGGGGGACAAACCTCCGGGGTGTTTTTTGTCTCAAACGCGGGGAACGCGTGATCGCCCATTTGCCTGCCTGGGTAGTACCTGACTTCAATCCGCCCATTTTTTTCCGTTGTTCTTTCCGCAGTCCGGAACTGCCCCGAAACCAAAAATCACGCAATTATCACTAGTTGCGCAACTCCTTGACAATAACCGGAAGAGTGATATACTTTCATTAAGATGACTCTATGAAAAGAATTTGATGAAAGGAGATACTTCCATGAAAAAGATTGCATTGATATTAACGACAATGGCATTTGTTCTTGCCTGGGGATCAGCTTACGCGATGGAAATGAAGGGCGAAATAAACAATGGAATTACCGCATTTACCAGCGGCGCGGACACCTATGATAGGACAAGCGGGAATCCGGCAGAAATCTATGCTGATTTGGATAACGGCATCACGGTCTTTGCCGTTGGTCCCGTAGCATTTGATTCAGAACCGGCTTTTGGAGTTGCGCCAGAATTAAGTGAGATCGGGTCGGCAGCAGGAGGATTGAGAATGGAAGGCCCGGCTGTGGAGTTGCATAACGGGATTACGATTTTTAAAGAAGGTCCTGTTGTGTATGATACCAACTAGGGCGCTGCGGTAAGACATCTAATCTGCTTACAGGAAAAGTATCAATTTATCAACAAGCAGGCCGTTTTTCGACCTGCTTGTTTTTTTTGTCGATCCGATTAAGTTTTGCGGAAACACCGCAACTTGACCCAATGTTACGGATTCTGTAGTTTCGCCGCCTTGACGACATGCTTGAGCAGTACACGGGTGGTCACGGTGCCGACCCCCCCGGGAACAGGGGTGATTGCTCCGGCAACGTCTTTTGCCGGTTCGGTGTCCACATCACCCACAAACTTGTCACCCTCCGGGTTTATACCCACGTCCATAACCGTGGCTCCCGGCTTGATGTAGTTCGTGGAGATCATCTTCGCTTTGCCGATCGCCGCAATCAGGATATCGGCGCGTCTGCATACACCCGGAAGGTCCTGCGTCCTGGAGTGGCAGACCGTGACGGTCGCGTTCTCTCCCAAAAGAAGCATGGCCATGGGTTTTCCGACCACCATGGAGCGGCCGATGACCACGGCCTCCTTGCCGCTCATCGGGACCTGATAAAAGCGGAGGATCTCCATCACGGCCTGCGGCGTGGCAGGCGGGAAACCCGTCATGTCTCCGGCCATGATCTTGCCCGCGTTCACGGGATTGAAGCAGTCGATATCCTTCTCCGGCGCTAGAATGTGCTTTACGACGTCTTCCCTGATCTGCTTCGGGAACGGACGCATTACGATGATCCCGTGAATGGTCTTGTCCGCGTTCCGTTGTTTCAGGATATTCACGAACTCGTCCTGGCTCATCGTGCCGGACAACTGCTCGATCTGGCAGGCAATGCCGTTCTTTTCAGCCATCTTTTTCGCGCTGTTGGCGTAAAAGACCGAATCCTCCGCCTCGCCCACGATCATGATCCGAAGCGCAGGGTTCACGCCTTTTGCCTTGAGCTCCTGAACGTCCTTCTGGATGTCCAGATCCATTTTCTGTGCCACTTCTTTCCCTGTTAACAATTTTGCAGGCATAATGTTCTCCTTGCTGATCAAATTCAAAATCACAAATCACAAATCACAAATCACAAAATCACAAATCACAAATAATATCCAAGTGCTCGATCTCAATATTCATACGTTAAAATTGATTATTGGTGTTTGTCTCTCTTATCCCATCTTCTTATATGTCGTTTCCATCACGGTCTTTTCAAGGGCCGCCACCTGCTTGAGCACATCCTGCATGCGTGTCCAGGTCTCTTTGTTGTATGCCTCGTCTTTGATGCTGTTGACGTTGATCTTGACGTTCAGTGCCGCGCTCTGCGCGCAGGCCTGTGCGAGAAGCACGGCAACACCGGCATCGCTCACCGCGCCGACATTCCCGATATCAGCCGCCCGCTGCGCAAGTTTCGCCACCTCGAGTGACTTGAGCCCGATCTCGAACGGGACCTTGCACGCGGTCTTGAGCGCTTCCTGCATCTTTACGGTGCGGGCGGCCTTTTCTTCATCGGTGTTCTTCGGCATCTTATATACACCCGATAAAGCTCCGTAAGCCTCGGTGTCTTTCTGGATCAGGTCCTGCATTTCCGAGCGCAGTTTTTCCGATTCCCTCAGCAGCTGTTCGATCTGCGGCTGAACATCCTTGTATTTTTCCTTCCCAAGAGTGAGATTTGATACCATGCTCACGAGCGCTGCTCCGAGCGAACCGGTAAGGGCTGCGACGCTGCCGCCTCCCGGCTCGGGAGATTTACTGGCCAGCTTATCCATAAAGTGGCGAAGTGGTAGATCAAGGTACATGGGGAATGTCCTCCTTTCTGCTTCAATCGTTGTGGGGTTTAAAATATGAAATCATAGTGAAATTGAGGTTTATTGTCAATAGAAAAACTTTTATGAATTTCGATGGCCGACTCAGACGTGACCCAGGGGAAAAGTTTGCTATCTTGAGCAGCCAGCCAAGTCGATCTCCGAAAGTGTGCGTTGCTTTTACCAAAGAGGACCATAATTTGATAAATGATATTTATAGGCTCATTAATTAATTTATATGAATTCAGGTTTGATATTTCTTTTTTTTTTGCTAGAGTGGCCCTGTTTTGCGCCTCGGCCGTATCTTATTCAAAATACCAGCGGAACAATAAACGTATTTTTTCTGAGAGACATACAAAAAAGGGGGACACTATGAAGAAAAGGTTAGTTGTAAAAGCAGTTCTGGCTCTTGCGACATTTGTTTTGCTAGCTACATCAGCCTATGCAGAGATCACGAATACCAACGGCCTCTATTTCCGGCTGCGGCAGGAGACATGGGACAACATGTTCGACATGAACAAATCCGATGCCGCGAATGCAAATCCTTATTCGCGTCAAGACGAGAACTTCTGGCGTCTCAAGTCATCGGTTTGGGACAAAGTGGATCTCAACAAGCAGTATGGCATCTTTGCCAAGATCACGAATGAGGCGAGGTATTTCAATACATCAAATACCGCCGCCCAGCTTGGCCTGGTCGGAGATGAGTTTCTTTTCGACAATCTCTATGTATATGCAAAAAAACCCGGCGGGATCCCCGTCGATTTCACGATCGGTCGCCAGGATTTCCTCGGTGTCTTTGGCGAAGGATTTCTCATCATGGATGGAACTCCGCTCGACGGTTCGCGGACCTTCTACTTCAACGCGGCGAGGGCGCTCGTAACCATCAACGACCAGTATAATGTCGATTTCGTTTATCTGTTCTCGCAGGAGAACGACGGCGCCCTTCCAACCTACAGCATGTATAAGCAAGCCACGTTCGGCTTTGAGAAACGAGCTCTTAATTCGTACGATGAAAAGGCCGTTGTGGTCTACGGCCGCGGGAAGATCACGGACAAGGTGACTGTTGAGCCCTACTATATCTGGAAGGAAGAAGCGACCCCTACAACGACGACCGCGGCATTGAAACCGGCCCTGAGGTTGGGCACCTACGGCCTTCGTGCAGTGGTCGGGTTTGGCGAAGGCTGGAAGGCCCGCGCCGAGTACGCGCTTCAGTCGGGCGAGTACAACGATTCGAACAAAACGAAGCGCGAAGGCGGTGGTGGATATGCCTATATCGGCCGTACCTATAACAATATCAACATGAAACCCGGTTGGGACCTCGGATATATCACGATGTCAGGTGATAACCAGTCGACGACCAAGAATGAGGGTTGGGACCCGCTGTTTTCACGCTATCCCCAGATCAGTGAGCTGTACTCGCTTACGCT
Source organism: Nitrospirota bacterium (assembly GCA_963740085.1). Taxonomy (GTDB): domain Bacteria; phylum Nitrospirota; class UBA9217; order UBA9217; family UBA9217; genus JALNZF01. The sequence goes on along the minus strand of CAVUCU010000001.1, from coordinate 1,018,542 downwards.
CTTGACGGAAACCGGCATCCCCGCATATTGGACGAACATAAACATTTACCGCGCCCTGGTCAAGTTTGCACCGACCGAGGAAACGGGGCTTGAGCTGTCCTACAATTACCTAAAGGCGGACAAGACCTTCAGCGCCGCCTCAGGCCCGTTCGCACCCATGTTCTCGGGAACGAACAAGAACCGCGGACAGCTCATCACCGCGAAGCTGTCCCGCAAGTTCTCGCCGACCCTTGATGGCTATGTGTTGGTCGAACAATTCCTGCCCGGCAACTTTTATAATTCGACAAACCAGTTCGACGCCCAGTTCGTGCGCTGGGAACTGACGTGGAAGATCTGATGTAACCGGCATCACTGAGCTTGTATTAAACGACCGCTCTGTACCTATGATGGTGCAGGGCGGTTTTTTGTATTTTAAGCACAAAGATACCGTCTGCCTCTGCAAGTTGAGTTTCAGTGTTCGCAGGATGTATGCCATTTTAATCGGTGGAACGGGAGGAGAACTGCCATGACTGCGGATTTTCAAGCAGCCTGGGTATCTGCTTCGAACCATTGGACGGCTCCACGCGGACAATGTCAAACTAAAGTTAAAATATTGGGTAATGCTGCTTATAATTATAAGAACAAGTAAACTGGAAAACAGCAAAAGTTTTGCTTGATATGTTTATTGGGCTTTGGTATTATGAACTTCCACCCAAGGGAGATCGATCTTCATGGACCTTTCACATGGATTGACACTGTATATTTTGCTATACTCGCTCGCCATGGGTCTTATCTCGTTCGCGTCGCCCTGTATTCTTCCCCTTGTACCTTCATATGTTTCATACATCACCGGCATCAACTATGACGAACTGATGAGCCGTGATTCGCGCAAAAAGAACATGAGGATAACCCTGCTTCATTCCCTCGCTTTTGTCGGGGGGTTCTCCCTTATCTTTGTTCTCCTGGGGGCATCGGCCAGCCTGGCAGGCAGTCTCCTTGCGCAGCACTTGAAAACCATCCGGATCGTCGGCGGGGTGCTCATCATCATCATGGGCATTTTTGTCATGGACGTGGTGGACATTCCTTTTCTCCAAAGAGAGGCGAAACTTCATCTTAAGACGCGGCCTGCAGGCTTCATCGGTACGATCATCGTCGGCATGATCTTCGGCGCCGGCTGGACCCCCTGCACCGGACCCTTTCTGGGATCGGTGCTGACTCTGGCCATGACGAGTGAATCCCTTGGCAACGGCACAGTGTTGCTCGTGTTCTATTCGCTCGGCCTCGGGATCCCTTTTATCCTTTCGGCCGTTCTCATCAGCGCATTCCTGTCGTCGTTCAGCAAGCTGAAAAAACATTTCAAGGCAATCAAGATAACAAGCGGCGTCATCCTGATCATCATGGGAGTGCTGCTGCTCATGGACAAGATGACGATCCTTATACCACGGTAGGACCTGGAGGAAGATGAATGCATACGGCAGTCGATAAACTGGATGTACTCAAAGACAAGGACGCACCGCTCTATACCATGGGCGTGGCCGCAAAACTGGTCGGGACCACGGCACAGACTTTGCGCCTTTACGAGAAACACGGGCTGATCCTCCCGACGCGGGAGCGGAGAAACCGGCTCTATACGGAAAATGACATCAAGTGGCTGCGCTGTATCCGCGAGCTGATCCACTCAAGAAAGATCAGCATTGAGGGGATCAAGAAGCTCCTTGATTACGCGCCCTGCTGGGAGATCAGGGACTGTCCTGACGAACGGCGCGTGGTTTGCACAGCGTTTACGAACAAGGGCAAACCGTGCTGGGAAACCACCCGGTGTCGAAAGGAAGAGGACTGTACGACCTGCGTGGTCTTCCTGAGGGACGGGGAAAAAGAACCGAAGAAAACAACAGTCTAACGAGTCTGACGAGATGAGAGTCTAACGAGCCGGGATGTCTCTCTTTAGACTCCTCAGACTCTTCAAACGCATAAGACTCTCACGGATGCCCCTCCACCCACACTTCCCCTTCGAGCGTTGTTTCCTTTTTCCAGATCGGCGTGATTCTCTTTAATTCATCGATACAGAATCGGCAGGCCTTGAACGCCTCATCACGGTGCCCAGCCGCTACTGCGATCAGTACGATGTTCTCTCCTATCGGCAACAGGCCGGTCCGGTGAATGATCGTCACCTCGATCACTCCGTAATCTCTCATCGCCTGCGCTCTGATCTCACCGAGTTTTTTCTCTGCCATGCCGGGATAGTGTTCGAACTCGAGCTTAGCCACCGGTTTCCCCCCCGAGATATCACGCGTTGTTCCGAGGAAGGTAACGATGGCACCGATTGATGACGAGGCCTTCTTCAGCCGTTCGATCTCTTTATCCAGAAAAAATGGCCCCGTTTGGATGCAGACACGACCCTGCGCCTGGCTGCCGCCGGAGAAGGGCGGCATGAGCGCCACTTCATCCCCGTCCTTGACCGGGGCGTCACCCTTGACGAACTCCTGGTTCACCGAGGTCAGGATCCTGCCGCTGGAGATGATCTCGGACAAGACTGGATATTCATCCGATACTTCCTTCAGCAGTTCCGATACCGTCGATGAACATGAGTTGATACGCAGTTCATCACGTCCCGCCTTGTCCTTCAGTATTGCGAACAGCTTGATAGTGATCATAAAAAGGTCCTTTTAATCGAGGACATAAAGATTTGATCGCCCGACATGGTCAGTCCCTGTGATGTCGGGTACGATCCGGTTCTCGATCAGGCACTGCAGCATCTCGAGCTCGTCCTGATCGAACCATGTGATGCCGCAGAAACTGCAACGGTCGACCTCGATCAGGTGCCCCTGGCTGTAAAATCCCCGCGACATCGGATTGCGGCACTTTGGACAGGGAAGCAGCGGGATCGCGGATCTGCCGGCGATGCCGTATTTCCGAAACGGCTGCCGGAGCTGATTCTCTTTTACAACCGTTTTTGCAAGCGAGTTGATCCGCTCAGAACAGGGCCGATCCCTTCCTGTCCGCGCAATGATCCGCGGGATCTTGACTGAATCCACCAGGATCCCGGCACAGAAGCGGCACTGATAGAACCAGGTGCCTTCGTATGATTCCGTTACCAGCGGTTGACTGCAGGACGGGCACGAGAAATTCGAGAGAGGGAGCTCCTGCCCGGAGAGCCGCGACAGAAAGATATCGTTGATACAGGGCTCCTTTGAAGCTCGCTCTACAGGCTGGTCCTTGCCTTTGGTGAACCAGGTGAGGGGTGAGAGCCACGGGAGCGCGGCAAGTTCGACCAACGTGAACGGCCCCTGCCACTGCTGCCCCGGGCTCATTGCGTAGTACGGCGGGGCAGCGGGTGCCTGCGTATTCGTTGTGACGGACTTCGTGGTTTTCGCATCCAGCTCGGCGAGGCTCACCCGCGCCATTTTGAGCAGGATATCCATCCTTTTCCTGAGCGGCGGATGGGTCGAGAGGAGGTCTGCCCAGAAGCCTTCCTGCTCGTCCAACGCAGTTGCCTGAGGGTTCACGATGCAGAGCATCTCGAAACCGCTGCCGATGAACCCGGCCCCACGCCAGCTTCGTGACAAGAGGTGCAGCGTTTCAGCAAGCGCGATCGGGTTTCTGGTCATGCGCACGGACGCGGCGTCGGCGCGGTACTCCCGTTCTCGCGATATGAACATGTTCAGCAGGGAGCTTAACTGGAGCAGGATCCAGGCGAGGAGGAACGCGGGAGATGCGAACGTCCGGCCTCTTGATGCGCTGGTCAATTTTTCCATGGCGGTGGAGTAGGATCCGAAGAGACTCGCCGCAACAGTGGTTTCGAGGCAGTCGCCCGAGAGGATGTGATGGGCCTCATGGGCGATCACGGCCTCGAGCTGCGGGCGGGTGAGGCGCGAGAGCAGCCCTTCGGTGATCCCGATGACGGCCTCTCCCTTGAGGTCCGCCACTGCCAGGGCATTCATGGAAAGGGTAGGGATGACCACGCACTGCATTGTTCGTTTCTGTCCCGTCACGACGTGGACCTCTTGCATGACATTCATGAGCATTTTATGAATATCGTCCTGAGGGTCCGGCTGCTGACCATCAAGACTGCGGACCACGGTCCCGACGGTGTCGAAGGCTGAGAACCAGAAATGTATCCCTGCCACGAGCAGGGCCGTCGCCCCGGCGAATACCCAGAAGCGCGTCTCAGCATACCAGGTGACATGGAGGAAGGTTGCCGCAAAAAGGGCGGTAAGGACGAGGTAGAGAAGCATGAGGACCAGGAAGAACACCCAGATACGCCAGTTCTTTTGTCGCTCTATGTCGATGAAGGTAAGGGGCATAGGAGAAGCAGTAGTCAGGAGTCGAGTCAGAGTCAGGAGTCGGGAGAAGACATCATTCTGACTTCTGGCCTCTGCTTTTTTTACTTTCCTCTCAGGCTCAGATTCACTCCCGGTACCGCGCGATCCGCTTCCTCAGCCCCGAAATATTCCTCGGTCTGGAAGTTGAAGAGAGACGAAACGGCGTTGTTCGGGAATACCTGAAGCTTTGTACGATAGTTGGCTACCAGGTCGTTGTAGAGCTGGCGCGAGAAGGAGATCCGGTTCTCGGTGGAGGTAAGCTCCTCCTGGAGCTGCATGACGTTCTGATTGCTTTTGAGCGCGGGATAGTTTTCCATTACAGCGAAAAGTTTTCCCAGTGCCTGGGTGAGCATGTTCTCAGACTCGGCTTTGGAGGCGGGGGTGCCCGCGGAAACCGCCTTCGCCCTGGCCGAGATCACCTTCTCGAGGGTGTCCTGCTCGAATTCCATTACCCCTTTCACCGTCGAGACAAGGTTTGGGATCAGATCATGCCGGCGCTTGAGCTGCACATCGATCTGCTTCCACGCGTTCTGCACATCATTCCGGATCGATACGAGACCGTTGTAGATCAGAACAAGCCAGATCAGAACCAATCCGAGCACTGCGAGAAAGATCCATGCGAACATAGGGCCTCCTGAAAGAAAATTTACGGGAATGGAAAAGGCCAAACGTAGACCTGATTATACCATAAGAGTTTTCTGAACAGTGGGGAAATCATTCTTCGGCCAGGAGCGGTCTGTCGGAGCGGGGAAATATCCCGCTTGCCTCTGCCTCATCAAAGAGCCTGCGCACCGAAGCAAGACCGTCCTGTCCCAGGTCGAGCGAGAAATCGTTCACATACAGGTCGATATGGCCCTTCATCACCGTCTCGTCCATCTCCTGGCTGTGCTGTTTGCAATAGGCCAAGACCTCGTTCGGGTGACCGTTGGCGTACTGTAAGCTCTCGCGGATACCGGCCTCAACGGAGCGCAGGACGTCGCGGCCGAGCGATCTCTTCCCGAGTATGCCGCCGAGCGGGATAGGGAGGCCGGAATGTTTTTCCCACCACTCGCCGAGGTCAAGCAGTTTCTCGAGCTTGTAAAGCGGATACGTGAAGCGGCTTTCGTGGATAATGAGCCCTGCCGACGCATCACCCTTTAAAACCGCATCCATGATCCGGTCAAAGGGCATGACAAGGACATCGGTGATTGACGGATCATAAAGCCGGAGAAGAAGAGATGCCGTGGTAAGCTTGCCGGGGATGGCGACAGGGCCTTTTTTAATGTCCTCAAGTCTGGTCCCCGGTTTCGCAACGATAAGCGGACCGCAGCCGCGGCCGAGCGCGCTGCCGGAACGGAGCAAGGCGTACTGTTCACGCAGATGCCCCAGGGCATGGAACGATATCTTCGTTATGTCGAGACTGCTCTCCAGCGCCATCCTGTTCAGGGATTCGACATCCGCCAGCTTTTCGCGGAATTCAAAGCCCGGGACACGAACCTTGCCGTGAACGAGCGCGTAAAAGATGAAGGTATCGTTCGGGCAGGGCGAATAACCGATGGTGAGCACAGATTTCACTTGCTCCAGCCCTCCACGATATGTTGAACCGCCTGCTGTGCCGCCCCCGCGGCCCCCGGGAGGTCCCACTTCTTCAGATCACGGTCCTCCACGAGATTCGAGATGCCGCGGACCTCGAGCCAGGGAACGCCATGCAGTGACGCCACCTGCGCGACCGCGGCCCCCTCCATGTTCTCGCAGAGCGCATGGTAGCGCTCTTCCAGTTCCTTCGCGCGTGCCGTGGTGCCGGTGCAGGTTGACAGGGTGACGAAACTCCCGACGCGAATTTTGCCCTGTCCCGATTTCCCATGAGCATTAAGGGACTGCAAAGAGCTATGCAACAGGGGTTCTGATGCGGGGTAAGTCGAGTAGACCTCCGACCCGGCTGTCTTGAGAAGGGGGATACCGATGTACCTCGCGTCCCTGAAGCCCTCCCGGGTCAGAACGCCTTCATCGCCGGCGATCTCCTCCTTTGCGACCGCGAGATCGCCGATCCCGGCGCCAGACGATGGGTAAGCGCCGCCGATACCGAAGACTATGACAGCCTCGGGATCGAACCGGAAGAGCATAAGCGTTGCCGCATGGGCGGCATTGACCTTGCCCATGCCGCCGATGCACAGGATTATCCGCTGTTGGCCGAGGGTTCCTTCTATAAGTTGTTTGGAGCCGAGCGTCGTGCCCTTTATCACGGCAATTGATGCGAGAAGACGGTCTGCTTCGGCCTGGACGGAACACAGAAGGGCGATCATAGGGGTCCTTTTATAAGGGATAGTGCCGTCGAACGATGTATTTGATATCTCATAATCCGGGACTCTACCGTTTGTTTTAGATACAAAAGTATTCGTCGGAGGCGGTTCTTACCCCCCAAAAACAGTTAAAACCCCTTAAAAGACACCGAATAGTACCATACTTTTGATTGCACTTCTACTTCAAATTTGCTATGATGAGCGCGATTTTAGGGTATTTTTGCCTTTAAAACCGTTTGTGAGGTCATGGCAGGATGCCTTGTACAAGGGAGGGAAAAGTATAATGTTACGTTTTATAACTGCCGGTGAATCGCACGGCGAGCTTCTTATGGGGGTCATCGAGGGCATGCCCTCGGGCCTCTTGATCCGGGTGACGGATATAGACCGCGATCTTGCCAGGAGGCAGGGCGGATACGGGCGCGGCGGCCGCATGAAGATCGAGAAGGACACGGTCAAGATCTACACCGGCGTCCGCTGGGGGAGGACGATCGGCAGTCCGATCGGGCTCATCATCCGCAACAAGGACTGGGAGAACTGGCGTGACAAGATGTCACCGGATCCCATGTTCCTGAACTCGGCGGACCCGGTCACGCGTCCCCGTCCGGGGCACGCGGACCTGGCAGGCGCCTTGAAGTACGGATGTATGGATATCCGAAGCATCCTTGAGCGATCGAGCGCCCGAGAAACGGCCATGCGGGTTGCGGTCGGCGCAGTGGCAAAGAGGCTGCTCGAAGAGTTCAACATCGAGGTCGTGAGCCACGTGCTCTCCATCGGGAATGTATACGCCAAGGTCCCGAAGACGTCAGTTCATGAGATCAAAAAGAGGGCCGGGGCATCGGAACTGCACTGCATCGATCATGAGGCGGAAAAGCGGATGATGCGCAAAATAGACGAAGCTCGTGCGGCGGGAGATTCTCTCGGCGGCGTCTTCGAAGTGCTCGTCGCCGGTGCGCCGACAGGGCTTGGCAGCCACGTGCACTGGGACCGGAAGCTCGACGGCAGGCTCGCCGCCGCACTCATGAGCATCCAGGCCATCAAGGGGGTAGAGGTCGGGGCGGGATTCGGCGCCGCGAACAAGCCCGGTTCCCAGGTGCACGACGAGATCTTCTGGAACAAAAAGGAAGGTTTTTTCCGCAAGACGAATATGGCGGGCGGCATAGAGGGCGGGATCAGCAACGGCGAGACCATCACGCTTCGTGCCGCCATGAAGCCCATCCCCACGCTGTATAAACCGCTTCGCTCGGTGGACATGGTAAGCAAGAAGCCCTACAAAGCAAGCATCGAGCGATCCGACACCTGTGCGGTGCCGGCGGCAGGCGTGGTGGCCGAGGCCGTGGTGGCTTTCGAGATCGCCTCCGCCATGATCGAGAAGTTCGGCGGCGACAATATCGACGAGATGAAGCGCAACTTCCTCGGGTATGAAAGGCATCTGGCGGCGCGGATGGAGAGGGAAGAAGAGCAGAAGAAGTAGAAGAACAGAAGACAGGAGTCAGAAGTTCATCTAATGATGCGTGGCTTTTCTTATGTCTTCGTGTCTTTGTGGTAAGGCATTCATCATGTTCAAAAATATCATTCTTACGGGTTTCATGGGCGTGGGCAAGACGAGCGTGGGCACACAGCTTGCGAAGGACCTGGGTTACACCTTTGTGGACATAGACAAGCTCATCGAAGCGGACCAGAACCTGTCCATCACATCCCTTTTCTCAAAATTCGGCGAACCCTACTTCCGCGAGGTCGAGGCCGCGATCGTCCAGCAGGTCATGGCGGGCGAGGGGCAGGTGGTCTCCACCGGCGGTGGAGCGGTGATCCGGGACGCGAACCGTGAGGCCTTCAAAAAGAACGGGTGCGTAGTCTGCCTCACCGCGAGCCCTGAAGTGATCTATGAGCGCATCAAGCACGAAACCCACCGGCCCCTGCTCCAGACGGCAGATCCAAAGACGAAGATCAAAGAACTGCTCGACAGCCGCGCGAAGTTCTATGCCCAGGCCGATGTCTGCATTGACACATCAGAAAAGTCCGTCGTCGACGTCATCAAAGCGATCAAAGAGAGAATGAGGCATGCATACTGTTAACGTCAAACTTGACGACCGGAGCTACGACATCGACATCGGCACGAGCCTGGAGAAAACCGGGGAATGTCTGACGGGTCTCGGCTTCGGCCGGAAGATGGCCCTCGTCACGAACCCCACGGTCAAGAAACTTTATGGCCGGCGCGTCGACGGACAGCCTCAAGGCGGCAGGGTTCATGGTCATGTCCATCGAGATCCCCGATGGCGAGCAGTTCAAGAACCTTGACTGGGCCAATGCCATCTATACCGCGCTCCTGACCAACTTTTTCGACCGCACGTGCGCGCTCGTGGCGCTGGGCGGCGGCGTGATCGGCGACCTCGCGGGTTTCGCGGCCGCAACGTTCATGCGCGGCGTGCCGTTTGCACAAGTTCCGACCACACTTCTCGCGATGGTGGACAGCAGTGTCGGCGGCAAGACCGGCGTGAACCATCCCATGGGCAAGAACATGATCGGCGCGTTCCATCAGCCGAAGAAGGTTTTGATGGATCTGAGCGTGCTCGCGACCCTGCCGAAGGAAGAGTTCCTCTCGGGCATGGCAGAGGTGATCAAGTACGGGGTGATCCGGGACGCGGCTTTTTTCGAATACCTCGACAAGAACCGGGGAAAGATCCTTGCGCTCGATCCCGACGCGCTTGAGCATGTCATTCGGCGCTCCTGTGAGATAAAGGCCGAGGTGGTGAGCAGGGACGAGCGGGAGGGCGGCCTCCGCGCGATCCTGAACTACGGCCACACGGTCGGCCACGCGATCGAGACCGCCGAAAACTACACCATGCGCCATGGCCATGCCGTTGCCATCGGCATGGTATACGCCTCGCGTCTCGCACACAAGACAGGTTTGTGCGACAGCTCGGTGCCCGAGAGGGTGGAGATGCTTATCAGGTCCTACGGTCTGCCGGCGGACCTCTCGGCCCTCAGCCGCAAGCCGGCGGCGCGCGGGCTTATGGTCACGATGCAGGGTGATAAGAAGGCGGAAGGCGGGAAGGCGAAGTTTGTTCTCCCGAAGAAGATCGGCGAGGTGGTCGTCACGAAGGAGTGGGACGAGAGACAGCTGCAGGAACTGCTGGCGTGATAGTTGTCCGCGTATTATGTTATTTCTCTTTAGAACTTGACCTGTTCGCGTGAATGTTTGAAACGTAATTGCAAAATGCAGAGTGCAAAATGCAAAAGTCAAAATGAGAGAAAAGACACTGCAGACTAAGGTCATACCTCAATTTTGCAATTTGAAATTTACCATTTGCATTTTGCATTGGCTGCGGCCAAAGGCCGCGCTATGGAGGGCAACATGAGTGAATATCTCTGGTACTGTCCAAACTGCAGCAGGGAACTGACCGTGAGCGACGAAGACCGGCGTGTGTCCTTTGCCGATCTCACCCTGCCGAACGCGGATGGTCCGCGCCGGCTGGTGAGCAAGTTTGTGGTATGTCCCAATCCCGAGTGCCGTAAGTTTTCCCTGATCACCTCGCTGCACCATCTGGAGGTCAGTGGAAAGCGTACCTACACGGGAAAGCACATCAAGACCTGGGCCCTTGTCCCGCCTTCCCGCGCCCGCTCATTCCCGATAACCATTCCCCAGGACATTCTTCAGGACTACCAGGAGGCCTGTCTCACCCTCGAACTGAGTTCCAAGGTCGCCGCTGCCATGGCGCGACGCTGTCTTTCGTCGATGTTACGGGACTACTGGCAGGTGCAGCCCGGCAGCCTGGGCGATGAGTTCCGGCAGATCAAGGGCACTGCGGACCCTCTTACCTGGGAGACCATCGAGTCGATCAGGAAGAGCGGAATGATCGGCGCCCATATGGAGAGCGAAGGCGCGGAGATCCTCGATACCGATCCCGGCGAGGCGGAGCTCTTGATCGGTCTGGTCGAGACGCTCATCGAGGACTGGTATGTGAGCCGGGAAGAGCGGCGAAAACGGCTGACGAAGACCAGGAAGATCACGGGTGAGCACGTTACGGAGAAGGAAATGAACGAGTGACGGTCGGTGCTGTCATCAAGTGTAACGAACCCGGTCAAGCCTGAACTATAAGGGCGTCTCTCGCAGAGCATGCCGAGGACGCAGAGCTAAAATCAAAACCCCTAAGTCTTGTTTTAACCCGGAACATTTTTTAGCTTTTCTCCGCGAACTCTGCGGAATCCCTAAGTGGCCGCCTATCTTTCACAGGCCATTGCGGGAAAATGACTTCCCGTTTCAATAAAAGGGGTTCCACTGTTTGCCCTGTGGTTCGATTGCAGGACCCTATATCATCAGCGATGAATTCTCCTTTCGGGACATATCTTTCCAAACTTCCCTCCCTCACCCCGCACAAGATCTACCTCGTCGGCGGATCAGTTCGCGACCTGCTGATCGGCAGGCAGGATATCAAGGACATCGACCTCCTGACAGCCTCCGGCTCGGAGGACGTGGCACGGAGGTTTGCCGATACCATAGGCGGAAGTTTCTTTTTTCTCGATGAAGAGCGGAAGATCACCCGCATCGTCAAACATACGGATTCTGATATCATTCAGTTTGATTTTACGAACTTCGAAGGACCTGATCTCTACGCAGATCTTGCGCGTCGGGACTTTACCATGAACGCGATGGCGCTTGATCTGAGGGTTTTCATCACCACTGCGTCTCTCGATGGATTGATCGATCCCTTGCATGGCCGGGAAGACGTCAAGAACAGGCTTGTCCGGGTGACGAGGCCGGGTGTACTGGAAGAAGACCCGCTCCGGCTTCTGCGCGCAATACGATTTGCGGCCACGCTCGGGTTTGCGATCGAAGAAGGGACTGTCGGTCAGATCCGGCAACATTCAAGGCTCATAACCAGGCCCTCCCCCGAGCGCGTGCGGGACGAGATTTTTTTGATCCTCTCAGAGCGGAACGCCGAAAAGCACCTCATGCTCATGGATTCACTCGGCCTTCTGTCACCGCTTTTCCCCGAGCTCGAACCGCTCCGCGCGTTCGCGCCGGGAAGGTATCACGTCCACGATGTCCTGACCCATTCGATCAAGACGGCCGGATATATAGACAACGTGCTTGACGATCTGCCGGGGATATCGCCTGATCACGACAAGACGATACGTGCGCATCTTGAGGAGCGCCTTGAGCATCTCGTGCCGAGAAAGGCGGCGCTCAGATTCGCCTGTCTGATTCACGATAACGCGAAGCCCGAGACGTTCAGCAATGCAGACGGACATGTTCGTTTCCACGGACATGACAGCCTTGGCGCTGAAAAGGCGGCATCTTTGTGCAGGCGGTTCAAACTTTCGAATGACACGGAGAAAGCAATCACCCGCGTCATCAAACAGCACATGCGGTTGTTCAATCTGTCCGCTCCCGGAGGGCCGAGCAAGAACGCGATGTACCGCTATTGCCGGGACGTCGGTGATGCCCTGCCGGAAAGCCTCATCCTTGCGCAGGCGGATGCCCGCGCGACCCGCGAGATCATGCCGAAGGAGCAGTTCACGGACACGACAGGACCCATGGCTGCGGTGCTGGAATATTATTACATGAAGTTCCTGAAGGTCGAGGCGAAGCCGCTGGTATCCGGGCAGGACCTGATCGATCGCGGCCTGAAACCGGGGCCGAAGTTCCGTGTGGTACTTGAAGAGATCAAAGAGCGCCAGGCCGAGGGTATGCTCAAGGACCGGCGAGAGGCGCTGGATTATCTTGAAAGCTTGATGAACCCGTAAAAAAGTCGTAATCTACCACAGAGACGCGGAGACGCGGAGAAATGCACTTTGAATAACAAGGATTCTCTCTGCGTTCTCTGTGTCTCAGCGGTAAAAAATACTTCTTTGAGGTGGAGTTCTTATGGCAAAAAAATTAGAAGACATGTCGGTCGATGAGCTCAAGACAGAGCTCAACCGGTTGAAAGACAGCCTCTGCGATATCGAGGACCTGCACTCGTTCACGTTCGGCAAGACCTCGGTGCATATCGGCGCCGAGAAGGCACAGAATATGGCGGCCGAATATGAAGAGGACTGCAAACTGCATAATGAGCAGATCGCGGCGGTTGAGAAGGCGTTGAAAGCGAAGGGCGCGTTGTAAGTTTATTTATGACAGGCCGTCCACGAGTTTGTAAAGTTCAGGATATTCGCTCTTCATAGATGCCGTTTCTTCCTTCAGCATCCTGAGCGCCTCGGGTACGTGCTTGAGGAAATGCTTTTTCCCTTTCACGACAGAGAGAAAGCCGTACGCGCCGAGCGCCTGCATATGGCGCTGAAGGCGGCAGGGGATGATGCTCTCTCTGAATGATGCTTCATGAAAGCCCGCTGAATCCCGCTTCATCTCACTGACATAATAATCGAGCAGCCGCTCGCGGGTGCCGTTCTCGATCCGGAAGTACGGGTCCCACAGGATCGAGGCGACATCGTACGCAGCAGGCGCCATTCTCGCGCCCTGAAAATCGATGACACGCGGAATACCCCCGGGAGTGATCATGATGTTCTGACACTGGAAGTCGCGGTGGATCACTCCCTTGGGAAAGGCATCCACCTTCTGCGCGAGATGGTTGAACTCTTCCTTCAACGAGCCGTCATCGTTCAACGCCGCCTTGCGGAGTCCAAGAACGAACCGGTCATGAAAGTAGCTCGTTTCCCATCGCAGATAGTCAAAATCAAAGATCCGGTCGCGGAGCAGCGGGCATTCATGGACATGCGCGGTAGCCCGGCCGTGGAGCGCAACCAGGATGTCGAGCACGCTGCAGTAGATTTCCTCGACCTGCGCGTCGTCGTGCGGAAGTTTCAGGTAGGAGTAGAGGCTGGTATCGCCGAGGTCCTCGAAGAGGGCGCGCTTGTCGTCGTCATCGGACGCGATGAGGACCGGCACCGGCACAGAATGGGCCTCGAAGTAGCGGGTATAGATGAGATGGCGCTCGTAATCCGGGTCGTCGGGTCTGCACTCCATGAGCACCGCCGTTTTCCCGTTGTTGCGCACGCGGAAGTAGCGCCTGTCCGACCCGCCGAGGCCGATCAGGATCGCGTCTGACGCAATTTCGGATTGCGGATTTCGGATTGCAGATTGATCAGCGGAAACCCCAACTCCAAAATACCGGGCAAAAAGCGGTCCTGAAAGCGGCACCCTTTTCTGCTCCCGGGCGTGGACCGATGGCTGCACCTCCGCTTCCCTGAGTTCAACGGCATAGTCGGGACCGATTATTCGGTTCTCGTATTTGCCCGAGACAAGCGCATCGGGCATCACAAGGCAGTTTCTGAGCCGCGCATCATCCCGGACATCACATCTCGATTCCATAACGATGTAGCCGTCGATGTCGATCTTCCCGCACGTGGCGGCCGGGGACACATGGACTGTTTCCCCGTTTTCCCTCAGGGCATCGAGCACGCTCGCGACATACGAGGCTGGGGTGCCGATGTCGTTCCAATAAGCGCCCGTAACGTCATGCGTCTGAACGCGATGTCCCGCCTTCGCCGCCGCGATCCAGGCCACGGTCATGTGGGATACGCCTGCGGGAAGAAATTTTAATATTTCCGGGGAATAGACGGCGATGCCGGTGTAGGCGACTTTTTTTGCGATGGTGAGCGGGTCCGGCCGGGAGTCCCCGGGATTCTCCACATTGACCAGAAGACCATTTTCATCAACGACCACGTTGCTGAACTTTGGATGGTTATGCGTCACGAGCGTGGCAATGTTTCCCGAGCTAAGGTGGGCATCGATCAGCCGTTCAAAGTCGATATCCAGAAGGATGTCCGCGTTGTGCACCAGGAAGTGGCCGCCCGAAAGGAGCTCTTCGGCGTTCTTGAGCGCGCCTCCGGTGCCGAGGATCGGATCTTCCGGAAAGAACCGGATGCGGTCGGCATAGCGGGACGCCCGAGCCCAGTCGCGCAGCAGTTCAGGCTTGTAATGGAGGTTGATGCCGATGATGCCGGAACAGGCGGCCGCGATCCGTTCGAGAATGATCTCTATCAGCGGCTTTCCGAGGATCGGCAGCAGCGGCTTGGGCAGGTGGTTCGTGATCGGCCTGAGCCGCTCGCCGAGTCCGGCCGCGGGGAGAAAGATATTGATCGGGAATTGCTTCATAACGTGCGAAGATTAACAGAGTCGGGAAGGCATTGCAAATGAAAAAAGTATATGTATCCTGCGGGAAGTGGGTCCGCGTGTATCGCCCCTGCAATACCCCCGTTCCGCCTCCTCAATCTTCTTGACAAGCAAATACACTTCACTATAATGGCATTGAAATCAACAAAGATAATCCCTCCTTTTAGAACGACGGTATTCCACTATTGTATTGAGAACAGCCGCTGAATGAGCGGCTTTTTTGCAGAGCGATATCCGACACGATGGTGCCAACACGCGGGTCGAGGCCGACGCGCAAAAAGGCGTCCCACCCGCTCGTTGACTTAATGTTGACTTAATATGGAAAATAGAACTCTCGGCTTTGATCAGTGGTTTGAAGACAAAAGAGCGGAGGCGCTGAGACCTGACTGCAACGTGGCTCGCGTGACCGCTGTCCACAGGGACAGCTACCTCGTAAGAAATCATAACAGCGAAGTACTCGCTGAATTAGCCGGAAGTTTTATTTACTCCGCTGAATCGAGCATTGATCTTCCTTCGGTAGGTGATTGGGCACTGGTCCAGTTTCACAACGACGATACCTTTGCCATCATCCATGGTCTTCTCCCGCGCAGATCTTTTTTGCGGAGAAAAACCCCTGGTAAAAAAATCGATTACCAGATGATCGCGGTCAACATTGATTCCGCCCTGATCGTGCAAGCCTGTGATCTTGATTTCAATCTGCGCAGACTGGAGCGCTACCTCGTGATGGTAAACGAAGGTCACATTGAACCGATACTGCTCCTGACAAAAAGCGACCTCGTCAGCCCCGAGAAACTGGAGCAAAGAATATCGGAGGTTCGTCAAGCTCACATAGATTGCAAAGTCCTCCCGCTCAGCAACGTAACCGGCTTCGGAGTGGATCAAGTGCGACAGTTACTGGAGCCGGGTAAAACATATTGTCTGGTTGGGTCTTCCGGAGTAGGCAAAACAACGCTCTTGAACCATATTATAGGCCGCGATCTATTTGAGACAAACACAGTCCGTGCAAGCGACGGAAAGGGCAAACACACGACGGCGCAGCGCCAACTGATCGTCCTGGATCATGGGGCGATGGTGATCGACACCCCCGGAATGAGGGAATTGGGGAATATCGGCGTCAGCTCAGGGCTCGAGGAAAGCTTCTCAGATATTTGGAGCCTTTCAAAAACCTGCCGTTTTGCCAATTGCACCCATACTCAGGAAGTCGGCTGCGCACTCCTGGCCGCAATTGAAAATGGCACAGTGCTTGCGGATAGATACCAGAGCTATTTGAAACTGATGAAAGAATCTGAGTACAACGAGCTATCCTACCGTGAGAAGCGCAGAAAGGACCGTAAATTCGGACAGTTCATCAAGTCAGAAATGAAACATCACAAAAAAGGGAACCAGTAGTACAACCAGCGGGTCGAGACCGACGCGAAAGAGACGCGCGTTTCACACGCGCATTTATCCGTAAAAACATGGAGTCATCGCGACTATGAACAAATTTCCGTATGCTCCAAAATACGTCATGGTGATGCTGATCGGTGGTTTGCTGAATGCATGCTCTGCAAGCTCGGTCCTGATTCGTCAAGATGACCAGACGTTTTCCAAGGCCCAGCAGCAGCTTCAACGCACCGAAAAAACGGTTGATGAATACAAGCCGGAGCCGTCCGAACGCAGTCTTTTTCTGCAGGCAGAAGGTTTTTATCGATACAGGTTCTTGTCCCCTGAACGAAGCACCGGAAAATATCTGGCTGAGGCCGCTGCTGCCATCACCGACTTCCCTGGATTTCAGAGCTTGGCCGGATCGTTGGATCTGGAAGATCTGCGCTTTCGTGCGCCGGACAGCGCGGTTCAAATTTGGGAAACACTTCTTGAGCTGCATCCGCAAACGAAACTGCGGCCCCTCACACTGTATCGGCTGGGCTGGGCGTATCGAAGCGTGGGCGCTCAAGGACTGCCGCGTTCCTCACCGGATGAAGCATTTAACGAACTCATCAAAGATCAACCGAACTCATCATTGGCGGCATTTGCCGCAGAAGCAAAGACAGTTCCGTGGAAATCAAAAGAAACTGCAGCGTTTCGATCTCTTATACCGGGATTCGGGCAACTGTATCTCGGTGAAACGCGCAATGGTTTAGTTCGGCTGGGTATTGCAGTTGCCGCACTCGTAGCGGTGGTTGCGCCTTTTTATGCTGCTTCTCGCGGTCACCATGTTTCTTCATTGGATGTTTCAGCGGGCGCTGTAGGTCTTATCGTGCTCAGCTTCGATTTCACCACCTCATATGAAGATACGATGCATGGAGTAGTTCTCTGGAACGAGCGTGCTGAATCTGAATTCAATATTGCTAACCCATCAGCCCCTTAACATCGGGGCTCCGGGCCGTCCCGAGGAGTGAATGACAGGATGAACCGAACCCTCACGACCTGTTTTCGGGCCGCAAGCGCGATGCTCGTTTTGTGGTTGGCGTTTGTGGCGCCGGGACACTCGGCCGTCGCCGCACCGCGCGCCGTGTGGATCTGGGAGGAAGACGCCGTCCTCATGCTCGACAATGATGAGGCGCAGCGGGAAGTAGAAACCTTCCTCGATCAGCAGCATATCTCGACGATCTATCTGTATGCCGACGAATTCAACGGCCGGAACATTCTGGTGAACGAGCCCGGGAAATACCGGAAGCTCATCGCAAGCGCCCACGCGCGAGGGTTCAAGGTATTTGCGCTTCTTGGCTCTGCGTATCTCCGCACCCAGGAGTACATCCTCCAGGAGAAGCACCGCGCCGCCGTACGAATGTTCGGAGCCGTCCTCGACTTCAACAGAGGCACGCCGGATGCGTCCTCGCGATTCGACGGCGTCAACATCGACATAGAACCCTACCTTCTCGACGACTGGGCAACCGGGCGCCCGGTGCGCGGCAGGCAGTATCTGGAGCTCTCCGCCGAATTCATGCGCATGAAGGCCGCGGCCGGATCGAGTATGCTCGTGGGGCCGGCGATGCCGTTCTGGTACGACGGCATCGAAGACGTCGAGTGGAAAGGGCAGCGCCGGAAGCTGAACGAGTTCGTTCAAGACATATACGACTATGTCGCGATCATGGACTACCGGAACGCTGCCGAAGGTCCTGACGGGATCGTGTCGCACGCACAGAACGAGCTCGATTACGCGGACCGGATGAACAAAAAAGTGATGATCGGCGTCGAAACGCTTGAGACCACACCGGCGAAGGTCACCTTCTTTGGCAAGGGCGGTAAATACTTTGAGGCGCAGCTGGCAGTGGCGGAATCAGCGATGACACCGCACCGGTCGTTTGGAGGTTTCGTCGTCCATCATTTGAGATCCTATCGTGTTCTGGTCGAGGAAAAGAAAAGGTGAGGTCGGCACTGAAGGTCCTCTGTTGACAGACGGAAACCTGGCGACGTTATTCTGAAAGGGTAAGGCATGGGAATTCTGCATCGCATTGACGGTGACATCGTAGAGATACTAGTGGCTGTTCATTTTTCGATCGACGAGCTGCTACTGGATTTCGCCTGATGATTGAAGATGAGCACCTTCCTTCCAATTCGCTTGTGCTGATAAACGTGACGGATTCGGAGGAGATCCCGCCCCTTGAAGTGATTGAACAGATTTCATCGATTCTCAGCGGAGGGAGAAAGAAGCTGGGGTCCCGTATAGCGATAGTAGTGGCACAAACCGTTCGTTACGGCAGAGCGCGGCAACTGGGCATGTTGCTTGAGTATGCCGGTATCCAGTCACAACCGTTTTACGACCGAAAGACCGCAGTGGAGTGGCTGCATGCTGAAGAGGTATAGAGTGGGCCAGTCGCGTTCAATCTTCCTGACGCAACATTTATTCTTCGACTTTATTAAAACAAGAAAAGCTCAGAGAGCACAGATAGAAACAACATCCCGTAGAAGTTAATGCATGATTTAAAATATTGACAATTCTTTATATTGATGCTTGTATTTAAGTAATTTTTGATAAGCCAAACTTTCGAGAGGAGGTCTGTTGTGCTGCGGGTCTTACAGGTATGAGATGGTTTAGCTGCCGAAAGGAGAACCGTTGGTATTTTCGGCCTTTTCTTATTGGATTTGAACGTTCCCTGTCAAAGGAGGCAGTTATGAAACGGAACATATTTGCGGAGATAGTTCTAGGTCTTTCCGGGATTATTTTTGCCATAAATCTTATATCCTGTGGCGGAGGGGGCGGCGGCAGCGCGCCTCTTTCAAGCGAAAAATCCATTACCGCATTCTCGTTCACAAGTCCGGCGGCGACAGGATCGATAGGTCAATCCGCAAATACTATATTAGTGAATGTACCCTCCGGCACGAATGTCGCCGGGCTCGTGGCGAATTTTACAACAACGGGCAGATCTGTGACGGTTGGAGGCACTATTCAAACGAGCGGAGTTACTTCAAGTGATTTCACAAGTCCGGTGATTTATACGGTAACTGCAGCCGATGGATCAACTCAGAACTACTTAGTGACCGTAAGGGCCGGAGCATTACCGCCGCAGTGGGCCCGGACCGTGACTGCGGGCAGTGACTCATACTTCAATAGCGTAGCCATGGCATCGGACGGCTCGGTGTATGCCGCGGGATATATATCTGGAGCCGGCGCCTATGATTTCGGCAACAGTGTAACCTCCGGGGGGACATACACTGGCGCTAACACTGTCCTGGTGAAATACACCAGCTCCGGCGTAGCGCAGTGGGCACGGACCGTGACCGCGGGGGGTGATTATTCAGAATTTTACAGCGTATCCGTGGCAGCAGACGGCTCGGTATATGCTGCAGGACGGATCACCGGAACAGAAACCTACGACTTTGGAAACAGTGTAACCTCCGCGGGGACCTACACTGGCGCTAACACTGTCCTGGTGAAATACAGCAGCTCCGGCGTAGTGCAGTGGGCCCGTACCATGACTGCGGGGAGTGATGAATCAGAACTTAATAGCGTATCCGTGGCAGCAGACGGCTCGGTATATGCTGCGGGACGGATCGCCGGAACCGGCACCTATGATTTTGGTAACAGCGTAACCGCCGCAGGGGTGGCCAGTTATGATAACGTCTTGCTGGTGAAATACAACAGTTCCGGTGAGGCGCAGTGGGCTCGAACTATGATTGCGGGGAGTGATGTATCATTCTTTCATAGCGTGTCCGCGACAGCAGACGGCTCAGTATACGCAGCGGGAGGTGTTATTGGAACTGGCACTTATGACTTCGGCAACGGTGTAACCTCCGCGGGGACATACACTGGCGCTAACATTGTCCTGGTGAAATACAGCAGCTCCGGCGTGGCGCAGTGGGCTCGAACTATGACCGCGGGGAGTGATGTATCATTCTTTCATAGCGTGTCCGCGACAGCAGACGGCTCAGTATACGCAGCGGGAGGTGTTATTGGAACTGGCACTTATGACTTCGGCAACAGCGTAACCTCCGCGGGGACATACACTGACGCTAACATTGTCCTGGTGAAATACAGCAGCTCCGGCGTGGCGCAGTGGGCCCGAACTATGATCGCGGGGAGTGATAGATCAACCTTTTATAGCCTGTCCGCGGCACCAGACGACTCGGTATATGCAGCGGGAGGTATTATTGGAACCGGAACCTATGGCCTCGGCAACGGCGTAACTGCCGCAGGGTCGTCAAGTGGCGAAAACATTGTCCTGGTGAAATACAGCAGCTCCGGCGCGGCGCAGTGGGCCCAAACCATGACTGCAGGGAGTGATGACTCAGACTTTAATAGTGTATTCGCGGCATCAGACGGCTCAGTGTATGCTGCAGGAGGTATCACCGGAACCGGCACATTTAACTTCGGCAACAGCATAACCGCAACGGGGACGAACGTTGGCTCCAGCATTGTATTGGTGAAATATTACTAAGATTTTATTTCACTTAACGAAGCATTTCGCTTCGTAGCCGGGCCGGACCAAGATAAGGGCAACTTTTGCGACGTTGGTTCTTACGGTGCTCTATTCATTTTTTTGCTTTGGAAGTCGCTTTGTAAATGCCAAATATGTCTAAAAAACAAAAAGGAGGTCATTATGTCAGCTGACAAGTCATTTGAGAGCAAGAGCCTTGATCCTGCTGTTCAGCAGATGATCGCGAAAGCGGAGGACAAGGGTATCAAAACGGTATGGGACAGGTACGCGGCCATGACCCCGCAATGCGGCTTTGGCGATACGGGGCTTTGCTGCCGAAATTGCCTCCAGGGGCCGTGCAGGATTAATCCTTTCGGGGAGGAGCCGAAAACGGGCATATGCGGCTGTACTGCCGATGTTATGGTTGCCCGGTGGCTCGACAGGGCAATTGCCGCGGGCACAGCCGCCCACTCCGGGCACGCCAAACACCTTGCGCACACCATGATGAAGATGGTCAAGGGCAAGGCGCCTGATTACAAAATAACGGACCCTGCAAAGCTGAAGGCAGTTGCAACCCGTCTCGGCCTTTCTGTTGATGGAAGGAAGGACATGGAGATCGCAAAAGATGTGGCAACTGCCGCCCTGGCTGACTTTGGCGAGAAGGATACCCCGGTGCTCTGGGCGGCATCCGTGGTGACCGCGGGCCGCGTAAAGGCCCTCTCCGCGATAGGGGCCGTGCCGAAGGGCATAGACTCTGAGGTTTCGGAGATCATGCATCGTACACTGTATGGGGTGGATTCCGACGCGGTGAATTTACTTCTCGCCGGCATCAGGTGCGGAGTCGCGGACCTGGCCGGATGCTATATGGGCACCGACCTTGCGGACATACTGTTCGGAACGCCCACGCCCGTAGTATCAAAGGCCAATATGGGAACGCTGAAAGCGGACATGGTCAATATCGCCGCCCACGGTCATAACCCGGTGCTTTCCGAGATGATCGTGAAGGTAGCCGACAGTATGAAGCAGGAAGCTGTTGCTGCCGGGGCCACAGGTGTAAATGTCGTGGGCATATGCTGCACGGGAAATGAACTCATGGAACGGCATGCCATTCCTGCCTGCACGCATTCCGTAAGTCAGGAGATGGCCCTTCTGACCGGTGCCGTCGATGCGATCGTGGTCGACTATCAATGCATCATGCCTTCTCTCGTGACCGTTGCGGAATGCATGGGCTCGAAAGTCATCACGACCATGGACCTTTGCAAGATCACCGGCGCCGAGCACATCGAATTTACGGAAGAGGCTGCCGCGGAAAAGGCCAAAGAGGTCGTGAGATCTGCCGTTGAAGGCTTCAAAAAAAGAAAAGGCAAGCCGGTGGACATCCCGAACGTCGAAAGCACTGTCGTGGCAGGCTTCTCGACGGAATCGATCGTCGCGGCGCTTGCAAAGGTCGATGCCAAAGACCCGTTGAAGCCGCTCGTCGATAATATCAAGAACGGCAACATCCGGGGAGTATGCCTGTTTGCCGGTTGCAATAACGTCAAGGTGCCGCAGGACAGGAACTTCAAGATCATGGCAGAGAAACTGCTCAAGGAAAACGTTCTTGTCGTGGCAACCGGATGCGGGGCAGGCGCGTTAATGAGACACGGTTTCATGGACCCGGCCAATACCGACCGGTTGTGCGGTAGTGGACTGAAGGCTGTTCTTACCGCCGTAGGCCATGCAAACGGACTGGGCGGCCCGCTTCCTCCTGTCCTGCATCTGGGGTCCTGCGTTGACAACTCGCGCGCCGTGGCGATCGTGGTTGCCCTTGCCAATTACCTGGGCGTGGATACCGACAAACTGCCCGTTGTCGCGTCCGCAGCTGAGGCGGTATCCGAAAAAGCCGTATCCATCGGCGTCTATGCCGTTGCCGCCGGACTGCCCACCCATGTCGGGGTCATGCTGCCCGTTCTCGGAAGCCCGGCGGTCACTGAGATCCTGACTGACAAGGTGAAGGGACTTACCGGCGGGCATTTCATTGTTGACCTGGATCCTTTGTCGGCGGCTGATAAACTTTTGGTTGCGATCGATGATCGCCGGAGAGGCCTGGGAATTTAACTCGCGCGGAGGCGCTGAGGCGCAGGGAGAGCGGAAAATGAGGAGAAGGTTTAATGAAACGCAGGATAAACTGCGGTGTTAATTTAAGACTTCCCTGCGACCCTGCGTCTCTGCGGGAAACAAGATTTTATTAAAACCTTAACAAAGGAGTATGCCATGCATGAGCCAAAAGAGATATTTGTCAATACCAGCAAATGTACCGCATGCAAAACATGCGAGATCTCCTGCGCGGTTGAGCATTCCAAAAGCAAGAACCTGTATGGCGCGTTGATGGAGAAACCTGTCTCCAAACCCAGACTCTATGTAGAGTGGGTGGCTCCCGATATAAACGTGCCGATCGTATGCCGTCAATGCGAGGACGCGCCCTGCATGCATGCCTGCATAAGCGGGGCGATCAGCCGAAACAAGGAAGGGGTCGTTCTCACGGACACCGATAAATGCATAGGATGCTGGACCTGCGTCATGGTCTGCCCGTACGGGGTCATCGGCCGTCACATGGAGACGCACAAGTCATACCGGTGCGACCGGTGTCCGGACAGGGAGACCCCGGCCTGCGTCAGTTCATGTCCAACCAAGGCGCTGGTTTACCGGACCGTTGAGTCATTCTCCAAAGATGTCAGAAAAGACGCTGCTTCCAAAATGCGCGCGGAGTAACGTCGAAACAAAACTTGACCACTCCTGGCACTCGCGCGGAGGCGCTGAGGCGCGGAGAGAGCGGAACATGGGGCGAGACCGTAAAGGTATTAATTCTGGAAGAATGAATTCCCTGCGTCTCTGCGTCACTGCCGGAAAACATTGACACTACGAAGGGGAGTACTATGAAAAGCGACTATGCGGATTACCTGATCATAGGCGGCAGCGCTGCAGGGATGGCAGCGGCCCAGGCTATAAGGGAGAAGGACCCGAAAGGCACTATCTCGGTCTTGTCGGAAGAGCCGGATATGCCGTATTTCCGGCCCATGATACCCTATGTCGTGACCGGCAAAAAGAAGGCGGAGGGCATAGGGCTATCGGGTCATGGACCCTATACGGGCGCAGGCATCGAGGTCCGCACGGGAGCAAGAGTCGATTCAGTGGACACCTCGCGGAGGTCGGTGAGCATCATCGGCAAGGGCCAGGTATCTTATGACAAGCTTCTTTTTGCGACCGGCAGCAGTCCCTATATTCCCCCGGAGATAAAGGGAACGGATGCAAACGGCGTTTTTGCCCTGCGGAAATTGAGCGATGCCAGGGCCATGGCAAAGAGGGCGGAAAGCACGGACCATGCGGTAATGCTGGGAGGAGGATTGCTCAATCTCAAGGCCGCTTTCGCCCTTCTGGAACTGGGAGTCAAGGTCACGCTGGTGGTTTTCTCTCCCGAGGTCCTTTCTCAGCTTATGGAACCCAAGGATGCCGGATTGATCCGTCATGCCCTCGATAAAGCAGGACTGAAGATAATGACCGGCCGCAGTGCCAAAAGCATTATTTCAGATAAGAGCGGCGTTACCGGAGTTTCCCTTGACGACGGGTCGGAGATGCCTTGCCAGATGGTATGCATAGGAAAAGGGGTGAGGCCGAATATCAAGTTCCTGTCCCGAAGCGCAATAGCGATAGACAAGGGCATCGTTGTGGACAGATATACGACCTGTAATGATCCGCATACCTTTGCCGCCGGCGATGTGGCGGTAACATTCGATCCGGTGACGGGAAACAGGATCATGACCGCACTCTGGACGAACGCGGTCGAGATGGGCAGATGCGCCGGCAATAACATGGCAGGCGCAAAGACCGCCTATGCAGGCACATTCGGGATCATGAATGCTACACAGGTGGCTGACGAGCCTTTTGTCTCGATGGGCACGGTTCATACCAAAGGGAGTGATTATGAAGTGCACGTCAGTGCCGCCGGATCAACCTATCGTAAGGTGGTGTTCAGCCCTGATGGTGAACGGCTCGTCGGCGTGCTGTTTATCGGCGATATTACCGGCGCCGGGATGTATCGATATCTGATCCGGGAGAACATGCAGATCAGCAGGATAAAATCCCACATTGTGGACCAGACGCTGCATTATGGACATTTTCTAAAAGGCTGATACTAATAACGGACCCTCACACAGCGTTCAACCCGGACCTTCGGGTGCGATCCCCGGCCGGCTGACGCGCGCGTTTTCCCGGCGCTATCAGTACAGCAGGTGCTTCTTTCTTATCTTCTCGAACGACTTCGTCTCTTCTTTCCACCACTTTTCCATTTTATCAAGGCTCTTCCCTGACTCGATGTCCTTTCGCAGCCGGTCGGTCCCGGCAAGGATGTCGATCGGGAGTTTGACCTCCTCGTACTCGTAAGGAGGCTGTTTCCACGTAAAGTCGCGCCGGTAGGTGTCGTGCATCGCTTTCAGGATCGCCACGCCGGCCTTGAACGGCTGGAACTTCTCGCGGTCAACAACATGGATCTGCGCGCCGCCGCAGAGCAGGCCCGCGTGTTTCTGGAACGCGGGCTGGAACGAGATCGGCCGGAACAGCACGCCGGGCAGCTTGAATTTATTGAGCGCGGTCACTATGGTGTCCGGATGGATGAACGGCGCGCCGAAGAGTTCGAACGGCCGTGTCGTTCCGCGGCCTTCCGAGATGTTCGTGGCCTCGAAGAGGCACATGCCGGGATAGACGAGCGCGGTATCGAGTGTCGGCATATTGGGAGAAGGCATGACCCAGGGCAGGCGCGTCTGATCGAACCACAGCTTCCGTTTCCATCCCTGCATCTTGATGACATAAAGATCGAGCCCGGGATGGAAGCTGTCACGAAGGTATGCGCTGATCTCGCCGATGGTCATGCCATGCCGCACCGGCAGCGGCCGCAGCCCGACGAACGATGCGTATTCGGGGTTGAGCACCGGCCCTTCGGTGAGATGGCCGGCCAGGGGATTCGGGCGGTCGAGCACGACGATCGTTTTGCCCGCTTCGCGGCAGGCCTGCATGCAGAGTTCCATTGTCCAGATGAAGGTGTAGTAGCGGCTGCCCACGTCCTGCAGGTCTATTACCAGCGCATCAATGTTCGAGAGCATCTCGGGCCGCGGTTTGCGGGCCTTTCCGTAAAGGCTGTAGACCGGCAGGCCCGTTGCTGGATCGCGGAAACCTTCCCACTCGACCATATTGTCCTGCGTCTGACCGAGGATGCCGTGCTGCGGCCCGAAGAGGGCAGCGAGCTTGAACTTTTTTGATCTCATGCAGACGGTGACCGCGTGCTCCATCCTGCTGTTTACCGAGGCGGGATGCACCACGAGGCCCACTCGCGCGCGGAGCAGGTCTTTGGGCCAGCGCTTCTCGATGAGGTCGAGTCCGGTCAGAACCCTTTTCGGCTGTGTCGGCATGCCAGATTATATTGACTCTGCCGATGAATAGCAACAGGAAAAAACCCGGAAAAGTTGAAAATGACCGTGATTTCCACTATACTTTGCCAAAGAGGCTCTGAAGCAGATTTGATCGGACAGGAGGCATCGGGCGCCGGATGAAGCGGAATAAATTCGTCATAGTGGGTGTCGGCAATGTAGGGGCAGGCCTGCTGGAGATGCTTCCCAAGGAGATCGACATCCTGTGCATCGACAACGCGCCCGGGGCGGAAGAAAAGGCGAAAAAGATCCGCGGTGACGGCGTACGGGTGATCCAGGGAGATGCGACCAGCCGGCTCGTCCTCGAGGAGGCCGGGGTCGATGATGCCGACTGCGTGATCATCTCGACGACCAAGGAAAAGATCAGCCTGGAGGTCGCCGCTCTTTTGAAGGACCATTTCAGCCCCAAGCGGGTCATTTCCGTCGGCATCACGAACAGCGGCATCAAAAAGCTCGATGAACTGGGCGTGGAGGTCCAGAATATCTTCACGATCACGGCGGCCGGGATCCGCAATCTGCTCGAGCACAAGACCAAGGCCGCCCATTCGATCGGCCTCAGCAAGAACGAGATCCTTGAAGTCGAGGTGCACCCGAATTCGCGGCTTGTCAACAAACCGATCGGGTTGGTTGCGCCGCTTCAGTGGAATATCGGCATTATTTACCGCGACGGCAACATCATTGTCCCGCGGCGCGGCACCGTGCTCAAGCCGAAGGACAAGGTCGTGATCCTCGGCGAGCCGGGTGTTCTCAAAACCGTCTCGGAGATCCTCACCTTCAATTTTGAACGGTTTCCCCTTGAGTATGGTTCGACGGTCCTGGCATTTCTGGAGGGCAGGGAGGACGAACGCTATTTCGCAGAACTTGAATATCTCTTCAGCATCTTTCCCCTGCACAAGATCGTCTTTGTCTATTCAGGAAAGGCGGCGGGCCGCTCCGGGGAGTTCTCACGGATGATCAACCGGGAACGGTTCCGGGCCATCGAGGAGCGGACGCTGGACATGTCCTTTTCCGGCGCCGTTGACCAGGTGCTCCAGGAGGCGTCCGGCGAATACGGGATGGTCGCCGTGCCGCGCAGCGCGTTCAGTGCGGGACCATTGCACACTGCGGGAAAGAAGTTTCTGAATGACCTGTCGGTCCGGTGCGCCTGTCCCGTCATGGTCATGCAGGGCACGCATCCCTATGAGAGGATCGCGGTGCCCGCCCTTCAGGATGCTGATGTTCAGCGGACGATCGAGACCGCTCTCGAGATCGCGTCTTCCCTGAACACCAGCGTGTCGGCGCTGCTGACACGACCCTCGAACTACATCTCCTCGCCCGAGGACCTGAAAACGTTCGATGCCCTCCGCAAGACCATTTCGCAGGCAAGCCTTATGTACAGGACGAACGTGGACACGCCGCTCCTGCAGGGGAACCCGGTAACGGCCGTTCTGGAGGCGCTTCCACGCGTATAATCTGCTGATGGTCGATACGGGAGCGTGGAAAAAACAGGGCTGGGCCTCATCGCTGCTGAACCCGGATGTCATGTGGCATATCGTGAAGCGTTCACCCGTTTCCACGCTTCTGACCCCGCCGGTCGAGGAGTCGCTGTGATCGCCACCGAGATGAGGGAGGCGCCGCACGGCACTGCAACCGCGCCTCACGGGAAGATAGGGCCGCAAGGGAAACCGGGGAGATCGGAAAGAATGATGGAGCAGCCCTTTGTGATCATGTTCGCCCTTGTCGCCGGGGCGGCCGTCATTCCCTTTGTGGCCCGAAGACTCAGCATCCCCTCGGCGGTCCTCGAGATCATCTTCGGCATCCTTCTGTTCCACACCCTCGTACCCCGGAAGCCGGAATGGTTCCTGCTCCTGAAGGAGATCGGCTTTCTGTATCTGATGTTCATCGCGGGCATGGAGCTTGATATCGGAAAGCTGGTCAGGGGAGGGCGGTTTCTCTGGTACGTGTCGATCCCCCTGCTCTCGCTCATCCTGACGCCGGTCATCATGGTGTATCTGGGTTATCCGTTCTTTGCGGGGATCGCGGTGTCCGTTTTGTCCGCGGGGATCATCATCCCCGTGCTCAAAGAGGCAGGGATGCTCCATTCCGAGCTGGGAACGGACATCATCGGCATCTCTCTGACCGGGGAACTGCTTTCCATACTCGTCCTGACCGGCATCGACATCTATCATCAGCACGGCCTGACGGCCATGGCGTTTGTGCAGGGGCTGAAGCTGCTCCTGCTCACGTCGCTGGCAGCGCTGTTCCTGAAGGTCATGTACGTTCTTGCGTGGTGGAACCCGGGGCGGGTGGAAAAGGTGATGGAGAGCGATGACCCGGTTGAAGAGGGGCTGCGCGCGGTAATTGCCGTGGCGTTTGCCGGGGCGCTGATCGCTTACGGCGCCGGCGTGGAGCCCATTCTCGGTTCCTTCATCGCCGGGCTCGTGTTCAGCGCCGTGTTCAAGAGCAAGGGCCTGTTCGAGCAGAAGATCAATGCCGTGGGGTTCGGTTTCTTCACGCCCTTTTTTTTCATCGGTGTGGGGGCTGACCTGGACTTACAAATGCTCACCTCTCTTCCGCCGGTCCGGGATGCCCTTCTCCTGACGGTCATGGTGTTCGTCAGCAATCTCGTGCTGTTCCTGTTCATGCGGTCCATGAAGCTCTGTGTCAGGGATTCCCTGGCGGTCAGCCTGCTGCTATCCGCACCCCTGTCGCTGATGGTCGTGAGCGGGACGCTCGGAGAAAAGATGGGACTGCTCTCGCACACAATGACCGGGTCCCTCATTTTAGCGGCTGTCATCAGCGGCATCCTGTATCCCTTCCTGTTCCGGTTTGTCAGGAAAAGCGCCCCGACTCCTCCGTTGTAGCGTCGACACCGCGTTGTCCCCTCCGCGTTCGAAGGCCCTTGATAACTCCCGCCCGCTTTCGTATAATAGCGGCATGGGCTACAAGGTCGTTGAAACAAGTACGGTGACGGACGAAGAGATCGAACGGATCCTGAATGAGTGGACGGCAAAGGGGTATGTCTTCGACAGTATCCAGTTCGTCACCTCGGTCTCGTCCAAAAGGCCGACGATGGCATTTGTGTTCTTTATCGGGAAAGGAGAACAGGCCGAAGGTGGATAGGCTGAAGTAGACTTGATTACTTCGGTCTTCAGTCTAAAAGCCTGATTACGCATGCATGTCCTCATTATAAAAAATGTCTTTTCCGAAGGACCGGGAACGATCGCTGACTATCTCAAAGCCGAAAAAATTCCCTCTACCGTCTGCGATCTGAGCATCGGAGATACCGTGCCCGATCCGGATTCCTTCACCCACCTCATCATTATGGGCGGCCCCATGGCGGTGTACGAGATGCACCGGTATTCATACCTCGTCAATGAAGCGCAGCTGATCAATGCTGCGATCGAGGCGAACAAGCACGTGCTCGGCGTATGCCTTGGCGCTCAAATGGTGGCCCATGTGCTGGGTGCAAAGGTCTATCCCGGTCAGACGAAAGAGATCGGATGGTATGAGGTGGCGCTGACCCCGGACGGCATGAGCGACCCCCTCATGTCCGCGCTTGCGCTTCCCGGCAGGAACGCCGCCCAGGTGTTCCAGTGGCACGGAGACACTTTTGATCTGCCGCGCAAGAGCGCGTGGCTGGCGTCTTCCGACCTGTTCCCGAACCAGGCGTTCCGGTATGCCGACCGGGTGTATGCGCTCCAGTTTCATATAGAGGTCACGCCCGCCATCGTTCTGGACTGGATGGCACAAGAACAGGGCTTCGATTTTGCCTCCCTTGCCGCGGAATCGGAAAAAATATTCACTGAGTACCGCGTGCGCGCTATGAGGTTTTATCGGGGATTTTTCAGGTCGTAAGAGAAAAATAAAAAATTGCCACAAAAAGTACATTGGCGCAAAAGGAAATGACAGCCTATCCTAATTTTTCGTGAATTTTGCGCATTTTTGTGGCAAAGACGTTCTTGGTTGGCAGGCCTTACAGTTCGACCTCATTCAATGCCGTATACACATAGAGGGTGAAGTCGTTCTGGATCCGGTCGTGCCGGAGGGAGATGAAGGGCGACAGGTTCTCGATGGAGAACTTCACCATCTCTTCCGGTGAGGTGACGTGCAGCTCGGGGTCCCTGATGGGCGCATGCGATGAGAGGGCGTTCAGTGCCAGGCCTTTGTTGCAGTGCTTGAAGAGCGCGACCAGCGCGTTCTTCATGTCGTCGTCGACGCCGGGGACCTGCAGATTGAAGACGCCGCAGATGACGATATAGTCATAGAACCCTTCGAACCGGTCGTCGTCCGCGTTCATGACCCTGAAGTCGCACTCGGGATATTTGCTTTTCGCAAGGCTGATGAAGTTTTCGTTGATGTCCACGCCCGTATACTTCACGTTGATGCCCCGCCGCTTCAGGAATTTATAAAAGTCACCGGTCCCGCACCCGTAATCGAGCACGGTTGCGTTGTTCAGGTCCCGTGCCGGCGCGATGTCGGCGAGCATATGATATCGTTTGAGCTGACCCTGCGGCGTCCAGCGGAGCGCCTCGGGCCTGTCGCCGAATTTTTTCAGATGAAAATTGTAGAACGACAGGATCTGGTCTTTTGAATAGGGGTCCATGCTGTCCTCACTGGTGTATGCTATTTATTCTACTGTATTGTGCGCTTGAAAACAAGGGGAAGGACGCCCGCTGTTTTCCCACTTGACCCGGCCGGGTTCACGCATCGGACTATTTCTTCAACGTGACACGGGCCTGTCGCTGTTTCCGGCCCAGGTATTGTTGCCGTCCCGCGGGAATTTATAAAAAAATCCGCCCGCACTATTTCTTATGGAGGAGTAAAAAAAATTAATATAAAACATTGTTTATCTTGTTTATAGTTTTTCTTGACAAAATTGCGGCGTTAGCTTATCATGCTCCCGTTTTAAAAAAAGTCCTGCTAATTCTAATTTTTCTTTTTCTGCAGGGAGAAGCGTATGAGCCCAGGCAACTATCTTCCGGTACACTTTCTGCCCGTGGTTGTTTTTCTGCTGGTCGGCTCCGCCGTCGGCATCGGGATGCTTGTCGTCAGCTGGATACTCCGGCCCCGGAACCCCTATCCCGAAAAACTGCTGACGTACGAATCCGGCATCACCCCCTTCATGGACGCCCACCAGAAGTTCTCTATCCGGTATTACATCATCGCCATGCTGTTCCTCATATTCGACATCGAGTCCGTTTTCCTCTATCCCTGGGCCGTGGCCTATAGCCGGATTGGCCTGTATGGTTTTGTGGAAATGGTGGTTTTCATTGCCATCCTGCTCGTTGGGTATTTTTATGCCTGGAAGAAGGGGGCCCTCGAATGGGAGTAATACAGAATGTCTTTGAAGAAGGATACATCTCGACGACCATCGACGGGTTCTTGAACTATTGCCGGTCGTGCTCCATCTGGCCCATGTCCTTCGGGCTTGCGTGCTGCGCCATTGAGATGATCCAGTATTATGCCGCGCCGCAACATGATTTCGATCGCTTCGGCACGGTGCCCCGTCCGTCGCCGCGCCAGTCGGACCTGCTCCTTGTGGCCGGGACGCTGTCGAAAAAGATGGCCCCCGTGGTGCGGCGCGTGTACGATCAGATGCCGGAGCCGCGGTATGTCATCGCCATGGGGAGCTGCGCCGCCTCAGGCGGCATCTTCAATACTTACGCCGTTGTACAGGGTGTGGACAATATCATCCCTGTTGATGTGTACATCCCCGGTTGCCCGCCGCGGCCCGAGGCACTGATGCACGGGATCATAAAGCTGCAGGAAAAGATCAGAAAAGAGCACTACATCCGGAAGTAGATCCAACGAGGCACTATCAAAATCCGTCTTGTCGTACCGGCGGCACCGAACCACATGCATCGGCTTGCTCCATCAATCCTGAAGAGCGTCTTTATAATAATAGCGAGTTCCGAGGTAGAATGGATCCCTTACAGATCGCCAAAATAATAGAAGAAAAATTCGCGGGCCAGGTGCTCGGCTCGACAACCTACGCAGGGCAGGTGAGCGTGTCGGTCAAGAAGGACCTGATCAAGGATATTTGCCGCTTCCTGCGCGACGAGCCGTCGGTAAAGATGGACCACCTTGCGGATCTCACGGCAGTCGATTATTCCCGGTATCCGGGAGATGAAGGGCCGCGGTTCGAGGTCGTGTATATGATGATCTCGACCGTACACCACCATCGCATACGATTGAAGGTAAGAGTGCCGGATGAGGACCCTTGCGTAGACTCGGTCACCTCGATCTGGCAAACGGCGAACTGGCACGAGCGCGAGACCTACGACCTCATGGGGATCAAGTTCGACGGACATCCGGACCTTCGCAGAATACTCCTGCCCGAGGATTGGGAAGGGCACCCGCTGAGGAAAGAATATCCGCTGAAAGGATACTAAGATACAGCAAGCACGAAACAACAAGCACTAAATCCTAAATAAAACGATAGGTGCCAATTTATAAAAATTTATGTATTTGAGGCATTGAATTTTTGATATTGTTTAGGACTTAGAATTTCGATATGAGAATTTAGTTCATGGTGATCACATGTCCGTTGCCGAGACAAAAGAGATCGTACAAAAAGAAATAACACTCAACATGGGTCCGCAGCACCCCAGCACGCACGGGGTGCTCCGCCTGGTATTGGACCTTCAGGGCGAGACCATTATCGGCATCGAACCGCAGATCGGCTATCTTCATCGGGGAATCGAGAAGTGGATGGAGAGCAAGACATACCACCAGGTCATCCCGATGACCGACCGGCTGGACTATATCTCATGCATGTGCAACAACCTCGGGTATGTGACCGCGGTCGAAAAACTGGCGGGGATCGTCGTGCCCGAGCGGGCGCATTTTCTCCGGACGATCACCGCGGAGCTTACGCGCATCAGCTCTCATCTCATCTGGCTTGGCACCAGCGCGGTGGACATAGGCGCCATGACGGTCCTGTTGTATGCGGCGAGAGAACGGGAGCTTATACTCGATCTCCTTGAGATGGCGACCGGCGCGAGACTGACCGTGAGCTATGCGCGCATCGGCGGGGTGCGGAACGATGTCCCCCGGGAATTCATTGACAAATGCCGTGAGTTCACCGAGCTCTTCCCCAAAAGGCTCGAAGAGTACGATACGCTGATCCGGGAAAATCGTATCTGGCTCAAACGCACCAAAGGCATCGGAGTAATGACCGCCGAGGAGGCGGTACAGCACGGGCTTACCGGGGCTTCACTGAGAGGATCGGGCGTCAACTACGATTTGCGTAAGGTCGAGCCCTACGCGGCCTACGATAAGGTGGATTTCGATGTTCCCCTTGGGAAGAACGGCGACGTGTACGACCGGTATGTCGTGCGTCTCGGTGAACTTCGCCAGAGCAACCGCATCATCAAGCAGTGCCTCGACATGATGCAGCCCGGACCGGTCGTCACGGACGACCCGCGCTACGCCATCCCCGAGAAGATGAAGGTCATGCAGAATATGCAGACGCTGGCCCATCAGTTCGTACTCATGAGCAAATGGGTCCCCATGCCCAAGGGCGAGGTGTACGTGGCCACTGAAGGCCCGAAGGGAGAGCTTGGCTTCTATATTGTAAGCGACGGGAGCGGCAGACCCTACCGGATCAAGATCCGCGCCCCCTCGTTCGTGAACCTGAGCGCCCTTTCGAAGATGGTGACCGGCCATATGATGGCGGACGTTGTCGCCTGTATCGGGACGATCGATATCGTGCTCGGCGAGTGCGACCGGTAGCAACGGAGCTTTCCTGATGAATTTAAGAGAGATCGTGAACCTTCTTGGTGCGGAGGTTCTTACCGGAAATACTATTGTCGATAAGATCGAGGTAGAACACTGCTTCAGCGCTGATCTCATGAGCGATGTGCTTGGCCGCACTCATGCGAACGGCATTCTGATCACGGGTCTCACGAATCCCCAGGCAGTACGAACAGCGGACATAGCAGAGATCAAGGCGGTCTGCGTTGTGCGCGGCAAACAGCCGGAAACCGATGCGGTGGCGCTGGCGAAACAAAAGGACATCCCCCTCTTCGTGACGAAGCTTACCATGTTCGAGGCCTGCGGTATCCTGTACATGAAGGGACTCAAAGGAGTGGCCGCGCGGCAATAGACAGATGGTACTGCAACGCAAAGAGCAGGGGACACCGTCCGGGGTGACCAAGACACAGGAAATGGCCTACGAGATCACGGTCGGCGAGGTCATGTCCACCACGATCTTTACCATAAGGCCGGACCAGACCATGGCTGATCTCAGTCTCCTCCTGCGGGACAACCGTATCTCCGGCACACCGGTCGTCGAGAACGGAAAGCTCTTAGGCATGGTCAGCATGGCAGACCTGGTCAATGCCCTCGGCAATAATGAGATCAACACCCTCGTCAGGGATAAGATGACGACGACTGTTGAGTGCCTGTACAGCGACGAGCTGCTTGTTCACTGTCTCGCCAAGTTTTCCAAATACGGGTTCAGACGGTACCCGGTATTAGACCACAATGAGCAACTGGTCGGGATCCTCACCAAGGGGAACATCGTCGAAGGCCTGCTGAAGAAGCTTGAGATCGAATACACGCAGACCGAGTCAAAGGCCAATGAGGACGACCAGCGGCCGGCGATGAGACAGTTCTTTCAGGACGTCATTGCCGACGAGATCAGTTTCTCCTTCAAGTACTATGTTGAAGGCCAGACCCTGAAAAGCGCGGGCAAGGCGGCCAGCGAACTCAAGAACGCGCTCAAAAAACTGGGCGTCACCGCCCCGACCCTGAGACGGATCGGGGTGGCAACCTATGAAGCGGAGATCAATCTTGCTTCATATACCACCGGCGGAGAGATACTGGCCCAGATCGACAAGGGGGGGGTCATCGTTCAGGCCATCGACAAAGGCCCCGGGATCCCCGACGTCGAGCGCGCCATGCAGCCGGGCTACTCCACGGCCCCTGACTGGGTGCGGGAGCTGGGATTCGGCGCAGGCATGGGGCTGGTAAACATGAAAAAATGCTCCGATGAGATGAATCTTACCTCATCAGTGCCCGACGGAACGCGTTTGACCATGAAGTTCTATTTTACGAGTTGACCGGGGGCCAATGAAGTTAAGCGACCTTGTAAAGGAATTCGGTCTGGAAGTAAAAACCGGATCCGGACATCTTGACCGTGAAGCGACGAGCGGCTATGTGAGCGATCTCTTGTCGGATGTCCTGGCGCACGCGGATGAGGGGACACTCTGGGTCACGCTCCACATCCACCAGAACATCGTGGCCGTTGCATCGCACAAGGACCTGTCCGGCATCATCCTTGTTCAGGGACGGCAGCCGGAAAAGGACACCATTGCCAAGGCCGAGGAAGAGGGCATCCCGGTCATGGTGAGCGGCCTGTCGGCGTTTGAGCTGGTCGGTAGACTATACAAGGCGGGGATCCGTGGCGCTGAGGCGCATTAAGGCCGACCTGCACGTGCATACGTGTCTGTCTCCCTGCGCTGAATTGGACATGTCGCCCCTGGGGATCGTGCACGAGGCCCTGCGAAAAGGGCTCGACCTCATAGGCATCTGTGATCATAATTCCGCCGAGAACGTCCTGGCCGTCAAGAAGGCGGGCAGGCAAAACGGATTGATGGTGCTTGGAGGGATGGAAGTCGCTTCCTCGGAAGAAGCGCACCTCCTGGTGTTCTTTGAACTCGACGAGGACCTCCTGCGGTTCCAGGAAGTCATCTACCGGAACCTGACCGGCGCCAATGATGAGCGCGCCTTTGGACAGCAGGTGATCGCGGACGATGAGGATGGAGTGACCGGTTTCTGCGACCGGCTTTTGATCGGCGCGACATCGCTGCCGGCCGCGGCCATCGTTGAAGCGGCGCGCGCAGGACACGGTGACAGCCTGGTGATCGCGGCGCATGTGGACCGGGAGTCGTTCAGCATCATCGGACAGCTTGGGTTTATTCCGCCTCAGCTTGCTCCCGATGCCGTTGAGATCTCGCGGCACATGACCGTGGCTGTCGCAGCGAACCGCTTCCCGGATTGCAGGAAGTACCCGGTCATTACCAGTTCGGATGCTCACGGTCCTGAAGACATCGGTAAGCGGTTTACGCTCTTCACGATCGAAGACGGGACCGTGGCCGAGATCAAAAAAGCATTGGCAGGAAGAGACGGCAGGAAGGCGGAGTGTTGAGAAGGTGGAAGACATCTCCCTGCATATCCTTGACATTGCCGAGAATTCGGTCCGTGCTGACGCAAAGACAATAGAGATCATCATTATTCTCGATAGGGCGCGCGACCTCCTTCGCATCGAGGTCAATGATGACGGCAGGGGAATGGATGTCGAGACGCTGGCAAAGGTCCGGGACCCCTTCTTCAGCACCAAACGCAAAAAGACGGGACTCGGGATACCATTCCTGTCGCAGGCGGCGGAGCAGGCGGGCGGGATGGTGACCGTGGATTCCGCTCCGGGCAAGGGAGCGAGGGTTGCGGCAACCTTTCTCTGGAGCCATGTAGACCGGCCGGCGATCGGCAGCATGGCCGATACCGTGCTCACGCTGATAGCGGGCCACCCCGACCTTGATGTTCTCTATGAGGCGCGGGATGGCGAACGGACCTTCCGGTTCGATACACGGGAGATCAGGAACGACCTTGAAGATGTGCCGATCAATAATCCGGCGGTGCTTGAAGCGATCAGGGGTATGCTGAACGAGCAGATCAAATTTGAAATGTAATATTTCAAATTGCCAAGGGGTAAACGATGAGCAACGAAGCGGTTGAACAGCAGACTGCTACAAACAACGAGTTCATAACACCCGAAATGTACCTGAAGATCGATGGGATCGTCGCGCGGTACAAGGGAAAGCCCGGATCGCTCATACCCGTGCTCCAGCAGGCACAGGACGTATGCGGCTACCTGCCGCATGCGGTGCAGCGATATGTTGCCAGGGGGCTTGATATGTCGCCGAGCGTGGTCTTCGGCGTCGCGACCTTCTACTCTTTTTTCACGCTCGTACCGCGCGGCAAGCACGTGATCAGGGTTTGTCTCGGCACCGCCTGTTATGTGAAGCGGAGCGAGGAGATCCTCGAGAAGATCAAGGATGAACTCGACCTGGAAGTCGGCGAAGTGACGAGGGACAAGAAGTATTCCCTTGAGGCCGTGAGGTGCCTCGGCGCCTGCGGTCTTGCCCCGGTTGTCGTTATCGGCCAGGACACCTACGGCGACGTTGCAGCCACGAAGGTGATGGAAATTGTCAGGAAGTACGAGTAGGAGCAATTTCTCATTACGAAATCCGAAATTCTAAACAATATCGAAAAATCTAAATGCTTAGGATTTAGATATTCGAATTTAGAATTTCCCCGGATAGGGGGTTATATGGCAAAGCTTACGATCGCTGATCTGAAAAAGATCAAGGAAGATTACCATCAGGGACTGCGTGAAGGCGGGTTCCGGGCAAAGATCACGGTGCATATGGGGACCTGCGGGATCGCTGCCGGCGCCCGGGGCATCATGAACACGATCATGGAAGAGCTGGCCAAATCCAAGTTGAAGGATGTCGCGATCACCACATCCGGATGCGCCGGGCTCTGCAGCCAGGAGCCGATGATCACGGTCGAGATAGCCGGAGATCCTCCCGTTAAATACATCGCGTTAAACGAGGAGAAGACCAAGAAGATCTTTGCTGAACACGTGGCGGGGGGCAAGCCGGTTCCGGAGTATGCGCTGGTTGTCGGGCATGAGACGACGTACTAACGGCGCATTGGAAATTGAAGATTGGAAATTGGAAATTAAAAATTGTGAGAAGCAAAAAGCAACTCACACTCAAATTTAAAATTTCCAATTTTCAATATACAATCTTCAATATAAATACGGAGTAATTATCGTGGAAACGACGACATACCGTTCTAACATAATGATCTGCGCAGGCACGGGCTGCGTGGCAAACGGATCGCTCAAGGTGAAGGACGCGCTCGAGGCCGAGCTTCTCAAGCGCAACCTTCAGAACGAGGTCAAGATCGTTCTGACAGGGTGCAACGGGTTCTGCGCCAAGGGCCCGGTGATGGTCGTCTACCCGGAGGACATCTTCTACCAGGTGGTAAAACCGGGAGATGTGCCGTACCTCGTGGAAGAACACTTTATCAAAGGGAGACCGGTCCAGAAGTTCCTCTATACGCCGCCTGCGGCGAAGAACACGATTCCCGTGATGAACGATATTCCGTTCTTCAAGCACCAGGTATTGCGGGCTCTTCGGAACCGGAGTCTCATCGATGCGGAGAAGATAGAGGAGTATATTGCCCGCGATGGTTATATGGCCGCGGCCAAGGCGCTCACGGAAATGACGCCCGAGCAGGTCGTGGCGGAGGTGAAGCGTTCGGGGCTGCGCGGACGCGGCGGCGCAGGGTTCCTGACCGGTCTGAAATGGGAGCTTTGCGCGCGGGTCACCGGCGACATCAAGTACATACTGTGCAACGGCGACGAAGGCGACCCCGGCGCGTTCATGGACCGCAGCGTCATGGAGGCGGATCCGCACTCGGTGCTCGAGGGCATGATCATTGCCGCCAAGGGCATCAATGCCCACTACGGCTATATCTATGTGAGAGCCGAGTATCCGCTCGCGGTGCACCGTCTCCAGATAGCCATCGATCAGGCCAAGGAACGGGGTCTGCTTGGAAACGACATCCTCGGCACGGGGTTCGACCTCGATATCGAGATCTATCAGGGAGCCGGCGCCTTCGTGTGCGGTGAAGAGACGGCGCTGATGGCGTCCATTGAGGGCAAGCGCGGCATGCCGCGGGCCAAGCCGCCGTTCCCCGCGGTCAAGGGCCTGTGGATGCGGCCGTCGGTGCTGAACAACGTCGAGACCTTTGCCAATGTCCCGCCGATCATCCTGAACGGCGCGGACTGGTTCTCGAGCCTGGGGACCGAAAAGAGCAAGGGAACGAAGGTGTTCGCGCTCTCGGGCGCGCTGAACAACATTGGCCTCGTCGAGGTGCCGATGGGCATCCCGCTCAAGACCGTGATCTTCGATATCGGCGGCGGTATCAAGAACAATCGGAAGTTCAAGGCCGTGCAGATGGGCGGCCCTTCGGGCGGGTGCATCCCCCACACGCTCATCGACACCCCGGTTGATTTCGAGAACATCAACAAGACGGGCGCGATCATGGGGTCAGGCGGCATGGTGGTGATGGACGAGACCACGTGCATGCCGGCCATGGCAAAGTTCTTCCTCGAGTTCACCGAGGACGAGTCCTGCGGCAAGTGCGTGCCCTGCCGCATCGGCAACAAAACGCTTCTTTCGATCCTCACCCGGATCACGAACGGCGAAGGCCGCGAAGGCGATATCGAGCTGCTGCTCGCCCTTTCCCAGCAGATCAAGGACACCTCGCTCTGCGGGCTGGGACAGACCTCGCCCAACCCGGTGCTTACCACGATCAAGTATTTCCGCGATGAGTACGAGGCGCACATCAAGGAGCACCGCTGCCCGGCCAGGGTCTGCACGCCACTCGTCAAGTTCGTGGTGGACAAGGATAGATGCAAGAAGTGCGGGCAGTGCTTCAAGGCCTGTCCGACCGGGGCGCTCAAGTGGGAAAAGGGCCAGGTCGCTTATATCGATCCGGAAAAGTGCACGAAGTGCAAATCGTGCATCAAGGCCTGCAGGTTCTGGTCCATAGATTAAGGGTAAAATCTTCACCACAGAGGACACAGAGAAAAACAACGAAAGATTCGAAACCAGGGTTCAAATCTCTTCGATCTCTGTGGTAAAAAAGGTTTAAGGTAAAAACTATGTCGAAAATGACGGTAACAGTTGATGGAAAGAAGGTCGAGGTGCCGGTAGGGTCCACGATCCTTGATGCCGCGAACGCGGCCGGATCGAGGGTCCCGACCCTGTGCCATGACAACAAGCTCCATCCGTTCGGCGCATGCCGGATCTGTCTTGTTGAAGTGGAGGGAACGCCGCGCAAGTTCACGCCGTCGTGCACCACGCCGGCGATGGACAACATGGTTGTCAGGACAACGAGCCCCGCGCTGATCGAGGCGAGACGGATGGTGCTCGAACTCCTGCTCATCAAGCATCCCCTGGACTGTCCGGTTTGCGACAAGGCGGGCGAATGCCAGCTCCAGGACCTCACACACGAGTACGGACTCGATGCGGGCCGGTTCGATGCTGAAAAGGGCTACCTGCCGCCGGATTACGAAA
This sequence comes from Nitrospirota bacterium, assembly GCA_963740085.1. Taxonomy (GTDB): domain Bacteria; phylum Nitrospirota; class UBA9217; order UBA9217; family UBA9217; genus JALNZF01. The sequence continues at coordinate 978,415 of CAVUCU010000001.1, read as the reverse complement.
GCCCGATCGTCGAGCGGAACATCAGCCGCTGCATCCTTTGCGGAAAATGCGTCAGGATCTGCGATGAGCAGAATGGTGTGGGAGAGTGGGCCTTCACCAGACGCGGTACGAGGGCGCGCATCAGCACCGACTTTGACCGGCCGCTGGACTGCGAGTTCTGCGGCGAATGCACCGAGATCTGCCCCGTGGGGGCGCTCACGACACGCCAGTTCAAGTTTAAAGCGCGCTCCTGGAACCTTGAGGGGACGAAGTCGGTTTGCAATTACTGCGGCTGCGGCTGCGGCATCACCTATGAAACGCGCGACGGAAAGATCATGCGCGTGGGCCCTGCACGGGAGAACTACCTGTGCGCCAAGGGTCGTTTCGGCTGGGACGCTGTTCACAGCAGCGAGCGGATCACGACCCCGAAAATGCGGGTAGGCGGCGAGCTGGTGGACTGCACCTGGGACGAGGCGCTTTCGGTCATCGCCACCAATCTCAAGGTGATCAAGAACAAACGCGGGCCCGAGAGCATCGGCGGACTCGGATCGGTCCGGACCACGAATGAGGAGAGCTACCTTTTCCAGAAGTTCATGCGCACCGTGGTCGGGACGAACAATGTCGATATGCTCGCGAGGCTCAAGGTCCCGAAGGGGCTGGATGCCGCTTTCTTTTCGGGTGAATTGAACAAGATCGGCGAGCACGAGGTCATCCTCGTGCTGGACAGCAATGTAGGCGAGATCAATCCGCTCACGGGAATCGAGATCGTCCGCGCGGTGAACAAGAAGGAACGGAAGGTCATCCTGGTGAACACCGGGAGCAATAAATTCAACAAGCTCGCCTCGGTGATAATTCCTCTGGGTGCCGAACAAGCGATCGAAGAACTGGTTTCCGCTCTCTCTTCCGGAAAGGGAAAGGGCAGGAGCGAGGTGTTGACCGCCGCGGATCTTCTGAAAGCGGCTGCGAGTGTCGCGATCATCGTACCCGCACGGGTGACCGACAAGGAGTTCGTGAATATCAAGGTGCTCTCGGGACAGCTCAAGAACGTGACCCACTATCCGCTGGTGCGGCGGAGCAATTTCCAGGGTTCGCTCGACATGGGAGTGAATCCGGCCTATTACCCGGGGTATCGCAGCGTGGATGCCGACACGACCGCCTCGTTCGCGGGCGCGTGGAATGCGATCCTGCCGGAAACGCCGGGCATGAATGCCGTCGAGATGATCAATGCCATTGCGCCCGGCAAACTCGCGGCGCTTTACATCATGGGCGATGACCCGGTGGGAAGTGATGCCCATCTCAGAGAGCCGCTCCGCAAACTGGATTTCCTGGTCGTGCAGGACATCTTCATGACCGAGACGGCGGGGATCGCCAATGTGGTGCTGCCGGCGGCGGCGAGCGCGGAGAAGACCGGGACGTTCACCAACCTCGAACGCAGGCTTCAGAAGCTGGACAAGGCGGAGGAACCGGTCGGCGAGTCGCGGCCTGATTGGGAGATCATCCAGGATGTCGCGAAGCGTATGGGCGGGTCCATGCAGTATGCCTCTCCCCGGGATATCATGAACGAGATCAAGTCCGTCGTGCCCCTGTATACGGATCTCGCCATCGGCTCATGCTGGCCGCGCGAGAAGTCGCCTCTGTTGAACACCGACGTAGACCTTTCACTGTCGTCTGATTCGATCATGAAGCAGGAAGTGATCACTGCCGAGCGTCTGCTCTTCTCCTCGGGCGGTTCGATCACGCGCTCCCATGAGATAGGGACCATACGACACATCAAGATCGAAGTGTAGGAGCACAACATGCCAGGAATACCTCAGATAGTGAACGTCTTCACCGGCCTCGTCATTCCGGTGGTCCTGTTGCTGGGATTTGTCATGCTGAATGCCGCCTATCTCTCCTATATGGAACGCAAGGTGCTCGCGCACATGCAGGCGAGGCTCGGACCGATGAGGACCGGCTGGCACGGGCTGCTCCAGCCTATTGCGGACGGATTAAAGTTCATGATGAAAGAGGACATCATCCCGGCCAAGGCCGACAAATGGGTGTTCAGCATCGCACCGCTTATCCTGCTCACCATGGCCTTCGGCGCCATCGTCGTCATCCCCTTCGGTCCTCCCACAAGGATCTTCGGCCTTCTTCCCAGGGAGGTACCCCTCCTGGTTTCAAATTTGAACATCGGTGTGCTCTACATCCTCGCGTTTGCCAGTATCGGCACCTATGGCGTGATCATGGCAGGCTGGGCTTCCAATAATAAATATTCCCTTATGGGAGGGTTCCGTTCGGCTGCCCAGATGATCAGCTATGAGATCCCCATGGCCTTTGCCGTCATTACCGTCGTGCTTATGGCCGGGTCGCTGAACCTGTCGGACATTGTGAATGCCCAGGAGAAAGGGTGGTTCATCACGGCCTTGCCGGTTGGTCCGGTGGCGTTCTTCCTCTACCTTTTTGCAGGCATCGCCGAGACGAACCGTGTGCCCTTTGACCTGCCCGAGGCGGAGAGCGAGCTTGTGGCCGGATATTTCACCGAGTACAGCGGCATCCGGTTTGCCCTGTTCTTCATGGCCGAATATATAAGCATGATGGTCGTGTCGCTGCTCGCGAGCATCATGTTCCTCGGGGGGTGGCTGCCGTTGCAGATCCTGCCGCATACGCTCGGCCATATCGCCCCGATCTCCTGGATAAACACCCTGCTGGCCGCGATTCCACCGACGATGTGGCTGCTTGCCAAGCTGTATTTCTTTATCTTCTTCTATATGTGGCTTCGCGCCACGCTCCCACGGTACCGGTATGACCAGCTCATGAAGCTTTCGTGGAAGTTCCTGCTCCCCCTGTCGCTCGGCACCCTGCTGGTGGCGGCGGGTATGAAGCAGATGGGATGGTTGTAAAAGCAGTTCAGGGTTTGCGAGTTCGGAGTTAGGAGTTTAACACGATGAATAAGGCAAAAAAGCTGCTTAAAACGATCTTCCTGGTCGAGCTAGCCCAGGGTATGGCCTTGACGCTCAAGACCATGCTGAAACCGGCGATCACCCGGCAGTACCCGACGTTCAAGCGCAAGCCGATCCCCGGCTCGCGCGGACTTCATGCCATGCGGCGGAACGAGGAGGGGAAAGCCGCGTGCATCGGATGCGGCTTGTGCGAGGCGGTCTGTCCCGCCAAGGCAATAACCGTGATCACCACCGAGGGGCCAGAGCACGAAAAGATCGTGACCTCCTATGAACTCGACCTGTTCCGGTGCGTGTTCTGCGGATTTTGCATAGATGCGTGTCCCGTGTCCGCGATCCTGATGACTCCTGAATTCGAGCTTGCCTGTTATTCCCGGAAGGACGCGTTCTATACGCAGGACCGGCTTGTTGAAGTGGGGGACAACTATATGGGCAGGAAGGCGGCAAAAAAACAATGATGAGCAAGATCATATTCATATACTTTGCCCTTGTCATCGTAGCATCGGCGCTTCTCACCATCACGCGCCGAAACCCGGTGCACAGCATCATGTTCATGCTGCTCCTGTTCTTCCATATTGCGGGGGTCTTTGTGCTGCTCCATGCCGAGTTCCTCGCCGCAGTGCAGCTTATCGTGTACGCCGGCGCCATCCTGATCCTTTACCTTTTTGTGGTCATGCTGTTGAATGTGGACAAGGAAAGTTCCGCTGCCCGGGCGAACCGGTTCTGGCCCTGGATGATCGCGTTCGGCGTGCTGATCGCGGGAGAGATCATGCTGTTGGTCTCGCATGGCTCGTTCCCGGCGGAAGCCGGTCAATCCATGTCGCTTGCCGGCACAGGGGTCAAGGAACTGGGTATCGTACTCTATCAGAAGTATCTGATCCCGTTCGAGATCGCGTCCGTCATCCTCCTCGTCGGGTTAATCGGGGCGGTCATGCTGGCGAAAAAAAGAACGAGTGATTAAGAGTCTCTCGAGTCTATTGAGTTCATGGAGTTAATAGAATTTAAACCCATGGGTCTAACTCTATAAACTCTACAGACTCTATGAACACTATGGACTCTCATCTTGGAGGTTTTATGATCCCTTTATCCTGGTATATTATGCTGAGCGCGGCGCTGTTCACCATCGGTGTGGTCGGCGTGCTTACCCGTCGCAATATATTCATTATTCTCATGTCCATCGAGCTTATGCTGAACGCGGCGAACATCAACCTGGTCGCTTTTTCACACTACCTTCAGTCGCTCACCGGCCAGGTGTTCGTGATCTTCGTCATCACCGTGGCGGCGGCAGAGGCGGCCGTTGCGCTTGCGATCATCATCCTGATCTCGCGGAACCGCGGGACCGTGTACGCGGATGAGTTTACGATCATGAAGGGCTAGGCGAGTTACTAGAGTTCATAGAGTTTGTAGAGTTTATAGAGTGAGAACCAAGGCCTCGGATACATCGACTCAACGAACTCAATGAACTCTATTCTAGTCTCAATAGACTTCCTTTTGGAGATATTATGCTTAAATACGCACTTATACCGCTCTTGCCGTTCGCCGGCTTTTTGGTCGCGGGTCTGTTCGGTAAATATCTGAAGGAGAAGGCGGCCTATTTCCCCATCGCGGGCGTTATCGGCGCATTCATCCTTTCCGTCAGCGCATTTTTCGAAGTGGTGGGCGGCGCGATACTCAACGAGAACTTTTACTCCTGGATCTCAGTCGGGACCCTCTCGGTGAACGTGGGATTTCAGATCGATCAGCTCACCGCGGTGATGCTGCTCGTCGTGACCACGCTCAGTTCGCTCATCCATATCTACTCCGTGGGCTACATGCACGGCGACAAGGGATACCCCCGGTTCTTTGCCTACCTGGCGCTTTTTACGTTCTTCATGCTCGTGCTGGTGATGGCCAATAACTTTCTGCTCATGTTCGTCGGCTGGGAGGGCGTCGGTCTCTGCTCCTATCTGCTGATCGGTTTCTGGTACGAGAAAAAATCCGCCTCAGACGCGGGTATTAAGGCCTTTGTCGTGAACCGGGTAGGTGATTTTGGATTCGTGCTTGCCGTACTGCTCATTTTCCTTACCTTCGGGACCCTGGATTTCTCCGAGGTATTTGCCTCGGTGCCCACGGCCATCGGGAATGCTCCCTACCACCTGTTCGGCGGCGAGATCAGCGTCATAACGCTCATTGCGCTCCTCCTGTTCCTCGGTGCAACGGGCAAGTCCGCACAGCTGCCGCTCTACGTCTGGCTGCCCGATGCCATGGAAGGTCCGACGCCGGTCAGCGCCCTGATCCACGCCGCGACCATGGTCACCGCCGGCGTGTTCATGGTCGCGCGCTGCGCGCCGATCTTTTCGCTCTCCCATACCGCCATGAACACCGTGGCGATCGTCGGCGGCCTGACCGCGGTCTTTGCGGCGACCATCGGCCTGGTGCAGAACGACATCAAGCGCGTGATCGCGTATTCCACGATCAGTCAGCTCGGCTATATGTTCCTCGCGTTGGGGGTCGGCGCTTTCTCGGCCGGCATCTTCCATCTTACGACGCACGCTTTCTTCAAAGGTCTCCTGTTCCTGGCCTCGGGCAGCGTCATCCATGCACTGTCCGGCGAACAGGACATGCGCAAGATGGGCGCGCTCAAGCCGAAGATAAAGATCACCTGGGCGGTGTTTCTTATTGGAACGCTGGCATTGTCGGGCATCCCGCCTTTTGCCGGTTTTTTCAGCAAGGATGAGATCCTCTGGAGCGCGTACAACGCCTCTTCGATCGGACCGGCGCTTTGGTTCCTGGGACTCGTCGGCGCGTTTATGACCGCGTTCTACTCGTTCCGGCTGATCTACCTTACTTTTTACGGCACGTCGCGAGTGGACCATGAGGTAGAGCATCATGTGCATGAATCTCCCCGGGTGATGACCGTGCCGCTCATGATCCTTGCTTTTTTCTCAGCCACCATCGGCTTCATCGGCATGCCGCTCATCGAGCACGGGAATCTCTTTGGAGAATTTCTCGCGCCGCTCTTCCCCCCTGTTGAGCACGCGTCAGAGACCGGCAGCCACGTAGCAGAGCTTCTCGCCATGCTCTTGTCGGTCGGCATTGCGGCGGCAGGCTGGCGGCTGGCCATGGGCATGTATAAGACGAAGAGCGTCTGGCCTGACAGGCTCGCGGAAAGATTCAAAGGCGCATACACCCTGCTTCTTAACAAATACTATGTTGATGAGATCTATAACGCCGTCTTCGTGGAGGGAGTGGTCCGTAAGACGGCGAAGTTCCTGTACACGGTTGGAGATGTCAAGATCATTGACGGTTTTATCAACGGACTGGCAAAAGCTATCGGCAAAGCAAGCGACAGCGGCAGGAAGGTCCAGACGGGCTATTTGCAGCAGTACGCCTTTACCATGGGTCTGGGTCTCGTGGTGCTGCTCGGGTTGTATTACGTGCTTAAATGAAATGATACGCAAAGCGCGTGGGCCGGAGGGTTCGATCCTCCGCTCTCTGTGCTCTGCATAAAGGAGCCTGATCCATGCTCGAACTTAATCTCCACCAGCTCGATTATCCGCTGCTGAGCCTCATGATCTTCATCCCCGTGCTCGGCTCGTTCATCCTGCTGTTCATCCGGAACGCGGCCACGGTTCGCTGGATCGCGCTCGGTTTCTCGATTGTCGAGCTTCTTCTGTGTCTGCCGCTCCTCCTGAACTTCGACGGCTCCACACCGAATATGCAGTTCGGCGAGAGCCTGTCCTGGATCGCGGCATGGGACATCAACTACCGGCTCGGCGTCGACGGCATCAGTATTCTGTTCGTGGCGCTGACCACGCTTCTCACCACGATCTCCATCATGGTGTCGTGGACGGCCATTCAGGACCGCGTACGGGAGTTCATGATCGCGATGTTGTTCCTGGAGGCGGCGATCATCGGTGTGTTCATGTCCCTCGACCTGTTCCTTTTCTACCTGTTCTGGGAAGCAATGCTGATCCCCATGTACCTCCTGATCGGCGTGTGGGGCGGTCCAAACCGGCTCTATGCCGCCGTCAAGTTCTTTCTCTACACCCTGGTCGGAAGCGTGCTTATGCTGGTCGCGATCATCGCGGTGTATTTTGCCGCGGGCCATACCTTTGATGTGCTTGCCATCATGGACCACAAGTTCACCCCGACTTTCCAGTTCTGGGCATTCGCGGCGTTCTTTGCGGCTTTCGCGGTCAAAGTGCCGATGTTCCCGGTTCACACCTGGTTGCCTGACGCTCACGTGGAGGCGCCGACTGCAGGCAGCATCATCCTGGCAGGGATCCTTATCAAAATGGGCGCTTATGGTTTCCTTCGGTTCTCGCTGCCTTTTTTCCCCGATGCGGCCATTGCCTGGACACCGGCGATCATGATCTTGTCCGTGATCGGCATCATCTATGGCGCCTACATGGCCTTTGCCCAGACGGATTTCAAGAAGCTGATCGCCTATTCGAGCGTGAGCCATATGGGTTTTGTCACGCTCGGTATCTTCGCGATGAACCTCCAGGGCATGGAAGGCGGCATTCTTCAGATGCTGAACCACGGCGTGTCGACCGGAGCGCTCTTCCTTGCCGTGGGCGTGATCTATGAGCGCACGCATACCAGGCTGATCGCCGACTACGGCGGCATTGCGTCAAGGGTGCCGGTCTATGCCACGTTCCTGCTGATCATTACCCTTTCCTCCATCGGCCTGCCCGGCATGAACGGCTTCATCGGCGAATTCACGATCCTGCTCGGAGCGTTCCTGCACTACAAGCCCTATGCCGTGATCGCCTCGCTCGGCATCATCCTTGGCGCGGGGTACATGCTCTGGCTCTATCAGCGCGTTGCCCTGGGGAAAATAACCAATCCGCACAATGAACACCTCGCGGACATGAACACGCGTGAAGTGGTCGCGGCGCTTCCGCTTGTTGCGCTGGTATTCGTCATCGGCCTCTATCCGAACGCTGCCTTCGGGGTCATGCACGTTTCAGTGGCGAACCTGATCCAGCACGTGAATGCCAAAATGCAGTCCGTTCCGGCGGTTTCGCAGGCGCTCGGCACGCTTATAGGAAATTAAGGTCAAGGAGAACCCGATGCCCAGCATGTATCAGCAATTTCAACAAATCGTCCTCCCGATACTTCCCGAGCTTGTCTTGATCATTGTGGCGCTCTCGGTGCTCGTCCTCGATTTTTTTGTAGAGAAGGAGCACAAGGCCGTTCTCGGCTGGTTCAGCCTGGTCGGCATCATCATCGCCGCGTATGTGAGCACGGAGTTGATGACGATGAGCGGGTCTTTCTTCGACGGCACATTCCTGCTCGATCCGTTTTCCACGTACTTCAAGTTCGTCTTCTATGTTGCCTGCGGCCTCGGCATCCTGGTGTCCATCAATTATCTGAAGATCGAGGAGATCCATCGAGGTGAATACTATGCCCTGATGCTCTTTGCCACGAGCGGAATGATGATGATGGCATCGGCAGGCGACCTCATCACCATATATCTCGGTCTGGAGCTCATGGCGCTCTCTATCTATATCCTTGCGGGCTTTATGCGGCGGGACAGCCGGTCGAACGAGGCGGCCATCAAGTATCTGGTCCTCGGCGCCTTCTCATCCGGGATCATGGTGTACGGCATGTCGCTTCTGTACGGGCTTTCGGGGACCACAAAACTCCCCGGGATCCTCGCGTTCCTGCACGGCGCGGACCTCACGAATCCCGTGCTTTTTCTGGCCATGATCATGCTGATCGTGAGCTTCGGATTCAAAGTTGCCGCTGTGCCATTCCATATGTGGGTTCCGGATGTTTACGAAGGGGCCCCCACGCCGGTTACGGCGTTCATGTCCGCAGGGCCCAAGGTCGCCGGCTTCGCCGTCCTGCTTCGCCTCTTTCTCTACACGCTCGAGCCTTTGCACGGACATTCCACCGCGATTCTCGCCGGCCTTGCCGTGCTGACCATGGCGGTGGGGAATATCCTGGCCCTGTCCCAGACGAATATCAAGCGCATGCTGGCCTATTCGTCCATTGCCCATGCCGGGTACGCCCTCGTCGGCCTTGCCGCGGGAGGGCCGGAAGGCGCGGCGAGCGTAATGCTGTATGTCTGTATCTACGCGCTCATGAACATGGGTGCTTTCGGAGTCGTGATCATGCTCCGGAAGGCGGGGAAACGGGGTGAGGAAATAACGGACTTCGCGGGTCTGGGCAAGACCAACAAGACTGCGGCGTTTCTCATGCTCATCTTCATGTTCTCGCTTACGGGCATTCCGCCCCTTGCCGGGTTCGTGGGAAAGTTCTACATTTTTAAAGCCGCCGTGCAGGCCGGTCTTGTCTGGCTTGCCGTCGTGGGCGTGCTGTTTTCGGCCATCAGCGCCTACTTCTATCTCCGGGTCATCATGGTCATGTATATGAGCGAGCCGAAGGCCCCCATCGAACTCTCAACCGCACCGTCCCTTGCGCTCGCGCTTGCGATCTCGGCGACCGCCGTGATCGTTATCGGCGTGTACCCGACAAACCTGCTGAACTTCGCGCGCGCCTCGATCGTCGGGATCATGTAGCATTGTAAAAAGGGTCAGGGGAAAACGAACCCAGCAAGGAGTCTTCATTATCTGTCTTTCCTGACCCATGCCTCCCGACTCTTATGATTTGTCTCATAATCCTCCTGTCCGCTTCATGATATACTTCCCCCCATGAGACCCGAGATAAAAGGATATTTCCTGAAAGAGTACGGCGCCTGGAGTGTCCTGATAACTGTTTCCCTGATCGGAGTGGGTGTAAGTCGTGCGTTCTCCTGGGCCGTGATCCCGCTGTTCCTGGCCCTCGGCCTGCTGATCAATGCCAAACAGGCATTATCAAAATGGCTCCGCCGGACAGAGGACAGAGCGTCCCTCGTGATCTTCCTTGGCCAGCTCTTCATCGCAACGGCGATCTTTATTGCACTCTTCGGCAGTAACATCCCCAGGCTGCTGCCCCTGCTGGTCGTTCCCGGCGCTTATCTCTTGATGAACAGGTTTGCCGGCGAGCATTTCATCCTCACCGAGGTACTTGGATTTGCCCTTCTCAGTCTGGCGGCCGTCCTGGTAAAATTTCTCCTGACGGACCACCTGGATCTTCGGCTTTTTCTGGGCGTGGCACTGTATTTCACGGCCAATGTATTCAAGGTCAAGACCCTGCTGCTCAGAAAAATGCAGTACCGGGTCCTGACGGTCCTGTATGCCGCCTTCGCCGTCTTCATCTATTGGCGGATGCAGATCCCGATCGTCGTCCTCCTCCCATTGACGGACAACATTATTGCCGCAGCCACACTCTATAAGGTCAAACTCCAGACTGTCGGCTGGATGGAAGTTGCCAAAAGCCTGTCGTTCCTGGTCCTTTTCATCAATTTCTATTAGATCGGTTCATGTGAAAAAAGTCGAAAATCAGGTATAACCGCGGAGACACAGAGGCACGGGGAAGGGCACGGGAAACTTTTGACGATTTAAAATCAGAGCCTCTTAAATTGATCCGGATTAATCAGATCTAAAAAATGAGGCTACTCCCGGTAGTCCGTTATACGATATAAGTCTGTCCTCTGATCCATGACCGGCGCACGATTGCGCTCATTCCTCCTCAGTGCGTGGTAAAATACAAAGAGAGGAGGTTGCGCCATGTCACTTAAACCACCACACACGCTCACTCCCAACGCCCTGACCGTCCTCAGCCACCGGTATCTCAAGAGGGACGAACACAGCAACGTGGTGGAGTCGCCCGAGGAAATGTTTCGAAGGGTGGCGAACAACGTAGCCCAGGCCGACCTCCTGTATGATGGCCATGCGGACCTGAACAAAACTGAAAATGAGTTTTACCATATCCTTTCGCGCCTCGAATTTCTCCCCAATTCCCCCACCCTGATGAACGCCGGGCGTCCGCTCCAGCAGCTCGCGGCCTGTTTTGTGCTCCCGGTGGAAGATTCTCTTGAATCCATCTTTGATGCGGTCAAGGAAACCGCACTGATCCATCAGAGCGGCGGGGGGACGGGATTCTCGTTCAGCAACCTGCGGCCCAAGGACGATACCGTGCGCAGCACCAGCGGGGCGGCGAGCGGTCCGGTCTCGTTCATGCGGGTCTTCAACATGGCCACCGAGGTGATCAAACAGGGAGGAACCCGTCGTGGCGCGAATATGGGCATCCTGCGCGTGGACCATCCTGACATCATCGAGTTCATCTCCTGTAAGGTTGACAACCGGGAGCTTTCGAACTTCAACATATCCGTGGCAGTGAATGAGGGTTTCATGCGGGCCGTGGAATCGGACGGGGATCTGCCCCTGGTGAACCCACATAACCAGGTCGTGGTCAAAACGCTCAAGGCCCGCGATATCTTCGAAACAATCGTGGAAATGGCGTGGAAGACCGGCGATCCCGGCCTGGTGTTCTTCGACCGGATCAATCGCGACAACCCGACCCCGCTCCTGGGCGAGATGGAGAGCACCAATCCGTGCGGAGAACAGCCGCTGCTCCCGTACGAGCCGTGCAACCTCGGTTCGATCAATCTCGCGCTGATGATGAACGAGACGAACGGAGGATACGAGATCGATTGGGACAAACTTAAGAAGACCGTGCGGACCGCCGTGCATTTTTTGGACAATGTGATCGACATGAGCCGTTATCCGCTCGACCAGATAGACCGCATGGCAAAAGGCAACCGCAAGATCGGCCTTGGGGTGATGGGCTTCGCGGACATGCTCATCAGGCTTGGCATCCCCTACGATTCCGAAGAGGCTGTCAAGACCGGCGAACAGATCATGAAGTTCCTCAAGACCGAGGGAAGAGAAAAATCCGAAGAGCTTGCACGCGAGCGCGGCGTGTTCCCGCACTATCCGGGAAGCAAATACGATCGTGAGCACGGCCCAAGACTCAGGAACGCGACCGTGACGACCGTTGCCCCCACGGGAACATTGTCCATCATAGCGGGCTGTTCGAGCGGGATCGAGCCGGTCTTTGCCTTGTCGTTCATGCGCCATGTCCTCGGCAATGTTGATCTGCCCGAGGTATATGCCCCGTTGATTGAAATGGCAAAAAAGCGGGGTTTTTATACCGATCAACTTCTCGTGCGCGTCACTGCCGGAGAATCCATCCAGACGATGAGCGATGTTCCACCTGACGTCAAGCGGTTGTTTGTGACCGCCTTCGACATTGCGCCGGAGTGGCACGTTCGCATGCAGGCGGCATTCCAGCGCCATACTGACAACGCCGTATCGAAAACCATCAACTTCCCGCCCCAGGCGACCAGGGCGGATATCCGTCAGGCCTTCCTGCTTGCCTACCGGGAAGGGGTGAAAGGAATAACCATTTTCCGGAGCGGGAGCAAGCGTGAGCAGGTGCTCACCTGCGCCGATCCGCTGTACTGCTGAGGTCCGGATTATCCTGACATTGCAATTTGACAGGGACGGACCGGACATATCCGACTTAATCTGAGGTATGCCGTTTCCAGGATCATGAGCATCGTCCCTGGACCTCAAAACGGCTTCCGAGCGGCTGGGGCGGGCAATATTCCATCGGTTCATTGGTAAGCCTCGTGACCGCCCTTGCCGGGCGAAGCATCTCCAGCGTCTCTATCCTTGTACGGGCGTACGTATTCGAGGAATCGAGCCTCAAGGCCAGATTGTATTGCGCCAGCGCCTTGACCACGAACCCCCTTTCTGCAAACAGGTCGGCGGCGCGAATATATTCCCTTATCGCCGCGCGAATCCGGTTGAGCTTCCGCCGGGCGTCGCCGATCCTCACCCTGATATGCGGGTCCTGGTCGATGGCGAACAGTTTTTCCATCTCGGCAATGGCGGCCCCCCAGTCTGATTTATTGAGACAGTCCTGGACGTTCTCAGCAATGATCGTTTTTTTAGAAGCCATGGCAACCTCCTCAAAAGAGAATTCGCAACGTAAGAACCAACAACGGAGACACGGAGAAAGGATTGAGTTACACGATGTATACTTCCGCTGCTCCCTCCCTGATAGAATCCGTCATCCCCGAATGTTTCTATCGGGGATATGGTTTTGTTCTTGGTTTTTAAAAAACCGGATTCCCGATTAAATCCTCGGGAATGACATCCATTTGGACAAAACAGAAGAGCGCCTAGTGCTTGTTGCGATTGTCTAATCGACATCATGGTATGACTTGAAAACTACGTGAAGATACACCGTGTGCGTTATCGGACGATTACGGTTTACTACATAAATTATTCAGGACAAGGTTTTATTGCTTGAGCATGGAGAAAAAAGAATGGCATGCAGATGCGGAAAGGACCCGCCTGATCGAAAGGTACGCAACCCCGTATCACGGTGCTTTTTTGTGATATGATTACATTCGTGGTTAATCGGCATGAGATTTTTTATGGATCGCCCATGAACTTAAGGACATACAAGGCTTTTCGCCTTCCCCGCACTCCTCCGTCAAGGGGATGAGCGACAACTCTCTCCCGTGGCCGGAGATGGCCGGGTGAGGAAGGTTTTTCAAAATGAAGGCACTGTTCGCTGGCGGAACGTGTTCTGCAGGGAGCGGGGTTGTCGATGCGGAATAGAGCTTGGTCGGAAAGGAAGGTGAACGAGAATGGGGACGATGGAGTCGATTCTTTCGCGGAAAAGCATACGCCAATATACGCCTAAGCCGGTATCCCGGGAGGTGATCAACGAGATCTTGCATGCGGCGATGAGCGCTCCGTCGGCAGGGAATGAGCGGCCCTGGCACTTTATCGTCCTGACCGAACGGGCAGTGCTCGATGAGATCCCGAAGTTCCACCCGTATTCCGCAATGTTGAAGCAGGCGGGAGTTGCCATTCTCGTGTGCGGAGACGAAACGCTCGAGAAACACAAGGGGTACTGGGTGCTCGACTGCGCCGCTGCAACGGAGAACGTGCTGCTCGCGGTCCACGCCAGGGGGCTCGGTGCGGTATGGTGCGGTGTCTATCCCACTGAGGACCGGGTACTGAATCTTCAGAAGCTTCTGAAATTGCCGGGCCATATCGTACCTTTTTCGCTCATCCCGATCGGCTTTCCTGCCGAGGAAAAGAAGGCAGGGGACCGCTTCGACGGCTCGCGGGTCCACGAGAACCGTTGGTAAAATGAAAAATATTTGCGCGATTCATGGTTTCGTTAATGTCGAATTTAACCGCTGAGACGCAGAGCTCAGAGAAAATCCTATTATTTTTCGATCTGCATCTCTCCGTGTCTCCGCGTCTCGGCGGTGAATAATGGAAGAAGGTACACTCAGACATTCGTGATATGGATCACAATGTTGCCCGGAGAGAATTATCAAGGCTCAAACAGCCCTTTCCCGTTGACATCATCCGGCTTGTATGCTATGTTAACGGCAATTAAACGGCGGTTGGGAACAGTATCTGACGCGTCACCTCGTACTTTTTTCGACAACAAATACAGAGTACTCTCATATTGTCAAGGAGGATCATGATGAAGAACAAACGGTTTTTTTTGCTGGGTGTAATTGTATTGCTTAGCTTGTTTGCCTTGTGGGGCTGCCCCAAGAAGGCACAGGTGACCACAGCACCGGAGACCCCGAAGGCAGCGGAGCCTGTTGCCGAGCCGGCAGCGCCTGCTGTAATGAAAGAGGAACCGGCGAAGCCGGCGATAAAAGAGGAAACCATGGAGCACGCAGCAGCGGGTCTGCAGCCCATCTACTTCGATTTCGACCGGTCCTTTGTTCGCAATGACGCCAGGGCCGTGATGGCGGCGAACGCGGAATGGCTCAAGACCAATCCCAAAGTAAACGTCAAGATCGAGGGAAATTGCGACGAACGCGGAACCAAGGAATACAACCAGGCACTCGGCCAGCGACGCGCGGCAAGCGCAAAGAAGTATCTCGTCGATATGGGTATTTCCGCGAAACGGATCTCGCTCATCAGCTACGGAAAGGAAAAACCCGTCTGCGGTGAGGACAGTGAAGCCTGCTGGCAGAAAAACCGGAGAGACGATTTTATCGGAGTGACCGAGTAGGATAGAAATTATCATGGAACGGGGAAGGGAAATTCGACGGGACATCCTCGGATTTCCCTTCCTCGCTTTCCATGAGCGGCGTTGCCGATCCCCATTCGCTATCATTTCATATTTGGAAAAAACACGATGACAACCAAGACATTTCTTGCCATCACCAGCGGCTTGTTGCTGCTGGCCGCATGCGTTCCCCAGTCGGAGATCGTAAAGATGAACTCTGACATGTCCACGCAGCGTGAGGATACGAGGGCCACGAGGGAGCAAATCCTGCGTATGCAGAAGCGCCTTGACTCCCTCAATACAAACGTCAAGGGAACGAGTGACATTGAGAGGTCGTTGGCCGATTACGGCGCAAGATCGGACCAACTGGCCACGGATATCCAGATCCTCCAAGGCAAACTCGAGGAGAACAACTTCCATATCGCGGAGCTTGCGCAGAAACTTGACGACAAGAGCGTAAAAATAGCGGAGCTCAATGCGCGGATTGAGGAACTCGAGACAAAGGTCAAACAGGTAAACGCCGGGACCTCGATGGCCGCGACCGCTCAGACCGGGACCGAGCCTAGCAGGGACAAAGGATCCGCCCCGAAGACCGTGGAGCCCTCCGAGGCCTACCGCCAGGCAAAGAACGATTTCGACAAGGGAAATTTCGACCTGGCACTCGCCGGTTTTCAAAATTACATTGCCCAGTTTCCGGACACCAACCTGGCTGCCGCCGCCCAGTACTGGATCGGTGAGTGCTACTCTTCAAAGAAGGACTTCACCAGGGCCATCGAGGCCTTTGAATCGGTCATCACCTCCTATCCCAAAAGCGACAAGGTGCCTGGTGCCAAGCTCAAGATCGGCCTGTCCTACCTGAACGAGAGGAAAACTGCCAAGGCCAAGGAGTACCTCAACGCGGTCATTAAAGAACATCCCGGGACTACCGAAGCGCAGATTGCAGCGGACCGGCTGCATAAAATAGGCAAATAAATGTTTCAAAATTGTTTCGAATAGTTCGCATATCAGTTACACGTGAAACACCTTCATTGAAAAAAGGGCCTGTCAATTATGACGGGCCCTTTGCTTTTCATAGTTTATGACTTTTTCCGCTTAGTATTAAATTAGCGGTATTGAGGAACACTACTTTGTTGCCGAGCCTGTCGTTGCCGGAGCTGCTTCATGCTTGTGTTTCTTTCCATGCCTGGCCTTCTTGACCTTTGCCGGGGCCTTCTGCGCTGACGGGGCCTTTTAGAGAATTACAAAAAGACGCTACTCTTAACACTCCGTAATAAAATAACATCAATCCTCTGTGTCTCCGCGTCCCCGTGGTGAGAAAAGCCGTTTCAACTAAAATACGAAAGAACTTACCGTAATAATTCCTTCTATCGTGAACATTCGAATAATGCAACAACTCACATTGCAGCGCTATCTTCGTATGAATATATCGAGATCCCTTTGGGATCAAATGATCTGAGGAGCAGCGCAACAGCGCCGCCGATTCTTCGCTCAGGTAGCGTTATTGAAGAATGTCCTGAACTTTATTTGCCTCTTTGCTTAATCTTCCACTGTAGTAAATCCTACATCCCATCAGTCAGATGCTTCATTCCGACCACCCGGTCAACCGGCAGTTTTTTGCAACAGACTGATTTTTAATCATTTTTATCACAAAAGCTTTCTGGCCCGCGTCTTGCATTTCATACTGGCAAGAAGGTAATACAATGACGATCGAAAGAGGTGAGGTTGTAATGTTCGTGATGGAGAGGAACTTTCGTGTCGATCAACGTGTGTGCAACGATGCGGAAATGTTTCCATAACTTAAGTTAGTCCAAAAATCTCATATGAAAGGACGTAATTTTTATGAAAAAGTTCTCTCTTATAACACTGGCAGTAATCATGATCTTCGCGCTGGCGGTCGGGGTATCATGGGCATATGAAGTTCAAAAAACAACGGCCGGTTTGACGATAGCGCTTTCGGTCGGCAGTTACCCGCTGGTGAAGGGTGATAATGAACTGAGCGTGAAGGTCACGAACGGATCGGGCAAGGCAGTAACGGATGCCAAGGTCAAGGTGCGTTTCTTCATGCCGCCCATGCCGGGTATGGCGCCCATGACATCGAATCCCAAACTTGTCCTTAATGGCGATGTTTATCAGTTTAAAGCAAACCCTGCCATGGAGGGCACGTGGAAGACTGAGGTCACCGTGGTACGACCGGGAAATGCCCCGGCAACCGCCACATTTAACCTTGACGCGCGATAGTCGAAATCCGCCATGAGCCGGGAAGAGAATAAGCGAGCAAGCTTGAAAGCGGTAAGCGAATAAACTGACCAGGTGCTTGATGGCTTACCGGCCTGCTCGCATACTGGCGATAGTAGTGGACAGGGCGCTGTGCATAAGCACGAGCGCCCTCTTTTTGTGTTATAGTAATATGTATGGAAATCTGCATCCTGCTCGCCATGCCATGCAGCTAAGTCTTCCCTCGTATACTGAACAGATATTAATTCGTTGATTTCCGGGTTCATTTACTTTGGTCAGCACTTTGCATATATACTACCCAGGAGGAAGTGATGCGTAGAATAATTATAAGCGCACTGATAGTAATGGGCATGATGCTTCCTGTGCTATCCCGGGCAGATGACGGTGTCGTTACGCTTAAGGACCTGGAGCAGGAGGCCCTTCTTAATAATCCCGAGATCCGCATGGCGGACAAGAAGGCGGAGTCTGCTGATGAGAAGAGGTCGCTTGCCGCTGCCATGCCCGATCCCATGATCGGTTACATGGTCCAGAATGTCGGGGCGCCGTTCGCCTGGAGTGTGGGCCAGTACGATATGAGCATGCAGGGCGTGGTCTTTTCCCAGCAGGTCCCGTTCCCGGGCAAGCTCTCGACCATGGGCCATTCAGCGGGAAAGGTGGCCGAGCGTGAACATGAGAACGCGCGGGAGAGGCAGCTTCGTGTACTGTCAGAACTCCGGAATGCCTACTATGATTACTACCTTGCTTACCGCTCTACCGAGATCATTACGCGGACCAAGGACCTCATGAAGAACTTTCAACAGATCGCCGAGACCCGGTATGGGACCGGCCGGGGAATGCAGCAAGACGTCTTCCGCGCACAGCTCGAGGTGCTGATGCTCCTGGACAAGATAGCGGAAGAAGAACGCGCGACAGAGACGCAGGCGGCCAAGATCAACCAGCTCGTTGGCCGCGATCCCCTGGCGCCCCTGGGCAGGCCCGCCGAGCTCCCACGACCTTCTTTGGAGAAAAGCGTCGATGAACTTGCCGCCATGGCGCAGGCCCATTCGCCGCTGCTCCAGGGAAAACTGCGGATGGTGGAGCAGAGCGAATTCGACGTCTCCTTGAGCAAAAAGGAGTTTTTACCCGACTTCGTCCTGTCAGGTGGATGGTTCACGCGGGGCGACAGGCAGGACGTGTGGCAGGCGAGCGTCATGTTAAAGGTCCCGCTCTATTTTTGGAACAAGTCCACCGGGGTAAGGGCCGCGAACGCGGAACTGCACTCGGTCCGGTACGATTACAACAATGCCCAACTCGTTGTCCTGGCGCGGGTGCGGGAGCTTTATGCAGCGGTAAAGACCTCTGAGCACCATCTTCAACTTTACGAAACGGGCATTATACCGGAGGCGAGCCAGGCGCTCCAGTCCACCACCGCGAACTACCGGGTTGGCAAGACCGATATTTTTAGCCTCTTGGACAGCAACAGCCTTCTGCTCAAATATCAGTTGATGGAAGAGGAAGAGCTGACGAAACTGCACAAGACCCTTTCCATGATCGGCGAAATGACGGGGGAGGAACAGTATGGGAAATAATTGGAGATTGAAAAGCGAAAAATGGAAAGTGAAAAGTGAAAGGCCGAGGTCTGTGGGACGTTTGATATTTATCCACAAGTTACCCTGTGCCATGGTCCTGATGCTGCTGACCGCTTTCGGGACGACGGCACTGGCCCAGGACCAGTTGTCACGCGGGACAGAGACGCAAAGTGCGGCAACGGCGACACAAGCGCAGACTACCCCGGCATCAGAGCCGGAAACGGAAGCTCCAACCATTACCCTTTCCGACGAAAAACGTCAGCTGATCGGGGTGCGTACCTCAGCGGCGGTGTTTCGCACGCTGGACAGGCAGATCCGGACCGTCGGAAAGGTGGAGGTCGACGAGACCCGCCTCGCGTTCGTGAACACAAAAATAGCCGGATGGGTAAAAAAATTATTTGTGAACTTTACCGGAGACCGGGTTGTCAAGGGCCAGCCGCTCCTTTCGATCTACAGCCCCGACCTGGTCACTGCCCAGGAGGAGTATTTGCTGGCCCTGCGGTCGCGGACCACGGCTTCAGGAGGCATTGCAGAGGTCCAGGCATCGCAGCAATCGTTGATCGATGCAGCGAAGCGCAGGCTGTTCCTGTGGGACATCACCGAGGAGCAGATCGCGGCGCTCGAGAAGACAGGAAAAACGAAGACGGATATGACCATCGATGCCCCGCTTGACGGCATTGTGCTCGAAAAGATGGTGCTCGACGGCGCCTATATCACTCCGGGAATGAATCTGTTCAAGATCGCGGACCTTTCCGCGGTCTGGATATTCGCGGATGTTTATGAATATGAGGTCCCGCTCGTGAAGGTCGGTCAGCAGGCGCGGGTGACCCTGCCGTACTCTTCGGGCAAGGTGATGCACGCAGCGGTGAGCTTTATCAACCCGGTGCTCGACCCCATGACACGAACGGTCAAAGTACGGATCGCGATGAAGAATCCCGGGCTTGTTCTCAAACCGGACATGTATGTGAATGTCGAGATCATGACCTCGTCCGGCGCCAGACTCGTCATCCCCCGGAGCGCGGTGCTGAATTCGGGTACGCGTCAGATTGTCTACGTGGAAAAAGAACCGGGTGTCTTCGAGATGCGCGAGGTCAACCTCGGACTGCGCGGCGAGAACGAGGTTGAGGTCCTCAAGGGAATCAAAAAGGGCGAGCGGGTGGTGACCTCGGGCAACTTCCTGATCGACTCGGAGAGCCAGCTGCAGTTCGGGCAGTAGGTTTTAAAAGTTAAATGTTCAACGTTCAAAGTTCAAGGTTAGATTCTGAACCTGAACTCTGAACTCTGAACTATGAACTGGGGTTATTCATGTTAGCCAAGATCATAGAGCTCTCAGCGCGAAATAAGTTCCTGGTGTTCCTCTTCGTGGGTTTCCTCACGCTCTGGGGGATCTGGGCAGTCTACCATACGCCGCTCGACGCGATCCCCGATCTTTCCGATGTCCAGGTGATCGTGTTCACCGACTGGCCGGGAAGGAGCCCCGACCTGGTCGAGGACCAGATCACCTATCCCATCGTGTCCACCCTTCTTGCCGCGCCGAAGGTTCGGGCTGTGCGGGGCAAGTCCTTCCTCGGACTTTCCTTTGTCTACGCGATCTTCGAGGACGGAACGGACATTTATTGGGCGCGGAGCCGTGTGCTCGAGTATCTCCAGGGTGTGTCGGGCAAACTTCCCGCCGGCGTAACGCCGCTCCTCGGACCGGATGCCACGGGTGTCGGTTGGGGATTTGAGTACGCCCTGGTCGATGAAACCGGAAAACATGACCTTGCCCAGCTCAGGTCACTCCAGGACTGGACGCTCAAGTATGCCTTGGAATCCGTGCCAGGCGTTTCCGAAGTCGCGAGCGTAGGCGGGTTCGTGAAGCAATATCAGATCACCGTAGACCCCAACCGGCTCCTGGCCTACAATCTGCCGCTCATGAAGGTGATGGAGGCGGTCAGGAGGAGCAACAGCGATG
Organism: Nitrospirota bacterium; assembly: GCA_963740085.1. Lineage (GTDB taxonomy): Bacteria > Nitrospirota > UBA9217 > UBA9217 > UBA9217 > JALNZF01. Next base: position 957,806 of record CAVUCU010000001.1, on the reverse strand, counting down.
TCGAGGGACGCGTGGTGGAGTGGTCGGGCCGCGAATACATGGTCCGCGGCCGCGGATATATCAAGGACAAAACGGACATCGAAAAGATCGCCGTCGGTACCGACGGGAAGGGGACGCCGGTCCTGCTCCGGGACATCGGCACTGTCCAACTCGGCCCCGAGATCCGGCGCGGTCTCTCAGACTTTGACGGCAAGGGCGAGACCGTGGGCGGGATCGTGGTCGTCCGGTTCGGCGAGAACGTTCTGGCGGTCGTCGAGCGGGTGAAGGAAAAGATCAAGGAGATCAAGCCGTCCCTGCCGGAAGGCGTGAAGATCGTCACCACCTACGACCGGTCGGAGTTGATCCACCGGTCCGTTGATACGCTCCGCGATGAGGTGATCAAGCTCGGGATCGCCGTGAGCGTGGTCTGCATCATATTCCTGTTCCATCTGCCGAGCGCCCTGGTGGTGATCCTGACGCTTCCGATCGCGATCCTTATCTCCTTCATCTGCATGTACTATCTGGGGATCAGCTCGAATATCATGAGTCTCTCCGGCATTGCCATAGCCATCGGCGCCATGGTCGACGCCTCGATCATCATGGTCGAGAACGCCCACAAGAAGCTCGAGGACTGGGAGGCAGCGGGCAGGCCGGGCTCGAGGGTTGACGTGATCATTGACGCGGCAAAAGAGGTGGGGCCGTCGCTCTTCTTCTCGCTCCTCGTGATCACCGTCGGGTTCCTTCCGGTGTTCACGCTTGAGGCCCAGGCAGGCAGGCTGTTCAAGCCCCTTGCATACACTAAGACCTTTTCCATGCTCTTTGCGAGCTTTCTGGCCATCACGCTCACCCCGGTGCTGATGACGCTCTTCATCAAGGGCAAGATCCGGCACGAGGACGCAAATCCCATCAGCCATGTGCTCCGGAAGGTGTATCAGCCGGTTGCCGAATTCGCCCTCCGCTTTCGCTGGATCGTGATCATCATCGCGGTCATCATTGTCGGTGTCACGATCATCCCTTTTACGAAGCTCGGGTCCGAGTTCATGCCGCCCTTGTATGAAGGGACGCTGTTTTACATGCCCTCGGGGCTGCCCGGCGCGTCCATCACTACCGTGGGCCAGCTGCTCCAGCTCCAGGACAGGATCCTGATGCAGTTTCCCGAAGTGGAGTCGGTCTTCGGCAAGGCCGGACGCGCGGAGACGCCCACGGATCCGGCGCCGCTCGAGATGTTCGAGACCATCGTGAACCTGAAGCCCGAAAAAGAATGGCGTCCCCAATTCAGAAAGTGGGAGGACCTGCGCGATGAACTTGACAACGCCCTGCAGATTCCCGGCGTGGCAAATACCTGGACCATGCCTATCATCGGCAGGATCGATATGCTCTCCACGGGCATCCGGACGCCCCTCGGCATCAAGGTCTTTGGACCCCGTCTGGACGAGATCGAGCGCATCGGGTTCGATGTGGAGCGGACCCTCAAGGAAGTGCCTGGCACGAGAAGCGCCTACGCAGAGCGGGCGAACACGGGATACTTCCTCGACTTTACGATCAACCGGGACGCCATCGCCCGATTCGGGCTTACGATCGAGGACGTGCAGGAGGTGATCCAGTCGGCCATCGGCGGCATGAACCTGACGACCACGGTAGAAGGCAGGGAACGCTATCCCGTGAACATCCGCTATGGCCGCGAACTGCGGGATGACATTGAAAAGCTGCAGCGGGTCCTCGTGCCGGCGATGGGAGGTGCCCAGGTGCCTTTGGGCCAGCTTGCGGATATCCAGGTGAAACGGGGACCGGGCATGATACAGAGCGAGGGCGGAATGCTGACCGCGGCGGTCACCCTCAGCATATCCGGAAGCGACTTCGGCGGATACGTTGAGAAGGCAAAGAAGGCCATCGCCGAGTATGTCAAGGTACCGGCGGGGTACAGGCTCCAGTGGAGCGGTCAGTATGAGTACATGGAGAACGTGAAGGCCAAGCTCTTCTACGTTATCCCGCTCACCTTGCTGATCATCATCGTGCTCATCTACATGAACACCGAGTCCTGGACCAAGACCGCGATCGTGCTGCTCGCGGTGCCGTTCTCGCTCGTGGGCACGGTCTGGCTCCTCTATTTCCTCGGGTACCATCTGAGCACGGCGGTCTGGGTCGGCGTGATCGCGCTGGCCGGGCTTGATGCAGAGACCGGGATCGTGATGCTGCTCTATCTGGACCTTGCGTACAATAAATGGAAAGGCGATGGAAAGATCCATTCACTCCGCGACATAGAAGACGCGGTCATGGAGGGCGCGGTCAAGAGGATCAGGCCGAAGATCATGACCGTGTCGGTCATCCTGGCCGGACTGGTACCGATCATGTTCTCGAACGGTACGGGGGCCGATGTGATGAAGCGCATTGCCGCGCCCATGGTCGGAGGCGTGATCACCTCGACGATCCTGGAACTGATCATTTATCCGGCGATCTATGTGATCTGGAAGGAACGCGAGCTGAAGCGGACGTGAGGAGTGCTGGTCGCTATCGAATAAATTCTAAACTGTGTTTCACCTACAAGTATGTAGTTCTCAATGTTTGCAACTACTAATATATTCAAGTTGAAAAATGCCAACATTCACAATCGGCCATATCACGTTCGTGTCTAAGAACTGTCAAGCAATTTATCCAGGCAGTGTTAGCAAAAATGAAGGACCTTGCAACTGCGAGGTCCTTCTAAGCATATAGGTGCTTGTTGACACCCAAGCGATTAATTCTAGTTCACTTCTCGTTGTGAAATATGTCTACTGCAATCAAAACGACAGGATCTTTTCCATCATTCCGGTGCCAATGCGTCGTATCCTTGTTTGCGGAGGAAGTATCTCCAGGTAGAAAGACCTTTACCGTACCGTCTTCAAGTGTCACGGTGTCCGTCCCTTGGAGGAAATAAACCACGGCAGGGCGGTCCTTGTGACTATGGATGCCGATGTAACCACCAGGCTCTATGGTAAGCATCCGCATCCGCAATTGGCGACCTTCCATTCCCTTGATCTCCGGACCTAGGTCAACGACCTGTTGTACTGTTGCTTTGAACCCTTTGTTGTCTTTCGGAGCAGCTTGTTGCGAATTGGCAAACTGTAGTCCGTAACTCAATGTCAGGCCCAAAACCAGTAGAGCTGCGTAATAAATATTGCGTCGTTTCATAGATTTCTCCTTCCCAGTTGAGAAAATTATTTCTGGTTTCTAAGCTATGTGAAGTCAATCGGAATAGCCCTCTTCGATCTTGCATAAAAAAAAGCTTTTATAATTCTTTTTATAATTATATCACATCTAGATAATTTATTTAAAATGAGTATATTTTTGTGCGTCTGTTGCGAGTGGGAGAATTCAAAGCATTAAGGCTAATTTGATTTAACACGCAGATTTTATGAAATGTAAGGGTTAGCGAATATAGGTTGATACTTATGTATTTCAATGAATGGACACTTGAAAGAGTACAGGAAGTACCAAATACTGCAAGTTTCAAACGATATTCTTCGACGCTGTCAAATCCTGGCTTTACGAGGAATTACAAGTCTGCATAGTCAATTTTATAACGCTGGCAAAGTATACCAACTGTAACTTACTCCATAACTTCGGCGATAACACAACAACTTCAAACTGTGCTTCGTGGCGATAATTGCTATGGTGATGGCAGCGTCTTTGCCGTCTGCTGATGATTATGCACGAGCAGTATCGGTGTTCGCAAGCAGGACCCGTGCCCTGTCGCTATCCACCGGCCTTGAGAATAAATGTCCCTGGCCCTGCTCACAGCCTAGCGATTGGATCTGTCCCATCTGACTCCTTGTTTCCACTCCCTCTGCGATAACACTGATGTTTAAATCTCGGGCCAGCAGCATGATTGTTTTGATAATTTCCTGGTTTTCCCCATGATCGCCCATATTCTTGATAAAGGACCGGTCTATCTTGAGCCCGTCTATCGGCAGCCGATGCAGGTGGCTGAGCGACGAATAGCCTGTCCCAAAATCATCGATGTAAAGCTGCACTCCCAGCGCCTTCAGACGGTTCAGGAGAGCGAGCATTTTATCAGGATTGTCCACAATAACCTCTTCCGTGATCTCGAGTTTGAGTCGCTCCGGATTCAGCCCTGTCTCCTTGAGGACCCGATCAACATAATCAACGAGGTCGGGCTGGACCATCTGTTTGTTCGATAAGTTTGTGCTAATGAAGGAAAGCCCCTCACGGGAGTGGTGAACCAACCATTCCTGCATTTGACGGCACGCCTCTCGGAGCACGATCCGGTCGATGGACACGATCATGCCGGTTTCGTCCGCCATCTTCAGAAAAGCGTCCGGATCGAGGACACCGCGCTCCGGATGCAGCCAGCGGACCAGTGCTTCGAACCCGACAATATAATTTGTCGCAATCGAAATAATCGGCTGATAGAACACAACGAATTCATTCCGTTCAACCGCCCTCCGAAGGTCGGTCTCCAGGCGCAGCCGCTCAACCGCATGGGCGTGCATCCCAGGCTCGAACACACAATATTGCGCCCTCCCGCTCGATTTCGCCGTGTACATCGCTGTGTCCGCATCACGCAGGACCTCATCAGGATTCTCATACTCTCGCAAGCACAACGCGATGCCGATGCTGGCTGTTGCAAAAACCTCGTGGCCGGCCACCAGGAAAGGAGCATTCATCGAGGTCCCGATACGCTCGGCAATAAAGGTTGCGTTTCCGATGCCGCTGATGTCCTCGAGAAGGATCGCAAACTCGTCCCCACCAAAACGGGCGACGGTATCAAGGGGCCTAATACAGTTCATCAGCCGCTTACCGAGCGCAACCAGCAGTTGATCCCCGATTACGTGGCCGAGGCTGTCATTGATGACCTTGAAGCGGTCAAGATCGACAAACAGCACGGCATAGATAAAATCCTTGTGTCGTTGCGCCATTGACATCACATGCACCAGACGATCCATGAACAGCGCCCTGTTGGGAAGGCCGGTAAGGGCATCATGGAGGGCATCATACTGGAGCTGTTCCTCCACCGTTTTACGCGCACCGATCTCATTGAGCAGCCTTTCATTCGCCGCGGTGATCTCGGTGGTGCGCTGGATGAGATCGTCTCGGAGAAGGCGTAATTGCTGTTCCGAGGTGATTGATTTCAGAAAAAGCTTGGCCCTGTCATAGATGATATAACTGATAACGGTAAGAAAAAGCGGGGCGAGCAGTATTAATTCCCTGAACTTTTTTCCAAACTGCTCGGGTGATAGGAGAAATAGAACGATTCTCCCGACTGACGAGGATTCTGACCTCGTAACCGCATAGAAATAGAGCCCGACCATGATCCAGGCAAGGATCACAATATAGATCGACAGTCTGTAGAGGGCTCTGTATCCGGAAATATCCGGCAAGATTTTATTCACTGCCAGTTTCCTATTTTCCACACCATGTAACAATATGTTCGTTATCTTTAACGAAGTCTATGAACTTTATAAGCAACGACCTGCTGCTATCCGTTAGTTTTGATAATTCCACCCTTATGTTGTACGCTGACGGAATCGTATCCGGCGCAATGCGACACGAAACTATAAGCGTAGATTATTGCGAGAGTATATCTGAATAGTAGCACCCAGTAAAGAACAATAATTCGAGATGAAGGTTGCAATTTCAAAATGACGCCGCTGTCGAGGACTTCAGGAAGGTATTTGCAGGATCATATAAAAGCTCAAGAGGACCTGCGGTCCTTCCAATATCTCCGATCTTTTCCATTTCTACGTTCAGTCCCCTCGTAGTTTGAATCATTGAGTTTTCTTCGATCTTCACCTGATCTTCTGTTATTCCCAGACCTAGGTACTTTTTTCCACATAAGCCCTCATTGTCATCCTTGAGCCAAATAAATAGAACAAAAGATGAATATAGACCTGATGAGGAAACATGTCAATGACTGTGATTGTGTATGAACGGGTACCGAACGGGTATTCGTATCGTACAGGTATTTTACGGAAAGACGATGAAGAATGCGGTTTGTAACCTTATGCGTTGCAATGAATAGAAACTTCATTGGATTCAGGAAGAAGTCTATAAGTTGTCAAACCAAGATAAGGATAGAACTCGATTAGAGGGATGGTCACTAACGGCATTTACAATACCTGTAAACGTAAATACCGACACTACAGGTAAATTCTCTACGTTCCGCATCGTCTGCCTGCACTCAGTGATGACGAGTTCAGGGCGCGGCGAAAGGTTTTGATAAGGGAACTTACGCGGTCAACTCCCTGTCAATGTTCTTATTGGCTTCGAGCAGAAGACTGGTGGTGCTCGCGGTCACATTGATATCGTCCGTCACCTGCCCGTGCTTGATGCAGAATTGCCCGGTTTCCCAGTTGACGATCTCCAGGAAGGCATTGGCCCCTCTGAGTTTTCCCACGGAGGCATGCACGATTTTGCCGTTCAGAATATAGAGCTTGCCGCTTCCCCGGTCTCCCTCTATCTCCACCTTTGCCGTCTTCAAGCCTAAACTCAATATTTGAATGATGTCGGGAAGGCTGAATTCCTCGATCTTGCCGGTAAGTCCTTCTTTGGGCTCCTGAGGCGCCGGCGGCGGGACCCTGCTTATCAGTTCATGGATCTTTTGCGTCAACTTGCCGATATCAAGGGGTTTTGAAATGTACTCCACATCACCCCCGATGATCTTGGGATAATTTTTGTCCGGCGTAATGATCAGCACTTTCCGTTCCTGAGCTATCGCCATCTGAAGAACAATATGAGAAACCCGGGTCGTCGCCTCCGGCTGGAGCGCCTCGATGTCGGTGATGACAAGGACGGGCTGCCTATGCCTGATGTATACGATGGCATCGATGGAGCTGGACGTGTGGTAAACCTGCATCTCGTCGGCATTCGTGCTGAGCTTGATCAATGCCGCGATATGATTTTCACGTTCGAAGATCAATATATTCTTATCAGCGATCTTGACGGCCGGAACTTCCTTGATGGTCGAGAGAAAAACCTCAACAACCTCAGGATCGAATTGGCTGCCTGCGTTCTTTCTAATTTCCTCGAGCGCCTTGTCCTGAGACAGGGCCTTACGATAAGGGCGGTCCGTCGTCATGGCATAAAAGGCGTCAGCAACGCTGAGGATCCGGGCCCCGATGCTGATCTGCCTGCCCTTAAAGCCGTGGGGATAACCGCTTCCATCATAGTGCTCATGATGCTCGCCGATGATCGAGTCCAGGTTCCACGGAAACTGGATCTGTCGCAGGAGCTGGACGGTATGGATCGGATGCTCTCTGATCGGTGTAAGTTCGGTCTGGTTCAACCGGACATTTCCCTCGAGGATTTGAAGCTGAATTCCCACCTTGCCCAGGTCCCGGAGCAGCGCCGACATGCGAATGGAATCCACAAGATCTTCTTCGAGTCCCATCTTTGCGCCCAGCTTGGATGCCAGTTCCGCGACGAGGTGGTCGTTATTGAAAAAATAGCGGTCATTGACCCCGAAGATCTGCAGCAGGCGGTCGGCGAGAGCGAAGACGAGCTGTTTCGAATCCCCCAGTTCTCTCCTCAGCACATGTTCGGTTTTGACGGACGTGCGGATGAGATTATTGAATTCATCGGTGTTGATAAGAAATCCATTGTTCTCCCGGGAAACGGGACCGATAAGGACGGTCTTGACTCCGGGCCGTATCTTTTCGGCGAGCAACTTGAACCTTTCGCCTTCGATCCCTTCCATGACACTGCCTGCGATGATCAAGCCGATATCCTTATCTTGAAGGAGCCTCATGGCTTCGAGGGCAAGGTGTGTCTCAAAAACGGGAACATCATCGGTCTTGAATAAGTTTTCGAAAAATGATTTTTCATCTTTGTTTTCTATAAAAACAAGAATGCCCGGCGCCATAGTTCTCTCCTCTATCATGAACATCCTATCCGCAGCACGCGGCCTTCGGCCGCAGCCAAAGCAAATTGTAAAATTCAAATTGCAAAATTGAGATATGACCGCAGGCCATGGTGTCTTTTCCCCTCATTTTGACCTTTGCATTTTGCACTCTGCATTTTTCAAATTTTGATTCAAACAGTCGCGCGAACATATCAAGTTTGAAAAAGAATCGACATAGCTGTCTGATGAGGCAGAATGTTTACCCGTAAAACTCTCCGCGCTCCGTAAACCTGCAGCGGCTATTTCGATTTTGGTGTCATCGCGGCGTCGTATCTTTTCAAATAGTCACTTGCCATTCGCTCCGGATCGCAGCCCAGTGCCCTGGCATAGAGCATGAGAAATCCCCGCGTATAGGCGCGCGCGGGCAATTTATCGTACTGTTCCTCTTCGATGCATTCCAGGTAGCGCGTTCCGATCTTCGTTCTATCGGCGATATCCCGCATCTGAAGACCGTTCTGCTCTCTCAGCATCTTGATGGCGGGTCCGGTAAAATCCGCGATGAAGTGGGAGACAGGCGTGACCGTCTCATGCATGGTTTTTGGAGGCGCCGTTTGCTTTATCAGCGGTTCTGAAGCGCTGATAAAGCGGTTCTCCGACGGCAGTGTGAGCGCCGGCTGGGCCGGACGGGGCTGACTGGGAGGCTCCGGCGGGAGCGGCAGTTGGTCCTGACGGCGCTGATACGTCGGCTCGGACGGGAGCGGCAGCTGATCCTGACGGCGCTGGTATTTCGGCTCGGACGGGAGCGGCAGCTGATCCTGACGGCGCTGGTACGTCGGCTCAGAGGGGAATGACAGCTGGTCCTGACGGGTTTGATATGGGTCGGCCGGGAGCGGCGGAAGATCAGGCAGCTCTTCCTGCTCTTTCTCTTTCAACTGTGCGTCGTACCGTTTCCGGTTGTCCTCGTACACCAGGGTCCGGTAAGCGTCTTCGATCCGCTGGGTGATTGCAGCGGTCTCATCGGGGCTGAAGAGCGAGTAAAGCGCTATGGAATTCGGTTCGTACACCCGCCGAACCCGCTCATAAGCCTTGTGGATCTCCTGGGAGGTCGCCCGGGGGCTTATCTCCAGCAGTTCGTAGTAATTCAAATCTTCTATTTTTTTGATCATGGCAATTCCCTCTTGCTAAAAATAACAAGCGCCAAAGAGGCCGCTTCAAAAACCCCGTTTCCGTCCCCTTTCGAGCGGTTCTGAGCGTATAGAAGCCTGACAGGCCGGATAACCCGGTATGACACATGGGACGGACCTGGTATGCGAAAGATGAAACTCCCCCTTTTTTCAGAACAGCATGCTGAGCGTAAGCTGCTCTTTTCTGAGCAGGTTGTGAACGATCCGTTCTATGCAGCGAGACGGACGCGAGTAGGGATATTCGATCATGAGCGGCCGTTTGCTCCGAATGGATTGCCAGACGCAATCGTCGTATTCCACATAGCCCAGATAGTCCACGTTGATGCCGAAGTATTTCTGGCAGGCGCTTCTCATCGAGAACCCGATCTGAATGTCGTTCTTGGTCCTGACCTGGTTCACGATCAGCTGGGGCTTGAACTTGAGCACTTCCAGTTCGAGCACCTCGCCCACTTCCCGCTCCATCGACTTCACGCGTTCGATGAGGTCGTAGGGGGTTCGGATGCCCAGATTGTTTTTCTGGTCCATGGCCGCATCGATAAGGTCCTTGATGTTCTGATCGACCACCACCTTTTTGAACCTGCGGTAGAAGGCGCTCTTGATGAACCGGTAGGCGTTCTCAATGGCCGTGGGCTCGGGCAGCACGACGAGGATGCCGTGGTCCGAGAACAGGAAAAAATCAAGGATGTTGAACGAGGTGCCTGCACCGAGGTCAAGGAGGATATAGTCCGCATCCAGCGTCTCGAGGTGTCTGAGCAGACGCGTCTTCTGGGCGAAATTCGGGTTGGCCGCGTCGAGGAAGTCCTGGGCGCCGCTGACAAGGCTCAGGTTCGGGATGCTGGTCTTGATAATAACTTCCTGGATGGTCTTGACGCGACGGTTCAGAAAATCCGAGAGTGTCATCTCCGGGACGCCGATGCCGAGCGTCGTGTGAAGGTTCGCGCCTCCCAGGTCAGCGTCCACCAGCAGGACCTTTTTCTTGAGGCGCGCGAGGGTGATGCCGATGTTCCCGGTGATCAGGCTTTTACCGATCCCGCCCTTGCCGCCGCCGATGGCCCAGATCTCTTTCTTGCGCAGAGCATCCTGGAGCTCGATCATCCTGTCCCGTTCTCCTCGGTCGATGCAGTTGTCATTGTTCCCGTTTCAGCCGTTTCCGGGGACAAAGCCTCTTCTGCGGACGTCTCCCCGAACGGGGAAGCATCCGCATCAGCTCCCTCAACCAGGGCGATCTCTTCCATGACCTCTTCTCCTGCCTCGAGCTCCTGGAACTCCTTGAGCGTCGGAAGGGCGGAGAGGTCTTTTAACCCGAAGTACTGGAGGAATTCCAGCGTTGTACCGTACATCATGGGTTTGCCCGGCACGTCCTTCTTGCCCACGATCTTCACGAGGCGGCGTTCCATGAGGTTCCGCATGATGCCGCCGATATTTACGCCCCGGATCGCTTCCACTTCCGAACGCGTGATGGGCTGTTTATACGCCACGATCGCGAGGGTCTCGAGCGCGGGCTTCGAGAGCCTGGTTGTTGTTTTTACGGTCTTGAATTTTCGGACCCATCCGAAGAGCTCCGGCCGTGTAGCGAGCTGGTATCCGCCGGCCACCTCGGCAAGCATAAGACCCGAGCCCCGGTCGATGTATTCCTGCTGGAGCAGCCGGAGCTGCGCCTCGATCTGTTCTGCCGGTGCTTCTTCAAATATGTCTTTGAGCCTGTCCAGGGACAGGGGATTACCCGAGACGAAAACAAGCGCCTCGATAGCCGATTTCAGTTGGTGATCTTCCACGATGAACCTTTCGAATCTAACCAGAAATTACCTCTGAGGCACGGAAGTCACGGAGGAATACTCTGGAACCTTATTTTTTCTCCGTGTCTCGGTGTCTCCGTGGTTAGAAATTGTTTTTACATCGCCGAAGGGTCGCCCAGTCTCCCGAGCGCCACCTTGGCGTTCATCTTTACATCGACGTCCGTCGCGTTCTCCAAGATCTGGCGGATCTTCGGGATAGCATCCTTCACGAGCTCCGCGTTCGAGCTGCCGATGTTCCCGAGCGCGGCCACGGCGTTCTTTACCGCGTTCGGGTTGCCGCTGTCCAGGTATTGCATCAGCCGCGGAACCAAGCCTGCCACTTCCGCTGGATAATGCAGTCCGATAGCGCCCAAGGCGAAGAGCACGCCGCCGCAGGTAGCTTCTTTCGAGAACTCAAGCACCTCCACGAGCTTGGGAAGTATCCCCCTGATCAGCTCGGGCGCGTTGATGCCAACCTTGCCCAGGGCGTGCGCGGCTGACTCGCGCTCGTCGTCATCGCCTCCTTCGAGCATCTGGATCAAACGCGGGACAGCGTCTTTTACGAGGTCCGTATGGGCGAATCCGATGTTTCCGAGAGCGTAGGCCGCTTCCTGACGCACGAGGCTCTGCCCATGGTTCAGAAGCAATTTCAATTTGGGGGCGGCTTCGGCAGCCGCGTCCTTGAAGCTGAAACCCAGGTTCCCGACAGCGTTCGCCGCGTCGATCTTGATGAACATATCCGGGTCGTCGAGCAGTGCGATCAGGGTCGGCAGGTGCAGCCGGGTGTCGTTCGGGTAGTCGAACCCGATGCGCGACAACAGGTTCAGCACGCCGGAACGGACATCGCCGTTCTTCTCAGCAAGGAGCGCAACCAGATCGCCGATGAGAGATCGGTCCGTGTAGATCGCCGTCTCGATTTCGCCGAATTTTTTTGCCCCGGCAAGAGCCTTGATGTCGGGTTTCATAAAAATAAATCTTTTACCACTGAGGCACGGAGACACGGAGGGAATGACCTAATAAAAGTATTTTTTTTCGGTGTTCTGTTCTCTCTGTGTCTCTGTGGCGATAAAGTTTTTTGTATTTACCCGAACAGGTTGCCCGTGGCAGTATCCCTGTCCCGGGTCTCGGTCACGGCCTTCATGATCCGGATCGCGCCGAACTGCTCGACCTGGAACGCCTTTACCACGCGGGTCTTGACCAGTTCGAGGAGCGCCAGGAACGTGCCGATCACCTGAGCCTTGGACGCGCTTCCGTCGAAGAGGTCGAGGAAGAGCATGCTGTCCACAGCCTCAAGGCGCGAAAGGATCTGGGATATCTTTTCGGTGATTGAGACGGTCTCGGACGTGATCTCGAAACTGGAATCGGGAACCCGCGCCATGACGTCTTTGAGCGCGGCGAGAAGGTCGAAGAGGTGAAAGTCGAAGAGCAGTGGTTCATCGTCATTCGACGCGTCCGGCATGGTCTCGGATGGCCGCGTATACACCTGCGACCAGGTCCCTTCCTTGTCCTCGAGCGTTACCGCTGCTTCCTTGTAGCTCTTGTATTCGAGGAGTCGCCGGATGAGTTCGGCCTGGGGATCCGTGCCGTCGTCTTCGCCCTCGGTGTTTTCGGATGGAGGCAGCATCATCTTTGATTTGATGTGCGTGAGCGTTGACGCCATAACCAGGAACTCGCCCGCGATCTCCATGTCGAGGCTCTTCATGAGGTCGATGTATTCGAGGTACTGCTGGGTAATGAGTGCGATGGGGATTGAGTAGATATCGAGTTCGTGCTTCTTGATCAGGTGCAGGAGAAGGTCCATGGGGCCTTCGAATATCTCCAGCTTTATCTGATACGACATGAGTAGTAGCGCCTCTCCGTGCACGCGCTTTCCCAAACTGCGCCGTGCGTGATATCCCTTGAGAAAATTAGCCTTATTTGCCCGAAAAGTCAAGAGAAAACAACACGAGCAGGGCTTGCTGGTTAGGGAAATTAAGCGCCAAGAGACGGGCATAAGGGTCAGGAAAGGGGGCAATGAGGGACGAGGGGCGAGGGATGAGGGACGATACAGAGGGGGAAATAATTGAGAAATGACTAATGAGTATTGCCTATTGAATTCCAAGCTCCTGACACAGTTCGCCTGCTTCCTGACAGATTTAAAACGCTGCGTTCCGAATTTCATTTTCCTCACGGAGTGTGTCTGGTATAATCATACGCAGGAGAAGACGGATGGTCACCGGCAATGACGGGTACACGGAGAAAGAACTGTTGCGCTTGATCCGGCAGTGGGTCCCACGCGAGCGCGTGCCGAAACACGTGAGGATCAAGGACACCTCGGATTTCTTTCGCGTGGATTATGACGATGTTGTGGTGCTGCGCGGCATTCCTTATTTTGTACGGAACAATGAGCGCGAAGGCAGGTTCGGCATCGATGACGAGCAGAAGTTCTGGGTCAAGCGCGCCCGCCAGCTCCTCACGGGCGATGTCAAGATATTGAAATGGGTATTCAAGGAGCGGTTCCAGGCCAGGATCGGGGACCTGGTATTCGAATGCGTGCGCAGCCCCCAGAAGGAGGCGCGCATCCTCGAACTGGTGCGCGGTCGGCCGGAGTTCATGCAGGGCGAGACGGTGCTCGATTCAGCAGGGAACCAGCTCCGCGTCCTGGACTATATCCAGGGCAAGACGCTGGGCCAGAATGCCCTTGCGATGGGGAAGGACCACGAAGATTTCTTCTTCAACTACTACCCGGCCCTGCTCGACGAATTCATCCAGGTCATCGAGGCCATCCGGTTCCTGCACGAGAACGGGGAGAAGCACGGGGACATCAGACGGGACCATATCATCAAAGACACGACGACAGGCAGATACCGCTGGATCGACTTCGATTTCAACTACCAGCACGGCGAGAGCCGTTTTGGATATGATCTCTTTGGTCTCGGCAATGTCCTGCTCTTCATCACCGGACGCGGTGACATCACCACGTACCAGCTGCTTCGGGAGGCCCCCGAGGCGTTTGACCGCCTGACCGAGGACGATGTGAACATCGTGTTCCACAATCGGGTGAACAATCTCAAAAAGATCTATCCCTACATTCCGGAAAAGCTGAACCGGGTACTGATGCACTTTGCCCTGAGTGCGCCGCTCTATTATGAGGAGACGCGGGAACTGCTTGAGGACGTGGGAGAGGCGAGGGAGGAACTTATTGAAAAGGCCGCCTGTTAAAGCTCAAGTGACCAATCACGAAGATGAATATCAATAAGCCGACGAATAATATTTTGTTTCGCACATCCTCTTTGAGTTCATGCTACGTGGTCCGTATCAACTGAAAGGAGTATCGTCATGCAGACCGAAAAAGAAACGCCTGTAAAGGACAAGCATCTTCTGGTTGCTGTTGACCTGACCGATAATTCAAAGCGCGCCGTGCTCTATGTCGCCGATTTTCTCGGTGGATTTCCCGGGTTCCGGGTCACGCTCCTCTCCATCGTTCCGGAGCCGGAAGAGGATTTCTTCGATAGCGGGGAGGAGAAGGTCGCCTGGACCAGGCAGAAGATGGAAGAGGCGAACAAGATGCTTGAGAACTATCGGCAGATCCTGATACAGTCCGGGTTTCCCGAGGACAAGGTACGGGTCCGGTCGTGCGTGAACGAAAGGAAGGCCCTGTCCGAGGCCATTCTTCAGTCCCAGTGCGGGCTCAGCTGTTGCACCGTTGTCGTCGGACGGCACCATAAATCGAAGTCCGCGGAATTCCTCTTCGGCAGCACATCAAGCAAAATCATGCATGAGGCAAAGAACTGCGCGGTCTGGGTGGTGGAGTGAAAAAACCGGGGGCGGGGGCAAGGAGTCAAAAGCAATGGAGGAGAGAATACTATTGAGCATTCATCTGACCAGGCGCATAGTGCCTGCCATCATGGCTGCATCAATCCTGAGCAGCTGCGGAACGTTCGCTCCGCTCGATCCCGCGGCGCCGGCCTCTCATCATGCGCAGCGGAAATATGATGAAGCCGTCAAAAAGGGCGCGGTCGTTCCGGCGGAGAGGGGTAAGGAAGATCGAAAGTGATTCGGGATATTTTGACCGGCCTGGTCAGGACGGGAACGATCCACCGGGAAAGAAGCGCAAAGGAGACAGCTTTTGTTTAAAAGAGTCACTGCAGAGACGCAGAGAAAAGCATGGCAAGGCCTGGGCTCAACAATAATAAATTTAAAGTCCTCAGCGTCTCTGTGGTTCAAAGATATTGGTTTTGCTTCATTGTATCTGAGGAAGAATCTTTTACCTTTCTTCGCGTTCTTCGCGACTTCGCGGTTATATATTTTTTCACACTGAGAGGCATTTTATTTATTACTGACCAAACCTGTCTGAGGACGATACGGAGAATGTCATGCAGGAAGGTTCCCAAACAGTGCAATCACAGGACATCGCCCTCTCCGGGCACGGAATACGCTTCTGGAAAGGCGGGACAGGTCCCGGACTCTTGCTGATCCACGCAGCATGGGGGGATGCCGAGATGTCCTGGGGCCGCACCTGGGAGCAGCTTTCCCTCTCCTGCACGGTCGTTGCACCTGACCTCCCGGGATTCGGGCGATCTGCCCAACTGCTTGAATCGTCTCTCTCCGGCATGGCAAAGAAGCTCAAGGAACTCACCGACACACTGCATCTGGACCGGGTGATCATTGTGGGAAATTCCTTAGGCGCGGCAGTGGCCATCCAATTTGCAAACGATTACCCGAAGGCGGTCTCCCTCCTCGTACTCGTGAACGGAGGGTACATGCCGCTTATTCCGGGTCCGATCAGGAAGATCATTGCCCTGCCGGTCGTGAACCAGGTATTTCACCGGTTCATTCGTCACCTCACCTTTTCTCTGCAGACACTGAAACGATCCTTTGCCGACCGTTCCAAACTGCCTGCCGGGTTCTTTGAAAATATACTGGAGAATGCACCTGCCTATTCGAGGATCTCTTTTGACATTGCCATGAACATGACGAAGCCCCTGGCGAAGCCGTCTGTTCCGACGCTGCTGGTGTGGGGCGCTCAGGACGGCCTGGCTACAATGAAGCAGGCTCAGGCGTTGCAGAAATGGATACCCGGGGCAAGGCTTGTTACGATCGAAGGTGCAGGCCATATGCCTCAGTTGGAACGGCCGAAGGAATTTGCGGCGGCGATCACGGACTGGCAGGAAAGTAGAAGCTTCTCTCAGGAAGAGGTGCAAAAAACCAAACCACGGAGGCACTGAGAAATGGCCGGGGAAAACCCAAACACATTGAGTTTGGGCACGGAGGCGTTCCTTCTCTTCGTGAGTTCTGTGGTAGATCTTGACACTCTGTGAGCAAAAAACAAGGAGGAGAAGACCGTGAAAAAAATTTACATTATTTCCGATGCCACCGGTCAAAGCGGTCTGCACATACTGAGGGCGGCCATCGTGCAGTTCGAACACGCGCGCGCAAAGATGATGGTCTTCCATAATATCGATTCAAAGGCGGAGCTCAAAACGATCCTCGACAAGGCCAGGAAGGACAAGGCCCTCATCGCTTTTACCTTTGTCAGAAAAGAGATGAGGGACTATGCCCACGCATTCTGCCTGAAGAACGTGATTTACCATCTTGATATTCTGGGCCCGCTCATTAAAAATCTCTCCGCCTATCTCCAGCTCGACCCGCTCGAGACCCCGACCCTGCTCAGGAAGGTGGATGAGCGGTATTTCAAGCGTATCGATGCGATAGAGTATACCCTTGGGCACGACGACGGCAGGGGCGCCGAGCGCCTGAAGGAAGCGGATATCGTCCTCGTCGGCCTCTCGCGGACATCCAAGACCCCGACCTCTTTTTACCTGGCCCAGGAGGGTTACAAGGTCGCTAATGTCCCGATCGTTCCGGAGATCCCTTTGCCGGAAGAGCTCTTCGAGATCGACCAGCACAAGATCGTCTGCCTCATCATCGATCCCGAGGTCCTCCAAAAGATAAGAACAGTGCGTCAAAAAAATTCCCGGCTCAAACCGAGCTACAACGATTTCAGGAAGGTCTTTGCCGAGGTGGAGTATGTCAGGGGCCTCGTCAAGAAACACGGGAACTGGACAGTCGTCGATACGACGAATAAATCCATTGAGGAGACGTCGTGGGAGATCGTCCACCATGTTGTCGGAGCTCGACATGACGAATATTTTTAGGATGAAGCAGTAGTTGTCTCGGGTTTTGCCTGCCGTTCGTCTTTCATTCAAATCTTCTTTGAGCCCGCCCGGTCGCTTTCCCTTGCCACAGCGGGAAAAATCGGCTACAGTTACGGCAGGACAGCACGAAACTCTTTCCATCTACATGCGTACGAGGAGGCAACAGAATGAATATAAAAACACCGGGTAACAAAATCCTCATTGTTATCGTTGTCTCAGCCGTCATTCTCCTTGCAGGGGCCCGGGAGATCGTTTCATTCCTGGTGGACTGGCAGTTCTTCCGCGAAGTCGGCTTTGAAGCGGTCTTTACGAAGACCTTCACTGCAAAACTGCTGATGGGTCTCGTGTTCGGCCTGACTGCCTTTCTCACGGTCTTCATCAATCTCCTTATCGCCGGAAAGCGCGCGCTTCCGTCCGGAATGGTGAACCCCCTCTGGGAAAGCGTACCGCAATTGCAGCACCTCGACCTGAACCGGCTGATGAAAGGGATCTCGTATCTGGCAGCGCTTCTCGCGTTCGTGCTCGCCTTCCCGATCGGTACGCAGTACTGGGAGCAGGCGCTCCTGTTCCTGAACAGCATGCCTGCGGGTCTCGTTGATCCGCTCTTTGGCAGGGACATCTCGTTCTATCTCTTCCGCTATCCCTTTCTTGACGCGATGAACACCATGGTGCGCAGCCTGCTCGTGATCGCCATGGTCCTGACGACCGCGGTCTATCTTCTTCGGGGCGGCATCGTGCTCTCGGGCAGGTTCTTCTCCGCGGACCCCTTCATGAAACGTCACCTCGGGGTGCTGGCATCGTTGTTTCTGCTCTCGCTCGGCATCGGCTTTGTCTTCGACCGCTTCGGATTGCTCACGACCGAGCACGGGGTCCTGTACGGGGCCTCGTACACTGATGTGCATGTGCGGCTGACCATGCTTGCGGTCATGTCCGTGCTCTCGGTCGTTGCGGCGATCATCATCCCTCTCTTTGCCGCGCGCCGCTCCCTTGCCCTGCCGCTCATCACGATCGTCGTGCTTGCCGGCGTATACATCCTGGGGCTGACGGTCTATCCCTCGACGATCCAGCGCTTCCAGGTCTCGCCGAACGAGAGCGTTCTCGAGCTGCCGTTTCTCGCCGATCATATCAGGTTCACCCGCTTCGGCTACGACCTGGAAAATATTGAGCTCCAGCCCTTTGCCGCTGACAAACAGCTTACCTTCACCGATATCAGGAAGAACCTTTCTACGATCCGGAACATCCGGCTCTGGGACGAGGAGCCGCTGCTCAAGACCTACAGTCAGCTGCAGCAGATCCGGACCTACTACCACTTCCGGGACGTGGACAATGATCGCTACACCGTAAATGGCAGTTATCTGCAGGTCATGCTGTCGCCCCGGGAGCTCTCCTATGCAGATCTGCCGAACAAGTCCTGGATCAACGAGCGGCTCGTCTTCACGCACGGCTTCGGACTGGCAATGGGGCCGGTGAGCGGCATCACGAAGGAAGGTCTGCCGGAGTTCTTCATCAAGGACATCCCGCCCGTCACGAGTGCGGGGCCGCAGGTAAAGCGTCCCGAGATCTACTACGGTGAAAGCCCGAACGACTACGTGATCGTGAACACGAAGACCAGGGAGTTCAGCTACCCAACGACAAAGGAGAACGTCTATACCGTCTACTCGGGCAGCGGGGGAGTCCGGCTCTCCTCGATCCTGTCGCGTTTGCTCTATGCCGCCTACTTCGGAAACTTCAATATCTTCTTGTCGAGCGATGTGACGAACGAAAGCCGGATACTCTTTAACCGCTCGGTCATGAAACGGGTGATGGAGATCGCGCCGTTCCTCTCCTTCGATTCCGATCCCTACATGGTCATCGGCGACAACGGTCGGTTGTCCTGGATCATCGATGCCTACACCAGGAGCAGCAACCTTCCCTATTCGAAACCCCTTGCCGGAGGGGCCAACTATATCCGCAACTCGATCAAGGTGGTCGTGGACGCCTATGACGGCAGCGTCGTGTTCTATGTGGTGGACCAGAAAGACATCCTTGCGAAAACCTACGCCGCGGTCTTCCCGACCCTGTTCAGGCCTGTCTCCGAGATGCCCCCGGACCTCAGGCGCCACATTCGGTACCCGCGGGCGCTGCTCCAGATCCAGGCGCAGATGTTCAAGACGTTCCACATGACAGACCCTGCGGTTTTCTACAACAAGGAGGACCTCTGGGAGGTCCCGTCGTACCGTCAGACGACCATGGATCCCTACTACCTCATTACGAAGCTCCCGGGGGGCAAGGCGGAAGAGTTCATCCTTCTGCTGCCGTTCACACCGTCGAAGCGGGACAACCTGGCGGCCTGGATGGCGGCTCGATGCGACGGTGAGAACTACGGCAAGGTCATCGTCTATACCTTCCCGCGGGACCGCTTGATCTTCGGACCCCGCCAGATCGACGCCCGCATCGACCAGGATGCCTTTATCTCGCAGCAGCTCACGCTCTGGGGTCAACGGGGCTCCGATGTGATCCGCGGCAGCCTCCTGATCATCCCCCTGGAAGATTCGCTCATCTATGTCCAGCCGCTCTACCTCGTGGCCACGGACAAGGGAGGCCTGCCCGAACTTCGCAGGGTCATCGTTGCCTACGGGAACGATGTGGTGATGGAAGAGACTCTTGAGGCCTCGATCCAGCGTCTGTTCAGCGGCAGCCTGCCCAGCAGGCGGATGATGGAGTCCGGAGCGACCGCGGCAGTGCGACAACCCAGAGAACTGGGCTCCCGGGCGCTGGAACAGCTGCGCGAGGCACGGGAAGCGCTTCGGAAAGAGGACTGGACCGGGTACGGCAAGCACCTGAAGGAGCTTGAAGAGACCCTCCGGGAGATGTCGAAGTGAGTCTTCTCAAAATGGACGGCAAGAAGATCTAAAAACTTTTTTACCACGGAGTACCATGTTCACCCGTTTAGGAATTATCATTTTTAACGGTTCATCAACAGGGCTCCGTGGTAAACATGAATTTTTTTATAGTCCCGGACAGACCGGCTCAGGAGAAAAGGTGACGGGCGGTGTACCGAGGCATCACCTGCATCCGGATGAATTGCGGGCAGCCTTTCAACCCCAAATTTTCAGTAAACCAGACCGATCAACTCTTCAAAAAACCCATTTGTATAATTGTATGTCACAAATAGGTGCCACTGGCGTACAGTTTTCACGCGCTGTGTTCTTTCGCCCTTTACTGGGGCTTTTGGAGCGGCTCAGGGGTAAAAAAAACCGCATGGAATAAGAATGATTCGAATATTGCCGTCCTCGTATCTTTTTTTAAATTTAATTTGACAAACACAACATGTTGTAGCTATAATTACCTCGTTCCACAAAATAGTGTGGCATTCCGGTTTACCCAATAAACCATCAACCATTATTACTATTTTAAAGAGCAGCCTCAGGGGTGCTCTTTCAGCGTTTGATATCACTTGCCAGCATCACAGGGAGGGGCTTTATGAAGAGTGCGGCTACTGGTTCGAAAACAGCATCCGGTAAGGGTCTTGATCTTTCAGAGAACTGCCTCAAGGTCCTTGAAAAAAGGTACCTGAAGCGGAACGGGGACGGAACTGTGATCGAAACAGCGGTCGACATGTTCACCCGCGTGGCGAGGACCATAGCCGAGGGCGACCTGGCCTATGGCAAATCCGATGTTGACGTGGAGCGGACCGCGACCGAGTTCTACCGCCTCATGACCTCACTTGAGTTCCTGCCGAACAGCCCAACGCTTATGAACGCGGGGCGCGAGCTTGGACAGCTCTCGGCCTGTTTCGTGCTGCCGGTGGGCGACTCCATGGAGGAGATCTTCGATTCCGTGAAGAACGCCGCGCTCATCCACAAGTCCGGCGGCGGCACGGGCTTCTCCTTTTCCCGCATCCGTCCGAAGAACGACGTAGTGAAGTCCACGAAGGGCGTATCGTCCGGTCCCATCTCGTTCATGACCGTGTTTGATGCGGCAACCGAGACGGTGAAGCAGGGCGGCACGCGGCGCGGCGCGAACATGGGCATCCTCTCGGTGGACCACCCGGACATCCTCGATTTCGTCACGTGCAAGCAGCAGAACGACCGGCTGAACAACTTCAACATCTCGGTGGCCATAACCGACAGGTTCATGGATGCAGTGGACACTGACGGAGAGTACGACCTGGTCTCCCCGCGCGCTAAGGCCGTGGTCAAGACCCTCAATGCCCCCCGCGTATTCGAGACCATAGTGAACATGGCGTGGAAGAACGGCGACCCGGGCATCATCTTTCTTGACCGCATCAACCAGTACAATCCCACACCGCACGTGGGAAGGATGGAGTCCACCAACCCCTGCGGTGAGCAGCCGCTCCTGCCCTACGAGTCCTGCAACCTCGGCTCGATC
Organism: Nitrospirota bacterium; assembly: GCA_963740085.1. GTDB lineage: Bacteria > Nitrospirota > UBA9217 > UBA9217 > UBA9217 > JALNZF01. The sequence goes on along the minus strand of CAVUCU010000001.1, from coordinate 936,523 downwards.
AATCTGTCGAGGATGCTGGCGGTCAATGGCACGGCTGTGGATTATGACAAGCTCCGCCACGCGGTGCGGCAGGCGGTCCACTTCCTCGACAACGTGATCGATGTAAACAGGTATCCCCTTGAAAAGATCGGCCAGCAGACACGGGCGAACCGCAAGATCGGCCTTGGGGTCATGGGGTTCGCCGATATGCTGCTTGAACTGGGCATTCCCTACAACTCCGACCAGGCCGTGAGGCTCGGCGAGACGGTAATGAAGTTCATCACCGACGAGGGCCGGAAGATGAGCGAGGAGCTTGCACAAGAGCGCGGGGCCTTTCCGAACTTCAAGGGAAGCATCCATGACAAGCCGGAATCTGCGCCGGTCAGAAACGCGACGATCACGACGATCGCTCCGACAGGGACCCTGTCCATCATCGCCGGCTGTTCCAGCGGCATCGAGCCGCTCTTCGGGCTCACCTTTGTCCGGAGGGTCATGGACGGCGCGGAACTCCTCGAGGTGAACCCCGTGTTCGAGCGCGTTGCCAGGGAGGGCGGTTTCTATTCCGAAGAGCTCATGAAGGACATCGCCGAGCATGGGGGGTGCACGGGCGTCCCGACGGTCCCCGAGGACGTGCAGCGCGTGTTCGTATACGGCCCACGACATCACTCCGGAGTGGCACATCCGCATGCAGGCCGCATTCCAGAAATATACGGATAATGCCGTTTCCAAGACCGTGAACTTTCCGCACACGGCCACCCGGGACGATGTGAAGAATGTCTATATGATGGCATACAAACTCGGCTGCAAGGGTGTGACCATCTACCGTGACGGGTCGCGCGACGAGCAGGTGCTCAGCACGGGCGCCACGGAGAAGGCGCGCAAAGCGGCTGCCGCGGGCCAGCACATGGCCGTTGCCTCTGCCTCGCCTGAACTGGCGGAGGAAAAGAAGCCGCGGAACCGTCCGGTGCTCACCCATGGGGTCACCCAGAAGCTTCCTACGGGCTGCGGAAACCTCTATATCACGATCAACGAGGACGAGGAGGGCATCTGCGAGGTCTTCTCCACCATGGGCAAGTCCGGCGGGTGCGCCGCGAGCCAGTCAGAGGCGGTCTCCCGCATGGTCTCCCTCGCGCTCCGTTCGGGGATATCCATCGATTCCATCGTAAAGCAGGTGAAGGGGATCAGGTGCCCGTCGCCGGCATGGGGAGAGGGAGGCTCGATCCTGTCCTGCCCCGATGCCATCGCCAGGGCGCTCGAGCGCTATACCAAGGACGCGGTGGGCCACCAGCATCATAAGCCCAAGGCCATCGTTTCTACTGCACAGCCAACGGTTGCCTATACTTCTTCTGATTGCTCAAAGGGCGGGAACAAGAACCACCTGGGGCTCTGCCCGGAATGTCCGGACTGCGGAGGCCTGCTTGAATTTGGAGAAGGTTGTGCCTTCTGCCGGGGATGCGGGTTCTCCAAGTGCGGATGATATATACAAATGCGGATTTCGGATCGCGGATTGCGGAATGAGACTGCAAAACCCTTTGTGGTAAACCCGGAGGCAACGTGAGGCAAACCTCTTTCATTGTTACCATTGATGAAGGGAACGTGATGTAATCTGACTACGGCCGGGAGATCGTTCTTCCGGCTTTTTTTGTATGGAAAGGACCGCTGTTATCGATTCTGTTGATCCTGAATATGCCATAACACTTTGAATTGAAAGGAGATCGTATGACGCTTGATGAAGTGATACTGGAACTTTACCGTCTGGCTGAGTCAAAGAACTGGGACAACAAGCTTACCGATGAGGCATTGTCAGCGGCAATCGAGGGTATGGAGCATATCTGGCAGCTCAAGCAGGCGGACATGAGAAAGACCGCCATGATCAACGCGAACAAGAAACAGCCGCGGGTATGGAGTTAGTCCGTTTTCCATAAAAAACTTGACATTTGATGAAGATGATTCTACATTAATAATAATATAATTATTGACGTGGGGCCCGGCTTTTTGGTTCCCGGCGTATTCTGAACCCGGAAAGATCGCACAGTGCCAGTACCGCCATTCAGCCCGTGAATACACGGGTCATCAGCTTAAAAGGAGGGGAACGCGTATGGGTATTGAAAAGATCATGCAGTATGAGTGCAAGGTGTGCGGCAGGAAGATAGATGTGACAAGGACCGGCGATATCTATGAAGAGCCGGTGTTTTGCTGTGGTCTCGAGACGACCGAGATCGGTGAGCCGTTCGCACTGAAAGCGGCGCCCGCAGTCAAGAAGAAGCCTGCAAAGAAGAAGCCGGCAAAGAAAAAAGCTGTAAAAAAGGCCGCGAAGAAGCCGGCGAAAAAGAAAGCTGCAAAAAAGACGGTCAAAAAGGCAGTGAAGAAAAAGGCAACGAAAAAGAAGGTTGCGAAAAAGAAAACTGCAAAGAAAAAAGCTACCAAGAAAAGAAGATAATCAACCTCACCATGTATCGAGGGCCCCCGGAAGCGTGTTTCCGGGGGCCTGTTTTGTTTCCACCCGATCCTCAGGAACGCCCCCATAAAACGGTTGCCCTTACAAAGAGCAGTTCAGCCACACTCTGCACTCGCGATTCCACTCGTAAACGCTGTGCGCAGGCAAAAAGCACATAAAACACAAAATAAATCAAGCAGTAATTTGGTGAAAATAGATTCACTCATAAGATGACTGTTTTTTGTCGTTAAGATGTTGTTTCTTCTCGGTGAATTTTGTGCTTTCTTTGGCCAGCTGCCGTTTTTGGTTGACTTATCCGTTGGCAGGCTTTAGGATTTACTCCATGCACCAGAGAGAACAGTTGGAGCACCAGATCCGGAGGCTGAGCGGCCGCGCCATCGGCGATTTCGGCATGATACAGGACCATGACCGGATATTGGTTGCCCTGTCAGGCGGCAAGGACAGCTGGACGCTGCTTCATGTCCTGGAAAGCCTGCGGAAACGGGCGCCGGTCAGTTTTTCTCTCATCGCCGTTACTGTGCATCCGGGGTTCCCGGGGTTTCAGACCGGCCTCATGGAAGAGTATCTTCGCGCCCGCGACTTCGAGTACCGGATCATCCCTGCGCCCATTCACGGGCTCATGCTCGAAAAACTGATGCCGGACGATACCCCGTGCGCGCTCTGTGCGCGGATCAGGCGCGGTGTGTTATATACGCAGGCGCGTGAACTCGGATGCACGAAGATCGCCCTCGGACATCACCGCGAGGATTTCATCGAGACGCTTTTTCTGAACCAGTTGTACAACGGAAAGATCAAGGCCATGGCCCCGCTTCTGCTCGCCGATAACGGCATTGATGTGGTCATACGGCCGCTCGTCTATGTGCCCGAAGACGATATCATCCGTTATGCCACGAACGCGGGATTCCCCGTGACCTGTTGCGCCTGTCCGGCCTGCGGGGATACGGACATGAAGCGCGGGAAGATAAAAAGACTCCTGGCCGGCCTCGAGAAGGAGCAGCCGGGCATCAAGGCAAGCCTGCTTGCGGCGCTCGCGGACGTGGAACTCCGGCATCTGCTCATGAAGTCGGGCGACGAGTCGCGCGTGACGAGAGGTACGTGACAAATTCTTGAGCGACCGCACCTCGCCGTTTGCAGGAGGAAGGTAAGGTGCCCTCTCTTCCGCGGTAAATAAGGATGGCCTGTTCCGGTTCTGCGATGCTTTCACCTGTGCAAGGCGATATTTCCTCAAAAATCATTGACTTTCTCGGTCTGCGAGGCATATAATTCTGCGCAGATCGGTGTTTTGTTTGATACGTCCGTTCCCGGGGGGCCGTTTGGCTGAGGTTAAGAAACTGGGTGATATGCTTAAGGATGCTGGTCTGATTGATGATTTCCAGCTTGAGACCGCCCTTTCTCACCAGCGCAACTGGGGAGGGAAACTGGGAGCGGTCCTGATATCGCTTGCGTTCGTCAAGGAAGAGGGTCTGTCCCGGGTGATCGCGCGAAAATTACAGATCCCCTATATCAATTTGTTCGAGCCCGAGGTTTCGCCGGAAGTCTTCAAACTGATCAAGCCCGAGACAGCGAAAAAGTATCTCGTGTTGCCCGTGAAAAAGGAAGGGACAACGCTGGTCCTGGCGATGCTGGACCCCTACGATATTGAGGCTATGGATGAGATCCGGTTCATAACCGGTTGTACCATCAAACCCTCGCTGGTACTGGAGTCCGAGATCAAGGATGCCATCAGGAAATACTATGACGGCGAGACCGTGGTCCGCAAACCGGAGCAGTCCCCATTTCAACAGGGGGCTTCCCCGGGCGGGAAGATGGAGCTTATCCGGGGCAGTGATCTGAGCTTGAAGGGGGTTTCCGAGTCCGACGCGTCTTCACCCATTCTATCCAGTGGTGAAAACGCGAAACAGAGACTGGAAGACTATCGCATACGTCTCGACGCGATCATCAGCCTGTTGATAGAAAAAAAGCTCATTTCACGCGAGGAGATCGTCAGCATGATCTATCAAAAGAAAATGGGGATGTAAATAAACGATGACCGCGGAATCCGGACGCCGTATTGCGGATAAGAACGCGGACAAGGGGTGGAAAATGAGGCGGATGGCTTTAATGTGCGTGTTGCTGACCGGCCTGCTGTATGCCGGACCACTGGCGGCGCTTGAAAACGACGGGCCGAGGATCGAGATCAAAGAGATGCGCCACGATTTCGGCAAGGTCGTCCAGGGGGCAAAGGCTGAATATATATTCGAGATCAAGAACGTAGGCAGCGAACAACTGATCATAGAAAAGGTCCAGCCTTCCTGAGGCTGTGCCGCAGCGGTGGTCAGTTCCGACCACCTGGATCCGGGGGCCGTAGGACGCGTGAAGGCGACGGTGACCACGGTCAACAGCAGCGGTCCTGTTTCGAAACACATCAGTATTTATTCTAATGATCGCGTCACGCCCGTGCTTTCGGTGGAAGTGAACCTGGATGTTGTGCCGAATTAGCGGGATTTCGTTCCCCGGGCTTGCTCGCGCTCAAGGGGGAGCAGGCCGCACTATTTTCTTGACAATTTTCCGCGGCATATGCTAGTGTCAAAGGGTTTTTAACGGGAATTATCATAGAGAGAGGCAGTCTATCTTGAAACAGCACAGACACCCGCAATATCCCAGCGACATGCCAACCCCTGGCATAGGTCCCGTCCCGGCGGGGCACTAATTTTCGTTGTTCATCGTCATCAGCTAACGATATCGCGTTTTTATAAGGCAGAGAAACTGACGGACGTATCGTCTAAATTTTTTGGAGGGTATACCTATGCAGAAAAAATATCTTTTAGCCCCTGGCCCGACCCCGGTGCCCCCGGAAGCGCTCCTGGCCATGGCTATGCCGATCATCCATCACCGCGCGCCGGATTTTCTGCCGATCCTCGATTCGGCGAAGAAGGGCCTGCAGTGGCTCTTTCAGACAAAGAACGATGTGCTTATCCTGTGCTCCACCGGCACCGGCGGGATGGAAGGCTCGGTGACGAACTTCCTGAGCCCGGGCGACGACGTGCTCGTGATCAACGGCGGCAAGTTCGGAGAACGCTGGACCAAGATCTGCCAGGCCTACGGCATGAAGGTCGAGGAGCTCATCGTGGAGTGGGGCTATGCGGTAAAGGCGGAGCAGGTCGGGGCCGCACTCAAGAAGAACCCCAGGATCAAGGCGGTGTTCATCCAGGCCAACGAGACGTCAACGGGAGTGTACCACGATGTGAAGTCCGTTGCAGCGGTGGTAAAAAATACCGACGCGCTCGTTGTCGTTGATGCGATCTCGGCACTCGTGGCGCACGATATCAAGGCCGATGAGTGGGGCATCGATGTGATGATCGGTGGTTCCCAGAAGGGCGTGATGCTGCCCCCGGGACTCGCGTTCGTGTCCGTGAGCGACAAGGCTTGGAAGATGGCCGAGACTGCCAGGACGCCGAAGTTCTACTTCAATTTCAAGAAAGAGCGCGAGAACCTGGCAAAGAACCAGACGAACTTCACCTCGGCGGTGACGCTTATCATCGGCCTTAACTCCTGCATCAAGATACTTCAGGCAGAGGGGCTCGAGAACGCGTTCGCGCGCCACGCCAGGCTTGCCAAGGCCACCCGCGCGGCCGTTGCCGCACTCGGCCTCAAGCTTTTCCCCAAGGAAAGCCCGAGCAATGCGCTGACTGCCATCGAGGCGCCGGCAGGCGTGGATGGCCAGGCGATCTATAAGAACCTCCGGGAGAAGTACGGCATTACCGGCGCCGGCGGCCAGGACAAGCTGAAGGGCAAGATATTCCGCATCGCGCACCTGGGCTATGCCGACACCTTCGACGTGATCACGGCCGTGGCCGGCATTGAAATGGTGCTGAAAGGCCTGGGCCATCCGGTGAAACTCGGAACGGGCGTCGGCGCGGCGCAGGAAATTTTGATGAAGTGATAAAACGGCAAATACTAAATCCGAATATCTAAGCTATAAACAAATTCAAACGACTAAATTCAAAACGTTTAAGAATTTGATCTTAGAAATTGTTTAGGATTCCGGATTTCGATATTCGTATTTTCTGCAGCATTTAGGAGGTTTGATGAAGGTTCTGATCAGCGACAACCTTTCCCCCATCGGGGTGGAAATTTTAAAAAAGGCCGGGCTTGAAGTTGACGCCCGGAACAAGACGTCGGTCGAGGAGATCGAAAAGATCATCGGCGACTACGATGCGCTCATCATCCGCTCGGCGACCAGGGTCACCGCGGGGCTGCTTGACAAGGCAACGAAGCTCAAGGTGGTGGGGCGCGCGGGCAGCGGTCTGGACAACGTGGACATCCCGGCAGCCACCAAGAAGGGCGTGGTCGTGATGAACACGCCGGGCGGCAACACGGTCACCACCGCGGAGCACACCATCGGCATGATCTTCGCCTTGGCCCGGATGATCCCCCAGTCCTACGCCTCGCTGAAGGCAGGCAAGTGGGAAAAGAAGAAGTTCGAGGGAGTGGAGCTTTACGCCAAGACCCTGGGTATCATCGGGATGGGCGCTATCGGCGGCGTGGTCGCGAACCGGGCGATCGGGCTCGGCATGAAGGTGCTGGCCTATGACCCTTTCATCTCCACGGAAAAGGCAAAGAGCCTCGGGCTCGAGCTCGCGGACCTGCAGACGATCTACAAACGGGCGGATTTTATAACGATCCACACGCCGAAGACCAAAGAGACTGCGAACCTGATCAACAGGGACACGATCGGCCGCATGAAGGACGGTGTGCGCATCATCAACTGCGCCAGGGGCGGGATCGTGAACGAGAAGGACCTCTACGAGGCATTGAAGAGCGGCAAGATCGGCGGCGCGGCATTCGACGTGTTCGAAAAAGAGCCGCCGGAGAACCATCCGCTCCTCACCCTCGACAACTTTATCGCCACGCCGCACCTCGGCGCTTCGACCCATGAGGCCCAGGAGAACGTTGCCGTTGCCGTTGCCGAGCAGATCGTGGACTACCTCATCGCCGGGACGGTGCGGAACGCCGTGAATGTACCGTCGGTGCCCGCGGACCAGCTCCCGATGCTCTCGCCCTACATCAACCTTGCTGAGCGCATGGGGCTTTTCCAGGCACAGCTCTGCGAGGGAGGTCTCACGCAAGTGGCGGTGGAGTACAGCGGCGAGGTATCGAACCTGAAACTTGAGCCTATCACCCTCGCGGCGCTCAAGGGCCTGCTTACGCCGATTCTCAACGAGACTGTGAACTACGTGAACGCGCCGCTCATTGCAAAGGACCGCGGCATTGAGATCAAGGTGTCCCGGTCGACCGATACCACCGAGTACACGAGCCTCATCACGATGCGGGTCAAGGAGGGCGGCAGGGACTTGTCCATTGCAGGGACGCTGAACAGTAAAAAAGAGCCGCGCATCATCCAGGTGGACAACTTCCCCATGGAGACCGTGCCCGAGGGCGACATGCTCGTTCTCATGAACAACGACAAACCGGGTGTTATCGGCGGTATCGGCACGCTGCTCGGCCAGAACGGGATCAATATCGCGCGCATGCAGTTCGGCCGCGAGAGACAGGGCGGGATGGCAATGTCTATCGTGAGCATCGACGGCGCAGCGTCCGATGAGATCATGGCGAAGATCAGGAAGATGGCTAATGTTCTGTCGGTGAAGCAGATTCGGATATAGCAGATCTGACCGATCAGTCCGATTAATGCGGAATGCGGATTTTCCAAAGGAGAAGCAATGCCAGTTTTAATCGTTGTCGGTGCCCAGTGGGGCGATGAAGGCAAGGGAAAGATCATTGACCTCCTGACCGAGCACGCGGACATTGTCGCACGCTATCAGGGCGGCCACAATGCGGGACACACGGTGGTGGTCGGGAAGGAAGAGTTCATCCTGCACCTGATCCCTTCAGGGATCCTGCACCGGGGCAAAAAATGCATTATCGGAAACGGCGTGGTCATCGATCCTGCGGCTCTTCTCGAAGAGATGGACGGCTTGAAAAAGCGAGGCTTCACGTTTGACGCAAATCTGCTTATCAGCAAGAACGCCCATTTGATCATGCCGTACCACAAGGCGCTCGATGTTGCGAGCGAGAAGCTCAAGGGGAATAAAAAGATAGGCACCACGGGCCGCGGGATCGGGCCTGCGTATGCGGACAAGATAAACCGCAAGGGCATCAGAATGGCGGACCTCCTGGATCCGAAGATGTTTCACGAGAAGCTTGCGGCCAACGCCAGCGAGGCGAACTTCCTGCTCGATCGTTTTTACAACGCCCCACCGGTGCATCAGGACCAGATATATGAAGAGTACATGGGATATGCAAAGAAACTGAAGAAATATATTGCCGACACCACGCTCGTGCTGAACCAGGCTGTCGGCAAGAATAAAAACATCCTCGCCGAAGGCGCGCAGGGTACCCACCTCGATGTGGACCACGGGACCTATCCCTTTGTGACCTCATCGAGCCCCACGGCGGGAGGCGCCTGCACCGGCCTCGGCATCGGACCAAACACGATCACCGAGGTGATGGGTATCGTGAAGGCCTATACGACCCGCGTGGGCAGCGGACCGTTCCCCACAGAGCAGGAGAACGAGTTAGGCGAACTGCTCCGCGCCCGCGGTAAGGAGTATGGCGCCACCACGGGCAGGGCGAGGCGGTGCGGCTGGGCGGATACGCTCATCATCCGTCATGCCGTGCGTGTGAACGGCATGACGGGTGCAGCCATCACCAAGCTCGACGTGCTCGATACCCTCGACGAGATCAAGATCTGCGTGGGCTACCGGTACCGGGGAAAACTCTACGATGAGATGCCGTCCGAGCTCGTGGTGCTCGAAAAAGGCGAGCCGCAGTATATCACCATGCCCGGGTGGCGTCAGACCACGGTCGGGATCACAAAATACGAAGACCTGCCGAAAAGGGCCCGTGCCTACGTGGAAAGGCTCTGCAAGCTCAGCGGGGTCAAGCCGTCCATCATCTCGACCGGTGCGCGCAGGGATGAGACGATCATTCTGGAAAAACCGTTCAGAAGAGCGGGCGCGAGGAAATAAATTCCAATATCCAAATTCGAAGCTCCAAACGTTTGGTCATTGAGATTTGGTGTTTGGTGATTATCGGTGATTTGTCATTTGTAATTTGGAATTTTCCGTAAGCGTATAATGTTGTTGACAACAACGATGAATCCTTGTTATTATATGCAGCTTTAAAGAATACCGCGAGAGCGGGCCGGTAGCTCAGTTGGTAGAGCACCGCCCTTTTAAGGCGGGTGTCCTGGGTTCGAGTCCCAGCCGGCTCACCAGTTACCTTAGGTATTGGAATTGTAGAGTGAATATTGGAAATTGTAAAATGCAGTGCTGATGCTGTTCATTTTGAAGTTTGCAATTTGCAATTTCCAATTTGCAATATGCAGTTGAATATCCGTCCCCATCGTCTAGCCCGGCCCAGGACACCGCCCTTTCACGGCGATAACAGGGGTTCGAATCCCCTTGGGGACGCCAATTAAGTAAATTAATTTAATGAGTTACGATGCTTTCGTAACTCATTTTATTTTGCGTACTATAGGGGCGATAACAAATGTTCATCTCCCGATGAAGAGTCCAAACATTTCATAGAATTGCGGCAGTATCTGTAATTCCTATTCTTCCAACTGTCATAGAATTGTCGTAGTTTTTCCTTCAATAGTATTAACAATTCGTTTTTGTCAGAATACCCACCATGAAAACCCCTCTACTGCCCATCCATTCTGAAGACACTCGAAGGAGATGGAGTCAGAAGCATCGCCCTTCCTCACCGAAACCCCAATTTAAATGCATAGCCAGAAGGATGGGTTAGGGCCATCAAAGAAGAGTGCTTATCAAACGTAATTCTCCTCGAAAAAAGAGGTCTTCGGCGCACGATAGCAGAGTATGTCGAGCACTACCATTAGGAGCGCAACCAACAGAACAGGGGAAATGTGTTGATATTGCTGCCCCACGATCAAGACAAAGGCCCAGCGACGCTCCCATTCAACGTCAAGAATGGCTCTGCGTATTACCACAATGAGGCTGCATGTGCATGAGTTGACAGTGTACCTTTAAATGAGTGACCATACGAAAGCATTACGTTGTTGGCAGATTTTTTCCTTGTTTCAATCCCCGGCTTTCTGCTATATTCCAATCATGATTTTCATGCGCAGAACCCTAGATAAAAGGAACTAATCCCATGACATTCTTAAAAAGGGGCGTTTCCAAAAAGAAATCAAAATCCCACAAACTGAAAGTCTCTCGCACGCACAAACCCGAGGACCTTTCCCTCGAAGACTGGCAGCGCGCTCTTAGAAAACAGTTCGGTGAACAGCAGAGGTTCATTCTTCGGAACAACGGAGAGCATTCGATTTTTTCCGAGTTTTTACTCACCAACCCGGCCACGGGTAAAACCTACAAACTCGCCATTCGTGGGCGTGCCGCGGGCGACAACTACTGCTCTTGTCCGGATTTCAGCATCAACAGCCTTGGCACCTGCAAACACATCGAATACACGCTCGCGAAGCTGGAGAAAAAACCAGGTGCGAAGAAGGCTTTCAAAGAGGGATTTGCCCTGCCCTATTCCGAGGCGTTCCTGCACTACGGCCTGAAGCGGGAAATACGATTCAAGCCCGCTGCGGACGCGCCCGCTGAGTTGCGCATCCTCGCGCGTAAGTTTTTCGGCGCACAGGGGAGCTTGAATCCTGAGAGTATCCTCCATTTTCCTGATTTTCTTGACGCGGTTAGGCGCATTGGTCATCACGAAGTGCGCTGCTACGACGACGTCATGGCTTTTATCGCGGAACATCAAGACAAGGAACACCGGGCAGGCGTTATAGCGTCGAAGCTGAAACGGGGGATAGAGAGCCCATTATTTGCCAAACTTCTGAAAACCGAGTTGCACCCCTATCAGAAGGAAGGCGCGTTGTTCGCGGTTCGTGCGGGCCGATGTCTCATCGGCGATGACATGGGCCTCGGCAAAACCGTACAGGGCTTGGCAGCTTCGGAGATGCTGCATCGGCTATTCAATATCGGAAAGGTGCTTATCGTCACGCCCACTTCACTTAAGCACCAATGGCTGGCCGAGATCGAGAAGTTTACCGATAAGAGCGTCTGCGTGGTCGAGGGCATGAACGCGGAGCGAGCGCGGCTGTATCGGGTTGAATCATTTTACAAGGTCATCAACTACGAGGTTGTATTCCGCGACACGGACTCCATCAAGGCGTGGGCGCCGGACCTCATAGTCCTCGACGAGGCGCAGCGGATAAAAAACTGGAACACTCGGACCGCAAAATCTGTCAAGCGGCTCGAATCAACCTTTGCTGTAGTGCTTACCGGAACGCCGCTCGAAAACAAGATCGAGGAATTACATTCGATTATGGAGTTCATCGACCGGCTCCATCTGGGGCCCCTCTATCGTTTCGTCCACAATCACCGTATGGTTGACAATGTCGGCAAAGTGACCGGCTACCGTCATCTCCAGACTATCCGGGACTCGCTAAAGGGCGTTATGATCAGGCGGACGAAGAAAGAGGTGCTCCGGCAACTTCCGGAGCGTACGGACAAGAACTTCTTAGTACCCCTGACCCCGGAGCAATTCGTCATTCATGACGAGTATCGCGAGGTCGTGGCCAGACTTGTGGCCAAGTGGCGAAGGTACAAATTCCTATGCGATGCTGACCAGAAGAGACTTATGAGCGCGCTTACCCTTATGCGCATGGTTTCAGACAACACTTATCTGGTGGATAAGAAGACCATCCACGGCCCTAAGATCGATGAGCTGGAAATCATTCTCAGGGAACTCGTAGTGGAAGGCGGTGAGAAAGTCGTCATATTCAGCCAGTGGCTCAAAATGGCCGAACTCGTGGAAATAATATTAAAGAGAAACAATATCGGCTACACCCACTTACATGGCGGAGTCCCGTCCAAGGGCCGGCGCGATTTAATCACGAAATTTCGGGAAGACCCGAAATGCAGCGTTTTCCTCTCGACCGACGCCGGAGGGGTGGGGCTTAATCTTCAAAGCGGTTCAGTCGTAATCAACATGGATATTCCTTGGAACCCGGCGGTACTCGAACAGCGAATCGGTAGAGTCCACCGTATGGGTCAAAACAAGCCGGTGCAGGTGATTAACTTCGTGACCGCAGGTTCTATTGAAGAGCGCATTCTTGAGCTGCTCAAGTTCAAAAAATCAGTCTTCGCAGGCGCGCTTGACAAAGATGGCCAGGACACGGTCTTGGTCGGCGAGTCGCAGCTGAATAAACTTATGCAGACTGTGGATACGATGGTGGAAAATATTGTGAAGCGGGACCCGGGTGCGGAGCGGCAGAAACAAAAAGAAGATGAGCTTGCGGAAAAACTTGAGAAAACCGACGTAGCAACGGCGGCAAAGGCCGTATCAGAGGATCCCGGAAATGGACGCGAAGACGGGTGTGATCCCCTGAGCGACCTGCTTCAGAGCGGCGCTCGATTCCTGATGAGCCTAGGGGATCTGATGGCGAAGCCTGGAGAACCGATGGAAAAAAGCCTACAAACTCTGATCAGCCGGGACGATGCTACGGGAAACGTATACCTGAAAATACCTTTACCTGAAACGAAAACGATAAAGACCGTTTTTGCCGCTCTCGGTGAGCTGCTATCGCAGGCCGCGCAGCCTGAAGGAAATAGGAAATGACCCCTGCGACAACTACACAGGGGTTAACTCTATACTTTAACTTCGGCGGTTAGCCGAGAATGAACGTCCAGTAGGGAAGCGCAAAGCCTTTGGGTAGCGGATATTCTTGACATTACCACATTTTCGGTGAATTGCACGCCCCGAGAGCTTTCATGGCCTGCTGTCCATTGCGCCACTGGGCAATGGGAAAACCAGCACGTCCTGCTCGGCCACTTTCGCTTCCTCAACATTGCAGTCGAAATCCGGTTGACTCATGGTATTCCTCCTTCAGAGTATTTTGGTAACTGTCATAGAATTGTAGTAGTTTTTGCTTCATTGTTCTACCTCGTTCTACCTCCGTCTTTGTTGTCGTAAGGCCGCACACCATCTCCAGTCAATAGCCTTCGCCCTTAATTTCGCGCTTGTCTTCCATATACACTAATGATATGATTTCTTACGCAGGCAAACGGGTGAGATTCTTTAATGGTGGTTTTCTGAGTTTTCTGGAGATTACAATGGTATTCACGGAAACGAGTAAAATTGTCAAGGGAATGATCCGTCTTCCCAAAAACAGTGAAGATTTCTGAAGGCACCAAGGTTATCATCAAAATCGAACCCGCCTTTAAGTCTGCTGAAAAGCGAAAGATCATCTCGTCACTCGGTGGCGCATGGTCGGATGACGCCACGATCGTTGCGATCTTCGAGGAGGTCGAGAATGAGCGGCATCAGTATCATGGTAGAGAGGTTCGATTTGCATGATTTTTCTGGACACGAATATCGTCATTGCTTTTTTAAACGGCAATAAAGCGATAGCAGAGCGGATAAAGGACAATATCGATAAAATCGCTTTGAGCGCCTTGGTTGTTGCTGAGTTAAATTATGGTGCAAAGGCTTCACAAAATGCGTCGCAAATTCTTGAAAAGTTGACCAGATTGCTGGACGTCGTTAGAATAGTCCATTCATCGATTTAACAAGCTATTCTTGTTAAATCCACCCCTCAATAAACTTTCCCCTTGCAATTAGTTTAAACTTCCGCTAATTTAACAAGTATGGCTGGTGAAAAAGGCACTAAAATAAACCAACTCCTCAAGCAGTGGCCGTCCGGAACGGTGGCTGTGCTGCGCTGGCTGGAAAAGCAGGGCGTGTATCAGCAGCTTGTACATGAGTACGAGAAGTCCGCCTGGATACTCCGCGTGGGACAGGGCGCGTTTGCGAAATCCGGCGACAAGATCGACTGGACGGGCGGGCTTTTTGCGCTCCAGAATCAATTAGCGCTTCCCATATATGCGGGTGGCAAGACCGCTCTCCAACTGCAGGGCTACGCGCATTTTCTGCCGCTGGGGAAAGGCAGTACGGTTTTTCTTTTCGGTCCATCCGAGACCAAGCTGCCTGCCTGGTTTACGCAATACCAATGGGGCCTGAATATCCGTTTTGCCTCAACACGTCTTTTTGCGGATGAAGCGACCGTCTGGCATACAACGCGCGATATGGGCGCGTTCTCGATCAAGGTTTCGGCTCCCGAGCGGGCGATGATGGAAGTCCTGTATTTCGTGCCAAAGGAACAATCGTACAAGGAAGCGCGGCTCCTGATGGAGGGGCTTACGACGCCGCGCCTCAAGCTGGTACAGAGTCTACTCGAAAGCTGCACCTCCGTGAAAGTCAAACGTCTCTTTATGGTGCTCGCGGAAGGCTGCGGCCATGCGTGGATCAAGAAGCTCGATGTGTCAAAAGTGAATTTCGGCAAGGGCAGACGCATGCTTGTCAAGGGCGGAAGGCTCGACACAAAATACAATATTTCGGTGCCTGAAACGGGCGCTGGACAAGGCGCACCTGGAAGGCGTGCATGAAAAAAAGCCCATATTTCGAACAGGCACTGCTGATGCTTCGGGTCATCCCGCAGGTGACGGCTGAAGAGAGCTTTGCGCTCAAGGGTGGCACGGCTATTAATCTGTTTTTGCGCGACATGCCGCGTCTATCTGTCGACATTGACCTTGCTTATTTGACACTTGATGAAGACCGTGACCAGGCTCTTTCGAACATCAGCAAAGCGCTCATTCGCATTGCGGCGGCGATTAAGAAGGCGATGCCGGGAATCAAGATCCAGGAGAGCCGGGCGCATGGGTCAAAACTGATCAACAAACTTGTCGTATCGAATGAATCTACCAGGATAAAAATCGAGCCGAATGAAGTCATCCGTGGAGCAGTTTGGGCGCCGGTGGAGCGCGAGTTGATAAAACGCGCTGAGGAAATGTTCGAACTATCTGTTACGTCCAGATTACTCTCAACCGCTGATCTATACGGGGGGAAGATTTGCGCGGCACTAGACCGTCAGCATCCGCGGGATCTTTTTGACATCAAAGTCCTTTTGGATAATGAAGGTATCACTGGTGAAATTCGAAAGGCTTTTGTTGTGTATCTTGCAAGTCATGACCGGCCCCTGAGCGAATTGCTTGATCCTGTGCGGAAAGATGTACGGCAAACCTATGAAAACGAATTTGCCGGCATGACGGTTGAGGATATCCGATACGAGGGCCTTGTTGCTGCAAGAGAAACGCTGATTGAAACCCTGCTGCGGGATTTAACGGCAGCGGAAAAAGGTTTTCTCGTGTCTCTCAAGGAAGGACAACCGAAGTGGGACCTTCTTGAAGTCAAGGGGATTGAGAAGCTACCGGCCATACAGTGGAAGCTCATGAACATCCGGAAGATGACTAAAGAAAAACATGCTGCGGCACTCGACAAGCTGAAAGCGAAGCTGGGGTTGTAGAAGATGAGAATCCCATACGTCATAGACAACCAGACTCACAATATGGCCGATGTGCTGTGTGCCGGATTGCAAATCTGACTCTTATCGGCGTCGAGGTTGAACCACCTAACAGTCATAACTCACTGATTTTACGTTAAAGGGCGGGTCAATCAAAACGCCGATGCTGGGTCAAAATGCAAAGCCGATCTATACTTTTACAGCATAGGTCTCCTTTTTTTACTCTACCAAGTTGTTGTAGAGGAAGGCTGGCGTAGTACAAGGCAAGGCGCGACGAACGATAGCGGAAAACATCAAAAAATGTTGGCCGGATGCGTTCTTGTCTCATGTTGAGCGAAGTGGATGCCACTCAAATTAATTACTTGAAAATGATGTGCTTAAAGAAGTCAACGACATACTCTGAACGCTAAGTGACAAATGATGCTTGATTGAGTCATTCGCTATTGAAGGCGCATATCGTATGACCCTCGACTACGCTACCCTCGACCTGCTGAAACAGAGCCATCCGGCTTGGCGCCTGCTGCGCTCGGACCATGCGCCGCTGGTGGCGAGTTTTCTTCAGCGCGTGTTCATCGCACCCAATGTGCGGGTGATGGCACAGGCGGATTTGGTCGAGGCCCTTGAGGATGAACTGTTTACCTTGCGCGAACGATTGGGCGCGGATGCATTCCCGAAGCCGGCGCTCGATTACCTCAACGACTGGGCGGGCACTGAGAAGGGTTGGCTGAGCAAGTTCTATATGCAAGGGTCGGACGAACCGCATTTCGACCTGACCCCGGCGCTTGAGAAGGCGATTGTTTGGCTGGAGACGCTGACTCAGCGCAGTTTCGTGGGCACCGAATCGCGCCTGCTCACGTTGTTTGAGCTGCTCAAGCAGATGAGCGCGGGCAGGGAAACCGACCCACAGGTTCGTATTGCGGAATTGCAAAAGCGGCGCGACGAGATTGATGCCGAAATCACACGTGTCCTGTCCAATGACATTCAGTTGTTGGACGATACAGCGCTGAAAGACCGCTTCCAACAGTTCATGCAACTAGCTCGTGAGTTGCTTACCGATTTCCGCGAGGTAGAAAACAACTTTCGTAGTCTGGATCGACACGTCCGGGAACGTATTGCGCTTTGGGAGGGCTCAAAAGGCGCGTTGTTGCAGGAAATCATGGGCGAGCGCGATGCGATTGCCGACTCGGATCAGGGCCGGAGTTTTCGCGCATTTTGGGATTTTCTGATGTCCAGCAGCCGGCAGGAAGAACTGTCAACGCTGCTTGAACGGGTCTTGAACCTGCCCCCGGTCGTCGAGCTCAAGCCTGACGCGAGAACCCGCCGGGTACATTACGACTGGCTGGAGGCCGGGGAGCACACTCAGCGTATGGTAGCCACGCTCTCGCAACAACTTCGGCGGTTTCTGGACGACCAAGCCTGGCTTGAAAACCGCCGAATCATGGATATTCTGCACGGTATCGAGGCCAAGGCACTGTCCTTACGGGAATCAACGCCATCGGGTGAGGTGATGAACATAGCGGACACCGCTGCCGACATCGAGTTACCCATGGAACGGCCGCTCTACACCCCAGCCATCAAACCATTGATTGCCGATATCGCGCTGGCTTCAGGTGACGACGAAGTGGATGCGGCAGCACTATACTCTCAGGTGGTCATTGATAAAGCGCAGTTGGTTGGGCACATCCGCCACGCGTTGCAGGATCGTTCGCAAATTACCCTGCGTGAACTGTGCGAGATGCAACCCTTACAGCATGGCTTGGCAGAGCTGGTTGCGTATTTGCAGATTGGCAGCGACGTCATCAAGAGTGTAGTGGATGAAGAGGTGTTAGAGATAATTGTCTGGAACCGTAAGGGGCCGGATGGCCTGGAATATACGAAGCAGGCACGTTTACCCCGCGTGATCTTTGTGAGGCAATAATGTCAGAGCAAGAACTTCAAAATGACGCACCAACGAATAATTTATCTGAATTGGTTATTACCTTACTAAAAGGCGTGATCTATCAAGAAGCTGACGCCGGCCTTTGGAATGCTTTGCTCAACCTGCAAGCCTGCGTACGTGACTATATGGCGGTACTGGGCTTGGATCTGGTGTTTGACGAGGCCGAGGGTTATGCCTTCTTACGCTCGCGCCAGGAAAACGAAGACGACTCAGCTCCAAAGTTTCCGCGGTTAGTGGCGAGGCGTCAATTGTCGTTTCCGGTGAGCTTACTGTTGGCGCTACTGCGAAAAAAGCTGGCTGAGTTTGACGCGAGCGGCGGCGACACGCGACTTGTGCTTTCCCGTGATGAGATCGTAGAGTTGATCCGTGTGTTCCTGCCCGAGAGCAGTAATGAAGCCAAGTTGATAGACCAGATTGAAACTCATCTTAATAAAATCGTTGAATTGGGATTTCTGCGCAGACTTAAACCGAGTCCAGGGCAAGCAGCAATGTTCGAGGTTCGGCGCATCCTTAAGGCTTTTGTCGACGCGCAATGGCTGGCCGATTTCGATACGCGATTGGCAGCCTATCAGACACAAATCGTTGTGACCTCCAGAGGGGCTGTCAATGAATGATGCGGAAACCATGGGTCTGGATTTTGTGGCCGACGATACGCTCTCGGGCTTCCGTTTGCATCGCCTGGAAGTTTTCAATTGGGGCACCTTCGATAGCCGTGTGTGGGTACTGAATCCCGATGGTAAAAACGCGTTGCTCACCGGTGATATCGGATCGGGCAAGTCGACGCTGGTGGATGCAGTCACGACGCTGTTGGTGCCGGCGCACCGCATCGCTTATAACAAGGCAGCCGGGGCCGACAACAAAGAGCGCACTCTGCGATCCTATGTTCTCGGGCATTATAAGTCCGAGCGCAATGAGGATAGCGGCGCCGCCAAACCCGTGGCGCTACGCGATCACAACAATTTTTCGGTGATTCTAGGTGTTTTTCATAATGCGGGTTATGTCCAGACGGTGACGCTGGCCCAGGTTTTCTGGATGACAGAGCGCCAAGGGCAACCCGCGCGTTTTTTTGTCTGCGCGGAACGCGATATGTCGATTGCGAAAGACTTCTTCAACTTTGGCTCCGACATTGTGGGATTACGGAAGAAACTACGTGGATTGGGCGCGGAAGTGAACGATACCTTTCCGCCTTACGGTGCCTGGTTTCGTCGTCGCTTTGGCATTGAGAACGAACAGGCGCTGGAGCTGTTTCATCAAACGGTGTCGATGAAGTCGGTGGGCAACCTAACCGACTTCGTCCGCAGCCATATGCTCGAACCTTTCGATGTTAAGCCACGTATCGCTGCCTTAATTGGACATTTTGATGATCTTAACAGGGCTCACGAAGCCGTACTCAAGGCCAAGCGACAGGTAGAGGTTCTGACGCCCTTGGTCAGCGATTGTGAGCGACATTCGTCATATGTCTCGCAAGTTGGTGAACTCAGAGCTTGCCGCGAGGCACTCAGACCCTACTTCGCAGGTTTGAAACTTGGGCTTTTGAAAAAGCATATTACCAGCCTTGCGGATGAATGGGGGCGGCAAGACACCCAGATCAAGCGCTTAGAGGCACTCCATGATGCGCAACGAATTAGCGAGGGAGAGCTCAAACAAAGTATTGCAGACAACGGCGGCGACCGGATTGAACGATTATCTGCCGATATTTGCAGCAAAGATGCAGAGCGGAAAAAGAGACTGGAGAAAGCTCAACGATACACAATGCTGGTACGCGACGCGGGCGAGGGCTCGGCCGAAACAGAAGCTGAGTTTCTTATGCTGCGCAGTCGTTTCTCAGATTTGAGCAATGGGTTGAAAGCGCGCGAAGCGGAGCTGCAAAACAACCTCACTGAGCATGGTGTGAGCTTGCTCCAAGGCAAGCAGGAGCACGACAACCTGACCGCTGAGATCAGCAGTCTGAAAGCCCGGCGTAGCAACATCCCCGCTGAACAAGTGGCCATGCGAACCGCCCTATGCAAAGCCCTCGGTATTCCTGAGTCAGATATGCTTTTTGCGGGCGAACTGTTACAAGTGCGCGACGATGAGCGTGATTGGGAAGGGGCAGCTGAACGGCTGCTGCGTAACTTCGGATTGTCCCTTCTGGTGCCAGATCAGCATTATGCAGATGTGGCTGATTGGGTCGATAAAACTCACCTCAGGAGACGTTTGGTCTATTTCCGGGTGCGCCAAAATTTTCGGAGTGAACTACCTAACCTGCACCAGGATTCCCTAGCGCGTAAACTGACCATCAAGCCCGACACTCCTTTCTACTCTTGGTTGGAACGCGAGCTGGCTCACCGTTTCGATGTGGCCTGCTGCGCTACGCAGGAGCAATTCCGCCGTGAGATCCGCGCCATTACGCGTGCGGGACAGACTAAGGCACCTGGCGAGCGTCATGAGAAAGACGATCGCCACCGGCTGGATGACCGCAGCCGATACGTACTGGGTTGGACCAATACGGCAAAGATCGCTGTACTCGAAGCCAAAGCAAAGAAATTGGAGACGAATCTAGGCGACCTTGGTAGCCTTATCAGCAAGATCCAGGCCGAACAGACCGCACTAAAGGATCGCCTCACGGCGCTGTCGAAACTTGATGAGTACGCTGATTTCCGCGAACTCGACTGGCAGTCTCTTGCTATGGAGGTGGCTAAGCTTACGGACGAGAAGCAAAGGCTGGAGTCTGCCTCCGATGTGCTAAAACAACTGACCGAACGCCTGAATGAGGTCGTTACGGTATTGAAAGACACAGAAGTCCAGCTAGAAGAGCACAAGGATAAACGTTCCAAAATCGAGCAAAAGAAGACTGATGCCGAAAACTTGCGCGTTCAAACGCAAGAAGTACTGGATGAACCGGCTATTGATGTCCACGCTACGTACTTCGACCGACTCGATACTGTACGTAACGAGGCTTTGGGTGAGCATCAACTCACCGTCGAATCCTGCGACAACCGCGAGCGCGATATGCGTGACTGGCTGCAGGCCAAAATCAATGCTGAAGTAAAGAAGCTCGAGCGCTTGCGGGATAAGATCATCCAGGCGATGTCGGCATACAAAGAAGAGTTCAAACTTGAAACTTCAGAGGTAGACGCAAACATAGATGCTGCGTTTGAATACCGAAGTATGCTTGACACTCTTCAAACCGACGATCTTCCTCGCTTCGAGGCGCGTTTCAAGGAACTGCTGAACGAGAACACGATACGTGAGGTGGCGCATTTTCAGTCGCAGTTGGCTCGTGAGAGAGAAACGATCAGGGAGCGTATCGCACACATCAATAAGTCGCTTACCCAGATCGACTACAACACCGGCCGTTATATCGTGCTGGAAGCTCAACCAACGCCGGATGCCGACATCCGATATTTCCAGACCGAACTGCGCGCTTGTACCGAAGGGGCGCTGACCGGTTCTGATGATACCCAATATTCTGAAGCGAAGTTTTTGCAAGTCAAGTACATCATCGAGCGCTTCCGCGGACGAGAGGGACTATCCGAACAGGACCGGCGCTGGGCCACCAAGGTCACCGATGTGCGTAATTGGTTTGTGTTTGCCGCCAGTGAGCGTTGGCGCGAGGACAATAAAGAATACGAACACTATTCAGACTCGGGTGGCAAATCGGGAGGTCAGAAAGAGAAACTGGCCTATACAATACTTGCGGCGAGCCTGGCCTATCAGTTCGGCCTTGAATGGGGAGCAGTACGTTCCCGATCCTTCCGTTTCGTGGTCATTGATGAAGCCTTCGGGCGTGGATCAGACGAATCCGCACAATACGGCTTGAGATTGTTTGCCCAACTAAACCTGCAGATCCTGATTGTCACGCCTTTGCAAAAAATTCACATCATCGAACCTTTCGTTTCCAGTGTGGGATTTGTACAGAACGAGGAAGGCCGTGCTTCCAAACTGCGCAATCTCTCGATTGAGGAATATCGCGCGGAAAAGGCGAGGATAGTCAGATGACTTGGACAAGGCCGGTCGAATTGCGCGCCCAGGTACAAAAGTTATGGGATCGAGGGGCACTGCTGGCCAGTTGTGTCACTGGAGAGTCACTATTCCCGAAGCGTTTGGTGCTCAAGGGTCCTACGTCATCTGAAATGGCCGATCGCTTTGAAGAAGCACGCATCTGGATCAGTGAGCTTCGTGCGATGTCTCACTGCCGGGTGGAGGTGCGGGAGTTCAAGCACCGTGTGTTCGGCGCAAACTCTATACCCAGTGAAATCTGGATCGATACCGTCGAAGATGCATTGGCGCTCATCGGCAAACAACGAGATGTCGCCCGCTTTGCTGCGTTGACCGACTTGACACGCAAGCGCCAGCCAAAATTACTGAGCTGGCTGGCCAAACGGCCAATGCGCGGGCTGGAGCTTTCCAACGAGTGGGGTCTGTTGTTAGAAATCGTCGATTGGATGCAGGCACATCCATGCTCTGGCGTATATTTAAGGCAGGTAGACATACCAGGAGTACACAGCAAGTTTATCGAAGCCCATCGTGGTGTGCTCGTTGAGTTGCTGGATATAGTCTTGCCGCCCACGGCGATTGATCCGACAGCCTCCGGAACGAGCCAATTCGCAAAGCGTTATGGATTCTGTGACAAATCGCTGCGCATCCGTTTTCGCATTCTCGATCCAGAGCGCGCACTATTGCCGGGCGCCTTTGTTCAGGACATCACCCTTGATACTGAGAACTTTGCCCGACTCGATCCCAATGTTGAGTTTGTTTTCATTACAGAGAACGAGATCAACTTCTTAGCCTTTCCGCAAGTCAAGGACAGCTTGGTCATCTTCGGTGCGGGATATGGTTTCGAGATGTTGAGCAAAGCCGAATGGCTTTCACGCTGCCGCATATATTATTGGGGTGATATTGACACCCACGGCTTCGCGATCCTTGATCAGTTACGCAGCATGTTCGATCACGTGGAGTCATTTTTGATGGACCGCAACACTTTGCGGGCATTTGAATCGCTATGGGGAGTGGAAGAGAAACAGATACTGCGCGACTTGTCTAGGCTGAATCGGGAGGAAATGGGACTATATGATGATTTGCGAGACAACCGAATACGCAAAAATCTGCGTCTAGAGCAAGAAAGGATCGGCTTCGAATGGTTCAAGTCCGCATTATCGGCACTTATGTAAATACATCAAGTATAGCACCCCCAATTAGTTTTCAATTTTTACCCTGGAACCCACCTTATGAGGATATACGTTTCGGTAGTGCGCAAAATACATCTACGTGAGAGCTTCGGGGACTTGCAACGATATGTTGGTGGCGGGGAATAAAAGGCTAAATTCTGAAATTATATAACCGGCTCTGGCAGTGCGTTAATAGTAACGGCAAACATATCGGCAATATAGCGCTTGTATATTTTATTTAACTTGATATTATGTCAATTATAATGTATGGTTATGGCTATTTGTAATCGGCAATATGATCGGCAGTAAATGAAGCTTATATGACGACAGAAATAAATCAAATGACACCTCTCCTACCCGAGGGGGCCGAGGATCTCCAAGATCTGGCGCTAACGGTGATCCAGAAATCCTCCGCTCTCGGAAATCGGCAGCATCCCGTAACGCTGAATTCGCTGACTGAACTGCTTCGGATTATCAACAGCTATTATTCCAATCTGATCGAGGGGCACAACACGCATCCTTACGACATCGTGCGCGCGATGGAGAAGCATTATGACGCCGAACCGGCAAAACGCAATCTTCAAATAGAAAGTGTCGCCCATATTGCCGTTCAAAAGGATATGGAAAAAAGACTGAGGGAAGAACCTGAAATCAACGTTGCGCGTGGTGAATTCCTCTGTTATCTCCATCGGGAGTTTTACCGGCAGCTGCCGGAAGAATTCTGGATTGTGACAGACCCGCGAACCGGGAAGGAAAGCCGGGTTGTTCCGGGCGAGCTGCGCAACGAGGCGGTTAAGGTGGGCTATCATGTGCCTCCCGAAAGCGGTTCTTTGGAGGGCTTGCTCGATAGATTCGCGGAATTTTATGCGCTGGACCGACATCACGGCGCAACAAAGCTTGTTGCTCTGGCGGCCGCCCACCATCGGCTTATGTGGATTCATCCCTTTCTCGACGGTAATGGCCGCGTGGTGCGGCTTTTAACAGAAGCATATTTTCAGCGGATTCCAGTACTTGGTTTCGGTCTTTGGTCGGTGAGTCGAGGGCTTGCCCACCGGAACGCTGATTATAAAGCCGCGCTGAGCTGGGCGGACGCTCCTCGCCGTAACGACCTTGACGGCAGAGGCAATCTGTCGAATGAAGGGCTGATACGTTTTTGCCGCTTCTTTCTTGAGGTTTGCCTTGACCAGGTGGAATACATGGGCAATATGCTGCGGTTGGAGGAACTTGTTCAACGGATCAAGAACTACGTTGACCTTCGTGACAGGCGGATGATCCTCAGCCCATTGGGGAAAAAAGAACCGCTCCGGACCGAAGCGTCTAGGATGCTTCAAGAAGTCCTGGTACGCGGTGTGTCAACGCGCGGAGAGATCATCCAGGCCTCGGGCTTGAAAGAACGTACTGGAAGGAATGTTCTGGGACTACTTCTTGAGGAAGGATTGTTGGTTTCGGATACTCCGAAGGGAGAGGTGAAATTAGGGTTTCCCATCCATGCGGCAGGATGGTACTTTCCGGAGTTGTATCCGACACAGGCAAGATAAACAGAGTATCTATAGAAAGTCAGAAAAGGTGAATTGGGGTATATATCACCTGTCGTAGACTGTCGTAGAATTGTAGTAGAATTCCGCTCAGTGGACAGAAACAAACGGAATCGACAGAATGGACAGAATCTCCAAAATAGATTATTTCATATGTAATTTTATAACGTTAGCTCAAAACCGTTGCCAATCGCCCACTTGTGTTATTTTGTTGAAAATGCACCGTATTGCCCTTTCACGGCGATAACAGGGGTTCGAATCCCCTTGGGGACGCCAACTAATCAAAGAGTTACGGCGCAAGCTGTAGCTCTTTTTCTTTGGACTGTTCCAAAATTGTACCGAATTTCAGGTAGCTTTTCTCCAACTGTGCCACCGCATCCGCAAGGTGTTGCGGCCCGATGTGCGCATAGCGCCGGGTCATCTGCGTGTCCTTGTGGCCCATGAGATCGGCGAGCGTGTCGAGATCGACACCCGCCTGCCTGTTCCATGATGCAAAGCAGTGCCGGAGATCATGGAACCGGAAGTCCTCAATCTCCGCTTTTGTGAGAGCATCCTTGAATGCCCGCTGCACTTCCATGGAGGAGTACGGTTTGCCGTCTGCTGTGCAGAACACATAGGGGCTGTTCAGGTGCGTCACCTTCATGGCGTCCTTGATCGCCTCAAGTGCCGGCGCTGCGACCGGGATGATCAGATGCTCGCCATTTTTAGTTTCAGACCCGTCCAGCGAGATCGTTCGGTTGAAGATGTTCACCTGGCTTCGCTTCAAGTTCAGGACATTGCCTTTCCGTAACCCTGTCCAGGCCGCGACGATCACCGGTCCGTGAAGCCACGGTTCGCACTTGCCGAGCAGCTTGTGGTATTCTGCGAAGGAAAGGTAACGGAGCCGCTTTCTGTCTGCCTTGGCAGGCATCTCGATAGGCGGAACATCCTTTACCCACATCCAGCGCTTCTTTGCGAGGTTGAATATCCTTTTCAGGATGGTCAGCTTTCGCACGATTGTTGAAGGCTGGTCCCCGGCTGACTTTCGCTTCTGCTTGAAATCCTCGATCAGCGCAGGGTTGATCTGGGAGACGGTGTGCGGCCCGAAGAATTCCTTTATCTGCTTCAAGTAGCTTTCAACGGACTGCCAGCTTTTCAGTTCCTTGAAGTCCGTTGATTCGTACCGCTCCGCAAGCTCCAGGAACGTCCTCTTGCTTCCCTCGTCAACGTCAAACCATTTGCCCTCGGCAATCTGGGTCATGACCTTGTGATGAATCTTTTCTGCCAGCTTCTTGTCTTTTGTTTCCGTGGATCTCTTTATCCGTTTTCCCTGGTACGTAAATCCCATCCACCAGACCTGGCCTCGTTTATACAATCCCATTAGTCCTCCTTCCTGAGACCCTGATTTAGGCCTGGTTTCCCGTTGGAGGGATTATACCTGTTTCCCTTGACCCCATCAATTGCCTTTCTGACAACTTCATCGATGCCCCTCATCGGTTCCTTTTTGATTCTATATCGCTGCCGGATGCACTGCTCTGTTTCGAGGATTTTACCCAGGCCTCGATTTCGTCCATGTCAAACCGCACCAGGCCATTCAGCCTATGAAAGGGGATTGAACCCTTGTGAACCCAGGAATAAATCGTTGATTGCTTTATCATCAGGAATTCAGCAACTATTTTGATGGATACCAGCCTCATACTCTTTTCACTCTGTTACATGAAGAATTGATCAAGAACTCCTCCATTTGCTGTGTTGTGCTGTGTTGGCAACACAACAATGTTTTCATGTCTTACACTGTCCGACGCTATTTTATTGCGGCTTTGGGCCACTTATTCACACCCTGTTGTCGGACAATTGTCCGACACTGTATACGACTGATAATGTTCGTCTTACTGGTCAAAAATCATCGTAGCTGTCCGACACACCACTCAACTTTGCGATATCTGCAAGTGCAAAGCTTATAGGACTCGCGGGGCTTATTGAAAAATTAAAACAGGAGAATCCGGAACGTTGGCGGCTAGTAGTGTTTACTGGACGTATCGAGACTCAGACCACCATCGTGAATTATCTGGAAAAACAAGGTCTCAAAGTCGGGATTATTAATGGGTCATCGGGTCCGCGAAATCAGGAGACTATCAGGCGCTTCAAAAATAATCCGCCCGGGTGCCATGTTATTGTTTCTACCGAAGCGGGGTCGGAAGGTATCAATCTGCAGGTGGCTAATGTACTCGTCAACTATGACCTACCCTGGAACCCGATGATTGTTGAACAACGTATCGGACGCATACAGCGCTTGGCATCTGAATATGCTAGTGTCGGTATATTTAACATCATGCTTCGCGGCACCTTTGAGGAGTATATCGTTGGACGATTGATGGAAAAACTTCAGATGGCTTCCCATGCAATCGGAGACATTGAATCTCTGCTTGAAGCATCCGGCATCAATGATGACGATGAAAACGGGGCATCCAGTTTTGACGAAAGGATTCGTCAGCTCGTCGTCGCGGCGCTTGCCGGCAAGGACGTTGAGGTGGCAACTCGCAAGGCGGAGGAAAGCATTGTTGAAGCAAAAAAAACGCTGGAACAAGAAGAAGCTAGTATAAATGCGATGCTTGGCGGAATGGAGGGCGTTGGGTATATCGGGCCTCGTGCTCCCAATTTGCCAAGACCCAGCCATTCTATGGAACCAACTACTTTTACGATAGCTGCATTCGACAGTTTAGGGGCTCACATTACGCCCAAGGCACACGACCTATATCTAGTTGAAGAAGACGGCAGTCGCGAATATATACGATTCGTGGAAAATGCACCTGAAGGCACAAAAAGTGCTCTCTATGCACCTGGCACTAATGCTTTCATTAGGCTAGTAGGGCGTGTTATTGCTACAGGAGTTTATGATGTCGATGATTTAGATGGAAATCCTGCTAAGGACAGCGAGGAGATAGCTCGCGATTGGGTAGTATCCTTCAACGGCCGGTCAAAAGGAATCGAAATCGAAGATGTTAATCGCTATTTTGATGGTACGGCAATAATACGTGTTCGGGCTACAGTTGCCTATGACAGTTATGAACGTCTTGTGTCAATTAACTGTGAACCTCGCGATCATAACGAACAGATAGGCAGTATAGGACTGGGTCCTTTACCGCACACAATCGAGAATCCGAAAACCATTGGAATCAACTTAAGTCATCTTTCCGAGGCAGCTAAATTAGATGCTGCCATCTCTGAGTTTTCCCGTTTCTACCTGGAAAGACGAGCAGAAGAAATGAAAGCAGCAGGTACAGATGAGAGGAAAAAGAAGAAATTAGAAGACGAGTTTTCGCCGCGGCTTGAGATGACGATTGTTGCACTTGAGGGGAAAGTATATCGTCAAGTAAAAGTAAAGGCGAAATATGCGATTGAGGCTGAAAATGAATACGAGACCATTCTGGACGTCCGACCGCATACACGAGAATTAATCGACGCTCCGGTATTGGCTGTCTGTGCTAAATCAGGCAAGACTGTTCCTAAGACATGTCTCAAAAAATGCGAAATATCAGGGTCACTTGTACTAAAGCATCTCCTGTCACAGTCTGAGATCAGCTCGAGATTTGCCCTGCCGGAATTTATTGTAATATGCGCATTAAGCGGAAAACGCATTCTCAAGGACGAAGCAGAGGTGTCAGAGGTCAGCGGACGCCTTGTTGCACGATCCCTCCTAAAGACATCGGCCCTTAGCGGTAAACGGGCGGAACCTGAATTTTTCGGAAGATGTGACTTTACAAAAACCGAAGTTCTCAATACCGAACTTGCCACTAGCGAGGTGTCAGGAAAGTACTATCGCGTTGACGAACAGGTCAGATCAGATGTTTCTGGAAAAATCGGGCATAAGCAGGAATTCATTCAGTGCTATGTGACCAGGCAATCAATGACCATAGCCGAAGCAGAACAATGTGCAGTAACAGGACAATATGTCCGGCCAGGGATATTGGAATCCTGCGAAGTGACTCAAAAACGGGTTTTGCCATCCGAGTTAGAGAGATGCGCAGTTACAGGCAAGCGGGTTCTCAAAGGGTTATTGGTGTCAAGTAGCTTAACGAGTTCTCGCATTCTCGAAAGCATCGCTATTAGGTCCTCTGCGGGTAAATATTGCGCTCCCATGGAAGCCAGAATCTGTATTTGGAGTGGACAAAAATACCACCCCGAAGATATCCGGATATGTGCACTGACCGGCCTGCCAATCCATTTCCAATTTACGACAACTAGCGGTAATCCGCGCCTCCAACCGTTGGTTGATTTACTTAATGGTATTGCGCGAAGTGCTGATGAACAGCAATTGTGGGATACAGTAACGACCAGAGTTGCTGAAATCCTTGGAAAGGGGCGGTGTCGGGTGGAAGCAGCAGTCCTTTCCCCAAGTAAACGGTATCTGGCAGTCTGTTCTGAAGTCCGAACTTTGCTGGGTCTGAAGGCTCGTCATATCGGTATTGTGTATAGCATCA
The DNA here is from genome assembly GCA_963740085.1 of Nitrospirota bacterium. Taxonomy (GTDB): domain Bacteria; phylum Nitrospirota; class UBA9217; order UBA9217; family UBA9217; genus JALNZF01. The sequence goes on along the minus strand of CAVUCU010000001.1, from coordinate 907,627 downwards.
AAGACAATTCTGTTGCTGGTCGTGTTACTCACGGCCGACGTACCACCGAGGGATGGTTGGAAGAAAAACGCTGAAGTTTTTTCCGAATTGTGACCAGCTATTCATTGATCCGGATAACAGTCTTGAGGTTGGTTCAGAACCATTCAATGGAAAAGGGTCGTTTCTTTACCCTTGGCAACCTCGGAGGATCGAAATAGATTCCTCTTGACTTGTAGCCACATAATAGTATAATGTATATACATGTATAAAGGAGGGGCCATGCAGACCGCAACGAAAAAAACCGCCAAGCATTTCAGACTGGATAAAACAATGATCAAGAGCGCCCAGAAGATACTCGGCTCCAAGACGGAGACCGAGGCAATCGAAACAGCGCTTTCCGAGGTTATCTACCAGGAGAAGATGAGAAAGTTTATCGAGCAGACTGCCGGCAAGTTCAAGTTTGAGGGTCTCAATTGAAACCGAAGGCGGTTCCCGATACTTCTTTTCTCATTGAGCATTTCAGAAAAGAAACGGTGCAAGAAGCCTTTCTGAATCTCACGCGCTATTATCATGTCGCTTTCAGTTCAGTAGTGCTGATGGAACTGCTCGCCGGGGCTTTCGATCCGAAGGAGCAAAAGCTTCTTGATCAGATTGCACGTAACTTCACCGTCGTTTCAGTTACTGAGCGTCAATGGTTCACCTGTGGCGAGATCATGATGAAACTGAGAAGGGACAAGAAAATCGACCGAGAGCGGATAAAAGGACTTCTGGCGGACATCCTTATCGCGGTATCAGTACGTGATACGGGCGCGGTCCTTATCACGAAGAACGAAAAAGACTTTAAGCTCATTAGCGAAGTGTACGATTTCAAGTATCTGACAGTCGAATAATGGCCGACATCAAGCTGTGCTGTCATACAGCAATCCCTTCCTGTCCTTCTGCCATTCAACCCAATAGCCGGCCACTGACTTCTCTTTATAGAAGTTACCTGGAGAGTGCAGCGTTCGCCCAACGTGGCACCACTACCTATCCACTCAGCTCCTATTTCCGTAATGTATGGGGTCGTCCAAAGAATAAGCAATTAGGGGTTTTAACCCTCTGCCCGCATATTCAAGCGTTTTGAAGACGTAGCGCATGAATGACCCTGAATATCGGTAACAACGTATGCAGCACTCAAGCCGGGTCTGAATTAATGGATCATATCCCCTCCAGCAGGATAGTTTGGAATTTCTTTCAATCCAGTCGTCGATCGTGTAGCTCAGCAACTTGCTAATCTCTTGCTTGGCTGAAATATTTCCCTTTTGAGCGATTCTCACAAGCGCAATGCTGATGATGTCCCGTATATATTCGTCATTTTTGTCCGCTGAGGTGATGAATGTATAAAGTTTGTTGCTGTATTGTTGCAGAACAATATCGACCTCGGCCTTGTTCCGATACGGTTTTGTTTTCTTACGAAGAGACCCGATCCATTGCTTTTGAAATTTAGGGTTTAAGGCACGGGTAATACGATCCCAGTCTATGCCGCCATTTTCAATTCTAATTTCCTTTTGAATGAAACGATAAACGCAAGGGGCATTTACTCGTACCCATGTACGATTAAATAGCTGAGGTTGCTTTTCTGCCAGAAGGCAGTTCATGGCATTAATAACAGACTCAAAATTCATGACGCTGATTCTAGCCCAAAGCCAGAATGAAGAAAAACGAAAAGTGATCGCCAAACACTCGGTTCAGACGCACACTACGACCGTTACACTATGGCCCTGCTTCTCGGAATATGAGGGCTTCACAGTCCTGCTGCCGGAGGGATATTAGACTTGCTTTTTATACCCATTTGGGTATAATAGTGGCAGGAGAAAAGAAGACTTGAAACCCCTGTTCTGGGTAGGATCATCCAAGAAAGATCTTATGGAAATGCCGGCACCTGTGGTTGATGTTGTCGGCTATGCGTTGTATTTGGCTCAGAACGGCCATAAGCATCAGCAAGCCAAGCCACTCAAGGGTTTCGGGTCGGCAGGAGTGCTTGAGGTTGTGGAAGATTACGACGGCAGTACCTATCGCTCGGTGTATACCGTTAAATTCAGCAATGGCGTCTATGTGCTGCATTGCTTCCAGAAGAAATCCCGCAAGGGCATTGAAACGTCAAAACAGGATAAAGACATGATCGAGGCGAGGCTGAAATTGGCCCGCCAGCATTCGGAAGGAGTATGAACATGAGCAAAATTGAAAAAGGAAGCATGAATGTATATGCCGATCTCGGCGCAGCGAACGCGGACGAGATGCTGGTCAAGGCGCAGCTTGCAACCAAAATCGCCGAAATCATCAAATTTCGCAAGCTGACGCAAACCCAGGCTTCGACACTTCTCGGCATGCCTCAACCTAAGCTGTCCAATATGTTGCGGGGGCGTTTCCGCGGCATCTCAGAAACCAAGATGGTTGAGTGCCTGACTCTTCTGGGCCGTGACGTGCAGATCGTCGTCAAGCCGGCGACCCGGACGCGGAGGAGCGGCCACGTGTCGGTGCTTTTTGCGTGATAGGGTGAGATATGGCTAAGAGAACGACAACTTACCAGGAAGACCTGATCGAAGATTTGAAGGACCCCCGCGAAGCTGCAGCTTATCTCAACGCGGCGATGGAAGAGGGGAACCGCGAACTTTTTCTACTTGCCCAGCGGAACGTGGCAAATGCGAACGGCGGCAATCCGGTTATCGCTGCTGATCTGCGATAACAAGAGATTTTTACTGTTCCAAAATTGGTCCAAAATTTATCAAAACGGGCGTAATCAGCATAATCGGCATAATTTCTGCAATTCTAAAACCCCTTGATTGCCAAGACAAAACGGGAAACCAGGCTAACTCTCAGGGGTTACGTTTTTCGTCCCGACGGACTTTCACGGCGATAACAGGGGTTCGAATCCCCTTGGGGACGCCATCAAATTACAGGAGTTACCGGTTTCCGGTAGCTCCTTTTTCTTTTGACTGTGCTAAATTTGTGCTATTCCCCTCCAAGCCCTCTCATGGCGCCTGACCGAAGCTATCGTTAACGCCATCAGCCAGGCCAAGACGGAGATCCTCGGCCGGAACAGTTTCTTTCGGCTGATAATCTCGCCTATGACCATGGACACACCGTCGCCCGTTGTAGTGCAGCGTCTCAGGATGCTTCGGCGAAACGGCGACATTCGCTCTCACCGCTTCTGATTGTCTCAAGATTCTCGATGACATATCCTGCCTCCTTGTACTTGATTTAAAATTTATCATACTCCTGTGATCCCTATTTGATGATTTCAATCCTGCCTTGATGATCGCTGCATTTCTTCCGGGCGACCTTTGCGGGCTCTGTATGAGAATGACTTTTTGTGAGCGTGTCATTATGATAATCCTGAAAACATATTTGACAAATGGCGCCGCCTCGTTTATAGTTATTCTAATTAGGAATCATTCCTGATAATACTCTTGTATGAGAAATTCTCCAAAAGCTCAGGAAATTCAAGCGTCACTCGAGAAAGGCCTCCGCGCGAAGGGGTATAAGCTGACCCCTCAGAGACGCGCGATCATCAGCCTGCTGTCAAAGGACATGTCGCATCCCGGAGCCGCTGATATATTGAAGAAGATCAGAAAAACAGTGCCACGGGTCAGTATGTCAACAGTTTATTATACATTAGAAATTCTGAAAAAAGAGGGCTTGATACAAGAACTTGAGTTCTATGATCGTGACAACCGGTATGATGTCAATGTGATGAACCATATAAATCTTATCTGCAAAAAGTGCGGCAAGATAGAAGATCTTCCCGGCGGCATCCCGCTCTCGTACTCGCAGATACAGCAGAAGACAGACTTTCAGCCTGTGGCTATGAGATTCGAATGTTATGGATATTGTAAAGAGTGCCGCCGAAAACGTGCAGGTTGATCATTGATGAATTCATAAGAAAGATGAAATCCACCACGGAGACGCTGAGACACAGAGAAAAGCGGATCGAATTGAAAAGGTTTTTCTCCGAGTCCTCTGTGCCTCAGTGGTTAATTCTCAGTTCCTACGATCTCGTCATTATCATAAGCGCTTCACTGACGAGGAGCGGCGCCACGGTACAGTCACGATCCGGTTGGATCGATAAAATCAAGGTAAACCAGTTCTTCGAAAGGAGTAACTATTATGAACGAAGACAGCAAGCGCCCGATAACGGGCAAGTCCGGCAGAGGAACCTCGAACCGGGACTGGTGGCCGAACCAGTTGAACCTGGGTATCCTTCACCAGCATTCCTCCAAGTCCAACCCGCTGGGCCCCGATTTCAACTACGCCAAAGAATTCAAGAAGCTTGATCTGGCTGCCTTGAAGAAGGACCTGTCCGCGCTTATGACCAACTCGCAGGACTGGTGGCCCGCCGACTGGGGCCACTACGGCGGCCTGTTCATCCGCATGGCCTGGCACAGCGCCGGCACGTACCGCACCGGTGACGGACGCGGCGGTGGCGGCACCGGCAACCAGCGTTTTGCGCCGGTCAACAGCTGGCCCGACAACGGCAACCTGGACAAGGCGCGCCGCCTGCTCTGGCCGATCAAAAGGAAATACGGCAACAAGATCTCATGGGCCGACCTGATTATTCTAACCGGCAACGTGGCGATGGAGTCCATGGGCTTCAAGACCTTCGGTTTCGGCGGCGGTCGCGTGGACATCTGGCAGCCCGAGGAGGACATCTACTGGGGTTCTGAAGCCGAATGGATGGGCGACAAGCGCTACACCGGTGACCGCAAGCTGGAGAACCCGCTGGCTGCCGTGCAAATGGGCCTGATCTATGTGAACCCCGAAGGCCCCAACGGCAACCCCGACCCCGTGGCTTCGGGCCGCGATGTGCGTGAGACCTTCGGCCGCATGGGCATGAACGACGAGGAAACCGTGGCCCTCACCGCCGGCGGCCACACCTTCGGCAAGGCGCACGGCGCGGGCGACCCGAAACTGGTGGGCCCCGAGCCGGAAGCCGCCCCTCTGGAAGAAATGGGCCTGGGCTGGAAGAACAGCTTCGGCACCGGCAAGGGCGTGCACGCCACCACCAGCGGCATCGAAGGCGCCTGGAAGCCCAACCCCACAAAGTGGGACACCGGCTACTTCGACATGCTGTTCGGCTACGAGTGGGAGCTGGTCAAGAGTCCGGCCGGCGCCCATCAATGGCAGGCCAAGGACGTGAAGCCGGAACACATGATCCCGGACGCCCATGACCCATCGAAGAAGCACCGGCCCATGATGACCACGGCCGACCTGTCGCTGCGCTTCGACCCGATCTATGAGCCCATCGCGCGCCGCTTCCACAAAGATCCGCAGGCTCTTGCCGAAGCTTTCGCCCGCGCCTGGTTCAAGCTGACCCACCGCGACATGGGTCCCAAGGCCCGCTACCTCGGCCCTGAGGTCCCGGCCGAAGACCTGATCTGGCAGGACCCGATCCCTGCTGCCAAATACAAGTTGATCAATAAAAAGGACATTGCCTCCCTCAAAAAGAAGGTCCTGGCATCTGGCCTGTCAGTGGCGGAGCTGGTGTCCACCGCTTGGGCCTCGGCGTCCACCTTCCGCGGCTCGGACAAACGCGGCGGCGCCAACGGCGCCCGCATTCGCCTGGCGCCGCAGAAGGATTGGGAAGTGAACCAGCCCGAGCAGCTGGCCAAGGTGCTCAAGACCCTGGAGGGCATCCAGCGCTCGTTCAACCGTGTTCAGTCCGGCGGCAAGAAGGTCTCCCTGGCAGACCTCATCGTGCTGGCCGGCTGCGCAGCGGTCGAGGCGGCGGCCAAGGCGGCCGGTCACGCGGTGGAGGTGCCCTTCACTCCGGGTCGCACCGACGCCTCGCAAGACCAGACCGATGTGAAATCGTTCGCCGTGCTGCAGCCCGAGGCCGACGGTTTCCGCAATTACCAGAAGAAGGCATTCACCGTGCCGGCCGAGGAAATGCTGGTGGACAAGGCGCACCTCCTTACCCTGGGCGCGCCCGAGATGACGGTGCTCGTCGGCGGCCTGCGCGTGCTGGGCGCCAACGCAGGCCAGTCGCAGCATGGCGTGTTCACGAAACGGCCCGGGACGCTGACCAACGAATTCTTCGTCAACCTGCTCGACATGGACACCGTGTGGAAGCCCACGTCCGATGCCAGGGACACGTTCGAAGGGCGCGACCGCAAGACAGGCGCGCTCAAGTGGACCGCTACCCGGGTTGACCTTGCATTCGGCTCCAACTCGCAGCTGCGCGCCCTGGCAGAGGTGTATGCGCAGGACGATGCAAAGGAAAAGTTTGTGCGTGACTTCGTCGCAGCCTGGAATAAGGTCATGAACCTGGACCGCTTCGACCTTATCTGATCGTGGCATAACAGTATGCATGGGCTATCCTTGCTGATGAAGAGCGTCACCACGACACGTGCACGACACTGCCTGCTCAGTGAGCCTGAAATGGCATGTTAAGAGAATACTTCAAAGGGTCGGCAAATGCCGGCGCCCTCCACGAACAATACTGTAGATAATCTTTCATTTCGCTCCATTTTGTGATATTGTCATAATGTTCGATGCATGGGCGGTCACGACTTCCCGAGTTTGTTGCGAAGCCCCCACTCGTATGCCTGATATTTCAAACCTGACCGGAGAGGTCAGCAAAAAATAAGGAGAAACCTATGAAACTGCGTACAGTAATCGGTCTGGTAGCGGCAGGTGCGGTACTCATCACGAACATATCCCTGGCCCGGGCAGAGGGACTGAAGCCTTTTATTCTCGGCTCTGAACCCCAGAAGACCGACCCGGCCCAGGTAGTTGCCGATGTCAAGACGGCCTTGCAGGCACAGGGGTTCGAAGTGGTCGGCGCCTACTCACCCTATCCAAGTGCCACCGTGGTCATCGTGACCAGCGACGCCTTGAAGTCCAACGCGGCAAAAAGCGATTTCGGCGGATACGGAGCTGTCGAGCGCGTGGCAGTCACGAAGGTAAAGGACAAGATCCAGGTATCATTTACCAATCCTCCTTATTGGGCGGCGGCTTTTCGGTTGAAGGATAACCTGGAAGACGTGAAGGCAAAGCTCGAGGCGGCCCTGGGCAAACAGAAGGAATTCGGTTCCGAGAAGGGGCTCACGGAAAAACAGCTGAGAAACTACCACTACATGTTTGGCATGGCCAAGTTCGACACGCTTGGCGATCATGAGCTTGCCAAGTTTAAAACCTATCAGGAGGCGGTGAACGCCGTCGAAGCGGGCCTTGCCGCAGGTAAGGCAGGGGTGACCAAGGTGTACCGCGTTGATATACCGGGTAAGGACGAAACGGTCTTCGGCGTCGCGATGACCAAGGGAAAAGGCGCGGACAAATATATCATGGACTATATCGACTTCGGCGACATCAAGTCGACGGCCCACCTTCCTTATGAGATACTGGTGTCGGGGAACACGGTATATCACCTCTACGCCAAGTTTCGCATCGCCATCAGTTTTCCGGACCTCAGCATGATGGGCAGCCACAGCTTCATGTCCATCATGAGCGCACCGGGAGCGATCAAGGACGCGCTGACGGAAGTTGTGTCCGTTGACAAAGAGAAAAAGTAGCGGGTTCGAATTGCTCCTCGAGCGGCAGCACCTATTCATCGGGTAGCTGCCGCTCTTATTTTGTTTGACCACACTCGTTACCGGGGCGTCCCTGAACAATACCGTGAAACTGCGGTCGCCGGAGCTCACCTCATCCTGAAAGGACCTGGTCCTGGAGTTCTCCTCATGACAAAGAAATGGAGCGTCCTCTTTTGCGATCCCTTCATGAAACCCTGCCCGGTCTCGGATTTTCTCGATTCGTGCAGTTCCGAGCATCAGGTGAAGGTGCTCCATTTCCTCGAACTGCTGGAGGAGATGGGTCCCACGCTGCCCCGGCCCTATGCGGACCTCCTTGAGGACGGCATTCACGAACTGAGGGTCAGCCTCTCCGGCGACCATATGCGCTTACTCTATTTTTTCTGCTTCGAGACCTATATCGTTGTGTACCGCGCGCTCCGAAAGAATTCGAGCAAGGTCCCCGAAGCCTACATCCGGGAAACACGTCAATACCGCGAGAAATTTCTGCATCGCGTTGGCCGCGGCGACCTGGAGAAATACAGATCATGAAGACCTTCAGAACCTATCTCAGGGACAAGTGCGCTGATCCTGAGTTCCTCGAACGCTACCGGGACCAATGCACGATATGCCCGACGACAGCGAGGGTCTTCTCTGCGATCGCGGAACAGGGGCTTTCGAATGAAGCCTTGGCACGGAAGGCGGGTGTTGATCCTGAACACCTGGCGCTTCTGGAATCCGCCGATCGATGCTCGTTCAATGAGGTAAAAAAGCTTTGTGCCGCACTCGGCGTTCCGATACCCGAAGGATGCAAGAGGAACGCACCATCGTAAACCTTTTCCGACGCTTGGGCCTGCGGCAATTTATCGGTTGCATTTTGACTTGGCGCATGCTTATTATATATTTGTATATTCCGGGTTTTTGTGCGGGTTGCGCGTTCGCCCTGTGAGACGCTTCCTTAGGCCAAGACGGGCGCCCAAAAATATCGTAAGGGCCGCTTCGGGAACGTGCCGGGTTGGGGTAAAGCTTTTTGATTTTGCCTTTCCCTGCGACGGGTAGCTCTGACGCGAAAGATGCGCATAGCAATGCTGCACAGATCGTAGGGACGAGAACAAGACAAGGCAGACACGGCCGTGCCCGGCTTGTCGGGCGCGGGTGGAGTGCTGCGAGTCCTGCATATCGGGCAGAGACACTGTATTATGTCAGGCATGCTGCGCAGCCGAGTGATGAGCTGCCCAAAAAAAACGCCAGGCCACTCGGACAAGACCACTCTTGAAACAACTTAAGAAATGAGAATGAAAATTATGAATTATAAGACTGCGCGTGTTTTTTTGTTGAGCGCCATCTGTTTGGCAGGGATGTCAGCCTCGGAGCTGCCCGCCGGGCAGATGCCGCATATCCCCTCTCAGACCGACAAATGCCCTGTTTGCGGAATGTTCACGGCAAAGTATCCCGATTGGTCATCGCAGATCATATTCAAGGACGGCTCATACGCGACCTTCGACGGTACCAAGGACATGATGAAGTATCTCCTCGACATGAAGAGATACAACCCTTCCCAGGATGCATCGCGTGTCGATTCGATCTTTGTAAAAGACTACTATTCTCTCGACGTTATCGATGCGAAAAAAGCCTTTTATGTGGAGGGAAGCACGGTGAACGGCCCGATGGGCCGGGAACTTGTCCCCTTCAAGAGCAGGTCGGATGCCCTCGGTTTTATGAAAGACCACCGGGGTAAGCGCATGCTCACCTTTCCGGAGCTTGACCGCGACCTGATCAAAGGGCTTGACTGACGGGTGAGCTTCGGAACACCCGGCGCCGGCGGCGTGTCCCTGAATACGGTCTCATTGCCCGGTTTTTGGATGTTGCATGATTATTGTCGGACTCGGTTTCAGCATTCATGGTTGCAGCAGAATGAACAGGCGGAAGCTATGCGAAAATCGTCCTTGGTTATTGCCATCATCGGGTTCCAGTCGCTGCTCGTGGTCTCGCTTCTCTTCTTTTCCGGTTTCCGGGTGAAGCAGGACAGGCCGCGACACGATCGCAATGGTAACATGGTAAAGCAACTGGAACTCACCGATCTCTGCCTGTTCACCGAGGCCCGCTACACGCGACACCTCAGCCAAGCGGACCTGTTCTCGCCGTTTCAGGACCATCCCATGTCGTTCGAACATTTTCCCTCAGGCTCTCTTGTCGGGCCCTCCTTCTCCCTGCGGGCTTATTTGGCGGGAAGAAACAAGGAGGTCTCGCCATGAAAGGGCTGATCGAGAAGCACCGGAGCATCCTCGACTTCGCCCTCTCCTCGCTGATCAGAAGAAAGGCAAAGGTCTTCGCCCTGGTGACGCTCTATACGGTTATCATCTTCATTCTCGGTTCCGTCCTGCTGTATGCAAGCGCGATCAGAAGAGAGGCTGGTCTTGTTCTTCAGCATTCACCCGATATCGTGGTGCAGCGTCTGATCGCCGGCAGGCATGATCTCATACCCCAAAAGTATGTTTCCGTTCTGTCGAAGATACGGGGTGTGGCCAGTTCACGGCTCCGGTTCTGGGGCTATTATTTTCATCCCATATCCGGGGCAAATTACACCATCCTGGCCCCGCACGATGATCCGCCCGCCGCGGGTACCGTGATGATCGGAAACGGGGTTTCCCGAAGCCTGCTTGCCCGGAGCGGCGACATGCTCCCCCTGAGGACCTCCCGGGGCGAGATCATCCTTTTTACGGTGGCCGGGATCCTGCCAGCGGAATCCGAAATGGTGTCGTCTGACCTGATCGTGATGTCTGAACAGGACATCAGAAAACTCTTCGGGTTTCCCGCCGGCTATGGCACCGACATTGTTCTCACCGTCCCGAACAAAAAGGAGATGGTCACCGTCGCGCAAAAGGCCGTCCAGTTGCTGCCCGATGCGCGGCCCATTCTCAAGGAGGAGATCCTGCGCACCTATGACGCCATTTTCAGCTGGCGAAGCTCGATTATTATGGTGTTGATCGCCGGGGCGTTCCTTGCCTTCATGATCTTCGCCTGGGACCGGTCGTTGGACCTCAGCGCGGAGGAAAAACGGGAGATAGGGATCCTGAAGGCGATCGGCTGGGAAACGTCCGACGTGCTGGTCATGGAGTTCTGGAAGGGCGCGGTCATATCACTCTTCTCATTTTTCAGCGGAATACTGCTCGCGTACGTCCATGTTTTTTTCTGGTCAGCCGGTCTTTTTGGACCCATTCTCCGGGGATGGTCGGTTTTGTATCCCGCTTTCCCCCTCACGCCGTTCGTTGATGGAACGGAAATGGCGACGTTGTTCTTCCTCGCCGTGGTCCCGTACTCGGTCGTCGTTATCGTTCCCACATGGAGGGCCGCGACAGTAGACCCGGATTCGGTGATGAGGTAGGCATGATACGGCTGAGCAATATCCGCAAGGTATTTAACGAGGACACGGCCCATGAGATGACCGCGGTCAACGGGATAAATCTGACTATAGCCCGCGGAACAATGACCGTTCTGAAAGGACCGAGCGGCTCCGGAAAGACCACTCTCCTCGGCATTATCGGGTGCATGACCCGGCCGACGGCCGGACGGATCCTGCTGTCCGGGCGGGAAATCACGAGTTTGCCCGAGCGGTTCCTCACCATGATACGAAGAACGACCTTCGGGTTCATCTTTCAGCATTTTAATCTCATCAAAGGCATATCCGTTCTCGAAAACGTGATGCTTCCCGCCTATCCTTCCGGTGTGGACCGGAACAGCCTTGTCCAACGGGCCCACAAACTCCTCTCCCTGTTCGGGATCGAAGACAAGGCGCGGGCGAAGGTCCAATGGCTGTCCGGCGGCGAGGCGCAGCGAGCCGCTATCTGCAGGGCGCTGATCAATGACCCCGCGGTGCTTATCGCGGATGAACCGACCGCCCATCTCGATACCGTCCTGTCCCGTGAGTTCATGGAAGGCATGTCGCTGATCAAGGCCCAGGGCAGGACGGTCCTGATCGCGAGCCATGACCCGATCGTGTTCGAGTGGCCGTCCGTCGACTCTGTCATCGAGATGAGGGACGGGCTGATCGTTCACCCGGAGGCGAAGCAATGATCCTGCACCCCGGCATCCTCGCCCTCCTGGTTGCCTCGGGCATCATATGCCTTATTGTTGTTCTCTCCGCTTTTTACGGCGTACGCATTCTGAGATCGTGGGACCTTCAGAGCGGCAGCGCGCAGCAACTCCGCCTTGAACGCAGCACGTATCTTGTGTCCACCTTTCTTTCCCATGCCGTCGCTCTTCAACTCATTTCGTTCTTCCTGTTCATTTTTGTCGTGGACCGGATCCACATTTACTTCACCGGCGCCATGTGTGCCGCCGGGGTTCTGAATGTCAACGCCTATGGGTATCCCGCGCTTGGCCTGAAGCTTGCGAACTTTCTTCTGTTCGGTCTCTGGTTGATCGTGAACGCGGTGGATAACCAGGCGCCGGATTATCCCCTGATCAGGAAAAAGTACCTCTTCCTGGTCCTGCTGGCGCCCCTCAGCATCGCTGAGACGTACGTGCTCGGCAAGTTCGTTGCGGGCCTCAATGTCGAGGTGATCACCTCATGCTGCGGGAGTCTCTTCAGCGTGGAGACGAAAGGCCTCGCCTCGGGGCTTGCCGCGCTGCCCCGCATTCCCACGGAGATCGCGTTCTTCCTCGGCATGGGTCTCAGCATCGCATCAGGGCTCGTGGTCGCCTTCCGGGGAAGGGGCGGATATCTCTTCTCCCTTATTTCAACGACGACCTTTTTTGTGTCGATCGCCTCGCTGATTTCGTTCATCTCCCTGTATATCTACGAACTGCCGACGCATCGTTGCCCCTTCGACATTTTGCAGGGCGAGTACCATTATATCGGGTATCCGCTTTATCTGAGCCTTCTTGGTGGAGGACTCGCGGGCATGGCGGTAGGGGCGATCATGCCGTTCAGAAAAATACACAGCCTGGAAAAGATCGTGCCGGCGGTCCAGACGAGGCTTGCTCTTGTTTCGGTCCTCCTGTATTCTCTTTTTCTCCTCATCACCGTTTATTGGATGTTTTTTTCCGATTTCACCTTGAACGGTTGATGTCTGAACGAAAGGGCCGGGAGGACCTGTCAGGCAAGAGAACCCCGACGTTTTTAACGTTCCTGATGCGCCTCGCTGCCCGGCTTGGATTGCCTCCTCCAACATATGCCCGCGGATGATCGAACACATCTTGATATTTCCCTGATAACCATCTATAATGACCCGCAATTGCGCGCCCAGCGTCTTCGTGCCGCGTCGGCACATTTCCCCGTTAACGTTTTGTCAAGGACCCGCCAGATGATGATATCGGATGCATGGAAAAACGTTACGGTCGTTGTCTCCGAGGCCTTTCTTTCCTTCCGGAAGAACAACGACCTGTCAGCGGCGTCCTCCCTTGCCTTTTCAACGGCCCTCGCGCTCATCCCTACGCTCTTTTTGCTCACCTTTCTGCTGGGTACCGTGATCGGTTCTTCAAGTGAGGCACTGACCAGGACGCAGGAACTGCTTAATCAGCTCATCCCCGCCTACAGCCAGGATATCCTGCGTGAGGTGAAGTCCATCGCATCACACAGGGGCACCATCGGCTTTCTGAATGTCCTGGTGCTGCTTTGGAGCATGACGCCGCTCGTGAGTGAAATGAGGATATCTCTGGGCACCATCTTCCGGATGAAAAACACGCGTCCCTTTCTTTTGGAAATCCTGTTTGACATCGCGATCGGCATCGTCTCCCTTATCGGATTGACCGCCATTGCAGTGGCAGGCATTGTCTTTTCCCTGGTCGAGAAGAGGAGGGATCTGCACCTGGCCCTGGGTTATCTCGAGGGAGTAACGTCCTTCTTGTTCATAACCATTGTCGTCTTTCTGCTCTATCTTGTGTTTTCCCATCGGCATCGTATCATTCACCTCGTGATCGGCGCCATTGCGACATCTCTTCTCTGGTTCGCCATGCGGCCCGCCTTCAGCCTCTTTCTTCTGTACAACCCGGGCTATGGTTTCGCCTTCGGGTCCTTCAAGTCGCTCTTTGTCGTGATCATCTGGATCTATTGTTCTTTCGTCGTGTTTCTTCTCGGCGCCGAGATCGCCGCAAGCCTGGGACGGGATGAAACGGCCTTCATCAAGAAACTGATGGAAGGGAGAAAGAACGTTCCCTTGCGCATCATCGGCAAATACGTCAAGTATTTTGAAAAGGGAAGCGTCATCTTCAGGGAAGGGGAGATGGGAATGGAAATGTACTCCGTGCTGAAAGGCAGGGTGGCGATCATGAAGGGCGATAAGGAGCTGGCAGTCATCACCGAGGGGAAATGTTTCGGCGAGATGTCATATTTCCTGTCGGCCCCTCGGGTAGCCACGGCCGTGGCGCTCGACGAAGTGGAACTGGTCGCGATCAGCAACGAGAATATCAACAGGCTGATGAGCGAGTATCCCGAATTCATCATTGAGATGGTGCGGGAGATGGCGGAGCGGTTGCGGGAAACGAATAAACTGATCGATTGACAAGTGCGGAAGCCGGACCTTGCCGTGAGACTTCGACGTGAGCCAAAAGAAACGGAGTCTGAGGTTACTCTTTCCGCTCGCGAGGTGAGACGATGACATTTAGTTTTGATTTTCAGGATTACGATTCGGCAAGACGCTCATTCGCGATACCGGTGCCTGAATATTTCAACTTCGGCTTCGACGTGATCGACAAGCATGCCGAGGATGAGAAGAAACGCGCCCTGGTCTGGACCGACGCCACAGGCGGCGTGATGAACGTGTATACATTCAGTGACATCTCTCGTCTCTCGAACCAGGCGGCGAACGCGCTCAGGAGCATCGGTGTCAAGAAGGGAGACCGGGTCTTTATCATGCTTGGCAGGGTGCCGGAATGGTATTGTATCCTCGTCGCCTGCCACAAGCTCGGCGCGGTGATCATGCCCGCTCCGGTCATGCTTTCGCCCTCGGACATCGAATACCGGATCGCGAAAGGCCGTGCGAGTGTGGTGATCACCAACACGGTGAACCGCGCCAAGGTAGATGAGGCGATGCGCAGCATCGACGCGCCCGTTCTGCGTCATAAGCTCCTGGTGGACGGCGAGGCCCCGGGGTGGGAGGGCTTTGAGAGGGCGATGAAAGCCGCATCGCCGGTGCTGAGGCGGACTGACGTGGAACAGACCGCTGCAGATGATTCGTTCCTCATCTATTTTACCTCCGGCACAACGAGGTACCCCAAGATGGTGCATCATGTCTGTTCTTATCCTCTCGGCCACCTGCGCACTGCAGGACTCTGGCACGGTCTCACGGATACCGACCTCATCTGGGTCGTATCCGACACGGGCTGGGCAAAGGCGGCCTGGGGGCTCTATGGACAGTGGACCATCGGAGCGGGATTATTCGTGCATAACGCCGAGGGTCGTTTCAATGCCAGACTTACGCTCGAACTGCTGACCACCAGGGGCGTGACTGCCTTCTGCGGACCGCCCACGGTCTATCGCATGCTTGTCCTCGAAGACCTCTCTGCATACAACTACTCAGGCATCAGGCATTTCACCTCCGCCGGCGAACCGCTCAATCCCGAGGTGATCAAGGTCTGGAAGGGGGCAACGGGCAAGACCATCCACGAAGGTTACGGGCAGACCGAGAGCACGGTCCTTGTGGCGAATTATCCGTTTCTCCCGGTCAAGCCGGGATCAATGGGGAAGCCCGTTCCCGACCTGGACATCGATATCCTGAATGAGGATTTCAGGCCGGTCCCCGCCGGCGAAGTTGGTTTTATCTCTGTCAAGATGAACGCAAAGAAACCTGTCGGTATTTTCGAGAGCTATCTTGAAGACCCCGAGGAAAACGCAAAGGTATTTCAGCACGGCTGGTACAACACCGGCGATAAGGCAATGAAGGACGAGGAAGGTTATTACACCTTCGTCGGCAGGGGGGACGACATCATTAAGGCTTCAGGTTACCGCATCGGACCCTTTGAGGTCGAGAGCGTTATCCAGGAGCATCCGGCCGTTGCGGAGAATGCGGTGGTTGCGAGCCCCGATCCTGTTCGGGGAGAGATCATCAAGGCCTTTATCGTGCTCGCGCCCGGGAATACGGCTTCGGAAAAGCTCGCGCGCGAGATACAGGACTTTGTGAAGGGACGGGCCGCGCCGTACAAGTATCCCCGCGAGATAGAGTTCATGAAAGAGCTGCCCAAAACGGTCAGCGGAAAGATCAAGCGCGGTGAGCTCAGGTCGCAGGAGGTCGTGCGGAAGATGGGGAAGGGCGGGCTTGGAGGGCCGCGCGTATAAAGGGGACGCGCAAATGGACATGACGCTGAAAGCCGTGCCGATGAACAAGTTCGTTCGCATGACCGAAAATATGGGAAAAAGCTTTCTGGGTCTCCGGGGTTTTGTGTGGGTCGTTTTTATCTGTTTCTAATTCAGCACAGGTCACGATCCTATTTTTTTCTGCACCCCAGTTCACAGCTCCGCGCAGGGCATGATTGCCGGTACTGATAACAAGCCTTTCGAGCATCGCAACACTTCCCTTAGATTGGCCGCCTGCACCCGCGTTATCGCAAGAGCACGGTGTGTCTGCCTGGCTTTGTGGCAACTTCGGTTCTTTTCTACCCTGGCATGCTTGTGCGCGAACCTGTTCATGGGATGCAGGGGCTTCTGGAAAGGCAAAGAGAATAA
The DNA here is from genome assembly GCA_963740085.1 of Nitrospirota bacterium. Classification (GTDB taxonomy): domain Bacteria; phylum Nitrospirota; class UBA9217; order UBA9217; family UBA9217; genus JALNZF01. The sequence goes on along the minus strand of CAVUCU010000001.1, from coordinate 891,442 downwards.
GAGATGCATTGTATTTTACCGATACTTGTTCTCTGGACCTTTCTCCAATAACCCTTTCAGTATTCTCAGGTCCTTCTCCACCCACCGGGCATCCTGCGCAAACTTTTCATCGGACATTTCCGGTTGACGGATCAGCGTAAAAGATATCTCGCTCCCCTTGCCGTTGGCAATGACCCTCATCGGGTTGTTGATCGTTACTCCCGATTCCAGGACTACTTCGTGGTCCAGGACCCCGAACTTGTTTTCTTCCGCGAATTTGATCTTCACTTTGCCCATCGGGGCATCCGCGATCCATTCGTTGTTTACCTTCTTTATTGAACCGCCGAGACCCGTGGCCCATTTCGGAGTGTTCACGGGATTTGAGGCGAACGAATAGACTTCATTAGGCGGCCGGTCGATGGAAACACTGATATGCCGCACCTGATACGTCTTTCTCATCGGAACTCCTCCCTTCAGCAATCTCACCGGCCCTAACAAAAATGGTTTAGTAATAAATCAAAAATTTGCCACATAAAGCACAAAGAACACATAGATGATGCCTTAAAACGCCAAAGATTTATTTTGAGAATTTTGTGACTTTTGCGGCTCATAAGTACTTTTTACGAATCTGTCAACCATAATTAAGATGTTTGCCACGGATTGACATTCATTCACCTGTCCATGTCTCTCCGTGGCTGATGATCAGACTCACGCCGCCTTTAAAGCGACTGCTTCCTTCCGCGCGATGGTCATCTCCATCATCTTCTCTTTCTTGCCGCCCTTGGGCGTGATGAACATCTCGAACTCCAGGGTATTGTCGTCCTTGACCCTGGTCACACTCCGCCAGACAGCCGGGCCTCTCACCGGGTCGACGTAGTCGCATTCCTGCGTAATGGTCCTGCCATCCGCGCTTCCTTTGCCCACGAAGTAATAGATGGCCGTGCTCATTGAATCGAGCCAGACCGACTCGTACTTCTTGGTGTGGTTATTGTACCCCAGGAGGTTTATGCCGGTAAATGGCGCTCCCATCATATCGCCGGTATAGTCCTGTTGCAGGTAATGGCCGCCAAGGACGAGCTTTTGCTCACACGTGCCGGTCGATTTCATTGCCGGCTTGCCTTCCAGCCAACCCGTGGTCCTGGTTGTCCAGCTTCCCTCCAGTTTCGCCAGCAGCTTATGAGGCTCGCCCGGGGTTCCCACCTTCTTGTATATTTCCATCATTGCCTGCATGTCTGATTTTTTTGCCTATTTGCTTTGCCATGATAATTCTCCTTTCCAAGGAAAATCGTTTATGCTGTAAATCTACTCTATAGTTAAATGATTGCGCAACTATATGGTTATGTCAATAAGACAAAAGTATTACCTATAATCCCCGAATGAGCAGCGCTGGCAGCAGGGAGCAACGGATTGTATCACAATCATTTCAAACAGATCGAAAGCCCTGCCAAAGCAGATTAGAGGGTCAATTCTTTTCTTCTTGAAATCGAGGTTGACAGACCCGAGGGAAGATAGGGGGCAGACGGACCGGTACACTATCTGCCCCCGAATTTTTCATCTATCACATACTCATCTAATTTCTCGGGTACCCTGGCGGATAGGGTGCATACCCGTCCTCATCCCAGAGCCGGTTCCCGAGTTCTCTACCGCACGATAAAATTCCTTTCCTGCATAAAACCTCTCGCCATTCATACTTGATCAGCGTTTTCTGGACCGGATCACGTTCAGGCTCGAATTGCACAGTCACGACCGGAGAGTATTGGGCGTCGCCGAATCCGGTGCCTGCGCTTTCCCTGGCCAGTGCCCGGTCGGCGCTCTGGGGCGCTTTTTTTGATGACGGTGCGGCAGGGGCGGCCGCTCCTTCGCGTTTCTGTTCCAGAAGCGGCTGCGGCCGCTGTTTCTCCCGATAGACTGCTACCGCAATAACACCCATTGCCGATGTGTCGCCGAAGGTCCTGACGCTGTACGAATCTGCCTCGTCGGTGAAATAGAAGCGGTGCACCTGGTCATTGCCGGTCCGCCACCCGTCGTAGCGCACCGATTCATAGGCGTTTACGATGTACATGGCCTCGCTGTTCCTGAGTTCGGAACGTTTGCCGGTGATAATGTTCCTGCCGTCCACGCCGATGACCACGCCAACCCGTTCGGGCGTGCTGTTCGTGATGACGATCCCGTAGTTCTCGCCCTTCTTCGCCTCAAGATATCTCTTGATGATTCGGGTGTTGCTTTTCCAGAAGTCCTGGTGTGGTATTGCCTGAAACAGGTTCCCCCTGTCAGATACGACCTCGATGTTGACCTCTCCAGGCCGAATTGCCCTCCCGAGGGAATGAGCGGGCGCCCCTCCCGCTGCCATGATGACGGTGAGTACTGCTGCAGCGATAACTGTGTTTCGCATTGTCTTTCTCCTTTCCGATGAGGTTACCTATTGCTTTTCTTTTGGGATTCATTCCATTAGACAAGGGGAAGGGGATTTTTGTTCCCGGGGAAAGATCAGGCACGGAAACACTGATTACCAAGGCTGTGAATGCGAGTGTTTCGCTTCCACCCCAATCGTCACCACCGGAATTTCATCGAAACAATTTTTGCTTTGCCGCTTCACCGAATAGTGGTAGTATAGCCCGTGCAAACGGTATCCATCGGCCTTGTGTCGAACAAAAATAAACTCTACGGCTGGGCCTCGGCGCTTGCGCTGATCACGATCTTCTACAACATCGCTGAAGGGGCGGTCTCGATTTTCTTCGGCATGGAAGACGAGAGCATGTCGCTCTTCGGATTCGGGCTCGATTCGTTCGTGGAGGTCGTCTCGGGTATCGGGATCTGGCACATGGTCCGCCGTGTCCGGAGAAACGGCGGGGAGAACGTCGACCGGTTCGAGCAGCGGGCGCTCAGGATCACGGGGACAGCTTTCTACGTTCTTACCGCGGGTCTGGCACTGACGTCCCTGGTTGACCTCTACCGCGGGCACAAACCGGAAAGCACCTTTTGGGGTATCGTCATCTCGCTCATATCCATAGTCTCCATGTGGGCGCTCATTCGCGCCAAGGTCTCGGTCGGGACAAAACTGAACTCGCAAGCCATACTGGCAGACGCTGCCTGTACGAGGGCATGTCTGCAGCTGTCCGTGGTGTTGCTTATCGCAAGCGCAGGATACCAGCTTACGAATATCGGCGGGCTTGATTCGATCGGTGCGCTGGTCATCGGCGGCCTCTGCTTCCGGGAAGGGAAAGAGGCCTTTGAAAAGGCCAAGGCTGGATCATTCGCGTGTTCATGCGGGGGGAATTGCAAATCGAACTGAAGAATTATTTAACCACAGAGAGCCCAGAGACAAAAGCTTAATAATGCAATGAGGTTCTTTAGGCCAGGTTAGTCCCCTGTGCGCTCCGTGGTGAAAGCTTTTTTGTATTTATGAAATTTAAAATCGACTTACACGTCCATACGAAATTCAGCGGCGATAACGATTCCGACCCTGAGGAAGCGGTCCTCCGTGCCATTGAAATTGGCCTTCACGGCATCGCTTTTACAGAGCACTATTATTACGGGTCATCGGAGTTCGTTGAGGTCCTGAAGGAAAAGTTTGAGGACAGCATCCTGATCCTGCGGGGAGTGGAGTTTTCCGCGGCCGAGGGACATTGTCTCGTATTCGGTGTGGATACGGATAAGCTGTCGATCAAATACGCCCCGGTTGAAGAGGTCATCCGGACCGTGAATCAGGCAGGCGGTGTGGTGATCCCGTCCCACCCTTATCGCTCGGTGAACAGCATCGGCGACCTGGCGCGAGACGTACCGGGCATCTGCGCCCTCGAAGGATACAACGGATGCAATATGCACGCGTTTAATGTGAAGGCTATTGCGGCGGCCGAAAGGCTGAAGCTGCCGTATACCGGCGGCTCGGATGCTCATATTCCGTGGGAGGTCGGTTCGTGCTTTACCGAGTTCGATGGCGCGGTTACCGCTGAGACCCTGGTCGAAGCGTTGAAGTCAGGAAAGTACCGGGGAGTTGACTCTCGAAAGATATCCAGAATGTTGATAAACAATTTTTAGTCATCTGCAGGTCCGCCGCATCAAGAGATCCCTCGCTACCCAAATCGCCAGCCTGAATCAGTTAGATCCTCGAAACCCCAACCCGGACCAAAACTTATCTTACAAGGAAGTCCGCGATGCCTTTCTTTTTTCTGCACCCCGGTTCACAGGTCCGCGCAGGCGTGCATTGCTGGTTCTCTCAGGAGGGCGAAGAACCTTTATTCTTGTGTGACCTCTGTGGTCGATCAGGTGCTGACGAGCCAGGAGGGAGGCACCGCGCGGGGAAAGAGCTAAACGAGATGGTACTGCGTCAGGAGTATGTGGATGACCCACGCCATGGCAATGCAAAGCGGAAGGGTAAGGACCCATGCCATCACTATTTTTCCGGCAATCCCCCAGCGGACCGCCGAGAGTCGCCTGGTAGCGCCGACGCCGAGGATCGCCGTTGAGACGACGTGGGTGGTGCTCACGGGAAGGCCGAAATAGCTTGCCGCCATGATGATGCCGGCCGATGAGGTCTCGGCGGCGAAGCCGTGGATGGGTTCAAGCTTCAGCATGTTGTGCCCCAGGGTCTTGATGATCTTCCATCCGCCGAAGAGGGTGCCGAATCCCATGGCAACGGCGCAGGTGAGGATGACCCAGGTCGGCACCTCGAGTGTCTGGATCTTGCCCGAGGCCAGAAGCGCCATGGTGATGATTCCCATGGACTTCTGGGCGTCGTTGGAGCCGTGTCCGAAGGCCATGAAGGACGATGAGACGATCTGGAGCCTGCCAAAATACCTGCCGATGACGCCGGGCGAGAGCTGTCCGAAGAAATGCAAGATCATCTTCATGAACAGATATCCAAGAACGATGCCGAGCACGGGGGAGAGGAGGAGAGACAGGAGTATCTTCATAATGCCGCCGATATTCAGGAGCGATGTTCCGCCGTGAGCTACGGCCGCTCCGATGAGCCCGCCCACGAGCGCGTGTGAAGAACTGACCGGCAGGCCCATGAGGATCGTGATGAGGTTCCAGAGGATGGCGGCGGCCAGCGCCGAGATCAGCACCGCGTTCGTGATCGCCACGGGGTCCACAATGCCCGCGCCGATGGTCTTGGCCACGGCGGTGGTGAGAAAGGCGCCGGCGATGTTCATGGTCGCGGCAAGGATCACCGCCTGCAGGGGCGAGAGGACTTTCGTCGACACCACGGTGGCAATGGCGTTCGCGCAGTCGTGCCAGCCGTTCGCCACATCGAAGAACACGGCAAGGACGATGATGAGGATCAGGACTTCAGGCATATTTGAGCACTATGGTCTCGAGGATATTGGCGATGTCTTCCGCACGGTCCGAGGCGTCTTCCATGATCTGATAGATGTCCTTCCATTTGATGATATACACAGGATCATTATCGCTGTTGACGAGCCTGCCGAGCGCGTCCCGATACTTGCGGTCGATCCGGTTCTCAAGCCGGTTGACCTCGATGCAATGTTCCTGGACGCGCGAATATTGTTTCGCCCGGAGCTCCCGGAGGGCCTTGATCAGAACGTCCGCCGTCATCTGCAGGTCCTCGGCAATGGAGATCACCTCAGGTGTCGGTTTCTCGATCTTGTACACCACCATCCTGTCCACCGCCGCCCAGATCAGGTCGAGGACGTCGTCGATCCGTGATGCCAGCGCATGGATGTCCTCGCGGTCGATGGGGGTGAGGAAGGTCTTGTTCAGGTCCTTCATGATGTCGTGGGTGAGCATGTCGCCTTCCTGCTCGAATTCGTATATCGCCTTTGCCTTTTTCTCGAAGGTGTCAAAGTTGTTCAGCATGTCGACAAGCACATTTGCCGCTTTCGACAGGTTGTCGAGCGCCCGGTCGAATTGCACAAAGAAATCTATTGTTTTTGGGAAGAGTGCCATAGGGCTTTCGTAACGCTCCTTTATGAGATAAGGTGAGAGGAAAAGGGTGCAGTCGTTTGAGTGATGCCAAGCCTGATTTGCGGAGCTAAATTAGCATAAACAGGGATTTTTTGCAACCGTTAACTCTTTTTTCAGCCCGGGCGGGAATGTCCTCTTTTAAGGAATTGCAGAGAATTCATGCTCATGCAATTATCTAAGTCTTTCGTTTTACCTTCCGCAATCCCCGTTGCCTTGACATTCTCTCCAGTTGATTGCTATAGTATAAGTAGCTGTGGGATTGTTAACCCAGCAGCAAGGAGGAACAACTTATGAAAACACTAAAAGTTACGTTATTCACAATATTCACGGTCCTTCTGACCGCTTCTCTGAGCATGGCGGCTGCTCACGGGACCTTCGCGGCAAAACTGTCCGGCAAAGAGGTCGTCCCGGCTGTTGAGACGAAGGCGACAGGCGAAGCCCATTTTAAACTGAGCAAGGACGGCAAAGAACTGACCTACATCCTCAAGTTGAAGAACATTGAAAATGTCACTGCAGCACATATCCATGAAGCTATGATGGGTAAAAACGGAGGCCCGGTGGCCGGCCTATTTGCTGGCCCGAAAAAGGACGGTAAGTTCAGTGGAGAAATCGCCAAAGGAACCATAACGGACAAGGACCTGATCGGATCGTTGGCCGGGAAAACGGTCGGTGACCTCGTCAAAATGATCAAGGATGGAGGCGCCTACGTCAATGTCCATACGGTAAAGTATCCGGATGGCGAGGTCCGCGGTCAGATCAAGTAGCAGTACAGACAATCAACCTCTTTACAGAGTAGCTTATGCAGCGGAGCCGGGAAAGTGACGGCTCCGTTTTTTTTTGCATCGTTTTTGCTAGTAAGCACTGGCTTTATTCAACAGATCTATTGACTCCTGATTCAATTTGAGCTTTGTCCCTTCGATCAGATCGTTCAATTGTTCCACGCTCGTGGCGCTCGCAATAGGGGCGGTGATGCCCGGGCGCGCAACAAGCCATGCAAGCGATACGCCCGCGGGGGTTGCATCGTATTGTTCCGCCGCATGGTCCAGCGCCTCAAGTATCCGGAACCCCCGGTCGTTCAGGTATAATCTCATTCCCTGGCCCCGGATGCTCTTTGACAGATCCTTTCCCGACCGGTACTTTCCTGTAAGAAATCCGCTTGCCAGCGAGGAATAGGTGATCACACCCATTCCCATCTCCCTGCAGACCGGTTCAAGCGACTGCTCGTACTCCACCCGATCGTACAGATTATAGCGGGGCTGCAGGCTCTGGTAAGCGGGAAATCCCTTCCGCGCGCTGATCTGCAATGCCTCGGAAAGCCGTGTCACGCCATAGTTCGAGGCTCCGATCACGCGTACTTTTCCTTGTTTGATCAATTGCGCATATGCCTCCAGGGTCTCTTCCAGAGGGGTGTCGGGATCGTCCTTGTGCGACTGATAGAGGTCGATGGTGTCTGTTTGGAGTCGCTGCAATGAGTCCTCCACGGCGCGCACAATATAGGGCTTTGCGAGCCCTTTCCTGTTCGGCCCCATTTCACTCCCGACCTTGGTGGCGATGGTGACCTCTTTCCGGTTTCCGCTCTGCTTGAGCCATTTGCCGATGATGGTTTCAGACTCGCCGCCCTTGTTGCCCGTTACCCACCGGGAGTAGGTATCCGCAGTATCGATGAGGTTGAAGCCCGCCGCCACAAAGGCATCCAGTATTTTAAACGCCGTAGGCTCATCCACGGTCCAGCCGAAGACATTGCCGCCCAATGCCAGCGGTGCGACCGCTATGTCTGAATTTCCGAGTTTGCGTTTTTTCATGAAGGCCTCTTTTGTTTTTTCGTAATGGTAATCCTTTTACCCACGCAAGACGGTAAGAAATGTTCTCGCGGTAGCCTATGAAAGAAAAGCGGCCACTTAGGACTTCCGCAGCGTTCGCAGAAAAACACTCAAAAAATGTTCCAGTTTAAACTAAAAGGTTTTGATTTAACTCTGCGTTCTCTGCATGCTCTGCGAGAGACGCCTTTTTGGTTCCGGCGTGCCCGGGTTCGGATTAACCGGATTACGGCGCTCCCTCCACGCTCCCTTCAACAGATCCCTCCTTCGCGTGCTCTGCGGCGAGGAACAGATACATCGCCGGCACCACGAAGAGCGTGAACAACGTACCAATTGAGATGCCCGTCATGATCACGAGCCCCATGTTAAAGCGGCCTGCCGCGCCGGCGCCGGACGCGGTCACGAGCGGCAGCACGCCCAGGACCATGGCAGCCGTGGTCATCAGGATCGGCCGGAGCCGGATGGCCGCCGCGGTCTCCACCGCCTCGCGCTTGGCCTTGCCTTCGCGTTGCAGGTCGTTGGCGAACTGGACGATGAGGATCCCGTGTTTGCTGATGAGACCGATCAACGTCACGAGACCCACCTCGGTGTAGATGTTCAGGCTTGACCCGCCCACGCCCAGGCTGATGAAGATCATGGCCCCGCATATCGACATGGGGACGCTCACGAGCACGATGAGGGGATCGCGGAAACTCTCGAACAGGGCCGCGAGCGCGAGAAAGATGATAATGAGCGCGAACAGGAACGTCACTTCCAGGGCCGTCGATTCCTGCACGTACTGCCGCGACTGGCCCGCGTAATCGACGCTGTAGCCCTGGGGCAGCGCATCCTTTGCCAGTCCTTTGAGGGTTTCCAGGGCCTGCCCCAGGGTTACTCCCGGCATCAGCACACCGGATATGGTAGCCGAGTTAAGCTGCTGAAAATGGTTCAGGGACTCGGGCACCACATCCGTCCTGAGCCGGATGATCGTTGAGAGCGGGACCGATGATCCATTCAGCGTCGTGATGTAGTAGTTCCCGAGCTGCGCGGCGTTCAACCGTTCTCGCTGCATCACCTGCGGGATGACCTTGTAGGAGCGGCCGGCAAGACTGAAATAGTTCACATAGCCGCCGCCCAGCATGGACCCCAGGGCGCCGCCCACGTCGCGCATCGTGAGGCCGAGCCCCGCGGTCTTGTCGCGGTCGATCTCGACGGTGACCTGCGGCTTGTCGATCTTGAGGTCGGAATCAAGATAGGCGAAGACGCCGCTCGCGTAAGCTTTTCCCAGAAGCGCCTGGGCCGCATCGTTCAGGCGCTCGTAGGATTCGGTGGTGCCGATCACGAACTGCACCGGCAGACCGCTGCTGCCCGGGAGCGGCGACGGCAGGAATGCGGCGGAGCGCGACCCCGCGATCTGACCCAGCTTCATCTGAACCTGCGGCTGCAGTTCGATCGAGGTGCGCTTCCGCTCGTCCCAGGGCTTGAAGACCATGCCGGCGAAGGCGATATTTAACCCGTTCACGCCGGCGAACTGGAACACGTGGTCAGTTTCGGGATATGAGGTAAAGACGTCGAACACCTGCCGGGTCGAGAGTAGTGTCTGCTCAAGCGTGGAGTCAGGCGAGGCCGTGGTCAAGGCGATGATGATCCCCTGATCTTCCTGCGGCGCCAGCTCGCTCTTCGAGGTCACGTAGAGGAAATAAATACTCGCAAGGATGAACGCGGCGAACACGCCCGTGACCGCGAGGGTATTGAGGGAAGCGTGCAGCAGGCGCTCGTAGCCTTGCCGCAGGTCGGAGAAGCGCCGGTCGATCCAGGCCGCAAAGCCCTTCTGGCTGCCGTGCTCATAGGGCTTGAGGAAACGCGAGCACATCATGGGAGAGAGCGTGAGCGCGATGACGGCGGAAACCGCAACGGCCCCGGCCAGCGTATAGGCGAACTCGGTAAAGAGCGCACCTGAAAGGCCGCCCATAAATCCAATGGGAACATACACGGCAATGAGCACCACCGAGATCGCGACAATGGGCCCGGCAAGCTCGCGAGCGCCCTGGATCGCCGCGGGCAGGGGCTTCATGCCGCCCTCCATGTGGCGGTGCACGTTCTCCACAACGATGATGGCATCATCGACCACGAGGCCGATCGCCAGGACCAGCGCGAGGAGGGTCAGAAGGTTGATGGTGTAACCGAGGATAAGCATGATGAAGAACGCGCCGATCAGGGACAGCGGCATGGCGATCGTGGGGATGATCACCGACCGCACGGTGCCGAGAAAGAGGAAGATCACTACCGTCACGATCAAGATCGCCTCGGCGAGCGTTTTGACGACCTCGCGGATGGAGCTGTTCACGTACTTCGTGGCGTCGTACACGATGCGGCCTTCCAGGCCTTCGGGCAGTTGCCCGGCGATGGACGGGAAGGTCTTGCGCACGCCGTCGATCACGGAGAGCAGGTTGGCCGTGGGCGCCACCTTGATGCCGATGTACACCGCGCTCTTCCCGTCAAAGGTCACCGCCGTGTCGTAGTCTTCGGCGCCGAGCGTGACATTGGCCACGTCGCCGAGGCGAACGAGGGCGTTGTTCTTCGACCGGATCACGAGGTCCTTGAATTCCTCCACCGAGTGCAGGGTCGTGTCGGCGATCAGGTCCACGGTCACCATCCGGCCCTGGGTGCGGCCCAGTGCGGAGATGTAATCGTTCGTCGACAGGGCATTGCTCACGTCCGTGGCCGTGACCCCCAGGGCCGCCATCTTCACCGGGTCGAGCCATGCGCGGAGCGCGAACTGGCGTTTGCCGAGGATCTCGGCAGTCTGGACGCCCTCCACGGCCTGCAGCTTGGGCTGCACCACGCGGATCAGGTAATCGGTGATCTTGTTCGTAGGCAGCACCGTGCTCGAGAATCCGATGTACATCGAATCGATCGTCTCGCCGATGGCAATGGTGATCACAGGCTGCTGCGCATCCCGGGGCAGCTGGTTCAGTACCGCGTTGACCCTGGTATTGATCTCGGTCAGGGCCTTGTTCGGATCATAATTCAGGCGGAGGGTGGCCTGGATCGTGCTCACACTCTGCCTGCTTGATGACGTGAGGTAGTCGACCCCGTTTGCCTGCGCAACGGAGTTTTCGAGCGGCGTCGTGATGAACCCGGCCACAAGCTCCGCGTCGGCCCCGTAATAGACCGTCTGGACCGTGACGACCGCGTTCTGGATGAGCGGGTACTGGCGCACGGGCAGAATCCCCACGGAACGAAGGCCCAGGACGAGGATCAGGAGACTCACCACCGTGGCGAGCACGGGACGCTTTATGAAGAGGTCGGTGAAATTCATAATTCAAATCCTAATATCGAACAGCGAAACCCTAAACAATATTGAATGATCAAAATTAAAAACTTGGCACTTTTGAGTTTAGGAATTGTTTAGGATTTCGGCATTCGTACTTAGAGCTTGCCTCCCTTATTGGTCTTCCGGTTTGGGCGCTTCTTCATTGCTCGGCTGGACCTGGTTGTTGATGACCACGGCGCTGCCGTTTTTCAGTTTCATTTGACCGCTCGTGACCACCGTATCGCCTTCCTTCACTCCCGTGAGGACCGCCACCTGGTCGCCGCGCGTGGGACCAAGGGTGACGAAGGCCTGCTTGACGGTCAGGAGCGGTTTGTTGTCAGGGCCCTTGCCGCTTTCCTGGGTGATATAAACGGTGTCGCCATAGGGGTTGAAGGTTACGGATGTCTGCGGCACGGTCAAATAACGCTGTATTGCACCTGCCCGGATGTCGATTGTCGCATACATGCCCGGCAGCAGTTGGTGCTTTGGATTGGCGATCAAGGCTTCGACCTGGAAGTTTCGCGTTTCAGTGTCCACCTTCGGGTTGATGGTGGTGATCTTTCCGGAGAATGTGCGGCCGGGGTACGTGTCGGTGGTGACAGCGACAGCTTGACCGATCGCAATGCGGGAAAGCTCCTGCTGCGGCAGAAAAAAGTCGGCGTAGATGGAGCCCAGCGATTGGAGGGTGACGATCTTGTCCCCGGGATTCATGTACTGCCCGGGGTTCACGGTGCTGATACCGAGCCTGCCGGCAAAGGGGGCGCGAATGGTCTTCTTGGAGACCAGCGCCTGCTGCTGGGCGACCTGGGCGCGTTTGCTCTTGAGATCGGCAGCTTCGGCATCGAGCGCCGCCTGGCTCACGGCCTGCACTTCGAACTGTTTTTTGTCGCGCTCATATGCCGTTTGCGCAAGTTCAGCCGCCGCCTCGAGCGCCTGAAGCTGCGCTCTGTCCGCGTCGTCATTGAGCTTCAGCAGTATCCGGCCTTCGCTGACCTCCTCGCCCGGTTTGAACTGGACCGAGCGCACGAGACCGGCGATCTCGCTCGTCACGTCCACGCCGAGCACGGCGCGCAGACTCCCTATTGCTTTCACCTGCGGTTGCCACGGCAAGGATTCGGCCTTGATAGCCGTTACCACGGCCGGCGGAGGCCGGAAGGCCATGTATTTTTTGTTCATCCGTGCCTTGAAAGCACGATATCCGAAGATGCCGCCGAAAAGTACGCCGACGATCAACAGCATGATCACCATTCGCTTGGTCATAAAGATCTCCTCTGACTGGAGAGCGATGGACGATGGACGATAGACGCCGTGAGTCGCTGTTCCCTGGAAGTCGATTGTCGTTGTTCGACTGTCATCTCTCGTCCCTCGTCTCTCGTCCCTCGTTCTTCATCCCTTGTTTTTCGTCCTCCACGCGGTTCCACCACCCGCCCCCGAGCGCCTGGAACAGCGCCGCCGTGTCTGCAAAACGCACGGCCTGCGCCTGGATCAGACCGATCCTCGCCTGCTGGTGCTGGCGTTCGGCGTTCAGCAGCGAAAGATAGCTTACCGCGCCCAGTTGAAACTGCTTCTGCGTCAGGTCGAACGAGTCGCGCGCAGCCTGTTCCGCGTCGGCCTGCGCCGTCAGTGTGCGCGCATCCGCATCCAGCGCCCAAAGTACGTCGGCCACGTTCCGGAACGCCTGCAGGACGGTAGCGCGGTACTGCGCTTCCGCCTGATCGTAGGCTGCGACGGCGGCGCGGCGCTTTGCGGTCAGTTCTCCGCCATGAAAGAGGGGCTGCAGCAACCCTGCTCCGAAGCTCCACACAGCGGTGCTGCCGGTGAACAGGTTGTTCAGTTTGGCTGCTTCCGATCCGTAGCTGCCGGTCAGCGTGAGCTGCGGGTAGAGGTTCGCGGTCGCGACGCCGATCTGCGCGCTCGCCGCGTGCAAGAGCTCTTCTGCCGCCCGGATGTCCGGGCGCTGGCGCGCCAGTGAAGACGGCAGGCTCAGCGGCAGTTCCTCCGGCAGCTGCAGCTCCTCGAGGCTGAACTCGGGCAGCGCCGTTGCCTCACCGGGTAGTTTGCCGGTCAGCGTTGCCAACTGGTGGCGCGTCTGAGCGAGCTCCTTTTCCAGCGGCGGCAGGGTCGCCCGCGTCTGCGCGAGTTGAGCCCGCTGTGCGAGCACGTCCGAGCGCGCTACCGCCCCGAGCTGGAACTGGCGTTCGACCATATCGCTCTGCTTCGTCTGCGCGGCCAGGATCTCCTGAACCGCCTGCATCTGAGCGCGCAAGGAAGCCTCTTTCACCGCCGCAGTGACGATATTCGACGTGAGTGTCAGATAGGCCCCTTCGAGCTGAAAGCGCTGAAAGTCTACCTGCGACCTCAGAAATTCCAACTCCCGCCGCGCACCGCCGAATAGATCGAGCGCATAGGAGACGTTTACCGAGGCATTATAGAGCGTAAAGGGACTAAACGTGGTTTCCGGCTGGCCGAAGGCGGCGCCAGAGACCTTTTGGCGCGAAGCCGAGATGTTCGCATCCAGGCGCGGGAAGAGCGCAGAGCCGACAACGGCGCGCAGACCCTCCTGCGACTGGCGGAGCGTTGCCTGAGCTGCCGCAAGCGTCGGGTTGTCCGCAAGCGCCTGGCGGACCAACTGCTCCAACGCCGCGGAACGGAACAGTGTCCACCATTGGGCGGGGATCTCCTGCCCCGGAGCAAGACGCTGCGCAGCGCCGCCAGCCACGGGAACGGCTGCAGATCCGGGTTTCAATAGCTCCGTCGCGGTGTATTCTTTCGCGCTCGGGGCTTCGGGCGCCCGGAAATCAGGGCCTACGGCACAGCCGGTCAATGCCAGGCCAGCGATCGCTGCAGCGGTTGTAATCCTCAAATGCATTATCCGTGTCATTTCACACCAGAGTCTCTTTCTAACCTATAAGAATAACACAGATTTTGGAAAGTGGCCGTATTCCAAAATATTAGATAGAAAGTATCAGAAAAGGCGGCGTGCCTTCTGTTAACATCCTGTTTAAATACGAGGCGATTGGATGGCGGATAAGAACCGGACATTTCTTATTTTGGCGAGACGGGCGCTCACAAACCCAAGTTCTTTCGTATTTTAGTTGAAAAGGCTTTTCTCACCACGGAAACGCGGAGACACAGAGGACCGATGTTATTTTATTACGGAGTGTTAAGAGTAATGTCTTTTTGTGATACTCTGATTTTTCAGGAAAAATCGAAGGAGCCCGAGGTTTTTAAAATCCCCCGAGTTTCCAGGCCTTGCTCCGTGCCTCAGTGGTTAAACATTGGGTTTCAACTTTTTTACGAATGAACCCAAATTCATGGGGCGGGAGGCAATGACGGTATTGGAACGCAAGAAAAGTGCGTAAAAAAAGGCGGTGAAATGCTCACCGCCTTGCAAAGAAACGATAACTGAAGAAACGGCTTAAAGCGCCTTTTCTTTCTGACATTTATCGCAGAACCACATCATGCCGCGGACCTTGCCGGTCGTGGACATCATCTTTGCCGCCTGCATGGGCTTGGCGCAACACTGGGGCACGTTTTGGTTCACAATTGCCTTTTTTGTAGCCGCCTTGGCGGTTTTACTCATTTCTGCCATGATACATTCACCTCCGGTTTAATACTTCGAAACCCGTGCATTTTAACTTTAAACGGGGAAATGTCAAGATAATTTTTTCACTTTTTGCACACGTTGCCGCAAAACAATCGGGATGGTTCGCGACAAACTTCTTGACAATAATAAGTGGATGCTTTATAAATAATATTAATAGGACAGACAATCGGGCTCATATCCACCATCTACACCAGTACCCTTTCGATTATCCAACTTACTATGGAAGATCATAAACTAAGAGTGTTCTGCGCCGTCGCAGATACGAAGAGCTTTTCCAAGGCATCGGAGCTCATTCACCTTACCCAGCCCGCGGTGAGCCTTCAGGTGCAGGCCATGGAGGAACTCTACGAGACCCGTCTGTTCGACCGGTCCGGCAATTCCATCAATCTGACGCCGGCGGGCGAGATCCTTTACAGGCGGGCCAAGGAGATCCTTGCGCTCTATGCCGAGGCGCAGAAGAACATCAGTGAGATAACCGGATCGATCAAGGGTTCCCTCTCCATCGGCGCCAGCTCGACGATCGGCAATTACCTTCTTCCCACGATCATCTCGGCGTTCAAGAAAAAGGTACCCCGGGTCAACATATCTCTCCTGGTGAGCAACACCAAGACCATCACCGAAAAATTGAATGCCGGTGAGATCGATATTGCCCTGGTGGAAGGGGACGTGAGCAAACAACGCTTTGCCGTCGATGTCCTTCTCTCGGACGAACTGGTGGTGATCATGTCGCCTGCGCACTCCTGGGCGGAGCGCCGCAACATTCCGGCCATGGACCTGATCAAGGAGCCGCTCATCCTTCGTGAAGAAGGGTCCGGCACCCGCCAGATCATCCTGAAACATCTCGAAGATCACGGGATCAAGCTGTCCGACCTCAAGATCTCGCTCGTGCTCGGCAGCAGCGAATCGATCAAGAGTGCGGTGGAGGAAGGCGTCGGGGTGTCGATCGTCTCGGCCTGGTCCGCTCGCCAGGCGATCAAGCATGGAATCCTGAAGGCCATGACCTTCAAGGACCTCAAGTTCCAGCGGAACTTCAGCATCATCTCGCCTAAACGCAACTATTGTACGCACACGGCCAAGGAGTTCCTGGGCTTCCTGAAGGTGTATCCCATCAAAGCCCCCATGCCCTGATCCGGAGCCTGCCCCCGTTCACCTGTTCCTGGTCGCCCCAGGCCGCTCGGTCGGAGAGCACGATCCGCCGCAGTCTCAGGTCATTCCATCGCTGTATCGCAAATCTCCCCTTATTCACCGCTATCGTCACTGCGCCGTCAAGATCCGTCCTGCAGATCTGCGCCCCGATCCTCTCATAGCGCGCAACGACCTCATCGGACGGATGATGATACTGGTTCCCCCGGCCAACGGTCATGACCGCTACTTCGGGCTGCGTCTGTGATACAAAGTCTTCGCTGCTCGAGCTCTTGCTTCCATGATGCGGGACTTTGATAAGGCCGATTTTCAGGCCCTTGATCGATTCCATGATGTTCCTTTCCATCTTGATCCCGATATCACCGGTGAATAAAAGGTTGGTGCCTTCCGACCTGATCTGCACGACAAGCGAACGGTTGTTCTCCGCCGCAAAGGCCTGCCGGTCGAGTGTCTCAACTCCCCTGCGCGGATGGAGCACGGAGATCATCGCCTCGCCGAGCATCATCGGCGGATCATCGGCCGAAACAAGGCGATGGCGTATCTTTCTGTCCTGCATCACCGCGCGGAACTCACCATAGCCCGGCAGGTTGGTATCCAGTCCGCTTTCCCAGACAGCAGCCACCTCGAATTTTTTCAGGATCGCAATAAGCCCGTTCATATGGTCCGGATGGGGGTGAGACATGATCACGAGGTCCAGCCTGCGGATGCCCTTGTTCCAGAGCCAGGGGGCAAGGATGCGCCGCCCGATGTCAAACCGGTTGTCGCGGGTGCCTCCGCCGTCGATCAGGACGGTCTGTCCCCCGGGGAGCTCGATGAGCGCGCAGTCGCCCTGGCCCACGTCGGGAAAGCTGACCAGCATGCGCTGTCCGGGCATGAAGGAGAGGGCAAGCAGAAGCATCAAACACATGCCCGCGAGCGCCATGCCGACAACCGGCATCTTTGAAATTCGCGATGATGATTCGAACGGCTTGAACCGGGCGAGCAGGCGCGCCCTTGCGTGCATGAACAGGGAGATAAAGAAAACAGCATAGAGCAGCAGCCAAAGCGGTGCGGGCGCCGGGGGATGAAATTCCGCGAAGGGGAGCCGGGAAAAGAAGGAGACAGCGCCGACGAATATGTCCGAAACGCCCTGGTTCAGCCAAACCAGCGGCAGGCGGCCGGTGAAGAGGGAGACTATCCCTGAAAACAGTCCGAGCGGAACGACCACCATGCCTGCAAAAGGGACGATGATGAGGTTCGAGACGACGCCGGCGAACGAGATCTGGTTGAAGTAGTACGCGACAAGCGGTCCGGTCGCGAGGCTTGCGGAAACGGATATGATGATGAGCAGCAGGGCGCTGTTCCTGATCTTCTGGAAACGGGTTCCTGGCTTGAATTGCAGCTCGTTCCAGAGTGAGACCGCGCAGCCGATGACCAGGACGGAAAGAAACGAAAGCTGGAACGAGATGTCGAAGATCGCCTGCGGGCTCGTGATGAGGATGAAGAGCGCGGCAAGGGCAAGTGCGTGCATGAGCGCGTTCTCCCGGTCCAGGATGAGCGCCATTAGTCCGGCTGAGATCATGATGAGCGAGCGGACCGTCGCCACCTGTCCCCCGGCGAGGAGCGTATAAAAGACCACGAGGGGAAGCGTAAGCCATGCCGCGATAATTTTCGGGTCCGTGTGCAGGGTCATGCGGTGATAGAACCGTTCCGGCATCATGAACAGCAGCCACCTGATCAGGCCGAAGCAGAGGACCGCTACCATGCCGAGGTGGGAGCCGGAGATGGAGATGATGTGCGTGACGCCGGCGGCCATGAACCGATCCCGCAGCTCGTCGGTGAGTCTGCCCTCCTCGCCGAGCACCATGGCCTGGAGGATGGCCGATCCGTCACCCGTGGCGGATCTCAGAAACGACTGGCGGATCCGCTCCCGCCAATCCTGGATCGTTCTGAATATGCCGGCGCCGCGGATCATGACCTGGATCGCGTCCGAGTTCTTGACGTTCAATATCCCGTAGATATTGTTTTGGGCAAGATATCCGGCGTAATCGAACCCCCGGGGATTGTTGAACCCCGCCGGTTCGAACACTTTTCCCCTGGCGCGGATGATATCGTCGTATCCGACCGAGTTCATTTCCTCGCGCACACTTACGCGTATCTTGCCGGTCATGGCGCTGCCGTCAATTTCCCTGATCTCCATGACAAAGCCGGTCCGGTCAGGATCGCGTTCAAGAGGCGAATCGATCCTGCCGATGATATCGTGGAACGCCTTATCGGGAGTGAAATGGCGGGTGTAATTGCCTGCCGGGGACCATGCGGCCGAGTAAAGGTACGCCGCCATGCCGACGAATCCGGGGATGATGACGAGCAGGAAGCGGCGGGGCGTCAATCGGTTAAGCCAGGAGAAGATCCCTGTGATCAGAATGCAGAGGATCGCGAGGATGCTGACCGAATACGGAAAATAGAGGAACCCGTGCCCGAGCAGGAGGCCCGCAGTGTACGCCAGCGTGATTAAGATGAGGGGTTTGTGCATGGGGTTGCATGGTTATGCCAGAAAACATTGGCGTATGTCAAAATAGGTCCAGTTGAAACCATCACCCGCTATGGTCTGCTTTTGGGTAATCGGGAGAACTGACAAATACAGGTCGATATATGCGCACGCTTGAGCCTGCCGGAAACGTAAGAGCGGACGGCGATTGCATCTCCAGGAAGTGCTCAGTCCCTGACAGCAGCATTCTTCGCAAACTGCTCTGCGGTTCGTCCGTTCTTGCTGCCGGCCTCAAGCGCCCAGCGAATCGCCATCTGTTCCAGCTGTTTCCCGGTTGCAGGAACTCCGTACTTTGCTGCATAGAAGGCGGATATCTTCAGGTATGTATCCTGAGAAAAATGATAAAATCCGAAACTGAGTCCGAAGCGGTCCGCGAGGGAGATCTTTTCCTCAACAGTATCCGAGGGCCGGGTTTCGTCGCCGGTATTGTCGGAAAACAGGGTCGGGATCAGGTGCTTCCTGTTCGAGGTCGCATAAAACAGGACATTGTCCGGAATTTCCTCGAGCCCACCGTCCATGATGGTTTTCATTTCTTTGTAATCGGTCTGACTTTCCTCAAAAGAGAGATCGTCGATGAACAAAATAAAACGAGAGGACCGATGGCCGGCGATCATATCGAACAGGGAAGTGATGGACAGAATGTCATGCCGGTAGATCTGGATCATCCGGAGCGGAGTCTTTTTGAAGACGGTCAGCAACGACTTTATAAGAGAAGACTTGCCCGTACCCCTCTCTCCCCACAACAGGACATTGTTCGCTTTTCCGCCATGCACAAAACTCTTCGTGTTCCGAAGGACCTCATGCTTGATGGCATCGATCCCGATCAGGTGGCCCGGATGGATACGCACCGGTCGCGAGAGCGGCTTAATCGCCCTGCGCGCACCATCCCAACGAAATGCCTGATGCGTCGAAAAGCTCGTTACGTCAGTATCGTCCGCCAGGTAGCGGTCCAGGACACGGTCAAGTTTGGCGATCAGTTGGTCGATCTTTGTCTTCATGGCAGATGATTATAACAAGTTCCAGGTGAAATGTGCAATGATTTACAAAGTTCCGCAGACACCTTTTTTGATGCAAAATAAACCGTTCGGCGCCCGCTGGAAAACCTGTTCCACGAGTGGAAACTTCAACGGAGACAAGAAGAACCGGCTACCGGTCCGCGTCCTGTCTTTTTGAGAGAAAATAAAAAAAGATCAATGCAGCCTCGTATATGCTCAGCCCAAGCGTTTCTATCTGGAATACCAGGGGATGAATATCTGGCGACAACCCATGAAAATCAGTGACGCTATTTATTACATTCAGACCGAAGATCGCGGCAAGGCCGGCGATGAGTACCGCCTTGACTGCTTCACGGTTCTTCACGGGATCGCGAGAGGCCGTAAACAAAAAGACCGACCAACCGAAAGACAAAAAGGAAATGATCCTGTCCTGGTATCCATAGGAGGGCACGGTGTAATAAACGAAGAGCAGCGGTACCTTGATCCCCAGCATATGTACGATTGACACCGCCAGGAAGTAGATCGCTCCGGTGAGCAATAACCATTTAAGCGTCATCGCGCTCTTGTTCATATATTCGAGGCTCCTCGTGCGAAAAGCGTACTACAAATCAGGCACGTTGGCAAGGATTTAGCGAAATGATTCAAGCGAAATGATATCAATTAGTTTACAAAAAGCATGTCAATTACAGTTTGCAGCTCGACGGGTTTTAAAGAATGAAGTCTTCAGCGAATACCGGGAGTTGTCCGCCGCTTTATGCGATCGAATTCCTTCATTCAATCTTCCGGCATTTGTGCCAAGAAGCGTAAATGCGGCACCGAGTTATGAGTGCCGAACATCGTCGTATAGTTAAAAACACCTTTTATCTTCGCGAGCGCCTGGACCTGATCTTCACCATAGTCTGAGGGAAATTCAATATAAAAAAGATCATGCTCGTCGCCGGTCCACGTAAAATAAGTTTTGAAGAGACCGGAGTTTTTAGAGGTCGTCTGGACTTTTGTCGCCACGATCATCACGCACTTACCCTTGTCGAGGCGAATATTGAATTTGCTTAACGTGATGACTGACCCGTTGCAATCTTTGTCCAGGTGAAATAAGTACTCAGCCTGGACGAGGTAACTGCTGTTCGGATATTTCTTGATGAACTTGTCCAGTTTGCCGTTATCTTTCGCCTGCTCGAAGCGCGTACGATCGCGTTTCTCGCCGTGTATTTCCGCGATCTTTTTGATTTCTGCTTTTTCGGATTCGCTTGCCGCATATTTATACGCCTCTTTGAGGTCTGACGGATCGTCAGAGATCCTAAAAGCAGTGATATAGTCTGCCGCCGTTCTGTTCGCTGCCCCGCGTCTTCTGTACTCGGGCAGTAATGTACGTGCCGTTTTCTCAACCTCAGGCCATGCGACGACCGACTGCGCGGACCCCGATTTATAAGAATACTCAACATTGACATCCTGGCCCTTTGGCAAAACATCAAAGAATTTTTCAACACTGACCGAGGCGGTACCGTCCGGATCGATCGGCAGGTCCTGAGCATAAGAACCGTCGATCATTGCCCGTACAGTTCCCGAGGTAATGACACGCTTTTTGTTGTTTATATTTTCATACCGGATGTCCTTTATAGGATCATCCTTGACGATGGATGATCTGCAGGTAAACTTGCCACCGCACACGTAGTTGTACCGCGGGTCATAGTGATATTTACCCCATTTGGTAAATGGACTTTTCGTAACTTCCAGCTTTATCTTTTCATGGGTCTGAGAGAATTCGTCGGCAACCTGGACAATCTCGTATACCTTCACGGTCAGAGGAGAGGTCACTTCAAGGTATGCGGTACTTTCCAGTTCGACGAGCTTGCCGGTCGGCCGCTCCTCAATGAGCGCGCCTTTTTTAAATTCTGTGTGGACCACAGGGCTGCATGACTGAAGAATAAATATGCTGAACGCAACGAGGGAACAGAAGAATTTAGGAGAGAATACGGTCTTTTTCATTACTACGATCCTTGCGGTATCTCCAAGAAAGGCGGTAAGGTACATGGAGTGCCCGCCGTGCCGACCGACCATCCCCCCTGCAATGGAGGAAAACGCGATCGGATCCTGCTGCTATAAAATACAACCGAATTTCTTCATTGTCCATTGTTTCTTCTCTCCTCCTGCAATGGAAATCTCAAAGGTCTTAACCGGGCCTTCTTTCGAAGGAAACCCCGCCGGCAAGAATTAAGAAGATAATGAAAGATGCTTATTTCGGTTCGTCGTCTTCGATAAATAAATCCGGATAGAGTGCCTGTGCGCATTCCGGACAGATCCCGTGGGAAAATTCCACTTCTGCATGCTTTCTGATATAGACCTCCACCTGCGTCCAGTAGCCCTTGTCATCACGGATCTTCTTGCAACGCACACAGATGGGAAGAAACCCCCGCAGGAGTTTGATTTCCTTCAAAGAATCTTCGAGCTGGGTGAGCAATTTCCTGCGCTCGATGGCGTAACGAATTGCACGTCCCAGCGCCGGGCCGGTGACCAGGCCTTTCACTAAATAGTCCTGTGCGCCCTTGTGGACCGCCTCGACGGCCTGATCATCATCGTCGTGGCCGGTCAGGACGATGATCGGTATATGGGGTGCATGAGCATAGACCGTTTCAAAGGTCTTGATGCCCAGCGGGCCGTCCGGGAGCGCGAGGTCCAGCAGGATGACGTCAAAAAGGATGCGTTTCAGACTTTCCAGGCCGACAGCGAGCCTCCCGACGTGGATCACATTGTATTTGATATTCCGGAAAGAATTGAGATACCTTTCGATGAGTGCGGCATCATCGGGGTCGTCTTCGATAAGCAGCGCAGTAATGGTTGTCGTTTCCAAGGGTTTCAACTCCCGTGAGCCCACATCGGAGATATTGATGGATCGGAGAAGATGACGGGTCGTCTTCTTTGACCTTCAAGTGCCCGTCGACGTGCCCACCTGGATCGTGATGCCGAGAATAGATTGTCAAAGTACAGGAAACCATTTTATTTGCTATTTTATCATATCCCGAAAGGGAAGAAATCGCACAAACCCGCATTTCAAAATCAACCTGCCTTAAGAAAGCACAGAGAGAAACAACATCGCCTGGTGATCCCTTACTGAAAACTGCAACGAGCATTCTTTACGACTTCGCTGATCGTAAAGGTCAATGAAAGATATTCAAGCGTGGCGCACTAGAATTCGGATACATTGCCTTTTCCACTCCTTATTCTCACCGGCGAGGCTAAGAAAGCTTCTTAACCATCCCAGCAAACTCACTCTTCGTGAATGCTTTTAGCGTCGTTGTTCTGGTGTTCCCCGCCGATCCTAATTTCAGCAGGAAAGACGCACCGGCTTCGTCAGAGAGTCCTTCGACGATGGCTATGTAATCATACTCACCCAACGTGAAGTAGAAGCCCGTCATCTTGCCCCCTATTGCTTCAATGGCCTTCGAGGCTGCATCAATTCGCTGTGGTGCATTCTTGACGTCCTTGATTCCCTGATCCGTCATCTTCATCAAAACGATATGAGTTGCCATTACGGTCCCTCCTTTCCGATCTATCATGTGCTAGTGCGCCACATTTATGCTCACGATGAGGACAACTTGTTTCAGCCACCACGATCCCGCAAAAAAAGCTGGGTCCGCCTTTGATATCATCCTTCGGCAGCTCGGCCATCTTGGTACTCTAAGATCCGCCGCTTTCCGCCCCCCTCTCGCAAGGGGTTTGGCTTTATCAGGGTCCACTCATGAGGAAAACCGCGAACGAATGATTAAAGTATAGCAAAGATCAGGAAGGAGCGGACAACATACATTGAGTATATTTAGGGAATACAGAAATGATATAAAAGTTGCAGGTAAAAACAAAAAAGCATCTTAGTCGATCGAAAACAGCCCGATACAGAACAATTCGCTTTACACGGCGGCTGCAATGATCAACGGCCAGGTGTTATTCATATTATTTTGTCAATCCCCTCGACTACTCGATGGTCGAGTTGATGATCTCTCGGTTCGTATCGCTGTGCATCGAGATCCCAGGCAACTCGTACCAGGACCCGCCGAGATTGTGGCTTATCACCGGATCCTCTAGGTGAAGCGTGCCGGTATGGTCGTTGGAGATGAAGAAGATCGCAGATCCTTAGCTGTTCACTTCATTGTTTTCGGTCAGCGTCCCGTACAGAATGCGGGTGGCGCCGCCACCACTGCAAGCGCAGCAAATGACGATCCCGAGGACGGCTATCGACTTCATCAGTTTGAACGGGTCACATTCCATTTCACGGTTTACATAAGGGGGAACAGAGGCACTGATGTTATTAAGCGCATTCGGCTTTCTTGTTTACCTGCCGCAATAAACAGCGAATTTCTTCATTGTCGCTTGTTTATTCTCTCCTGCTGCAAAGGAATGTCGGCGGTCTTGACCAATCTTCTCTCGAAGGAAATCGGGGTCTCTTTTCCCGCTTCGATATAGAGCGCAGGTCTTCCGGAAAAGACGGCGTCGATGGTGATGGGTATTGTCTTCTGGCCGGATAATATCCGCCTTACGATGGACCCCAGAACGGGATAGAGGTCTGCGTACGCGATCTCTGCGGGGACCTTGATCTCGGTGTCGCCTTTCGGATTGAGCTCCAGAGGAATATTCCTTCCCGTCAGAAACTTTTTCTTTTCCACAAAAAGCTCATACGAGCAGATTACGTCTTTCAATCCTGCCTCATTTGGGTTATGCGCGGAGAACAGGAAGTTCATGATTACCCCGCCTTGCGAGGTTTCGACCAGTTCGGCTCCCGTGTAGGTAAAGGTCGGCTTCTCCAGCTGCGTGGTCATCAGTTTCGTGTATACGCATCCCGGCAGGGCAAGGATGAGCGCTACGATGACCACGCGAATCATGCGGTATGAGGATATCATTCTATCCATGGCGAACGTTTGGAGAGTATTTTTGGGGCATTGTCGGGTATGGTGGGTGACATTCTCTTTATAAAAATAAGTGCCGACATCAGAAAGTTCCCTCCGAGGGGAGAGTGTTGATAAACAAACACGTTCGTGGTGGCGCATCTTTTATCTGTTATTTACCCCAGCTTCTCCTTGATGATCCCCGCAAGGCCCTCGGCAAGCGTCTTGATCTCATTCTGGTCCTCGCCCTCGATCATCACCCGCACCTTGGGCTCGGTGCCGGAGTAACGAACGAGCAGGCGGCCGGTGCCGTCGAGCTTCTTTTCGATCTCGGTCATCCGCTTTACGATCTCGGGGATCGATTCGAGGTCTTTCCGCTCCTTCACCTTTACGTTCACGAGTATCTGGGGATACGTCTTCATGGAGGCAGCCAGCTCCGACAGCGGTTTATCGGTCTGCTTCAGGATCGTGAAAACCTGGAGCGCGGTGATGAGGCCGTCGCCCGTGGTATTGTGGTCCAGGAAGATGAGGTGGCCCGACTGCTCCCCGCCGAGGTTGAAGCCCCCCTCGATCATTTTTTCCATGACATACCGGTCGCCGACGGCAGCCCGGACGAGTTTGCCGCCCGCCTGCTGCATTGCCAGTTCCAGCCCGAGATTGCTCATGACCGTGGCCACGAGCGTGTTGTGCCTGAGCCTGCCGTGTTTCATCATGTGGAGAGCGCAGATCGCCATGACCGCATCGCCGTCGATCACGACGCCGTTCTCATCGCACAGGATCACCCGGTCCGCGTCTCCGTCAAAGGCGATCCCGATCTGCGCGTTGTTTTTGACCACGGCGCTGCAGATGACCTCGGGGTGGAGCGAACCGCATCCCTGGTTAATGTTCAAGCCGGTCGGCTGGTCGTGGAGCGACAGGATATCGGCGCCCAGTTCGGTCAGGATGCGGGGTCCGATCTTGTATGCCGCGCCGTTTGCGGAGTCCACAACCACCCGCAGGCCGGAGAGGTCCATACCCCGGGGGATGGACGATTTCACGAACTCGTTGTACCTGCCGATCGCGTCGTCGATCCGGAAGGCCTTCCCGATCTCGCTGGCCGTGGGGCGCACGGAGTCTATGGCGCCGGAGAAGATCAGGTCCTCCATCTTCTTCTCGACCTCGTCCGGGAGCTTGAACCCGTCCCTGCCGAAGAATTTAATGCCGTTGTCCTCATAGGGGTTATGCGATGCGGAGACCACGACGCCGGCATCCGCCCTGAGGCTGCGCGTGAGGAACGCGATCCCCGGCGTCGGCACGGGACCCACCAGGAGAACGTCCATGCCCATGGAGCAGAGCCCGGCGGTGAGCCCGCTTTCGATCATATATCCGGAAAGCCTGGTGTCCTTGCCGATCACGATGCGATGCCGGCGGGCCGAATCACGGAATACGTGCGCCGCCGCCCTGCCGATGCGCATTGCCATCTCCGAGGTCATGGGGTCCTGGTTCGCCACGCCCCTCACGCCGTCAGTCCCGAAAAGCCTTCTCATTTATGCACCCTCTCAATGATTATCCGGATCACGATATTTTTATCAAGGAGCTTCAGCGGCTGGCCCTGGTAGTCGATCTTGGGCTCCACGGTCATGGTCTGTTTTGCGTCCTGGATGTCGATCGGCATGGTCTGGAGCCGGCTCAACGCAGTCATCAGGTTCTTCGGCCCTTCAACCGTGACCCTCGGCGGAATGACGATGATCTTCGCGAGACGGTGTCCGGCCGCGGGAACACCGTGCAGGACAGGATCCAATCGAAAGGTCTTCCGGACCAGCGGCTCGAGCTTCACGATGATCTCGGACAGCGACATATGCGTCACGTTCACGTCTGCCGGAAGTTTGATATCGTCGGGAGAGATGTGCACAAGATTTTCTCCGGCCTTCGTCATGGACAGGTCGATGATGCCGACCATCTTATCCCCGACCGTTATGTCCCTGAGAGCGCGTTCCTGACCCTGGATGCGCACTTCCATGGACCCTGCAACATTGCCGACGACTGCCATGTTCTGGGGAATATTTCGCAGTTCGAGCGGCACCGTGAGCGTCATCTCGGTTTTGCCTTTTGAGGTGACAAAGACCCAGAGCGTGAGCGAGAGGCCGAGCGATACAAGCTTGATGCCCCAGTTATCGAACACGATGCTTCTCATTTTCATGGTACGGTCACCGGCCCTTTTTTCTGACAAACATATCGGACAGCATTTTCCTGAGTGCAGGCGCATCCTCGTTGTGCTCGATCGCGCCGTTCACGACCAGTGAGATCTCCCCCGTCTCCTCTGACACGACCACCACGACGGCATCGGTCTCCTCGGTGAGGCCTATCGCCGCGCGGTGGCGAGTACCAAGCGATTTGGAGATGTTCGAAGACAGCGTGAGCGGCAGAAAGCACCCGGCTGATATGAGCCTGCCGCTCCGGATGATCGCGGCCCCGTCGTGGATCGGGGAGTAGGGGAGAAAGATGCTTATGAGGATCTCCTTCGTGACCTTGGCATCGAGCTCGGTGCCCATCTCCACAATGGTCGTAAGGTCCGTGTCGCGTTCGAGGACGATAAGCGCGCCGATCCTTTTGTTGGCCATGTTGACGACGGCCTTGACCGTTTCTTCAATGAACTTGGAGCCCTCGACCGCGGAGAGCGATCGGAACATATGGCGTTCGCCGACCCGGGCCAGGGTGCGCCTGATCTCAGGCTGGAACAGGATCACGACAGCGAGCACGATCTGCGACCAGAAGCTCTGAATGAGCCAGTCGAGGGTATAGAACTCAAAGGTCTGCGACGCGATGAGCACGAGCACGATAAGTCCGATGCCGATGAGCATCTGGAAGGCGCGCGTGCCTTTGATGATGAGCAGCAGCCGGTAGATGATATAGTAGACGAGCGCTATGTCCACTGTATCGTTGAACCAGCGATAGTGCGTCAGGGCCTCGCGTATTTCGATGAAGTTGGTCATGGGTTAATAAATAGTACAGGGTACAGAGTACAAAGTTCAGAGTTCATGGTAAAAGTCTTTCAGGGATTGTCCGGGTCATTACTTCGTACTCAGTACTTTGTACCTTGTACGGATCTTACGATTGCATCCGTCACCTTCGCCACCTGCGCCATACGCGCCACGTCATGGACCCGCAGAACGCTGGCGCCGCGCTCGATCCCGAGGGCCACCGTGGCGGCGGTACCGTCAACGCGCTGATCGGGCGCCGGGACACCAAGGATCGTT
Organism: Nitrospirota bacterium; assembly: GCA_963740085.1. GTDB lineage: Bacteria > Nitrospirota > UBA9217 > UBA9217 > UBA9217 > JALNZF01. The sequence goes on along the minus strand of CAVUCU010000001.1, from coordinate 864,044 downwards.
CCGATAAACTTTTTTCGCGAGGGACCAAGCAGGATCGGTCTGCCGAGGGAGCGGAATTCCTCAAGTCTGTTCAGGAGAATGAGGTTGTGCTCAAGCGTCTTCCCGAATCCGATGCCGGGGTCGATGAGTATCTTCTCCCGGCCCACGCCGGCCTTCATGGCGATCTCGATCCCATCCTCCAGAGAGGACAGGACCTCACCGACCACATCGTCATACACAGGGTTCTGCTGCATATCACGCGGTGTGCCTTTGATGTGCATAATGACCACGGCAACGCCGGAATCAGCCACCACGTGCGCCATGTCGTGCGAGAACCGGAGCCCGCTGATGTCGTTCACGATACTTGCGCCCGCCTCGATCGCTTTTTTCGCCACCGATGACTTATAGGTATCCACCGATATCGGGACCGTAAACTCGGCCGAAAGGAGCTCGATGAGCGGGATGATCCGACGGAGCTCTTCCTCCCGGGAGAGGGGCGCTGCTCCGGGCCGGGTGGACTCCCCGCCGATGTCGATGATGTCCGCGCCTGCGGCAGCCATGTCACGGGCATGGGCAAGTGCTTGCTCCGCATCGGCATAGCGTCCGCCATCGGAGAATGAATCAGGGGTCACGTTCAGGATGCCCATGAGGTGTGTGCGGCTGCCGAGGTCGAGGACCTTCCCCCTGCAATCAATCTTATAATCCGAGCGCAGGTAGTTGTCAAGCAGAGAGTAACCTTTCCCGGAAAGAGAAGAGGGGATGCGATGATCCGCAGACAGGAGAGAAAAAAGTCTTCTCAACTGGACGGGGCTGCCGGTCAGGGTCATTGCCGGGCGGATATTGCCGGCGGTGCTGTCGTATTGTGAGGGAAAAAAGATCGGAGCAGGGTCTAAACCTGCTCCGCTGTCGGATGATCGGATGATACTGTCGAGAACGGCTGTCTGACCGGAGGTGAGATTGTTCAGGGTTATTGAAAGCGCCCCGCGGCCGGAGATCCGGAGGACAGGCTCCATACCGCCCTCCTAAGCCGCTACGGGTTGAGCGTTGATGATCGCGTCGATTTCAACGGCATCGAGGGTCTCTTTCTCGAGCAGGGCAATTGCCAGGCGATGCAGCACGGGCTCACGCTCCTGGATCAGTGTTCTGGCCCGGTGGTAGTTGTCCATGACGATGCGCTTTACTTCCTTGTCGATCTCGATGGCCGTGTTCTCGCTGTAGTCACGGTGCTGCGCGATCTCGCGGCCGAGGAATATCGCCTCTTCCTTCTTGCCGTAGGACAGCGGCCCCATGGAATCGCTCATCCCCCACTCGCAGACCATCTTCCGGGCGAGCGTGGTGGCGCGCTCGAGGTCGTTGCCCGCGCCGGTGGTCATATGCTGGAGCGCGATCTCTTCCGCGGCCCTGCCGCCGAGCAGGATGGCAATATTATTGAGCAAATGCTCACGATCATAGGAATACCGGTCGGCCGTGGGGAGCTGGAGCGTGACGCCCAGGGCCATTCCGCGCGGGATGATCGAGACCTTGTGCACGGGGTCGGTACCGGGGATGAGCCTCGCGACCATGGTATGGCCCGCCTCGTGGTAGGCCGTATTCTTCTTTTCCTCATCGCTGATCAGCATGGACTTGCGCTCGAGGCCCATGAGGATCTTGTCCTTGGCGCGCTCAAAATCGTCGGTCTCAACCTGTGTCTTGCCCAGCCTGCCGGCCAGCAACGCGGCCTCGTTCACCAGGTTCGCCAGTTCCGCTCCGGACAGGCCGGGGGTGCCGCGCGCGATGGATTCTATGTCCACGTGCGGCGCGAGCTTGATCTTCTGCGTGTGCACCTTGAGCACGCCGATCCTGCCGTTCAAGTCGGGCCGCGGGAGCACAACCATGCGGTCGAACCTGCCGGGCCTGAGGAGCGCCGGGTCGAGCACGTCGGGACGGTTCGTGGCCGCCACGAGGATCACGCCCTCGTTGCTCTCGAACCCGTCCATCTCCACGAGGAGCTGGTTCAGCGTCTGTTCGCGCTCGTCATGGCCGCCGCCGAGGCCTGCGCCGCGGTGCCTGCCCACGGCGTCGATCTCGTCGATGAAGATGATGCACGGCGCGTTCTTCTTGCCCTGTTCGAAGAGGTCGCGGACGCGCGATGCGCCCACTCCGACGAACATCTCGACAAAATCAGAGCCGCTGATCGAGAGGAACGGTACGCCCGCCTCGCCTGCGATGGCCCGCGCCAGGAGGGTCTTGCCCGTGCCCGGAGGGCCGACGAGCAGTACGCCCTTCGGTATCTTGCCGCCGAGTTTCTGGAACTTCTGGGGATCTTTCAGGATATCGATGATCTCCTGGACCTCGACCTTGGCCTCATCCATGCCGGCCACTTCACTGAAGGTCACTTTCTTGGAGCTCTCGTTCAGAAGCTTTGCCTTGCTCTTGCCGAAGGACATGGCCTTGTTCCCGCCCATCTGCATATTGCGCATGATGAACAGGAACCAGAGCGCCATGAGAATGAGCGGCGCCCAGACCACGAGGAAGCTGTACCATGCGGACTCTTTCACCGGCTCCGCATTGATCTTCACGCCCTTGGAGCGGAGGTCTTTGACAAGATCGGGGTAGTCGGGCAGATTGGTCTTGAAGGATTTGCCGGTCTTGTAATTGCCGAACATCTCGGTGCCCTTGATCGTTACGTCGTTCACTTCCCCGCTCGAGATCTTGTCCATGACATCGCTGAAGGGTATCTGGACCGCGGTCTGGCTGACGGGATTGAACAGATTGAAGATGAGCACCGATACCACGACAAACAACAGTATCAGCGCCAGATTTTTATAGAATGCGCTCACTGATAGAAACCTCCGTTAACCTTCGCAAGTGAAAATGAGGAATAGAAGATTGGAAAGTGAAAATTGAACGATTTCAAAACCATAGAAAATGCAACAAACAACCTTCGATACCATGTAACGGGAATATTAACATATTCCCGTGCGTATGACAACAGTTATCCGCTCTTTGCCCCTGCCTCGATACAGCCCTCATGCCGTCCGGCCGGTCTGTCAAGACGAATGACCGGTCATCGGGGCGGAACGAAGGGGCCGGTTGCGAGGACTATTATCGTATGACGATTACGGGGCCTGCCGCTCCTCCATGGGGAGCACGGCGATATAGGGCAGATTGCGGTAGCGGTCTTTGTAATCCAGTCCGTAACCAACCACGTATTTGTTCGGGATGCGGAAGCCCGCGTAGTCCGCCTCGATCGGCACTTGCCGGCGGCCGGTCTTGTCGAGCAGCACGCACACCTTGAGCGAAGCCGGACCTCGTTCCAGCAGCATCTTCTTGAGGTAATCGATGGTCACGCCGGAATCCATGATGTCCTCGATCAGCAGGACGTGTTTTTCTTTGATGTCTTCTTTCATGTCGCACATCATCCGTACCGGATTGCCGCCCATACCTTTGGTGGCGGAACTGGTGCAATGGATGAAATCCATCCTGACGGAGATCCTGAGCGAACGAAGCAGGTCTGACATGAAAAAAAGCGCGCCCTTGAGGACCCCGACCGCGATCAGGTCCTTGTCGGCGTAGTCTGCCGAGACCCGCGAGCCTATCTCCTGTATCTTCCGCTGGATCTCCTCACGGGTAAAAAGCGGCTTGCCGAAATCAATGCCTACCATTGCGTTTCCTCCCAAAAATCAAAAGACGACAAGCGGTTATGATGCCCGTTTCGTTAAGCGGCCGCATCGTTCGGATCAAGACGCCGCTGACAGCCGAATTTCGATACGGCTTCGTTACCGATAAGCGTTTTTTACCCTGACGGTAAGCATGTTCTTCGTCCCTGCTCCGGCGAGGAACCGTTCGTCCGTTCTCATACCCATAACCCACAGGATATCCTCGCCCGAGCAGAGCAGGGGAACAAGGTCGCGTTTCCTGCGAGGGACCTTCTCGTCCACGAAGTAGTCCTGTATCTTCTTGCTTTTGCCGCCCATCCCGCTTGGACAGAACCAGTCGCCGGGACGCCTGTTCCTGAGTGTCAGAACCGGCCCCATCTTATCATAATCGAACAGCGCCTGCCATACATAATTTATATCTTCCTGCTCTTCAGGGAACCGGTCAGCGACCAGCGTCTCGATCTCCATGCGGAGCTCCGGTATCACGGAAACGCCGGGCATCATGACCGAACGGGAGAAGTCCTTTGTTCCCGATCGAACGCTGATCACGAACCGGTCGTACTCGCGCCCTATTTTAAGGCCGGGGGTCAGGTCCATGGTCCTTCCGGTCTGGGCAACGGCCATGAACGCGATGGCCTCACCGAGCTGTATCCGTGACAGCCCCGAGGATTCCACCCCCGCGAGGTCAGAGGCTTTTTGCAGCAGTCTGCGCCTGAACGCGGGGGGCAGCGTATTGAACTCATTTCTTTTCACAAAGACGGTGTTTTCCTTCTGTACCAGGATGCTGTCGGCAAGCATCGCGCAATACCCCTCGACCGCCTCGTCCTCGTCCCTGAGATGACCTGCCTCGGCCGCGAGCGTCGCGACGATCCGGGGATTGAAGCGTTGCAGGATGGGCAACACCTCCAGCCTTATCCTGTTTCGCGTATACACCGGCTTGGCGTTCGACGGGTCGGTTACGAACGCAAGACCGGTCTCCTTCAGGTATTCAAGCACCTCGTCCCGCGTGGCCTCTATCAGCGGCCTGATAATGTTATCCCGCGCCGGGGGGATGGCCGAGAGGCCGGACGCGCCGGCGCCGCGTATGAGCCGCATGAGGAAGGTCTCGGCCTGGTCGTTTGCCGTATGGCCGGTAGCGATATGGGACGCACCGGTTGTCTTTGAAACCCGCTGTAAAAAATCATACCTTACTTCTCGTGCGCCCGCCTGCGGAGACAGGCCGCGCTCGAGGCAGTAGGCCGGGACGTCAAACTTCTCGATGGTCGACGGGATGCCTAACTTTTTTGCCAGCTCCGCGACGAACAGCGCCTCGTCAGCGGATTCTTTTCCCCGGAACATATGGTCAAGATGGGCGATGTGGAGTGTCAGGTCGAGATCTTTCGCTAACGCCTGAAGAACACCCAGAAGGCAGACCGAGTCCGGCCCGCCGGAGACCGCGACGAGCACCCGGTCCCCGGGGTTCAGGAGGGCGTATTTCCGTATGGTTTCTTTGACCTTGGTTAGCAGCATAACCGGTGAGCGGGGGTTGCCGCCGGAAGCGGCATCCGATGATTTTTTCATATCTTGCTATGCGGTCAGTTAATTATGATTATGATGAGAAAAAGAGAAGAGAAAAAATGGTGGCGGTGCAGGGACTCGAACCCCGGACACAGGGATTATGATTCCCCTGCTCTACCAGCTGAGCTACACCGCCACGAGAAAAATCAGAGGCACACGATACTGTATAATGGTCGATTTGTCAAGAAAAACTAGCGAGTGGATATCGGTCTGATCTGTCCTCTCTGTCCGATGTAAACCTGGTTCTTATTAAATTATTCCTTGAACCTCGTCTCTTCCTTCTGGATATTTTCCAGCTTCTCTTTGTTCGTCTTGCAGGCAACGCAGTACCGGGCAAGGGGGTTCACCGCAAGGCGCTTGATATCGATCTCTTCGCCGCACTCCTCGCATTGTCCATAGGTATTGTTCTGGAGCTTGCGGAAGGCATCGGCAATGTCCTTGTACTGCTCATATTTCATTTCCAGGAGCGAGTAATCGATGCCCTGGTCCATGTCGAGCGCTGACTGGTCGGCGCTGTCCATTGCCGAGTCGATCTTCTGTCCCGTCTCACGGACCAGTTTGCGTCCCATCTGGATTTCCAGGCCTTCCACGACCTCGTTCCGTATCTTGAGGAGGAATTTTTTCAGCAGCTCGTTCCGTTTTCGCTCGGCCAGGGATATTCGCCGTTTGGGCGGTGCGGACATTGCGGAGGATGCCGGCTTAACGGCCTTTTTCGCTGTTTTTGGGGCGATCCTTCCGGCGGCTTTGCCGGCCGTTTTCTTTTTGACCATGCTCTTCTTTGCACCGGATCTCTTCACGGCTTTTTTAACCGTCTTTTTTACGGCGGTTCTCGCGGGCTTCGCGGCCTTTTTCTTCTTTGCGACTTTTTTTACAGCCATAGATTACTCCCTCCTGCACAGTGTGGGCAACTTGGAGACGTATTATAGTAATGTATTAAAGCAAATTCAAGACAATTTGTCAGGAACCGAAGAAAATTTCAACGTTTTAGGCCCATCGAAACGGGTCAAAGACAGGGGAAAAGAGCCATTTGACCGCCGGTGGCAAGATGGAGTTCGCCATGAAATCATTGTTTTTTTATGACAGGCTGTGGCTGATGTGTTATTATAGCACAATCCTGTCAAGGCCTGTTTGCATAGTGGAGGAGGGAAGGATGAAAAAATATATTCTTGTTGCACTCGTCGCCGCACTTGCTGTTTCGGGATGTTCAAGCGTGGTGGCGAAGAACTTCAAGGTCTTTGCGGACCCGCCGGATTCGACCATCAGGGTCGTTTCGGGCGTGGAGTTGAAGGAGCGGCTGTACCGCTCGCCCGCGACCATTACGGCCGGGGTGCCGAAGGACCCCGCGCTTTCGGCTAAGGCGGTCCTTGAGGTGAGCAAGGACAACTATCAGCAGAAGACCCTTTCGCTTCGCGACATCAAGGAAGGCGATACCCTGAATATCAAGCTGGAGAAGATCCTGCGTGACGTCGTCAGATACACGCTGTCGTATCGGCTCGTCAGCCCCGTGGTGTCCAAGGAGCTCCGTTTCCACGACAAGAATATATCCGTCTCCTTTACCGTCGTTGAGCAGGGTTACTTGATGCATTTTGAGAACCTCAGCCGCTATGATCTGAAAATCCTGTGGGACCGCGCCGAATATACGGACCTGAGCAGACAAGCAAAGCGGCTGATGCATTCCGGCATACGCTTCCGGGACCGGAACAACCCCCTTCCCGACCAGGTTGTGCTGTCCCGGAGCTCGGTGCAGGAGACCGTGATCCCGGTCAGCAATGTGTATATGTTGCCGCAGCGAAAGGGCTATGATATCCGCCCCCTGTTCCCGCTCGAAAGCGATGTTGCGGCGGGCCTGAAGGGGAAGTCCGTCGTCCTCTTTATCCCCGTGGAGATCAACCGTCAGATCATTCCCTATAATTTCAAGATCCAGATAACGGACTCCGTCAAGGAGACCGTTAAAGAGTGATCTCCGCGTTGTCCTGTGATATTTCTGCATAGGGAGTGACAGTTTTTGTGAGAATGTTGTTTCATTTTTCTTCGTTCGGATTCGGTCGCGAGGCCCGTTTCGTCAGGTAGTAATATCGTTCGTGTTTTCAAGACGGCGCCGGGAGCCGAACCGACGATTTACGGTGCGTCATTACCGTTTGCTGTTTCCGATGGTTTCGCCTTCCCGCGATATGATTTAGGTCATAGTTCTTTTTTCGCGACGGGCGTAGAGTAGGGTCATGTTTAAAGAAGGTTGTCCAGGAAGCATTGAGATACGGTCGCCAAAACCGGAAGACATCCGGTGCCAGAAGTGCGGCGAAAAGATCGAGATCTGGAGCGACGAACCGGATACCGCCTGCAAGAAGTGCGGCCATCTGAACGCCCGGCCGATCGGCACGTCCTGCGTCGAGTGGTGCGCCTATGCCAAGGAATGCGTCGGCGTTGAGAAGCTCGAAAGGCTCCTGAAGGCCGCCAAGGGCAAGGGCTGAGAAGTAATTTCCCGCCTGCCGTCTTTTAAATCCTGATGATCTCATAAAAAGTCATGATCTACCGCGGAGACACGGAGAAAGGCATATTGAAACTAAAAGTTCTTCTCTGCGCCTCTGCGCCTCAGCGGTGAAATTACGAACCCATCAAACTTCCTGTCCATTTCATCAAACCGTGAGCATTTCCCCCGGTCATGCAAATAATCCCCCTTGATTTATGAAGACTCGGCATCTTGTCCACAGGACTCTTGAAAGATAGAGATCAGCAAGATTATTCTCTTGAATTCCTGCATAAAAATGATAATATGCAAAGCTGTCACATAAGCTTACCCCCGGTGGAGAGAACAGAGATGATCGGATCGATTCTTAAAAAAGTATTCGGCACCGCGAATGAGCGGGAACTGAAGCGCATTCAGACGGCGGTGGACGAGATCAACGCGCTCGAGAGCGGGATTGCCGGCCTCTCGGACGCTGACTTGCGGGCCAAGACCGACGAGTTCAAAAAGAGACTCGAGGACGGGGAGCAGCTCGACGATATCCTTCCCGAGGCCTTTGCCGTAGTACGCGAGGCCTCCAAACGGACGCTCGGCATGCGTCACTTCGATGTACAGCTTATCGGCGGCATCGTGCTGCACCAGGGGAAGATCGCGGAGATGAGGACCGGTGAAGGCAAGACCCTTGTCGCCACGCTGCCGGTATACTTGAACAGTCTCACCGGCAAGGGAGTGCATGTGGTGACGGTGAACGACTACCTTGCCCGGCGTGACGCCCAGTGGATGGGGTCGGTCTATACCTTCCTCGGCCTGACCGTGGGCGTGATAGTCCATGGCCTGAATGATGAACAGCGGCAGCAGGCCTACGGCTCCGACGTGACCTACGGGACGAACAATGAGTTCGGTTTCGACTATCTGCGCGATAATATGAAATTCGACCTCGCGGAATATGCCCAGCGCGAGCTCAACTTTGCCATCGTGGACGAGGTGGATTCGATCCTCATCGACGAGGCCAGGACCCCGCTCATCATCTCCGGTCCCACGGAAGATTCCACGGACAAGTATTACAAGATCAACCGCATCATCCCGAGCCTGAAGAAGGACGTCGACTACACCATCGAGGAAAAGACAAAGACCGCGGCCCTGACCGAAGAGGGCAACATCAAGGTGGAGAAGATGCTCGGCGCCGGCAATTTGTATGACCCTGAGAACGTGGACCTCGTACATCATGTGCACCAGGCGCTGAAGGCCCATGCCCTGTTCAATCGCGACGTGGACTACGTGGTCAAGGACGACCAGGTGATGATCGTGGACGAGTTCACGGGCAGGCTCATGCCCGGCAGGCGCTGGAGCGACGGACTGCACCAGGCCATTGAGGCCAAAGAGAACGTCAAGATCGAGAATGAGAACCAGACGCTCGCCTCGATCACGTTCCAGAACTATTTCCGGCTCTACAGCAAGCTCGCGGGCATGACCGGCACGGCGGAGACCGAATCCGCGGAATTCGCGAAGATCTACAACCTCGACGTGCTCATGATCCCGACGCACCAACCCATGATCCGTATCGACAGCCCCGATTTCATTTACAAGACCGAGCAGGGGAAGTTCAATTCGACCATCAAAGAGATCGAAGCGCTGCACAAAAAAGGCCAGCCGGTGCTCGTGGGCACCATCTCGATCGTCAAATCCGAGGCCCTCGCGGCGCTGCTCAAGAAAAAGGGCATCCGGCATACGGTGCTGAACGCCAAGTACCACGAAATGGAGGCGGAGATCGTGGCGCAGGCGGGCCGCTACGCTGCGGTCACGATCGCCACGAACATGGCGGGCCGCGGCACCGACATCGTGCTGGGAGGCAATCCCGAGGGGCTCGCGCGCCAGATGCTGAAGGGCAAGGAGTACACGAAGGAACAGTGGGACAAGACGCTTGCGGAGTGCACGGCGCTCTGCGCCGACGAAAAAGAGAAGGTCATTGCCGCGGGCGGGCTTCACATCCTCGGCACGGAACGGCATGAGGCGCGCCGGATCGACAACCAGCTTCGCGGCCGTTCAGGCCGCCAGGGCGACCCCGGCTCTTCGCGGTTCTACCTTTCGCTCGAGGACGACCTTCTCGAGGATCTTCGGGTCAGACCGTATCGCGGGCCTTATGGGCAGGCTCGGCATGGAAGAGGACGTGCCGATCGAACACCGCATGGTTTCGAGGGCCATCGAGAACGCGCAGAAGAAGGTTGAAAATCACAACTTCGATATGCGCAAGCACGTTCTCGAATACGACGACGTCATGGACCAGCAGAGGAAGGTGATCTACGAGCAGCGCCGCCAGCTTCTGTCGGGCACGGACCTCAAGGAAGAAGTGCTCGGCCTGGCCGAAGACATGCTCGACGGGATGGTCGATTTCTACTGTCCCGCGGGCGCCTATCCCGAGACCTGGGATGTCACCGGCCTCAAGGACGTGCTCGCGGCCAAATTTGCGTATCATGCGGGCGACCTCGACCCCCAGTCCCTGCCGCGCGAAGATTTTCGTGACAAGCTGTGGGAAGCGCTGAAGCAGAGCTATGACGCCAAGGAGCAGCAGATCGGGTCCGAGCTCATGCGCCACCTCGAGAAGGTCTTCATGCTGCAGGCCGTCGACCACCAGTGGAAGGACCACCTGCTCGCCATGGACCATTTAAAGGAAGGCATCGGGCTTCGCGGTTACGGTCAAATGGATCCGCTCATCGAATACAAAAAAGAAGGCTTCAACATGTTCGATGAGATGAAGCTGCGCATCGTCGAATCCACGGTCGAGAACCTCTTCAGGATCAAGGTCGCCGCCAAGGAGCAGGGCGAAGAGATCGAGCGGAAGCAGAAGCGCCAGGTCGCCAACCTCAGCTTCGTCGGCGCCGGAGACGCGGCAGCCAAGCCCGCGGAGCCCGTGCACGTGGGCGCGAAGGTCGGCAGGAACGATCCCTGCCCGTGCGGGAGCGGGAAGAAGTATAAGAAGTGCCATGGGAAGTAAGGTATCAGTTCGCACATAGTGTAAAATTATTTTTTCCATAAGATAAAGTTGCCATATTGGGCTGCCCCAATATGGCAAAGTTTATTCGCTCTAACTCTCGCCTACCCGGAACAGCAACCGGTTGTTATTATCCGGATAATGTTCCATCTGTTGGCCTACCTTGAAAAGCTATATCCGTATTTGCATATTAATTTATTTCCGCAGATGTTCCATTTATTGAATAGTAGTCTTTTGATCATATTCAAATGAATTCAGCTGGATACGTCAACCTTATTCCTAAATTCATTGACCACACCAGCAATCCATGTTACTGTATTTCGTACCGATAATATCTGGTTGGAATTTTCCAACCACACGCTCGACTCCCACAAGGGGTCATCGGGCCACAAAGTCAAAAGCAAAGGAGAAGAATATGCCACCAATTCGACCTTATGCTCACATGACAGAAGAAGAGTTAATAAGAACACGAGACAATCCAAACAACAAAGGCTGTCAGCCTCAGACCGATGCAATTATTGAACTGGAACAACGTAAATTACAAGCTGACATACAGCAGGTGCGGGCTGACGTAAAAAAATTAACCATTCCACACTGGACACGAAAATGGACTTTTTATTTAGTCGTTGCAGCCCTTGCTATTTCGATTGCAGCGCTTGCTCTACAATGGAGAGCCGATATTCGAGATTCAAAATATTCTCGCGTGTCCTCTCCCGCGTCCGCTCCGTCAACAACAACGACGCCAAATTCGTCACCAATATCGACACAGAAAAAACCAATATCGCAACGTAAACACGCTCCGATGAAGCCATAAATTATTTAATAGGGCTCATATACTCTCCAACACGAAAAAGATAAAAGACATTCCAACCAGAAGATCGAGCCGACGAATCGCTGCTCATCTTCGCGTTAGGCCCCATTCGGGAGGTTATTCCTTATGGCCACAAATCAAACTGATCCAGCCAGGCGGGCGCAGATGGTCCTTGACCATACAAAGGCGTCGGTTGAGAATTTTTTTAAAGCATTTGATACGGTTCGTAAAAGCCGTGGGGCAGGACAGGGGCGTCCAACAGACGAAGAACAAGATTTGCTCCGCTCAGCACTCGTGTTCGCCGCGGCCGGGCTTGATTCCCTGCTGAAAGAACTAATTCGTGTGGCAGTTCCCTTACTTGCCAAGACCGATTCTGCCGTGCAGCAAGAACTCGAAACATTTGCGCAGCGGCAATTGCGGGGCGAGGAGGATGGGCTGGAAGGTTCAGGTGGTACTAAGTTTTTGGCCCGGCTCCTTGTCTCATCCTCTCCGTATCAACGCCTTCTCGATGACTACGTCGTTTATTTAACTGGAAGCAGTTTGCAGTCTGTAGACCAGCTATTTAAAACTTCAAAAGCTCTTGGGATTTCAGCCCAAATTCTCCAAACTAAGAAAGAAGATTTTAAAAAGATATTTGATACTCGAAATAAAATAATACACGAACTTGATATAAATTTTCACGGTAGCCTGGGACGGAATCGGAATAGTCGCACGCGTCCTATCCTCGAGGGCCATGCAAAGCTATTAATTGCGGTTGCGAATGAAATACTCTCAGCTGTTAAAAAGAAGATAAGTGCCTAACCATGTGGCAAGGCAAGTCCACAGCGACGTGCCTGAAGGCGGCGCGTGACCCGCGTCGTTAGGGAAATCAACATTCTGGTTTTTGATGGTAAGGTAACAGTGCTATGAAAAAGCTCGGCCGGTCATTTTATCATCAAGACGCGATCAAGCTTGCGCGCGCTTTGATCGGAACAATTCTCGTGCATCGTGTTCGGGGCAAGGAGTACCGGGCGCGAATCGTAGAAACCGAAGCATATCTCGGCCCCAATGACCTTGCTTCCCACTCCTCCAAAGGCAGAACAAAACGGACCGAGGTCATGTTCGGCCCTGCTGGTCATGCGTACGTCTACCTCATCTACGGGATGTACAACATGTTCAATATTGTCGCGGGTAAAACCGGCAAAGCACAGGCCGTGCTCATCCGCGCGGCCGAACCTCTCGATGAGTGGCAAGCTGATCTTTCCGGTCCGGGCAAACTCACGCGCGGTCTCAAAATCACCCGATCTTACCATAGCATGGACCTATGCGGCGACAGGTTGTATCTCCTCTCCGGTTCCCGAATACGACCGCGGATAAAAAGAAGTAAACGTATCGGCATTGAGTACGCAAAAGAATGGAAAGATACGCTGTTACGTTTTTATGATGCGGATAGTCCAGCAGTGAGTGGCAGTGTAAGCTGTCGGACACGCCCAGTAAATGCCATGTTAATATAAAAGAGAAAGGAGCAGTAACGGGCATGGACAACGATGATAGTTTCAGAGGTGAACTTACACACCATCGGTTTCAGAGATAATGGCAGAAAAGCAATAAGTCTCTGATAGAGCGCTTCCGCGCCGCCCGTTATTGACCTCACCCTTATAATCAAGTAATATGTGTCCATGCCGAAATTCAAGATAACATCGGACTATACGCCGACCGGCGACCAGCCCCAGGCGATCGAGCAGCTCGCTGACGGCATTGTCAAGGGGCTCGAACACCAGGTCCTGCTCGGGGTCACGGGTTCGGGCAAGACCTTCACCATGGCGAACGTGATCGAGAAGGTACAGAAGCCCGCGCTGGTGATCGCGCACAACAAGACGCTTGCCGCCCAGCTCTACAACGAGTTCAAGGAGCTTTTCCCCGAGAACGCGGTGGAGTATTTCGTCTCCTACTACGACTACTACCAGCCCGAGGCATACCTTCCTACCACGGACACCTATATCGAGAAGGACTCCTCCATCAACGAGCAGATCGACCGCATGCGACACTCGGCGACCACCTCGCTGTTCGAGCGGAACGACGTGATCGTCGTCTCCTCGGTCTCGTGCATCTACGGCCTGGGTTCGCCCGAGGCGTACCACGGCATGCTGCTGTTCCTCGAACAGGGGCAGCGCATCGACCGGAATGAGATCCTTCGGAAGCTCGTGGACATCCAGTATTCGCGGAACGACTTCGATTTCCAGCGCGGCACCTTCCGGGTGCGCGGGGACGTTGTCGAAATATTCCCCGCGTCCTACGAGGACGCGGCGATCCGCGTCGAGCTGTTCGGTGACGAGATCGAAACGATCTCGGTGTTCGATCCGCTCCTGGGGACGGCCCGCCAGAAGCTCGAAAAGGTCGCCATCTATCCGGGCAGCCATTACGTGATCCCCGAGTCGCGCATGAAGGCGGCCATCGACGGCATCCACGAAGAGCTCAGGGAGCGCATCCAGCAGTTCCGCAGGATGAACAAGCTGATCGAGGCGCAGCGCATCGAGCAGCGAACGATGTTCGATCTCGAGATGATCCAGGAGATGGGTTACTGCCACGGCATCGAGAACTATTCCCGCCATCTTTCCGGACGGGCCCCGGGCGAACCGCCGCCGACCCTGCTCGACTATTTCCCGAAGGATTTTCTCCTGGTCGTGGACGAGTCCCACGCCACTGTCCCGCAGATCGGCGGCATGTTCAACGGCGACCGGGCCAGGAAAATGAATCTCGTTGAATACGGATTCCGCCTGCCCTCTGCGCTGGACAACCGGCCGCTCAATTTCGAGGAGTTCGAAGAGCGCGTACACCAGACCGTGTACGTGTCGGCCACGCCGGCGGACTTCGAGGTCACGAAGTCCGGCAAGAGGATCATCGAGCAGGTGATCCGGCCCACGGGCCTCACGGACCCGCAGATAGAGATCAGGCCGGCCACGGGGCAGGTGGACGATCTCCTGAACGAGATCAGAAAAAGGGCCGAGTCGAAAGAGCGCGTCCTCGTCACCACGCTGACGAAGCGCATGGCGGAGGACCTCACGGAACACTACAAGGACTTGAACGTGAAGGTGGCTTACCTCCACTCCGATATCGACACCTTGGAACGGGTGGACATCATCCGCGACCTGCGCCTGGGGAAATATGATGTCCTGATCGGCATCAACCTCCTGCGCGAGGGGCTGGACATCCCCGAGGTCTCGCTCGTCGCGGTCCTCGACGCCGACAAGGAAGGGTTCCTGCGTTCGGCGCGCTCGCTCATCCAGACCATGGGCCGCGCGGCAAGGCACGTGAACGGCGAGGTGATCCTCTACGCGGAGAAGATCACCGATTCCATGAGAAACGCCATAAACGAGACCAACCGGCGGCGCACGGTGCAGGAAGCATACAACCAGATGCACAACATCACGCCGCAGTCCATCAAGAAGAACATCCAGGCCGCGCTGCGCACGGTGTATGAGCAGGATTACTTCACCGTTCCGATCGCCGCTGAAGACGCGGGCGAGTATCTGCCGACCGTGAACATCCCCGCCTACGTCGCCTCGCTTCAAAAACAGATGCGCGCGGCGGCAAAAGAGCTGGACTTTGAGACAGCGGCAGAACTGCGTGACAAGATCAGGTCGCTCCAGCAGAAGGAGCTGGCGGTGGGGGTGAAAGTGGAGTAGAGAGTTCGGAGCGCGGAGTCTGGGATTCGGAGTAAGGAGTAAAAGGCAAGGAACGAGGGACAAAACCGTTCACCGCAGAGGACGCAGAGAACTTCTCGAATTACATCACATTAAACTTCTTCCGGATCACTGGTAACTACTAAGGTATTTAGGTTGAAGACCGAAGGCTGAAGAGTATCTGCTTTAATTTCTCTAAAATGTGGCAATCAGTATTCGTATTGATAGTTGTTGTAAACACAATTCATAAACCAGACTTCACCTACAAGTCTACATAGTAATTTTAGGAAGAATGGTAATAAATTCTAATTGTACCATGCCATGTAATTATTATTGCCGCCTGGCTAAAATTTAGTTAAAATAGTTTTTAACGAGAGAGTTTGATTGATCTAGGCTCGCATCTGCGGGGAATGCTATGCTCTACTGCAGAACAAAGAGTGAGGGAGGTAGCCATGAGACTCGTTTGCGCCTGGTGTTTAAAAGACATAGGTCCCGTAAAAGAAAGCATCCACCCAGACCCCGAGATCTCCCATGGATCTGCTCAAGTTGCCGTGACAATATCATTTTTCAGGACGGAGTTCAGCTCCAGCGCTATATTGAAAGTTTTGCGATCCCAATCCTTGTAGTCGACAGCAATGTTAAAGTTACGGCCGTGAATAGTAGGGCCTGTGAAATTCTCGGCAAGGAGCCGAAAACTATTGTGCAGCATCTAGGCGGAAATGTATTCGAGTGTGAGTATGCCAGGCTACCAGAAGGATGCGGAAGGACGATTCACTGTTCAGGATGTACTATCAGAAAAGCGGTTACTAAATGTTTTGCGACCGGTAAGCCCCAAAGTATGGTACCTGCATACATCAACCCAGACTCTCCCTCATCAAGAACTCTCTCAATAACGACGGTGAAGGTAGACAATTTGGTGATGCTCCGGATAGATCATTTGCAATAGAAATATAACTTTATAATCAAGGGAACCAGGTCGGATGTCAAATCTGTCAGTAGCCGCTGACTATGCAGCCATAGGCTGAGTAGCCATCGTGATGGTGCATGCACACATCCTTTAGGGTTCCTGGCTTCGAGCTTAGACCGTTCAGTTGTTCTACTTTTAACTCGATATGTCTCTTGATTCCTCGGATTTCCTGCACCTTCGGGCAAGTTATCCTTGTTTAGAGCCATGAATCTGTCCATGGGTGTCGTTTACTTCCTTGAAATGGTCAATGTCAATCATAATGAGCGAGAGAGGAAGTGCGAACCGTTTAGACCGAGCGATCTCCCTTCCCAAAACCTCATTGAATTTTATCCGGTTGGAAATTCCGGTTAGGGGATCCATTGCTGCCTGACGCACAAGGATCTCATTCAGACGTTTCAGCTCCTCGATTGCCTTATTGCGCTCAGTTATGTCGCGCATAAAACAAAAAAACTTTGGCTGTTTCTCTAATAAATAATTAACACTAGCTTCAATATCAATAACTCTCCCATCTTTGCGCCTATGCTTGGTCTCGAAGCGCGCAGAGCCGGTCCCTATAACTTGTTGAATGCGCTTTTCAATTACTTCTTGTGTATCCAGCACTTCAACATCTTTAACGCTCATCTTAAGCAGTTCCTCGCTGTTATAACCTATCATCGAGCAATAAGAATCATTAGTTTCTACAATACGACCTTCCGTATCAACAATATAAAAACCATCCATCGCCATGCGTAGAATTGTCTTATCTCGCGTTTCCTTTTGCTTCTGTGCAGTAATGTCTTCATTGGAAGAACGGTGTTTACGATTTTCGGTCAAGGTTCATCCCGTCTGCAGCCAACATTTCATTTTTGTTTCCAGCTTACGTTGACACGAATATATGCCTGATTTCCAGAGATGTCAACAATATCGAATCAATTTGTCAAGGCAAAGTAGAAATGTCCTATTCTTAGAAAGATAGAAATGTCCGGTTTTAGGAGGCAACGGGAAGTTGCTGGTTTGCTCTTCTGAGTCTCTTCCATGGGTGATCTGCCGGTTGATACTTCCTCTCAATTAATACTGGTGTTTTTGGATTCTCTTTAGCTGCCCGTTCCTTGATCTCCCGGTATCTTATATCCAAGCCCCTATAAGTTATGTGCAGAGATTCATCGATTCGTTCTTCTACAGCGACCTTTCTAGTTTTTATGGCGTCTTTGATCTGATACAGTTTGCCGTTGTATGCGATCGTGAAATCGTTTCGCACCGTTCGTTCTTCTCGAATGCAGAAAATCTTATCGAGCTCTCTGATAGACAGCGCGGGTTGGTGTACATCGGTTTCTGAAGCGGGCTTGACCTTAAATTTCGTGTTGTATATGGGATGATATCTTATCAGAAATTCGTTTGCCTGCTCAACACCGTTAACCCTGGCTAGCCTCATCTCTTTCACCAGACGATCCTGGAGCGTTCGAAAACTCCTTTCTACCCTGCCTTTCGCTTGGGGTGAATTAGCATGGATGACTGTTACCCCGAGTTCGGTAAGACTTCTTTCAAACTGGCTCATGGGCTTTTTATCGTTCCAACTCATCCTCGATGCTCTGCTTGGCATTAGGATTTATACGTTGAGTGCTTGTCCAAATAGACGCTCTGGGGAACGCCGTAGCGCTTGATATACCGTTTGAAGCTGTCCATGGCTGGCATGGTCCCCTCATAGTCATAAAAACGGCCGGATACCTGTTCCTGTGGCATCATCGATATATCCCATCAACACGCACTCAGCGCCGCGGCCTTCGAACCAGTCATGATGGGAACCATCCATCTGGATCATTTCACCGAAATGATGCTTTCTCTCACGCCACTTCCGGTGCTTTCTACCCTTGCGCTTCTCATAAGGGATATTTTCTCTTTATTCAGCCATAAACGAAGGGTTTCTTTGCTTATCTTTGATTGCATGAATATCAAGATAGCTTCTCAGCACGCAAAGGTAGGGCCGAAATCGCTTGTACTTCTCCTAAAACAGCCTAAGTGATTTCTCTTTGATCTTTTTCGGAGACACGACGATTCGAGGTCCTTGCCGCGGGATCGGTGGCTGATGCCATCGTCTCCTTCCTCCCGAACTCGCTTCAGCATCCGCCGAAGCTGCCTGCTGCTCAAGCCTACAATGCTCTGCAGCCTTCTCTCTGGCGTAATCCTCTTATCCAATGCTTGGTGGATAATGTGCAGTCTTTTTGTCTCCTCTCCTGCTCATAGTGATCATGTCCATTTCTGTCACAGTACCCTCCAATTACGGCAGGGCATTGTAACTTAAAATAGGACATTTCTACTTTGCCAGAATAGGACATTATCATTTTGCCATTACACAATATCGAATCAATTTGAATCAATTTTTTATGGATATGCGTTAACAAATTCAGGTTGATACTTTATAAGTTTAGAGGAAAGGCAACTCCAACGAGTACAGGAAGGAATCTATAATGTTTCATATTCGCTGTTAAGCCGAGAAATAGAGAGGAAGATAAAACTCGATTTTAGGTTGTTGGTCACAAAAAGCATTGCAATATCAGTAAACGTAAATACTGCCTACTTCATCTAAAACCCTTCTCCCTTCAGTCTATCCGCCTGATTCATTAAAATTACTTCCTTAATAAGAACCTCTTCACCTCTTTGGCCCATGCATCATATCCCTTCTCGGCCAGGTGCACCCCGTCATCCGAAAGATACCCGTTCTTCGGATTTTCCTTTCGCATCCACAAATAATCTGAACACGTCAAGATACTCCGCATTGAACTCGCGGGCGATTTCTTTGAGCTGACGGTTGGTGTCCTGTATCACGACTTCGGCTGACCCATTTACCATCCACCGGCAGCAGGCTCTGGACAACGATGGTCGCTTGTTTGTACCAGGTGGTCAGGTTGCGCACGATCTCGCGGTAGGCGGGTATGATATCGTACTGCTCGGTTGCGATGTTGTTGATGCCGGTCATGAGGAAGATGAAGTCGGGATTGTCGATCTGCGTGCGGATGCGTTCCCTGCGGGCGAGAAGACCCTCGACCGTTTCGCCGGAGATGCCGAGGTTGGTCACCCGATAGCCGGGGAACCGTCGCCCCCAGTCGCCCCACTCGGTGAGTGAATCGCCGATGAAGACGAGTCTTTTTATATCGCCCATGTTCTTTGACATATTTGAAACTAGTTGTATCATCCTGAAAAAAGCAGTTAACCGCAGAGAACGCAAAGATCGCAGAGATAAATCAAACCATTAGGAAAAAACTATATCACATACGAAGGTGAATGCTTTAAGACATATCTCTTTGAGCTCTTTGTGTTCTTTGCGGCCAAATAAGAAGAAATGCCGTTTTTAGATTCATTTGTCCATTTCCCGCTCGATCGTCTGCTTCAGCATCAGCACCGACGGTACGCCTTTGAGTCTCCCGGACTCATCCATGTACGCTCTTCAGGATATCCCCGGAGAACCGCCGCCTTCAAAGGCGTCTTTCCCGTTTATCCAGATTGAAGGGGAACCTTTGATGTCAAGCTTGACCGCGTCGTCGTAATAGATCGTGTGAAACGTCACGTCGGGTTTGATGCCGAGTGCCGCAAGCGCGAGGTCCAGATTCGCATGGAGCTCGTGGTAGGAGCCGCACGTCTCGGCCAGGTAGATATCGATCTTCATCCTGGTAAACCTCAGATTGTTGCCGAAGTTCTTATGTACTCTAAGTCAGATTCGACCCAAAACGGCAAGAATATTTTCGCGCAGAGCCGCAAAGAAGCAGAGAAAAACATAAAGACCGGATCTCAATTGGTAAGATTTTATCTTTCTCTGCGGCCTCTGCGCCTTTGCGCGAGACATGTTTTTTGCTTTGGTTACGGCTTGACCAGATCATGGGTGTACGTCATTTTTTCTCCAGCACATCATTTGCCCACGAAAGGGCGGCGGAGACAGCGGGGAAGCCGATGGTGCTTGTGAGCAGAACGATCGCATGACGGATCTCATCGGGTTTTGCCCCGGCTGCAAGGGCGCGCCGCGCGTGGGAGTGGACAGACCCCTCGGACCGGACCGCGGTCGCGGCAGCGAGCTGGACAAGTTCAGAGGTCTTCTTGTTCAGCGGCCCTGCTTTCTTGGCGGCCTTGCCGAGGTTCTCAACTGCCTTGATGAGACCTTGATATTTCTTCTGGATGCTGGTGTACTGATTCGGTAGTTTCGGCATGATGTCCTCCTCGAAATTTTTACCATATTTTCAAGATTTCACCACAGGGTGCACAGAGAAGATTGATCGAACGGAGGAACTCAGGACGTTTTTGTTTCCCCAGATATTCCTCAGCGCCCTCTGTGGTTGCTGTGGTTTGCCCTTTTTTTAAGTGTAAGCAAACAGTACGCAAGAGTCAAGGAAATTGATGCCGATGTTTGACAACCGGAATATGGGTATGGTAGGCTTTGGCTATGGATATGGCTGAGTATCTTCGTCAGATCGTGACCGTGCTTGCCGGCGATATCGGGTCTCGTACCTATCGCGACCTTGATCGACTGGAAAGGACGGCAACCACTATTTCAGAACAGTTCGCCTCTTTTGGGTATCCGGTCACGAGGCAGTCCTTTGTCTTTTCCGGGAACACATACCACAATATCATCGCGGAACTGACGGGCGCCACTCCGGAAACGCTGCTCATCGTCGGCGCCCACTACGACACCGTGCGCACCACGCCGGGCGCTGACGACAATGCGAGCGGCGTGGCGGGATTGCTCGGTCTTGCGCGGGCGCTGGCCGGCGTACGGATGGAGAGAACGGTCAGGTTCGTCGCCTTTGCCCTTGAAGAATGGCCTGTCTACCGCAGCCGCAGAATGGCGAGCTATCGTTACGCGCAGAGCCTGAAGGAGAAGAACGAACGGGTCGAGGGGATGATCTGTCTCGAGATGATCGGCTACTTCTGCGATCGCGACGGCTGTCAGCATTATCCCTTTCCCTTCATGAACAGGATGTTTCCCAGGGCCGGGAACTTCATCTCGATGGTGGGGAACATGAGGTCGAAGTCATTTACGGAGAGGACCGCACAGTATTTTCAACAGGGCACCGATCTTCCCGTGGTCACCTTGAACGCCCCGGCGATCGTGATCGGCATCGACTTCTCCGACCACTGGTCCTTTGGCAAATTCGGGTACGAGGCTTTCATGGTAACGGATACCGCCTTCTATCGAAACCCGCATTACCACGCCCCGACGGACCTTCCCGATACGCTGGATTACGCGCGAATGGGCAAAGTGGTCGAGGGGCTCACCACGGCGATAAAGGCGTGGGGAGGCGGCGGTTTGCCGCACTCCTCCGTGTCTCGGGATCTCCGCGAAAGCGTTTGATTTATTGTAAGGGCATCAATCTTGATGAATTCGTAAGAAGTCAAGATTTGCCACAAAAGTTACAGAGAGCACAGAGATAAAACCTTTAAACACAAGATTTTTTCTGCGCCTTATGCGCATTTTGTGGCTAGGGCACTTTTGCGAATCTATCAATCTTGACATCCCCCGTTTCCCGATGTATTGTTCCTCAATGAGGTTGACTTCTTATGATGTGAGGAGGATGAAATGCGGTTGATATATGTTGTGCTGACCCTGTGTCTGCTTGCCGCGCCTGCAATGGTCCGTGCCGATGGGGAGGCGCAGTCCGTAAAGGAGGGTTTCAAAGAGGTCGATACGGGAATGAAAAAGGTGACGAAGTCCGTGGCTAAAAAAGCCAAGAGGGACTTCAAGGCCATTGACGCGAAGGCAAAAAAAGACCTGAAGACAATTGATAAGAACGCGAAGAAGGCCTGGAAAAAGGCCGACGCGGACATTAAAAAAGCAGTAAAGGACTGATCTTTCCACGTAAGAAAAACCGACTCTCGGACCTTGCTGTCTAAGTTCTCAATTGACTTTCCTTCCGTGCCATTATATTCTGAGGACGTTCCGATCCGGCTCCTTCTCGAGTAGAGGTGACATGCTCCTTACCAGAATGCAGGAATCGGCATCGCGGTATCCCGACAAGATCGCCGTCCAGATGAAAACAGGCGACCGGTATCAGCAGTACACGTACCGCGACCTTGTCAGGAGCGTGGCATCCGTTGCCCGCTCGCTCTCCGAACACGGGATCGGCAAGGGAGACCGGATCGCCCTTCTTTCCGAGAACCGTCCCGAGTGGATGATCGCGTATCTGGCCGTCATGGCTTACGGTGCGGTCGTCGTGCCGCTGGATGCCCAGCTTACGGACAAGGAGGTCGCGCTCCTGCTGGCGAGCTCTGAGGCTAAGGCTGTCTTTGTATCCGACGGGGGCCGTCAAAAACTGCCCGGGAACGGCCCGCTCATCGTCATCTCCTTCGATCCCGGCGAGGGCGTGCCGTTCCATGACATGCTTACAGCACATCACGATGCCGCGATCCCTCCCGCGCCGTCGGGGGGCGACCTGGCCGCGATCCTGTATACTTCGGGCACGACGGGAGATCCCAAAGGGGTGATGCTTTCGCAGGGCAACCTGGCGTCGAATCGGGAGAGCGTGATCAAGCTTGATCTCGTCGACCATACCGACAACCTTCTGCTTCTCCTTCCCCTCCACCATACCTATCCCGCGATGGTCTGCATCCTGCTGCCGTTTGCCATTGGCGCAACCGTGACGATCCTGAACAGTCTCAAGGGGCCTGATATCCTTGCCTGCATGCGGGAGACCGGGGTCAGCGTTCTGGTCGGCGTGCCGCTGCTCTATAGCGGTCTCCGCCGGGCCATTTTCGATGAGATCCGCAAGAAGCCGGCGCCCGTACGCATGCTGGTGAGAATGTTCCTTGGGATCAACCGTCTGCTCCTGAAGACAACAGGGACCAATATCGGCAAGGCGCTCTTCGGTGCGGTGCATGCCAAATTCGGTCAAAGGTTCCGGTTCTTCGCGAGCGGCGGCGCCCGGCTCGAGCCCGACGTGTACACCGACATGACCAATCTCGGCTTCAGCATCATCGAAGGGTACGGCCTTACCGAGACATCGCCGGTCTCGGCCTTCAACCCCCTTTCGAAACAGAAGGCCGGCTCCATCGGCATCGCCTTGCCCGATGTGGAGGTCAGGATCGATCATCCGGACGAGAACGGCATGGGGGAGATCGCGGTGCGCGGGCCGAACGTGATGCTCGGATACTACAAGAAACCTGAGGAGACCGCGGAAGTGCTGCGTGACGGCTGGTTCTACACCGGTGACCTGGGATATCGCGACAGGGACGGCTACTTCTTCATCACCGGCAGGTCCAAGGAGATGATCGTGCTCTCGACGGGGAAGAAGATCTTCCCCGATGAGCTCGAGAAGTTCTACAAGCAGATACCGGCGATCAAGGAGATCTGCCTCATCCAGGGTGAGCGCGGGCTCGAGGCCGCAGTGGTCCCGGATTTCGACTATCTTAAAAAAAAGAACCTCTCCAACTCGCGGGAGACCATCGCCTTCGAGATCGAAGATCTTGCAAAGGATCTGCCGCCGTACAAACGGATCACGGGGCTCAAGATATTCAAAGAACCGCTTCCGGCCACGCGTCTGGGCAAGTTGAAGAGAAGCAAGGTCAGGGAACTCTACCAGCACGGGGGGGAGCCGTCCGATAAAACCGTACCGGAGGTCGACAGCACGCTGCTGTCGGACCCGGTGGCCAAAAAACTGGTGGCCTGTCTCGAACCGTTCTCCGCGAAAAAGAAGATCGCGCCCGGCGACAATCTTGAGCTCGACCTGGGGCTCGATTCTCTCGCGCGCGTGGAGTTTGTCGTGAGCATCGAGAAGTCCTTCGGCGTCAGCCTGCCCGATTCGTTCGGATCAGAGGTGTTTACAGTGAAGGACACGGTGCTCAAGATCAAGGAACTGCTGGCCTCCGGGCCGCTCAAGGCCGGAGGGGGGGTACGGACCTCGTGGGCCGATATCCTGGCTCAGGAACCGGAGAAAGAGGCGCGGGAAACGGTCCGGCTCGAGTTCGGGCCGATCGTGGAAGGAGTACGGGATTCTATCAGACTGCTGCTCACCGCGGCGATGAAGGTCTACGGCCGACTGTCGGCGACGGGTGTCGAAAACCTGCCTGAGAAGGGGCCTTACATCATCGCCCCGAACCATCTGAGCCTTGCGGATGTTCCGGCGATCGTTGCCGCGATCTCCGGGAAGACCGGCTCGCAGTTCTTTTTTCTCGGCTATAATGAATATTTCGGCGGGCCGATCATGTCGAAGATATCAAAGATCTTCCATGTGATCCCGGTGGACATGGACACTCGGCTGCATAATGCGCTCCAGCTGTCGGCATACGTGCTCCGTCGCGGAAAGATCCTCCTCGTCTTCCCTGAAGGCAGCCGTTCACGCGACGGCGGCATCAAGGAGTTCAAAAAGGGCGTGGGGATCATCGCAAAAGAACTGAGCATCCCGATCGTTCCGGTCGCGATCAGCGGCACCTATCAAATGCTGCCGTCCGGAAGGATGTTCCCGAAGCCGTCAAAGGTCAGGGTCTCGTTCGGGAAGGCTATTCACCCCGGGGGCAGGGATTACGACGAGATCGTGAAAACGCTCTACGGAGAAGTGGTGAAGATGCTGGAAGAACAGAAGTCAGAAGCCAGAAGTCAGAAGCCAGACTAAAGAGCATTATTATGGAGCGATCCGTGACCCCGCGTCTCCGTGGTTGATGATGGAGGTTCGTATGCTGAAAACAACAAAGATGGTTCTTGCGATGGTCACGTTAGCGGTGCTGCTTGCCTCCTGCGCGTCAACACAGGGGCCGCCCGTGACGGAGAGCCCGAAGCCGAGGATCGCGCTGGTGCTCGGCGGCGGCGCTGCGCGAGGCTTCGCCCATATCGGTGTTATCCGTGCGCTTGAACAGGAGAAGGTCCCGATCGACATGATCGTCGGCACGAGCGTTGGGAGCCTTATCGGCGCGATCTATGCTTCGGACGCGAACAGTTTTGAACTTGAGTGGACGGCGTTTTCCCTGGAGAAAGACCAGGTCTTTGATTACGGGATACTCTCCGCATTTACCAGTATGGGCCTCGCCAAAGGGGATAAGCTGGAAGACTTCGTGAGATCAAAGATCCCGGTCGCGAACATCGAGGACCTCAAATTGCCCTTTGCGGCGGTCGCGACGGACCTGAACCGCGGAACGCGCGTGGTCCTCGACCATGGCTCGGTGGCCAAGGCAGTGCACGCGAGCAGCGCCATCCCCGGCGTGTTCAACCCGGTGGACTACCAGGGGAAGCTCCTGGTTGACGGCGGCGTGGTGGAGAATCTGCCGAGCTCTGTGGCGCGGGAAAGAGGCGCCGACATCGTGATCGCCGTGGACATCGGCGTGAATGTCGTTAATTTCAACATCACGAACCTCATCGATGTCATGCTGCAGGCGGTCACGATCATGTCCGGCGAGAATGTGAAATATACGAGAAAGAATGCCGACGTGCTCATTTCGCCGGCCGTCGGCGATGTGGGGATGCTCGATTTCAGCCAGAAGAAGCGGTGTATGCAGGCAGGCATCGAGGCGGCTCAGAAGGCCATGCCGGAGATCAGGAAAAAGATCGGGGAGTGGGAGAAGAGACAGCTGCATCAAAAATAAGGTTCTTCTGACTTTTCTGTGGGTCACTTAATTGCATGTATCGCTTTTTATTCTTCATGAACGATCTGTTTCCTGAATGTTATCTAAGTTGGCTCTTGTCCCAGGTGTGCATTGATTTTTTTGGGCAGCTCATCACTCGGCCACGCAGCATGCCGGGAAGAGGTACAGTACCTCCACCCTGATATGCAGGACTCGCATCACTCCACCCTCGCCCTTTAAAAAAGGGCTCGGCCGTGTCTGCCTTGTCGTGTTCTGGTAACTATGATCTGTGCAGCATTGCTATGCGTGTCTCTCGCGTCAGAGCTACCCGGCGCAGGGGAACGGCAGAACCTCTTTGCCTTTCCAGAAGCCCCTGCATCCCATGAACAGGTTCGCTCATAAGCATGCGCATGCTGACACGATCGAAACAAGCACAAAGCCACGCAGACACACCGTGCTCTTGCGATAGAGCGGGTGCAGGCGGCCAATCTAAGGGAAGTGCTGCGATGCCCGAAAAGGCTTGTTATCAGTACCGGCGATCATGCCCTGTGCGGAGCTGTGAACTGGGGTGCAGAAAAAAATAGGACCGTGACATGTGCTGCATTAGAACAGATAAAAGCGACCCACACAAAACCCGGAAGACCCAAAAATAATAAAGTGCCGGGATACGCCATTTCTTTTTAAGACGTAATTTGTTCGCAAAAATGTTTTTCAAATCCGGCCTTCCCCCTTGAAAAAGGGGAAGGCGGGGATATTCGCTGGTCGCGGCCAATGCTGTTGTGAAAGGTATACATGCTGAAAAAGATAAGGATCATCCTCGAGATGATCAAATTCGAACACACGATCTTTGCATTGCCTTTCGCATTCACCGGTGCGCTGCTGGCGGCGCGGGGATTGCCGGCGTGGAGCACGATCCTCTGGATCGTCGTGGCCATGGTCGGTGCACGCTCGGCTGCCATGGGGTTCAACCGGTGGGCGGACCGGGTTTTCGATGCCGCTAACCCGAGGACCAGCATGCGTGCCCTTCCCCGCGGACTGGTGACGCCTGCCCAGGTGATCCTCTTCACCGCGGTCTCGTCGGCCCTGCTGGTATACGCGGCGTATCGGTTGAACACCCTTAGCTTCGTTCTGTCGCCCGTAGCGCTCGCGGTCGTATTCTTCTATTCCTACACCAAACGGTTCACTTTCCTGTCGCACGCGTTCCTCGGGCTTGCCATCTGCCTCGCGCCGATCGGATCATGGATCGCGGTCACGGGGAAGATCGAGCCTCCGGCGCTTGTGCTCGGCGCTGCGGTGCTGTTCTGGCTTCTCGGTTTCGATGTGCTCTATGCCCTCCAGGACATGGACTTTGACCGCAAGGCGGGGCTCCACTCCATTCCCCAGCGGTTCGGGATAGGACGGTCGCTCTGGATCTCCCGGGGCTCGCACGCCATCACGATGGCTGCGCTCTTCTGGCTGTATGTGCTGCTCTCGCTCCATTGGTATTATCTCGCAGGCGTGATCATAGCGCTTTGCCTGATCATTTACGAGCATACCCTGGTCAGGGAGGACGATCTTTCAAAACTGAACATGGCTTTTTTCAATATGAACGGTTACATCAGCGTGACGATCTTCGTGTTCACGCTGCTCGATGTTCTGCGGTAAATCCGGGACTGTGTAGTGACGGACCTGAAGCTGAAGATTCTGACCCGGACGAGCCGGAACCAAAATCTTAACACGAATTGCACGAATGATTCGAATGGCACGAAGAAAAGGCACAATCTCCCGGTTTTATGAGTGTAATTCGTTCCTTTCGTGTCATTCGCGATACGCTTCGGGATTTTCTTGCCATTTTGATAAGAATTTGATTTGCGCCTGGCACAATCACTGGGGGATTGACAAAACGAACGAATGCTGGTATTTTTAAAATCGTCAAATCAAATGAAAAAAGGAGAACATTAATGAAAGCTAGTCTCGTACTTATCATCTGTCTAGTGCTGGCCGGTGGGCCGGTCCTTGCCGGGGAAAAGCCGGAGCTGAAGACCCAGAAAGACAAGGTCAGTTACGCCATTGGCCTGGATATGGGCAATGGTCTGAAAAAGAATGAAATCGATATTGACCCGAACATCGTCGCAAGGGCGATCAAGGACATCCAGTCCGGCAGCAAGCCTCTGATGACCGAGGAGGAGGCCAGGGCAACCATCATGGGCCTCCAGAAGGACCTCCAGGCAAAACAACAGGAGCGAGCAAAAATCCAGGGTGAAAAGAACGAGAAGGAAGGGGCAGCCTTTCTTGCCCAGAACAAGACCAAGAAGGGGGTAAAGACCCTGCCGAGCGGTCTTCAATACAAGGTCATCACGGAGGGGAAAGGCAAGTCTCCGAAGGCAAGCGATACGGTGACGGTCCAGTACCGCGGCACACTGATCGACGGGACCGAGTTCGACAGTTCATACAAGCGCGGACAGCCCGCGACGTTCCCCGTGAACGGCGTGATCAAGGGATGGACCGAGGCCCTGCAGCTCATGAAAGAGGGCTCCAAGTGGGAGCTTTTTATCCCTTCAGACCTTGCATATGGAGAGAAAGGTTGGAGGTCCGATCGGCCCGAACGCGGTTCTGATATTCGAGGTTGAGTTGGTCTCAATTAAGGCGCAAGGAAAATAAAATCAGGAAGGCTGACCCGGGCGGGTCAGCCTTTTTTTGTAAGTCGATCCTGTCCGTTTGCGCGCAGGGCTTTCAAAAGTCAAGAATACTAAACGAAAGAGGTGATGGATCATGGCAAAATCTCAGCAGGGTTCAAAGAAAGAAGTCAAAAAGCCCAAGAGCAAAAAGAAGTAAAGCGTCTCATGAAACCAGGTCAGAGGAGGTAACCGATAATGAAACTGAGAACCGGCTTGATTATTTTCACGCTCCTTTTCTTCACATCTACTGTCTTAGCAGAAGCACAGACGTCTGTTCCGCTGAACTATGAAAAGATCAAGACCCTGAAGGGCTATTCAGGGGATGTACTCTCCATCGCGTTCAGCCCGGACGGTAAGGTGATGGCCATCGGCACCTCCGACAAAGAGGTTATTCTCTGGGACAGGGCAAATTGGCAGATCACGAACAAGCTCAAAAAAGAAAACGATGGTGACGTTACTGCTCTGGCATTCAGTCGTGATGGAAAATATCTGGCCTCAGGAGATCGTGATCATAAGGTGATCTTATGGGACGCGCAGACATGGAAGAAGATCGCAAAGATAAAGGCCTTCAACAGCGTGAGGGCGCTTTCGTTCAATCAGGACGGCAGTCTTCTGGCGATCGCCGGCGACGACAAAAAAGCCATGTTGTGGAATATTAAAAAAGACGACCTGTTCAAGAAATTAAGCGGCCACGATGATGATGTAATGGGAATCGCGTTCAGCCCCGACGGGTCACGGGTGGCCACGGCAAGCAAGGATAAGTCCGCGATCATATGGGACGCGGCCACCGGAGATAAAATTAAGACCCTGAGCGGACATTCGAATAACGTCAATACGGTCGCTTACAGCCCCGACGGCAAGCATCTGGTCACCGGCAGCGATGACAACACGATCATGATCTGGGACGCGGCAACCGGGAATCCGGGCAAGTCTCTGGAGGGTCATTCCGATAAGGTGTCCGTACTCGCATTCATCCCCGGCAGCAATGTTCTGACATCGGGCGATTCCGTTTCCACTGCAGTCGTCGTGAGAGGCGCTTTTGGAATACCTGTGGCGGGGGTCGGCCAGGAGAGCGCCTGCAAGTTGATCTTTTGGAACATCAACACTGCCGCCAAGCTGAAGGCGATCGACAGCGATTGCGGTCTCAGCAGCCTTGCGTACAGCCCGGATGGCAAATATCTCGCAGCCGGCTCGACGGCAAATAACAGCTCCATCACGATCTTTGAACGCAAGTAGGGTCCTTGAACAGGGTTCGAGCTTCGAATCTTGGGGATATTGGGGACATCCTCTCAATACCTGACCCTGAAGATTTCCGTTGCATTAAATAAATTATTAGGTTCATTCGTAAAAAAGTTGAAACCCAAGGTATAACCACTGAGACACGGAGGCACGGAGCAAGGCCTGGTAACCTGGGGGATTTTAAAAACCCCTGGATCCTTCGATTTTTCGTGAAAAAATTAGAGAATCATAAAAAGACGCTACTCTTAACGCCCCGCAATAAAATAACATCAGTCCTCTGTGTCTCCGCGCCTCCGTGGTGAGAAAAGCCTTTTCGACTAAAATACGAAAGAACTAATTATTATGATATGAATAGTTAAATTTGTGGGTACGAGCGCTGTATGGCTTTTCACCTGCTGTTTTTCCTGGTCTCCGCTTTCGTGGGCCACCTTACCATAAGAACGCCGCCGATGACCTCGACGGCCCCGTCTGGCTTGTAAGTTTTTCGGCATATTTTTCTTTTTCGTGTTCGCACAGGCGACCCGAACAACAGGCAGCAGTCAAAAAATCCCCGGAAATCAGCAACAGCCCCCCTTTTATTTTTCAGTGTTATACTTTAATCGAGGCTGCGCGCCTCGACAACATCGAGCACCAGCCCCATACGACTATCGGGTATGTTCACGGTCCTTTGCCTGTTCGGCGCGGCGGGAAGAGCGGATATGCAGTTCGCAGCAATAATTAGCGGCATCTTCTTCATTCTTGTTGTCCTGTGGGATGCCTTCGAGACGGTCGTTCTTCCCCGCCGGGTGACGCGGCGACTCAGGCTGGTACGCCTTTTCTACAGGCTCACCTGGCCGCTCTGGACCGCAGGAGTGCGCATGTCTTCGCGGCGGAAACAGGACAACTATCTGAGTTATTACGGTCCGCTCTCGCTGCCTATCTTACTGGGCATCTGGGCCGCTGTTCTGATCATCGGCTTCGCGCTTCTCTACTGGGCGCCGGGCAATGCCATCAAAACACAGGAAGGGCAGGCTGGTTTCGCGACCTGCCTGTATTTCAGCGGCACGACGTTCTTCACCGTCGGCCTGGGAGATGTCTCTCCGAGCACGACAGCGGCACGGCTGTTGGTCGTGCTCGAAGGCGGGATGGGGTTCGCGTTCCTGGCGCTCGTTATCAGCTATCTCCCCGCGCTCAACCAGTCCTTCTCGCGGAGGGAGGTAAGCATTTCGCTCCTGGATGCCCGCGCGGGCTCGCCCCCGACGGCCGGGGAGATACTCCGGCGGAACGTTCAGTACAGCGCCAGCCGTTCCCTGACGCAGCTTCTCCATGAATGGGAGCGCTGGTCCGCGGAGCTGCTCGAAAGCCACCTTTCCTACCCGGTGCTCGTCTATTTCCGCTCCCAGCACGACAATCAGTCATGGCTCGCGGCGCTCACCGCGGTCCTTGACACCTGCTCGTTCGTCATATCCAGCACCGAAGGAGACAGCGTGCGCCAGGCCCAGTTGACCTTTGCCATGGCGCGGCATGTCGTTGTTGACCTGGCACTCGTCCTTCACACGCCGCCCCGCGAGCCCGAGGTCGACCGCCTTCAGGCGGCTGATCTCGCTTCCCTGCAGACCGTTCTCAAGCAGGAAGGCATGCACCTGCAAGAAGGAGCAGAGGCGAACCGGAGACTGAATGAACTGCGCCGGACGTACGAACCGTATGTATATGCCTTGTCGAGGCTCCTGCGGCTCTCTCTGCCGCCCTGGATCTC
The DNA here is from genome assembly GCA_963740085.1 of Nitrospirota bacterium. Taxonomy (GTDB): domain Bacteria; phylum Nitrospirota; class UBA9217; order UBA9217; family UBA9217; genus JALNZF01. Next base: position 832,836 of record CAVUCU010000001.1, on the reverse strand, counting down.
TCCATCAGGCAGGGCCGACAACTGGCAGGTGAGCGTCTGGGGGGAAAAAGCGGGATTTAAGAGGACCGATAAATCAACGCGATCCGATGCGGGACATTTCTGAGCGATCGGCGGGAAAGTCTCGGAGGAACCATCATGATGCGCGAAGGATCGCGGTGGACAAAAAGGGAATTCTCTTGTCAAATATAGTCAACTTTGTGATTAATCAATATCCTTGGTCCATTTCTCATACTGATTGCATTGGGAAGAATTGTAGCGCTTCAGCTTAATTCTTGACCTATTCATGAGGAGAGTCGTATCAATATTAGAGCAATTGTCGGTATTGAAAGTATCGCTGTGAAACCAAAAGAGGAACAAACGGTAATAGCATAAGCAATAATCCCTCGAATTATTTGTAACCTTTTCCTTTCCTCGTCGTCTAATCCACAATTGCAGTAAATAATATCAGAAAAAACTATGGAGGATGTATTCAATGCGAAAGTTAAGAATCTCAAAGCAATTCTGGCTCTAACTCTTTTAATCGGCTCATTGTCGCTCTTTTTGGATGCGGCGGAGGCAGCAGTACGACTCCGGCGTAATGGCGGACACAGGCGCAAATGGAATGATTAGTGGCACGGCTGTAAAGGGACCGATAGCGGCGCAACGGTAACGGCATATGGCATCACGGACGGCGTGATGGGCACTCAGGTAGCAACCGGAACGACGGATGCACAGGGTAATTTCAGCATGTCCATCGGCAGCTACTCCGGTCCCGTCATGCTGCAGATGAGCGGCGGCACGTATATCGATGAGGCAACAGGTCTGACCATGACCATGTCTCCGGGCGATGTAATGACCGCGATCATGCCCTCGATCATAAGCGGCGAAACAATAACCAATATCCAGGTCACGCCGCTCACCTCCATGGCGCAGGCCATGGCCAACAACATGGCAGGCGGTATGACGGGCGCTAACATCACGGCGGCAAACTCGTCCATCGGCAATTACTTCATGGTGAGCGATATCCTGCATACCCAGCCGATGAACCCGCTGGTGTCCGGTGCGAGCGGTACGGCAACCCAGGACATGAGGAATTACGGCATGGCCATTGCGGCGATGTCTCAGTCCGCAACGGATATGGGAATGACTTCCTCGTCCAGCATGGTTACGGCCATGATGAATGATGCGTCAGACGGCGTTATGAATGGCTTGATGGGAACTAACGCCGGTCATGATGGGCGGGATGACGGCAGGCAGCTCCATGATGACCACAACGGCGGGAACGAGCGGACTTGCCACGGAAATGGCGACGTTCATCACTTCCACCTCTGAATAAGTCAGGCGTGACCGCGACGAACATGCAGACGCTTATGAACCAGTTGACTGGCTCGGCGACCGGTACCATTCAGAGCGGCGGAGGAACAATGATGAACGGGACGGTCAGCGGAACGGTCTTCAACGGGACGATGAACAACGCCACGGTAATGGCCTATGCGGTGAGTGGCGGCGCCATGGGCGCGCAACTTGCCAGCGGGACAACCGACAGCATGGGCGACTTCAGCCTGTCCCTCGGCGCCTATTCCGGTCCGGTCATGCTTCAAATGAGCGGAGGATCGTATACCAACCTGGCAACCGGTACGACCATGACGATGTTGAATGGTGATTTCATGACTGCGGTCATACCGACCATTACAAGCGGTTCTACGATAACGGGTATTCAGATGACGCCCCTCACGTCCATGGCCCAGGCACGGGCCCGTGCGATGACAGGCGGTATGGCGGATGCAAATATCACCACAGCGAACACTGCAGTGGGTAACTACTTCATGGTCACTGACATCCTCCAGACAACGCCGATGAACGCTGCTGAATTAGCATCCGGAGGTACGACGACGGCCATGAAGAACTACGGCATTGCCATTGCCGCCATGTCTCAGTATGCCCTGACCAACATCATAACCGATCCCGCGGCGCTGATAACGGCCATGATGAATGATGCGTCTGACGGCATCATGGACGGTAAGATGGGAAGCACGTCTATCACCATGGGCGGCATGGGTGGTGGCATGATGGGCGGCGGCGGTCCCATGATGGATCCCACGGCTGGAAAGATCGGGCTGGCGAATGCAATTATGACGTTCATGACGTCCACGACGAACAAATCAGGTCTGACTTCCACGGATATGCAGCCCCTCGTCGATAAGCTGACTTTGACCCCCGGGACAATTTAATAGTTAGAACAGTTGTCCTTTCAGGGAATCGCTGTTTTAACAACGGCATACCGGCAGTAGGAAGGTCTTCCTACTGCCGGTATTTTTTTACGGTAATAAATCTTTTTCTCTTCGTATCGTGAATCATCGGGATCATGCAAAAATGCAACATAAATATACAGTCCTTATCTTTCATGCAGGACACATCCGCTATATTCCTTTGAGATGGTATAATAGAAAAAGAATTTTGAATATGCTTCTAACTTTCGCAAGGCAAAAGAGTTGACGACATTTAGTGAGTCTCCAATGCAACGGATCGTTCTGAAAATAGCGGTGCTGATGTTGTTTGCTGTTTCCATCACCGGCTGCGGACCCAGGCATCTGAGTCCCGAGGTGCGCCCTGAGGGGGTATATTTCCCCTTTTATGCGCCTGAGGCGAAAAGTGTCGCGATCGCGGGAAGCTTCAATCAATGGGATGTTCACAGAAATATGCTCACCGGTCCGGACAGGAACGGCGTCTGGACCGTTATCCTGCCCCTCCCTGAAGGCCGATACGAATACCTCTTCTTCATAAATAAAAAAGAGTGGCGGCTTGATCCCGGAGCTCCCCGGGCTGATGATGGTTTCGGGGGCAAAAACTCCGTCGTGGTGATCGAAAAAAAGTCTTAACACCGGTAACCTTTGTTGCTTTTCTTTCGTCTAATGGATGTGAATGATGAGTATTTCTCCTGAAACTGAAGAGCGTGAGATCATACGGCTGTGTTTGGACGGAGACTCCGCACAATATGCCATCCTCGTGGATAGATACAAGTCCATGGCGTATAACATCGCCTACCGCATGCTCGGTGATGGGGACGCAGCCAAGGACATGTCCCAGGAAAGTTTTATATCGGCCTACGCATCTCTGGAAAAATTTCAGTACGGCTCCAGGTTTTCTTCCTGGCTCTACCGGATCGTGGTGAACAAGTGCAAGGACCACCTGAGGGCCGAGCGGGACACGGTGCAGGTGGATGAGATCAGTGATATTGTGCCATCCAGGGAACGAACACCGGAACAAACCGCGTCATCTCGGCAGACAGGCGACGTGGTCCAGAAAGCGCTGAACTCGCTTCCCGATGAGTACCGGGAAGTGATCGTGCTCAAGCACATCGAGGAATTGGACTATCGCGAGATCTCGGACATCCTCGGCGTCAGCGTCAACGCGCTGAAAGTGCGGGCGCATCGCGGACGGGAAATGCTCAAAGAACTCCTGCAGGAAATGGGGGACAGGGTATGAATAACAAGAACGAACTGAACAGGGATCTTATTCATAAGATCCTCGATGGCGACGCTGCTCCCGATGAACAACTGGAGATGAAGGCCCAGGTCCAGGCGGACCCGCTCCTCAGGGAAGAGTTTGATGACATCGCCCGTGCGCTTCGCACGGTGGAAAAGAGCGAACGGATGCCGGCCCCGGCCTTCTTTACGGCCGAGGTCATGAGAAGGCTGCCGCCCAGAAAGGCGCCTCTCGGACGGCGGGCCTGGAATTTTTTCTTCAAGGGCAGGGCGCTGAGATGGAACATGGCCACTGCGCTCGCGACCGTCGGGCTTGTCGCCCTTGTGCTCACCCAGGTGGTCCGGGTCCAGAACAGGCCTGTTGATACCGCGGCTGTTCCTGCGCAGGATCAACTGGTCACCGTAACCATGACCTTGTCCGCGCCTCAGGCAAGGCAGGTAGCGGTGGCGGGCACCTTTAATAAATGGAAAGTCGATTCGAACATCCTCAAGAAGGGGAATAACGGCTTATGGACCATCACTATCCCCTTGAAGCCCGGGGCTTATTCCTATATGTTCGTCGTTGACGGCAAGGTCTGGGTCCCTGACCCGAATGCGCAATCGTACGATGATGACGGCTTCGGACATAAGAATTCCGTATTGAGGGTAGCCATATGAACAAGAGGGGACGGACCATGAACAAAATAACAAAAATGGTCGCTTTGCCTGCGCTCGTCGGATTGATGACGCTGACGTTCGGGCTGCGGGCCGGTGCTGACGAGGCGGGCTCAAGACATCTCGATGAGGCACGGGTCACCGTCGAACAATCATCGCTCACGAAGGAAGCGAAGGCGGGAATTCTCACGAAGGCCGATCACGCGGTGACCTCAGGCATTCCGGCTGAAGACGTGTCGATCATCATCACCCGCGGACTGAAACAGGGCGTACCCGGTTCAACCATAGAAGGCTTTCTCGAAACCGCGACCAGGGTGAGGGAGCAGCACTTGCCGACGCGGCTTGTCCTTGACCGGATCGAGCAGGGGCTGGCCAAAGGGGTTCCGGCAGAGCGGATCTCGGGAGTGACACAGAGGCTTTCCAATCATCTCGCGACAGCCAGACCGATGGTGGAGAAGATCGAAAGCAGAGGAGTGAAACCCACTCACTCCGGTCGATCGGACGACGCGGTCGAGACCGTGGCGAGGGCGCTTGAAAAATCCATCCCTTCTGACGCCATCATGCGCACGGGTGAGAAAGTGCGGGAACAGAAGGGTTCGATCGTGCTCTTTGACCGGGCTGTAGACACGATGACGGTGTTTGTCGGCAACGGGATGCATGCGGAACAAGCGTCGCGGATGGTCCATTCCGCGATCGATCGGGGCTATTCCGGGCAAGACCTGGAGACCATGGAGCGCTACATGGTCGAAGGGCTCAGGAAGAACCGTTCCATGGACGAGATTGTTTCCGGTATGGAATCCCATATGGAGCGGGGAGATATGCGCAACATGCATGAGCAGCCGGGAGGAGGTATGATGGACGGTCAGGGCTCCGGCGGCATGGGCGGCAGCGGCTCGGGCATGGGAGGCATGGGAGGCCGGGGCGGAAGGATGTGATGCAAGAAGAGGTGAAGTTCATTTCAGGGTCAAATAGAATTTCATTTACAGCCTGCCGGATGCCTTGATATTCGCCGTGCCACCCGGATGAACTGTTCCAACTTGGCGAAAATCAGGATCAGTGAAGACAGTACAGGGAGAAAGAACGCATGCATACTCATCGGTTCGTAATTTACGCAAGCAGTATCTGTTTAGCGCTCTTCATGTATCTCGGATTGGTACCGGCCGCTCAGGCGGGCATTTTTTATAATGTTGAGGTAAAGGGAATATATGAAGACAATGTCATCGGCCTTTTATCCGACAAGCGAGGCGGGACAGCGGGCGTGACGACTGCACCGGGTCCCGGGATGATGAGCGCCATGAGCATGACCGGCATGGGCGGCCAAACACCGCAATATCTCGGGTCGAGCTCACAATCGAACAGCGATACCTCCATCAACCTCTTCGCGAACCTCGGGAGTACCACGCGGATCGCGGATGATACCTGGCTTTTTTTTGCAGGTGGTGTGCAGCATACCTCCTACAGTTCTTTTACTCAATTCGATTCCACGATAGGAAGCTTGAGCACCGGTATCAACAAAGGCCTGGGCGATATTGTCACCGCAAGACTGGCGATCAACGGCGCGATCAAAGGATATAATGATTCGCAGCGCAACAGCTCGGCTTATGGAGCGAACCTGCTGTTCAAGGAGCGGTTTGCGCCGTCTTTCTGGCTGAAGGAAAGCTACGATTATGAGAAGAATTCCGCCGATTCCCCGTTCTTTACCTATCAGGGCAATGCCGCGAGCATCTGGGCCGGATACCTGGTTGCGCCGCCGGCTACCGTTCTTCTTGGCTATAATTACCTTGTCCGCATCTTTGACCAACCCTCGGACTTCAAAGTAACGGCCCAGACGATCTCTCTGGGGCTTGAATGGGAACTCATGAGAAAATGGTTTCTCGACGCGCAATATGACCACCAGGTCAGCGATTCGAATGTACCCGGCACGAACACCACTGACAACATTTACAGCATTGGACTCAGGTACAGCTATTGAGGAGCCGGAGACGCAGCCCGTCTTCTTTTCGCGCCAAATAATGCTATGATCCCATTTCCGCACATAGACCCTGTCATGATCAAGCTCGGCCCCTTGTCCGTGAGGTGGTATGGTGTCATGTACCTTCTCGGGTTTAGCGCCTCCTATATCCTTGTCAAATACCAGATTAAGAAAAAGAAGCTGGCGATAAAAACAGATGACATCGATTCCCTGTATTCATTTCTTATAATAGGTCTTGTTCTGGGAGCAAGGCTTGGCTATGTCCTGTTTTATAATTTCAGTGAGTATCTCAAAAATCCGGCAGAAATATTCGCAGTCTGGCACGGAGGCATGTCGTTTCACGGCGGGTTGATCGGCGCCGTAGTTGCCGGAGTGATATTTTCAGTGAAAAAGAAATATGATGTTTGGGTGCTTGCCGATCTTGTTATGGTGACAGCCCCCATCGGTCTCGGATTGGGCAGATTGGGGAACTTCATCAATGGAGAGCTTTACGGCAGAATCACCGATGTGCCGTGGGGTATGGTGTTCCCGGCGGGCGGACCTCTTCCGAGGCACCCGTCGCAGCTCTATGAGTTTCTTCTTGAAGGCGTCACCCTCTTTGCCCTTCTCTGGTTTATTAAGGATAAGAATTACAAGGCAGGTACAATCACTTCTCTTTTCCTTATTTTATACGGGGTCTTCAGGGTCATTGCGGAGTTCTTTAGAGAGCCGGACCCGCAAATCGGATTTATCCTCGGCATTTTCACGATGGGACAGATGCTGAGTGCAGTAATGATCTCTGTCGGCGTCGGGGTCCTTTTGTTTAAAAATCGGCGAACTACATTAAAGACCCCGTGATCTCCTGACGGAACGAACGCGCGGCTGACGACGCGCAGTGTGACCGCCAGACCAGCGATCCGAATGTCCCCGGCACGAATCCCACTGACAACAGTTACCGCATCGGAACCAGTACAGCTCCTGGTCGTCTCTCAGGATCTGCTGCTGCCGGATTTGATGAACGTTCCGTCCTGGTACTCTTCAAATGCAACTCGCAGCTCCTCTTCCGTGTTCATCACGATCGGGCCGTACCACGCCACGGGCTCGCCAATGGGCTTGCCCGATATGAGCAGAAAGCGCACCGGTTCGTCCTGCGCCGCGACCATGACCTGGTCCCCGTCATCGAAAAGCACAGCCGTTCCATTGTGGATGTAGGGATCGCGCTCCATGTCGAAATAGTTCACGCCCAGGGCATCGTAGGCGTAGGGGTTCTTTTCGTTGCAGAAGACGCCCTTTCCCTTGATCACGTACGCGAAGACCGTGTGGCCGCGCGTTGTCTTGTGGACGAACTCGGTACGGGCAGGCATCGTGACGTCGAGATATTCGGGATCGATGACGATGTCCCTGACCGGGCCCCTCTTTCCCTCCACGGTCCCGCAGATGACCTTGACCGTGGCGCCGCTCTTCATCACCACCTCCGGCACCTGCGAGCTTTTGATGTCACGGTACCGGGGATCCATCATCTTGCGCGACCTCGGCAGATTCGCCCAGAGTTGAAAACCCTCCATCACGCCTCCGTCGTCTCCCTTGGGCATTTCCTGGTGAATGATGCCGCTTCCCGCGGTCATCCACTGCGTGTCGCCCGACGTGATGACACCCTTGTTCCCCATGCTGTCGCCGTGCTCGACGTCTCCCTGCAAAACATAGGTGATCGTCTCGATGCCGCGATGGGGGTGCCAGGGAAAGCCCTTGATGTATTGATAGGGGTCCGTATTGCGAAAATCGTCGAGCAGCAGGAACGGATCAAAGAGCGGGACCTCGCTGTTTCCGAAGACGCGCCTCAGATGGACCCCTGCACCCTCGATCGTGGGCCTGCTTTTGAACACTTTGCGGATCTTTCTGTTTTTTTCAGACATTGGTGAACCTCCTGTAGTCGCGAAGGGCTTTATAACAGACCGCCCCTCACCTTCGTCATCTCTCCAGCGGGAAGAGGGGGGGAGAGGGGATCCCGCAGGAATGTAGCAATGATAGATTCGTAAAAAGTTCTTTAGCCACAAAATGCGCATAAGGCACAGAAAAGATCTTCAGCGTTTAAAGTCTTATTTAAGTGCTCTTTGCGACTTTTGTGGCAAATCTTGACTTCTTGCGAATTCATCAACAATACTTATTTCGTTTGTAATAGTATAGCAGGTTTGCAGGTTGAAAAAATGATGCAGGCGACGCCAAAAAAAGGCCGGAGAACAGCTTTCTCCGGCCGTGGTTACAAACACTGCGCAACCGGCGCAGCGACGTCTCTATGACATTCTGACTCAGGCAGCCTTTCTCACTTTCGAGAGAATGGCCTCGGGGAGCTTGGCCGCAAGTACCTCGACTTTTTCAATAACGGGCGGTTTCGCCAGGAGTTCGGGGGCCTTCGCCATCAAAGCGGCTGCAACCTTGCCCGAGAGATGCGCCTGCCGGCCTTGCTCATCCGGGAAGGCATCGAAGATGCCGAATGTTGACGGACCCAATCGGATCCCGAACCAGGCACATGTGGCCGGCTCATCCATGACGATTTGAAGACCGCTCTTGATAAAACGCTCTACCTCGGCCTCTTTTCCCGGCTTTGCTTCCAAATGTACGTACAACCCTACGGTTACCATAGTTCTACCTCCTTGCTGATAAAACTTTTTCTACATATATTGTACCTCCGCCACCCGGGCGAATTCAAGGGCAGGCTAATAATGCTCGCAGGGTGACTGAAATCGTTGACATTCGCCGATAATTGTTTTACTCTGGCTTACAGAAACAACTCATTTTTCCTCCGTTATGAAAAAGATTGCACACACATCAGATATCATGGAGTATACCTATGAAAAAACGCTCAATAAGGGCAATGGCATGTGCTGTGCTCACGACGATGTTATTTTCGGGCTGCGCGTACACGGCGAACTATTCTTTTTATGGGACCAGATATTAGCGAAGGGTAACCTAAAACAGTGCGGTGAGCGAAATCCGGGCGGGGCTGTTAAAGCAGCCAATTCGATGCAGCTGCCGTATAAGCTAAGAGGAGCAGTTCAATCATGATACCCGCATCTGATCTGCGATGCTCCTCAGAGGATGAGGTATGACGATCATTCTGAGCATTTTCGCCATCGCTGCGGCGATCTATATCTATGCCGCCATTGCTTACTACTACGGGTTCAAGAACTGGCATCCACTGTGCGGCTGCAAGGGAACGCAATGCGGTCTCAAAAGACCATCAAAGGCTGGAAACCTGAAGACTATTCCAAGAACCAAATGAGGTCGGGGCTTGAAAGATAATATATCGTGTGAAATGTTTAGGCAAGCATTAGCCCATACAGTCACCATACTCAAATGTACCATGTATCATCTCTGATAAAGATAAAGTCCTTGTCCCTGTCCGGATGATTTTTCTGACCATGCCGGGTCCGGCAGAGAAACTGAGAATTTTTGAGGAATTGCTGCCTTATGAAGCGGAAGATTTTTGTTTCTCTCACGGCCCTTTTTATCATCTCCACCCTTGGTTCCGCTGTCGTAGCCCTGTATATCAGAAGCGCGGCGCAGGGCCTCGATAGCGGGACCGAGTGGGTTTGGTCCATGATCGCGGGGACCGTGACGGTAACTTTGATCGCCGTCATTGTCGCTGCCGGGAATCTTATAAAGGGGATAGCTCAGCCCGTCAATACACTCGTCAAGGCGACTCGAATGATCGCCTCGGGCGACGCGGGACATACCGTTGACTACCAGGACAAGACCGAGTTGGGCGAGCTCGCGTCCCATATCAATGCCATGAGCATATCATTGAAGAACAGTTATGCGAAACTTGAAGATGAAGTTGCCGAGAGGAAAAGGATCGAAGAGAAGCTCACCCATGATCTTTTCCACGATGCGCTGACCGGCCTGCCCAACCGGACCCTTTTTATGGACAGGCTCCAGCATGCCATCACCACATCTCAGCGACGTGCCGGCACTCCCTTCTACGCCGTGCTCTTCTGCGATATAGACCGGTTCAAGGTAATCAATGACAGCCTTGGTCATCTCATCGGGGATCAGGTCCTCGTCATGGTCGGCCGCAAGCTCATTGACTGCGTTCGCCCCGGCGATACGGTAGCTCGCCTGGGAGGGGACGAATTCGCAATTCTTCTGGAGAATATAGGCGATCCTGCTCATGCGATAGAAGTTGCAGATCGGGCAAAGAGGAGCTTGTCAACCCCGCTCAGTATCAAAGGAAATGATATTTATCCCTCCCTGAGTATAGGGATCGCAATAGACACAGACTGGTATGAACGGCCGGAGCAGCCCCTGCGAGACGCTGACATTGCAATGTACGAGGCGAAAGACCGCGGGAACGCCTCCTACGAGGTTTTCGATGCCGAGATGCACGCCAACATTCTGAACCGGATGCAGTTGGAGACGGATCTACGGGGCGCTGTTGACCGCAAGGAGCTCATTCTCTACTACCAACCTATTATCGATCTGAAAGTGCAGCAATTAACGGGCTTTGAGGCTCTCGTCCGCTGGAATCATCCGACGCGCGGCCTCATCTACCCCCTGGAGTTCATCCCGCTTGCCGAAGAGAACGGGCTTATCAATCAAATCGGGGAATGGATACTTCACGAAGCGTGTCGTGAGCTGAAAAGGCTCCAGGTCCACTATCCTCATCAGCCTCCCCTGACGATGAGCATCAATATTTCGAGCAAACAATTCGCTCATCAGGATCTGGTAAGCATGCTTTCGGGGTTTCTGGTAGAGACGGAAGTTGATCCGCACAGCATCGCATTGGAAATCACCGAGAGCATGATCATGGAGAACGTCGATGCCGCCGTGGAGACAATGAACGTGCTGCGAGAGATGGGGATACAGATTCATATCGATGATTTTGGAACGGGACATTCTTCGCTCAGCTATCTTCATCGCTTCCCGATCAATGCACTCAAGATAGACCGCAGCTTTATCAGCAAACTTACCGCTGACGGCTCCAATAAGGAGATCATTACCTCTATCATTTCCCTGGCGAACAGCCTGAAGGTGGACGTGATAGCCGAGGGTGTGGAGATGGACCATCAATTATCCAATATTCGGAAAATGGAGTGCGGCTTTTGTCAAGGTTTCCTCCTGGCCCGTCCCCTTGCGGAGCATGATATAGACGCATGGATGCAGCAACAGAAGCAACTTGTTTAACTTCGGCTCATTAAGCTTTCTGCGAGTCGAATACGTCCGCCAACGATCCCCTTTGGCCTGGCCGCCGATCATGCCTTTTTCGTACCTGTTATAAGAGAACGCATGGAACAGTCATCAACCAACCCTCCTTTTGAGGGAAGCAATCGACCTTTACGGATCTGGCTTCTGACCGCTGTCGCCATGGCGGCATTCGCCACTAATTCCATCCTTTGCCGCATGGCCCTCGGGGCGCATGCCATCGATGCTGCAAGCTTCACTGCCATCCGGCTGGCTTCCGGCGCAATTACTCTTGCGATGCTGACTCTCTTTTTGAGCGGCGGCACTCATACCCTCGCCGCCGGCAGCTGGATCGGCGGATTTCAGCTCTTTTTGTACGCGGTCGCATTCTCCTTTGCCTATCTTAGTTTGAGCGCAGGGACGGGGGCTCTCATCCTTTTCGGTGCTGTCCAGGCCACGATGATCATCTCCGGGCTCCTGGCCGGCGAGCGTCCTCATCCGCTTCAGTGGGCGGGCCTGGCGATCGCGTTTGCGGGCCTGGTCTACCTCGTATTTCCCGGGATAGCGGCGCCTTCGCCCCACGGCGCGTTCCTCATGACACTGGCCGGCATTGCCTGGGGCTTCTATTCGTTGCGGGGCCGCGGGGTAAAGGACCCGATTTTCCAGACAGCGGGAAACTTCATCAGGGCCGTACCTTTCAGCCTCGCGGTCCTGGCTGCCAGCCTTCAGGGAGTTCATCTCCAGCAAAAGGGCATTCTGCTCGCGATCCTGTCCGGATCGCTTGCCTCCGCGATCGGGTACGTCATCTGGTACACTGCCCTTCGGGGCCTTTCAGCGACCCGCGCCGCCACGGTGCAACTCCCGGTGCCGCTCCTCACCGCATTCGGAGGGGTTATCTTCCTGGCCGAGGCGTTCACGTTCAGGCTGGTGATCGCGTCTATCCTGATCCTCGGCGGTGTCGCACTCACCATCGTCGCGAAGGAATTGAAAAGGGGGATTTAACATGAGCAAGGGACGGATGGAAGCGTTCAGCGATGGCGTGATCGCGATCCTTATCACCATCATGGTGCTTGAATTGAAAGTGCCGCGTACAGCTGACCCGGCTGCGCTGCTTCCGCTGATCCCGGTGTTCCTGTCCTATGTGCTCAGCTTTCTGTTTCTCGGCATCTACTGGAGCAACCACCATCATCTTCTCCAGGCGATCAAGCACGTCGATGGCCGCTCCCTATGGGCCAATCTGCACCTGTTGTTCTGGCTGTCGCTGATACCCTTTGTCACGGGCTGGATGGGCGAGAACAACTTTGCCTCATGGCCCGTCGCGTGTTATGGCGTGGTGCTGCTGTTTGCCGCGATCGCCTACTTCATCCTTACCCGGGTCCTCATCGCGCTTCACGGGGGGATTCCATCCTCGCGAGCGCGGTTGGCAGGGATTTTAAGGGCAAGGTGTCGGTCGTGATCTATCTTATTTCGATTCCCCTGGCCTTTGTGAACCCGTGGTTCGCCTGCGCGTTGTACGTTCTCGTTGCGGTGATGTGGCTCATCCCGGACCGGCGTATCGAGAAGACCCTGGCACCCTGAAAAGAGGGGGAACATCGGAGTCGGTTGGATTTTCCCATAGTAAATTGCACATCGATTTGGTAATATACACGGCATCACATTGATGCCGGAGGAACCATGGGACTGTTTGATCGCGCACTGAATTTGTTGAAGGGCAAGGAGGAAAGCGTGCCTGCTCAGAGGCCGGGCAGGAACGACGACTGCTGGTGCGGCAGCGGGAAGAAATATAAAAAGTGCCATTTACCCGAAGACGAGAAGAAAACTGCAAAGGCGTGCCCTGTAAATTGCGGTCCGACATGAAGCTCTTCCTGAGCTGAGTTCAGCTCACCAAACCCGTTGAAACGTTCATGATGCAAGATCCACCCGACTTCCCGGGCCGGGCTTTATTCGACAAAAGAGATCAAATGCCGATGTTTTTGTAATTCCTCCCCGTTGGCGAGTCCGCGCGAATACAGGGTGTGCCTTATGCGGCCAACTACCGTTTTAGCCTTGTGAAATACTCACCAGGCGCGTTGATGTTCAAAATCTCTTTTATGCTTTTCCCGCCTGCTCCTCGGCCTCCCATTCCTTCAGTTTCCCCGTAATAAAATCGATGATCTCCTGGTGTTCTTCAGTCCCGCGGTCCCTGATCCAGAGCGGTTTGCCGAAGGCGAAGCGAGCCTTCTTCGAAGGGTCGATCCTGCCGTAGTCTTTGAGGAACCTGCCATTGCCCCAGGCGCTGGTCGTGAGCGCGATCGGGACCACCGGCACCCCGGCCTTCTTCGCAAGCTTTATCCCTATGGTGTTGAACTGCGCCGGGTCAAAGACGGGCGTCCGGGTCGTCTGGGGGAAAATAACGACGGATCTTCCTGCCTTCAATCGTTCGGCCCCGCCCTCCAGCACGGCTCTCAGATCGTCGCGGGGATTCGTTCGGCCCACGGTTATGGGGTCCCGCGAGCGCATGATGTATTTGAAGACCGGGTAGTCGACCAGGCTTTGTTTGACGACGAAGGTCGCGTCCTTGAAGGAGGCAATGATCGTCGGGAGGATGAATGTTTCGAGCGTGCTCATGTGATTGGCAATGAACACGCACGGGCCCTCGACGGCGGTGAAGGCGTCGATGCCGGTGATCTCGAACTTCACCCCGACTTCCTCAAGTGCACGGAAGGTGGCGAGGCTGTCTTCGCACCATTCGGGAGTGCCGTATCTGCCGCGCTTTGCCTGGCCGCTTCCCCGGACAACGATGGAGAAGAGCCGGGTATAAAACAAGAGCGAGGTCAATGCCTTTGCCATGAAGGTTATGCGGACGGGGCCTGTCCGGTAGACGCCATTCTCGTAGCTGAGCTTTTTCAAACAAGGACTCCTTGCAAGCAGGGCGTGCCGCGCTCACGACGGACGAAGATGAGGGACGGGAGAAGCAAAAGCGGTTAAGGAGGTGTCCCTCGTCTTAGCGAGCGAAGCGAACGGTCGTCCATCGTCCCTCGGATATACCGCCTGTCCGGGTCAGGGATACGCGTGAAACGACGCATAGTATACCATGCGTGAAGAAAAGAGTGAAGCGGGAATAAATTACCGCGTGAGGCGCAAACAACAAAATGCTTGCAATACGTCCGCGAAAAATGCGAGAATAACCACCATGCAAAGTACTTCACTCAGGCGAGAAGTCGCTCAGATGGTCATGCCCCGGCTCGAAGGCGCGAGACTCGAGGACGCCCGATACCTTGACCAGATCAAGGTCCTTGTTGAGGCCGGCATCGGCGGATTTATCCTTTTTGGGGGGGCGGTCGAGCATACCCCGCGGTACCTGCAGGAACTCCAGGGCCTTGCCGGGACCCCGCTTCTGATCTCGTCCGATGTGGAGCGCGGCCTCGGCCAGCAGCTTAGCGGAGGGACGATCTTTCCCAACCAGCGCGCTGTGTCGTCGGCAATTAACCGCCGCGTGAAAAAAGACGTTGAACTGCTCGACACCATGCTCGATATTGTGCGGACCGAGACGCGCGCCGCGGGAATTCATGCCGTTTTTTCTCCCGTCGTTGACGTAAACAACAATCCTGATAACCCCATCATCTGCACCAGGGCCTTCGGCGATGAACCCGAGATCGTTGAATGGTTCGGTTCTCGATATATCACGCGGCTTCAGAAGTCACGCGGGACGCGGGGCAGGCTGGAACTTCTGGCTTGCGCCAAGCATTTCCCGGGCCACGGGGACACGGACCAGGACTCACATTCCGTGCTGCCGGTGATCCGCGCCGCGCGGACCCGGCTGAACCGCGTTGAGCTCCCGCCGTTCCGCAAGGCCGTAAAGGACGGGGTGGGCATGGTCATGGTGGCTCACCTGCTCGTGCCGGCGCTGGACCCGGAGAACCCGACGACCTTCTCGAAGAAGACGATCACCGCGCTCCTTCGGGAAGGCATGGAATTCGAGGGGCTGATCGTATCCGACGCTCTTGACATGGGCGCACTCGCACGCAACTGCTCTTCGGATGAGATCGCCGTACGCGCCGTGGAAGCCGGGATCGATATTTTGCTTCACCCGCGCGACGCGACGGCGACCATTGATGCGGTTGTGTCCGCCGTGAATCAGGGAAGGTTGACCAGCCAGCGGATCAGCGAGTCAGTTGAACGGATCACGGCAGCAAAAACACGCCTCGGTCTCTTCGACAAGACCGCACAGAAGGCCGTCCGGATCGATTATCCGAAGCACCGGCTTATTGCACGGAAGATCGGGCAAAAGGCCCTCCGCATCGTCTCCGGAGACAAAAAGATGTTCCCCCTGCCTCATGATGGAGGAGTTGCATGCTTTATTCTCGATGACGACAACAACAGGGGGTCAGGCGATGTCTTTGTCCACGCGATGAGGGCGCGATGCAAACACATCCTTGCCATGGTCATGACCAGCGGGTCAGAAATACCGGAATCCCTGGTGCTTGACGGAATCCGGGCCTCGGAGTTCGTGGTCTTGGCGATCTATTCGAGGATATCCGCTGCGAAGGGGCATTCAGGTATTGACGACAAACTCAGGGACATGGCGGTTAAATTTTTAAAGACGGTCAAGTCGGAAAAGGGGAAATCGATCGTGATCTCCTTCGACAGCCCTTATCTTCTCGACCACTTCAGGGACGCCGATGTGTTAATCGCCGCCTATGACAGGATGGATGAGGTCCAGCAGGCCGCAGCAGAACTGCTGGTTGTGGAGGAATAGAAGGGAATGGTAAAGGAACGACCGACGGGGGAGCGGAGGTCCGTCTCCGCAAAGGATATCAGGGAATCGTTTTACCGGTCGTCTTGATCGCCGCGATGCAGGGCAGATTTCTATGCTTTTCTCCGTAGTCCATGCCGTATCCCACCACGAACTTGTCAGGGATCTCGAAACCACAGCACAGGATTGAGACTTTCGCAGTCCGGCGCGATCTTTTATCCAGCAGGGTGACCGCCTTGAGGCTGGCCGGACCTCGTCCCGCAAACTCATTGAACAGACAGGCCATTGTCTCCCCGGTGTCGATGATCGTATCGACAAGGAGCGCATGCTTACCCGAAATGTCGATCTCTCCAACCGTCTCGACGACTATTTTTTTCGATCGGGTTGTTGAAGCGCCGTAGCTCGCTGCCTGTACAAATTCCACGGTGACGGGAAGGGTAAGGTGCCGCATAAGGTCTGCGGTGAAAACAGCGGCGCCCTTCAGGATGCAGATCAGTACCAGCTCCTTGCCCGCATAGTCCGCCGATATTCGGGCTGCAATTTCCCGGACCTTTTCAGCGATCGCCTGATCGTCGATGAGTATTTCCTGAATGTCATCGGTCATGATCGTTCCCTTTTGCAGTGATGTCATACATCCTTAAAAAACAGTTGGCCATGAGTTCCGGAGTGAGGGCATTCCCCGCATGCTTGACGCGGGCTCAGGGAGCGAATAGCTTATGTTCCTACCTTGAGAATCGAGATTCCTCTCGCCCGGAAACGGCGGGATTGCAGGGAGCTTCGATTTCCGGCCGCTTCCCTGGGAAAGATACCGCAGATCATTTCAAATGTAAAGAGAGGAATAACGAGATAGAGTCAAGAATGTTATGAAAAAGGGAAGTCTGTTTTACCCGGAGGCTTCGGCGCGTTCAGTCGAGTCGCCCACGTCGAAGCCCCGGCTGTTACAGGTCCTGACATTAAAGGTGTATTGACAAGCAAGGTGCGTCAGCTTATTATTAAACCCATTACTGCAGCCGATGATTCCGGATCATCATGGAGAGACATGTCGTATACCAGGACGAGAAAAGATACACGTTATGATTACCCTGCAACGATCGAGTATGTCTTGGGGCCTCCAGAGGACAAGGAGGCGGTAGTTCATAAAGCTGTTGCCAACAACCTCAGTTCAACCGGCCTTGGCATGTATTTATTCGAACTTCTCCCCAAAGGGCAACAGATCACCATCAAGACCACCCTCCCGGTCGATTCCCGGACAGCTGCGGTCTGCTGGACCAGAAAAGAAGATGACAACTTTTACCGCTCCGGCCTGCAGTTCATAGAAACCTGACAAACGATTTTTTTAACACGGGTTTTCACTGATAAGATCCGGATAACAGCGGATTTTTTCTCTGGTGCCGGTTAAACAGGAAAAGAGTTTTTTTATTCGATTTCAGCATATGCTGACCCGCTTCGACAGCGTCTCGGTGTTTTTCCAGGATAAATAATCGCACCCGCTATCACTTCTCGAGATTGCCTGCTCCTTCCTTTTTACTTCACCCGGACTTGACAAAATGATATAAAAAATAGTGCTATACTCTATGATACATACAAAGGAGGAAGCAATGAACAAAAAATTGCCTATGATAATGGAGTTGGAGCCGGGGACGTACTATTGGTGCAGCTGCGGTAAGTCAAACAAAGTGCCGTTTTGCGACGGTTCACACAAGGGGACGACCTTTGTGCCGGTAGAGTTTGTACTGGACGCAAAAAAGAAGGTCGTGTTGTGTACGTGCCAGCGTACGAAAAAGGCCCCCTATTGCGACGGAACCCATGCAAAGGTCGACTGATTCGTATCAATGGCGCGGCGAAATGTAAGTGAGCGGTTTTGAATCAAAAGAGGGCGGCTATGTTTAAGAAACTTATGCAAACGAACGATGATGTGGCGCTGCTGGTGCTCCGTGTCATGCTTGGGATTGTGTTTTTCCCGCATGGCATGCAAAAACTGACAACCATGTTCGGAGGATATGGCTTTGAAGGGACCATGGGATTCTTTACCGGCAAACTCGGCATTCCCGCGGTGTTCGCCTTTCTGGCCATCATGGCGGAAGGGCTCGGATGGCTCGGACTGATCACGGGGCTTCTGACCCGTGTCGCAGCCTTCGGCATCACCGTCAACATGATCGTTGCCGTATACATGATTCACTGGCATAACGGGTTTTTTATGAATTGGTTCGGTGCAATGACAAGCGAGGGTAAACCCGTAGGCGAGGGCTTCGAGTACCATCTGCTCGTCATTGCTATCGGGATCGCCCTGATGATCAGGGGCGGCGGCAAGTGGTCGATCGACAAGTCTATCGCTGACGGGATGAAGTAACCTACAACCAGGTGGGAGCCACACACAACGGGGGAGCTGAAAGGCTGCCCCGTCTTTTTTGCAGTTCGATGTTTATAGCTCCGCAAATTCCTCACGTTGAACTGAGCAAAGTCAGCACAGTGCGGTTGAGGGCAAAAAAGGGGTCATCGATGAGATGACCCCTTTTCTTAGTCAAGTACTGTAAAAGTTTACTCGCTCTTTTCCCTGTTCTTCGGCCTTTTATTCTGGTCAAGGACCTTCTTCCGAAGCCGGATGGAATGTGGCGTTACTTCCACGAGTTCGTCTTCCTTGATGAACTCGAGTGACTGTTCAAGAGACAGCAGCCGGTGGGGCACAAGCCGAAGCGCTTCGTCAGCGCCCGAAGCGCGCATGTTCGTGAGTTTCTTTTCCTTGATCACGTTCACGTCCATGTCGGTCTCGCGGGAGTTCTCCCCCACGATCATGCCTTCATATACCGCCGTGCTTTCATTGATGAAGAGCTCGCCGCGGGGCTGGATATGGTAGAGGGCATAGGTCGTGGTCTTTCCCGCCCGGTCGGCCACGAGCGCTCCGGTGGAGCGCTTGGCGATCGGGCCCTGCCAGGGTTCGTATCCGTCAAAAAGGTGGTTCAGGAGGCCGGTGCCGCGCGTGTCGGTCAAGAATTCCGACCGGAAGCCGATGAGGCCGCGCGCAGGGATGCGGAACTCGAGTCTGACCCGTCCATGCCCGTTGTTCGCCATCTTGGTCATGCGACCCTTGCGAGAGCCGAGCTTCTGGGTCACCACGCCTATGAACTCGTCAGGGCAATCGATGACCAGGTTTTCCATGGGCTCGAAGGTCTTTCCATCGCGGATCTTGGTAATGGTCTCGGGCTGGGAAACCGAGAGCTCATAGCCTTCCCGCCGCATCATCTCGATCAGGATCGCAAGCTGCAGTTCTCCTCGTCCCAGGACCTTGAAGGAGTCGGTTGCGTCACCCGGTTCTACCTTGATCGCGACATTGTACAGGAGTTCCTTCTCAAGCCGTTCTTTCAAATGGCGGGAGGTGACGAACTTGCCTTCCTTGCCTGCAAAGGGTGAGTTGTTGATCGAGAAGATCATCGAGATCGTGGGCTCGTCCACGGCAATGCGCGGCAGGGGCTTGGGGTTCTCGGGGTCTGTGATCGTATCTCCGATGTTCACGCCTTCAATGCCGGCCAGGGCAACGATATCGCCGACCGTCGCGCTGGGAGTGTCCACGCGCTTCAGGCCCTCAAACGAAAAGAGCGACGTGATCTTGGTCTTGACCATGCCATTGTTCTGGGTGATCACCCCGATGGGATCGGCCACCCTTGCGGTGCCGGCGAAGATCTTTCCGATGGCCAGACGTCCGACATAATCATTGTAAATGATGTTCATGACCAGGAGCTGGAGCGGCGCGGTCTCGTCGCCTTCCGCCTGCGGTACGGTGTTCACGATAAGATCAAAGAGCGGTTTGAGATTCTTTCCCTCATCCTCCATCTTCAGTTTGGCGACGCCGTCACGCGCGTTTGTATACACAACAGGGAAGTCGAGCTGGGAATCGTTTGCGTCGAGGTCGATGAACAGGTCGTAAACCTCATCCACCACTTCGGCGATACGGGCGTCCGGACGGTCTATCTTGTTGATGACGAGGATCGGCGGCAACCCGAGCTCGAGCGCCTTCTTGAGCACGAAGCGGGTCTGGGGCAACGGCCCTTCCGAGGCGTCCACGAGCAGCAGAACGCCATCCACCATCTTGAGGGTGCGCTCCACCTCGCCGCCGAAGTCCGCATGGCCGGGCGTGTCCACGATATTGATCTTCACGCCGTTGTAATGGAGAGACGTGTTCTTGGCCATGATGGTGATCCCGCGCTCGCGTTCGAGGTCGATGTTGTCCATCACCCGTTCCTGGATGCGCTCATTGTCGCGGAAGGTCCCGCTCTGGCGCAGGAGGGTGTCCACAAGGGTCGTCTTGCCATGGTCAACGTGGGCGATGATGGCTATGTTGCGAAGGTCGGTTCTTTTTATCATTCCTTTTATCCTTTTTTAAGTTCTTTTGTATTTTAATTGAAAAGGCTTTTCTCACCACGGAGACGCGGAGGCACAGAGGACTGATGTTATTTTACTACGGAGTGTTAAGAGTAGCGTCTTTTGTGATGCTCTGATTTATCAGGGAAAATAGAAGGACCCCGAGGTTTTTAAAATCCCCCACGTTTCCCGGCCTTGCTCCGTGTCTCCGTGTCTCAGTGGTTGTACATTGGGTTTCAACTTTTTACGAATGAACCTTTTTTTACCACGATGAGCACGAAGAAGTTCTTGGTGACGGGATTTTTCGTGGAACGCAGTTTGGGTTCTTTTCAAGCTGGGCATAATACCTTGTAAGGGCCCGTCTTGTCAATGGAATAATATAGTAATGAGGCGCAGACCGCAGAGGAGCATACTTCATCAACACAGCAACCGATGCATGAGGTGAGAATGGAAAAATCGTGTATAATATCATCATTACGACATTATACCGGGAGGTGCCTTATGGATGCGGGAACGGAGCGCATACTGTTGTCGATCGCAATGCTGAGCCTGTTGATCATCGGTTGTACCGGGGTGCGGCCTGCCAACCTCGGGATCAAAGACGGCAAACTTGCACCTTGCCCCTCCTCGCCCAACTGCGTGTCGAGCCAAAGCGCTGATCGGGAGCATGCTGTCGAGCCGCTATCGTTCGTTGGCTCGGTCGCCGAGGCGCACGACGGGATCAAGAAGATCATTCTCAGCATGAAGAGGTCCCGCATCATCACGGATACGGGCACTTATATTCACGCGGAGTTCACCAGCGCGATCTTCCGGTTCGTCGATGATGTGGAGTTCTGGTTCGATGAAAACACAAAGCTCATCCAAGTCCGATCAGCAGCACGCGTCGGACATTCCGATCTCGGGGTCAACCGGAAACGGATTGAGGATATCCGGGCGAGATGGAAGGCGTTGGGAAAGTGAGCAGGTGATGGACCGCATACCCGCACTCTCGATCATCATTCCCGTATTGAACGAGGCCGGGAGCATCAGTGAGACCGTTGATCATATTCGTGGACTTGATGCCGCCGGCAGGGTGGAGATCATCGTGGTCGACGGCGATCCCGGGGGAAGCACCGTCGGCACGATCAAGGATGACGGCGTGCGCACGGCGGTTTCTGAAAGGGGTCGGGCCAGGCAGATGAACCACGGAGCAGCGCTCGCAACCGGCGAGGTTCTCCTGTTTCTCCATGCTGACACCCACCTGCCGTCGAACGCATTTGACTTGATCCGGTCAACGATGAACGACAAACGTTTTGCCGGCGGAGCGTTCGATCTTGGTTTCGATTCGAAGCGAAGGATTTTCAAGATCACCGAGGCGTATGTTTTTCTCCGGACACGACTGACAAAGATACCATTCGGCGACCAGGCCATCTTTATCCGGCGTGAAATTTTTGAGAAGGTCGGCGGATACCGGGATATCCCGATCATGGAAGATGTGGAACTGATGAGGCGTATCAGGAAGCGGTCGGACAATATCTGTATCATACCGGTAAAGGTGCGGACCTCGGTGCGCAGGTACGAGCAGGAAGGCGTCCTGAACTGTACGCTCAGGAACTGGCTGCTGCAGATTTCGTACGTGCTCGGCATGTCGCCCGAACAGCTCGCAAAATGGTATAAATCTTGAAAAATTGCCGCCACGAATTCACTCGAATGACAAAAATGATGAAAAGCCTTCCCCCTGTGAGGTCATGGCTGTTTGCGCTTCTTCTGACCCTTTTTCTGGTTCCAGTCGCCCATACGCTGGAGAGGTCGGTCCTTTTCCGCGAGGATTTTGCCACACTGGACAACTGGAAGCCCTTTTATTTCCCAAAGATAAAAAAGCACTCGGTTTATACAATTCAAAGAGACGGTGAACGTCATTACCTCAAGGCGGAAAGCCAGGACTCGGCATCGGCGATCGTGTATAAGGATTCATTCACCGTGTACGACTATCCCCGCGTGAAATGGCGCTGGAAGGTGAACAATGTCTATGCAAAGGGTGATGCCAGGACAAAGTCAGGGGACGATTATCCCATGCGCGTATATGTCATGTTCGAGTACGATCCGGACAGAGCGGGGACGTTCGAGAAGATCGAATACGGGATTGCGAAGAAGTTGTACGGTGAGTATCCGCCCGAGAGCAGTCTGAGCTATGTCTGGGCAAGCAAGGAAGAGCCCGCGTCGATCCTTGTCAGCCCCTTCACGGACCGGGCGATGATGGTCCTCCTGCAGAAAGGCCCGAAGAATGTGGGCACGTGGCAGGATCAGGAGATCAATATCGTCGATGACTATCAAAAGGCCTTTGGACGTAAACCGCCGATCCGCGCGCGGATCGCGATCATGAATGATTCCGACAATACCGGTGAACATTCGATATCCTTTATGGAATATATTGAGGTCTTCCGATAGATACGATGAATGACAATCGCAGTGTTATCCTGTTCGTTAAACTTCCGGAAAAAGGCAAAGTGAAATCCCGGCTTGCGCAATGCATGGATGAAGACCTCGTCCTTCATCTTTACGAGAAGATGGTGCTGGATACGATCGATATGCTGACGAGGGGAGGTTTTCCGTTCCAGGTCTGTTTCACCCCGTCCGGCGCGCAGGATCAAGTTGTCGAATGGCTCGGGAATGACCATCCCTTGGTCCCTCAGTCCGGCGAAGACCTTGGTGACCGCATGAAGACGGCTTTCGAGCGTGCTTTTACCGGGGACGCGGACAATGCGCTCCTGATCGGGAGCGATATCCCGGGATTGACGGCCGATGTGATAGAAGAGGCTTTTGCGGCGCTTTTGACGCATGACGCGGTCATCGGTCCGGCAGACGACGGCGGCTATTACCTGATCGGCTTTAGAAAAAAATCATTTGAGCCGGGTATCTTTCATGGTATGGTATGGAGCACAAAAACCGTTTTTCGCGAGACGATGGACAAGCTGCATGACGCATCATTGAAGGTCTACGTCTTGCCGGAATTGACGGATGTCGATACGGTGGAGGACCTGAAGACGCTCATGTCTCAAATCACGGGTCCGGCACCGGAAATATCGAGGACCCGGTCTTTTCTCGAACAGCATCGGAAGAGCATTTTTAAATAGACACTATGGAAACCAAGCCGATCATTATCATATCAGTCCTTGTCCTTATTTTTACGATGGAAGGGTTTATTCCTCACCTGCAGGGACGCAGGCTGAGGATCAGACATGGAATGCCCCATGTGCTGACCGCGGTCCTGAACGGTCTCCTGACGCGTTTTTTGCTGGCCGGCATCACGATGCAGGTGATCAGTTGGGGTAAGGCGCATTCGCTTGGTCTCATGAGCTTGGTGGAACTTCCCCGTGCGGCACACATGATCGTTGTGTTCCTTCTCTTCGATATCTGGATGTATTATTGGCATATGGCGAACCACGAGTTCTCTTTTTTCTGGCGGTTTCATCGGGCTCACCATTCGGACATCGAGATGGACACGACCACGGCGCTCCGTTTTCATCCCGGAGAACTGGTCCTTTCCTCGTTCATACGCCTTCCCGTTCTTGTCCTGATCGGGATGAATTTTGGCGAGTTGGTGCTTTTTGAGGTCATGCTGAACATCTCGACCCTGTTCCATCACAGCAATCTTGCCTTGCCGGAAACAGGGGACCGCCTGCTCCGCGTACTCATCGTGACGCCGAACATGCACCGGGTGCACCACTCGGTGGATCCGGATGAAAAAAAATCGAACTATACCAGTTTCCTCTCGTTGTGGGACCGGCTTGGCGGCACGTTCAGGGTGCGCGAGGAGACACGGACCATTACTCTGGGTCTGCCAACCTTCAGGGAAGAGAAGTATCAGCGTTTGTGGGGCTTTCTGATCACACCGTTCCAATAATATGCGACTGCAAAAGGCCCGAAAATGCCGGCGTTCAGGTGACCATGAATACTCAGAACAAAAAAAACATCGCAGAGATCATCCGGAGGCTTAAAAAAAAGTATGCCGGAACGCCGCAGACCGCGCTTCATTACTCCACTCCGTTCGAACTGCTTGTTGCCACGATCCTCTCGGCCCAGACCACGGATGTGCTCGTGAACAGGGTGACCGAAGAGCTGTTTAAAAAATACCGGTCAGTGCAGGATGTTGCGAAGACCACGCCGGAAAAGCTGGCCCAGGACATCCGGTCCGTGAATTTTTTTAACAATAAGGCGAAGAACATCAATAAAACCGCAAAGATGCTTATCGAAAAATTCGGAGGCAAGGTCCCGCAGACCATGGAAGAGCTTGTCTCGCTGCCGGGGGTGGCACGAAAAACGGCCAACATCGTGCTGTCGAGCGCCTTTGGTATCAATGAAGGAATCGCCGTGGACACCCACGTGAAGCGGCTTGCCTATCGCCTCGGTCTGACGAAGCACGACGACCCGGTGAAGATCGAAAAGGACCTGATCGCGATCACTCCGAAAGAAGAATGGGGGCATTTGTCGCACCTGCTGATATTCCACGGCAGAAAGGTCTGCCAGGCGAAAAAGGCCGACCATGCGGTATGCGTCCTTGTCGACCTCTGCCCGTCGAAGAACATATGACCAGTTCGGAGAGAGGGGCTTGACGGCAACATATTTTGTTGTTTTCAACCGGTCTTCTGTGATAAAATAATCCATTCATTTTACAGGCAGCTCTCGTCATTATATGTCTTCCCTTCCCGAAACGATTTCCTTGCAGAGAGGAGCACACCGTATGCAGTACTTATCCCGACGATTTTCGTCCCTGCTGGCCTTTGCCGGAATTGCGCTTCTGCTCATGGGAGCGGAAAACCGGGTGATAAGCACCGGCACCGGCAGCGTCATGAGCAACGTCACCAGCAGCGTCACGAGCACCGGCACCGGCAGCGTCATGAGCAGCGTCACCAGCAGCATCACCGGCAGCCTTATCAGCGGCATGACGAACAGCCCTCTCAGCAGGGTGACGGGCAGTATAACGAGCAGAACGAAGCATAGTCTCTCCAGCGGTATGACCAGGAGCGCCGCGGCCGGCGTGGTAAGCAGGGCGACGATCACGAAGGCGACCCTCTCCCCTGCAGCGGAAGAACTTGCAAAGAGCATCAAGTTTGATCGACAGGTCCTTCTCATGGCGAAGGAAGAGAGTCAGGACCGCATCGGACGGCTGATCGGCTTCGATGAAGACAGCTACCAGATCATCGTTCCCGGCATAACCATCTCAGTGCCGGAGGACAGGACGGATCACATCCTTTCCTCGCTTCGGAAGAAACTTTTCCCCCTCAAGTATATGGCCTTTGTGGTGGAGATGAACGAGGGGCTCAAGATCGATAAGATCGGGATCCTCAAGGGCACGGACCAGTACGACATCCTGCGGATCATGCATACGGACGGGAATGAATATGACATATCGAATCAGGACGTGATCGATCGCTTGAAAGAGTGGGAGATAGACTCCCCCTTTGAAATTCTCGGGGCGGACGGCAATTGGGTGGAAATCGAGTTCAGGATATTGCCGAAGGACCTGAATGCCTTTGCAGAGGAGGTGCGTGATTTCTGCCCCGATGCCGTGGACCAGGGACCGGGAAGCATAGCCGAACTCGCGAAAGAAATTCAGAAAACGAAGAAACTGTTCTTGTGGTGGGATTGACCGGTCAACGCCGGAAAGATTTTTCGAGGTCCGTAGAAGACAAAAAAGCAGGCGGTTTAAACCGCCTGCTTAAAGTTACATGTACTGACATTAAAGCTTTTCTCCGCTCTGTATAATGAATTAGCGGTATAGGGGAACTACTTTGCTGCCGGAGCTGCTTCTTCCTTCTTCTCGGTTGCTCTCATCTCTGCTGCTTCCTTCTTCTCGGTTGCTTCCATCTTCTCGGATGCCTTCATCTCAGCTGCTTCCTTCTTCTCGGCTGCCTTTAACTTGGCTGCCTTCTTCTTGGCTACCTTCTTCTTGTGTGCTGCCTTCTTGGTTGCCGTTTTCTTCTCGGTCTTCGTAGGAGCTGCTGCCGGTGCCATCTCCTCTGCGAACGCTACGCCGAGGGTCAGTGCAAATGCCACTGCTGTGAAAAGCGCGATGATCTTTTTCATTGATATTCACCTCCTTTCCTGAATTAAAATGTATCCTTAATATTTACCAGACAACGTAGACATTGTCAAGTAGAATCATGATATCGGCTATTTTCTTATACCCTCTAATAGCCAGGGGAAGCATTTCTCCCCCGTGTGATGCTGCCCAGGGGCGGCAATTCAAGAGGGCAACCTGTCGTAAGTACGTTAAATTGACAAAACAATCAACGAGTTGTGCGTTCTTGCAGCGCAGCCAACCGCATAGTCATTTCTTGACAAACAGGGGCTATTCAGTTAGATTAATTTACCTTATCAGGGGGAGGCAACCCATAGTCAGTTTTATTTTTTTTGTTGAGAATTTCACTGTCTGGATTTCTGCTTGCCAAATGACTTCGCATGGATAGGACACGCTTCTGGAAAATTAAAGGCCTCAGGGCATATGTGCTCGGTGTATTGCTTGCGTTAATCACCCTCATTCACTACCTTGTGGGCGGCGCTCAGGCGGGATTGCTGCACAGTCTTCTCGGGCATATGTATATCGTGCCGATCATCCTCGGGGCCTATTGGTATGGCATCAAGGGTGGGGCAAGTGTTTCCATCGCATCTGCGGTCCTGTTTTCGCCGCACCTCTTCCTGCACTGGCATGACCCCTTTCTGGAAGTCTACAACTACGTGGAGCTGTTCCTCTTTCTTCTGATCGGCGGCGTTACAGGAGTATTGAGCCAGATGGAGCGAAACCAGCGCATGCGGTATGAAGGGGCGCTCCTGCGGCTCGATGAGTCCCACCGCAAGCTTCGGGAGCAGACGGACATCCTCTTTCAGACGGAGGAGCATTTGAGGCGCGCCGACCGTTTGTCCGCCCTCGGCGAACTCTCCGCCGGCATGGCCCATGAGATCCGGAACCCGCTGGGCGCTATCAAGGGTGCGGTTGAGATCCTGAAGGACGATTACAGGCCGGAGGACGCCAGGTACGAGTTCATCCAGATACTGCTCAAAGAAACAGACCGGCTGAACCATATTGTGCAGGAGTTCCTCGGGTTCGCACGGCCCAAGCAGCCCGATCTCCAGCAGGCTGACCTGAATGAAGCCATCGAGTCCGTGCTCACGCTTACGGCGCAGGAGGCGAGGAAGGCGGGGGTGAAGGTTGAAAAATCGCTCGATCCCGCGATCGGGAAGCGCGGCCTCGACGTCGGCCTGCTCCGGCAGGCGTTCCTGAACCTGGTCCTGAACGCGATCCAGGCAATGGACGGCGGCGGTGTCCTGACCATCGGGAGCAGGCTTCATGGCGATGCCGTCGAGATAACGATCGCGGACACGGGCGTCGGGATCAGTGAAAAAAACAGGAAAAAGCTCTTCAGTCCGTTTTTTACGACCAAGAAGAACGGCACGGGTCTCGGTCTTGCGATCACCTACCGGATCATCGAGAACCACCGCGGGACGATCAATGTCGCGAGCGAACCGGGGAAGGGAACGACGTTCAGGGTAACGATACCGGTCTAAAGCAATGGTTTCGCGCTAAGCGGAAACGAAGCCCGTATCGGAGGTCATGGGACGGTTAGCCAGAACACGAACGACGCAACTGGCATACGAAAAGGGCCTCGTCACCGTTACCCGTGGACAACGAATTACGCATGAAAAAATCATCCATTCTCCTCATAGACGATGACGACAGCCTGCGCAGGGTCATGGAGTTCAGCCTGACAGAGGCGGGTCACACGGTCCGGACCGCGGCAAGCGGGGAGGACGGGCTGCGATTGTTCGAAAAAGACAGCTTCGATGCGGTGATCACCGACATTACCATGCCGGGGATGAGCGGAATGGAGGTCCTGGCCAGGGTCCGCCAGCGTGACGCCCATATCCCCGTGATCGTCATCACGGCATACGGCACGATCGAGAGCGCTGTGGAGGCCATGAAGCGGGGGGCCTTCGATTATGTTACCAAGCCGGTGAGCCGCGACGAACTCCGGCTCACGCTCCAGAAGGCCATCAGGATGCGGCGACTCGAGAAGGAGAACGTGGAACTCCGGGCCGAGGTCACGGACCGTTATCGCTTCGAGAGCATCATCGGCAGCAGCGAGAAGATGAAGGAAGTCCTGGACCTGGCGGGGCGCGTGGCCGTAAGCGATGCGAGCCTGATGATCACGGGCGAGAGCGGTACGGGCAAGGAACTGCTTGCCCGGGGGGTGCATTTCAACAGCGGGCGGGCTGAGGGACCCTTTGTTGCCGTGAACTGCGCGGCGATCCCCGAAGCCCTGATCGAAAGCGAGCTCTTCGGCCATGTGAGAGGCGCCTTCACCGGCGCCATAAAGGACAAGGAAGGAAAATTCGAGCTGGCCGACGGAGGTACGCTGTTCCTCGACGAGATCGGAGACCTGCGCATTGACCTGCAGGCCAAGATCCTGCGGGCGCTGCAGGAGCGGGAGGTCGACCGTGTGGGCGGAGGGAAACCCGTCTCCGTGGATGTGCGCGTGATCGCGGCAACGAACAAGGACATCGATCGGGCGGTGAGGGAGGGTGCATTTCGAGAGGACCTGTACTATCGCTTGAACGTTATAACCCTCTTCATCCCGCCGCTGCGCGAGCGGAAAGAAGATATCCCCTTGCTGGCCGCCCATTTCCTGAAAAAGTTCAACAAAGATGCCGACGTCCGCATTGATGCCGGGGCGCTCTCGGTGCTCACAGCGTACCGCTGGCCCGGCAATGTGCGCGAGCTTGAGAACGTGATCGAACGGGCCTCGGTGCTCAAGCGGGGAGCGCTCGTAACGCAGGATGAGTTGCCGGAGAAGCTGAAGAAGGAAAAACGCGGTGTGGAGGACATTATCCTGAATTTGCCGGAACAGGGGATATCGCTCGAAGACCTGGAAAAAAGCCTTATCATCAAAGCGCTTGATAAACACAAGGGGAATCAGACCCGCGCAGCTGAATATCTCGGGATCACCCGGCCGACGCTCATCTACCGGATGGAAAAATTCGGACTTAAATAAACGACACCGGATGCGCAAAAAAACTTTATTGAACCGCCTGATTCGTGTATTATGTTTCACGCACCAGGAGTGATTTTTTTACCGAAGGAGGAACGCATGACAACTTCAACACTCAAGATCCAGGGCATGACCTGCAATCACTGCGTGATGCGGGTGGCAAAGGCGCTCAAGGCTGTTCCCGGCGTGCAGGACGCCCGGGTAGACCTGCAGAAGGGCGAGGCCGTAGTGACCTATGACGAGACCAAGATCACGCCGGAAAAGCTTTCTATCGCAGTGGTCGATGCGGGCTATAAAGTCGTTTAAGGGACCGCGGGAAACGCTTTTGCTGTTGTTACGGGGGCCTTGCCCGGACAAGGTCGGTGCTGAAAGAGGGCAACGGTCGGAGCGATAAAATCTTCTTTCGGCGTGGAAGAATCCGGGTCCTTGATTGACAGAGGCGGCTGATGGACGAATATAGCCAGTGGAAAATCATACTCGCAAAAAGGTTCCGGCGGCAGCTTCCTCTGGATATTGAATACTGTTCACCGATCTCCGTCAGAGCCATGCTCCTCGATGTTCGCACGCCTGCTCATATCCTTGACCGCATTGCTCAGGCTTATTGCGATGATGAGGAGGTAATGCGCGATCTTGTCCGCTGTCCGAACCTGGATGAGAACACGCTCGCCTTCATTGCCCTGACATCCTCGGATGAGATCAAAAGCTTCATTGCGAGCACTCGCGTCATGGAGGTGGTGTTTGGGGACGCCGCACTGGAGGAAAAACAAGGACAGGGGTCGGAAAAGAAAAAACTGAACGTCATGCAGCAGATCCAGAGAATGACCATGTCGCAGAAAATAAAACTATCCATGTCCGGAGCCAAGGAGGCTCGCAGCTATCTGATCCGGGAGTCGAGCAAGATAATTGCGCTGGGGGTGCTGGCAAATCCGAGGATCACCATCGGAGAGATCGAGTTCTTCGCCAAGTCAACGAACCTGAGCGAGGATGTTATCCGCAAGATCGGGACCAATGCCGAATGGACCAGAAAGCCCACGATCGCCTCCGCGCTCGTAAGCAATCCCAAGACCCCGGTCGGCATCTCGCTCGGGTTTATCCCCCGTCTGTCGGTCCGGGAACTCGGCATTCTCGAAACGAGCCGCAATGTCCCTGAGGCGGTGCGGTCCGCTGCGAGGAACCTGCTTATCAAGAAAAAGGCCGGCAAGGTATAGCAGAGAGCCATCATCCCCCTTATTGCCGATGAGCACAATCCCTCATGCGCCACGATCCCCTGATAAGGAGAACAGAGATCATATGAAGCGTTCGTTTATTCTTGTACTTATGGCGATTGCGCTTTTCGGCGGGTGCGCCAGGACCAGGACCGTCCAGAAGACCGAGGCGATCATGGGCACGGATATCACGATCACCGTCACCGCCCCCTCGATCGATGTGGGCGAAGCGGCCATAGACGCGGGGATGGCGGAGTTGCGGCGGCTCGATGCCATGATGTCGCTCTACAAGGACACGAGCGAGATCACGAAGGTAAACCTTGCTGCGGGGAAGACTCCCGTGAAGGTATCACCGGAGATGATCGAGGTCGTTGAACAGGCAGCCGAAATATCAAGGGTTTCAGGCGGCGTCTTTGACGTGACCATCGGTCCACTCGTTGTCCTGTGGCAGATGCGGCTCAAGGAGGGGAAGATCCCGACGGACATTGAAATCGCGAGGATCAAACCTCTCGTGAACTATAAGAATGTCGCAATTGACAGGAAGGCGTCGACGATCTTTCTAAAAAAGCCCGGCATGATCATGGATTTCGGCGGCATGAAGGGATATATGGCAGACCGGGTCGCTGAGCTCTTCAGAAAACGGGGCATCAAGAACGCAGTTATTGCGGTTGCGGGCGATATCTGGGTATTGGGGCACCGGGAGGACGGATCGCCCTGGAGGATCGGCGTGCAGCATCCGAGGGAGCATGACAAGACGCTTGCCGTCCTGGATCTCAGCGACAAATATATTTCCACGTCGGGTGATTATGAGCGGTTCGTCATCAGGGAACATAAGCGCTACCATCACATTATCGACCCCCGGACGGGGAAGCCGTCGAAAGGGGTCATATCGGTGACCCTTGTCGGTAACAAGGGGGCGATCATCGACCCCTTGAGCAAGGTTCCTTTCATCCTTGGCCCCGAGGAGGGCATGAAGATCGTGCGGAAGTTCGGCGCGGAGGCCATCATCGTGGACGAGCAGGGCAAGGTCTTCATGACCGACGGGATCACAAACCTGATGGACCAGACGAAGCAGTGAAATTCAACTTGACATTTCCATCTTCCCCCGTTATCATATAAAAATAAATTGATATGAGGTGGGGGAATGTTACAGGCTTTTGCGCAGTATACGGTGTATGACCTGTTTGGGATGGCGCAGGGCACACGGCTGTCGGGTGCGTTAGAATTCTTCATATACGACACAATAAAGATCTTTCTGCTCCTTTCCGTCATTATCTTCATTGTCTCCATCATCCGGTCCTACTTTCCTCCGGAGCGGACGAAGAAGATCCTTTCGCATAAACGGGAGTTTATCGGTAATATTCTCGCCGCACTTCTGGGCATCGTCACGCCGTTCTGTTCCTGCTCTGCCGTCCCGCTCTTTATCGGGTTTGTTGAGTCGGGAGTTCCCCTGGGCGTCACGTTCTCATTCCTCATCTCTTCCCCAATGGTGAATGAAGTTGCTGTTGTGCTCCTGTGGGGGCTCTTTGGCTGGAAGATCGCGCTCATCTATATGGGGACCGGCCTCCTTGTCGCGATCATCGCGGGCATGATCATCGGAAAACTGAAACTTGAAAAATGGGTCGAGGAGTATGTCTATACGATCAAGTCCCTGGGTGCCGCCGTCGACATTGCAAAACAAAAATTCAAGGACCGGATTGTGTATGCTCGGGAGAATACGACGGATATCCTGAAAAAGGTCTGGATCTACGTAATGGTTGCCATCGGCATAGGAGGGTTCATTCACGGGTATGTACCTGAAGACTTTCTGGTACGGTATGCAGGTCCGCAGAATCCGTTCGGCGTTCCGGTCGCTGTTGCCCTCGGTGTGCCGCTCTATTCCAATGCCGCAGGCGTGATTCCCATTGTATACGCGCTTATGGAAAAAGGCATGAGCATGGGTACCGTTCTGGCCTTCATGATGGCGGTAACGGCCTTGTCTCTTCCTGAAATGATCATTCTGCGGAAGGTGTTGAAGGTCAATCTTCTGGCCGTGTTCATCTCGATCATGACGGTTACGATTATCGGAGTGGGGTATCTGTTCAACGCAATTCTTTAGGAGGAAGAAAATGGAAATCAAGGTTCTTGGTCCCGGATGCGCAAACTGCTTTAAGATGGAGGAACTGGCTAAAACAGCAGTGAAGGAACTTGGTGTTGACGCCACGGTCATGAAGATCACCGACATAGGCCAGATCGCGATGCACGGCATCTTGTCCACACCAGGACTTATCGTGAATGGAAAGATCAAGCACTCAGGCAAGCCGCTGCCGAGTCTGGATAAAGTGAAGGAACTCATCAAGGGTGAATCGGTGGACAGGCAATAGCTGAGTGCTCTCCAGAATGAGTCACCCCGGTATCGAAAAAAACATGCACGAACTTACAAACATATTCAAGGCACTTTCCGACGAGACCCGGCTTAGAATAATAAAACTTCTCGAGCAGGGCGAACTGTGTGTTTGCGACATTACGGCGGCGCTCGATATGGTCCAGCCAAAGGTCTCTTTTCACTTGAATGCGCTAAAAGAAGCGGGGCTCATCAGAGACCGGAAACAGGGCAGATGGATCCACTATCGTCTCGATACGTCGGATATGTTCAAACGATTTTTGGTCCTCGCGGTTATCGAGAAGGCGCCCCAGGACGCTGTACAGAAAGACAGGAAACGGCTTGACGTGTTTCTGAAGATCAAGGACACAAAGGCAAAGGTCGCCGGTTTGCGCGACAAGCCGAACTGTTGCGGGGGATAAACGATGAAGAAAGTAATGTTCCTTTGCACCGGCAATGCATGCCGGAGCCAGATGGCTGAAGGATTTGCGCGGGAGTTCGGCAAGGGCGTCATTGAACCATTCAGCGCGGGGCTCATTGCAGCAGGCGTTCACCCTCGCACGATCGCCGTGATGAAAGAGATCGGGATTGATATATCAGGACAGAGGTCCAAGACGATCGACGAGAAACTCCTGATGACCATGGACGCCGTCATCACGCTCTGCGGCAACGCCGAAGAAGCCTGTCCCCGGACGCCTCCGAATATACTGCGGCTCCACTGGCCGATCAATGATCCGGTCGGGACTAGGGGCGGTGAGAAGAAGATCATGACGGAGTTTCGGCGGGCGAGGGACGAGATCAGGGCAAGAGTTGAGCAGTTCATATTCGAGGTCAAGACAAAGGGGAATTGACCATGGCGGAAAAGGCAGTCAAAAAACTATCATTTGTCGACCGTTTCCTTACGCTCTGGATCTTTGCTGCGATGGCCTTCGGGGTGGGTCTTGGCTATTTCATTCAGGGCACTGAAGCCTTCATCAACAGCTTTCAGGCCGGGACTACCAACATTCCCATCGCCATCGGTCTTATCCTGATGATGTACCCGCCGCTTGCAAAGGTCAAATATGAAGAGCTGGGCGAGGTATTCAGGAACAAGAAGGTCCTTGGCCTCTCGCTCGTTCAGAACTGGGTCATAGGGCCAATCCTCATGTTCGCACTTGCGATCATCTTTCTCCGGGCCTATCCGGAATACATGGTGGGTCTCATCATGATCGGCCTTGCCCGGTGCATTGCCATGGTGATCGTCTGGAACGACCTTGCCTGCGGCGATCCGGAATATGCCGCCGGCCTTGTAGCATTCAACTCTATCTTCCAGGTCCTGTTCTTTTCCGTATACGCCTATATCTTCATTACCGTGCTTCCGGTCTGGTTCGGACTGAAAGGAGTTGTCGTCAAGGTGACGATCGGGCAGATCGCGCAGAGCGTATTCATCTATCTTGGCATCCCGTTCATCGCCGGGATGATCACCCGCTTCACTCTCATCAAGTTGAAGGACCGCCACTGGTATGAGACGGTGTTCATCCCCCGGATAAGCCCGATAACCCTCATATCGCTGTTATTCACCATCATCGTAATGTTTTCGCTCAAGGGCAATTACATTGTCAAGCTTCCCCTCGATGTGCTGCGCATTGCAGTGCCGCTGTTGATCTATTTTGTGGTCATGTTCCTTGTATCGTTCTATCTCGGGAGAAAGATCGGGGCCGATTATCCGAAGACCGCGACACTTTCCTTCACCGCGGCAAGCAACAATTTTGAACTTGCGATCGCGGTCGCTATTGCCGTGTTCGGCA
Source organism: Nitrospirota bacterium (assembly GCA_963740085.1). GTDB lineage: Bacteria > Nitrospirota > UBA9217 > UBA9217 > UBA9217 > JALNZF01. The sequence goes on along the minus strand of CAVUCU010000001.1, from coordinate 798,118 downwards.
TCAATTCAGGGGTCGCCTTTGCGGCGGTCATAGGTCCTCTTGTCGAAGTGCCCGTCCTGATCGGACTGGTGAATGTAGCGCTGTATTTCCAGAAAAAATACTTTTCCGTTGAATATTGCAGAGTAAAGGGGTTGGAGTAATTATGACGAATAGAAAGGAGAAACAGCAATGAAATTAAGGATAATATCTTTGATTATGCTGGCCGGCAGCCTGTTCCTGTCGGGCATAAGCCAGGCGAGTGACGTCGACAGCGTGCTTGCCCAGGCTAAAGCGGACAACAAGGTCGTCATGCTGGAACTCGGGTCAGTAGGGTGCATCCCCTGTGAGCAGATGAAGCCGGTGATGCAGAAACTGCGCGATACGTACAAAGGCAAGCTTGAGGTCCTCTTTATAGACGTTCGTGAGGACCATAAAACAGGCCGTCAGTTTGGAGTTCATATGATCCCGACGCAGGTGTTCCTGGATAAAACCGGGAAGGAGTTTTTCCGGCATGTCGGATTTTATGCTTATGATGAAATCGCCGCGGTTCTGAGCAGGCAGGGTTTGTGATGAAAGCATCAACGGCCATTATCGCAAGAGGTCTGCCCCCCAATTTTGCCGAGAAACTCACCGAGGCCAGATAGCGGCTATGGAATCCGTTTTCAACAATGTCCAGCATATCATCCAAAATCAGCGGGGACTGGCGTTCGTCGCCGTATTCGTTGCCGGGATCATATCCGCGGCAAGCCCCTGCGTGCTTGCGGCAATTCCGCTGATCATTGGATACGTGGGCGGGTATTCGGAAGGAAACAAAAGGAAGGCCGCTCTTTATTCGTTGGTCTTCATTCTCGGACTCTCCATCACGTTTACGCTTCTTGGCGCGGCTGCATCGGTTATGGGTGCATTCTTCGGTTTCATGGGCAGGTGGCTCTATATCGGGCTTGCAGTCGTCGCCGTTGCAATGGGACTCCAGCTTATGGGGATCATTTCGATTCCCCTTCCTTTTCAGAAGACGCGGATGGTCAAGAGCAAAGGATTGTGGGGCGCGTTCTTCCTCGGGCTCCTGACCGGCACAGTGTCATCTCCTTGCGCCACGCCTGTTCTGGCTGTCATCCTCGCCTATGTTTCCACGCAGGGAGATATGCTGTACGGCGGTTCGCTCCTCTTCGCCTACGCTGTGGGGCATTGCGCATTGATTTTTATTGCAGGGCTTTCCATCGGACTGACGGAGAGCATTGTCAGCTCGAAAGGGATCAAGAACTTTTCTCTGTACTCGAAACGGCTTAGCGGCGCAATACTTGCGGCAGCGGGGCTTTATCTGGGAGTGACAAACTGGTAGCGAAAAAAACGCTTGGACATGATTCAGGAGTTCGATAAAAAAAACACAAAGGAGACGAAGCAAATGAAAAAAACATGGATCACGGTTACCCTTGTAATTGGCTTGTGCGCGAGTTCGGCTATGGCGGATGATCTTGCAAAATTTCAGGAAGACAGCCGCACTGTCGTCAAGGAAATGGCTGCCAGACTTGGTGGCGCCCTGCAGAAAGAAATGGGAGCAAATGGGCCGGCTGCGGCAATCAAAGTGTGCAAGGACCTTGCCCCGGCAATTACCTCGGAGCTTTCGCGCAAAACCGGGCAGCGCGTCACGCGGGTTTCCTTGAAGACACGAAATCCCCTGCTTGGCTCGCCGGACGCCTGGGAACAGAAGGTTCTGGCCGATTTTGCGGTTCGCATGGAAAAGGAAAATCCCGCAACGATAGAATATGCTGAAATCGTTACTGAACCTCAAGGCAAGTTTATGCGGTATATGAAGGCGATCCCGATCCAGGATGTTTGCCTGAAATGTCATGGCACGCCGGAAACGATCGCACCGCAGGTTAAGGCTCAACTTACGAACGAGTATCCGCACGACAAGGCCATCGGCTATTCGATTAACCAGCTGCGGGGGGCCTTCTCAATAAAGAAGGCGCTCTAATACTTCCCGTGGGGCCTGGAGCGCGAATTTGCGTCTCTCGAAGGAGCGGAACATGCCACACAGAAAAGTAAGGACCAAAAAACGTTTCTCCGTCATTTGCCACTGCTGGTGGAACGGCTGGTAACTCGCCTGCGGTTATGGAGTTCAATAGTTGAGGTAAATCCAACTCATCACAACGGAGGCTTGCCATGAAAGAATTTAACGAATATTTTGACACTGCGATGAAGTTTCACGGACACAAGTGCCCGGCCATGCCGATGGGCCTGAGAGCGGGCCTTGCCGCTATGAAGGCGCTCGGCGTCGAACGATCTCAGGACAAGGAACTCTTCATGGAATCGGAAACCGGCAAAGGGCATGCCGCGGGCTGTTTCCTTGACGGGCTTATGACCGCAACGGGCTGCACCTACGGGAAAGCGAACATCCAGAAGCTCTATTACAGTAAGATGGCCTTCACGCTCGTCGACGCGAAAACCGGGAGAGCGGTCCGTGTCTCTCTGAAGCCCGAATTTTTCGAAAAGGCGCTCAATTCGCCCTTTGTGCAGGAGAGGAAAAAGGGTGTGCCGCCTCAGGATATTCCCGCCGCGATTACAGACCCCCTTGTCGATCGGGTATTGGGGCTTCCCGAGGCTGATTTCCTGAATATCAGCGATGTATTCCACAAGGACCTGAAGAAAGGATCGGCGAACTTCGAGGTCAAGCGCTGCGCAAAATGCGGGGAGGCGGTATTCACGGATAAATTGACAAAGGCTCCTGACGGACGGATGCTCTGCATCCCTTGTTCGGCAACCGGGAAATAGCGAAACCGGTCGTACCCGTTATGAACCAAACCGAATCTGCCGCAGAGATCGCCGGGGGAAGGGATAATTTCCCCTGCGCGGGAGGAGATTTTTTCTCGGCGCCCTTTGCCCTTTTTGCAGTGAACACGTATACGCGAGTACGGCATGGTATAAAAGGGGCCCAACATGCTCACCATCAATTTAGCCGCAGCCGTCCTTGTCTTTGTCTTCACCACGGTCCTCACCATCGCGGGAGTGGGATCGGCGTTCATCGTTATTCCCACATTCTACTGGCTCGGCGTGCCGCTTACCGAGGCCATGGCCATCGGTTTGCTGTTGAACGCCATCAGTATGACCTTTGCCTCTGCCAACTATATCCGTTACAAACTCGTCCTTTTCCGCACGGCCTTGCCCATTATCGTGCTTGCCATCGTCTTTTCTCCTCTGGGTGCATATTCAACGCGATACTTCCCGAAGAACATTCTGATTCTGCTCTTCGTGATCTTTCTCGTCTTCGCGGCATCGATGATGCTTTTTTATAAACCGAAGAAGAAAACGGAGGGGCATGGAGACGGCGGGAAGGAGCTCAAGACCGGCATCGGCCTCGGCATCGGGGCTGGGTATCTCGGTGGTCTCTTGGGAGTCGGCGGTGGAAACTTCATTGTTCCGGCTCTCGTGTGGCTCGGCATCGACCCCAAAAAAGCATCGGCAACGACTGCCTTCATCGTTGTCTTCTCGTCGCTTTCGGGCTTCTTCGGCCACGCGGCACTGGGGTCCATCAACTGGAACCTTCTTACATTCGCGGCAATAGGCTCGATAGCAGGGGCGATTCTCGGCTCCTGGCTCATGCACAAGAAGCTCGACGCCGGACAGGTGAAGAAGATCATCGGCGTCGTGCTCTATGCGATTGCCGCGAAGATGGCATGGGGACTGCTGTGACCACGGTTTTGGCAGTCCTCGATCCTAGTGGCGTCGACAAAGGAGATAAATGAAAAGACCGGAAACTAATATAGTTAACAAGAGAACGATCAAGAAAGACTGTATCGAAGATTTTATCAAATCGGTACCCGTATTTCTTCATCTCAGCGACGAGACCGCAGTCTTTACCGAATTCGATGAGCGGTCCCGCGTGGATCGACGGGACATAAAAGAGACCGGCCAAACCACACAATATGCATATTGCTGCTACTCTTATCTTTCTCATGACATGCTCCCCCCTGTTTAAGATGAATTAAGATCACTGTATTATATATAACGAAAGGATAAACTAACTTCAATGGCACCGGTAACGACGCTCTGTGACACATTGGCAACACTTCTCAATATAACGAGCTAAATAGATGTTCAGGATAACGGCAAGAAATCCGTCCCAAAAGGAACATCTGAGCGGAATATTTACGAGGGGATTACATGTCTGGTCGTGGCTGGAAGGCATGTATGAACAACAACCGATTAATATAAGAGTTGTATAGATTTTTCGTCATTATTTTACCGTACGAGGGAGAACCTGGAATAAATATGCTTTATTTGTCAAAGCCATACTCGATAAGGTACTGGTCAGAAAAAAAAGAATTTAATAGTTAAAAAAGAGTTGCGAATATTTGAATATAGAGGTAATATAAAAAACATCATAAATTACTGTCTGACTTTGGCTCTCAGGCAATGAAGGAGGAAGAATGGTAAATTTAACAGACGGTGCAGTGAACAAGTTTAAGGAAGTCGTTCAAAAGCAGGGATCTGCTGGCGACGGTGTAAGGTTATTCGTCGTACCGGGCGGCTGAAGCCCCTCATTGGCTATGGACATAGCCAAAGCCGCCCAGGTTGGCGATAAGACCCTTGAGATGCAGGGCCTTAAGGTTTTCCTGGAGGAGCGTGCGCACGAGATGCTGAAGAGCACGAATATCGATTTTCAGGAAGGTCAGGGGTTTGTGCTTACGGGAATGCAGCCGAGTTCATGCGGTTCATCCTGCAGTTGTTAAACAGAGCCCTATAACTATAAAATAATGTAAACCGCTGTCCTGGTCGTCAGGACAGCGGTTTTTTTTGTGCATTGCCGTTCACGTTTGTTTGTCCTTCCGATCTATTCTTCCTCCGCTATGTAACCAACATTTTTGCTACAATAGAAACAGAAGTCCATTCAGAACAGAACTATCTGTCGTTAAAAAGGTTTTGTTAAAAAGTGAAGGAATTCTCATGCCGCTTCTCGAGGTCAACAACGTCGAATATGGTGTTGTACCGGAGAAGGGGGGAAGGCCCATCCTCTCCGGGCTGTCCCTCGCCATAGAATCCGGCAAGGTCCATGCGCTCCTCGGCACGAATGGTACGGGTAAGAGCACACTTGCCTATCTTATCATGGGATGCGAGGGATATCAGCCATCATCAGGTGAGATCCGTCTGGCCGGCGCCATTGTGAACACCCTCCCGATCCACGAACGCGCCAGACTCGGGATCACCATGGCGTGGCAGGAGCCGGTCAGGTTCGAAGGGATCACGGTTGGAGATTACCTCACCATGAAAAACAGGAAGACCGATCCCGGACCGCTCCTTCAGCTCGTCGGTCTTTCACCGGACCTCTATGTGCACAGGATGGTCGACAAGTGCTTGAGCGGCGGTGAACGCAAGAGGATCGAACTTGCCTCGGTCCTTGCGTTGAACCCGAAGCTTGCGATCCTTGATGAGCCCGATTCCGGCATCGATATGCTCTCGATCCAGGACGTCATTCATGTTATCAATGCATTCAAAAAGAACGGCACAGCGGTACTGCTCATCACCCACCGTGAAGAGATCGCCGGTATAGCTGATCAGGCGTCACAGCTATGCCACGGGAAGATCATCTGTTCCGGTGGCCCGGAAAAGGTTGCGGAACATTATAAAACGCAGAAGTGCATGACTTGCGCAAAAGTGGAGTGCAACCATGTCTGAACTTGATGACCTTATGAAGGCATTCGGCGAAGCAGGCGGGGACACGGGCGCGCTTGCGGACGCCGGGACGGCGCACCTCGCCGCAAGCGGCCATACCATCCTCAGCTCCCGGAAGGTTGAAGGGCTCGACGTCGATGCCAGGGAGACCCGCAGGGGTATTTTCGCACGAGTTCGTGTGCATGAAAGCATTAAGCTTCGGAAGCCTGTCCACCTCTGCTTCGGCGTGCTTCACAAAAAGGGAACGCAGGAGATCAAGATGGATATAACGCTCGAAAAGGATTCTTCGGCAGCCTTCATTGCCCACTGCATATTTCCGAATGCCGAGAAGGTGCGTCACCTCATGGATGCCGTGGTGGAGATCGGAGAGGGCGCCGAGATGCGGTATGCCGAGACCCATTATCACGGTCTGCACGGCGGAATCGAGGTCATGCCGAAGCTTGCGGTGAAGGTCCAGAAGAACGGCAGGTATTTCACTGACTTTACGCTCACCACGGGCAGGGTCGGGAAGCTCGGGATCGACTATTCTGTCGAGGCGGGAGAAAATGCGGTGGTTGAACTCACAACGCGTGTCTTCGGCCATGCAAATGATAAAATAGCAATTCAGGAAAAGGTGGTGCTGAACGGAGAAAATGCGCGAGGGCTTATCAAGGCCAGGGTCGCGATCGAAGACGAGGCCACCGCCGAGGTCAGAGGAATTACCGAAGGCAATGCCGCAGGGGCTCGGGGGCACGTGGACTGCATGGAGATCGTGAAGGACAGGGCGGTGGCAAAAGCCTATCCGCTCGTTCAGGTGACCCATCCCCTGGCAAAGGTGACGCACGAGGCAGCGATCGGCAGCGTGGACAAGCGACAGATGGAAACGCTCATGGCGCACGGTCTTTCGCCTGAAGAGGCGGTGGACGTGATCGTGAAGGGGATATTGCGGTAACCGTCCCAGGCATTTTTCAGAAAAAATCAGACTTTTTTTTCTGTCTGGTCTTTCTGCTGCAGAGAGTTGAAGATCATATCCAGGGCACTTTCCTGCTGGGCCTCGAATTTGTTGAGAACCGCCAGGCAGCTGCCCATCGGAAACCGGTCGTGCAGGTAGTCGGCATCGTGTCCCGAAAGAATGATGATCCTGTTCTTGCTCAAACCTTTGGAGACTGCATAGGAGAGGATCTTGGAGCCGTCCAGGCCCGGCATTTCCAGATCGACCAGCACGAGATCAAGGTCGTCGGTGATTGAGGTGAGGCACTTGATCGGATCATTGCAGGTAAGTACAGTAAGCCCGGGATAACGCCTCTCCACGTATTCCTCGAGCAACTTGAGGAAGGCCGCATCGTCATCGATCAGGAGGATTTTTTTCATGTTCTGCCGATCTTTTTCTTTTCAATAAATATACGGCAACGTGCATTGGACCAACGGCCCGTTGAAACCGCGGTCTTGCGCAGAACCCGTAATCGCCTTCTGTTTCACAGTATAATGAATAAGTACATGATCTGCAATCTCTTTTTGTATGAATTGGATTTACTTCAAGATGGACCATCTGAAAGTTTATACGACAACAAGACGCCCTTAGGCTGAGTGGCGATTTTTACGGTCAGGCACGAAGAAAGACTCGATGGATACGTACGCGAATGTAAATAGTGCTGCGGGTCTGGTGGTCTTATGCGGTGCTTTTATCATGCTTTCCGCAATTATCGCCGGGCAAAAGATGAAGCGCCACATTCCCGATGAACTTTTGGGTCGATGGCGCTTCATGACGAAGCTCATGAAGTTTTTCCTCGCCGGATACGTTCTCCTTTTCATCATTCTCGTCAGCAGATTCTCCATCCCCACGGAGCTGATCACGGCTCCTGTTTTCCTCGGCGGCGCGATCTTCGTCTTCATGATGATCAAGCTCACGCGTGATACGATCAGGAAAGTCGGGCAGGCCGAGGAAAATCTCCGGTTGTTCAATGAGTCGCTGGAACGGCGGGTCGGCGATCGGACCCGGGATCTTTTTCTTCTCGGCGAGTCGCTGGAACGGCGGGTCAGCGATCGGACCCGTGACCTCGATCAGTCGCGTAAATTTCTTCAGACCGTGCTTGACAGCCTGCATGAGGAAATTATAATCATCGATGTGGACACATTCAAGATTGTAAGGGCCAATGCCGCATTTGTGGCCGGGCACGGGGCGCATGGAGATGAAATCATCGGCAAGATGTGCCACGAGATAATGCATAGTCGGCAAGACATATTGGCGAAGCCTGAAGATATCTGTCCGGTTCTAGAAACAATCAAAACCGGCGGACATATGACGGTCGAACATATTCACTGCGGCGCAAGCGGAGGCAGACGGTACGACGAAGTGTCATCCTCACCCATCCGGGACGCGGACGGACGCATCTCCCGGATCGTTCTCGTGACGCGGGATATTACCGAGCGGAGGATGGCTGAAGAGGCTGTGCGGGAAAGCGAGGAACGATACCGGCGGCTGATCGAGCTATCACCCGACGGCATTTCCGTTCACGTCGAGGGAAAATTTGTATTCGTCAATCCAGCCGGGATGAGACTGCTCGGGGCAACACATGCCGGCCAGCTGATCGGCATGTCCGGATTGGATGTCGTACATCCGGACTACGGGGAAATCGAGAAATCGCGGCTGCAGCGGCTTGAAAACAGCATGGATCTCATATCATGGACCGAGGAGAAGTATGTGCGGCTCGACGGCGCGGTGGTCGAGGTGGAGGTCGCCGGTGTGCGTTTTTCGTACCAGGGGCAACCTGCGGAGCAGATGATCTTCCGTGACATCTCCGACCGGAAACATGCAGCTCAGCGGATCGAGCATCTCGCACTGCATGACCCCCTTACAGGGCTCCCCAATCGCATACTGTTCTTTGACCTTATTCATCAGGTCCTTGCCGAGGCAAAACGAGACCGGAATATTTTTGCGCTTCTCTATATCGACATGGATGATTTTAAACCCATTAATGATACCTACGGTCACGAGACAGGCGACCGACTGCTTCAGGAGGTGTCGCAAAGGTTGGTAGCCAGCATGCGGGAATCAGACCCGATCGCGCGTATTGGCGGCGATGAGTTTATCGGAATCTGCCGCACGATCACGATGCCGGAGGAAGCGGAGCTCGTCGCTCGCAAGATCATTGCAAGCCTGTCCGATCCTTTTGACCTGAAAGGGCACTGTTGCTCGGTTGGTGTGAGCATCGGCATCAGCGTCTATCCCATGGACGGCGAGGACGCGGGGACGCTCCTGAACAGGGCAGACGAGGCAATGTATCGCGTCAAGAAAATAAACAAGGGCCGCTACTTGCGATACAACAAACAGTGAGGCCGTTTCTCCCGGGCAAACTTCGTGCGTCGGACCTGAGGAACGCACTGGTGTCAGCATGAGATGAGACAAAAAAATGCCGGTGGGAGATTGACTCCCTCCGGCATTGCAATGTCATCAGTTGAACGGTGTGATTGTAATTTGGTTCCTTACACGCCGCCTTTTTCGATGCTCACCTTTTTCGTTACCTTCTGCCACGTGAAGGTATCGCTATCGTTGGTGCCGAAAGGCTCGTACATTAGTTCCACGGTAACGTTCATATCGTAGTCAAGAATCGTCGTTACATTTTTCCCGTCTTTCTTCGTGAACTCTGCGGGGAAGGGAATGTCGAAGCTCTCGATGACGAGACGATTCGGCGGCAGACTCGTGTCGCGCAGTATGCCGCTCTTTTCGTAAGGTCCGCGGCCCATCTTGTCGCCGCGGCCGAGCTGCTGGGGAATGGGCATATAGGTTTTTGACTGTTTGAACACCTCTTTACCTTTACTGTCTTTCGCGGTCACTTCCAGGACCAGCCGGTTGGGCGTTGGTCAGCCGTCCGGGATGGCGTGGCCGGCTCGGTTGATCATCTCAACTTTCACAGAAGCCTGCGGTACCATCCTGGAACCGTCGCGCCACTGATATCCAAAGGCTTCGACCTTGAAGTCCACGGCGGCCTTGCCCATATCCGTATCGCGATAACTTTGTATGTTGTGGCCGAGCTTGCTCTTCTTCATGTGGCAATCCTGGCACTTTTCATGCCCGCCTTCAGGTACATATGAGAAGAGATAAGAACCGTAAAGTGTGGCGCATTGTGACGGCTCTTCGAGCTCTAAGTTCGGTCCGAGTCCGTGACACTGGCCGCAGAGGATGGACTCATCCATGATCTTGCTTTCCTTCATCTTCGGATGGGCCGGGTCCGCGTGCTCGCCGTTCTTGAATCCATATACGGTGTCTTTCGCCGGGAACCCGTCAGCCCACTTGTGGGTTATGGCATTTCGCTGGTGGCAGATAAGGCAGTTTATGTTCACCTTGGAGAGCTTTTCGATTGCCTTGTCTCTCGCCTCATCGGTCGATTTCGGGTCCGCGTAGACGTAAGCGTTCTTTACGATCTCCTTGGCAACTGCGTCGGTTGCCTCAGCAAGCTGCGGCAGGTGACATTTAGCGCAGAGCATAAGATGCTTTACCTGGACATCCTCCGGTTTCTTCACGCCCGAGTACTGCCAGCCGGTGAGTCCGACCGCTACCGTGGTCTTGATGGTCGCCGCTGTTCTGCCGGTCCCAAACATGGAACGAGAATGGATCGACTTCTCCCACTCCTTGTAGATGCCTTCATGACAGTCTTTGCATCCGGTCGAGTCGTACATCTTTGCCAGTTCGTCGATACTTGTTGCTTTCTTCGCTTCCTTCGCGTGAGTATTCTGACCAGTCAAAAAAACCATGCAGGTCAGCGCGAGGAAAGCGAGAAGTGTGATAAATCTGAAGCTCTTCATGCATGAACCTCCTTTTTTTAGTTTTTTGTCGTGGTGACGCCGTATGAGACAAATAGAGGTAATGTATATTCTAAACTCATTATAATTTTTATAATTACCATGCAATATATTGATTATAACTTTAGAAGTCAAGAGCAATTTGATGCAACTGAGCGATAAGACAGGTAAGTATCTGTATTAACTCCGCGTATATCGGTTCCGGGTCCGTTGGATGAGGAGCGGGTGCTTTAGGTTCAGAATTATTTAATATGAAAAGCGGGGTGCAGACCCGTTGCCTTCCTGCTGATCGGTTGCGCTGTGCGCGATGATGTTTCGGTCTCGAACCTGTGTTCGCGGCGGTGACCTTCAGGGGATGTTCCTGCAGGACTACTTGGCCTAGATCCGGTAAAGAGCGACGGAGTGCGTGCCGACCTTGCCGGGCGAGGTCTCTAGGACGCGTTTGTAAGATCGAGTGCAGCATTGATCCTTCCGGGCCCGCTCCGTGATGACAACCGAGGTCCATGGCACGCAGTATGCTCTTTTTTTCATTTTTTCAAAAACATGGAAGCATATTCGGTTTGATAAATGCGGTATTTTGTGCTATAGTCTTATGGTAATTATCTTTGGACGGCTATCACGTTTACGGAAAGGGGGTTGAGATGAAAAAATCAGAATTAACAGCAATGACTGTGGCTGAGCTCAAAGCCCTGGCCAAGAAGAGAAAGGTGTCCCTATCCGCAGGTGGTAAGAAGGCAGATATCATCGAAGCGCTCATCGCCGTTGCCACGACCGTGAAACCCGCAGGAAAGCGAGTTGCTGCTTCTTTAAAAAAGGGGGTTGGGAAGGTTACCGCCTCAGTAAAAAAATCCATTGTAAAAAAAGAGGTTGTTGCAAAACCGGCGAAGAAGCAGGCAGTGAAGTCCAGGAAGGGCGCGACCACCTCGAAGCGCGTAATGAAGAAGCGCTCTCCCGCCGGAAAGACGTTGCCGAAGACCAATCCGGTGCGCGAATGGAAGCTGCCTCCCGGCGTTGAGGAGCCGCTCATGGCGCAGGAACGCGTGGCGGAGTCGAAGTATTATACCGGTCCGTTGCCGCAAGTGTCCTCCGTAGTCTCCGGAGAACTTCCGCTGGGATACAACGAGGAGAGGATTTCTATTTTGTCGCGGGATCCATATGTGGCCTATGCGTACTGGGAGGCGACACCGGCGCGGATTGAACGCGAGAAGTCATGGTTCGGCTGGGATAGCAAGCTTTGTGTAAGGATCTACGATATCACGGGTTTGCAGTTCGACGGCCGGAATGCAACCGGGTATTTCGACCAGGAGGTCGTGGACCGGATCGGGAACTGGTATTTCGATATCGGCCGGCCGTCTCATTCCTTCTGCGCGGACATCGGGCTGCTCTCTCCGAAAGGGCGGTTCCTTACGATCGCACGGTCGAATTACATCACCATGCCGCGCGACGGCGTCTCCGATGTGATCGACGAAGAGTGGATGCTCGTGGATGAAGAGTTCTGGAAGCTTTATGGTTATCCGGAAGGATTCAGGCAAGGCATCTCGTCGCCGGAAATGCAGGAGATGCTCAGGCGAAGACGCGAGTTGGAGATAACCTCTCCGGGCCTGTTCTCCCGAGATCGGGCGAAACGGAAGTAATGCCCGTTTCCGGCTCTTTTGCTCCGGCCGCGGCGTATGAGAACACACATTGTTTAAAGTCCATCCTTTCATGGATGGACTTTTCTTTTGACTGTTCAGTTACGAAAGGATCAAACTCTTCTTAAAATGGCAACGGAATTTGCACCACATATTCATCAGACGCGAAGAACGTCTAAATAGTAATGAGTAAAACCAACCACGAAAGCCATGCTGACTTCGTGAAGCAACTGTCACCGAATGATGCAATCGGGGTAACTTTGTTGTAAGGTATTGTTCCGGCTTGTCCGGGTCAGGGAAGGCAGTGTGAATGATTCGGCAAAGGCGCGATCAGAAGAAAGTCGCACAGAAAAAAAAGGTCACGGACAGGGGAGGCAGGATGGAGAAAGGTTATCTGGCGCTGGTGCTTCACAGCCATTTACCCTATGTAAGACACCCGGAACATGACCGGTTCCTGGAAGAGGACTGGTTGTATGAGGCCATCACCGAGACGTACATCCCGCTCATCGATATTTTCGACGGACTGGTGAACGATCGCATAGACTTTCGCATCACCATGAGTCTGACACCCACGCTTATCGCCATGCTGACCGATCCCCTGCTTCAGCATCGATATCTGCGTCATATCGGCAAACTCATTGAACTCGCGGAGAACGAGATCGTGCGCACCAGGGACCAGCCGGAGTTCAACACTCTTGCGCACATGTATCGGGACATGTTTCTTAATGCCCGCACGGTGTTTGAGAAAAAGTACGGCAGCAACCTGATCACGGCATTCAAGAAATTTCAGGACCTGGGCGTGCTGGAGATCATCACCTGTGCGGCCACGCACGGATTTTTGCCGCTCATGCAGAACAGAAACGCAGTCCGCGCGCAGGTCTTGGTCGCAGTCGAACATTACAAAAAGCATTTTGGCAGCGCGCCGAAGGGTATCTGGCTGCCGGAGTGCGGCTACTACGCGGGGCTTGATGAGATTCTGCATGAAGCGGGCATTCGCTACTTCTTCACGGATTCTCACGGGGTCTTCCACGCTTCGCCCCGGCCGAGGTACGGGGTTTACGCGCCGATTTATACCCGCTCGGGCGTGGCAGTCTTCGGGAGGGACATCGAATCATCAAAGCAGGTCTGGAGTTCCGTAGAGGGCTACCCGGGGGACTACAACTACCGGGATTTCTATCGTGATATCGGCTTTGACCTTGACTATGAGTACGTAAGACCCTACCTGCACCCGGACGGCGTGCGCGTGAACCTGGGGATCAAGTATCACAAGATCACGGGCGCGTCGAACGACAAAGAGCCCTATGTCCGGCGCTGGGCGCTCGAGCGGGCAGCCGAGCACGCCGGCAACTTCCTGTTCAACCGGGAGAAGCAGGTCGAATGGCTCGCCGGGATTTTCCCCGAACGGAAGCCGATTATCGTTGCGCCTTACGACGCGGAGTTGTACGGCCACTGGTGGTTCGAGGGACCGGACTGGATCAACTTCCTGATCCGTAAAACCGTGTGCGATCAGAAGACGGTGCGCCTCATCACCCCTTCCGAGTATTTGCGGGAGAACCCGCAGTGCCAGGTCTCCGCGCCGTCTCCTTCAAGCTGGGGCTACAGGGGATATGCTGAGGTGTGGCTGAACGGAACGAACGACTGGATCTACCGGCATTTACACAAGGCTGCTGACCGCATGGTGGAGCTGAGCCGGTCATTTCCCAGTTCCGAGGGTTTGCAGCAGCGGGCGTTGAAACAGGCGGCGCGGGAACTGCTGCTTGCCCAGAGCTCGGACTGGGCCTTTATCATGAAGACCGGCAGCCATGTCGAATATGCGGTCAAGAGAACGAAAGAGCATTTGCTGAGGTTCGACAAGTTGTATCACGATATTAAAGGAAACACTCTTGACGAACGCTGGCTTGGAGATATAGAATACAGCGACAATCCGTTCCCCGATATCGATTATCGCGTGTATGCTTAAACCATCTGCTCTTAAAGAACTGAAGTCCATCGTCGGTACCGCTCACTTCTCCCTCTCACCTGAAGAGCTGGTCGTCTATTCCTACGATGCAACCCGGCGGGAATCGCTCCCCTGGGTCGTGGTGCGTCCTCGTTCTTCCCGGGAAATCTCGGAGATACTTGGGCTCGCCAACCGGGAACGATTCCCGGTGGTGCCGCGCGGGGCGGGGACCGGAATGTCCGGAGGGTCTGTTCCGGTCCAGGGCGGCGTGGTGCTGTCGCTCGAGCGCATGAACCACATTCTCGAGATCGATGAACAGGATTTTATCGCCGTGGTCGAACCAGGCGTAATAACCGGCGATCTGCAGCGCGAGGTCGAATCGCGCAGTCTCTTCTATCCGCCGGACCCGGCGAGCCGCCAGTTTTGCACCCTGGGAGGGAATGTGGCTGAATGCGCGGGAGGACTTCGCGCCGTGAAGTATGGCGTTACCAAGGACTATGTGCTCGGTTTGGAGGTTGTGCTGCCCACCGGCGAGACCATCACTACCGGCGCGCGCACGGTCAAGAGCGTGGCCGGATATGACCTCACGAAACTCATTGTCGGGTCTGAAGGCACGCTTGGCGTGGTTACCAGGATCACCCTGAGACTCCTGCGCCTGCCGGAAAGCGTGAGGACCCTGGCAGCTTTTTTCAACGGGGTCCCTGTCGCCGCGAAAACGGCATCCGCGATCATGGCAAGCGGTGTCCTTCCCCGGGCGCTCGAGTTTGTGGACCAGGCGGCGCTCAGGGCGGTCGAGGGCTATTTGAAAGAAGACCTGTCGCATGGAGCCGCCGCCATGCTGCTGGTGGAGGTGGACGGACCCGCTGAATCCACGGCACGGGAGGCGGACCGGATAGCAGAGATCATGATGCTCAGCGGCGCCGTACGCGTGAAAAGGGCCGAAACAGAAACGGAGCGGGAACATCTTTGGAAGGCACGGCGGTCGATCTCTCCGGCGCTGTATACGATCAAGCCGAAAAAGTTGAATGAAGACATTGTTGTGCCGCGCAGCAGGATCGCCGACAGCCTGCAGGAGATCGCTGCGATCGCAGAGCGGCACGGCCTTTTGATCGTGAACTTCGGACATGCCGGTGACGGTAATATTCATACGAATATCATGTTCGACGAAGTGGACACGCCGAAGGCGGAAGCTGCGGTAAAAGAGATATTCGCATCCACACTGCGGCTGGGGGGCAGCATTACCGGCGAGCACGGGATCGGCTTGTCAAAGGCAGCCTACCTGCCGATGGAACTGGGGCAGGCTGCGATTGGGGCGATGAGAAGGATCAAACATGCTCTTGACCCGAACAATATATTGAACCCGGGGAAGATATTTCTCAATTCGGAATGAGGAATGCGGAATGTGGAATAAGAACGCGAAAAAAAGGAAGATGATACTCGCCTGCACACTGTCCCTTCTCCTGCTCGTCATCATACCGTTGACGGGATTTGCAGAAGTTCAGACTGTGCCGATCGAGGCGCTTCGCAGTCACGTGCAGGCACTGAAGGAGCAGGCCGCGCAGCTTGATGAGGAAAATCAGGGGCTCGGGAACATGCTCAGGGACATGGAGGACGATGAGCTCTACCTGGTCGTGGACACGGAAAACAATCGGCTTGCGATGAGACAAGGTAAATCAATTCTTTTGACGGCTAAAGTGGGGACCGGCAGCCGTCAGTTCCTCAAAGAGGACAGGGGAAGAAAATGGTATTTCGAAACCCCCATGGGATCGCTCACGGTCCTTGGCAGGGAACGAAACCCGGTCTGGATCAGGCCCGACTGGTCCTATGTGGAAGAGAACATGCCTATACCGCCGCAGAACGACCCGGACCGGATCGTGCGGGACGTGCTGGGCAAGTATGCCATTCTTCTCGGGAACGGGTATAAGATCCACGGCACGAAGTGGAAGAACCTTCTCGGGACCCATTTTACCCACGGGTGCATTTCCCTTGGCGACGAGGACCTCGAAGTGGTCCATACATCAGTGAAGAACGGCACCAAGGTGTATATCTATTAGTCCGGAACGGGGCGTCTATCGCGGAAATCGGAGTGTCGAGTGCAGAGTAATGTAAGAAGCAAAACAATCTGGTGGATCCTTTTGCTCTCCTTGTTCCTTACGGGTGCGGTCAACGGCGATGAGAACAGGGAAGAGCGGGGAAAGCTGCTCCAACAGCAGAAGCAGCTGAGCATCAGGATCAAGACGCTCAAGCGGGAGCAGGACTATCTGGTTTTTCAGAGGACGATGTACACGTCGGACTCGAAATACCTCATCCTCAATATTTCCAAAAAGACCGGGCAGCTCAAGTACAAGAACCGGGTGCTCAAGGATTTTCATTTCAAGCGTGTTTCAGTATCAGACCGCGCCCACAGGCTCACTCGCGGAGCGCTGACGCTTACACAAAAGATCGAGGGGGCCAGGCAAAGGAAGCTGCTGGTCTTCGACAAATCCCTGGTCCTGCAGGGTGTGCATGCACCGGAGGCAAAGCTCGAGGCGGGAATCCCGCGTTACTCGCTTTCTAAAAAAGACTTTCGGTCGGTTTATTATGCTATTGAAGCGGGAGCAAAGGCGTATATTCTGCTTTGATTCCGATGGTTCCGCTGTGCGAAGTCCGCATGTCTATCCCATTCTCACATCGAGTATTTCGCCTGCAGCGAGGATGCGCATGTCCCGGTCAATGACCAGGTGCCCGAGACGCTTTGTCGCGTGAGGGTGAACTTCACGACCGATGCTTGGACCCCGAAGTACGGTCTTTGTAGTTGACTGGAACTTATTTCACGGTATAATCATTCCATGCGC
This sequence comes from Nitrospirota bacterium, assembly GCA_963740085.1. GTDB lineage: Bacteria > Nitrospirota > UBA9217 > UBA9217 > UBA9217 > JALNZF01. The sequence continues at coordinate 781,286 of CAVUCU010000001.1, read as the reverse complement.
GAACTTACCCGGGGTGAAGAATTCTATGATGGTACCGCCCTGCTGGGCGATCCGGTCCATGGCTACATCTCATTTACCACGCCCCGCTCTGCGGGCGAAAAGACCGAGAAGGACCTGATCGATACTGCCTGGATGCAGCGCCTGCGACAGATATATCAGCTTCAGAGCGCCCGGTGGGTCTATCCCTCGGCGGAGCATAGCAGGTTCCAGCACTCGCTCGGCGCCATGCACCTGGCGGGCCGGTTCGCCCGTCACCTCTATCCCTCTCTCAAGGCCGCGTCGCCGGATTGTCCTTCGGCAAACTATATCGAGGAACTTTTGCGGGTGACGGCCCTCCTTCATGACGTGGGGCATGGCCCCTTCGGACACTTCTTCGACGACAACTATCTTGAACAGTTCGGCCTGACCCATGAAAAACTGGGACAGCACATTATCAAGAACGAACTGGCGGAGATCATCAAAGACATCCGTCGAAGTCCCAACGGCGAATTTGCGAAGAAAGAGAAGCTGGACCCGGAGCAGATCGCATTCCTGATCGGCAAGGGGGCCCAGCCGGCATCGACGGCAAAAAAGCAGCAGTGGCTTGTCTTCCTCCAGCCTCTTCTCTCGGGCATTTACACCGTTGACAACCTCGACTACGTCATGCGCGACGCTTACATGTGCGGCGTGGCCATCGGCGCGGTGGACATCGACCGGCTGATGTATTATACGTTCTTTACGGACAAGGGCCTCACGCTCCACAAGTCCGGGCTTACCGCTCTGAACATGTTCCTGAATGCCCGGCTGTATATGTACACGAACGTCTACTACCATCGCACCACGCGGGCGATCGACGAGCACCTCAAGGAACTGTTCAAGGACACTATGGCGGCGTTGTTCCCGTTCAACCCTGTTGACAACCTCAGGGGATACCGGGAACTGACCGACTGGTCCCTGCTCGAGGCCGTGCGAAAGTGGGGCGATAATGAAGATGACGCCACGGCAGCGCTCGGACGGGAATGGGCTGCAATCCTTTCGCGCGAGGTAAAATGGAAAATGGCCTATGATGTGACGCTTTCCATGAAGACCTTCGAGAAAGGGAAAACCATCATCGATGCCAGGGAACTGGTGGTCAGGATCAAGAGGAATCTTTCGCCGAAGCTCAAGGACCTGCAGTTCCGGGTGGATATGGCCAGTCAGGATCCGAGGCCGGTCAACCCGCTTATGATGGGCGAGCGCCAGATCCATGTGTTCAACCCCTCGACGCGCAAAGTGGAGAAGGAACCGCTCAAGGATTTCTTCGACTATATCCCCGCGCGCGTGGTGCAGTGCAGGGTATTCACCCTGAACCACGACCACGATGAGGAGCTTGCTGAGATCGTTGAGAAGGTCCTGGGAATCGAGGAGAGTGTCAAAACGAACGTGTGATGCACTTTCAATTCCCCTGCGTCTCCGCGTCGCGGTGGTGTATAATGCAATTGTATGGAAAAAATAAAAGCCGAACATAAGATCATCATAACCACGGTCATTGCCGTCGTGTCCATCTGGACCCTTGACTCTGCCTTTTACGCCCTGGTATTGCACAAGGGAACATTTTTAAGCCTCTTGCTGAACAGAAGTGCCGACGAATATTTTCTTCGCATCCTCCTGACGCTGAGTTTTCTTGCCTTCGGTATCATCGCAATAATAACGGCCAGACATCGCAGGACCGGGGTAATCCTCCGGAAGCATTCCGCAGCCATTGAGACCTCCATGGATGGGATCGCCATTAGCAATCCCGGGGGAACATATGTCTACGTGAACCAGGCTTTTGCAACGATCAATGGATATGATGGTCCGGGGGAACTAACGGGCAAAACATGCCGGATTGCTTACGGGGACCGGGAGTATGAGCGGATACGATCCACCGTTGAACCAATAGTGGAGAAAAGGGGCCGATGGCGCGGGGAATTGCTCGGGACTCGGAAGAACGGCAGCACCTATTATCAAGAGGCTTCTATCACCATGCTTGAGGATGGAAGCCGGATATGCATCATTCGCGACATTGCCTGGCGCAAACGACGCGAGGAACGGCTGCGCCGGTCGGAACGGTTTCTGAACACCATCTTTGACAGTATCCGCGACCCGTTCAGCATTTTCGACCGCAACTTCCAGATCATACGGGCAAACGATGCCTATGCGCGGATGAAAAACAAGGAAGCCGGAGAACTGATCGGCAGAAAATGTCATGAAGTGCTGCACAACAGGACGAGCGTCTGCGAGGGGTGCGTGGTGAGTACGACCTTCAATTCAGCCAACCCCTGCGTGAAAGACAAGTTCATCACCCTGCATGACGGAACCGGGATCTGGGTGGAGATCAGCACCTATCCCATCCTCGACGAGGATGGCCTCGTTTCTCACACCATCGAATATACTCGGGACATTACCGACCGGAAGAGATCCGAGGAGGAAAAGCGGCTCCTCATCAAGAAATTGGAATATCTGTCAAGCACGGACGGCCTTACCGGTCTTATGAACCGGAGAGCGCTTACCGACAGCCTTCTCTATGAGATCGACCGTGCCAAGCGGTACAATTCTGATTTGTCCCTTATTCTCTGCGATATAGACAATTTCAAGGAGATCAATGATGCCTGCGGCCATGACGCGGGAGACCGGGCCTTGCAGTCCATTGCGGCGGCCTTGAAGACCATTCTTCGGAAGGCGGACATTGCCGGGCGGTACGGAGGTGATGAGTTCATGCTTCTCCTTCCGCAGACTTCGATCAAGGGCGCGGAAAAGATCGCTGACAAGATCCTCACTGCCGTGAGAAATGCTGAAATGAGCTTTACGGAAGATAAATCAATTCGGCTGTCTTTGAGTATCGGATTGTCCAGCCTTGAGGCGGACAGCGATACCGCCGATTCTCTCATCAAGCGTACTGACGACGCCATGTATGCTTCAAAAGAGGGCGGGAGGGACCGGGTCTCCACGGTCAAATCGTATCCGTTATTTCCGTGACAAACTTCTTCGTTGAAAGACGATACGATCTATCTCGTCGGATTTCGCTTTGCTCAACCCTTCCGACGAAACTATTCGTCCTTGTTCAAAATAATATCAACCATGGTTTTCCGCGGTTGGCGGAATAGCTTCTTAACTCGTCGGCGAAACTCTTCCGGTGTAACGTGTTCTTCGTGTGTTCCGATCACGATCCTGATATTTGGAAATGATTCTTCTAGCGCATTCTTGTATTTATCCTTGAACGGACAAAGCGCTTTCGCGCAATAAGAAAAATGAATCGTATCAACCCCAAAAGCAGTCAACGCGCGGATTCTTTCGATCAACTTGTCCGGGCCGGTAAGCGTCGGGCAGCCGGGACAATTGATGATACCGGCTAAAGTGAGCTTTTCATTCTCAGGATATTCGGCGAATGTTCCTTTTCGCTTTCGAAAATCAGAGAGGCAGCTCACCGATGAGCATCCGAGATCCAGAGTAGCATTTGAGCAAGTCAAAATGCCAATTTTTGCCATTTGCAGTTCTCCTTATTCGGCTAGCGTCGAAATCACATGCCGGCACAAACGTACGGTCGCTTTGCCTGGCTAGGTGCTGATATCGTTGCGCCTTCTCTTTCATCTTTGCATCAAACTTTGCCTTATTTATAACAAATCGTTCATGCCGCCCTTTTGATATAAGATCCAATTCATCATGTGCTTCTACTTCAAAAATCAGTTTTCGACCATCAACCGAAATCAATTTCACTTTAACGGTTACCTCCATACCAGGCGGCGTTGCTGCGATATGACTTATGTCAATATGCGTTCCTACCGTCTGTTCTTCCGGCCAATCTAAATGTCTATTTATAGCGCGAATACAAGCCCATTCCACTAAACCTACCATATACCCGGTAGCAAAGACTATAGGCATTGCCAGAAATTCTTCTGATTCAGGATAAAGCGCCGGCACCGTTTTTGTCCGAGAAACAATAAACTTATGCTCATACTCGATCCCGGGTTTCAAGGTGGCCTTCACGACATTTCCTTTTTTATAGAGTGGCAGGTTGGGTTGAGCTCAGTGAAACCCGACTTTTATCAAATATACAGTCCTCAATGCGTCGGGTTTCGCGATGCTTTACGTGAATTACAGACTGTTCATCTCGTCTAATGAATCATTGCCTCTCCTGATCATGTCGATCACTGGCCCCGGATACACGCCAAGCCAGATGAGCAGGATAGCGAGCACGGCGAGGACCACGTTGCCGGAACGTGAATGCCTGACAGGTATTGTATCTTCATTTCTCCGAGTGGGAGAACATCGCAACGATGATCCGCAGATAGTAAAAGAGCCCGATGACGCTGTTGATGACCATGATGATGATCACAAGCCAGAGGGACGAACCCACGCCTGCCGCGATGATGTAAAATTTCCCCACAAACCCGGCTGTCAAGGGGATGCCCGCAAGCGAGAACAACATGAGGGTAAAGACACCTGCAAGCCATGGTCTTCTCCATGCAAGCCCCTGATAATCATTCATGCGGTCGGCATCGCGGTCCTGTTCAGAAAGAACGGTCACCACGCCGAAGGCGCCGAGCGTTGTAATGAAATACGCCGTCAGATAAAACGCAGCCGCAGTTGGTCCGAGGGGGCCGCTCGCCAGCATTGTTACGAGCAGATAGCCCAGATGAGAGATCGATGAGTACGCAAGGATACGTTTCACATTTGTCTGGAACAGAGCGAGGAGATTGCCGGTGAACATGGATGCGACGGCAATGATCGTGAATATCGCAAACAGGGAAGGATGAGCGTGGATATCGATCAGCGTGAAGTAACGAAGCACGAGCGCGAATACCGCGCCTTTGGACGCCGTGGCGATGAATGCCGTTACCGGGGCAGGCGCGCCTTCGTACACATCGGGCGTCCATAGATGAAAGGGGACCACGGCGAGCTTGAACCCCACTCCGACGAGGATCATGACGATGCCGGAAAGAAAAATCAGTCCGCGTGAGCCTGCTCGCGAATTCAGCGATCCTGCTGAATGCCATGCTGCCGGTCTCGGCATATACAAGCGCCATGCCGAACAGGATGAATGCTGACGAGACCGCAGCCAGGATAAGATACTTGATGCCGGCCTCGATGCCACGGTCGCTGTGCCTGAGATAGGCCGCAAGGGCGTAGAGTGACACGCTCAACAGTTCGATGCCGAGGAAGAAGGAGGCAAAATGATCTGCCGCGGCGAGCACGGAGCAGCCGAGCGTGGCGATGATCAGCAGGAGATAAAATTCCTCTTTATGGCCTACATGTTCCTCCAGATAGGAGTAAGCAAGCGCGGCCACGAAGAAGCCTGCCGCCATGATAAGACCGATATAAAAAAGGGCGTAGTCGGTCGATGATGAGAAGCGGTGTCACCATGCGAGGGACCAGGCATGCTATAGAGGACAAGCTTGCCGCTGAGAGGACTAATCCCGATAACGTGAGGATGACGGTGAGCTTGTGGTTCCGGTAAAAGGCGATGGCCAGCATGACCACGACTGCGGTAGTCGCCATAATGATGAATGGCGCAAGGGCGGTCAGGTCTGTGATATTCATTTTTCGCCTCCCCGGCCCGATGTCGCTCCATCTTGCGAAGTACACTGTTGAATACTGTTCACGAACGGTTCGACTGTATCCAGAACAGGACGCGGATAGAGGCCAAGCCAGAGTATCGCGAGGACCATCACCGCCATCATGCCGGTCTCGCGTGAAGAAAGGTCAGCCAGCTTCAGACCTTCCTGCTTCCTGCCGTGGAACACGTTCTGGACGATCCAGAGCGAGTAGATCGCAGACAGGACAAGACCGCTCGCAGCGAGCGCGGCGATCACCGGGTGCATTCGGTATGATCCGAGCAGCACCATGAACTCGGCAACGAAATTGCCGAAACCAGGCAGGCCGAGCGAGGCCAGGGCAAAGACGAGGCCCACACCGCTCAGTCGCGGCGCTGCTGACCAGAACCCGCCCATGCTGCCTATCTCGCGGGTATGAACGCGATCCTGGATCATGCCGACGATGATGAACAGCGCGCCCGTGCTGATGCCGTGGGCAACCATCTGCACGATCGCCCCGGAGAGGGCTATCTGGCTCCCGGCGAAGATGCCGATGAGCACGAAGCCCATATGACTTACGCTGGTATACGCAACGAGCCGCTTCAGATCGGTTTGGCCAAAGGCGAGCACAGCGCCATAGATGATGCCGATGACGCCCAGGACCAGCATGACCTGCCCGATGGTTGCAACGGCATCGGGAAAGAGCGGAAGCACGAAGCGCAGAAGTCCGTAGGCCCCGGTCTTAAGCAGGAGCCCGGCAAGGACCACGCTTCCGGCGGTCGGCGCCTCGGTGTGGGCATCCGCCAGCCAGGGATGGAACGGGACGACCGGCAGCTTTACAATAAAGGCGATGACAAATCCGAGCATGATCCAGAACGCTGCCCGGGAAGACATGGCGGTGCCAAGAAGCAGCGGGTAATCGAATGTATAAATGCCGGTTGCCCTGCCGTGGATAAAATAGAGGCTGAGAATGGAAAGGAACATCAGCAGGCCGCCGGCCTGGGTGAAGATCATGAACTTGAGCGACGCGTAAACGCGGTTGCTCGTGCCCCCAGATGTTGATCAGAAAATACATGGGGATGAGCATCAGTTCCCAGAAGAAGTAGAAAAGGAACAGGTCCAGGGACAAGAACACGCCGAGGATCCCCGAGAGGATCCAGAGCAGGTTCATGTGGAAGAACCCGATGCGACTGCGGACCTCTGTCCATGAGCAGAGTACGGAAACGATGCCGAGGAATACCGTGAGCGCGACGAGCACGAGGCTTAGCCCGTCCATCGCAAGGTGAAGACCGATCCCGAGTTGGGGGATCCACGGTTCGTTTACTTCGAGCAGCCACGCGCCGCGGCTGAGGTCGAGATGGATTGCGGAGTTAGACCAGAACGATATCAGCACGACGGCGTCGATAACGAGCGCGACGAGGGATATCCACCGGGACAGAGCGCTGTTCCGTTTTCCGAAAATCCAGGCGACCAGTCCGCCGATCAGCGGTATGATGATGAGCAAGATGAGGAGCATAAACAAGTTCCTTCTTATACCAGAACTACCTGAACCGCGAAGGCGCGAAGAGCGCGAGGTTTATTTAAGCATTCCTTCGCGACCTTTGCGTCCTGGCGGTAAAGATTTGTTAAGGTGCTAATAGCATCACTATCCCCAAAAAAACAACCGCACCCACGACCATCCCCATCGCATACCACCGGATGTTGCCGGTCTGGGTCTTACCCAACATGGCGCTCAGCAGGCGATTGATGGAAGCAATGGCGGTATATCCTGAATCGATAAAATCACGCTTATTGATCTCTGCGAGACGCACAAATGGCCGGACAAAAAGGCGATCGTACATCGCATCGAAGTCCCATCCGGCAAGCCAGAACTTTCTGATCGATTCGAATACCCGTCCATGACCTATCAGGTCAGCGTAGGGCGGATGGCCAACGAAGAACAGCCAGGCGATGAAAATACCTGCAATTGAAACTAACGACGCGATGTACTGGAGCATGCCTTCAGAGCCGACAGACCCAGGCCTGGTTTCATTCAACACTTTTTGCAGGAAGTCGGAGAACCAGGGTTTACTCCCAAGCGTTTCCGGCGGATTTACAAACCCGCCGACGATCGAGAGCACGGCAAGGACGATGAGCGGCGTGAGCATCCTTGCCCCCGGCTTGCGGCTTACCGGTGTTTTTGATTCGCCAAAGAAGGTGAGGAAGACCATGCGGAACGTGTAGATCGAGGTGATTAATGCGCCAAAGAGCCCGGCGGCCCACAAAACGGCGCCTCCGGATCCGGATGACCATGCCTTCCACAGGATCAGGTCCTTGCTATAGAAGCCGGCGGTCACGAGCGGCAGGGCGGACAACGAAGCCGAGCCGATAAGGAATGTCCAGAAAGTGACGGGAAGTTTGTCTTTCAGGCCGCCCATCCTGAACATGTCCTGTTCGTGGTGCTGGGCAAGGATCACCACGCCAGCGCCGAGGAACAGGAGCGCCTTGAAGAACGCATGAGTCATCAGGTGAAAGATGGCAGCGGACCAGGCGCCCACGCCGAGGGCCAGGAACATGTATCCGAGCTGGCTGATTGTCGAGTAGGCGAGAACGCGCTTGATGTCTTTTTGTGCGATGGCGCTGAATCCTGCGATCAGAAGCGTGGCCGCTCCGATTATTGCCACCGCTGACTGTACAGCGGGAGCAAGCTCGAACAGGACATGGGTTCGTGCAATGAGATAGACGCCTGCGGTGACCATGGTCGCGGCGTGGATCAGGGCGCTGACCGGTGTCGGGCCGGCCATGGCATCGGGCAGCCATACCTGGAAGGGAAGCTGGGCGGATTTTCCGAGAGCGCCGCCGAGCAGAAGGGCTGCTGCGAGGACCGCGGTTTCAGAACCAACAGGCCATTGTTTCGGGGCGAGGGTCATCAGCTCCTGAATATTCAGCGTGCCGAGGTTCGTGAACAGGAGGAAAAGGCCAAGGGCCATGGCGGTATCGCCGACGCGCGTCACGATGAAGGCTTTGCGCGCAGCGCGGCCGTTTGCAGGGTTTGTATACCAGAACCCGATCAGGAGGTAGCTGCAAAGACCGACACCTTCCCATCCGAGGTACAGGAGCAACAGGTTGTCGGCAAGAACGAGGATAAGCATCGAACCAACGAAGAGGTTCATATATGCGAAGAAGCGGCTGTAGCCCTCGTCGTCGGTCATGTATTCCGTTGAATAGAGGTGAATGAAAAAACCCACAATGGTGACGATCAATATCATGATAAGCGAGAGAGGGTCAAGAGAGAATGAGATCGCTTGTGCATAGCTGCCGAACTGCATCCAGGTCCAGAGCTTCTGGGTAAGAGCGCGGCCCTCCGGCGGACTGCCCATGAACTCGATCGCCATTACGACAGACAGGAGCGCAGAGATGCCCACTGAGCCGGCGCCAACGAAGGCAATGGTTCTCTTCGAAAGCCGGCGGCCCACCAGCGCCAGGACAAGGGCTCCGGCAAGAGGCAGGGCGGGTATCAAGTAAATAAAATCGTTCATAGTTTTGATCTCAAAGTGCGGCGCTGAAAGATAAACGAAAAAACCGCTATCCTTTCATCCTGCTTACAACATCAGTATCCAGCGTCTTGAAGCTATGATAGAGCTGAAGTACCAGAGCAAGACCGACGGAAACTTCCGCTGCTGCCATGGTAAGAATAAAAATGAACATGACCTGTCCGTCGACCTGGTTCCAGCGAGCGCCGGCGACCACAAAGGCAAGGCCCACTGCGTTCAGCATGATCTCAACGGACATGAGCATGAACACGATATTTCTGCGCGCCAGTACCCCGATGAGTCCGAGAACGAACAGGACGGCGGCAAGAATAAGACCGTGCTCCATGGGAATGTTCTGGATCATTGGTACCCCTTAAATAATACCGAAGGACGAGAGACATCGTTCGCACGAGCTGAATGACGGACGATAGACGACCGCTCGCTTCGCTCACTGGGACGATGGACGCAAAAGACCTTATTTCCTATATCATGGATCTCTCGTCCTGCCTCCCTCGTCCGCACCAATCAATGCTTATGCGGCCTGCCGAGATGATATGCCCCGACCAGTCCCGCCAGGAGCAGCATGGACGCCAGCTCCACACCCAGCACATAGGGGCCGAGCAGCGCAATGCCCACCTGCTTGGGTGCTATCTCCACAACGGCGGAGATCCTTGCCCGTTCCATGGTGAACAGAGAGATCAACTCCGCTGCAAGGAATACACACAGGATCGCAGGCCCTCTCCAGATACCCGGGGAGAGAAGCTGCGCCTCCTCTTTTGCATGTGCTCCGCCCAGATTCAGCATCATGATCACAAAGATAAACAGCACCATGATCGCGCCGGCATAGATGATGACCTCAAGGGCCGCAACAAATGGAGCGCCGAGGACAAAAAAGATCATTGCAACTGCCAGAAGCGAAACGATGAGGTACAATAAGGCATGCACCGTGTTCGTCCTGGTGATGACCATGAAGGTCGAGAAGACGGCGATAAGAGCAGATATATAAAATAATAGATTCATAGTGATCAATAAATCCTTGACACGGAAGAGGCACGATTAGAATCTATGAAGAGGCATGATTAATCCCGGTTTTAAATCCGCCGTTATCCGGTTTTCATCCGCACCTTCGGTCTCCCCTTACGGCAGCAGACTTTTTACATCTACCGGTTGTTCTTCGTTCTCCGCTTCGCCCTTGTCCTTTCCTTTGATCGACAGCCCGGCGACCCGGTAGAAGTTGTAATCAGGATACTTGCCCGGTCCGCTGATGAGGAGGTCCTCTTTTTCGTATACAAGGTTCTGCCGCACATATTCCCCCATCTCAAAATCCGGTGTGAGCTGGATCGCATAGGTGGGGCACGCCTCCTCGCAAAAGCCGCAGAAGATGCAGCGCGAGAAATTGATCCTGAAGAACTCCGGGTAGCGTCGTCCGTGCTCATCCTCCGTAGCCTGGAGTGCGATACAGTCCACCGGGCATGCTGCTGCGCAGAGGTAGCACGCAACGCACCGTTCCTGTCCATCGGGATCTCGGGAAAGAATGATCCGGCCGCGCCACCGGGGAGGAATCGAGGGCCGCTCCTCAGGATACTGGATCGTCGCCCGCTTCCGGAACATGGTCATGAAGACCGTATAGATCGTTTTGAGGATACTGATCATAGAATCAAATTCTTTGACACGGAAGAAGCGGATAGAAGCCTATGATAAAATCGGATGCGGCCTTGGATTTAATATCAAGGTGTCGATATTATCCCGCCTCTTCCGTTATTTATCCGCCTTTATCAGTGTCTAAGGTTTTCTGAGCAAAATAACCGCCCCCGTCACCACCAGGTTCACCAGCGACAGCGGCAGCATTACCTTCCACCCGAACGACATCAGCTGATCATACCGCGGCCTGGGCAGCGATGCCCGAAGGAGGATGAAGAAACAGATGAACACGAACGTCTTGATCAAGAACCAGGCCACGGGCGGCAGCAGCGGCCCCATCCATCCTCCAAAGAACAGCGTCACCGTGAGCGCGGAGATGAGCGTGATCGCGAGATATTCACCCACGAAGAACATGCCGAACTTCATTCCCGAGTATTCCGAATGGAACCCCGCCACCAGTTCGCTCTCGGCCTCGGGAAGGTCAAAGGGCAGGCGGTGCGTCTCTGCAATGCCTGCGATGAAGAAGACGACGAAACCGATGAACTGCGGCAGGATGAACCACCCATCGCGCTGAGCCGCCACGATCTCGCGCAGATTGAACGATCCCGCGAGCATCACCACTCCCATGAGGGAAAGGCCCATGAAGACCTCGTAGCTCAGCATTTGCGCGATCGAGCGCAGTCCGCCCAGGAGAGAATATTTACTGTTCGATGCCCAGCCAGCCAGCGCCACGCTGTATACACCCATGGACGACATGGCGAGAAAGAAGAGCAGACCGATGTTCAGGTCGACGACCTCGATACCCGGCGCGAAGGGGATGACCGTGAAGGACATGAGCACGACCACCATGATCACCGCGGGCGCGATGATGAACACGGCCTTGTCCGCGAAGGGCGGTATCCAGTCTTCCTTGGCGAACATCTTGATCGAGTCCGCCACCACCTGCAGCAGGCCGAACGGTCCCACGCGGTTCGGGCCGTACCGGTCCTGCCACAACGCCAACAGCCGCCGCTCGAGCCAGATGAGGTTCGCGCCTACCGTCAGCACCGCAAAGAGGATGCCGAAGAGCGTTATGACATGTCGGAGAGTATCGGTCATTGTTTCTCTCGCTTCGCTGAATTGATTAACGTTGCCCTTTCTACGATCGGCGGCGAATAACCACTCAATTCTTCCGAGCCGAAGCAGTGGTAGAGAGGCATAGACAGTTGTCCGTTGTCTCTGGGTTTAACGGCCCCGGGTATATTCTGGAAATAGGTGATCATGCCCGCCGCTCCCGCCCTCTCCCCGGAGGGTAGAGGGGGTTTTAATGGAAAGGCGCATGGCTCGATCAGTCTTTTTCCAGGATCTCCACCCTTGAGAGGCCCGCCGACTTCCTGCTGGAACTTGTTCAGCGCCTGGACGGAATTCCATCCTGGAGACCAGTAGCGTGAGATCAACGGCGCAGGCGGCTCGTCCTGGTATCCCTCCATGGAAAAGGAGAGAGGAGAATCAATGTCAGAAGGCGGTTTGGGTTCATGCAAGCTTACATTCGCGAGCATGGCCGTGCGGCCGCTGTATCGATGCGGCTGACGAGGGATCTTTTGGCCGGTTATTCTAAAATCAGCGGTTGGCGCGCAGTACTTGACCGGGGAGAATATCGGCACAGCTGAGACCATGTCGTTTATCAGGTTGTCAAGTGATTGCCATCTATCTACTCTCGACTTCCCGAGCGCTTTCATTATATCATTGATCCATTTCCAGCTTTCCTGAATATCACCCTGCGGCACGAAGACCTGATAAAATCGTTGTGCGCGGCCTTCATTGTTTATGAGTGTACCTGTGGATTCGGCAAACGTAGCGGCGGAAAGTGCTATATCCGCTCTCGATGATGTGGGATTGATGAGATGGTCAATGACAATGACGTTCTTCGCACGGTCCAGCAAGTCATCAACGATTTTCGCCTCATCCCTTCGGTAGAGGTCATTTTCAAGGATGATGATGGTGTCGGCCTTGGTTCCTCTTTTACCTGCCGGGTGAGCGGGAACGTTAAAGAATTCATTCAAATTCTTTCCACCCATCAAGCCTGCGCCAATACTGTTGCATTCAGGAACAACATAACAGAGCTCCGCAGGTTTCGCGCTCGCGCAAAGCGCCCACGCGATGTTCGCCGCGGCCTGGATGACCGATCCGTTTCCGAGGCTTGTGCCGGAGAGGATGAGCGGACGCTTGGCGGTCCTGAGCGCCTGGGCGATTATTTGTGCCTGTTCGCGGATCGCGTCGCGAAGATCCGATACGGACGGGGCATCAGGATCCAGTTCATGGGCGATCGCGAAGCCGAGTCTGGCCAAATCATCAGGGGCAGAATGAAACGTTCCCGTCGCGAGAGCATCGAGCCTGGTGCTCGTGATGTGAGCGAGATAGAGCGGCCCGGTCTCCTCCTGAATTGCATTGCGAACGGCATTGGCGTCCCACTCAGGAATGCGCATTCCCGCTATCTTTTCTTTGGGTTTGTTTCTCACCGCCTGCCGGATCGCGAGGTCAAGCAGGGGAGCGGTGTTTGAGACGTCTTCGCCGAGCACAAGGACCGCGTCAGACATTTCAACATCGTGAAGTGACGGAGTGCTTGCAGGGCCTTTCTGAAGAATGTCTATGATGAGGGGGACAAGTATATGCTCCTGTTCCGACATTCCCGAATAGAAGTTGTCAGGTCCGACGAGCGCGCGGAGCGCGAAGTTCGATTCCACCGTTGCGCGGGGGGAGCCGATGCCGATGATGTTTTTGCTCTTGGAGAGAATGTCGATAATGCGTTGCAGCACAAGCGCCTTGCCGGTCGGTTCCAGCCCCCCGTCCACCCTGCCCTCTTCTTCAAGGGGCGAGGGTACCTTCATCAGTGGCTGCCTGATCCTTTTGTCGCTGTTCACGAATTCATATCCGAAACGCCCCCGGTCGCAGAGGAAGTAGCCGTTCACTTCGTGGTTGTAGCGATTCAATATCCGGCGAAGCGTGCCGTACCGTTCTCCCGCGATGGTGTTGCAGCCAAGGCCGCAGTGCACGCAGATCGATGGCGCGGTCTGGAGGTCCCATTTGCGGGTGTAATGTTTTTTAAACGTCTTGTCCGTGAACACCCCGGTGGGGCATATCTCGACGAGGTTGCCGCTGAATTCGCTTTCGAGCACGCCGTCCTCGTGGCGGCCGAAGTACACGTGGTCATGCGACGCGAACACATTCAGGTCCCGTCCGCCCGCATAGTCCCGGTAGAAGCGGACGCAGCGATAGCAGGCGATGCAGCGGTTCATCTCGTGGTTGATGAAAGGGCCGAGGTCCTGGTTCCTGTGCGTGCGCTTCTTGAACCGTGTGTGGCGATAGGTGTGGCCGGTCATGACCGTCATATCCTGGAGGTGGCATTCCCCGCCTTCGTCGCAGACCGGGCAGTCGTGGGGATGGTTCACCATCAGGAATTCGGTGATGCTCGAACGGAAGGCTTTCGCTTCGGGATCGTCCACGGAGATCCGCATGCCCTCGGTCAGAGGCGTCATGCAGGACATGACGATCCTGCCGTGAGTGTCCTTCTCGTCCTTGAACGACTTCACCGCGCACTGGCGACAGGCGCCCACGGCATGCATGGCCGGGTGCCAGCAGAAGTAGGGGAGGTCGAAACCGAGGGTCAGACAGGCCTGGAGGAGGTTCTGGTCAGGCTTTACCTGGTATGGTTTGTTGTCGATATAGATAGTGATCATTTTTGACACTGATTTACACTGATTTTATATGATTAAAAAACCCGTCTTATAACTTTTAATTTCTCGCCAAAATTAATTAGCAGGCCGACTTTAACACCGGTTGCCTTAAGATAATTAACGAGTTGTACTTCATGAGATTTAGACAATGCAGAAACTGCCTTGAACTCGACAATCACCCGTTTGTCAGCCAGAATGTCGGCACAATATTCTCCCACAGTATGGCCTTCGAAGTGTACGTTGATTGGAACCTGCTGCCGTGCCTCAATTTCTCTTTGAGACAGTTTAATCATCATTGCGTTTTCGTAAACCTTTTCTAAAAAACCATATCCCAACTGATTGTAAACATCATATGCGCACCCGATTATTTTGTCAGTTAATTCAGAGTGCAAATAATTATTATCAGCTTTTATCATAATTGATCAGTGTCTTTCAGTGTCAAAGATTTAACTCCACGGGCATTTTTTTTCTGTTATATGTCTCTCGAAGTCTTCCCTGAAATATTTTATCGCGCTCTGGAGCGGCTCGACGGCGCCGGGGGCCAGGGCGCAGAAGGTGCTGCCCGGACCAAGCAGTTTGCAATGGAGTGCAAGGCGTTCGATGTCGCCGGGCTCGCTTTTGCCTTCCTCGAGGGCGCGCAGGATCTTTTCCGTCCAGGGAAGACCATCGCGGCAGGGGGTGCACCAGCCGCAGGATTCGAGGCTGAAGAATTTTATCAGATTATGGACGAATCCCACGGGGCAGGTCTTGTCATCGAGCACGATCATGGTCCCCGTGCCCATCCTGCTGCCGGCCTTCATGATCGAGTCGAAGTCCATCTTCACATCAAGATGATCTTTTACCAGAAAATCCGTTGACGCGCCGCCGGGTATCACACCACGGAATGTGTATCCATTCTGCATCCCGCCCGCATGTTCCTCGAGAAGTTCCCGGATGGTCACTCCCATGGGCAGTTCCCAGAGACCCGGTCTTTTGACCCTGCCGCTCACGCCGTAGAGTTTGGTCCCGCCATCTGTGCTCTTGCTCAAACCTTTGAACCAGTCAGGTCCATTGTTCACGATGTGCGGAATGTTCGCGATCGTTTCGGCGTTGTTCACGATGGTGGGCCTGCCGAAGAGGCCGCAGACCTGCGGGAAAGGCGGTTTTGCTCTCGGAACAGCGCGCTTCCCTTCCAGCGCGTTCAGGAGCGCGGTCTCTTCGCCGCAGATGTAGCGGCCCGCGCTCGCATGGATGCGGAGGTCGAGGTTGTATCCGGAACCGAGGATGTTCCTGCCGAGATACTTATTTTTATAGGCCTCGGAAATCGCCCGCTGCATTCGCTGTACCGCGCCCTTATACGCCCAGCGGATGAAGATGAATGCCTGTTCGGCTTCGATTGCATATGCGCTGTTGATCGCGCCCTCAATGATCTGGTGGGGATCGCCTTCAAGGAGCAGCCTGTCCTTGAATGTACCCGGCTCCATCTCGTCGGCATTCACGATGAGGTATTTTGGATGGGGCGCATCTTTGCCCATCGGCACAAAACTCCACTTCGCGCCGGTAGGGAAGCCGGCCCCGCCACGGCCGCGAAGAGCGGATGTCTTGATGATGTTCTGAACGTCCTGCGGCGACATATCAAGCGCCTTGCGCACGGACCGGTAGCCGCCGGCTTTCTCATACTCTTTCAGAGGGAGCGGTTCCCGGTTGAGATGGATGTTTTTTGTGAGCGGTCGTTCCATATTTAACATCCTTGACACTGAAGAAGCGGATAACTGCTATGATTTACTGATGAGGCCGAGACTTAATCGGTATTTATCATAGCCTTTATCTGTGTAAATCCGTGCCCAAGGTTTAGAGTCTTTGACACTGAAGAAGCGGATAACGTCTGAGATTTGCACTGATAAAACCAGAGAGTTGATCAGCTTCGATCATAGTCTTTATCAGTCTAAATCCGTGTCCAGGGTTTCAAGTCTTTGACACTGAAGAAGCGGATAACGGCTATGATTTTCACTGACTAAATCCAAGGATTTAATCCGCCTGTATCATAGCTGTGCATCCGTGTAATTCCGTGCCAGAGGTTTGTGTCCAAGATTTATTTGTATCTTTCCAGTATCTCATCCATCATCTCCGGCGTCACCGGCCCGTACAAGTCCTCATCCACCATCATGGCCGGAGCGCGATCGCAGGCGCCGAGGCAGGAGATGGGGAGGAGCGTGAATCTTTTGTCCCGGGTAGTTTCCCCGAATCCGACGCCAAGTTTCTTCATTATACTAGCAAGTAATGGATTGTACCCCATGACCCAGCAGGAGATGCTGTCGCACACAAGGATAACATGCCTGCCCACGGGTTTTCTGAAGATAAAACTGTAGAACGTAGCGACGGCGTCAAGCTCGTCAGCGGTCATGTCGAGCATGGCGGCGACGCCTTTCATCGCGTCATCCGACACCCAGCCGCGACGGCGCTGCACGATGTTCAATGCCTCGACGGATGCCGATTGCTTCGTAACGCAGTGTGCCAGTTCAGCGTCTATCTCCTGTATTTCTTTTTCAGATAACATATTATTTTACCGGTCCAGGTCCGCCAGAATATAATCAACGCTCCCGATGATCGCCAGCAGGTCTGCGATCATCAATCCCTTGCTGATCTTCGGCACCATCTGCAGGTGCGCGAACGAAGGGGTCCTGATGCGCGTGCGGTAGGACATCGTATTGCCGTCACTGATGAGATAGTATCCGTTGTTGCCTTTCGTCGCCTCGATGCCCATGAACGCCTCGCCGGCCGGGATCACCGGGCCCCAGCTGACGCCGAGGAAGTGGGTGATGAGCGTCTCGATGTCGTGCATGGTGCGTTCTTTTCGCGGCGGCGTCGTGAGAGGATGGTCCGACTTATAAGCTCCTGAAGGCATGTTGTCCACGCACTGTCCGATGATGCGCAGGCTCTGACGGATCTCCTCGACGCGCACCACGCCGCGGTCGTAGCAGTCGCCATGGGTTGCCGTGGGGATGTCGAACTCGAAGTTCTCATAACCCGAGTAGGGTCGTTTTTTTCTAAAGTCCCACTCATATCCGCAGGCGCGAAGACCGGGTCCCGTCACGCCCCAGTCGATGGCCTCATCCTTCGTGTAGACGCCGATGCCCTTGGTGCGGGCCTTGAAGATTCTGTTCTGCATTACGATGGTGTCGTATTCCCTGAGCCGCGGCGGCAGGTACTTCAAAAAGTCGCGCACCAGCCCGTCCCATCCCCGCGGCAGGTCCTGGGCCACGCCGCCGATCCGGAACCACTCAGGATGCATGCGGCCTCCGCAGATCGCTTCGACGATATCGAAGACACGCTCGCGGTCCGTGAACATATAGAACACCGGCGACAGCGCTCCCACGTCCTGGGCAAAGGTGCCGTACCACACAAGGTGGCTCGCGATGCGGAAGAGCTCGGACATCATTACGCGGATGGTTTTGGCCCGGTCAGGCACCTCGATGCCCGCGAGCTTCTCCACCGCGAGGCAATAGGCCATGTTGTTCATCACGCCGCCGAAGTAGTCGATGCGGTCGGTATAGGGGATGTAGGTGTGCCAGGACTGGCGCTCGGCCATTTTTTCGGCGCCGCGGTGGTGATAGCCGATGTCCAGCACGGAGTCGGCGATCTCCTCGCCGTCGAGCTGGAGAATGAAGCGGAGAAGACCGTGGGTGCCGGGATGCTGGGGACCGAGATTCAGGAACATGAAGTCCGAGTCTGCCGCCTCCCGGCGCATTCCCCAGTCTTCGGGTTTGAACTTGAGCACGGCTTGTTCTTTCTCTTCCTTTTCATCGGACAACTGGAACGGGCCCATCTCGGTAGCCCGTGCAGGATGGTCCTTGCGAAGGGGATGTCCTTTCCAGGTCATCGGCATCAGGATCCTCTTCAAATGCGGATGGCCGTCGAACTTGATGCCGAAGAGGTCCCATACCTCGCGCTCGTACCAGTTCGCCGACTGCCAGAGGTTGGTGATCGTAGGGAGTGCTGCGGAGGCTTCCTTGAGCGGCACTTTGATGCGGATATCATTATTCCGCTCATACGAGAGGAGATGGTACACGACGGTAAAATCGCTCGCAGGCTGGTCCTGACGATGATTGCGCACGCGCTCGTCAATGGCCGTGAGGTCGTACAGCATCTTATAGGGACGATCGACGCCGGTCTTGAGATGACCGAGTACGTCGTTGGCCCGGTCGCCGGTCACCCAGAGCGTAGGGATCTCATCGCGCGTGGACTGTTCGGCGAAGATTGCGTCGCCGAAGACGGTTTTGAGGTCGCTGATGATAGAATTATTGTCCATAATAAAGGCAAAGGCATTGACACTGATTCACACTGAGAACAGCTATGATTGAAGCATATTGAGACAGAGGATAGAATTGATCTAAGGACTTATCATACAAGATCAGTGAAAATCTGTGTCTAAAAGTGATTTACACCTCGTCCGGCGATCTCAGGACCGTGACCTTCTTCCGCTCGTCCCGCTTCAGATCCCGCATGCACGCTTTCTCCGGCTGTACGATATCCTGCGGTCCCGCGACCCAGCTCAACGGTCTCCGCTCACGGCCGACCTGTTCCCGAAGCATCAGCAGGCCTTCCATGAAGGCGTCCGGACGGGGAGGGCAGCCGGGCACGTACACGTCGACCGGAAGGAACTTGTCCACGCCCTGCACCACGCTATAGATGTCGTACATGCCGCCGGAGTTGGCGCAGGAACCCATGGAGATGACCCACCGCGGCGCCATCATCTGTTCGTAGAGCCGCTTGATGATCGGCGCCACCTTGATGAACACCGTGCCCGCAACAACCATCGTGTCCGCCTCGCGCGGCGTGCCGCGTATCACCTCCGCGCCGAAGCGCGCGATATCATATTTGCTCGTAAGACTCGTGGCCATTTCTACGAAGCAGCAGGAGAGTCCGAAGTTGAAAGGCCAGATGGAGTTTTTCCGCCCCCAGGCGAGCAGGTCCTGCATCGTCGTCAGTACCAGGCTTTGCCGCATGGCGTCTTCTGCGGAATCGCGGTCCGGCTTATTTATAGAATAGTTCATAAATTAAAAGTTCAGAGTGCGGCGCATGGAGCATTTGAGGTTCTCTACTTTGTACTTCGGATTCGGTACACTGTACGGTGTTTGGTAAACGCCCCCCATTCCAGCGCGCCGACCCGCCAGAGGTAGACGAGCGTGGCGGTCAGGATCCCGATGAAAACCATCATCTCTCCATAACCCTGCCAGCCGTTCTCTTTGATGGATACGGCCCAGGCGAAGATGAAGACCGCTTCAAGGTCGAAGATGACGAAGAACATGGCGATGAGATAAAATTTGATGTCGAAGCGCACGCGTGCCGTGCCGGTGGACACGATCCCCGACTCATAGGTCTGACCGGTCTGCTTTTCCCGGTGCCGTTCACCAAGGACGAACGAGAGGGAAAGCATGATCGCGACGATGGCAGCAACTGCGAAAAAATATACTCCCAGGGGCCAGAGTGCGGTTGAATCAATCGCTTGCGGTGTCATGGTATGAGAATATCACAGGGGCGTGGAAAGTCAAGTTAAGAGAGTCGAGTTAAGAGAGTCATACCGAAGGCTTGACGAGAACACTCGCGGAAAAGGGTATCGTTGCGGTTCGGGAACGTTGAGGGTGCTTTCACCCGTTATCATGTCGAATAAAAAAAGCGGGGCATCGCTGCCCCGCCGGAGAGCGATCTATTTCGCGGTCGCGCCGCCATACCGCTCATTGTAGAACTTCTGGATCTTTTCAAGCTGCTCTTTGGTCATTCCCTTGGTGTACCACTCGTGCCGCACATCGGACTCGAGGTATTTCTTCTCGATCTCGTTATAGAGCTCCGGACCGGCAACGGTCTTTACTTCGGGGAGGAACTCGGTATAGAAGTTCTTTGCCACGTCATAGATTCCATGCCACCAGGCATAGTCGGGACCGGACATGGCTGCACCGTGACGGGCCCTTCTGCCTTCATGATGCCAAAGCTCCCAGTAGATCCAGTCCAGCTTGTCGTCGAAATTCGCCTTCGAAATTTTCCCCTTGTCCATCAGTTCCTGCCTGATCGCGGTTGCGGGCTTTGCGAATTTGTCGTCGTAGAGATTGACAAGATTATCGAACTGGTTGTAGAACCCCACCACGAAGGGCGACGAGTGACAGTTGTTGCAGACGTCCTGCATGGCTGCACGTTTTTTGTCCGCGTTCTCCATCTTCTTCGAAATAGGCGGCCGCAGTGTCCAGCTGATCCGGGCGCCCACGTCATGGGTCACGGCCTGGGTCGGTGTGGCGCTCATATGGCAGGTGGCACAGGTGGGGGCGGCGGAATAATCCTGTCCCACGACCCACTTGTCCTTGTGCATGTTCATCCGCTCCTTGTTGGCCTCGTACAGGATCCCGTGCTTTGATTCCTGATATACCTCCATCTGCGGATGGTCAGGGCCGAGATGGCATTTGCCGCAGGTTTGGGGTTCCCGTGCCTGCGCCTTTGAGAAATTGTGGCGTGCATGGCAGGCAGAGCAGGACCCCTTGGAGCCGTCGGGGTTTATTCTGCCGATGCCGGTGTTCGGCCAGCTGTTGGTGTCGAGCTTGCCGTTTGCAAGCACCTTGACCTTGCCGCCGTGGCACTGAAGACAGCCGACGGCGACGGCCTCCTGTCCGCCCACGACCTCACCGAGATAGTTGTCCGCGGAATTGAGGATGTCCCCCGCTTTAGCATGGTGGCTCTCGGTCATCTCCTTTTCTTCCTTCAAATGGCATTTGCCGCAGTCTTTGGGGGTGACGAGGATCGCGATCGTGTATCCGTTGTGCTCCATGGCGTCAGGATCGGACTTCTCCGCCCTGTGGCAGGTGTAGCAGTCAACGCCCTTTGCCGCGTGAGTGCTCAGCTTCCATTCCTTGACAAACGCCGGAGACTGCGCCTCGTGACAACCTATGCACGCCTGACCTTCTTTTGATGCTTTTACCTTTGCAGCTACCGCTTCCCCTGGTGCGGCAGATAATGCCAGAACCATGCCAAGCACCAAAGTCACCACTAAGATTGCCACCTGTTTTCGCTTCATACGCTATCCCTCCTTTTATTTTAGTATGTGTTATTTTTCCTCAGAACTTGATATGATTGCGCGGCCAAGGCCGCAAGCAATTCCCTCTCACCTCGGTCCCCTCCCTTGTTTGGGGAGAGGATGCAAAACTCCCTCGCCCCTTGCGGGAGAGGGCTGGGGTGAGGGGTCTATTCAAGGGAAAACATTTGTGCGAAGAGAGATCAGGATAAAATACAGTGTATCATAAAATATATTCGTATCGGTTTTCGGCTGTTCGGCCTGCATAGTTCTACAATGCACTTATTAAACCGCAAAACGCATTCAAGGTGGTATGATTTGCGTCATATATCGTAACTGGCTGAGTAGAGAAGAAAACATTTCAGGAAGAAATAGGGAATTAAGAAGCGAAAGGGGGATGAATAACACAAAAATAAACAACGGCAGTCCTTTTCTCCATTCCTCCACTTTCCTCCCTTCTCCTGATAAGTTGAAATATCCTGAGCAGATCACCATTAACCCTGATCAAGGGGGTGTTACTTTTGGCTGCAAAAAGAAGAATTTCCCCTTGACTTTGAAGCGCTTATCTTCTATATTATGAGCCGAAGAGGAGGTCTGTATGACAAAAGCAGATATCATCTCAGAAGTTTTTGATAAGGTTGGCCTGCCGAAGCAGGATGCTGAAGAATTGGTCGAGATGATTCTGGATATGATAAAGCAGACCCTGAAAGAAGGGGAGACGGTGAAACTTTCAGGGTTTGGAAACTTCGTGGTCAGGAAAAAGAAATCGAGGAAAGGCCGCAACCCGAAGACCGGCCAGGAGATCGAGATCACCCCGCGAAGCGTTGTCAGCTTCAGACCCAGCATGATTTTCAAAGAGCATGTCATCGAATCCCCAACAACAACAGTCGAGTAAGCTCTTTTACCGGATCGGTGAAGTAAGCCGCCTCTCCGGGCTGGAACAGTACGTACTCCGCTACTGGGAAAGCGAGTTCCCTCAACTCAAACCGAACAAGGGCAAATCGGGACAGCGTCTCTATACTAAAAAAGACTTAGACGCTGTTCTCCACATCAAACAATTGCTCTATAAAGATGGCTTTACGATTGCCGGGGCCCGAAAGAAATTGAATAGCAAAGGAGACCGGGACGCTCTCGAGTCGGCTGTTGAGACCGCAAAGAAGGAACTGAGGGAGATACTGGAATTACTGAAATAAGGTAACAAGTCGGGGCGTGGCGCAGCCTGGTAGCGTACTTGCTTGGGGTGCAAGGGGTCGGCCGTTCGAATCGGCTCGCCCCGACCAATTATATAAGCCCATAACTTGAAAAAGTTATGGGCTTTTCTTTTTTGTGATTAGGTAAGTCGATCGAGTCGGACAAAGAACTTCCACTCTTACAGCGCCGTTCTCTCTTTCCGCTTTACATTGCGCGGTCTTTTATTGTATAAACCTCATAGGCTGCATTTGCCGTATCGACAAGATAGAGGCTCTTACAAATGTCTAAAACATGCCAATCCGTCATTTCGACCAACGGGAGAAATCTTCGTTTTTATGAGAATGAAAAATTCTTCACGGAGTTTACCCTGAACGAGTGATTCTTCAGTCGCTTCGCTCCTTCAGAATGACAAAGTGAAGGGTTCGGAATGATGCAAAATGGGCTTTTGCAAGAGGCTTGACAAAACAGAGGTTTAACCATGATCCTTGTAACGAACGACGACGGCGTATACTCCCCCGGCATCCAGCTTCTTGCCAAGCATTTGCGGGAACTTGACTCGGTGGTGATCGTTGCCCCTGACCGCGAACGGAGCGCGGCAGGCCATTCCATGACCCTTCACCGGCCGCTTCTGATCGAAGAGATCAAGGAGTCGATGTACAGCGTCAATGGTACGACAACGGACTGCGTGAACATCGCGGTCAAGGGCCTGCTCAAAGAGATACCGCGGCTCGTGGTCTCCGGTATCAACAAGGGGCCGAACCTGGGTGACGATGTGACCTATTCAGGGACTGTTGCGGGGGCCATCGAAGGCATCCTGCTCGGGATCCCTTCCTTTGCCATTTCGCTCAACGGGCGCCAGGATTTCCGTTTTGTCGAGGCAGCGGAAGTGGCCCTCAGTACCGCCCGGCGTATCTTTGAACAGGGCCTTCCCGCGGGTACGCTTCTCAATATCAATGTTCCGAACCTTTCGCTCTCCGAAATGACGGGCACGCGCATCACCCGGCTGGGAAAGCGCATTTATCACCAGATGACCGTGGAACGCGTGGACCCGCGAGGGAAAAAATATTACTGGATCGGAGGGGGCGAGCCGGACTGGGAGCGTGAGGAGGGCACGGACCTCGATGCGGTTGACCGAAAGATGATCTCCATCACACCGCTTCACCTCGACCTTACTGACTATTCCGCGTTCGACAAGCTGAAATCCATGGAGGCAATGTCGTATGCGCCACCGGCATCGCACAGGAGCAGCGAGTGATAAATTATGGAAAAGAACGAAGTTTGATGGTGGACGAGCAGATCGTCGGCCGCGGGGTAAAGGACGAGCGCGTTCTCGCGGTCATGCGCAGGATACCGCGACAGGAGTTCCTGCCTGAGGCCATCCGCGGCATGGCATACACCGACAACGCGCTTCCGCTCGGCGAAGGCCAGACAATGTCCCAGCCCTACATGGTCGCGCTCATGACCGAGTCCCTCAGGCTCAAAGGAACGGAGCGGGTGCTCGAGATCGGGACCGGCTCGGGCTATCAGGCGGCGGTGCTTGCGGAGTTGTGCGAAAAGGTCTATACCGTGGAGCGCATCAAAACACTGGCGGACAAGGCCAGGGTTACGCTCGACCGGCTGGGGTATAAAAGCGTGGCGATAAAGGTTTATGACGGCACGTATGGCTGGAAGGAGATGGCGCCTTTTGATGCGATCATCGTGACCGCAGGTTCGCCCGATATTCCGGCGCCGCTTGTGGAACAGCTCAAAGAGGGCGGCAGGATGGCGATACCAGTCGGCGATCGGTATGGACAGCGACTAATCACGGTGGTTAAGACCGCGGAAGGCATCACCACCGAGCAGAGCATCCCCTGCGTGTTCGTTCCGCTTATCGGCAATCACGGGTGGAAGGAATGAGCATCAGGAGTCAGGAGTCAGGAGTCAGGAGTGGGGAGGGAGGGTAGGAGTCAGGAGTCAGGAGTAGTGTCACTCCCATTGCGGTATTTAATCGCGATCATCCGCCACAAAAATGACAGCATCATCCCGATACTCGCCCCCAGCAATGCGCCCACAAGAACATCTGTCGGATAATGGACTCCCAGATAAAGCCTCGAGAAGGCGATCAATGACGCGAGAACGACCGGGTAAAGGCGCCACGTCAGTCTGATATAGGTGCGGGTGAGCAGGAAAAGCGGCGTGGCGAAGGCGAATGAACTGATGGCATGGCCGGAGGGCATGGACTTGGACTTGGGGCAGGGGAGGATCAGCCTGATTCCCTCCAGCGCCCGGCACGGCCGTACCCGTGCGACCGCATCCTTCATCCAAGCCTCGACAAGCACGGTCAGATAAACTGCGAGGCATGCTATCACGATCGTCCAGATCGCCGTCATTCCACGCCCCATCCCGCGCCGGTCTTTTTGCCGGAACCCATGAATGACCATATATATAAGGAATGGCAGGACCAGAAGATAACCCTGCAGAGACAACGTCGTCATCAGCACGTCGAAAACGGGATTCACCAGGTTGTGATTTATGAAGAGAAGGAGTTGTGCGTCCAGGTACTGCATGGTTATGGATGACTGCCTCGTGAGCCGGACCTGATGACGTTCGTGTCGCTCACTTCAATGAGCCCTTTCTCGACAACGGAGGATATTTCGGCAAGGATGACATTTATCATCTCCTCGGAATCAACAACTTCTATCTTGACCGGCAGGGTAGTGGAGAGTTCCAGTATCTTCGCGGTATGAAGTTTGCCGTGACTCCCGTAACCCGCGACCCCGCGGAACACGCTTGCTCCGGATATCTTCCGGGTGAAAAGGATGTCCATGACCACTTCATAGACAGGTTTACCATGGAGCTTCTCGGTTTCGTCAACGTAGATAGTGAGTTTTTTTGCGGGGCCGGTTTTGATCATGATTTCACCTCAAGAATGAACCGCGAAGACGCGAAGAGCGCAAAGTAGGAATTGCGAATTAAGAGTATTACGCCTTCCTTTGCGTCCCTTGCTTCTTGGCGGTTAAATAATTTTTGCGATCACCTCTCCGAGCTTCAATGCGATGAATCCGACGCTGACGCTCAGGATCACATTCAGCATCGCGATCAGCCACTCACCGTCTTTCATGAGCGCGCCGGTCTCATATTCAAACGTTGAGAACGTGGTATAGGCGCCGAGGAACCCCACGATAAGGAGCAGTCTCCATTGCGGGTTCACCATGAAACGTTCCGTGAGCAGCGACATGAGCAGCCCGATGAGAAAACTGCCGCTGATATTGATCAGGAAGGTGCCGAGGGGAAAGTTGCGTCCCCACCGCTGCCCGATCCAGAGCGCGACCCCGTACCGGGAGATCGCACCAAGGAACCCGCCCATGCCTATGAAGAAAATATTTACCATCGTTGTCCCTGTTTCCGCTTGCTCCATTCATATCAGAAGCCGGGCTTCAAGTCAATGAAAATGGTCTCAGCAACCGGCGCTTGACTTTGGTGCAGATTGAATGCTATTATCCAGCCTGTTTTGTATCGATCAGGGAGGGGTAGTAAGGTGAAATCATTGAAAAAGACGCATACCTGCGGGGAATTGTCCCGGAAGGATGTGGGCGCGATGGTGACGCTCATGGGCTGGGTAAATACGAGAAGAGACCATGGCGGTCTCGTATTCATCGACCTGCGTGACCGTGCCGGCATAACCCAGTTCGTCATCAATCCGGAAACGTCCGCGGACGCGCATAAGCTTGCCCACGACATCAGGAGCGAGTTCGTTCTTGCCATCACCGGTACGGTCGCACCGCGGCCGGGCAATACGGTCAATCCCAAGCTCCCGACCGGCGAGATCGAGGTGCTCGTGAGCGGGCTTTCTATTTTGAATGCGTCAAAGCCCCTGCCGTTCATGATCGAGGATGAGACGGACGTGGCCGAAAGCCTCAGGCTCAAATACCGTTACCTCGACTTGCGCCGGCCGAGTCTTCAGAAGGTACTCATAACCCGCCACACGATCGCCAGGACCGTGCGGCAATTTCTGGACGGCCACGGTTTCATCGATATCGAAACGCCGTTCCTGACCAAGAGCACACCGGAAGGCGCACGGGACTATCTCGTTCCGAGCAGGGTGAATCCCGGCATGTTCTACGCGCTCCCCCAGTCGCCGCAGCTCTTTAAGCAGATCCTGATGGTGGCCGGGTTCGAGCGCTACTACCAGATCGTGAAGTGCTTCCGCGACGAGGACCTGCGCGCGGACCGCCAGCCCGAATTCACCCAGATCGACCTCGAAATGTCTTTTATCGACCAGGATGATATCATCTCGCTCATGGAAGAACTGCTTGCGAAGGTGGTCAGAGAAGTGAAGGCGGTGGATATTCCGACGCCGTTTCCCCGGCTCACCTACCGTGATGCCATGGACCGCTACGGTTCGGACAAACCGGATACGCGTTTCGGGCTCGAGCTT
The DNA here is from genome assembly GCA_963740085.1 of Nitrospirota bacterium. Lineage (GTDB taxonomy): Bacteria > Nitrospirota > UBA9217 > UBA9217 > UBA9217 > JALNZF01. The sequence continues at coordinate 754,245 of CAVUCU010000001.1, read as the reverse complement.
AAGGATATTTCCGATATCGCCAGGGCGTCGGACTTCAAGGTGTTTCTCCAGGCCGTGGAACTCGGCGGGCAGGTAAGAGGTCTGGCAGCACCGAACATGGCGGGGCTTTCGCGAAAAGAGGTGGACGACCTCACGAACGAGGCAAAGGTCTTCGGCGCAAAGGGCCTGGCCTGGATCAAGGTGACCGAATCGGGCTTTGAATCGCCGATCGCGAAGTTCTTCAAAGAAGGCCAGGTAGAAGCCATTGCCGAGAGGCTTGCGGCAAAACCCGGCGATCTCATGATGTTCATTGCCGACAGTCCGAAGATCGTTGCCGAGACGCTCGGCTACCTTCGCCTGCTCATGGCGAAGCGTCTGGATCTCATTGACGAGAGCAAACTGAACTTTCTCTGGGTCACGGACTTCCCGCTGGTGGAATGGAATGCCGAGGAAAAAAGGTACGACGCCATGCACCATCCTTTTACCGCGCCCAGGGAAGAAGACCTTGAGTTCATGAAGACCGATCCTCTCAAGGTGAAGGCCCGGGCCTATGATATCGTGCTGAACGGCTCGGAGATCGGCGGCGGCAGCATCCGTATCCACCGGTCCGAGGTCCAGTCGCAGATGTTCGGGCTCTTGAACATCGCCGAAGAGGACGCGCGGAAGAAGTTCGGGTTTCTTCTCGAGGCGCTCGAATTCGGCGCGCCGCCCCACGGTGGTCTTGCCTTTGGTCTCGACCGGCTCACGGCGATCCTGACGGGCGCCACATCGATCCGCGACGTGATCGCATTCCCCAAGACGCAGAAGGCGATCTGTCTTATGACCGAGGCGCCGTCCCGCGTTGCTGCGGCACAGCTCAAGGAGCTTTCGATCAAACTCGATATTGTAGAGTAAGATGGCAGCATTCAGGAGTCAGAAGCCAGGATAGGATCGCTAGAGGTCGTAGCACGCTTTTTCTCCTGACTCCTGGGTTCTGGCTCCTGTCCCCGTGATTTTTTGTTTATTGAGGTTCGTATGAAATGCAAGACCTGCGGCAGGACAGTCGAGCTCCGGATCGGCTGAAGAGCAGTAACATTTCGCTGCACGGCGTGCGGCAGGGAATTTTCGATCAATGAGTATTCGGACCAGATCGATGAAGAGACCTGGGAGAAGATTGCCCGACGCCCGAGCAACCGGGCGTGAAGTTTAGAATGATGAACTGAGACCGTTGCCCTAAGAAGTTCATGACCCGTCGGCCCGGAAACATCGGTTCAGACAACCTCCGGCCCATTTGTTAGTGGGAGGCGCCGGATTTCTGCTCCATCATGTGCATATGCTTCATCTTTCGTTTCTCCCTTATCATTTTTGTATCTGCGTACATGTCTTCATAGGCCATTTTTATCGCTTCTTCAAAAGGAACGATCTTCCCCTGGTTCATTTTCACGAAAGTCTCGGCGTCCACCTTTTTTTCAAAGGCCCACTTCCCCCGCTTGGACATGACCCCCGGCTTGTTACCTCCGACCACCCAGAAGGCGTTTTCCGCATCGATAAGTTGTTTATTATTAAAATCACCGACCATGATTGACTTGGGCGTTTTGTCGATATTGTTAGCCATGTCGATGGCAGCGCAGTGAATGCTGCAGAGGGGGACGATCGTACCGTCATCATACTCGACCAGCATGCGGGAAAAGTCGAACATACCCCTGTCCATCCCGCAAAGCTTGCACGATTTGTGAACAGTGACGTCATTGCTCACCTGCTGGGCAATGACCAGTCCACTGAAAGCCAGACAAACGGCAACTGCAAAATATACAACGTACATTTTTTTCATCACACACATCCCCCTTTGATCGGCGATTAACAAGTCTAAAATTACTGTTATGAGTATATCTTGGATAAGACTGTTGTCAAGATGCCCGCAAAAAAAGAAATTTAATAATGTTGTTTCTGATGCCTGCAGCGTGGTCGTTCGACGAAGGGAATCTAATAACGATAAGCTATACTGCTTTGCGCGCGCTTGATGCTGTACTATTGTTTTTTAACGAAACTCTTCAGGACCTGTGGTTTTGCTTTCAAAGTATGTGTTGACATTTTAATAATAACATAATAATATTTGCATATATTTTGGCATGTTCATTAAATAGGGTTCAATCTCCTTGAGGACGACAGCATGATTTCCACAGATAAGAGGATAGAGCTGCTGAAGGTAATTGCCCACCCTATCCGGATCAAGATCCTTGAAGACCTCAGGCAGGAAGTAAGGTGTGTGAGCGATTTCGAGAGTTCGCTCGACATCAGCCAACCGAACGTGTCGCAGCACCTGGCACTTCTTCGCACTAACGGTATCATCGATTTTTTCATAGATGGCAGGCTCAAGTGTTACTTTCTGCAAGAACCCCTCATTCCGGATCTGCTCGATCTGCTCAAAAAGGAATATGAAGACGACCTGCCCGCTCCGGCTTGCTGTCCGGTTACAAAAAAAGGGACCTATCCGGGCGAGAGAAGGCGATAAGGTCTTGGCTACATAAAATACAGAGTGGAGGATCGACAATCATGGAAATCAAACTCACGCAACTTTCCAGCTGCGCCGGTTGAGCGGCAAAGTTCAGCCCTGCTGAACTGTCCCAGGTCCTGGGACATCTGCCGAAGATCATTGACCCGAACGTGCTCGTGGACTCTTCGAACGCGGACGATGCGGGTGTCTACCGCGTAACAGACGACCTTGCCATGGTCTTTACGGCCGATTTCTTTACCCCGATCGTCGATGATCCCTACTGGTTCGGCGCGATCGCGGCGGCCAACTCATTGTCGGACGTCTACGCAATGGGCGGTAAGCCGCTGGTGGCCCTGAACATCGCGGCGCTGCCGAGCGGGGATGATTTTTACGACATCAACAAGCGGATCATGCAGGGCGGCATCGATAAGATGACCGAGGCCGGTGTCGCCATCATCGGCGGCCATACGATCAAGGACAAGGAACCGAAATTCGGATATGCCGTGCTGGGCAGCATCCACCCTGATAAGATACTCGATAACGCAAAAGCAAAAAAGGGTGATGCCCTGATACTTACCAAGAAGATAGGCACCGGAGTGATCTCAACCGGGATAAAATCCGGAAGATGCAGCGCAGCGACGGTGGACGCGTTCACAAAATCGATGGCAACGCTGAATAAAAGGGCGGGCGAGATCATGCTCGAAGTAGGCGTCAGTACGGCCACGGATATTACGGGATTCGGTCTTATCGGCCATCTCATAGAGGTCCTGACGGCGAGCAACTGTTCGGCCAGACTCCACGCCCGCCGGGTGCCTTTTTTCGAGGAGGCGGCGACGATCGCCGGTATGGGCATGATACCGGGCGGCACGAGGGCCAATCAAAAGAGCTATGACCCCTCCGTGGAGTGGAGCAGTGATGTGTCCCTGACCGACCGGGTGCTGATGAATGACGCCCAAACGTCGGGCGGTCTCTTGATGTTCGTGCCTCAGGTCAGAAAGAACAAGCTTATTGCGGCCCTGCAGAAAGAGCATATCCTGGCGGCCCATATCGGCGACGTACTCGAAGGAGATGAAAAAGGATCTATTCGGATCTTCGTGGTGCAATAAATGGAATCCACTTTATTCCTGTTCCTGGCCCTGGTCGGCGTGTCGGTCGGGTTTCTCTCGGGATTGCTCGGCATCGGCGGCGGCATCATCATGTTCCCGTTGCTGCTCTACGTGACGCCGTTCCTGGGATTCAGCGGGATCGAGGTCAAGAGCATCACCGGTCTCACGATGGTCCAGGGTTTTTTCTCAGCACTTGCGGCGATGTTCTACTACCACAAAAACGCGCTCGTGAACAGATCCCTCGTCTTTACCCTCGGGCTTTCCCTGTTCCTGTCGTCATTGATCGGGTCGCTGGCTTCGAAGAACGTGCCGGACGGACCGTTGCTCATGGTCTTCGGTGCACTGGCTTTGATCGCTGCAGTGATGATGCTTATACCGCGAAATTACGCGAAGGATGAGCTGACCGAAGAGAAGGTGATCTTCCATAAACCCACGGCGATCGTGATCGGTGTCGTTATCGGCTTTTCAATTGGGCTGGTGGGACAGGGCGGGGCATTCATATTAATTCCGATGATGCTGTATGTCCTGAAGATACCGCTGCGAGTGGCCCTCGGAAGCACGCTTGCGATCGGGTTGTTCTCTTCCTCGGCGGGCCTGGTCGGAAAGGTCGCTACCGGCCAGGTGCCGTATCTCATGGCACTGCCGCTTATTGCCGGCGCGGTCCCTGCGGCACGGTTCGGCAGTATTGTCGGGAAAAGGACCAACACGCGTTTTCTCAAGTGGCTGCTCGCGGCGATCATCTTCGCCACCGCGGCGAAAGTCTGGAGCGCCATCTTTTAGACCATTTTTATCTCGCGCCCCTGAGTCGCTTCAAACCTTTTTCGGAATTCCTCCAAATCCTCCTCCCGGCGAATACTGCCGCACGCAGCGCAAACGATTCTGTACAATAATCCGTGTTGATGTTACAATTAACCAGGATTTGAAAAAACTCCGTTCACCCTTTAACAGGCTCAAGGCGAACGGAGGGTGCATAGAATATCTTGATTTGTATCCCTTCGTGATGAGCCTGTCGAACCACTTGCAACACTTTCTAACAGACTGTAATAGGTTGAGCCAAGAGAAATAAACCGTTACCGAAGGCTTCCCACCAGCAAATGTTCCGACGGAGGAATGTGATGAAACAGATCAACAAAGTGGCTGTCCTGGGGGCGGGGGTCATGGGATCGACCATCGCCGCCCACCTCGCCAATGCAGGCATCCGGGTGCTGCTGCTCGACATCGTGCCGAAGGAGCCGAACGAGGCCGAAAAGAAGGCGGGCCTTACCCTGAACGATCCCGCCGTACGAAACCGGATCGCGATGACGGGACTGGAAGGACTCAGGAAAATGAAGCCCGCGGCGTTTTTCCTCCCCGCGTATGCTTCTTATATAGAAGCGGGTAATTTCGACGACGATATCAAAAGGCTCCAGGAATGTGACTGGGTCATTGAGGTCGTCATTGAAAAGATGGAGATCAAGAAGCGCCTCTTCAGCGAGAAGGTCGTGCCCGAACCTGAAAGAGGGCACCATCCTCTCGACCAACACGAGCGGACTTTCCGTGAACGAGATGGCCGGGAGTCTTCCGGAGCACGTGCGGAAAAACTTTCTTATCACCCATTTCTTCAATCCGCCGCGCTACATGCGCCTTCTGGAGATCGTCCCGTACAAATTCACCGATCCTGAAGTGGTCCGCTTCATGGCAGGATTCATTGAGAAGCGCCTCGGGAAGGGGATCGTCTATGCCAAGGACACCCCCAACTTCATTGCCAACCGGATCGGCGTCTATTCCATCTGCAACGGTATGCGTCACATGATGGAGATGGGGATGACCGTGGAAGAGGTGGACGCCGTTGCCGGGCCGGCAACTGCCCGCCCGAAAAGCGCCATCTTCCGCACCGCTGATCTGGTGGGACTCGACACCCTGCAGCATGTGGCGGACAACTGCCTATGAACCGCTGGCAAAGGACGAGCAGCGGGAGGTCTTCCGCTTGCCCGGCTTTGTCAAGGAGATGGTGACAGAAGGGTCTCCTGGGGAACAAGAGCAGGCGGGGATTCTTCAAAAAAGAGAAAGGCGAGAACGGTCCCGCATACTTTTACTACGACTATACAGTCCGGGGAGTATGCTGCCGTCCCTGCGGCCCAAGATTCGCCTCCGTGGACGCTGCCAAGCCGATCGACGATCCCGGGAAAAGGCTGCAGGCGGTCATATCCGGCGCCGACAAGGCGGCCGCGTTCGCCTGGAAGAATTTGCGCGACACCCTGATCTATACCTTCAATCGGATTCCCGAGATCGCCGACGACATCGTCAATATCGACAACGCCATGAAGTGGGGATTCAACTGGGACCTCGGCCCCTTTGAGATGCTCGACGCCATCGGGGTCAAGAACTTCGTCGATACGGGCGGAGCAGGACGGGGTGGAGGTGCCCGCGGGCCTCAAGACGATCGAGCGGTTCTACAAATTCGAGAACGGCAAAGACTACTACTACCACATCCATGCCGGGGAATATCGCGAAGTGCCCAGGCCGGACGGGACGATCAGCCTCTCTCTCCTGACAAAAAGCAACGGCGTGGTGGAGAAGAACAGCGGCGCTTCCGTGCTCGATCTGGGCGACGGGGTCTTCTGCCTCGAATTCCACACCAAGATGAACGCCATCGGCAACGAGATCCTCTCCATGATCCACAAGGGCATCAGGCGAACGGAGCAGGACGGGGTCGGTCTCGTCATCGCCAACGAGGGGAGGCATCTTTTCAGCCGGCGCCAACCTGATGCTTATTGCCATGGCCATTGCCGAAGGGGCCTATGACGACATCGCCATGACCGTCAAGAACTTCCAGAAGGCGATGATGGCGATCAAGTACTCGAAGATCCCGGTGGTTGCCGCGCCGCACAACCTGGTCATGGGAGGCGGGTGCGAGACCTGCCTCCATGCCGACGCGATGAACCCCCATGCAGAGACCTATATGGGGCTGGTGGAGATCGGGGTCGGGCTCCTTCCCGCGGGCGGCGGCACCAAGGAGATGGCGGTCCGCGCCATAAAGCTGGCGGAGGAATACGATACCGACGTCAGCCCCGTTCATCTTCAAAAACTTCTCGAACATCGCCATGGCCAAAGTGAGCACATCCGCTGCCGAGCTTTATGGCATGGGCTTCATGCGGCACGGCGACAGCCTTCTCCATGGACACCGGTAAACGGATCCTCGACGCCAAGCAGAAGGCGATCGCCCTCGCGGCCAACTACCGCCCGGTCGAAGCCGCTTGTCGACCTGAAGGCGCCGGGAAGAAGCATTGCCGCCACGATCAAGTCACAGCTCTGGAACATGAAGATGGGCGGATTCATGTCACGGAGTTCGAAGAGCTTCTCGCCGGAACGATCGCCGATGTCATCACCGGCGGTGATGTTCCCGCCGGCACCCTGATCACCGAAGAGTATCTGCTGGAGCTGGAGCGGGAGGCGTTCCTCAAGCTCTGCGGCCAGAAAAAAACGCTGGAGCGGATCCAGTACATGCTGAAAAAGGGGAAGGCGCTGCGGAATTAGTCTAACCCGGACGATCGGGAACCAAAAGGCCTTTTCTCGCAGAGCACGCAGAGGACGCAGAGTTAAATCAAAACCTTTACGTCTTGGTTTTAACTGAGATTATATTTTTGTGCTTTTCTCTGCGAACTCTGCGCCTCTGCGAGAGATCAATTGACGTTTTCGAGATACATAAACAACGGAGGATATCGATGAGAAACGCATATATCCTGGCCGCCTACCGTACTCCCAGCGGCAAGGCGAATAAGGGAAAATTAAAGGATGTGCAGGCCCGACGATCTGGCAGCGGCTGCTCTGAAAGGGCTGCTGGAGAGAACGGCCATCGACCCGCTGCTGGTTGAGGACGTCATCATGGGGTGCTCCTTCCCCGAAGGGGAGCAGGGAATGAACATGGCGCGGGTCGCGGCGTTGAGGGCCGGGATCCCTTACCAGGTGCCGGCCCAGACCGTCAACCGCTTCTGCTCGTCCGGACTGCAGACCATCGCCTCGGCCGCAGAGCGGATCATGGCGGGTTTTGCCGACTGCATCATCGCGGGCGGCGCCGAGAGTATGACCATGATCCCGATGGGGGGGAACAAGTACAGCGCTAATCCCTCCCTGGGGGCCTCCTGGCCGGAATCGTTCGCGACCATGGGGATCACCGCCGAACTGGTGGCGGACAAATATCGATATCTCCCGGGAAGACCAGGACGTTTTTGCAGCGGCGAGCCATGTCAAGGCCGCGGCCGCCATCGAGCAGGGTAAGTTTCGGGAGGAGATCATCCCTGTCGAGGTTGAGAACTGCGTCCTGGTCAACAACAAGATACAGAGAGAGAAAAAATTCATCAGCATCGATGACGGGGTACGGGGGGATACGACGCCTGAAATCCTGGCAAAGTTGAAACCCGCTTTTAAGGTGAACGGTACGGTCACGGCCGGCAACTCTTCGCAGATGACCGACGGGGCCGCGGCGGCGATGGTCGTCTCCGAAGAATTTCTGAAGAAGAGCGGCAAATCCCCTTTGGCCCGGTTCGTCTGCTTTGCCGTTAAAGGAGTGCCGCCGGAGATCATGGGGATCGGCCCGATCGAGGCAGTCCCGGCCGCCCTGAAACTCGCCGGCCTGAAGCAGGATGACATCGGCCTCATCGAGCTAAACGAGGCCTTTGCCGCCCAGTCTCTCGCCTGCATCCGGGTCCTCGGTTTGAATCCGGCACGGATCAATGTGAATGGCGGCGCCATAGCCCTGGGGCATCCCCTTGGTTGCACCGGCGCCAAACTTACCGCAACCCTTCTCCATGAGATGCAGCGCATCAATGTCCGCTACGGCATGGTCTCCATGTGCATCGGCGGCGGCATGGGGGCGGCGGGGATCTTTGAGAAGATGTAAGATATAACCACGCTAGCCAGATCCAAAATCTTTGAACCGCGATGGCCTATGAAAGAAAAGCGGCCACTTAGGAATCCGCCAAGGTCGTGAAGGACGTCAAGAACAAAAAAGGTTTTTTGCGTTATTTCAAACCTTACAAGATTCTCGTTCGCGCCTTCGCGGTAAAATTAATTTTGTTGTTACGTTTGACCTGAGTAGTCTTAAAAACAGGACGAGGTGAATCCCATGGCCGCGAAACTTTTCAAAGGGGCCGAGTACCTGATCACCGAGGTGACCAAGGACGATATCTTTACACCCGAGGATTTCACCGACGAGCAGAAACAGATCGGCGAGACCACTGAGCAGTTCGTCCTGAACGAGGTCGTTCCACGGCAGGAGGAGATCGAGAAACACAATTTCGACCTGGTGGTCCAGTTGATGAAAAGGTGCGGCGAGCTTGGGCTTCTCATGATCGATGCCCCGGAGGAGTATGGCGGTCTCGAACTCGACAAGGCGACCAGCATGCTGGCGGCCGAGAAGATCTCGACCTCCGGTTCTTTTTCCGTCACCTACTCGGCCCATACCGGCATCGGTACGCTCCCGCTCGTCTATTACGGGACCAAAGAGCAAAAGGAAAAATACCTGAGGAAGATCATCAGCGGTGAATGGGTCGCTGCCTACTGTCTGACCGAGCCGGACTCGGGGAGCGACGCCCTCGGGGCAAAGGCCTCGGCCACCCTCTCTGAAGATGGAAAATTCTATCTCCTCAACGGCACGAAGCAGTTCATCACCAACGGCAGCTTCGCCAACCTCTATACGATCTTTGCCAAGATCGACAAGGAGCACTTCACCGCGTTTCTCGTGGAACGGACCACCGAGGGGTTGTCGGTGGGACCGGAGGAGAAAAAGCTTGGGATCAGGGGTACCTCCACCACGCAGATCGTTCTCGAGAATGCCAGGGTGCCGGTGGAAAACCTGCTCGGCACGATCGGCAAGGGGCACAAGATAGCCTTCAACGTCCTGGACGTCGGCCGTTTCAAGCTGGGTGCGGGCGTGACCGGGGCCGCCAAGCACGCCCTTGGCGAAGGGATCAAATACGCTGTTGTCAGGAAGCAGTTCGGCGTCGCCATTGCCAGCTTCGGGGCGATCAAAGAGAAGATAGCCGATCAGACGGCCGCGATCTTCGCCTCGGAATCGCTTGTCTATCGCCTGGCGGGTATGATCGACAACCGACTCGCCACCATCGCAAAAGACACCCCCAACTACTACGAAGTCTACCAGAAGGGGATAGAGGAGTATGCCATCGAGTGCGCCATTGCCAAGGTGTTCTGCAGTGAAGTCCTTGCCGACGTGGTGGACGAGGTAGTGCAGATCCACGGCGGCTACGGCTTCATCCAGGACTACCCGGCCGAAAGGTTCTACCGAGATGAACGGATCAACCGGATCTTCGAGGGGACGAACGAGATCAACCGTCTCCTGATCCCGGGCATGATCCTGACGCGGACCATGAAAGGGGAGATCCCGTTGCAGCGCGAGGCGATGAAGGCGCTCGAGTCGCTCATGACCCCCTCTTTCGATGAGTCCGGAGATAGTGGCCCCTTTGCCGCGGAAAAGACGCTCCTTGCGAATTTGAAAAAGATCTTCCTGGTGATCGCGGGGAGCGGGGCTCAAAAATTCATGACCACCATCAAGGACGAGCAGGAGGTCCTCCTGGCCATCGCCGATGTCGCCATCAATATCTTCGCCATCGAGAGCGCTGTCCTGCGCGCTGAGAAGATCCTTCCTGCATTGAGCGATGCTAAAAAGGCGGTTGTTACGGCTGCGGTGAAGGTCTTTACGTTCAACGCCGCCGAGCAGACCGCCACCGCAGCGCGCAAGGCGGCCTACTTCATCGAAGAGGGAGACAACCTGACCGTGCTGCTCAACGGGATCAGACGGTTCACCAAATACGATGCCACCGGGCTTCTCCGCGAGAAGCGTCTGCTGGCTAACGCCGCTATTGAGGCGGAGAAATATATTTTTTAACAACTGCGCAGGAAAATTTCGTAAAGAAGCAAGTTTAACCACTGAGTCACGGAGAGCACAGGGTGGAAAAGATTTAATTTCAAGATGTCGTACTCCGTGTCTCTGTGTCTCCGTGGTAGATTTTGACTTCTTAAGAATCAGTCAATAGGAGCACGTCATGGAAGCCACGCGGGAAATATACTGGAACGTCGGGCATGGGGTCATAGTGCCGATGTACTTTTTTGCCTTTGTTGCCATCGGGGTGTTTCTGTATGGATTTTACCGCCGCTTTTCTACTTATAACCTGGGAAAGGCGCTGAACAGGCTCGACCGCCTTCGGGAACGGATCTTTCTGCTTCTGAAAAACATATTTGCACAGGCACAGGTGCTTCGGGTATTCGGCCCCGGCTCAATACACGCCCTCTTGTTCTGGGGCTTCGGCATCCTCTTCATCGGCACGCTTCTCATCATGGCCCAGGTCGATTTCACCCAACCGATCTTCGGGTGGATGTTCCTCAAAGGGACCTTTTATAAGTTATTTTCCTTCATTCTCGATGTGGCCGGCTTTGTCGCGCTGATCATGCTGGGAGGGCTTCTCGTCCGCCGCTTTCTGGTAAAACCGGAAGGGTTGGAGACCATCAGTGATGACTATATAATACACGCGCTGCTGTTTTGCATCCTGTGACCGGCTTTGTCGTCGAAGGTCTGCGCATGGCCGATACCGAGCTCAGGAACAATCTCGATCTGGCAATCTTCTCTCCCGTCGGCGCGCTCATCGGGAAGCTATTCTTTCTCGACATGACAGCCGAGGTGCTGTTCCGTACCCACAGGATAGCTCTGGTGGACCCATTTTTTCCTGAGCATGGGCTTCATTGGCATTATCCCCTTCACCAAGCTTCGCCACATCTTCACCACCTCTACCAACTACCTGTTCACCGACCTGTCGAGCCAGGGGGAGTATCGCCACCATCAACCTGGAAGACGAGGGCGCCAAACAGTTCGGGGCGGCAAAGGTATCCGATCTTACGTGGAAGGACATTTTCGATGCCGACGCCTGCACCACCTGCAAGCGCTGTCAGGAACGCTGCCCGGCCTATGCAACGGGCAAACCCCTGTCTCCCATGAAAGTAGTGAAGCAGATCGGCGAGGTGGCCTTCACCAGACCCGGGTCAGACCTGATCGAAACCGTGAAGGAGGACGTGCTCTGGGCGTGTACTACCTGCTTCGCCTGCCAGCACATCTGCCCGGCAAATATCGAGCACGTGAATAAAATTCTCGAGATGCGCAGGGACCTTTCACTCATGCGTGGGATCTTCCCCGGTGACGAGGTGAAGACAGCAATCAATGATGTAGAGGTGAACGGCAATCCTTTCGGAATTGCGTACGCTGTCCGGGGCGAATGGACTACTGGGCTCGATGTGAAGATCATGGAGCAGGACCGCGACGTGGATATCCTCTACTTCGTTGGCTGTTACGCTTCTTTTGACAAGAGAAACCGTGATGTTGCCCGGAGCTTCATTACTCTCTGCAACGCCGCGGGCATCCGGGTCGGCATCCTCGGCAAAGAGGAGAAATGCTGCGGCGAGCCGCCAAGGAAGCTGGGGAACGAATATCTCTACCAGACAATGGCCGCCGCGAACATCGAGCGGATCAAGTCGTACGGTGTCAAGAAAATCGTCACCACCTGCCCCCATTGTTTTAATACACTCGCGAGAGATTACAAAGACCTGGGGCTGGAGATCGATGTCGAGCACTACACCACGTATATCAACGGGCTTATCAACAGCAACAGGCTCAAAATAAAACCAGCGCCTTTTGAGTTCACCTACCACGACTCCTGCTACATTGGACGCTACATGGATATCACCACCGAGCCGCGCGCCGTGCTCAAGGCGGCGGGCGGCAGGATCACGGAGATGGAAAAGTCAGGGTATGAGAGTTTCTGCTGTGGCGGAGGCGGCGGCAGGATCCTGGCTGAAGAGAAGCTGGGGACGAGGATCAGTGCAGCAAGGGTAACCATGGCTCAGGCAACGGGGGCCCCGCTTCTTGTCTCCAACTGTCCATTCTGCCTCACCATGTTCGAGGATGGGATAAAGATCAATAACTGCGAGGAAAAACTGAAGGCGCTTGATCTGGCCGAGATCGTGGCGGCAAGGATTGTAACGAAAGAGTAATTGCTCAAAAAAGAAATTTACCGCGAAGGCGCAATAGTATGAAAGAAAAGCGGCCACTTAGGGAATCACGCGAAGAAAATCTTTAATTCTTGTTTTAAACCACGAAGAATCTTTAGACCTTCCTTCGCGTTCTTCGCGCCTTCGCGGTTCAATGATTTTGTTTCCGATTTATCATGATGAGGAGGAATGTGATGAAGATACTGGTCTGCATCAAGCAGGTGCCTGATATGGCATCCCGGTTCAAGGTCAACGGGGAAGGGACCTGGTATGACGAGACCGACCTTGCCTTCAGGATGAACGAGTATGACGAGTATGCCGTTGAGCAGGCGGTGCAGCTCAAGGAGCAGCTGGGCAACACGCCGGATATTACGGTCCTCTCCATCGGCCCTGACCGGATCGTCGAAATGATCAAGAAGGCCCTGGCCATGGGATGTGACCGCGGCGTCCACATTCAGGACAATGCGTCCTTTCGGAAAGATCCCTGGCAGATCGCTTCGACCATCGCTGGCTTTGCCCGCAATAAGAACTTTGACCTGATCTTCACCGGTATGCAGTCTCAGGACCGGGGCTCTGCCCAGGTCGGGGTCTTCGTAGCCGAATTCCTTGGCATCCCCTGCGTCACTACCATGATCGGATTTGTCTATGCCGATGCCGGCATCACCGCGAAGCGCGAACTTGAAGGGGGTGTGAAAGCGGTCGTGAAGCTCAGACCGCCGGCGTTGTTCACCTGTCAGCTCGGACTGAATACGCCCCGCTATCCGACCCTTCCCAATATCATGAAGGCTAAAAAGAAGGAGCTCATCGCTTTCCCCATCGCCGACTTCCTTAAGGAGAAAGAACTGATTTCCACCGCCAGCGCGTATCCGCCGGCGAAGAAGGGGAGCGGCGCTTGTCCTGGAAGGGGATGTGAACGATATGGTCGGCAGGCTCATTGGTATTTTGAAGGAGAAAACCAAGGTTGTGAGATAGTAACTATGCTCAAAAAGAAATGAAAAGAATTTTTGCCACGGATTAACACAGATAGACACTCGATTGAAAACAAATAAGATAACATAAACTTGATTCTTATCCGTGTTCATCCGTGTGCATCCGTGGTTGATATGTTTTTGGTTTCTTAGTTCCGGTTTGTCAAGATTAGGAGGATCAGACATGAAAGCACTGCTCGTTTGCGAATACCGGGAAGGAAAACTTCTCGATTCCAGCTATGAACTGACGGTCTTTGCCGATAAGCTGGGCGCCGACAAGGTAATGGTCCTGATCGGGAAGGAAGCGGCAGCCCCCCGGGTCAACGCGAAAGTTTACGTGGCTGATGCGGAGAAGTACGGTGAATACAACCCGGACCTGCACAAAAGGATCGTGCTGGAAGCGGTTAAGAGGGAGAACCCCGACGCGGTCGTCTTCCTCCATTCCTCTTATGGCTGGGACCTGGCCCCGCGAGTGGCGGCGGTCCTAAAGGCCGGACAGGTTTCCGAGATCACGGGCATCAAGGACGGAAAATTCGAAGTGGGTCTCTGCAATGCCAAGCTGCGGCGGACCATCACCCTTGCTACGGGAAAGATGGTTCTCACCATTCAAGAAGGGGCCTTCAATGCTGCCGGGGAACCGCAGGGGAAGGCGCAGGTGGAAAAGATCGATCTGGACGATGCGGTTTCCCCCCTGGAGTTCGTCGGCTATGAACCTGCGCAGAAAAAGGAAGTGGACCTGGCACGGGCAGAGGTGATCGTCAGCGCCGGCCGGGGGATCGGGAAAAAAGAAAATGTGGCGATCATCGCAGCGCTGGCCAAGGCACTTGGGGGGGAGCTGGGGGCAAGCCGGCCGGTGGTCGATGCGGGATGGCTCGAGCACAGCCGTCAGGTCGGAACCACCGGTCAGATCGTGGCGCCGAAGCTCTACGTGGCGTGCGGCATTTCCGGGGCAATTCAGCACGTGGCAGGGATGAAGAAATCGGAGTTCGTGGTTGCGATCAACAAGGACAAGGACGCTCCCATCGGCGAGGTGGCGGACGTGCTGGTGGTGGCCGATGTGATGCAGTTCGTTCCTGCTTTGACGGCAAAGCTTCAAAAATAATTTGTGCTAAGAAACTAAAAATCCACCGTTGAGGCGCTGAGACGCCGAGAAGAACATGGCTAAATCAAAGAGCTTTTCTCTGTGCCTCCGCGTCTCCTCGGTAAAACATACCTTTGTAAGATACTATCAGAAATGTAAACCGAATTTACTCTCCTTGCTACCTGCGCTGAACTCGTTCTACTGTTTAGTCTCCAGTTTCTTCATCTCCTCATCCCTGAGTATCCTCCGCAGCACCTTGCCCACGAGTGTCTTCGGCAGCTGGTCCCGGAACTCTACTTCCTTCGGGACCTTGAATTTCGAGAGCTGTTCCCTGCAGAACTGGATGATCTCCTCCGCAGTGGCCGTCTCTCCCGTCTTTGAGCACGATGTATGCCTTGATCTTCTCACCGAGGAACTCCTCGTGAGGAATGCCCACAACGACGGCGTCCTTTACCTTGGGGTGCATGAACAGGACCTCCTCGATCTCCCGGGGATAGACGTTTTCGCCCACGGTCTTGATCATGTCCTTGATCCTGTCCACTATATAGAAAAAACCGTCTTCGTCCATTTTCGCGATGTCGCCGGTGTGAAGCCATCCTCCACGGAGGGCGTGGGCTGTTTCGTCAGGTTTGTTCCAGTAGCCTTTCATGACCTGCGGGCCTTTGACCACCAGCTCCCCGGTCTCGCCCACCGGCACTTCTTTTTCACCGGTCTCGATGTCCACGATTTTTGCCTCCATGTCCGGAAACGGCAGGCCGATGCTTCCCGGCTTGCGCTTGCCGAAAACGGGATTGCAGTGGGTGACGGGGGAGGCCTCGGACAGGCCGTAGCCTTCTACGATCCGGGCCTTGGTCAGCTGCTCGAACCGTTCCTGCACCTCGTGCATGAGCGGGCCCGCGCCGCTGATCGCGGCCTTGATCGAAGTGAGGTCGTACTTCTTGATTTTCGGGTAGTTGCTGATCGCCAGGTACATGGCCTGGATCCCCGGGAAGATCGTGGGCCGATATTTGTTGATGAACGTGAGCACCTCCCTGGTGTGGAACTTGGGGAGGAGGATCAGTTCGGCGCCCATGAGCACCCCGAGATTCATGGCAGTGGTCATGCCGTACACATGGAAAAAGGGGATGACGGCCAGGATCCTCTCCTCGCCCTCCTTACCGCGTGTGAGCCAGACCCTGTTATGCACGGCATTGGCAACGAGGTTTCGATGCGTAAGGATCGCACCCTTGGGCGTACCGGTCGTGCCTCCTGTATATTGTAAAATTGCTGTGTCATCGGGAGATAACGTGATTAGGACCGGAGTTGCCGGGGCCTTGCTGACCAGCGATAAAAAGTCAAAGATCGGCGGCACCCGCTTTACGCTCACCCACTGCTTTTCGATCTTCGCCTTGATCGGATAGAGCAGATTAAGCGGGAAGGGCAGATAGTCCTTGATGCCGCAGAGGATGAGTCGTTTTACGCTCGTTTTAGGAAGGGCGCCGGAAATTACGGGGTAGAACATGTCCACGGCCACGAGCGTCTCGGCTCCGCTGTCCCTGAGCTGTACTTCGAGCTCGTGCTCATGGTAGAGGGGATTGGTGGCAACGGCAATGGCGCCCATCCTGAGCGTCCCGTAATAGGCGATGACCATCTGCGGGATGTTCGGGAGCATGAGCGCCACCCGGTCTCCCTTTTTTACTCCAAGCCCGGCGAGCGCATGGGCGAACCTGTTCACGAGCGCATCAAGCTGTTCATAGGATATCTTTTTCCCGAAGAAGAGGAGCGCGGTATGGTCCGGAAACTTCGACACGGTGCGGGACAGGACCTCTCCCACGGTGATATTGGGGTACTCCAGGTGCGCAGGAACTCCCTCTTCATAGAAACGGATCCAGGGATGATCGGAATATGACGGGACTGCTTCCATCGACAACCTCCTCTGTCATGCTGACGTCAAGACCTGTGTAGTCATTTGTTGCGAATAATATTGACCTCTCTTTGAAGGTTATACTGGAACTATAGCAAAAAGAGGATGGACTTGCTACGAATTCTGTGTTGAGACGCGTTTCATAATTTCTTGTCATTGCGTATAATTGATGATATCCTGAATTGTAATTTGTGGGGCAACCCGCCGTGGTTGCCCATTATTCTGACGGCCACAGTATACCGCCCCTATGGTCTCGACAGTATCGTTGAACAGCCGATTTCCCCACCGGAAGAACGGTGATAACCGGTAATTCTATGCAAATGAAAAAAGACGTCATCATCATCGGCGCCGGAGCATCGGGTCTCTTGTGCGCTATCGAATGCGGCAAGCGCGGCCGGTCCGTTCTGGTGATCGACCACGCAGAAAAAACAGGCTCCAAGATACGCGTCTCCGGCGGTGGCCGCTGCAATTTCACGAACCTGAACGTCACCCCTGACCACTATCTTTCCCAGAACGCCCACTTTTGCAGGTCGGCACTTGCTCGCTTTACGCCCCGCGATATCCTCTCTCTTGTCGAAAAATACCATATCGCCTACTACGAAAAAGAGGCGGGCCAGATGTTCTGCGTCAAGAGCTCCCGGGAGATCATTACCGCTCTCGAACAGGAGTGTGGTCAGGCGGGTGTGGAGATACGGCTCATGTGCCGCATATCGGATGTCAGCCATGCAGGGGTGTTCACCGTCACCACGAGCGAGGGAATATTCTCATCGGACTCGCTGGTCATTGCTACGGGAGGGCTTTCCTGTTCCAGACTGGGGGCGAGCGGATTCGGACATGATGTGGCAAGGAAGTTCAAGCTCAAGGTCACGCAGGTCAGGCCGGCGCTCGTTCCCTTCGTGTTCCAGGGCCGGGACCAAAAGGTCTTCAAGGGACTGGCAGGCATTGCCTTTGACGCCGCTGTTTCCGTCGGCAGAAGAACGTTTCGCGGGAACATCCTATTCACTCACCGGGGACTGAGCGGACCTGCTGCGCTCCAGGCGTCGCTTTACCGTGAGCATGGTGAGCCGGTGTTGATCGATCTCCTCCCCGCATTGGATATCCACGGAGTCTTTCTGTCCGCGCGGCAGAGCAAGATGGAGATGCGTAACTTTCTCGCAGGATATTTCCCCAGGCGGTTCGTTCAGACCTGGTGCGATCACCTGTTCATATCAAAACCGATCAATCAATGTTCTGATAAAGAGCTGAAGGAGATAGCGGAAGGACTTCATGCATGGAGGATCATTCCCAAGGGACCGAAGGGTATGATGTTGCGGAGGTGACTGCAGGCGGTGTGAATACGGATGAGCTTTCCTCAAAGACCATGGAGGCAAAGAAGAGGTCCGGTCTCTATTTCATCGGAGAAGTGGTTGACGTGACCGGATTGCTCGGCGGCTACAATCTCCACTGGGCCTGGGCATCGGGGCACGCTGCCGGGCAGTTTGCTTGAACGGGTCCTGCAGTGCTGGGATTTGGTTGAGCTTGCCATGGGCGTAAATGGTATTCTGGAACACAAGCTCCAGCATCTGGTATAATAAGTACTCACGAGCAGTCAAAAATCCGATATCGTAGTCATTGAGCAGGTTATTATCGATGAGAGAGGATGCCAGGCCAAAATATCCCATGACCCAGCTTGAAATGAAAAAGCTCATTCTGCACTCACTCGAAGCGAATAAGCTGGATGATGTCGTTTCGCTCGTTCAGAAAGACAGAAAGACGTTGAGCCTGCTCATTCGCATGGCATATGACAAGGAGACGCTTGTGGGATGGCGTGCGATAAAGGCGGTAGGCAGTGTTGCAAAAGCTGTTGCTGGAGAGAATCACGAGTTTCTGCGCATTGCCGTGAGGAAACTCCTGTGGTCTCTGTCCGATGAATCCGGCGGCATCGGTTGGGCCGCGCCTGAACTGCTGGGTGAGATCGTGAGCTCCGATCCCGAAGGTTTTGCCGATATAATACCTCTGATCGCCGAGGTCTATGATATCGAAGAGCAGACGTTCAGGCCGGGAGTGATGTATGCCCTAAAGCGGATCGCAGAAATCTCCCCCGAGCTGATCGCAAGCTATCAAAAGGTTATCATCAGATCTCTCGTGGACACGAACCCGCTGGTGAGAATCTATGCGATGGAACTGATCGGGCTATTGTGGACCGTTGCTTGCAAAAAAAATATATGGAGCAATGAGTATCAAAAAAAGGTACAAAGGGTCGTAGATAATATAAAAAACGACAAAGGAGTGGCATGGGTATACCATAATAATGACTTTATTGACATTGAAGTGGGATATGCAGCCAGTATATTGGCAAATAAATTGAAAAACGAGATGAAATGAATAGTCATATTTTTTTTGCCAAAAAGCTTGACAATTGAGCACTCATATTTTATAATGTGGATGTTATTAACATTGAGGTGATTATGGGAACGGCTACAAAAAGAGATTATTACGAGATATTGGGTGTTAAGAAGAGTGCGTCTGAAGCAGAATTGAAGAAGGCCTTCAGAAAACTTGCGCGGAAGTATCATCCCGATGTCAACCCCAGTGATAAGACAGCAGAACATAAGTTCAAGGAAATGAATGAGGCCTACGAAGTTCTTTCTGATCCAAAGAAGCGGCAGCAGTATGATCAGTTCGGGCATGCGGCGTTTGACGCAGGTTTTGGTCAAGGATCCGGTCCCGGCCAGGGTCAGGGGTTTGAGGGTTTCACGCAGGGATCGAATTTCTACAGGGGCGGCGGTGGAGGCGGATTTGAGGACATCTTTGGCAATATATTCGGCAACAGGGTACGGCCCCGGGGGCCGAGTAAGGGTGAAGATATAACCTATTCTGTTGAAGTCGATCTTGAGGATGCGATCTTCGGACGTACCATGCAGGTTGATCTCCAACGCGAGGTGACCTGTTCAACGTGCAACGGCTCAGGCTCCCAGCCGGGCACGTCTCGCAAAACTTGCCCAACCTGTATGGGCTCCGGGAGTATTGCCCACGGTAAGGGATATATGCAGATCGCCCAGCCTTGCCCCACCTGCGGCGGAGAGGGAACAATCAATCCAAGTCCCTGCCGGACCTGCGGCGGAAATGGCGTTGTCCAAAAATCGGAGCGCATCAATGTCAAGATACCGCCCGGTGTGGACAACGGCTCCAAGGTGCGCGTTGCGGGCATGGGCGGGCCCGGCGAACGAAGCGGGCCTGCCGGCGATGTGTATATCGTGACGAAGGTAAGGCCCCATGGGTATTTTGAGCGCAAGGGCGATAATCTTTACTCCGAGGCGAGGGTAACGATGAAAGAGGCGGTCTTCGGAGACAAGATAGAGATCCCGACCGTGGACGGCATGGTCTGGCTCACTCTGCCGCCGGGAGTGCAGACAGGGCAGCAGCTCAAGTTGAAAGGTAAGGGCGTGCCTCACTTTGGCGGAGGGGGCGTCGGAGACCATTATGTGACGATCAAAGTGGCCACGCCGACCGGGCTTTCAGAACGAGGGAAGGAACTTCTGCGTGAGGTTGACAAAATGAATCCGTCCGAACCGCGGAAGGACATAACATTCAGAGGATTCAGAAAGCGATAATGACGAAGTTCGAGAGACGAGAGTTCGGAGTTCGGAGCTGAACATGTCATTGCGCACCATCGATGCAATTACAAGATCGTCCACTCCGATCTGCGAGACGGAGGTGATTTATGGCTGCACGTGAACACAGGCTGTTTATGATCAGCGTGGTCTCGGAAATGCTCGGCATTCATCCTCAGACGCTCCGGATCTATGAGCGCGAGGGGTTCGTCAAACCCAAGCGGAGCGGGGGAAACACGAGACTCTATTCCGAGGAGGACGTTGAGAAGCTTGAGATGATCCTGAGGCTCACGCGCGAACTTGGGGTGAACCTCGCCGGGGTCGAGGTGATCCTGTCGATGCGGGAGAAAATGGAGCAGATGCAGCGGGAGATGGAGGCAACGATCAGCCCGCTGCGCGATGAACTTGAACGCGAGATCCGGCGCAGGGAAGAGCTGAAAACCGCTATCGTTCCGGTGAGAAGGATGCGGATTAGGAGAGAAGAGTAACGAGGGACGATGGACGAGACACGATGGACGAACAGTTGTTGCGTCTCTCGTCCAAGCGAACGAAGTGAGTGGTCGACCGTCGTCTATCGTTGATTCAGAAGGAGGCAACTATGGCGCGTCTTGACAAATTTACATTAAAATCACAGGAAGCGGTGCAAGCGGCTCAGGAACTGGCCGGAAAGATGCATCATCAACAAATTGAGAGCGAACACCTGCTTCTCGCCTTAATTGATCAGCCGGAAGGTGTGGTAGTCCCAATATTGAAGAAGCTGGGCGCGGACCCCGGCAGAATCACGGTCGATATTGATGAGGCGCTCAACAAACTGCCGAAGGTGGAGGGGCTGGTGCAGACCTATCTTTCGCCGCGGCTCAACAAGCTATTCGAGCGGGCCGAGGCGGAGGCGGAGAGGCTCAAGGACGAGTATATCAGCACCGAGCATCTCCTGATCGCCGCTGCGGACGGCGACGGCGCGGCCCGGGAAATCCTTGCCCGCCATGGCGTGACAAAGGACAAAATATTCGCGGTCCTCGTTGATATACGCGGTTCCCAGCGGGTAACGGACCAGAACCCCGAAGATAAATATCAGGCCCTTGCCAAATATGGCAGGGATCTTACCGATATGGCACGTCGCGGAAAGCTTGATCCCGTGATCGGCAGGGATGAGGAGATACGTCGCGTGGTGCAGGTGTTGTCGCGTCGCACCAAGAACAATCCCGTGCTGATCGGCGAGCCCGGCGTGGGCAAGACCGCCATTGCAGAAGGACTGGCGCAGCGCGTGGTGAGCGGCGACGTGCCCGAGGGGCTCAAGAACAAACGGGTGATCGCCCTCGATATGGGAGCGCTGATCGCCGGCGCAAAGTACCGTGGCGAGTTCGAGGACCGTCTAAAGGCCGTGCTGAAGGAAGTGACCGAGGCGAGCGGCGAGGTGATCCTGTTCATCGACGAGCTTCACACCGTGGTCGGGGCCGGCGCGGCTGAAGGATCCATGGACGCGTCGAACATGCTCAAGCCCGCGCTTGCGCGCGGTGAGCTCCGGTGCGTGGGTGCCACAACCTTGAATGAATACCGCAAGTACATCGAAAAGGACCCGGCGCTTGAACGGCGGTTCCAGCCGGTCATGGTGCGTGAACCCTCGGTGGAGGACACCATCTCCATCCTTCGGGGTCTCAAGGAACGGTACGAGGTTCACCACGGGGTCAAGATCAAGGATTCGGCGCTCGTGAATGCTGCGGTCCTTTCACACAGGTACATAGCGGATCGTTTTTTACCGGACAAGGCCATTGATCTGATCGATGAAGCCGCGTCGCGGCTCCGCATGGAGATCGACAGCATGCCCACGGAGCTCGATGAGGTGGAGCGCAGGATCCGGCGGCTTGAGATCGAGCGTGAGGCAGTGAAGAAAGAGCAGGACCCGGCATCACGCGAGCGTCTTGCGAAGATCGAAAAGGAAATCGCCGAGCTTTCGGAGAAACGGAGCGGTCAGCGGGCGCAGTGGCAGTCGGAAAAAAGCGGCATCCAGAAGATACGGACCATCAAGGAACAGATCGAGCAGGCCAGGATCGATGCCGACAAGGCCGAGCGCGAGGGCAATCTTGGCCGCGCGGCAGAACTGCGCTACGGCAAGCTCATGGAACTCCAGAAACAGCTCGAAACAGAATCCGGGAAACTGGCTGATGTTCAAGAGCATCAAAAGATCTTGAAGGAAGAGGTGGATGACGAGGATGTGGCTGAGATCGTGTCGAAGTGGACCGGTGTTCCGGTGACCAGGATGCTCGAGGGCGAGATGCAGAAGCTTCTTCATATGGAAGACCGGCTGCGCGTGAGGGTTGTGGGACAGGACGAAGCCATCCTGTTAGTGTCCGATGCGGTGCGCAGGGCGCGGGCGGGTATCCAGGACCCGAACAGGCCGATCGGAAGCTTCATCTTCATGGGCCCCACGGGCGTGGGAAAGACCGAGCTCGCGCGGGCGCTTGCCGAGTTCCTTTTCGACGACGAGCAGGCCATGATCCGCATCGATATGTCCGAGTACCAGGAACGCCACACCGTCTCGCGTCTCATCGGCGCACCTCCGGGATACGTGGGATATGACGAGGGCGGTCAATTGACCGAGGCGGTGCGCAGAAGGCCTTACTCGGTGATCCTGTTCGACGAGATCGAGAAGGCTCATCCCGAGGTCTTCAATGTACTGTTGCAGTTGCTCGACGATGGAAGGCTTACGGACGGTCACGGCCGGACTGTTGATTTTAAAAATACCGTGGTGATCATGACCTCGAACATCGGGAGCCAGTATATCCAGGAACTGCAGAACGACGAGGAGGAGATGCGACGCAGGGTAATGGATGCCATGCGTCAACACTTCAGGCCCGAGTTCCTGAACCGTGTAGACGATACGGTTATTTTCCACCCCCTTGACGCGGAGGTGCTGAAAAAGATCGTGACAATCCAGGTCGGGCTGGTGCAGAAACGGCTGGCGGACAAAAAGATCGAGATCGAGCTTACCGACGGCGCGAAGGAACTCCTTGCCGAAGAAGGGTTCGACCTGGTCTACGGTGCGCGGCCGCTCAAGCGAGTTATCCAACGGGACGTGCTGAACCCGCTTGCGTCGAAAATCCTCTCGGGCGATATAAAGGAGGGTTCCAGGATCATTGTCGACAAGAGCGGCCGTGGACTGGTGTTCCGGGTAGAAGCGCAGACGGTCGGCGTGAAGTGATCGAGCCGGAAGGCCCGGCATGGAAATTGGGACAAAATTAAGGTTCTTCATAAATAAAAATTGAAAGAAGATAAATATCACAAAGAAATCGGTTCCTGCATATGAGGAAATTATTTAAAAACAGTGACTTGGGAATGTCGTCCCCATGAAAAGGGGGAGAATTGCATCAATAAAAATAATTCTGGTGAGAAAACGAATAATGTGGTATATTCTTAATTACGATATACCAATCCCTTTCTAATGCAGGTTGGCGATGCTGAAAAGGAATATTGTGAGAGAAAAAAAGAGTAAGCGTACCGCACCCGACCGCGACTACAAAACACTTTTTTACCAAAAACTCACCGATACCCACCTGTTCTACGATGTCGGTAAAATCATCGCCTCAGAACTGGAACCCTCCGAACTCATCCAAAAGATCATGTCATCAATCGGCAAGGCGGTCAGCTTTGAGGATGCCTCGGTATATATGGTAAAGAAGGACCTGACCGGTTTGGAGCCGATCTTTTTTCAGTTACCCTCATCGCAGTCCAGAATGATGGAATCCATTTCTTTTGACAACGGCGCTCCCGGAGAGATCGCGACAAGCGGTGAGCCGATCTTTTTAGACGATGCCGCGCTGTTCGGAAGTTTCCTTCATCAGCCGGACGAAAAGAAGGGACTCGGGAGCTATATCGGTATACCGCTCAAGAATGAGAACCGTATCGTCGGCGTCATGGGCTTCAGCCACAGCAAACTATCCGCATTCAAGGTCGAGGAATTCGACCTTCTGCGGACTCTCTCTCACCTGATTTCCGCCGGACTGGAGAAGGCGGCACTTTTTAAAAAGACGCTCGAGCTGGCGCGGGTGGATGAACTGACCGGCCTGCTCAATTACCGCGTGCTCATTGAGAAGCTCGAAGAAGAGGTCCGCAGAAAAGTGCGCACCGGCAGGGAGTTCTGCTTTATCATGATCGACATCGATGATTTCAAGCGCATCAACGACCGCTATGGACATCTTGAAGGCAGCAGGCTAATAGCCCAAATGGGGCCGTTGTTGAACGCGGCGTGCAGGACCGGGAGCACAGACACGTGTTTCCGCTACGGGGGTGAGGAATTTTCGATACTGCTCGCGGAGACCAGTGTCGAGGAAGCCCTGCCGGTCGCCGAGCGGGTGCGAAAGACAATCGAGGAATATCCTTTTTCGGTGAAGGTTTCCCACCCCTTTGAAAAGGTAACGGTAAGTCTCGGTCTGTCGAACATGGGGCAGGCTATCTTGAAGAGCTATTCCGAATTGATCCAGGAGGCCGACATTGCGCTCTATCGCTCAAAGGCAATGGGCAAGAACCTCGTGACCTGTTTTTCCAGTGCCCTGACCATGCCCGGTATGAAATTGGACGAGGAACACGGCATCCATTAGAATAGAAATGGAGAAATGCGTCTAAAAACACCCGAGCTGGCAGTCGGCGATTTTGATCTTCAGCTCATTGCAAAGCACGCCGATCTCCTGTAACGAGGTGTTCAGTTCTACTGCCAGTTCGTGCGCTCGCTCACAGCTCAGCCGGTTGTTTACCGACGCCATCTGAACAGCTTCAATCATCTTTTCCCGCGTCATTGTTTCCTCCTCTTTTTTCCTCCTCTTTTCTTCGCTCTATCTTACCCGATGTCCGCGGTATCTTGCAAGCGTTATGCGGCTCACGCCTGTTTCCGGTGTTGACTTGTCACTGTTGCTCGGATAAAATGGGGTATTCACGATGTTTATCGGGAGATGCCCGTGCATGTCAGGGGTGGGCACCTTTTCGCAGGATCCAGTCACGGGTTGCATTCGCGGGAATAAGGCTATTTCCCGCCGGCGTTCATTCGCATCAAGGAGGAATTACCTATGGCGCAGTTCTACGACGTAATCATTATCGGCTCAGGCCCCGCGGGTCTCACCGCAGCACTCTATCTCGGACGGGCAGGCCAGAAGTGTGTCGTGCTCGAAAAGGATTTTGTCGGTGGATATACCGCCAAGATCGCCCACATCGAGAACTATCCGGGATATGAGACCGTCAACGGCATGGACCTCACGCAGATCATGGCCAAGCAGGCGGAGAAGTTCGGCGCGACCATCATCTATCCCGTGGAAGTAGTGGACATGGAGCTGAAGGGGGCGGTCAAGCGTGTGCGCACCCGCGAAGAGGTGTACGAAGCCCACGCGGTGATCATCGCCATCGGTGTGGCGCGCAAGAAACTGGATGTGCCGGGAGCCAAGGAATATCTGGGCAAGGGTGTCTCGTACTGCGCCACCTGCGACGGCATGTTCTTCAAAGGCAAAATAGTTGCAGTGGTGGGCGCCGAAGACGAGGCAGGGGAAGAGGCGCACCACCTCTCCGACCTCGCGGACAAGGTCACGCTCATCCCACACAAGGCGCTTGACATCGTCGAGACCGTTATGAGCCGGCTAAGGTCAAAGCCCAACGTAGAAATACGTCCGATCACGAAGATCCACTCCATAGTCGGCGACGAACTGGTTACGGGCCTTAAGGTAATCCACGACGGCATCGAGGAGATTATCCCGCTCGATGGGGTTTTCATCGCCATGGGCTCTACACCCATTTCGAACCTCATCCTGAAGGCCGGAGGCCATGCTGATGACCGCGGTTGCCTGATCGTGGACAGGCACCAGCGGATGAACGTCGACGGCGTGTTCGCCGCCGGCGATTGTACATGCGGCGGGATGCAGATCGTGGCAGCGGCGGGCGAAGGTTCGGTCGCCGGCATGCGGGCCGCATCGTACGTGCGGAAGATCAAGGCGAAGGCGGAAGCGGAAGGAAAATAATGCATAGCGCAAAGTGCATAGCGCAAAGTGTAAAATGTGCAGTTCCGACAATGTATGCTTTTCATTTTGCCGTTTGTCTTTTGCAATGCTTGCCGCAGGTGAGGTTGTCTTCATGACCGTTCAAGATATGCTCGGCCGAACCGGTGTGGTTACACGAGAAGCAGCACTCAAAACACTCGAAGAACATCTTGCGGTCCCGTCGACTGCTTCCGAAGTAATTCATATCAGTCATTCCCTCGGCAGAGTACTGGCCGGGGAAATTCGCTCGCCTGAAAACCTCCCCGAATTCGACCGATCCACCATGGATGGGTATGCGGTCAGGAGCGCCGACACGTTCGGCGCCGCTGAATCGCGTCCGGTTCTGCTCACCATTGTCGGAGACATCCTCATGGGGACCATGCCGGAACGCGGCATCATCAAGGGCGAGGCGATGAAGATCGCCACGGGCGGCGCGCTGCCGCAGGGTGCGGACGCCGTGGTGATGTTCGAGCAGACCCAGCCCGTGGATGAGACGAACATCGAGGTCGTGAAAGCGGTCGCTCCCCATGAGAACGTAAGCCGGGTCGGCGACGACATGCGTAAAGGCGAAACAGTTTTGGGCAGGGGGCACGTGATCAGGCCACAGGACATGGGAGCGCTTGCCTGCATGGGCATCACGAAAATTCCTGTTTTCGTCAAGCCCAGGATCGCGATCATTTCCACGGGGAATGAGCTTGTTCCCGCGGACACGACGCCTGGTCCGGGAAGGATACGGGACAGTAATTCCTACAATCTTGAAGGGATGATCGAATCGGCAGGCGGCGTGGCGGTCAGGATGGGTATCCTGCCTGATATTTATGGTCGTCTGCGCACAGCGTTTGAAGAGGCAATGTCGAGCTGTCATATTATTCTCTTCACCGGGGGAAGCTCGGTAGGTACTGCGGATTTCACGGCCAGGGTCATTAACGGCTTTGGACCGCCGGGGGTGCTTGTCCATGGCGTTTCCATCAAGCCGGGGAAACCGATCATTCTCGGAGTGGTGAATGAAAAGAGGACGGGTGTTGCCATCCCCGTCTTCGGGCTGCCGGGACACCAGGCCGCGGTCTCAATCTGCTTCGATGTGTTCGTGAAACCAGTCCTGATGCGGTTCACCGGCGCACTTCCCGATCCAACGCTTGCAGATATTCCTCCCTACCGCATGGTGAAGGCAAAACTTGCCCGAAGCATCCCGTCCGCTCCCGGTCGCGAAGACCATGTGCGCGTAACGCTTGAAAAGAAGGATGGTCAGCTCTGGGCGCGTCCCGTGTTCGGCGCATCAGGGCTCATCAGCACGCTCGTCAAAGCTGTGGGCACGGTGGTGGTGCCGGTAAACAAGATAGGGATAGAATCCGGTGAGGAAGTGGAAGTGAGGCTTTTCTGATCGCAGGGAACTTACAAAAAAAATAATGAAAGTGGAAAAGGGCGGAACAAATCCGATTCCAAACTTACTATGGCATTCAAACAAAAAAAATATCTCTCAAACGAACCGCTTGCCGACGCTGTCAAAAAGTATAATGACGCACTGTCGGCTGCTGGTATCGGCGGGCCGCTCTCTGGTGAACCTATCCCCATCGGCGATGCGCTCGGCCGGGTAACCTCGGAAGCGGTGATCGCAAAAATATCTTCGCCCTTTTATCATTCCGCAGCTATGGACGGTTATGCCGTCAAGTTCATCGACACCTTCGGCGCTGCGGAGA
Source organism: Nitrospirota bacterium (assembly GCA_963740085.1). GTDB lineage: Bacteria > Nitrospirota > UBA9217 > UBA9217 > UBA9217 > JALNZF01. The sequence goes on along the minus strand of CAVUCU010000001.1, from coordinate 726,398 downwards.
CCAGACCCAAGAGCCTCATGGTCCCCTCTCAGGCAGTAGCGATCGACACCGGCGATCCCGTGCCGGATGGTTTCGACGCCGTAATCATGATCGAGGACGTGGAAAAGATATCCGAATCCGAGATCGAGATCCTGAGGCCGGCAACGCCGTGGCAGCATGTGCGTTTGGTGGGGGAGGACATTGTTGCCACCGAGCTTATCATCTCCGAAAACCACGTGGTCCGTCCTGTTGACATGGCTGCGATGCTCGCGAGCGGTCATTCCTCGGTCATGGTCCGACGGAGGCCGGTTGTCTCGATCATCCCGACCGGCACCGAACTGGTGGAACCGGGCTGCCAACTGAAGCGGGGCGACATCATCGATTTCAATTCAACCATGCTTGCGGCGACGGCCACGGAGTACGGTGCTCATGCAGTGCGAAAGCATATCATAAAAGACAATGCCGCTCTTCTGAGACAGGCAATTCTTGATGCGATCGTTGATTCTGATGTGGTTGTGATCAACGCGGGGTCATCCGCGGGCAGGGAAGATTTCACGGTCGATGTGATCGCCGAACTCGGGGAGGTCATTGTTCATGGCGTCTCCATCAAGCCGGGCAAACCCGTGATCCTCGGTATCATCAAAGGCAGGCCCGTGATCGGCATCCCGGGGTATCCCGTATCTGCGGCGCTCACGTTCACGCTTTTCGTCAAGCCCCTGGTCTTCGCATTGCTGGGACTGAAAGCGCCGGGTTCGGATACGATCGCGGCCAAGCTCAGCAGGCAGGTGGCATCCTCGCTCGGGCAGGAGGAGTTCATCCGCGTGAAGCTCGGGAGCGTGTCAGGCACCCTGATCGCCACGCCCGTGACGCGCGGTGCAGGAGCGCTCATGTCGCTGGTACGCGCCGACGGCATCATTCATGTCCCCGCGCAGAGCGAGGGGATCGCAGCCGGTCATGCAGTGACCGTGGAGTTATTGCGCGCCGTTCGCGAGATCGAAAACACTCTTGTTTGTATCGGTTCGCATGACAATGCCCTTGACGTGCTCGGCAATTATCTCAGGAAAAAACACCCTGAGTATTCGCTCTCATCGGCGCACGTGGGAAGCATGGGCGGCCTCCTCGCGCTCAAACGCGGCGAGGCGCATCTCGCGGGTACGCATCTGCTCGATGAAGAAACGGGTGAGTATAATACAAGCTATATCAAGAAACTTCTGCCTGATACAAAGATCGTGCTCGTAAACCTTGTGTACCGGACCCAGGGGTTCATCGTTCCCAGGGGCAACCCCAAAGGCATCAAGGGATTCGACGATCTGAGACGCAAGGACGTGGTCTTTGTGAACCGCCAGGCGGGTGCGGGCACGCGGCTTTTGACCGACCTGTATCTGAAAAAATTGAGGATTGACCCGGGCACAGTAAACGGGTATTATCATGAAGAATTCACCCACATGGCGGTTGCAGCTGCCGTACTTTCGGGAGCGGGTGACACCGGGCTTGCGGTGCTCTCGGCGGCGCAGGCGCTTGATCTCGATTTCGTTCCCGTGGCGCAGGAGCGATATGATCTGGCCATACCGCAGGATTTTTATGAGACACCGATGATGCAGGCCTTGCTCGGGATCATCCGAGGGGACAAAGAGTTTCGGGAGCGGATCATACGTATGGGTGGGTACGGGGTGTCTGATATGGGGAGGGTGATCGGCGTCTAATGACGCCGATTGGAAATTGCAAATTGGAAATTTTAGATTGCAAGTTGGTTTTTTCCTCAATTTAAAATTTCCAATTTCCAATCTTCAATTTCCAATTTCCAATGTTTTATCGGAGGTAACAATGCTTGCAATCAGCGCAGTGCCCGGAGTAGGCTCGGGAGTGATCGGCCTTTTCGGGGAGGTGACATGGTTCGGCAAGGTGATCGTGTTCATCTTGATGGGATTTTCGGTGGTCTCCTGGGCCATGATCCTGCTCAAGTACCAGTTCCTGAGAAGGTCGGAGAAGGAGTCCCATGTCTTCCTGATGGAGTTCCGGAAGATGAAGAAAATCGAAGATCTTTTCAAACTCGCAGACGAGAAAAAATACAGTCCGCTTGCCACGCTCTTCGTGGAAGGCTATCGAAAAGCTGAATCCATCATCAAAACCCTTCCGGATGGACAGGTTACCTCGGAGGAGCGTCCCCTTATATCCCAGGAAATCGAGCGCTCGCTCAAGATCAACACGCAGGATGAGATCGTCTATATGGAGCGATATCTCGCGTTCCTGGGAACCACGGGTACGGTGGGACCGCTCCTGGGACTTTTGGCCACGGTCTGGGGCATCATGGAGGCATTCTACGGGATCGGGCTCAAAGGTGCGGGCGACATCGGCGCGCTTGCCCCTGGACTCGCAGCGGCGCTCATCAATACCTCAATGGGGCTGTTCGTGGCCATCCCCGCGGTGATCGCCTATAACTATTTTTCGGAGAAGATCAGGGGTATTGCCACGCGGATGGATTCATTCTCCATGGAGTTCCTGAGCTTTATCGAGAGGAACCTTTTCCGGGGTAAGTCATGAGCTTCGAACGACGGGAACGGCATCTTATGCGCGAGATCAATCTCGTGCCGCTCATCGACGTGCTGCTCGTGGTGCTCTTTTTTTATATGATCATCTCGCCGATGATGAGCCGTGGATTGGACGTGAACCTGCCCAAATCCGAGGCCAATACAGTGAAGCAAGAGGACCGGGTCGTGCTGACGGTCACCCGTGCTCAGGCGCTGTTCGTGGAGCAGGAACGGGTGGATATTTCGAAGCTTCCGGATGTGCTCAATTCCATCCGCAAGTCCAAGCCGCTCATCAATGTGTATCTTCGCGCCGATAAGGACGCTCCCTACGGCGCAGTGGTGCGGGTGATGGACATTGTAAAACGCGCGGGGATCGACCGTCTTGGCATGGTAACTGAAGCCGCCCCCGGGGGTGAGCCCACTCGATGATGTTGCTTTCAAGGAAGAGGCCTGAGAAGTCGGAATATGCGCTTGCACTTGCGGTCTTCTATTCCTTTTTTCTGCATGCCGCCATTGTGGCGACCGCCCTCTTTCTGCACTTCGAGGTGACCCCGAAAGCAGTACTTCCACCGGCTTATCAGGTGAAACTGGTGGGGCAGCCGAAGGAATCCGTACCGACACCGACACCCGCTGCCGCACCCGCACCGGCACCCCCGAAGAAGGAGGCAATGCCGGAAACGGCCAAGCCGTCTCCGAAGGTGAAAAAGTCGGTCGTGGCGCCTAAAAAGGTTGCCCCAAAAAAAGACAGTTTGCCTGACCTTACCCGGCAGAAAAAGACACCGGTGCCGTTGGAAGAGAAAAAAAACAATGAGACAACGCCTCAGAGATCTGCCGCCGTTCCTGCTGCCCCCGCCGCTGGACCTGCGGCAACGGGAAAGAAAAGCGAAGGTGTTGGCAGCATCACACCACAACAAGATTTTAAAGATTCTAAATATTCCTGGTATATTGACGTTGTCAGCAATCGGATAGGGCAAAACTGGAACCCTCCGCCGGACAGTAAAGATGCGAAAGCGAGGGTCATATTTAAAATCAACCGGTCGGGTTTAGTAACATTTGTTCATTTGGATAAAGAACATTCGAACTGTTCAGCCACCTTCGAGCAGGCTGCGGTGCGCGCAATATATGCATCAAACCCATTTCCTCATTTTTCGGACGAGTTTTTTCAATCGTCGTTAGAGTTCACCGTGGATTTGATTCCGGCAGATTGAGTAACAAGAGAGGGTACCGGTAAAGGGTTCAGGAACCAGGAGTCCAGCGCAGCGTTCCTGAATCCCGACCAGAGAAAATCATGAAAAAACGCATTCTGTTCATCATGCTCCTTTTTCTTCTGACCGCAATCCCCGCGGCCGCCCAATATTACCTCGGCGCGATCCGCGGCGAAGCGAAAAAGATCCCCATCGTCGTGCTTGATATCTATGATGAAACAGGATCTTCGAAGCTCCGCGCCATGGCGCTCGAGGTCCTGCAAGCGGACCTGCGACGCTCCCAGATCTTCGACGTCATGGACCCGAAAAAACTGGACCTCAGGACCACCGGGAATAGTGAGCCGGCATCGGACCTGGTCAAGCGCGGCGGTACCTTCGGTCTTACCGGCGTGGTGTGGGCCAGGATCCAGAGAAAGGACAAGGACCTTGTGCTTTCCGGCAAGCTGTATGATGCGGCATCGGGAATGCGGATCACAAACAAGGATTATTTCGGCAATGAAGTAACGTTCCGGCGCATGGTTCATACCTTTGCCGACGAGATCGTATCGCGGTACACGGGCGAGAAGGGAATTGCGCGGACGCGAATCGCCTACGTCTCGGACAAGACCCGCTCCAAAGAGCTCTACGTCATGGACTACGACGGCCAGAACGCAATGAGGATCACCGCGGACCGCTCCATATGCCTGTCCCCCGCCTGGAGCCCCGACGGCAAAATGCTCGCCTACGTTTCGTACAGAGACAGGAATCCCGACCTCTTCGGGCTTGACATGGAGACGGGCAAACGATGGAAGATAGCGGGAAATGAGGGGCTGAACATCTCTCCTGCCTGGTCACCGAACGGGAAACGCCTGGCCCTGGCCATGAGCAAGGACGGCGGCACCCAGATCTATACCATGAACAGGACAGGGGGTGACCTTGAGCGGCTTACCTACGGGGGTTCTGATAATGTTTCTCCCGCCTGGTCGCCGAACGGAAGGGAGATCGTGTTCACCTCGGGCAGGGCGGGGTCACCACAGCTTTACATCATGAGCACCGACGGGACCGATGTGCGCCGGATCAGCTTCGAAGGACCGTACAACGCCTCGCCCAACTGGTCGTCGCGGGGAGACCGGATCGTATTCGCCTCTCAGATCAAGGGGCTCTTCAAGATCGCGACAATGAACCCGGACGGGTCGGACATGCATCTCCTCACGAGCGGTCGGGGGAGCGATGAGAACCCCACGTGGTCGCCCTCGGGCAGACAGATCTTGTTCAGCTCGAACCGCGAAGGCAAGTCAAACCTTTACATCATGAATGCCGACGGTACGGACCTCGAGCGGATCACGCCGAACGACGCGAACTACACGTCGCCGGCGTGGTCGCCCTAAAAAAGAACAGAGCATCTTCCTCCACAATATCCCCTGGCGTTATCAATTATTTTTCTTTGCCATTCTCTTTGTTTTGGTATAATTGTATTTCAATATTCACGTGTTGTGGTTCTCATCGTTCGCACGCCGGCTTTTCTCCGTTGAATCAAAATCGATCGAGTACGAGCTGTCCTCAATCGCCATCCGGCTGCCGTGGTCATTCCGCCCGGGCATCAAGTTCCCGGACAAGGAGAAGATCTAATGTCTGAAGCCAGGCTCACCCGCGTTCTCTCTATGGAAGACGACCCCGGCCTTTCTCTGCTCCTGAAGAAACACCTCGAACGCCGGGGTTACAGTGTTGATCTTGCCGCGGACGGAGAAAAGGGACTCAAGATGCTCGATGCGGGACAATACGATGTTCTCCTTGTGGATTACGACCTGCCGTTCCTCGGTGGGCTCGATGTCCTTCGCGGGCTGTCGTCAAAAGGCATGCCGGTACCCGTCATCATGTTGACCGGCGAAGGGAATGAATCCGCGGCAGTCGAGGCACTCAAGCTCGGGGCGTCCGACTATATCGTGAAGGACGTTGAGATGAGATACCTCGAGCTCCTGCCGGCGGTCATTAACCGGGTCTTCTCCAAGCAGCAGCTGATCAACGAGCGTCGACGCATGGAAGATGCGATCCGGGAAAGCGAAGAGCGGTATCGAAAGCTGGTCGAGCTGTCGCCGGACGGTATTTCAATCCACGCTGAGGGAAAGTTCGTGTTCATCAATCCGACCGGGGCGCGCATGCTTGGGGCAGAGCATCCGGACCAGATCATCGGCATGTCCGCGATGGATGTCGTGCACCCCGATTTCAAGGATATGGCAAAGTCGCGGACGGAGCAATTGGAGAAGAGCGCAGACATGGTGCCGTGGATGGAGGAGAAGTATGTACGGCTTGACGGCGGAGTGATCGATGTGGAGGTTGCCGGCGTCAAATTCGTATACGAGGGGAAGCACGCGGTGCAAAGGCTTTTCAAGGACATCACCGAGCGGAAACAGGTGGAGCAGCGGCTCGAGCGCCTGGCGCTCTACGATACGCTCACCGGACTGCCGAACCGTATGCTGTTCTTCGACCGCATGAACCAGCTCCTGGCGCTCGCGAGACGCAACCAGTATGTGCTGGCGCTCCTGTACATGGACCTGGACAATTTCAAGCACATTAACGATACCTTCGGCCACGAGGTGGGCGACCTGGTGCTCGTCGAGGCTTCGAAAAGGATGACGTCGTGCATGCGGAGTTCGGATACGGTCGCGCGCATGGGCGGCGATGAGTTCATCGGCATCTGCGCGCCGATCGCCGCCCCCGGGGACGCGGTCGTGGTCACCAATAAGATCATCGCGGCCCTGGCCAGGCCGTTCCGGATGAAAGGCCTTGAGCTGGCCATGGGGGTGAGCGTCGGCATCAGCATCTACCCTCTTGACGGCGACGACGCGGAAACGCTGGTGAACAAGGCCGATGCGGCAATGTACAAGATCAAGCAAAGCGGAAAAGGCGGCTTCAGGTTTTTTAGTGACCCCGACCTGTTCCCCGCGCCCTGATAATCGTCAAGATTGGAATCTGAGATGCATCATTGAGGTGGTTCGACATGCCCCATGCAGGATTGATGGATGAAAAGACCCTCGGACCGGTAGAAGGACCGCTGCAGCGCGCACGGCTCCACATCCGTGGCGGGAAGAGACGGCTGCGGCAGGGGAAAATATCCGCCGGCATCGTAACGCTCTATGACGCCCTTGAGGCCGCTATGCGGTCTTACGTTGACGACCCGGAAAAAAGAGGGAAGCTTGACAGAGAGGAAGGCGAGGACCCGAATAATGACGCGATAGTATACAAGTTGCTTGTTCGGTCGCAGGTACTTGACGGGAAACTCGATTTTAATGCATTCGATCGGCTGACCGAGAAGGCTTTGTACGAGGAAATGCCCGATTTTGATTACCATGAATTGCTCGCGGAGATCGAATCGGTGATGACCCAATTGGGCGTGATGCCTTTTGACGAGGAAGCACTTCCGCCGGAGGACCCGGGGACGTTTTGAAACAGATGCCTGATTACCGCGGAAACACGGAGGCGCGGAGGTTTCAAGATGCTGGGGGGTTAATGCGAGACACATTGGTGTATTTTCTTCTTTTCATATCGTCTCAACTTCCAACGCTCCATTTTTTTTCTGTGTCTCTGTGCCTCCGTGGTGGATGTTCCCGACTATGAACAGACTCTCGAAAGAAAAATCAGCCTACCTCAAACACGCGGCCAACCAGAAGATCGACTGGCGGCCGTGGTCCGAGGAGGCCTTCGAACATGCCCGTCTCGAGGATAAACCGGTGTTCCTGAGCACGGGCGCGGTCTGGTGCCACTGGTGCCATGTGATGGCCAAGGAGTCCTTCGAGGACGAGGAGACGGCCCGAATCTTAAACGAACATTTCATCGCGATCAAACTTGACCGCGACGAGCGGCCCGACATCGACCGCCGGTATCAGCAGGCGGTCGCGGCAATGGGCGGTGCAGGCGGTTGGCCGCTCTCGGTCTTCCTGACACCGGACAAGCAGCCTTTCTACGGCGGCACCTATTTCCCGCCGGAGGATTGGCAGGGCAGGCCGGGGTTCAAGAACGTGCTCAGATCAGTGAACAATTTTTACAAAACAAAACGTGAAGATCTTAAAGACTATTCCCGGAGGGTCATGGAGGCGCTCAAGCCCGATGCGCTGTCTCCGTCCGATCTCAACGAAGTAATGATCGACGGGGCGGAAACGTCCATGCTTGCGGTCTGGGATGCGCGGAACGGCGGGTTTGGCACAGCACCCAAATTCCCGATGCCCGGAGCGCTGGAGTTTCTTCTGCACCGGGCTGCGACAAATGCGGGCACATCCGCCGGCGATGCTGCACGGAGAACGCTCGAAGCCATGGCAGCGGGCGGTTTTCACGATCATCTGGGAGGCGGGTTCCATCGCTATTCCGTGGATGAGGCGTGGCGCGTACCTCACTTCGAGAAGATGGCGGACGACAACGCGGGGCTTCTCAGGAACTATGTGGACGGTTATTCGGTATTCAGAGATGAGCGTTTTCTCGAAGTGGCGCGGGGCATTATCGCGTTTACCAGAGAGGTTTTATCAGATCCCCTGGGCGGGTTCTTTGCGAGCCAGGACGCGGACGTGACGCCCGATGACGAGGGCGGCTATTTCACCTGGACGGAAGACGAGTTCAGGAAGGCGCTTGACCCTGACGAGTACGCGGTGCTCTCTTCCTATCTGCTGCACGAAGAAGGAAGTATGCACCACGATCCGGCAAGGAAGGTGCTGTTCGCGACGCGGTCCCCGCGGGAGATCGCCACAGGGCTTGGCAGGAACGCCGAGGACATTCAGCGGATAATTCAGGACGGCAAGGGAAAACTGCTCGCGGTGCGGACACGGCGCGAGACGCCTTTTATCGACAAGACCCTCTACACGTCGCTGAACGGCATGCTCATCAGCGCCTGGTTCCATGCCTTTGCCGTGCTGGGTGATGGGGAGGTCAGGGCGTTCGGGGTGAAGAGCCTCGAACGTGTCCTCGCAGAGCGTCTTGTGGATGGGGCCCTTTTGCACGCGGAGAATATCCCGGCCGTGCTCGATGATTATGTTTTTCTTATCGACGCTTTGATCGCGGGTTATGAGGCCACTGCACAACAACGGTATCTTGCCATGGCGGACGAACTCATGACGGTCTGTCTGGAAAAGTTCCAAGACAAAAAAGAGGGCGGATTTTTTGACACCGATCGAGAAGTCCTGGGAACGCGGCTCAAGAAGATCGAGGATATTCCTCATACCTCGGCCAACGCGCTGGCGGTCCTGCTCATGCTCAAACTCGCCCTGATGACCGGGAAGGAAGAGTACCAGCAGCAGGCGGAACAATCGCTCCGACTCTTTGCCGGGACAGCCCGCGAGATGAGCGTTCATGCAGGGGCGTATTTCTGCGCCCTGGATGCGCATTTCAACATGCTCAAACTTACTGTTGAGGCGCAACCCGACCAGGAACTCGCCCGGGCTGCCCGCGCCCTTGCCGGCCGTTCCTACACTGCGATCGTATACGGCGAGGACAAAGGCAGGGTCATCCCGTGTAAAAGGGAAGTGTGTCACGAGCCGATCAGTGATCCAGCCCGTCTCAGCGATATGAGTTAAAATGATACTGAAACCTTCTTTTCCTGGATCGGCAAATCATAAATTTCGGCTTGACAGCAGTGCGCAATCGGGTGTATTGTACCTCGTCTCAGTAATATTCCGGAGAGTCAAAAGCCCCTCACGAGGGGCTTTTTTTAACATCGAGCGCCACGAACGACAGGAAGATGTGAAGGAAAAGAGTGAAACGGAGAAGGGAAAAACAAGACGCGAAGACCGGAAGCATACCCATTTCCCCGTAGATTCTCCATGTTCCCTGCACTTTTTTCACCCTCGTGACCTTCCAGAACAGCGCAGCTAAAAATACAAGGCATGTATCAAGGGACAGGAGCAACAGCATGTGCCGTTTGAGTGCGATCACATCGAGTGACTATATCTCCCCCATGGAGAACATCCATGCGCTTGAGACCATGAAGGAAGGCCATGACGGGTCCGGCCTCGGTCTCATGCTCAAGGACATGGCCGGACCCTTCGCCGGTTACAAGCAGTTTCCCACGATGTCGGCGATCTGCTCGGATAAGGGCCTTATCATGCTCGAAGACTATATGAAGGCGCAGGGTTTTACGGAGAAGTTCTCCTGGGAGCCGCCGATCAAGAACGTGAAGGGCGTCGAACGCCGCGATCATTATATCGCGAAGGTCTACGACTATCCCGCTGCGCACAAGGACAAGACCCAGCTTGAGAAGGAAGACATTCTCATGCGCACGAGGATCGCGCTCAGGCTGATGGGTGAACCCGACGGGTCGCTCTTCGTATTCTCCTTCTATCCGGACGTGCTGACCCTCAAGGAAGTGGGCGATCCGCTCCAGCTCGGCGAGTTCTTCGGCATCGAGAAGTCCGGCATCAAGGCGAAGATCGTCTTTGCCCAGGGGCGGCAGAACACGAATTATGCCATTTACCTCTATGCCTGCCATCCCTTCTTTATCCAGGGATATGCCACCATGACGAACGGCGAGAACACGGCCTTTGTGCCGATCCGCGAGTTCCTCATGGGACGCGGCAACCCGGGCTATATGGGGTATAATTCCGATTCCGAGGTCTTTACCCACATCCTGCACTATACGAACAGGACCCTCGGGTATCCGCTCCATTACTACAAGGACATCATAACGCCGATGAAGGACGCCGAGATCGAGAAACGGTCCGATGCAGCTCCGCTGCGTCTCTTGAAGAAGTCGCTCCGGCCGCTCTGCATCGACGGCCCGAACTGCGTGATCGGGTTCACGCCCGACGGTACGTGTTTCATGGTGCATGACTCCAAGAAGCTCAGGCCCGGTGCAGTCGGCGGCAAACCCGGCAAGTACGCGCTCATGTCCGAGGTCTGCGGCGTGGACAGCGCTATCCCTGACCGGGACGAATCGAAAGACATCTTCCCCATGAAATACGACACCGTGATCATCGCGCCCGGCGCGCGGGAGGTTAAGGTATGGAATCAGCTTCACGGTTAGATAACGATTATCAGCTCTCGCTAATGGTGATCATCGCGCCCGGAGCACAGGAGGTGCAGGTATGGAATCAGCTGCACGGTTAGACCAGAACCATCAGCTCTCGTTAAAAGAGCTTCCTTATATCGTCCAGTGGCGCGAGGACCGCTGCACCCGCTGCGGCCGCTGCACGGCCGTCTGCCCCATGAAGTCCATCGAGGCCACGGTCTACACCCAGCGGGTGGTAACGTCCGAAGGTTCGAGCCCCGAACCCAAGGTCTCTCGCCGGCTGACCCAGGTGGTGCGTCAGGTGACGGATATCGATCGGTACTGCATCGGCTGCGGCACCTGCGCGCTTGTCTGCCCCACGGACGCGATCTTTCCGGAATATAACTTCCAGCACAAGCTTTACCACTTCAGGAACAAGGGCGGCATCCCCTTCATGCGCGGCGGACGTCGGAACGACCCTTCGACATCGACCCTGGACAAGCTCAAATTCACACGCATCTCGATGCTTACCGATCCGGCTCTTGACGCGGGCAGGCACGAGTTCCGCATCAGGACGCTTCTCGGCAGGAACCTTCCCGCGGAGCAGCTTCCGCTCAGGGTGGAAGGCGACAATCTCCTGATCAGCAACCACACGTTTATCCCGCCGGTGCGCGAGATCTACCCCATCCGCATCGGCAGCATGTCCATCGGCGCCCTCTCCCCCCACATGTGGGAAGGCCTTGCCATGGGCATCACTTACCTGAACGAGGTCGAAGGCCTGCCGGTGGTCATGTGCTCCGGAGAAGGCGGCATGCCGCCGAGCATTCTCAAGTCCCGCTACATGAAATACTTCATCCTCCAGATCGCGTCGGGTTACTTCGGCTGGGACGAGATCATCCGCGCGCTGCCCGACATGATCGAAGACCCCGCGGCCATCGAGATCAAATACGGCCAGGGCGCGAAGCCCGGCGACGGCGGCCTGCTTCAGGCGTATAAAGTGCTCGGCCTCATTGCGAAGATCCGCGGAGTGCCGCAGTTCGTTGACCTTGCGTCGCCGCCAACGCACCAGACGAAGTACTCCATTGAAGAGGCGGTCGCGAAGATGATCCAGTCCATGTCCATGGCCTGGGGATTTCGCGTGCCGGTGTATCCGAAAATTTCCGGTACGAAAACGGCTCGTGCCGTGCTGAACAATCTCGCCCGGAACCCCTATGCCGCGGCGCTCTGCATTGACGGCGAGGACGGCGGCACCGGCGCGGCCTACAACGTGTCCCTGGACAAAATGGGACATCCCATCGCGTCGAACATTCGTGATTGCTACCTGGACCTCGTGAAACAGGGCAAACAGAACGAACTTCCGCTCATCGCCGCGGGGGGCGTGGGCAAGGGCGGCAACCTTGCCGCGAATGCGGCAGCCCTCATCATGCTCGGCGCATCGGCGGTGGACATCGGCAAGTACATCATGCAGACCGCGGCGGGCTGTTTCGGCGACGAGTACAACCGCTGCAACGTCTGCAATCTCGGCAAGTGCCCGCGCGGTATTACCACACAGGACCCCAAGCTGTATCGCCGCCTTGACCCTGACAAAGTGGCTGAACGGGTCGTTGAGGTGTTCAAGGCCGCGGATGTGGAACTCAAGAAGATCTTCGCGCCGCTCGGCAGGAGCACGGAGCTTCCGATCGGCATGTCCGACGCCCTTGGCGTGAACGACAAAGAGATCGCGGACCGGCTGCAGATCAGTTACGTATGTTAGGGCGACAGTAAACAGCAGTCAGGAGTCAGAAGCCAGGAGAAGAGCAAGGTTTTCTTCCGGATCCTGTCTCCTGGCTCCTGACTCCTTTTTTTGAGGGAACAATGATCATCAAGGGCACTATTAATGGGAAGCGGGTCTCTTCGAAGGATCTTGAAGAGCAGCTTCAAAAGGCCATCCAGAACGGCGCCAAAGAGCTGACCGTTGTTGCTGACGGCCAGCACGGCATCGGCGGCAGGATCTGGCCTCGCGAAGGACAGGTCAAGGTCATCATTGAGGGCACCTCGGGCCAGCGCGTGGGCAGTATGGGCATGGATGGCACCGATATCCTGGTAAAAGGTTCAACGTCCGACGATACCGGCTGGCTCAACTGCGGGGCTACCATCACGGTCCTCGGTGACGTGGCCAACGGCGCCCACAACGCAGGCGCGCAGGGCAAGCTCTATGTTCAGGGCGGCGGCGGGGCGCGGTGCGACACGATGACCAAGAAGAATCCGCGTTTCCCGGACCTTCAGTCCTGGTACTTCCGCGGCGTGGGCGACTCCTTCGCCGAGTTCAAGGCGGGCGGCATTGCTGTTGTCTGCGGCGTGGACCCCCGCGATCCCGAGAACATACTCGGTTACCGTCCCTGCGTGGGCATGGTCGGCGGGACTATCTATTTTCGCGGTCCCATCAAAGAGTACAGCAAAACAGATGTAAGGCTGCTTGATTTGACGGAGCAGGACTGGGAGTGGCTCACCGAGAACATGAGGCCCTACCTTCAGGCCATAGACCGGATGTCCCATTATCAGGAGCTCGCGAAGGACAAGAATGCCTGGAAGAAGTTCATCTCGTTCACCCCGGCTGAGAAGACCAAGGCAAAGGGCAAGCTCAAGATGGGGCTTACCGAGTTCCGGGTGAATGTATGGGAGAAGGAAGTCGGCAAAGGGGGCATGTTCGGCGCCTATCTCACTCACGACCGTTCCGTGCTTCCCTATATAACCACCGGCGAGGAACGGCGCTGGATGCCGGTCTGGAAGAACGACAAGTATCTGCCGCCCTGCGCCTATGCCTGCCCCTCGCGCATTCCGTCGCACAAGCGGGCTCAGCTCATCAGGCAGGGGAGGACCGCCGAGGCGCTGGCGCTCGTACTTCAGTACAGCCCGCTTCCGGCAACGGTCTGCGGCACGGTCTGCCCGAACCTCTGCATGACCGATTGCACCCGCGGCAGGATCGACCAGCCGCTGAATATCAAGGCGTATGGTTCGGCTGCGCTGAATCTCAAGGCGCCGAAGAAGGCCAAGTCAACGGGCCAGAGCGTTGCGGTCATCGGCGGCGGACCTGGCGGTCTCTCCGCGGCGTGGCAGCTCGGACTCAGGGGCCACAGCGTTGACCTCTATGAAGCCAGCGGCAAGATCGGCGGAAAGCTCGAGATGTGCATCCCGCGTGAGCGTCTGCCCAAAAAGATACTCGATAAAGAGCTGTCGCGCTTTGCGGAGATCGGCGTGAATGTCCAGGTGAAGTACCCAGTGGACAAAAAGAAGTTCGAGAAGATATACAAGGACCACGATGTCGTGGTAATTGCCGTCGGCGCCCATGAAGGCCGGGTCATCCCATTCCCGGGTCATGAAGACGTGGTTGCGGGCATCGACTACCTCAAAGAAGTGAACTTCGGCAAACCCCGGAACCTGACAGGCAAGAAGGTGGTCGTGATCGGCGCGGGCAATGTGGGCATGGACATTGCGTGCCAGGCGTATGACCATGGTGCTCTGAGCGTGATCGCCGTCGACGTGCAGAAGCCGGCAAGTTTCGGTAAAGAACAGGAGATGGCCAAGGAAAAAGGGACGCAGATCCTGTTCCCGAAGGTGACCGAGAAGTACGATGCCGGGGCAAAGAAGCTCTTTTTCAAGGACGGCACGAGCCTTGATGCCGATATGGTAGTCATATCCATCGGCGAGAAGCCGGTGCTGGATTTCCTGCCGCCATCGATCAACACCGAGCGGGGTTACATCACGGTGAACGACATGAACCAGACCTCGGACGTGAAGGTCTTCGCCATCGGCGACGCTACCAAACCGGGACTGGTGACGCATGCCATCGGCCAGGGTAAGGTTGCCGCGGACGTGATCAACGCACAGCTGATGAACACCGATTATGTGCCCGAAGAGCGGCGCGTGATCCCCTACGAGAAGATCAAGACCCAGTACTACGAGGTTTGCAGGATGGTCGGCAAGTTCTCGGCAAAGAAGGAAGCAGACCGCTGCATGTCCTGCGGCTCCTGCCGCGATTGCGGAATGTGCGAACAGTCATGCTACTACGGCGCCATAACGCGTAAGAAGCTGCCGAACAAGTCATTCGAGTACGTGGTCGACGAGTCCAAATGCATCGGCTGCGGATTTTGCGCGGGTATCTGTCCCTGCGGGGTCTGGGACATGGTGGAGAATGTGTAGAGTATAAATCCCTCACCCTTTGGGGATAGGGTCGGGTGAGGGGGGACCTCTCCTGCTCATAAGAAAAGCCCTTTGCCTGTGACACGGCGAAGGGCTTTTATATTTAGCATTGGCTAATCGCCTTCGTTTCTTCCCCTGCCGTGACCTCTTCCATGTCCCTGCCCGCGATTCTCGCCTCTGTGCTTGTCCCAATGGCGTTCCTTCTCCCAAGTCCGCCAGTTTCTCTGGACCATGTCGTGAGGCATACGCTCATGCCCGGGGGGAATGCGACGGAATGTGGGCGGCAAGCCAATCAAGGCACGAGGCACACGTCTGGGTCCAATACCGCGCCATGGGCCGTTATAACCGTTAGCGATATACCACCCTCCCCGATACGGGCGATACCAGTACCCGTGATAGAAGAAAACATCCACGTCGACGTCAGGCGGATAATACACATAGGTGCCGGGTATCACGACCAGGGCCGGCGGTGCCGGAATGACCAGACCGGGCAAAGGGATGTGGATGTCGACATTTACCCCGGCAGTACTTGTTCCCGGATTAAAAAGACCGAACACGAGAAACAGTGCCCCTCCTCCGAGAGCGCTCAAAATTGATTTCTTCATCATACAACCTCCTTTTTCTCACCGTATTAACGGTCTTTGCCAGAATGAATCTGACTGTTAATTATATCATACTACTATTAGACGAGTAAGACGGGAAAAGGTTGCATTCTTTTTTTGGATGTCGTCGCTTTGGGTGTCCATCAAATGGGGGGAGAATTATCCGAAAATTGATAAACATCGGCAATTTTTTCCATTCCAAAGACGTGTTGGGGAGACGACGTTTTTACGGGAGAGTCTGATTTGGATTTTTTCGACAGCATGTCCGCGCACCTGAGCGGCTCCGGTATCCGGTATTTGCCAATACAATCGAGCGTGATCCGGACCGCGTCGTTGAGGTCTATTTCATGACCCGGAGACACGAACAGCGGCCTTACGCTGTCCTTTGTCCGCAATACCGCGCCGACGATCCTGCCCTCGTGCGTGAGCCCGGACCAGTTGCCTTTTCGTCCGCCCGGTTCCTGGAATTCTCCGACAAGCCTTTTTTTTGCGCAGCCGATCGTGGAGATATCAAGCAGTACGCCGAGATGTGAAGCGATCCCGATCCCCCGCGGGTGAGCAATGCCTTGCCCGTCGACGAGAATGATATCGGGCTTTGTTGGGAGTTTCTTGATCGCCGCGATGATGGCAGGGCCTTCCCGGAAGGAGAGAAAACCAGGGACGTAGGGGAATCTCAGCTTTACCAAGGGACACGTCTTTTCCACCAGGGTGAGTTCGGGATAACGGTAGAGACATGCCGCTGCATATACCAGGTCTTCCGAGAAGGCAGCGTCAACTCCTGCCACATAGCGCGGTTCCCGCGTATGGGGAATGACCCGCACCCTCTTCCTCAGATCTTTCTGAAGTTCCCGCGCCTGTTCGATCGAGATCGCTTCCGGCCATTTCATGCAAACATCACCCTCGCATTCAGATATAATTATACTATGTTATGTTTGCTTTCGTCATTCTCGTGAAAACGGGAATCCGAAATTTCATTTTCTGTCTGTCCGGCTAAAACGAAAGGGGTGCCTCCATGTTTCTTTATCTTGTACAGCACGGCGAGGCGAAGAAGGAAGAGGATGATCCGCAGAGAGGGCTCACGGACAAAGGGTCCAAGGACGTTGCCAGGACCGCGATCTATGCGCAGGCACGCGGTCTCAAGGTAAGTATCATTCATCACAGCGGAAAGGCCCGCGCCCTGCAGACCGCGCAGATCCTGGCCGATTACCTCAAACCGGGGAAGGGGCCGTCCCCAACAGAGTCCCTCGCGCCCATGGACGATCCCGATGTTTGGGCTGGACGCGTCGCCGGAATGAATGAGGATTTAATGCTTGTCGGACATCTCCCGTATATGGCAAAGCTCGCGGGCCTGCTTCTCTGCGGGGACAAAGAGAAGACGCCTGTCGATTTCAAGATGGGGGGGATCGTTTGTTTAAAGCGTTTCGATGACGGGAGATGGGCACTGGAGTGGATGCTTGTGCCGGATATGGTCGGATAAGATGGAGCACATTTGGGACAGGTCTTGAAACATAAGGACCCAACCCCAGATATTTCCGTTCTTCGCAACACATAAAGTTTCGAGCTGTATTCTTCAGTAAATACCCGTAAAATACCCCATCAATAATATCGACAACTCAGAACATCAAGGATATATTCGTGCATAAGGCGCTGCAAAGTAGATAAAAAAAATGGTCGGCCTGACAGTCGCTTTAAAGACCGCGGTCAAATTCCGGTCGCATTGTATTACGACTTGAATGTTCATGGATTTGTTGACAGCGCATCGTTATTTGGCTACACTGTACGCGGTGAATTGCAGGGCGCTCACCCGTCGGCTCGCGCGGGAGCCAGCGTCCTTCACCTCATCGCGGAGGAATTATCATGAAGGCTTTCAAAGCCCTGGAACTGATCGAACAGATGGAAGTGGATCTTGGAGATATGTACACGAAATTGCGGGCGAAGTTCAGTGATGACAAGGATCTCGAGAGTTTTTTTTATCAGCTGCACCTTGAAGAGTTGGATCATGCGAGCCTGGCGCAACTGCAAAAGAGGGCCGTAAGGGCCAAACCGGGCGACTTTGGAGAAGTACATCTCAACTTCACCGATTTTAACAAGGTATTGTACCTGATGAAGATGATTCTTGCCATGCCTCGTGACAAGATCAACGAGATCCTCGTCCAATGCTATCTGATCGAATCCAGCCTGGTTGAACAGTATGTCGTCGCAGCGCTGAGGGACTCCAATAAAGAGATGAGGCAGCTGCTCGAGATCCTGAGTCGGGGTTTTCGCGACCATCTGGCGAAGCTCGCTCTTCGCGTAAAGGACCTGGGTGCAGACATTACGGACCTTGACTCGTTTCGGCTCTTTCCGCGCGTATCCTTTTCCGCCAGAGTGATGATCAATGATACGACCTCCGCAAAAAGCGTTGATATCAGCGAAAGCGGCATGTTTCTTCTGACCACGCAGGCCTTTCCCGAAGGGGCAGGCATTCTGCTGTCATTCCCGATCGGGAACGGCGTGGTGGTTGCTCAGGCTGTGGTGCGATATTCCGTGCCGAACGCAGGAATCGGGCTGCTGTTCAGTGGACTCTCAGATAAGCCGCGGACCCTGATCAGGGAATTCGTCGAGGAGTCCCTTCAAAAAATATCGAACGAGTCCCAGAGAAAGCAGGAAGGGTTCGACGACGATCGCTCCGGATCGGCCTGAACAGCCTCTGCTGCAGCCCTTGCGGAGAGGTCGGCGCGATAACGAACGAAAGAAGGACATGATTTATTGCAATAAGGCCCCATCCAGCGCCATTATTCAAGGTGAAAAAGTGCAGGTGACAAAACTGTTGTTAAATGGTTTTATTACTGCAAGATGAAAGGTCGGGAACCTCATGCAATCTTTTCTGAACAAGAGGATCCTTGTTGTTGACGATTCACAGACAATGCGGATGTTCATCATCTTTCATCTGATCAAGTTGCTGCCCGGGGTGCAGATCATGGATGCGGTGAACGGCTTAGATGCGATCGAGAAGCTGAATCACCATGACGTCGACCTTATCCTGACCGATATGAACATGCCGGAACTGGACGGGGCCGGGGTGATACGGGCTGTTCGCCAGGTGTTCAAAAAGGACACGCCGATCATTGTCATCACCTCGAAGGGTGAGAGCCTTGAACGCGATCGGGGCCTGGCACTCGGCGCAAACGGGTACCTTACGAAGCCGCTCAATATTCTCGAATTCCGTGAAGAAATCCTGAAATACCTCGTCTGAACAGATAGCCCGGCGAATGCCTCTTCAGCATCTTCCCGCCTTTCGGGGTTTCAATATACGTTACCGCAAGTATTTTCGTTTTTTTGTTTTCCTCTTCAAGTCCGGAACCGAGTAGAGGTGATAGGCGCAGTCCGGGCCGATAATCTTCTTCGCGGACTCTAAGGAAAGCGCTGCCTTCCCATCGAGGATCAGCTTCCGGTAGAGATAGCGGAGCCTGATCTCTTCTGATGTATCGGTCATACTCTTGTCTCGTTCGTCATTGCCGTCCGGTGAGTTGTTCTCAACTCATGTAAGCAGATCCGATTAGCTTGCCTATTGTAACCGCAGAAGACAGCTAAAGCAAGTGCGAGCCGCCGTCTTGTCAAGCCGCCGTCTTCCGAAATTGTGCTGAGGGAAGGTTCCGTGTCTCAGGTGCACCTTTCGACGACTATTTATAGTCCTTTATTCGTACTCCACTGGCCTGAAAAAAATCCGTGGCGTACCTCGAAGTGACCTTACCTTTCGGCAATGTGCTATAATATTATCAAGACGATAAAGGATTGGATATGTCCTGTCTAAGGATAAAGGAGGATACGAGGATGAAGAGAAATAAAATCATAATTATTGTGTTGACAGCCATAATTGCGCTGATTTTGAGCGGCTGTTACCGGACCCCGGAGCAGCGGGCCGAGTACATGGTGAAGCACCTGGCGGCTGAGCTAAAGTTGAACGACAGCCAAACGGCGCAGTTTGAGAAGATCAAGGACGAATTCCTGGCTATGCGGCCGGGCATGATCAAAATGCGGGAAGAGACCGTGAAAGAAGCGAATGACCTGATGAGAAGCGCGGAAATCGACAAAACGCGGCTGGATGCGCTGGAAGTCAAGAACCAGACCCAAATGAACGACATCATGCGATTCGTCTTCGCCAAATTTACGGAGATCCATGATATGCTCACACCGGAGCAGAGAGAGAAGCTGGTGGTGATGATAGAGAAACATATGATGGATAAACGACACGACGGAATGAAGCAGGAGAAGGGCGCAAGCTACTAAGCGGTCTGCGATATTTGGTACACGTTCCGGACGGAGGGATACGAAAGTTTCCTCCGTCCTTTTTTGTTAATCATCGGCAGCGATAAAGCAATGCGGTTATGGAGTTGATGAACGGGGGGAAACGCGATATACTATAGCCTCATTTGACCATATGTTTCAAGGAGCAAAGCATATAAGGAGGTGCATATGCCGAGAGTAGCGGTCATACTTGCGGACGGTTTTGAGGAAGTTGAGGCCGTGGCCATTATCGATGTTCTCAGGCGTGCCGGGATCGACACGGTGGTCGCGGGTCTGCACGGGGGACACATGACGAGCGCCCGGAAGGTGAAGGTCATTCCCGATACGGTGATCGACACGGTGAAGGCGGATGAATTCGACATGATCGTGCTGCCGGGCGGCCAGCCGGGTTCTGACAACCTGAACGCGGACCCGCGCGTGAAGGAGTTGCTCATAAGCTTCTCACAAAGAGGGAAACTGACCGGTGCCATCTGCGCCGCGCCCATTGTGCTCGCGGGTGCGGGCGTGCTGCAGGGAAAGCGCGCAACCGCGTACCCTTCCTACAAGGACAGGCTTGGCGGAGCGGTTTATGAAGAAAAGTCCGTTGTAACGGACGGGACCGTGCTGACCAGCAGGGGAGCGGGCACGGCGCTCAGCTTCGGCCTCTCCATCGTCGAACGGCTGGTGAGCAGGGAGAAGGCGCAGCAGATCAAGGAAGCGATGCTGATCTCTTATGATTGACCCTTGTTTTGGCAACCTCCATCTTCTCCGCAGAATCGGTTTCTGCGGTAGAATACATGGTCGTTGACGAATTGCTTTTGAAAAGGCTCACCATGCGAATTGCCGTTATCGCCGATATTCATGCGAATAGTGAAGCGCTGCAGGCCGTACTGGGCAGGATCGCAGAGCTTGCCGTCGATGAGATCGTCTGCCTCGGCGATATCGTGGGATACAATGCGAACCCCAACGAGTGCGTTGATACAATTCGGAACGCGAAGATCGTGAGCGTGCTTGGAAACCACGATGCCTGCGCGTCGGGACTGGAAGAACCCTACCGGTTCAATGCGCTGGCACGGTTCGCGGTCTACTGGACCCGGGAACACCTGACTGAAGAGAATCGATTGTTTCTTCTGAATCTGCCGCGTGAAAAGAGTGTGCATGATTTTTTTCTCATTCACGGGTCCATCCATGACACCAACCGGTATCTTCTGACGCAGGAGGATGCGGTTGACAACTTTCATTTGCTTGCGGGACTGCCCGGCGGCCCGATGCTCGGCTTCTTCGGACATACGCACGTCGCAACGGCATTCATCGATCACCACGGCAGGATCTCAAGTGATCTCTCGTCCGAACTGTCACTGTCGTCGGAAAAGCGTTATCTGATCAATCCCGGCAGCGTGGGACAGCCGCGTGATGGCGATCCCCGCGCCTCCTTCCTCGTTTACGATCACGATGATCGCACTGCGCTGTCCCTCAGAGTGGAGTACGATATCAAGACGTGTCAGGACAGCATTGAACGAGCGGGACTGCCCCCGCAGCTTGGGTGGCGACTTGAGCAGGGACGATGAGTGATCGGGACGATGTTGCCGGTTTTATTATGTTCAAGATGGTTGAAAAATCGTTAAGCATTGATGCCCGGGACAGCATCCATACTTGCGAATAGTCAATGCGCCGTGTTTAGAGGGGATGAAGATCGCCGCCCCTCGTCTAACCTGGCATCATCCCCACCGTTGAATTCGTTCATAAAGCCTGTCTGATTATAAAATAGTTTTGCGTCATCAATTAATCTATGATATTATAGCGTTCAGCGTGTGAGGCAAGTCATCCTGCCTTTTAAAAGGGGTTCTCATGAAAAAAATACTGCTCACCGATAAAGTTATGACGCTCATTGAAAAGGGAAAAAGCTTCCTTGACCGTGAGGGTGTCAAGGTGTTTACGGTGGTTACGAACGACGAGGTGCTGTCAACTCACCGTACGGAGAAGGTCGATATTATTATCGCAGACCTCCATGCCCCCGGGATGAAGAGCGAAGAGCTTTGCTCTACCATACGGGCGGACAGCGCGTTGAATAAGGTGTCGATTATCATTCTTTGTTCGGACGATGCGGCGGACATCGAGAGAGGCGCACAATGTAAAGCGAACGTGGTTCTCACCATGCCGATGGACCCTGCGCAACTCCTCGAGAAAATGCGGCAGCTCCTGGATATTTCCTGGAGGGAGTCCTACCGCGTTCTGGTGAGTGTGAATGTCTCCGGGAGCAACAAGGACAGATCATTCTTCTGCCGTTCGGGAAATATCAGCACAACAGGGATGCTTATCGAGACGGATAAGGTCTTCGAGAAAGGGGACCTGCTGGCATGCTCGTTCTTCCTCCCCGATTCGGCGCAGATAAAAACGAAAGGAGAGATCGTCAGGGTCATCAAGCAGATTGCGGGTTCGAAGACCTGTCAGTACGGCATCAGATTCTCTATGCTCCCTGCTGAGGCAAGGTCAGCCATTGAGGTTTTTGTCGACAGGAAGTCCCAAGTTAGTACGTCCAGAAGGTGACTTCCGTGCTTCCCGGCTCAGGGACACGCGTTTACTCGATGGTGATGGCCCGATAGGGGCAGATGGTCGGCAGGTCTTTGTGCTCCTCAAACCGGAAGGTTGTGTAGTCGATGATCCATGCCTTGTCGTCCCTGATCGCGAAGAGCATCGGATACATTTCGGCGCAAGCCCCGCAACCAACGCATAAGCCGTAATCAATGTTCAAGGTCACTTGGTGATTGCCCTTTCATCGGTGCATTGATGCCGGAGGGAAGAACCCCCGGCTGTTCGCGCTCACTTTTTAGAGATCCTGACCTTCCAGGTTACGGGTCCCTCTTCCAGGTACTCCCAGCCGAAGAGCCCTTCCCGCTCATGCAGGAATGAATAGTAGAGCGGCTTGGGGTCATGGTCATTCGCGAGAAGGAATGCCGCACCCTTCTCGAGTTCATCGAAGGTCCGAAAGATCAGGGGATGCCGGTCCCGGGGTATGATCGTTGTTACGTCCAACTCTTTTAACACCATAATACACCTCCTTTTTTATTTCAACCACATTTCTACGATAGTAATCTACGATAAAAGTCCGGGGTTTGCTATGACCTATATCATGATCCTGATCAATTATCCGTCTGAAGGTGACTGCTCAGGACATAAAAACATGACGGGAGAAAGGGGACGAGAAGCCGATTTGGAGAAAGACGCATATTCACCGGCCGACGCCCGGGGGTCCTGAAGAACGACCCGCGTTCTGAAAGGACCGCGACATACCTGTTATCTCGGTGAGAGATCGTCTTTCAGGCTATCCGTACAGCAAGTGGATATCTGCCGTTTTCCCTTCTGTAAAAGGCCGAGATTGGGGCACTCTCTTGGATGAAATATGCTATCATACTAGTATCGACAAATAGAACAGAGAGTTCTGCCTGAAGTGAAGCTTTCATTCCATGCTCCGGAAGTAAGAAAAGTCTGCAGTACAGTAATATTCGATGATCGCGGGGAGGCGACATGAAAATATTATTTGCAACAGATGGCTCCGAATATTCGGAACATGCGGCTGAATTCCTGACCCGCGTGCAGTGGTCACGGGACGACGCAATAACCGTTTTTCATGCTATTTACGAGATCCCGTTTCAAGATGATCATGCGTTTCATCTTAGTACGCTCAGAGCAATAAAAACGGAGATCGCACCCCGGATCCTTGATTCAGCGGTGGCCGTTCTCAAGCCGGTTCAAGCAAGCATCAGTGTTGAGATCGAGGAAAGTTCGCCTATCCGATGTACTCCGGAACAATGCATCATCAATGCGGCCGAATCATCCGGCTCGGACCTTATCGTTATGGGGGCCCGGGGAATAAAGGGAATCGCGTCGGTTTTGATCGGAAGCGTAACGAGGCTGGTTGCGATCAATGCATTGAAACCGGTGATGGCCGTCAAACCGGCGTCAGGGGCGCCCTCTCGTCCGGTGAAGATCCTTTTTGCCACTGACGGCTCCGACGTTTCCCGGGCCACGGGGGAGTTCTTGTCTTCCATTCCTTTCTCCGATGAGGCAGAAGTCACCATTGTGAATATCGTTGAGTCGGGTTTCTCCGACATCCCGGAACGGTTCGTGCTTGAAATAAATGAACGGATCAAGGAGGTCGTGGCCGGCGCACGAGCGATCGAATTATCGCAATCAGAGAAAATAATCGAACAAGCCAGAGACGATTTGCGGAAACGATTCAAAAAGATCCAGGTCCTTTCAAAGGTTGGAGATCCATCGACGGAAATAATGAAAATCGCGGATACGGTGAAGGCCGACCTTATCGCCGTAGGCAACAGGGGTTTCAGGGGAATAAAAGGAATGCTGGGAAGCGTATCAAGGAATATCCTTACCCATTCTAAAGGCTCTGTCTTGATAGGGAAATCACGTCAGAAGTGACAGCGCGCATTTGCTTCCACGTCTTGCATCAGCAGAAATTGCGCGTGTCGTCGCGGCCAATAAATTGAGCTTACCGCCTTCAGGGGTGTCCGGCTCGGAAGATATTCATTTCATCTGATGATCGCTACGCGCGCTGCCTGGGGACCTTCCTTCCCCTGCTCCTCGATGAACGTCACTGCAACCCCTAATTTCAACTGATTGAAGTCATCATTGAGAACACTATTGCGGTGAAAATAGATCTCGCGATGATCCGGCGTGATGATGAAGCCGTGAGACTGGTCGGGGATGATCCTGATGATGAGGCCCGCCGGCGGCTCCTCATGGGTCTTCACCTCACCCCGCATCCGACGGGCATGCTCCTCAAGCCATCTGGCGGCGGTGTTGAAGGCGTCACGGACGGCGACATAGGGATCTTCATTCTCTTCGCGGGTCACGGCCAGCTCCTTGCCGGGTGCAGTAATGTCGACATGAACGCTGAAAATTTTGCCCTGATGCTGCCGGCGCTGTGATTCTTCGACCACGACCCGGCAACTCATGATCCTGTCGTAATATCTGTCCAATTTGGCGACCTTCTCAGTGATTTTTGCCTCAATAGCATCGGAATGCGGCATGTTTCGAAAGGTGATCTGTAAAGGAATTTTCATAATGTCCTCCACCGCGGTGTATTCTGCATTTGTGTGTCTCTGATTTAAACGTAGCATAAAGTATATCGAGTGTCAAATTCCGTAACGATATTGAGTCTCGGGTCGTAACCAGGCGGATATTGATAGCTACCAAACTGCCTTCTATGCTATACTTTTCATTGGAACAATCGGAGGATGCGGCATGAGCGCTAACAGGGTTAAAAAGAAGAGCAGTGTGATCCTCGGGGTGAGCCTGCTTACGGGCCACGACATCTATCTTTTTAAGGAAGGGAACCATTTCGGCCTCTACGAAAAGCTCGGTTCCCACCTCATGACCATTGACGGCGCAAAAGGCACGCTCTTTGCGGTGTGGGCTCCGAACGCGGCCAAGGTCTCGGTGATCGGAGATTTCAATGCATGGAACAACGACAGCCATCCTCTTGCGGTCCGCGACGATGGGTCGGGAATCTGGGAAGGGTTCATACCCGGCGTCTTGAATGGTTCGCTGTACAAGTATCATATTATTTCCCTGCATGACCAGCACCAGGCCGACAAGGGCGATCCCTTTGCAATATCGTGGGAGACGCCGCCCCGAACATCCTCGATGGTCTGGGACCTCGCGTATACCTGGGGAGATACGCCATGGATGAAGGACCGGCATGCGAAGAACTCGCTCAATGCCCCGTGGTCAGTCTATGAACTCCATATCGGTTCATGGCGCAGGGTGCCGGAGGAGCACAACCGTTCGCTCACCTACCGGGAACTGGCCGACTATCTCCCTGAGTATCTCAAGGACATGGGATTCACGCACGTGGAGTTCATGCCCGTGATGGAGCACCCTTTTTACGGCTCCTGGGGATACCAGGTCACGGGCTACTTTGCGCCCACGAGCCGCTACGGCACGCCTCAGGACTTTATGTACTTGATCGACCGGCTGCACCAGGAGGGGATTGGCGTGGTCCTTGACTGGGTACCGTCGCACTTCCCCGATGATGCACACGGTCTTGTGTATTTTGACGGCACGCACCTCTATGAGCACGAGGACCCGAGGAAGGGCTTTCACCCCGAATGGAAGAGCTACATCTTTAACCTCGGCCGGTACGAGGTGCGGAACTTTCTGATCAGCAGCGCGCTTTTCTGGCTTGATAAATACCACGCCGACGGTCTCCGGATCGATGCGGTGGCGTCAATGCTCTACCTCGATTATGCCCGCAAGGACGGTGAGTGGATCCCGAACCAGTTCGGCGGCAGGGAGAACCTTGATGCCATCGATTTTCTCAAGAGCCTGAACCGAGAGGTATACCGCGCCTTCCCCGATGTTCAGACGATCGCCGAGGAATCGACTTCCTGGCCCATGGTCTCGCGGCCTATTCACGTCGGCGGGCTGGGCTTCGGTATGAAGTGGAACATGGGATGGATGCATGACGCACTCGATTATTTTTCCGTGGACCCGGTCTTCCGCAAGTACCACTACAACGACATCACCTTCAGCATATGGTACGCTTTTTTTGAGAACTTCATGCTTCCCCTGTCGCATGACGAGGTGGTACACGGAAAAGGCGCCCTCGCGGGCAAGATGCCGGGAAGCGGTCTGCAGAAAATGGCGAACTTGCGGCTTCTCTTCGGCTACCTCTATACGCATCCGGGCAAGAAGCTTCTCTTCATGGGCAACGAGATAGGCCAATGGGCCGAGTGGAACCATGAGCAGAGCATCGAATGGCATCTCCTGCAGTATCAGTCCCATTACGGCGTCTGGAAATGGGTCAGGGATCTGAATCACCTGTATCGGAATGAACCCGCGCTGTATGAGCTCGATTTCGAGAACTCGGGGTTCGAATGGGTCGATTTCAGCGATCAGGACGCGTGCGTCATAAGTTATCTGAGAAAATCAAGGTCGGGCAGCGACCTGCTCCTCGTGGTGTTCAACTTCACGCCGGTGCCGCGCGTTGGCTATCGGGTCGGCGTTCCCGAAGGCGGGTTCTGGAAAGAGGTGTTGAACAGCGATGCCGGGGAGTACGGCGGGAACGGTTTCGGGAATTTCGGCGGACTTGAGGCCGCGGCGGAACCGTGCCACCACCGGGGGCATTCGCTGTTGGTCACCATCCCGCCGCTGGGTATGGTGGTGTTCAAGAAGTAAAGCAGCCGATCAGGACAAGCCCCGCTGAACGCAGACTTTCCTGTCTCAGGCGCATGTTGCCGGAAAGGATGATAAAGCTCAGCACAAGGAGTCCATGGCCTCCTCGAAGGCCCGGGAGAACAACATGAGTTTTGACGTTCGATCATCAACCAGTTTCTGGAGCTGTTGGCGGTGTAATAGCAGTTCCTGTTCTGTGTGCCGACAATCTGTTCCTGATGCTTCATATTCAGTCTATTCGCCGACGCATTTCCGCCAATTCATTGAGCAGGTGCTGTTTTGTTTTTTCCTCGTCGCTCATTATGCCTTTAATCCCCTATGAACAGAAAAAGGCATCAAAAGATACTCATTCTGAAAGCAAAGATGCATATCGCCTGAAATCAGAATTAGGCTGTCATCGGTAGGAGGGGCCGTCGTCCGGTTATTTTCCGGCTCTATCCCTTTTCCTCCTAAAATAATCGGGATATAATTTCTCGGCGCATTCCGAACAGATTCCGTGGCTGAACTCGGCATCCGTGTGTTCGCTGATATATGCTTCTATCCGTGTCCAGAAGCCTTTATCGTCGCGGATCTTTTTGCAGGAGGAACAGATAGGCAGTATGCCATGCAGGGTCTTGATCGTAGCAAGGGCCTCTTGCAGCTTGGCAATAAGGTTATCGCGCTCCTGCTGGTGCCGCTGCTTCTCTTTTTCACTGTTGATCGTTGCCATGCACTTCTCCAGGCCTGAGAAGAGCTTCTCGTGGTCTATGGGCTTGAGCACATAGTGGTCGATACCGAGGTCAAGGGCATCCAGAAAATATTGAGTATCGTTATGGGCGGTGGTTATGAGGATCTGCGTTTTATCGTCCAGCGCTTTTATCTCCCGGACCATCGTGAGCCCGTCCATGACCGGCATCCGGATGTCGGTGATGACGATGCCTGGCCGGTGCAGACGAAAGAGCTCCAGTCCTTGTCTTCCCTGTTCCGCCTGCAGAAGGGTCTGCACTCTTCTGCCGAGCGCTGCGCTTACCGCGGACCTGGTCAACTCTTCATCCTCTACGTAGAGCACCGCTACGCTCAGCTTATTCGCGAACTCCATCTCACACCTCGATCCTGAACTCGGCCCCGCCGTCCACGTTACGGGCAGTCAGCCGGCCGCCCATATTATTTTCAATAATCATCTTCGACATGTACAGCCCTATCCCTGTACCACGGCCCGGTTCCTTTGTCGAGAAATAGGGTTCAAAGATCCTATCAAGGATATCGGCAGAAATACCCCCGCCGTTGTCCGTCACCCTGATCACGACCCGCTCTCCGGGATGTTCGAAATCAACGGTGATCAGCCCCTTCACCCCCGGGCCCATCAGACCATGCTCCCGGCACCCCAAAATCGCATCCTTCGCGTTGTTGACAAGATTCAGGAATACCTGCTTCATCTCGTTCTCATATCCGAGTAGCTTCATCTCTCCGCAGGGAATGACGGGGGAGTTGAAGTCCTCGAAGGTACGATTATGGACGTGGCAGGTGATGCGATACGATATCCCGTGAGAGGCAAGCTGAGAAGAAACCATGGTCAACACATCTCCCGCGGCCTCCTTCACGTCAAAAGGCTTCTTTGTTTTATCGGGATGGAAGAAGTTCCGGAAGTCGTCGATCGTTTTCGACATGAACTGGACCTGCTGCATGGCGTCCTTTACCGAACGGTCAAGGTAATTGCGGTCGAGGACGCCGTATGCAAAGGCGTCCTTCAGGTCCTGGATAATGGCATTGACAGCGTTCAACGGCTGCCGCCACTGGTGAGCGATGGCGCCGATCATCTCGCCCATGGCTGCCAGCCTGGACTGGTGGACGAGTATTCGTTCGGAGTCCTGCTGCGCCTGTTTCGCCTTGAGCCGCTGTTCCGCCATTATGTCGAAGGCGCGGGACACGTCGCCGACCTCGTCGCGGGCGGTCGAATTGATCCGGTATTCGAGGTTGCCGGCGGCAACGGCCTGCATGCCTGCTTGCAAGGCTGCAAGCGACCGCGAAAAAGCTCTTATGACAAAAAATGCCGTCGAGGGAACCGCCAGTGCAAGAGCGACAAGGAACACCGTGAAGAGCCGGCTTTGCCGCTGTGCATATTCAACAGCGGAGTCGTGGTTGATCGTGTGTAAGCGCTCCACCTCGGCCATGATAAGCTCCATCTCCTGGAGGAGGCGGCTTGTTACGCGATTGGCAGACTTGGATCTCGTACTCTTTTCTCCATCGCTGACACTGCGAGGGTCGAGCTGGCCGAAGAGAGTCCCGAGCGTTCTGTGGCCGCTCTTAACCAGGTCCATGATGTTCCGCTCTTTTTTGTCACCGAACAATGGTGTCGCGGTCTCAAGCTGTTTCCCGATATCGGTATGGTACTCCACCCACTGAATGCTGATGCGTTCCTCGTTATATATGTTGCGTTCAAGGGTCAGCCGGTTGAGCAATGACAGCTTCTTGAAGATATCATCGGCGATCCGTGCTTTCTCGTTCAGACGCGCGATGACGACGGTATTCCGGTACTGGATCGCGCCGAGGTTCAGAACCAATACGATGGGAAGTACTGCAATAATGACTAGTTTATCCCTAATTTTCATAGGTGTCCCGAGCTCACTTTACCTGGTGGCGGCATCAGGTTTGAGAGATTGAAGAAACTCCCGATGGACGAAGGTCAAATAGTTTGGCATTGAGGTCCGGGATGTCTGCCGGCTTTCGATCATCCAGCGGGCAGCATGGTCCCCGAGGGCGATCAGGACCCGCTGGGACAGCCTGCCGGCAAACCGTGATCCTTTCAAGAGAGATTTCAATTTCGCACCGGTCCCATTCGCAAACTTGATGACCAGTTCTTCGCCTTGGCGGGATTTCCCGCAGTGAAGCGCTCAGCGCAAAGAAATAAGAGCATTCC
This sequence comes from Nitrospirota bacterium, assembly GCA_963740085.1. GTDB lineage: Bacteria > Nitrospirota > UBA9217 > UBA9217 > UBA9217 > JALNZF01. The sequence goes on along the minus strand of CAVUCU010000001.1, from coordinate 696,603 downwards.
GGCCTCCTGTCTTTACTTTGTAACGACCACGATGCCCGACTCGGTGACGATGCACCCCCTGCATCCGGTCCTCTTCATGGTCGAAGCCGATCTCCATCCCTTCCGGTATGATGATGCTATCGTCGATAATGGCCTTTCTGATCTTTGCGTTCCTTCCGACCTGCACGTTCTCGAAGAGGATCGAGTCCTCGACCAGGGCATAGCTGTGCACCTTGCAGGAGGGTCCAAGGATGGACCGCCGCACCGTCGCCCCGCTCGTGATGCAGCCTCCGCAGACGAGTGAATCGAGGTTCTGCCCGCGTCGGCCGTCGTCATCGAACACGGTCTTGGCCGGCGGAAGGTTGCCCTGGTTGGTCAGGATGGGCCAGCTGTAGTTGTAGAGGTTTAACTGGGGGCTGACGTGGATCAGGTCCATGTTCGCATCATAGTACGAATCGAGAGTGCCCACGTCCTTCCAGTAGCCCCGCTCGTTCGGCTCCATGCCGGGGATATTATTGTCGAAAAAACTGTAGGCGAAGACCTTGTCTCCCTGTTCGAGCATCATCGGGATCACGTGCTGTCCAAAATCGAGGTCTTCGTACTTGCGCTTTCCCTTTTTCAGGACGTCGATCAGTTTCCTTATGGAGAAGATGTAGTTGCCCATAGACGCGAAACAGGTATTTCTTCCCGGGACAAGGGGAGGATCGTCCGGTTTTTCCAGGAACGACTTTACGCGCAGGTCTTCGTCCACCCGCACGATGCCAAAGCGCGTCGCATCCTCCACGGATACATCAAGGGCCGCAAGGGTAAGGTCCGCTTTGTTCATGCGGTGATACATTATCATCTGTGAGATGTCCATCTTGTAGATATGATCGCCGCCGAAGATGACCACATACTCGGCGCCCGATGCTTCGATGAGCTGCAGGTTCTGGTAGATGGCGTCGGCAGTGCCCTTGTACCACTGTTCGCCCATACTCGTTGTCTCAGGAGAAATGCTGTCATAAAACTCACCGAGCCCGACCCATTTGCCCCAGGAGTCCTTGATATGCTTGCTGAGCGAGTAGGCATGATACTGGGTCAGGACATAGGTCTGCCTGATGCCGGAATTGAACATGTTGCTCAGGACAAAGTCGATGATCTTGTATTTCCCGCCAAAGGGGACTGCGGGCTTCGGCCTGCCGATCGTGATGGGACTGAGACGCTCGCCCTTGCCGCCGGCAAGGACGATGGCGACTGTGTTCCGCGTGATGTTCCCGCTTGCATACATGTTTTCGGTCCCTCCCGCGTTTTTTTAATGATTTTACCGGTACGGTATATGCGTTTCAGTATACTGCATTTCCAATGAATTCGCAAACAATTGAAATGTTCATCGCACCGCGAAAACATTCAATTGACAGCGTTCTCCCGAGTGTGTTATTCATAAACCGTTGCCATATTATCCCGACGAGCGAAGGGGAGCAATGACGGCACTGATTTTCAAGAAGACCATCCATCCGCTACAGCCCTCCGATGACGACCGCCGCGCCCACGATCAGCGGATCACCGATGCCCTGGGGCTCAGGCCTCTTACTATTCCGTTGTCGATTTTAAGAAAGGTCCCTCCCGTCATCAAGGAACAGTCCGCGTTCTCCTGTATCATCGGGCGGACCGGGAATGGCTACCTCCTGATCGATATTGGAAAGGAGTGTTCTTATTCCGTCGCCCTTGACCTCGGGACCACGAACCTGGTTGCCCTGCTGTTCGACAATGTCTCGCAAAAGGATGTTCTGACGAAAAGCAGGGAGAACCCGCAGACCATATTTGGCAGCGACATCATGACCCGCATGCACCACACCATGACGGGCAACGGCGAAGAGGTCTATCGGGTGCTTATGAACGGGATCAAGGGACTGATCCTCGATCTTTGCCGGGAAGCGGGGGTCGCTACCCAGGATATCCATGCCATGACCGTGGCCGGCAACACGGTAATGACCCATTTTTTTTTAGGTCTTGATATCTCCACTATACCGGTTGAACCGTTCGCTCCCGTGGTACGCACCCCGGGATCCTTCCGCGCAACGGAGCTGAACATAGCGATCAACCCGGAGGCCATCGTGTACGTGTTCCCGAACGCAGGGAGCTATGTAGGCGGCGACATTACCGCCGGCATTCTGGCTTCGGGCATGGCCCTATCGGATAAGACCTCGATCCTGATCGACGTCGGGACGAATGCCGAGATCGTGATCGGGAACCGGGACTGGATGATCGTGGGGGCCGGTGCCGCCGGCCCGGCGCTCGAAGAGGGGATATCGAAGATCGGGAAACGGGCTGACACGGGGATCGTCTATGATGTCGAGATCAGTGACGGGAATATCTCCTGCAAGACCTTTGACCAGGCCCCGCCCGGGGGGATCTGCGGATCGGGCATGGTAAGCCTTCTCTATGAGCTTTACCGGTCGGGGATGGTCGACCAGAGCGGGTCCCTTGTCGACGGGGAGCGCGTTACTATCATTAATGGCGAAAAGACGTTCTCAATCGTCTGTGACAAGCAGGATGCTCTCACCATCACCCAGAACGAGATCCAGAGTCTTATGAAATCCAAGGCGGCCATGTTCACGCTGCTTCTTGTGCTCACCCGCTCCGTGGGCATTTCGTTCGGAGACATTAAAAACGTCTATGTGTCCGGCGCTCTCGGGACCGGCATCAATGCGAAGAAGGCTGCGGGCATCGGCATGCTTCCGCAGTGGCCTGCGGAAATTGTGAAGGCCCAGGGAAACTCGTCCCTTGCCGGTGCGCGTATGATGCTTCTTGACGCCGAACTGGTGTATGCAATAGATGCCATCGTGGAAAAGATCACCTACAAACCCATGCAGGACGACCCGGAGTTCATGAAGGAGTACCTGGGCGCGGTATTCATTCCTCATACGAACCCGGAGATGCTGAAGGTCGGGTAAGAGGTTTGGAGGCGGAAATGCGGAGGTCGGAATGAAAAAAACAAATAAGACCAGGGGTGGCCTTTCACGGCGGTTGCATTTTCCGGAGGAAGAAAAGCGTCTCCCGTGGCTGCCGATGCTGTTAGACGCGTACGCTCTTGCGGACACGGGAATATCAGTTGCACTGCGGGACTCTGAAAAAAAACAGAAGAAGAAACTCGCCTGCGGCAAAGGATGCGGCAATTGCTGTGAGCATCAAAAAGATCTGCCTCTCTATCCCCACGAACTGGTCGGCATCTACTGGTATGTCGTTGAAAAATTGCCCGCGACCACCCGGGATGCGCTGAAAATCCGTCTCGCCGCCCATACGGCGGATTCTCCCTGTCCTTTTTTAATCGACGCTTCGTGCTCCATCCATCCTTTCCGGCCTATCGGCTGCCGGCAGTTCAACGTCTTCACTACCCCCTGTGCACCGGGAGAAGACCCTTACTATACGAGGCGGGATGACGTGCTCGTTCCCATCGCTGACTATACGGACCGGGCGTTCGCCGCGTTGCTGCCGTTCTATAACATGAAGAGGGAAGGGGACCTTGTTCAGGCGATCAAACTCATTCGCGCACAGATCCTGAACATCCAGACCTTCAACTGGGGCAAGCTGGTTGCCATGCTTGAACAAACCGGCTCCCGCTCGACCGACTAACCAAAACCCCTCATATCCCTTTTTAACGGCCTTCTTTATTCGAACAAGATGCTCATTAAATATTTTACGGACAGTTGTCAGCCTTAGGGCCGGGGAAACGGGCAGTGCGACAAGAGCAATACCTCCTATTACCCGCATCCGAGCCGTGGGATCTAATTACAAAAAAAAACGGCCAATAACAATAAATGTTGACAACTTGCTCATAATGGATTATAATCATTACAAGTATTGGTATAGGTCGTGGCATGAATGCAGGGGAAGGAGGTCAATCTATGAAGCGGAATATCATTTTATCCCTGCTCACCGTGTTTTTGTTTTCCATTCTTGGGGGGGTGTTTACCACCACGTACAAAGGGAACACCAATGAGACGATCGTTGGTCTTGTCTGGGTCATGACCTTTGTCCTTGTCGTCACAGCCGTCGTGATCCTGACCCGGGAGTTAACCAAACCAATCAATAAGCTTGAGGAGGAGATGAAGGAGCACCAACAAACCGCGGAGGCGCTGAAGAAGTCCGAGTCCTTTCTCAATACCATCTTCGACAGCATTCAAGACCCTTTTTGCATCATCGACCGCGACTACAAGATCATCCGGGCGAACGAGGCCTATGCGCATTTGAAGTACACGAGGCTTGATGATCTGATCGGGAAAACATGTTTTGATACCCTTCTGAAGAGGAGCAGTGCCTGTGATGACTGTATTGTACAAGAAACGTCTTTATCCATAAATCCCTGCGCCAGGGAAAAAGAAGTGCATTCATTGGACGGAACAAAAACCTGGGTCGCGATACATACCTATCCTATCCTTGACAGTGAGGGCCAGGTATCGCACGTTATTGAGTACACGCAGGATATCACGGAACGTAAGCGGGCCGAGGAGGCGCTCCGCGAAAGCGAAGAACGGTATGCCCTGGCTGCCCGCGGTGCGAACGACGGACTGTGGGACTGGGACCTGCGGACCAACCTGGTCTATTACTCCATCCGGTGGAAAACGATGCTTGGGTACGATGAGAAGAATATCAGCGGTTACCCGGAAGAATGGTTTCGCAGGGTCCATCCCGACGATCGCGGTGAAGTCGAAGCCAAGATCGCCGCCCACCTCAGCGGACGGAGCGAGCATTTTGAAAGCGAGTACCGGATCATCCACAAGGACGGGATGTACCGCTGGGTTCTCAACCGGGGGCTGGCGATAAGGGACCAGGAAGGCCATGCGTATCGAATGGCCGGCTCCCAGACCGACATCACGTCGAAAAAAACAGTGGACGACCAGCTGGTATACAATGCTTTTCACGACGCCCTGACGGGGCTTCCGAACCGCGCCCTCTTCATGGACCGGCTCCAGCACATCATAACCGTGTCGAAGCGACGCCCCAACGAGGTCTACGCGGTACTATTCCTCGATATGGACCGGTTTAAGATAATCAATGACAGCCTGGGGCATACGGTGGGCGACCAGATCCTTGTCGTCATGGGGCAGAAGTTGTCAGAGTGCCTCCGTCCGGGAGATACGGTCGCGCGCCTCGGCGGAGACGAGTTCGCCGTGCTCCTTCATAACATAAATGAAGTGAAGGATGCTGTTGAGGTGGCCGAACGGATCCATCATAAACTGTCGGCGCCGCTCCTGGTCAAGGAAAATGAAGTATTCTCGTCCGTGAGCATCGGGATCGCCATGAGCTCCGAGCACTATGAGAGGCCCGAACAGGCGCTGCGCGATGCGGACATCGCCATGTACCAGGCAAAGGCAAGGGGCAGTGCGTGCCACGAGATCTTCGACCCCAAGATGCATGCGAACATCCTGGACCGGCTGCAGCTCGAGGCCGATATGCGCGGGGCGCTGGACCACAAGGAGTTCGTCCTCTTCTATCAGCCCATAATCGACCTGAAGACACGCCAGTTGATCGCTTTCGAGGCCCTTGTTCGGTGGAACCATCCCACGAGGGGCCTCATCTATCCCCTGGAATTCATCCCCATGGCCGAGGAGAATGGTCTGATCAACACCATCGGCGAGTGGATCCTCCGGGAGTCCTGCCATGAACTGCGGGTGCTCCAGGACCGGTATCCCGAGCAGCCCCCGCTCAAGATGAGCGTCAATATTTCGGGCAAACAGTTCATGCAGGGCGATCTCGCAGGCAAGGTGTCCGCCATCATCACGGAGACTGGGATCGACGCGCACACGCTGGCGCTCGAGTTGACGGAGAGCATGATCATGGAAAACGTCGATACTGCGATAGAAACGATGCAACAGTTGAGGCGCATGGGCGTCCAGATCCACATCGATGATTTTGGCACAGGCTATTCCTCGCTGAGCTATCTGCACCGCTTTCCGATCGACGCAATCAAAATCGACCGATCGTTCATCAAAAAGCTCTCCGCAGACGGCAAGAACAAGGAGATCATTCAGTCGATCCTCTCTCTGGCCGCCGGCATGCATTTTGACGTGATCGCCGAAGGCGTGGAAATGAACCACCAGTTGGTGAATATGCAGAATATGCAATGCCAGTTCGGGCAGGGGTTCCTGATCTCAGTGCCCATGGAACCGGGTGCGATCGACGCCTGGGTAGAGGCTGAAAAGCTGAAGACGTGAGCGGTGGGTTGTGTGCAGCCAGATAAAAACTTTAAGCTCGTCTCTAAAATTCCTGCTTAGTTCCGTTTGTCCGCGTCAGGTGGTCTCGATAAGTTCCCTGATCTTCCGGGTAAAATCATCTTTTCCGCCGCTGATATGATAGAGATCCACCACGGCGTCTCTTTGCGATCGGAAGCGTTCGTATCCGCCCCGACGTGATCGTTCGATTACCGACCAATCCCTGTTCCGGGAAAATTCATTGTAGGCTTTTTGCATCTCCGGGTAGATGACCCTCCGATATCCCTCCATGAGCGCTATCGTGAGACTGAGCGCACCTCGGTCTTCTGTGTCGACGAGCCTCTTGTAAGGGCCGTGGTCCGAGGTGTCGGCGATCAGATCTTTGATTGCTCGCAAATAAAGCTCCACTTTCCGGTCTCCGGCCCGGGAAAGAAGTTCTTTCCAATCGGGTACTTCTTCCCGCGCCTCCGCGATCTCATGACAGAGCAGTATTTCAGAATACCGTTCCGCCATCTCCCCAAGCTTCTTTTCGAATGTCTCATCGAGGATCTGCCGGTGTTGCAAGCCGTACTGTGCAAAGGCATCATCAAGCGGCGAAGCGTTCCTCGCGTTCAGTTCAGATGCCTTGTACAGGAGCAGCATCGTGAGCGGCTCAAGCCGAAGATAGATGCTTCTTTCCTGGAGCATGCCGGGCGCGGTAAAGAGGTCCCGGATGAATTCGGCACCCGAGGTATACACGGTCAAATCGGAGATCTTGCAAAGGGAACGGAGTTCCGCAAGAAAGAAGGTGGGTTTCATATACATGCCGTAGCCTGCGCCGTAAATAAGAGCTTGATCTTTCAGGGCATGATTGATTTCGACGACATCGAATGGCCCATAGGTATTCTCCCCGATCGTCAGGTTTCGGAAACCCTGCTCCTCCAGTTCCGGCCAGCGCGATTCCTTGCTGGAGATCCAGGACATGATCTCTTCACGGTTGATCTCGGCCCACGGTTTCAGGCCTTTCTCGGACCGAAAGAGGTCGCGATACCGCATCAAGAGTCCGCAGACCGAGAAATATCCCCAAAACTGAGCATCGGAGACGTCGCAGTTGAATTTGATGTCGTTTAAGAGTGTGATGTCCATGATGAATTTCCAGGATTTCATTATTCCTCAAAATGGGATAAAAGTAAATGACGAAACATTGCATGAGCCCCCGGCCCAAAAAGTCCTTGCAACTGCTTAAAAAATAAACTATAATTCGCAAATCCCCGTCAGGCAGGTTTTTAACCGCTTATGTCTAAACAGAAAATACAAGACCTTCGTAAGAAGATAGACGAGATCGACGAAAAACTGGTCGATATGCTCAATAAACGCGCCCGATATGTCATCGAGGTTGGTGACATAAAAAAAGCCGAGAAGCTCGATTTCCATTCTCCGTCACGGGAGCAGGAGATCCTCGAACGCCTCACTGCGCGCAACAAGGGGCCGTTCCCTCAGGACACCTTGCGGGCGGTGTATCGCGAGATCCTTTCTTCATCCCTGTCGCTCGAGCGTCCGCTCAAAGTAGCATATCTTGGCCCCCGCGCCACGTTTACGCACATGGCCGGAATGCAGCAGTTCGGTCTCGCCGCGCAGTACGTACCCGTGGAAAGCATCAAGGACGTGTTCAATGAGGTGGAGCGCGGCCGGGCGGACTACGGCGTGGTGCCCATTGAAAATTCCGCGTCAGGCGCGGTGATCTATACCCTCGACATGTTCATCGACTCGGACCTCAAGATATCTGCCGAGATCATGCTCGAAGTGTCACAGCATCTTTTGAACAAGACGGGCAAGCTCGAGGACATACAAAAGATCTATACGATCGCGCCCGCGGCGGCACAATGCAGGCAGTGGCTCGAAAAAAACCTGTCCGGCGTGCCGATCCTGGACGCGCCGAGCACAGCGAGGGCCGCGGAAATGGCTTCGGACGATCCGACAGTCGGGGCGATCGCGAGCGAGATGGCGGCGGTTCTGTATGGGCTTCAGATCGCGGGGAAAAAGATCGAGGACAGCACCAGTAATATCACACGTTTCCTGGTCATAGCCCCGAAATCTCCGGGGAAAACAGGCCGTGACAAGACCTCGATCATGTTCTCCATCAAGGACAAGGTGGGAGCGCTCTACACCATGCTTGCGCCCTTTGCAGAAAGCGGCATCAACCTGAACAGGCTGGATGCCCGGCCATCAGGACGGAAGGTCTGGGATTACGTGTTCTTTCTTGACATGGAAGGCCATATCGAGGACGCAAAGGTCGCGGCGGCCATCGAACGCTTGCGGCAAGACTGCATGTTCCTGAAGGTGCTGGGTTCGTATCCGAAAAGCGGATGATTGCAAATGCGGATTGCAGAATTCGGATTGCAGAATAAAACCTAACCCGGAAAAACCGGATCCAAATATGCCACAAAGACACGAAGGCACGAAGAAATTCATAAAGAGATTCGCGATTTATTCAGTCCTTAATGCTTCATGTTTTCTTTGTTTCTTGGAGCCTTCGTGGCTGAATCTTGTTTCCATTCTGGGTAGAATTTAATTCTTTCGTTAAACGGAGTAAAGCGATGATCGCAGTCTCAGAAAACATCAGCAGCATCTCCCCCTACGTTCCGGGAAAGCCGATCGAGGAACTGGAGCGCGAGTTGGGGATCAGCGGCAGCATCAAACTGGCTTCGAACGAGAACCCCCTCGGACCCTCGCCAAAAGCGATTGCGGCGATCAAAAAAGCCGTTGAAGGTTTGAACCGGTATCCCGACGGCAGTGGATTTTACCTTTCCCAGGCGCTTGCGCGGAAGTACGGGGTGGACCTCAACCAGATCATCCTGGGCAACGGCTCGAATGAACTCATTGAGCTCGTGGTGCGCACGTTCGTTCAGCCGGGGGACGAGATCATTTCGGCTGATCCGTCCTTTGTTGTGTACAAGATGATCACCCAGGCGGGGGGCGGAACGAACATCATCGTCCCCTGCAGGGATATGCGGCATGACCTCGATGCCATGGCAGGGCGGATCACACCGAAGACCAGGATCATTTTTATTGCCAACCCGAACAACCCTACCGGCACCATGAACACGAAGGCGGAGATGGACCGGTTCATGGACCGGATTCCGGACCAGGTGATCGTTGCGCTGGATGAAGCGTACTTCGAATATGTTACTCATGCTGATTATCCTGATTCTCTGGTTCACCTTAAGGCGGGAAAGAACGTCCTGTCGCTGCGGACGTTTTCGAAGATCTATGGTCTTGCCGGACTTCGCATCGGTTACGGCATCACGACACCGGAGATCGCGGAGCTGATGAACAAGGTGCGGCAGCCGTTCAACACGAACTCGCTGGCCCAGATCGGAGCCCTGGCGGCGCTTGCTGACCGGAAACATGTCGAGAAGTCGATCGCGGTCAACAACGAAGGCAAGCAGATCCTGTATCAGGCCTTCCAACGGCTCGGCATATCGTACATCCACACGGAAGCCAATTTTATCATGTTCGAGACCCGCCTCGACGGCAGGGAGCTCTATGCCGCGCTCCTTAAGCAAGGTGTGATCATCCGGCCCATGGGCGGCAACTGGCTCCGCGTCACGATCGGGCTGCCGGAAGAAAACAAGCGCTTCGTGGGCGAGTTGGAGAAGGTCGTTAAAGGGTAAATTCCAAACTCGAACGCGAAATCCTAGACAATTTCGAATATCAAAATAAAGGATTTGTCCTTTGGAATTCAGCGTTGTTTAGAGTTTAGATATTCGTGCTTAGGATTTGTTTCAGGAAAGGATCACCATGATCATCGTCGTAAAACCAGATGCGACTCTTGAACAGATAGATCACATTATAAAAAAGATCAAGGACCACGGCCTTCAGGCCCATGTTTCAAAGGGCACGGAAAGGACGATCATCGGTGCCATCGGCGACGAGGCGATCCTTCAGAGCATGCCGCTCGAGGCCATCCCGGGTGTTGAGAAGGTGCTCCCGATCCTGAAACCGTTTAAGCTGGCGAGCTGGGAGTTCCGGAGAGAGAAGACCGTCATCAGCGTCGGCGGGCAGGAGATCGGCGGCAAGCGTGTCGTCGTCATGGCAGGTCCCTGTGCCGTTGAGAATAAAACGCTGCTCATCGAGATCTCACAAGAGGTGAAGAACTCCGGTGCCACGTTCATTCGCGGCGGTGCGTTCAAGCCGCGGACCTCGCCGTACGCATTTCAGGGACTGGAAGAAGAAGGGCTCAGATATCTTGCCGAGGCGCGCGAGCGGACCGGACTTCCCATTGTGACCGAGGTGATGGATCCCCGGGACATCGAGATGATCGCCAGGTACGCCGACGTGCTCCAGATCGGCGCCCGGAACATGCAGAACTTCAGGCTGCTCAAGGAAGTGGGGATGTGCAAGAAACCGGTGCTCCTGAAGCGCGGCATCTCCGCCACGATCAAGGAATGGCTTATGTCCGCCGAATATATCATGGCCGGCGGCAATCATCAGGTGATCCTGTGCGAGCGCGGCATCCGCACCTACGAGACGGCGACGCGGAACACACTCGATCTTTCCGCCGTGCCCGTGCTGAAGCAGATGACGCATCTGCCGGTCATTGTCGACCCGAGCCACGCGGTCGGAAAATGGGACCTGGTAGCACCCATGGCAAAGGCGGCTGTCGCCGCGGGAGCGGACGGCCTCATCATCGAAGTGCATTCCAATCCCGAGGAGGCTCTCTGCGACGGAGAACAATCCCTCAAACCGAAAAGTTTCAAGGTGCTGATGGACGAGTTGAGGCTGATCGCGAAGGCTGTGGGAAGGGAAATATAAAGAGAGACAAATCCGAAATTCTAATATCTAAATACTAAATACATCCGAAGTTCAATCGATTAAACGATTTTTGAATTTTGGTAATTAGATATTATTAGGGTGTAGGGTTTTTGTGCATCGGATTTTCTAAAGAGTATGATTCACTTCAATAAAGCCACCATCATCGGCGTCGGCCTGGTCGGCGGTTCGCTTGGGAAGGTTCTGAAAACCAAGGGGCTTGCGGGCCAAATCGTAGGCGCGGGCAGAAGCAGGGAGACGCTCGATCTGGCGCTTAAACTCGGCGTGATCGACCGCATGGATCAGGTCCTGTTACGGTCCGTTGAGGACGCGGATCTGGTGGTCCTCGCTTCTCCGGTCGGCGCATTCGAGCATATCCTCGCCGTGATCGGATCCGGATTGAAACAGGGCGCGATCCTCACTGATGTGGGCAGTGTCAAGGGAGCGCTGGTCAAACGGATCGAGGCAATGCTTCCTGCCGGCGTTCACTATGTTCCCGGCCATCCTATTGCGGGCAAGGAAAAGCACGGCGTGGCCGAGGCGACCGAGACACTGTTTCGAGGCGCGAAATGCATCCTTACTCCGACGGCAAAGACAGACCCGCAGGCGCTGGAAGCGGTGAAAGCGCTCTGGTCGGCTGCCGGCGCGAACGTGGTGTTGATGGATGCGGACGCTCACGACCATATTTTTGCCGCGGTGAGCCATCTCCCGCATGCGGCGGCATTTGCCATGGTGAATACGGTCGCTGAATTCAATGCAGGTCCCGAGAACTACATGAGTTTTTCAGGCGCCGGATTCCGTGATTTCACCAGGATCGCGGCGAGCTCCCCGGAAATGTGGAGGGATGTCTGCCTGCTGAACGGGGAAAATATCATTGAAATGATCGAACGGTATCAGTCCGCGCTCAGCAGCATAAAGAAGGCGATCGAAAGCCAGGATGCGGACAAGCTTGATGCCTTGTTCCATGCAGCGAGCGGACGCAGAAGAGAGTTGGGATAGTTCATGGCAGACCTCCGCATACAGCCGTCTCGCGGAATCCGTGGGGAGCTTTCCCTGCCTGGAGATAAATCGATCTCCCACCGGTCCGTACTGTTCGCGGCCATTGCCGACGGCGACACGCATATCTCCGGTTTTCTCACCGGGGAAGATACTCAGAACACGGCGAACGCAATACGGGCAATGGGTATCGATATCGAGGGACTGGGGACCGAAATCCTCATCGTGCACGGCAAGAGGTCTCGATGGTCTTTCCGAGCCCGCGGGCATCCTCGATCTCGGCAATTCAGGCACCGGCATGAGGCTCCTGGCGGGCCTGCTTGCGGGGCAGGATTTTTTCTCCATTCTGACCGGCGATCAGTACCTGAGGAAGCGCCCGATGGCCAGGATCGTTGAGCCTCTCCAACGAATGGGCGCCAAGATCGACGGCCGCTCCAACGGCAAGCTTGCGCCGCTCGCCATCAGGGGGGGGGGCAAAAGCCTTCGATCCATCGAGCATGCAAGTCTCGTCTCCAGCGCCCAGGTCAAGTCAGCGGTCCTTCTGGCAGGGCTGTACGCCGATGGCGAGACCGCGGTGAACGAACCGTCAAAGTCCCGTGACCACACCGAGCGAATGTTCCGGTTCTTCGACGCGGAGGTAAAGGAGCAGGGGACGAGAGTGATGGTGAAAGGACGGCAGCGTTTGCGCGCCAAAGGGCTGCTCGCCATTCCGTCCGACATATCGTCGGCCGCGTTCTTCATGGTTGCCGCTTCCATCGTGCCGGCCTCCGACCTGCTGATAAAAAACGTTGGGGTAAATCCTACGCGCACCGGCGTTATCGACATTCTCACCGCGATGGGGGCCGATATCGCGCTCGAGAACCAGCGCGAACAGGCAGGGGAACCGGTGGCTGATATTCGGGTACGGTACCGGAAACTTCGCGGTATTCAGATCGGGGGAGAGATGATCCCCCGGACCATCGATGAGATCCCGGTGCTGGCCGTGGCCGCGTCCTATGCGGAAGGAAAAACAATCATCAAGGACGCCGCGGAACTTCGGGTGAAGGAGTCCGACCGCATAGCGACCATTGTCGCGGAGCTTCGTAAAATGGGGGCAGCAGTGGTCGAGCTTCCCGACGGGATGGAGATCATCGGCAAAGACAAGCTGAACGGAGCAATCTGTGACAGCAACGGCGACCATCGAATTGCAATGTCCGTGGCCGTGGCAGGGCTTGCGGCGAGAGGCGATACCGTTGTACGCGATACGGACTGGATCGAGACGTCGTTCCCTGGATTTGAGCGACTGTTGAGGCAAGCGGCGTACTCGTAAGTCAGGAGTCAGGAGTCAGGAGTCAGGAGAACATTCTCTTCTGTACGGTTATAATCAAGTTATGAAAGAAAAAGGTCTGGTGATAGCGATCGATGGACCGTCGGGGGCGGGTAAGAGCACGGTTGCCCGGATATTGGCCAGGCGACTTGGCTACATCTATATCGACACCGGTGCAATGTACCGCTCCATTGGATGGAAGGCGCAGAAAGAGCGGCTCGATCCGGCTGATGCGAATGTGATGGCGGACCTGTGCGGGCGCACCGAGGTGACGATCAAGAAAGACAACAGCGATCCGCGGTTCTATGTGGACGGCATTGACGTGACCGACGAGATCCGCACACCCGAGATGGGGATGATGGCGTCCGCTGTTTCGAAATCACCCGCGGTCCGCGCACGGCTCCTTACGCTGCAGCGGGAACTCGGCAAAAACGGCGGCGTGGTGATGGACGGCAGGGACATCGGCACCGTCGTGTTCCCCGACGCCGATCGGAAGTTTTTTCTGGAGGCGGGCGCGGAGGAACGGGGGAAGCGCCGTTACCGTGAACTGAAGGGAAAGGGCATGGACGTGGATCTCGCGAAGATCACCCAGGAGATCAAAGACCGTGATCATCAGGACAGCGGACGTTCGATCGCGCCGCTCAGAAAGTCCGATGATGCGCTTCTGATCGATTCCAGTCTTCTGAGCATCGACCAGGTTGTCGACAGGATGCTGGCTGAAATCGGGAAAGTGAAGAATTGATGAGCTCGTAAAAGTCTTTATTAGCCACAAAAGTCACAAAAGGCTCAGAGAAATGCCTTGGCAAATCTTGATTTATACGAGTACATCAATATTTGATTATTGGTTATTGCGTTGGAGATTATGGAAATATTTCTGGCTGACAAAGCAGGGTTCTGCTTCGGCGTGAAACGGGCGATCAATACCGCGTTCAAGGCCGCAGGAAACGGCAAGGTGTATTGTCTCGGGCCGCTGATCCATAATCCCCAGGAGATCGAACGGTTGCATGAGGCGGGGGTGAAGACGGTCGAGGATCTTTCATCGCTCGACCCCGGGGATTTTCTCATCATCCGCTCGCACGGGGTGCCGCCTGCGGTGCTTGCTGAGGCCAAGGACAAAGGGCTTCAGATCATTGATCTCACCTGCCCCTTCGTGGGTAAGGCACAGCGCGATGCCGAGTCGCTTCAGAAGGATGGCTATCAGGTGATCGTCATCGGAGAGAAGAAGCATCCCGAGGTACAGAGTATTCTCGGCCATGCCGGTGACAACGCGGTAGTGGTGGAGACGGCGGAGGATGTGGAAAACCAGAAATTTCAGAACAGACTGGGTGTTGTCGCACAGACAACGCAATCGTATAGCAATTTTTCGGAAATTGTGTTAAAGTTATTGCGTCTTTCCAAAGAATTAAAGGTCTTTAACACGATTTGCCATTCGACAAAGGAACGCCAGGATGCCGCGCGTGTTCTTGCCGGGCAGGTTGATGTCATGCTGGTGGTGGGCGGACGAAACAGCGCCAACACGAGCAGGCTGGTTTCCGTATGCAAACAGGAAGGAAAACCGACCTACCATATCGAGGTGGCTGACGAGATCCGGCCCGACTGGCTGACAGGCGCAACCAGGGTAGGAGTCACTGCCGGGGCGTCCACGCCTGACTGGGTGCTGGAAAGTGTGCTGGAAAGATTAAAGAGCGGGAAGGTCGGTTGATAGAATTGTACGCCGACCATACATTTTCGGGAGGTAAGGTATTGTAATGAACGAGAGTCAGGGAGACATCGAGCAGGAAGAGAACGATACTGCGGATGAAGAGAACCAGCAGAACGATTTCGAGCAGCTCTACAACCAGTCGCTGAAAAGCTTCAAGTCGGGGACCGTGGTGCGGGGCCGGGTATTGCAGGTCCGGTCCGGGTTCGTAATGCTGGACCTCGGATACAAATCCGACGGCATCATTCCCGTGGAGCAGTTCACTCCGGAGGAATTGAAGGCCCTCAAACCCGGTGACGAGCTTGAAGTGCTGCTCGAGGCTGCGGAAGACGCGAACGGCAACCTGATGCTCTCACGGGAGAAGGCGAAAAAACTGCAGGTCTGGGACGATCTGAACCGGGCGCATCAGACCGGCACCCCGGTGAAGGGGACGGTCATCTCGGTGATCAAGGGCGGTTTGACCGTCGATATCGGGGGGGTGGAGGCATTCCTTCCAGGCTCACAGATCGACACCAAGCCAGTGCACCAGCTGAACAGGATGATCGGGCAGGTCCTTGACCTGAAGATCCTTAAAATGAATTCAGGACGGGGCAATATCGTGCTCTCCCGCAGGGCCATCCTTGAGCAGCAGCTGAATGCGAAGAAGGCGGAAATGCTGTCCACTCTCGTTGAGGGTCAGGTGGTGAACGGCACGATCAAGAATGTGACGGAGTACGGCGCCTTTGTGGACCTCGGCGGCATAGACGGCCTGCTGCACATAACCGATATGTCCTGGGGCAGGATCAGCCATCCGTCCGAGATCTTGAAGGTAGGCGACAAGATAGAAGTGGTCGTCCTGAAGTATGACAGGGAAAAGCAGAAGGTTTCGCTCGGCATCAAGCAGAAGACAGAGGACCCGTGGCTTGCGGCCTCTCAGAAGTATTCGGTTGGCAGCAGGGTGAGCGGAAAGGTGGTCAGCCTCACCGACTACGGGGCATTCATCGAACTGGAACACGGCGTTGAAGGCCTGATCCATGTTTCCGAGATGTCCTGGACACAACGGGTGAAGCACCCCTCGAAGGTGGTCGCCGTCGGTGATGTCGTTGAAACACAGGTATTGGCTGTGGACCCCGCCGGCAAAAGGATTTCGCTCGGCATGAAGCAGATCGAACCCAACCCCTGGCATAGTATCAATGACCGCTATCCCGTGGGAACCGAGGTCGAGGGAAAGGTCAAGACCATCACTGATTTCGGGGCCTTCATCGGCCTGGAGGAGGGAATCGACGGGCTCATCCACATATCCGACCTGTCCTGGACCAGGCACATCAAGCATCCTTCCGAGGTGCTGAAAAAGGGACAGAAGACCAAGGCGGTGGTGCTTTCTATCGACGAGCAAAAGGAACGCATCTCGCTGGGGCTCAAGCAGCTGACGCCTGACCCCTGGGACAAGGCGATCCCGGAGCGATACAAGGTCGGTCAGGATGAAACCGTCAAGGTGACGAAAATAGCAGACTTCGGTGCATTTGTTGAACTTGAGCACGGGATCGAAGGACTGATCCCGAGTTCGGAGACGATGAAGGACGCTCCAGCGATCAAAGAAGGCGATGAGATGACCGCCCGAGTCATCAAAGTTGACAAGGGAGAGCGAAAGATCGCCCTTTCGGTCAAGGCACTGCACAAGGACAAAGCGCAGAATGGTGACAATGATCGGACGACCCTCAAGGATTACATGAACCAGCAGGAGAAACCCGATACCACGATTGGCGCTCTGCTGAAGGAACGGAGCTGATCCGCATGAAAAAAAATCCCATCCTGATCGTTTTGGTGACCGCAATAGCGCTGGGAGTGCTTTTTTTCGGTACGGTGTTTCTGGCCTCGCTCCTGTCGGGGAACAAACGGACATCGGCGACGCTGCAGGTGGGAGGGTCGGACAAAATCGCACTCGTTAAGCTGGAGGGATTACTGGTTACCTCGGAGCGTGCGGTTGAAGAATTGAATTCGTATTCCGAGGATTCCTCCATCAAGGCGATCGTTTTGCGGATCGACAGCCCCGGCGGGGGTGTGGTCGTGTCCCAGGAAATCTATAATGCGGTCAAGAACGCAAGGAAAGCCGGAAAAAAGGTCGTTGCCTCCATGGGGACGGTCGCCGCGTCCGGCGGATATTACGTGGCTGCGGCGGCAGACAGGATCGTGGCCAACCCCGGCACGCTTACGGGAAGCATCGGTGTGAAGATGGAGTTCGCCAACATCGAGAAGCTCCTCGAGAAGATCGGGGTAAGGGGCGTGGTGGTGAAGGCGGGAGAGTACAAGGACGTGGGATCCCCGTTCCGCGACATGTCAGAGCCCGAAAAGAAGATTCTTCAGGGCGTGATCGACGACGTCCACAGTCAGTTCATCACGGCCGTTGCCGAAGGGCGGAATATGCAGGAGGCTGACGTACGGACCATCGCGGATGGCCGCATATTCACCGGACGGCAAGCCCTCGATCTCAAGCTGGTGGACCAGCTGGGAGACCTTGCGGACAGTATCAAGGTTGCGGGGGAACTGGTGGGGATCAAAGGGAAACCGAGAGTGATCGAAAAAAGAAAGACGATCCCTTTCCTGGATTATTTGAAAGAAGAGTCCGTTGCCTGGATCGCGGACGTTGTTGCGCGCGGCATCAACAAGAGTTCCGTAACATTACAGTATCTGTAATCCGGACCGGTGAGAACCAAGGGGTGAGGAGGACTTGCATGACAAAGGCGGAGCTGGTAGATAAAATTGCAGAGAAGAAACCGGGTTTGACGAGAAAACAGGTGGAAGTGATCGTCAACACGGTGCTCGACGGCATCAAGGACGCGTTGTCCCGCGAAGATAAGGTCGAGATACGCGGGTTCGGCAGTTTCCGGATCCGACACCGTCGCGCTAAGGAAGGCAGGAACCCGAAGACCGGTGAGACCGTCTCGGTGCCGCCGAAGAAGGTCCCTTTCTTCAAGGCAGGCAAGGAGATGCGCGAAATGGTCGACGGGAAAATTTAGCCCGCTTTACGTGACCCCGTCAATTTTAATAATTCCCTTCTGAATTGCAAACTTGATAAGTCCGGCACGGGTATGGATGTCGAGCTTTTCGCTGATGTTGGTTTGGTGGGTGACGACTGTTTTTGCGCTGATATTGAGGATGTCGGCAGCCTCCTTTTGTGTATATCCCTCCGCGATCAGTTTCAGGACCTGTTTCTCGCGGTCCGTCAGTGAATCATACGTATCATCGACACACTCCCCCCTCTGAATGCCCATGTAGCCGTCCACGAGACCCGCAGCGATAGATGGATGGATGTACACCTTTCCCGCCCGGATTGCCTCGATCGCGGTAATCAGTTCCACACCGACCGCTTTCTTGAGCAGGTAGCCGGACACCCCTGCCTTGAAAAAGCGCCTGATATATACCGTGTCCTCATACTGGGTCAGCACGAGGATCTTCACATCAGGGGCGATCTTTTTGATCTCCACGGTCGCCTCGAGCCCGCCGAGCTTCGGCATGGAAATGTCCATGAGCACGATGTCGGGCTTGTATTTTCTCACGGCCTCAATGGCCTCCACGCCGTCCGCTGCCTCTCCCACAATCTCGTACGCATCGGATATGTTGAGAAATGCGGCGATCCCCTGGCGTACCAGGGCGTGATCGTCGGCGATCAGAATTTTCGGCTTGAACCCCATATTATCCCTCCATTGTAAGCGGAATGCTGCACTGCACAATCGTCCCCTCGCCGGGTGAGGACCAGATTTGCCATATCCCGTTCACCTGCGCGGCCCGTTCCTTCATGCCGAGGATTCCCAACCCGCGCCCGGTCTGTACATTATCGTTCACCGAATTCAAATCGAACCCGACCCCGTCGTCCTCTACGGACATGGTGAAATTCCTTCTGTCTGTCCCGAGGTGCAAGGACACATGCGTTGCCTCGGAATGCCTGGCGATATTCGTGATTGTTTCCTGAATGATCCGGAAGAGCGTGATCTGGATTTCTGGCGCGAGCCGTTCTTCGGCCAATTCCTGCATATTCAGATAGCAGCAGATGCCCTTGTCCTTGAGGTTCTGGTCCACGAGCCAGACGATCGCGGCTTCAAACCCCAGGTCATCGAGCACTGTCGGCCGCAGGTTCTGGATTACCTTGTTCATTTCATTGATGACACGGGTGACGGTGTCTCTCATCACGGTAACTCTATCAAGATCTATGAAATCAGGATGAAGCCGGCACATCTCGATATTCATGAGGATAGCCGAGAGGGTCTGGAGCGATTCATCGTGGAGTTCTCGTGCGATCCTCTTCCGCTCATCCTCCTGGGAGGTGATCAACTGCTTCAGGAGCGTGGTGTTCGCGAGCTGTTTTTCCTCCAGCTGCTGAGTCCGCCTCTTTACCCGTTCTTCAAGCTCAATGTTCTGATGATGTATGCTTTCGAGGGACTTGGCCAGCTTTTCCCGCATGTCGTCAAAACTATTCCCGAGTAGGGCAATTTCGTCGCTGCCGATATTCCCTACCGGAACAGAGAGATCGCCCTGTCCGATCCGGTCTGTGGCATTGATGAGGGATCGAATGGGGCTTACGATGTTCCTGCTGATGCCGATGGAAAAGATGATCGCTGTTGCGATTAAGATCAATGCCAGCAGAAAAAACTTATTCCTGAGTTGATGGGCCGGCTGATAGACCTCATCCTTGGTCTGACCGAAGACGATGGCCCATGATACCGATTGAAGCGGCACAACAGCCAATACATCCTGCCATTTTCCATCCGCCTGGGAGAAACCACGGCCGAAGTTTTTTACTCCGGATTGATGATCAGTAATCATTTTCCCCAGGATACCGTCATAATTGTGATGTTCCAGGATATGAGAGGTCTTATCGGACGCGATGACGACCTCGTTGGAGTCGATGATCTCCAGGTAATGATTTTCCGTTTCGGACGTGACTGTTGCCTGAAGAAGCCTGCTCAGGACGGAATTCGTGGGATTGATGGCGCCTCCCGCTGCGCCTACGACTTTTCCTGCTGTATTTCTCAGGGGTACAAGGACGAATATAAGCGGCTTCTTGATCGGTTCGATGGTGTACAAATTCGAGATGATCGGTTTGCCCTCAGTGAGGACCCGGCTCACCCAGGGGATGAACAGCAGATTTTCCTTGCCGTAATCACGGGCCGGATAGGAAAGGAGGGTATTGCCCAGCTTGTCGACGAGGAATACGCCTTCCGTGAAGACAGAGTATTGGTAAATTGATTCGAGCAGGCGCTTCACCGGGGCCCAGTCCCTTGTTTTGAGGTTCACTTTACCCGAAAGCGAGATGTCGTATAACCTGCTGATATTGGCCTGCAAGAGAAAATCCAGCTGATTTGCAATGGTCTGTGCCGAGGTGAGGCTCTTCTGTAATGACCGCTCTATGGCGTCGTCGACGGCTATCGTGCTGAGAATGCCGAGACCTGCCGACATAACAATCACATAGAGGATAAGTGAGATAATCAGCTTCTTCTGCATGGAAGATCATTCCTCGCCTCTCTGCGGCATGCTGACAAAGAAACGTTCACAGTATACTCCATTGTCTCGTAATAGGCAAATACATACAATGTGCCATACAAGATGTCGATCAGGATGGGGGGGTATGTATCGGTCAGGTATGGGGAGACACGTGCTGTTTTTTTCCAGCAACACGTTCCATCCGGGCTAGTTCGAGAGGGTGTTCGCGTACCATTCTCTCTTTGGGAAGATACCCGGTGAGGATGCTGGTGTCAAAGGGGAATATTTCCGGGCTGAATATGGAGTTATAGATGTGCCAGATGGCGATGATAAGGATGAGGAGTAATGATTGGTTCGTGTGAATGACGTTAGCGGCAGGGATAAATTCACCGTAGAGATACCTGGACGTTGTTATGGGAAACCAAAGAATGAGCCCGGAGACGATCATGATCAAATTGCTCATCAGGACGCCCCAGTAATCGAATTTTTGTTTATAATCGTATCGATCGCACAAGGCACGGTGATTTTTTATCCCGAAGTAATACTTGAGATTGTCGACAGCATCCTGGAAGTCTTTCATTTGAATTATCATCGATGCCTGCCATCTCAGCCGGATGATGCCCACTGAAGCCACGACAAGGTGCTCCATGAGCAGGATGATGAGAATGATGCCGGCAGCGCGATGCATGAGCCTGACGGCATCGATTCCGCCAAGGTGGAAGACGAGCCACTGCGAGAGGTCGTAGGTATGGAACTTTTGAGAAAGCCCCGTGATGACGAGCATGCAGAAAACTGCGGCGTGCAGCCAGTGCTCGATGATCCGGTAGGGACCGAACCGCCTGATGCGGTTGTCCTTCTGTTCGCTATTTACCATGCCCATGTTCATCTCCCTCCGTATCACCGGTTTACCGCATAGCGCCAGATATGCAGCAGGATCTGCAAGACCAATCCGATGACCATGATAGGGGTGAATATCCGGTACAGGATGCCGATGATAAAAATGAGCGGCGCCCGCTGCAGACTCGGTTTATAGTGGGATATCCACGCATCGGGAAAGTTTTCGGTCGCATCGGCATGGCATTTTCGACATCGTTGCACCAGATTCGCTTTAACGATCGTCGCATCAGGGCTGACAGTGCTGGTGATGTTGTGGATGCCGTGACAGTCGATGCATACGGCGATTGTCTTCGTTTGTTTGGGGAGAAGGTCCTTCTGTTTTATATAAAACCCCAGCGTGACGCCGTGAAAATCGGAGAGATAGGTCTTTATAACGTCCGTGGACAGGCCGTACTTTCCCATGATCTCTTTGTTTGCATGGCACTTGCTGCACATTTCAGGGATCCGCTCCCGGTATTCAGCGGTATGCGGACTCTGGATGTCGTGCGTCTTATGGCAGTCTACGCATACCGGGACATCCTTGTTGTGCTCGTTCAGCAGTGCGCCGCCGTGGACGCTATTTGCGTAGATGGTATAAATGTCAAGATGGCATTTTTTACAGCGGTTGGCGCTGACGATGCGCTCCCTGCCGGCTGAGGCGATGGAGTGCGAGTCATGGCAGTCGGTACAGACGGGGGCGTTGAGGTTCCCCTGGCTCAATCTGGCGTAGTGGATGCTGTCCTGGAATTTTGTGTATTTATCGAAATGGCATCGCCGGCACACCTCTGCTGTAGCGATGGTCATGTCTCTTCGCGTCCGAAAGTTACGCTTCGGATGTGCTTCTGAAGAAAAACCATAGTGGCAGTCGGAACAGCTGAGCTTATTGTGAACAGATGCTTCAAGAAGCAAGGGGTCGACCCGCAGAGAACGTTGTTCGCCATTCTGGTAAGACACATGGACACTCTTCTGGTGGCAGCGCAAACAAAGCTTTGCCTCATCGCTGAGTGATTTTTTTTTTGTCAATCGAATAACGGAGTGGGACCCGTGGCAATCGGCGCAGACCAGCGGATTCCCCGATCTTTCCCCGCTCAACACATCGATGTGAACGGGCCTGGTCCTGATTTGTTCGTCCGAGTGGCACCGCCTGCAGGCGAAAGAGGAACGGACCCGGTACTGCGCCCGGGATTGAAAATTCCTTTTTGGATGCCGGTCTCCCGCGAATTCAGCATGGCAGTTAGTGCAGGCAAACGAGGCGTGGACCGATGTTTTCATTTTTTCTTCATCAATGTAACCGGATACCGACTCCCTGTTTCGGAACGAAAGGGTGATGTTCTGTTTGCCGTGACAACCGAGGCAGGGCTTGTTTTGATAGGAGAGGTTCGGGTCAGCTGCTTCCAAGCGGTCTATCCCCGACGTGACCTGCAGCGATAACAACAGCGCGAAAAACAGGAGTATATTCCGGGTCCTCATTATGCATCTCCCACTATCGGTATCCTGCCGTCGGCTCATTCCCAACGAGCTGACAATCGAACACCCCGTTTTGTGACACGTCTGAAGGCCGGGTCGTGGACATCTGTCAAGGCGCCTGTCGGGATCCATCCGGGGAACAGATTCGGCTCCCGTTGCCTCTTTCTCTTTCCCTGTAAGTCGAGAGGATGCATTCTCGGGTGAAAATGCATCCTCTTACGCAGTTTTTAATGAAGTTCGTGGTAGCTCGTATCTTCACGAATTACCGGCATCCTGTTCACGATCCACCGAAAGACGAGTATGTGAATAGTAACAATTGCCGCTACAATGACGACTTCCTGCCACGGAGGCACGATGTGATGCAGGTGGTGCGGCAGGTTCCAGTTGAAGGCGATAATGGAGACATTGATTCTGTTCATCAGAACGCCGAGTACGGCAAAAAAGGCCCCAAACCGCACGATGCCGGCTTGTCTCGTCTTGACACCATACGTCAAGATTACCGCGGGAAGGAGGATGAAACCGAGCAGCTCCACCAAGAACCAGTGTCCGTACGGTGTGTTCAGGAGCGCCCAGTTATCGTCGTGGGCCACACTGATCAACTTCAAGGCAAAGTAGACGTAGATCCCGACAATAGCCCCTTTCCCCAGCCCGAGGGTCAGACGGTCCAGGCTGTTGATGAAAATATCATCCGCACGGTGGCGGAGAAACTTTACCGAGAGGGTGCTGACGACGATCACCATGGCCAGGGCCGCATAGATGCTCGAACTCAGGAACAAGACCGGCAAGAAGGTCGAAAACCAGAGCGGGTGAAGCTTCCCGGGAGCGAGGAGGAACATGCCGCCGAGCGCTGACTGGTGAAGTGTCGAGAGGATGATGCCCGCGATCGTCAAACCGACCGTGGTCATAAGCGCCCACCGCCGGACACGCCTCGATTTGATCCACTCGAGAATGGCCGGACTGAACTCGAGGATCTGTACCGTCAAGTACGTTGATACGTGCCAGGCCACGAGGAAGAGGATCGAGGCCGTTCCAAAGCCCATTATCATCGGAAAATAGATGCGCCAGGGTCTGCCGAGGTCAATCATCAGATATACAGCGGCGAAGAAATAACCGAGTAGACCCGTCAGCACGCCAAGCCGTACGAGCGGGTGATAGTCCTTGAACCCGAAGATATAATAGGCCGTCGCCATGACAAAACCGGTGGCCGAGAGGGGGACCCCGCCGAAGAGCCCCCATCCGAGAAAGAGCCCCCAGGGATATTCGTTGGATGCATGGGTAGCGAAAACGAGCCCCTTGGCAAAACGCATCACGATCACCGGCAGGCCGACACTGAGGATGAGCGCAGCGACGATGTTAAACGGAGTGATAAGGCTTCGCGTGTACTCCTGCCACGACATGCCCATCCGAAGTTTCTGCATGAAAGTAGTCTGGAGATGATCCATCTGTTCGAGGTTAGCGTTGCTCATTTCTTTTTGTCCTCCGTTTTCTCATGATCGCCATCGTTCTCTGAACGGTTGCGGTGTTGTGTTGCGGAGTAAAGCATTCCGAAGAGGGCCGGCCAGACGACGAAAACGAGGGGAACGCTCGCAAGGAACCCCTTCGTATTTTCCAGCAAGGGGGCCTTTTGGACATGCGCCGGGAACCCGTAGTGCTCGAAAGGGACTCCGGAGATATACAGCCAGCTTGATCCTCCCGCCTCGTTCTCACCGAAAATGTGGTCGATATACTTGTCAGGATTTTTAATGATCTTCTCCCGTGCAACGTTGATCAGGTCGGCGCGTTTGCCGAACGTGAGAGCGCCGGTAGGACAGATCTCTGAACACGCCGTAGGAAGTCCGTGTTTGACGCGATCAACGCACATGGTGCATTTCGAGATCCGGGGCTCGAGCGCGCTGTTGTAGTCATACGCGGGGACATAGTAGGGACAGGCCACCATGCAATACCGGCAGCCGAAACAGAGGTCCACGTTATAGGTAACAGGACCTTCCGGGTGCTTCGTGTACGCATGAACAGGGCAAGACGTTGCGCATCCCGGTTCGTTGCAATGATTGCATTGAATCTTGCGGTAGAGCGGCTTGCTCGGGTCCTTGGGGTTCGGGTACCGGTTGACCACGGTATAGGCCTCCACCGTCGGTCTCCGCGTCTCCTCGAATACCGAGGGATCATCGAACGGCACCGCCGGGGCAGGCAGCTTGTTATATTCATTGCAGGCCTTTTCGCAGCTGCGGCATCCGACGCAAAGGGTCAGATCGTACAGCACACCGTAGCGGTCGGCTGACCCTTCGAACTCTTTCGCGCCTGCTATCTTCGCCCTGGATGCCAGGCTAGCCGCCCCCAGCGCTCCGCCTATTGCGGCGACCGTGCCCATGAACCTTCTTCTGGTGAAATTCAGACTGTCACCCATGGTGCCGGCATCAGATTTATCCCCCCCGGTGCCGCGCTGTTCTGACAGTGGATTGGCGGGTTCAGAGGGTTTCTTTGCATTCTTATCCATAATTTCTCATTCCTCCTCTTTCCTTAATAGCGTGAATAGCGTGGTACGCGTGCTCATTAGAGTGATTTGTGTGCTTTCGCGCTCACCTTCTGGTCACGTTTGTCATGACACATGATGGTGCAGCCCTTTGGACTGAGGCCCACCTCGTTCATGCCCCAGTGACACTGAAAACACTGGCGATGATAGGCGACCTTGAGCCCCGGCATCCGGGGCGTTGAGGGGTCTAAGTCCCCATGGCAATTTTTGCATGCCATGAAACTTCCCGTCAGAGAGCTTTTAAACAACTGTGCCTTAATGTTATGGCACTCATGGCAGGGCAGGCTTGCGTTATTCCCGTGCTGATGGTGACACTTCCCGCAATCACCGGCAATAGCGATGTGTTTTTCATGATTGAATTGTACGGGCTTATAGATATTTACGATGCTGTCCAACTTGATGATCCTACGAGGGGTGGCCGCACTTGACGTTCCTTCCTCGGCATGAACGACTGTTAGAGAAAGAAAGATGAAGCACAGCGATGCAATGATCAGGGTAACGATTTTCATTCTTTCCGTTCCTCCTTAGATTACAATTACAAAAGGGATGCTGCTCTCTTGAGCGACCCTTTTGCGGTAAAAAAATCATTTTTTCTCAGGCTGCTTGTCGGTATCAACTTCCTGCTTCTTGGTCTTCTTTTTGCCGGAGAGGTATGCCTCGGCAGGTCTCCAGGAAAATGACGCGCTTTTTCCCATCACACCCGAGATCAGGGCATAGGACAGTGCGCTGACCAGGCCGACCGGGAGAAGAATTATATAGAGCAGCCCGACGAACGGGGCGGCGGCGATCTTTCCCACCAGCTTCAGCGTGCCCTTCATGCCGTTCTGCCTGATATGCGCCAGATCCTCTTGGCCGACCTCCTTTACCTTGCGGAACGGTCTTGGTTTCAGCGCCTCCCAGACCAGAAGATATCCTGCAATTAAGGCCAGGGAAAGAAGATACTCGACCACCTTGACATGGGTGACAAAATCAAACATGCTGTTCATAACTATGCCCTCCTTTAGTTTTAGATTATTGTTTGTCGTGAGTGCGCCATCGTGAGAGCGTCGGCATTCCCCCGCTCACTTTTTATTCGGCGATCTTCCCGGCTTGTCGCCGTCACCTTTCCTTCTGTTCTTTCCGCCCAAATACGCCTCGGTGGGTCTCCATCCGAAAGAGATGATGTTCCTGCCCAGGCTGAACACCCCTCCCAAAACCTTCCGAACCAGGAGGGAGAGCGCCGTCACGATGCCCACGATCGGCAGAAAAATGACGTAGGCCAACCCAAGAATGGGCCCCGACAACAGCACTGCACTTGAAGAAGCCTTCAGGTATTTTGTCCGGTTTCCCCCCGGGAGCGTTCCTTCCCGTTCTATGTCGACCCTTAGTCCGGTCATGATATCCCAGTACGTTCCGTTCCCGACCACTTGTCCTCCCGCATGTGTAAGCATGGTGTGTACCTCCTTTTTTTGTGACTTGTCGTATCGTTGATTGAACCTTATCATATGAATCACATTTTGATAATCGGTATAAGTTCCTACGTACATAGGAAAATGTTCGTAGTAACAAATAGTAACGTTTAATGGTGATAACGTCTGCTGAGAGCAAGCCTTCCTGCGTTATCGTGAGTTCTCCTTCTGCTCAGATTGCTTGTCGTCAACAGCTTCCTGCTTTTTGGTCTTCTTGTGGCCGGAGAGGTATGCCTCGGCCGGTCTCCAGGAAAACGACGGGCTTTTTCCCATCACCCCCGAGATCAGGGCATAGGACAGTGCGCTGACCAGGCCGACAGGGAGAAGGATTATATAGAGCAGCCCGACGAATGGAGCGGCGGCGATCTTTCCCACCAGCTTCAGCGTGCCCTTCATGCCGTTCTGCCTGATATGCGCCAGATCCTCTTGGCCGACCTCCTTTACCTTGCGGAACGGTCTTGGTTTCAGCGCCTCCCAGACCAGAAGATATCCTGCAATTAAGGCCAGGGAAAGAAGATACTCGACCACCTTGACATGGGTGACAAAATCAAACATGCTGTTCATAACTATGCCCTCCTTTAGTTTTAGATTATTGTTTGTCGTGAGTGCGCCATCATGAGAGCGTCGGCATTCCCCCGCTCACTTTTTATTCGGCGATCTTCCCGGCTTGTCGCCGTCACCTTTCCTTCTGTTCTTTCCGCCCAAATACGCCTCGGTGGGTCTCCATCCGAAAGAGATGATGTTCCTGCCCAGGCTGAACACCCCTCCCAAAACCTTCCGAACCAGGAGGGAGAGCGCCGTCACGATGCCCATGATCGGCAGAAAAATGACGTAGGCCAACCCAAGAATGGGCCCCGACAACAGCACTGCACTTGAAGAAGCCTTCAGGTATTTTGTCCGGTTTCCCCCCGGGAGCGTTCCTTCCCGTTCTATGTCGACCCTTAGTCCGGTCATGATATCCCAGTACGTTCCGTTCCCGACCACTTGTCCTCCCGCATGTGTAAGCATGGTGTGTACCTCCTTTTTTTGTGACTTGTCGTATCGTTGATTGAACCTTATCATATGAATCACATTTTGATAATCGGTATAAGTTCCTACGTACATAGGAAAATGTTCGTAGTTATACCGTGGAGTTTATCTTATGAAAACGTGATGCAGGCGAGCGATAGTCTCGGAGGACGTGCTTTCTTGTTCGTTCTTGCCGTATCCGCAAAGTCCTGCTATGCCTGCTGCCATGCCTTGTGACCAGGAATATTGCTGCTAAAGAAAAGAAAACCCTTGACAACAGAAAGTGCACCGGGTATCATTACGTGCATATGCACAAATAAAGAAAGGTCTTCATGTCTCCACGTTGTAAAAAACCGCGTCATTGCCAGTGCAGCTTCAAGGGAAAGGCATACAAGCCCACGGGGGTCCCGATGTCCGAGGTGGAACGCATTTCTGTTTCCCTGGATGAGCTTGAGGCCTTGAAACTCTGCGACCTTGACGACCTGACGCAGGAAGAAGCAGGCGACAGGATGGGCGTGTCGAGGGGGACCATTCAGAGGATTCTTTCTCTGGCGAGAAAAAAAGTTGCGATGGCGCTTGCAACAGGCAAGGCCATAGTGTTTGAATAACCACTTTATAGGGAGGAACGAACATGAAGATCTGTTTTCCAGTACAGAAAGACGATGGGATCGAAAGCGCGGTGTTCAATCATTTCGGCTCGGCGCCGTTTTTTGTCGTGGTGGATACCGACACGAATGATATCTCAACGATCAACAACCGGGACCAGCACCACACCCATGGAGCGTGCAACCCCATGAAGGCGCTCGACAATCAGAAGGTCGACGCGATCGTCGTGGGCGGCATCGGCGCGGGCGCGCTTACGAGGCTGAACCAGATGGGGATCATCGTGCATCGTTCATCGGCGGCAACGATACGGGAAAACATGACGATGTTCGATTCGCAGAAACTCCCCACGTTGACGCTCCAGGGGTGCTGCGGCGGCCACAGCGACGACGGGGGATGCGCTCATTAAATATTTCCCGTATATACACAGAGGAGGGCCTTATCAATGGAGATCATGAATCAGGCGCGTAGTTATGCATATCTGTTCGGCGTGCTGAAGAACCAGCAGGCGGACCCGTTTTGCCGTTCCTGTAATTCCTTCATTACTACGCTCACGGCGGTCAAAGAGAATCTGGCCAAATTCGAGACCCAGTACGCAGGGGAAATAAAGGGCCTTTCGGGAGAGTTCACCCGTGTTTTTGCCGCTGCCAGGGGCGGGATAGCAGCCATGAATAAACCGGAGAATCCCGTAGGTCAGAAGAAGGCAGGGAACTGCAAACTTCCCGAGGGAGTCTGTTTTACAAAGACATCGCTCGCCATTCTGCAGAAAATCTAACGACTTGTTACTCTGCCCCGGAAGCGTACCTGCTGTCCGGGGCGATTGTTCCCCCGTCACGAATACGATCATGCTGTCATCTTGGCCCGAATGCGATAAAAAAATGAACCATCTAAGGAGAACGTAATGCCGGTATATGAATATGGTTGCGATGCCTGCGGCACACGGTTCGAGATCAGCCAGTCAATGCATGATGCACCGGTCACTGCCTGTCCCGATTGCAAGGGAAGCGTGAGAAGGATTTATTCGGGAGGAAGCGGTTTTCTGATAAAGGGCGCCGATTCCGGAACAGGGATACGCACCCAATGCGGGAAGGCCCAGACATGCTGTGGAAGCAGAACCCCGTGTGAGACGCCGTCCTGCGGACAGGAATGACGGCAGGGGATCGAGCGTTTTGGGTCAGGACCGTCCCGATGTGTCTTGGCCCTTCATTCGACTTTTGTAATGAGCGAAAAGATACTTGAACACGGGGTCATGGTCGATGAGCGGCAATATCGCAGAAAAAGAGGCTTTCTTTTGCAGGCGCCGCGGTTGACGTAAGAAAAACGAAGTGAAAACCTGAAAAGGATCATGGCGTCGAGAAACTGAGATGTCGCAGGAGGGTGCTCTTACTTCGAGCGTCCCTCCTGTGACGGAAACGTTATTTTTTCTCAGGCTGCTTGTCGGTATCAACTTCCTGTTTCTTGGTCTTCTTTTTGCCGGAGAGGTATGCCTCGGCCGGTCTCCAGGAAAATGACGGGCTTTTTCCCATCACCCCCGAGATCAGGGCATAGAACAGTGCGCTGACCAGGCCGACGGGGAGAAGGATTATATAGAGCAGCCCGACGAATGGAGCGGCGGCGATCTTTCCCACCAGCTTCAGCGTGCCCTTCATGCCGTTCTGCCTGATATGCGCCAGATCCTCCTGGCCGACCTCCTTTACCTTGCGGAACGGTCTTGGTTTCAGCGCCTCCCAGACCAGAAGATATCCTGCAATTAAGGCCAGGGAAAGAAGATACTCGACCACCTTGACATGGGTGACAAAATCAAACATGCTGTTCATAACTATGCCCTCCTTTAGTTTTAGATTATTGTTTGTCGTGAGTGCGCCATCGTGAGAGCGTCGGCATTCCCCCGCTCACTTTTTATTCGGCGATCTTCCCGGCTTGTCGCCGTCACCTTTCCTTCTGTTCTTTCCGCCCAAATACGCCTCGGTGGGTCTCCATCCGAAAGAGATGATGTTCCTGCCCAGGCTGAACACCCCTCCCAAAACCTTCCGAACCAGGAGGGAGAGCGCCGTCACGATGCCCACGATCGGCAGAAAAATGACGTAGGCCAACCCAAGAATGGGCCCCGACAACAGCACTGCACTTGAAGAAGCCTTCAGGTATTTTGTCCGGTTTCCCCCCGGGAGCGTTCCTTCCCGTTCTATGTCGACCCTTAGTCCGGTCATGATATCCCAGTACGTTCCGTTCCCGACCACTTGTCCTCCCGCATGTGTAAGCATGGTGTGTTACCTCCTTTTTTTGTGACTTGTCGTATCGTTGATTGAACCTTATCATATGAATCACATTTTGATAATCGGTAAAAACTCGTAGTCAAGCGGGAATATGCTCTTAGTGCTAAAGCTGTATTTATTGTTTGCTGCAATGTCAGGTGGGTCGATAAGAAATGCGTTCCCGTCAGGTGGATACCGCGCATACGGGCATCGGGAGTTCATGGAGAATTATTTCGAGACCATGCTTTCAGCGATTTTTACGATTTCTGAGGGGAGGGACAGCATGATCACGTCTATATGATAGCGGGGCTCATTCCATGAGATGCGGCTGCAAGGCTCATTATTTCCGCACAGGCCCGCGACGAGCGCGGCATTTCGTCCCTTAAAAGTATATTGGACCGGTTCATTTTTTTTGATCATTTCTATGGACACCTTGGGATCGGGGTAGGGTAGTGCAGTCTGTGAAATAATGAGCGATACCTTGTTATCTTGTTGCCGGGTACATTCCATCTGGACCATGGCATAGGGCTTCGTCTGCGCTGTTATCAGCGCCGGTGGCCATTGCAGTCCTTGCGGGTAGTACGAGGGGATCAATATTTCCCGAAAATGAAGTTTCGATTCGACTTCTTCAATACTGCCATAGGTGTTCGAAAGGCCTTCCTGGAGGATACCCGGAACCCAGTTCAGCGCTTTGAGGAAAACAATCAAGATGCCAACCGCTACGATGAACATGATAAAGCCGCGCATTCTTTCCCACATGGTATCTCCCTGATCGGTCATACGATGGCGTAGTTGATGATGAGGATCGCTGTGCAGGTGATGAGGAACGCAAAACGATCCCGTGAAGGCCTTAGTATGGGGTTTGCCTCGAGGCGCAAAATTCTGTTCATGATGATCCGCGTGTGGCCAGATTCGTTCAAGCGTTCTTTGAGGGGCATTGCGGCGCCGGCGCCCCCCGCTTGACGGTTGTCGGCCGGGCCGTGAAACTTGCGCAGCGTATCTGCAAGGGCCTGGGATTTTCCCGTCAGGGTCACCGCGAAATCGTCACATATTTTTTCCTCTTCCTGCACGATCCTCCGGAACTCAATGAGGGCGACGGGGCTGAAAAACTGAACGATCCTGAGCACGAACGCGGCGATGAGCAGCGGCCGCTTATTTCGCTCGATATGGGCGATCTCATGGGCAAGCGCCGTTTGCAGCTGCTCTATCGTAAAGGCCTCGACGGTTCCCGTTGAAAGAAAGATCGCAGGATGTTTTCCCGTAGTAACGAACAGGATAAGGTCGTCGTCCTGGACTATGAAGACGTCGGGTTTGGGGCCGGATATGCCGGCCAATGCACGGCTAACGGCGGAATCCTCCGCGGGCTTTTCACCAGAGGATTCGGTCACTCTCGATGCAAGCGCGTGTTTGATGATGGGGATCATCTCCTGGAGGAGAAAGACAATCGTCGTAAAGGACAGCAAGAGGAAGAACAGCATCCCGGACGTTATGCCGTGCCAGATATCGAGATTCAGCCAACGGGTCGAATCAAACAGGGCGTCCAGTCTGAAGGAGAGCGAACCCCGTTCCGGACTCAAGGCCTGGTAGAGGGGAAACGATAGGATCGGCAGGATGATGACGATGAGGCGGAAGTATTGTCGCGTGATGGGGTTCTCGATCTTCCACGCCTGGAGAGCCGCATCGACAAGCAGCACGGTTATGAACGAGTGAAAGAACGATTGGGTGATGTACATACCCGGATAGGAGTTGTAGAAGGTTACCATATTCATAAGGCTGTACAGGAAGTTTCAATCCATTATACTGAAATCACGCGAATGTTGCCAGAAAAAACAAATAAGCGTATAATTGGCGGGTTTTATGATGCGGAGAAAGGAACCGTTCAGGTGGAGCGTTTTGACGTGTTGGATTGTGCGGGCCGCAAAACCGGAGAGGTCATCACGCGTGATATGGCTCACGAGACGGGTGTATGGCATGGGGCATTCCATTGCCTCATCGTGTATAAGGGGAAGGGCATCGGTTATGTCCTGTTCCAGAAGCGGTCAACGCAAAAAAAAATAGCGCCCGACAAGTTCGATGTAAGCGTTGGGGGACACTACGCCGCCGGCGAGGATGCGACGGTCGCCGGGCCACGGGAGATCAAAGAGGAACTGGGGCTTGAGGTGCGTTTTGAGGATCTTCTTCCCGTCGGACGCAGGGTGTTTGTGTACTGCTTTACCCCCGGAGCCATCGAATACGAATTCCAGGACGTGTTTATGCTTGTTCATGATGTACGGCCCGCTGCCCTTGCACTTCAGAAGGAAGAGGTGGACGGCGTGCTTGAGATGAACCTTGAAAAGGGGATCCAGCTTTTCTCCGGTAAACGATCGATCGTGGAGGGTTCCCTGTACAGGACCGGTTCGCCCTGCGGGCGGGTGTTGGTGTCCGTAAACGATTTTGTCCCCTGTATTGACAACTATTATCTGAAGCTTCTGCTCCTTGCGCAACGGTATCTGAACGGCGAGCGCGAACTCCTTTTGATCTGACCTTGACTAATGTTGCAATTGCGATGGAATCGTAATGGTCTGAGTCAGTTGCGCGGAGCTTTATTCTTTCCAGGAGGTTTGATGAACGATCAGGACGTAACGCGAAGGAACTTCATGGTTCGCACCATCGTGGGCATCGGCGTTTTCATAGCTGCGGCGCTGACGGTACCGTTCGGCGGCTTCGGCATCCTGCCTGCGCTCAGGAAGAAAGAAACGAGCTGGAGCGACGCAGGAACTCTGAATGACCTGAAGGTAAACGAACCGCAGGAGCGGAGGTTCTTTCAGCTTGTCAGGAGCGGTTGGCAGGAGGAAAAGCAGGAGAGATCCATCTGGATCGTCAGGAGACAGGACAATACGGTGACCGCGTACTCGCCGAACTGCCCGCACCTGGGCTGCGGATACCGGTGGTCCGATGCCGACAGGCGTTTCAAGTGCCCCTGCCACGGCAGTGTCTTCGATATCAACGGCAAGGTGCTGGGAGGCCCGGCTCCCCGGTCGCTCGATACCCTTGAGGTCAGGCTGGAGAACGGCAGGGTGATGGTGAAGTTCGAGGTGTTCCAGCTGGGCATCGGGGAAAAGGTCGCGGCATAAATGCGTAACGCGATCGATCAAGAGGAATCACCAGAATTGGGAGCCATGGATGATGGATGAGGAACGAGGGACGCCGGGTGAGCGCATTTTTAATCCCTCATGTATCATCCCCCGGGATCATCTCGGTGGCTATATTTTCAGGAGGACCCATGATCTCGCAACTGCTCGACTGGTTCGATGAACGCATAA
The DNA here is from genome assembly GCA_963740085.1 of Nitrospirota bacterium. Lineage (GTDB taxonomy): Bacteria > Nitrospirota > UBA9217 > UBA9217 > UBA9217 > JALNZF01. The sequence continues at coordinate 662,698 of CAVUCU010000001.1, read as the reverse complement.
AACTGAGAGGCCTCTGGAATTCTTTCGCTGACCGTCCCATCCCGGGCGGGTCGAGCTGGTTCTATGTGCTCGGAGCATCGCTCGCGTTCATCTTCACCCTCCAGATGGTGAGCGGAATCCTCCTTGCCTTCTACTATGCACCGACGCCTGATCACGCCTACGCGAGTGTAAAATTCATCCAGAACGAAGCGCCTTTCGGAAGCTTTGTCCGCGGCCTGCACCACTGGGGCGCCAGTTTCATGATGGTGCTCGTGGCGCTCCACATGCTGCGCGTCTTCGTTTTCGGCGCGTACAAAAAACCGAGAGAAATCATCTGGCTCCTCGGGGTCGGGTTGATCGCGCTCGTGGGCGGGTTCGCGTTCACCGGCTATCTTCTGCCCTGGGACCAGAAGGCCTACTGGGCCACGGTGGTCGGTACGAACGTGGCCGGCACGGCGCCTGTTGTCGGCGGCCTGCTTCTCCGGATCGTGCGCGGCGGCACGGAACTCGGCAATCTTGCGCTCAGCCGTTTCTTTGCAGTCCACACGTATATCCTGCCGTGGGGCCTTGCGCTTCTTGCCGGTCTGCACATCTTCCTGCTTGAGCGCGCCGGGGCGGGTGGCACATGGAATGCCGCGAAAAGAACCCCGGACCGATCCGAACCGCTTTTCCCGAACCAGCTGTTCAAAGACTCGAGCTTCATCATCATCGTTTTTCTTTTGCTCGCGAGCTTAGCGGTCATGTTTCCCGCGCCGCTCGAACCCCAGGCAGACCCCACGGACAGCACGTATAACCCGCGGCCTGAGTGGTATTTCTATTTTGTGTTCCAGCTGCTCCGGATCTTCGAGGGGAAGTTCGAAATTGTCGGCACGGTGATACTCCCGACGATCGCGCTCATCGCGCTCATTCTTTTACCCTTCCTTGACAGGGATCCCGAGCGGGCGCCGCAGAAGAGAAAGATAATGATGACCATAGCCGGCCTGGCCGTGGTGACGGTCAGCGCCCTCACGATCATGGGTGCGCAGGCGCCGATTGTCAATGCCCCGGCAGTGACATCTCCGTCCGTTCTCGCCGGCCGCATCTTATTTAACACGAACGGCTGCACTGCCTGCCACAGCATCCATGGCGAGGGCGGCAAACTGGGTCCCGAACTTACACACGTCGGCGAGCAAACGCGACGCCGACTGGCTCATGCGCCACTTCAAGGACCCGCAGGCCGTCTCGCCGGGGTCCATTATGCCGAAAGTTATGCTGCCGGACAATGAGTTGAAGGAGCTCACGGATTATATGCTGAGCTTGAAATGATGCTCCGGAAGGTCGCACGTATCTTTCAGGGATATAAAATTGTGTTTGCTGAGAGGTTTCCCGATTTTGCATTGCTTTAGCCTTCCCGAGACCTTATAATGGCCGCAAGGTTACGGACGGTTGCCGGTTCAACACCTGCCACGATTTATTCAGCAAATTGTCACAGCCATGGCCTGCAACGGCAATACTATGTGTATCTTTAGGGTAGGGTTGACATGTCAATCAGAATAAAACTTACCATTATGTTCCTGGTTTTTGTCTCGGTCCCTTCATTATTCATCAGTGTGTTGACCTTCACGAATTATAAAAATTCCCTGGAGACCAATCGCCTTTCCGAATTGCAGAATATTGCCGCTTTTAAGGCGGAGAGGATCGAAACATATTTTGCGGGGCTGAAGGCGAATATAGAGGTGGCCCAGGGCAATTACGACGTAAAAAAAAATCTTCCCCTATTGAACCGTCTTGCCCGCGATCCGGATGATGCGGAGTATCGCACTGCCAAAAAAACGCTCGACAAACAATTGCAGCACATGCAATCGCTCTTGCACCTTTCCGATATTATGCTGGTTAATCCCCGGGGAGCGATCATTTACTCAAGCAATCTCAAGCACATGAGAAAAGATTTTTTGCATCTCCTTCCCGACCCGCAGCAAAAGGCCTTTGAAAAAGGGGAAAAAGAAATCTATTTTTCCGATATCTTTATGAACAGGGCGCATGAGGATGCACCGGGAATGCTGATCACCGCTCCGGTCTTCGGTTCTGACGACGCTTTCATCGGGGTGATCGCTTTTGAGGTGGACCTGAATTCCGTTTATAGGATCATCCATGATGTGAGCGGTCTGGGCAATACCGGAGAAGTCCTGGTGGGGAAGAAAGCAGGAAACAACGTCATCTTTTTAAATCCCTTGCGGCATGACACGACCACGGTCCTGAATAAAAGTGTAAGCATGGGAGGCGCGCTTGGCGGACCCATTCAAGAGGCAGTGCAAGGCAGAAACGGGGTCGGCCAGTTGATCGATTACCGGGGCAAAAAAGTTATCGCAGCCTGGCGATACCTCCCTTCCCTGGACTGGGGAATGGTAGCCAAAATTGATGTCGAGGAGGCCTTTGCCGATGAAATGAAGCTGCGGAAGCTGGTAACGATAGTTTTAGCAATTGTTCTTGTTCTTTGCGGCATCATAGCATCTTCGATCGCCCGGTCCATTTCGGGCCCTATTAAAGCGCTCTCCAGGGGCGCGGAAATAGTAGGGAGCGGCAACCTGGACTATAAAGTTGGAACCCATCTAAAAGACGAAATAGGCCAGCTTTCAAGGACATTTGACAAAATGACCCGGGACCTGAAGATGATCACCGCTTCGCGTGATGAGTTGAACGAAGAGATCGCCGAACGCAAGCGGGCGGAAGAGTCGGTCGCAAAGCTGAACGAGGAGCTCAATCATCATGTTCGACAGCTGGAAGAGTCGAACCGGGAGTTGGAGGCATTCAGCTACTCGGTGTCGCATGACCTTCGCTCTCCGCTCCGGAGCATCGACGGTTTCAGCCTCGCGCTGCTCGAAGACTACGCCGACAAACTGGATGCCGAAGGCAAGGACTACCTGGCGCGCGTGCGCGGCGCGACACAGCGCATGTCCCAACTCATCGACGATCTGCTGAAGCTTTCCCGTGTGGCCCGGATGGAATTGAAGCGTGAGCGTGTGGACCTGAGCGCGACAGCCGTGAAAATCGCCGCGCATCTCCGTGAAAGCAACCCGGGGGGCACTGAATTCGTCATCAGCGAAGGGCTTTCCGCAACCGGCGACGAACGGCTGCTGACCGTGGTGATCGAAAATCTGTTCAGCAACGCGTGGAAATTTAGTGAAAAGGCAACCGCGCCTGTGGTAGAATTCGGAACCGTGGAGATCGGCGGCGAGCGCGCGTATTTCGTGAGGGACAACGGTGCGGGCTTTGACATGACGTACGCGGACAAGCTGTTCAATCCCTTCCAGCGGCTTCACAAGACCTCGGAGTTCGCCGGCACCGGCATCGGCCTGGCCACGGTCAAACGCATCGTCAACCGTCACGGCGGCCGCGTATGGATAGAGAGCGAGGTCGGGAAAGGTACAACGGTTTATTTTACCTTGTGACGAAAACAAATAAAAGGAGAACCCCATGAACTCCAAGATCATTCTCTTGGCAGAGGACAATCCCGATGACGTTCAGCTCACGCTTCGGGCGCTCAAAAAAAGCAAGATCATGAACGAGGTGGTGATCGCCCAGGACGGGGTCGAGGCCCTTGACTACCTGTTCGGCACGGGCAAATATGCGGGCCGGGACACCCGTGTCCTGCCTCAGGTGGTCCTGCTCGACCTCAAGATGCCCCGCATGGACGGGCTCGAAGTGCTGCAGCGCGTGCGCAGCGACGAGCGGACGAGGCTCCTCCCGATCGTGGTCCTGACGACCTCCAGCGAGGACAAGGACCGCGTCGAAAGCTACAAGCTCGGCGCGAACAGCTATATTCGCAAGCCCGTGGATTTCGAGCAGTTCGTCAATGCAGTCCAGCAGTTGGGGCTCTATTGGCTCGTGTTGAATGAGGCGCCGTAACGTAATTACAGTTCAGCGTTCACAGTTCATAGTTCGTTGTAAAAGCTGAACCCTGAACACTGAACACTGAACTTTTAACTCTGAACTATTATTTACCATGACCACGCCTTTAAAAATACTGGTCGTAGAGGATTCCGAGGACGACTGTCTGCTCCTGCTGCGAGAACTGCGGCGCGCCGGCTATGATCCGGACCATGAGCGCGTCGACACGCCTGAAGCCATGCGCTCAGCGCTCACGAACCGGAAATGGGACATCGTCATCTCCGATTACATCCTTCCCAAGTTCAGCGGACCCGAGGCCCTGGCCGTTCTCAAGGACAGCGGCCTCGACCTTCCGTTCATCATTGTGTCGGGCAATATCGGTGAGGACATCGCCGTGGAGGCGATGAAAGCAGGCGCCCACGATTATATCATCAAAGGGAATTTTTCCAGGCTCGCCCCCGCCGTGGAACGGGAACTGCGCGAAGCCGGCATACGCCGTGAGCGCGGGAAGGCCGAGGAAGATCTGCGGGCGAGCGAGGAGCAATACCACCGGCTGTTCGAATCAAGTCTTGACGCCGTTGTACTCATGAAACCGGACGGGGCCATTGTGTCGGCAAACCCCGCCGCCTGTAAGCTCCTCGATATGACCGAGGACGAGATCCGCCGGTCGGGCAGATCCCATATCGTCAACCAGGCGGATCCTCACGTCGCGTCCCTCATCTCCGAGCGAGAGCGGACCGGAAGGACCCGCGGCGAGGTTGATGTCATCAGGAAGGACGGAACGAGGGTCCCCTGTGAAATTTCCTCGGTCCTGTTCCGGGACCGGGAAGGCAACCCCATGCTCAGCATCATCGCTCGCGACATCACCGAGCGCAAGGATACGCAGAAGAAAACCGAAGCAATGAACGCACTCCTCAAACTGTTTACCGATGCGATCACGCGCAGGGAATATCTTTACGCCGTCTGCGGTCTGCTCCGTGACTGGAGCGCCTGCCGCAATGTCGGGGTACGGATCGAACATCCGGACCATAAAGTGCCGTTCGAGGCCTGTGATGGATATAGCGATGTATTTCTGAAGCAGGAGAACAGTCTATCGCTTGTCGAGGACCGTTGTATCTGTACCCGGATCATAGCGGGAAAGCCAGTGTCTTCGGACCTTCCCTTTATGACGGCGAACGGCTCGTTCTATTGCAACAACACCGTCAATTTCATCGACGGTCTGGCAAAGGATGAGAAGCGGCAGTATCGCGGCGCCTGCACGCAGTTTGGCTTCAAATCCCTTGCCGTTGTTCCCATTCGATACCGGGGCCAACCGCTGGGGGTGATCCATCTTGCCGATCAGCAGGAAGGCCTGGTGCCGCTTAAGAACGTCGAGTTTCTTGAGCAGCTGGGGTATATCATCGGCGAGGCGATCTACCGATTCGATGTTGAGGAAGAGCGGGCGCGTCTGGTCTCCGCGCTGGAAGCCACGGCCGACGGGGTTATCATCACCGAGCCCTCGTCGGGCCTGATCCAGTATGTGAACCAGGCATTCGAGCAGATAACGGGATATACGAGGGATGAGCTGCTTGGTCAGAAAATTCACCTGCTGGACAGCGGCAGGCAGGGAACTCAGTTCTACCAGGAACTCAGGGACGCGATCCGGCGTGACGGCGTCTGGCGGGGGCAGATGGTCAGTAAAAAGAAAGACGGGACCCTGTACTATGAAGACAGTACGGTATCTCCGGTAAAGGGCCCTTTGGGAGAGATCCTGAATTACGTTTCCCTGAAGAGGGACATTACCGAGAGGCTCCGGCTCGAGTCCATTGCCGAGTCGGTCAATACCATTGACAGCATCGGCTATATTTTTTCCGGCGTGCGGCACGAGATCGGGAACCCCATCAATTCCGTCAACATGATACTGGGCATCCTGAGCTCCAAACTTCCGAACCTGTCCCAGGAGGCGATCAGGGACTATCTCGACCGGATCGTGGCCCAGATCGGCCGGGTGGAATTTCTTCTGCGCTCTCTTAAAAGCTTCAACATGTTCGAGACCCAGGAACCACAGCAGATCAGGGTAGCATCATTCATGGAACAGTTCCTGCCGCTCGTAAAAGATGACCTCGAGAAAAAAGGAATTGCGCTCGATGTCAAGATGGACCCGCAGGCAGACCGGCTGCATGCTGATCCACGGGCGCTGCAACAGGTGCTGCTGAACCTCGTCACCAATGCCACCGATGCTGTTCGAGAGCGGGACCATCCGAATATCGCCGTCCGTATCTCCAGGTCGGACGGCATCATCAGTATCGAAGTGGAAGACAATGGATGCGGGATCCCGGAGGACAAGGTAAAGGACCTGTTCAAACCCTTTTTCACGACCAAGGCGAGCGGGACGGGCCTCGGGCTCGTGATCGTCAAAAAAATGATCACCAGGATGAAGGGCACTATTGCAATAGAAAGCAGGAAGGACATCGGGACCGTCGCGACCATTTCGCTTCCGGAGGGTACCAATGAAGAGCAGTAAACCTAAAAAAACATTCCTGATCATCGACGACGACAGGGTTTTTTCGAATGCGGTCAGGGATTATCTGTCAAGCGATAGTATGGAGGTCCTGATCGCGAACACGGCCGCGGAGGGGATCGACCTCTGTCGGCAAAAGGTGGTCGATGTCGTACTTCTCGACCAGCAGCTCCCTGATGCGGAGGGGCACACCCTTTGCCCCGCGATCCTGCAGATCAACGACCAGTCAAAGATCATCTTTTCGACCGCGTTCCCAAGCTTTGAGAACGCCATCAAGGCGATCCGGTCAGGTGCAACCGATTATCTCTCGAAGCCCTACAACCTCGAAGAGCTTTCCCTGTCGGTACGGCAGGCGTTCCGCACGCTCGAGCTGGAGAACGTGGAGCAGAGACAGGATTACCAATCGACCCGGGAGAGCGAGGACTCCATCCTTATCGGAGGGGAGGGGCTTTCAGAGACGAAGAAGATGGTGGGGCTTGCCGCTACGTCGGACTCGCCGGTGCTCATTACCGGCGAGACCGGAACCGGAAAGACCCTCGTGGCAAAGGCCATCCATTACGGGGGTGCCTCGCCCAAGGCCCCCTTTATCAGCATCAACTGCGCGTCACTGCCCGAGAGCCTCATCGAGGCCGAGCTGTTCGGATACGAAAAGGGGGCTTATACCGGCGCGGTTGCATCACGAAAGGGTCTCTTTGAAATGGCCGAGGGAGGAACCCTGTTCCTCGACGAGATCGGCGAGATGCCGATTCATTTGCAGGCAAAGCTTCTGAGCGTGCTCGAGGAAAAAAAGCTGAGAAGACTGGGCAGCGAGTCCGTCCGGACCGTCAGTGTCCGCATCATTGCCGCGACGGGTATCAATCTCGAGGATCATCTGGGCAAGACCTTCCGGAAGGACCTCTACTACCGCCTGAGCGTGATCCGCATGCATATTCCGCCGCTACGGGAGCGGTGCACCGACATCCCGCAGCTCTGCGTTCATCTGATGAAGGCGATCTCCGGCGGACAGGGGGTCCTGTTGTCGGAAGCGGAGGGCGCCAGGATGTGCCGCTACGACTGGCCGGGTAACGTCAGGGAACTGAAAAACATCCTCGAACGCGCCTACCTGCTCCAGAAAGGCCAGGAGTTCAGGCCCGCTGATCTGCTCGGCAAGACACAACTGCGGCGGCAAACTGCCGGTACAGGGTCCGATGCAGATGAACCGCTGCTGCCGCTGGAGGAGGTGGAGATGCGGCACATCCGCCATGCGCTCGGCCGTCTGTCGGGCAATTATACACAGGCCGCCAAGGCCCTCAACATATCCTTGTCCACCCTTAAAAGAAAATTGAAAACGAACGGTTAGGACAGTATTCGATGCCAGTTTCATAAAAAAATGGTGCTGTTCGCTTCACCTGCGCAAACGTATGTTTGTCCCGCGTCGAAAGCGTGCGCTTGATCAATTTAATCCGACAAGTCCAAAACAAACCGTTCAAAATGAAACACCTTCAGCTTTTCATCCCCTAACATATTCTCTATCACGTTGATTCTCATAGCTATTCAATTCTGGCATCAGCCTTGCTTCTCATCCAATACATTCTTCATATTATTCTATTCATAGGTGCTCACGATACTACTTATGGCGGTCAGCACGCGCATTAAAAAAACCAAGACCATTCTTGTCGTGGATGATGATCCGGAGAATGTCAGAAGCTACAGTGAGATCCTGACGGACCTGGATTACCGGGTCATCGCCCGGGGGGATGTCAATGCCGCCCTGGAACTGCTCCGGGGTGATACTGAGGTCGATCTAGTCATAACCGATTATCGAATGCCCGGCGAGAACGGGCTCGATTTCATCTTAGCGTTGAGGAAATTGCGTCCGCTTCTTCCGGTGGTCATGATCACCGCATATGGTAGCATCGAAACCTACCTGCGTTCGGTCAGCCTCGGTGCATTCGAGTTTGTCAACAAACCGATCAAGAAAAAGGAGTTCGAACTGATCGTGAAGCAAGCGCTCAGCGGGAGAAACCGGAAAAACCCGCCGGGAGGGGACGGCCATGTACAACATTCTTCTCATTGATGACAACATTCAACTTCTGGAGGTGCTTGCCGCGTCCATCGAGACGCCGTTGCACGACTGTAACATTCTCACCGCGAGAAACGGGGCGGAAGGCATCGCGCTGATCGATTCCATGCCGGTCGCGTTGATCCTGACGGACCTTGATATGCCGGTCATGGACGGTTACGGGGTGATCGAACACAGGAACAAGAGATGTCCCCGGGTCCCCTTGTTCGTCATGAGCGGCTCCCTCTCCCCGGAGGTAAGGGAGAAGCTGGGTGAAATGCGCGTGTCCGGGTGTATCGAGAAACCCTTTTCCCTTAAGCAGATCAATGACGTAATGGCGCTCGCCTGGAACGTTGAGCCGATCGAGGTGAAGAACAGCCGCCGCCTCGTCCAGCATCATGCCGTAATGTAAAAAGCGGATTTCTTTCACTGGCCGCGTGAGCAGCGCAGTACCTGTACTGATCATGATTACGCGAGGAGAAAACATATGAACGCATTACATCAGGTTGCTGAAGACAGGGCAGAAATTGATTTTTCCGATGATATGCCCGATGGCAGGGCCGGGAGAGATGAAGCTGCAGATGTTCGCCTTGACGGTGCAGAGAAAGAATCGCCGTCCAAGACCTCCGATGTCATTTCGTTCTATTTCAAGGAAATGAGAAAGATGCCGCTTCTCACGTTCGAGCAGGAGCAGGAACTCGCAAAGAAGGTCGCGGAGGGCGACCTGGAAGCGCGCAGCAGGATGATCGAAGCCAATCTGCGGCTTGTCGTTGCGATCGGGAAACGATATGTTTCAAGGGGGCTGCCGTTCTCGGATATCATAGAGGAGGGCAACCTGGGCCTGATCAGGGCCGTTGAGAAATTCGATTATAAGCGGGGATTCAAGTTCAGCACGTATGCCAGCTGGTGGATCAAACAGGCGATCGAGCGGGCCATCACGAATCAGGTCAGGACCATCCGCCTTCCCGTACATGTTTCCGAGGAGGTCTATCGGTATACCCGCACGGAGAAAAAATTGAAGCAGCAGCTGAGACGGAATCCCTATCCTGAAGAGATCGCTGAAGCAATGCACCTCAGTATTGAGAAGGTCCGGATGTTCTCACAGGTCTCGCGGGAAACTCATTCGCTTGACGTCATCGTCATGGAGGACGGGGATGAGACGCTGAAGGACTATCTGGCGGACACCCATACCCCGTCCCCGGATGCCGATTCTGATGCAATGAGGAGGCGCAAGCAGATCGACGAATGGATCTCCGAACTGACCGAGGCGGAGCGCAGGGTCGTCGAATTGCGTTATGGACTGAAGGATGAGTCCCCCTGGACCCTGAACACTATCGGCAAACGGTTCGGCATCACGCGGGAACGCGTCAGGCAGATAGAGAAAAAGGCGATCGACAGGATCAGAAAACAAACAAAGATAAACAATATGGAATTGTCGGACGTGCTGTAAGTCGGGAGGGATATCCGGTGAAAACATTTTTGCAGGAAAATAATCATTCGTTTTCCCAATGGCACTCCCAGTCGTTGCTGGATGATGATTACGGCGTCTACCGTGAAGAAAATTTTCTTGAGATGCTCGAGTTCGAGCGAAAACGAAGCGAACGCTCGGGGATTCCCTTTCTGCTGATGACGCTGACAGTTTCCGGGATCAGCGACCTCCAGAGCAGGCGTGACGCTCTCAGAGGGGTCGTGGAGACAATATTGGCGTCTAGTCGCGATACTGATATCAAGGGCTGGTACAGACGCGCATCGGTGTTGGGAGTTATTTTTACGGAAACAGATACTCACGATGCGAAAACTTTGCGTGAAAAGATTTATGAGAGGCTTCACACTTATTTGACAAAACAGCAGGTCGAGGCTGTACATATATCCTTTCATACGAATCCTTATAACAGGAGCGTATCAATGCCAGGCAGGGCCGGAGATCTTACCTTCTTCGAGAAGAATGCTAGCTCTGGAATCGGAAAACTAGCGTAGATGAGAAAGAAGGAATTGTCAGGCAGCCTGCAGGTAGATCCCGGGCACGGCAGGCGCAAATTGGACTTTTGTAAAAATCGCAGCTGCAAATGATCGAGGGAAGACGTTTATCGTCTTTCCTTTTTTTGTTCTCGTTGGCAGGAGGTGCGGCAGGGAGTGTCATTGAGGCACTGTTACAAATCAGATTCAGAGGTACGTTTTAATAACCTGTCAATAACCCTTCGTTAAATCTTCACTCTCTCCTATATCCGATGCAGCATTGCGCTTGATTATAATAGTACAAAAGTGGTAAACTAAGGCGCTCGTTTTGCAAGAGTCTGTACTGAGCGCTGCCCTTATTAATTTCAAAAAAGAACTAACCGAACGCGCTTGGTTTTGCGTCGGCAACAGGGGAATAATGAAACTTCGGATAATGATGAATTGGATGGTGGTCCTGGGGGTTGTGCTTTTGACTTCACCAGCATTTCCCGGCGAGAAGCCCGTGCTCAAGACCCAGATGGACAAGGTGAACTACAGTATCGGCGTCAGTACGATCAGAAACTTCAGACAATATAGGGGCGGCAGTGATATAGAGCTGGACAAAGTGATACAAGGCATGAAAGATGAGCTTTCAGGGGGGAAACTGCTGATAAGCGAAAAAGAATTGCGTGCGGTCCTTAACGCGATTCAGACGGAGATAATGCAAAAGAAGAGAACGGCCCGGGTTCTGGCGACAATGCCGAGTGCTACCCCGTCTGCAAGGCCGGCTTCGAAGCCATAAAGAAATATCATCGGTTATACTGTTTGATAAAGAAGGGAGTTTATGTCCATGAAAAAAACATCAACAATCGCAATCGGAATCATGCTGCTGACGTTCGTCAGTGCACTTGTCCTCGCGAAATCGGGTCTTACTATAGCCACTCCTCAGGCTGAAGGACAGCTTCGGGAACAACCCTCAATCCAGTCCAACGAAAAAGCCCGGTCCACATCGGGCAATGCCTCAATCTCCAGGCGCAACAAGGCCAAGCTTGAGCTGAAACAACAGAGAATACTGAGGCAGGAGCAGATCAATAAAGAAAAAGCCGCCGAGGCGGGCCCACAGTAATGTCTCGCTATATCAGATTGTCCCGATCCGGCCGTCTTTCCCGTGCGGCCAGAGTATCTAACAATTAATCAGATAACGACAAAAAGGTTTCTGCGGAGGGTGTTATGAGGAGTCGACGTATAGTCATATCGATCACAATGATTATCGCGATCGCTTTACTAGTAGGTGGAAAAAATATGGCATACGCAGGGCCGGGGGGCGGGACCTATTATGCCAACAGCCCTGCGAGCGGCGTTACCGGAACGGCCCTCAGAAAGTTCGTTGACTCGCTTCCCGGTATCTGCAATGTTTCGACCTGGGGGCCGACGAACAACGGCGTAAACGAGCTTGGGCAGTGCATCCCGCTTGCTCAAGCGGACACCACTACCTATACCGGATCCGATTATTATGAGATTGGATTAAGGCAGTATTCCGAAAAGATGCATTCCGACCTCCCCAAGAAAACGACACTCAGGGGCTATTATCAGATCAATACATCAGGCACTGCAAGTGTAAATCATTATCTTGGGCCGTTGATCGTCGCCACCACGAACCGCCCGGTGCGCCTGAAGTTCGTGAACAGTCTGCCGACCGGCACAGCGGGAAATCTTTTCATCCCCGTTGACACTAGCCTCATGGGTGCGGGCACGAGCGCTACCTCGCCCCCGGGAACAGACTGCAATCTTTCACCCAAACCTGCGACCTGCTATACAGAGAACAGGGCCAGCGTTCATCTGCACGGGGGCAATACGCCCTGGATCAGCGACGGTACACCGCATCAATGGATCACGCCTGCGGGAGATACCACAACCTTGAAAACAGGTCCGAGCCAGGTGAATGTCCCGGATATGCCGGACCCCGGCGCCGGTGCGGAGACGCTTTACTGGTCCAACCAGCAGAGCGGCAGGTTTATGTTCTTTCACGACCACGCAGTAGGCATCACGCGCCTGAACGTGTACGCGGGCATGGCCGCGGGGTACTTGCTGCGAAATCCTGCTGACGAAAATGCACTGTACAATGCGGGCGTTCCGGGCACCTTAGGCGATGCGCAACCCTGGGACCTCGCCCACCTGGTCCCCCTGGTCATACAGGACAAGACCTTTGTGCCGAAGAACATAGCCACACAGGACTCCAAATGGGACACGTCGAAATGGGGGACGTATGGAGACCTTTGGTTCCCGCATGTGTACGAAGCCAACCAGGACCCAAATTCGCCGGACGGCGCAAACCCCTTTGGCAGATGGGACTACGGTCCCTGGTTCTGGCCCCCGGTCATTGTGGACCCTGCTTACGCTGTATTGCCGGAGCCTTCGACAACCCCGGAGGCGTTCATGGACACGCCTGTTGTGAACGGCACGGCATATCCGTATATGGTAGTGCAGCCCACGAAATACCGGTTCCAGATACTGAACGCCTGCAACGACCGGGTGATCAATCTGCAACTGTATTATGCTAACCCCGGCGACCCAACGGGCAAGGAAGTAAAAATGGTGCCGGCAGCAGCTAACCCGAGTTATCCCGCCGACTGGCCGATAGACGGCAGGGACGGCGGCGTGCCTGATCCGGCCACCGTAGGTCCGAACATGATACAGATCGGTTCGGAGGGCGGACTCTTGCCGAACCCGGCGGTGATCCCGAACCGCCCGATCGGTTACGACTACAACCGCAGAAACATCGTCGTATTAAATACTTTATACCGGGCGCTGATGCTGGGGCCGGCAGAGAGGGCGGATGTTATCATTGACTTTTCGTCCGTGCCTTCCGGGTCCAAGCTGATCCTGTACAATGACGCGCCTGCGCCAAACCCGGCCTACGATGTGCGCTATGACTACTATACGGGCGATCCGGACAATACGTTTCAGGGTGGTGCACCCTCGACCCTGGTGGGATACGGTCCGAACACGCGGACCATCATGCAGTTTCAGGTCCAGGGAACACCGACCGCGGCCTTCGATGCCACCCAATTGAACGCCGCTTTGCCGGCGATATTCGCCGCTTCCCAGCCAACGCCCGTTGTGCCGGAATCGCAGTTCAACGCGGCATATGCGCAAACATTCGAAGACCATTTCGGCAAAATTTCCGACTACAGAATGACCTTTACACCCATCAATACCACCATACCCGTGATCATGCCGTTCCGGTCAAAGGCCATTCAGGAACTCTGGGACCCATACGGCCGTATGAACGCCACGCTCGGTGTCGAACTGCCGTTCACCACAAACCTGAACCAGACCACGATCCCCATGGGATATGCGGAGCCGGCCACGGAGATCTTCGCGGAAAACCAGCCCCAGATCTGGAAGATAACGCATAACGGCGTGGATACCCATCCCGTCCACTTCCATCTCTTCAACGTACAGCTTTTGAACCGGGTGGGATGGGACGGCGCAATCAGGCCGCCGGACGACAATGAGTATGGTTGGAAGGAAACGATCAGGATGAACCCCCTGGAGGACGTTATCGTGGCGATAAAGCCGCTTGACCAGTATGGCCTCCCATTCGCCCTGCCGACCAGCACGCGTGCGCTTGAACCATCCCAGGCGGCCACTTATCAGGTCCCGACAACGGATCTCACGACGACGCCGCCGATGGCGATCACCGTTCCCAACGACCCCACGGATTTCGGTTTCGAGTATGTGTGGCATTGCCACATCCTGGGGCATGAAGAGAACGATTTCATGCGTCCCATGATCTTCAGGGTGCCGACGGCCCCCCCTGCGGCACCAGGCGGCCTGGCTGTTCAAAACGGCGGACCGGGCACAGGTTACGGCACGAATGAAAACGTACTCTCCTGGGCAGACAATGCGAACAATCTGGCCACATTCGAGGTCCAGCGTTCACCGCAAGGCGCGGGAACATGGACAACACTGGCATATATGCAGTCCTTGCCCACGTTTACCCCAACCTACGTTGATTCCCTGGTTGACAGCGGGATCCCTTACGATTATCAAGTAAGGGCGTTCAATTATATTGTCCCGAACACTTCCAACGCCGGTACCAATGTCCAGTCGCGAGGTGATTCTGCATTTATCCAGGCCCTTAACATAACCACGAACACGTTCGGTGATGCTTCTGCGGTGACTTTGACCGCGAACAAGCCGTCACCGCATCCTATAGGTACGAACGTATTGTTTACTGCCGTGGCCAGCGGCGGTACGTCTTCTATGGTCTATAAGTATCAGTTCTCGAAAGACGGCGTTGTGCAGCAAGCGTATAGCACCTTCTCGTCATGGGCAATGTCCGCAGCCACTCCAATAGGTACCTATGTGATAGACGTCGCTGCGAAGGCCAGTCCCAGTGACCCGGGTGTATCGAGCTCCATGACCTACACGGTCGTCTCACCGTCCGCCCCGATCGTCGCCGTTGACCCGTACACGCTTCCCGGCATTTATACCGGGCCGACCGTGACGGTGATCATGTACATCTCGACGAGTACGCCGGCAACTATCTATTACACCACTGACGGGTCCCAGCCCACAACCTCGTCTTCCCAGTACCTGAGCAGCGGGATAACAGTGACCGCTACAAAAACCATCAACTACTATCCGGTTGATGTGAACGGCACTGCGGGCGCGTTCGTTTCCGGGACCTGGACCATCCATTCACCGGACATGGTGGCAAGCATGCTGATAAACAACGGCGCGATCTCGATCAATACAACGACCGCCAACCTGACGCTCTCTGCCGTGGACCCCGCCGTATGCCCGAACTTTCCAACGGGGGTGCAGTCAATGCAGTTCTCGAATGACGGGATAACCTACTCCGCCGAAGAGCCGTATGCTACAAGCAAGATCTGGAACCTTGCACCGGGTCCTGACGGGCCAAGGACCGTGTATGTCAAATTCCGCGATTGCTCGCTGCCTTTGACGCCTGCGCCCGGCGGCACGCTCTACTCGCCGATCACTGCCACGATCAACCTTATCGCTCTTCCGAGCGGCAATCTCGGGTATAACGGCACGGTGGGCGATGCCCTCAGGGCGCTTTTAATAGCGGCTGGTGTCGTTTCCCCGACTGCGACAGACATGATGAACGGAGACGTTGCGCCGCTCATTGGAGGAATACCTCATCCCGATGGGACGATCGATATGGGAGATGTGATTGTCCTTCTCAGGAAGGCAGTCGGCCTGGTGACCTGGTAATATTTAACAACGACGGGCGCCGGCAATGCACTTCGCCGGCCCCCTGATCACACAACAGCTGAGGAGGATTGTTCATGAAATTGACCACACGATCAGGCTTGCTGATAACCTGCTTCATTCTTGTTTCGCTCGTTGCCTGCGGCGGCGGAGGCGGAGGTGGCAGCGCCCCCGTACAACCGACGAAAGCGGTAATTGCGCTGTCAATGACGGGTTCGCTCCCCTCCGGGGCGCTGGTATACACGACACAGGCCACGTTGAACCTGCCAACAGGCGTAACCGTTAAAGCAATTCCATCGAGCGCAAACCCGCAGGTGATGGTCACCGACAGCGGCGTCGTATCAGCGACAGGCCAGGCAGCAGGCGCTGATCTTGTTATCGCGACTTACCTGGCGTCGTCCACGACGGCATCGACGTCTAAAGTTGAGCTGTATATGGCTAAATCAGACGGTTTTTCGGTTGGGGAATTCGCGGTCGTGAATTGCGACATTGCCGCAGGCCATTTTCCCGCGGCA
Source organism: Nitrospirota bacterium (assembly GCA_963740085.1). Taxonomy (GTDB): domain Bacteria; phylum Nitrospirota; class UBA9217; order UBA9217; family UBA9217; genus JALNZF01. Next base: position 646,620 of record CAVUCU010000001.1, on the reverse strand, counting down.
ACGGACTTCACGGTCACGGATCTCAAGACCTTTGATTCGAACGGCTTGACCATCTCCGGCCTCACTGCCGGATTAACAGCGACGATACAGTAAGAGGGATGCGGGAAGAGGGAAGGCAGGAGAAGGTTGAAGCCTTCCTTCCTGGTGATCAGCGGTGGTTACCTCCTATGATGTCATCATAATCGGAACCGGGCCAGCGGGCATCTTCGCGGCGCTCGAACTCGTCAAAAAATCCGACCTCAAAGTGCTCATGATCGAGAAGGGCAGCGATATAGACCGGCGCGCCTGCCCCATGGTAGGATCCGACAGTCACTGCGTGCAGTGCGGCCTCTGCAGCATTCTGTGCGGCTGGGGCGGCGCAGGCGCATACAGCGACGGCAAGCTCACGCTCACCCCGGAATTTGGCGGATGGCTGAAGGACTACCTGTCTGCTGAAGACCTTTCTTTATTCATCGACTACGTAGACTCTATCTATCTGTCCTTCGGCGCCGGAGGGGCGGTGCATGGCGAGGACCATGCCGCCCTGTCCCGTCTCAAGAAAAAAGCCGCAGGATACAACCTCGAACTTATCCCCGCGCGCATCAGGCATATCGGTACAGACCTCTGCAAGGAAGTCCTCAAAAAGATCAGGGAAAATCTCACCAACAAGGTGGACATGCTGTTTGACGTGGCGGTCGAACAGATCACGGTCGCGAATGGAGAAGTATCAGGGGTCGTGACCGGGGACGGGAATACGTTTCATGCGCGCTACGTGATCGCCGCAGCGGGAAGGGAAGGGTCGTCCTGGCTCTCAGGAGAGGCGAAACGTCTCGGGTTATCGGTCCAAAAAAACCCGGTGGACATCGGAGTGCGGGTCGAACTTCCCGCCCCCATCATGAAAGACATAACCGATGTGGCGTATGAAGGAAAGTTCATCTATTATTCAAGAAGATTTCGCGACCGGGTGCGGACGTTCTGCATGAATCCCTACGGCGAGGTGGTGAAGGAATACAGCGAAGGCATCTACAGTGTGAACGGCCACAGCTACCGGAACCGTACCACGGACAACACGAACTTCGCACTGCTCGTCAGCACTGATTTCACGAGGCCTTTTGATGAACCGATCGCGTACGGCAGATATATCGCAGGACTCGCGAATCTGCTGGGCAGCGGGGTGATCGTGCAGCGGCTCGGCGATCTCAAAATGGGAAGGCGTTCGACCCCCGAACGCATCGCGGAAGGTTCGGTACGGCCGACGCTCGACGACGCTACGCCCGGAGACCTGAGCTTTGTCCTGCCGTATCGCCATCTGCATAACATCACGGAGATGCTCGAGGCGCTTGACAATATCGCGCCGGGCGTGAACTCCGGCGATACGCTCCTCTATGGAGTTGAGGTGAAGTTCTATTCCATGAAGTTGAAGCTTACACCTTGTCTTGAGACGGAAGTGAAGAACCTCTTCGCTGTCGGAGATGGTGCGGGTGTGACGCGCGGGTTGATCCAGGCGTCGATATCAGGCGCGGTTGCGGCAAGAGAGGTTTTGAAGCGAGTGGGCAAATGAATTGGTCTTTTGGCAGGACATCCCTTCCTGTCAGAATGAAACGACATATTCGGACGGAAGCCGAAACAAACTTACAAGGTTACACCTGCCGATCATAGGGAAGGACAGCTGACCAAAACAGTGAACGACAACGAGCACTACCAGTCATATTCTGTAGCAGGTATCAGGTTCTGAAATCTATCACCAGCGCTTCTGCAAAGCCTTTCACGAAAGCCTGCTTCACCTCTTCAAGAGAGACATTCCCGCCGAGTTCCCGCCTGATAGAAGTGACCACGTCACCGCTGCCGCCGGGGATGACCTCGGCTTCGAGCGCGGCATCGTAGTCCATGAGGATCGAGCCATGCTGAAGAAAGGCGTTGGACATTCGGCGCTGTGCGCTGCCGATGATCTTCCTGCCGCGCACGACGATCTCATACCAGGAAGGGGAGGAGAAGCACGCGGGGTCTTTTGTGCCCTTTTTTACGAGAGCTGCATTCCGGTGGGAACGCGAGACCATTTCTGCGGGAATGCCGAGGTTCTTGAGCCCCTGGAGAAGTCCGGCTGCGATGAGTTTGTACGTACCGAGAACATTCGTGGGAAAGAGGGGATCGTCAGTGCGGGCAATGATGCTGTAGGTGAGTTCCCGAGAATGGAGAACGGCCCTGCCGCCGGTGACGCGCCGCACGATGTCCATGTTGAGCCGTTTACATGCGCCGGCATTCACCGCTTCCTCGATCTTTTGAAACCTGCCGATCGAGACCGCGGCGGGGTCCCAGGTGTAGAAGCGGAGCACCGGGACTTTTGCTCCTGCCTGTGCCCGCGCGAGCAGCTCTTCATCAACGGCCATGTTATACACACCGAGATTTGGTCCCGAGTCAATCAAATGCCATTTATTCATAGAGAGAGGATTCATTGTTCGGACGGGTCTTGAAGCGGCGGTAGGACCACATGTACTGGTCCGGCATCTCGCGGACCCACTGTTCGATCTCGCGGTTCATGCGCCGTGCATCAGCAACGGGATCGTCCGTTGGAAAGTTCTCGAGGGGCGGGTACAGGCGCGTCTCGTACCGGTGTTCACCGGGAATGATACGGGTGATACAGGGAATGACGGCAGCATTCGTGGTTGCCGCAAGCCGGCTCAGGATGGTCACGGTTGCCGTGGGAATGCCGAAGAAGGGGACAAAGACGCTTGCACGCTGCCCCATGTCCTGGTCCGGCAGGTAGTAAAAAATCCGGCCATCCCGGATAGCGCGGATGATCGACTTCAGGCTTGCCATGCGTTCCACGAGAAGGGAGCCGAACCTGCTGCGCCGCGAAAAGAGATACTCCAGCAACGGGTCCCTGGATCCTACGGTACATGCTGACGAACTTTCTGTCCCTGATCGCAGCCAGACGGGCACCTCCCATGTCCAGGCTGAGGAAATGCGGCGCGAACAGAATGACTTTTTTCCCGCCTGCCAGGGCCTCGTCCAGTATATGCTGATCCCGCAGTATGATAAATCGTTCGACTCTCCATCGCGGCGCAAACCAGGCAACACTGAGGCTGAGAACAGCAACGCCGCTCAACTGGAAATGGCGTTTCATGAGTTGCCGGTGTTCAGTTGGGCTCTTTTCGGGAAAGCAGAGCTCGATATTGCGCCCGGCAAAGCGCCGATTGGGGGTGGGGAACCAGGATGCGATCGATCCGAGGCCGTTGCCCAGGACCCAGAGCACGCGCGAAGGCATCCAGCTCATGACGAGCATGAGCGCCAGGACCGGCCATGCATACCAGTACCGCGGGTGGAGGAACGTTTTGAGGGAGACGGTAGCCATAAAGGGGCGATTCATAAGTAGCAAGCCAGTTTTACATAAAAAAGCCTGAGAGTCAAGTGACTCTCAGGCCTGCAAGGTGTTCTGATCCACGCACGGCGGATCGATCAGGAACCTCAGCCGCCGCCCCAGGAATGTCCCCCGGTGCTGCAGACCGCGTTATTTCCGCCTGCTGACGAAAACGTGGAGACGAGCTTCCTGGCTTTTTTCGCACTACAGTAGGGACAGACCGTATCTTCAGCTTTTACGGTCATGGATTGCAAAAGGACGAACTCTTTTTTGCAACCTTCACATAGGTATTCATAAAACGGCATGGTGTGTACTCCTTTCAACAATATGTTCAGATATCACGATCAAGTGCAACGCTCGCGCGCACCTGCACAATGCAACATAATACTCATAGGGCCGAAACCTGTCAAGGCGAAAATAGCGGGCATGGCGCCCACGAAGCCCGTCCGGCCCGTGGCCCTCGTTGTCTTACGAGCATGCGAACGGCGTCTTCCGGTCCTTCGAGGCAAAACGCGTATAGTGCGGCGAGGTAAAGATATCCATAAGCATGTGCCTGCTCACCACACCGACGTACTTTTTGTCCTTCACCACCACAATGATGGAGCAGCAGCTCTTGAGAAGGAGATTAATAAGCTCGTCGGTCGGGGTGACGGAATCGACGATGATCGGCGCCGGCACCATGAGCTTATACGCCGGGATGCCCTCAAGGTCCAGGCCTTCCCGTATCGCGTCCAGAATTGCGTTCTCCGAGACGACACCCAATACTTCCTGAGCGTCGCCGACGACCGGCATCGCTGCAAGTCCCGATGAGATGATCTTCATCGCCACTTCCCGCGCTGTGGTGTCGCGCTCCACCCTGATCTTCTCGCGCATGATATGCCACGCACTGATTCCCATATTTATTACCTCCCACTCATATTTTCCCGCTGCGGTTTATCCGCCAGGGAACTGCCATGAATCCTTTTTAATTATAACCGCTCCCACTGTTTTGTGTCCCGATTGAACGCCTCGCTGAAGGCCGTGACCTCCTGCAGCAGGCCGACATCATAGCCTTCGTTCAACCCGAAGTTCACGAGCATCTTGATCGATCGCAAGGAACTCAGGCTGTTTCCGCCGATCCTTACCGCAAGCCGGGTCGCTTCCTCGTCGAGCGCATCACGGGGCACCACCTTGTTCACCAGCCCGATCGCGAGCGCCTCTTCTGCGGCCACGGTCCTGCCGGTGAAGAGCAGTTCCTTGGCCCTGCCGACGCCCACGGTCTTGTATAATCTCTGGGACGAACCGAAGATCGGCGGCACGCCGAATTGCGCCTCGGGGAACGAGAATACCGCGTCCGATGACGCTATCCGAATATCGGCTGCGAGCGCCAGACCGAGTCCCGCGCCCGTGGTCTCGCCCTTGACCGCGGCGATCACCGGGACCGGAAGGTTCTCAATGTGCTTCAGGAGATTGTATCCCACCTCTGCAAAGTGGCCGGCCTCCTCCTTCGTCATTTTCACGAACCTGGCGTAGTCGATCCCGGCTGAGAAGTTTTCCCCTTTTGCCGTGAGCAGTACCACACGGAGTTCGGACCGGGATGCGATCATCTCGCTGACGGTCTTATTCAGTCCTGACAGGACGTCCTTGTCCAGGTAGTTGTCAGGCGGATTATCGATCGTCACGGTGCTGATCCAGTCCTTGCATTCAACGGTGACGCATGTATCTGACATAATAAACCCTCCGTTTTACAGACGCAAGAAGATACGACAGCAGGCAGTCGAGAACATCTGCCGCTTCCTTATGCGTTTTCCCAATTCTTCTTCTCGATCATATAATAGAACACCGGGATCACCACCAGCGTGAGCGCTGTTGATGCCAGCATGCCGAAGATGAGCGCCAGGGCCAGGCCTGACCACACCGGGTCGGTCACGATCACGGCCGAGCCGAGGATGGCCGCCGCAGCGGTAAGCACGATCGGCCGGGTGCGGATGGCGCCGGCCTCGATCAGCGCCTGGGCGATCGGCAGTCCTTCATGCTTCTTGTCGAGAATGAACTCCAGGAGCACGATGGAGTTCCGGACCACGATGCCCGCCAGGGCGATCACGCCGATCATGGAGGTGGCGCTGAAATACACGCCGGTCATGGCAAAGCCGGGCATGATGCCGATCATCGAGAGCGGGATCGCCGCCATGATGATCACCGGTATGGTGAAGGACCGGAACCTGCCCACGAGCAGGAGATAGATGGCGATGAGCGCGACGCCCATTGCCGCTCCCAGATCGCGGAACACATCAAGGGTCAGCTTCATCTCTCCGTCCCATTTTATTTTATACCCCTCGGGGAGCGGATTCCTGCGGAGCTGCTTCATCATATCGATCACTGCATAGACCTGGCTCCGGGCCCCCATTTCTCCGTAAACATAGGTCACGGGTTCTAGGTTCTTGTGATAGATCGCCTTGTCCATTTCCGCCGGGACCACCTTCACGAGCGACGAGAGCGCCACCTGGCTGCCCTGCTGACTCGTAACATACACCTTGTCCATGTCCGACATTCCTGACCGCTCTCCCCGCGGAAGCCGCAGGAATATGGCGATCGGGTTCTTCGCGTCGGGCTTGTGAAGGGTCGAGACCGCCATGCCCGCCACGGACATGCGCAGGGTCTTGACGATCTGCTCGCTCGAAACGCCCGCGAGCGCCGCCTTTTCTTTATCAACGATGAGCTGGTACTTCTCCTGTTTCTCTTTAACGCTGTCGTCGATATCCACGACCTGGTCCGTCCTGGCAAAGAGCGCTTTGATGTTTGCAGCGATCTCGCGCTGAATGGCATAGTCAGGGCCGTAGATCTCGGCCACGACGGTCGCACGCACCGGCGGACCCGGGGGATCCTCCACGAGTTTGATGTTCGCATTATTTTCCCGGGCGATCTCGGTGATATCGGGCCGGATCTTGAGCACCAGCTTCTCGCTCGACATCGAACGCTCCTCTTTATCGATCAGGTTCACCCGCACATCGGCAAAGTGGCTCGCCTCGCGGAACGCGCTGCCTCTGAGCAGACCGTTGAAGTCCATCACCGAGCCCGTGCCTACGAAGGTCTCGTAGTCCTTTACCTCGGGAATGCGGCGGAGATAGTCGCCTATGGCCCTGGCCGCGCGGTCCGTGTTCTCGAGCGCCGTGCCCGCAGGCATGTCGATCGAGATCAGGAACGTGTTCTTGTTCGCCTTCGGCAGCATGCGGAACTTCACCCACTGCATGAGCGGGAAGGTCATGGAGATCAGAAACAGGCCAATGATGATGCTCATGAACAGTTTACGCCTGCGCGGGTTCTCCAGGAGCGGCCCCAGGATTTTCTTATAGCCCTTATAGAGTTTTGTCTCTTCCAGCGGCAGTTGGGCGGCCTGATGATCGGTCTTCATGATCCGGTAGCTTGCCCAGGGTGTCACGATAAAGGCAACAAAGAGAGACGTGACCATTGCCACGGGCACATTAAAGGGGATCGGCTTCATGTAGGAGCCCATCATGCCCGAGACGAACGCCATGGGGATGAACGCCAGCACCACGGTTATCGTCGCAAGGATCGTGGGCATGCCGATCTCGTTCACGGCCATGATCGCGCCCTGCAGTCTCGAATGCTGCTGAAGCTTGTAGTGGCGGTGGATGTTCTCGACCACCACGATGGCATCATCGACCAGAAGACCCAGGGAAAGGATCAGCGCGAAGAGCGTTATCCGGTTGATGGTCTGGCCCGCCAGCATGCCTATGGCAAGGGTGATGAAGAGCGTGAGCGGGATGGCGAGCGCCACGATCGCAGCCTCCCGCCAGCCGAGTGTGAAGAACAGCAGGATGATCACGACGATGATCGAGACCGCGAGGTGGAAGACCAGCTCGTTCACCGCATTGTTGGCCGTCCTGCCGTCGTTCCGGGTAACGGTCACCTTGATCCCCGGAGGGATGCTGGTTTTTTTCAATACATCGAGCTTTGCCAGGATCTGGTCCGAGATCTTAACAGCGTTCAGCTTCTGCCGTTTTGCCAGTGCCAGAGTCACTGCGGGATGCTCGTCTGACGCACCCCCGCTGTTGTCCTTGATGCCCGTGTGCGTGGAATGATGAGTGCCGAAGGCGATGCGCGTGAGTTTCACCGTCTCTTCGAAGCCGTCCGTTATATCGGCAACATCACCGAGATAGACGGGTTTGTTGTTCGCAACGCCGACCACGGCGTTCCGTACATCACTTGCCCTGGTAAAGAAGCCTCCGGTCTCGAGGGTGATCTTCCTGCTGCCCTGCTCAAGTTCACCCGAAAGCAGATTGGTATTCGAAAGGGTAATGGCCCCGGCGATCTGGAGCGGCGACAGACCGTAGCCTGCGATGCGGAGCGGGTCGAGGACCACGCGCACCTGGCGGCTGCGTCCGCCGATGATCGTTGTGGTGCCGACGCCGGGGACCTTCCTGAGCTCGTCGAGCACGTTGTCGGCCACGAGCCTGAGCTGCGCATCGTCATAGGCGCTTCCGGCTTCCGGAGAGAGCGTGATCGCAACGATCGGCACATCATCCACGTCAATGGGCTTTATCAGCGGCTGGGATGCCCCGGCAGGGGCAAAGTCCATATGGGACATGATCTTGTCGTAGAGCTTTACCATGGACCGCTCTTTGTCCTGTCCAACGAAGAACTTCACGGTCACCACGGACATCGAGTTCATGGAGACCGAGTAGACGTCCTCTACGCCGGGGATCTCCCAGAGAATGGACTCGAGCCGCTTGGATACGAGCTCTTCCACTTCTTTGGCCGACGAGCCCGGCATCATCACCATGACGTTCGCCGCAGGGACCACGATCTGGGGATTCTCCTCACGGGGCGTGTAGATGAGGGCAAAGAGCCCGAGTATGGCCGTTGCCGCCATGAGCAGCACGGTAAGCTGGGAATTGATGAAGTACTGGGTTATCTTGCCGCTGATATTGAGTTTCATGTTAACCTTCGGCCTTTACCACGAGTGCACGGCGGCACAGAGCATGGCGCATGGCGATATTTACTAATCGGATCTGCACTCCGCGTCTCTGCGCTATGCACTATGTTCGAATTTATCATCTCGGTTACATTCTGTTGCGCCACGACGACCTTTTTCCCTTCCATTCTGCCGAGGTGCTTGTCGCTGATAACCTGGTCGCCTTTTTTGAGTCCCGAGATCACCTCCACGAGGTTTCCGTGCTCTTCGCCGACTTGTATCATCTGGAACACTGCGCCCCGGTCGGGGGAGACGAGGTACACGCCCGAGATGCCGGACATATCTACGAGGGCGCTCTTCGGGATCAGGATGGCCTCGTGTTTGCCGATGGTGAAGCAGGCTTTGCCGTACATGCCGGTGATGAGACCCTTGTTCGCCGGGATGTCGATCTTAACGATGAACGAATGGGTCCGCACATCGGATGCCTGGACCACCTGTGATACCCTGCCGCTGATCTGCGTGCCGGGCATGGCGTCGATCAGGACCTTGACCTGATTGCCGGGCTGAATGGAGAGGATGTCCTGTTCCTTGAGCGTCACTTCGAGCCTCAGGTTCTTGTTGTCCTCGATCTTGATGAGGGGCTGGCCCGGCAGCGCCATCTCACCCAGGTTGATGCGCTTCTCCACGATCTGGCCTGAGATGGGCGCGGTGATGATGGTATAGCTTTCCATGGCCTTTGCCGCCTGCAGCCCGGCCTGCGCGTTCTCCAGCCCGAGGGTCGCCTGGTCCATCTCCATCTGGGTCGATGCCTTCGCGTCAAAGAGGCTCTTGAAGCGGTCATACTGGAGCCTGGCGTTGTGGTACGTTGCCCGGGCCTGGATCAATTGGGCCGTGATCTCGCCGCTGTCGATCTTCATCAATAGTTTGCCTGCGGCAACCTGATCGCCTTCCTGCACGCTGAGGCGGACCACCCTGCCCATGACCTTGCTCGACAGCACCGAGGTGTTCCTGGAGCTCAAGGCGCCGGCCGCGGTTACCTCGGAGTCAATGGTCCTCGGTTCCACAGTGACAGCGGCCACGGACATCGGCGCTTCAGCCGTCGGGGTCTCCGCATAGCTGTTCTCTTTTCCGAAGATCATATATCCTGCTCCGAGCACCGCGATGGTCGCAATAATTGAAATGCCGTAAACGATCTTTTTGTCCACGGTCTTGATCTTATCTTGTATCATGGCGATATTCATTGTGATCTCCTTTGCCGAACAATAAACATAAATGCTCTCTTCTGACTTCTGATTTCTGTCTTCTGACTCCCGTGCCTATAGCGTTCCCACAGCCAGTTTCAGCTCCGCCTGCGTAATGTTGTTATCATAAAGCGCCTGGAGGGCATTGGTACGCGCGCGGATGAGCGCGCTCTCGGCGCCGAGCACATCGACAAAGGTGGTCATACCCGTCTCATACCTCTTCTGGACGATCCGCAGGCCCTCTTCGGCCTCCTGCACCGCCGATGCCGATGCCGAGATACGGTCGAGGGATGCGGTAAGATTGTAATAGGCCTGACGGACCTGGAGCTCAATTCCTGATCGCGTTTGTTCTTCGAGCGATTTCATTCTGCTGCTCGTCGCGAGCGCTTCCTTCACTTTTGATCTCGTCACGAGACCGTCGAAGAGGTTCCATTGGAGCACAGCCATCACGGCCCAGCTTTTTGCGTCATTGCCGGCAAGCTTGTCGCTGTTCCAGTCCATCTGGCCCATGAGGTTCAGGTTCGGAAGATAATCGGAGCGCGCCATCGTCACCGACTTCTCGGCATTCCTGAGGTTCAGTTCCATGGATATCAGGTCAGGCCGCTTCGCGGCCGCCTCATCGAGCACGGCGTTTATGTCGGCCTTCACGTCCTGTGCCGAAAGTTTCCCGGAAAAATCATTCTCAATGCCCTGCGGCACGCCCATGTTGAAGTTGAGCGCGGCCGTTGCGAGCCGTACTCCGTTCCGGGAACGTGTCACCATCTCCTGTACCTCGGCGCGCTGCACCTTTGCCCGCAAAAGGTCGGACTGGAGAACGGCCCCTGCCGTGAACCGCGCCTGGGCAAGGTTCACGTTTGCCTCGCTCGTTTCGAGCGATTGGAGCGCTACCTTGTGCAATTCTTCGGCAAGCAGTACGCCGTAGAATGCCTTTACTACATTATATATCGTTTCCTGACGGGTCCGTTCGCGGTCCTGGACCGATGCCTCCCTGGCAAGTATCGCCTGTTTTCTTCCGACATATTCTTTTCCGCCGTTGAAAACGGGCTGCACGACCGCCAGCCTCGTGTTATAGCTCGAGATGGGATCGGGATCGTTTATGACCGCGGGATTAAAATCCGCGGGAGTCACGATCTCCCGGTTCAGCTTTGTGCCGAGCGCCATGAGCGGGTTGTCCGTCCTGCTCCAGGTCTCCGACACCGTCACCTTGGGTAAAAATCCCGAAACAGACCTGAGCACGCCGGCATCAGTGAATTCGACCTGCGCATCGGCGGCCTTGAGCCGGGGGTTGTTCTTGAGCGCCGTGTCGATCGCCTGATCGAGCGTGAGCGTTTCCGCGGCGTAGCTGTAAACCACAACGGACAGCATGAGCATCAGGAACAGTACGAGTGAGACGGAGAATACCGTGATCCTGCACGTGCGGCCCTTTATTATGATGCCCTGGTTATCGAAACATTTTCGGAAAAATTCCATGTCATGATCCCGCCTTCAAGATTTTTTACCTTGTATCCCATGCGCTCAAGAAAGGAACACGCATAGGCGCTTCTGTTCCCGATCCTGCAATACACCACGATCTCTTTCATTTTAGGCAGTTCGTCCATTCGGCGCCCGAGTTCCTGGAGGGGGATCAGATAAGACCCCGCGATCGCCTGCGAGGCGTTCTCCTGCGGTGTGCGTACATCGAGCAGAAGAATATCCTCACCTGCATTCAATCGTTTGCTAAGTTCGTCGGGCCCGATGTTCCTGTTTTGGCTGCTGTTGAAAAACATATTCCCTCCGGAATGTTCTCTTTGTCCTTTCTATTACAACATACGTGCCAAACCCATAACGTACTGGTTTTGCAGTATTTCCATGTATTATTAATGCCTAGGCGAGGAAGTGGCCGGAAAAAAATGTCGATTGGTTTTCCGGTCTTTCTTGATCAACATTTTGATTTTGTTATTTTTTATGACTTCGACAATTTTGTACCTTCTTACGACGAATGTCCGATGAGAGATTAAACAGCGCCGGACAGCGGGAGGTAATCCGGATACACCCCGTAATTTATTCGTATTTACTCAAAATATCTTAGTTTCTCTCGGGAAAATCCATGGTAAAATAACCCCGCCATGAACCTCGAAGAAAAACTTCAGAATCTTCCGGATTCGCCGGGCGTCTACCTCATGAAGGATGTAAAGGGTCACGTGATCTACATCGGCAAGGCCCTCTCCCTTTGGAACCGGGTGCGCTCGTACTTTCAGAAGGGCGCCGTGGGAGAAAAGACCGAGATGCTGGTCCGCCAGATCGCCGACATCGAGACCATTATTACCCACACCGAGCTCGAGGCGCTGATCCTGGAGTCCACCCTTATCAAGAAGCACCACCCCCGTTACAACATCATCCTCCGAGACGACAAGAACTATCCTTATCTCCGGTTCGACATCAAGGCAGAGTATCCCCGCCTCGACGTGGTCCGGGGCCTGAAGAAGGACGGCGCGCTCTACTACGGCCCCTATGTCCCCGCGGGAGGAATGTGGGAGCTGCTTTCGCTGATCCGGCGTACTTTCCCTCTCGCAACGTGCAGGAAGGAGTTCAAAAAAGACAGGCCCGAGCGACCGTGCGTGCAGAATCAGATCGGCAGGTGCATGGCGCCGTGCTCGGGTGAGGTGGACAAGGAAGCGTACCGCGACGTGGTCGGCCAGGTGCGCCTGTTCCTCGAAGGCAAGAATCGGGACCTGCTCGACCTGCTGAAGCAGCGCATGGCAGTGGCATCGGAAATGATGGAGTATGAGCGCGCGGCGGAGCTGCGTGACCGGATCGCGAAGATCGAAGGGGCCTTTGAAAAGCAGAAGATCATCTCGCCGGGATTTGAGAACCAGGACGTGATCGGGATGGTCTCTGAAGGAGGCCACGCGAACATCCAGACGCTCTTTATCCGGAACGGCATGCTGCTCGGCAGAAAAGATTTCACCATCCCCGACGTGCACGGCATGGAGGACGAGGAAGTCATGGCCGATTTTCTGCGCCAGTTCTACGCAAAGGAGATGATCGTGCCCGCGGAGGTGCTTCTCCCTTTTGACGTGCCTGACCGGGAGCTGTTCGAGGTTTGGCTCACGGAGAAGCGCGGAGCGAAGGCGGAGGTTCTCGTGCCGCAGCGGGGCAGGAAGCGCGAACTGGTCCAGATGGCATCGGACAATGCGGGCCAGTCGCTTCGCGAGCACCTGCTCTCGCGCAAGAGCAAGGAGCGGGTCCTGTTGCGCCTCCAGGAAGAGCTGGGGCTCAGGAACCTTCCCCGCAGGATCGAGGCGTTCGACATCTCGAACATCCAGGGCACCGAAGCGGTCGCCAGCATGGTGTCCTTCGAGGACAACCTGCCGCACAAGCGGAACTACAAGCGGTTCAAGATCAAGAGCGTCCAGGGCCAGGATGACTTCGCGAGCGTGGCAGAGGTGATCAGACGGCGCTATACAAGGGCAAAAGAAGAGGGTATACTGCCTGACCTGATCCTGATCGACGGCGGCAAAGGCCAGTTGAACGCGGCGCTCGAGGTGCTGAGGGAGCTCGGGATCGAAGGGCCCGATGTTATCGGTCTTGCCAAGGCGCGGAGCGGGCGGGAGGGATTTGAGCAGGAGTTCGAAAGGGTCTTCCTGCCCGGCGTGGACGAGCCGATCATCCTCGAGCCCACGGGCCAGACCACACACCTGGTCGCGCGTGTGCGCGACGAAGCGCACCGCTTCGCGATCGCCTACCACCGGAAGCTGCGCGAGAAGCGGGCTATCAAGTCCGAGCTTGACGATATTCCCGGCATCGGCGAGGCAAGGAAAAAGGCGCTGCTTCGCCATTTCGGGAGTCTGGAGAAGATCAAGCAGTCAACCACCGATGAACTGGCCGCAGTAAAGGGGATGTCGAAGAAAGCAGCAGAAGGAATAACGAACTACTATAGAGGGGTCAGGGTTCAGGGCGCAGGGGACAGGAAAACATAGGGTTCAGGGTGCAGGGGACAGGGTTCGGGAAAATTTTCATACGCAGGTGAGGCGATGGAGAAGAAAATAACGGGATTCAGGGATTTGAAGGTATGGCAGCGCGCCTATGAGTTGACACTTAACCTATATCGTACAACAAAGAAATTCCCGAAAGAGGAGATTTTCAGCTTAACATCTCAGATTCGGAGAGCTGCGGCGTCAGTTCCGGCTAATATCGCAGAGGGTTATGAACGGAATCATAGAAAAGAGTATCTTCAATTCTTATTTATTGCAAAGGGTTCATTAGGAGAACTTGATACTTATTTATTGTTAGCACGAGATATCGGCTATATACCAGTCACAGAGTTTGATCAAATAAATACTACGAGAGATGAAACGATGAAAATGCTTCAAGGGCTGATTAAATCATTATCTTGATTATTGTCTGTCGTCGCTTTACCCTGACCCCTGTACCCTGAACCCTGTACCCACAATTACCTTCACCCAACAAGGAGTTTATCAATGACTGATAACGGATGGCTGGAAGTATTCAAAGGCATCGGCAAAAAAATGCGCGACGGTTTGTCCGTCATCCTCGCGAGAGAAGGCGGCATGGTACCGCTCGGGAAGGGCGCCGGCGGGGACAAGACCTTCCCCGTGGACAAGTGGGCCGAGGATATCGTCATTGCCGCGCTCGTAAAGGCGCACCGGCAGGGCGAATCCTTTACGCTTATCTCCGAAGAGCTCGGCATCAGGAAGTTCGGCGACGGAAAGAAGATCGTGCTCGTGGACCCCATTGACGGGAGCAACAATGCCAAGAGCGGGATCCCGTTCTTTTCCACGTCGCTGGCGCTCTTGAACGATGAAACGCTTTCCACGCTGGCCGTGGGGTATGTCGTCAATCTCGCCGTGGGCGACGAGTTCTGGGCCGTACGCGCCCAGGGTGCGTACAAGAACGGCAAGCGGATCAGGACCGCGGCCACTCAGGGCATCACCATCGTGGCTTACGAAGCTTCATCGCCGAAGACCGACCTGCCTGTCCTCATGCCGCTTCTCACGGAGGCTAAGCGCACACGGTGCTTCGGGTCCACTGCCCTCGACCTTTCCTACCTCGCTTCCGGAGCCATCAGCGTGTTCGCCACGGCAACGGCCTCTCGCGCTTTTGATTACGCGGCAGGGATGCTGATCCTTGAAGAAGCGGACGGCGTGATAACCGATCTCGAAGGCACATCACTCGACCACATTGTCGCGGGACTCGGACGGACCGCGCCGCTGCTCGCAAGCAAGAACGATGCGACGCACGTAATGGCGCTGAACATCCTCGCGTCCCGACGGCCCTGATCCCCGGGTATCGACTCCCAGTATTGACATCCCTTTTTTTTTATGTAATTATGAGGCCATGGCATTAGTTAATCATCAAACACGGGAAATCAACGCGAAGATCGTTTACTACGGACCGGGGCTCTGCGGCAAGACATCGAACATCCATATGATCTTCCATCGCATTGCCCCCGGACAGCGCGGCAAGCTGATCTCGCTTGCGACCGAAACGGACCGGACGCTGTTCTTCGACTTTCTCCCCGTCGAGCTCGGCACGATCAAGAACTACAAGGTGCGATTCCATCTCTATACCGTACCGGGCCAGGTCTTCTACAATGCGACGCGCAAGCTCGTGCTTAAAGGGGCAGATGGCGTGATCTTCGTTGCCGACTCGCAAACCGCCATGCTCGATGCGAACCTCGAGAGCATCGCGAACCTCCGCGATAATTTACACGATCAGGGGATCAACTTGTCCAATTTCCCCATGGTGATCCAGTATAACAAGCGGGACCTTCCTGACATCCTCTCGGTCGAGAAACTGAATGCGGCGATAAATCCCCGCCATGTACCCTTCTACGAGGCGGTCGCGACGACCGGCGAGGGTGTACTGAAAACCTTCACCGCTATTTCCAAACAGGTGCTCCAGGACATGCAGAAACATCCCGAGCACCACAACTTCACGCTCGGTGACATTCTCGGCAAGGAAGAGGGAAAACCGCTCCCGCCGTCGGAGCTCAAGTCGACTATGCCCCCGCAGGAGCCGTCAATGCCCGGCGCGCCCATGGCAGAGGCCAAACCGGAGATGGCGGCGCTCGAAAAGGCCGTGGACGCGGGGATAAAGGTGGATTTGGGGAAGCCATTTATGGAGGGCAGCCAGATCATCATCCTGCCTTTTGATGTGGCCAGCAGAAACCGGGAGGACCAGTTTCAGATCCGAGTCGCGATCGACATGGAAGTGCCGATCGCAAAGCGGTTCAAGATCACGGTGAAGAACTACAAGAAGTAAATACTGCCGAAGCTGCGGATATCATCAAATCGCGCTCATCCATCAGGATGCACTCGTAAGAAGCTGAAAATCGCCTGATTTGTCATTCTGAGCGCAGCGAAGAATCTCGCTTCCAGGCAGAGGAGAGGTCCTTCCCGGGTTTACCCTGAACGAGAGATTCTTCAGTCGCTTCGCTCCTTCAGAAAGACAAAGTGAAGGGTTCAGGGTGACCGTAACATTGTTTTTCAACAACCCGTTGATATTTGTCGTTTGTCATTTGGAGCTTTTCACCTCATGAGGTTCTATGTCGAAGGTGACCGTACTTATACCGGCGGCGGGCACGGGCAGGCGGATGGGCAAGACCGTGGCGAAGCAGTTTTTGTTGCTCGGCGGCAAGCCCTTGCTGGCACATACCCTGCTCGCGTTCCAACGAGCTTCGGAGATCGATGAGATCATCCCCATTCTCTCCCGGGAAGACGTGGAGGGCTGTCTGCGCGATGTGATCGAACCGTACCAGATCACCAAGGTAAAGACCTTGGTCGTGGGAGGCAAGGAGCGACAGGATTCCGTGCTGCACGGTTTGCAGAAGATCGGGAAGGACACGGCAGTCGTGCTCGTTCATGACGGCGTACGGCCCTTTGTGTCACCTGAAATGATCAGGGAAGCCGTCGATCTCGCGAAAAAAGGCGAATGCATCGCCGTGGGCGTGCCGATCAAGGACACGATCAAGGAAGTGGATGAGAACAAGATCGTGCGCCGCACGCTGGAGCGGGGGAGTCTCTGGGCGATCCAGACGCCGCAGGCCTTTCCGGTCAAGATACTCAGGCGCGCTTACGAGGAATCATACAAGCTGAAAATGTTCGGGACCGACGATGCCACGCTCGTGGAGCGGACGGGCGGCACGGTGCGGGTGATCATGGGGAGCTACGAGAACATCAAGATCACCACGCCCGAGGACCTGATCCTCGCGGAGGAGATCCTGAAGAGAAGGCAATGATGAGGATTGGAACCGGCTATGACGTCCACCGCCTTGTAGCGGGCAGGAAACTGATGCTCGGCGGCGTGGACATTCCCTGTGAAAAGGGGCTGTTCGGGCACTCGGACGCGGACGTGCTGCTCCACGCAATCTGCGATGCGATGCTCGGCGCAGCC
Source organism: Nitrospirota bacterium (assembly GCA_963740085.1). GTDB lineage: Bacteria > Nitrospirota > UBA9217 > UBA9217 > UBA9217 > JALNZF01. The sequence goes on along the minus strand of CAVUCU010000001.1, from coordinate 629,732 downwards.
GGTCTCGGGGACATCGGCAGGCACTTCCCCGACACGGCGCCGATATACAAGGACATCTCAAGCCTCATGCTCCTCGAAGAGGTGCGGCGGCTGCTTGCCGAGGCCGGGTTCCGGGTGCACAACGTTGATGCGACCATCGTCGCAGAAAAGCCGAAGATGGCGCCGCATATCCCCGCCATGGTCACGAACATCGCCGAGGCGATCAAGGTGGACCGGTCCGCCGTCAACGTGAAGGCCACGACGACCGAGGGACTCGGCTTCGCGGGAAGGGACGAGGGCATGGCAGCGTATGCCGTGGCCTTGATCAGGAAGGTAGAGTGATCTATGTCGAAAAGTCTTCTTTTCATACTGATGCTGATGAGCTTTGCACTCACGGTCCATGCTCAAACCGGCCAGCAGGCGCCGACCGAGGACAAGGAACTCAAAAAAAGCTTCCTCTATCAATGGACCGATTCAAAGGGCGTTGTTCATATCACCGATGGTCTGGGTAAGGTCCCGAAGAAATACCGCGATAAGGCGATAAAATTAAGACAGCCGACAGAGGAAGACATTGATCAAGGGCAGAATAAGCCCCAGGAGTCAGGCTATCCATCGGAAGCTGCATCCGAGGCTGCAGATGCTGCGGCTAAAGCCGCATGGCAGCAGCGCATGAGGGATGCGAGGGAGCGGCTTGCAGACTCTGAAAAACGATACCAGGAACTCGTCGGGCGAAGAGACGAACTGATTCGGAGTTGGGGAGGTCCGGCGTCCGGCAGGCTTGATGAACGCATCGAGGCGGACAAGGTTGAGCAGGAGATGAAGGATGTGCAGAAGGAGATTGACGATGCCAGAAAGGATATCAACGTTGATATCCCGGAGCAGGCGCGGAAGGCGGGCATTCCGCCGGGATGGCTGAGAGAATAGGGCCAGCGATTGCGGAGTTCGGATTGCAGATCGCTGAGCAGAAGCCAAAAACCAAACCAGGCACGTATTTCGGCAATTCGAAACCAGGGATGCTCGAAACCTTTCAAAAAATAAAAAAAGACTTTAACGCGGCGCTCTCCATGGACCCGGCAGCCACGAGCAGGGTCGAGGTTTTCCTTACCTATGCCGGCTTCCATGCGCTCCTCTTTTACCGGTTCGCGCACTGGTTGAGCAGAAAGCGCGTTCCTTTTTTCCCCCGTGCATTGTCGCAGTTTGCGAGGCTCCTCACCGGCATCGAGATCCATCCGGGGGCCGTCATCGGTTCAGCCCTGTTCATCGACCACGGTATGGGCGTGGTGATCGGCGAGACCACCGAGATCGGCGACAACGTCACCCTGTTTCAGGGCGTGACCCTCGGCGGGACGGGGAAACAGAGGGGCAAACGCCATCCCACGATCGGCAGCCACGTGGTCGTGGGCGCGGGCTCCAAGGTGCTTGGCCCCATCAGGATCGGCGATTACGTGAAGATCGGCGCGAACTCGGTTGTGCTTCAGGATGTGCCGGACCATTCAACCGTGGTCGGGATACCGGGGAGAATTGTCAGGATCAAGGATGAGCGCGTGGCCGACGAGGCGTTGATGGACCACATCAATATTCCCGATCCCATCGCGGATCGCCTGATCGAACTGCAGGTCCAGATCGACACGTTGAAGAAGGAACTGGATATTCTTAAAAACAAGAAGTGAGCCCCCCTGTCCCTGAACTCAGCATGATGCCGACCCCGCTTCCATAACTCCTATGAGATCGAACGGTCCGGAAAAGAGCCGCAAGAAAAGGCCGCAGCAGCATCATCGCAGCAGTGTGGAGGTCGACGTCGAGTCGCTCCTGTCGCTCGAGAACCGATGCAACGGCTGCGCCAGGGGCGAGCGGTGCTGCTGCTCCTCGTACGAGGTCTGCGTCACCACCGCGGAGGTCAAGCGGATCATCAAGGTCCTGCCCGAGGTCGCCGCGTTCTGCCCCCATCTCCTGACCGCGGGAGGATACGACAACGTGTTCGAGGAAGAGGAACCCGGGCTTTTTTCCATCGACACGAACGAGGACGGACTCTGTCTTTTCGCCTACCGGTCCCATCACCGGCTGCACTGCTCCCTGCACACCGTCGCAGCGGCGCTCGGTCTGCCGCTGGAGCAGGTGAAGCCGAAGGTCTGCCTGCTCTGGCCTCTGCACTTCTCGGAAGGCAAAGAGGTCCTGGCCGTGATCAGCGATGCCTTTCAGTTCAACTGCAATACCCGGAAAGCGCGGGGTTCGCGCAGTCTGAGCCCCGGCTTTGTCGAGACGATCGAGCTGGTGTACGGCGAGGGGTGCGGGACCCAGGTGAAGCAGGCGGCGGAGAACGGCGAACGGCGCACGTTGCTGGTCACCCGGCGGTGAGCAGACTGCCCGGGATCCATAACGCATAAAGTCAGCTGCTCGGAACTACGGAGAACTTGACAGGAGCTCTGCACCGGTCAGGTCCAGATGCACCGTCTTCACGTCGTCAGTCACCCAGATTTGCCGCTCTTGTATGGTGAATTGCAGCTTCATGCCGCGCTTCGCCATCCCGGCAAGTGCTGAGAGGGTATGTGCGGGCAGCGCTATCACGGTCAGGTTTCCGAAGCGTTCGAGATTTTGACGGATCTGGCCCCACCACACTTCGACGCCGTGGCCGCCGTAGGTATAAATGAATACCTGTTCCGCGCGTCCGCAGGCCCTGCGGATCCTTTTTTCATCAGGCTGGCCCACATCGATCCAGACCCCGATCGCGCCGGTAAGGTCCTTTTGCCAGAGTGAGGGCTCATCCTCGTTTCCGATGCTGTCGCCGAAGACCAGCGACTCATTCGCGTGCAGGGCGAAGGCCAAAAGCCGCAGCATCATGCGCTCGTCATTCTCGGATGGATGGCGGGCGATGGTAAGGCTGTGGTCATGATAGTAGCCGCGGCAGGTGTCTGATATCTGCAGCTCTGCTTTGAATACGGTCGATTTGAGCGCCATGACTTCGTCCCGAAGTAGTTTCACTTCACTGAGCCGTTAAGAGACTGTATAAGAGTACTGCCGGATCACACGGCAGGTTCAGTGCTTGAATGCTTCACTTTTGACCGGAGAGCCTGTGAATCGCTTATTGGTCCTTGACCCGATGACGGTCCCGCACTCTCTGATGGCCTGAGATCAACTGATTGAGATGCATCCTTTGGGGAATGTGGAAAATTCCGTTGTCAAAGTAACTGCCGCAGGGTAGAATAGTCCCAACTTTTTCGGTATGGAAACGACTTTTTTTCTCAAAGGACTCATTATTGGTTTCGTCATCGCGGCCCCGGTCGGCCCCATCGGCATCCTCTGCGCCCGCCGCACGCTCATGTTCGGCAGGAGGGCCGGGTTCTTTTCCGGTATGGGCGCGGCGACGGCCGACGCCATCTACGGTTTTGTGGCTGCTTTCGGCCTGACACTTGTGTCGGACTTTCTCATCGGCCACAACGTGCTCCTCAGGCTCGTGGGCGGGTCGCTCTTGTGCTTTCTGGGCGTTAAGGCGCTGGTTGCTGCACCGGCCGCGAAACTCGATTACCCCAAGACCCTCAAAAAATTCGCCGGCATGTATTCCTCCACTTTTTTTCTGACCTTGACCAACCCCATGACGATCTTCTCCTTTGCTGCGGTCTTTGCCGGATTCGGACTCGCCGGAGTGAAGGGAAGTTTTTTTTCCTCGGGCGCCCTTATCCTCGGCGTCTTCCTCGGTTCGGCGCTTTGGTGGGTATTCCTGGTGGGCATTTTCAGCATTTTCCGCAGACGGTTCCACTCCCATCAGCTTCGCTGGGTGAACTTCATCTCCGGCGGCATCATTATCGCCTCGGGCATCCTCGCCCTCCTGAGCCTGGAGTGGTGAGCCGGCGTCATGGCATAAAAATAGTTCGGAGTTCAGCGCAGAGTTTGAAAATGGAAAAGGGACAGGAACCTACTCCACGATCCTGTAGCTGTGCGTGATGGTCCCTGCCTTGGCAAGCGTTGCGCCTACAGAACAATACTTTTCCAGCGAGAGGTGGATGGCGCGTTCGACGGCCCTCTTTTCCACATCTCTGCCTTTCACCACATATTCAATGTGGACCTCTTTGTATATCTTCGGAGCCGTGTCCGACCTTTCTCCGGTGACATTGATCTCGAGACCGGTGACCGGCTGCCGCTTCTTCTCGAGAATGGAGATAAGATCCATACCCGTGCAACCGCCGAAGCTCACGAGGAGAAGTTCCATGGGTCTGAAGCCCGCGTTGTGACCGCCTGATTGATCGTCCGCATCCATGATCAGGGTATGACCTGACGATGCTGTTCCCGTAAACTGCATATTGTTCAGCAAGGTTACTTTTGCTTTGACCATATTTTTCTCCGTAATCGAGGAAAGAGCAGTATCATGGTAGCAGAACTCATCAGCAGAGTCAACGCACGGATGAACACACGGATGAACGATGGAGATGACCATATTGGTAAAATGACCAAAACATGCTTCTTTTGCATTATTATTATGTAAAAACAATTTATTGTAATTTTATCAATATTATGTTTTGGTGATTGTACCATAAAACACTATTATGGATTAAGTTATCATGACGTCTAACTTTTTATTATTTAAATAGTTTATTTTTTTTATTGCGAACATGCTGGTGGCCGCCATATTGCATCCATTGTCAGCTTCTCAGTATTTCAGTTTAACCATAATTGCAACTATAGACTACTTAATAATTGAAATAGTATCTTCGAAGCATTGCAAATTATTTTCGATTATGGTTCAATTAGTATTATTTATTTGACTAAAAGAGTAACTACCCATACAATCTCATGTCTCAACATTATTATACGTCGCACGTCAAGTCTTGAACGATAATATTTCCATATCAATCCATCAGGTTCGCACTATTTTTTTTCATTTTATTTTGAAAGGGGGACATCACTCCGAATAACATAAACCGTATCCCGCAGGTTGCAGAGCGTTATGGATTCCGCTGAGCGTATTCCGTTTTATTGAAGCATGGTTCCGATCCGATGACTTTGAACGAATCTTTAAGTTAGCCAGAAAATTCTATAAGGAGGATTTCCTAAATGAGCAAAGATGGCAAGACACCAATGCTTGACGATCTGGAAAAGGGCGCATGGCCTAGTTTCGTGAAAGAGATCAAGAAGGCTGCCGTGAAAAGTAATACGGCAAAAGATCTGCTTAACATCCTTGAGCGATCATACCGTGATAAGGTTACCCACTGGAAGCACGGCGGCATCGTGGGCGTGCTCGGTTACGGCGGCGGCGTCATCGGCCGCTACTGCGATCTGCCCGAGGAATACCCGGGAGTCGCGCACTTTCACACCGTCCGTATTAATCAGCCTTCCGGTTTCTATTACACTTCCAGCGCACTTCGTGAACTGATGGACATATGGGACAAATATGGAAGCGGCCTGACCAACATGCATGGTTCGACGGGCGACCTGGTCCTCCTCGGCACCCAGACCGATAAGCTTGAGGCCATCTTCGCGGAAACAACTGCAAAGGGCTGGGACCTCGGCGGTTCCGGCTCCTGCCTCCGTACCCCGAGCTGCTGCGCGGGTATGTCCCGTTGCGAATTTGCCAACATAGACACGATGGAAATCTGCGACGTCCTCACGCATAAGTTCCAGGATGAGCTTCATCGTCCCGCGTTCCCTTACAAGTTCAAGATCAAGGTTGCCGGTTGCGCCAACGACTGCGTCGCTGCGATCGCCCGCGCCGACATGTCCATCATCGGCACCTGGAGAGACTCCATCCGGATCGATCAGGCAGAGGTGAAGAAGTATGCCTCGGAAATGAACATCCAGTCCGAGGTCATCGATATGTGTCCGACCAAGTGCATGAGCTTTGATGGCTCCGCGCTCAAGATCAACGGGAAGGATTGCAGCCGCTGCATGAACTGCATCAACCGGATGCCAAAGGCGCTGCGCCCGGGCAAGGAAAAAGGCGCGACGATCATGCTCGGCGGCAAGGCCCCGATCGTGACCGGCGCTCTCATGAGCTGGGTCATTGTCCCCTTCATGAAGCTCGAGAAACCGTACGATAACCTGGAAGACCTCATTCGCAAGTTGTGGGAGTGGTGGGATGAGCACGGCAAGAACCGCGAGCGTATCGGCGAACTCGTCGACCGCATGGGAATGCGGTCCATGCTCGAATCAACCGGTCTGCCGCCCGTGGCGCAGATGGTGAAAGCCCCCAGGTCGAACCCGTACGTATTCTGGTCCGCGGAAGACGTGAAATAACTTAAGGAGGATAACTTAGAATGGCTGACAAACCGAAGAGAATAACCGATATTGGAGCTCCTCACTTTAGCAAATTTTTGCCTCCCGTGATCACGAAGAACTACGGGAAATGGAAGTACCACGAAATAATCAATAAGGGCGCCATGAAGCACGTTTCCGAGACCGGCGACGAACTCTATACCGTGCGTATGGCATCACCCCGTCTGGTGAGCACCGATTTTATCCGCGAAATATGCGATCTTGCCGAGAAGTTCAGCGGCGGACATCTTCGCTTCACCACGCGGAACAACGTCGAGTTCTTCCCGGACAAGGCTAATTTAGATCCTCTCCAGGCAGAACTCAAGAAACGCGGCCATCTGGTCGGCGGCATCGGGTACGGCATCAGCAACGTAGTGCACACCCAGGGCTGGGTCCATTGTCACACGCCGGCCACTGACGCCTCGGGAGTCGTGAAGGCCGTGATGGATGAGCTCCACGAGTACTTTACCACGAAGACGCTTCCGGCGAGGGTCAGGATCGCGCTCGCCTGCTGTCTGAATATGTGCGGAGCGGTACACTGCTCCGATATTTCCATCCTCGGCATTCATCGCAAGCCGCCGAAGGTGAACGAGTCCTTGATAGGCAATCAGTGCGAGATCCCCACGACCATCGCATCCTGCCCGACCGGCGCTATTGCCCCGAACCCGGCTGCAAAGTCGGTGAAGATCAAGGAAGAGCGCTGCATGTACTGCGGCAACTGCTACACCATGTGTCCCGCGATGCCGCTCGCAGATGCGCACGGCGACGGTATCTCCATCTATGTGGGTGGCAAAGTTTCGAACGCACGCGGCGTTCCCCGCATGTCCAAGCTGGCCATCCCGTTCCTCCCCAACAATCCGCCGCGCTGGCCCGAGGTCGTGCAGGCAGTGAAGCACCTGGTCGAGGTCTATGCCAAGGATGCGCATATGCACGAGCGCGTGGGCGAGTGGATCGAGCGTATCGGCTGGGAGCGTTTCTTCAAGTTGACCGGGATACCGTTCACGTATCAGCACATCGATGACTTCACCTTTGCGCGTGACACGTTCAGAATGACCCCGACCTTCAAGTGGGAATAGCAGGATACTGTCATACCGGCCCCGGGAAGATACAGGGGCCGGTTTTTCTATGACCTGAACAACCTAATGGAGGGGATGAATATGGATGCCGAAGAACTGCAGAAAAAAGTGTATGCCCTGGTGGAGAAGAGCCAGGGGAAAAAGAAACTGAAGCCCAAGGACATCAGCAACGCCATGGAGGCTGAAGGCGCGACCCAGGCCGAGACAAAAGCGGCGCTTCGTGTGCTCATTGACGGCGGCAAGCTGGTGTACTCGTATTTCGGCGGCACGGCTGTTGAGATCCCGCACACGGAAGGTTCGGCCAATCCTCAATCATAACGCGCTCATGCGGAAGATCCCGAGGCTGGTCGTTTCCGCAACACGGGGGGGACTGGGCAAGACTACCATCGCGATCGGCATCACCGCTGCGTGGCGCAGACAGGGCAGACAGGTAGCGGTCTTTAAAAAAGGCCCTGATTTTATTGACGCGGGATGGCTTGGTAAGGCGGCAGGCAGGCCGTGCTACAATCTGGATCTCTTCATGATGGAGGGAGAAAGCATCCTCCGCTCTTTTCAGCAGCATACCAATGGCGCTGATGCGGCATTGATCGAGGGCAACCGGGGCCTCTTTGACGGCATTGACGAATCCGGGCGCTACAGCACGGCGCGATTAGCAAAACTGCTCAAAACGCCTGTCCTCCTTATCGTGGATTGCACCAAGGCCTCAAGCACCATCGGGGCCGTTGTCCTGGGATGCCGGACGTATGATCCCGAAGTCGACATCAGGGGGATCATTCTGAACAATGTATCGCCCGGCAGGCACGAGTCGGTGATCAGGAAGTCCATTGAACAGAGCAGCGGCATTGCGGTCGTCGGCGCGATGCCCCGGCAGAGGAACGGTGAATTCCCCGAACGTCACATGGGTCTCACACCGTTCCATGAGCATCCTGAAGTCGATCAGGCGATCAGCGCTTCAGCAGCAGCAGCGGAAAAATATCTTGATCTCCCCGGGTTATGGGAGATCATCTGTGATGCGCCGGAACTGGATGTCCCGGCAGCCGTTGTTTCTCCGGACCGGTTTTCGGGAGAAAAAGAACGCGCAGTGATCGGAGTTATCAGGGATACCGCGTTTCAGTTCTACTATCCTGATAATTTGGAGGCGCTTGAACAGCACGGAGCCTTCCTCAGGGAGATCAACGCACTTCATGACAGGTCGCTCCCTGATATAGACGCCCTTTATATAGGCGGAGGCTTTCCCGAGACGCAGGCCGCGGAATTGGCCGCGAACGAAAATTTTTGCAGATCGGTCAAGGCCGCGGCAGAAGACGGGCTTCCCATATATGCCGAGTGCGGCGGTCTTATTTATCTCGGCAGGAGCCTGACGGTCAATGAAAAGAGCTATCCCATGACGTCGGTTCTGCCGATCGACTTTGTTCTCGAAAAAAGGCCGCAGGCGCATGGGTATACTGTTTTGGAAACAGGGATCGAAAGTCCGTTCCTTGACAAGGGTGTTATAATAAAAGGCCATGAATTCCACTATTCCCGTCCGGTGATCGGTGCCGAGCTGCAACCGATGGCGTATCATATGACCCGCGGTCACGGGATAGACGGCAAGAGCGACGGGATAGTGTATAAAAATGTGCTTGCCGCGTACACTCATCTCCATGCGCTCGGTACGCCGGAGTGGTCCGAGGCTCTGGTTAAAAAGGCCCACGAATACCGGAAAAGCAGGCAGGCGGCGTAGGAGGCGGGTTTCCATTTGAGGACAGAAGCAAGGGAAGGTGTCGAGCCGGTCTGTCCGTTTTGCCGCAGCAGGTTCGCACGGCCGGCCGAGATCAAGATAAGCCCGATGGAGCGGATCCTCGGCGGCAAATGCGGTTCGTGTGGCGCTCTGTATATCGTTGATCCCACGAGCAGGAACGTGGGGGAAGTGATGTTGCAGGCCCTTGATCTTGCAAGCCGGGAGCTTTCCAAAGAGGCCTCGGATATGATCGCCGGGGAAGATTATGATGATGTGATCCTGAGTTATGATTGGAGGACACACCGGTCATCAGGAGAGCCAAGGAGCTTCATGGATCGCCATGGCCGCTTATATTTTATTAAAGTAAAAAAGAAACAATAGCGATTGTCGGGATAAACGCGTAACTGCCGGTTGCTGAACCGGCAATGATAAAGAGACGGACGCTGATGCAGCGCCCGAATATTTTAATGAACGAAAGGGGAAACAACAATGGCAACAGTTGACGTAAAAGGAAAGACGATCGAAGTGGACGAGGATGGCTTTTTAGCGAACCTGGATGACTGGAATATGGATGTGGCGAATTACTTCGCGCAGGTCGAGGGTATCGATATGACCGAACAGCACTGGGAAGTCGTGAATTTCCTCCGCGAATACTACAAACAGTATCAGATCGCGCCGATGATCAAGATCCTGGTCAAAGAGATCGGCAAAAAGCTCGGGGCTGACAAGGGCAACACCAAGTATCTCTATGAGCTGTATCCGGGCGGCCCGGCAAAGCAGGCGTGCAAGATCGCCGGTCTGCCGAAGCCGACAGGCTGCGTTTAGTCAGATCCGTTTTTTTGTTTCGCGACGTGCTGGCACCGCGTGACGTTCGCATACTGTCCGTGCGCGGAAGGCCGCGACCACGTGTGACGCGCCGGGTGTTTCCGTCCAACGAAGGATCAGGGTGCGCCGAAGAGTGCAGTATGACTTGACAGAAGGAGGTACGCGTAATCATGTATATGGTAACAGTGGACAAGGCAAAGTGCGACGGCGACGGCGTTTGTGTGGATGCCTGCCCCCAGCAGGTGTTCAAACTGGAGAACGGCAAGTCCGAGCCGGTGAACATGTCCGAGTGCATCAACTGCCTGACCTGCGTGGAGAACTGCCCGCAGCAGGCGATCACGGTGACCGAGATCTAATGCGATAGCAGACGTCAACCGAAGGGGATAATTGAATAACTTATCCCCTGTTTTTTATTTTCATGATGTCTCAGGGAGGTGATACGATGAAATTAGCAGTATTTCTAAGCGACTGGAGAAGGACCGAAGACAGCTTTGAACGATTGAAGGCCGACAAAATGGGGGTGGTCCTCGTTGGCAACGGCGTTTATCATGCCGTGGTCAAGGAGAATGGCAAAGATTCATCCGTGCTTTCCAAGGCAGGAGCAAGTTACTACGTTTTGGCCGATGATCTTGAGATCAGAGGGTATACCGCGGCGAATGTGAACGCCAAGGTGAAGGTCATCAGCTACGGTGATATAGTCGATCTCATTATGAACGACTATGAGAAGACGGCCTGGCTGTAAGGGACAAATTCTAATATCGAAATTCGAAATCCCAAACAATATCAAAGTCTCAAATTAAAAGTCAGTATCGATTTGTTTAGGATTCAGGCATTCGGATTTCGTGTCTGCATTAACGAAGGAGGAGATTATGGGAGAATTAACACTGGGAGTGTTCCCCTCGCTGGTCGGCTCGATGTCACTTGACTTTTCGTTCAGGCTTGCCGAGGCCGCGATCGCAAAGGGCCACAAGGTCAATATGTGGCTGTCCGGCAACGCGGTGATGATGGCCAAGAAGGGGCAAAAGCCGTTCAAGGATTATTCGCATAATGAAAAAAAGATGATGGAGCTGATCGGCAAGGGCATGGAGATCACCGTGTGCGAGGCGTGCGCCGAGGCCCGGGGATATCACAAGGAAGATGTCCCCGCAGGGATGAAACGCGCCAGCATGGACTGGTACCTGGCAAAGACCGTCAAGACCGACAAGTTGCTTCATATCGGAGGTGAGTAAATGGGCGCCGTAAAATTACTGTTCGTTGTTCAGAGACCACCCTACAAGAGCGAGAACCCCCGCCTGGCGCTCACCCATGCGATCTCAAGCCAGACCGCTGAGATCTACATGGATGAAGGCGATTCAGTCGTCCCGACCGTTGTGTTCGTCGGCGACGGTGTTCTGAACGCGGTGAAAAACCAGCCGGCCATGAAGATCTACGGAGTGACCAGCACCGAAAGCCACATCAAGAGTTCCCTTCAGGTGGATGTGCCGATCTGGGTCTGCAAGGAGGACATGGAGCGCCTCGGCCTGAAAGAGGACCAGATGATCAAAGACGCCGATGATATCGGCGGCGCGGACATCAGCACCAAGTTCGTTTCTTTCGCGGATATTCAGAAGGAGATGGAGTCGGTGAAGCACCTGCTGTTCTTCTAACAGATGAAGCCCTGCGGCGATTGCTGCAGGGTCCTATTTTCCCCGGATTGGTCATTGATGATGAACATGGACCTCAAACAGCATTTGATGAAAAAGAAACCCGCGATCCTGAAGAAATGGTTCGATGCGGTCGCGGACACGTACCCGGAGAATACCTCCGGTTTTTTGAAGAAGAAAAAGGCACAGTTCGCGAACCCGGTAGGCTACACCCTCGCAGAGGGACTGGACGGCCTGTTCGATGCGCTGCTGCAGGGGATGATCCCTGATACCGTTAAGACGCATCTTGACGGAATTGTCAGGATCCGGGCGATCCAGGAGTTTTCGCCGTCCGAGGCGGTCACCTTCATCTTCCAGCTCAAGCGGATCGTGCGTCAGGAGCTCGGGAGCGAAGTCTTGCAGCAGCAACGGATGATCGAGGAACTGGCGTCCTTTGATTCGGCAATCGACGATCTGGCCCTTTTCTCCTTCGATATCTACATGACGTGCCGGGAAAAGATCTACGAGCTCAAGGCGAAGGAAGCTACCAACATGACCTTCAGGCTCTTGCAGCAGGCGCGTATTATCGTTGATGGTCAGGACTAGTAACCATGAGGCAGGTCCGCTCAAACCGCGAAGGCGTAGCCTGCTGTCGCCAGAACGCGGCCATAAACGAAGGTCGCGAAGGTGTCAACATCAAAATCAATTTTTAGGATTTAACCCTGAGATTTAAGCCTTTCTCTGTGTCCTCTGCGGTGAAAGGTTTTGACATTACGTAACTAAACGAAGAGAGGTAACGACATGAAAGCCTTATTTTCTTTCATCGCAGTACTGCTCCTTGTACTGATTGCCTACGCGGGAGTGACGGTGTTGAACGCGCAGTATGTCTTCGGGATCGTGATCCCCTATCTGGCGGTCCTCCTCTTTATCGGCGGCATTATCTTCCGCGTCCTGAAGTGGGGCAGCTCACCCGTGCCGTTCCGAATCCCCACGACCTGCGGACAGCAGAAATCGCTTCCCTGGATCAAACAGAGCAAGCTCGAAAATCCCTCGGGCATGCTCGGTGTTCTCGGAAGGATGGCCCTGGAAGTGTTCTTCTTCCGATCGCTCTTCCGGAACTTGAAAACGCAAATGCAGGACGGGGCCAGGCTCACCTACGGAGAGGCAAAGTGGCTCTGGCTCGCAGGCATGGCATTCCACTATTCATTCCTCCTCATTCTTATCAGACACCTGCGGTTCTTTATGACGCCGGTGCCCGAGGCGATCCAGACGATTTCGGCGCTGGACAGCTTCCTCCAGGTGGGAACGCCGCTTTTGTACCTGACCGACCTAGTGCTCCTGGCGGCGGTCACCTATCTTTTCATCAGGAGGGCGGCCCTTTCGCAGGTACGGTACATTTCGCTCATCGCAGATTACTTCCCGCTCTTCCTCATCTTCGGCATTGCATTGACCGGCGTGCTCATGAGATATTTCTATAAGACGGACATCATCAGCGTCAAGATCATCACCATGTCCTTAGTAAGCTTTAAGCCGGACCCGACCGTGCTCGGAAAGATCGGGGCGATCTTCTACATCCACCTGTTCCTCATCTGCACCCTGTTCGCCTATTTTCCGTTCAGCAAGCTGGTCCATATGGCAGGCGTCTTCATGAGCCCAACCCGCAATCTGGCGAACAATAACCGCGCGAAGAGGCACATCAATCCCTGGAACTATCCGGTCCATGTCCACACCTATGCCGAGTATGAGGACGAGTTCAGGGACAAAATGAAAAAAGCCGGCCTGCCGGTAGAAAAGGAGTAATCATGGCAAAACTTCCGAAGCCAGAAGAGCTGTCGAAGATAGATTACGCGCCGCCGAAGACGGGGTGGATGGACACGCCCGTCGTGTTAAAAGAAGGGATGTTCTGTCATGGAGCGAAGCCGAAAAGCCTCGAGACCATCAGCTTTCCGAACCCGCGGGACTGGAGACCCATGGACGCGGACTGGAAGCTCCCCGCGGACTGGAAAGAGATTCTGCTGAAGGGGATCGCCGAGCGGCTCGAAAAATACCGGTCGTTCCGGCTCTTCATGGACATCTGCGTGCGCTGCGGCGCATGCGCGGACAAATGCCACTTCTTTATCGGCACGGGCGACCCAAAGAACATGCCGGTGCTCAGGGCCGAGCTGATCAGGTCGGTCTATAGAAAAGAATTCACCCTTGCCGGCAAGCTCTTCGGCAAAATGGCCGGCGCGCGCGAGCTCACGCTGGATGTGCTGAAGGAGTGGTGGTACTACTTTTTCCAGTGCACCGAGTGCCGACGCTGTTCGGTCTTCTGCCCGTACGGCATCGACCAGGCGGAGATAACCATCATCGGCCGTGAGCTTTTGAATCTCCTGGGATTGAATATCGAATGGATCGCAGGTCCGGTGGCGAACTGCTACATGAAGGGGAACCACCTGGGTCTCGAACCCCATGCGATCACGAGCAATATCGAGTATATGCTCGACGACATCGAGACCATCACCGGCAAAAAGATAAAGCCGACGTTCAACCGGAAAGGCGCCGAGATCCTGTTCGTGACTCCTTCAGGAGACCTGTTCGCCGACCCGGGGACCTATACCGCAATGGGATACATGATGTTGTTCGAAGAACTGGGGCTCGACTATACGTGGAGCACATACGCCTCCGAGGGCGGCAATTTCGGGTTTTTCACGTCCAATGAGATGGCGAAAAGGCTCAATTCCAAGATCTACGCGGAGGCCAAGCGGCTCGGCGTGAAGTGGATCCTCGGCGGGGAATGCGGACACATGTGGCGCGTTCTGACCCAGTACATGGACACGTGGAACGGCCCGGCGGATTTTCTGGAAGTCCCGAAATCGCCGATCACCGGAACGGTCTTTGAAAATACCAGGTCCATGAAGATGGTTCATGTCGCTGAATTTACCGCCGATCTGATCAGGAACAACAAACTCAAGCTCGACCCGAAGAGGAACGACAATCTCAAGGTGACGTTCCACGATTCCTGTAACACGGCGCGCGGCATGGGCATCCTCGAGGAGCCGCGATATATCATTAACAAGGTCTGCAACCACTTTTATGAGATGCCGGAAGACACGATCAGAGAAAAGACCTTCTGCTGCGGCAGCGGCTCCGGTCTGAACGCCTCGGAGGACCTGGACCTCCGCATGAAGGGCGGCTTCCCCCGCGCGAATGCCGTCAAGTTCGTGCATGAACACTATGGGGTGAACATGCTTGCGAATATCTGCGCCATCGACCGTGCGACGCTTCCGCCGCTCATGGACTACTGGGTCCCGGGGGTAAAGGTGACCGGCATTCATGAGCTCGTGGCGAATGCCATGATCATGACGGGCGAGAAGGAAAGAACGACCAACATGCGCGGTGAACCTCTTCCAGGAGTCGAAGCGAAGGAGGATAAAGCCTAATGAAACTCTATGACGTCGGTAAAATATTCATTGGGATCCTGGTGTTCGTGGCAATTGCGGCTTTCCCGTTTTATTACAATATCGGGAGGGTGAATGCCAAGCCCGACCCGAAGGTGGACACGCCCGCGATCCAGGAATGGGAGAAACAGTATGGCAAGAAGGAGTGCGTGGAGTCCAAAGAGTTCATGCGGGCCGACCACATGCAGCTCCTGAACGACTGGCGGGATATGGTGGTGCGTCAGGACAACCGGGGTTACCTGAGCAACTCGAACCACAAACGGTTCAACATGAGCATCCAGAACGGCTGCATGGTCTGCCATTCCAATAAAAAGAAATTCTGCGACGAATGTCACAACTACATGGCGGTTCAACCGTATTGCTGGAACTGCCATATAGCACCGGTGGAAAAGGAGGAGAACAAATCATGAGCATGGACAGGAGACAATTCCTCAAAATAGCCGGTATCTCCTCCGTTCTGGGACTCGGCGCAACGGCTGCATCAGCCACCCATAATCTCTGGGTAAAAGGTCTGGGTCCGGAGCAGGTGGACAAGAACAAGGAAGCGCTGCTTGCGAAGCGCTGGGCCATGGTCGTGGATATGAGCAAGTTCAAGACCGAGGATGACATCAAGAAGGTCATTGATGCCTGCCACCTGACGCACAACGTTCCCGACTTCCGGAACGCCGATGGCACCGTCAACAAGAAGGACGAGATAAAATGGATCTGGACAGCGCCGTACGAACACGCGTTCCCGGGCCAGGAAAACAAGTACATGAGCGAGCACGTGAAGGACATGAAGTTCATCGTCGCGTGCAACCACTGTGACAACCCCCCCTGTGTCCGGGTCTGCCCCACGCAGGCGACTTTCAAACTCCCGGACGGGATCACCATGCAGGACGAGCATCGCTGCATCGGATGCCGCTTCTGCATGGCTGCGTGTCCTTACGGGGCCCGGAGCTTTAACTGGAGGGACCCCCGGCCGGCCATCAAGCCCGAGACCATGAACAGGCACTACCCGACCCGGGCGATAGGCGTGGTGGAAAAATGCACCTTCTGCACCGAGCGGCTTGCGGTGGGGAAACTGCCGGCATGTGTCGAAGCCGCGCCCAAAGGCGGCCTGCTCTTCGGCGATCTGGAAGACCCCAACTCCGAGGTCCGGAAGATCGTCGAGAACCAGTACACGATCCGGCGAAAATCCGACCTGGGTACCGGCCCGGGGATTTATTACATCGTAGGAGGGAGCGAACATGCTTGAGAAGGCATTGGTGGGAAGTAAAAAATACTGGGCATGGATCCTGTTTCTCGGCGTCCTGGCTACGGTTGGGGTGATCAACTACCTCCATCAGTTCTCATACGGATTGGGACTCACCGGCATGCACCGGGACGTGACCTGGGGCCTGTATATCGGTCAGTTCACGTTCCTGGTCGGCGTTGCGGCCTCGGCCGTAATGCTCGTGATACCCTATTATCTGCACGATTATAAGACGTTCGGGAAGATCGTGATCCTTGGTGAGTTCCTCGCCATTTCGGCGGTGGTCATGTGCATGCTGTTCATCCTGTCGGACATGGGACAGCCCATGAGGGTCATGAACATATTTCTGCACCCCACGCCGACCGCAATGGTGTTCTGGGACACGGTCGTGCTGAACGGTTACCTCTTTATAAACCTCCTGGTCGGCTGGGTCACCCTCGGCTCCGACCGGAAGGGGATTGCCCCGCCGAAGTGGATAAAATTTTTCATCTATCTCTCGATCCCCTGGGCGATCAGCATCCATACGGTCACGGCATTTCTCTATGCCGGTATCCCGGGGCGTCATTTCTGGCTCAGCGCGATCATGGCAGCGCGGTTCCTGGCCTCGGCCTTTGCCGCCGGTCCGGCGCTCCTGATCATTCTGGCATTGATCGTGCGGAAGATCAGCAAGTTCGATGCAGGCAAGGAGGCCATCCAGGCAGTGGGCAAGATCGTGTCGTATGCCATGTTCGCGAACGTCTTTTTCCTGGGACTGGAGTTCTTCACCGCATTCTACAGCGGCATTCCCAGTCATAGGAGTTCCTTACTCTATCTGTATTCCGGGCTTGACGGGCATACGGAACTGGTTCCGCTCATGTGGGTCTCAACGATCTTTGCGGCGATTTCGCTGTTCATGCTCTGGGTCCCGAAGATACGGAAGAGCGAGGCGGCCCTGGCGCTTGCGTGCATCATGCTCTTCGTCTCCCTCTGGATCGACAAGGGTTTCGGTCTGATCATCGGCGGTTTCGTGCCGAACCCCTTTGAGGAAGTGCATCCCTACTGGCCCACTCAGCCGGAGACCCTGATCACCATCGGCATCTGGGCGATCGGGTTCCTGGTGCTGACCCTGCTCTACAAGATCGCGATCACGGTCAGGGAAGAAACAGCGGGGATCGAGCTGGAGCATTAATAAAAACCGATAGTTACTTGACAAGGGTCCACACCGCAAGGGTGGGCCCCTTTTTTCTTATTTCTCACTTGATTTTAAACTTCGGAGTGGTAATATGTCACTTCGCTGGATGGATTCATATTTTTGTCGAAGGAGGAAAACAGACACATGTATATGGTAACAGTGGACAAGGCAAAGTGCGACGGCGACGGCGCCTGCGTGAACGTATGCCCCCAGGGCGTGTTCAAGATGGCAAGCGAAAAGTCCGAGCCGGAGAACATGTCCGAGTGCATCAGCTGCCTGACCTGCGTTGAGAACTGCCCGCAGCAGGCAATTACCGTCACGGAGATATAGCAGTATCAGCAGCAAATCAATTGAGCAGGGGACCGGTGAATAACCGGCCCCCTTTTTTTTGTCGGTGGCTGTTGCCGACCCGCGACATTCTGCGCTATGGTGAGAATACTTTTCAAAAAGTACACAAAAAATAACCCTTGTTGCTAAATAAATACTGAATGAAATATGTACATGTGATAAAATTGTTTAGTCAAACAGTTATTCCTGTATTTGTTATAGATAAATTTCTTTGCATCAAATGGGTGACCCTAATGTTCTAAGGCCGCATGGTGAGTTGTTATTTTTCCTCGGGAAAGATGCTGCATGTTCGTCTACCCTCGCATCTCTTGCATCTCTTGCACCTCTTGCAATTCCTCGGCAATCCGCTTATCCATGATCCTCGTGAAGACCTTCACGAGGTCGGGATTAAATTGCTTGCCGGCGCACTTCATGAGCTCCTCCAGCGTCCCCATTTCAGAAATGGCGTCGCGATAGGGTCTGTTCGACGTCATCGCGTCATAGGTGTCAGTTATGGCGATGATGGCGGCAAACAGGGGGATCTCCTCTCCCTTCAGTCCATCGGGATATCCTTTGCCGTTAAACCACTCGTGGTGATGTCTGACCGGTGGTATGTATTTTTGCAGCGACGGTGCTTTACTGAGAATAGCAGCCCCATATTCGGTATGGCGCATCATTTCCTTGTACTCCAAGACGGTCAGCTTGTCTCTTTTCCGGAGGATCGCGTCCGGTGTTTTGATCTTTCCAATATCATGGAACAGGCACGAGACCTCGAGTTCCTCCAGTGAAACATTGTTCAGGCCGATTTCCCTCCCGAGTTGAAGAGAAAGCCTCGAAACCCTCATTGAGTGCCCGTGGGTATAGGGGTCTCTTGCATCGATCGCCGCGGCAAGCACTCTCACCGTGGAGACATAAGAGTCCTCCAGATCTTTGGCGTATTTGTGAAGCCTGCCGCTCTGTTCGTCTATGACTACCATCATTTCATTGAAGCTCGCAGTCAATCTTCCGAACTCGTCATGCGAGTAGATTTTGAGCCGCCGATTTTTTTTCCCTTCCTTGAGGTCATCCATGCCATCGGAAAGCTCTTGAATCGGCTTTGTCAAAAACGAGGAAAGGACCACGCTGCCGGCAATGCCCAACAGGAGAATTCCCGTAAAGATCACCATGATCTTCTTTCGCGCCGCATGCTGGGCATCCTGCACCGCCGATTTGTTCACGCTGAGGATGACCGAACCCTTCCGCTTATTGAATATGACGATAGGGCTTACGATTTCAAAACCGGCAGCGGACGAACTCATTGATTCCTTTACCGTGGTTCCGTCACCGCCTTGCAGGAGTAATCGCCCCTGAGGGGACGACAATATCTTTCCGGCCTTGTCTATATCGCTGTGCGCTATGATTTTCATATTGGGACCCACGATCGCTACCGACTCTATATCACGATTTGACTCGCGCATCTTGAAAACCATATTGTCAAGACCGAGGAAGTCCTTCGAGAGCAGACTGTAACCCGCAGATGCCGCGGCACTTTTCGAAAGCGCTTCGGATTTCTTGAGCACCTCATTGAGGAGATAATGATTCATGATCGTGAGGGTGGTCGTGTAGAATGAAACAGCGGAGATGATGAGCAGGAAGAGCACCATGCCGGTAATTTTGACTCTGATGCTGTTAAATTTAGTGAGCATGTCGATATGGGTTATTCTCATTAACGAATATCAATGCGACATCAAGTAGATGCAAATAACTGTTACTATTTTTCAGTTAACCTATGCATGCGATAGGCTTCTTTTCATGTGATGGCTACCACTCTTTCTCTTATCTTCTCCGCATATTCCAATCATGTTATCTCCTCCTTGGACGATTCTCAGATTAGAATTAATTTATTGGTAAAAACAATAATTTCTAGGTTAATAATAACCTAAATAATTTGATATGTCAATTTAAATAGTTATTGCCATAATGTTCTGAAATATAAAGAATTAATGTATTATGGAAAACTAAAGAAAGAGCGGGGGAAGTTCCTTCGCTCTTTTTGTGGCACGCAAGCACTATTTGATTAGTTCTGGTGGCCGGATCTGCAATATTATAATCCTTGAATATAGATTATCCCCGGTTCAGTAACACGAAGGCTTTGTCTTGCGGTTTGGCATTTGTGTTCTCTTTTGCTTCATCTCTCGCCCCCTCCGCATAGAATATCCCGGCGCAGTTTATCATGTCACTTCTCGGGAAAACGAGAAGAAGCCGGTCTTCAAGGATGACACAGACCGCGAAAACTTCCTGAACACCCTCCAGCACTTTAATAAACGCTATAATTGGATTTGCCATGGCTACTGTCTCATGACGAACCACTATCTCTTTCTCATTGAGACCCCTGACGGCAATCTGTCCCTCGGCATGCGGTAGTTGAACGGTGTCTATACCCAGCTCTTCAATAAATGGCATGGAAGGACAGGCCATCTCTTTCAGGGCAGGTACAAGGCCATCTTGATCCAGAAAGACAGTCATCTCCTGGAGGTTTGCCGGTACGTCGTCCTGAATCCCGTGCGGGCCAGGATGGTCGAGAAGCCGGAGGAATGGAAATGGTCAAGTTACCTGGCTACTGCGGGCAAAGCAAAGCCCCATTTGTGCCTGACTACAGACTGGGTGCTGGGCCAGTTCAGCCGGAAACGGGGTAAGGCGGAGCAAGAGTACCGAACGTTCGTTCAATCGGGGATCGGGCAGAATTCCATCTGGGCCGAGGTAAGGGGTCAGGCTCTTCTGGGGGAGGAAGGCTTCGTTGATAAGCTCGTCGACCATCTCAAAAAGCACAAGGATATTCCTGAGCATTCCCCGGAGCCAGCGATATTCGAATCGTCCGTCGCTGGAGAAGCTCTTCAGTTCGAAGGTACGGATGAATCCGGGGAAGAGGCGGGGTGCGATCGTCAAGGCGGTGGAACAGTATGGTAATCTGTAGAGTGAGATTGCTGATCATCTAGGTCTTCATTACTCTACAGTCAGCAGGATTGCGAAGGGTGAACGCTAAATGTCAAGTCGCAAGACTTGATAATCATATAAAGGGCACCTACCCGACATGCCTGAAAGATCTAACACTGGTATACTTACAACAAGCGTTCGAGCGCTATAACGTTATCAGCATCTTTTGCCCATGCCGTGAGCCATCTTGGGGCTGGCTAACAACCACTAGACCTGAACAAACATTTGGACACGGCCTTAACCGAAGATTTTCTGGTCCGCCATGAGGCGGAAAGGGTCAATGGATCAATGCTTCACCATCATGACCTTAATCCTGAGGGGTGACTGGTGCAGTAGAGACTGACACCGAAACCGAATGAAACTGCGGCAATGGTGAAGATGAAGATAACGAAAAAACTCAATGAGAGTCGTTTCTCATCAGGGGAGAGTACTGTGCCCTTGACAATATCCTTTAAATGGGTGACCCTAAGGACACTACTATAGACTCCGTTACGATAGACTCGATATTCAGCACTCCGAGCCCTGGCTCCTGATCTTCAACCCCTCGTCAATGCCCTGCCGCACTGCCCCACAGCTCCTTAAGACGATTGTCCCGACCGCACCGGCTGCGGTAGAATTTGTACCGGATCGGGTTCTTCTTGTAATAGTGCTGGTGATAATCCTCGGCAGGGTAGAACTCGGTGGCCGGCACGATCTCGGTTACGATTGGTTCTTTGAAGGGCTTGCTCTTCTCCAGGAGGGCCTTCGACTGCAGCGCCAACCGGTGCTGTTCTTCATTATGATAAAAGATGGCGCTGCGATACTGATGCCCGGTATCGCAGAACTGCCGGTCCTTGACAGTCGGGTCAATGTTGTGCCAGAAAACTTCAAGGAGCTTTTCGTAGGTCACTCGTGAAGGGTCATAAACGATCTGAACGGACTCAGCGTGTCCCGTCCCACCGGCCGAGACCTCTTCATAGGTGGGATTTTTTTTCTGTCCGCCGGTATAGCCCGAGGTGACCGACACCACACCGGGAATTTCGTCGAAGGGGTGCTCCATGCACCAGAAGCATCCGCCTGCGAAGGTCGCTTTCTCAAAATTCGTTGCAGCCGTGACCGTGGTGCTCGCGATAAGCATGGCTGACAGCCCCATCATTGAAAGAATGATCATTTTCATTGTGCCTCCTCCAGGTAAATCGTATGTGATTCATTTCCCGCGTCGAACATTTATTATATTATCACGTTAACGGTTTCTTCATCCTGATGGCACCAGGAAAAAAATCCTTGCCGGTTCTTGTTTCAGGATAGTTGTAAAGATGTTGTAAGTATGATAAATTAGTCCATTCAATGTATTCCCGAAAAGGAGGAGTATCATGAAAAAAAGATTCCGAATAACGGCATTAGTTCTTGTTTTGTTGGTATTTGTCCTTTCGCTTTCATCCTGCTTTCCGTTTCGTCACGGACCCGGTTTGCCGGGGCCCCATCACGGATTGCCACTGCCGCCACACCCCTGACCAACCGGATCAGGGGTAAGAAACGCGTGGACGTTGATGCCTTGCGCGCAGCATGTCGTGACATGACACTCGCGGCGTTTCAACGTTCCGCGAAGTACCCTGATTTTTCAAGACTTCGATCCCCGCTCCGATCTCTCCTACCGACATTATACCTCGTTTTATCCCGGGTGTTCGCGCATAAAAAAAGGCGGCCATTGATGGCCGCCTTCCCCGGGTTGATCTGAAATCCGATCATCTCCTCTAGGTCTGCTTGTCCACCAGCTTTTGGAACGCCGTGAAAATATCGATCGGCAAAGGAAACACGATGGTCGTGTTTTTTTCCGTACCGATCTCGGTGAGTGTCTGGAGGTACCGGAGCTGGAGCGCGATCGGGTTCTTGCTGATGACCGCTGCCGCTTCACCCAGCTTTGCCGATGCCTGGAGTTCGCCTTCGGCATGGATGATCTTCGCCCGGCGTTCCCGCTCCGCCTGGGCCTGGATCGCGATCGCGCGCTGCATCTCGGCCGGCAGGTCGACGTTCTTCACCTCGACCGTGGTCACCTTCACACCCCACGGCTCTGTCTGGTCATCGATCACCTTCTGCAGCTCGACATTGATGGCCTCGCGGTTCGAGAGCAGGTCGTCGAGGGAATTCTGGCCGAGGATGCTCCTGAGCGTGGTCTGGGCGATAAGCGACGTCGCGTAGTAGAAATCCTCGACCTCGACAACGGCCTTGCGCGGGTCAATGACCCGGAAGTAGACCACGGCGTTCACCTTCACGGTAACGTTGTCCTTGGTGATCACGTCCTGCGACGGGACGTCCATGGTCACGGTCCGCAGGCTCACCCGCACCATTTTCTGGATGCCGGGAAGCAGCACGATCAGTCCCGGTCCCTTCACGCCGTGCTCCAGGCTGACCTTGCCGAGGGTGAAGATAAGGCCCCGCTCGTATTGTTTCAGGATCTTGAGCGTGTTAAAGAGAAAGAACCCGCCTAAAAAAATGAAAATCATGAACCCAAGCCCGTAAACTTGCATTGTACGCCTCCTTGTTAGAGATTAGAGAGAACCGCAGATGTGCATTTCGGAAGATAAAAAGACAAAGGTCTATTTCTCATTGTTCTCCGTTTTCCTCACGATGAGGGTAAGTCCGTCCATGCCGACGATGATCACCTTCTCGCCTTTATGAACGGGCTCGTCGCTCCGCGCGGTCCAGTTTTCGCCGTGGATGAACACCAGGCCCGTGGGATTAAGTTCCGATCTCGCCCGCGCCTGTTTTCCGATGAGCCCTTCCTTGCCCGTATCGGTCTTTTCCCGGTGCACCCGGAGAGCGACGGTGACGGTAATGATGAACAGCAATGCCGACAGTCCCACGACGGGGACGATCACTGCCCATGAGATCTGAAGCGACGGGTCAGGGGAGTCGATGAGCATGACCGAGCCCATGAGCATGGCGATGGTCCCGCCGACGCCGAGGACCCCGTGGCTCGTGATGAAGGCTTCCGCAATGAACAGCGCGATGGCGAGGATAATGAGCAGGAGCCCCGCGTAGTTGATCGGCAGGGTCTGGAGGGCGTAGAAGGCAAGGATGAGGCAGATGGCGCCGGCCACGCCGGGGAAGATGGCGCCGGGGTTCGAGAGTTCGAAGTAAAGGCCGTAGAACCCGAGGATCATGAGGATATAGGCGATGTTGGGATTGCTGATGATGCCGAGGAGCTTGCTGCGGAGCCCCATCTTCATCATGACCACTTCGGCGCCGGCGGTCTTGAGCGTCCTTTTCCCGATGACCAGGTCAACGGTTTTGTTGTTGATCGCCTTGACGAGCGAGGGGATATCGGGAGCGACGAGATCGATCACCTTCTTCTTGAGGGCTTCGGTCTCGGTGATGGAAAC
The DNA here is from genome assembly GCA_963740085.1 of Nitrospirota bacterium. Classification (GTDB taxonomy): domain Bacteria; phylum Nitrospirota; class UBA9217; order UBA9217; family UBA9217; genus JALNZF01. The sequence continues at coordinate 605,760 of CAVUCU010000001.1, read as the reverse complement.
GCTGTGCCGCACGGCATCCTCCGCCCACTTCACATTCCTGCCCCGCTTTTCCGCGATACCGCGTACAAAGGCGGCAAGGTCGTTCACGACCTTCTTCTCCATGGTTTCGTCCATCTTGCCCTGCATCTGGACGGGATGGGCCGCACCGATATGCGTGGTCGGCGCCATGGCCGCGATGTTGGCGGCGAGCGTGATGAACACGCCGGCGGAGGCGGCCCGGGCCCCGCTCGGCGCCACGTAGACGACGGTCGGAACTTCGGAGGCCATCATCTTCATCACGATCTGCTGGGTGGAGTCTACGAGACCGCCGGGGGTGTTCAGCTGGATGATGATCGCCTCGGCATCAGCCTTCGCCGCGCGGTCAATGGACTTAATAATGTACTCGGCAACCACGGGCGTGATGGGCGCGTCGACCTCGATCACGTGTATCTTCTTTGCGGAGGGAACTGACGCGGCCGCGGGGGGAGCCGGCTTGTTGATATTTATCGGCACCTTCGTGTCCGCAGCGACCGCAAGAACGAACGCGCCGGCAACGATCAGGAGAAGAGAAAAGAGAAGAATGAACCGCGTTTGTAAGCGCATGGGATGCCTTTCAGAGATGGAAAAAGTATATCCGCATTGTCCATGAGTGTCAAGAAATGCTTGACTCAGAATGAGTTTTTCTGTAGCATCGCTTGTGTGAGCTAGTGATGAGAGTGACGGGAGGAACAGGAAGAGGACGCCGATTGAAGGCGCCTGCGGGGTCCCGCGTGAGACCCACGTCCGACAAGGTGAAACAGGCCTTGTTCAACATCCTCGGGGAGAGGATGGCCGATTCTTTGTTCCTTGATCTTTTTGCCGGCGCGGGCGGCATCGGTATCGAGGCGCTCAGCCGCGGGGCGGGTCGCGTGGTCTTCGTTGACGCGTCGCGTGCTTCTTTAAATGTGGTCAAGCAAAACATCGAACAGACCGGTTTCGAAGATCGGTCGCAGGCCGTGCTGTCGAAGGTCGAGTCATTCCTGAAAAAACCGTCCGGGTCATACGATATCGTGTTCCTGGATCCGCCGTACGCGGATGAGATGCAGCCCTTGCTCGAACTGATCGCAGGGGCGGGGATCCTGAAGCCTGATTCGATCGTGATCGCCGAACACTTTAAGAAGCAATTGTCACCCGCGAGTGCCGGCGGTCTGACGCTTTATCGAGAAGCGAAGTATGGCGATACGGTGCTGGCATTTTATAGATTCAGGAGTCCGTAGTCAGAAGTCAGGAGCATTCGGTAGTCAGGTTTTTCATCATGAGGTTAGGTCTCTTCTGAATACTGACTCCTGGCTCCTGACCACTTTATTGAAGGAGCTGCCATGAAACGCGTCGCTGTATACCCCGGAACCTTCGATCCCGTCACGAACGGGCATATCGATCTCGTTGAACGAAGCCTGAGAATATTCAACACGGTCATCGTAGCCGTCGCGGAGAACCCCAGGAAGGCGCCGCTTTTTTCTCTTGAAGAGCGCGTTGCCCTGTTCAAAAAAGCAATGGGCAAGCATGAGAACATCGTGATCGAGGGGTTTGACGGCCTGCTCGTTGATTATGTCAAAAAGAAGAGGGCGGTCGGCATTATCCGGGGTCTGCGTGCGGTTTCAGATTTCGAGTATGAACTGCAGATGGCCCTCATGAACCGCAGGCTTGACAACACTATTGAAACGGTGTACCTGATGCCGAGTGAAGAATATTCGTTCATTACCTCTACCATTGTGAAGGAGGCCGCGAGTTACGGCGGCGACGTGTCGAGCCTTGTGCCGGCGGTGGTGGTGGCGAAGTTGAAGAAGAGGTTCGGGAGGTAGTTTGATACCCGATCCCGCAGTAACTGGCACTGCATGCAAGCAAGACGACGGTCGGTGATCCGCAGATTACGCAGAATACGCAGAAAAAACAAAAGAAATGACTCTTTAGTCAGGACGTAAAGCAATAAAATATTTTATCCTGACCTCCATCTGCGAAATCTGCGTAATCTGCGGATAAAAAAAGAATGAGGCTTCGATGTCCAGGAACATCTTGATCGTAGAAGACGAGGAGACGCTGCGTGAGTCCATCAAGCGCATCTTTGTCAAGGAAGGGTACACGGTGGACGGCGCCGAGTCGGCGGAGAAGGGCCTTGCCCTCCTTGAAACCGGCGTGTACGACGTCATCCTGACGGACATCATCCTGCCGGGCATGGACGGCATCGAGATGCTCACCCGGGTGCGGGAACAGGACCCGGACCAGATCGTCATCGTCGTCACCGCCTATGCGTCGCTCGACACCTCCATCAAAGCGCTCCGCGCGGGCGCCTACGACTACATCATGAAGCCGGTCATCCACGAAGAGATCAAGCAGGTCGTCCGGAACGCCCTCCGTCAGAAGAGCCTCCAGGCCGAGAACGTGCTGCTCAAGCGCGAGATCGGGAAGGAGCACGACTTCAGCAGCATCATCGGCGAGAGCCCGGCGCTTCGGGCCATCCTCGACGAGGTCCGGAAGGTCACGGACGCCAAGAGCAGCGTCCTGCTGCTCGGCGAGACCGGCACCGGCAAGGAGCTCTTTGCCCGGGTCATCCACCACAACAGCTCCCGCCGCGACATGCCCTTTGTCCCCATCAACTGCTCCGCGATCCCCGAGAACCTGCTCGAGACCGAGCTTTTCGGCCACGTGCGCGGGGCCTTTACCGGCGCGGTCGCCACCAAGAAAGGCATCCTCGAAGAAGCCGAGGGCGGCACCGTGTTCCTCGACGAGATCGGCGACATGAGCCTCTCGCTCCAGGCCAAACTGCTCCGGGTCATCGAAGACCAGGTGATCCGCCCCGTCGGCAGCACCAAAGGCAGCAAGGTCGACATCCGGTTCATCACCGCGACGAACAAGGACCTGAAGACAGCGGTAAAGCAGAACGCCTTCCGCGAGGACCTCTATTACCGGATCAATGTCATCTCGCTCCAGATCCCGCCGCTCCGGGAACGGAAAGAAGACATCAAGGCGCTGGTAACGCACTATCTGGAGAAATACTCTCACGAGATGGGGAGACCCGTCAAAGAGCTCGCGCCCGATTCCCTGGAGCTCATGATGAACTACGAGTGGGCGGGGAACGTCCGTGAGCTCCAGAACGTCATCGAGCGCGCCATCCTTGTTTCCGACGGCGACGTCATCGCCCCCGCACATCTGCCCGCGGGGCTCACGGCGGCGGCATCGTTCGAGGCGGAGGTCTTTGACAAAAAGCTTTCCATCGAGGAATACACCAAGGCATTCATCCAGAGATACCAGGGCCAGTTCAACGAACAGCAGCTTGCGGACATGCTCTGGATCACCCGGAAATCGCTCTGGGAGAAGAGAAAGAAGTGGGGGATCCCGAGGGAACGGTAGGTAAGCCCGCGATCGAATTAAAATTAGCGATTGAAAATATCACGGTGAGCGGTATAAGTCTCTATTCCCACCTGCTTGATCTCCTCTCTCATGAAGGGAGCGAAGGACGACACGATCGCATACGTCCTGCTTCCGACCTTCTGATTTTTATTCCGGTTTTTCATGCCATCCTTGCGAAGTACCTCTGTTTTTTCACCGCCTGAATTCTCATAAGAAATATGTCCTTGAATAGACCCATGCTTTGTGTTAAATTTGACACAGTCTCGGGAAGGGATCATCATGAAAGCGAAATTGATATTTGTCCCCCTTATTTTCCTGGCGCTCTCCGGCCTGCCGCATGCAGCGAGCGGGCAACGTGTTCCCCGCGAATATATAAAAGCGGACCAGATGTTCTCGCAAGGCCGGTACCCGGACGCGATTCGTTTGTATCAAGCAGTACTTTCCTCTCCGTCCCGGGCTATTTCCCCGGGCCTTCTCCATACCCGCATCGCCGATAGTTTTTTCCGTCTGGCCGATTACCAGCATGCCCTCGATGCATACCATCGGGCTTTGCAAGAGCAGAAGCCCGGTGAGCGGGCGCAGACCCAGTACTGGATAGGGTTCTGCGTCCTTCTCCTCGGCAGGAACTCCGAGGCGGTGGCCGAATTCCTTAAAATACCCGAGAGCTATCCAACCTCCGGGATGTTGGTCGGCACCGCGTACTACTGGGCCGGCAGGGCGAGCGAACGCATGGGCAGGAAAGATCAGGCAGCGGTGCTGTACCGCAAGGCGGGTGGGAAAGGAATATCAACGCAGGAACGCTTCGCGATGAAGAAGGCGAATGCAGTAAAAAAAGGGGACAGGGGTCAAGGGTCAAGGGACACAGGTCCGGGATCCAGGGTTAAGTAATTTCTGTACCCTGGCACCTGAACCCTGGCGCCTGCCGTTAAATCATGCTGAAAGAACTCAATATAAGAAATTTTGCCATCATCGACCAGCTTCGGGTGGAGTTTGCGCCGGGGCTGAACGTCTTCACAGGCGAGACGGGGGCCGGCAAGTCCATCGTTGTCGACGCGCTCAGTCTGGCTCTCGGCGAACGGGCGAGCATTGACCTGATCCGCAGCGGCTTTCAGGAGGCCGTAGTGGAGGCCGCCTTCGATCTCAACAGCCACGGAGCGGCGGAAGTGACTGCGCTGCTTTCGGAACAGGGCATTGAGATGGACCCGGGGGAAGACCTGATCGTGCGCCGCGTGCTTTCGTCCTCGGGCAAGAACAAGGTCTATATCAACGGAAGACTGGCGAATCTCACCACGCTCGCGGCCGTTGGCGCGAATCTTGCCGATATCCACGGCCAGCACGAGCACCAATCGCTGCTTTCACTCGAACGCCAGATGGAGATGCTCGATACCTTCGGCGGGCTCGGCACGCTCCGCGATGAGGTGACAGCCGAGTATCACCGGCTGCTTGACATTCGAAAGGACCTGGCACGGCTGCAGGAGGGAGAGCGCGACCGGGCGCAGCGCGAGGACCTGCTGCGATACCAGAAGAATGAGATAGAAGCGGCCCAGCTCAAACCGGGCGAGGTTGAAGAACTTGTGAATGCGCAAAAGGTCATGGCAAATGCCGAAAAGCTCGCGGCCCTTTCAGCCATGGTCGATGAGGTTCTCTATTCCTCCGACGGTTCGGCGCTCGCAAACCTGAAAAAAGCGATCAACGGGCTGAAAGAGATGGTTGAAGTCGACAACACCCTCGCGGGTGCGCTTGATCTCTGCGAGTCGGGCCGCGCGCAGATCGAAGAGGCCGCCTGGGAAGTCACCTCGTACCACAATCGCGCTGAGTCCGATCCCCAGCGGCTGGAGCAGATCGGGGACCGGCTGGACGTGATCCAGAAGCTCAAAAAAAAGTACGGGAACACGATAGAGGAGATCCTCGATTTCGGAGCGAAAGCGACGGCCGCTCTCGAACTTATGGAAAGGAGCACGGAGGAGATCGAAAAACTGAAATCCGCGATCCAGGAAATCAAGTTCGGACTGACCGACAAGGCGAATCAGCTGACGAAGAAGCGAAGGGCGGCGGCCGCTGAGCTCGAGAAGAAGGTCGAGGCCGAGCTTAACCATCTTGGGATGAAGAAAACGACCTTTACGCTGAAGATCACGCAGGAGCCCGGAGGAGACACGTTTGACGGACTGAAGCTCGGGCCGCGCGGCGCGGACCGCGTGGAGTTCCTCATCTCGCCGAACGCGGGCGAGGAACCGCGGTCGCTCGCGAAGATCGTCTCGGGTGGAGAGCTGTCGCGCATCATGCTCGCCCTCAAGACCATCCTGGTGGAAGGCGACAGCATCCCCACGCTCGTGTTCGACGAGGTGGACGCGGGCATCGGCGGCGCGGTTGCGGAAGAGGTCGGTAAAAAGCTCAAACGCGTGGCAACGAAACGACAGGTCTTCTGCATCACGCATCTGCCGCAGATCGCGAGCATGGCCGGGAGCCACTACGGTGTTACCAAGTCCGTAAAAAAGGAACGGACGAGCACCGAGGTGCGGCTGCTCGACAGGCAGGAACGGGTGGAGGAGATCGCGCGTATGCTCGGAGGAAAGACGATCACCGAGGCCACGGTCAAGCATGCCGAGGAGATGATCGAGCGGGGCACCGCGTGATAAGTCAGGAGTTCGGAGTGCGGAGTTCGTAGTAAATTCACAGGAAAGGACGGCTATGCTGAAGATTAGAACAGTGCTGGATCTGATCGGGAACACTCCTTTGGTTCGGCTTAATAAACTGCCGGGTCCGGGCGACGCAGAGGTGTGGGCAAAGCTTGAAGGATTCAACCCCGGGGGGAGTGTCAAGGACCGGCCGGCCCTCGCCATGATCGAGGACGCGGAAAAAAAGGGGATCCTCAAAAAAGGGATGAAGATCGTGGAGCCCACGAGCGGCAATACGGGCATCGGTCTTGCCATGGTCGCCGCGGTCAAGGGCTATACGATCATCCTGACCATGCCCGAGTCCATGACGGTCGAGCGGCGCAGACTGCTTGAAGCCTACGGAGCCGAGCTTGTACTCACACCCGCAGAAAAAGGCATGAAGGGCGCGATCGCAAAGGCCGACGAGATCGTTGCGTCGGGCAGGGAATATTTCAAGCCCGACCAGTTCGGCAATCCAGCGAACCCGCAGGTCCACCGCCGCACCACGGCAAAAGAGATCATCAAACAGATGGGCGCGAAAAAAGTGGACGCGTTCGTGGCCGGCGTCGGCACGGGCGGGACGATCACGGGTGTCGGCGAAGTGTTCAGAAAAAAATACAAGGACATCACCATCTTTGCCGTTGAACCCGCGGCCTCACCGGTGCTCTCGGGGGGCCAGCCCGGCCCCCATCCCATACAAGGGATCGGAGCGGGGTTCATTCCCGCGATTCTGAACACCAGGGTGTACGACGGAATCATCAAGGTCGGGCAGGATGACGCCGCGGATACTACACGGCGGCTTGCGCACGAGGAAGGCTTGCTTGTGGGCATCTCGTCCGGCGCGGCATGTTGGGCGGCGCTCCAGGTGGCGGCACGTCTCGGCAAGGGCGCGCGCATCGTCACGATCCTGCCCGATGTCGGGGAGCGGTATCTGACGATGGGAATATTTGAACGGCGGGAGAAGTGATGAACATCTTAAAGCGGGGAAAATATTTCTCGCAGAGGCGCAGAGTTCGCAGAGAAAAGTTTAAACCGTTCTGGGATAGAACCAAGACTCGAAAGTTTTGATTTAACTCTGCGTTCTCTGCGCCTCTGCGAGAGACGCCCTTTCGGTTCCGGATTTTCCTGGTCAGGATAATTCTATGACAAGCCCCATCTATCTCGATTATAACGCAAGCACCCCGGTCGCTCCACAGGTCCTTCAGGAGATGCTGCCATTTCTGAAGGAAAAGTTCGGCAATCCGTCGAGCAGTCATCCCTACGGCGTCGCGCTCAAGGCGGGCATTGAACAGGCGCGCGAGCGTGTCGCGGCCCTTCTGGGTTGCGAGGCATCAGAGATCATCTTCACGAGCGGGGCAACGGAATCGAACAACATGGTGATAAAAGGGGTGGCAGCTTTAGCGCCGAAGAGCAGCCACATCATCACGTCCCGCATCGAACACCCGGCTGTGCTCGAGCCGTGCCGTTATCTGGAGCGTCACGGTCATGCGGTCACCTATCTGCGCGTTGATGAACAGGGACTCGTGGATCCCGAAGATCTTGAACAGGCGATCACGCCGAAGACCGCGCTCGTTTCGATCATGCATGCGAATAACGAGGTGGGAACCATACAGGACATCAAAGTTCTTTCCGGGATCGCCGCGTCCCGCGGGGTCTTGTTCCACACCGACGCGGCGCAGAGCGTGGGCAAGGTGCCCGTGAAGGTAAAAGACCTCGGCGCGGATTTTCTGACCATTGCCGGGCACAAGTTCTATGCGCCGAAGGGCATTGGCGCGCTGTATATCAAGAACGGTCGCAAGCTTCAGCCGCTGATGAACGGGGCAGGGCACGAGCGCGGGCTGCGGCCGGGCACGGAGAACGCGGCGTTCATCGTCGGATTGGGCACTGCATGCATGATCGCCGTGGAGATAATGGATACTGAGGGGTCGCGCCAGATAAAACTCGGACGGCGTTTGTTTGAGGGATTGAAGCGCGCGGGACTGAAGGTCCATCTGAACGGGCATCCTGATAAAGAAGCTGCCGAACACCTGGAACATCAGCTTTGAGGGGTCCGATTCGATCGCGGTCATGGAGGCACTGGGAAGAGATATCGCGGTCTCTCCGGGGGCCGCGTGCCACGGCAGTACGGTGAACGCGTCGCACGTTCTGGTCGCCATGGGCACGGACCCCGCGCTCGCCCGCGGCGCGATACGCTTCAGCCTGGGGAGAGAAACAGCAGAGGCGGAGATCGATGAGGTCGTGGATACGTTGAAGCGGAATCTTAAATAACAATCATCTTTTCGTGGGTTCAGTAAGGAGGTCGGGTAGAGCGTAGCGAAACCCGATAAGATCAGTCCAACAAGTCCTTCGAGCCGCTACAGCGGCTCAATTCATTAAGTCGCTCAACTTTGAACATTGAAGCACAAAAAACGATATGTCCGGTGAAACCATACTCATAGTCGACGACGAAGAAAGCGTGCGGAAGAGCCTTGCCGATGTCATGCGGGACGAAGGCTATGACGTCGTGGCCGTTTCCTCGGGCAGGGAAGGGATCGACCTGCTGAGCGAAACGCAGCCCTCCCTGGCGCTGCTCGACATTGCCATGCCCGGGATGGACGGGATCGAGGTTCTCAGGAGGTTCCAGGAGATGAGGCCCGACATGCCGGTGATCATGGTCACGGGCCACGGCACAATCGAGACTGCCGTTAAGACCACGAAGATGGGCGCCTACGACTTCATGGTGAAGCCTCCCGGGCTGGCGCATCTGACACTGGTGGTCAAACACGGGCTGGAGGAGTCACGGCTTCGCGAAGAGAACGAGGCCCTTAAAAAGAGCATCGAAAAACGCTCTGATATCGTGGGCGAGAGCGACGTTATCAAGGCGCTCAAGCAGCAGATCGCGCTGGCCGGACCAACGAACGGCTGGGTATTGATCCACGGCGACAGCGGCACGGGCAAGGAGCTCGTGGCGCGCGCAATTCACCGCGCAAGCAAAAGGGCCGGCAATTCCTTCGTGGAAGTGAACTGCGCGGCGATCCCGCAGGAACTGATCGAGAGCGAATTGTTCGGGCACGAAAAGGGGTCGTTTACCGGCGCGACGGGAATGAAGCGGGGGAAGTTCGAGCTTGCCGACCGGGGCACGATCTTCCTTGACGAGATCGCCGACATGAGCCTGGCCACACAGGCCAAGGTGCTGCGAGTGCTCCAGGGGCAGGAGTTTCAACGCGTGGGCGGCACCCGGACGCTCAAGGTCGACGTGAGGGTGATCGCCGCGTCGAACAGGAACCTTGCCGACGAGATCAGGAAGGGCTCCTTCCGCGAGGACCTGTATTATCGTTTGAACGTCATCCCACTCGAAGTACCGCCGCTCCGCGAGCGGCCCGATGATATCCCGCGCCTTGTTCACCACTTTCTCAGGGAGTTTTCGAGTGAGTACGGCCAGAAGCCCAAGGCCATCGAGGACGATGCGCTCGCGCTTTTTGTTCAGTATCAATGGCCGGGAAATGTGCGGGAACTTCGCAATATCATCGAGCGATTGCTCATCATGGCCCCCGGACCCGTGATCAGGCTTTCCGACATTCCGCCTCCGGTCAGGAGCGCTCATGCAGACCGGAAAGGGCGGGAGCGGACGCCCGGCGGATTTGCATCGCTCAGGGAAGCCCGCGCGGATTTCGAGCGCGAATTTATCACCCGGAAGCTCAAGGAAAACAACGGCAACGTGAGCAAGACCGCCGAAGCAATCAGCGTGGAGCGGAGCAACCTGCACCGGAAGATCAAGGCGCTGGGCATAGAGATAGAGGACTGAGCCGATTACGAAAACGTTGAACCGCGAAGGCGCGAAGAACGCAAAGTTTTTTAAAGATTTTAAATGGAGATTCAAGCTTTTCTTCGCGCTCTTTGCGTCTTTGCGGTTCCAAGTTGTTGACTTTAAAAATGACTTATTGCATGATCAGCCTGGTAAAGGTTCTTAATCGTCCCTGATCAGTGTCATAGAATTTGATTCTGGTTTTGGCCACGTATGATTTCTGTGCAACACGATATCAATGATCGACACCAATAACCTCACAAAATATTTCGGTGACCTCGGCGCGGTCCAGTCCATCAGCTTCTCCGTGAGCAAAGGGGAGGTCTTCGGCCTCCTCGGTCCGAACGGCGCGGGAAAGACCACGACGTTGCGCATGCTGACCACGCTTCTTTCTCCGACATCGGGCTCCGCATCGGTCGCCGGATACGATGTTCAGGCTGATCCGCTCCGTGTCAAACGGGCGATCGGCGTGGTACCGCAGATGCTGAACCTCGACGTCGATCTCACCTGCGCCGAGAATCTCGAGTATCATGGACGGCTGCACAAGATGGAACCCGCGGACCGGACCGCACGCATCGAAGAGCTTCTTCATTTCGTCGGGCTCTGGGATAAAAAGGATACGCCGGTGGACCATCTTTCGGGCGGCATGCGCAGAAGACTGCTGATAGCCAGGGGACTTATGCACCGGCCCGGGGTCGTATGTATGGACGAACCGACGGTCGGGCTGGACCCGCAGGCTCGAAGGATGATCTGGGGATTGATCGAATCGTTGAAGCGGGACAAGGTCACGGTCCTGCTTACGACGCACTATATCGAAGAGGCGGATGCGCTCTGCGACCGGGTGGCGATCATGCGTGCGGGGAAGATCATCGCGCTGGACAGGCCCGCTGCGCTCAAGGAACGCGTGGGCAAGTTCGCGCTTGAATGCATAGGGAGACATGATATACCGCGACGTTTCTTTCAAACGCGTGAAGAAGCGATCGATGACAGCCGCGCCATGTGCGCTGATATCATGATACGGGACGTTACGCTTGAGGATGTGTTCATCAGTTTGACCGGAGAGCGAATCGAGAACTGAAAGGCCGGCAGACAAGATCATCAAAACGCTCCTTGCCTGGCGGAGCTATTGGCGGCGGTTTTTTCAAGTGTCACCTCTAACAGTGCCGCGCGGGAAGTACGGTTTTTATAAAATTAATATGAATTTTTATCCGATCATCTGGAAAGAGCTGCTGCTCATCCGCAAGAAACCCTGGCGGTTCCTTGCTTCGAGCATGGTCATGCCGATCCTCTATCTCGTGACCTTTGGCTGGGGCCTCGGCAGGGGCATGAACGTTGGCGGAGGCAGGTATCTCGAGTTCGTTCTGCCCGGCATCCTCGCGCTTTCGGCCATGAACAACAGCTTCACCCCGGTCTCGACGTCGCTTAATATAAGCAAGCTCTACACCAAGACCCTTGAAGAGGTGCTCGTCTCTCCCGTGAGCCCCTGGGACATCGCTCTCGGCAGGACGCTCACCGGTCTTGCACGCGGGTCGTTCTCCGCGCTTATGCTCATGCTGGTGGGGATCATCTCCGGTGTGCATTTGCATTTATCTGTTTCCTTTTTCGCGATACTGTTTCTCACGGCATTCTGTTTCGGCGCAGCGGGCGTGGCGGCGGCAATGATCACACGCACGCACGAGGACATGGCGAACTTCAACAGCTTCTTCATCCTCCCCATGTCGTTCCTGGCAGGCACGTTCTTTTCACCGGACAAACTGCCGGAGCCGTTCAGGAGCCTCATCCTGGTCTATCCGCTCACGCACGCGAGCATTCTGCTGCGAGCGTTGGCGTCAGGCAATGATCTTGCTCCGGGTTCCCTGGTCGTGCTGGCGGCATACGCGGTGGTGTTCTTTTTCGTCGCAGGCCGGCTGGTGAAGAGGACTGGATGAGACGGATTAAACACTTATCGGATGTTCTGTCAGACCCTGGAAGAACAGGAACTAAAGGGCGTTCTCTCGCAGAGCACGCGGAGGACACAGAGTAAAATCCAAACCTTTAAGTTTTTTGTTTTAACGCATAACACTTTTTAAGCTTTTCTCTGCGAACTCTGCGCCTCTGCGAGAAAAATATCTTCCTTTCGAATGACCTCAGAAAATGCCGGTTGCGATGCGTACCGTTCGTGAACGCAGGTAACTTGTATAAATGCATCTGCAACAAAGCCCAAAATCCCGTTTTCGGTTGACTTTTCAGACCCGGAAGGCTAATATTCGAGTCTGTATTCTCATCGAAAATATCAGGAAAACACGGGGTTGCAACGATATGCCGAAAGTACAATTCATCTTCGCCGTCCACAACCATCAGCCGGTCGGCAATTTCGACTTCGTGGCCGAGGATGCCTATCAGAAAGCGTATCTGCCCTTTATCACGGTGCTCGAGCGCCATCCATCGCTCAAGGTCACGCTGCACTACACGGGGATCCTCTACCATTTTTTTGAAGAACACCATCCTGAATTCATCGACATGCTCAAGAAACTCGTGGCTCAAGGCCGGGCCGAGGTCCTCTCCGGCGGATTTTACGAGCCGATCCTTGCCGTGCTGCCTGATGAAGACAAGATAGGCCAGGTCCGCGCGCTCACGGACTATGTAAAGCGCGTGCTGGGCTACGTCGCGCAGGGTCTGTGGCTCGCGGAACGGGTCTGGGAGCCGCACCTTCCCAAGACCATTGCCGCAGCCGGGATCAACCACGTGGTCGTCGACGACTTCCATTTCAAGATGGCCGGGCTCCGGGATGACGAGCTTGACGGGTATTATCTCACCGAAGAGCAGGATAGTATACTTCGCATCTTCCCGGGGAACGAACTGCTCCGATATCTGATCCCGTTCCATCCGCCGGAGGAGACGATCAATCACCTGTCCTCTTTCCGCTCGACGGAGAGGAACAGGCTCATGACGATGGCGGACGATGGTGAAAAATTCGGCATCTGGCCCGGCACGTATCACTCCGTGTACGAGGAAGGCTGGCTTGAACGGTTTTTCACTTTGCTCGAACAGAACAGTGAATGGCTTGAGACCACCACGTTCTCGGAGTACCTCACGAAGGAGCCGACGCTCGGCAGGGTCTATCTCCCCACGGCCTCGTACATGGAAATGGGTGAGTGGGCGCTCCCGACGCGCGCCATGAAGGAGTATGACGACGCGCTGGCAAAGGTGAAGGATTCTCCCGAGTTTGCGGGACTGAGGCCTTTCATCAAGGGCGGGTTCTGGCGGAACTTCCTGGCCAAGTATCCCGAGAGCAACCACATGCACAAACGAATGATGATGGTGAGCCGGAAGGTGCATGATGTTCTCGATGCGCCGGGCACGAAAAAAAATGCAGAGACGGCGCGGATGCTCGACCATCTCTATCAGTCGCAGTGCAATGATTCGTACTGGCACGGCGTTTTCGGGGGGCTCTACCTGCCGCATTTACGCTCTGCCGTGTATGAGCATTTGATACAGGCGGAGTTCATGGCCGATCAAGCGCTGAAGGGACGAGAGACGAGGGACGAGGGACGAGGGAAACCAAAGGCAAGTTTTCAACCATCCTGGCTTGAAATCGAAAGGGGCGACTTCGATATGGACGGGAGCGAGGAGGTCATGCTGAACTCAGAACGCATGAACCTGTTCATCGATCCGGCGGAGGGCGGCAGGATCTCGGAGTTTGACTGGAAGCCGCGTTCGTTCAACCTTATGAACACCCTCACGCGCAGGCATGAAGGGTATCACGACAAGATCTGCACGGCGGGCAGGGACCAGGACGCGTGCGGCGCACAGACGATCCATGAGCGGGTGGTGGTCAAGGAGGAAGGGCTTGATGGGCACCTCCAATACGACTGGTACAAGCGGGGATCGCTCCTCGATCATTTTCTCGAGTCCGGCATCGATCTACCGGGTTTCATGCGGTCCGAATACCACGAGGCCGGCGATTTTGTGCTCGGGGCCTTTGATCTGAAACAGAGAAAACAGGGGGGAGTTGCGACGCTTGCGCTGGAGCGTCGCGGGAATGTTGCCGGACTCGCTGTCCGGATCAGAAAAGAAATCGCTCTGCACCAGGGCGCATCGGAATTTATCGTGCGCTATGAGATCGTGAACCTGAGTGCGGAAGAGCTGAACACCTCATTCGGGAGCGAGTTTAACTTTTCACTCCTCGCGGGGAATGCCGACGACCGCTACTATGTCATCCCTGACCACGTGCTCGAAAAGCGAAACCTCGCCTCCACCGGCGAAACGAACAATGTGAGCCAGGTGAGCCTTGTGGACGAATGGCTCAAACTCAAGCTCACCCTCGCATTCTCCCGGTCCGCAAGCCTCTGGCGCGCGCCGGTTGAAACGGTCTCGCAATCCGAGGCCGGGTTCGAGCGGGTATATCAGAGCTCGATGGTGATGCCGATCTGGCGGCTCTCGCTTCCTCCGGAAAAGTCGTGGGAAACCGAGATCCGGGTGAAGATCGAATGAAATATTGGACATTGTCTTTGAGTGTGATAAAAAATTTTGGATTAAAGAGGTTATCATCGAAATGAAAAAAGTGATCTTACCGTGTCTGCTGACCCTGCTGCTCGTCACCGGCGCCGTTGCCGCGGAGAAATCGCTCGGAGTGAAGGAATATACCTCTGTGGACGAACTTGCGACAGCGATCTCGTCATACTTCCCCAAGGTGCAGGGTGAGGTGAAGTCCGTTGAGGGGGACGTGATTACGATAACGCTCGGGACCAAGGACGGGCTTCGGCAAGGCGTTGACCTTACGGTATGGAGGGACGGCAAGGAGATACGCCACCCCGTAACGAATCAGGTGATAGGCCGTCTCGAGGAAGAGGTCGGCACCCTCGAGGTGACCGTTCCGGGCGAGACGACGTCCACCGGAGTAATGAAGAATAAACTGAAGGAGCCCAGGGTCGGGGACAAGGCGCGGATCACGCCGAAAAAGATAGGACTCGCGATAATCCCGCTCCGGACGGAACATCCCGAGATCATCCAGGGTCTTGCCGAGCGATTGACGGAGACCGGCAGGTTCACCGTGCTCGACAGCGAAAAGGGGGCGGCATTTCTGAGCGATAAAAAGCAGCGCGATGCCTCCCTGATCAAGGAGATGGGAAAGACCTTCAATCTCGATATGGTCCTGACGATCGAGATCCTTCCCTCGGAAGGCAAATATCTGGTGACCGCGGGGTTATACTATGCTGATGATGCCAGACCTCTCGATACGATCGTCGCCATGCTCGATCTCAGGACCAAGCGGGACGCACTCGGGGAAGTCAAACCGTTCTTCGCTCCGCCGATGGAGGAAAAACGGGAGACCGCGTACCTGCCCTTCAATGCACAGTTGTTCGCTGCTGCCGACCTTGAAGGGACCGGCTCGCTGCAGTATATTTTTTCCGACGGTGCAAAGCTTCATATCTTCAAGCAGGGGCCTTCGGGATGGCGGGAGGAATGGGTCGAGAACATTACCTACGCGTCCGACGAGATGCAGCACTTCAACCTCGATGTGTCGGACATCAACGGAAACGGCAGACCGGAGATCTTTGTGACCGGCATGCTGAAAGGCACCGTTATTTCGTACGTCATAGAGTTCAAGGACGGCGTCTACCAGCGGATCGCCGACGTGCCGGGGTTCCTCCGGGTCGTCGTCTCTTCCCGGAAGGAGGTCGTTCTGCTCGGCCAGGGTTACGACCCTGTTTCGTTCTTTGTCGGACAGCCGAAGCAATATGTCTGGCTTGACGGGAAATATGTCCCTACATCGGAGTTCCCGCTGCCTAAAGGGGTGGACCTCTACGGGTTTGCGTATGTCGACGCAGGGGAAACCAGCCCCCTTCTTGTCGCGCTCAGCGATAAGGACCAGCTGCTTGTTTTCTCCAACGGGGCGTCTATCTGGAAGAGTGAGGAGACGTATCCCTCGGTCGGAACGATCGTGATAAAACCGTTGACCGGGATCGAGGCCGTCATTTCGCCGCCTGCCGAGATCGACAAGTCGCGGAAGGTGAGGATACGCGGACGGGTGGGTACGGCGGACCTGAACGGAGACGGCAAAGATGAGATCCTGCTGCCGAAGAACAGCGGCGGGAAGATCCTGCCCGGTTACACAAACGCCGAGTTCATAGACCTGGGCTGGACAGGCGCAAGGCTCGAGCAGCGGTGGAGCATCAAGGACATCCCGGGCGCGGTCCTGGATTATCAGATCATCCGGCAGGGTGCCGGTGCTCAGATTCTGGCGCTTGTGATGACTCCCGGCGGGCTGTTCGCGGCCGATCGCGTTCGCGTGATGAGCTATGCCGCGAAGTAGAAATAAGTTGACTGCGGTCACCCTGCAGGTTGCATGAGCGACGAATGGAGATTCACAAGGGGATGAAAAGCAAAAATCAGACACTTGATCAGCTTCGCGCCCGGCTGGATATGAACGCCCTGCCGAAGCACATTGCCATCATCATGGACGGCAACGGCCGTTGGGCGCAGCGCCATGGCCTGCCGCGCGTCGCCGGACATAAGAGGGGTGTGGACACGGTGCGCCGTATCACGGAACAGTGCCGGCAGTACGGTATCCAGGTGTTGACGCTCTTTGCCTTTTCCGACGAGAACTGGGGCAGGCCAAGGGAAGAGGTGGGTTTTCTCATGGACCTGCTCGGGGCCTTTCTCAAGGCCGAGATCACGACCATGAAGGCAAACGGGATCCGGTTTCGCACCATCGGCAGGACCGAACGGCTTCCGGCATCGGTACAGGCGTGGATCGAACGGGCCTTGTCAGAGACGGAAAAGAACACCGGTATGGTTCTGAACGTGGCGCTGTCCTATGGCGGTCGCGGCGAGATACTGGAAGCGATCAAGCGCCTGCGCTCGGCGAATATCGCGGCAGCGGATGTCACGGAAGAGATCTTTTCCTCCTTCCTCGACACGGCGGGGTTGTCCGACCTGGACCTGATCATCCGCACGAGCGGCGAGAAACGCATCAGCAACTTTCTTCTTTGGCAGGCTGCCTACGCCGAACTTTATTTCACGGACACCCTCTGGCCCGATTTCGAAGAGCGGGACCTCCTGGCCGCGCTTCTGGATTATCAGGGGCGTCAGCGCCGGTTTGGCCTGACGCAGGAACAGCAGATGCTGAAGTGACGGAGTTGCGCGGAGGTTGAAGTCGCCATTGCGCCTTTTCCGCATTGAATTTGAGCGGGACCGGTTCTTACTGCAGGGAAGACGGTCTTCACGATCCTTCGACAGGACCTCGGCGAAACCAGTCGGGTCGCTCAGGATTCGAGGAGGACATTCCGTTCATCAGGAGAATCTGCCGTTTGCCGGATTTGCCCCGGATTTCAGGGAGACAACGCATGTTGTATAAAAGAGTGATCTCAGGACTGCTGTTCCTGCCCATCTTCTACCTCTTCGCCTGGAACCTTCCGCCGATTTATTTCACCGCGATGGTGCTGGCAGCCGTGGCCGTGGGACAGTATGAGTTTTACCGCATGGCGCAGGCCAGGGGGTCGCATCCCGATGTTGTGCTCGGGATCGTTCTCGGCGCGCTGATCGTACTGGGTTTCTATCATCCCCAGCTTCCGGTGCCGGGGGGGAGTTCCTTTCAGGTAGCCGCCGGCATGCTTCTGATCATGATCGCGCGGCTTTTCTCATCCCGGCCTGTTGACGGCGCGCTCGAGGACGTGGCGGCCACTTTCCTGGGTGTGTTCTACGTGGCCATGCTGTTCGCGTTCCAGGTGGCGATCCGGACCGGCGATGACGGGAAACAATGGCTTGTGTTCCTCTATTTCATCATCTGGGCATCGGACATCGGCGCCTATTCCGTCGGCATTCCCTTCGGGAAGCACCGGCTCTATGAGAAGGTGAGCCCGAAGAAAAGCATTGAGGGGCTTCTTGGCGCGCTGGTTGCGTCCTCTGCCATGGCGCTCCTGTGCCGGGTCTGGTTCATGCCGCCCATCGGTGTGGGCGAAGCGATCGCGGTCGCCCTCATGCTCGGGGTTGCAGGAACTATCGGCGACCTAACTGAGTCGCTGTTCAAGCGCGCAGCAGGGGTCAAGGATTCGGGTGATTTCATCCCCGGTCACGGCGGGATCCTCGACCGCATGGATAGCATGCTGTTTGCCGCGCCGGTATTGTTCTACTATTTAAGAATGCGGGGGTAGGGGCTCGGTGCGCCGTGCCTGAACGGGACAGCTTGAAAAAAATATCCATACTGGGTTCTACAGGTTCGATCGGACAGTCAACGCTCTCGGTGGTTGAAAAATTCCCGGAGCGATTCACGGTGGTTGCGCTTGCGGCGGGGAATAATGTCGAGCTGTTAGAAAAACAGGTCCGGCAGTTCAGTCCGTCGATTGTGTCAGTGTTGAGCGAGCGTTCAGCGGCGGACCTGAAGCAGCGGTGCAGTGACCTTAGCATACGTATCTTCTCCGGCGTCGAGGGCATGATCCAGGTCGCGGCTGCCGATGAGGCGGATATCACGGTTTCGGCGATCGTGGGGACCGCAGGGCTCGTGCCGACCATGGCGGCCGTTCGTGCCGGCAAGGACATAGCGCTTGCGAACAAGGAAGTGCTCGTGACCGCGGGCGAACTGGTCATGGCCGAGTGCCGGGCCCGGGGCGTTCGCATCCTTCCGGTGGACAGCGAGCACAGCGCTATTTTCCAGTGCCTGCTTGCCGGCGCGAGCACGGATATCAGGAAACTGGTTTTGACGGCGTCCGGCGGTCCATTTCGTGCATTTACAAAAAAACATCTTGCGAACGTGACATTGGCGCAGGCGCTCAAACACCCGAACTGGAGCATGGGCAGGAAGATCACGATCGATTCCGCAACGCTCATGAATAAGGGGCTCGAGGTGATCGAGGCGCGGTGGCTCTTTGACGTCGTCCCCGGGAAGATCAAGGTGCTTGTCCATCCCCAAAGCATTGTCCATTCAATGGTGGAATATCATGACGGGGCGGTCGTGGCGCAGCTCGGCATACCGGACATGAAAGGACCGATCGCCTACGCGCTGTCGTATCCCGAGCGGCTTTCGGATGTGTCTCCGGCACTCGACCTCGCCACCGTGGGCACGCTTACCTTCGAAGAGCCGGATCTGGACCGGTTCCCCTGCCTTGTCTATGCCTTCGATGCATTGAAATCGGGAGGCAGCATGCCCGCGGTGCTCTCGGCCGCGAACGAGGTGGCGGTCAAGTATTTTCTCGAAGAGAAGATCGGTTACGCTGACATTGCCCGTGTGATCAGGACAACGATGGACGTCCATACGCCGATGAATATCAAGACCGTGGAAGATGCGCTCAAGGCGGACCTCTGGGCGCGACAGGAAGCGGAGAAAATAATAGGGTCAAGGGTCCAGGGGAAAGCTAAATAAAAAAAATATTTAGGAGAAAGGGGGAGGGAATAACGGAGAAAAGGGGAAAGAATTTACCCCTATTATAGTTCTCTCCATTTCTCCCTTCATCACCATTTCTCCTGAGAGCTTTTTATAATGTTATAAATCTGTGTCTTAAGAGGAGTCAGCATGACATTCGTATATTTTCTGGTCGTGATCGGAATTCTCGTGTTCGTACACGAATTCGGTCACTTCCTCATGGCAAAACGGGCAGGTGTACGGGTAGAGAAGTTCTCGCTCGGCATGGGTCCGAAGCTCTTCGGCTTCAAGAAGGGTGATACGGAGTATGTCCTCTCCGCGCTGCCGCTCGGCGGGTACGTGAAGATGGCGGGAGAGAACCCGGACGAGGAACCCACGGGGGCTCCGGACGAGTTCCAGTCCAAGACCGTGTGGCAACGCGCGAAGATAGCGGCAACGGGACCGCTTACGAACATCGTCTTGGCTTTCATCATAATGCCGTTCGTCTTCATGGTCGGGACGTACAGCGAGGGCCCGGCCAAGGTCGGTTATGTTGAGACAGGTTCATCTGCCGCGCGGGCCGGTTTTATGGCCGGCGACGTGATCGAGGAGATCAACGGCAGGAGCATCAGCGACTGGACCAAGGCGCTGACCCTGATCGCGGTGAACCCCGATACCGACGTAACGGTCATCGTCGAGCGGCAGGGTGAAAAAAAGACCTTGACGCTCCGGCCTGACCTGGCGACAGAGCTCAGGATCGGAAAGTCCGGTCTGGCCCCCGATATTTCGGCGGAGATAGGAAAACTGAAGCCGGGATTCCCTGCTGAGCAGGCCGGGATCATGGTGAACGACAAGGTCATCGCTGTTGACGGGAAGACAATCTATAACTGGTACCAGTTCTCCACGCTTGTGCGCGAGAGCAAGGGGGACAAGCTCACGCTTACGGTCGAACGGAACGGCAAGCGCCTGGAGAAGATCGTTACCCCAAAAGAGGACGGCGGCAGATACGTGATCGGCGTTGAGCCGGTCCCGCTGCTGGTATTCAAGAAATACGGATTTGTCGAATCCCTGCGACTCGGTTTCGACAAGACCATCGAGTCCGTTGACCTGACGCTCATCACGCTCAAGAAGCTTATTACGTTCGACCTCTCGATCAAGACGCTCGGAGGGCCGGTGATGATCGCGCAGATGTCGGGCCAGGCGGCGGCCGCCGGATTGTCGGCGTTCCTGTCGCTCCTCGCCATGATCAGCATCTCGCTCGGAGTGCTGAACCTCCTGCCCATCCCGGTGCTCGACGGCGGAATGATCCTGTTCCTCGTGATCGAGGCGATCCGCAAAAAGCCGCTCAGCAGGAAGGTGATGGAGGTTTCGCAGAGCATAGGAGCCGGGTTGTTGATCACCCTGATCGCCGTGGTGTCGTATAACGATGTCATGAGGATGTTCTTCAGCAAGTAAAAGTAAAGCAGAAAACCTTGAACCGCGAGGACGCGAAGAACGCGAAGGATTAATGCCTGAAATTGAGGTTCCCTTGCACTCTTGGCGCCTTCGCGGTAAATTCTTTTGCTTATCAGGTATCTGTTCATCGTGGAACGTATCATTAGAAAAAAGACCAAACAGATCACCCTCGGGTCCGTCACGATCGGCAACAACGCACCGGTCGCTGTTCAATCCATGTGCAACACGGACACGCGTGACACCGCCAAGACGCTCGATCAGATCAGCCGCCTGGAACAGGCCGGGTGCGAGATCGTACGGCTCGCCGTGCCGGATGAAGAAGCCGCGAGGGCACTCGGTGTGATCAGAAAGGGCACGAGGCTTCCGCTCATCGCCGACATCCACTTTGACCACCGTCTGGCGCTTGAGTCCGTTAAACAGGGCGTGGACGGGCTCCGGATCAATCCCGGCAACATCGGCGGAAAGGACAAGGTTTCCGAGGTAGTGCGGGCCTGCAAGGACAAAGGCATCCCGATTCGCATCGGGGTGAACGCGGGGTCCCTTGAAAGGCATTTGCTCGAAAAGTACCGGCACCCCACTCCCGAGGCGATCGTTGAGAGCGCCTTTGGTCACATCCGCATCCTCGAAGACCTGAACTTCGCCAATCTCAAGGTTTCGCTCAAGGCCTCGGATGTGATGACTACGGTTGCGTCCTACCGGCTGTTCTCGATAAAGTCGGATTATCCGCTGCACATCGGCATCTCGGAGGCGGGAACGCTTTTCTCAGGCACGATCAAATCGAGCGTCGGACTCGGCATCCTGCTGGCGGAGGGCATTGGTGATACCATGCGTGTTTCTCTCACCGCTGACCCGGTTGAGGAAGTACGCGCTGCTTACGGGATATTGGCGTCGCTCAAGATCCGCCAACGCGGGGTGAATATCATTTCCTGTCCCACCTGCGGAAGGACCGAGATCAACATCATCGGTCTTGCACAGGAAGTAGAAAAGAGACTGGCGCATATCAAGACGCCGATCACGGTAGCGGTCATGGGGTGTGTGGTGAACGGACCCGGCGAGGCGCGAGAGGCAGACGTTGGCATTGCCGGCGGCAAGGGTGTCGGACTGCTCTTCAAACGCGGCGAGATCTCAAAGAAATTCGACGAGAAGGACCTGGCGGATGTGCTTGTAGGTGAGGTTGAAAAACTAGCTGATGAGAAGAAGTCAGGAGCCGGGAGCCAGAAGCCAGAGGAGAGCAGGTAGAGCTTTTCCCCTGACTCCTGTCTCCTGTCTCCTGTCTTATGGAGGTTCCATGCGTTATTCCCGTTTATTCGTCCCAACATTAAAAGAGGCTCCGGCCGAGGCCGAGGCTGTCTCGCACAAACTCATGGTGCGCGGGGGATTCGTGCGGCAGCTGGCTGCCGGACTCTATATCTATCTCCCTCTCGGCCAGCGGGTGATGGACAAGATAGATCGGATCATCCGGGAGGAGATGAACGCCATCGGCGGCCAGGAAGTGACCATGCCGGTGCTGCACCCGGCAGAGATATGGCAGCAGACCGGACGGTGGGACACCATCGGCGACGAGATGTTCCGGCTGAAGGACCGCGGCGGCCGCGACATGTGCCTTGCCATGACGCACGAGGAGGTCATGACCTGGCTCGCGGCGCACGACCTGCGGTCGTACCGCGACCTGCCGCAGATCTGGTATCAGTTCCAGACCAAACTGCGCGATGAGGCCCGTCCCAAGAGCGGCATCCTGCGCACGCGCGAGTTCATCATGAAGGATTCCTACAGCTTCGATCGGGACGAGGCGGGACTCGACAGATCCTACGATGTTCATCTCGAAGCATATAAGAAGATCTACAGCCGCTGCGGGTTGAAATTCGCCGTGGTGCAGAGCGATATGGGCATGATGGGCGGCACGGGCGCGCATGAGTTCATGGCGCCGTCTCCGGCCGGCGAGGACGAGGTGGCGCTCTGTGACGGCTGCGGATATGCGGCGAATGTGGAGCTTGCGGAATCGGCCCCTCTGTCGCCGCCGTTCCCCGCGTGGCAGATTGAAGAAGTGGCGACACCGGAGAAACGTACCATCCAGGAGGTGACAGGATTTCTGAAACTGACGCCGAACCTTTTCATCAAGTCCCTTCTCCTCATGAGCGATAAGGGACCCGTGCTTGCCCTGGTACGCGGGGACCAGACTTTGCATGAGAAGAAGCTTACGAAGCTCATTGGACCTTACAAGCCTGCGCAGAAGGACGAAGTGAAGGCCGCGCTCGGTGTCCCGGCAGGCTTTATAGGACCGATGGACCATGCGGCCACAATAAGAAAAATAGCGGACCCCACGCTCAAGCAGGGCCTCTACGTAGCAGGGGCGAACAAAGAAGGGTATCACGTAAAAGGGGTCAGTGCCGACAAACACTTCAGCGATGCAGAGTTTGCCGATATTCACGTTGCTGCGGCGGGAGATGCCTGCGTGCAGTGCGGCAAACCCCTCCGCATCGAGCGGGTGATAGAGATCGGAAATATCTTCAAGCTTGGAACGAGGTACTCGGTGCCGCTGAAGGCGAACTATCTGGACGAGAGCGGCGCGGAGAAGCCGATAGTCATGGGCAGCTACGGAATCGGCCCGGCGCGCATCGCAGCCGCGGCGGTCGAGCAGGGGAACGATGAGAACGGAATCATCTGGCCGCCTGCGATAGCGCCGTACCAGCTCCTTATTATCCCGGTGAACTCGAAAGACGCGAAATCCATGGATGTTGCGGAAGAGCTGTACGCGGCCCTGGAAAAAATGGGCTTTGAGGTCCTGATGGACGATCGCGACGAACGTGCCGGAGTCAAGTTCAAGGACGCGGACCTTATCGGCATCCCCCATCGGATCATCATCGGCGAGAAGAATCTCAAGGATGGGCTCGTGGAACTGAAAGAGCGGAAGACCGGGCAGGTCGAGAAGGTGAAGATCGAAAAGGCGGTGGAGACGGTAGCGAAGAAGCTTATTCTGGAAACGTAAGTATTCGGCAGCCGCACAGAGTAAAGAGCTTGCTCCTTGTCGATTTCACGTGGTATTCCAGGCCCTAAACCTTATCCCATGTTATTCATCGTGGAACAGGTAATAGTTGTTAAACAGCAATCGAAAAAAGCAACCTCAAAAAAAACTTGAAATTCCGAATTAAAGTGCCTATAATCAAATCTGATGGAGGGTTCGCTCGATGGAAGAGACTGTCTTACTTGAATTGTCACCGCAGCAGCGTTCAGATATTAAAAAACAGATCGGATTTGAGCTGCACGAGATCTACCTTACCAAGCGTTCCTTGAATAAGCTCCGGGTCTTCCGACTGAGCCTCAGCGAAGAGCAGCAAAAGGTCCTTGAAGAAAAGCTCGGACAGAAAGTCCGGGAACTGACGGTGACGCGCTCGATTGCCACCCGGATCATCTGATCACCCTGCAGCCTTTGTCAAATACACGCTTCCGTTTATTGCGGTGCGATCTAAACTCAAGAAGGAGGTATTACTTCGTGAAAAGGTATTTTGTAACCATTCTGGTCCTGGTCATCATTGCTACTGTTGCTTTTTTCGGTTGTGAGAAGAAACAGGCTGCTTCACCTCCTCCTGCGCAGCCCGTCGTGACACCGGCGCCTGCTCCGGCGCCTGCTCCGGCACCGGCGTCTGCTCCGATGCCTGCACCGGCCCCTTCAAAACCGGCGAAGAAATAGCCCCGTATGCGCTCAACCTTGTATTGTAAGCACGGCCCCCGTTCTGCGGGGGCCTTTTATATTTTGAAAGTGCGGAGTCATACGGAAACACCATGACAAAATTAACGACGGATTTACTGGGCGAGATCCTGGTAAAATCGGGGAAACTGAGCTCTGAACAGGCCCGCGAGATCAAGATAAAGCAGGACGTCCAGCGAATGAAGGCACTCAAGTCCCGTGGCGAGACCCTGCATCGGGGCAGGATGCGTCTTGAGGACGAGGTTTCGTCCATCGAGGTTGCCGCCTCACTTAATTTAGAAATGCCCGGAGCGCCGGGCCAGGTCCTGACCGAGGATATCATCAGCGAGGTGGTAGCGCAGCATGCAGGCTTGCCGTTCAAGAAGATCGACCCACTCAAGCTGAATCCGGAGATCGTTACGCAAATCCTCTCGCGGGCCTTCGCGCGGCGATGCATCTCCGTCCCGATCGAACGGGAAAACGATACGCTTACGCTTGCCGTGGCGGACCCCTATAATATAGAAGTTGTTGAGAACGTCGAGCGGATGGGATATAAGGTCAAGCGCATCGTTTGTCCGCAGACGGACATTCTCAAGATCATCACGGAATTCTACGGGTTCCGGTCGTCCGTGACCGCCGCAGCCAGGGAGATGACGGCGGAGGTCGACCTCGGCAATCTCGAGCAATTCGTGAAGATGAAGTCCGTGTCCGAGATCGAAGCCACGGACAAACACATCGTGAACGCCGTGGAGTTCCTGTTTCGCTATGCCTTCGACCAGCGGGCGAGCGACATCCATATCGAGCCCAAGCGTGACGCCAGCGAGGTACGGCTCCGGATAGACGGGATGCTCGTCACTATTCACCGAACTCCCAAGGCCGTGCATTCCGCGTTCGTATCGAGAATCAAGATGCTCTCGCGCATGGATATAGCCGAGAAGCGGCGTCCCCAGGACGGCAGGATCAAGACCGAATACAAGTCCCGCGAGGTCGAGCTCCGCGTGTCCACCATGCCGACCGCCTTCGGCGAGAAGGTGGTGATCAGGATCTTTGATCCCGACATCCTGCTTCAAGACCTCGAGGAGATAGGTTTCTCGCCCCGGGAATACGAGCTGTTTCGTTCCTTTATTACGCGGCCGAACGGCATTATCCTCGTTACCGGTCCCACAGGCAGCGGCAAGACCACGACGCTCTATTCAGCCCTCAAGTCCGTTGCCACGCCCGAGGTGAACGTGGTGACCATCGAGGACCCCGTTGAAATGGTCCATGACAAGTTCAACCAGGTGAGCATCCAGCCGGCTATCGGCATTACCTTCGGCAGCACGCTTAAGACGATCCTGCGCCAGGACCCGGATGTCATCATGATCGGCGAGATCAGAGACCTCGAAACGGCGGAGAACGCGGTCCAGGCCGCTCTCACCGGCCATCTTGTCTTTTCCACGCTCCACACGAACGATGCCCCGAGCACGATTACCAGGCTTATGGACCTGGGGGTGCCATCATACCTTCTCTCTTCAACGATCATCGGCGTGATGGGCCAACGGCTGGTAAGAAAGATCTGTAAACAGTGCGAAAAGTCCTATGAACTGCTGCCCGAAGAGGCGCAGACCGTGGGACTCGCATCGAGCAAGGACCGGAAGGTCGTCGTAAAGTATGGTGAGGGATGCCCCAAGTGCCGCGGCACCGGCTACCTGGGGCGCACCGCCATCTTCGAGGTCATGGAAATGAACGACGGGATCAGGGCCATTATACACGACAAGTCCGATGCGGAGATCATCCGGAAGGCGGCGGTTGCGGACGGCATGGTCGG
This sequence comes from Nitrospirota bacterium, assembly GCA_963740085.1. Lineage (GTDB taxonomy): Bacteria > Nitrospirota > UBA9217 > UBA9217 > UBA9217 > JALNZF01. Next base: position 579,690 of record CAVUCU010000001.1, on the reverse strand, counting down.
ACTGCGCGAGGCCGCGGTCCTGAAAATGCTGAAGGGCGAGACGACCTTCGATGAGGTCATCAGGGTAACGGGGGAGAAGATGTGAACGTACATTGCGGATTTCGGATTTTAGATTTGAGATTTTAAATCCGCATTCCGCGATCTACAATCTGCAATCGACACATGGACACCTTTAGCTCCTTCATATCGGACTCCTGGCCGCTGATTGTCGGCGCAGGTGCGGGCGTTCTGTTCGCGTCCTTTTTTGCGGCCGCGGAAACCGCTATCGTGTTCTCCAACAAGGCTCATATCCGGGCGTTGTCAGAATCGGGTGATAGGCGGGCAGGGAGGGTCATTCTTCTGATGCAGGAGCGTGATCGTCTTCACTCCACGCTTTTGCTGGCCGAGAATTTCTTCATCGTTCTTACCGCGGTTCTTGGCATGGTCACTATTGTAAAACTGATCCCGCAGATGCCGCTGGCAGTGGCAGTCACCGTCCTTGCCGTAACTCTTGCCATCGTGATCTTTGCCAAACTTGCCCCAAAAGGGGTAGCCTGCAGGAATCCCGACCGTTTTGCCCTTATTGTCTCCGCGCCTCTTCAGCTGGTAATGAAGCTTCTGTCGCCGCTGTCCCGGTCGCTTGCGGCTATGGCGGACCTTATCGCCGGGCCGGGACCGCAGGGCATGTCCTGCACTGCGGTGGTCACGGAAGAGGATATCAAGGCCCTGATCAATCTTGGAGAGGACAGTGGCTCGCTCAAGGAAGAGGAGAAAGAACTGCTCCATAAGGTATTTGAGTTCGGTGATACCGTGTCATCAGAGGCTATGCGGCCGAGGACCGAGATCGTGAGCGTGCCGTCGAGCGTGACCCTGCAGGAGGTCCTGACCCTGGTGTCGGAGTTCGGCTATTCCCGGTACCCCGTGATCGAGGACACGGTCGACACGGTGATCGGCATCCTGTATATCAAGGACATCCTTGTGGCCATGGCGTCGGGTGAAGTGAAGCGCGAGGACGGCATTCTGCGGTTCATCAGGCCCGCCTACTTCATCCCCGAGAACAAACGGGTAAGCGAACTCCTGTCTGAGATGCAGCGGGAACGATTCCAGATCGCCATTGTCATCGACGAATACGGCGGTACCGCTGGTCTGGTGACGCTTGAAGACCTGATCGAGGAGATCGTCGGCAGCATCCACGACGAGCTTGAGGCCGGGGATAAGGATGTTCAGATCGTGGACGAGAAAAATTTCGTGGTCTCTGGCCAGTCGGCGCTTGATGAAGTGAATGAGATGCTCGACACCAGCCTCCAGTCAACGGAATTCAACACACTCGGCGGGTTCGTGTTCGGGCTTTTCGGCAGGATGCCGAAGGTGGGCGAGCAACTCAGATACCGGGATCTCAAGCTGGAGGTCATTGAGCTGGAAGGCAGGAAGATCAGCAAGGTGAAGATATCGAAGCTGTGATGAAGCAAACACGAAATTCTAATTTCTAAATCCTAAACAAGCGTGAATGTTCAAAGTAATAAATTAAAAATTCTTTGAAATTCAGAAATTTGAGGTTGCTTAGGATTTCGATATTCGGATTTAGAGATTGACCTACCTTGGAGGTGTATTTTGCGGAAGAAAGTGACTGTTGTCGGTGCGGGTCATGTGGGCGCGACCCTGGTGCAGCGGATCGCGGAGTCCGGGTTCGCGGACGTGGTGATGATGGATGTGGTCGAGGGCGTGCCGCAGGGCAAGGGGCTCGATCTCCTGGAAGCGGGACCGGTGATGGGGTACGATTCCCGGGTGACCGGTACGAACAGCTATGACGAGACCGCGGGGTCGGACATCATCGTGATCACCGCAGGGCTGGCACGCAAGCCGGGGATGAGCCGCGACGATCTCCTCGCCGCGAATGGTGAAATCGTTAAAAAAGTGGCAGTGGAAACCGGCAAGCGTTCACCCGGGGCGTTCATGATCGTGGTCACGAACCCCATGGATGTGATGGCGTATGTTGCCATGAAGGCCTGTGGCTTCCCCCGGGAGCGGGTGGTCGGCATGGGAGGGGTGCTTGATTCGGCGAGGTTCCGCACCTTCATTGCCATGGAACTCGGCGTGTCCGTGGAGAACACCCATGCCTTTGTGCTCGGCGGGCACGGCGACACCATGGTGCCGCTGCCGCGTTATTCGACCGTAGCAGGCATCCCGATCACGGAACTGATGAGCAAAGAGACGATCGACAAGCTCGTGGACCGCACGCGGAACGGCGGGGCCGAGATCGTCGCCCTGCTCAAGACCGGAAGCGCCTATTATGCGCCTTCCGCGGCCGCGCTCGAAATGGTCGAGGCAGTGCTGCTGGACAAGAAGAAGATCCTGCCTTGTTCCGCGTACCTCGACGGTGAGTACGGTGTGAAGGGGATCTATTCCGGTGTGCCGGTAAAGCTCGGCGAAAAGGGCATGGAGCAGGTGGTGGAGATCAAACTGAGTTCCGATGAAAAGGCGGCGTTCATGAGGTCCGTGGATGCGGTGAGGCAGGGATGCGCGAAATTCATGTAGACGAGATCAGGGACAATATCGCACAGATCTGCCTCGACGCGGCGTATAACCTGAGCGAGGACGTGATCACCGCCTTTGACCGGGCGATCGAGACCGAGACCGCTCCCGGCGCCAAAGAGATCATTGAACTCCTGAAGGAGAACGCCCGCATTGCGAAAGAAGAGCACATCCCGATCTGCCAGGACACGGGCATTGCCGTCTTCTTTGTTGAGATCGGGCAGGACCTCAGGATCAAGAACGGCTTCATTGTCGATGCGGTCAACGAGGGTGTGCGCAAGGGGTATAAGGAAGGTTATCTCCGGAAGTCCGTGGTCGATCCGCTCACGCGTAAGAACACCGGGGACAACACGCCTGCGATCATCTACACTGAGCTTGTACCCGGCGACAAGCTCAAGATCTCGTTCATGCCCAAAGGCGCGGGAAGCGAGAACATGAGTGCGATCCGGATGCTGCGGCCCACCGAGGGAGTGGAGGGCATCAGGAACTTTGTGCTGGAATGCGTGCAAAAAGCCGGGGCAAATCCCTGTCCGCCGGTGGTGATCGGAGTGGGCATCGGAGGAAGTTTCGAGAAGGCCGCGCTGCTCGCGAAAAAATCGCTTCTTCGGTCCGTCGGCAGCCCGAATCCAAAACTTGAACTTGCAAGACTGGAAGAAACGTTGCTCAAGGCCGTGAACAAGACGGGGATCGGTCCGGAAGGCTTCGGCGGCAAGGTTACGGCCATGGCAGTTCATATCGAAAGCTTCCCCTGCCATATCGCGAGTCTGCCGGTCGCGGTGAACATGAATTGCCATGCTGCGCGGCATAAGACGATCATTTTATAGATTTGTTAGAAGGCGTGAGCTGAAAATTTCAAGTGACAAATCCCAAATTTCAAATAAATTGAGTCCTTGTTTGTAATTTGTTCCTTGGGATTTGGTGCTTATCATCAATATAAGGTGAACAATGACCAGTCCTGTAAAAATATCTCCACCTTTGACCGACGACGTCATCATGAAGCTGAAAGCCGGCGATCGCGTGCTTATCACGGGCGGGATCTATACCGGGAGGGACATGGCTCACAAGTATATGGTGGAAGGTCACCAAAAGGGCGAGAAACTGCCGTTCGATCTCAAAGGCCAGATCCTGTACTACACCGGACCGACACCGTCACCGCCTGGCAAGCCGATCGGTTCCGCCGGGCCGACTACGAGCTACCGCATGGACAGGTACACTCCCTACCTGCTTGAACTGGGTCTCAAAGGCATGATCGGAAAGGGGCCGCGCGGTCAGGAAGTGAAGGATGCGGTCAAGAAACACAAGGCGATTTATTTCGCGGCCATCGGCGGCGCCGGCGCGCTTATCTCAAAGACAATACGTAAAGCTGAACTGATCGCTTATCCCGATCTCGGGACCGAGGCCGTGATGCGGCTGGAGGTTGAGGACTTTCCCGCTGTCGTGGTGAACGATGTTTACGGTGGGGATTTGTATATGATGGGGGTAGAGGAGTACAAAGATCTGGGAGATTTCGATGACGAGTCGTGCTGAATAATCATTTGACAGGACAACAGGATTTACGAGGACCAGTCGCCCATTTCTTTTTATCCTGTCCATCCTGTTAATCCCGTCCAAAAGGAGTTTTATCAATGCCAATCAAGTCTAAGATCAGGACTGTTCCCGATTATCCCAAAAAAGGCATCATGTTCCGCGACATCACCACGCTGATCAAGGACCCCGTGGGTTTCAGGCTCGTCATCGATACCCTGACCCAGCGGTACATGCAGGGGGATTTTAAATTTGATACTATCGTGGGCATTGAATCGCGCGGCTTCATTATCGGCTCGGCCCTGGCGTATACGCTTGGCAAAGGTTTTATTCCCATCCGCAAGAAGGGCAAACTCCCGGCTGAAGTCGTTTCTCAGGAATATGATCTTGAGTATGGCACGGACAAGATCGAGATTCACAAGGATGCGCTCGAAAAAGGGGAGCGGGTGCTTCTTGTAGATGACCTTCTCGCCACTGGCGGAACGGCACTGGCCGCTGCCGCGCTGATCGAAAAACTGGGCGCGACAGTCGTTGAGATTTCGTTCATCGTGGACCTGCCCGATGTCGGTGGGAAAAAGAGACTTCTGGAAAAGGGATATAACGTTTTCGCCCTTACGGAGTTCGAGGGGGAATAGTCCAGGTTATCATGAACGCCTTGAATGTCGTTAGCCTCAAGAAGCGTTTACGCGGTTGATACAGGACAAAAAAGAAGATCGTTACGGTCTCTCCTTTCAAATCAAAGAAGAACGTCTGTTACTCACCGCCCGCATACGATCCTCTTGTCGGTTTCCTTCCAATATCGGGTTAAGCGGGCGAGAACATACCCTTATGGCTGCAAAATTTTCAAATAAGAGTATTTATAATTTTAATTGAAGAATTCCTGAACTTGTGGTAATGTACAACTCACATTTTTTAAATCCACTCTAGGAGGGGTAAAACCAATGAAAAAAGCAGCGGCAATTCTCGCAGTAGTGGTTATGGTTGTTTCTCTGGTTTCTCTGGCGGTTGCAGCAGAGGCAATGAAGGGCACCATCAAGAGCGTGGACGCGAAGGCAGGCACGGCCGTATTCTGTGCGGAAGGCACCACCACCGACATGACCCTGAAGGCCGACAAAGCTGTCGACCTCGGCAAGGTAAAGGCCGGCGAGAAGGTAGAGATCACTGTAGACAAGGACACCGTAATGAGCTTGAAAGCGGAAAAGAAAAGGGCAGCCGTAGGTTGCTAACGGAAGGACCGATCACAGGGAGTCACCTTGAAAAAGGTCGACTCCCTTTTTTATTGTTTTAACATTCCACAGTCCCGCGGCCCTTCACCGTTTCCTGCAGAGATCAAGTCAAAAGATCGGACAGAACAAAACCTGCAAAGTCTACGAAATAGCTTGATTTCTCGAGGACTTTTGTCTATTATTAGTGTTCGATATCGGTTCAGGAGTATCCAATTTTTTGAGGAGGAGCACACGTGATAAAGGTTAATATGGAAAAGTTGCAGGAGAATATCAAAAAGCTGAAACAAACGGCCGCGGAGAAGAAAACGAAAGCAGCTAGTAAGTCCGCTCCGGAGGTACGCGAGGCGCGCAAAAAGGTGAAGCGGGCCCAGCGGAAGCTCCGTACGGCCAAGGCATACAAGTCATCAGGAAAGAAAGCCGGCGAAGCGGCGCCCGCCGCTTCCGCGTAAGCCGGATCGCAGCATGCGGTTCAGTTCTTCTTTAATTGGTGTGCGGGTGATCGGAATCGGTCTCCTGCTGGCGTTTGCATTGATCGCTGCCTGCGCTGGCAGGGAGGTGCCGTTGGCCTCACCTGCAGCCACTGCGCCGACTCCCGCTGCGGCTCCGGTTGCAGTCCCGGTTTCGGTACCTGTACCGGAGCCGGAATCGAAAGAAATCTACCGTGAGACGGGGATGGCTACGTGGTACGGCAAGGATCTGCACGGAAAGAAGACGGCAAGCGGTGAGATTTTCGATATGTATGGCCTCTCGGCCGCGCACCGGACCCTGCCGCTCGGCACTGTTGTACGCGTTACCAACCTCGACAATTTCAAGAGCGTCAACGTGAGAATAAACGACCGGGGACCGTTCCTCAAGGGCAGGTTTCTCGATCTCTCCTATGGAGCAGCCAGCGCGCTGGGTTTTGTGGCCCAGGGGGTCGCGCGGGTAAGGATCGAGACCCTTGATGAAGTGCGCGGTACGGTGCAGTACACGGTACAAGCGGCCGTCTTCACTGAAGAAGAGAACGCGCGGATGCTGAAGGAGCGACTGGATGCGAAGTTCGAGGCGGTCTCGATCATGCCTTTTGAAACGAACATTGCCAGGTTCTATCGCGTGCGGGTGGGCTCTTATGCGTCAGAGGATCGTGCCGAGCAGGTGGCGGGCAAACTGATGCTCGAGGGCCTGGAGCCAATTGTCGTGAGAAAAGATTGAGATCGCTCGCCCCAGGTGAAATTTCGAAAAGCTAAGTTCCGGGGCGAAAGTTTTCGTATGGTAAGGAACGATGAAGATCAATGTTCTTGCGGGCAAAATAGAGAGGCATAAGACGGATGCAGCGGTAATCCTCCTTTTCGAAAATGAGAAGCCGCGCAAGGTTGCAGAACGGGTAGACAAGGCGCTCGGTGGAATGATCTCGCGCTTGATCAGAAAGGGCGACTTCAAGCCCAAAAGGGGCTCGGTCCATCTTCTCTATCCCGAAGGCAGGATCCCTGCGGAACGGCTGCTCCTCGTGGGCCTGGGGAAACGGAGTGAGTTCACACCTAACCACATGCGGCTGGCCGTGGGTAAGGCCGCGCCTGCGCTGAGAAACGCAGGCGCGCAGGCTATAACGGTCATCGTTGACGGGATCGGTCTTGATGCTGAAGAACTTGGCCAGGCGCTGGCCGAGGGGAGCGTGCTCGGACTCTACCGGTTCTTAAAATACAAGACCAATGAAGAGAACGACCGCAAGAAGGACGTTCGGATGATCTCCCTCCTGACGGAATCTGTTGGTGCGGTCAACGCCATGCGGAAGGGCGTGAAGGTCGGTGAGATCATTGCCGGGTCCACGGTCATGGCGCGTGACATGGTGAATTCGCCACCTGCCGACATGACTCCGGTCATCATCGCGATCAAGGCGAAAGAGATCGCGCGGCAGTTCGGGCTCAAGCTCCGGGTCCTTGACAAGGACCGGATGCAAAAGCTCGGCATGGGTGCCCTGCTCGGCGTTGCCTCAGGCAGCATGCAGCCGCCGAAGTTCGTCATTGTCGAGTACCGGAAGGGCGGGGCGAAACCATTCATAGCGCTTGTCGGGAAAACGATTACCTTCGACTCCGGCGGCATTTCGATCAAGCCCGCCGAGAATATGGACAGGATGAAGGACGACATGTCCGGAGGCGCAGCGGTGCTCGGAGCGATCCGGACAGCCGCGGCCCTCAGGTTGCCGCTCAATATCGTCGGCCTTTTACCGGTAACGGAGAATATGCCAAGCGGCAGCGCGTTCAAACCCGGCGACGTGCTTCGCACCATGTCCGGCCAGACAATCGAGATACTGAGTACCGACGCAGAAGGCAGGCTCATTCTTGCCGATGCACTCACCTACGCCTGCACCTATAAACCCGCGGTCATCGTGGATATTGCCACACTCACGGGTGCGTGCGGCGTTGCCCTGGGCACCGAGGCGACCGGCATGCTCGGCACCAATGACCGGTTCAAGCAGAAGATTCGCGCGGCAGGCGAAAAGACCGGCGAACGTGTATGGGAAATGCCGCTTTGGGAAGAGTACTACGAGCAGATCAAGAGCGACATCGCCGACATGAAGAACACGGGGGGAAGGAGAGGCGGCGTGATCACGGCGGCAGCGCTTCTCTCGAAGTTCATTCAGAAATATCCCTGGGTGCACCTTGACATTGCCGCAACAGCATGGACCGAAAAGGAACAGCCTTACACACCCAAAGGTGCGACGGGCATCGGGGTGCGGCTCCTGACGCAGTTCCTGCGAGATTATGAAGAAAAATGAGTTTGAAAAGGCGGGAAGCTGAGGGGCATGGTTCCGGAATGTACAACGATCTTCGTAACTTCCTGTCCTCGTACCGTTCCTGCTTTGGCACTCCTCCGTGAACTGATGGAAAATATCTTTCTCCGTTTAACCTAAATTCCGATCCCGTGTCCCATCCATCAGGTAACAAAAATTACTCGAGGAGGTTAACGTGAAAAAATATATCATTCTTGCGGTAGTGGTCCTGGTGGTTGGTGTTGCCGTGGCAGCAATAGCTGGCCCGGGATGGGGTTGTAAAGGTGTTGGCAATTGTGCCCGGGGAGGCGTTTCCGGCCGGATATATGACCCTGCCACAGTGGAGACAGTGACGGGACAGGTGGTTTCACTTGAGCCGATAACTTCCCGGCGCGGAAATTGTCAGGGCATCGGGCTTACGCTCAACATGGGAGAGTCTAATATCGTAGTGCATCTTGGGCCGCAGTGGTACCTCGATAAGCAGACGATGAAGCTCACTTCGGGCGATATGGTGGAGATCAAAGGATCGAAGGTATTCCGCCGGAGAGAAGACGTCTTCATTGCAGCCGAGGTAAAAAGAGGCAGCGATGTCCTGAAACTTCGCGATGCAAGCGGGGTTCCGGCATGGGCAGGGTCGTGGTGCGGTGAAAGCCGACCGGGTGTTTAGAAAGAGAAGGTCACCGAGCCTCCTGTCAAGCCGAACAGGAGGCTTTTTCTTTGGTTCTGCCTGCCTATTAATCCCTTGACTCTTTCCCGCGGTGCTTCTAAAATGATGAAACTTTTTGAGGTGCACACAAACGATGCAGCCCGGCCTGACATACGACGAAGCGATCGCGAATCTCGAGAAGGTCCTGATCAGGGGCCGGTTCACCAAGGCAGATATTTTCATCACGCGCTCCGAAGGGCGCCGGTTCGTGGTGAAGGATTATTCGCAAAAAGGGTTCTGGGAACGGAATCTCGTCGGTCTCATCGTTATCGGAAGGGAGGCCAGGGCCTACGAAGCGCTGAGCGGCGTCGAGGGGCTGCCGCAGCAGTTCAAGCGGCTCTCGCGCTATTCCCTTGCCGTCGAGTATCTCGAGGGTAAGGACCTCGGTTGTTTTCAGCGGGGCGAGTTCGGGCCTGAGGTCATACGCCAATTCGAGCGTATCGTTGATGAGCTGCATAAGCGCGGCTGGGTGCATCTTGATCTGCATCGCAGGACGAATATTCTGTTCGTCGACGGGAACATATTCGTGGTGGACCTGGCCTCGGCTCTTCATTCGGGAAGCATCCCCCTGATCGGTCGATTCTTCACCGGGCTGCTTGGGCTCGCCGATCGCCTGTCGCTCATTAAAATGAAGAAAATCTTCGGACCCGAGCTGTTGACGGACAGCGAGCGCCGGTGGCTCAAGCTGCGAAATATTTTCATGCCGACGAAGTGGGATGATAAATAGACCTGTTCCGCGTTGAAGCCGGAATTGATTGGGACCTGGAGCTTTATGAAAAGGCCGGGTTCTGTTTTCTCAGGAATGATGAGGATCAAAAAAGAAATCGGCGCAGCATGGCTTATGCCCTCTCTTCCGTTATAGCCGCTGCCCTTTTTTTCTCCGACACTTCTGTTCCTTTCGCGATCACTACTATACCCGAAGGCGTTACGTGGTAGCGCTTCTTGTCATTCTCAAGGTTATACCCGATCTCGGTCTTCGGAGGTATCACGACGTCCTTGTCAATGATGGCGCGCCGGATGCGACTGTGCCGTCCGATATCGACGTTCTCCATGAGAATTGAGTCACGCACTTCACTGTAACTGTTCACACGGACGTTCGGCGATAGCACGGAATTCTGCACCCGGCCGCCGCTCACGATACAGCCGTGAGCCACGATAGAGTCAAGTGCGATGCCGAGCCGGCCTCCTTTTTTCTCCTGGGCGAACACGAACTTGGCCGGCGGATTCTGCGCCTGATAGGTTCGGATGGGCCATGCCTTGTCGTAGAGGTTGAGGAGCGGGTCAACGCGTACCAGGTCCATGTTGGCCTCCCAGTAGGCGTCGATCGTTCCTACATCGCGCCAGTACTTTGCTTCTTTTTTATTCTCATCCTTGAAATTATAGGCGCAGACACGTGCGGTCTTCATCATCTGGGGAATGATGTTCTTGCCGAAGTCGTGGGCAGTGTCTTGGAGCGCGTCGGACTTCAGATATTCCAGCAAGGTTTTAGTGTTGAACAGGTAGATGCCCATGGACGCGAAGGCTATGCCGGGCCGGCCAGGGATGGGTCTGGGTTCTTTGGGTTTTTCCTCGAATCCGACGATCCTGCTTCTACGGTCCACCTCGACGATGCCAAAGGCGGTGGCATTTGTCCGTGGCGTTTCGATGGCCGCCACGGTTGCATCGGCCGTGTTCTCTTTATGGAACCGGAACATTTCGGCGTAGTCCATTTTATAGATGTGGTCTCCTGCAAGCACGAGAACATGGTCCGGCGCGTCTTTTTCGATCATATAGATGTTCTGGTAGATGGCATCGGCGGTTCCCTGATACCACTTGTCTCCTACGCGCTGCTGGGGTGGTACGGAGATGATGTATTCGTTCAATTCCCCGGAAAAAAGGTTCCAGGCGAGCCGCAGGTGTTTGTCCAAAGACAGGGACTTATATTGGGGCAGCACAGCGATCTTTCGGATGCTGGAATTGATGCAGTTCGAGAGGGAGAAGTCGATGATACGGTAAATGCCGCCAAAGGGGACCGCAGGCTTCGCTCGGTGGATGGTGAGGGGATGGAGCCGTTCTCCCTTGCCGCCGGCAAGGATCATTGCCAGAATGCTCATAATTTGCTACCATTCTCTACGCAATCGTTTAATAATTAATATGATAGCAGGTCATTGCATACGTGTCAAATTGGGAACCTATTGATGTTGAAGATGAAAATGCCTTGTGCGTTTTGAAGGGATTACCGCACCCTCATTATTTCGAAAATTCCCGGTTAAACGGATTCGAACTTTGCATTATAGACGTTAATGATCTTTATTTTATAATGTTTTCTCTTGATTTTTTACCCCGCGCTTGCTAATATACAAACCTTATACATAATCCTTTTTTACCTTTCGATTCATGATCACGAAAAACAACCGCGGTGCTATATTAATCAGCAAGACCTTGAAAAATCAGCAGGCAAACCTGCTGCTCCGGTTGTTCTGTTCGCAATTTCACGAGGGAGGTTCTTATCGTGCTCCAACAAGAAGACATAAATAAGGTTGATGCCGTCCTTAATGATACCGCTGGTCAGCGGGGCATTCTTATCGCCGTATTCCAGCGTGTCCAGGAGAAGATCGGTTATCTGCCGGAAGAGGCTATGGCCATGATCGCCGAGCGGATGTCCCTGTCACTGAACAATGTTTACGGCGTTGCATCGTTCTACAAGCATTTCCATTTCAAGCCCCGCGGTAAGAACATCGTCAAGGTCTGCATGGGTACTGCCTGCCACGTGCGTGGCGCAAAGGCCGTGCTCACGGAAATGGAGCATAAGCTCGGGATCAAGGAAGGCGAGACAACCAAGGACCTGTCCGTTACGCTCGAGACCGTGGGGTGCGTGGGGTGTTGCGCACTGGCGCCCGTTACCACGATCAACGACAAGGACCTGTTCGGCGAACTGACGCCCAGGATGGTAGAAGAAATAATCAATACGGTGAGGAGCGAACATGGAACTCACGTTTAAGCGGCTGGAAAATGTTAAAGACCTCGATGCCTTGCGCCTGAAGCTCCAAAAGGAGCACGCGGAGAGTGATGCCCACCGGGTGCGTATCTGTTGCGGTACCGCGTGCCAGGCCACGGGATCCTTGAAACTTATTGATCAATTCGAGAAGGAGGCGGCCCAGAAGGGGGAAAAGCTCGAGATTGTCAAGACAGGGTGCCAGGGGTTCTGCCAGCGCGGTCCGGTGGTGATCCAGGACCCACAGGAGATCTTTTACCAGAAGGTGAAGGTAGCTGACGTCCCGACGCTCTTCTCTGATTCCGTGCTCCACGGTGTATCCTATCGCAAGAAGCTCTACCGCGAGTTCCCCTTGTCCGATCCGAACGAGAAGGTGAGTGATATTCCCTTTTACAAGAAGCAGAAGCGCGTGGCGCTCCATCGGAACGGGGTTGTCGATCCCTGCAATATTTATGACGCCATCCGAGAGGACGGGTATACCGGCCTCGCCAAGGCGCTGACCGAGATGAAGCCCGATGACGTCATCGACATCGTGAAGAAGTCCGGTCTTCGCGGCCGCGGGGGAGCAGGTTTCCCGGCAGGCCTCAAGTGGGAGCATACGAAAAAATCCGGCGCGAGGATCAAGGCAGTGGTATGTAACGGCGACGAAGGCGACCCCGGCGCGTTCATGGACCGCTCCCTCATGGAAGGTGACCCTCATTCCGTTCTTGAGGGCATGCTTATCAACGCGTATGCGATCGGTGCGCAACACGGCTTTATCTACGTGCGGCATGAATATCCTCTTGCGGTGAAAAACCTCGGCGTTGCCATTACCCAGGCCAGGGGTATGGGCCTCCTGGGCAAGAACATCCTTGGCTCCGGACTCGAGTTTGACATTGAGATCAAAGAAGGCGCGGGAGCATTTGTCTGCGGTGAGTCCACTGCGCTGGTCGCGTCCCTTGAGGGCGAGCGCGGCATGCCGCGTCCCCGTCCTCCACGTCTCTCCGAATCCGCCGGCGGCCTCTGGAACATGCCTACGAATCTGAACAACGTTGAGACCTTTGCAAATGTTCCCACGATCATTACCAAGGGACTCGATTACTATACAAAGATCGGGACCGAGAAATCAAAAGGGACCAAGGTTTTCGCCCTTACCGGTAAGATCAAGAACACGGGCCTTATCGAAGTTCCCATGGGCATCACACTCCGGGAGATTATCTTCGATATCGGCGGCGGCATGCTGAACCCGGAAAGACAATTCAAGGCGGTCCAGACCGGCGGACCCTCGGGCGGCTGCATCCCGGCCAAATTCCTTGACATGCAGGTGGACTTCGACACCCTTGCGACGGTGGGCTCCATCATGGGCTCCGGCGGGATGGTGGTGCTGGACGATGACGACTGTATGGTGGACGTGGCCAAGTTTTTCCTGTCCTTTACCAAGAGCGAATCCTGCGGCAAGTGTCCGCCCTGCCGTGTCGGAACCTGGCAGATGTATGAACTCCTGGACAAAATCACCACGGGATACGGGGAGCAAGGCGACATCGAGCGGCTTGAGAAGATGGGCAAGATGGTCGTTGCCGGGTCGCTCTGCGGTCTCGGGAACAGCGCTCCGAACCCGGTGCTCTCGACGATCAAGTATTTCCGCGAAGAATACGAAGAGCATGTGCACGACAAGTACTGCCGGGCCAGACGTTGCCAGGGATTGGGGGCATACAGGATATTGCCCGAGCATTGCATTCTCTGTGGTCTCTGCAAACAGGCCTGCGCCTTTGATGCGGTAGTGGAGCTTCGGGACAAGTTCTTTATCGATCAGGACTACTGCACCCGGTGCAAGGCCTGCTACAGTGTCTGTCCCACTCAGGCCATCACGATCGAGAAGAGGAGGGACCATGTCGCAACAAGAAAATAAGTGTCCGGTCAATGCCACGCGGCGGAAACTGACGTTCTTCTATAATGACGACTCCAAGGACGGCATGTGCTCCAAGTGCCATCCCTGCAAGCTTGGCATCTTCGATGCTATCAAGATCCTCGAAGCGATCCAGGCCGGAAAAGGCAGGGAAAAGGACGCTGCCCTGCTCAAACGTATTGCCATTGAGGTGAAGGACGGCGGCATGTGCAAGAAAGGCAAGGACCATGCCGATATCCTGGCGGCTTTTCTTGCCAACAGCGCCGGCGACCTCGATAGGCATATCAAAGGTGTCTGCACCTATCATGAGTGCAAACCGCTCGTCCGGTATGAGATCAATGCTGCGCTGTGCACCATGTGTGACAAATGCCGCGAGGTCTGCAAGGACAACGCGATCGAGGGTCAGAAGCTGCAGCCGTATAAGGGAGGGTTCACCCCTTTCCGCATCCGGCAACAGCGGTGCACCCACTGCGGCGAATGTATCAAGGTCTGTCCCGAGAAGGCAGTTGTGATCATCGAACAAGATCGCGAGACGATTAACCGCGAGGCGGTCACTAAGCCTCCGGTTCGGACGCTGGTCTGCACCTGCGACGTCCGAGCAAACGCCCTCGGTGGCGACCCGTCCTGCGTGATCCACAAGACCATGCCCGCCGAAGAGTCCATCGCGGGCAGGAAATAAGGATTGTAAGATAGAGCGTAACGTCTGGTGAGCATCATCATGCGTACCCCTGTGTAACCAGGAATCACTTAGACAGTGATTGAGAGAGAACATAATTCAGCTGCCCCATTCTGGATCTTTTTCTGAAAATTTTACGAAGCGATATTCTGGAGGATGCTATGACGACCAAGATGTTGAACATGGAATTTGACGGCAAGGCCGTTTCTGTTCCCGAGGGCATGACCCTTGTGGACGCAGCGGCGACCGTTGGGATCCACATCCCGAACCTGTGCCATATCAAGGAACTCAGAGGGGTGGGCGCATGCCGCATGTGCATGGTGGAGATCGAGGGCATGAAGACGCCGGTTACCGGTTGCACCACCCGGACCAAGGAAGGGATGAAGGTCCAGACCAGCACCCCCAAGGTCGAGGAGATCAGAAAATTTGTGACCGACCTGGTCCTGTCCTTCCACCCCTTGGATTGCATGACCTGCCCCAAGGCCGGCGCCTGCGATCTGCAGCGGTATGCCGCGGACCTGAAAATTCAGGAATCGTCTTTCGGCAGGAAGAGCTTCAACTACGAGCTCAACGACCGGAGCCCTTTCATCACCATTGACAACAACTACTGCATCCTGTGCGGCCGGTGTGTACGGGTCTGCAAGGAGCAGAACACGAACGTGCTCGACTTTATGGGCCGCGGCATCGCCACCAAAGTAACCACGGCGATGGACAAACCGCTCCAGGATTCGGGCTGCACGTTCTGCGGGTCTTGCGTTGACGCATGCCCGGTCAATGCGATCATGGAACGCGACCGTTGGCAGCACGGCAGGGAATGGGACCTTAAAAAACAGGAAACGGTCTGCACCGCCTGCGGCTCGGGTTGCAGCGTTGTCACGAGCAGCAAGGACGGTAAGATTGTGAAGGTGAACGCGAAAGAGGACAACGGCTACATTTGTGTGATCGGCCGTTTCGGGTTTGATTCGTTAAAAACGGCTAATCGTATCATGACACCCATGAAGAAACAGGGCGGAAAACTCGTGCCCACCACCTGGGAAGATGCAGCAAAGCTCGCGGCTGACGCCTTCAAGAAGGCAGGAGTCAATGCGGGGTTCATCGCCGCCGGTTCGCTCACGAACGAGGAGGCATATGCTGTTCAGAAGCTTGCCCGAGATGTGGCGGGAAGCCCGAATGTCGATACGCCGGCGTCCGCGTATGCGGGCGGCCTGATCTCTGCTCTCCGTTCGGTCTATGGCGATGCGGGTATCACCATCGCATCACGGGCCGATCTCAGATCCGCCGACGTGATCGTGGTGATCGGCGCCGACCCGTCGCAGAAGAAACAATCCCTCCAGGAAGTGGAGGTTATGATCAGGAGAAGGGCCCAGGCTGGCGCAAAGGTCATAGTGGTGAACCCGGAGAAGATCGAGCTCGCGGGCCATCAGAATGCCATTCATCTACAGCTCAAAGAAGGGACCGACACGGTCCTTCTCGCGGGCCTCATGAGTGCTGCGATCGCTGAGGGTGCAACTTCTTCTGCAAAGGGGTTTGATGCCCTGAAAAAATCGCTCGTAAGCATTGACACCGCCGCATCCACGTCAGGCGTTTCGGCTGAGCAGCTTGCAAACGCCGGAAAGGCGCTTGCCGCGGCAAAACAGGCGCTCGTCATTATCGGTACCGGCATTTCGACGAATGAAGACGCTTCGTTCCAGGCCTTGAACCTTGCGCTCATGACCAATGCGGGGGTGCTGCCGCTCATGCTTGAGGCGAACGCCCTGGGAGCGATGCAGATGGGTTGCGTACCTGATCTTGGTCCAGGCGCTGTCAAGGTGAAAAAGGCGGGCAAGGGCTATGCTGAAATGAGGTCCGGCATGAAAGCGCTGTTCGTTGCCGGCAACGTGGGAGATGCTGATTTCAAATCCAACATGATAATCGTGCAGGCAAGTCATATGACGCCGTTTGCAGAAAAGGCGGACCTGGTGCTTCCCATGGCTGCCCTCTATGAGAGGCAGGGGACCGTTATGAATACCTACGGCGCGGTTAAGACCGTTGCTCCGGTGCAGCATCCTGCCGGAGAGGCAAAGGATGGCTTGGAGATCGCGGCCGATATCTCGGCGGCAATGAGCAAGACAAAGGCCTTTAAGGGAAAAGATATCACTGCTGCAGTCAAAAAGGTGAAGGCAGCGAAGATCGGAACCGGGTCTTTCAGACCGGTGGCTGCAAAGGCCTCGAAACCGAACGCCCTGTACGCTTCCGTGCTTATCATGGCCATGAACCAGGGCTTGCTTACAGGTTCCGGCGTGTCCAAGGTGATAGCGGTCAAGCAACCGGTACTCCGGGGATAGGCAGCGGTTTGGTCCTAGGACGATCTGCCTCTATTAAGTTACGGTTGCAACTTGTTATAGTTTTATTATTCGGTGTTTTGTATAATGCACAGGCTTAAACAGGGGATGCTTAGTCTCCTTTAGGAAAGGAGTTTTAAAACATCATGAGAGAAGATCAGAAATCAGTTGACCCGGGTGCCCAAGTCCTGCTGAAGGTCGCGGGATTGAAAAAATTAGAAACCTCGTTCGAGCGTGCGGAAAAGCTTAAGCCGTGCCCCATCGGACATCAAGGCGCCTGTTGCAAGATGTGTCATATGGGGCCTTGTCGTTTGGTCGGCAAGGAAGATGAGGCCATGGGTATTTGCGGGGCGTCCCTGCCGGTAGTAACGGCGAGAAACTTTGCGCGCATGGTGGCCGGAGGCACTGCGGCGCATTCGGATCATGCGAGAGACCTGGCAAACACCCTGCTGGCGGTTGGGCGGGGTGAGGCAAAGGATTTTCAGATCAAGGACGTGCGCAAACTGAACCGTGTTGCCGGTTATCTCGGGATCAACGTGGAAGGCAAGTCGGTGAACGAAGTGGCCGAGAAGGTTGCTCTCAAGTTTCTGGATCAGTTCGGCCAGCAGCGTGGAGAAATCGCCTATCTGTCGCGTGCTCCCAAGAAGAGGCAGGAAATCTGGAAAAAGCTCGGCATCGCTCCTCGTGCTATTGACCGTGAAGTCGTGGAAATGATGCACCGGACTACCATGGGAGTTGATCAGGAAGTGAACAATATCATGCTCGGGGCCATGCGAACAGCGCTCGCAGACGGCTGGGGCGGTTCAATGATGGGCACTGATATCTCCGACATCCTGTTCGGCACTCCCAGGCCGGTCAAGGCCAAGGCGAGTCTTAATGTATTCAGGGAAGACTATGTGAATCTCGTTGTCCACGGCCACGAGCCGTCGTTTGCCGAGATGCTGGTTGTTGCCGTTGAAGATCCCGAGATCTCGGCTTATGCCAAGTCCAAGGGCGCCAAAGGCGTGAACCTTGTGGGCATGTGCTGTACAGCGAATGAGATCCTGATCCGCCACGGCATCTCCACTGCAGGCGGATTTCTTCAGCAGGAGCTTGGTCTCCTGACCGGCATGGTTGAGGCTATGGTCGTGGATGTACAGTGTATCATGCCGGCTATCGGCGAACTTTCAAAAAAGTTCCATACCAAGATCATCACGACGACGAACAAAGGTAAAATGAAGGATGCCATTCATATTGAATACGATGAGCATCACGCACTGGATCTCGCGAAAAAGGTTGCCCGACTCGCGATCGATAACTTTCAGAACCGAAAAAAGGAAGACGTTTCACCGGCCAATGTCAAATCAGCCGACATGATAGCCGGGTTCTCCGACGAGTACATTGAGTATATGCAGGGCGGACTGTACCGTGGCTCTTATCGACCTCTGAATGACGCCATTATTGCCGGCCGCATCCGCGGTATCGTCGGTCTTGCGGGATGTAATAATCCGAGAATCTGCCAGGACAGTATCCATAATTTTCTCACACGCGAATTAATCAAGAATGACGTACTCGTTGTTCAGACGGGGTGCTCGGCGCATGCCTCGGCAAAGGCAGGCTACATGACGCCGGAGATGGCGCTTGAGAATGCAGGCCTTGGTCTTCGCGAGGTTTGCGAGGCCATTGGTATCCCCCCGGTGCTGCATTTGGGTTCCTGTGTGGACAACTCCCGTATTTTGACTATTGCGTCGAAAATCGCAGAAGAGGGAGGTCTTGGCGATGACATCGGCGGCCTGCCGGCGGTCGGCATCGGACCTGAGTGGATGAGCGAGAAGGCCATCGCCATCGGGACTTACTTCGTTGCTTCCGGCGTGCCGATCATCTTTGGCGCGGGTTCTCCGATCAAGGCAAGCAAGACGCTCACGGATATTATGGAAAACAAGTGGTGGGACATGGTGACTGCAGGTTTCTATTTTGAAGAAGATCCGGGCAAGATGCTGGAACTGGCGCTCAGTCTCATCGATACCGCCAGAGAGAAACTCAAAATCCGCAAGTATGAATCCGGCAGATTCGGCACCGAGCGCATACTTATGGATATGGCGGCACGGCGCGGTACCTTCGCCACACCGCACGGTGTGGACGTATAAGGTTAACAATCAGGACGCTTTTTGAGGAGAGGCCTGGTGCCTCTCCTTTTTTTTCCCTCATTAGAGGAGAAATCCGCCGACCTGTATCGGCGGTTAATATATGCCAAAACGGCGGAACAAGGCACATTCTATCTCTCATCGTAAGAGAACTTGTTCTCTAACCCGGTTTATCTGCCGGTGAAAGTAGTGCTCAATCAGGACAAGAGGATCACCCATGCATCGCGGCGAGAGACTGAATAGTATCACGCATATGGTGGGATTCGTGCTATCGCTTGCGGGCCTCATTTTGCTGGTTGTTCGGGCAGCGCGTGACGGCGACCCCTGGAAGATTGTCAGTGTCAGTATATTCGGCGTAATGCTTGTTGTGTTATATGCCTCATCGACGCTTTACCACAGTATTTGGGGAACATCGAAGAAGCTTTTTCAAAAATTCGACCACAGTGCAATTTACCTGCTCATCGCCGGCAGCTATACGCCGTTTACTCTTGTTACCCTGCGAGGCGTTTGGGGTTGGTCCCTATTCGGTGTGGTCTGGGCGCTTGCTGTGATCGGTATTCTTCAAGACCTCCTGTTTGCGAAACGCAAGGGCATTCTCTCTGTGGCAATTTACCTGCTGATGGGCTGGGTCGCGATGGTGGCTTTTCGCCCGCTTTCCCTCGCACTTCCGGTTGCGGGCATGATCTGGCTGATTACCGGAGGACTGTTCTATACCGTTGGGATTGTCTTCTACGCTCTTGACAAAAAACTTGCTTACAGCCACGGGATATGGCATATCTTTGTACTGGCTGGAAGCGTGTGCCACTATTTAACCATTTTTTTCTATGTGGCGTAAGAAAGCTTAGCCACCGAGCGTCCCACACCTTGTATCCTCCCCTTATCCCCGATACAATATCTCGTGCCTCGTCGTGAGCATAAAAAAAAGTATAAATAAAACTTGACAAGCATGTTTTTTTGAGTATCATCATAACTATACTTAATATAACTATTCGTAGTGAACTAATCAGCGAGGATACCATGGCCGCACGCAAAAGCTCGAAAAAGTATAAGACAAGCGAGATCTGCAGCAGGTTCGATATTTCTCGTGCCACTCTTTTCCGATGGGAGAGCGACGGACTGCTGTCAGGTGTAGGTCGTGACTGGCGGGGCTGGAGGGTTTACAACGAGACGAACCTGCGGGCTATCGAAAAGATCATGAAGAGCAAGAGCGCCGGCTGATAGGGCGCATCATCTGTTTGTGGAGAGCGAATGCTTTTTTCCAAAAAAATTGAGCCGATAGCATTGGACATAGGATCAACCTTTATTAAACTTGTCCAGCTGAAGGGTTCGAATAAGAACTATCAGTTGATAAAATTCGGCATGGTACCGTTGCCGCCCGAGGTGATTGTGGAGGGCGCAGTGATGGATGCCGGCCGTGTTGTTGAGGCTATCAAGGAACTTCTCGCCTCTCAGAAGATAAAGACCAAGGAGGTCGTGATCTCGGTCTCCGGCAGTTCGGTCATTATCAAGCGCGTCTCCGTTGCCGATATGACCGATGAAGAGTTGGCGGAATCCATCAAATGGGAGGCAGAGCAGTACATCCCCTTTTCCATTGATGACGTGAATGTCGACTTTCAAAAGCTCGGAGCGGGCACTGCCGCGGGGCAGGCAGACGTTCTGCTGGTGGCTGTAAAAAAGGACAAGATAAACGATTATGTCAATCTTGTCAAAGAGGCGGGACTGGAGCCGGTGGTCATGGACGTCGACGCTTTCGCGCTGGCGAACATGTACGAGCTCAACTATGACTTTGAAGAAGGAACAACGGCCCTTCTCAATATCGGGGCCTCAGTGATGAATATCAATATCCTGAAGGACGGGATATCGATCTTTACCCGAGATATTACAGTGGGTGGCAACCGTTATACCGAGGCGCTCCAGCGGGATTTCGGTCTTACCTATGAAGACGCGGAAAAGGTGAAGAGGGGCGAAGAGGTGGAAGGCGCTGATAAGGAGCAGATTGCCGGGGTGATGTCTTCGGTAACGGATGATATTGTAGCAGAGACTCAGCGGTCCTTCGAATTTTTCCGTTCCACGACCGGCAGTGACAAAGTGTCGCGGGTGCTGGTCTCCGGAGGGTGTGCACGGATAGGGAATTTTACCACTGTTCTTTCCGAACGGCTTGAGATACCGGTAGAGGTCGTCGATCCGTTTAAGAAGATCAAAATCGACCCGAAGCGCTTTGAATCCACGGTGATAGCGGAGTCGTCCCCTCTGTGTGCGGTGGCGGTGGGGCTTGCGATTAGGAGGCCAGGCGACAGATGATCAAAATAAATCTTCTGCCTACTAAAAAGAAGCCTCCGAAGAAGGTCATCGACCTCCAGCAGCAAGTAATTCTTGCGGTCCTGGTCCTCGTTCTGTTTCTGATGGCCTTGGGATATTATTGGAAGACGCAAAATGATCGGATTGCGATGCTTGAGAACGAAAAGGCGATCGCGCAAAAGCAGATTGCCAGCCAGGACAATATGCTCAAAGAAGTGAACAATGTCGAAGAAGAACGAAAAAAGGTCTTCGAGAAGATTGAAATTATCGAAAAACTGAAAAAGAACCAGGCGGGACCGGTACAGCTTCTTGATGCCGTAAGTACCGCACTTCCAACAGGTGTTAATATTTCATTGCTTTCAGAAAACGCCGACAGAGTAAATATCGAGGGAGAAGCTTTCACAAACGAGGATGTGGTCCGGTTTATTGATAACTTGAAGGCCTCTCCCTTATTGAAGGATGTCGCGTTACTTGAAACAAGCCAGATAACAAGGGAAAAAATCGATATTTACAAATATAAACTCCAGTTTGTCTATAAAGGGTTGTGATGGCATCTCTTATCGATAAAATACAGAAAATTCCCACCAAGACGAGGGCGATCGGCTTTGGCGTCTTTATCGTTATACTTTTGATTGCTTATATTTTCCAATATCAAATCCCCATGAAGACCAAGATCAAGCAGCTTGACACCTCTCTTGCGGGACTGCAGCAGAAAATACGCGAGAATGACAGTAAGATAAAAAAGCTCGACGACCTCAGGGCAGAGGTGAGGTCACTGCAGGGAAAGCTTGTAATCCTTACCGAACAACTCCCTCCTGAGTCTGAGGTCTCCGACCTGCTTAGGCAAATACAGAGTCTGGTGAATCAGTCGGGACTTACCCTCAAATCCTGGAAGCCGTCCGGACGCAAGACGCATGCAAGCGGCCTGTACGAGGAAATTCCCATTGCCATCACTCTGACCGGAGGGTATCATAATACTGCTTTGCTTTTCGAAAGCATCGGGAAGCTGACGCGTATTGTGAATATCCTGAATATAAAAATGAGTGGTATGAAAATGAGCTATGATGGCAATCCTGAAATAACCATTAGCTGTATAGCAATGACGTTCTCGGCACTGGAGAAAAAAGTTAATGCAGCGACAGAGAAAAAATCACGTTAAAACAGCGATCACCGGTTTCACGTTGCTTCTGTTCCTGATTGCCGGGGCGGGAATCATGGGCTGTTCCGATTCGGGGAAACCGCCTGAGGCGAAAGCTCCCGTTTCTGTAAAACCGAAACAGCAGGTGATTACTCAGGCAACAACCACGGTAATGGAGCAAAAGCCGCAGGCTGCTTATTCTTATAGGTCAGCGGGAAAACGGGATCCCTTCTCTCCGCTCATCGTCAAGGAAGACCGCAAAGCATTAATGGGAGAGCGCCCACCGTTAGAACGGTATAATATCAGTGATTTTAAGCTGTCCGGCATTGTGTGGGGCGGCTTTGGATATAATGCAATGCTTGAGGGCCCCGACGGGAAGGGGTATTTTGTGCATGTGGGAACTATTTTAGGCCAAAACAAAGGCATTGTAAAAAAAATAACGCAGCATACCATGGTAATCGAAGAAAAATTCAAAAACATTTCGGGCGAAACGAATCGGAAAGAGATTGTCATTGAGCTCCGGAAAAAACAGGAGGGGATGCAATGAAGTACGCACAACCGCCGAAGGTATTTTGGTTGATTTTCCTAACCGCTCTCGTAACCGTGCTCTTCATCGGGTGCAGTGCTAAGGCGCCGGCGTCAGCGCAGCTAGAGGGGACGCAGGTGATTCTCAATAAAATTGAACCCCGCGAAGTGGACGGGAAGAACGAGATTGTTATTGAGGGGACAGGGCCTATACTGCAATATACGTCCTTTCAACTTACCGAACCCCTCAGGTTGGTAGTTGATATTTCGGATGCCGACATTAGTAATTTTTCGACAAAGATGACGGTGAACAGCGGAGCCATTGTTGATATCACACCCAGCCAGATGGGAAGGATTGCCCGCCTGGAGATCGCCCTTTCACAAGCTGTCGACACCAAGGTATACCCGTCAGACGGTAAGCTTATGGTAGAAGTGGCTAAGCCTGTTGAGGAGGCAAAGGCGACGCCGCCGGAGGCCGTTGCACCTGCAGCACAGCCGGAGGCACTCAAGCAAGAGCAAGTACCTGAGAAAGAGAAGGGCACGGCAACGGTCGTGTCTTCTGTCCAGGCTTCCGCAGGTAAAGAGGGTGTTAAGGTGGTCATTACCGGCGATGGAACCATGTTGCCGAAGGTGTTTATGCTCAAAGACAATAGACTGGTCGTCGATATCCCCGGGGCAAAGAGCAGGGTAAAACCGAGCGTCATCCCCGTACGAAAGGGTGGGCTGGCAAGAGTCCGTGTCGCCCAGCACGCGGACAAGGTCCGCGTAGTTTTGGATCTTACACATCCGCTCGAGTATACGATCACTCCCGAAGACAATACGTTGATCATTGCCATGGGGCCGGTTTCCGCAGTGAAGCCTGTAGAGAAGCTCCCTGAGGAGCGTACTGCTTCGCTGGAGCAGGAAAAATCAATACCTGTTGAAAAAGAGACCCCCCCGTCTCCAGAAGCTGCGGCGATTGTTTCGCCGCCCCCGGCCCAGCAAAACGGAGCAGAAACCGGAAAACAAACATTGCGGACATCGGAGAACACCCTGCTTGTCGGCGGTAGCAGTAAATATACCGGCAGGAAGATATCTCTTGACCTTCAGGATGCGGACCTGATCAATGTCATGCGCCTTTTTGCCGAGGTTGCCAACTTGAATATCATCCTTTCGCCCGAGGTAAAAGGCAGGGTTACCGTCCGCATGGTCAACATCCCCTGGGATCAGGCTATGGATATTATTCTCAAGATGAATGGCCTCGGATACGTTCTTGAGGACAATATTCTTCGCATTGCCTCAGTGGGTGCGCTTACCAAAGAAGCCGAAGACGAAATGCGATCTAAGGAGGCGAAAAAGAAGGCTGAAGACCTGATAACGCGGATCATCCCGGTGAATTATGCCAAGGCGGGTGAAATCGAGCCCACCATAAAAAAATCACTCTCTCCGCGGGGTGAGACCGTTACGGATACCAGGACCAATACTCTTATCATCAAGGACATCGCACGGAACGTTGATGAGGTGGTATCTCTTATTAAGCTGCTGGATAAACCGATCGCTCAAATCATGATAGAAGCAAGGATTGTTGAGGCCTCTTTGAATTTCAGCCGGAGCCTCGGTGTGCAATGGGGTGGGTCACAAAAGTTCGACTCTGCGCACGGCAATCCGATTGGCATTTCATTCCCGAATTCTGTTGGCGTTACGGGTGGTCCGACCATGGGGGCCACGCCTTCAGGATCGGGCAACTTCTTCGTAAACATGCCGGCGCCGGCCGGAGCGGGCACGGGCGGCGGGGCTATTGGCTTAACGTTCGGTTCTATCAGCAAATCCTTGAATCTTGATCTCATCCTTTCCGCGCTCGAATCAACGGGCGAAGGCAAGATCATCTCAACCCCGAGGGTCAGCGCGCTGGACAACAAGGAAGCAAAGATCGAGCAGGGTCTATCCATACCCTTCTCGACAACGTCAGCATCGGGAACGCAAATACAGTTTATTGACGCCAAGCTCTCCCTCGTGGTCACTCCTCATGCGACACCAGATAATAAGATATTTATGAAAATTCAGGCGACCAAAAACGCTCCTGACACCTCTCTTCTGGGCGCTTCCGGACAACCGTCAATACGGAAAAACGAGGCAACGACGGAGATACTCCTCGCCGATGGAGAGACCGCAGTTATCGGCGGCATCCTTGTCCTGGATCGCGGAGTGAGTTATACGAAGGTGCCGTTTTTCGGGGATCTTCCTCTGATTGGATGGTTGTTCAAGTCTAAGACAAACACTGAGAATAAGACGGAATTGATCATTTTCATAACGCCGAGAGTGGTAAGGCAGGAAGTGATTTAGCATACTGTTGAAAATATTGTCCCGTCATCCCGAGCGAGGCGAGGATCCTTCATCTGTCTGGGAATACCAGATTCTTCGCCGCGCTCAGTGTGACAAACTCAGAGAGCGATGGAGATAAAACTAAATAAAGCGGAAGATTGCACGCAACCAGTGCATTGGCATTTAAGGTACAAAATTTTTTAAAAAAGAGGTTCGCACAATGAGGCTAAACAAACGAACCACAAAGCTTATTTCTGTTATGCTGTTTCTCCTTTTAGCATCGTCCCTGACCCTCGTGAAGGGCTGCGGGAAATCTAAATCCAGTGGCGGATGCCCGGACAACGTGGCGCCGGATGGGTCCACGATTACAGCTCCATCGGGTCTTGGTTCCCCTTCTGTTACCAGTAGCAGCTGTTTTCCTGCGTTGAGCTTCATTGTTAAAGATAAAGATGGCAACCCATTAAACGGCATTTGTGTCGAAATATACAGTGATGCAAATATTGCGCTCCATTCAGGTCTTCCGAATTGCAGCAATGCAAGTGCCAATCCTCAAACTTCGATCATTACGAGAACGGATGATTACGGGGTGGTATCGCTTGAGCTTTTGTCGGGACCGACACCGACGGGAGATACGCATTTTGTAGAAGTGGCTTCAGGTGCAGTAAATGCCGTAGCGACTACTGGAGCTGCACAGTAGGCAGTGAATAAACAAATACGCTTTGGAGGTTTTTATATGAGGCAGTTCAACGGAATCATAATTGCCGTGCTGCTTGTCCTGCTCGTGCTGGCAAACGGCTGTACAAAACCCTCAAATATCGACAGTAGCAGCGCTGGCACGCCAATTGTGGGAGGGGCAGGTACGCCAGCTAAAATAACGGTCACTTTAACCGATGTCACGACTTCCGCTCTGTTGACTTCCATACCTTCTTCCGGATCGGTCAACGTCAATGCTATCGTAACGGATTCACAAAGTGGCGTTATTTCCGGCGTCACCGTATCGTTTGCCGTCAGTAACAGCACGGCCGGCTCGGTTACGGCGGGTTCGGCAGTCACTAATGCTGCCGGCGTTGCGACGGTGCGATTTAATGCGAATGCCGTTAATCTTGTGGTTACCATTACTGCGACAGGCACGACGGCGACCGGGGCGACGATCAATTCAGGAGCCAGCTTGACGATCGGCACACCACTGCCACCTGTGCCGTCAGGACTTGTTCTTTCCGTTTCCCCACTTTCAGTCAACATTCTCGGTCAGTCCACGATAACGGTTACAGTGCTGGATAGCGGCGGCAATGCTGCGTACAACACGATCGTAACGGTGACGACATCCCCCACGACAAATCCGCTTGGTAGCTTCAGCGCGTCTTCGTCAGTCACGACGATCGATCTTACCACCGATGCGACAGGCAAGGCGACGACTACCTTCTATGCAGGAGGCACTTCGGGAACGGCGACTATACAGGCCACCATAACAAGCGTAACTCCCAATATCACCAAGACCTCGTCCGTGAGCATTTCGAGCGAGCCGAGCTCCATCAGCGTTACGGCAGTTCCGACCACGGTCTCAAATTCAGCCACATCAAATATAACGGCCGATGTCAGAAACGTACTGAACAATGCAGTGCCCGATGGCACGGTGGTAACCTTTACCTGTCTGGCAGGTAACTGCACGGCCGGCACCTACCCGGCCACTGCAACAACGGTGAACGGCCAGGCTCAGATGACCTTCACCGCAAGCCCCACGGTTACCGGTACGATCGTTCTTCAGGCCACCGCCGGGACCACCGCCGGGACCGCGTCAATCACGGTGAACGCGGCGACGACGAGCAGTATATCGTACGTGTCCGCGGTCCCGCAAATAATCCCGGTCGCTTCGGGAACTTCCGTGGTAACATTCAAGGTCGTTGATTCGAACGGCGTTTATAAACCGAATGTTCCGGTCAGTTTCCAGCTCTTTGGCCCGACAGGCGCCACACTCGGATCAGGAGGCGGCACTACGGATCAACAAAGCAGCGGTGCTACTGGAGAAGCTGCAACGACTCTTCACGCGGGTCCGGTTGCCGGTCCCGCGCGGATTGTCGCGTCAACGTTGGTGGGGTCGGTCCTTGTTACCGCTTCGTCAGGCCCAATTTCGATCGGCGGCGGCCTGCCGTCGGCAGCACATTTCGATATCGCCGCGGCGACACTCAATGTTCCGGCCGTTGGGTGCCTGGGCACCACAGACGCTATTTCGGTTGCAATGGCGGACAGGTTCTTCAACTTTAATATCCTGGAAGGCACTGCAGTCTCGTTCTTCTCCTCGGCAGGGGCAATAGACACCATGAATATAACAGGTGCTACGGGAGAAACAGGGGTTCTCTGGAGGTCCCAGGCTCCATGGCCGACGGATGTTGCCCCGTTGCTGGGAGAGCCATCGTGGACGGATGGTTCTGGAATTACTCACAACCCGCGTGACGGTTGGGTGGCGATTACCGCGATTACCACTGGCGAAGAATCGTTTTTCGATACGAACGCGAATGGGCAGTATGATACAGGAGAGCCTTATACAGATGAAGGCGAACCGTTCGTTGATAACGACAGGACATTTTCCTATACTCCGGCGGATCTTTTCTTTGACTGGCCGTCCTACGTAGCTCCTCATGCGGGAAATGGCGCCAATCCGAATGGAATATATGATGCAGACAACAGTGTATGGGACGCAAAGCTGCCGATCTTTACGACCATGTATATTGTCTTGACCGGACCGCCACATGCGGGTGCATACACTTCGAGAATTGAAGACAGCGCTGGCGGTACGCCGCCAATTATCATCCCGAGCAACGGGACTGAGACATTTAATGTTTATGTCAGCGATATAAACATGAATCCGACAGCAGCCAGTACAACGATTACTGCAGAAACAACGAATGGCACTGTAAAGGTATTAGGCTCAGGAAGGTTGGGCGATTCAATTGGGATGGGGGGACCGGCTGTTTTCCAGTTGGAATTGACGAGTAATAATACCGGGACTGTTCCTATTCCGGCTAATCTGACCGCGACGATTACCTGGACAGGATCGTCACCTTGCAATATTCCGGCTGAGACGATCCTTACGTATCCAGGCACGATCACGCTGGCGCCATAACAGGGAACAATACACGACTGTTTTCAACCTCAGGACGCCTGAAAGTCCGCTCTCGCGGATTCATGAGATGCGCACTTTCACGGCGTCCTTTTTGTATCCAGATCAGGGATGGAAAATGATTAAAGGGAGAGATAGGTACGACGGTGTCGTCGCAAGTTCGGGGATTTATTTGTCATTCCCGTGAAAAAATGAATCCACTCTTTTGCGGGATTACCACATGCCCGGTTGCCCGCCTCACGTTAGTACGGGGGCACATTTTCGCGGAGCCGGGAAGAAAACAGAAAACCGGAGATTCAGCGTCCCATAGCTCACTGGCACGTTTCCAATCTCCGGTAATTAAATATGCGAAACTACGACATCGAATCTCTACGCCCTGTTCTGTCTGCTGTTCCTCAGGCTCTTCTGCTTTCTCTTCTGTGCTTCGATCCGCTTCCGTTTCTTTTTTAAAGACGGCTTCTCATAGAAACGTCTATTTTTCAGTTCTCTGAAAAGGCCGTCGTTCTGCATCTTCCGTTTGAGAAGCCTGATTGCTTTCTCTATATTTTTATCATCAACTCGTATTTCCAAGATTTAATATTCCTTCCGCCGCCCGCCGGAGCCACCACGGTCGAAGCCGCCCCTTCCGCCCGGTCTGCCGCCGCCACCGGGTCTTCCTCCACGTCCTCCAGCACGTTCAGTCTGCGGACGTGCCTCGCTCACATTCAGTGCCCGATCCATGACGGTTGTTCCGTTCAGGGTGGCAATGGCCTTGTCCGCATCCTCATCATTGGTCATTTCAACGAAGCCGAATCCCTTTGACCTGCCGGTCCCGGCATCGGTAATGATCTTGCAAGACTGCACCTCTCCGATGGGAGTAAAGACATTCTTGAGCTCTTCTTCAGAAATATTGTACGACAGATTGCCTACATAAAGCTTCTTCGCCATGTTACCCTCCAGTATTTTGGGTGAATCTTAAAAATTGCAGCAATAACAGATAGAAACTGATCCCTAGCGAGGGTCTGCGAGGGTCATTATTGTTTTACGACATTGACTGCCTGGAGTCCTTTGGTGCCTTTTTCAACGTCGAAACTGACCGCATCACCTTCTGACAAGGACCTGAAACCGTCCCCTTGTATTGCCGAGAAGTGGACGAAAACATCGTTCCCCTCGTCGGTGGTGATGAAGCCGAAACCCTTTGCATCGTTAAACCATTTTACCAGACCGTTTGACATCTAATCCTCCTTGTGTGATCAATGGCTGACTCTTTTGAACAAAAAAAAGACTGCAAACTTAATAGGAAGTTTTTGCAGCCGACAATTAACAAAAACTCACATCTCTCTAATTTCTTTATTGCATGATAATACTCTGTATTGACCGGGAAAGTCAACTTATTTTTTCAAGTTTTTGCTCCTGCCCCGTGGTTGCTCCTCTCTTCGACTTTTTGCGAATATCCTCACGGGTGTACCGTGGAACCCGAAAGCCTGGCGCAGGTTGTTCTCAATATAGCGCAGGTATGAGAAATGGACGCCCGCCGGATAATTGACGAACACGACGAATGTTGGTGGTTTGATTCCCACCTGTGTAGCGTAGTAATATTTAACGCGTTTTGCCCGGTAGAGCGGCGGTTCATGCCGTGCAACAAGCTGAGAAAAGACCCTGTTCAGCTCGGCGGTCGACACGCGTCGACGGGTCTCCTCCATCACCTTGTCGATCTCTTCAAAGACCTTGGTGATGCGCTGTCGGGTGGCGGCCGAGATGGTGATAACCGATGCGTAATCAGCGAACTTGAGCCGCTGCCGGACATCCGCGATGAATCGTTTGTAACCCTCTTCCTTGTCGGTCACCAGGTCCCACTTGTTCAGGACGAGGATGATCCCCTTGCCGGCCTCGTGTGCAAGTCCCACAATACGTTCATCCTGCTCGGTGATGCCTTCGGAGGCGTCGATCAGCACGAGCGCCACGTCCGCCCGTTCAATGCCCTTCATGGCGCGCATTACGCTGTACTTTTCCACTCCGTGGCTGATCTTTCCGCGGCTCCGTATGCCCGCCGTATCCACGAGGACATACTGCTTCCCGTAATACGTATAGACGCTGTCCACCGCATCCCTGGTCGTACCTGCGACGGGGCTCACGATCATCCGGTCTTCGCCCATGAGCGCATTCACAAAAGACGATTTGCCCACATTTGGCCGTCCGATGATAGCTACCCTGGGAATTTCCATGACCTGTTTTTCATCCGACTCCTGAGCCGTTTCCGGCAGGAGGTTGCTGAGCGCGTCCAAGAGGTCGGAAAACCCCTGACCGTGCTGAGCCGATATGGGGTAGAGGGTATCGATGCCGAGGCGGTAAAAGTCCGGGATGAATCCTTCGTGCCGCTCACCATCCACTTTATTCAAGGCGTAGAGAACGGGTTTACCCGAGGCCCGGAGCCGATGCGATACCTCTATGTCGGCCGGGAGCAGACCCTCTTTGCCGTCCATCAAGAAGATGATGAAGTCGGCCTCCTCCACGGCGAGTGTGGTCTGCTCGCGCATCTTCGTATACATGACATCTTCGGTCTTAGGCTCGAACCCGCCGGTATCCACGAGGAGGAAGCGTTTTTTCATCCACTCTGCTTCGGCATAGTTCCTGTCCCGCGTTACCCCAGGTTTATCATCGACGACAGCGAAGTTCCTGCCAACGATCCTATTAAAGAGGGTGGATTTGCCGACGTTCGGACGGCCGACTATGGCGACAATTGGCTTAGGCATGGTTTTAATTTAAGTAAAAAAATCGTATTGAAACTCTAAGCAGACTCAATGTTCTCTTATCCAAGCGCCATACATTTTTTGACCATAACGGCATTCTGTCGAGCTGAGGATCTCAACTTTTGGATTTGTCGTCACGCACTATAGCACTTTTATTCTCAGCAGCACAAGAAAAAACCTTGCGAAGCCTTGTTATTTATGTTATTTTTCTAAATCACTCATGAGGAGGCCTCCATGCGACGAGGTATTGTTCTGACAGGCTGTCTGCTTCTTTTGTCCACTTCCCTTGCGCGGGCAGAATTTTATCGTTGGGTTGATAAGGACGGGAAGGAATTCTTTACGAATGAGCAGGAGCACGTGCCGAAGGAATATCAGGGTACCGCAACGGCAGTGCATCCGGACGAAAACCGGGTCAGCGTGGGAGAGAAGGCGGTCGCGAACGGGAGAACATCAACTTCTTTGAAAGACCACAAAGACAAGGATGGAAAGGGACAGGTATACTGGCATAAACGGGCGGAGAAACTCAGAAAAGAGCTTGCCGCTTTACAGTATAAGTACGACCAGGTTCTGAAACAGGAAAAGGAGAATGAAAACAAACCGAAGAAGTTGGCCTCCATAAGCAGCGGTAAAAAAAAGAAATCTCAAAACAGCCTTGATAAGAGGAAATCTTCGCTTGAGAATGACCTTGCCCGGAAAAAACATGAACTTGAGGTTGAGCTGCCCGAACAGGCACGAAAGGCCGACGCGTACCCGGGGTGGTTACGGGAATAGCGCGGAATTGGATGAACTTGATATGCTCCCTCTGTTCTCCGCAACTGCCGATGGAATAGGCATGATACCTGGCAGCTCCGCACTCTCGTCACTCAGGCTTTTCATAATATGAAAAAGATCATCATCGATCAGGACCTCTTGAATGACCTCGAGGAAGGCAACACGATCTTCAAAAGGAGCGGCATAACGTTCTTCCCCGCGCGGTCTTCCGAGGAAATACTCAATCTTCACGGTGCCGAAAGAGCGGACCTCATTATCACTGACGACGCTTTGCCGCTGATGGGCGGAGCCAAGCTTTGCTCCAGAATACGAAGCGACGCAGAGCTGAAGTATGTCTCCATCATTGTCATCTGTGACGAAATCGAACTCCCCCTGTCTCAATGCCCGGAATCGGGCGCCAATGTCATCATCCGGAAGCCGCTGGACAGCGGCACGCTTTTGTGGCAAGCATCCAAACTTCTTGTTATCCCTACGCGCAAGGATATGCGGGTTTTGCTGCGCGCTTCCATAAAAGGCATGGAGGGGGACAGCCCATTTTTCGCGCAGTCTCATAACATCAGCATCTCAGGAATGCTGCTGGAAACTGAACGCGTGCTGAAACCGGGGGACCGGTTGACGTGCGCATTTAATATCGCCCATAGTGAAATCACTCTGACATGCTCGGTCGAGCGGGTAGAAACAACCGCATCGAAAAGAAACCGGTATGGAGTCAGATTCATGAACTGCGATACAAAGACTCTGATTATCATTGAGAACTTTGTCAGGGCTCCGCAGAGCATTAATAATAATTGAGAGAGAAAAAAGTGTGTCTTTCCCCTGTTCGAGCACTATCCCGGAATGTCGCAGGAGGACCTGTTGGAAGAACGGTACGATTTTAAAGAAGTCGAAGAGCGATGGCAGCGCTTCTGGCAGGAGAACAAAATCTTCACGGTAACGGAAGACGACTCGAAGCCTAAGTACTATTGCCTTGAAATGTTTCCATACCCCTCCGGCAGGATCCACATGGGCCATGTTCGTAACTACTCCATCGGCGATGTGATTTCGCGCTATAAACGTATGCGGGGATTCAATGTCCTTCATCCCATGGGATGGGACTCCTTTGGCCTTCCCGCGGAGAACGCGGCCATCAAGCACGGCATCCATCCCCAGAAATGGACCCTTGAGAACATCGCCTTCATGCGGGACAAACAGCTCAAACGCCTTGGCCTTTCCTATGACTGGGATCGGGAGATAGCTACGTGCCTCGAAGATTACTACCGCTGGAACCAGTGGTTTTTCATCAAGATGTACGAGCGAGGATTTGCGTACAAGAAGCTTTCGTATGTGAACTGGTGCCCGTCGTGCAACACGGTGCTCGCGAACGAGCAGGTGGAGGACGGACGTTGCTGGCGCTGCAGCTCGGTGGTGACGCACAAGGAGTTGGAGCAGTGGTTCTTCAAGATCACGGCCTATGCCGAAGAGCTTTTGTCCTCTCTTGATAAGCTGACCGGCTGGCCCGAGCGCGTGCTTACGATGCAGCGGAACTGGATCGGCAAGTCCACTGGCGTGGAAGTGGACTTCACCGTCGAGGGCACTGGAGAGAAATTAGCGATCTTCACCACGCGCCAGGACACGCTGTTCGGCGTCACCTTTATGAGCATAGCGCCTGAGCACCCAATGCTCGAATCACTCATCAAAGGCAGAAAACAGGCTGACGAGGTCCGCGCTTTTTGCCAGCGCGTTATGAGCGAGGATAAGGCCAGCCGCACCGACGAGAAACAGGAGAAAGAGGGCGTTTTTACCGGCGCCACGGCGATCAATCCATTGAACAACGAGAAGGTGCCAGTATGGGTGGGTAACTTCGTGCTTATGGAGTACGGTACCGGCGCGATCATGTCGGTGCCTGCCCATGACCAGCGCGACTTCGAGTTTGCGAAAAAATACGGTTTGCCCATGCGGGTCGTAATTCAGAACCCGGAAAAAAATCTTGTTGCCGATACGATGAAACAGGCATACACCGAGGACGGGATCATGGCGAACTCGGACCAGTTTGACGGGATCGCGAACACCACGGCGAAAGAGAAGATCGCCGATCACGTGGAATCGAAGAAGCTCGGAAAGCGCACCGTGAACTGGCGGCTCCGCGATTGGGGCATCTCGCGGCAACGTTACTGGGGAACGCCGATCCCGATCACCTATTGCGACGGATGCGGAACGG
The DNA here is from genome assembly GCA_963740085.1 of Nitrospirota bacterium. GTDB lineage: Bacteria > Nitrospirota > UBA9217 > UBA9217 > UBA9217 > JALNZF01. The sequence continues at coordinate 545,918 of CAVUCU010000001.1, read as the reverse complement.
TCCCTGTTCCTCTTGACCAGCTCCCCGTCAGACTGCCGATGGACGTTGAATTCACCGGCAGGGGACTTTCTCCTCTTGTTGAATCGAGGTCATTTCGTGAAACCACGTGCCCGAAATGCGGGGGGTCGGCACGCCGCGAGACGGACACCATGGACACGTTCGTAGACTCGTCCTGGTACTTTCTGCGCTACTGCTCCCCGAGAGAGGACAAGGCGCCCTTTGACAAAAAGGCCGCCGGGTACTGGATGAGCGTGGACCAGTACATCGGTGGCATCGAGCACGCAGTGCTCCATCTGCTTTATGCGCGGTTCTTCACAAAAGTGATCCGCGACCTCGGTCTCTTCGATGGCGACGAGCCGTTCACGAACCTGCTGACCCAGGGCATGGTGATCAAGGACGGCGCCAAGATGAGCAAATCCAAAGGCAACGTGGTGGACCCGGATTTCATCCTCACGAGATATGGTGCCGACACGGCCCGGCTCTTCTCGCTCTTTGCCGCGCCGCCGGAGCGCGACCTCGAATGGAGCGATCAGGGTGTGGAGGGGGCATCCCGGTTCCTTCACCGGGTCTGGGCGATCGTGTACAAGCAGTGCGAAGCGGTAAGGCAGGTCAAACCCGCGGGGCCTGATGCCCGTGGGGACAAACTGTATCGCAAGACCCATCTCGCGATCAAGAAGGTGACCGAAGACATCGAGAGGGAGTTCCACTTCAACACGGCGATATCAGCTCTCATGGAACTGGTGAACGAGATGTACGATTATACGTCAAACGGCGTGGGTAATGACAAGCTGCCTATTGTCCGCGCCTCGATCGACACCCTCACGCTGCTCCTCGCGCCCTTTGCCCCGCATTTTGCCGAGGAACTCTGGGATTCGCTCGGCGGAAAGGGTGCTCTTGCAAACGCAGCCTGGCCGCAGCATGATCCCGATGCGATCGTGGCAATGGAGATCATCGTTGTGGTGCAGGTTAACGGCAAGGTCAGGAGTAAGCTGACACTGCCCGCGGGGATCTCCGATAAGGATATAGAAACAGCGGCCCTTGCGGACTCCAAAGTCAGGGAGTTCATCGCCGGCAAATCTCTAAAGAAGGTAATTGTGGTGCAAGGTAAGTTGGTGAATGTCGTCGTTTAAGAACACGACAGATTCTAAATTCTAATATCGAAATCCTAAATAATATCCATGAATTCAACCAAACTCCAAAACAGTTCGGCCTATTTGGATTGGATATTCGAATTTCGATATTGTTCAGGATTTTGTGTTTCGGATTTGTGATTTACGGAGGTAAAATATGCAGCGAGCATTAATAACCATAACGAAACTGGTCATTTTATTGTTCCTTGTGCTGGCAACCTCCTGCGGATACCGGTTCACTTCGGTGGGAGGGATCGTGCCCGAAGACGCCAAGACCATCGCCATTCCTGCGTTCATCAACAGCACCATGGAGCCCTATGCGGATGTCGAGGTGACCAAGGCTGTCGTGAACGAGTTCCTTACCGACGGCAGGTTGAAGGTAGTCAGCGCGGAGACGGCTGATCTGGTTCTCAGGGGGAAGGTTACGAAATTTGACATTACTCCGTCTGCATATACGACGGATAATTATATTCAGTCCTATACCGTTAGTCTTGGTGTGAACGTGAGCGTAGAGGACGTCAAGACCCACAAAATCATCTGGCAGGAAAAAGGTATAGGCTCGGTCTTCAACGCGGGCTATAGTGTATCAGTCGGCAACATCACTGCCACGAAGATCGCGAAAGAAGCGGCCCTTAAGAGTGCAAGCCGGGACGTGGCTTCGACGCTTCGCAGCAGGTTGCTGGACGGCTTTTGAGGACAAGGGAGGATGCAGAGCGCAAAGTGTAAAATGGGTCCGGCCGCTATTTTCGTTTTGTAGTTTGCATTTTTCGTTTTGATTTTTAAATTCTTATGCTCAAATATCACGACCTCATGTCCGGTCTCAAGCAAGGGAAGATCCTCCCACTCTACCTGTTCTTCGGAGAAGAGGAATTCCTGATCCAGGAGGCGGTCGACCTGATCATCAGTAAGGTTGTTGATCCAGGGGCCAGGGACTTTAACTTCAATACGCTTTACTGCAAGGACACGTCCTCCTCCGAGTTGGTGAACCTTTGCCAGACACTCCCTTTCCTGTCCGAAAAGCGGCTCGTGATCGCGAAGGAGATCGATGTCTTCAAGGCCGCAGATCTTGAGGAACTTATCCCCTATCTCAACGACCCTTCACCCAGCACCTGCCTGCTCATGCTCTCGAACCAGCCACGGTTTGAAAAAAAAGCCGTCACCTCCGCTGTGGAGGCCCACGGCGCGGTGACTCGGTTCTATGCGCTGCTGGACCGTGAGATCGTTGCCTGGATCGAGGAGTGGGCGAGGACGCGCGGTCTATCCATACGACGCGACGCGGCCCAATTCCTGTGGCAAACCCTCGGGAACGATCTTCAGAAGATCATTAACGAGCTTGAGAAGGTCCGGATTTCATTAAAAGAAAAAAAGATCCTCACCCTTGATGACGTAAAGACCGTGGTGGGGGACTTCCGGGAGTACTCCTCCTTCGATCTTGCCGCCGCGATCGGGCAGAAGAACAGTGAAAAGGCCTTCCTTATCCTTTCGCGGCTGATCCAGGAGGGCGAGGCACCGGTTGGCCTGCTCGGCTCGATCGCCTGGAACTTCCGCAGGCTCATGCAGGCAAAGACCATGGAGGCGGCGGGCGTGAGGCCGGATGATATTACGAAAAAGCTCCGGATCATTTTTCATCAGGCAGGCCTGTTCAAGGAACAGATGCGATGTTATACCCTGGATGAACTGCGCGAGGTCTTTGCTGTTATGCTCTCAACGGATAAGGCGCTCAAGTCGAGCGGCTTGAACGGCAGACTGATCCTGGAGCGGATGATCCTGAGGTTGTGCGGTTCGTCAATAAAGGGGTGAAGGGGAGAATCGGTGAAATGGGAACATCAATCGAGACTGCCGGAAAGCCTCTTCGCTCGTCTTGTCAATTCACCGACAGAATCGATTCGCCGGTGGTGCTTATGCGGCGGTGACCTTGCCCACCTTTTTCGATAAACGGGAGATCTTCCGGGAAGCAGTGTTCTTGTGCAGGATTCCCTTTGATGCGGCCTTGTCATAGGCTTTCATAGCATTTACCATGGCTGTCTTGGCTATTTCGGCGTTCTTGGACTCAACGGCCTGCTCCACCTTCTTTGAAAGGGTCTTGAGAAGGGATTTTGCGGAGTTGTTGATGAGGTGCTGCTTGTCGGCTTGCCTCTGCCTTTTGATGACTGATTTATGAATTGCCACTTCTTGCCTCCTTAATAGGGTTAAAACCAGAACCATCTTGTAACACAAAGGGACGTTTGGTGTCAAGAAAAAAATCCTTTTCTTACCAGCTGTTTTCTGATAAAGTTACCACTTATTTCCGTATTTCTTTCGAGGTGAGTCCGCATGTCTGAGCAGGTAAAGGTCGCAAAGGCCGCCGGCGTTGTCGGCGCTGCCACGCTTGCCAGCCGCGTCATGGGGTATATTCGCGACATGGTCATGTCCTGGGCCTTTGGCACGGGCCTGGCGGCAGATGCCTTCTACGTGGCGTACCGCATTCCGAACCTTCTGCGAGAGCTTTTGGCCGAAGGTTCGATGTCCGCGGCATTCATCCCGGTCTTTACCGAGACGCTCACCAAAGAATCCCGGGAAAGCGCCCGCCACCTGGCGAACGCGGTTTTTGCCCGTCTCCTGGTGATCCTGATCATCCTGACAGGGCTCGGAATCATACTTGCTCCTTACGTGGTAAAAGCCATTGCCTGGGGCTGGGCGTATCGGGCGGAGCATGACAAGTATGTCCTCGGGGTGATGCTCACGCGCATCATGTTCCCCTATCTCTTGTTCATCGGGCTTGCCGCGCTTGCCATGGGCATGTTGAATTCTCTCCGGGCGTTTCTTACTCCCGCGCTATCACCTGTCATGCTGAACGTGATGGTCATCAGCGCCGTGGTGCTGAGCACGCGGTTCATGTCAGAGCCGATCTTCGGTGTGGCTGTCGGTGTTGTTCTCGGCGGGCTCTGCCAGTTCCTGATCCAGTTGCCGGGGCTCAAACGCCAGGGGATGATGCTGAAGCCCCAGTTTTCCCCGAGCCATCCCGGCGTACTCAGGATCGCGCGGCTGGCCGCCCAGGTGCTTTTCAGCTCGTCTGCGAACCAGCTCAACATTTTTATCGGCACTATCTTCGCGTCCTTCCTCGCAACGGGAAGCATCACCTATCTGTTCTACGGCATGCGGTTCATCCATTTCCCGCTCGGCATCTTCGGCGTCGCCATTGCCACGGCAGTGCTCCCGACCATGTCGGCCCAGGCAGCGCGGGGCGAGACCACGGAGTTCCGCGAGACGTTGTCGTTCGGGCTGAGGCTTGTGTTCTTCATCATGTTTCCGGCCATGGCCGGCCTCATCACGCTCCGGGTGCCGATCGTCAACCTTCTTCTGGAGCACGGCCAGTTTGATCATGTGTCCACGCTTGGCGTTTCTGCCGCACTCCTGTACTACGCTGTGGGACTCTGGGCCTTTGCCGGCGTCAGGATCGTTTCACAGGCATTCTATGCCCTTCAGGACACGAAAACGCCGGTTAAGATCGCGGTGCTGGCGGTGCTCACGAACATCGTGCTGAGCACGGCATTCGTCTCCTGGACCAGGATGGAACACGGCGGCCTCGCACTTGCGACGTCGCTCGCGGCTACGCTCAATATCAGCATCCTCATCGTGCTGCTCAGAAAAAAGATAGGCCGCATGGACGGCAGAAGGATCGCACTCTCTCTCCTCAAGATCGTTCCCGCGTCCGTTGTTATGGGCGTGATCGGCTGGTGGGTCAGCAAGCAACCGGTCTGGGGCGCGACGGGAAACACGCTCTATAAAGCCGAACTGCTCGGCGGCAGCGTGGCAGTAAGCGTGCTGTTCTATGTCATCGTCATGTGGATTTTGAGAAGCGAGGAGCTGAGTTTCATATGGGGGATGATGAGGCGAAAAAAAGGGTCCAGGAACCAGGGTTAAGGGGCAGGGTATGCCATTCGATCAGGATCTGATTTATTTTAAGACCCCTTTTGGCTGGGCGGGAGTGGCTGTGTCAGAAAAGGGGATATCCAGGATTGTTCTGCCGAAGAAAGAGAAGAAGGCAGTTGAAAAGGAAATGAAAAGTCCGGCGTCCCCCCTCACCCCGGCCCTCTCCCGCGGGGGGAGAGGGAGAGCGAAGATAATGGAAAAGACGGTTAAACTGCTCGAGCAATACTTCTCGGGCAAACGCGTTTTATTTGACCTGCCTCTTGATATGCGTTATTATACGGCCTTCCAGCAGGCGGTCTGGAAGGCGGCAGCGGAGATCCCGTTTGGCGAGACGAGGTCCTATGCCTGGATCGCGAAGAGGATAAAGAATGCGAAGGCAGCAAGGGCGGTGGGCGGGGCGCTCGGCGCCAATCCAATGCCGATCATTATTCCCTGACATCGCGTCATCAGCTCAGCAGGTACGCTGGGCGGGTTCTCCGGAGGGATCGGGATGAAGAAGAGACTCCTGGAGCTGGAAGCAAAAGCACATGGTCGCCACTGAGGCACAAAGACACAAAGTAAAGGTCGTTATTGTTCTCTGTGTGATCTCTCTGTCTTTGTGTATGATCGGGTTTCTCTCACAACCGGATACAGGAAAGAAGAACAATATGGTGCTCATTCGTCTCGTAGTAGGCCCGCTCCAGGTGAACTGCTTTATCCTTGCGGACGAGAAGACCAAAGAAGCGGTGGTCATCGATCCGGGTGATGATGCCCAAGAGATCCTGAAGATCATCAAGGACAAGGGTCTGAAAGTCAAATACATCGTAAATACCCATGGCCACTTCGATCATCTGGGCGCGAATAAGGCGCTCAAGGAGGCCACAGGTGCAGAGCTGCTCATTCACGAAAGTGACGCGCCGATGATGGCCTCAGCGACGATGCAGTCCCGCGCATTCGGTATGAATACCACATCCTCTCCCCAGGCGGATCGGTATGTGAAGCACGGGGATATGATCAATGCGGGCGAAGTGTCTCTCAAGGTACTGCACACACCCGGACATTCTCCGGGCGGCATCAGCCTGCTGGAACAAGGGATGGTATTCACCGGGGATGCGCTCTTTGCAGGCTCCATCGGCAGGACTGACCTTCCGGGCGGAGACCTGAAGACCCTGCTCCGCTCGATCACGACGAACCTCATGACCCTGCCGGACAATACCAAGGTCTATTGCGGCCACGGCCCCGCTTCCACCATCGGCGAAGAGCGGGAGGAGAACCCCTTCTTGAATAAGGAATCGGGGTTTCAGTAATCCGGTTTTTCTTGAGGTTTTGGAGCTGGTGTGGTAAAGTACCAGACTAAATTTGATTAGGGGAAAATGGAGAAAAACATTTTCTTTATTTTGTTCACCCGCCTTTCCCTTTCCCCTGACCGTTCTTGATTCGTGAATATTCGCGTAATTCGTGCCAAAAAATATTTTCAAGGAGAAACCCATGGTTGTCGGTCCGATCAGAGAAGGTCTTACATTTGACGATATACTGCTCCTGCCCGCAAAATCTGATATCCTGCCCAAGGACGTTGACGTCCGAACGCAGCTTACCAGGCGGATAAGCCTCAACATCCCGCTGGTGAGCGCCGCCATGGACACCGTGACCGAGACGAAGCTCGCCATCGCCCTTGCCCAGGAAGGGGGCCTCGGTTTCATTCATAAGGCGCTTCCCATCGATGTGCAGGCCGAAGAGGTGGACAAGGTCAAAAAGTCGGAAAGCGGTATGATCATAGACCCCATCACCATCTCGCCGGATGCCAAGATAGCCGACGCACTGGACCTCATGAAGAAGTACCGCATTTCCGGTGTGCCTGTGACCAAGGGGCACAAGCTTGTCGGCATCCTCACGAACCGCGACCTCCGGTTCGAGACCAGGTTGAGCCTCAAGGTCTCCGATGTCATGACGAAGGACCATCTCGTTACCGCGCCGCTGGGAACCACGCTTGAAAAGGCCATGAAGATTCTTCAGAAGTACAAGATCGAAAAACTCTTGATCGTGGAAAAGGATTTCAGCCTGCGCGGCCTCATTACCATCAAGGACATCGAGAAAAAGATCAAGTATCCGAACGCCTGTAAAGACAAGCATGGCAGACTGCGGGTGGGCGCGGCGGTCGGCGTGGGCGACCATTCCGAACGAGTGCCCGAACTTCTGAAGGCCGGCGTGGACATCGTCGTGGTGGACACGGCGCATGGACATTCCCAGGGCGTGCTTGACGCGGTCAAATCCATCAAGAAGAGATACCCGGACCTCGACGTGGTTGCGGGGAACATCGCCACCGCCGAGGCCGCAAAGGACCTTATCAGAGCGGGGGCGGACTGCTTGAAGATCGGCATTGGTCCCGGCTCCATCTGCACCACGCGGGTCGTATCCGGCGCGGGCGTGCCGCAGATCACCGCGGTCATGGATTGCTGCAAAGAAGCGGACAAGTCCGGCATCCCGGTCATCGCGGATGGAGGCATCAAGTTTTCCGGTGACATCACTAAAGTGCTTGCAGCAGGGGCTTCTTCCGTCATGATCGGCGGCCTCTTCGCAGGCACCGAGGAAAGCCCTGGCGAGACGGTGTTATTGCAGGGCAGGAGCTACAAGGTTTATCGCGGCATGGGTTCCATCGGCGCTATGGAACGCGGCAGCAAGGACCGCTACTTCCAGGCGCACGAGGAAGAGCGCGCCAAACTTGTTCCCGAGGGCATCGAAGGCAGGGTGCCCTATAAAGGTACCCTCGCGGCGAGCGTTCACCAGCTCATCGGCGGGGTGCGGGCCGGCATGGGCTACTGCGGGTGCGAGAGCCTGAAGGCGCTCAAGGCCAGGGCCAAGTTCATCAAGATCACGAGCGCGGGACTGCGCGAGTCGCACGTACATGACGTGGTGATCACCAAGGAAGCTCCGAACTACCGGCTGGATTAACAACGCAGAAGACAGGGGTCAGGAGCCAGAAGTCGGAAAAATATTTTTATCGGGTTATCATGTCGGAAGTAACAAGCATTGAAAAAGCGCGCAGCGCAAAGAGGAAGAAGGCATTGGACACCCACAGCCCTGCCGGTTTTGTACCGTGCAGCCAGGATATGACGATCTGCGGCGACTGTGCCGACAACCGTTCGAAGAAGAAGTGTCCGCGGCTCAAGGAATGGCTGGCGAGTCGGCGCGAATAAGTTAATAGACCTGATCTCCGCGTGCACTATGCATGAACGCCCTAGGTATAGAGGTAACCTGGGGCGATTTTATTTTAAGCGCTGCTCTTGAACTGGTCAAATGCCAATCAGAGAGGGACCTTCATTTTGTCAGTGAAAATGCACGTGCACGTAAATTGCTTTTCAAGCAGATAAACAGTATAATGCTTTTCAGGAAGAAAAATAAAGGAGTTATCTGAAAGGGTTTAAATGTTAGAACGTATCCAGAAGATCATATCCGCCGCGGGCGTTACCTCCCGTCGAGCTGCGGAAGAGCTTATCACCGAGGGCAGGGTACGCGTGAACGGCCAGGTGGTGACCGAGCTCGGCACCAAGGCCGACCCCTCCAAGGACCATATCAAGGTTGACGGCAAGCTCATCAACCCCCAACAGCCGCAGACCTACATCATGCTGAACAAACCCGCGGGTTTTGTCACGACCATGTCCGACCCTGAAGGGCGGCCCACGGTGCAGGATCTGCTGAAGGGGGTCAAGGTCCGCGTATATCCCGTGGGCAGGCTGGACTACAACACCGAGGGACTTCTTCTCCTGACGAATGACGGAGACTTCGCCCATTTGATCACGCATCCAAAGCACGAGTTTCCCAAGACCTATCTGGCCAAGGTCAAGGGTGTGCTCGAAGACGGCCAGATAGACAATCTCGAGAAAGGCATCTATCTCGATGACGGCAAGACCGCTCCGGCAAGGATCAAAAAGATCAGAAAAGAAGAGGCCAATTCCTGGCTCGAGATCACGATCCACGAAGGACGGAAACGCCAGGTACGGCGCATGTTCGACCGCGTGGGCCACTCGGTGATCAGACTGAAGCGGGTCAGAACCGGCAACCAGACACTTGGCGATCTTCAGGAGGGGAGCTTCCGTTATTTAACGAATGATGAGGTCACGGGTCTGAAGGAACTTGCTCTAAAGACAGAGGTCAGCCGTCCGGAGCCAGGGGCCGGAAGACAGAAGGCGGTGGTCAGACCGCAAAGGGTGGTGAATTCGGGCAGAGACGAACCGCGGCTGATGAACGCGAGAGGCACGAAGAAGCCGGCTCACCGGGGCGCTCAACCGGATGCAAGACCGTGGCGGGCGGAGGCCGGTAAGAAAGAGGACCCGGGATCCGGGGTCAAGGGTCGAGGTGTAATGAAGGGCTACGGGAGACCGGCAATTGGTGCGAGCAGTCAGAAGGCGGGCGTTGGCCGGGCCCGGACCCCTGCTATGCAGGATACGAGGGAAGGGCTAAGAAGAAATCAGGTGGTCAAGGCGTCGGCCCCGCAGCAAAAGACTTCCTTCGATGGACCGAAGGTAGATGCACGCAAACCGCGAGGGGACAGCACGTACAGTCCAACATCACGTCCGGCCGCGAACCGCCAGACAAGAAGAACAGGCATGGGCAGGCCCGCACCAGGGGCAGCCATGGAGAAACCTGATATCAGACGAAAGCCGGACCAGCGGCCTTGGCCCAGTACGAGAAAGAGTGGTCCAGGCAGTAAGGCGCCGGGTGCGGTCCCGGGTTATGGGCCGCGAAGTGACAGCAGTGCCCGCCCTTCAACGAGAGCTACCATGGGCCGCCCAACAATGAGAACAGGCATTGGCAGACCCGCCGCAGGAGCAGTCTCGGAAAGGCCGGAAACCAGGCGAAAACCGGCCGCGCGGTCCTGGCCCGACAGCGGCAGCGGTAGAAGTGATTCGCGAAGCAAAGGGGCATGGCATGGGGGACAACGGCCGGTTTCCGGGCCCCGTCCGAACAAGAGTACCCATACTGGCAAAGGACCGAGACGTGCAAACAGACCGGCGGGGTCCCGGGGTCCCGGGCAGGGGGCCGGCAAGAGGGGACCAAGACGCTAGCGAAGCAATTAGTTATAAGAGAATTTTTCTCGCAGAGACGCAGAGCTCGCAGAGAAAGGCTTAAAAAATATTCCGGGTTAAAATTCCTACTTAAAGATTATGATTTAACTCTGCGTTCTCAGCGTGCTCCGCGAGAGACGCTTTGGTCTGTTGATTCCGATTGGAGCTTGATTGTATGGAGCATCTTCGCGCACGGGTGATCGTTCACGGTTACGTACAGGGAGTCTGGTTCCGCGGAAGCACGAAGGATGAGGCAATCCGGATCGGCGTGGCGGGATGGGTCATGAACCTTCCTGACGGCACAGTTCAGGCATTGTTCGAGGGGGAGAAGAAGAAGGTCGAGGAGATCATCGGCTGGTGCCATCGAGGACCGTTGGCAGCGCAAGTAAACAAGGTGGATATTTTCTGGGAACCGTACAAAGGAGAGTATAAGCATTTTGACATCCGGTATGGATATGAAAGTTAGCTTGCATGCTCCTCTTTTTATGTTAAGGTACTGATTATGTACATCCTCGGCATCGAGACATCGACCATGACCGGCAGCGTCGCCGTGGTTTCCGAAGACGGAGTCATCGCCCAGTACAGCCTGAACATCGAGGTGACGCACTCAGAGCGCCTCATGTCCACGGTGGACCGGGTGCTCAGGGACACGGGCCTCACGATAGCCGACATGGATGGCTATGCCGTTGCGATCGGCCCCGGATCATTCACCGGCCTCAGGATCGGTCTTGCGGCGGTCAAGGGACTCGCGCTCGTCACCGGAAAGCCGGTCGCGGCAGTGCCGACGCTACAGGCCCTGGCGTGGAACCTGCCCTATTCAGCGTACACGGTCTGCCCGATGCTCGACGCGCGCAAGAACGAGGTGTATGCGGCGATGTACCGGTTCGAGGGGACCGTTCTGGTGCATGTCATGGCCGAGGCAGTCCTCTCTCTCTCTCGACTCTCCGAGAGGATATCCGGGAAGACGCTTTTTACCGGCGAGGCGTCCCATATCTTCCGGAAGGAAATGGTGACCATGTTCGGAGACCGGGCATTGTTCGCGCCGCTCTCGGCCATGCTCCCCTCGGCTGCCACCGTTGCGGAAATCGGCCTCGACATGATCAGGAGCGGTAAACAGGCCGACGTGGACGCTGTGACGCCGATGTATATCCGAAGGCCCGAGGCAGAGGTGATGTGGGAAAAGAAAGCGCATTCGTAAAAAAGTTAAAACACAATGTGTAACCACGGAGACACAGAGGCACGGAGAAAGACAAAAGGACCTTGAGGATTTTTAAAATCTCTGAAACCCTTTCATTTATCCGGAATAATCAAGATAACAAAAAGGCTCATCTGCTGTAATTCGTTATAAAAAGGAATTCAGTCCTCTGTGTCTCCGTGTCTCTGTGGTGAGAAAAGCTTTTTCAACGAAAACGCGAATGATGATAGATTTCATGAAAAAAGAGGATATCGACCGGGTCCTCGAAATCGAGCAGGCCTCTTTCAGCATGCCCTGGTCCAGAAACCTCTTTCTTTCCGAATTTCACAGTCCTCTTGTCTCCACACTCATGGTTGCGCTTGCGGATGACCTGTCCTCGCGGAGGGTGATCGGCTATGTCGTGTTTTGGCTGGTCGCCGGTGAGGTGCACATCCTGAACCTGGCCGTGGCGTCGGAGCAGAGACGGCAGGGTGTTGCGAAAAAGCTGGTCCTTGCAGCACTGAAGCGAGCGTTTCAAAAGGGTGCAACGAGGTCCTTTCTTGAGGTCAGGGCATCGAATGCTGCGGCTCAGAAGCTTTATTCACGCCTCGGGTTCACGGGAACGTCGGTGCGGCGGGGATACTACGATTCCCCGGTTGAAGATGCTGTGCTGATGACCCTGGAGCAGGCAGCGTTCGAAAACCTTATGATACGTGATGAAATCGGCTAACATTTTGTTTTTAAACTGATTATTCCTTCTTGCCTTTTCTCAGGATATGTGTTATTTTTTTACCAAGTATTAAATATTCATCTGCTCTTTCCTAGGACCTTCTCACAGATATTAAACCCTAAAGGAGGGACAAAATATGATGGATGTGGAGGTAAATGAAGAAGCACTTGTCACAAGACTCAGGATAGAGGATTCGGAATACCAGAAGTGGGAGCAGGAGCATAGAAAACTCGAGGACACCTTGGTGACGTTCGAGACCCACCGGTACCTTACTCCTGAGGAAGAGGTGGAAAGAAAGCGAATCCAAAAGCTGAAACTGGTGGCAAAAGATAAGATGATGGAAATAATCAGGCGTACCAGGGTAGGACAAGCTTGACATCGTGAAGGCAAGGAAAAGAGACCTTGCCTTTTGTGTTTATTAATGCTGAATGAACATGAGGATCCCTCTTTACAAGAGAGCGTAAAGAGGGATTTTTTTATTGACTCTTTCCCTCACTATATGTTAAAAATTACAATCATTTCCGATCTTGGAGAATACTAATGAGGAGTGATCGTATCAAGAAGGGCCTGGAGCGCGCGGCGCACAGGTCTCTTTTATTCGCTACGGGCATAACCCGGGATGAGCTTGCGAAGCCCATGATCGGTGTTGCTACGAGCTTTACGGACCTGATCCCCGGGCACATCGGCATGCGGGATCTGGAGCGGTTCATCGAGAAGGGTGTTCACGCCGGCGGCGGGTGGCCGCTCTTCTTCGGCATACCCGGCATCTGTGACGGCATTGCCATGGGCCACATGGGCATGAATTATTCGCTCCCGTCCCGGGAATTGATCGCTGACATGGTGGAGTCTGTTGCCATGGCCCACGCCTTCGACGGGCTGGTGCTGCTCACGAATTGCGACAAGATCACGCCGGGCATGCTCATGGCTTCTGCGCGGCTCAATATTCCGACTATCGTGGTGACTGCCGGCGCCATGCATTCAGGGATCTTTCACGGCAAACGGGTGAATCTCATTTCAGCATTCGAGGCCGTCGGCAAGGTGCGGAAGGGCGAGATGTCCGCGGCTGATCTTGCCGAACTCGAGACCTGTGCCTGCCCGGGTCCAGGCTCGTGCCAGGGGATGTACACGGCGAACACTATGGCCTGCGTAACCGAATCGCTTGGTATGAGCCTGCCGGGATGCGCCACGGCGCTGGCTGTCTCGGGCGAGAAGCGCAGGATCGCGTTCGAGAGCGGCAAGAGGATAGTTGGACTGGTAGCGGAGAAGCTCACACCGCGGAAGATCATGACGAAGAACGCCTTCGAGAATGCCATTCGCATTGATATGGCCCTCGGCGGCTCGACGAATACGACGCTCCATATCCCTGCCATCGCGCATGAGGCCGGCATCGAGCTCTCGATCGGGATGTTTGACAAGATCAGCCGCACGACACCGCATCTGTGCAACATGCTGCCCGGCGGTCCTACGTATATGGAGGACCTCGATGCTGCAGGCGGCATACCCGGTGTACTCTCGCGGTTCAAGGACGTGCTCAAAAAATCACCTACCGTGAGCGGCAGATCGATCATCGATAATGCAAAGGCCGGACGTGTCGGGAATGATGAGGTGATCCGAACGCTTGATAAGGCATATCACAAAGAGGGCGGCATTGCGGTACTCTCCGGCAATCTTGCGCCGAACGGTTCGGTGGTAAAGCAGACTGCGGTAAGCGACAAGATGAAAAAGTTCGAAGGCTCGGCCATCGTGTTCGATTCCGAGGAAGAGGCCATGAAGGCCATCCTGGACAACAAGATCAAGGCAGGCCATGTGCTCGTGATCCGCTACGAGGGGCCCAAAGGCGGTCCAGGTATGCGCGAGATGCTCTCTCCCACCTCGGCCATCTCCGGTATGGGGCTTGGAGAATCCGTTGTGCTCCTGACCGACGGCAGGTTCTCGGGCGGTACGCGCGGTCCCTGCATCGGACACATTTCTCCCGAGGCCGCCGAGGGCGGACCGATCGCGGTGGTGCGGAACGGAGACCGGATCATCCTCGACATCCCGAACCGAAAGCTTGAGGTAAGGTTGTCCAAGGCCGAGATCAAAAAACGGCTTGCGAAATGGAGACCAAGGGAGCCCAGGATCACGACCGGCTGGCTCGCGCGGTATGCCCGGGTTGTAACGTCGGCGAATACCGGCGCGATCGTGAAAGCGTAGAAATCAGGAGGTTGAGAAGGTGAGAAGGTGAGAAACAGCAAAAAGGCTGCATCCCTTCTCAACCGCCCAACATCCCAACTTCGATTATTAAGATAGGGTACAAACCATGTCCAACAAACAGATTACCGGTGCGGAAATATTTCTCGAATGTCTGAAGAAGGAGAAGGTCGACACGCTCTTCTGCTATCCGGGCGGCGTCGTGCTCAAAATATTCGACGTCCTCTACGATCAGAAGGATGTGCGATTGATCCTGCCGAGGCATGAGCAGGGCGGCGTCCATATGGCCGATGGTTATGCCCGCTCTACGGGCAAAGTCGGCGTCGCCCTGGTGACCTCCGGTCCCGGAGCCACGAACGTGGTCACCGGCCTCACCACGGCATTCATGGATTCCATCCCGATCGTGGTGTTCACCGGCCAGGTACCGACGGCGCTCATCGGCAACGATGCGTTCCAGGAGGCCGATATTGTCGGCATCACGCGACCCTGCACGAAGTACAACTTTCTCATAAAGGACGTGAAGGATATCGCCCGGACGATCAAGGAGGCTTTCTATATAGCCTCAACGGGACGGCCGGGCCCGGTGCTCGTTGACCTCCCGCGTGATGTGGTGACGAACAAAGCTGATTTTATTTATCCCGACAAGGTCGAGATCAGGAGCTACAATCCGACCGTTACGGGAAATAAGTGGCAGATCAAACAGGCGGCCGAGGCGATCGCCAAAGCAAAGAAGCCTGTGGCCTATATCGGCGGCGGTGTCATTCTTTCGGATGCCGCTGCGGAGATCCTCGAGTTTGCCGAGATCACGAAGATCCCGGTGACCCATACCCTGATGGGCATCGGCGGGTTCCCCGGCACGCATCCGCTCTCGCTCGGCATGCTCGGCATGCACGGCACGTACTATGCCAACATGGCGATCCATAATTCCGACCTCATTGTCGCCATCGGCGCTCGCTTCGATGACCGGGTGACCGGCAAGGTGGAGGGTTTTGCGCCGGATGCCAAGATCATCCACATTGATGTCGATCCAACCTCGATCCGGAAGAACGTGCGTGTAGATATACCGATCGTAGGTGATGTGAAACATGTGATGGTGGACCTCAACAAGGAACTCCACCGCATCAAAGAGCCCTGGGATCAGATCCGCAAGAGCTGGCTCAGGCAGATCGACGGCTGGCGCGACGAAAGGCCGCTCACGTACGAATATGCCGATGACGTGATCAAACCGCAATTCGTGGTCGAGAAGCTTTACGAGGTCACGAAGGGAGATGCGATCATCGTGACCGACGTGGGCCAGCACCAGATGTGGGCCGCGCAGTATTACAAATTCGACAAACCCCGGAACTGGCTCTCTTCCGGAGGACTCGGGACCATGGGGTACGGGTTCCCGGCGGCAATCGGCGCCAAGGTGGCCAATCCCAGTCGAGAAGTGTTCTGCATCTCCGGCGATGGCGGCATCCAGATGAACATCCAGGAACTTGCAACGTCGGTGGAGAACCACATCCCCGTCAAGGTGGTGATCCTGAACAACCGGTTCCTCGGCATGGTGAGACAGTGGCAGGAATTGTTCTACCAGGAACGGTACTCCTCGGTGGACCTCGGCAGCACGCCTGACTTCGTGAAGGTGGCCGAGGCCTATGGCGCCGTCGGCCTGCGCGCGGTGAAGCCCGCGGACGTGGTACCGGTGCTCAAGGAGGCGCTCAAGTCCAAACGGACGGTATTCATGGACTTCGTGACGGCGAGGTACGAAAAGGTATTTCCCATGGTGCCCGCAGGTGCGTCCATCAACGAGATGATCTTCGGGGAAGAGAAGAAGAAGGAAGAGAAAAAGCTGAGAGCGGTGAAATGACTTGGTTCGGAGTCGGAATTTCGGAGTGAAAAATAGCCTATGAAACATATCATATCCGTGCTGGTGGAAAACAAATTCGGTGTACTGTCGCGGGTGTCGGGACTCTTCAGCGGCAGGGGGTTCAACATTGAGACCATCTCGATCGGCCCCACGCTCGATCCGACGATCTCGCAGATGACGATCGTGACCGCGGGGGATGAACGCATCCTCGAGCAGATCATCAAGCAGCTCAACAAGCTCATCGATGTCATCAAGGTTACAGACCTCGCGGAAAAGGAGTTCGTTGAACGGGAGATGTGCCTCATCAAGGTCAATGCTCCTGCCGAGCACCGGGCAGAGGCCCTCCGGATCGCAGATATTTTCCGCGCGCGTGTTGTTGATTCTTCGCAGAAGAGCTACACGTTCCAGATAACAGGAGATGAAAAGAAGATCGCGGCGATCATTGAGCTCTTGAGACCCATCGGCATCAAAGAGATCGTGCGTACGGGCAAAGTGGCGATAACGAGGGAATAATCAGGAGTGACGAGTGATGAGTATGGAACGGGTGAATTCTATGGGGTTTTGCGCGCGTCTGATCGTGCCGGTGTTCGTTCTTTCAATGATCCTGTCCGCGTGTGCTGAGAAAGGGCCGGTCCTTCTCACGATCGGCTATCAGGCGCCGGCAGAAAAAGCGGCAGCAGGAACAAAGATCTCCGTTGGGGTGAGTCCCTTCCGGGATGACCGGGGAGTGCCTGCGTCGGTTCTGGGCAAACGGACTATCCCGAGCGGCATGCAAAATGATTTCGTGGTGCGGGGCACGGTGGCGGAGACTGTAACGGCTATCATGAAGGAGGCCTTTATCGCGCGCGGAATTGCCGTGAAGGACATTGCCAGCTGGGATCTGACGGCCGAAGGCATGAACGCCGCAGGGGTAGATCTTCTCCTCGGAGGCGAGATCAAGACGCTTTGGCTGGAATCCAAGGCCACTTCGATGCAAACGCATTTGAAGGCCTCTGTTCAAATCAAGATAACGATCGGCGACCCGGTTGAAAAAAAGATTATCAGAACGATCGATGTGAACAGCACGGTTGACCAGGAGATCCTCTATTCACAGGAAAGACTGGAAGCTGCGCTTGCCGAGGCGCTCTCATCGGCCGTGGACCAGATATTCCAGGATGCCGAAGTGAAAAAGCGGCTCCTGTAGATTCGTGTCGTGACCGGTCGTGATGCACGGGCGGCACATCAGGCATCTTTATTGTTACCCAGATTATTATTCATTGTTGAAAAGGAGATGGAATGAAGATTTATTATGAAAAAGATGCAAATATGAAGCTGCTCAAGGGCAAAAAGGTTGCAGTGATCGGCTACGGCAGTCAGGGTTTTGCCCACTCAAACAATCTCAAGGAAAGCGGCATTGAGGTGATGGTCGGCCTTCGCAAGGGGAGCAAATCCTGGGACAAGGCGGCCGGCGCCGGCCTCAAGGTCATGGAACCGGCAGCGGCCGCAAAGGCGGCTGATATCATCATGATCCTGGTGCCGGACGAGCTGCAGGGCGGGATGTACAAGAAGGAGATCGAAGGGAACATCAAGAAGGGGGCCTACCTCGCCTTTGCCCACGGGTTCAACATTCATTTCGGCCAGATCGTGCCACCCGAGAACGTGAACGTCTTCATGGTCGCTCCCAAGAGCCCCGGTCATCTGGTCCGCTCCCAGTATACCAAGGGAGAGGGCGTACCGGGACTTATCGCGATCCATCAGGACCCTTCGAAAAACACCAGGGACATGGCGCTCGCATACGCTGCGGCGATAGGCTGCGCCAGGGCGGGGGTCATAGAGACCTCGTTCCGCGAAGAGACGGAGACCGATCTCTTTGGAGAACAGGCAGTGCTGTGCGGCGGTGCCACCGCGCTTATTCAGGCAGGGTACGAGACCCTGGTGGAGGCAGGCTATGCGCCCGAGATGGCATACTTTGAGTGCCTTCACGAACTCAAACTGATCGTGGACCTCATTTACGAGGGGGGCATCTCGAATATGCGCTATTCCATCAGCAACACCGCCCAGTACGGCGATCTGACCCGCGGGCCACGCCTTATTACCGATGAGACGAGGAAGGAAATGAAGAAGATCCTGACCGAGATCCAGACGGGTCAGTTCGCGAAGGAGTGGATGCTCGAGAACATGGCGAACAAGCCGACGTTCAACGCGCTCACAAAAAAAGGCCAGGCGCACCCCATCGAGGAGGTGGGCGGACGGCTCAGAAAAATGATGCCCTGGCTCCAGAAGGGCAAACTGGTGGATAAGAGCAAGAACTAGGAACAGAGGGAGCCAGAAGTCGGGAGTCGGGAGTCAGGAGAAACCTTCAACACCATGATGAAAAACTACGGAATACCCGTTGCCTCGGAAGGCTGGCCGTTCATCATCCCCCTTGCAATCGTCACGGTGTTGCTGTTCGCACTTGGCTGGAAGAGTACTGCTACCGTTTCACTGGTGCTCACGCTTTTTGTCCTGTTCTTCTTCCGTGACCCGGAACGCACCGTTCCCGGGGGCAAAGGCATGGTGGTCTCGCCTGCCGACGGGAAAGTGATCGTGATCAAGGACATCTACGAGCCCGCATACCTGAAGCAGGAAGTGAAGCAGATCAGCATTTTTCTGTCGGTGTTCAACGTGCATGTGAATCGAGCGCCGATCGGCGGCACGATCGAGGTCGTCAAGTATAACCCGGGCAAATTTCATGTCGCATCCGTGGACAAAGCTTCGCTTGATAACGAACAGACCTCGATGGTCATTGCTGCCGGAAAGGACAAAATTCTGGTGAAGCAGATCGCCGGACTCATCGCGAGGCGGATTGTATGCTATGCAACGCCGGGAGATACCATCAAAACGGGCGAACGGTACGGCCTGATCCGTTTCGGCTCGCGGGTGGACATCTTTTTGCCCAAGACTGCGGAGATCAGGGTCAGGCTGGGTGACCGTGTCAAGGGCGCGCAGGACGTCATCGGGGTGCTTCATTGAGAAAAGGAATTTACATCCTTCCCAATCTTATAACGCTGCTGAGCATGTTCGGGGGCTTCTATTCCATCGTGGCTTCGCTCAATTCCGATTATGAGCGGGCCGCATGGGCCATCATGATCGCGTCGGTCTTTGATGTATTGGACGGGTGGGTCGCGAGGATTACGCATACGGCAACACGCTTCGGCATTGAGATAGATTCGCTTTCGGACGTTATCTCCTTTGGTGTTGCGCCGGGCGTCCTGGTGTATACCTGGACGCTCTCGTCCTTCGGCAAGCTCGGCTGGCTGGGCGCGTTCTTCCTGGTGGCCTGCGCGGCACTCCGGCTTGCGAGGTTCAATGTGCAGATGAGCGGCGCGGAGAAAAAACACTTTACCGGGCTACCGACGCCTGCCGCCGCCCTGATGATCGCCACCACCGTGCTTGCGTACGAAGATGTCATCGAAAACCTTGAGCAATGGAAACTGGTGCGGCTGGCCGATGTGGTAGGCAAGGATTACTGGGTGTTGGCGATGACGTTCCTGCTCGCCGGCCTCATGGTCAGCAATATCACCTACCATGGCCTGAAGGAAGCCAATCTGAAGGAGCGACGACCCTTCGGGATACTGGTCATCATTGCGGCATTTGTAGCGCTGGTGGCATATCATCCCGCGCTCGTCCTGTTTTTTGTTTCACTGACTTATGTATTGATCGGTTTGGCCGAGGCCCTGTACCGATCTCTCAGAAAACGGAAAACGGTCACTTCTTAGTCCATTCAGAAACCTCAAGAGTGAGGATGCAGGAGATTAAGAAGGCGGCCTTAATCTCTTTTTTTGCGACTGCGTTCCGAAACCGACCTGAGCAGTTACCTTTTCGTGACTACTCAGATTAGCCGCAATAGAACGCAAAGAACTCAAAGAAAAAACCTGAAACCATGTATTTCAGTTTTAATTCTCTCTGCGATCCTTGCGTTCTTTCGCGGCTAACAGATTTTGACCTGATTTGACCTGAGTAGATACACCTTTTTTATATTATTCTGTCCGCTCATGCGGGATTTGCGGTCCGCATGATGGTGAGGAACTGATTATGAACAAGATCATCAGAATATTCGATACCACGCTCCGCGACGGGGAGCAGTCCCCGGGTGCGAGCATGAACGTGGAGGAAAAGATCACCCTTGCGAAGCAGCTTGCCCGGCTCGGGGTGGATATCATCGAGGCGGGGTTCGCCATCAGCTCCCCCGGTGATTTCGAGGCCATCAGGAGGATCAGCGCCGAGGTCGAAGGCCCGGTGATCTGCAGCCTGGCGCGGGCGCGGAAGGAGGACATCGACCGCGCCTGGGAGGCCCTGAAAGATGCCCCGAAGCGGCGTATCCATACCTTTCACTCGACCTCCGATATCCACCTGAAGCATCAGTACCGGATCTCGCGCGAAGAGGCGTTGAAACGTTCCGTCGAGATGGTCAAACTCGCGCGCTCGTACGTGGACGACGTTGAGTTCTCTCCCATGGACGCCACCCGGACGGATATTTCCTACCTTCATGAGGTCGTTCAGGCAGTGATCGAGGCGGGGGCAAATACGGTAAACATCCCCGATACGGTAGGCTATGCGACTCCCGAGGAGTTCGGCGCACTGATCAAGGGCATCAGGGACAGTGTCCCGAACATCGACAGGGTGGTGATCTCCGTTCATTGTCACAACGACCTGGGTCTTGCGGTTGCGAACGTACTGTCCGCGATCCGAAACGGCGCGGAGCAGGTCGAGTGCACGGTGAACGGGATCGGCGAGCGGGCAGGCAACTGCTCCATGGAAGAGGTTGTCATGGCGCTCCGCACGAGAAAGGACTTTTTTAACGCCGATTCCCGGGTGAATTCGGAAGAGATCACGCGGACGAGCAGGCTCGTGACCAAGATCACCGGAATTCCGGTGCAGCCGAATAAGGCGATCGTGGGGGCAAATGCCTTTGCGCACGAGTCCGGTATCCACCAGGACGGGCTTTTGAAAGAGCGTACCACCTACGAGATCATGAGCCCGGAATCGATCGGTCTGGTCAAGACCAACCTGGTGCTCGGCAAGCACTCAGGCAGGCATGCCTTCCGCGACCGGCTGAAGCAGATGGGATATGATCTTTCCGACGATGACCTGAATAAGGCCTTCGAGCGGTTCAAACACGTTGCGGACCAGAAAAAGGAAGTGTTTGATGAGGACCTTGAGGCCATTGTCTCCGACGAGATGCAGCAGATCCGGGAAGTGTATGTGCTGAAGAACCTTCGCGCCGAGAGCGGTACCGGTATCATGCCCGCGGCAACGGTTGAGATGGAGGTCAATGGCAAGACGGTGAAACAGAACGGCACCGGCGACGGTCCCGTGGACGCAGTGTACCGGACGATCGCTCTTATGACGGGAACGAAGAGCAAGCTCGACGCCTATCTGGTGAAGGGAATTACCGGCGGCACGGACGCTCTCGGTGAGGTGACCGTGAAGATAGAGGAAGAGGGAAAGAAGATCGCGGGCCACGGCGCTGACACGGACATCATTATCGCAAGCGCCAAGGCCTACGTGAACGCGCTGAACAAACTGGAATATTGGAAAAAGGGAAGGCCAAAAAACAGTTAATCCGGTTTTCGCGGATCGTCGCTATCGAATAGATGAAGAATTATCAAAGGCCCCCTTTGTGGGGCCTTTTTATTTGAAGCGATGAGCATATGAGCGCAACTCATAGAGGATTCTTTGCTTGCCCTTTGCAACTACTTGTAGTAGAGTTTTCAATCAGTTTATTGTCCTCGTTGCCTGCATGTTGCTCATGAGCATGTGGCTATGAGTAACAGCGGAGAGCATCAATAGCATCAACTGAGTCGTTTCTAAGCCGTTTCCTTCGCCCCACCGGGGACAGGGCGTGATAATCAGCCGATCGGAAAGACCTGACACTCTTTGGACGTAGGTTCCAGAAAGAAAACTCACGATGTCAGTCACGACAAAACTCACCCTTACTGATAATCTGCCACTTACCTGTTCACGTTCAGGCACCTGCTGTCATGGCAAAACTGTCAGGCTGAACCCGTGGGAACTGGTGTGTCTGGCTGAAGCAAAAGGACTGACCCCGAGGGCCTTTCGTGATCGTTACTGCGATTTTGGCGGCATCCATTTGCGTTTTGATGGTGCACCCGGCTGGAAACAGCAGCCGGCGTGCAGCCAATATGTACCTGATTTTGGATGCAGCGTGTATTTGGGGCGCCCATTGGCCTGCCGGTTATATCCTCTTGGCCGCCAACGGCAGGGCGAGGAACTGTACTACCTGTACCAAGGGAGTGATTTACCCTGTATGGAAGGGTGTCCGGAAGTCTTAGGTTTGCCTCAATTGAGTGTCGCCGCCTACATTGAAGGACAGGCCACGAAGCGCTTCGAAGTTGCTCAGGATGAGTATCTCGAAGTGATGCAAAATTTAGCTGATAGCGCTTTCGCCCTCCTGCTGGAAAGTGGTTTGGCCGAATCGGGTGACCGGCAGACATTGGGTCTTTGGCGAGAGATGGGTAGAGAAGAGCCCGAACAATTGCATGACCGGCTTGGTACCGAGTGGATAGACCTGCTGATGATCCCTGAGTTAGCGGATGGCTTACCTGATCCCATAGCTTTTTCTCGCCAGCATCACGATCTGCTCTTCTTGAAAGCGCAAGAATCATTTGGCACACTGGACAATATCACCGATTTCCGCAAAGCATCGGAATTAATGATGGGACTGGCGCTGCACCTTGGCCGTGGTCTGGGCGCAAATCCTGCCGAACTGGCCGAACACTGGATCAAGACTGCAAAAGAACATGGGGCGCTTGACTAGATCAAAACAATTGAACGATGGATCGGCTAGAGACAACCTCACTGGATTCCTTTTGAGCTTGTCAAACAAGGATATCGATTGCTGAATATTTTCGTAGATGCTGACGCATGCCCGGTGAAGCAAGAGGTCTACCGGGTTGCAGCCAGGTATCATATAGGTGTCACCCTGGTGGCCAACTCCTGGATGCGAGTGCCCACAGAGGATGGAATTGTACTTCACGTTGTCGGCGATGGGGTAGATGAGGCCGACAACTGGATCGTTGCCAATGTCACTCCCCACGACATCGTGATCACGGCTGATGTCCTTCTCGCGAGCCGATGCATCAAGGCTGGTGCCTACGCGATCGGCCCAACGGGGAAGGCCTTTACCGAGGAAAACATCGGAGATGCGGTCGCAACCCGTAACCTGCTTGCAGAACTGCGTGGGAACGGCGAGATCACCGGGGGGCCGGCCCCCTTCTCCAAACGCGACAGGTCAAGCTTTTTGCAGAAACTGGACCAGGTGATCCAGATGGTTCGGCGCGAACATCCAGGCAAAGTCGGCTAGCGGTGTGCGCTGGGGATCACGCCCAAATCCCTTTGCCAGAGAGAGTCCAAGCTTAGGAACAGATATGGGAGCAGATATGGGGACAGGTCTTGAAATATAAGAAACTGACTTTCCAAGACCTGACCCCAATTATTCCTCCAATTATTCTCTATCGAAAAGTTGAATAATTATGAAAGGCCCCCTTTGTGGGGCCTTTTTGTTTGAAGCAATGAAAGCAGGAGGCATCTAGGGGACGTTGTTGCACCCGTTGCGTTGATGTACGCTTTTCGTAGTGCACTTTCAACAACAACGTCCCTCTGAGCCTCACTCTCTTCAACCAAAGCCGAAGAACCTCTATAACCGTGATAGATTTGTCGCCACGACTCTCCCGGTCAAGCTGTACAACAATTCTGCTTTTCCCTGATGCGGCAGAAATCGTCGAATTGGGAACCTCTGAGGGTTTTAAATCCTAGTCTTCGTTCTTTTTTAGCGCTTTTATCAGGAAGATGCCTTACAATAAAGAGCGCTACACTTTTAAAAGGAGGCATGGGTATTACTATGCAAAATTTCTTACGGACGAGGGTTGCCATAGATTCTTTAATTGATGGGACGAAATTGTCGATTCAAAATAAATCTATGTCTGAATCCATGGAGCAGATACAACAGGCGCGTGAGTTGATCCAGAAGCTGAAACAGATATCAACGAGCGATCAAGCTGCTATTGTTGCCAGACGAGAATCGACTATCGAAGATTTGGCAATTATTACCGCCGGTAAGTTAAAAAAAGTACCAAGTAAGAAAGGACGCACGAAGGGGCCGGTGGTACTGCAGTTGGGAGCCTCTTAGAGAACAACTTAGGGGACGCTGGTTCTTACGGTGCATAGCTTGATTGGGCGGCAGGTTCAGCTCATTCATCCACGTTGTGACTATTCCTCTTGCGCTCAGTCTGCCGTGCTCCGCGATTTCAACTTGACGGTAATAAGAAATGGCGCATTATTAATGCTCGGAACTAAAACCAATATCCCTTCAGTATGGGGGTCGTATGTGCTTAAAAGCGCAGCGAGGCTGGCTTTAGAGTCACTGCCATCAATTATTTCAAGAACATCGTTTTTAGTTGTGTAATCGCCCTCAGCGGGAAGGTTGCCATTTATTACAGAATCCGCATAAACAAGAAGCGCACCTTTCCCTTCTGATAAATAGCATTCTCTGTAGACCAGGGAAATTTCGAGCATAAATGGGTCAATTACTGATAAAGCCTTATCTCTTTCTTCTATTGGTGTCATCTTCTTTACATCCCATCTCTAGCTGAATCAAACATATCTCTTCTCCGATAAATTTACGATGGACGAGTATATCACCAAATCAAGCAGTCTGGTCATTTAAAAAACATCGGGGTGTCTAAACCGGAGAGGCATAAGATAATATGTTAAGAATCAAATTCTACTCAAAACGGCAAGTTTTATTTCTCGCAGAGGCGCAGAGATCGCAGAGAAAAGCTTGAAAGTTCGGGTTAAATCCAAGACTAAAGATTTTGATTACATTCTGCGTGCTCCGCGTGCTCTGCGAGAGACGCCTTTTGGTTCGCGATAGGGTTACATTTTGGGTTCGACAAAGCATTTTTTCATTTCTTATTTCATGGATGACAGGCGAATCCCTCGAATCCCCTTGCGCTCCAAAATCCTGCGATCTTTCACGCTTTCCTCCCTGAAAAACCTCAGAAAAAAAAGTTGCAACGAATTCTAAGATATTGTATATTCACACACTATGCCGATGACAATTACAGAAAAGATACTGGCCGCGCACTGCGGCAAAAAAGAAGTGAAGCCCGGCGAACTGATCAATGCGAAGCTGGATCTGGTGCTCGCGAACGACATCACTGCACCGATCGCGATCAAGGAGTTCCGCGCAGCAGGAGCGAAGAAGGTCTTCGATCCTGATCGCATCGCGCTCATACCCGACCACTTTGCGCCGAACAAGGACATTGCATCCGCTGAACAATGCAGCATGCTCCGGCAATTCTCGCGCGAGCATGACCTCTCTCTCTATTTCGAGGTTGGCAGGATGGGCATCGAGCATGCGCTCCTTCCGGAGCAGGGCATCGTGGTTCCCGGCGACGTGATCATCGGCGCCGACAGCCACACCTGTACCTACGGCGGACTGGGCGCGTTTTCGACCGGCGTCGGCAGCACCGACGTGGCAGCGGCCATGATCACCGGCGAGGCCTGGTTCAAAGTGCCGGAGAGCATGAAGTTCGTCTATACGGGCAGGCTTGGCAGGTGGGTGGGCGGCAAGGACATCATTCTCCGCACCATCGGCGATATCGGTGTGGACGGCGCTCTTTACCGCGCCATGGAGTTTACCGGCGAAGTGATCAAGAAGCTCCCGATGAGCGGCCGTTTGACGATCTGCAACATGGCCATCGAGGCTGGAGGCAAGAACGGCATCATCGAACCGGATGAAATTACCGAGAAGTATGTGGCGAAGCGCGCCCGGAGGAAGTATAAGTTCTTCAAGAGCGACAGGAAGGCGAACTATATGGAAGTTCGCGAATACGACCTGACCGGAATGGAGCCGCAGGTCGCCTGCCCGCACCTTCCCGAGAACGTGAAACCGGTGAGCCAGCTTGCAGCAATCAACATCGACCAGTCCGTGGTCGGTTCCTGCACGAATGGTCGGATCGAGGACATCCGGGAGGCAGCCAGGGTCATCAAAGGGCATAAAGTGCACCCCTATGTCAGGATGATCGTGATCCCCGCGACCCAGGCTGTATACAAACAGTCCATCAAGGAAGGACTCGTGGACGTTTTCATCGACGCGGGAGCCGCATTCAGCACGCCGACCTGCGGTCCCTGCCTCGGCGGTCACATGGGTATCCTTGCCTCGGGAGAACGCGCCATTTCCACGACGAACCGGAACTTCGTCGGCAGGATGGGGCATCCCAAGAGCGAGGTCTATCTCTCCAACCCCGCGATCGCGGCTGCATCCGCGGTGCTCGGAAGGATCGGAAGACCGGAAGAGCTGAAGTAAAAGCTTTTTTACCATGGTGACACGGAAAAACCTTTTTTAGACACGGATGGACACGGATAAAGGCTATGATAGGCGCTGATAAATCATGAACCTTCATAATAAATCAGTGTACATCAGTGTCAAAGCATGGGGAGTGAGATGAAATTCAAAGGCACAGCATGGAAATTCGGCGCGGATATTGACACAGATGCGATCGTCCCGGCCCGGTATTTGAATACGTCCGATCCCGATGAACTGGCGAAGCATTGCATGGAGGATTCGATGAACCCCGACTTCATGAAGAAGATGAAGCGCGGCGATATCATCGTTGCGGAGAAGAACTTCGGGTGCGGGTCGTCCCGCGAGCATGCGCCGATCGCCATCAAGGCTGCCGGCGTGTCCTGCGTTGTCGCAAAGAGCTTCGCGCGGATCTTTTACCGGAACTGCTTCAATATGGGGCTGCCGATCTTCGAGAGCGCCCAGGCCGTTGACGGCATCAAAGAGGGAGATATGGTCGAGGTGGATGCGGATGCGGGTGTGATCCGCAATCTTACGTCGAATAAAACATTCACGGTCGCGCCGGTGCCGCCCTTTATGCAAGAACTCATTGCGGCCGGCGGACTGATGGCATATACGAAGAAGAAGGCAGGGCTGTAGATGACAGCGTGTTTTAAACTGATGAAAGCACTTCAGGCGCATTCGAATTCACTCTGTGCGCAATGCGTATATTTCAACGGGAACCTCGATCCATCCTATTCCTCCTCAAGCGGACCTTCATGGCATTCTTGCGGACTGGATTTTACTCCTGGTGACGACAAGTGTACCGAGATGCGGACGAATAACTGCAGCGCGAGAAAAAAGCATAAAGATCAATTCCTAAATTCGGAGATAAGGGCATGTTCAAAAGGCGAGAAACGATGAGTTGAACAATTATTTTCATACATTATTTCCCCATCTCATCGTTCGATTTCCCGATTTCGTCCTCAATGTGTTGATTCGCATTTTATCGAGAGGAATCATTACTCATGGCAAAGACCTACAAGATCGCATTGATCCCCGGCGACGGAACCGGGCCCGAGGTCGTTCAGGAAGCGATAAAGGTCGTCAATGCCGCCGCTGCAAAGGGCGGATTCAAGATCGATTTCACCTCGTTCGATTTCGGCGCAGCGCGGTATCTGAAGACCGGAGAAACGCTTCCTGACAGCGCGATCACTGAGTTCAAAAAATTCGATTCGATGTTCCTGGGAGCTATCGGGCATCCCGATGTAAAACCCGGCATCCTCGAGGCGGGGATCCTGCTCAAGATACGCTTTGCCCTGGACCAGTACATCAATCTCAGGCCGGTGAAGCTCTATCCCAACGTGGAGACCCCGCTCAAGGACAAGGGCCCCGAGGACATCGATTTCGTCGTAATCCGTGAGAACACCGGCGGCATCTATACGGGCCATGGTGGAGCAACGCGCGTGGGCACATCCGAGGAGATCGCCACACAGCTGATGATATACGATCGCCGCACCGTGGATCGTTGTCTGAAGTATGCCTTTGAGCTGAAGAAGAAGCGGAACGCACAGAATCCGAGATACGCGGCAAAGCCGATCACGCTGATCCATAAACGGAACGTTTTGACCCATTGCGGGGATCTCTGGTATCGTGCGTTCGAGGAGATGGGCGCAAAACACTACCCCGAACTTAAACGCGACTATAACCACGTCGATGCTGCGAACATGTGGTTCGTGAAGAACCCCGAATGGTTCGACGTGGCTGTCACGGAGAACCTGTTCGGCGACATTATCACCGATCTGGGCGCAATGATCCAGGGAGGTCTCGGCGTGGCATCGGGCGGCAACATCAACCCGGAAGGCGTTTCGATGTTCGAGCCCATGGGCGGCAGCGCGCCGAAGTATGCGGGACAAAATGCGATCAATCCCATGGCGGCCATCGGCGCAGCGATGATGATGCTTGATTCGCTCGGGGAAACGAAGTCATCGCAGACGATCGAGGCGGCCATGATCGCGGTCATGAAAAAGATGAAGAGCCAGGCCGCCGGGAAGATGGGATACTCGACCACGGAAGTGGGGGATATGGTAGCGGGGATGGTGTAATAATAGTTCAGAGTACGGAGTTCAGAGTACAAATTAGAATAACATAAAGCAGGAGCAAAGCAATGATAAAAGTAGGTTTTATTGGTTGGCGCGGGATGGTGGGCTCCGTGCTCATGGGCCGCATGAACGAGGAAAAGGATTTCAATCTTATCGATCCGGTTTTCTTCACCACGTCGAACGTTGGAGGCAAGGGGCCGAACATCGGCAGGGACGTTCCAACGCTCAAGGATGCGAAGAGCGACGATGAATTGAAGGCGATGGATGTCATTGTCTCGTGCCAGGGCGGAGATTACACCAATGAGATCTATCCAAAACTGCGGGGCGGAGGCTGGAAGGGTTACTGGATCGACGCCGCATCAGCGCTGCGGATGGAGAAGGACTCCATTATCATCCTCGATCCGGTCAACCTGAACGTGATCAAGAACGGCATGGCAAAGGGGATCAAGAACTACATCGGCGGAAACTGCACGGTGTCGCTCATGCTCATGGCTTTGGGTGGTCTGTTTGAGCGAGGATTGGTTGAATGGATGAGCGCCATGACCTACCAGGCTGCCTCGGGCGCCGGCGCGAACAATATGCGCGAGTTGCTGAAACAGATGGGCTCTATCCATGGCACCGTGAAGTCCCTGCTTGACGATCCGTCCGGCGCCATCCTCGAGATCGACCGCACGGTCTCCGACCACATTCGCTCCGATGCTTATCCGAAAGAGTTCTTCGGCGTGCCGCTTGCCGGCTCTGTCATTCCCTGGATCGACAAGCAGCTTGACAACGGCCAGAGCAGGGAAGAATGGAAAGGCCAGGCGGAGACGAACAAGATCCTGGGCCGAGAAAGCAATCCGATCCTGATCGACGGCACCTGCGTGCGCGTGGGCGCGATGCGCTGTCACAGCCAGGCATTGACGATAAAGATGACCAGGGATGTTCCGCTTGCGGAGATCACGGACATGATCGCCAAACACAACAAGTGGGTCAAGGTGGTCCCCAATAATCGTGAGATAACCATACGGGAGCTGACGCCGGCAGCGATCACCGGCACGCTTACCGTGCCGGTCGGACGGTTACGCAAGATGAATATGGGCCCGACGTTCCTGAACGCCTTTACCTGCGGCGACCAACTTCTCTGGGGCGCGGCGGAACCGCTGAGGCGCATGCTGCGCATCGTGGTGGAAAAATAATACCAAGAAATTAAGTTCTTGAACCGCAAAGGCGCCAAGAGCGCGAAGGTTTTAAAGATCTAAACAAAAGTAAAGCTTTCCTTTGCGTCCTTTGCGCCTTCGCGGTGAATTTTGTTCCTATTGTTAAATGAATCATGCTCAAGAAAAAAGCTAAATACGTTGTTGCCGTTGCCGGCGCTACCGGCGCCGTCGGCCGGGAAATGATCGAGATTCTCGAGGAACGCTCGTTCCCCGTTTCCGAGCTCATTCCCCTCGCTTCGGAGCGTTCCGAAGGCGAAAGGGTCGAGTTTAACGGCAAAAAGCTGGTGGTCGGGAGATTGACCAGGGATGCGTTCTCGGGCGTGGATATCGCGCTCTTCGCGGCAGGCGCCGAGCGAAGCCTGGAGTTCGCTCCGGCGGCCGTAAAGTCCGGAGCCGTAGTGATCGATAACTCGAGCGCTTTTCGCATGGACCCGACGGTGCCGCTTGTGGTTCCCGAAGTGAACGCCCACACGATTGCCAGGCACGCGGGAATCATCGCGAACCCGAACTGTTCCACGATCGGCATGGTTGTGGCTATCAAGCCGATCCATGACGCCGTGAAGATCAAGCGCATCGTGGTTACAACGTTCCAGGCTGTTTCGGGAACAGGCAAGGATGCCATAGCCGAACTGGCGGGTCAGACGGTGGCACTCCTGAACTTCAGGGATGTCGAGACGAAGGTCTATCCCCATCAGATCGCATTCAACTGCCTTCCGCATATCGGTTCTTTTCTCGATAACGGTTATTCCACAGAAGAGATGAAGTTGCTGAACGAGACGAAGAAGATCATGGAGGACGATTCCATTCGTGTGACGGCCACGACCGTGCGGGTGCCCGTGTTCCGATGCCACTCCGAATCGGTGAACATCGAGACGGTGAAGGCCATCTCGGCCGACGAAGCTAGGGCCGTCCTTTCGGGTGCTCCGGGCGTTATCGTGTACGACGACCCGAAGAGGAGCCTCTATCCATTGGCGATCGATGTGACCGGCAAGGATGAGGTTTATGTGGGGAGGATCAGGGTTGATGAGTCGATCCCGAACGGCATCAATATGTGGATCGTATCGGATAATCTGCGCAAGGGTGCGGCGCTGAATGCAGTGCAGATCGCGGAACATTTGATAACGTAGTCAGAAGCCGGAATTCAGGAGCCGGGAGGATGACACTGAGCTGATTCATGGAGTTCTTCCGGATGCTGACCCTGTATCCTGACCCCTGATCTTACTATGTATAAACTAATTTCAAAAATATTCGACAAACTTGAAAAGGGCCTCAGCCCGCGGGAAAAGGTCATCGTTGTTTCCCTTATGCTTACCATTTCGGTTCTCGGTATCGTGCTTGCGGTTCGGTACTACAACTATATTCAGAAGGACCCGGGATTTTGCAGCAGCTGCCATCTCATGGAAGAGGCGTACAAGGCATGGAAGCTCTCGGGTCACCGGAATATCGTGTGTCAGGAATGCCACCATCTCGGCATGCTGGAGCAAAACGCGTTGCTGATCAGATTTGTTTTTACGACGAGCCGGAAAACGCCTGAACCGCACGGGAATGAGACCCCGTGGAGGACTTGCACGAAGTGCCACTGGGATGAGGCTGCCCAGGGATCTCTGGCTGTGAATAAGTCAACGGGTCATGCGCGGCACGTCTTTATGGAAAAGCTCGCATGCAAGGATTGTCACAGCCGGACAGTGCATTCCTTCAGGCCCGATACGTCCGCCTGTCTTCGCTGTCACAAGAATTGGGAAGTTCATGGGGTGGGAATGGAGAAAATCTCCTGTCTCAGATGCCATCCCTTCTCACCGAAGCAACGGGAAGCCTTCATTCCGGACCGGGACCGGTGCCTGTCCTGTCATCGAAAATCATCAAAGACGACCTTCCCTGACCGGGTACCTATGGCGCGCCTGAACTGCTATGAGTGCCACAAACCGCATGCCCGCATTAAACCGAGCGACTCGGATTGCCTGCGATGCCATACCTCAGAGGTACTGCTGCTCAAGCAGGTTCACCATACAAGCAAGGGCTGCACAAGCTGTCATAAGCCGCATAAATGGAGCGTACGATAGGAATGTTCGCGAGTGGGGTGACTATCGGGTTTTACGGGGTTTTTTCAAGCTGCTTTTTACGAATAAGTCGTTGGGCTTAACCATGTAAATGCTGCACAAGGTCATGAGCTTCATAAGGCTCGGGTTGTTCTCTTTGCCGGATTCCAGACGGGAGAGATAGCCCTGTGTGATCCCGCCGCGATGGTCCGGCGCGAGTTCCGAGATACGCGCCACCTGGCTCATCGAGAGTTTCGTTTTCTTCCGCAGCTTTTTGAGTTTATCCGCAAGGGTCATAGCCATGGTAAAAAGTATATAACTCGCTTTCATTCTCTTGTCAATATAAAGTTACAATAAGCATATCATTCATTTTTTAATATGGTTCCGGAGGACGGATGAAGGATGTTCTATCAGTTGCCAGCGAAGCGGCGCTCAGGGCCGGCGGGATCTTAAGGGACAATATCCACGGAATACGCGAGATCACCTTGAAGGGCGATATCAACCTGGTAACCGAGATGGACATGAGGTCTGAGCGGGCGGTGGTCGAGACGCTGCTCGAATCCTTCCCCGGCCATGGTATCATCGCAGAAGAAGGGACCAGGATACTCAACGGTTCCGGTTTGACCTGGATCATCGACCCTCTTGACGGTACCACAAACTATGCGCACGGCTATCCCTGTTTTTCCGTTTCCATTGCTCTTGAACAGGAGGATGAGATCGTCCTCGGTGTCGTGTACGACCCGATGAGAGATGAGCTGTTCACGGCGCAAAAAGAGAAGGGGGCCTTCTTGAACGGGAAGCCGATCAAGGTCTCCGGCATCGATACGCTCATAAAAAGTCTTCTTGCCACGGGATTTCCCTACGACCGCAAGCTGAGTGAAAAGAACAACCTGGATCACTTCCACGATCTTCTCATGGCATCCCAGGAGGTGCGCCGCGACGGCTCCGCAGCCCTCGACCTGTGCTCAGTGGCATCCGGAAGATTTGATGGTTTCTGGGAACTCAAACTCAAACCCTGGGACGTGGCGGCAGGGAGCCTCATCGTTCGTGAGGCAGGAGGCAGGGTATCGGATTTCTCCGGCGAGAAATTCAGCATCCACGATGACGAGGTCCTCGCAAGTAACGGCAAAATTCACGGACTCATGGTTGAGATACTGCGATGCAGGTGAAGATATCCGTAATGGCCTGCATGCCGTCCATGGCTGGAAAACAATAGAGGATCTCATTGCATTAGAAATTATCGGCCCGACAGGACAGGTCTATAGGGTCGTGAGCAGTCCTGCATTTATTCACATCGTGCATATTTCGTGAATAAGCGATTCCAGTGTTCATTCTAACTACCTGAGACAATTCACATGATTGACAAGATATCATCTGCTGTCTCAATCATACGATGTGCCGATTATGGCCGCGAAGGGACGTTCTCCGCGATACAGCAGGCAGTGGACCTGCTTGGCGGGATACGGGCATTCGTGAAGTCCGGCGAGCGGGTGCTCATCAAGCCGAATCTTCTGAAGGCGAGTTCTCCCGAGGCGGCCGTTACCACCCATCCCGAGGTCGTGCGGGCAGTCATCAGGCTTGTCAGGGAAGCGGATGGTGCGGCACTGGTCGGCGACAGCCCGGGCATGGGTGATCTCCGGAAGGTGTGCGAGAAGACCGGCATCCTTGATGTCGTGAGTGAGGAAGGCGCGACACTGGTAGAGTTGGACGAGGTCGTGCAGGTCAGGAATCACGGCAGGTTCCAGCGCTTCGAGATCGCCCGGGCGGCCTATGAGGCCGATGCGATCATCAATCTCCCGAAGTTCAAGACCCACGGCATGACGACGCTCACCGGGGCGGTCAAGAACCTCTTCGGGTGCGTTCCCGGCAAGCGCAAGGTCCAGTGGCATTTCAATACCGGGGTGAATCACGAGCTTTTTGCCCTCATGCTTATCGAGCTCTGTGCCTTGCTCAGGCCGCGCCTGACTATTATGGACGCGGTCATCGGTATGGAAGGGAACGGTCCCGGCAGCGGCGACCCGCGGCAGATCGGTGTCGTGATCGCAGGTGAGGATCCGGTGGCCGTGGATGTGGTTTCCAGCAGTGTGGTGGGCGTAGCGTCCGAAAAACTTCCCGTTATCAGGGCGGCTGTCGCAGCGGGTTATGGAGAAACGCGGCTTGACCGCATCAGGGTGCTTGGAACAGCGTTGTCCGGCATCGAGGTCAAACACTTTCGCCTGCCGCCGCAGGCACACCTCGAATGGCGTCTCCCCGAATGGGCGAGGATGGTGCTTAAGGACGCTTTGACCACAAGGCCGGTGATCAATAATATCTCATGCATCCAATGCGGAATCTGTCAGAGCCATTGTCCGCAGAAAGCGATAGAGATCCGGGGGGAAAAGCTTGAGATACGTTACCGCGACTGCATTCGCTGCTTCTGCTGTCAGGAGTTCTGCCCCCAGGGCGCGATCACGGTGGGCAGGGGATGGGCGCTTAAATTCGTGAAGTAGTCGGTTATGAATCAAATTCGTATCAAGACGGTAAGAAATTTTCTCGCAGTAGCCTATGAAAGAAAAGCGGCCACTTAGGACTTCCGCAGAGGCCGCAGAGAGAAGCTGAAAATTTTTGGGTTAAAACCATGACTTGAGGGTTTTGAATTAACTCTGTGTTCTCTGCGTGCTCTGCGAGAGACCGATTTATGGTACCGCTTTGACAAGGCCGGGCCCCCTCACTCTTTCTGTTCCTCTTCATCAACAAGCATCGGCATTCCTCCTTCCGTTTCGATCTCCGCCATTTCTTCTTCACCTATTTCAAAGACCTTTTCCTCAACAACCTGTGTTGGTTCTTCTCCGCGCTGCCAGAGTTCCCGGTGGACGAACGGCTTGATGGTCACGGGTACGGACGGATCGGCATAGAGGTCCCTCAGGTCCGCGATCTTCATGGCGGCGAGAAACCGTACTGATAGTGAGAGGGGTGTATGCGCATTGCGGACCAGGGAGAACCGTATCGGAGTGCGGCTTGACCAGTTCGGGTGTTCCGCGATCATCAGGATCGTCTCTGCGCGTGTGTCTTTGCGACTGATGACCTTAAAGAAGTGCCCCTCGGTGATATGGGGATTGTTGAGACAGAGTTTCACGACCTCGGCGTCGGCGTCGAGAAGCAATTTAAGCAGAACGTCGCCAGCAGCTTTCTTGGCGAGCGTCTTCTTGTTCCCCAGCGGCATGGCGGGGATCCGCTCGTTGATGATCATCTCGACCTTGCGCCTGAAGACGAGGGGAATGAAATGGCTGCGCGTTATCTCTTCAAGGTCGAAGATCCGGAGGTAGCGGGCGATGGAGAGCGAGACCGAGAGCGGTGACCGGGGATTCCGGGCGAGGGCATGTCGCACCGGGTAGCTCTCTGCCCAGCGTTTGTCCTTAAAGATCATTTCGAGGATGTTCGAGGGCAGGTTCTTTCTTTTCACGATGATCAGGACATCTTCCTCGACCAGGCGTCTGTTTTCGAGCAGTGCCCGAATGACCCTGGGCGAAGGATCATGGAGATACCTGGCGATCTCTTCCTCGCTCGCGGCCATTGCCTGCTCGCTTCTTGTCTCCTCGGATTCGGACATTACCCCATTATACAAAGTTTCAACCCTATTGACAAATGTTACCTTTTTATGTATTTTTATACCTCAACGAGCGTGTTTTTGTGTTTTCGGTTCATCCGGGACATCGATTTCAAGACGTTCCGGCATTCACCGAGGGTTGCAAATGGAACGGACGCTGCTCCTGAACGCAACATTCGAGCCGCTAAAGATCATTTCCTGGCAGAGGGCGATCACCCTGCTCACTCAGGGCAAGGTGGAGGTGATCGACTCCTATGACCGTGATATCCGGGGTGTTTCCCTCACCTTCAGGCTTCCCTCGATCCTC
Source organism: Nitrospirota bacterium (assembly GCA_963740085.1). Classification (GTDB taxonomy): domain Bacteria; phylum Nitrospirota; class UBA9217; order UBA9217; family UBA9217; genus JALNZF01. The sequence goes on along the minus strand of CAVUCU010000001.1, from coordinate 510,334 downwards.
CGTTTGCTCAAGCTCGTCAAGATCAGACGCGCAAGCCGCGAAGTGAGGTTCTCCCGTGCCAATATTTACCAGCGCGATAAATACTTCTGTCAGTACTGCGGTGTGAAATATCCGGCGGAGGACCTTACCTTCGACCATGTCATACCGCAGGTGCAGGGAGGCCTGGCCACCTGGGAGAACATTGTGACGGCCTGCCTCTCCTGCAATAACCGAAAGGGAGGCAGGACCCCGCGTGAGGCGAACATGAGGCTGATCAGACCGCCCGCGAAACCCCGGTGGATGCCGGTGGTCACGCTTACGCTCGGGATCAAGAACGCGCCTTTGAGCTGGCGCGATTACCTCTACTGGAATGTTGAATTGAAAAGGGATGGTTGACACCGTGTACCTGACCGGCTGCGCGTTCCCCGTCCTGCCACTCTCCGCGCACGCTTTCCTTATCCGGCCGATCTGCTCCATCCGCGTTTCAGCAGATTCCCTCACTGATTTTTTGCTTGTCAATCCGCGCGTTTGATGTTATATTTTGAAGCGTTGAAATTCCATCATTACAATTCGGAGGTCGCCAAAAATGAATAAGATGATCCCCTGGTGCTTAGGAATTTTTCTGGTTCTGTCAGCCGGTCTGGCGGGAGCTGAACCCCATTTTACACAGAATGTATTCACCACTGCGGAGAGCCTCGATGCGGGGATGACCCAGGCCGGGATCCACTTTACACTCGGCGATCATTACAAGAGCTATTATCCCGAGGTTCGCTACGGTTTGGGGGCGATGTTGGAAGTAGGCGTCAGGTTTGGGGCGGCCCTGGTATCGATCGATTCAGGCGATAGTCTCGGAGCGTTGATCGGCGGTGATCTCAAGTATCAGCTGATCAAGGAATCCGAAGGGGTGCCGATCGACATGGCAGTGGATCTTGGACTGGATAACACGATCCTCCACAACAAGAACGCGAGTGAACTGACGTTTTCGACCATCTTCAGCAAGAGTTTCCCGCTGACCGACCGGGGGTACAAGTTCACACCTTATGGCGGACTCGAGATGGCGGCCTTGCGCGGATCGCTGCCTGAGGACGGCAATACGTCGTTATACGTTTTCGGCGGCATCGAATGGAAGCTGAGTCAAAAGTTTATGGTGCTCCTGGAATTAAAAGCCGGTCCCAGCACGGTGGGCGGTGCGGGGATCAGGTTTGAGTATTAGGACCTGTTGCCTCAGGTGAGTGTGAGGTGATAACCATAACGGTCCTGGGCGATCTGCGGGACTCCACAATTGCAAGCTTATGAATTATGTCTATTACGCTTTCAGGGAAAATTTCTTTTACGCCGATCATGGATGTTTTGGAGCAGCTTCGCCAGAGAAAAGCAACCGGCACCATGACCGTGAGCAGCGGTGATGCGAAGAAGTGCATTTTTATCAAAAGCGGACAGGTCGTCTTTGCCACGTCCACCAGCAATCATGACAGGCTCGGTGAAATTCTCGTGAGAACCGGCAAGCTCAAGCGTGAGAACCTGGACTATGCAACCCAGCTCTACAAAAAAAACGCGGGATTAAAAAAACTGGGGGCAATCCTAGTCGAGAACGGACTCATAGCTTCCAAGGACCTGTTTGGCGGTTTAAAGGCCCAGGTGAAGGAGATTCTTTTCAGCCTCATTCTGCTGGATCAGGGCGATTACCAGTTTGAGGATTGCTTCCCTTCCGATATCATCCATCTTCAATTCAATTTTCAGGACTTGATCGCAGAAATCATCCAGCGAATAAAGCAGGAAGCCTGATGCCATGGTCTTGTCCTTTTCCTGTTGTCCTTTTTCCCGGGTATTGGCAGGACTTTCATCGAATATTCACGGCCGGAGGCCATTGTGAAAGCATTTGTGCACACCTCCTTCCCAAAACAGGCGGAACGGATCAGTGCTCTCTATAATGAAGAAGAGGACGCGCTTCTCCTCGGCATGCTCGGGCAGGATTACGTGGTCCGTCATGGCGGTGTCTTTCTTCATGGTCAGCAGGCCCCTGAGATCCATACCACGGTGATCCACGACTATATTTCCTCATCCGGTACAACGCTGAGCCTGACGCCCTGGCGCGCGATCGGGGATTTCTCGGGTCAATCGTCGCCGGATTTCAGGAAAAAAGTGGAATTGCCGATCAGCAACTATGCGATGGAGATCATTACCCGCGCGAACACCATCCTGCCCATGGTGGATGCCGAAACGACGCCGAGTCTTATCGGCAGCGACATGGCGATCACGGTACGAGCTTTGCCGAAGGTGAACCTGCATGTGGAACTGTCCCAGGAGACCAAGGATTTTCCCGCCGAGGCGTGGATACTCTTTTCAAATAATGCCAATGAGTTTCTGCTCATTCCGAGTTTGCAAATGTTGGCGGAAATGTTCAAGGACCGGTTGCTGAGCCTGCTCAGAATTTACTAGAGAAGGATCAGGAACGCAGGGGCAGGGCGCAAAGAAGTAACGAGCGAGACGGTCCTGCCGGACCCCGGACCCATGACCCTTGAGAACCTATTATGGCTATTTCATTTACCGCAAAAGAACGTCTTGCCCTTGCCCTGGATGTCGATAACGACCGGGAGGCGCTTGGTATCGTTGCCGAACTCAAGGATTCGGTCGGTGTGTTCAAGATCGGTCTTCAGCTTTATACCGCCTACGGTCCGGACATCGTGCACCGCATCACCGGCATGGGAGGCCGGGTATTTCTCGACCTTAAATTCCACGATATCCCGAATACCGTGGCCAAAGCCTCTGCCGAAGCCGTGAAACTCGGCGTGAGCATTTTCAACGTCCACTCACTGGGCGGGCTCGACATGATGAAGGCTGCGGCGGAATCGGCGAAGGAAACAGCGGAAAAACTCAACGTGCCTTTGCCTGTGATGCTCGCAGTAACCGTCCTCACGAGCATGGACGAAAAAAGTATGCGGAAAGAGCTTAAAATAACCCGTTCGCTCCGGCGGGAAGTCGCCCACCTGGCGCGGCTTGCCCAGCGCGCCGGAATGCACGGAGTGGTCGCCTCGCCGCAGGAGATCAAGACGCTGCGCAGGGCTGTTCGTGGTGAATTCATCATTCTCACGCCCGGGGTACGTCCGGTATGGGCGGACAGGGACGACCAGAAGCGGGTCATGACGCCGGGAGAGGCGGTCAAGGCCGGTGCTGACTATATCGTAGTAGGAAGACCGGTGCTGAAAGCGAGTGATCGAAAGGCCGCGGTGGAGAAGATTCTGGAAGAGATTACGATGCGCCATGAGAATGGAAAGAAGGCGGAAGCCAGAAGTCAGCCGTCAGCGTAAGTCCTTCCGGATTCCGGTTCATGACCGCTGAATTCCAAATAGAAAAATGATGGGGCGAGGTAGGGAAGAGAAAAATGACGTCAGAACAGGTGTTGGACATTTACAAAAAGACCGGTGCCTTGCTGAGCGGGCACTTTTTGCTCTCGTCAGGTCTTCACAGCGAACAGTACCTGCAGAGTGCACTGGTGCTGCAGCAGCCAGAGATTGCAACGAAGCTCTGCGCGGCGCTCGCTGAGAAATTCAAGGATTCAACGATCGAGGTCGTAATCGCACCGGCGCTGGGCGGGGTGTTCGTTTCGCATGAAACGGCCCGGGCATTGGGAGTACGCGCGATATTCGCCGAACGAGTGACCGGGGAACTCTTGCTTCGCCGCGGGTTCACGATCAAGCAGGGTGAGCGTGTGCTTGTTGTGGAAGATGTGATAACGACAGGCAAATCGACGAGAGAGACCATCAATGTCGTGCAGAAAGCGGGCGGAGTCGTCGTTGCCGCGGCGTCGCTCATTGATCGTTCCGGCGGCAAAGCGGACATCGGAGTTCCTTACCAATCGCTCGTTACCCTCATGGTTCCCGCGTATACACCGGAGACGTGCCCGATGTGCAAGGCGGGCGGTAAGCCGGTGAAACCGGGCAGCAGGGGCCTCGCGTAGGAACTGCTTGTCGGACGGCTGGTTGCCGGCACTCTTCCCGGAAAGACTTTTCTATTTCACGAAATACTGAATGATATATTTCAATGCAAGGGTAGTGATCATGATCCCGAGCATGAGTTTGATGAATTTCTCGGGAATGTATTTCTGGAGCCGCGCGCCAAGATACATCCCCGCAAACCCGCCGACCCCGAAGAGGAAACCCAGCGCCCAGTCCGGTGATGTAGAGACTCCTCCTGTTGCAGGCAGTATGCTGTAAAAGAAGACCCCGACGATCGACGTGAGGAACGTGCCGAGCAATGCCGCGCCCGCAACCGTATAAACCGGCAAATGGAAAACGGCCACACAGAACGGGGCAATGATCGCTCCGCCGCCGATACCGTAGATCCCGCCGATGACACCCACGACAAAAGCAAGCAGAAACATGGCAGGCACGCTGAACCGGAAGTGTTCACCCCAGAACTCGTACTCAATGACCTTCAGATTGAAGGTGATGGTCTTGACCACCGCATCCGGAGGCAGCCCTGCTGCGGCCTGGGATTTGCGTTGCTCCTTCATGAGGCTGGCCCTTTCCGAAAATTTTTTGTTCAGTTCGCTGAGTTTCGCGTTGCTCGCCCGAGCTTTCCCCGTGATCTCATACAGAAGCCTGCTCCCGATGTAGAGAAGCACGAGACCGACAAAGAGCTTGAACGTACGCGGGTCCGGGAGGTAGAAGACCCGAAGGTAGTAACCGATAAAAACGCCCGGCAGGGTGCCGACGATCACCACCCAGGTGAGGGGCCATGCCATACGGCCTTCTTTGAAATACCGGTAGACACCGCTGGGAATCGCAAAGATGTTGTACACAAAATTCGTTGAACTGACTGCCGGACTGGTGAAACCAAGGACGCTCATCTGAAAGGGAAGCAGAAGAAAGGCCCCGGACACGCCTGCCATGGAGGTGAATGTAGAGACCACAAATGCTACGATTGGTGGGAGAAATACCCATGTTCTTACGCCCGATACGGGAAATAACAGATAAAAGAGGTCCATGGGATGCGAGTATAACATAAAAATCATCCCGGGAAAAATGAAAATGGCTGGACCGCATGTTTTATCCACCCGAACAAGGTTTTGCACGACTAAGTTGAAAGTACTCTAAAATTATAATTAGTGTTTGACGTAGTACTTGTTTTTGCTATAATTGAATTAAGAAGAGATTGAAAGGCAGGGAAAATGAGCAAAATAGCAATATCAGAGGAAAAGAGCCGGTATCCCGATGGGATGCCCGAGGAAATAGTAGAGGATCTGGCTGAGGAGTTCGCGGAGGAAGAAGAGGAAGAAGAGGAACCTTCTCCGGCAGAGGTCGCTGAGGTTGCCGAAGAGGTGGCTGTTGCAGGAGCTGACCTTGTCGACACCTATCTTAAGTCCGTCGGAAGATTCCCCATGCTGAAGATAGAGGAAGAGCAGGAATACGTCCGAACCCTGGAGGGAGGCAAGGCTGTGCTTAAAGAGATCGCCTTGAGTTCTCCGCTTGCGATCCCGAGAGTCCTGGCGTTGGGCGCGAACATCAAGCAGGGGCTCGTGAAGGCGCAGGATGTGCTCCGTTTCCCGGGCGAGTGGAAGGACTCGTACGAGGCTGAGTTCATGCGCCTCTACAACAGGCTTAAGAGGCAGGTGGCCAGGCGCGACATGGAGCGGGCGACGACCACGCTGAACGAGATGAGCCTCTCCTTCCGCGAGATCGAGAAGATGCTCAAGAAGCTCGCGGCATTGGGCAAGCAGGCCGAGCGCGGCATTACTGCCGACATCGAGAAGCTCGGTCTCGACGAGGCGACCATCCTGGATATGGTCAGCCGCATCGATACCGTCGAGGTCAAGGTAAAGGAGGCCAAAGATGTGCTTGTCCAGGCCAACATGAGGCTTGTGGTCTCGATCGCGAAAAAATACGTGAACCGGGGTCTGACTCTTCTCGACCTGATTCAGGAAGGCAATATCGGCCTCATGAAGGCATCGGACCGGTATGAGTCGGGCAAGGGAACCAAGTTCAGCACCTATTCCACATGGTGGATCAGGCAGCGGATCACCCGCGCCATCCTGGACCAGGCACGCACCATTCGACTGCCGGTGCACCTGATCGAAGAAAGCACCCGCATCAGCCGCATTTTTGCAAAGTTTATGCGTGAAAAGGGAAGGGAGCCTTCTCCCGAGGAAGTATCGAAGATCATGGGTCTCTCCGTTGTGCGGGTAAACGAGATCCTGCGGGCGATCCAGGAGCCGGTATCTCTGGAGACGCCGATCCTCTCGGAAGAGAAGGAACTCAAGGACGTGATCATCGACGAGAAAGCAATCTCGCCCTTTAAGACGCTGGAGAACAACGAAGCTTCAAGCCGCATCGAGCAGGTGCTCTCGTCACTCACCGAGCGTGAAGAGAAAATTATCAGGATGCGGTTTGGTATCGGAGTCAACAGCGAACACACGCTCGAAGAGGTCGGCAAGTTCTTTAATCTGACGCGCGAGAGGATCAGGCAGATAGAGATCAAAGCGCTTAAGAAATTGCGTCATCCGGCCCGGAGCAAGATGTTGCGGGAGTATGTGTGATTATTTAATATTCCAGGGGAATGAAACAAAGGGCGCGAAGAGGTATTCGCGCCCTTTTTCTATTGCGGCCTGATTTCTTTGATGACTGATCAGCAACGTTATGGTTGTTCCGGGTTTGTACAGAGGATGGATCGCTCAGTCGTTTGTGCTCGGGATAAATTCGATGTCCGAGATGATACGCGCGGCTTCATCCAGGGAGGGATTGAGGTGTTCAGGGTCGCTCACATAAGCGGCCATGACCGCCCGTGTTTTATCAACGAGAAACCAGATGCGCCAATGGGTCGTTCCTTCTTTGATGTCATACGTATAATCCAGGGCCGCTATTCCCATGTCCCCCCGTTCTTCTACCTTTACTGCTTCACGAGGGAAGGGCACATCACGCTCCTCCAGGGTGTCTTCGAGGAGTATTCGGGCGGCCTCCAACGGTGGCGTTTTTATCTCGTCCCTCTCGATGAACGAGAGTTGCATCATGCCTGGCCAGCCGTCCCTTTCCAGGAGTATAAAACCCATTTCTTCCCGTTCGGTCCATGCATCGGGAAGAAAAATATTTATCCACCGTTCATATGTTACTTTTTTAGCCATGGCACGCATTTTATCGGACAGGCGATGGGCAGTCAAATGAGTTTCACAAATAGGGAGGAAAGAACTGTTTATATATACAGCAGCTGCTTCAGGATGTCTACAACAGCATCTGCTGCCTCTTCCGGGGGGTTCCGGCCGTCAAGCGTGATAGCGGGGTTACGGGGCGGTTCATAGGTCGCCTGAATTCCGGGGACCGTGCTTGTCTTGCCGGCAGCCGCTCGACCATATATCCCTTTGGGATCCCGTTTCATGCAGGTTTCAAGAGGGCATGTTACATATGCTTCCACGAAGCGGGGAACAAGTGTACGCGCAAACTCCCGATAGGCCCGCTTGTTCGCTGTTGCATCGAAGATCACCGGTACGCCGCTCCTGGTGATCACACCACCGATCAGCGCCAGCGACCGATAAAAGGCATCTCGTTCTTCCTGTTCATAGGTCGGAAAAGGGGTGAGTATCTTTCTCATTTCGTCCGACTCCAGCACGACGACCGAAATCCCCCGTATCGCCAGTTTTTTCACCAGTTCCCGGGTCAGGGAACTTTTGCCAGACGCCGGGATGCCGGTAATCCAGATGGCGAACGCCTGTTCGATATTCATGACAGGTACCTGTTCACGTCCCCTGGATCGAACCGGTCCGCTGCCAGGACGTTCTGGATAAAATTGAAAATGGCCTGGCGCGCCCGCACGGTCAGACGCGGATACCAGACAGGGCTTGCGATCACCAGTCCGCGCCAGGCAAAAAACGGAGCTGCAACCTCGAGCATTTCCTGATCATTGGTCCTGGAGAGGTAGTTGTCCCAAAAGGACATGAACATCCTTTCGAAGGGTCCGTCAAGCTTTCCCGAGCTTACGAGCGAGGAAAAAAGATAGTTTATGCTCAGACAGGTGGTGTCATCCGCCGGTTCTCCCCATTCTCCGCGTGATCGATCGAGGAGCGTGAAGTCAGTGCCATCCCGGAACAGGATGTTATAGGGGTGAAAATCGCCATGCACCCGGCAGAGGCGGCGTGTGCGGTGCTTGATGCGCCATCGCCATTCAACACAGGCCAGCTCTATCTTTTTGAGGAGCTGTTGATCGATGAACTCAAAGGCGGGAGGATAGTTGTCTATCAGTCCCATGATGCATTCGCCGTGGCCCAGGAGATCGCGGATCCTTCTGGAATAGAGTCCGGGCGAATCGAGTTTTGTGGAGTGGATTTCGACAAGGTAGTCGGAGAGGGCCAGGGTCCTTGTGATGTCCCCGTCAGTGGCGATACCCGACCTCCTTATTCGTTCAAGGTCCTTGAAGTATCCATTCCCCCGTACAAAGTCCGTCAGCAAAAAAAATTCCTCGACCTTGCCTGTGGAGAGGATGGTTCCTGAACTCAAAAAGGCGCCGCTGTCGAGGGAGCGCACATGCCGCGGAAGATTGTTGAACGCCGAGTGCTCCCACAGAATGGCCTGCGCGCGGTCAGAGAAGTGGTCATGGCCGAAGGAGGAAGGAGTCATGGTCTCGAGCACGGCCTTCTTCCGCTCCCCGGCGACCTCATACTCCAGAAACAGGGGCGAGCCATATCCAAAGGCCTTGAGATCATCGCCGGCCTCCTGCTTTCCCTCCGTGGTCATGGAGAGCACGCGTACGGGTTTGCTATAGAGGGACTCAAGATAGGTGGCGATCGCTTGTATGGTGATCCGGGGCATGTTCTCCTCGAGAATAGACCGCTGGTGCACGGTATGATCCGGGTCGTACATCACCGATTGTCGCTGATTAATATTGTATCATGATTTTATCGGCAACAGCGGCAGGACGGCCATTTTTCGTAATACGCTCGGTTACTGAGAAGGATTTTGAATGGGAGAGAGCAGTGTGATTGCTAACAATCCGCTCCGACACGGCGCAAACCAGAAACATCGATCGGAAGCGGTTCCCCGGGATCGAATACCTCGTTTCCGAATCGAATGCGATAGGTGCGGCCCGAGACCTGTTTACTGTAGGTGATGATGAGGCGGCCAATGGTCTGCTTCACGTCCTGGGTGGGATTCCCGTTCAGCAAGGCAACCGGGCCGGGGAATCCTTGAGGCATGAAAAGGTGGTAGCCATGAGGAGCGAGGGACATGAGCACATTATTTTCACTGTTATCGCGGCCGATGACGATCTTGATCCCGGCATCGATCCGGTAATGGCGGCCCACGGTCAAGAGCCGGATGTCGTTGGAATTGACGGCATTCTTGTCCTCGAACAGGTCACGCAGTTTTGCCGAGAAGTTCTTGTCGGTGAGCAGGCATCCGCCTGCAGGGGTAGAGAACCCGCTGATGCCGTAGCGTTCGGCAAGCTGGAGCTGGACAGTCCGTGAACGGCCGCTTATGCCGAGAAGCTTCTCACGGTCTATTGCCCCGCTCAACTCACCCTGGGTGGGCGGAAGAAGCTTGGCCGACAGAGGACGAAGCACCATGCCCCGCATATCCGCATCACGCTCGATCACCGGGAAGGTGTCGCGGCGCTGGGACATGGGTCGTTGCCCGAGGACCTCGCCGGTAACAACGAAGGGCGAGTTCAGCTCCTCCATCACCGTCTTCGCCTTCTTCAGCATGAATATCTTGCAGTCGATGCAGGGATTCACATTCTTGCCGTAGCCGTGTGCGGGCCTGCGGACAAGCTCGATATAGTCCTGCCCCATGTCGAAGATCCGGAGTTCGATGCCGATGGCCTTTGAAACCGCGGCCGCATGGGTCTCCTCTTCCCGTCCATAGCTTTTGGAAAAGGGGGAGGTGCAGTAGAGACCGACGATGTCGAAGCCCTGCCCCATGACGATCTTTGCCGCAAGGACGCTGTCGAGTCCCCCTGAAATGAGAGCGACCACTTTTTTGTTCAATGCTTGTTCTCCCCCCCGACCCGCAATGACGCCGTATTGTAAATCTCTGGACAGGGTTTTGGCAATAGAAAATAACTTTTATTTCAGGTCATTGTAACTGATACGGGATGGAAAAGGAGCCGCCATTTCTGCTCGGAGAATCGTAAGGAATGGTGGAGAGATGAACAGTGTTCTCGATTTTGGTGTATTTCATAGGGATACTGTAATGGAGAAGGAGCGTTTCTCGATCGTATCCATGACGCATATCACCAGGGAGAGGTATTCCGGGTTAAAATCGACAGGTCAAAATGATGCCGGTCCCTCCATTGTTGATCATCGGCGCCAAACTGAGGTCGGGTACCTTGCCGGTCAGGTGGGAAGTCACGAGTGTCTTTCCCGCCAGGTAGCCGATCGCCGATCCGACAAAGACATCAGTCGACCAATGGTCATTGTGTGAGATACGGTAAAGAGCGGTGATCGTCGCGATACTGTAAGCGAGAGGCGGTACTATGTAGTTGTCATACTCGGAGGCGATGACCGCTGCGATTGCAAAGTCCGTCGATGCATGGCCCGAGGGGAAGGAGAACTTACTGTTCGATCCGTGAAATCCGATACCGTCCCAGGCATAAGGACCGTCCCCTGTATAGGGCCGGTGCCGCTGCGTAGCATACTTGAGCGCCTGAACAAAGACACCGGTCAAGACCACGCTCTCAACCGTGAGAAGAACGGTCTCGCGCATTTTACCGTCATGTGCGACATATCCGTACAGGTACATCCCGCCGAGAAGCACCGGTGTATAGGTGATGCCGACAGAGGTGACATTATAGCCGAGATTGTCCGTGGTCGTGGTTTTATGGTTCAGCACCCATCGCTGGATCTTCGCGTCGTTCTCGTACAGCCCTGCGGTGATCCCCGTGACGATCCCCGCCCCGATCCAGTGCGCCAGATCCCAGCGAACAGGCGCCGTGACGATGTTCTTGAAATCCGTAACATACCCTTTGAAATACTCTCTATTGAGCTCAACAAAGGGTGCGTTCGACTTATTTTGTTCTTCCCGGACCTGTCGAGTCGTCACCGTTATTGATGACGTGAGCTCGTCAGCGAAGACAAACGCGGGGAACATAAACGAAGTTATGAGACAAGCGAGAATACTATATTTCAATAGAACGGATCTGGGCATGGTGGGACGCTCCTGACATGTTATAAGACCGCATCATACCACAATCCTCGAAAAGAGTGAATATTCCCGGAATATTGAAGGGGAGGTTACGAAGGATGAGGATTATCTTGCCACTTCCGTGCCACACTGCGCAGCCGAGCCTGATCGTCAAAGACATGAAAGAACCAGGGATATCTGGAACCCTCTCCGAAGATGATTTGGACCGGCTTCGCAACCGGTTCTATTTTTCAGGAGGCTCAGTTGCAGCTCCCTGCCCCGTTCCACCTCGCATCTGACCCCGACCGCCTCCCATGCCTGCCCCGCCGACACCCATTCCACGTTTACCGGGATTGCCGTAGGCCCCGCCGATCATGCCGCGCATCTCGTGCATGAACTCATGCTGGAATACAACGTACTGCGCCTGCTGTTCGATGGTGAGGATGTTTTTCAGTCCGCTCATCTCGTTATTCATCAGTTCTTGCATGGCATGATGGTTCTTCTCAAGTTTTTCGAGATAGGTTTTGATCTGCGATTCGTCCGGTTTTGGCGATCTGATGGCACCTCTCAAAATACGTATCGTCCCTGTCCGCTCGCGGAGGAGATCCCTGCGCTGACGATCAGAGGAGCCGAGAAACGAGGACAGTTTCGCGCCGGTGTTGGCGTCAAGCTTCAGTGCCTCGGTAAGTCGCCAGATCCTTATGGTCTCTATTTTCTTTCTGACCTCTTCCCGTCTTTCCTCTGACATCGGCCCGCTGCGTCCCGGCCGTGCGGTGTTCCCGACACCCGTCGAATCATTGTACTGCCCGCCGAGTTGTGTCGATGCGGGTCTCTGCTGGCCAAAGGCAGACATGGTAACTGCGGTCAGCAGCGCAGCCGTAAGAAAAATTTTCGCTGCATTCATGGCTATCCCTCCTGTCTTATTTCCCCAAGCTTTTTTGAAAGCCGTTCAACTTCTTGCGCATTCAGATCTTCGATCTCTTCATAGATATCGGCATCCCCGCTGCTCGCGAGGACCGGTTCGGCCTCCTGGGCAATAGAGGCGAGTTCACTGCCTGCCCAGGAATCGATCGTGCTGAGGTCGTCCTGGTCAAGGTCGGCAACACTGACGAATGACCCGGTATCCGGTGTTTCATAGGAGAATTCGTCTCCCTGCGATTCGGGCATCACCGTTATTTTCTGCGAGGGCGTGACGACGAGCCACGATACGATGAGAATTGTCCCCACCGCTGCCGCTGCCCATGTCCAGCGGGGAAGGACCATCCAATCCAAAGGCCGGGCGAGGCCGAAGGTCTTCTTTTTTGTTTGGCGCTTCTGAACAGCCTCGTACACACGATCAGGCATCGCGGCCCAAAACGCCTCACCGGGATCAGGCACAGTCTCTTCCACCATCATGCGCAGAAGGGACACTTCGGTGCGGCAATCGTCGCAGGACGCGAGATGGCTCTCGATGGTACGCTTCTCCGCCCGGTCAATCATCTGGTCCACGTAGGCGGGTAGCAGTTCTTTTATGGTCTTGTCATTGCACATGGTATTACTTATGGCTTCCGTCTCCTGACCCCTGCGTGCCGTCGTTGTTCTTCTCACCCATCATCGTCTTCAACTTTTGCACGCCGTGATGATAATTCGCCTTGGCTGTTCCGAGCGAGCATTGCATGATCTCAGCGATCTCCTCGAACTTGCGGCTTTCCTGAACCCTGAGCATGACCGTGATGCGCTGTTTTTTCGGAAGTCCCGCGAGCGCCTGCCGGAGCAGAAGCCTGCTCTCTTTCTGGACCAGCGCGTCGAGCGTCCGGGGGTCCCGTCTGATGACCACGTCATCGATCGGGACATGTACGGCCTTTGACCGGTCGCGGTAGACGTTCTTGGCAAGGTTGATCGCGATCTGGTAGAGCCAGGTCTTAAAGCTCGACCGCCGCTCGAAGGAAGCGAGTCCGGTGAAGGCCCGAACCAGGGTTTTTTGCAGAAGGTCAGATGCGTCCTCACGGTTGCTGACCATGCGATAGAGCAGGGAGTAGAGCGGCTTCTGATACTTTATCACAAGCTCATTGAACGCCTCGCGCTCGCCCGCTATGGTTCTGTTGATCAGGTCAAGGTCTTCATCCATAAGCATACGCGCGCCGTGTTCTGATAATTGAGACCCCGATTAAAGGGAAAGGTTGAATCATGATGGAGAATCAAATATACAAATTACGAAACTACCCACGACACCGGCTAAGGTAACGATGCCCGGTTCGGTATTCGGTTACGTCATTCGTCTTTTTTCGTTACCCATGACATGCGACGATACGGGCTTCGTCGCCGTTACCGCTCTTCTTAATGAAGGTCATCTCCCCGGTTCTGCCGGCGCCGGTTCCGCGTCTTTGACATCCCTGTGCAGGCAGACGCGGTTCCTGCCCGATCGTTTTGCCTGGTACAGGGCATTGTCCGCCATGATCACCAGCTCGGCCGTGTTCTTCGTGTCCTCGGGAAAGCTGCTGACCCCGATGCTCAGGGTGAGCATCAGTTCATTGCCGCCCACCCGGGCCGCCACGGTTTTTTCCACGAGCTTGCGGACGCGTTCCGCCATCTGCTCGGCCCCCCTGATATTTGTATCGACCATGCCGATGGCGAACTCCTCGCCTCCGTAACGCGCTACAAAGTCCGAGCCGCGGCCGGTTTCCTGCAGCACCTTCGCCACCGACTTAAGTGCGACATCTCCCACGGGGTGGCCATAGGCGTCATTGACGTTCTTGAACTTATCGATGTCCATGATCAGGATCGAGAAATGACGCGCGTCGCGATCGAGGCGGCGGTACTCTTCGGCAAGTTTTTCCATGAACGTCCGGTGGTTCAGCAGCCCGGTGAGACCATCGGTCCTGGCCAGGTCCTCGATCTTTTGGTAGAGGAGTGAATTATACGCCACCAGGGAGATCTGGTTCATGAGCGTGTCGAGCAGGGGGCCGCGGTGATATTCCGAGAACGCATCGGTCTTGAGGGAGGCGAGAAAGAATGCGCCGATGCAGTCGTCCTTGGCGATCAGCAGCCTTCCGTACAAGGACTTGATCGGCTTCTTGAGTTCTTTGAACGGGAAGAGCCCGATGTCCCTGCCCCGGTCGCCGAGGTCCCCGGTGTAGTGGCTGATGACGCCGCCATCCTGCCAGTGCTTCCGCATGGAGGTTGCGATGGCGCTGTCTTCAAAGGGGAAGGCGGTGTTGATCAGTTTCGCGTCGTAGCCATGGAGCGCAATGAACTGAAGGTTTGGTTTGCCTTCGTCTTCCTTTTTCAGGACGCATGCGCAGAAGTCAAAGGGCACCAGCTGTTGGATCCGGGGGATCACCTTGTCCATGATCTCGCCGAACTTGAGACTGCTGTTCAGATCAGAGCTGATCTCATGCAGCCTGCGAAAGTGGTCGGCACGGGTCTTCAGGTTGAGCGAAAGCTGGATCTTTTCGATGATCTGGATAAAAAAGGTCTCAAAGTAGCCCAGAAGGTCCTGGTCCTCGAGAGAAAACGCCCCCGCCTCAAGGCTGTCCATCGCCATAACGCCTATCGTGACCTCGTCATGGACCACGGGAACGGCAAGGAAGGTCTTGATCGGCACGTTCCGTGCATCGTGCCTGTAATAGCCCAGGTTGGACAGGGGTGTGCTCATTCCCGAGATGTCGGACAGGTACTGACGCTGCTTCTGCTCAGCGCAGACATCGATGTAGGTCTTGTCCCTCAGTTCCGTGCCCACCGGCAGGATCGCATGGCTGCTTTCCGTCCTGATCGCTCGCAGTACAAAGACCTCGCCATACTCGCGGCGCTCTTTCAGGAAGAGGGCGTAGGAGTGGGCGGGCACGAACCGGGAGATCATGTCGATGAGCCCGTTAAAGGTGGTCTCGCGCTCCCGCGCGGCGCTCACCACGGTTGTCTGCCGGTCCATGAGCGATTCCAGGGTGTTCGCCTCCGCAAGCGGATCGAGGGCGTCCGCATGTGCGATCAACCGGTCATGGACGTCCTTGAGTTGCTTGGCCTCCTTGCGGGTACGGTGCATGATATGCGCGATGGCTATGGACAGACCGGACAGGGATGCGCCGAAGCCCGCATACACGGGCCACCGCGCCGGCTGCCACTGGCCTGAAAAAAAGAGATTGGATGATTCGATGCCGAGGATCAGGCAGATCGTTCCATATGTCTGGAGCAGGGGGGCAAACGCGGCGACCATGACGGCGAAGAGAAAATAGGCGGGCCACAGCGTAGAGTGCGAACCACCCGTGATCTGCACGAAGAAATTCAACAGGACAACGCCGAGGACGATGAATGGGAAGAAATTCAGACGTTCCTCTGAAAAATAAGACTCAAAGGAAACGGCCAGGGCGAGTACGATGTATCCCGTCAGCCATATGGTCAGGAGCAGGTTTGACGGGTCCGGCCCGAGAAAGAATCCCAAGCCGGAAGAGAGGGGGTAGAGGACCAGACCGGCAAGGATGATTTTATTCAAACTTTTTTTCTCCTGTTCATCTCTTCTTCCCGGTATTTTCGATAGAGGACGTCCCACTCGCGGCTGCCCTCGGGGACCCTGCGCGACAGCGACTGGATGATGCGCCGCGCAGCCTCGTCCGCCTCGTCTTCGAATTTGAGCTCGTCGGCGATGGTCCGCTTGGTCTCGCGGAGGACGCGTTCCTCCGTCTCCAGTATATCGATGTTCCTGTTCCGGATCAGCATGTCCTGGATCAGATGGGACAGGTGAGAGATCCTATCTTCGCTTAGGCGCATGGCGGTTGGTCTTCTCCCTGCATATGTTATTTATCTTGAAAACGTAAACATGGTTGCGCGAATCTTATAATGTCAAGAAAGAACCTTTGACACGGATGAATTCTGATAAAGGTCCTGATAAAATCGGATAAATCAAGAAATTATCCTGCTTCTTCATAATTCAGTCCGCCTTTATCCGTGTCAAAGGTTTAATTATTCTTTGGCGGTGTTACAAAACGATCCCCCGTTCCTTCGCGAGCTTCTGCCTGGTCATATCGAACACCTTCCGGTAGTCCATGTTCTCCCTGGCGATCTCGTCAGCGTGCGCGGAAAGGAGCTTTTCCACGTCCTTGTTCAGCGCTTCCTCCGCCATCATGTCCGCGGTGATGACCTCCGCGATCTTTTCGGCTATCTCGCGCCTCGACACCTCATACTCAACCAGACCCTTGCTCTCAAGGTTCGCGGCGATGGCATCGGCGATGTGTTTGATCATTTCTTTGGGAAGACGCATGGGAACTCCTTGCGAGGCATTATAACAGAAAAGGGGGGAAAGTGGAGAAGGAAAATGTGAGATTTTGTCAGCTCGCGGGTTTACCGCGTATTACTGAGTCCGTAAGAAGACGGATCTGCCACAGAAGTCACGAAGAGCACAGAGGTAACGCCTTTATAAATTTGAAAATTCGCTTTGTGTCTTATGCGCCTTTTGTGGCTGACAAGACGGGAGCTTTTCTGATCATGTCGTTTCGATTTTGAGACCGTAATTATCTGCGTTTTTTCCCGGACCGTCTGTTTTTCCCGCTTCTCCGTTCAGGACCCGTGTGGTCCGGTTCAGTGAACTTTCTTCGATCTTCTGTGTATCGTCGGTCCCGTCTGGTCCTGCGCTCTTTTTGCAGAAGTTGAGAAACGTGGTCGAGCAGCTCCATTCTTTTTTCCGACAGGATACGGTTGTGAACCGTTTCGCTCCGAATTATAGCCGGTTTCAACTCGAAGTGATGATCTGAAATGAGCGAGACGAGGACCTCCCCGATTTTCGTGAAGTGCGCCCGGTCATCTTCGATGCCAATGTTCTTTCCGTGTCCGCCCTTCGCCATCAGGGTGTCGATCTTGAGCGCGGCCTTCTTTGCGTGGTCATGGACGGCTTCGTACAACCCGGTCAAAGCGTAGACATCTTCCCTGAGCATGGACGATATCTCCTTCGAGAGCTGGGCGACGTCTTTTTTTATGGTCTCGACGTATTTCACGGCGACCGGACCGTTGCGAAGGGAGTCTCTGAGCTGTTCCTTGAAGTGTGATTTGATGTCCTCGATAAGCTGGTTTTCCTTTTTCCGCGAGAGCTGAAGGTCCACGAGAATGACGATCGATGCTTCGCAGCGTTTCTCGATCATGACCAGGTTGTCCCGAAGGTACAAAGCGATGTCGGCAAGCTCTTTGACCAGCGCCTCCCGGCGTTTCTCGAGAAGTTCGAGCGCCCATTTCCGCTCTTCGATCATGGTGCGAAGCCTGGCCATTTTGAGCGCATCATCCCGTTTTTTAGGATTGAGCATGCTCGTCTCATCTGCCGCGGCCTTGATGAAGGCTATCGGCTTCTTAAAATCGAGGTTGTTAAGCGAGTGAAGGTGATATTTGTACTGTTCCACCTCCGACAGGAGAACAGGGCTGAAGAAGTGAGAATTGCCGAGCACGCCATAGTACATTTTATCCCGGAAGGTCTGCGGCTCGGTGGATTGTCGCCGCTGCTCGAATGTCTTAATGCTTTCGAGCAGGTCACGGTACCGTACAAAGTCGTTGCCCTGCGATTCATGTCCGCCTTCCCTTTTCGGGAGCCTCAGGAAAACCTCCAATTCCTCCCGCGTGGGACTGAGTTCCGCATTTGACCCGAAGCGAAGGCCGAATAGAGACTTGTTTTTCGTCATGGGGATGTCCGCAATTGATACTGCATGGATGAATCATACAGAAAGACTGGTCCGGGGTCAAGGGAAGCGTTGTCTTCCTTTTGTAAATTATAATTGGGTTAAAGCCCAAAGAACTGGACACCTGTAGTACCCCTCTGTTCCCATGAAATCTTCCTGATCTCAGCCCATTCCCGATAACGGGGATGGGCTGTTTTATTTCCATCGAATTGCGGCAACTTCCTGCCAAAAAATATTTTGCAAAAAGCATATCTCTGTGATAGAGTACGCTTTAAAATATCTGAAAACACGGTAGATTTTTTTACTGGTCGGGCAAAAACGTATTACTACGCGGTCTTCTGAAAGGTCCGCCAGTGCGTGTTCATTCTGCGTATTGACGAGTGGAGGAACAGGAATGCTCATTCCCGGGCGCCAGGGCAAGTTCATCGGGATGAAGATCGGAGGATCGGCTATGGACCCCATCATGTGTCCGTTCTGCGGAGGGACCAACCTTTTCCAGGAGGACGACCTTGGTCTTGAAATGGACTTTGAACACTGGACCGTTCACCATTGGGAGTGCCTGGACTGCGCCCAGTCTTTCGATAAGATAGAGATACTGCCGTCGTCGGACAAGTTCGAGGAGATCAATGAGAGCACCATCCACTGAAACGGGGCCTCACCGATCGGCAAAGGCGGCATTCCCGGCCGACCGGCCTACGAGCGCCGTGATCGACCTGGATGCCCTTGAACATAATTTCAGGGAAGTTGTTCGTTACGCGGAGGGCCAGCAGGTCCTGGCCGTTGTCAAGGCAAGGGCCTATGGCCATGGGGCCGTGGAGGTGTCAAGGCGTCTCCAGACGCTTGGCGCGGACATGTTCGGCGTCGCCCTGGTCGAAGAGGGCAGGGAACTCCGCGATGCGGGCATTCTCGCGCCGATCCTGGTCATGGGCGCGACGTTTCCGGAGCAGGCCGAGGCGATCGTGTCGCTGAAACTGACGCCGGCGATCTTCAATCTCGCTGTTGCGCAGGCGCTGTCAGAGGCGGCGCACAAACGCAGGACAACGATCGACATCCATGTAAAGATCGACACGGGCATGGGCAGGATCGGCATTGCCCCCGAGGACGCCCCGGAGTTTATTGCCGCGCTCCGGAAGCTGGGCTCGCTTTCAGTGCAGGGGCTGATGACCCACTTTGCCGATGCGGACCTGCGGGACAAGCAGTTCGCGTCACGACAGATGGACCGCTTCGAGGCGCTTCTCAATGCACTCGAAGCGAAAAAGATCAGCGTGCCGGTGCGCCATGCGGCAAACAGCGCCGCGGTGCTGGATTTCCATCGCGCGTTCTTCACCATGGTCAGACCGGGCTTGATGCTGTACGGCTACAGCCCGCTTGAAGAGGGAACGATCGGCGCGGACCTGCGGCAGGTGCTGTCGCTCGTAACACGCATCGCGTTCATCAAAAACGTGCCTGCCGGAGTGCCGATCAGTTACGGTCGCACCTTCACGACGAAACGGAAAAGCATCATCGCGACCTTGCCGATCGGATACGCCGACGGGTATAGCCGTGGTCTCTCGAACAAGGGTGCGGCGCTGGTCCGCGGCATTCGCGTCCCCGTGGTCGGCAGGGTGTGCATGGACATGTGCATGATCGATGTGACGGACGTCCCCGGGGCGAGCGAGGGCGACGAGGTCGTGTTGATCGGCAGTCAGGGCAGTGAACGGATCACGGCGGACGATATCGCCGCGATGACCGGAACGATCGCATACGAGGTGCTCTGTGGAATCAGCAGCCGGGTCCCCCGGATATATCAATCACGTCCTTGAAGCGGTGGCCCGACGGACCTCGAGGTTCCTCGGTGAGGTCGGCAGCGTTCTCATCTTCTTCGGCCAGACGCTTCGCTGGACCTTCAGCCGCCCCTTTTACGCGAAGAGCGTGCTGAAGCAGATGGAGCAGATAGGCTTCAACTCCATTCCCGTGGTGCTCACCACGGCGCTTTCGACCGGCATGGTGCTTGCGCTCCAGAGCTATACGGGGTTCAAGCGGTTCGGAGCGGAGACGCTGATCGGCACGGTCGTTACGCTGTCCATGACCAGGGAACTCGGGCCGGTGCTCACGGGACTCATGGTGGCAGGCAGGGCGGGCGCCGCAATGGCTGCGGAACTGGGGACCATGAAGGTGACCGAGCAGATCGATGCCCTTGAGACGCTTGCCACGAACCCGATGAAGTACCTCGTCGTGCCCCGGTTCATCGCGAGCACGGTGATGATGTTCTTTCTCACGATCCTCGGCATGATGATCGGCATCACCGGTGGTTATTTCGTCGGCGTAAAGTTGCTCGGGACGAACCCGGTCACCTATATCAACAACAGCATCAATAATACCGAGGTCACTGATATCTGGTATGGGCTCATCAAGGCGCTTGTGTTCGGCGCTGTTGTCGGGCTTATCGGCTGCTATAAGGGATTCCATACCGAGGGCGGGGCGGAGGGTGTCGGCAAGTCGACCACAGGCGCTGTGGTCGTCTCGTGCATGCTGATCCTTATTCTTGATTATTTCCTGTCCGCGTTGTTATGGTGACGCCATGGCGATGATAGAGATCATCGACGTGCACAAGAGCTTCGGCAGTCTTGCCGTGCTCCGCGGGGTCAACCTTACGGTTGAAAAGGGCGAGAGCATGACCGTGATCGGCGGCAGCGGCAGCGGCAAGAGCGTGCTGATCAAGCACATCATCGGGTTGTTGTTCCCGGACAAGGGAAGGGTCATCGTGGACGGCCAGGTCATGAACAATCTTGATGACTTCGGCTTGAACGAACTGCGCAAGAAATTCGGGATGCTGTTTCAGATGGCGGCGCTCTTTGATTCGCTGACGGTCTGGGAGAATGTGGGGTTCTCTCTCAAGCAGCACACGCACCTCTCCGACAAGGAGATCCGGGAGGTCGCGACGCAAAAGCTCGCCCTCGTGGGACTGAAGGATGTTGAGGACAAAATGCCGTCAGAGCTTTCCGGCGGTATGAAAAAGAGGGTGGGGCTCGCCCGGGCGATCGCCATGGACCCGGCCATCATCCTGTACGATGAGCCCACGACGGGCCTGGACCCGATCGCAGCCGATGCCATCAACGACCTTATCGTGGACCTCCGGAAGAAGCTCGGCGTGACGTCCGTGGCCATCACCCATGACATGCACAGCGCCTACAAGATCTCGGACCGGATCGCCATGCTGTACAAGGGCGAGATCCTGGAGACCGGAACACCGGACCAGATCAGGAAAACAGAGAACCCCATCGTGCACCAGTTCATCACCGGCAGCGCGGTGGGACCGATAACGGCGGAATAGTTGACAAGTCAAAAGGCAAAGTGCAAAATGAAAAATGAAATCACTACGGAGCATGAACGGTTGAGCAATACCGGTTCTTATTTTGCATTTTGCGTTATGCATTTTTCAATTTTCATTAAAACGGAGTTCTTATGGCTAAATTGAGCGCAGAGGCAAAGGTGGGTTTACTGGTTATTGTAGGATCGGTATTTCTTCTGTATATGACCTTTGCGGTAGGCAAGTACCAGTTCGGCGAAAAAGAGGGCTATATCTTGCAGGCGGCATTTGACTCTGTGGCGGGACTTGACACGAAATCAGCGGTAAGAATGGCCGGCGTAAAGATCGGTCTGGTGGAGAAGGTGGAACTCGAGGACAGCCGGGCCAAGGTGACGATGAGGATCGACCCGGGCGTGAAGATACGCCGCGGGACCGAGGCCATGATCAAGACCATGGGTCTCCTTGGCGAAAAGTATGTGGAGTTCCTGCCTGCAAAGAACGGCAGGCCGGGTAAGCCTTCGGCCGGCGGTGAGGTGAATTACAAGGACGGCGAGACGGTACAGGCAACCGTATCGCCGAGCGACGTGGACAAGCTCATTAATCAGCTCTCGTCGATCTCCGATGACATAAAACAGGTGACCGCTTCCCTCAGCCAGGTCTTCGGGACAGAGCGGGGCGCCCGTTCCATGGAAGATATCCTGCACGACCTGCGCCAGACCATGGCAAATATCAAGGATTTTTCCACTACGCTGCAGAGCGACGGCAGTGAAATGGTGATGAGTCTGAACCAGCTGGTTGCCAGTCTGAACGGCGTCGTAGGCGAGAACCGCGACAATCTCAAGGTGACGATGGAGAACATCAAGGAAGCATCGAAGAACGCCGAACTGGCCCTTTCTTCCATTGATAATACCATGAGAAAGATCGACCGCGGAGAGGGCACGCTCGGCAAACTGGTGAATGACGAGGGCATGTACAACAATATCGACAGCGCGGCGAAAGGGATCAGCGACGCCACTTCACGCATCGAGCGCATGAAGACGATTGTCGGGTTCCGCAGCGAGTATATGTTCCCCGAGGCAAAGGCCTATGTTTCGCTCGAGCTCAAACCCAAACGGGACCAGTATTATATCTTTGAAATAACGTCCGATCCCTTCTCGAACTACAACCGGACGACGACCACCACCACGCCCGGCAGCACGGTTGTGACGGAGACCTATGAGGACAAGTTCAAGTTCAGCATCGAGTTCGCAAAGCGCTGGAGCAACCTCGCGCTCCGTCTCGGTCTGATAGAGTCCACGGGCGGCGTGGGAGCTGATTATTTTGCGTTCGATGACCGGATAAAATTCAGCGTCGATTCCTGGAACTTCAACAGCAAGGAGCCCGGAAATTTGAATACCCACGTGAAGGCGACGGTCGGTGTCGGACTCGGCAAGACGGTCTTTGTGAACGCCGGCTATGACAACATTCTGAACTCCCACCGGGCGGCGGGTTTCGTCGGACTGGGGCTGCGATTTGACGATGAGGACCTGAAATATCTCCTGGGAAGCGTGCCGCTACCGAAGTGACCCGAAGATACGAAGTCAGGAAGAGGGGAAGTTAAGGTTTCAAGTTCACCTCTTCTCAGCCTCTCAATTTCTCAACCCCCGGTTAGCGGTGTCTTTTCTTGACATTTGCAGGATAGTTACATAGAATGACGTTGAGGATAGTATGACACAAAAGGCAATTACAAAAGCTGTTTTTCCCGCTGCCGGACTGGGGACCAGGTTTTTACCGGCGACCAAGGCCTCTCCAAAAGAGATGATGCCGCTGGTTGACAAACCGCTTATCCAGTATGTGGTGGAGGAGGCGGTGGCGTCCGGCATCGACGAGATCGTGCTCATTACCGGCCGGGGCAAACGGGCGATCGAGGACCATTTTGACGTCGCGTTCGAGCTCGAAGAGGACCTGAAGGCAAAGGGCAAACATAAGCTGCTCTCCCAGGTGCAGTTGATCGCCGACCTGGTGACGTTCTGTTATATACGCCAGAAAAAGGCACTGGGTCTCGGACACGCGGTGCTCACCGCAAAACGCGTGATCGGCGACGAGCCGTTCGCGGTACTGCTCGGCGATGATATCATTGATGCAAAGACGCCCGCGCTCAGGCAGATGATGAATGTCTTTCATCGATACCCTTCCACGATCCTGGCGATCCAGAAGGTCCCGAAGTCACAGACGCAGAACTACGGCATCATTGATGCGAAGAGGATCGAGGACGGAGTATACCTCGTGAAGGATCTGGTGGAGAAGCCCTCTCCGAACGAGGCCCCCTCCGATCTCGCGATCATCGGCCGTTACATTCTCACCCCGGAAATTTTTACCGCTCTCGAACAGACGAAGCCGGGCAAGGGCGGCGAGATCCAGTTGACGGATGGGCTCAAACTGCTTATGAAAAAACAGCCGATCTACGCATTTGAGTTCGAGGGAGTTCGGCACGATGCAGGCGATAAGCTGGGATTTTTGAAGGCCACGGTCCAGTTTGGACTGAAGAACCCGGAGTTCGGCCAGGAGTTCGGGAGTTATCTCCACAAGCTGAAGCTCGGAGCCGGGTTGACGAAGGACGTAGGACCGGAGAAAGACGAAGGACAAGAGACGAAGGAACGAAGGACGAGGGCCGAGAGACGAAGGACGAGAGACTAAGGACGAGGGACGACGGACGAAAAAGCGTCCGCCGTGCATCAGAGTTAAAAACAGGAGGCCGGTTTGGCAAAGACTGAAACGAAAAGCTTAGATCTCCAGCAGTCGATCGAGATCCCCAAAAAACTACCGTTGCTCCCGATCAGGGACATCGTGGTCTTCCCGTATATGGTGCTTCCGCTTTTTGTGGGAAGAGAGATGTCCATCAAGGCCATCGAGGTGGCGCTCGAGGGGAACCGCATGATCTTCCTGACCTCTCAGAAGGACATCAATGTGGAGAACCCCTCGCCGTCGGACCTCTATTCCGTCGGCACGGTCGGCGTGATCATGCGGATGCTGAAGCTTCCGGACGGCCGCATCAAGATCCTTGTCCAGGGCGTCGCGCGGGCGAAGACGGTGAAGTTCCTCACGAAGGACCCTTTTTACCAGGTCGAGATCAAGACGTTCCCCGATGTTCCGGTTTCGGTGAATCTCGAGACCGAGGCCCTGATGCGGAACGTGAAGGAGCAGATCGAGCGCCTGGTGTCCTTCGGCAAGGTGATCCTTCCTGACATCATGGTGGTCATCGAGAACGTGGATGACCCCGGCAAACTCGCCGATCTGGCCATTGCGAACATGGGCCTCAAGGTGGAGCAGGCCCAGGAGATCCTTGAGATCACCGATCCTCTTCAACGGATCAAGCGCATCAACGAGGCGCTCGGCAAGGAGATCGAGCTCCTCTCGATGCAGCAGAAGATCCAGGCCGATGTTCGCGGCGAGATCGACAAGACGCAGCGCGAGTACTTTCTGCGGGAGCAGCTGAAGGCGATCCAGCGCGAGCTCGGCGAGACCGACGACCGGTCCGAGGACATGCGCGAGCTCCGTGAAAAGATCAAGGAAGCCAAGATGCCGGAGAAGGCCGCGAAAGAGGCCGAAAAGCAGCTCCGGAGGCTCGAGCGCATGCATCCCGATGCGGCAGAGGCCTCCATGACACGCACCTACATCGAATGGCTGTCCGAGCTTCCCTGGAGCAAGGCCACCAAGGACAACCTCGACCTCAAAGCGGCGCACAAGGTGCTCGAGGAAGACCACTATGATCTTGAGAAGGTGAAAGAGCGCATCATAGAGTACCTCGCCGTGCGCAAGCTGAAAGAGAAGATGAAGGGACCGATCCTGTGCTTCGTCGGCCCGCCGGGCGTGGGCAAGACCTCCCTCGGAAAATCGATCGCGCGCGCCCTGGGCCGCGAGTTCGTTCGCATTTCGCTCGGCGGGGTGCGCGACGAGGCCGAGATACGCGGCCACCGCAGGACCTACGTCGGCGCGCTTCCCGGCAGGATCATCCAGGGCATCAAGACCGCGGGAAACAACAACCCGGTATTCATGCTCGACGAGATCGACAAGATCGGCGCCGATTTCCGGGGCGACCCGTCGGCGGCCCTGCTCGAGGTCCTCGACCCCGAACAGAACAACACCTTCAGCGACCACTATATCGGCATGCCGTTCGATCTGTCGCGCGTGATGTTCATCACGACCGCAAACATGACCGATCCGATCCCCGGCCCGCTCAAGGACCGCATGGAGATCATCCGCCTTTCGGGCTACACGGAGCAGGAAAAGCTCGGCATCGCGAAAAGCTATCTGATCCCGAGACAGCTGACGGAGCACGGGATCACGGAAAAACAGATCGGCATCCCGGACAAGACGATCCTTGAAGTCATCGCCCAGTACACGCGTGAGGCCGGCGTGCGGAACCTCGAGCGTGAGATCGGGCATCTCTGCCGCAAGATCGCGCGAAAGGTCGCGGAAGGTGAGGACGGACTGGTCACGATCACCCCGCAGAACCTCCATACCTATCTTGGCGTGCCGAAGTTCATGCCCGAGGTGGAGCGCGAGCAGGATGAGGTCGGCGTGGTGACCGGTCTGGCGTGGACCGAGACAGGCGGCGATATTTTATATATTGAAGCGACGATCGTGCGCGGCAAGGGACAGCTCACGCTCACCGGGCATTTGGGCGATGTGATGAAAGAGTCGGCCCATGCGGCGCTTACGTATGTTCGCTCCCGTGCCGAGAAGCTCGGCATCCAGCCCGACGTGTTTGCAAAGACGGATGTCCATATCCATGTGCCGGCCGGCGCGATCCCCAAGGACGGCCCTTCAGCCGGCGTGACCATAGCCACGGCCCTGGCATCGGTCTTTACGAATACCCCGGTGCGGAAGGACATCGCCATGACCGGCGAGGTAACGCTCCGCGGCCGGGTCATGCCGATCGGCGGGCTCAAGGAAAAGACGCTCGCCGCCCGCAGGGCCGGGATCAAGACCGTGATCCTCCCGAAGGAGAACGAAAAGGACCTCGAGGACCTTCCGAAGTACCTGCGCAAGGACATGCATTTTATCTTCGCCACGATCGTGGACGATGTGCTTGCGGCGGCGCTCCGCAAGAAGCTTCCCCGCAGGATCGCGGGGAAAAAGAGACGAGAGACGAAGGACGAAGGACGAAGGACGACGGACGAGAGACGACGGACGAAAAAGCGTCCATCGTCTTAGGGAGCGAAGCGGTCTATCGCGTCGAGAATTAAGCGTCTATCGTCCATCAGGCAGTTCGTGCGAACGGTCGTCAGGAGACAGACTGAAGGTGGTTAGACTGACGGTGAATAGACTAAAGGTGGTTAGACTGAAGGTGGTTAGGCTGAAGGTGGGAGGATTAAAACTTCAGCTTTCAACCTAAAGACCTGATTCATCCAGCCTTCAACCTAAAAGCCTGATTACCTCAGCCTTCAGCCGTAAACCTTGGATTTTTTCCCCCTGAATACCTGAGCAGCTACTAATAATGAAGCTATCAAACCTTGGCGAATTCGGCCTGATACATGCCATTCAGCAACTGCCTTCCGGGCGATCACCTGACGCGATGATCGGCATTGGAGACGATGCCGCTGTTCTGAAGATCGGTCCCGCGACACTCCTTCTGGCAACAACCGATATGCTGATCGAGGGTGTTCATTTTGACCTTTCCACTACGGATTTTTATTCGCTTGGCTGGAAATCCGCGGCAATAAACTTGAGCGACATTGCGGCGATGGGGGGCGTGCCCAGATTTTGTCTCACCTCGCTCGCACTCCCGGCGCGCATTCCTGTTAAGGCGGTGATGGACCTTTACCAGGGGTTCAATGCGCTCTTACGGGTCCAGAAAACGATCCTTGTGGGCGGAGATACCTGCTCCTCAAAAGACGCTCTTGTGATAAGCGTTACCGCTCTCGGCGAGGCGAAAAAAAGGACAATTATCTCTCGAACGGGGGCCAGGCGGGGAGACAGGATATTCGTTACCGGCACGCCAGGGGATTCAGGAGCAGGGCTGGAACTTTTGAAAGCAGGAGTCAGGAGTCAGGGGAGTCAGGGGTCAGGGGGCAGAAGACAGGAGTCAGGAGTCGGAGCAGTCAGGAAGTCAGAAGACTTCGACTCCGAACTTATAGAGCGTCATCTCCGTCCAGTGCCCCGCGTGGAGTGGGGGAGGCGGATCGCGCTATCCGGGTGCGCAAGTTCGATGATCGACGTCAGTGACGGCCTTTCGTCGGATCTGTCCCACCTCTGCGAGGAGAGCGGAACAGGGGCCCTTCTCTTTTCCGACAAGATACCTCTTTCCCCGGCGCTCCTCGGATCAGCGGACCAGCTTCGCAAACCTCCCCTTCACTATGCCCTGTCCGGGGGTGAGGATTACGAGCTCCTGTTTACCGTGCCGTTGGCGCGGATAAAGACACTGGAGAAGCTGCATATTCCGGCTACCGAGATCGGGACGATCACTGCGGGGAATGCGATGTTCCTGGCGAACGCTGCCGGTAAAAAGACCGCTTTGCGACCGACGGGATATGATCATTTCAAGAGGACAAACGATCTCTCAAAACGCTGACCGGACCGGCTTTGCGCGGCAGACTCTATGAAGAATATCAGGGACCGCATCAGGGGCATTTTCCATCTGAATGACTCGCCGCACAGGCTCGCACTTGCCTTTGCCATGGGTGTGTTCATTGCATTTTCTCCTACCATTGGTTTGCACACGATCAGCTGTTTTGTGTTCGCATGGATGTTCCGGCTGAGTAAGATCGTCGTTTTCAGCGCCGCGCTCATTAATAACCCCTGGACCATGGTCCCCCTCTATGGATTCTGTCTGTGGTTCGGCATCAAGATCACCGGCGCCACGACCGCCGCGCCCGACATCGCATGGCAGACACTCACCTTCACCAGCGCGTATGATATTCTGAGGCCCTACCTGTGGCCATTCGTCGCGGGGACGGTCGTGGTCGGGGCTGCTGCCGCGGTTCTTTCTTATTTCTTCATTTACTGGGCAGTGGTCCGGCATCGGCGGGAGATGAATGGAGAAAAAACCCCCTGATGCGGAGCTGAGGCCTCATGAAGTCCCGATCTTTGCCTGAAACAGGAAAAAGATATTTTGTATTTACTCAGGTCAAATCAGGTCAAAATCTGTTAGCCGCGAAGGAACGCAAGGATCGCAGAGAGAATTAAAACTGAAATACATGGGTTCAGGTTTTTCTTTGAGTTCTTTGCGATCTTTTGCGGCCGATAAATGATGCACATATGGGACAAGTGCCAGCTCAGACACTCTTTAGAAAACAGATTGTTAATGAAGAATAGTGATACTTGCAATTAAGTGAGCCACATAAGAGACGGCAGATCAAAAAAACGCACGTTGAGCAGGATCAGATATCAGGATGAACGATGAGAACAGCCCTTTGAAGGAACCCCGGGTCTCCGTGGTGATCGTGAATTGGAACGGGAGGCAGCACCTGGGTGAATGCCTGGAGTCCCTTCGATCGCAGACCTTCAGGGATCTTGAGATCGTCCTTGTTGATAACGGTTCGCAGGATGGTTCGCGGGAGTATGTGCAGGAAAACTTTCCCGAGGTCAGGCTGATCGCGCTTCAGAAGAATTACGGCTTTGCCGGGGGCAACAACGCCGGTATCCGGGCCGCTTCGGGCAGGTACCTTGCGCTTCTGAACAATGACACGAAGGTCGATCCGGCATGGCTGATGAACTTAATGAAGGAAGCGGAGGCAAACCGGGCTCCCGTGGGCATGTGGGCCTCCAAGATACTTTCCTACGACGATCCCGGCATCATTGACAATGTCGGGCTCCTCCTGTATCCGGATGGATTGGGGCGGGGGAAGGGAAGGCTGGAGAAGGACGAAGGGCAATATGACGAGAGGGGAGAGGCGTTCTTCCCGAGCGGATGCGCCGGCCTCTACCGTCGGGAGATGCTGGACGAGATCGGCCTGTTCGATGAAGCGTTCTTTGCCTATGCTGATGATGTCGATCTCGGTCTCCGCGCCAGGCTGGCCGGGTGGCAATGCATCTATGTGCCCTCGGCAAAGGTGTATCACAAATATTCGTCCTCATCATCGGCCCATTCTCCGTTCAAGGCCTTTCTGGTGGAACGAAACAGGATATGGGTGCTGTTGAAATATTATCCGGTCGAAATGATCCTGATCAGCCCCTTCGTGACGGTCACGCGACTTCTCGTCCATCTGTACGGCGCGCTCACCGGCAAAGGGGCAAGCGGCAGATTCAGCGAGCAGAATTCGATCTTCCAGGCCATGGCGATCCTGCTCAAGGCCTGGTATTCAGCGCTCTCGGCGCTGCCGGGAATCATCAGGCAGCGGCGGGCCTTTTCTAAATTAAGACGGATCGGCCGCCGCGAACTCTACCGGTTGTTCCGGGAATTTCGGATCTCGGCGTACGAGACAGCGCTGAAAGAATGACGCAGATCAAGATCTATTAGCCGCGAGAGAACGCAAGGATCGCAGAGAGAATTAAAATTTGAAAGACATAGGGCTCTAGATTGTTTCTTTGAGTTCTTTGTGATCTTTTGTGGCCAATCAGAGTAGTTGCGAATTCGGTTCAATGATTTTCTTTGCGGGCTTTTGCGGCTTTGCGCGAGACGACCTGGAGTTATGAATAACGTATGAAAATACTGATCATCGTACCCGCATACAACGAAGAGGCAAGCCTCCCTGGAGTGATCCGGGACCTCAGGGAACACATCCCCGCCGCGGAGGTGCTCGTGGTGAACGACGGGTCCCGCGATGCGACCGTGCTTGTCGCGCGAAAAATGGGCGTGAAGGTGGTGGACCTGCCGTTCAACCTGGGGATCGGCGGGGCAGTGCAGGCAGGCTATCTGTACGCGGAACGGAACGGATACGATATCGCGGTGCAGTTCGACGGCGACGGTCAGCACCTTGCCGCAGAGGTAAATAAACTCATTGAGCCGATCGTGACGAAGCAGGCTGACCTCGTGGTCGGTTCGCGGTTCCTGACCACCGGGGGATACAGAACGCCTGTCTTCAGAAAATTGGGGATCGGAATATTCTCGTTCATCCTCTCCCGTATCCTGGACATGGCCGTGACGGACAGTACCTCCGGCTTTCGGGCTGCGAACCGGCGGGTAATTGAATTCTTTGCACGTAACTATCCCGACGACTATCCCGAGGTGGAGTCCCTGGTGCTTCTGCACAAGATGAACATGCGGATGGTGGAAGTGTCCACTACCATGCGCGAGCGCACCGGCGGCAGGTCGTCGATAACGCCGATACGCTCCATCTATTACATGACGAAAGTACTTATGGCTATCTTTATCGATCTGATGAAAAAAGTGAGGTGAACCATGGACGTGTTGAAGATAATGGCCATTGTGGTCTGCGGGGTGGGTTTGATCGTGATCGTGGAATTGATCAGGCGGGGACGGTTAAAGGAAAAATATTCCCTGCTCTGGCTTTTCGCCGGAACGATCCTGCTGATCTTCGCTTCATCAAGAAAACTGCTCAACTATGCATCGTCCCTGGTGGGCATCTATTACCCGCCTTCGTTCCTCTTTCTGCTTGCCTTCCTGTTCCTTCTGCTGATCACGCTGCACTTTTCCTCGGTCATCTCGGGCTTGTCCGAAAAGAACAAACAACTGGCCCAGGAACTGGCACTGTTGCGGCAGGAGATGCAGGAGGGAGGAAGTCAAGATTTGCCACATAAGTCACAGAGAGCACATAGGTAAGCCTTTTAAATATTCTGTGCCTTATGTGCATTTTGTGGCTAAAAAGACTTTTTACGGATCTATCAAACTTCAGATTCTTTTCCGTGCTCATCAGTGTGCATCCGTGGTAAATATGAATTTATTGATGGCTTCGATTTGTCCGGGTTAGGAAAATAATCTTTACTTTGGCCCCTATCCATGCTAAATTTTTGTGCAATCTCGACCCGAACAGGTCGTAACCAACGACAAATTCTTTTCACCACGGATATCCACGGACTAACACGGAGTGAAAACAGAAAAAAAATGACTTTATCCGTGGCCATCAGTGTTCATCCGTGGCAAATAAATATTAGATTTTCTTTCTTTTAGCAAGTATCTCATTCGTGCCATCATAAGTTGAACAGGGAGGAACATGGCCGCTACGCAGGCGACGTCGAAACTGAATAAGTTGTTTTCGAGCAGGAGATTCAATCTCATTGCCTTTATTATCATCGCGGCAATGGTCCTGATCGCGTATTCCAATACCTTTACCTCGAGCTTTCATTTTGACGACAACCCATCCATTGTGGAAAACCCTTCCATCAAACGGATGACTTCGGACCATATCCTCGGCATAATTAGCGGCATCCGACCTGTCGTTTTCCTGAGTCTGATGCTCAATTATCAGTTGGGCGGGCTGAATGTGACCGGATATCATATTTTCAATATTGCAGTGCATATCGCGAACAGCATGTTCGTCTATCTGCTCATGTTCCAGACGCTGAACCTGCCGCTTTTGAAGGCGAAATACAGGGGAAAGGCCACGAGGATGGCCTTGTTCGGCGCGCTCCTGTTTGCCGTGCATCCCGTTCAGACCGAGGCGGTAACCTATATCATCACCCGTACGGAACTGCTGGCGACATTCTTCTACCTTGCGACATTTCTCTTGTTCATCAAAGGCGCAAGATCGGGGAAGGCATCCTACTATGTCGGCGCATTCCTTACCGCGGCCTCGCCATGGGGTCAAAGGAATGGGCAGTGACCCTGCCGGCGCTCCTGATGCTCTATGATTATCTGTTCATTGCCGAGGGAAGGTTCGCACTCGTCGTCTCGAGATGGATGTTCTACCTTGCAATCTGCCTTACGTGGGGGATCGTATTTCGCCATCTTGATCTTTTTGCCGCGTCAAACATCGGGCGCCGGGATAGGATTTAATGTTTCAACAACGTCGGGTATCACGGCGAAAACCTTCTGGCTCACCTCTCTCAACGTTATCTGGACCTATATCAGGCTCCTGTTCCTGCCGATCCACCAGAACCTTGATTACGACTATCCCATTGCAAAAACATTGTTCGAGTTCCCGACAATCCTCTCATTCATGGGCCATATTGCGGTCGTGAGCGCGGCATTCTGGCTCTATAAGAAGAAGGGATGGCTCTTGATCCCTTTTGGCGTAGCCTGGTTCTATATCGGCCTGTCGCCTGTCCAGAGCTTTGTGCCGATCATCGACGTTATCTTCGAGCATCGCCTCTACATGCCGTCGATCGGGTTTTTCCTTGCGTTTGTCGTCGCGTACGAGAGGCTCTTTGACTGGTGGGAGGCTCGGCATTCGCTTAAGAACACATCAGCGGCGTGAAAGAGGAATAGAGCCTAAGACTGGGTTTCGCAATAAGTCAGAAAGTGTCACCCTGAACGAAGTGAAGGGTCTATCATCGTATTGAAAAGGCGAGATTCGTTCGTAGCTGCGCTCAGAATGCATTTCTCCGTGTCTCCGCGGTAGGTTATGGCCTTTTACGTGATCATCAAGACCGCCCCGCAGGTTTTCCGTGAGGCATCCTATCGCTCAAAAAATCCAAAGTGTCGTGTGCAGTCTTTTCCCAGGTAAATGTCCTGGCCCTTAGAACGCCTGCCTCAATAAGCTTCATCCGCAAGGTCTTGTCCCTGAGAACAGATAAAATTCCCCTCGCAATATCAGCCTGATCGTACGGGTCCACCAGGATCGCCGCGTTTCCCGCGAGCCCAATAAGCGGTTCAATCCGGGAACACACGACCGGTACGCCGCTGGCCATTGCCTCGAGAACGGGAAGGCCAAAACCTTCATGAAGCGTGGGATACACAAACAGATCAGCGCCGCGATAAAGCCCGGGAATATCCGCGAAGGGGACCCACCCGAGCATGACGACGTCTTTTTGAAGGCCTGACTCCGATATCAAGCCGGTCATCGCATCATGTCCCTTGTCCCAGGCGCCGGTCAATACCAGTTTTGTTCCGGGCATTTCCCTGATTACTTCTTTGAACGCCGGTAAAAGCCTTGTATGGTTTTTATGCGGCAGCAATGCAGCGGCATAGAGGAGATAGCGTTCCGGTAAATTGTACTTTGTCCTGACAGGAGCCGGGATGTCACCGCTCATGGGGAAGAACAGCTCATGGTTGACGGCCAGGTGCGCGACGGAGATTCTATCAGCCCCGATCTTGTAGTATCGTATGATGTCCTTTTTAACCTGTTCGGAGATCGTTATGATCCCATCAGAGGCCTTAGCGCTGAGATAGATGATGGTCCTGAGAAAGAAGAGATACAGACGGGAGAAATTCCGCGGCTGATTGACATGCTGGAGATCGATAAATAACGAGAACCGACGGAACAGGGCAGACAAAAGGGGACGTCATTCCCGCGGACAGGAGGACATCGATCTTGTGGCGCAAGACCTGAAAGGGCAGGATGAATTGTTCCCAGAGAATTCGTATCGGACGACTGGTCGCCTTGATGGGACAAAGGATGATCCTGACACGGGGATCTGATTCCGGGAAATATCCCGATGCTTTCCTTGTTGATGAAGATGACGTAGGTGTTGTCCCTGTCAATTTCCAACAGGCTCCGCACCAGGCTTCTGATGTAGGTTTCCGAGCCGCCGACCTTTCCCGGCAGCAGGTACAGCGCGTTTATTCCTATTTTCACAGTATTTTCACTCTCCATTCGACAAGTACCGCTGACGAACAGGCCGGCCGGAAGCGCTATCTTTTTGAACCGCCAAGGCGCGAAGAACGCAAGGGATGCATGATTAATAACTATAATAACAACGATATTTTCTTAGCGTACTTTGCGACTTCGCGGGATGAAGCTCCCAGACTTTATTTAAAAAGTCTTCGAAAAGCCGCCCTGAGACGCCGGGCCAGCCAAACGATATGACTCGAGGACCCGATTATTCGGACAATCCGCAATGAGGATCGTGAATAACCAAGGGACAACAACGTGCGCTCGATCGCATTCCATTCGTCTTTATCCGCCTCACTTCGAACGCCGGCAAAGACATACCATCTGAATTCTCTTCGTATGACGGCGTGAAAGGCCTGCCGGGTCTCGTTGTCGTGAAAAAAATGAGACCCCAAAAACTGATATCCGTTCAGGTCGATCAGGAATCTCTGGACAACCCCCTTTTGCAGAAAGCTGTCATTTTCTCCTCGACTAAGCACAAGAGGATCTTTTATGTATTTCAATTTACCGCCATTGAGAAGCATCGTAAACAGGCGGAATGCGTGGGCGTAGTTCGTACCCGTAAATCTTTCATTATAACCCGGCTCATTCCACTTTTTACGGAGAACAATAATGGCGCTCATATAGCTGAAGAGCGCGCCGATCGATTGTGCCTCGTTGAGATAGTGAAGAAGATCGGATCTGACGGAAAGGTCAAATACCGCATCATCTGTCTTTCGTGAAAGCCATGAGCGATTGTAGACCGGATTCAGGTTTATGTCGCATTCGGTCCGATTGCATAAGTAAACATCATGCCCCGCGGCTGTCTCGCGGAGCATCCTGTCTATCGCACCGTCTTTAAGAACATCGTCGCTCGACAACAGCCAGCAGTAATCGCCGTGCGCCAGTTCCACGGTTTTGGCTATGTCTTTGTCAATGCCGCCTTTTTTATCGAGAAGATGGTAGATCAGTCGGGGGAAACGCTTCTGAAAGTCACGGACGATCTCCGCCGTGTTGTCCGTGGAAGCGCCATCAACGACTACGATCTCAACTTCATCCGTAGCCTGCCGGATGACGCTTTCGAGCGTCTCGCCGATAAAGGCGCCGAAGTTATATGTCGGAATGCATATGGACAGCCGGATCGTATTCATTTCACTCCGGGTATATAAGATTGCATAAAGCTGTATATCGGCTTGGCAATGGCAAGAACAAAAAAGGGCGTATGCCGGTAGATGAGCAAACTTGCCCGGTTCGAAAATAGTCGGGTCGAAATAGAGTATGGTGACCATTCGATCAAGGACCGCTATGTCAGCCTGAAGGCCGCTCTGGTGGCATATCAACTTTGCGTCCAAAAGGCTTTTGAGGTTGTGTTCGGCCTTGATCGTGCGACGAATGTGGGCCGCCTCCATACTCTGTTTGCCAAAGAAGGTATTGGCGAGTTTGTCATAGCCCTCAATGGTGATGCGATAACGATTGACCAGGCCTTGCCCGAGAAACGAATCATTCTCGCCCCGTTTGTAAAGGTGCGGCTCGGGCAAATACTTTACGCGCAAACCGTCGGGGATCATTTTGAAAAAGCGGGCTACGTGGGCCCAGTGGGAGCCCACGAAGCCGCTCATCCAGTTCGAGGGCGGCCCATCGTGATCTTTTAAAGACAAGGGAACTGCAGAAACTGAAAAAAGCGGCTGTATTCTCGGCGCTCGCAAAATAGTCTTTCCGGTCGGCCTCATCGTGCAGATCGAACACGCGGTCCGCGCTGAGAGAGAATATGTTGTGTTTCCCGATCGGCCGCATGTCTTTATTGCACAGGATGGACTCGCAGATGAACACATCGCAGCCATGCCCGATCTCTTTCAAGACATCTGCGATCGCGCCGGGCATCATGATGTCGTCGCCGCCGAAGAGCCAGCAATACTCGCCCTGCGCCAGCTCCACGGACCTCGCCATGTCGCGGTCAATGCCGCCTTTCTTCTCAAGGCGGTGATAGCGCAGTCGCGGGAATGTCCGTTGGATGGACGCGATCACCTCGGAGGTATTGTCCGTTGAGGCCCCGTCGACGACCAGGATCTCGACCTCATCGGTCACCTGGGGGATGATGCTGGCCAGCGTTTCGCCGATGAAGGCACCGAAGTTATAGACCGGGATGCAGATGGAAAGTAGAGTCTTGCTCATTTTAATCTCGATAGATGATGCATTTAATTATCTATGCAGCGTTCAACTCTTCAGCAGTGAGGCGTAGAGTTCCCCAAGCCTCACTGCCGTATTGCTGTAGCTGTATCTATCAGCATATGACTTCGATAATTGTTCAAGTTCAGACTGTCTCCGGGCGTCGCCTGTCAGCGCGACTATTTTCTCCCGCAGGTCTCCCTTTTTATCGAGCTGGAAGAGTTCCGCACCAATTCCCCTTGATTTCAACTCCTTCATTTGTTCTATATCGGAACCTATAACGGCCTTGCCATAAGCCACGCCAAGGCTCAGGGAAGCTGATCCTGGCATGTCACGGAATGGGGCAAGGATGATATCTGTTGCTCCCATGACGGCTGCGATCTGAGAATCAGGCAGATAACCCAGCATCATAACTCTCTGCTCAAGTTTCATCTTCCGGATCCTGTTCATGAGTTGTTCCGCATAGCCGGACTTGTCTCTGGGATGAGTGCCGCCGGCAATGAGAAAGAGCGCAGTCATCAAGGTCTTGCATGAGCATCGAGGACCAGCTCGTATCCCTTTCTGTTATTGAGAAATCCGAAAACCGTAAGCACCTTCTTCCCGTCAACCCCAAGCAATTCTTTATCATGCTGTTTCGTGTTGCTGAGGGGTTCTATTTCAGGTACGGGAATAGGTATGAGCTTCACCTTGTCATCATTGACCCCCATTTCCAGGATCGTCCTTCGGTGTTTTTCCGTATGGACAGTGATGACGTCAACAGAAGAGAATATCATCCGGTACAGGTGCAGGAACGGAAATTTACCGAGTCTTTCACCGATGGGCACCACCTCATGCATGGTAATCACCGTGGGGATCTTGATCTGACGCAGGAAAAGGGAACAGTTGACGAACGAACGAAGAATAAAGGCATTGGCAAAAAAAGAGAACTCGTGCTGGATATGGGCGATATCCGCGTCGTTCATCATTTTGCCGAGACGAATGAGGTCGAAGGCACCTTTTTTCCGGCCAACCGGAACAATTGTTACGGCGGTTCCTGTCTTTTCGAGCGCCGCCTTGAATTGGCAGGAGTAATCGGCAATGCCGCATTTCGTATCCCAAGTTGTAAACATCGATACTTTCATAACATCCTCAATAACCACGGCAGATTCACCAGTATCGGCAACTCGTCCGAAGGTCAGGCACGTTTCCTGATCGCGAACCAGCAAAACGTATATCGTTTCCCCTGCCATGCAATGAGAGGGGCAGAGGCGGACAAGCTCATTTCGCCGACAGGCGAGAATCCAAATTCTGCCGCACGATCCATAAATGCCTTGATCTCATCCTTGGAGAAGATGCGCCAATCCATGCCGAATGCCGTGATGCCCGTCGTATCGATCTTGTCGGGCCAGTAATCGACCGAGGCGATGAAGAGTCCGCCGGGCTTCAATACCCGGGACAGTTCAAGCAGCAGTCGATCTCCCTGATAGCCATGCTCGATAACCGATATGGCCGTGATCGCTTTGAATGAAGCGTCCTGGAACGGCATGCGCATAAAGTCGCTGAGAACGTATTTGATCGAATCGGAATAGGGCATACGTGCAATGTCCGGGTTCAGGTCCACGCCTGTCAGATTTGAATAGCCAAGACGGTGAAGGGCACACAGGACCTCGGAGGCATACGCGCCAATATCGAGGGTCGGCGCCTGCGGCGCAACGGAGCCCTGGATGAACTTGATGGTCTTCAGGATGTCCCAGCTCTTGCGGCGATCTCCGATCAGGGGTTTTTTGGTAAGGCCGAACTGTCGCGCTAGTTGCAGGTAGCGCGGACTTGTGCAATCAATACCCATGGAGATCATTTCGCCGCGTGATCGTTCAATGTCGTTCTCAGATTGAAGAACTTCTGCAGCCATGACCTTTGTTCCTTTCGTTACTGACGGCCGTGGACTAATCGACTGGCAAATGCCATGAGTCGCCTGAACAGGTAGAGTGTCAGGACCCTTGGCAGCACGATCGGCAATGCCAGGGGATGATAGCTCAGCGTGATGATCAGTGAATTCCTGAACATGTAATAATCCGCTGTACTGGTATCACGGCTGGTCCCTTTCAATATGCTTGCACCAACCTTGTGGTAGACGATGCTGTCCGGCGCAAAGATAAGCCTGTACCTGCCTTTCGCGCGCAAAGCCCAGTCCAGCTCTTCAAAATAGAGAAAATACCGCTCGTTCATTACGCCGACGGTTTGGAGAAATGCCTTGGACACGAGCATGGAAGCACCGGCGAGATAAGCCATCCTGCGTTCGATCTCGGCCTTGCTGATCGTTCGGGAGAGTGGTTCACGCAGTCCAATGCACTCGGTTTTGCAAAGCCATTTATTATAGCTCGCTCCGCCCAACGCCCAAATCATATCGGGGTCGTGATAAAACGGCAGGGTAGAACCGCACATGCCTGCACCTGTATCATCCTGCATGCTTCCGACGAGCGCGGTGAGGGCATCTGCCTTGATCACGGTGTCATTGTTGAGCAGCCATACATGCTGAAAATCATCGCGCGATAACGCATATCTGAGGCCCGCATTGTTGCCTCCGGCAAAACCTAGATTCTTTCCCGTTTGAATCAGGATCAAGCGGGCATTATTGGCCTTGTCATCACCGCCGGCCTCCGCCTGTTTTCTCGTGTACTCAGCATAGGGAATAGGTTTCGCGACCGGAGGGGAGGACAGTGCGTAAAGTGGATTGTCGGTTGCAATCGCAACCTGTAAGTTCCCCTTTGCCCAATCTTTTATATGATCAAGCGAGCTATCAGATGAATCGTTATCACACACGATCACCTGGTAATTCGGGTAATTGTTCCGAAAGACGGATTCTAGACACTCAATGGTGTCTGCCCATCCGTTCCAATTCAGCAGAAGTATATAGGCTTTATCCGTCATGGTGATCATTTCTTGCTAGCAATTATGAGCATGGCTTCAGAGCGATTCGTAATGACTGATACCCAGTTTATAATTCGCTGAGCAATATCTTTGGGGCCCCAACCCTGAACGGAATAGTTATCTCGCGCCTCGAACCATATCTCATGGAATCCGGCCCTGTCCAGGAGGCGCCGAAGAGTGTTCGGAGTGAAGTGCCAGATATGCTCCTCTGGCCGCAGGGAGAGCCACCTTTCCCGCATGATCCGGGCCATGATGCTGCCGACATTCGGTACGCCCACGACTAGCACCCCATCATTCTTCAGAATCCGATGCGCCTCGTCCAGCAGTTTAATGGGGGTAGTCACATGCTCAAGCACGTGATTGATGACGATGACATCGAAGAAAGCATCAGGGTACGAAGCGTCCTCGAGCGTTCCCGTGACAAGATTCAGTCCGCGTTCGTTCCTGGCGTATGCAGATGCCCACTCGGATACTTCCACCCCATACGTTGTGAATCCATACTTCTTGGCTACATGCATTAAGGTACCGACACCAGCGCCTACATCCAGAAAGTCACCATTCCGCTTGAAACGCATGACCTTAGCAAGCAGATGTTCGAACAGTGAGCAAAATTCGTCCCATCGCTGTACATACTCATTTTTTTGGACAAAGTACTCGTCGCCTTTATAAGAGATGCCTTCCTGCGTAAAATTGGAGACAAACACAAGCCCACAGCGAGTGCATTGTTCAAACACATGGCTGCCAGAGGTGAAATAGGGAGCCGTATCAGCGTTGTCGCATATACAGCACTTCATATTACGGTTTTATTGACCCCCAATCCGTCAATAGCCTCTTCCGGATTTTCTCATATCGTGCCGGGATCGGATCGTCTTCGAACTGGTATATCTCCCACAATTTAATATAAGTGAGAGCTCGATAGAATGCCATCATGACAGAAAGTGAAAAACCTCGCGCGCCCTCTTTGTATCCTTTCCCCGCAAAATACCTCCCAAAAAATTCTTTCAGTGCGGCAGATATTAGCTGTATGTAAGAAAACGGAACTTTATCTCCATAGAGACGGCGCGCCTCTACAGAGGTATATCGGTTCAGCTTCTCTACGAAGTGAGTGCTGTCACTATAATTAAAATGATAAATGCACATTTCGTCGCGTGATTCAAGTCTTAAAACCTTCGCATCCTTGACCTTATGCATATAACCGTGGATTGTTTCGGTAAAAAGTATTTTGCCTTTTCGGAAAAACCGGGGCAGGGGAGTATATCCCCATCCGGTGTACCGCACACATTCGCCGAGAATGTAATGTTTGAATGGAATTTCCACTATGTCCGTGGTGTCATCTTTGGCAATTGACCGAAGCCGGCTTGCCAGAGAGCGCTGAACCATTTCATCGGCATCGATTAAGAGTATCCATTCACCTGTTGTTTTTTCCACCCCAAAATTTTTTGCAATGTCAAAGGCCGGAATCTTTTCATGGAAGAATATTTTATCCGTAAATTCTCTCGCAATCACCGAAGTTTTATCTGTGCTGTCCATGTCAACAACAACGATTTCATCGCACCATCGGAGCGTTTCCAGACAGTAGCGTATGTTATGTTCTTCGTTGCGTGCAAGTATGACCGCTGATATTGTTGTCATGGATGATTGTTCCCTCCCGTCTTTACAGCATACAGTTCTATAAGGCCGCCCCGTTGCTTATGCCACCAGAGTCTCTGAATCAGGAGGATTGGAAAGGTAAGGATATGGGTTGCCTGATTTATCTTTAAAAGCAAGCTGCGAATGAAGAGGCTGGGGATGTATGCCACAATTAAATTATCGCTGAAATCCTGAGCTGGCTCCCAGGTATTCAATAGTCTGATATCACAACCATGTTCTTTTAATAAAAGCTTCAAAGTCGCAGGAGTAAAGTGGTACAAATGATCTGGTGGGGTCAACCAGCTCCAATTCGACTTTGTGAGTGCGGCCATTAAGCTTTGGATGTTCGGTGACTGAACAACTATTAGTCCGTCCTTTTTCAAAACCCTTCTTATCTCGGTCAAAAAACCATGTATATCCGGAACATGTTCGAGTACGTCGAATAATGTGACGACATCAATGCTTTGATCGGCAAAAGCTACATTTTCGAGATAGTCGGAACGAATATCGAGCTTGAAATTGTTTATCCCATATTGAGCACATCCTTTATTAAGCTCCACCCCAATGACAGAAAAACCTTCTTCCCTAGCCACATTTAGAAATAGACCGATGTTGCATCCCACGTCGAGAAGCTTGCCTTGATGTTTAAAACGCTTTATTTGAGCTATGTTGTCTCGATAGCGTTTCTCAAAATAGCTCCTGCGAGAAAGATACGTCTTTATTCGCTGCTCCACCTGATAGACTTTCTGGTTTGATTCTGTCAGTTCTTTTTCCGTTGGAAAGGGAGCTGTTATGCCAAGTCCGCACTTTTTGCACATTAATATGGTATATTTCCCAACCCTGCCCCATTCATTATAGTCGTTTTTTTTGCAAAGAGGACAGTTCACTTTATCATCCTCTTGAACATCTTGTGAATTCTTGTGATCAAATATTGATAACCGAGCACCTGTTTCCTCAACTTATCGAGTTGATCAAGAGAATATTCCATAGTGTAAATCTTATAGGGTTGGTCGGTCAGCCAGAAATTATCATCAATAAATCCCTTTTTCTTGCAATCCCGGTACAGTTTGGTCCCCGGCAGTATCCAAAGGCCGCCGACGCAGCCGATTTCGTCCGGTTGTGTTTTCTTTAAAAAGTTTACCGTTTCCTGTACCGTTTCTTTGGTCTCTCCCACGTTCCCAATGATCATAAGCGCGGTCACAAATATTCCTGCGTCCTTTGCAAGTTTAATTGCTCTTATCGAGGTTTCAACATCGTTATTCTTGCCCATCCTGTCGAGCAAGAGCGGAGAGCCGGTTTCGATGCCGAAAGCGATCTTGTAGCAGCCCGCTTCTTTCATCTTTTTGAGCACGACTTCATCTACACAATCCGTTCTCGTTGTGGCATGAAATACTATATCAAGCTTTCTCCTGATGATTTCGTCACAGAGATCGATCGTAGCCTCTCGGTTGACCGTCATGGCATCATCCGCGAAGCAGAAATGTCGTATGCCATGATCCTTATAAAGGAGTTCAATTTCATCGACCATGTTCTTTGCCGAGCGATGCCGCCAACCTTTCCATATCCACCAGGTTGAACAAAAATCACAATGTCCAGAGCAACCTCGTGAGAATATAACAGAAATACGGGGAACTTTTCCGAGATCAATCCCGCGGTAAACACCCTCATCGATAGCAGGGTACTTTTGCAGGTCAAGAAGGTGCCATGCCGGAAAAGGGATATGATCAAGATTTTCTATGTTCTTCCGGGCAGGTGTCTTTAATATGTTTCCATTATCTCTGTATACTATCCCGTTGATCTGA
Source organism: Nitrospirota bacterium (assembly GCA_963740085.1). Taxonomy (GTDB): domain Bacteria; phylum Nitrospirota; class UBA9217; order UBA9217; family UBA9217; genus JALNZF01. The sequence continues at coordinate 468,199 of CAVUCU010000001.1, read as the reverse complement.
GATAATTCCTTGTCCTGCGCGATCTCAAGTAAGGTTTCTTCACCTTCACCGAGAACTATATAATCAATTGAAGGATAATTATCCATGATCTGCTGATACATGATAGTTGGATGGGCTCCTCCGATAACAACTTTTATGTTGGAATCAAATCGTTTGACCATATCGGCTATTTCAATGGCCTTCTTGCGCCCGGGAGTCAGCGAGGAGATTCCGACTAACTGAGGGTGAAACTCTTCTATCGCATTCTGGACCGCCTTCTTACCTTCAAGACAGCCGTCAACAACACGCACATCGGAACCGTGTTTCAACAAGGTTCCTGCGAGATAAAGCAGCCCAATCGGCGGGTTAGTAAATCCCGATTGTTCTGTCTCATGGGGATTAACCAGTAGGACTTTTTTCATAATTCGGCTGTCTGCCCCCGATGATCTCTCTGATGTATTGAACAACCTCTATCAGCATTTCCTTCTTTATAAAATAAATGAGCAAAACATAAAAGATACTTCCTGTCACAAATAATGTAGGTAACGTAATGATGCTGGCCGTGAGCATTGACATCATGATTTTTACGACGATTCCGCATAGAACAGCGGCCATGAGCTGTGAATAAACATTTTGGATCACAGAAACGTGCAGCAAATCTTCTGAGAGAATGTGCTTATATACAAAGTAGAATATCACAGCAATAATCGGCTGGCTGAACGATATCCCATTGTAACCAAACATCAGAACAAAAGGAACACCCAAACCCCATTCAAGGACGAGAAGAACTGAAGACATTTTTAGCAGAAGATTGGACTTACCGAGTGACAAGATCGCGCTGTATAATGGAAGCATGATGCCTATGATAAATGGCGAAGTGCAATAAAAATAGAATGACAATAAACCTGGCCTCCATTTGTCGGTAAAGATCACATGGGTTATTTCAGGTCCCAATGCAAACAGCATGGCTGTTATAGGAAACATGATCAGCGTCATCATGCGAATGGACCGTTCAACCGCATCCTGCAAAAGCATTTTGTCATGCTGGAGCCGGGCATATGCTGGAAAAGCAACTCTACCAAAACTTTGTGAAAGCATTAGTGGTGCAAAGGCAAGATTGCGCCCCCAATTGACGTAGCCGACTGCTGCTGCGCCGGCATACGCGCCGACGAACAGAGGGGTGACCGCGTCTTTAATAAAACTTAAGATAGTGTTTCCCTGATAGGGAAGGCCGAAGCCGATGAGATTTCGTGCAGAATTGAAATTATATACCAATGAAGGTCGCCATGAAGAAAGAGAATAGATAAGAATTACTCCGACGACACTCTGGAACAGTGCCGCTACAATAAAGCTCCAAACCCCAAACCCCGTTAATGCAAGGGATATTGCAGTCACTTGAAATACCGCGCTTTCCGAAATATCCACCCATGCTACTTTATTAAAATCGATAGCCCTTTCCATCAGGATGGCCGGTACTGTTTTCAGTGATGTAAAGAGAAAACTCAGGGCCATCACCCGGATGAACCACACGCTTTCCGGTGGAATTGTAGTGTATATTCGCAATACGAGTGGTGCCGCGAGAAACACCAGAATGAAGACAATGAATACCAGTACCTGCTGAAGCCAGAATATCGTTGATAGCTCTTCGTTGTTCAGCTTGTCCTTTTTTTGGATCAACGCCGCGCCGATACCGACATCGCTAAATGTGGAAAAGAACTGGACAACGAAAGAGACGATAGCGTAGATGCCGAACAACTGGGGGAGGAGAATCCGGGCCAGCACAATATTGCCCAGGAAGAAGAAACCATAGACAAATATCTGACGGCGCAATAATGAGCCGATTCCTGCCAGCGATTTGCTCTTAAGGTCCTGGAAATTACCCGGATCGTTGGTGGAGTGTGTATTCTCGTCACTCATTATTGGTTTTTCCCATGCTCCTCTCAGCTACTATCGTAGTGCTACACAATCTCGATTTCCGGGAACGGGAATATCATTTTTCCTCCACTTGTCAAATACTCCTTCTCGCGCCGGAGGATCCCATCCTTGAAGTGCCAGGGAAGCACGAAGAAGTAATCCGGCTTCATGGCCCGGGCCTCTTGCTCCGATATGATCGGTATGTGTGTCCCCGGTGTAACGTGGCCGAATTTTTCTGCATTAACTTCAGCGATCGCAGGAATATCTTTATTCGTCAGGCCGCAGAACTGAAGGACCACGTTGCCTTTCGTCGAGGCCCCATAGCCGAGGATCTTTTTCCCGTCCGCATTCAGGGCCCGGATCAACCTTGTAAGGTCGTCCCTGTGGCGGAAGACGCGCTCCTCAAAGTCGCGGTAGGGGCGGGGAGTATTCAGCCCCATCCTGTGCTCCTGCTCAAGCAGCCAGTCGATGACGGCGAGGTTTGGAACGATGCTACGGTTCCCGGCCTTGGCCGCGGTCACTGCAAAACTTCCTCCGTTTATCGCGTTCATCACGACGTCGACTATCTTGAGCCCCGCCTTCTCCAAAATAATTTTTACCACGCCGAGCGAGTAGTATTCAAGGTGTTCATGGCAGATCGTGTCATAGGAATTCATGCGGAGCATCGAAGGCATGTAGCTCTGCTCAAAATGCCATACCCCGTCATCGGCGAGGACCGATTCGATCTGTTTGGCAAATTCAACCGGGGCATCAAGATCGTAGAACATGGCTATGGAGGTAACAATTTTTGCAGGACCCGATTCAAGAGAGCGAAATGCGGCGGCAGTAAAGAAGTCCGGGACCAGTTTAATGTTGTCCGTATAATACTGAGAAAACTTCCTCCCCGTGGGATCAATGCCGATCAGCTTGATCCCTTTGGTCGAATAGGCCTTCAGCGTGGTCGCATCGTTGCTGCCGATGTCCAGCACCACGTCGCCTGACTTCAACGCGGCCAGCCGTTCAAGATATTTGACCTTTTCCGTCAGATGATTCACCATGGATTGGTTCAGTCCGGAACGGTAACCATAATTCAGACCGTACATTTCACCGGGATCATAGGAGTGTCGGAGCTGCAGGAGACCGCCGTCGGGGCACCAGACCAGCTCAAGAGGTCCGGAAGTAATCTTTTCGGACGCGCTCTTGGGGAAGACACCGGTTAGGACCTGATGCCCGAGATTAAGGACCGACACCAGGTTCTTGCTGCCGCTCACGCGGCATTTATCGATCTCTTTGTATGCAGTCATGGAAATTTCCTCCTCTTTTAAAAAGCAAATTGATCAGTGGCATGAGGTCGAAGACACTCTCTTATTTTTGGCCATCCTTCACGAAGCGAGGTCTTGCCCTTGTACCCCACGATGTCTTTTACCAATTCGGCCCATTATTCCAGCCATTCCTTCTATTTCATCTTCTTGAAGGTATCATTTTGAAGGATAAGGGTATCGCTTCCTTCAAGTCTTCCTTCCGCCGTCGAGAGATCAGGGGACCCCGGCACAGTCGCCTCGACCCTGAACTGCTTGTCGCCAAGCATCGTCCATTTGAAAGCAAGGTCGGCGGGAATGTCGGCATGCGTCTTCTGATGAATGACTCCCGTCTTGTCGCTTTTGAATTCCATGCTGCTCGATGTTTTTTCATTGATCCAGGTGCCGACTAATTTGGATTCCGGTTTGCTGCAGGCAGAAAAGGACAGCAGGCAAAGCATTATTGTGAGGCTGGTAATGACTGATCTCATGGTCTTTCCCTCTCTCATGACACTCCTGAACAAGTCTATTTTATTTCAGATCGCGGAAAATCAAACTCCGCTTTAGTAACTAAGGAATCAAATTCTACTCAAAACGGTAAGAATTTTACCGCGAAGTCGCGAAGAGCGCAAGGACGTCAATAACAATATGATTTCTTTTTTTCAAGATCTGACTGGTTTCCTTCGCGACCTTCGCGCCATCGCGGTTCCAGGTTTGGTTCCGGCTTGTCCGGGTTACGTAAATATAATTCGAATATCTTCTTTGTCCACCTTCAACTGAATAAGTTTCTCGTAGATCATATTTCTTTTCAAATAGGAAGTGACCACAATGCTGTCATAGTCCATGCCCTCGATCGCCTGCAGGGGCTGGATGGTCCTGCTGAAAAATATTTCCCCGGACCGCTCCTCATCCGCGACCGCGATCAGTTCGATCGTCGTTTCCTGCAGAGAGATATAGGCGATCTCGGCAATCTCATCGGCGCCGGCAAAAACCACCTTTTTTATGCCATCATTCTGCATTTTATTGAAGAGGGTCTTCAGGTTTTCCCGTGCCTCGCGATAGATCCTCGTATAGTCATGCAGCAGATCGTAGGTCAACCGTGTCTTTTCCGTAAAGCCTTTCGGTGTCAGGTAGTAGGCATAACGCTTGGTGGGGATCGCTTTAACCGTGATGAACCCTTTTTTCACGAGGTTCTTGATGTAGGAGTTGACGAGCCCGAGGGCGATGCCGAGTCGGCTGCTGAGGTCCCGCTGGGTGAGGGAATCGTTGTTGGAAAGTTCGTCCAGTATCTGGAGTGAACGGTACGGCTCGGTCCCGAAGGGGGACTGTTTTTCGGCGTTCATATTGTGAACATACCATGAACTCCTTGTTTAGTCAATGAATAATTTCAATTAACCTGATAAGGGCAGTTAACCTCAAGGAACGCAGAAATCGCAGAAATGGATCAAACTTTTTGAGAAGAAAGCTCCACGTGTGCATATGTTTTTTTGGGCAGCTCCGCAGAGACGCAGAGGCACTGAGAATGGCGTGGGGAATTTTGTGAATTTATAAGTCCTGGAACCCTTTACTACATCCGGATTGATCAGTGGATAATAAAGACGTAATACCTGGTAATCCGATTTAACTATAAGTCAGTACTCTGTGTCTCCGCGCCTCGGCGGTGAGAAAAGCTTTTTACTAAAGGACGAAGGAACCTGACGTTTTTATCTTTTTGGATTTCTCTGCGTTCTTTGCGGCCAAATAAGTACCACTGTTGTTTCCAGGATTACATCTTTACACGCACGGCTTATGATGCTATCATTGTTCACGGGATATCAGCGACAGAGAAGCTGTTTTACGGGGGAGCGTCCGATCTATGGAACCAAAGATCTGTCTGGCATTGGGCGGAGGAGCGGCGAGGGGGCTTGCCCACCTCGGCGTGCTCAAGGTGTTCGAAGACGCGCAGGTCCCCATCCACATGATCGCCGGCACCAGCCTCGGCGCCATGATGGGAGGGCTTTATGCCACCAGGCCCGATGCCGCCTACTGGATGGAGCGGGTGGAGCAGTTCCTGCACAGTTACGTTTCGCGCAAAACCCGCCTTGAATTCATTCGAAAGCTCGAACAGCCGAACAACCACAACCGCGGTTTCTTCAGCGACATGTCCTTCCTGATACGCAAGGGATATTTCTGGGGCGTTACGGCAACGCAGTCCGCATTTGTCGCTGAACAGGAATACCGCGACCTCATCTATCCCCTGATCCCCGATATATCCATTGAACAGACAAAGATCCCTTTCGCCTGCGTGGCCACGGACATCCGGAATGGCAAGCGCGTCATGTATACGACCGGCTCGCTTCGCACCGCCATCAGCGCGAGCTGCGCGCTTCCCGGCATCTTTCCGCCCATAAAGGACGGCGACATGCTGCTCGTGGACGGCGGCTGGGTGGAGCGTGTTCCCGTGATCTGCGCCTGGGACATGGGCGCAGACATCGTGATTGCCGTGGACGTGTCGAGCGATGTTGCAATGTTCGAAGAAAGGTCCGGTCTTGATATCGTTCTCCGCGCCGATGCGGTGACGCGGATCTATCTTGAACGAGATCCTGGTCCGGGACGCGGATGTCGTGATCCACCCCGCAGTGGGCGATACGCACTGGGCCGACTTCAGCAATCCGAAGGACCTGTACAAACAGGGCGAGACCGCCGCGCTGGAAAAGCTCATTGCCATACGAACGGTCATCCACCGCGCCGTGGTGCCGCATAAGGGGCTTGCGGCCCATATCCGGTCGATCAAGGACAAGATCATGGAGACGGTGACGGGGGAGAAACAGTAAGAGTCAGGAGTCAGGAGTCAGGAGTCAGGAGTCAGGAGTCAGGAGTCAGGAGTCAGGAGTCAGGAGTCAGGAAGGTCAGAAATCCATCCTTATTGCATCGAAAAATTTAAACAACTACTCGGGATGATATTAGGAAAGACAGATTAACCGCAAAGAACGCAAGGAACGCAGAGAGAATTTGCTACCAAAAATTAAGATTCAAGCTTTTTCTTTGAGCTCATTGCGTTCTCTGCGGATAACCGGTTTTGACCTGAGTAGTTACAAAATTATAACCGTCATGACTGGTTATTTGCTATAATCCCTTCATGCCCATACCCCTTGCGATCGCCCACCGCGGAGATTCGTCCAACGCCCTTGAAAATTCCCTTGACTCCATTCGCCGCGCCCTTTCCCTGTCCGTGGACATGATCGAGATCGACATCCGCAGGAGCCGCGACAATGGTCTCTACGTGATGCACGACAAGTTGACCGGCAGAACGGCCGGGAAGAATATCGACATCGAACGGGCGACCGCGGAAAAGATCGCGGGGGTGAGGCTTAAAAACAATGAGCCGGTCCCCACGCTGGCCGACGTGCTCGGGCTGGTTGCCGGCAGGTGCGGTCTGAACCTCGAGATCAAGAGCGGCGGCGCGGGGGCTTTGACGGCGCAGTACCTTCTTGCCTCGGGATATAAAGGGCATATTCTGGTGTCGTCGTTTCATGAAGACGAGGTAACCGCCGCGCGCCGGGCAATGCCGGACCTGCCGACGTCGATGATCTTTGATGTCTTCGCAATCCGCACGATTCCATCGTACCTGGCACGGGGCTATAACGTGGTGAGCCTGCGCAAGAAGACGGTGACCAGGAAGCTCGTTGCCGCGTGTCATGAACAGGGGCTTTCGCTCTACGTCTGGACCGTTGATGAAGAGGATGAGATGCGGAAGTTCATTGATTGGGGTGTGGACGGGATCTATTCGAACAGGCCCGGGGTGTTAAAGAAAGTAATAGCCGAACATCAAATAACAGCCACCAAATGACAAATAAATTCCTTATTTACTCGGGTCAAAATCAATTAGCCGCGAATGGCCTAAAAAATGAACCGGCCACTTAGAGAAACACGCAAGGAACGCAGAAAGAATTAAAATTGAAAGACATGATTTAGGTTTTTTTCTTTGAGTTCTTTGTGTTCTTTTGCGGCCAATCTGAATAGTTGGAATTTCCTTTTGCGGAGACCATCCTTGAGCGCCAACACTGTTCTAACATCGGATCAGACCTTCGACCTCATCGTCATCGGCGGGGGCATCACCGGGGCCGGCGTGGCGCGGGACGCGGCGCTGCGGGGAATGTCGTGCCTTTTGCTGGAAAAAGGGGACTTCGCTTCGGGCGTCAGTTCCAAGTCCACGCGCCTGATCCACGGCGGCCTGCGCTATCTTGCCAACTTCGAGATGGACCTGGTTGCCGAATCCCTTCGCGAGCGCGCTATTCTTCGCAGACAGGCGCCCTATCTCATTCACCCCATGCCGATCCTTATTCCCATCTATCAGGAAGACCCGCACGGCAGGGCGGTCATGTCACTCGGTATTCACCTCTATGACCTGCTGTCGCATGAGAAAGACATCCCGCGCTATTTCACCTCCAGCAGGCAAAAGACCCTCGAGTTTGAGCCGCGTCTGAACCAGGAAGGGCTCATCGGGAGCGCGCTGTTCTACGACCACCAGATCACGATGCCCGAGCGGCTGGTCATCGAGAACGTCATTTCCGCGCGTGAGGAGGGGGCCACGCTCCTGAACCATGTCCGTGCCGAGAAGATCGAAGAGGAGGACGGCGGCATTGTCGTTACGGCGAAGGATACCTTGACGGGAGCGACCTCCACGTTCCGCTCCAGGGTCCTGATCAATGCCGCGGGGCCGTGGATCGACAAGGTGAGGCTGGCGGGAAATCTCGATCACGAGAAGATCATCTTTCCCACAAAGGGCATTCATCTCGTGCTGCCGAAGCTCTCGAACCAGGCGCTTTTCGTCACCTCTCGCGACGGCAGGATGTTCTTCATCATCCCGCTTAAGGCCTACTCGCTCATCGGCACGACCGACACAAAATACGACGGCGACCTGGACGACGTGCATGCTGATGAGGATGAGGTGGATTACCTGCTCGCTGAAAGCAGGCGCATTTTGCCGAAGATGAACTTGACGAAAGAGTCCATCCTTTATACGTACGCGGGAATCCGTCCGCTCGCGTTCTCGGGCAGGAACGAGACAAAGATATCCCGCAAGCATCGGGTCATCCGGGAGGGACGGAACGACAGGATCATCACTATTGCCGGCGGCAAGCTCACCACCTATCGCAACATGGCAAAGGACGCGGTTGACGCGGCTCGCGGGGTGCTTGGAACAGGTGTACGCTGCAGTACGGACAAAGACCCTCTTCCCGGCGGCCTGTCAATGGACTATGAGCAGTACCTGCGCGAAGCAGTGCCCGAAATGGCATCACGTCACGGGGTTGCGCCCGAACTCGTGCGCCATCTCGTCGGTTGTTACGGTGCGCGGGCGGAAATGGTTCTGGGCCTTGCCGCAACAGATCCGGTCCTGGGCGGGTCGATCTCCCCCGAGAGCCGCGATATCTATGCCCAGGTACTGTACAGCGTCAGGGAGGAAGGGGCGAGAACGCTTTCCGATATCGTTCTCCGCAGGATGCGTCTCGGCATTACTGCATCGCGCGGTCTTCCACAGGCGGAAAAGATCGCCCGCGTCGCGGGCGGGGAACTCAACTGGAGCGATGATGAAAGACGGCATCAACTGGATGAATTCAAAAAAGAGCTGAAGAAAGAAACAGCCTGTCTGCGAGGACCGGAGAGAAAGGGGGCCATATGATAAACGGAGCACATCTGCATCTCATGATCAATCATTTCCCGGTGATAGGCATTTTGTTCGCTATTCTGCTGTTCCTGTACGGACAGGTCACCAGGAGCGACGAGATCAAAAGGGTCAGCCTCGGAGCCTTTGTCCTGATCGCGCTCATAACCGTACCGGTATATCTCACCGGCGAAGCTGCCCAGAAAGTCGTGAAGAACCTTCCCGGCGTAACAGAGGCGTACATCGGCAGGCATGAGGAAATGGCCGAGCTGTCGCTCGTTCTGATAGAGGCCCTCGGCATCGCGTGTTGTGCCGGTTTGATTTTTTTCCGCCGTTCTGCTACCATCCCGAAATGGTTCATTGCCCTGGTGCTCGTGTTATCGCTGGTCGCTGCGGCCGTTGTGGGGTTCACCGCGAACCTCGGCGGGCAGATCAGGCATACGGAGATCCGGGGGCATTGATAACGTCAAAAGTTATTTGAAAACGAAAGGGATATTTTCCCGCGGAGACGCAGAGACGCGGAGAAATTCAGATTCTTGAATAAAGCGAATCCGGTACTAAGTAGTCTGTCAGCAGACTGTTGAGAGGTCGCAGGGGGTGGGGGCTAAAGAGGAAGTAATTCAAGAAGTCCTCCGCGTTCCTCTGCGGTGAAAGTTTTTTAACATTACGCTGGTAATTTACAGGAGGCCATATGGCGAAGTTGATGCACGGGGGTGAACTTTCCTCGAAAATTATCGCAGCGATCAGGGAGGAGACATCCCGGCTGGCCCAGCACGGCATTCGCGCAGGGCTTGCGCTCCTGCTGGTGGGCGAGGACAAGTCATCGTTCACGTACTACCAGGCGATCCAGAGCGCAGCGGTCCGGGCGGGGATCGATACGTTCAACCACATCCTTCCCGCGTCCTCATCCCTGAATGAGATATTAAACCTCATCAAGACGCTGAACAACGATGAGCGGGCGAACGGCATCCTGGTCTTCATGCCGCTGCCGCGAAATATCGACACCAGGAAGGTCGTGAACGCCATCGTTCCGGAGAAGGACGTGGACGGTCAGGGCGCTATTTCCGTCGGCCGTCTGTCGGCGGATGAATCGACCGCATATCTTTTCGAGCCGAAATTCACCCTTTCGGTCAGGTCCACGTTCCTGCCCTGTACGCCCTATGGTGTGATGCGGATGCTGGAGTACTACAATATCGATCCGAAGGGGAAAAAGGCCGTGATCGTGGGAAAAAGCCTCGCGGTAGGCAAGCCCCTTGCCATGATGCTGCTGGTCAAGGAAGCGACGGTCTCGGTCTGCCATCGCGAGACGCGTGACCTCGGCAGCGAGACCAGACAGGCTGATATTCTCTGCACGGCCACGGGCAGGCCGGGATTGATCAAGGCGGACATGGTGAAAGAGGGTGCGGTCGTTGTGGACATCGGCATCAATATCTTGCCTGATGGCGCGATCGTGGGAGATGTTGATTTTGACGCGGTATTTAAAAAAGCGTCATTGATCACACCGGTCCCCGGCGGAGTCGGACCGGTCACCATCGCCATTCTGCTCAAGAATACCGTGATCTCGGCAAAGAGAATGGTGGGGGTGGGGTAGGGAGGGACGAGAGACGAGGGACGAGGGACGAAAAAGCTTCCATCGTGAAATACGGCCTCCGTCGTCCTAGTGAGCGAAGCGAACGATCGTCCATCGTCCATCGTTGGTTCTACTTCGGCGTTACCTTCAACTCAAGCGAGCTCGCTGTCGAGCCCACCACTTCCACGGAGAATACGCCGAAGTCCCTGAGGGAGATCTCATCCGAGAGCTTCTGCGTGCTGTTCTTCGAGTCTACCGATATCCTTGCCGTTGTCCCGTTGAAGCTCCTCTCATGAAGGTCCTTGATGCCTTGCACCTGTTTCAGGAGCACGTCCTTGAACTTCGCGAACTGGGTCTTGTTCAGACCGGCGATGGCGATGTTCACGGACCGCGTGCCTGCCGCTTCGCCGGAATAGACCGCGAGGATCTTGCCGATCATCTCCTCGGCCGCCTGGTTCGCCGCTTTATCGAGTGCAGCGGTCCCGGCAGCGATCCCGGAGATATGCACCGCCGCGGCGTGGGTCGTGGCTGTAGCGATGACCTGCCCCGTAACAATGCGAACGGCCCTTGCGGTAAGGTCCGCCTGTACCGATTTCATCCCTCCGCCGATATCGCCGTATAACCTGGTACTTGCCTTCCCGATGATCACGACCTCGGCGCCCGCCCGGGCGGCAAGCGTCACGGCCTGGGCCTCCGTGAGGTCCGGTGTCCGGTAATCTCCGGTCACCTCGATCTTCTTTATCGCGATCTGATGGTCGATGAATGCAAACCCGTTTTCCCTGAATTTATCCATGAAGGCGTTCTCGACCACGCTGACATCGGTTTGCTCTCCATGGGTTCCCAGCCACCACGCAGTGACGTCGCGCCCGATGTTCTGCTCCGCTATCATGACCATGGTCCGGGGCTTGTACACGCGACCAGGGCGGATGCCGATACCCGAGAGATCGTTTTTCAGCCGGCTGAGCGCGATTTCGGCCTTGATACGGACACGCAGCAGGCCGCTGTCAGTGTTCTCGCCCGCGACAGTGTACCGCGTGATATACCTCCTTGGCCTGCGAGAGGATCTTGTCGCTGATGAGCCGGTAGTTCTCGACCTGGGTCTGCGAGTCGATCAGGAGGCCGATCGCCTGTTCCACGGCACGCTTCCGGGCATCCTCAAGCGCGGCATTGCGGGCGATATCACGTGCGTTGCCCTGGATTGCGGCCACGCCTTCGGCGGTCACGGTCTTTGATTCCTGGGCGATCGCCGGGAGCGCAATTGCCGCAACGAAAAGGAAACCGATGCAAAACGTCTTCATGAGACGGATCATTCAGTCCACCTCCTGGGTTTTTCCTGTCGTTTAAAAATCACCACAGAGAGCTCAGCGTAAATTGTAAAGATCAGATGCGATATTCATTTTCTCAGTGTTCTCTGTGGTTTGCTTGTGTGCCGTTTCAATACCGCAAATATACCAGAGGCCCGGATCAGGGTCAAGGCGGCAATCCGTTGATTTGTACGCGCGAACGCTTTTGTTGCGAACAAATTTAATGGATATTTTGGCGGAGAGATGATAGAATCAAAACACGAATTGTCATGTCCGGGAGGTACTGCTGAGTTGCCCAGATTGTCCGTAAATATCGACCACATTGCCACGATACGCGAGGCACGAAAGGGCATCGAACCCGATCCGGTTGCGGCGGCTCTGCTCGCCGAGCTTGCGGGCGCGGAAGGCATTATCGCGCACCTGCGCGAGGACAGGCGGCATGTTCAGGACCGGGATCTCCGGCTTCTGCGCGAGACCATACAGACGAAACTGAACTTAGAGATGGCGGCGACCGATGAAATGCAGCGCATAGCGCTCGAGGTAAAACCGAACATCACCACGCTGGTGCCGGAGAAGCGGGAAGAGCTCACGACCGAAGGCGGTCTTGAGGTGGCCTCACGGATCGATTTTATGAAATCGTTTATAAGCGGTCTCCAGCAAGGCGGCATCGTTGTCAGCCTCTTTGTCGATCCCGATGACAGGCAGGTCTCGGCGGCCAGGAAGTCCGGCGCGGACTGGGTGGAGATCCACACAGGCGCGTATGCGAACGCGAAGACCGAAAAAGATCGCGAGCGCGAGTTCGTGAAGATCAGCGAGGCGGCGAAGCTCGCCGGGAGCCTGGGGCTCCGCGTGGGCGCAGGACACGGCTTGAACTATGTGAATGTTCGGAAGATAGCGCGCATTTCCGAGGTGGAGGAACTGAACATCGGTCATAGCATTATCTCACGGGCCGCGCTCGTCGGGCTGGACCGGGCGGTGAAAGAGATGAAAGCTTTAATTGGAGAGTGATGATTGATAACTGGAAATTGTAAATTTGTGGCAGGGAGGAACCATGATAGTCGGCATCGGAGTTGACCTGGTGAAGATCGACCGCATCGACAAGGCAGGGAAGAACCACGCGGGTTTTCTCGAGCGGGTGTTCACGGAACTGGAGCGCGAGTATTGCTCCCGGCAAAAGTTCCCCGCCCAGCACTATGCCGGCAGATTCGCTGCCAAGGAAGCGGTGCTCAAGGCCATCGGCACGGGATGGAGCGCGGGCGTAAAGTGGACGGACATCGAGGTGCTTCACGGCGAAGGCGGCGGCCCGACCGTAAACCTCTCCGGCAGGGTGAAGGACCTCATGGACCTCAGAGGTGTGAAACAGGTGCTCCTCAGCTACTCGCACGATGAAGGATATGCCGTGGCGCAGGTGGTGCTGGTGGGAGCGGCATTCTCCGGCTCGGGTGAGAATGGATGATTGATTAGGCTGAAGGCTGAAGACCGAAGGATAGGGATTCAGGTGGAGAGACTAAAGGTGGTTAGACTGAAGGTAGAAGGGTAAGGATTAGGTGGAGAGGCTAAGGTGGTTAGACTGAAGGCGAAAGATTTTTAGATTACGTCAGTCTTCAGCCTTCAGCCGAAAAACCGGAATTATCACATTATGAAAATTGTCACCACACAACAAATGAAGAACATCGACCGCAGGGCGATCAGGGTCTTCGGCATTCCCGGCATGGTCCTGATGGAGAATGCCGCGGCGGCTGTCATGACGGCGATGGAGAAGTTCTTCGACGGCCTTCAGGGTGTGAGGGTCGGCATTATCTGCGGCAGGGGAAATAACGGCGGCGACGGCCTGGCGCTTGCGCGGCGGCTCAGGATCAACGGCGTACCGGTGCGGGTCGCGTTGCTGGCATCCTTCGGCGCGGTCAAGGGAGAAGCAAAGGCCAACCTCTCTATTCTTCGCAAGACGGATGTCGAGATCGTGCAGAATGCGTCTTCCCGTTCGCTTGCGGACATTATTGCATGGTCGGATGTTCTCGTTGACGCCATGCTTGGGGTGGGGTTGTCATCCCCTTTGAAAGGCAGGTATGCCCAGGCCGTGGATATGATGAATACCTCGGGCAGTCCCGTTGTCGCGATAGACATTCCCACGGGGATTGACGCGGATACGGGCGGGGTCATGGGCGCGGCGATCAAGGCCGACCTCACGGTGACCATGGCCTTCCTGAAACGCGGGCTCGTGCTCTATCCGGGCGCGGACTACGCCGGCACGGTGCGGGTTGCGGACCTCGGGATTCCCCCGGAGGTTTCGGAAAAGGAACATATATCCGTAAGCCTGCTGGACCAGGGCTCCGTCCGGGGCGTGATCAGCAACAGGCTTCCCGATGCGCACAAAGGCGACTTCGGCCATCTCATGATCGTCGCCGGTTCGCCGGGCAAGGCAGGGGCCGCGATCATGGCCGCGAGGGGAGCGCTCAGGGCGGGTGCAGGGCTCGTGAGCGTAGCCGTACCGAACAATCTTGTTCCGATCATCCAATCCCAGGTCGCAGAAGCCATGGCTGTCCCGTCCGCGGAGAGCATCGAAGGGACGTTGGGGATCGGGGCAGAAGAGGAACTGCTCAAGGCCATGGGAAAAATGAGCGCCTGTGCGATCGGTCCGGGCCTTTCAACCCACTACGAGACGGTCCAGGCGGTCCGGAGCCTTGTCCAGCGACTCTCGATCCCCGCGGTGATCGACGCAGACGGGTTGAATGCGCTTGTCGGCTTTACGGATATCCTTAAGAGGGCAAAAGCGTCTCTTATCCTGACCCCGCACCCGGGTGAAATGGGAAGGCTGCTGGGCATATCATCCTCCGACGTACAGAGGGACAGGATCGAAATCGCCTCGGCATTTGCCAGGAAGCACAGGGTCACGGTCGTGCTCAAGGGCGCTGCCACGGTGGTCGCGACCCCTCATGGATGGGTGTTCGTCAACTCCACGGGAAATCCCGGCATGGCATCCGGCGGGACCGGAGATGCGCTCACCGGTATGATCGGCGGCCTCCTTGCGCAGGGATACAGCGCAAGTCAGGCGGCGTGCCTCGGCGTTTATCTGCACGGCCGGGCGGGAGACCTTGCGGCCGCGGAAAAGGGCGAAGCATCAATGATCGCAGGAGATCTGATCGAGAAAATTCCTCAAGCTTTTAAAGAAACGATAGAATAGCTGGAGATATCTGTCCCCTCCGACGGGTCCGTCGGAATTCATCACTTTTAATGAGGTTTTGCCATGCTAACTGCGAAAGATATCATGACCAGGGACGTACTGGTCGTCAAGCCCGATACCACCATTGAGGAGCTTTCTTCACTGCTCGTGAAGAACGAGATCAGCGGTGTGCCGGTCGTTGACGACTCGGGCGCGCTCTACGGCATGGTGACCGAGAACGATCTCATCAGCCGGAACAAACGGCTTCACATCCCCACGGTGGTGAGTTTCCTGGACGCGGCCATTTATCTCGAAAGCTCAAAAAAATTCGAGCAGGAAGTGAAACGCCTGACAGCCACACGGGTGGGTGACATCTGCGTCCGCAAGGTGGTCACGATCGCGGAAGACACCACCATCATAGATATCGCGACCCTCATGTCGGAGAAGAAGGTCCATTTGCTGCCGGTGCTCAAGGCAGGCAAGGTCGTGGGCATCGTGGGCAAGCGCGATATGGTGAAGGCCGTCGCACGGCAGGCCGAGTAATGTTCAGCGCGATCACGTCGAGCCCCGAGCAGACCCGGGAGATCGGACGGCTGCTCGGAAAGCTGCTCGATGCCGGCGATACGGTCTGTTTATACGGCGATCTCGGCACCGGAAAAACAAATCTCGCTTACGGCATCGCCCGGGGATTGGATGTGCAGGAGCCGTACATCACGAGCCCGACCTTCACCTTCGTGAACGAGTACCAGGGACGGGTACCGTTCTATCACCTGGACCTCTACCGTCTCAAGGGACCTGAGGAACTGGAGCACATCGGGTTCGACGAATACATTGGAACCGATGGCGTGACCGTCATTGAATGGGCCGAGCGGGCCGGGGACGAATTGCCCGTCGAGAGCTTGAGCGTCTATCTCTCCGCTCTTGATGAAGAGAGCCGTGAGCTCGGGTTTCTCCCGGAAGGGGAACGGTACGAGAAACTGATGGAGGAATTGAAGCAGGAGCTGGATCGAACAAAACAGTTGAGAGAATAACGGGATTGTGACCGCTGAGGCGCAAAAAGAACAATCAGGAGAAATGGGGAATTGAGAGGCGAAAGGGGGATAAATAACATAAATAAGTTATCGTCCTTTTCTCCATTTCTCCCATGTCCCCCTTTTCTCCTGAAAGTTGTTAGTCCTGGTTTATCCTGAACATCCTGTTAAAAAAGAATTATGGTCCCCGTCTCTGTACTGAATAAGGAATAGCATGAAGAAGATCGGCATCATAGCCAAGGATATTCCCGCTGCGCAGAAGGCATCAAAGAAGCTGGCCTCCTGGCTTGAGGCGCGGGGCAAAAAGGTCTTCATCGACAGAGAGACTGCCGCGGCTGTCAAAATGCAGGGTTATGATCCGGAGGAGATCCCGGCTCTCGTTGAGATGATCATCGTGCTCGGGGGTGACGGCACGCTTCTGTCCGCGGCGCGGCTTGTTGCGGACGCCCATGCCGATGTTCCGATCTTTGGCGTCAACCTGGGCAGCCTGGGTTTCATGGCGGAGGTATCGCTCGATGAGCTCTATGGCAATCTGGAGAAGGCCATTGCCGGAAAGCTCGGGACCGAGGACCGGATAATGCTGACCGCAAGCGTGCTCCGCCAGGGAAAGCGCATTGCGCAGTACCGGGTGCTGAACGACGCGGTGATCAACAAGGGCGCGCTTGCGCGCATGATGGAACTCCGGGTCTCGGTAAACGACGGACATTTGACCACCCTCAGGGCGGACGGATTGATCGTGGCGACGCCCACGGGCTCCACGGCCTACTCGCTCTCTGCCGGAGGCCCGATCATTCATCCCACGATCCACTGTTTTGTGCTTACGCCGATCTGTCCACATACATTGTCGAACAGGCCTATCGCGCTGCCCGATACCGCCGTGGTCACGATATGTCTCACCTCGCTGAGCGAGGATGTATCGCTTACGCTTGACGGACAGATCGGGTTCCCGCTTGAACCCAACGATGTTGTGGCGATCAAAAAATCCCAGTTCAGGATAAAGCTGATCAAACACCCGACCAAGAGCTATTTTGAGATACTCAGGACGAAGTTGAAATGGGGGAATTAAAAAAAGTTCGGAGTGGGGAGTTGGGAGTTCAGAGTAAAAATATGAAATGGTAAGGGTTCTATTTTCATGGATGAGATGCAGCGGGAATTTTTAGAGATCGTTGAGCAGGTCAGGGCGCATCTTGAGTATCGAAGAGCGCTAGGAATGAGCTTCGTCGAGATGCCGTTACGGGGGGTGCCCCGGTCGACAGCCCCCGTTGCTGCACAGGTGGATCCTGTAAAAACAGCATCTGCATTAGTAGAAAGACCTTTCGCATCGGGGGCCGCTGGACTTGCCGCGGTCCGCGAAGAGCTTGGCGATTGCATTCGCTGCAAGCTGCACAAGGGCCGGAAGAACATCGTCTTCGGAGAAGGCAACCCGAATGCCGCGCTCGTATTTGTGGGCGAGGGACCGGGGCAGGAAGAAGACCTGCAGGGAAGGCCTTTTGTCGGCGCCGCCGGACAACTGCTGACGGACATCATTGTCAAGGGTATGCAGCTGAAGCGCGAGGACGTCTACATCTGCAATATCGTGAAATGCAGGCCGCCGGGCAACCGGAACCCCGAACCGGACGAGGTCGGGGCCTGCGAACCGTTCCTCATCAAACAACTTCGGGCGATCAACCCGCAGATCATCATCGGTCTGGGCAATGTCGCCGTCAAGACGCTGCTCAAGACGAAAGAGGGGATCACTTCGCTTCGCGGCAACTGGAAGACCTATCAAGGCATCCCCCTTATGCCCACGTTCCACCCGGCTTACCTGCTGAGAACTCCGTCTGACAAAAAGCTCGTCTGGGATGATATTAAAAAAGTCATTGCCGAGATGGAGAAAATAAAAAAATCGAGGGACGAGGGACGAGGGACGACGGACGAGGGATGAGAGACGAGGGACGGTGGCTTCAAATTCAATTGACTTTTCGTGCATCGTCCTAGTGAACGAAGTGAACGGTCATCCCTCGGTTTATTGCGTATAAAAAATATGGACAGACTTTGGGCCCCATGGCGTATGAAATATATCCTCGGTTCTAAAAAACCCGGTGGGTGCATCCTCTGCGAGGAAGCGAAGAAGGATGACGACCGCAAGAACTATATCCTGCATCGCGGAAAGCATTCCTTTGTCATCATGAACCTCTATCCCTACAACAACGGCCACCTGCTCATTGTCCCTTTTACCCATGAGTCCGAGGTCGACCGGCTGCCCGAGGCGGAGCTTGCCGATCTGATGAAAACGACGCAGGCATCGGTGAAGATCCTGAAGCAGGCCATGCACCCCGATGGTTTCAATATCGGCATCAATATCGGAAAGTCCGCCGGCGCGGGGATTCCCGAACATCTCCATGTTCAGATCGTTCCCCGCTGGACCGGCGACTCCAGCTATATCACGGTCTTTGACGATACCCGCGTGATGCCGGAACTGCTTGACGGGACGTATGACAGACTGAGGCCGTATTTTGAGAAGCTAAAAGACTGAATATTTACCGCGGAGACGCGGAGACAAGGAAAACGTATATTAAAACTAGATAAGGATTTTTCTCTAGTTCGCCTCTGCGTCTCTGCGGTTAAATCCTATTTTTTCGAGTCCCTCAATCCTTGCTCCTGGAAACCCATGACCGATCTGACCCCCCTCATGAAACAATACCGCGAGATCAAGCGCCAGCACCTCGACGCGATCCTGCTTTTCCGCATGGGCGATTTCTACGAGATGTTCGACCAGGACGCCGTGACCGCCTCGAAGGTCCTCGAGATCACGCTTACGGCGAGGAACCGGTCCAAGGGGATCGAGACGCCGCTCTGCGGTTTCCCGTACCACGCCGTGGATGGCTATATCGCCAAGCTCATCCGGCGCGGCTTCAAGGTCGCGATCTGCGAACAGGTGGAAGATCCGAGGCTCGCGAAAGGCATTGTAAAGCGCGAGGTGATCCGGGTCGTGACGCCGGGGACGGTGCTCGATTCCAATCTGCTCGAAGCCAAGGACAACAACTACCTCGCTTCCCTGTATCCGGCGAAGGAGGGTTTCGGGCTTTCCTTTCTCGATATCTCAACCGGCGATTTCTTCATTGCCGAGGTCGCGGGCGCGGATAACCTTGCTGAGCTCGATACCGTCCTCGCGCGGTTCACTCCGCGCGAGATCGTGCTGCCCAGGGACCATCAGTCCGACCCCGGCCTTTCTTCCCTGCTTCGTCAATACACACAGGCGATCAATACCTGCGACGACTGGACATTTGACATCGCGACCGCATTGCGAACACTGCTCGACCATTTCAAAGTCGCCTCGCTCGAGGGTTTCGGCTGCAGCGGCATGAAGTCCGGCATTTCGGCCGCGGGCGCGGCGCTCCGGTATATCGAAGAGACGCAGAAGACCGGCCTCGCGAACATACGCCGCATCAAACCTTTTCTCGTCCGGGAACACATGGTCCTCGACGCGTCATGCCAGCGTAACCTGGAGCTCGTCAGGAACATCTACGACGGATCGGCCAAAGGCACGCTGCTTTCCGTGCTCGATTCCACGGTCACGGCAATGGGCGGCAGAAAACTTCGTGAATGGCTCCTGAACCCGCTGATGAGCGCGGTGGAGATCGAACGCCGGCTCGACGCCGTGGCGGAATTCAGGAACGACCACCAGCTTCGCTCCAACCTGATGACAGCGCTCGCCCCGGTCTATGACCTCGAACGGCTGATCAGCCGTGTTTCTCTCGGCGCTGCAAATGCCCGGGACCTGCTCGCACTCAAACAGTCATTTACCGCCCTGCCCAGGGTCCATGAGCTGCTCATCGGTTGCAATGCCCGATCTATCACTGCTCTTGCTCAAGACTGGGACGGCCTCCTGGAAGTCTCCCGGCTCATTGAAGAATGCCGTCAACGACGACCCTCCTTATACGTTACGCGAGGGGAAACTCATCAAAAAAGGATACAACACCGAGCTCGATGATCTGCGCTCCATCAGCTCGGAAGGCAAGGGATGGATCGCGGGTATCGAGCTGCGCGAGCGCGAGCGCACCGGCATCAACTCGCTCAAGGTAAGTTACAACAGGGTCTTCGGATATTATATCGAAGTAACGAAGACCAACCTTGCGAACGTGCCGCAGGATTTTATCCGTAAACAGACTCTTGCGAACGCTGAACGTTTCATCACGCCGGAGCTCAAGGAATATGAGGACAAGGTGCTCGGCGCAGAGGAAAAGATCCTCGACCTGGAGTACCGGCTGTTCCAGCAGGTGCGTGAATCGGTTGCCGCCTCGACCATCAGGGTACAGGACATGGCGCGGCGGATCGCAGTGCTCGACAGCCTGGTCTCGCTTGCCGAGGCCGCGGCAAAGAACAATTATGCGCGGCCAATGATCCTCGAAGGCGATATGCTCAAGATCGTCGAGGGCAGACATCCCGTCGTTGAGCAGCTCGCGCTCGAAGAGCGGTTCATTCCGAACGACACGCTCCTGGACTGCGAAGAGAACCAGCTGGTGATCCTCACGGGGCCGAACATGGCGGGCAAGTCCACCTACATGCGGCAGGTGGCGGTCATCACGATCATGGCCCAGATGGGCGGCTTTGTTCCCGCGCGCGAGGCGCAGATAGGCATCGTGGACCGGGTGTTTACGCGCATCGGGGCATCGGATTTCATCACGCGAGGCCAGAGCACCTTCATGGTCGAGATGAACGAGACGGCCAATATCCTGAACAACGCGACGGACCGGAGCCTCATCATCCTCGACGAGATCGGCAGAGGCACGAGCACCTTCGACGGCATCAGCATTGCCTGGGCCGTGGCTGAATACATCCATACGAAGATCAGGGCACGGACCCTGTTCGCCACGCACTACCATGAACTTACGGAACTCGCGCTCACCATGGACCGGGTGAAGAACTATACCGTGTCTATCAAAGAATGGAACGACCAGATCATCTTTCTCCGGCGCGTTGTCGAAGGCGGAGCGGACAAGTCCTACGGCATTCAGGTGGCGCGCCTCGCGGGACTCCCGGAAGCGGTGATCCAGCGTGCGCGGGAAGTTCTTGCTAATCTCGAAAAGGCCGAGTTCAACGACGAGGGCGAGCCGGTGGCGGCGTCAAAGATCGGACCGGGAGAAGGCGCGTACGGACGCGGGGAGAAAAACGCAAAAGCCGGAAAAGCTGCAAAGGTGGAACCACAGCTCGGCCTGTTCGCCAGCGAGGCAGGCCTGATATTTAAAGAGATAGCGGACCTGGACCTTAATGCCATGACGCCGCTCGATGCCATGAATACGCTTCATGATCTCAAAAAGAAAGTGAGCGGGAGTTGACGTCTGCGCGATGAAAGAGAATAACATTTATAGGACATTCATCCTTTCAACGAGCCTGGTCATCGCGCTGGTCCTGTCCGGGATATTCCTTGATATGGCCATACGGACCAGGCAACTGATGAATGAAGAGAATATCATCCAGGCGCGGGTCGTCTTTAACACCATCGTTCTGACGAGAAAGTGGAATGCGAATTACGGCGGCGTGTATGTAGAGAAGAAAAAGGGCGTGGTATCCAATCCTTACCTGATAAACCCTGATATCAAGACCGTTGACGGGAGGGTCTTTACCCTGAGAAATCCGGCATTCATGACCCGTGAGATATCGGAATATGCCGAGAAAGAAGGGCTGTTCAAGTTCCATATTACCAGCCTGAAGCTCATGAACCCTCATAACGAGCCCGACGAGTTCGAAAGAAAGGCTCTTCTCCAGTTGGAAACGGGCGCAACGAAGGAAGTGTCCCGCACGGAACGGATCAACAACAGGACCTATTTCAGGTACATGGCGCCGCTCTTTATTGAAAAAGACTGTTTGCAATGTCATAAACACCAGAACTATGCTCTCGGACAGGTACGGGGAGGCATCAGCATTTCCTTCGACATCGATGACCTTCAGAGCAAGATCAGGTCCAATACCATTGCCATTGTAGTATTCGGCATTATCACAACCCTGCTCCTGTTGGGAGTGATCAATTTTTTTATGTCACGGTTGATAAAAAGTCTCGACGAGGCGCGGGAGACGATCGAGAAGATCGCCGTAACCGATGCATTGACAGAACTGTTCAACCGGCGTCAGATTTTATTGCGTTTTGAGGAAGAGTTTGAAAAGTACAAGCGGCTGAAAACGGACGTGAGCTGTATCATGATGGACATTGACAATTTCAAGGACATCAACGATTCCTACGGCCACCAGATCGGGGATCATGTCCTCTCGGTCATTTCCGCCCGGATGCGGGGCACCGTCCGTGCCTACGACATCCTTGGCCGTTACGGGGGAGAGGAATTTCTCATCATCTTGCCGGACACCGGCCTGGAAGAAGCCAGGGGCCTCGCCGAAAGAATTCGCACCAGTGTCAAGAAAGAGTTGATCGGGAAGACCCCTGTTACCCTGAGCCTTGGGGTAGTGTGTGTCCAGGAGAGCGACCGGTCAGTGGACGATATCATCAGGAGAGCGGACGAGAATTTATACAAGGCAAAAAAGGGCGGCAAGGACCGGGTCTCATCATAGGGCACGATAAAAAGCGGCTGCGCAACGGGACGATGCACCGGAACAATTCCTTGTTGACACCCTGCCCCGGTTTCTGGTAGTATCTCGGCACAGAACATTTGAAAGGAGTCGTATCAGCAATGCAGGTAATTTTACGGGAAGATATCGACAAATTGGGCAAAATAGGCGACCTCGTCAAGGTTGCGGACGGCTATGCCAGGAACTTTCTGGTGCCCAACAAGAAGGCTATTGAGGCGACGCCCAATAATCTTAACGCCATGAATCACGCGAAGAAGATGGTCTCGGACCGCGTCCGCAAGATAAAGAAAGAGGCCACAGGGGAAGCCGAACGGATCAGAGGACTTTCCGTCGTCATCAAGGCCAAGACCGGTGAAGAGGGCAAGCTCTTCGGTTCCGTTACCTCGATGGACATCGCTGAGGCGGCGAAGGCGCAGGGTGTAGAGATCGACAAACGGAAGATCGTCCTCGATGAGCCGCTCAAGCGTCTCGGCGACTATACCGTCTCCGTGAAGCTGCATGCCGACATTCTCGCGGAATTCAAGGTCTCGGTGATCGCGGAAGAGTAGCTCTAAAACCAGCAGGATTCAGGAGCCAGGAGGCAGAATTCAGGAGATTCATTCCGGTTTCTGACTTCTGGCTTCTTTTTTTCTTTTTCCCTTCGCGAGGTTCTGTCATGTCCGTTCAGACCGAAGCTTCTCTTCAAAAACTCCCCCCGCAAAATATCGAAGCCGAACAGATGGTGCTCGGAGCCATCCTGATCGAGAACGACTCCATCAATAAAGTCATCGAAATTCTTTCTCCCGATGATTTCTACAAGGACACGCATCGCAGGATTTTCACCGTCATGCGCGACATGCTGGAGACCGGGGACGCGATCGACCTCGTAACGCTGTCGGACGCGCTCCGCGGCAAGACCGGGCTCGAGGCGGTGGGGGGTGCGTCATACCTCGCAACGCTCGTGAGCCTCGTTCCCACTGCTGCGAACATCAAGCACCACGCGCGGATCGTGCGCGAGAAGGCCGTTCTTCGCAAGCTCATCCACTCCGCCACCGATATCATCACCCAGAGCTATGAAGACTCGCGGACCGTGGTCAATATCGATGAACTTCTGGACCGTGCCGAGAAATCGATCTTCGAGATAGCACAGGGCAAGATCAAGGATTCCTTTGTTTCCATGAAGAACATCGTAGGACACAGCTTCGCGATCGTGGAACGGCTTTATGAGAAGAAAGAGATGGTCACCGGCCTCGCGACCGGCTTCCTGGACCTGGACGAGAGGACCTCGGGGTTTCAGCAGAGCGACCTGATCATCGTTGCGGGCAGGCCGTCCATGGGCAAGACGGCATTCTGCCTGAACATCGCGGCCTACGCCGCGATCGAAAAGGGAAAGTCGGTGGCGATCTTCAGCCTCGAAATGTCCAAGGAACAGCTTGTGCTCCGCATGCTCGGTTCCGAGTCGCGAGTGGACGCGCATAAACTGCGGACCGGTCACTTGTCGGAACGCGACTGGTCGCCGCTCTCCAGCGCTGCGGGCAAGCTGGCGGATGCGCCGATCTTTATCGATGATACCGCCGCGATCTCGGTGCTCGAGACGCGGGCCAAGGCCCGCAGGCTGAAGGCCGACCAGGGGCTGGACCTTGTCATCGTCGACTATCTGCAGCTCATGCGCGGCAGAGGAGACGAGGGCAGCCGCGAGCAGGAAATTTCAAATATCTCACGCTCCCTCAAGGCGCTCGCCAAGGAGCTCCAGGTCCCGGTCATTGCCCTCTCGCAGCTGAACCGCGCGGTGGAAACGAGGCCCGGCAAGGAAAAAAGACCCATGCTCGCTGACCTTCGCGAATCCGGCGCCATTGAACAGGACGCGGACGTGATATTATTCATCTATCGTGATGAGGTCTATAATAAGTGTGAATGCCCCTACGATGGAGAATGCCTGTGCGGCCAGAGGGGAAAGGCCGAGGTGATCATCGGGAAGCAGAGAAATGGACCGATCGGCAAAGTGGACCTGACGTTCGTCAACCGGTACACGAGGTTTGAAAACGCGGAGAAGCGGGCGTTTTAGGGTATTACATATTTTTCCGTTTACGCTGTAAGCTTTCACAGGGAGGTTTTCCGTGGCTTCGGAAAAAGCGTCGATCAGCGAACATGTACAAAAATTCCTGAGAAAAGCCGATTGGAATTCAGCTATACGGGAGATGGAAAAGCTCTTCGCTCTTGACCCCGACCCGATGGTACGGGTGCGGATCGGCGACGCGCGACAGAAGCTCGGCCAGAAGACAGAGGCTGTCAAGGAGTATATCCACGCCGCGGATCTGTACGCCGACGACGGGTTCGTGGTCAAAGCCCTTGCGCTATACAAGCTGGCGCTCAGGCTCGATCCAACGAGCAAAGACGCCCAGGAGAAAATTGAATCGCTCCATTCCAACAAGACGATCACCGAGTTGAAGCTCGAGCCGATCGAGATCGGAACAAAGGAGCCGACCAGAAGCGTTATTCCGCTCTTCTCCGACTTTACCCGGGAAGAGTTCAATGAGTTCACCAAGCGCATGATCATTCATACGATATCGCCGGGCAAGCCTATCATCAATGAAGGGGACACGGGCAGGTCGGTCTTTATCCTTACCCGCGGATCCGTTAAGGTCTTTTCCACCATCGGGGGGAAGAGAATGGAACTGGCAGCCCTCCATGTCAGCGATTTCTTCGGCGAGATCGCGTTCCTTACGGGCAAGCCAAGAACCGCGACCGTTGAGACCGTCGAGGAATCGGACGTGCTTGATGTGGCTGAGAATGATCTTAATGAAATGATCGGCAAGAGCCCCCGGATCAGGCAGGTCCTGCATAACTACCACGAACAGCGCGTGAAAAACACGATTGAAAAAGTCAAATTCGCTTTGTAATGGAGAAGAACGCCTGAGAGAAGGGAGACGAGAGACGCAAAAGTTTTTTTGTCCATCTTCCCGGCGAACGAAGTGAGCGGTCGTCCGTTGTTTCCATCAGTCAGTTCAAGAGAACGGCCGTCCATCGTTCATCGTTACTTAGCCGTCTGTCAGCTCATCGGAGGTGTCTGTGCGTCGTCATCCGGCTGTAGCAGGACAGTTTTACAAAGGCTCTCCCGAGGCGCTTATAAAGCAGGTCCGGGAGTTCATCGTGCCCGGTGTTGCAAAAACAAAAGCCCTCGGCATCATATCTCCCCATGCGGGTTTGATGTATTCAGGATCGGTAGCCGGGGCAGTGTACTCACGGATCGAACTGCCGGATACCTTTGTGCTCATCGGGCCGAACCACACCGGTCTCGGTGCACCGGTTTCCCTCATGGCCGCCGGACAATGGGAGACGCCGCTCGGCTTGGTCGAGATCGACGAATCTTTGGCCGCCTCGATCCTTTCAAAGTCCACGCGCATCAGTGAAGATTCCCTTGCCCACCTTCGCGAGCACTCCCTTGAGGTACAGCTTCCCTTTATCCAGCAGTTTAAGAGAGAGTTCAAGATCGTCCCGATACAAATGCTTGACACGAGGCTCGAAACATGTAACGAGGTGGGAAAGGCGGTGGCGGAAGCGATAAAAGACAGAGGTCAGGGGCCAGGGGTCAGGGGTCAGGGAGAAGATCATAGTAAACTCCGAACACCGAACTCCGGACCCCGAACTTCCCGGGACGTCCTCATCATCGCGAGTTCCGACATGAGCCACTATGAACGGGCGACGGCGAAAAGAAAAGGACTTCAAAGCCATCCACCAGTTCCGAAACCTCGACCCCGAAGGTCTGTATCGTGCGGTCAAAGAATACGGCATCACTATGTGCGGTTATGGACCTGCCGTGTCCATGCTTGTCGCCTGCAAACTCCTCGGCGCTGCCAAGGCGGAACTCATCAAATACACGAACTCCGGCGATGTGAGCGGCGATTATGAGCAGGTGGTCGGGTATGCGGGGATCGTGGTGAGTTGAAAGGTACTCACGAGGACGCATTCGTGTTGAGAACCAGCAGCATATCGGATAAGGGAGTTGTCAAATCTGGCATCCTGTGCGGATTTGAGATCAGACTTGAAGATATTTCCCTCGCTTGACCCATTCAAACGTCTATAATTCTCCGTCGAGCAATATGCTCTCTGTTACTGTGTAACGCATTACATACCTGAGCATTAATTTTTCCAATAGTATTAATTTCATGCGAGTAACCAACTGAAACTTATCGGTAATTTAATGGTATAGGTATTGCATTCTATTCTGACGACAACATAAGTGATAAGGAGGATTGATCATGATAATGAATAGAATAACAGTAAACAAGATCGATATCTGCACAATGAAGAAATACAGCCTCTTATTTTTAGCGTGTTTCATGATGTTCGTCTTAGCCGTAAGCTTGGATGTCCATGCAGCTGGAAAGGTTAAAGCTTCTGGTATGTTAACGTCGGTTGAAGACGATGGAACGGTGATCATTAATGATAAGGGTTATCTTTTGTCCAGATCCGTTATTATTCAAGACTACAAGGGGTACCACATATTACTGAGCGATCTTCTCCCTTCACGTTATGTTCAATTTGAATACGAGCAGACAACCGGAGGTTTTGTGATTCTTTTTATAAAGAAATTCCTCAATAGGAGACGGCCATGGCACTCAATAAAAATATACTCAAGATTTATTTACCGCTCATAATTCTCTGTATCGTTACGCTGATCACTCCTGCTCAGGGCGCGATGAACGACTACTGTGTCACTCCACCGTTTCTGGCCCAGAGCATTCCACCGAACGTCCTTATCGTGCTTGACAATTCAGGCAGCATGTGCGACCAGGCATACGCGGGCAGTTATAACCCCGCCCAGTTTGCAAATGGTCAATACTATGGATATTTCGACGGCTCAAAGAACTATCAATATACCGGAAGCGGCCGATGGAGCAGACAACGGATGCCATGACCACCGGCACTGTCTCCAATCCGATTGCGAATGGAAGTTTTCTTAACTGGGCAACGATGCGAAGAGTTGAAGTTGCAAAAAAGCTCCTGATAGGCGGCAAGGGAAATCCGCGCTCATGGAACGGCAGCGTTTCGGTTAAACTCACCGGCGAAAGCGCCTGCGGATCGAGTTGGAATTTTCAGAAAGACTATAATACCAGCGCGGGAAACCTGATATATCCCTTTGTGGGGAATTACCGTTTTAAGAGGTCGAGTGATAATCTGGACGTAACGCCTCTTGCCAGCGGGTCTACTACATTTGATACTCGTCCAAACGGTGACATCAGCGTCCCCGCGGGATGGAGCGAGTACCCCGTGTCCGGTTTATTAGTTGCGTGGACGAAGGTGGATGAGACATCGTCAGACGGTAATTCGACCTATATACAGAACAACAATACCACAAGCCCCGTTATCCTGGATTACGATTATACCCAGAGCAAACCCGCCGGCATCATTACTGTTACAGTAAACGTAACGGCAGAGAAAACAGCCAGCGGGAGTACAAGAAAGATCCGAGGGGTTCTCAGGATAGGCGGTGTGGATTATGAGTCAAGCACGTCCAGTCTCGGCACTTCATATGATACCTATTCGTTTACATGGGAAAGCAACCCTGCGACAGGACTACCCTGGGCCTGGAATGACATCAAGTCCTCTGGAATAGGGAGCTTATCGGGTTTCGGAGTTAGGGCTGACGATACGTATACCTCCAAATACCCCCGTATAACGCAGGTCTATCTAAATATATCAGTTGCCGTTCCTACCGGCGGACCGTTTAATACTATTGTTGACATGGGGAATCAAGATGCCACAGGGATTATTGACACCTTAGGTGGGGATGTACGGTTCGGACTGGCTTATTATGCAGACAGCAGTGATGGTGGAAAAGTAGACACCTATGTAGATTTTGGCGCCAAGACGAGCATGATCACCTCTATTGCGGGTATGACCCCCAGCACATGGACGCCTCTGGGCGAGACGTTGTACGAGATGACAAGGTATTTCAGGCAGGATTCGCCATATTATTCCAATTCGCCTGCTGATTATCAGACAGGTATTAACTATGATCCCTATTATTATAAGTACTCCTCCCTGGGTACCGGTCTCGCTGACCGGTATGTTCCCTGCGCAAAGTCATTTATCTTGTTCCTGACCGATGGTGAATCCACGATGGATCAGGGTATGCCAGGAACATCTACATCATCACCCTATTCTGCCTGTACCCTGACCAATATTAAAGCGTGTTCTGGTAAAGGAGGTTCTCCGAACAACCCCAACCCCAGATTTGCCGGAACCAGTATCGGGACCACCTATGCGTCAAGCGGGACGGATTACCTGATTGACGTGGCCTACTGGATGAGGACGAACGACATGCGTCCCGGCACGTGTACAGCTGTTTCAACGTCTTTTGCTCAGTGTATACCGGGAAAGCAAAACATAAACCTTTATACCGTTTTCATGTTCGGCAAGGGCTCCACGTTATTGAAGGACGCAGCCCTATACGGAGGGTTCAATGATCTGAACAACAATAATAAGCTTGACTGTTCAACAAGCCCGAAAGAATGTTATAAGGATACCAATGGGCATGTCCTGCAATCACGATCAGCCAGCAACAGAAAGATAGCGTTGCTTGTACGACCGATTCCAATTGTACGTCGCCCGGCATATGTAAATTTGACGACCCCCTTACCTACTACGAGGGAGAGGACGGTTATGAACTTCAAGCCAGCATCACGAACGCAATATCGGATATTTTGAGGCGTGTAACCTCGGGAACAGCAGCCTCGGTCCTTGCCTCGGGAGAGGGCAGCGGAGCGAACCTTATTCAGGCGACCTACTATCCAAAGAGACAGTTCGGTGATGCTGAAGTCAACTGGATAGGTTCGATGCAAAACCTTTGGTACTATGTTGACCCTTATTTTTCATTCAGCAACATACGAGAAGAAGGTGGGACAACTTCTGAACCAAAGGATTATATATTAAATCTGTTAGCTGATGGATCTCCAAATCAAAAGGATTATATATTACAGCTCTATTTCGATGCCACCGACCAAAAAGCCAAGAACATAGTCGTTCCCACACGTCAGGCACCGGCGCCCCGGGATCCCAGATTGACACTATTGATTTTGAAAACCTCGGGAATCTCTGGAACGCAGGGCCGCACCTGCGGAGCAGGGATCTTTCTTCTTCTCCGAGAACAATCACAACATGGATTGATAAAAATAGTAACGGGGTTTTTGACGCAGGGGAATCTGTTAGTTTTTCCACAACCGCGTTTAATGCCCTTTCAGCAGGTGATAAGACGATCATGAAAACCGCCCTGCAGGCTGCCGATGATACAGCGGCATCCAAAACAATAAGTTATGTCAGCGGTTATGACAAGTTCTGTACAGGTACGTCAACTCCATGCCTCCAGGACTCGGGCTGTACCAGTCCGGCAACCTGTTCGGGCATCGTTTCAGATCGCGTACAGTATCGGTCGATTTAAACGGAGACAGCAACGTCCTGGACGCCGGTGAAGGCCCGAAGGTCTGGAAGTCAGCGACATTATAAATTCAACGCCTCAAATCGCCTCGTCGGCGCGATTGAATAAATACGAGATTTATAAAGATTTATCGTATGATGATTTCGTCAATGATGTCGGCTCGACCCTGCCGATTTTATCCACCGCCGCTATAAAAATCAGGGCATGGTCTTTGTCGGCGCGAACGACGGAATGCTCCATGCCTTCAAACTCGGGACTGGGATTGCAGGTGGAAAAGTAAACAGCGACTCAAATGGCAACATAGGGTAAAGACTGCGCGATTTTCCAGCACGGCTTTTGTTGTTACTTCGATTTGTCCTTCAGGCGCGTGCACGAGCGACACTGATCTTGGAGAGGAGATTGGGCATTTATCCCGAAAATGTATGCCGTACCTGAAGTATATGTATGACACATCTTACTGCCATGTTAATTCCGTTGACCTTGCCCCGTTTATTTTTGATGCGAGCATTGGGTCATGCTCAGAGGTAAATTATTGGAATTGCCCGAAAGACGTGAATACATGGAGATCAATTCTTATCGGTGGCATGAGATATGGGGGAGCGTGCAAAGCTACGACCTATGCGGGCGCCCAGGGAGTTAAAGTGCCGGTAGCAGGCCAAGGTATATTCGTCCTATTTCGCCCTTGACATAACAGATCCATACAATCCTCAACTTCTCTGGGAATTTAGCAATCCTGATCTTGGATTCGCAGCTTCAGGCCCTGCTGTGGTGCGAATAGGTTCGAGAACTGCAAGCGGAAGCTCAAGCACCGTTGATGATCCTAAGACGACTAACGGGAGATGGTTCGTCGTTTTCGGTTCCGGACCTACAGGAAAAAATAGACACAGGGGAGAAACAGTTCTTGGGAAATTCGGACCAGCCCCTGAAGCTGTTCATCCTTGATCTGAAAACCGGATCCCCGCTCGAACAATAGACACCAGTTTGTTAAGGTTAGCAATGCCTTTGCAGGCTCTATGCTCGGTGCAACGCATGACATCGATCGCGATTATCAGGATGACGTTATCTATATACCGTATGTAGAAAGAAAATGTGTCGCCGGCGATACTGCTGCCATATGTGACAGCGCAGCCGGCAAGTGGAATAATGGCGGCGTTCTGAGGCTTCTTACCAATGAAGACCTTGCAGGCAGTAATGTAAGCGGCTCAAGCGGAGGAAGTACCGCCCTCAACCCTGACAACTGGCAATACAGCACGGTTATTGATAACGCGGGTCCTGTTACCTCGTCAACGGTGAGGATCCAGGACACAAAGACGGGGAAACTCTGGGTTTATTTCGGCACCGGAAGATATTTCTATAAATTTGAGCACTACCATAGACGATTCTGATAAGGTGAGATATCTGTACGGTCTGAAGGACCCGTGTTTTGATGCAGGACACTTCCTTGCTTCGTGTCTGGCCGGCACCGGAAATCTTTTTACCGCAAGCCAACTGGCAACCGTTGCCACTACAACGACAGCCGGTGTCACTGATGATGAAGGCTGGAAAATATCGCTGGATGATTGCACAACTACGGCAGGAACGTCGGTTGCATGTTCAGATGCAAGCGCATATTATAAGACAGAACGCGTTATAACGAACCCTCTGTCGACTTCTGCGGGGCTTGTGTTTTTCACCACATTAAAGCCTTATGACGATATATGCACCAGCGGAGGCAATAGCGCCATATGGGCGGTTAAATATGACACGGGTGGCGCTGACCCCAACTCTTTATTGCAAGGGACGGCTTTGATTCAGGTTTCCACGGGCAGCATCGAACAGTTGAATCTGGCGACTGCTTTTACAGACAAACAGGGAAGAAGGTCTGGCGATCTCCATGGAAGGTGTGCCGCCGACGGCTCAGGGTTTGTCCATCATGTCGTCACCATCTCCGATAAAAAAGGTGCTCCATATACGGGAAAGATGAAGAAATGATGAATAACAAAGGATTCACATTGATCGAGCTCATTATCGTAGTGGCTCATCATCAGCATCCTGCTTGCTCATCGCCGGCATCTCCGGTAAAGCATGGCTGGATAGATACCGGGTTGAAAGCGAGATAAAACGGCCATGTTGATTTAATGAATGCGCAGGCCAGCGCCATGCAGAGAAAGAGGACGTATTTTGCAGTCTTCAGCCCGACGCCGACGGCTACGCAGTATACGGTCTATGAAGATACAAACCCCGGGCCCGGACGGCAATGGCACATTCGAGCCAGCCGACAGGCAGGTATTGCATAACGAGTTTTAAGCCCGCCTACGCGCTGACGATACCGGGCGTCGCGACTCCATCGATCAATTTCGATCCAAACGGTATAGTGTCGATGTCGCCGGGGTTGGGAGACCTGAACAGACGATCCGGGCGGCCGTATCATTCGGAGCGGCATATGATTGTATCACCATATCGGCAACAAAGATAAGGACGGGGGCGTGGAATGGAGCAACCTCAAACTGCGATGTTCAATAATAAAGGCGTGACATTAATTGAGATGATGATCTCCCTTGTTATCCTGCTTGTCGTTTCTCTTGCTCTAATGCAGACGTCAATTCTCGGCATGAAAACGAATGCGCAGAATGTCGTCCGGGATGAGGCGGTGAACGTCGCCGAGATGAGGATCAATCAATTGAGGAGCTTGCCGTTTCCCGTTGCTCCGGCGATAAATGACCTGACTGCGACAATCAATGCTCTGGATACGCAGCAAACGAGAACGTTTCGGGGGTTTACCACAACCTATGCTCCGAGCAGAACAGTAACCGATTTAAACGCTGACAGCAAACAGATAACCATATCGGTTTCATGGACGTACGGCGGACGCGCATTTTCCCACACGGTAACGACGATAATGAGGAGACGATGATGAGACGCGATGCAGGCTACAGCCTTCTCGAATTGTTAATGACGATGGTCATCATGGGGTTTGTGCTGACGATCGGTTCGGATATGTTCGTTGGGCTGTTGCGCGGCTATAAGCAGCAGAGTAAGATAACAGAGACCAATATCGAGGGTATCGTAGCACTTGAACTACTGAGGCGGGACATAGAAAACGCAGGGTCCGGCCTGCCATGGGTCCCCAGCTCAGCATATAACGAAGCGACCAATGCGGTGGCAGCCAATTATAATGATTCTCCGACGAACAGTCCGCCGAGGGCCATCGTCAGTGGTGACAACATAGGCGTGCAGGGTATGTGAACGGCTCGGACTATCTGGCCATTAAAGCGATCAACATAGCGCAGAACGATACGTGCTCCAAATGGACAACGCTGCCTAATACCGGCATTGCAACGTCATGGACTCCGACAAGCAATAATTTGGCGAATAACGACAGGGTTATCCTCCTCTCGCCGGGGTCAACTGATGCAAACAGCAGGACAATGGTCTCAAGTGGAACCTTTGCTGCAATGGCTGCCTTGTCCTCTCCTGATGAGACCAGAGTAATTTACGGTGTGGCCCCGGCTGATGTTAACCCCTTATGGATGCCTTTCAACAGGGCCGATTATTATGTGAAAACGACGGGCATAACCATCCCCCGCAGGTGTGCGTCGGGGACAGGCGTCCTTTATAAAGCGATCATTAACCAAAGCGACGGCGGATTCGCCGGGAATACGTATCCTTTGCTCGATTGCGTCGCCGACATGCAGGTAAGCTATGAACTTGACAGAAATGGAGATGGCAATATTTCAGATGCGGTGGAATTAAGAGATCTCGGTGGCACGCCACTTACCGCGCAACAGATCCGGAATCAATTAAAAATCGTACGTGTTTCTATTCTCGCACACGAGGGACAACGGGACGCAAATTACACTCACCCGACGCAAACGATACTGGTTGGGAAAAACAACGCGGTCGGCCGAACGTTTGACCTTGCCACGCTCGCTGACCCGGATTGGCAGCATTACCGCTGGAAAGTTTATACACTTGTTGTAAGACCGAACCTGTGAGGTGACCATGAAAAAAACTTTTTATGCGAATCAGAAAGTTGCATTGGGAACGGAAGCGAGGCACGGACTGCTGCGTTCCGAAAAAGGGGTCGTCCTTGTCATGGTCATAGTACTGTCGGCGGTTGCGCTTCTGGTCATGACAACATTAATATACATGATTACTATCGGCACGCAGGCATCGGGTGTTCAAAAAAAATACCGAACCGCTCTTGAAGCCGGGAGGGGGGGGGCGGATGTTTTTTATCAGATCCTCGGGCTGCGAGGGTCGAGTTCTGATCAGACCGCCTTTATCAACAACCTCACTTCGTTTGGCATAAACATAACGCCTACGACCTCCTCGGCATGCACCGGTCTGAGCAGTGGCGCGACCTACAGCGGATTACCGGCTAAGCTTCTGTCGCCTGCTACGTCCTGGACGAACTGCAGCAGCGATCTCACGATCGATCCTGCAACTCCCTCAACCTATGACATGCGCATTCAACTGGGAACTTCGACGAGATATAATGTATATGCGAAGATAGTCGCGACGACTTCCGGTAATACGGGAGGGGACACAGGTTTGCAAAAATATGGCGTGACCGGTGGTGGTTCCACCGGGGAAGTACCGGTGGTGGCTTCGCCTTATCTCTATGCAATTGAGACGACATCGGAAAACGTCGCTAACACAAATGAACGGGCAAAGCTTTCGATATTATATGAATACTGAGGCGGTTTCGAAATCCGCGGGAAAGATGGTATGTCAATGCACTCTCAGATGAAACTGGTGACCTTCGTCATGACCGCAGTGCTCTTTTTATCCTGCTCGTCGGACAAACCCGATTTGACCAGTGCCAAGGGGCGTTCAGCGACGAAAAGCGACATTTCAGGGACATCGCAGCCGCCCGGGATCGACAAAACGTATGCATTGGAAATCACCCCTAAAGAAGCAACACGAAAAACCATTTTGCACCTCAGTTCAACCGGATTCGATCTTTCTCGCGTCCAGATAGAGTGGTCGGTGGACGGCAGGCCTTTTACAACCCAGGTGCCTACGCAATTTGATGGAGCCGATGCGGAAAAAGGGGCAACCGTTCAGGCTAAGATTATGCTGCAGGATCGGGAGGTTGCATCAAATAACGTGCAAATCATTAACTCCCCGCCCGAGATCTCCAGGATAAAAATAATGCCCGAGGTCTTTAAACCCGGCGATACCCTGAGCGTTGATGTCCAGGGGGAAGATATCGATGGGGACGCGATCTCTTTCCTGTATGAATGGACCAAGAATGGAGAGACGGTGGGAACGGGAAGCAGCATAGGGACGCCCGTAAAAAGGGGCGACAACATTTCTGTTCGAATAACACCCTATGACGGAACTGATTACGGCAATCCGGTGGTTCTTAATCGAGAAATCCGGAATTTGCCGCCGATGATCATAGATCACAGGGATTTCAGTTTCGACGGCATGACGTATACCTATCAGGTCAAGGCAACTGACCCAGATGGAGATACACTTGCCTATTCTTTGGAATCTCCCCAGGATGGAGTGACGATAGATCCTTCGACGGGATTGCTGAAGTGGGCAGTCCCGAAGGAATTTAAAGGTAAGAAAGAAGTGTCGATAGCCGTCAGTGACGGAAATGGGGGTGCAGCAAAGTACCGCGTATCTATTGCCATTCGTTAACCGTTCCATAACGGTTGTTTTTTTGAACCGCCTACCACCGGCATCAACCTTCGATCACCCTTGGCGGCATAGACCGCAGTAACGTCTTGTTGTGAGAATCTATCGTGCATTCATCCATCATCTATGAATGCTTCTATCGGGGACGTGGCGGATAACTGACTACGGCGTAATCCCCTCCCATCCGCTGACACTTGCCAACTATTCCTATTCCCTGCAAAGGACGTTAAAATAATCAGTCGCTCATTGTTGGTAGAAATTCCCCCCTATCCATCGCCTTATTAGCTTGCCTAAGAATCTTCTCTAAACATGACCTGATAGCGCAAGAAAACCTGTGAGAACAAATTTAAGTTGCATCCCGCATAGTGAAATCGATGACCTGCTGGTATCGTTCATTTCAAATTCAATCCTATGGTTCAGGAGGTGTTACGATGCGGAGGTCGGGAATGCGGGGAGTCACGTTGCTGGAGTTGATGGTTGTCGTTGCTGTAAGCGGCATTCTGATGGGCATTGCGGGTTTTAGTGTGCAAGGTCTCCGAGACAGGTGCGATATTGAACGTCAGGTAAGACAGATGCATTATGATATGGTGAGCGCCAGGGTCCGGGCATTCAAGGGCAACAAGGCATATTTCGTGTCGGTGACAAACGGCGGTTATCAGATCACCGAGGATACGAACGAAAGCGGAGGGGCAATGCCTGATTCCGGGGACAGGGCGCTATGGCCTGTGCCGAAACAGTTCAAGTTTCCTTCTCAATGGAACGGGACGGTCATCATGGAGGCGAAAGGGATCATTTCAAAATCCGCAGGCCCCCTCCCGGCCAACGCTGTTCTTGATATCCGGTTTGATGCCCATGGCATTAACCCGGAATACGATTGCATCTCGGTAGGACCGACTCGAATCAGTGAGGGAAGATGGAATGGAATGAACTGCGTGGTTTGATAGCCGAGGCGTTTTGCATCCTGACAGGGGACTGGCACACAACTGACCTGAAGATTGAAGCAGTGGCGCCAACATTATTTTAGTATAGCGAACATGCACGAGCGATCAGGGAAATTTATTGAAGGAGGTTGCTACTTATGATCATAAACGGAGTACACAAGAATGGCAACGTGCGAGGCTTTACTCTGCTCGAACTGCTTATCGCGATAACTATCCTGGCAACCGGACTGCTATCCGCAGCCGCCATGCAAAGTGTCGCTATGAACGCAAATTCCTTTGCCAGCAGAATTTACGCAGCCACCATGGTGGGACAGAAGGTTGTGGAAGATTTGAGCGCGCTCAAGATTTCTGATCCTCTGTTACATTCTTCGGTGACCAATGCGTCCTATCACAGGATGCTTGACCCGGTCACGAACGCAACGACAGCCAGCACCGTGTCGATGCCAGGCGGAGGCACTTTCTCGGCACAATATGATGTAGCGCCAAACACTCCGATGACAGGCACGACGAAAATAACCGTGAGGGTATTTTATAAGGGATCAACAACGCCGGTAGCAACCTTCAGCACCTGCAAGCTGGTGACCTAAATGAATAAAGGTAACGATAAAAATCAGGGCGGCGTCACGCTCATAGAGCTCCTCGTTGTCATGGGCATATTCTGCACGGTCACCGGAGCCATATATTCCGTCTACTCTGCTCACCATCGGAATGCTTATATCCAGGACGAAGTAATTGAGGTCCATCAGAACCTGCGGGTCGGCATAGAAAGCATAACCAGAGATATCCGAATGGCCGGTATCCTTGTGCCCGATAGTCCCTATACCGGGGTAAAGATGCCGGCAGTACAATTGGCGGGCAATGCCACTGGGACTCTGCAACCACTCCCCGCGCCAAACCATATATGTTCGGATGAGATGACCCTGAATACCGCGTCGGCATCGGCAACCTTCGCCAGAACAACGCCTCTCAATAATGCGACAACCTATATCGTGACAGCAGCAACCTTTAACGTACCGGTTGATTCCATCGAATCGGTTGACTCATTTAACGTGAATGATCATGTCAGGATTGTGAGACCTCAGGACAGATCCGAGCCAAAGCTTTCAGATGAAGCACTGCTGACCGGCAGGGTCTACCTGATAACGGGGACGAACAGGGAAGTTCCGTCATTGACGTTGAACATAGCTGCAGGCTATAACGACCCGACGAACATCATTGTGAACAAAGGGGACTTGATTTGCAAGACGGCATCGCCTCATACGAATCCCAATACGATCAGATACTGTCTTGGGCCAACTGCTGCGTGCGGACCCGGGGCAACATGCCCGAACGGGCAGCTTTGTCTGATGAGAAGTGTGAACGGCGCTACTACAGAGGTGATCGCCCAGAACATGGTGGGTCTTCAGTTTAGATACCTCCTGGATGATGACACTGAAGTTGATGCGCCAGCGCCGGCTGATTACCGTACTATACGAGCGGTAAGGGTGATACTGACCGGTCGGACACTGACGACCACTGCGCTTTCTGGTGGCCAGGCCAAGATGCGTCAAACTGAATCAGTTATCCAGATAAGAAACCGGTAGGAGGGGAAAATGGTACGGGTAAAGAGAGGGGAGATGCGCGGAAAGTCGTTGAGAGACAAGGTGCCCGTTGCCGCGGGTATTTTATGCAAAGAACGGGGCATGGTCCTTGTTCTCGCCCTTGTGATGCTGGCTCTTCTGACCATCCTGGGGGCATGGGCCGTCGGCACAGCATCCACGGACCTTACGATTGCGGGTAATTTTCGGAGCACTCAGAATGCCTTCTACGCCGCTGACGCGGCGCTTGCCTGCGCCGCGAACCCGGATACGCTTACGGCGGCCTATTTATATATCGTAGCCACCGGCGGCACTGCGGAATGGTCACAGGTGGTCTCAATCGGCACCGTTACCGCCAATATAAAGGTCGATTTCCTGGGCAGCGGTCCGCTGCCACCAGGCTCAAGATACTATGGTGAACTGGACGTGAATGGGAATCCCAGGTTTCACGGTCTCTATTTTGCCGTGAATGCCGAGTGCAACGCTGCGAATAATGCCGTTGCGGCAGTGGAAGCCGCTGTCGTCCAGGTGGTCGAAGAAGGAGTTAATGCCGGTTGCGGTGGCGGTATCTGCGCTTCAAACGCGACAGCGGATGAGCGTGTATCAACTCTTTACTGGCGGCAGCGATGAGGAGATTGGGACGAGGGTCAGCATGCATGAATCTATCGGCATACAGGGGGTTTCAATGAAACGAATCGAGTTAATAGGCTATAATCAGAATGGGTTTACCCTGACCGAGCTCGCGGCTGTTGTGCTTATTGTCTCTGTTTTGTCTGCTATAGCCATACCATCGTTTGCGCAATGGCGACAAAACCTTGAGTTCCGAAAAACGACGAGGGACCTGGTTTCAATTTTGAGGGAGGCAAAAAGCAGGGCGATCAGGACTAATTTAGAACACCGCGTGGAGTATGCGACCACCAACAAACAATATCGAATGACGCGAGGGAACCGGTCAAACAACAGCACTTCATGGAACACCGTTATTTATGACTGGACCGAACTGCCCTCGGGCGTACGTGTCGATGCGAATGTCAATGCCATACAGATGAATACCAATGGCACCGCGAGCGGTGGTACGATAAGCATTCAAAATGATTCGCTGAAAACGGTCTATGAGATACGGGTAGCGCGAACCGGACGGATCCGAGTACCGGCATTTTATTAATGAAAGATGCGAACAGCTTGGTCATACACCCAGGTCATATAAAAACTTGACGGAAGCTGCCATACCTCGTAAGATAATCACCACTGTACTTCTTCTGAATGCGAGATCAGGATGGCGATGGTAAATAAACAGTGGACGCCTGGTATTTCATTATGATATAAGCGTTGATACGGTCAAACGGCGGGCGGCGCAAAAGCGCGGATGGTCTCTGTAAGAGGTTGGACTGACGATTATCGCCCGGGAGCGGCGCGGTATTCTGGCCGGTGTAGTTTCCACATTCGAATATGTCTCAGTGGAAGCGGGAGCGATCCTGATTGTCGGCGGGAGCATCGCAGGACTTACCGTGGCCATGACTCCGTTCTTGTTTTCGAGATGGATAAGGGTAATTTCGAGTTTGCCCCCGGTATCATCCTTCTATTTCTGTTGCTGCCGGTCAATGACTCAGGACGGCGGGATTTTCACCGGCAGTTCCTCTCTGGTGTAGACTGAATCATATGCAATCGCACGTGGATAACAAAAACCCTGTTACCATCGTTCTGGCATCGAAATCGCCCCGCCGCAAAGAGCTGCTGCGTCAGGTCGGGCTGGATTGCCGTGTCGACCCCGCCGATGTGGACGAACGCGTTCTGCCCGGCGAGTCACCGGAGGGATATGCTGCGCGGGTGGCGCTCGACAAGGCCCGTGTCGCGGCTGCACGGGCAGGAACCGGCATTGTTATTGCCGCAGACACCATTGTTGTCCTGGAGGACGAAATCCTCGGCAAACCCGCAGATGCAGAGGATGCCGAACGCATGCTTAGGCTGCTCTCCGGCAACGTGCATCGCGTGATCACCGGCCTCGCGGTCATGGACGCTGTCACAGGAAAGGCCCTCACCCGCACATCGATCACCCGTGTCTGGTTCCGCAGCCTCGCGCCGCACGAGATAATATCTTATGTGGCCACCGGGGAACCGTTCGACAAGGCCGGCGCATACGGAATCCAGGGACGCGGTGCTCTCCTGGTGGACAAGATCGATGGATGCTACTTCAACGTCGTCGGGCTGCCGCTGTCACTGCTTGGTGAATTGCTCCATTCTTTTGGCGCAGATGTGTTTTAGTGGTCAACGCATCGCCAGGGGACTGGTGCAACCATATGCGATTGACCCCTTTTTTTTGCTGTCCCACCTTGACAAGTTGACAATTTCCTACTAAACTAGCATAAGATGTTGTTATGGAGATGAGGTTGTCATGTCACCTATTCGCGTAATGATCGCAGAAAACGATCCGGCTCGAATGCAGGCGCTATGCACTGCACTGGATCAGCAGGACTCGATGGACATTATTTCGACCGTCTCCTCGCGGGAAAACGCTGTCAAGCATCTGACAGCAAGTCCCGATATCATGCTCTTGAATCCCGGTGTGCTGAAAGACCATCCCCTTTCGCGATTCATGCACTCAATTCAAACAAAGTCTCCCCAGACCAGGATTATTAATATTCTCCAGCAAACCCTTCCCGATGAAGAGCTGATATCCGATATTAAGACCGGTGTCAGGGGATTCCTCAAGACCACCGATTCGCCTGCCTTCATGATAAAGGCAATTCATTGTGTTTTTGATGGAGGGATATGGGCTGAGCGCAGGGTCCTCGAGAAGACAATTTCTAATCCCTTGTTGTTGACGGAATCGCTCCACACGCACCTTCCGGGGCTTCCTTCGCTCACCAATAGAGAAAGGGAGATGCTTTCCCAGGTTCTCAAGGGCGCCTCGAACAGGGAGATTGCAGTCAGCAGCAGCATCAGCGAGAGAACGGTCAAGACCCATCTGTATCGCGTCTACCGGAAACTCAACGTGAAGAGCAGGACCAAGGCCATAGCGTTATTGTCCCAATCGTAACGCTAGCCGCTGCGTCATACGATTCGGGTTCATCTCACCTGATATTCGTTTTGAACCGCTATTCAAGGCAAGCCTCTCTCTGGCCACAATCGCTGTTTTTCGGGTTGATAATTCCACCGTATCCGTGTTCTTTTTCCCAATCAAGCCTTGACGCTTCCGCGGAATGACTGTATCATGCGTCCCATGTCTGCCGCTGTTTTCATTGCTTACCTGATCGTTTTGGGGACCGGATACTGGCTCAGGTATCTGAACCTTTCCTATTTAAAAGTCCATGGACGGACCGTGCCCCCTGAATTTCAGGGTGTGGTTGATCCGGCGCTTCTGGAAAAAATATCCGATTATACCCTTGAGAACAGCCGGTTCGGTCTTCTTGAATCCATCCTCGGCAATCTCCTTACCATCCTCTTCCTCTTCGGGGGGTTACTCGGGGTCTATGACCGGTGGATCCTCTCGTTCACCGGCTCGCTTCTCTGGGGAGGGCTGATTTTTTTTCTTATCCTCATGTATGCCCAGATGCTCATAGATATTCCCTTCAGCCTCTACAGGAATTTCAGGATAGAAAATCGCTACGGTTTCAATACCATGACAATGCGTCTCTGGTTCACCGATCTCATCAAGTCGGTCGCGATCTCTTCGGTCCTGGGTTCCGTGGTCGCTCTCTCGGCGCTCGCAATCATACAGGCCAGCCCCGCGTGGTGGTGGGTCTGGCTATGGTCCTTTCTCCTGGTCTTCGGCATTTTCGTCATGTATATCTCGCCGGTCGTTATAGAACCTCTTTTTTTTAAAATTGAACCCGTGAAGGCAGGGGGGTTGGAGGAGAAAGTACGGGATCTCATGGAGCGCGCCGGGCTAAAGGTGAGCCGCGTGTTCCAGGTGGACGCGTCCCGCAGAAGCCGCCATTCGAATGCATACTTTACCGGCATCGGCCGGGTGAAGCGGATCGTTCTGTTCGATACCCTGATCGAGCAGATGACGCAGGAGGAGATCCTCGCCGTCCTTGCGCACGAGGCAGGTCACTGGAAGAAGCGGCATGTACTGAAGCGGCTCGTTCTGACCGAGGGCATGGCGTTCTGCGGATTGTTTCTGGCTTTTCATCTCCTCACCTGGAACGGCCTGCCGGGCATGGTCGGTCTTGCGGATGCTTCATTCTTCTCCCGCATCGTTATCCTGGTGTTTTTAAGTTCTCTTGTCATGTTCCCGCTCACCCCGCTGTTCTCGTATCTGTCCCGGAGAGACGAGCGCGAGGCAGACCATTTTGCATCCGAACTTACCGGTCGTCCGGATGCCATGGCGTCCGCCCTGGTGAAACTATCGCGCGAGAACCTGGCCAATCTGCACCCCCACCCGCTTTATGCGGCGTTCCATTACTCCCATCCTCCGGTGGTGGAGAGGATTCGCGAACTACAAGGACGAGGGACGAGGGATGAAGGACGGAGGAACGATGGACGATAAGTCGTTGCCTCCATCGTCCTCGTGAGCGAAGCGAACAGTCTTCCGCCGTCCTTCGTGTTTCTGATTTTCCCATTGACCGCTGTCGTCGTGTTGTGCTATTTTTAGCGAGAAGGCAGGGAGGTTCATTCGTGGCAGAGACGTATACCGCTAAAGACATTACCGTACTCGAAGGTCTGGAACCGGTTCGCAAGCGGCCGGCCATGTACATTGGTTCAACCGATGTGCACGGTTTGCACCACCTCGTCTGGGAGACGCTCGACAATGCTGTTGACGAAGCGCTGAACGGCTACTGCACGCAGATAACCATTGCGATCGAGAAGGACGGCGGGGTGATGGTTGAGGACAACGGTCGCGGCATACCCGTTGACATCCATCCGAAGACCAAGCGGCCTGCTATCGAGACCATCCTCTGCACGCTCCACGCAGGCGGCAAATTCGACCACACGGTCTACAAATCCTCCGGCGGCCTGCACGGCGTAGGGGCATCGGTCGTGAATGCTCTGGCGGAGGTTTTCATAGCCACGGTCTGGCGTGACGGTTACGAGTGGACTCAGGAGTTCTCGCGCGGCAAGCCCAAGGGAAATCTCAAAAAAGGAAAGCCGGCCAAGGCGCACGGCACCCGGATCTACTTCCGCCCGGATCCGGAGATCTTCGCGAAGACCACCTTCAATTATAAGAGCATTCTCGACGTGTCAGAGAGCAAGGCCTTCCTCAACAAAGGTCTCAAGATCACGATCGAGAACCGCCGCGACGGGGAGAAGCCGGTCACCTTCAAATACGACAACGGGATCCAGGACTATATCAAGCGCATCGTTTCCGGAACAACGGTCGTGAACGCCGAACCCTTTTATTTCGAGAAAGAGGACGACTTCAAGATAGAGTGCGCGATGCACTGGACCCTGGCCACGGACATGGAGATCCATTCCTATGCCAACTCGATCAACACGTCCGACGGCGGCACCCACGA
Source organism: Nitrospirota bacterium (assembly GCA_963740085.1). Classification (GTDB taxonomy): domain Bacteria; phylum Nitrospirota; class UBA9217; order UBA9217; family UBA9217; genus JALNZF01. The sequence continues at coordinate 424,737 of CAVUCU010000001.1, read as the reverse complement.
GATGGCGGTCAGGGCAGGGTTGACCAAAGCGGTGCGAGCCTATGCAGAACGAAAGAACCTCATCCCGAAGAACATCAAGACCATTGCTTCAGAAGACGTGTACGAAGGGCTCTATGGCATCGTCAGCGTGCTCATAAAAAATCCACAATTTCAAGGCCAGACCAAGGAGAAGTTGAACAACCCGGAGATCTCCTCGCCCATCGAGGCCTCGGTAAAGACCGCGTGTGAAGCGTACCTGCTCGGTAACCCCACCATGGCGGATGCCGTGGTAAATCGTGTGCTGCTTTCCGCCGAGGCGCGCATGGCATCGCGGGCCGCCAAGGACAACGTTACGCGGAAGCTCTCGTCGTTAAAACTGAACCTGCCGGGCAAGCTTGCGGACTGTTCTTCGAACAAGGTGGAGGATACCGAGCTCTTCATTGTGGAAGGTGACTCGGCGGGCGGGTCCGCCAAGATGGCGCGTGACCGCAAGACCCAGGCCGTGCTGTCACTTCGCGGCAAGATCCTGAACGTGGAGCAGGTGGCATCCCTCGACCGGATCCAGCAGAACAACGAGATCAAGAACCTTCTCGCCACACTGGGGTGCGGCGTGGGAGTGCAATTCGACCTCAACAAGCTCCGCTACAACCGTGTGATCCTGATGACCGACGCGGACGTGGACGGGGCCCACATCAGCGTTCTGCTGCTCACCTTCATTTACCGCTACATGCCCGACCTTATCAACCATGGGCATATCTACCTTGCCATGCCTCCGCTGTTCAGGATCGAGGCAGGTAAGGAGGTCTTCTACGCCATGGACGAGATGGAGAAGGAGAAGATCCTCGCTAAGCTGAATGGGAAAAACTACGAGGTGGGCCGGTTCAAGGGTCTCGGCGAAATGAATCCGGAGACGCTGAAAGAGACGACCATGAACCCGAAAACCCGCACCCTGATGAGGGTGCAGGTGCTGGACCACAAGGCTACCGATGATGTGTTCGAACGTCTCATGGGTAAGGACCCGAAGGCACGATTCACCTTTATTCAGGAACGGGCGGAGTATGCGGAGCTGGATATTTGATCCAGGATTGCGGAATGAAAATCGAGGAGCATCAAGCTCACTCTGGCCGAGCTGTTTTTTTAAGTTGTTTTAATCCATGTGCGTCATTGGCTAATGAACTGCTTTCCCCTGGATAAATAGCCGACTTGATCAGCCCTTCAAACTCTCTTGCGGATCTTCAAATCTCAACGCTTATTTCTCATTGACACTTCTTTAAATTATCTGTTATAGTACACAAACCTCTTATTTTGCAAGGAGTTTTATGTTCCAGCCCACTCTTGAGGACTTCAAAAAGAAGGCGAAACAGGGCAACCTCATTCCCGTGTACCGCGAGATCCTTGCGGATATGGAAACACCGGTGTCAGCGTTTCAGAAGATCGATGACCACAGACATTCCTTTCTGCTCGAGAGCATGGAAGGCGGTGAGAAGTGGGCGCGTTATTCGTTCCTCGGAAGCAGACCGTCGGTCGTTATCAGAAGCTTCGGCCGCACGGTAGAAATCATCAGGGACGGGAAAACTCAAAAATCGTCCTTTGAACATGATCCGCTTGAGGTGATCAAGAAGGTCCTGTCCGCGTATGTTCCCGTGCCCGATCCATCGCTGCCGCGTTTTTTCGGCGGCGCTGTCGGGTTCATGGGATACGACGTGGTCCGCTTCTTTGAGGAACTGTCGGGCAATGAGAAGAATGGTCTCGACATTCCTGACGTCTTTTTCATGATAACCGACACACTGGTTATCTTCGACAACATCACCCACATGATCAAAGTCGTTTCGAATGCGCATGTGAAGGGCAGGTCAGCCGAGGTCGCCTATCAAGAGGCCGCGAAGAAGATCAACGCCCTGGTCAGGAAGCTGAAAGCGGGGGTCAGGGGTCAGGGGAAAAGGGTCAGGAAGAAATTGAGGACAGGGGAGCACATCCTCGCGTCCAATTTCACCCGGCAGCAGTATGAACAAGCAGTGCTGAAAGCGAAGGAGTACATCAAGGCAGGGGACATCTTCCAGGTGGTTCCGTCCCAGCGGTTCCGGACGAAGATCACTATCGAGCCTTATGAGATCTATCGCGCTCTGCGGCTGGTCAACCCGTCACCGTATATGTATTTTCTTCGCTGCGGCGACGCAACGGTTGTGGGCGCGTCTCCCGAGGTCATGGTAAGACTTGAGGGCGGCACGATCGACCTCAGACCGATCGCGGGCACGCGCCGTCGCGGCGCAACGGAAGAAGAGGACAAGGCGCTCGCCGGGGAACTTCTTGCTGATCCGAAAGAACGGGCCGAGCATATCATGCTCGTGGACCTCGGGAGGAACGATGTGGGCCGGGTGAGCGAGCCGGGCAGCGTGAAGGTGAGCGAACTCATGGTGATCGAGCGGTATTCCCACGTGATGCATATCGTGTCGAACGTGCGCGGCAAATTGTCCAGCGGCAAGGACTCTTATGACGTGATCCGGGCGTGTTTTCCGGCTGGCACGGTGTCGGGCGCACCAAAGATCCGGGCCATGCAGATCATCGATGAGCTTGAACCCACGCGGCGCGGGCCGTATGCGGGCGCGGTCGGGTATTTCGGGTTCTCGGGCAACATGGACACCTGCATCACGATCCGCACGCTGGTGATCAAAGACAACGTTGCGTACATTCAAGCAGGCGGCGGCGTGGTGGCGGACAGCGATCCGGCTGCCGAGTATCAGGAAACGGTGAACAAGGCAAAGGCCATGATGCGGGCCGTGGCAATGGCGGAGAAGGGGCTGGATTAAAGGCGCGTGTCTCGCAGAGGCGCAGAGCGCGCAGAGTTGAACCGAAGATCTTGACGTTGTTTCTCTCCGCGTTCTCTGCGCCTCCGCGAGAGATAGAGGTTTTTATTATGTTATTGATGATCGACAATTACGATTCCTTCACCTATAACCTTGTCCAGTATCTGGGCGAGCTGGGCCAGGACCTGAATGTGTACCGGAACAACAAGATCACGATCGCAGAGATCGAAATAATGAAACCGGAACGGATCGTGATATCTCCCGGGCCGTGTACTCCCCGGGAGGCGGGGATATCGATCGAGGTGATAAAACACTTCGCGGGCAGGGTCCCTGTCCTGGGTGTCTGCCTTGGCCACCAGTCCATCGGCGAGGCCTTCGGCGGAGATGTCATCCGCGCACCCTATCTTATGCACGGCAAGACCTCCATGATCCACCATGATGGAAAGACCATTTTCAGTGGTCTTCAAAACCCCTTTGAGGCCACGAGATACCATTCACTTATCATTCAGCGCGATACCCTGCCGTCGGTGCTCGAAATTTCAGCATGGACCGAAGACGGCATCATCATGGGGGTGCGGCACAAGGAGTTCAAGGTGGAGGGGGTGCAATTCCATCCCGAGTCGATCCTGACCAGTGTGGGCAAAGACCTGCTCAGGAATTTTTTAAAGCTTTGAACCAAATGCTGCCACTAAGGCACGAAGGCACTAAGAAAATAAACTGTTTTCCCTTTGAGTCTTGGTGTCTTCGTGGCGGGGTGTGTTTATGATCAAAGAAGCCATCGCAAAGGTCGTTACGAAAACCAACCTCACTGAGGCCGAGGCCGAGGCCGTGATGCGCGAGATCATGCAAGGCGAGGCAACGGACGCCCAGATCGCCTCCTACATCACCGCGCTCCGCATGAAGGGCGAGACGGTTGAGGAGATCACCGGGTCCGCGCGGGTCATGCGCGAGAAGGCCGTGCGGATCAAGCTCGATGCGAAATACCAGCTTGATACCTGCGGCACCGGTGGCGATATGGCGCATACATTCAATATCTCGACGACCGTGGCATTTGTCGTCGCCGGCGCGGGCGTTACGGTGGCCAAGCACGGCAACAGGTCGGTTTCGAGCAAGAGTGGCAGTGCTGACGTGCTCCAGGCCCTCGGCGTCAACATCGAGATCCCTTCCCATCGGGTGGAAGAGTGCATGAGAGACGTGGGCATTGCCTTCCTGTTCGCGCCCTTGATGCACCAGGCAATGAAATACGCGATCGGCCCAAGAAGAGAGATCGGCATCCGGACGCTGTTCAATATCCTCGGTCCGCTCACGAACCCGGCAAACGTAACCTCACAGATCATGGGGGTGTATGCCGCTGAACTGACCATACCGCTAGCCCAGGCGCTCGGCAATCTCGGCGCCGCGCATGCATTCGTGGTGCATGGCATGGACGGTCTGGACGAGATCACGATCACGGGCAAGACCAGGGTCTCGGAGTTCAAAGACGGGAAGGTAAAGGACTATGTCATTCATCCCTCTGATTTCGGCCTGCCGGTCGGAAAGGTCGAAGATCTCAGGGGCGGTGATGCGAAAGAGAACGCGACCATAACCCGTGATATCCTGAAAGGTCAAAAAGGCCCGCGCCGCGATATTGTGCTGATGAACGGTGCCGCAGGTTTTGTTGCTTCAGGAAAGACGCTTGATTTCAAGGAAGGGATCAGACTTGCCGCGGAATCGATAGATTCCGGAGCCGCATTGAGGAAAGTGGAACAGCTGAAGGCGTTTACGAATTCAGTATAGGGTCAGGGGCATGGTTACGTGTCAGGAAGAACGGCGGAATGATCTTAGATGAGATTATCGCACATAAGAAAGAGGAACTGTCTGAGACGAAACGTCAAGCGCCATTTCCTGATATCAGGTCAAAGGCCTTGGATGCGGCGCCAACCCGGGGATTTGGGAAAGCGCTTTCCGGCACGGGTGGTATCCGGCTGATAGCCGAGGTTAAGAAGGCATCTCCTTCGAAAGGCGTGATCCGCGAGGACTTTGATCCCGTAAAGATCTCGCAGATCTACGAGAAGTATGGCGCGTCGTGCCTTTCGGTCCTGACGGAAAGAAAATTCTTTCAGGGCGATCTCGAGTATCTGGGCCGGATCAGGAAGGTCGTAAAGCTGCCGCTTCTGCGCAAAGATTTTATTATCGATGAGTATCAGATCCACGAGGCGCGGGCGGCCGGGGCAGACGCTATCCTGCTGATCGCGGCGTGTCTGGAAAAACAACAGATCGAGGATTATCTTGAGATCGCACGTCAACTCGGTCTCGATGTGCTGGTCGAGTCGCATACCTATAAAGAACTGGACAAAACCCTGCACGCGGGGGCAGCGCTCGTGGGGATCAATAATCGGGATCTGAAAACCTTTGCGGTGAGTTTGCAGACGACGCTTGATCTGTTGAAGGATATTCCCGATGACCGAATGGTGGTCAGCGAGAGCGGGATCAGGACACGGTCAGATGTGGTCAAACTGCATGACGCCGGCGTGGATGCGGTCCTTGTAGGTGAGAGTCTGATGCGGGAGACGGATATCGGAAAGAAAGTGAAAGAACTCCTGGGAAAGGAATAAGGTCGATGGAGGGCGCGGCGCGCCGGGCTCCTGCTTGAGGCCGATAAAACTTATGATAAAAATAAAGATCTGCGGCATTACCAATCTGGACGATGCGCTGGCGGCAGCTGATGCCGGAGCGGATGCGCTGGGCTTCAACTTCTATAAGAAAAGTCCTCGTTACATCGAACCGGAGAAGGCGACCGAGGTCATCGCTCAATTGCCGCCGCTCATGATGCCGGTTGGAATTTTTGTGAACGAGCGTGAGGACAGGATACGTGAAATCCAGCACAGGACCTGCATCCAGGCAATTCAGCTTCATGGAGACGAGACCCCGGAGTTTTGTCAACGGTTCGAGAACCGGGTGATCAAGGCATTTCAGGTGAAGGACAAGGAAAGTCTGAAGGCCATGGCGCATTACCGTGTCGGCGCGTTTCTGCTCGACAGCTACCGCGAGGGAATACGGGGCGGGACGGGAACGACCTTTGATTGGCACCTTGCGGTGGTCGCAAAGACCTTCGGCAAGATCATTCTGGCCGGCGGTCTCACGCCCGAGAATGTGGCAGAGGCCGTGAAGCTGGTTCAGCCCTACGCCGTTGATGTCGCAGGCGGCGTGGAGAAGGAAAAAGGGATCAAGGACCATGCGAAACTCAAGAAATTCATCACCGAGGTCAGGAGGGCATCGAGGCCGTGAGCATGCCTGACAAAAAGGGACACTTCGGCATCTATGGCGGGAAATTTGCGCCTGAGACGCTCATGCCCGCCCTCTTGGAACTGGAGTCCGCCTATCTTGCCGCGAAGAAGGACAAGGGATATCTGGCCGAGCTCGAGTTCTATAACCGGGAATTCATCGGCCGTCCCACGCCGCTCTATTTTGCCAGACGGCTCACCGAGCACCTGGGAGGAGCGAAGATCTACCTGAAGCGAGAGGACCTTTGCCACACCGGCGCTCACAAGATCAACAACTCTCTTGCCCAGGTCCTGCTCGCCAGGCGAATGGGAAAGACCCGCGTGGTTGCCGAGACCGGGGCGGGCCAGCACGGTGTGGCAACGGCAACCGCAGCTGCCATGTTCGGTCTCGACTGCGAGGTCTACATGGGCACAGACGATGTGGCGCGCCAGTCACTGAACGTGTTCCGCATGAAGCTTCTCGGAACGACGGTGCGGCCTGTGAACATCGGCAGTAAAACGCTCAAGGACGCGATCAACGAGGCCATGCGCGACTGGATCACGAACGTGGCAACTACGCATTACGTATTGGGTACGGTCTTCGGGCCACACCCGTTCCCCATGATGGTGCGTGACTTCCAGTCCGTGATCGGCCGCGAGGCAAGGAAGCAGATCATGAAGATGGAAGGACGTCTGCCGGATTGTCTCGTTGCGTGCGTAGGCGGCGGCTCGAATGCCATGGGGCTTTTTACCGAGTTTTTGAAAGAATCCGCCATAAAGATGTACGGCATCGAGGCTGGCGGTCTCGGCATCGAACGCGGAAAGCATGCGGCGCGCTTTGCCGGCGGTTCACTCGGAGTTCTCCAGGGCTGCAAAACATTCGTGCTCCAGGACGAACAGGGCCAGATCGAGATGACACATTCCGTTTCAGCTGGCCTGGATTACGCCGCAGTGGGACCGGAACACGCGTTGTATCACGATACCGGTCGGATCGAATACACCTACGCCGTCGATGAAGAAGCCATGGAGGCCTTTGATCTGCTCGCGCGCCTGGAGGGCATCATCCCGGCCCTCGAGAGTGCGCACGCCGTAGCGTATTGTCTCAAGCTTGCGCCGACGCTCGGCAAAGACAAGGTTGTTATCGTGAACCTGTCGGGCCGGGGAGACAAGGACGTGATGCAGGTGGCGAAGATCAAAGGTGTAGATTTGTAAATGGCCGCTTTCTCTGGTTCAAATCAGTTGCCCGGAAGGAAACCATGCCGGGAACACCGTCGCAAACGGGGGCGGGGAAACGGCTTATGACCGTTCCATCTTCGTCGCAATAGGAAAGATCATGTCGAGAATTAAAAACACCTTCAAGCGGCTCAAGAAAAAGAACGAGACCGCGCTCATCCCGTATATCATGGCGGGAGACCCGGACCTCGCCACAACAAAAACGCTGATCCTTGAGATGGAAAAGGCGGGAAGTGATCTCATTGAGCTCGGCGCGCCGTTCTCCGATCCCTTGGCTGACGGACCCGTGATCCAGAAGGCGGCCCTCCGTTCGCTGGCGAACCGGACCAGTGTTGCCGATGTCCTCGGCCTGGTGGCCGATGTACGCAAAACGAGCTCGATTCCGCTCATTCTCATGACCTATTACAACCTGATCTTCAAGTACGGGGAAGAGCGATTTGTCCACGATGCTGTTGCCGCCGGGCTGGACGGCCTCATCCTGCCGGACCTTCCTCCCGAAGAGGCAGGGACACTGATGCTGCCGGCAAAGAAGGAGGGCCTCGATACCATTTTCCTGATCGCACCCACCAGTACCGAAGATCGGATCAAGCTTGTCGCGAAGGCTACGCAAGGCTTTGTCTATTACGTGTCGCTCACCGGCGTAACCGGCTCAACACTCGCAGTCCAGAACTCGATCAAGGACGCCCTGCTCAGGATCAAACCCGTGACCGACAAACCGGTTGCCGTCGGGTTCGGCATCTCCTCGCCTGACCAGGCTGCGCAGGTTGCCATGTGGGGCGCCGACGGGGTGATCGTGGGCAGCGCGCTCGTGAGGGTGATCGAAGAGAACATCGGCAATGAGGAGCTCGTATCCCGCGTTGTGGCTTTCGTGAAGGCGCTGAAACAGGGGGTACTGCTTGGACGCGGCGAACGGAAAGGTTAAATAAAAGCCGCAGAGAGAAAAAGGTAGAGCGTCTTGACAAGACAGTACAATAATCATATCATCATATCGGAATATCCCCCGTGCCAGGATGAAGGATCTCATACGGGTGAACGAACTCGACTCCTGACCGTCAAGGATAAACAGCAGCCGGTCGTGATCTCTGTTTTCTGGCAGAGTAAAAGAATAGCAAGAGGGAGGATGTGTGAAGGTAAAAGTACTGGGCTGCTCCGGATCTGAAGCAATAGGGCACAATCCGGCGGGGTTCCTCGTTAATGATGTGATGATGCTGGACGCAGGGACCATTACCGCGGCGCTCACCCTCTCCGCGCAGCTCAAGATCACTGACATCCTGATCAGTCATACCCATCTCGATCATATCAAGTCGCTCCTGTTCCTGGCCGACAACATCATCGGTCGCATTAAAAGGCCGGTGAATATCCGGGCGATACCCGGGGTCATCGAGGCCATCAGAAAACACCTGATGAACGGCCTCATCTGGCCGGACTTCACGAGATTACCGACCTCTAAGGATCCGGTGTTGACCTATGTTCCGATGCCGGTTGGGAGGACGGTGAACATCGCCGGATTGAAGGTAAAGGCGGTCCCCATGAACCATCCGGTCCCCGCCGTCGGCTTCCTTGTGAGCGACGGCAGGTCGGCGTTCATCTACAGCGCCGATACCGGTCCGAACGAAGGACTCTGGAAGGAAGCAGCCAAAGCAGAGAATCTCAACGCAATCATCGTCGATACGTCGTTCCCGAACAGACTTGAGGGCCTCGCCAGTCTGAGCGGCCACTTTACCCCTCGACAGCTGCATCAGGACCTCATGAAGGCGCGGATAGACAACGACGTGCCGGTCTACATCTGCCACATAAAGCCTGTCCATAAAAAGAAGGTGATCAGCGAATTGATGGCCCTGGGCCGGAAAAATGTGAAGGTTCTGCAGGAAGGGAAGACGTATAAATTTTAACACAATGTCGAAATTCCAAGGACGAAGTTCGACACAGATGCCTGATACAAGCATTCAAAACGATCTGAATTTTACTCATTTGATATTGTTCAGAATTTAGAAGTTCGAATTTAGTCTTTGCAGGAGAACTATGGCTTGGTTTAAAAAAGAACGACCCGGGGGCACCACACCGGAAACACCGGCAAAAAAGGTGAAAATTCCCGAAGGGCTCTGGGTCAAGTGCGACAATTGCAAGGAAATTATCTACCGCAAAGAGGTGGATAAGAATTTCAAGGTCTGCCCCAAGTGCGACTACCACTTTCGCATCTCGGCTTCGGAGCGCCTCCCGTATCTGGTGGACGAGGGCAGCTTTCTCGAAGTGGAGGACGGGCTTTCGCCAAGAGATTTCCTTAACTTTAAAGACTACAAGGACAAGCTGAAGAGCAGCCGCAAGAAGACAGGGCTCAAGGACGCGATCATTTCCGGCGAGGCAAAGATAGGCGGGAAGTCCGTGTCACTGGTGGTCATGGACTTCGAATTCATGGGCGGCAGCATGGGCTCGGTGGTGGGTGAGAAGATCACCCGTGCCATTGAGCGCGCCATCGAAAAAAGGACGCCCTTCGTGTCAGTGGCTTCGTCCGGCGGCGCACGGATGCAGGAGGGGATCCTTTCGCTCATGCAGATGGCGAAGACCTCTGCCGCTGCGGCGAGGCTGGGCGAGGCCGGTCTTCCTTTCATCTCGGTGCTCACCGATCCTACCTTCGGCGGGGTCACGGCAAGCTTTGCCATGCTCGGGGATATCATCATCGCGGAGCCGAAGAGCCGCATCGGTTTTGCCGGACCCACCGTGATCGAACAGACGATCAAGCAGCAGCTGCCGGCCGGGTTCCAGCGGGCAGAGTTCCTGCAGGAGCACGGCATGATCGATGCGATCGTGCCCCGGCGGGAAATGCGCGTTACGCTCGCCAAAATACTCGATTTCTTCACGGAGTAGTTTTCTACGAAGTCAAATTCTAGTCAAAAGGAAAAGAATATTTTGCCGCAAAAAGCATACCCTGCACTCTTGCATGCGCACTCGTAAGCGCCGGGTACAGGCCAAGGACACAAAACTGGAAGAATGAATCATATTCAGACAATTGAGCTGGTTTTTCTTTGAGCCTGACATGAATTCTATGGCTAAAAGATTTCCCGGCTTGTTCGGGGCAGGGGCGTTGTCATGGGAGAGACGGCCAAGGTTATAATTATCATCGGGGTGGTCCTGATCCTGGTCGGCCTCGCGATTCTGGTCTTACCGCGATTGCCATTTGTGGGAAAGCTTCCCGGAGATATCTTGATCAAAAAAGAAAATTATACGTTTTACTTCCCTCTGGCCACGAGCATTGTTATCAGCATTATCATCAGCCTGGTCCTGTTCATCATCAATAAATTCAGGTAGGGTGGTCCCTGCTCTTTACGTCCCACAACACCGATTATGAACGACACCTCCCTAAAACGTTCGGCCCTTCTTATAGCAACATTCGCCTCTTTCCTCACCCCCTTCATGGTCTCGTCCATCAATATCGCACTCCCTGCAATCGGGAAAGAATTCCAGATGAGCGCCGTGCTCATGGGCTGGGTCCCCGCATCGTACATCCTGTCCGCGGCCATGTTCCTGGTCCCCTTCGGGAGGCTGGCGGACATCCACGGCCGGAAGAAGGTTTTCGCTTACGGCATGTGGATATTTACGCTTTCTTCGCTCGCTCTTGCCTTTTCCCCGTCAGCCGCGGTGCTTATCTCGCTCCGTGTCCTGCAGGGGTTCGGGAGCGCGATGATCTTCGGGACCGGCATGGCGATCCTGACCTCGGTGTTTCCCGCTTCCGAGCGCGGGCGTGTGCTCGGGATCAATGTGGCTGCCGTCTACCTCGGACTCTCGCTCGGTCCCGTCATCGGGGGATTTCTGACCTATCAGTTCGGATGGAGAAGCATCTTCCTGGTGAATGTTCCGCTGGGATTGTTCGTGATCTATCTAGTCGTCGCAAAGCTGAACAGGGAGTGGGCTGAGGCACAGGGAGAGAAGTTCGATGCCATCGGCTCTCTCTTCTATGCCTTTACCCTTGTCGCGTTCATGTACGGGCTTTCTCTCCTGCCTGCAATTTCCGGGGTATGGTCCATTCTTGTCGGCTCAGTCGGGTGCCTGCTCTTCGTTGTCTGGGACAGAAGGGCGGCGAGTCCTCTCTCTGAACATGGATCTCTTCTTCCGCAACCCTGCCTTTGCTTTTTCCAATCTTGCGGCGCTGATTAATTACAGCGCCACGTATGCCGTCACGTTCCTCCTGAGCCTCTATCTCCAGTATATCAAGGGTTTTACACCCCAGCACGCCGGCATGATCCTGATCTCCCAGCCCGTGGTCATGGCCATCTTTTCTCCCTTTGCCGGCAGACTTTCTGATAGAATGGAACCAAGGGTCGTTGCTTCCATCGGTATGGGCTTTACGGTTGCAGGTTTGTTCCTGTTCACGTTCATTGACCGGGAGGCTCACATCGGATTCATCGTTACGGGATTGATGCTCCTGGGCTTCGGGTTCGCCTTGTTCTCGTCGCCGAACACGAACGCGGTGATGAGTTCCATCGAGAAAAAGTTCTATGGTGTGGGCTCATCTACTCTTGGCACCATGCGCTTGATCGGACAGATGCTGAGCATGGGCATCGCCATGGTCGTATTCTCGCTGTCCATCGGGAGCGCGCGCATCACACCTGAATACTATCCGCAATTTCTTTTGAGCATGAAAACCGCGTTCATGATCTTCTCGGGGCTCTGTTTCGGAGGCATTTTCGCATCGCTTGCCAGGGGAAAGGTGAGGTGACCTGTGGACAGAAGAACGTTTATTAAACTTGCGGCTTTGACCGGTGCGGGATTTTCTCTCCCCAATGGATTAAACGCCTTTGCCGAGGCTGCTGAGAAAACGGCCAGGCCGGACCTTGTCGTGGCGCACGGAGCGTCTCCCGAGAAGATCGTGATGGCGGCGCTTGACGCTATGGGCGGGATCAAGAAGTTCATCTCCCGGGGCGATATCGTCGTCATAAAGCCGAACATCGGGTGGGACCGGACGCCTGAACAGGCCGGGAATACGAACCCCGAGGTGGTCGCGGCCGTGGTTAAACTCTGCTTTGAGGCGGGGGCCAAAAAAGTGAAGGTCTTCGACCGGCCGGTGAACGATCCCCGGCGGTGCTACGTCCAGAGCGGCATCGCGTCCGCAGCAAAGGCATTGGGAGCGGATGTGGATTATATGGACGAACGGAAGTTCAAGGACATGGATATCAGGGGAGTTGCGCTCAAGTCCTGGCCGCTGTATACCGATGTCTTTGAGGCGGACAAGGTGATCAACATCCCGATCGCGAAGCACCACGGTCTTGCGAAGCTCACGATGTCCATGAAGAACTGGATGGGCGTTATGGGCGGGTCGCGGAGACAGATCCACCAGAAGCTGGACGAAAGCCTGGTCGACCTCTCCATGAAGATCAAGCCCACGCTCACGATCCTTGATGCCGTGCGCATCCTGACGGCCAACGGTCCCCAGGGCGGCAGCCTTGCCGATGTGAAGAAGCTTGATACCGTCATCGTCGGGTTCGACCCGGTCGCGATCGACTCCTACGGCGCCACGTTGTTCGGCATGAAAGGGAGCGATCTTGGATATGTGACGATCGGCCACAAGCTTGGGCTCGGGCAGATGGATCTGAATAAGTTGAAGATTAAAAAATTGCAGGTTTAGCCACACTGGCAAAAGTTGGTGCAAGTGATAACCTTTCCAATACCTCCGCGGCCAGGTGGGATCAATAGGTGCGGTGATTAGGAGAGGTATCCGAACGATGAAAGACCATGCGATTCGTTACCATTAAAAACGCGCGCAGGCTCGTACAGGGATTATTCCTCCTCCTCTTTCTCTTCCTTTTCATCCAGACCGAGTCCAAGGGGAATGATGAACTCGGCTATCCCGTGCGGCTTTTTCTCGATTTTGACCCGCTTATTCTCGTTTCAACGCTCCTCTCCGCCCATGCCGCGGCAAAGGCGTTCTACTTCTCGATCATCACCATGATCATCACGCTTCTCTTCGGCAGGGTATTCTGCGGGTGGGCATGTCCGCTCGGCACGCTGAACAATATGGTTGGTTCGATCAGAAAAAAGGCGGCTGCTCACCGGGGCAGGGGCTGGTACCGGATCAAATATTATATCCTGACCGGTATGATCGCATCGGCAATCTTCACGCTCCAGCCCGTCGGGATCATGGACCCGTTGTCTCTCCTTATTCGTTCGTTCTCCATTGGCGTCTACCCGACCTTCAATTACGGGATACGCGCGGCCTTCGACACGATCTATGCGTCAAATCCTCTCGGCGCCGCGGCCCTCTCCGAACCGGTCTTCACCCTCCTGAAGAAGACCGTGCTTTCCTTTGAGCAGTCCTTCTACAATCAGAACGTTCTCATCGGCACGATCTTCTTCGTCGTCCTCGGTCTGAACTTGATCGAGAAAAGGTTCTGGTGCAAGTACTTGTGTCCGCTCGGCGCGCTCCTCGGTCTTTTGTCGAGGTTCTCGCTGCTCAAACGCTCCGTGAGCGAGGATTGCACGGAGTGCGGGGCCTGCGGCACGGTCTGCCAGGGGAACGCGTCGCCTGATCAAAAAGAAAAATGGAAGGACACGGAATGTCTCACCTGCTGGAATTGCGACGATGTCTGCCCGCAGAACGCGGTCAGTTTCGGTTTCAGCAGGAAGAAGCCGACAGCGGCCATGGACCTCGGCAGGAGAAGGATCGTCACGTCTGTGATCGGCGGAATAGCGGTTGTTCCGTTCCTGCGCATTACGCCGCTTACCAAGGCGAATTCCAGGAACCCCGGGCTCATTCGTCCGCCGGGATCGCTCGAGGAAAAAGAGTTCCTCAAGCGGTGCGTGAAGTGCGGTGAGTGCATGAAGGTCTGTACCACGAACGGACTTCAACCCACGCTGCTGGAAGCGGGCGTGGAAGGCGTCTGGTCTCCCGTGCTCGTGCCGCGCATCGGGTATTGCGAATACCGCTGCACGCTGTGCGGACAGGTCTGCCCGACCGGAGCGATCAAAAAGCTCACGCTCGACGAAAAATCCAAGGTCAAGCTTGGTCTCGCGATGATCGATAAAGGACGCTGTCTTCCCTGGGCACATGCCACGCCGTGCATCATGTGCGAAGAGGTTTGTCCCACGCCAAAGAAGGCCATCTGGTTCGAGAAGGTTCAGGTGCGCGACCGCAAGGGAAGAGTCCTGACCCTGCAGCAGCCACGCGTGGACCTTGAACTCTGCATAGGCTGCGGCATCTGCGAGGCCAAATGCCCGGTGCTCGGCAGGCCGGCGATCACTGTCTCGAGCGTGGGGGAGAGCAGGTCGAAGGATAATCAGTTGCTGTTGACCTGATGTCAAAAAGGAATGTGCTCATTGCATCTAAAAAGCGTAACACTTCATCCGGAAAAATATCCTGACGGGGATCGATACCCCTTTAACCTCCCCATTTTTCGCCTTGCTCAAACCATCTCATTCAGCACGCCGGTCACCCTGTTCGTCGGCGAGAACGGTACGGGGAAATCAACCCTTCTGGAAGCGATATCGCAGGCGTGCGGTATTTACATCTGGCGTGACCAGGACAGGAAACGCTATCAATACAATCCCTATGAGGACAAATTCCATCATTGTTTGTCGGTCGAATGGACGGCTGATCCGGTCCCCGGTTCGTTTTTCGGTTCCGACATCTTTCATCATTTTGCCCAACTGCTCGATGAGTGGGCTGCAAATGATCCCGGGCAGCTTGAATACTTCGGAGGCAGGTCTTTGATGACACAGTCGCATGGCCAGTCGGTCATGTCGTTTTTCAAGAGCCGGTATCAGCGGAAAGGCCTTTATCTGGTCGATGAACCCGAAACAGCGCTTTCGCCGCGCAGCCAGCTGGAGCTGCTTCAGCTGCTGGACACGTTAAGCAGGACCGGTCAGGCTCAATTCATCCTGGCGACCCATTCTCCGCTTCTTTTGGCGTGTCCCGGAGCCGTCATTTACAGTTTTGACGATGTTCGGATAAACAAGACGCACTATGAAGAGACCGCGCATTATAAGCTGTACAAAGACTTTCTCGACGGGAAGAGCAGGGATCCGCTTCGCGATACCTGAGGGGATCAATCGACCGGCCCGCTAAATTCCGGAATAAGGAATTAAACATGATAAAAAAACTGGACCATATCAACGTCGTTGTGAGCGACCTTCAGAAGGCAAAAGATTTTTTCATGAAACTCGGTTTCAAAGAAGAGATATCCTCACGTATTTCAGGTGAGCGGTTCACCATCGTCACAGGTCTTCCCGATTTCGATGCTGAATTCGTCGGCTTGTCTTTGCCCGGTTCCGCGACGAAGGTAGAATTGATACAGTACTACTCGCCGGTCGGGGGAAGGGACCCCGGGTTGAGCAAACCGAATCAGCTCGGGTTTCGTCATATGGCCTTTGCCGTGGACGATATTGAAGAGGAGGTCAAGCGTCTCGAGGCCGAAGGAGTCGAATTCCAAAGCAGCATCCAGGTCTGGGAAAAAACCGGAAAGAAGCTGGTATATTTTTACGGTCCTGATGGAATTATTCTGGAATTCGCCCAATATCCGAAGCATAGCAGTGATCAGTAAGGATTTGAACGCGGCCTTGTCGGGCTTCAAGCAGGTTGCTCTCGTTCTTCGTGCATACTTTTATCAAAAATATAAACACCATGCATTTTTGACATTCCGGCCAAACCACTCCCTATCATATCTGCTATAGTAAAAATAAGACCTTCTGCAGTAAGGAGCAAATTCATCAACTAGATACTATAGTATCAGGACTCGATAATTATTTGGGATAGTTAAATACGGCGTTTCTGTCAGGTATTTTTTATAAGTTCTTTTCAGAAGCGGATCTCTGTCTAACCGAAATCAATGCATTTGCAAACCATCCAAGATGAGGGGGTGTTGTCATGAAAAGAAAAAAGATTTTCAGTACTGTGTTTCTGTTTTTGTTGTCAGCCGCGTTCATCATCGGTTATCCTCCTTTTGCCGGCTCGCAACAGGGCGGCGCCGGCGACGGAACGCCGCGGTTCCAGCTTTCAGCCTTAAATCAGATCCCGGTCAAGGACAGCTCGGGAAAGTCCGTGACGCTCTATGACCCGCGGGACCCCTACGCCATATTCATCAACTATGAACTTGGCATGCACTGCGTGGGCTTCGACATTTCCTACTGCTGCGTCATCCCGCCCTACAACAGCATCCAGGCCCAGGCCGTCAGGACCGCGATGAAAGGGGAAGTTCCCCATCTCCTGTCGCCGGACGACGGCTTATCGCTCACGTACTCGGTCAGGGACAACAGCTATAGCGAAGGCAACAAGATGAAGTTCTGGCAGGTGCCGAAGGACGTGTACGGGAACGGCAGAATGAACGGTCCCGGTGATTCCATGGCGAACTATGTGTGGACGCACCTCTTCATATACAAGGATCTCGAAGGGACGATCCCTCCCGACTGGTCGGATGCGAAACGGCTCTTCGTGGGAAAACAGATCCAGGTACCGATGGATGCGGGCCCTACCGGTAAGAGTCTCGCCGGAGGCTCTCTGGCCTATGCAGGAAGCACGGGCGGGAACAAGGTCTTTACCGATTCCTTGATCCCCGAGGTCAGGAACATACAGCTTACGCTCACGGCGTCCTATCTCTGGGATGCGCTGGGTCTCCCCCTTACGGCATTCAACGACAGCAGGAGAAAAGGGACCATGCGCACAATCTCGCAAAAAGACTTTCAGCCCTTTCAATACTCCCTGGTCAGGCTCGACGATAAGAGCGGCAAGCCGGTCATGGCGAATGGAAAGCCGGTCGAATTTTTCGGCACGAATCCCGTGGACCTTCCGAACTGTTACGACTGTCACTCGCGTGAGGGAAAGGCCGCCCGAATGTCACGGAAGGATGGTCTGACCCTGTTCGACAAGGAGTACGCCTACTGGAAGAAGAACTATCCCGACATGTCGGAGTTCATGGCCCGGCTGTCAGAATCGTCCATCAACGTCCTTGAACTGCACGACAAGTTCAATGGAACGGCCTTCCTCAAGGATTATAATCCAGGTGTGGCCTTCAACCGGCTCGGCTCAGTGGGGCCGGTGAATTGCGCCGACTGCCACGGCGACAATGTCAGCGGCAACCTCCAGTCGCCGCGGCCGACGGCTACCGGATACAAAGCGGTAAAGGCCAAGCCCCTCACCGAGGCGATCCACGCGGCCCATGCGTCGTTCGTCCCCATGCCGGACAAGGCGGGAAGGACCCAGAGCTGCCAGGCCTGTCATCCCACTCACTGGCAGCAGGAAAAGATGAACGATGAAACGAATCCCTACTGGATCCTGGACAAGGAAGGAAATCCGCGTTTCACGAACTCCGATCTGCGCGTTGCCGGAGGAGGATGCTACCTGAGGAGGGACGCGCACACGAACCCCGCGGTCAAGCCTCCCTTCTTCCTGAACAAGATCGGGACGTGGTATCTCAAGGAAGTGAGCATGAAGGACGAGAGGGGAAAGCCGATCAAGGAAATGAGGGGCCTGTACTGCTCCAACTGCCATAACCAGCTTGCTCACGAGCTGTACAACTACGATGATCTCACGAATGCCGCAACCCAGGAGGGCAAGACCTTGCGGGATAAACCGCTCGCGAAGATCATGAAGGCCGTGGCTAACGGCGATAAGAAAAAATTCAGGACCTATTTCGCCGATCCCGTTGTCGGGGCCGAGGGAAATCCGCTGTTATCATACTACGGGAAACATACGGGAGCGACGCTTGTAAAGGCATCCAAGGACAGCGCGGGGAAGCTCAAGCTCCTCGCCTGGAACGCGAAGGAAGGCGATCCCGTGCCCTATGACGGTGCTTCGGCGGGCAAGGACTGGTGGCTTGCTGCGGGTGAGCCGCACTGCGCCGACTGCCACCTTGCGCCGTTTGTCGAAAGCGAGGGCGGGACCTACTTCCCGATCGACCAGCCGAACAAATATTCTCTCTATCGATACTCGAAGGCTCACGGTTCCATCGCCTGCCAGTCCTGCCACGAATCGATCCACGGGCTGTACCCTGTTCGTGATGAAGGGCCGGACGGGAGCGTCGACGTCACGTCGCATCAGCAGGCGCTCCAGTTCAGCCCCGACGGGAAATACGCGGGACCGGTCACCTGCTCCGCCTGTCATCGCGTGAATGACAAGGGTGTGCCTGTCCAGCTTGAGGGAACGGAGTATTACCATGATTACTGGGCATCAGTGACACTGCTCCATTTCATGAGAGCGGGAGACGAAAAATTGCCGATCGGCAAGCTGATGGAAAAATTCCCGCATAAGAGGGCGAAGAAGGTTGTTGCAGAGGGTTGGGAATAAAGAGGTCCAAGGCAAGGTCCGCATCAAAAGCCCCTCGATCGAGGGGCTTTTTTATTGCAAGCTACTTGTTTTTATCAGATATATCTGATATCGTGTTTGTGGAAGGATACGCTGTTCGTCCGCCGAGTTCGACCAGGGAAATGAGTTATGAAGAAGTGCCCTTTTTGTGCTGAAGAGATCCAAGACGCGGCGATCAAGTGCAGGCACTGCGGCGAATTCCTCAATGCGTCCTCCCGCCTATCTACGACGATCAAATGGTATTTCCGAAAATCATTCATTATCATAGCGGTTTGCACCGTGGGTCCCCTGGCATTGCCGCTGATCTGGTGGCGTCCCAATACGGCGCGCGGATGGAAGATCGGGCTCACGATCGTGATCCTTGCGCTCAGCTGGATATTGTTCCAATCAACGCTGGCATCCATTCGAACGATAAAGGAGTATTACAAGCTTCTTAACACGATGTAGCAAAGCAGGAAAGAGAAGGGTCAAAAGAGGGGTAACATGAAAAGTACATGGTCGTTAATATTGGTAGCCGGTGTCATCGTCGCCGTTCTTTTCTTTATTTCATCGCGGGGTAAAAAGGCCCCGTATATCCCCGACGATACTATTCACCAGCGTACTATAACGCTGCTGGAAAGCTGTGTAACCTGTCATGCGCCGGGCAAGCAGGCACCGTTGAAAACTACTCATCCTCCGAAGGAACAATGTCTTGCCTGTCACAAAATTCATGAACCCTGATTATTAATGACGGAAGAAGTGCGATGTTCTTCTGAAGATTGCACTGTTTTCGTAAGAAATTTATGTGCGCGTTTCAATTAGGAATTGCCAGGGGGGATCCCGGAAAAATGCTGTAATCCTGCGTGATCAGAAAAAGAAACAATGATGAAAATGATTCCTGACTAGAACCTGTACTTCAGCACCACCTGAAAATTCTTGATATCATCCAATAAGTTAAAACTATATTTGCCGAGCGACGGAGCAAGACTCCATATGCCCTTATCGCCGTCTTTGTGGAGTGTAATGGCAACGGTATCTTCAAAGGATTCACTCACCGAGACGATAGGCATATCCTTGCGTTCGAGAGCGGCGCTCACACTTCTGAATTTAGTGAAATAGCCAGTGAAACAGTCGCTGTTAATCCCTAGGGAGATTTTTTGGGGAGAGTCATCCGCTGGATGAATTGTCTGGGCTACCGTATTAGACACGCCCGGGTCATTCGCTGCAGCGAGAGAAGCATATGCGCAGATCATGATGAAAAATAACGCTACTGAATATTTTTTAAGACCAATGAATAACGCCATAAGCAACCCTCATGAGTAACTTCATTATAGGGAAGTGCATGAATTTTTGATGTGATTTAAGTCACGATTGGCTGGAGTCAACAAGGAGAAATCATGCCAAAAAAAGGAAATCCGATGGTCCGCCCGACCGAAAAGAAAGCCGGCTGCAAAACCCACCAGCATCAGAACGATCGCAAATGCTGCCCGTATGGCAGATAATATGGTCTTCAGAGCCCCTCCTTGTCGGCTAGAGCCATTACTGCGCCGAGAGTCAAGCAGCGCTTGTCACTAGTATGGAGACTCGAAGCAGGTACCTAACCCCTTCGAGGCCTGTTCCCTGTGTACTTCTTTCTGCAGTTGCTGCCCGCTGGATTCAAGCAGGCTGGAAAGGGACAATTGCGCCCAGTTACTGACATTTGTCATCCGGGCCACGCTGTTAGCGATGCTCTTTTTCTGATCCGGCGTGATAGCCACGCAGGATATGCTTTTGCGGCAATATCGGGAATAGCTGCAACCGATATTCTGGCACTTGTCATCGACGGTTATGCTTTTGGACAAATTCCTCGGCCGGTCTACATTACAGCCTTTGATCACTGCGACATGATATGCAAGGAGCTGCAGCGGTACAACGGTGACAAAAGGAACGAGCGCAGGATGTGTCGACGGCACTACGATCATGTCATCCACCGTGTCGCGGAAGGCGGCGGGTGAATCCGTGACCACAATGATCCTTCCTCCCATCGCTTTCACCTCCGCGATGTTCGACAGGATCTTTTCATGCAGGCCGTCGATCGTTGCCAGGAATACAACGGGAACCCCGTCCTCGATCAGCGCGATGGGGCCATGCTTCATTTCTCCCACCGGATATCCATCCGCGTGAATGTAGGCGAGTTCCTTCATCTTGAGAGCGCCTTCGAGCGCAACGGGATAGTTGATCCCCCGGCCGACGTACAGCATGCTTTTCGCGTTCGCCAGGGTCTGTGCGATCTCCCTAACCTTTTCATCGGTTTGGAGCGCCTGTCGAATGAGCCTCGGCAGATCGAGCAGGAATGGTCTGAGCGTCTGGATCTCGAGGGCGCTAAGCTTGCCTTTCCTGGTCCCCAGGGCAATACCCAGGAGGCTCAGGGCGGCGAGCTGGGCGGTGAAGGCCTTGGTGGATACCACTCCGATCTCCTGCCCCGCGCGCGTGTAAAGGACCGAATCAGCCTCGCGCGTGGTCGTGCTGCCGACGACATTGCAGATCGTCAAGGTCCTCGCTCCTTTTTTCTTCGCTTCGCGCTGTGCTGCGACGGTATCGGCCGTTTCTCCGGACTGCGTAATGGTGATGAGTGCAGTTCCTTTCGGGATGATCGGGCACATGTCCCGGAACTCCGAGGCAATGTCCACGGCCACGGGGATGTGCACGAACTTCTCGATCATGTATCGGCCTACGAGACCTGCATGGTACGACGTACCGCAGGCTGCGATATGGATCCGCCTGAGATCCTTGATGGCACCCGCGAAGCCCATCTCTTCCATGAGACTGTTCGTGTCGTCGGTCCACTCCCGCAGGGTATCCATGACACCCTGGGGTTGCTCGTATATCTCTTTGAGCATGAAGTGATCGTATCCCTGCTTCTCGGCCATTGCAGGCGTCCAGTCGACTGTTACGATTTTCCCTTCAAGCTGCAGAGTCTCCAGAGATTCGGCATGCTTTAGATCGACGCCACTGCTCGTAAGTACGGCCATTTGCCGGTCTTCAAGATGAATGAAGTTCTTCGTATAGGGGAGGAGCGCGGCAACATCGGACGCGAGGTACTGTGCATCCGTGCCTATTCCAATGACGAGCGGGCTGTTGTTCCGGACCGCGAACAGCGTATCCGGCGTGCCCTCGTGTATGATCCCCAGAGCATAAGCCCCGCGAAGGTGAGCGATCGCTCGCCGGATCGCCTCCTCGGTCGGAAGACCGCGGTCGAGATAGCGAGTAATGAGCTGAGGTACAACCTCCGTGTCCGTCTGGGATGTGAAAACATGTCCTGCAGACGCCAGTTCGCTCCTTAGCTCGCGGTAATTTTCAATGATGCCGTTGTGTACCACAGAGACGCCTTTTACGGTGTGCGGATGGGCATTGGCTACAGATGGCGCCCCATGGGTGGCCCATCGCGTGTGGCCGATACCTATCGTAATAGCCGGTAATGGGTTCGGCAGTATCTTCTGGAGGTCCTTCAGCTTGCCCGGAGTTTTGTAAACCTCGATTCCCGATCCGTTCTTAAATGCAATACCTGACGAATCATAACCACGGTACTCCAAACGGGTAAGGCCATCAAAGAGAAGCTGCAAAGAATTCTTTTTCCCAACATATCCGACGATTCCACTCATGATCCCTCACCTTCGAATTGCCAATTCTCATAATGTCTACAACAGCATTGATATCCCGGTTGAATAGGCGATCTCCTTCACTCAACTGGCACAATACATTGGGTATCTATGTGAGTCAAGTGGAAATCCTTGTGGTGAATGACAATATGCGCCGGTGATTTCCATACTACCAAAGTTGCAAATGCGATGCCATTTTGTAGAGAAAAAGTTGTTTAAATAAACCGGATAGTTACGGGAGAATAACACGGATCGTCGCTTATATTGAGTAATTCGTTTTGCTCGGCTTGTCCATTTTGGACTACATACATCGAGGGACTCTGTGGCCAAGAACAGGCTCAAATTGGTAATGAGAAAATCTGCGGCAAAAATATCTATATGATCACGAGACGGATGGTGCTACGCACTGACCGCTTAGCTGCCGCTTTTAACCCTAATCTTACAGAAAGTTCATCTGACCTCGATTGCATGTTTGTAGGTGCCGTTGGTTGAAGTGATCGGGAAGGTTTCTGAAGCAATCAAAAAATAACCTTACCGATGCGCCGAAAAGGCGGCGCGCGATCCACGCGTTCATATGCACTTTTTCACGCAGTATTCTGCATTGAATTTTCGTCAACACCACTGCATGATTATTGGTGATATCTACATTTCGTTATTGGATTTAAATGTGGAAGTTTTCACGTTCCTCTTGCCCCTATTGACTCCGCGAGTGCCGTGTTCATGATCTTACCCTGATAGGTGTTCAACGCACTTCTGATCTCGGCGGATTGAGCTATTGCTTTTTCGATCCCCATGTTCGCCAGTAATTTTATATACGGGAGCGTCGCGTTCGTGAGCGCCAGGGTAGAGGTGCGGGGATAGGCGCCCGGCATGTTGGCCACGCAGTAATGCACGATGCCGTCCACGACGAACACGGGATCATCATGGGTTGTGGGCCGAGAGGTCTCGACGCACCCGCCCTGGTCCACGGATACATCCACGATCACCGAGCCCTTCTTCATAGTGCCGAGCATTTCCCTCGTGATCAGGACCGGCGTCCTGCCGCCGGGAACGAGCACCGCGCCGACGATGATATCGGCGTCCACGATCTCCTCCTCCAGCGCGTGGGCGGTCATTGGCAGCGTCCTTACGCGACCCTTGAACAGCTCATCTATCCGCTGCAGGCCGGTCGTATCCCGGTTGATCACGACGGTTTCCATGCCCAACCCCATACCGACACGGGCAGCGTTTGTGCCGACCACGCCTGCGCCGAGGACCACGATCTTTCCCGGTCGTACGCCTGAGACGCCCGTGGGAAGGACGCCGGAGCCGCCTTTGAACTTCTGGAGATAGAACGCGGCCATGAGCGGCGCCATTCTGCCGGCGATCTCGCTCATGGGGGCAAGGAGCGGGAGTTTGCCGCCGCGTTCAAGCGTCTCATACGCGAGGCCTGTCGCCAATTTAGCGAGCAGCAGTCCTGTCAGTTCCGGGTTGGGCGCGAGGTGGAGATAGGTGAAGAGGGCGACGCCTTCGCGCAGCAGGGGATATTCAGACGAAACAGGCTCCTTGACTTTCACGATCAGTTCGGCCCTATTATAGACCGTTTCCCTCGGTCCTGTTTCCGCGCCCGCCTTACGGTAAGAATCATTGAGGAATCCGCTCCCCTCTCCGGCATCCGTTTCCACCAGGACCGTGTGACCACCCCGCACCAACTCCCGCACGCCGACCGGCGTCAGTCCTACGCGGAATTCCTCGATCTTGATCTCCCTGGGTACGCCGATGATCATGTCCCTGTTCCCCTGATTTGAATGTATCATGTTCTCCCGGAGATTTCAACGAACCGGTCTGCTTTATGGCAGGGTTTTGTTGACTCCTCCGTCGATTTTGGGTAGTATGTGACCTCTCAATCATCATTTCAGTTACCGGAGGTCTTTTATGGCTGAAGACAAGAAAGAAACATGGCTCAGTTATCTCGCGCTCACCACGGTGATCTTTGCCGTGTGCGCAACGCTCTCGACGCTCAAAGGCGGCGGGTTCTCGACCCGTTCGGTAATGTACCAGGCCCAGGCCTCGGACCAATGGGCCTATTACCAGTCCAAGAGCATTAAGGAATATGTCTATGATCTGCAGCGGGAGAAGTTCGAGATGGACCTCAAGATGAACAAAGGAATGTCCCGCGCGCTGGCAGCTGATTACGAAAAGCGGATATCAGCATACAAGGAGAAGATAGACCGGTACGAAAAGGAAAAGGAAGAGATAAAGACCAAGGCAGAGGGACTGGAAAAGCGGCGCGACGATGCCCAGATACACTCAGGTGCATTCGGCCTGGCCGCAATGTTCCTGCAGATCGCTATCCTTCTCTCGTCCATCGCAGCGCTAATGAAAAAGAAGTTTTTCTGGTTCATCGGCATGGGGGCCGGTGTCTTCGGCCTGCTGTATTTCTTAAACGGTTTTTTTCTCTTTATGAAGTAGTCGTCGGTTGATTTTTCATGCGGGGTATATCAGAATCCTGATTGTTTCTATACGGTGAGGGAGACCGGGGATGAATCGCGTAAAATGGCAGATTATATTAGGAATAATGCTGGTGGCAGTGTCGGTCATCCTGTACGATGTCCAGATCAGGATCTTTCATTCGCCGCGAGATACGTACTTTTACTTGTTTCAGGACCTCGCTTTTATCCCGATTCAGGTCCTGCTGGTCACCCTGATCCTGAACCAACTGCTGAATGTGCGCGAGAAGCTCTCGATGTTGAACAAACTGAACATGGTCATCGGAACGTTCTTCAGCGAGGTGGGGACAACGCTTCTCAGGTCATTCGCAGCGTTCGATCAGAATATCGACGGGATCAGAGAAGAGCTTTTGATACAGGGGGACTGGACGGACCGACAGTTTGCGGCTGTTATCAAGCGGGTTCGCGGCAATGAATTCGGGATACAGTATGCCGGCAGTGATCTGGAGGCGCTCAAAACCATTTTAACGGGGAAGCGGAAATTTCTGCTCGGATTGCTCGAGAATCCAAACCTGCTCGAGCACGAGACCTTTACCGAACTTCTCTGGGCGGTGTTCCATCTGTCCGAGGAACTGGCTGTACGCGAAGACTTGCGGAATCTGCCGCCGGCGGACGGCATGCACATAGCCGGAGATATCAAGCGGGCCTATGCCATCCTCATTGTCGAATGGCTTGCCTACATGAGACATCTGAAGCACGACTACCCATACCTGTTCTCGTTTGCCGTGAGAACGAATCCCTTCGATCCGAATGCGTCACCGACAATCAAATAGCGGCTGTCGGTCTTTGCTGAAATATCTGCTTTTCATCCGTAAATCCAAGTAAAACCCGGCCACTCCAGCGGAAAAGACCCGGAAAATACGCCTGGCAGCATGCCAGACCCTATTGTTCGAAAGCAACAGCATTGCCTCTGCCCATGGGCTCGGAGCTTTTTTTAACTACCGCGGTCGAGGTCTTCTCTTTCACAAGGATCACTTGTACTTCACCGATCACTTTTCGCGGGAAGCCCCGCTTGGTTGGTTCGTCATATACGATAAATCGGTCTCCGGGTTCAACACCGTCCGCAGTGCCCTTGTCAAGATACACGACATCGGTCTGGGCATTGATGCTGCGCCTGTCCATTACTTCGAGAATATAGCCCGAAATGTCCTTGGCCTTCTTTTGCGATGAATAATAGATAAGCGTCGGCTCCTGATAGGGGGTCAGCATGTTGCCTTTTTCCATCTCATCGAAGGAGAGCGTAATCCGCGCGGTAAGAACTTTCGCTGCGGGGTCCTTGGCCGTGATCTGGAGTATGCCGAGTCCCTTGATGAGTTTCCCGAAGTTCTTGCCTGTTTTGGGGTGTTTGACATCTTGTTTGTGGGTATAAACGAGAAACTTGTCCCCGATCTTTACATTTTCGGCATCGCGCATCGAGACATACACGATGTCATCGTAACCGAAAACTGATTTGCCATTCTCCGGCGACCCGGAGATGATGTCTCCTGTTTTTTCATCACTCACGAAACCCGCACTGAGCATGGCGTATTTGTCGATAATAGGATAGATCTGCTCCTCGGGCATGATGAGTCTGTTTCCCCCTGCCGGCATCTCCTCGGCAGCACCGGGGGGGACCGGTTTCGGGCTGGTAACATGGGCTGACTCGAGCCCTTCGACGGGCGCCGCCTCTTTGGCGGGTTCCTGCTTTTCGGCAGCCGGCTCCGTCGGCGCTGCTTCAGCCTGCAATGCCTGTTGGATCGGCGCGAGACCGGGGATTATCAGTTTGTTCCCGGCGAAGATGAGGTCCGGGTTGGTGACGGCCGGGTTTGCCTTCCAGATGAAAGGCCAAAGGAAGGGGTCTTTGAAAAAAGCATTTGCGATGTCCCAGAGAGTGTCTCCCTTTTTGATGGTATAGGGGTGAAGTTCCATTGCGGGTCCGGGCTCGACCGCCTCGGTTTCCATTGCCGCGGGCGCCGGCTCAACGGGCGCAATTTCTATTGCTGCAGGGGCGGTCGCAGAGGGCGCGGATTCCGGTATTGCGGGCGCGGGCTCGACTACCGCGGATTCTGCTACAGGCGCAGGCGCCTCAACCTGCGGCGCAGCCGCCGCAGGAGGTACTCCTTCTTTATCTTGCTGGATATGAGAAGCGCAGGAGAAGAGCATGGGGATAAGAACGATATAAAGCGATAGTATGGAGTGTTTCCACCGTGTGGTCATTCCTGCCTCCTTATGTTCCCGGCAACTGATAGTTTTTTCTTTTCCGTCATCCTCCCCGGTGAACGGGGATCGGGTCTTCTTGCGGATTATTTTCTTAGAAGATATACGAGAAACCTCTTGTTTGTCAAGAGAATTAATCAAACAACGGCCAAAACCAGACCTTGCTTTTGGCGGGTCTTTTTGGTATTCTTCCGATACTATGAGGTTGATCACTCAAGAGGGCAATGGCGGGTGGAGGGGCGTGCTCTATCTCGTTTCTTTTCTCCTCCTGACCGCTCTCGCCATTGTGCTTGAGCTCCAATACCGCGGTTTTGAAGGACCGCTATCCGACAATATCCTGATCTTCATACTCATCAATGCGAACATCCTGCTCCTGGCAGCGGTCATCTTTATGATGGCCCGGAGTCTTTGGAAACTCTGGATGGAGCGGAGACAGGGAGTGCTGGGGGCGCGGTTCAGGACCAAACTGGTCTTCGCCTTCGTCAGCCTGTCGTTCATTCCGCCGGTGCTCCTCTTTTTGATCGGGAGCGGGATATTCACCAGGAGCATCGAACGACTTTTCAGCCTCAGGATCGAGAACTCACTTAAGGACTCGGTCTCGGTCGCCCAGGAGTATTACAATCGTCTCCAGAAAGAGGCCACTGTTTTCAGCAGACAGATCAGCAGTCAGATGGCCGACGCCAGGCTCTTGCCCCAGTTCGAGAATCAGGTGCTCAAGGATTATCTGACGAGGAAGGCCGTGGAGTACGGCCTGGGCTCGATCGAACTTTTCACTTCCCCCCGCGAGCGGGCAGTGGTCGTTGTTACGCGTCAGTATCCCCCGAAAACCTTTACCCAGACGTCTGCCGATCTCGTGGACAGGGCCTTTGCGGGAGAGGAGGCGGCAGATGTGACGGGGTCGCCGAGGAAGGGCGACATCATGCGGGCAATCGTCCCGCTTTACGAACCTTTACCATCAGGAGAAGGAAAGCGAGTTGCTGCGGCGGTCGCCGTCAGTTTTTATATTCCCGAGAGCCTGGCTGCAAAGTCGGATAGTATTCGAGAAGGGTATGCACAGTACCGGTCGGCGTTCAGCAAGAAAGACCCGATAAAGCTGTCTTACCGGCTCGCTTTCCTTTCTGTCACGCTGGCGCTTCTCCTCGCAGCGATCTGGGTGGCGCTTCGCGTGGCGGCCGGCATCACGGTGCCGATCAGGAAGCTGGCCGAGGGGACCGCAGCGGTGGCGGCGGGCAGGTTCGATTACCGGATCGATGAAAAGTCCGATGACGAGGTAGGGGTTCTGATCGCCTCGTTCAACAAGATGACCCATGACCTCCAGTACTCCCGGGAGCAGGTCGAGCAGGAGATCAACTACAAGAAGACGATACTCTCGAATATCGAGACCGGGGTCGTGTCCATTGACCGGGGAGGGAGGATCACGACGGTCAACCAATCGGCATCGGAGATCATCGGCATCCAGGAGCAGGACGTGCTCGGCAAGCGGTACGACGAGGCCTTCGGGTTCCTCGAGCTGGATCCGATACGCAGTCTGTTCCGCAAGCTTGAGCAGGGTCAGGGCCGCGCAGAGGAGGAATTATCGCTCAACGTGCGGGGCAGGATGCTGACCCTCCGGATGCGCATCTCCACTCTCAGGGACGGCAGCGGAACACCCATCGGCTCGGTCATCACCTTCGATGACCTCACGGAACTGCTGCGCGCCAAGAAGGCAGAGACCTGGCAGGACGTGGCGAGACGGATCGCCCACGAGTTCAAGAACCCGCTCACCCCCATCAAGCTTTCCGCCGAGCGGCTGCGCAAGAAACACGCGGAAGGCGCCCCGGATTTCAATGCCGTCTTCGACGAGTGCAGCCTGACAATCGTACACGAGGCCGACGGCCTGCGGAAGCTCGTGGACGAGTTCGCGAACTTCGCCCGCATGCCGAGCTCTAACCCGACACTTCAACCTCTCGCGCCGGTGCTTGAGAGCGTGGTGCAGCTTTACAGCGGTGCGCACAGGGATATTGTGTTCGTGAAGGACATCATGCCGGACCTGCCGGAGGTCTTCCTTGACCGTGAGCAGATCAAACGGGTATTCATTAATCTTTTTGAAAACGCGGTGGAGGCCATGGAGGGCAAGGGCAAGATCCTGGTTACGGCGAAGATGGCCTCTTCCGGCATGGCGCAGATCGATATCGCCGATGAAGGGCCGGGAATAGCGGCTGAGGATGTGCCAAAGCTGTTCCAGCCGGATTTTTCACGAAAGAAGAAGAAGAGCGGACTGGGCCTGGCTATCGTTCTCAGGATCATCAAGGACCACAGCGGTATGATCAGCGTGTCACAGAACGACCCGCGCGGCGCGCGGTTCACGATAGAACTGCCGGTAGCGGCGAAGAGCACGGAATTTCAGAGTCCGGAGCACAGCGTTCGTAGTTCGGATCATTCGACTGACACTCGCGATGTCGTTTGACCGGCTCACGATGCGGGCAAAGTCGGATCAATGAGCATGAGTCGAACAGTTCAGAGTTCGGAACAGCACAATCGAAGGCGGGATTGGCTGCACTCCGGGCCTATAGGAGGGGGTCATCTTGGATACAGCATCAACGATACTGATAAGCATAATCGCGATCTATCTTATTTTCAAATTGTTCGGTGTTATGGGACGCTGGGGGATCCGGCAGATCTCGCCGAAGGAGCTCGATCGGAAAAAGGGCATGATAATTCTCGATGTCAGCACGGACAAGGAATACGAGAGAGGGCACATCCCGGGTTCGGTTCACGTGCCGTTGTCGGACATCGGTGACAAGATCAAGAAGCTCAAAAAGGACAAAGAGCTGGTCGTGTATTGTCAGAACGGCAACCGGAGCATCTGGGCCATCAAGCGGCTGATGGGCATGGGTTACAAGAACTGCATCAACCTGAAGGGCGGTTATAATGCCTGGAAGAGAACTCATTAACGAGCTGAGGCGGGACTACCGGATAAAAAAACCACTGATTGTTCAACGGCTCGCCGAGTTCAGGAAAGTGTACGAGAAGGGCGACCGGGCGATCTTCGAAGAACTCTGCTACTGTATCCTCACCGCGGGCAGCAGCGCGAAAATGGGCATGCGCACGGTGCAGGCGCTCAAGGATATCCTCAGAAGCGGCACCGAGAAGGAACTCCGGCAGCGCGCACGAGCGCACAGCGTCAGGTTCTGGCGCCTGCGGCCGTCCTACATCGTCCATACAAGGGAATATCTCGATGAGACATGCGGGCGGAAGCTCAAACGGTTGATCGGTTCTTTCGAATGTCGCGACGCCCGTCGCGATTTTTTCGCGAAGAACAAGGGCATAAAAGGGATAGGATATAAAGAAGCGAGCCATTTTCTCCGCAATATCGGTTTTCCCGGCTATGCTATTCTTGACAAACACATTCTGAACAGCCTCCGCGAGATGGGGGTGATCAGCTCGCGTATGCGTCCGACGACGCGCGCGGGCTACCTCGCGATCGAGACAAAGCTTGAACAATTCGCCAAAGAGATCGGCATCGACATGGACCACCTGGACCTGCTGCTGTGGTCCCGCAAGACCGGAGTGATATTGAAATAAAGCGTACTGGGTCCGGGGGTTGACATCAGGAGCAAGACGACAGAAGACAGAATAAAGCCGATGATGGCTGAAGGTTTGTTATCATGAAAAAGATCATCTTCTTTTCCGCGCTTGTCATCATCGGATTCCTGTTTTCCGCCCAGATCAAGCGGGGGTGCCTGAGCCTTCTCATCCTTATCGACAGCGTGCGTTCCCCGGAGAAGGCCATAATGGGGAAACTCATCGACGGACCGATGAAGACGAAGGTGATGGTTCGGAACGGGGGTCGGATAATTCACGCCGATCTCTATCGTCCTCACCGGCGAGGCAGACAGTTCCCGCTGCTCCTCGTTCACGGCGTGAACCCGCTGGGCAAGGATGATGAACGACTCGTGCTCCTGGCCAAAGATCTGGCGCGGGCAGGATTCCTTGTCCTGGTTCCCGATCTCGAGGGCGTGAAGACCCTTCGGATCAGGATTACCGACGCCGAGGACATCGTCCAAAGCTTCCTGTACCTGAGCGGGTTGGTGCATGCCGGATCTCGAGGGGGCATGATGGGCATAAGTTGCGGGGCGGGGCCTCTGCTGCTGGCCTCGGCGGACCCGCGGATACGCGACAAGGTCAGCGTGGTCGCTACCGTCGGAGGGTATTACGACCTCCGCAATGTGCTGTCCTTCGCGCTGACCGGTGTTTATGAGTACGGGGGATATCGGGGATACGTCAGGCCGGAATCCTCGCTCAGATGGATGCTCGCATACAAGAATCTCGATCTTCTGCGTTCGTCAGATGACCGCGAAAAGTTCAGGACGATCGTCGAAAAGCGGAACCGATACGAGATTGCAGCCGCCGAATCGCTTGCAAAATCCCTCGGTCCGGAGGGCAAGGCGCTTCATGCTTTTCTCGTTAATATTGACCAGGAACGCTTCACCCCGCTCTATGAGAACCTCCCGTTGCGGGTGAGGGAATATGTCTATCAGCTGTCTCCGTCACGGGCGATAAAATATATCAAAGCCTCATTCATCATTATCCACGGGATTGATGATTATTCCATCCCCTATACGGAGAGCATGAGGCTTGCCGATGCCGTGGTCGACAAGAGTCAGGTACATCTTGCGCTCCTGCCGCAGCTCATGCACAGCGGCCCTTTCGAGCCGTCGGCAAGCGCACTGTACCATTTGTACCAACGGTATGCCCTGGGAGGGTGGCGTCTTTATACGGCGATCTATGATCTGCTGGAAAAAGGCAGTATGAACTGATCCGGATTGACCGGACATCGCCGTGAATCAGGAATATATTTTTGTCTTGAGTATTGAAACCAACATGGCATAATCATTGCTAAACTAGAGAACGCCGCAAATCCGGTGTTATCTATGGGGCTATTCAATAACGGATTTTCGGTGTTATCGAGGGGGCTAGCGATCCCCTTGTTCATCTACACGAGCCTCGCTGGCAGCACTGAATCGTAATAGCTGGAAGGATGCAACCGGAACGTCTGGTTGCTATCCTCCGGAATCTGAAAAATTGTTTGATTTGGAATTAGTCGCGGCCAAAGGGCGCGGGCCAGGGGAGGAGGAGCGCGATGAGCGATCCAGGACTTAAAAAGGCGGTCATCATCGGTGCGGCAATCGGCGCCCTGGCTACGCTTGGGACGGCGCTGTCCATGGATACTTTCCTCTCCGGTTCTTTGCAGGGGACCTGGTGGGACGCGGCAGCCAAGGATGTGACCAGGATGTTCGGACCGGCATGGGGACAGAACGTTTTCGCGGTCGGGCTCGTTCTCGCCATGGTGATGGTGTTCCTGGCTGGTTTTGGCGCTGTGATTGGCGCTGCCGGTGGTCTTATCATGAACAGGTTTTTTAAAAATGTGCTCAAGTTGTAAGGATTGTTCTGAGACAGGAGTGCGGCATCAGTCGTCCGGCAATATGCGGGACCATCCTGGATACGGCATTTGCCACGGATAAATGCGGACAAGAGTCGGACAACATCGGATTTTTATTTACCAGAAAAGCGCTTCACACGGAGGCTGACGGGCTATAACGAAGATAGACTCTATATTAATCCGCTTTTATCATATGTTGAATCCGATTCTTCCGTGTCTAAATACTCTTTTAAGGTTCATTGCCCGTGAACGGCAGGAGCGGCTTGCCGGGGTCTTTTTTTGCGGGTTTTAACAGCAGTTTTAACAAGCTCAGCACATTCACCTTCCACCCCTTGATTGACCAGTCGAGTTCGTGCTTGCCGCTGATGGAGTCCACGGTGTTCAGGCTGAAGATCTCTTCGCGCAGCGCATCGTCGATATTTCCCGGGTCAGTGATCTTTTCGTTCAACCGCATCGCACGCTGGAGATGGTCCCGCACCCTCGACGCATTCCCTGCTTTGATTGCCCCATACCGCTCCTTCAGCTCGAGGAGTGCCAGCGCCCCGTCATAGGTGGCCTTCACTATCTCATCGCGCGTCATCCATTTCGTCTCGTAGTTCAGCGAATATTTCCAGCTCGGCATCAGCATGGCCTGCCGGTGTTCTTTCAAGGTCCGGGAGAAGAAACGATATCCGTATTTTTCCGGGTCCTCAAAGATGCTGCTGCCGGGATCGATGAAGGGCGCAAGCGGCGCAAGCAGGGGGAGGACCCTGCCCCGCGTTCCATTGCCGCCGTAATGCGCAAGGAGAGAACCGCAGTATTTCACGGTCTCCATGACCGATGCGTAGTCCTGATGGGGAAGTCCGACCATGAAGAAGAGGTCGATCCGGTTGCACCCGAGGCGAATGAGCGTTTCGATCATCTGTTCCAGCGCCGCGTTGCTGTAGTCCTTCCCGAAGGTCTTTCTGACGGCGACATCGTGTGATTCCGGCGATATCTCGACGTTGAAGTTTGTTATTGAATCTGCGACCTTTTCGAGGAAATCAACGGGCGGGGGGCTGAAGAACTCGATGCAGATCTCGTTCCTGATGCGGTGCTTCTTTATGGCGTTCAGGAAACGGTTGCTGTAATCCCGTCCGGCCTGGAGCAGGTCGCCCAGCACGATCATGGGCGCGCCCGTGTATTCGGCGATGGTGCGGATATCCTCTACAACGAGTTCCGGGGACCGGAAGATGGGTTGTTTTCTCATGCAGACCTTGTTGAAGGCGGAAAGGGAGCCTCCGCAGGTGCCGCAGTTGTGACCGCATCCCCGCACCGAGAAGATGGCGGTGACCGGATAACTGAGCCAGTACTTGAACGGGATGGAACTGGTCGGATCGAGATATTTGATCGCCATCTTCAGGAGATGGGGGTAATTGAAGTTGACGTAATCAAGGTCCTTCGGTTGAAAGGTCCGATCATTCACCCTCATGCTTCCCGTCCTGTCCCGCCAGACCAGGTTCTGTACGTTCTCATACCCTGAACCGGAACGGATCGCTTCCATGAGCTGACGGAGTGGTTCCTCGGTGGAGTCGCCGCAGACGATAAAGTCCACAAAAGGATAGTCGCGCATGATCTCTTCGTGATAATAGGTTGCGCTGAGTCCGCCGAGGATGACCGGGGTGTCCGGATGGTGTTTTTTGACGAGCTCTGCCAGGCTCAGGCTGCCGTCTACATGGGGGAGCCAGTGGAGGTCGATCCCGAAGGCCATGGCATCAAGCCGCTGGATATACGGCCCCGGATCGAATGACGCGTTCCGGAGCATTTTCAAGGCAATATTGATGATCCGCACCGATATGCCGTGCCGGTCAAGGTAGTCGGACAGGGTGAGGAACCCGATGGGATAGATCTCAAATATTGCCGACGAGGGCACGACATCACTGACCGGACCGAAGAAGAGAGGCAGCTCTCTGAACTTGAAAACGCTCGGTGGATGAAGCAGTATGAGGTCCGGCTTAGGCATCGCTTTTCTCTCCGAATATATTTATTAAGCAATCCGCCGTCTGCTCTTTTGCCGCCGCTTCCATGACCTCAAAGATGATGTCGGCAAAGAACTCGATTGCCGTGCTGAAGAGATTCAGGAATTTGATCGATCTGCTGAGCGCCCTGACTTCCTGATTGTATAAATGGAGGAACTCGGTCATGATTGCTTTGAATTCCTGCTCAGAATAGACCTGCCGTATCCTGGTCTCGAATGAGAGCGAATCCGTCCAATTATCCATCAGGCTGAAGACCGCTTTTGCAAGGCATCTGATCCTCTTTTTTCTGATATCCGCGATGTCTTCATATCTCACCTTGATCACCAGCGACGGGATCATGAGCCCTTTGACGAAGACCTTGTCCACGGTCCTGGTCATTTCAATAATATCGTCCACTGCCAGTTCTTCAATGCGTGTACCGGCCTTGAAAGCGGCCGCCGCCTGCTCAATGATGATCCGGTCCTTTTCAACCTCTTTCATGATATTCGCGTTCATATATTCGCTGACAAAGGGAAGAGGCAGGGCCTTGAGCGACCGGCCGGTGATGTGTGCGAACGCGCGTTTGCTGAATGCGGCAAGCATTGCCCTGTCCCTGTCGCACAGCACTTCGGTCTTGTTCACGATTTACCCCGTTAAAGAAACCGCACCAACTGCATGCAGGAAGTGGCAGATGCCGCAGTTCAACTTCGCGACCTTGCCGTGCGCGTATGAGGCGATGCTGACGTGACATTTGGTGCATTCGAAAACGCCGTGCACTGATTCTGAAAAGGCCTTCGGGTCTATGAATCCTCGCGCGCCTTTCTGACCGTGACAATCGCGGCAGTTCTCTCCGGAAACGGCAAAAAAGCGTATCATAGTTCAATTGTAGCAAAGAACAGGGCTCTGTCAAGGATGGGGGACATGAAAGAAGGTTCGGGGGAGAGGACAAACGTTAATTATACAAATATAGCACGATTTTGAACAATGGGTAAAAGACAGGATTACGTATTCGATTTTACGATATAATGTTATCCAGATAATGTTATCCAGGGGCATCGATGAAAGAGAAACCGAAAGAACCATTTGTTCCTGTGAAGATGCATGATGCGATCCGTCACGAGATCGTGTCTGCGCTGTGAGAGGGGCCACGGTCCGCCAGGGAGCTGTCAGCGGCTGTCAGGATCTCCGAAAAGGAGGTCTACGGTCATCTTGAGCATATCAGGAAATCGAGTACACCATCGGGGAGGCATCTGGTTGTCACTCCTGCGGAATGTAAGAAGTGCTGATTTGAGTTTTCAAAGCGGGAGTGGCTGAAGAAGCCCGGCAAGTGCCCGCTTTGCAAGGGAGAGTCGATCCACGAGCCGTTGTTTGAGATACAAGAAAACGCCAAGTCCTGACCCGGTCAAGTCAGAACTAAAAAGGGCGTCTCTCTCGCAGAGTACGCAGAACGCGGAGTTAAACTAAAACCTCAGCCTTGATGATCTTGTAATAAATCATAATGAATCAGTCTTGTTTTTAATCTTGAACATTGTTGAGTTTTTCTCCGCGAACTCCGCGCCTCCGCGAGAAAATCTATCCCCTGTAGTGAAGAATTTGATTCGTACCTGATGAAAGGCAGGCTTATCTCTCACAAAATCGCAACGCGCGCAATGACGGCCCCTGAATTGAAACGAATATCATTTCCCGGCCTTCGAGATAAAGCTTGATAGCAGATACCAGGGCGTTCGAAGGAGCAACCATTGCTGAAAGTACCGGTACTCGATCCTGCCGCCTACGACGTCCAGATAGCGTTCCAGTGCCCTTGGTTGATCGAAGAAGATGCGAAGGAAGAGATCAGGATATCTGTCAAGCAGCTTTGTCATGCGGAGCGCTACCACCAGGTTTTTTCTTATGTGCTGTTCGCTTTCCCGGCGATAGCGGGCTGCTGCCGAGGCGGGACTTCTTTTGTCCCTTATGCTGTCAATGATCGCCCGTGCGGCCAGCTGGCCGGAGAGGACGGCATGCGCTATCCCTTCGCCGAGAAAAGGGTCCGCAAACCCGGCCGCGTCGCCGACCAGCAGGATCCTGTTTGATGCAACATTCCTTTTTGTACCGCCCAATGGAATAAAGTGACCCTGTACAGCAGAGAGGTCCATGCCCAAGGCATGAGCGTAATCGGACAACATTGTTTTGGGGTCCTCAACCATTGAGGCAAGACCCATCATGCCCACCGAGTAATACCCCCGATGAGGGAACAGCCATCCATATCCCTGAGGTGCAATGCCGAAATGCATGTCAAGTGTCCTGTTTTGGCGTCGGTCTATCATGTCGTCGTCCGCAGGGACGCGCGAGACCAGGGCAAGGGCCATCTCAGACTTGCCAAGCGGCCGCCTCAGTGCGAGAGCTACACGGCTGTGAATACCGTCTGCCCCGATGAGGAAACGTGACTGGTAGGTTGCCTTCTCGCTGACGACGGTCACGCCGTCGCCTGCTTCCTGGACGGCAACGACCTTTTCTCCCGTCACGAACCGCGCCTTGCCCTCAACGGCCTTTTCAGCAAGAAAAGAATCGAAACGTTCACGGCTCACGAGTACTGCATATCGGTATTTACTCTGCATTTCAATACTTCTGCCGCCGTAGTGCACCCGTGCGCCAAAACATTCTTTTTCGATAATGTGCTCGGGCAGAGTAAAGTCAAGGAGGGAGAGGGCATGTTGGGAGACCGCGCCGCCGCAAGGTTTTGATCTCGGGAAGGGGTCCTTGTCCAGGAGGAGGGTCTTGAGCCCCTCCCGGGCGCATTCACGGGCGCAGGTGGAACCGGCAGGTCCTGCGCCGGCAATAATGACGTCGAGCATATTTTCCGCTCCGAGTGTCTGCAAAGTCTGTGAAGTAGGGGTATTCTGCGGCTAAAATCTTTTTACGTTTTCTTTTTTCCATGAAACAGCTCGCTTCCCGCACCGGGATAAACCTTTCGCTCGTTTACTGGCGTTGGTTTGTCAACGCGCGGCCATTTTTCGAATTGTGGTTCCGATCCTTCCTGCGCGGCCGGTGTAGGCTCCCGGTCCGCCATTAACGGTTGGTCACGTACATTTGTTCCTGTCACATGGTAGCTGAACTCAACGGGGATGCCGTTCGGATCATACGAATAGATCGAGTGGATGAAGCCGTGGTCAATGACCTCGGATACCCAGATGCCGGCCGCGTTAATCCGGTCCTTGAGCTGCCAAAGGTCATCTTCGGTCTCCAGGCCGATCGAGACGTGGTCGAAGATGAAAGGCCCGCGTACCGGTCTCCCATGCTCCTTTTCAACAACTGGTTCGATCCCCGGCCATTCAAAGAAGGTGATCATGTCATGCCGGGAGATCTCAAAAAAGTACTGCCGGTAGCCCGGCTTGCCGAGCCCGGCGATCAACCGCATCCCAAGCAGATCCCTCCAAAACCTGATGGTTTCGTCCATGTTGCCCGTGGCCAGGGCCAGATGGTTTACTCCATTAAAGGTCACCATGAACCCCCCCCCGATATTTATAGCCTATCACAAGAGAGCCCTGCCAGACAACTATAAAAAAAATAGCATGCTGCCGGTACTGGACATGTTCAGCAGTGAAACAGAACTCGCACCGGAGGATACAGGCCATGCATGGACGGGGAAGCGGCATATTCTATTTTCCCTATAATAAAATACGTAAAATAAACAAAATGTTGTAAACAGTTGGAAGAAGCTCGAAAATATAATTAATCTGATAGAATATAAATATGGAACACAATATTCTGCGGGAAATCATCGGCGTGGAAAAGGAGATCCAGCAATCTCTCGAGCAGGCGCAGGAGATGACGCGTGCCTGGATTGAGACCCGCAGACGGGAAATAGATGAACGCCGGGCCAGAGAGGAGGAAGAGCTTGCGGCCTCATTCCGGCAGGCACGGGAAACGTTGGCGCGGGAAGCGGCGACCCGGGCCGATGCTTTGGTGAAGCAGGCTGAAGAGCAGGCTGACCGGATCGCGCGTCTCGAAACCGATACGTTGGCACGAATTGTGGCGCACCATATTCATACAATCCTGCCGGGTGTCTCATGATCGTCCGCATGGCAAAGGTCGAGATCGTTGGGGCGAAAGACCTGCTTCAGGAGGTGCTTGCCTGCCTGCGCAACCTTGGTGTATTTCAGATCGAACCGGCAACCGTGGGTTTTATCGAAGAAGGCCATGAGGAGGATATTCGCTCGTTTATGCTTGATGAAAAGTCGGTATTTGAACGCCTGTTTCTCGAGGAACTCCGTACCAAGATCGGGGAGTTGTTGTCTCAGCTTCCCAAGCTGCAAGTCAGGAACAGTTACCTCGATCCGCGGCCGGTCATTGATTCCGTGGCTGCGATCGTCGAGCGGCACCGTGTCCTGATCACGGACAAGATCGGGCGGAAGGAATTGCTTCAGAAAGAGCAACAGGAACTCGGGCGATATGCCGTATTTCTGGGCACTCTCGCGCCTCTCATCGAAAGGGTTGAAGAAACACCGGACATTGATTTCATCGGCCTGACCATACGGGAGCCCGACATGGTGGACCATCTCAAGGAAGCTCTCTCGCGCATCACCGACTGGAAATATGAACTCGTAACCGAGACAGCAGGGGATGGTACGCTTGTGGGGCTTATTACGGTGGAAAAGAACATTGCCGACAAGGTGAAAAAGACCCTGAGCGATGAGCAGGTGCCCGAGCTTATCTTCCCCCCCTCGTTTGCAGGTCTCAGTTTCACGGAAAAAGTGAGCTACGTCAA
This sequence comes from Nitrospirota bacterium, assembly GCA_963740085.1. GTDB lineage: Bacteria > Nitrospirota > UBA9217 > UBA9217 > UBA9217 > JALNZF01. The sequence goes on along the minus strand of CAVUCU010000001.1, from coordinate 385,745 downwards.
GAAGAGGATCGCGGAGGTCTCCGCGGAGCTCGAGCGGATCAATGCCGGGCTTTCCCAATTTGCCCGGCAATGGACGCCGATCTACCGCAGCGTGCGGGAATGGATCGATGACCGCCTGTCCGTACTGTTCACGACGGCGGCGGCGTTTGAAACGCGGATGTGTTTCTTCATCAACGGCTGGATGGCTGCACAGAACGTGAAGAAGGCAAGAGCGGACCTGGCGGAGGCATTTCACGGGGATGTCGTACTGGCGGAGAAGGAGCTTCGCGAAGAAGACCTGGACCACGTACCGATCATCCTGAAAAACCCTCCTTACTTTAAGCCCTTCGAGATCTTCACGAGCATGCTGCCGCTGCCGGCCTATACCTCCTACGATCCGACCCCGTTCATTGGCATTTTTTTCCCGGTCTTCTTCGGGATGATCCTCGGTGACGCGGGATATGGCCTGTTTCTCGCTGCACTTTCATTCTTCCTGATAAGGAAATTCAGACGTCAGAAATATGTCAGGGATGGGGCCAGGATATTGATGGTCGCTTCTCTGTACGCGATGTTCTTCGGCGTTCTGTTCGGAGAATTCTTCGGCGACGTCCCTGAACGGCTTTTCCATATGCAGCCGCTCTGCGTTGAACGCAGGACCGCGATCGTCCCCATGATCTTCTTTGCCCTTGCCGTGGGCGTTGGCCACGTGCTCCTCGGACTTGTTTTCGGCGTTATCACGGGCTTCAAGAAGAAGAAAAAAAAAGAGGCGGCATACAAGCTCCTGAGCATCGCCATGATCCTGGGCCTGATCGTTGTTCTCGCATCCTTCTTCGGGGTCTTCCCCGCATATCTTTCACGGCCGGTCATCATCGCCATCCTGTTCTTGACGCCGCTCCTGTTCTTTACCGGAGGACTGCTGGCCCCGCTTGAGCTTTTAAAAAGCATTGGAAACATCATTTCCTATGTCCGTATCATGGCGATCGGGCTCACGTCGGTGCTGCTCGCCTTTGTCGCGAACAATCTGGGCGGCCTGACCGGCGACATCGTGACCGGCATTTTTGTGGCCGGCCTTATCCATGTGCTCAATATCATTCTCGGCGTGTTCTCGCCGACGATACACTCGCTCAGGCTCCATTACGTTGAGTTCTTCAGCAAGTTCATGGAGCATGGAGGAAGGAAGTTCGAGCCGCTCAAGAAATGAAGGATTTCACCACGGAGGAACGGAGTCACGAAGGAAAATGAATAATATACAAAAACAAAATGGGGAAAATATTTTCTCGCGGTGGCCTATGAAAGAAAAGCGGCCACTTAGGACTTCCTCAGAGTTCGCGGAGAAAAGCTTAAAAAATAATGGGTTACAACCAAGACTTCAGGATTTTTATTTAACTCCGCGTCCTCCGCGAGCTCTGCCTGTGCCCGCGTTATCGCAAGAGCAGGTTACGAGAGACGCCCTTATGCTTTCGGCTGATCCGGGTCAGGAATTTATGTTTCTCCGTGACTCTGTGGTAAAAGAGTAACAATTACATACAAGGAGGTGCATATGAATCTCGAAAAAGTTCTCGTTGCGTTGTGCGCTGCGCTTGCCATCGGCCTCACAGCCCTTGCCACGGCCTGGGCTCAGTCGAAGATCGGGGCAGCAGGGGCCGGGGCGCTTGCGGAAAAGCCGGAGCTTACCGGTACCATCGTGATCCTGGTGGCCATTCCCGAGACCATGGTGATCCTCGGTTTTGTGGTATCGACCATGATCCTCTTCACGGTGAAATAAAATGGGCTCCCGGGAGCTTATCGAGTCGCTCCGAAGAGCGGGTGAAGAAAGTATTCGGCTTCACCGGAAGGACGCTGAGCAGGAAGCGGAGTCCAGAGAGGCTTCCCTTGTCAAACAGCTCGCGGAATTGAGCAGGCACTATGCTGATGAGCTTGCCGCTGCCGAGAACGAGGAAACCCGACGGGCCCGCGCGGAGGCAGGAAGCCGGGTGCGGGCGGTCAGACTTGCCGCGGAAAAAAGGCTCTCTGACCGGCTGTTCTCGATCGTCCATGCGTCGCTTGCACAGTTGAGGCATGACGGTTATCCGGCGATCTTTGAAAAACTTGTGCGGGAACTTCCGGCCCTCCCGTGGAAGCGGGTGCGGGTCCATCCTGCAGACATCGAACTTGCCCGAAAGCTTCTTCCCGGTGCGGAGATCGTGCCCGAGGAGACGATCTCGGGAGGTGTGGATGCGGCGATTGCGGATGGAAGGATCAGAGTCATCAACACCTTCGAGAAGAGGCTGGAACTGGCATGGGCGGACCTTCTGCCGCTGTTGATCAGTGATGCTTACGAGGAGATATCCGATGGAGCTACTCAGTAAACGCCTTGACCCCGGATATCCCGCTGAGTATCTGTTGTCGAGGATCAGGGGCAGACGGTCTCGGCTGATCAGGGATTGGAAGCCGCTTCTCTTCGAGCCCGCGCTGTACGAGCCGCCGCCGACAGACAGGACAGCCGACGCGGCCTGGAGAAATCTCACGGCTGAATACCAGTGGGTGCATTCGCAGATGAACCAGGGGCTCCGGGATATCTTTTTTCCTTTTTTCCTGTACACGGAACTCAGGACCATCCTGATTTGCCTCAGACATCTCGTTGACCAGAAGACCGGCCCGATCAACGAGCTTCTTGACAGGAGCCTTCTCTCTGATGAGGTCAAAAAAGTGCTCCTGTTCAGCCCTGATCTTCCGGCCGCCGTGAGCGGGATAGAACGTCTTTTCTCATCTCTCTCGGGTCGATTTGCGGGGCTTGGCAAGTCTCTGGAATCGGGCGGACTGCGCGCTGTTGAACAGCGCCTTGTCGGAACCTATCTGTCTGTAGTGATCGACTCCGATCTCCATCAACTTCTGAAGGTGTTCTTTTCCCGGCTCATCGATGCGCGGAATATCTTGGGTCTGTATAAATACCTGCGGCTTGGATTCAAGGTCAAGCCGGAGTTCATTGCCGGTGGCACGATCTCTGAAATGAGGTTGAACACTATCGTGAAGAAGGATGATCTCCCCGCAGTGGCCCTGCTGGTCCGTGAATGTACCGGCGTTGCCGTGGAACGGCCGGACCCGACATCGATCGAGCTTGCCTTGTACCGCGGCATGACGCGGTGGCTGAGAAAAGAGGGAAGAGACCCTTTCGGCATTGCTTCTATTCTGGATTATCTGTGGCGGTGCTCGATCGAGGCGATGAACCTGAGCATACTGCATCATACCAAAGACCTTGAACGGGAGGCGGTGGCGGCTGAACTGGTGCAGTGAGGTAACTCTTTTATTATAAATTAAATTTTGCTCAAAAGGGAAAGAATATTTCTCGCAGAGGCGCAGAGTTCGCAGAGAAAAGCTAAAAAAGATTCTGGGTTAAAACCAAGACTTAAAGGTTTTGACGTAACTCCGCGGCCTCCGCGTGCTCTGCGAGAGATGCCCTTTCGGTTCCGGGTTAGGTGTTTCTTATGAAAACGATCTCCTTCATAACTCCGCCGGATGCGTCGTACGGGTTCAGCCTGAGCGGCGTTCCCCAGTATGCCGTGAAAGCGGTTGACGCGGAAGAAACACTTAAAAAGACCATGACAGAGCCCGACACCGGGCTCATTATCATCGATGAACGCCTGCTTCAGGGCATGCCTGAAGAGCGGCTCCGGGAGATCGAGCAGGGGTGGCAGGGGATCCTGCTGGTGCTCCCGTCACCCGAAAAACCACCGGCAGAGGTTGAGGACTACGCTGCGCGGCTTATCAGGCGGGCGATCGGATATCATGTGAGATTAAAAATATGAACGGAAAGATCCAGCGGATATCAGGACCGACCGTGAGCGTGGACCTCAAAGGGCTCAAACTCTACGAGCGCGTGTATGTGGGCCATGTCATGCTTACCGGAGAAGTAGTGCGACTGGAGCGAGAAAAAGCCGTGATCCAGGTTTATGAGGACACCCGCGGGCTTGCAGTGGGGGAACCGGTAAAAGGTGTGGGCATGCCGCTCACGGTGCGCCTGGGCCCCGGCCTCCTGGGCGGTATGTTCGACGGGCTTCAGCGTCCCCTGGAGCGACTCAGGGAAGTCATGGGGCCCTTTATCACCGGCGGCAGGGAAATGTATGCGCTGGATTATATGAAGCGCTGGAGGTTCACGCCCGTCTTGAAGAAAGGCGACGTGCCGTCCCTCGGGACCATTATGGGTTACGTTGAAGAGGGGTCTTTCAAACATTATCTCCTGTGCGGCTCAGAGGCGGGAGGAACGGTCTCCTCCATTGTTGACGGCGACATAAGCCTGAACGAGCCGCTCGGCGAATTTGAAGACGGTAAGGAGATCCCCGGCTGTCATGAATGGCCGGTGAGGACCGCGAGGCCCTACCGGAAGAAATTCGCGCCTGCCCAGCCGCTCATAACCGGCCAACGAAGCATTGATTTTCTTTTCCCGCTCGCGCGGGGGGGTACTGCGATCTTTCCGGGCGGGTTCGGCACCGGGAAGACGATCCTCGAGCAGTCTATCGCAAAGTTTTCCGATGTGGACATCGTGGTCTACGTGGGGTGCGGCGAGCGCGGGAACGAGATGGCGGACATGATCGCCGAATTCGAGGAGTTGCGCGACCCCTGGACCAAGCGGCCGCTGCGGGAACGGACGGTCCTGGTGGTCAATACTTCGAACATGCCCGTGGCGGCGCGGGAGGCCTCGATCTATACCGCCGTCACCATGGCAGAGTACTACCGGGATATGGGCTATCACGTACTGTTCCTCGCGGACAGCCTGTCGCGGTGGGCTGAGGCCCTGCGGGAGATATCGGCGTCTCTCGAGGAGATGCCTGGTGAGGAGGGTTATCCGACCTACCTTGCCTCGCGGCTGTCCGGATTTCTCGAGCGCGCGGGCGTGGTCGAAACACTGAGCGGCAAAATAGGCTCGCTCAGCATGATCTTGTCGGTATCGCCTCCGGGCGGCGATTTTACCGAGCCGGTCACGCAGGCCTGTCTCAGGACGACCGGTTCCTTTCTCATGCTCGATACCGCGCTTGCGCACCGGAGACATTATCCTGCGATAAACTGGTTCCAGAGTTATTCCCTTTACGCAAGTGACGTGGCGGAGCACTATCGGACCAAGATATCACCGGAGTGGGGGGTGCTGCTCCAGCGAAGCAGGCAGATCCTGCAGGAGGAGGAATCACTTCGCGAGGTCGCCGAGATCGTGGGCGCCGAGGGGCTCCAGGATACCGATCGCCTGCTGATGCGGACGGCCGAACGGATCCGGACCGAGTTCCTCCAGCAGAATGCCTACAGCGATGATGCCTTCTCTCTTCCCGAGAAGACGCTCGCGCTCATGAAGGGCATCCTCGATTTCTATGATCAGGCCGTCGAGAAACTGAAACAGGGGAGTTCTCTGGAGGAAATATTAAAATCACAACAGCCAAGTCATCAATAATGAGGGACATGCAATAAGTCGAACTTAACCGCTGAGACGCAGTAGCCTTCAAAAGAAAAGCGGCCACTTAGGCAAACGCGCAGAGAGAATCGTGATTATTTTTAAATTTGAATTTCTCCGCGTCTCCGCGCCTCCGCGGTAGATCATAGATACTGCAATTCGGAGCTTGCGAGTATGCGTCTTTCCGAACACCTATACCAGACCATTTCCACGATAGCCGGTCCGCTCTTGTTTGTGCAGAACGTTCAGAGCGCCAGGATCGGCGAAATGGTCACCATCCATACCCCGGATAACCGGCATCTGGAGGCCGAGGTCCTCGAGATCGACGGCGATACGGCGTTGATCGAGGTGTATGGCGCTACGCAGGGACTGGACATAGAACACACGACGGTCTCTTTTGTCGATGCCGTCAAGAAGGTCCCCCTTTCGCCGGACATCGTAGGAAGGATCTTCAACGGATCTTGTGAGCCCAAGGACGGCATCCCGATGTTCATCCCGGAGAAACGCATGCCGATCACCGGCGCGCCGATCAATCCCGCTGCCCGTGCCCGGCCGCAGGATTTCATTGAGACCGGCTTTTCCACCATCGATGGTTTGAATACGCTCGTGCGCGGACAGAAGCTGCCTGTCTTCTCCTGCGCGGGACTGCCGTCCAAGGAGGTTGTCGCCTCCATCCTGAGGAACGCGCACCTTGCCGGCAGCTCAAAAAAGTTCATTGTGGTCTTTGCCGCCCTGGGCCTCACCTTTCATGAATATTCCTTCTACCTGAAAACGCTTGAAGAGATGCGGACGGGCTTTGTGGCCTTCGTGAACATGGCTGACGAGCCGGTGATGGAGCGGTTGCTGGCGCCGCGGTTCGCGCTGACCGTGGCGGAATATCTCGCCTTTGAAAAGGGCATGGACATCCTCGTGATCATCACCGACATGACGAACTACTGCGATGCCCTGCGTGAGATTTCGACCGCACGGGAGGAGCTTCCCGGCAGGCGCGGGTACCCCGGCTACATGTACTCGGACCTGGCGTCGCTGTACGAGCGCGCGGGACGGATCTACGGCCGCGAGGGTTCGGTGACGATGCTGCCGGTCGTGACCATGCCCGAGGACGACATCACCCATCCCATCCCGGACCTGACGGGGTATATCACCGAAGGCCAGATCGTGCTTTCCCGCGAGCTTCACCAGAAGGGGATCTTCCCGCCCGTGGACGTTCTGCCGAGCCTGTCGCGGCTCATGCAGAAAGGCATCGGCGAAGGCCGGACGCGGGCCGATCACCGGCAGGTCTCGAACCATCTCTATAAATACTACGCAAAGGGACGGGACCTGCGCAGGCTTGAGGCCATCGTGGGCCGTGACGGTATGACCAAAGCGGACATCCTGATGCTCGACTTTGCCGACACGTTTGAAAAAGAGTTCGTGGGCCAGGGCGGAACAAGGCGAACGGTGGCGGAAACCCTTGATGCCGGACTCGCGCTGATGAAGAAATTCTCACTGGAGGTCGTGTAAGAGTCAGGAGTCAGGAGTCAGGAGTCAGGAGTCAGGAGTCAGGAGTCAGGAGTCAGGAGTCAGGAGTAGGGTAAAAGATGATACATCCTACGCGCACGAATCTGCTGCTGTTAAAAGAAAAGTCCCGTTCCGTCGTGAACAGCATCAGCATCCTGAAGGCGAGGAAGCAGGCTCTGATCAAGGAGTTCCTTGCCGCAACGCTGCCGTTCCTCCGGTCCCGTGAGGACATCAGACAGTCCTACGGCAAGGCGCTCCGCGAACTTGCGCTGTCGCTTGGACATGAGGGCAGGGAGAACATTGAGTCGATCGTTATCGCCACAGAGCGGGATTTCGGTATTGACGTGATAGAAAAAAGCATCTGGGGACTGCGGTATAAAGATATTCTTTTCCACGATGTCCCTCTCAGGGACCCTGACAAGCGCGGATACGACGAATTCGGCGCCACCCTGCACCTTGAAGAGGGGACCGCGCTCTTTGAAAAGCTGCTGGAGTCCATGCTGCACCTGGCCGAGTACGAGAGCAAGCTCAAGCGGCTTGGGGAGGAGATCATGCGAACGACCAGAAGGGTCAAGGTACTTGAGGAGATGGTCCTGCCCGGCCTCAAGCAACAGGTCCGGACCATTACCCAGTATATCGGCGAACGGGAGCGCGAGTCCTTCTACCGGCTGAAGCGAGTGAAGAACATTGTGACTGCTGAACGATAATTCGGAGAGTGACTACTTTCTTTCTGTCATATATCTTCAAGTACGAAAAAAATGAAGCTTTCCGCATCGTACTGATGTAATATCTAGCAATTTACTATAAGATCACTTGATATAAATAATTTCTCTTATGAACGACATTGAAATGAGGGCCATGCTCATCGAGTACATGGGAAATGGCTTCCTCGAAAATATTATTGCTTTACTCAAGCAGGACGACTCTCTCTACCGGTTCATTCCCGATATGTTGGGTGATGAGAACCTCCGGGTGAGGCTTGGGGCCACGGCGCTAGTGGAAGAACTTATTGTTGAACATCGGAAGGAACTTATGGCGGCGGTTCCGGGGATCATCGAGCTTTTGAAACATGAGAGTCCGACCATGCGGGGGGACGCCGCTTCGGTGCTCGGCATTATCAAGGATGCGTCTGCAATCGATGCACTGCGAAGATGCCTGCATGACGACCATCCCGGGGTCCGCGAGATCGCGCGTGATGCGCTTGAGTAGATAGACCTTTGAACGAGGCGATACAACGAAGGGCTGAAGGACAAGCTTTACATATACCTCGTCAAGGTTCCGTCTTATAACCAGGGGACCACCCCTAATTTATTCTGATCTTCCCCGGATTATTTCACTACAGCGAAGAAATGACCCCCAGTTTCCTGAGCATGTGGGCCATCATTACCCCGATCAGGAAAACAGTGCCGGTTATCCCGATGAGCGAGAAAAAGAAATAGAGCATTTTTTTTGGCCAAGGCTGGTTGAGGGGCCTGATGGAAAGGAAATAGACAAGGAGGCTGAAGCCCAGTCCGAAAAGGAAGCTGATGGTTTCTATCATGGACCGGATACTACCCAATGTCTGGTCTCCTGTCAACCCTCTTGTTCTGAAGGGTATCAAGATTTTTTATTTGACAGTGACGCATCTCTCAATTACTATTCACTATGAGTACAAAACCCGGAACTGATCCCGTTGACGACGAAGGGTGGGAGTACGGCGATGTCTGGAAGAAGGGCTCACCGGACCAGCCCATGAACGGGGATGATGTCGAGTATGTTGAGATCTTCAGGGCGGATATCGGGGCCGGTTATGATGATTCCTACATGCTGGAGATCGTGACCTATCTCGGCTCTCGCGGCATTCGTGCAACCTATGATTCCTTTTCGCTCGGTGCTGAGGCCGGAGCGATCAAGACCTATGTGTTAAAGGCGGAATTGGGCAAAGAAAACGAGGCTATTCAGCTGCTCAATGAAAAATTCAAAGAGCGACGGTGATTACTCGGGTCAGTTACTTCGCTTTGTCGCACGTGCGCCGGGATGATGGGTATTACCGGCATAGATGAGTATTCGCACGCCTGGATTTTCCAAATGACAGAAATCAGCTCGGGAAGCGCAATCTTTATTGCACATGCGCCTTGCGACGACCTGAGCAGTTACGCACAACGAAAAAAATAGAAGGGAGTCGTCACGTGTCCGAATCAAAGGAAATAAAGGAACTGGAAGAATCTCTCGATGCCTACAAATCCAAGGTTTCACAGGTGAACAAGGCGACCCTCACCTGGGACAAGGACCTGATCTTCGTGGGCAGGACAAACCGCGGATACGAGGTGGAGTTCGACGCCCAGCAGCAGTGGGGTTGCTCGCCGACCGAAACGCTCCTCCTGAGCTTGGCGGGCTGCATGGCGATCGACATGGTGTCGTTCATCAAAAAAATGAAAGTCGAGATCAAGTCGTACAAGATGGATATTATGGGAGAGCGCAACCCCACGCCGCCCCAGTACTATACCTCCATCGAGATGGTCATTTCCATTACCGGGACCGGCCTCACGGCAAAAAAAATTGAGAGGGGCATCTCGCTTTCGCAGGAGAAGTACTGTTCCGTGTATCATTCACTCAGAAAAGACCTGAAAGTGAAGGTTGATTACACCTTCGAGAATGTGTAATTCGTGAGTGAATGCAAAAGGCAGAATGCAAAATGCAAAAATAAAAAAAATGGATGGAGGATTGCACACTGTCAGTTTGCATTTTGCAGTTTACACGTTGCATTTTGAGTTTCCTTCATGACCACCGTCCGTCTCCTCAAAAACGGGGTAGAGGCCTTCCCTGCCATGTTCGCGGCAATACAGGAGGCATCGCGCTGCATTGCGGTCGAGATGTACATTATCGCCGACGATGAGACCGGGAGGGAGTTTCGTGATCATCTCACGGCCGCCGCCAAAAGAGGGATCCTGGTCGACGTGCTCGTTGATTCCTGGGGGTCCCTGTACCTCCCGAACACATTCTGGGACGGGCTTATCACCGCGGGCGGCTCGGTCAAGTGGTTCCGTCCTCTCGCGCGCGGCGTCGTGTTCTTCAGGAACCACCGTAAATTGCTTCTTGTTGACGATCGTGTAGCCTACCTCGGCGGGATGAACATTGCCGACGAATACTATCGCGGCGCGCGAGGGGAATTGCCCTGGCGTGACAACATGCTTGAGATCGCCGGAACAGACGTGGCCTGGCTGAAGCGGTCGTTCCTTCGAATGCGGGGGGAGGCCGATTCGCCATTCAGGGTTTTTTTGCACCGTCTCAGATTTGTCCGCAGGAAGAGAACGGCAGGCGGGAAGAACGTTCGGTTCTTTGAAAGCGGGCCGGAGAATCCCATGCGGCCGGTCCGAAACGCCTACCGCCAGGTCATCCAGGATGCGCATTCCGAGATCGATCTTGCCATGGGCTATTTCTATCCGCACGGCAGGACGCTGCGGGCGCTCAAACGCGCGGTCATTCGCGGGGTGCGGGTGCGGCTTCTCTTTTCGCAGAAGACCGATGTTCCGATCGCGCGGTGGGCGGCCCGGGGCCTGTACGGCAGGATGCTGCGGGCGGGGGTCGAGGTCTGGGAATATGTCCCGTCGATGATGCATGCCAAACTCGCGGTCGCCGGCGACACCGTCGTCGCGGGCTCCGCGAACCTCGATATCCGGAGCGGATTTTTCAACTATGAGCTGGTGGTCGTCGTGAGCGACCCGGCACTCGCAGCACGGGCCCGCGCGGATTTCGAGGATGACCTCAAACAGGCGGTCCGTATCCGCGTTGAAGAGTGGCGCAAGAGGCCGTGGACGCAGAAACTGAAAGAGCGGATCAGCTACTTTCTGCTTGCGCGGGCCGACATCCTCATTTCGAGAATGGGGCTGCCCGGAAGGATGCGGAAAAATGAAAGCCAACACCCTGTTCCCGATAGAAGCACTCGGGGATGACGGACTTGTTAGGAGATGGAGGGAACCATGAAGCTCAAAGGGACCAAAACGGAAAAAAATCTGCTTGCGGCGTTTGCCGGGGAATCGCAGGCACGAAACCGCTACACCTTCTTCGCGAGCGCGGCGAAGAAAGAAGGATATGAACAGATAGCAGCCATCTTCCTCGAGACCGCTGAGAACGAGAAGGAGCATGCCAAGCGGTTCTTCAAGTTCCTCGAAGGAGGAATGGTGGAATTTACGGCGACCTTTCCGGCAGGGCCGCATCGGCACTACGGCCGAGAACCTGAAAGCCGCGGCGGAGGGGGAGCATGAGGAATGGACGAAGCTCTATCCCGGTGGTGCGGACGTTGCCCAGCACGAAGGTTTTCCCGATGTGGCGGCGGCATTCAGGTATATTTCAAAGGTTGAAATAGAGCACGAAAAAAGGTATCTCAAGCTGCTTGAAAATGTGAACAAGGGGAAGGTCTTCAAAAAGGATGCACCCTCGACCTGGATCTGCAGGAACTGCGGTTATCATCACGAAGGTACGGAACCGCCTGATCAGTGCCCGACGTGCCTGCATCCCAAGAGCTTCTTTGAACTCTGGGCTGAGAATTATTGAGATGAATTCACTATTGCAATCAGGGGGCCGGGGTCGTATTATGTGCCATAACTGATGGAGGTCTTTATGATGGATACAAAAGAATGGAAGGTCACGGAAGCCCCGAGCTGTCCGCACTGCAAAGAGGTCATGGAGCAGATGGACTCACGCTACCTTGACTGGGATTCACCTTATCTCTGGGTTTGCTACAATAACGAATGCTCGCTGTTTAAAAAGGGCTGGAACCATATGATGGAGACCGTTGGACAACTCGTGTCCTACCGCTTCATGATCCATCCCCAGAATGGCCAGGCGGGCGTGATTCCGGCGTTCAGTCAGGAATATTTGGGAAAGAACGGAAAACCGGCGAACCCGAACTACTCGGAGGAGTGATGATATTTGATCTTGTTGATTGAAGCCGGGACCTGCATACAGGTCCCGGCTTTTTTTTGTCCTTTATCGGGATTCAAGACTTTTAACCTCGCCGATTCGATGTATTTTCATCATGTTCGTGCTGCCGGCCACGCCGATGGGTACGCCCGCGGTGATCACGATCAGGTCGTGGTTTTTGGCCAGCTTGATAAAGAGCATGGCGCGCTCCACGCTTGCGATCATGTCGTCGGTGGTGCGCTTGCTCTTCAGGAGGATGGGGGTCACACCCCAGTAGAGCGACATCTTTCTGGCGACCTGGTCGAACGGCGTCGGCGCGATGATTCTCATCCTCGGCCGGTGCTTCGAGACCATGAGGGCAGTGGAGCCTGATTGCGTGAACGTGACGATGGCCCTTGCATGCTGTTCTTCGGCGGCCCGGCATGCCGCATGCGCCACGCTTTCATCAGGGCCGGACAGATCGGTATTCGGAGCCCGGGGAGCCACCGAAGCCTCGGTCTGCTCAGCGATCCGTGCCATGACCTCGACGGTCTGGACAGGGTATTTCCCCATTGCAGTCTCGCCGGAGAGCATGACACAGTCTGTGCCGTCGAGGATCGCGTTTGCCACGTCCGACGCTTCGGCCCGCGTCGGCTGAGGGTTCTCAATCATGCTTTCGAGCATCTGTGTTGCCGTGATGACCGGCTTTTCAGCCCGGTTACAGGCTTCGATGATCCTTTTCTGGAGCAGCGGCACCTGTTCAGGAGACATCTCCACCCCCAGGTCCCCCCGGGCGACCATCACCCCGTCGGAAGCAAGGATGATTTTGTCGAGGTTGTGGATGGCCTGGGGTTTTTCTATCTTTGCAATGACCGGGATGTCCGCACCGTGCGCTTTCAGGAACCGGCGCGTGGCGCTGATATCATTGGCGGTGCGAACGAAAGAAAGAGCGACATAGTCCACATCGTGGGCGATTCCGAATCGGAGGTCTGCCTTGTCCTTACGGGAGAGAGAGGGAAGCAAAAGTATTGTTCCCGGCAGGTTGACTCCTTTGTGGCTCCTGAGAATGCCGCCGCCGGTGACCTTGCACCGCAGGCCGGCCGTGCTTTTTGAAAGGACCGTGAGCGCGAGCCTGCCGTCGTCCAGGAGCACGCGGTTGCCGATCTTCAAATCTTTCACCAGGCGCGGATAGGTCACCGATACCAGGTCTTTTGTTCCGAGGACCTTTTTTGTCGTGAGCGTGATCGAATCTCCCCGCTTGATCGTCACGGCATCGTTCTTGATGTTTCCCACACGCAGCTTCGGGCCCTGCAGGTCCAGGATGATGGCGATCTGTTTCCCCGCCTTTTCAGCCTCCTGACGGATGAGCCTGATGCGCCTGGTATGGTCATTCCAGTCGCCATGAGAGAAGTTCAGTCTTGCCGCGTCCATGCCGGCCCGGATGAGCTTTGCAATGACCGCGGCAGAGCTTGACGCCGGTCCGATGGTGGCGATGATCTTTGTGCGTTTGGACATTTTTTAAAAACCTTTCAGGAGTCAGAAGTCAGAAGTCAGGAATCAGGAGTCAGGTAATCGGTTCACTGCTGACTTCTGTCTACTGTTATTCTCACGGTTCTATGCTCACCAATTCATACTTCTTCGTTCCCAATCCCAGCCTCTCCGCTTCATCGATCTGGACCTGCATCGGACGCGGGTTGAGCTTGAACATGATGTCGTCACCGGGCTTGATGCCGGCTTCGTCTGCCGCGGACTGGGGCAGGGGAGTGGCGGCCCTGAGCATATCGAGCGATGCCTGCTCAATGGCCACGATATCGTCGGATATCATAATGCCCTGGTCCTGGATCACCGGCACATCGGCAACAGGCATGCAGTCGCACTCTGGCTGGATCTGGAACAGGAAGTTGACATACACGACCTTTCCCTTCTTAAAGGTGGAGAGCACGGCCGCCGCGGATTCGGCAAGGCTTTTCTGGAACGTTACATCGTCCTGGGGAAGTGTGAGGGCGCCTTCCTGACAGACCCTGCTGCACCGGCCGCAATGCCAGCACTTGTTCTGGTCCACGACAAATGTTCCTTCTTTGAAATCGATGGCGTGGAGAGGGCAAATGTTCTTGCACTGCTCGCAGAAGGTGCAGTTCTCGGCATTCCATTGGAGACCCATCTCGCCGTGGCAGTGCATCGCGCCGCGCCCTTTTTTCCAGCCTCCTTTTCGATGGCTGGAGCTTACGCAGCCCATGGCCAGGTTCTTGAGCGCACCGGCATATCCAGAGTTGATGTGCCCCTTGACGTGCGAGCAGACGACCATGGCCGGTGTATCATGAATTGCCGAGGCCACCGCGATCTCCCCGAGGAGCGGCCCAGCCTTGACCAGGATGCTGTCCTTGCCGTAGAGTCCGTCAGCCAGCACCACCGGCGCGCCGCAGGAGAGGTGGTTCAATCCATTCTGGTTCGCCACTTCTATATAGTCGAGGCCCATGATCCTGACCGTGTCCGTGACAAAGGGTTTTCCCCCTGCCGCCTTGACGGCGTTAACCACCTTGCGGATCATGACCGGCGGGACGATGCGGAACGCGCCGTGAGAGCCCCAATGCATCTTGATGGCGACCCATTCGTCCTCAATGAACCGTTCCGAGAAGTTCATTTTATTGAGCAGGGTTTCCAGTTTTCCCGGAACACTGTGGCTATAGTCCCATCTGAGGGTACGTGCGGTGGAGAAATAGACTTTGGACATAATTCACCTCGCTGATTCTGCGATGCGTACGTGGCCACAAAGAAATCAATGGGGTCAGGTCTTGAATTATCACTATTCACCTAACCTTCATCGCCTTGCTGACCGTAGTATAGTGGATATCGAGATGGTCTGCAATCTCTTTCAGCGTATAGCCATATTTAACAAGAGCAGTGGAAATATGTTTGTTTCTCATGGAGATTTTTTCGTTTGCCGAGAAAAGTTTTGACAATGGTGGCCGGCTCACATAGCGTTGCGCTCGCGGGATTTCTTTAATTTTCTCCTTGTCCGTTAAATGATCCTTGAACTTGTCTATAAATCCCTCTTCGCCCAGGAGTATCTGACCCTGCAGATCACCCCATGGCGAGCCCGCCTGTATTCCCTCACTCACAAATGTGCGATATCGTCTCTGTGCCTCTTTTTTGTTGCTACTGAACAGCCGCAGAATCCAGCCAACGGTCAGATAATCAGGGACGGACTTTAAACCAGCAGTCGCTTCGTAGCTGCTCCATTTCCATGCATCCGGCTTTTCAACCATATTTGCCCGCACTGGATTCAAAACCACATAGCGGCACAGTTCTAAGAGATAGTTTTCTTTTTCAACCAAAATCGATTTATATCGTCCTTGGAATATGTGACCGGTTTTGCTGTGCCACCAATTGTATTTCTGCGTATAAACGCCATTAAGCTGACGCATCCCTCGGGAAAGATTGGCATCGGGGGTTTCTATCATAAGATGGTAATGATTGTCCATGAGGCAGCAGGCATGGCAGAACCAGTGGAACCTCTTGACGACGGCGCCAAGAACAAGGAGAAAATTCTCCCGGTCTTGGTCGCTCAGAAATATATTGTTCCGCGCATTCCCTCGGGAGGTGACATGATAGACGGCATTTGGATATTCTATTCTTAGCGGTCGAGCCATGGAAACACAATAGCATACTTATTCTTATATTTCAAGACTTGACCCCAAAGCCTTCCTGTATGTTAAGTAAAGGAAATAACAATTACCGGCCCCGAACGTTTTGATGGTTCTCTTTCTCATTCCGACTGCTTCTGCCCGGGTTCAGATTTATCGTCTTTTAAAAATGCCTCCAAGTCCTGATACGTCTTTTTTTCACATTCCGGACACAACCCGTGGCTGAATAAAACTTCGGTATGCTTGGTAATATACGATGCGACCTCTTCCCAATAACCTGTGTCATCCCTTATCTTCTTGCACGAAGCGCAGATCGGAAGCATCCCGCTCAGGGTTTTGATCTTGGAAACAGCTTCTGTGAGTTCAGCAATGACTTCGTTCTTTTCTGCCTCCGCCTGAAGCCGCAGTTTTTCCTCGTTGCGCAGCGTTTGAATCGGAACAAAATAGAATGCCAAGAATAGCCCGAAACCGAAGGACAATGTCAAGAGCAGTAAGAGCCCGGATTGCTTCATCAGGGGCATCAGAGAAGTGGATATTTCAATCTTTCCAACAACCATTCCCGCATCCCTAACAGCAAACGACGATGTTAAGACCGGAGACGTTACCGCGTCCGCGCTTTCGGCAACGATCTTATTTTTAGCATTGACCAGGCGACGTATCTCCTTATAGCCTAATTGCGGACGATGGGAAAGGTATTCTTTTAATCGTACTTGCTCAAATTCCCAATATTGCGGATTTGCACTGATTATCTGTGTGATGATATTCGCAGTGTTTTCTGCTTCAGCCTCAAGATGCCCCTGCAAGTGATTATAAGAAATATAAAAATATCCCAGGGGGATGGTGATCGCAACACTTGTAATAATAATACCGGTTAGCCAGATAATCACCTTATGTTGATTTGTCTTTTTTACCTGCATTACCGACTCCCGGTACCGGCAATAACAATGCTTCCTGTTCCTTCCAATATCTTCCTGCCGTCGTTGGCCCTGAGAAAATCAATGAACCTTTGAGCAAGTGGAGATGGTTTTGTTTTTGTGACGATAAGAAACCTCTTTACCAGAGGGTATGACCCTTGTCTGAGATTCCTGACGGTAGGCATTACGCCATCGAGGGACAATATTTTCAAATTTCTTTTCTCAGAAATTACCTGGGTTAATGTGGATGTCCCCAGCGAACCGGGAATCCTTTCCACTGCTGCGTCACTTTCCTGATTTGTAATTGCCACTATCATCCCCGGGCGGGATGATGCAATTTTAACTGCCCGACTCATTTCCGGAGAGATACTTTCAAGCATACTGGTATCAACGTCAGTAACTGGACGGAGAACCAGACGAATTCGGGAACCGTCGGACCAGGCCTGTCTTTTCCCTTCATAGATTTCCGCAAGTTCATGGATCGTCAAACCAGTCACCGCGCTGATCTTGTTGGTAACGAACACAAAGGGCGACTTTGCATACTCTGTTTCAATGAAACCCTGTCGGCGTTCATCGTCCTTCATCGACCTGCCGCTCAGCCCGATATCTATGGTGCCGCTCAACACAGCCTTGATACCTCCGGTGCTGCCCAAACTGGGGAGTATTTTAACTGTTACGTGCGGATGAGACTTCTCAAATGCATCTGCAATTATCCGCATAGATCCCAGCGAACTGCCGACGCCGCCTATTGTTAAAACCTCCTCAGCCATTGCTGCGGAGTAAAGCAGGTTGCCTGCAATGAGGAAAACCAAAAGCATAATCTTCATAAACGGTTTGTTGACCTCAGGCAACATAAATCCTCCTTACACACGCGTATCCATTAGAACATGCCAACCGTGTTCGGGCTGCAGCACTAATCCGACAAGAAGAGATTAACGAAAATGTAATTCGTTTAAAGAAGAAATTATCCAGGAAGAATATAGGCCTGATTCGGGGAGATGTCAAGAACCGTGAATGGATAACCGTGAGTGGATATTTTTTAGTTGTAGGTTGGGTAGAACAAAGTGAAACCCAACAGGTTCAATATAATTCTTCCCGAACAGGATGATCCTGTCCGGGTCATATTTGCTGATGATCGTGTCTCGTATTTCGTCAATGGTTTTCAGCATGTAAAAAGTGTATCTGAAAGGTAGAGGAGGGTCAAGAAGTTGTTTCGGTTCGGATGTGGCCGCTTTCATGTTTACAAAGAAAGCGGTCAAATCGCTCCCGCGCTCTTCTCTTCTTTACATCCTCCATCCCTTTTGCTACACTACCCGCCTTATCGCTCTCAAGAAGGAACACCATGACGACAGGACATATCAGCATCATTGCCGCAGAGCTCAACGTGTCCGAAAAACAGGTGCAAGCCTGCGCGGCGCTCCTTGACGAGGGTGCTACGGTGCCGTTCATCTCACGCTACCGGAAGGAGGCCACCGGCTCGCTTGACGAGGTCGCGGTCTTCGCGATCCGAGACAGGTTGGCACAGCTCCGGGAACTGGACAAACGGCGTGAGGCGGTGCTGAAGTCCCTTGAAGAAAGGGGTCTGCTGACCGAGGAACTGAAGGCAGAGGTCCTTAAAGCTGCGACCTTGACGGTCCTTGAGGATATTTATCTTCCCTTTCGTCCAAAGCGGCGCACAAGAGCGACGATCGCCCGGGAGAAGGGGCTCGAGCCATTGGCCCTGCGGCTGTTCTCGCAGGAGATATCCGTCGACCCTGCTGCCGAGGCCGTTGCTTTCGTGGACAAAGAGAAGGGTGTTGAGACCGCGGAAGACGCATTGAGCGGCGCGCGCGACATCATCGCAGAATGGGTGAACGAGGACCAGAATGTTCGCGCGAAGATGCGTGAGCTATTCGCTTCCAAGGGCCGGTTCAGGACCAAAGTGATCATTGGAAAAGAAGAAGAGGGGATCAAATACAAGGACTACTTTGACTGGCAGGAGCCGATCTCGTCCGCTCCGTCCCACCGGATCCTTGCCATGAGGCGGGGAGAGAAGGAAGGATTCCTGATCCTGCGCGCCACTCCGCCCGAGGAAGATGCCCTTGGTTTGCTCGAGGACCTGGTGGTAAAGGGGGACAATCCTGCTGCGCAGCAAGTGAAGCTCGCGGTCCATGACTGCTATAAACGGCTCCTGTCGTTGTCCATGGAAACGGAGACCAGGGTCGCGACCAAGGAGCGGGCCGATGCAGAGGCGATCCGTGTGTTTGCAGAGAATATACGCCAGCTTTTGCTTTCCCCGCCCCTGGGTCAAAAGAACGTTCTTGCCATTGATCCAGGTTTCCGCACGGGGTGCAAAGTGGTCTGCATCGACCGGCAGGGAAAGTTGCTCCACACTGACGTAATCTATCCGCATTTTTCCGAAAAGAACACAGGAGAGGCGGGAGCAAAGATCATTGAACTTTGCAAGCGCTATGACGTGGAGGCGATCGCCATCGGCAACGGGACCGCGGGCCGAGAGACCGAGGCCTTTGCAAGGCAGCTCGGCCTGCCGGCGCAGGTCCAGATCGTGATGGTGAACGAGAGCGGCGCATCGATCTATTCAGCATCCGAGATCGCGAGGGAAGAGTTCCCTGATCAGGACCTTACGGTACGCGGCTCGGTCTCGATCGGACGCAGGCTCATGGACCCCCTGGCAGAGCTGGTAAAGATCGACCCCAAGTCCATCGGCGTGGGACAGTACCAGCACGATGTTGACCAGCCCGCGCTCAAACGGAGCCTCGATGACGTGGTGATGAGCTGCGTGAATTTTGTCGGCGTCGAGGTGAATACGGCGAGTAAACAACTGCTGATGTACGTTTCCGGCCTTGGGCCGCAGCTCGCCGGGAATGTCGTTGAACATCGCAATCAGCACGGCCCGTTCCAATCACGTGAGGAATTGAAAAACGTGAACAAGCTGGGGCCGAAGACCTTTGAGCAGGCGGCAGGTTTTCTGCGCATCAGTGACGGCTCCAATCCGCTCGACGCGAGCGCGGTGCATCCTGAGGCGTATCCCATCGTGGATGCCATGGCAAAGGACCTGAACTGCGCAATGCCGGACCTGATGCGGAACGACGCACTTCGAAAAAAGATAGATCTCGATAAATATGTGACCGATACGATCGGCCTGCCGACGTTAAAGGACATCATGGCTGAGCTTGCCAAGCCGGGAAGAGACCCCCGGGAACAGTTCGAAAACTTCAGTTTTGCCGACAATGTGGAGAAGATCGAGGACGTGATGCCAGGAATGAAGCTGCCGGGTGTGGTCACGAACATCACCGCGTTCGGCGCGTTCATCGATATCGGCGTGCATCAGGACGGCCTTGCGCATATCAGCCAGCTTTCAGACCGCTACATCAAAGATCCCAACGAGGTGGTGAAGGTGAACCAGAAGGTGACGGCAACGGTGCTTGAGGTCGATGTGAAAAGGAAAAGGATATCGCTGTCATTAAAGAAGGATCCGGACAGACCGAAGCAGGACCGGTCGCAGACGCAGCCGCAGCAGAAGCCCCAAAAACCGCAGCCGGACATCAACGACCTGAAGAAGGCTTTCCTGAAGAACCGGACATGATGGCAGAGAAGGGTGCTATTTTATGTAGTAACCGGAGACACGCCACTTTCCATCCTTGTCCTTCATGGGCGTCACTGTCTCAATCGATTTTTTCTTGTTCTCAAAGGACGTCTCGAACTGGATGACAACATACTCTCCATCGGGTGCGCCGGGCAGAGAGGTCCTGTAGTTTTTCGTCTTCATTTTTCTTGACGTGACTTTGCCGAGCGGCTTGCGGGTCGCCTTCATTGATAGCTCCAATTGCTCGGGCTTGACGGTATTCTTTAAGAAAGCAGCGGCTTCTTTCCAGCTTGCTGCATAGTCCCCTGCATCAACAATTGCGAGCCATTTCTTGGCCGCGGATATGGCAGCCTTTTCTTTTCCGGCATTGCTCGCGATGGCAATACCGCCTGACAGTATCGAACCAGCTATAACCAGACAGAGAATTCTACGAATCATCATCCGATCCTCCTTTTCGTTCTTGTTCTGTTTAACCACGCGATCACGTTATTGCACCGCACGGAGCGAAGATCTACGAAATCGCGACGGGCCCCCTTACTTTGCGGAAGTCCGCCCAGATATCTACGACGCCGAGGGCGATCACGAAAACGACGGAGGGCATGACCAGGATGAGCGCGAGGATCAGGCCGCGGCCAAAGGCCCTGATGCCCGTCTTTCGGAGATAGTTCTCCACGATAACGCTGCCCTGCACGAGATAGAGCACGGCAAACAGAATGGCAATATTCCACCCGATGAACCTCGGCGTCTCCCCGGGGAAGATGATGAGGGCAAGGGCCGCGATGAGGCCCCATACCCATGAGTCCGGCGCGTGCCATACTGCGAGCGAGGGCTGTGCGGGCAACGGTTCCGGTCCTGGATTTCGCATGAGGATGGCGCGCGCAATGCCGAAACAGCAGGCAGCCTGCGTCACCGAGGTGGCAATGGTAATGCTGGGGATGAGCCTTGTCAGATAATAGACAAAGGAGTCAGGGATGGATGAGACCACGGCCGCCATTTCCGTGAGCCCCATGGTCGTGTAGGTCTTTGCTGAATTGGCTATGATCTCCCGGAGATAGGCCTCTACCTCGGTGATCGGGTTATTGCCGACCCGGACGAGATAGAACACAACGATCGCACCCAGCACCGCTATCGGCAGAAGTCCGCCCAGGAGTGAGGTTTGTTCGGGTTTCAAGTTCCTGCGAATGCCTTCCGAAGTGCCGATGGCCATCAGGCCGAAACTGAGAATGAGAATGGCCGCGGCCTGCCATCCGCCGAGGAGAAACATGACGACGCTTGACGCGACGAGCGTTAGCAGTCCTGCCTGCTTGCCGTTCCGGACATAGATGAGTATGAGCGGCACGGGCGTGAACAGGGCGACCATCTGACCGAGCAGGGGGATGACGAACCCGGAAACAAAAAGCCCGAGGGTCTGTATGGTGGCGATGAGGATGGCGCGGTAGTTCATAGCGATCTCCAGATAATCAAGACATGCTTAACCACGGATGGACACGGATAAATTCAGGTAAAAAGCTGTTAGCCGCGAAAAAGAACGCAAGGATCGCAGAGAGAATTAAAACAAAATACATGGTTGCAGGTTTTTTCTTTGAGATCTTTGCGTTCTTTTGCGGCCAATCCGAGTAGTTACTTTTCATGATAGTCAAATAATAAAAAAAGGGAAACTCAGGGTCACTGATGAGTAACCGCCGGGTTTCCCTGGGATCTGAATCAAACTGAATTCGCTTCCGCGCCCGGTTTACTTCTCCCCCGAGAAGGGCAGGAGCGCGATGTTCCTGCATCGCTGCACCGCAACGGTGACCTCGCGCTGATGCCGCGCGCAGTTGCCGGAGATGCGGCGGGGAAGGATCTTGCCACGCTCGGTGACGAAGAATCTGAGCGTCTTGATGTCCTTGTAATCGATGAAAGGGGTCTTGTCGACGCAGAACCGGCAAACCTTTTTCCGGACCTGGAAACGCCTTTTGTTCGGGCCTCTACTGTCTCCTCTGCTGCCTCTCGAGTCAGAAGGCCGTTCTGAAGAACGTGCTGGATACGCTGCCATAATAGTGAACTCCTCTTAGTAATTAATAGTTTTCAAAAAGCGGTTAGAAGGGAATCTCTCCCTCATCCACGGGTGTTTCGGACGCAGGTTCAGACTGGCTGTGACCGCCGCCCTGGCCGGTCGACGAGCGCTTCGGCATGAAATGCACCGACTGCGCGGCCACTTCTATCTTGCTTCGCTTCTGACCGGAATCTTTGTCCTCCCACCGGCGCTGCTGCAGCCTGCCTTCGATCAGTGCCCCGTCTCCCTTGTTGAGATATTGCCCGCAGTTCTCGGCCTGCTTGCCGAACACGACGATGTCGAAATAACTGACCTCTTCCTTGGTCTCTTCACCATGCTTATACTTTCGGTTGATCGCGATGGCAAAGCTCGCAACCGCGCTGCCGTTCGGCGTGTAGCGCACCTCGGGATCGCGGGTGAGATTGCCCAGCAGGATCACTTTATTGAAGCTTGTCATGGGTTACCTCGATTTTCACGATGTCCTCATGCATCTTTTCCAAGTGCATGCGGGGGATCGGACGAATGTGACCGGTGGTCAGGGGCTATGCCGCGGCATGTCCCGCCTCTGCCGCTGCCTTGGCGAGGTCCTTCTTCTTCGGCTTCGGGGCCGGCCTGGTGCGCAGTTCCTTTTCGAGCTTTACGGTCAGGAACTTTATCACCGAATCGGTGAGCTTGAATGTGCGCTCGAGTTCGCTTACCGCGCCGGGCGCAGCCTTGAACTGGAAAAACACGTAGTGGCCGCGCTTCTGCTTCTTGATCTCATAGGCAAGCTTCTTTTTGCCCCAGTCCTCAAATTTGATCATTTCGCCGCCCTGCTTCGCGACCACTTCCTGCATCTTCTTGATCACGTTGGCGATCTCTTCGTCGGTCTGGTTGGCGTTGATGATGAATATTGATTCGTACAGATGCATTATTGTTTGCCTCCTCATGGGTTATAGCCCCCTGCTGGCACGCAGGGAGCAAGGAGTAATCCCGCTTCGTATCCTGTCCGGGAATCGACCTTACTCAGTTTTAAGAGATGAAACTTATCACAGGCGGTCTGATAAATCAAGCTTTTTCTTGGAGGTCACGTCTTCAAAAGGCCGTGCTGAGGGCGTTCTATAAGTATTTGTTATTGACAAAAGGTACATAGTGTTTTATTATCAGTTTCGCTTTTTGATCAGCCTGGTTATAAAAAATTCTATGAAAAATAACGGGTTAGAGCTGCCTGAGCGTTTCGGCAGGATCATGGGTCCCAGCCGCATTGTGTCTTTGCTATTATCATCAATATCACCTCAGGAAAAGAGGATCGGAACTTGACCAAGAAATCAATCAACGTGGGTATCATCGGCTTTGGCACGGTGGGTACGGGCACGGCCCGCATCCTGATCGATAACGCTGATATCATTAAACGAAGGCTCGGAGCCCCCGTTGTCCTCAAAAAGATATCGGACCTCGATCCCAAACGCGACCGGGGTATAAAATTGGGCGACGTGAAGCTCACGAACGATGCACAATCGCTGATCACTGACCCTGAAATCGACATCGTAGTCGAGCTGATCGGCGGGTACAAGCCCGCCAGGGATTTCATCCTTGAGGCGCTCAGGAACAAAAAGCATGTGGTGACGGCGAACAAAGCGCTCCTGGCGGTGCACGGCGAGGAGATCTACGCGGCAGCGGAGAAGGCTGGAGTCACGGTCGGGTTCGAGGCATCGGTTGCCGGCGGTATTCCGATCCTTGCGGCCGTCAGAAACGGGCTCGCCGCGAACAATATTCAGTCCATCCATGGCATCGTGAACGGCACCTGCAACTACATCCTGACGCTTATGACGAATGAGGGAAGGAAGTTCGATGAGGTGCTGAAAGAGGCCCAGGCCAAGGGGTATGCCGAGGCTGATCCCACGTTCGATATCGAAGGCATCGATTCGGCGCATAAGCTCGCGGTGCTTACCATGCTTGCCTACGGAACACCGGTGAAGTTCAACGATATCTATACCGAGGGGATCTCGAAGATCACGCCGCTGGATATCGATTTCGCAAAAGAACTCGGTTACAAGATAAAGCTGCTGGCGATCACCAAGATGGTGGATGGCGAGGTCGAGGCGCGGGTGCATCCGACCATGCTTCCCGGGGAGTACCCCATTGCCGCGGTGGATGGCGTCTTCAACGCGCTTTCGATCGTGGGCGACGCAGTTGGTTCCACGATGTTCTACGGGCGAGGCGCGGGCGACATGCCTACGGGCAGCGCGGTGGTGGGCGATATCATCGAGATAGGCAGAGACATTCTTGCAGGCAGCGTGAACCGGTCGCCGCTCGTGGCCTTCCGTGAACGTTCGGTGCTGAAGATCCGCGCGATGGACGATATCCTCTCCTGCTATTATTTGCGCTTCTCGGTCAGGGACAAACCCGGGGTCCTATCGAGGGTCTCCGGCGTGCTCGGCAAGAACAATATCAGCATTTCGTCCGTCATACAGAAGGGCCGCGGCGCTGCCGAGGCCGTCCCCCTGGTGATGATGAGCCACGAGGCGGTCGAGCGCGACGTGCGCAGGGCGCTCGATGAGATCAACAGGATGGACTGCGTGGCAGGGCCGACGATGGTGATCAGGGTGGAAGAAGGGAAACAGGGATAAGAGAGAATCGCAAATCGCAAAATAACAAAATTCCAAAATACAAGTATCGGAGAACGTTCGAAATTTATTGCGATTTGCGTCTTGTGATTTGGTGTATTGCAACGGAGGTGCTCATGACTGACGACATAAAAATAGATAAAACCATCGACCTCAAAGGCCAGGTTTGTCCGTACACCTTTGTGCGTTCGAAGCTGGCGATCGAGAAGATGAACCTCGGCGAGGTCCTTGAGATCATCTTCGATCATCAGCCGGCGACAGAGAACGTGCCCAGAAGCATGGAGAACGAGGGACAGAAGGTCCTGAGGATCGACAAGACAGGTGAAAAAGAGTGGCACGTGTTTGTCCGGAAAGATAAAGAGAAGAAAAAAAATTAAGTGCAAAATGTAAAATGCAAATTTCAAAGTTTGGGAAAGTTTAATTTTTCATTTTCCACTTTGCATTTTGCATTCGAACGGAGTTCGTGATGGATTTCACTGAAGACCAGATACTGCGATACAGCAGGCACATCCTGCTCCCGGAAGTCGGCGGGGAAGGGCAGGAGAAGATACTGAACGCCAAAGTAGTTCTTGTGGGCGCCGGCGGTCTCGGCTCGCCGGTCGGGTACTATCTCGCCGCGGCAGGCGTCGGCACCATCGGCGTGATCGACAATGACCACGTGGAGCTCTCGAACCTTCAGCGCCAGATCGCACACAACACCAGCCGTATCGGGGTGCTCAAGGCCGATTCGGCAAAAGAGACGTACGAGACGCTGAACCATGATGTAAAGGTCGTGACGCACAAGGTGCGACTGTCGTCAAAGAATATCATGGACATTATCAAGGACTATGATATCGTGGTGGACGGAAGCGACAATTTTCCGACCCGCTACCTCGTGAACGATGCCTGCGTGATGCAGGGAAAAACGCTTATCAGCGCGGCGGTCTTCCGGTTCGAAGGCCAGGTGATGAGCATTTATCCCGGTGACGGGCCGTGCTACCGCTGCTTGTTCGAGGTCCCTCCGCCGCCCGGCATGGTGCCATCGTGCCAGGAGGCAGGCATCCTCGGCGTGGTCACCGGAGTGGTGGGGACGCTCCAGGCCACCGAGGTGATCAAGGCCATCCTCGGGATCGGGCAGCCGTTGAAGGGCAGGCTCCTCTTGTGGAATGCGCTTGATATGAGTTTCCGCACGGTAAAAGTGCCCCGGAATAAAGACTGTCCTGTATGCGGCGCACATCCGACGATCACGGAACTGATCGATTATGAGCAGTTCTGCTCTATGAGCCATTAGGAATTTCGGATTGCCGATTTCGGATTGCGGAACAGTAAGGATCAGAGAAGTTGAGAGTCCCTTCCTGCGCCTCTGAGGTAAATGGCATGGAATTGATCATCAAGAAATCCGACCTTCAAACTATTTTTGACCACTGTCTTGCGGCAGCGCCGAACGAAGCCTGCGGAATGCTTGGTGGCAAAGACGGCAGGGTGGAAAAGGCCTACTGCATGATGAACGCGAAGCCGGGCCCTGACTATTATGAAATGGACCCGGAAGAGCAGTTTCGCGTGATGAAGGAAATCAGGGATTCAGGACTCGAACTGATCGGTCTGTTCCATTCCCATCCGCACAGCCAGGCCTATCCGTCGAGCGTGGACGTGAATCAGGCGTACTGGCCCGGGACGCAGCTGCCGAACTATCCCGATGCCGTGTACGTCATTGTTACCCTCATGGACCGCGCGAAGCCGGTCGCCAGGGGTTTCTCGATCCAGGAAGGAAAGGTAAGCGAAATCGTATTGACCGTTCTCTAGGGCCGATGCCGATCACCGGGAAATCGAGAAGCCGCTGAAGCAGTAACATTCACAGAAAGTGATCCGGGGATTAAGGCAGTTCCTCAAACACTTAATTTCTATTCTCTAATACGAACGAAATAATAATTGTCTTCTGTCTGGTATCCCTTTCTCCCCGCTGCGGAGAGGATAAAGCCCGTCCCGAGCGGTGGGAATGAGTGAGGGGCAAATAGGTATCGAAGCAAATGTGTTTGTATTGGTTTCCAGGATTATGGAGATCGGGAGGAGTGATATGGCAATCAAAGTGAGAATTCCGACGCCGCTGCAAAGTCTGACGAAAGGCATAGCGGAAGTGGAGTGCAAGGTAAAGAACGTCAAAGAGCTTGTTGACGCGCTCGAGAGGGACTACCCTGGCATGCAGGAGCGGTTGTCGGAAGGCGGCAAGATCCGGCGGTTCATCAACGTCTACGTGAATGACGAGGACATCCGTTTTCTGGACAAGGAAGAGACAGCGCTGAAGGACGGAGACACGATCTCGATCGTGCCGGCTATCGCGGGAGGATAGATAGTAAGCCAACGATTTAAATTTCAAAATGCAAATTGCAAAAAAAAACGAGGGCCGAGAAGTCATTGCTCAATAATTTTGCGTTATGTCCTTTCCATTTCGTATTCTTCGACGCGAGGAGGTGCCTATGACGACGAAGAGGGTAAAACTGATCTTTCCGAAGGAACTGATCAAGGAGCCCGTGATCTTCACCATGGCAAAGAAGTTCAACGTGATGCCGAATATCAGGCGGGCCAGGATCACAGACTCGGTGGGCGAAGTGGTTCTGGAGTTCGAAGGGACGGAAAAGAAGCTCGAAGAGGGGATCGCGTATCTCAGGGAACGAGGCGTGAAGGTTGATGCCATTGAAGGTGATTTTGAAAGCTCATAACGCAAAAAGGCGTATCTCGCAGAGCACGCGGAGGACGCTGAGTTGAATCAAAACGTTGAACTCTTTTTTACCCAGATTTTTAGATTTTTCTCTGCGGGCTCTGCGGAAGTCCTAAGTGGCCGCTTTTCTTTCATAGGCTACTGCAAGAAAATTTCTTGCTGTTTTGAGAAGAATTTGATTCGTAACGAACGATAAGGTCTCTCATGAAATATATCATTTTACTTGGTGACGGGATGGCCGACAGGCCGCATGCGGCTCTTGGGGGCAAGACGTGTCTGCAGGCGGCGAAGACGCCGAACCTCGACCAGCTCGCGACGCTCGGGCAGGTGGGCATGGTGCACACGGTGCCGGAAGGGTTCCCCCCTGGCAGCGACGTGGCCAACCTCTCGGTGATGGGTTATGACCCGCGGAAGTACTTTACCGGCCGGTCGCCGCTCGAAGCGGCAAGCATCGGTGTGGAGCTCGCGCCGAACGATATCGCGTTTCGCTGCAATCTCGTGACCTTGCGCATCATCAGCGGCAAGTCTCCCTCAACGGGCAAGGGAAGGCGAGCGATCATGGAGGACTTCAGCGCGGGTCACATCACGACGCAGGAGGCCCGGCTGCTCATAGAGGAGATCGACAGCAAACTCGGCAGTGACCGCATCCGTTTCTATCCCGGCGTAAGCTACCGCCATCTCATGGTATGGAAGGGCGGCAAAGACAAGATCGAATGCACGCCACCTCACGATATTCAGGACAAGGACATTCAGGACTATCTTCCGTGCGGCGAAGGCGACGATATCATCAATGCCCTGATGGAGTCGTCCCTTGACCTGCTCCTCGCTCATCCGGTGAACAAGGCACGCCAGGAGAACGGAAAACGACAGGCGAACAGCATCTGGCTCTGGGGGCAGGGAAAACGGCCGACCATGCCGACCTTCAGGGAGAAGTACGGCCTCGAAGGGTCCATGATCTCGGCGGTGGACCTTACGAAGGGCCTCGGTATTTATGCCGGCTTTGATGTGATCAACGTGCCGGGCGCCACGGGCTGGATCGACACCAACTACGTGGGCAAGGCCGAGCATGCGCTCTGGGCGCTTAAGACCAAAGACATCGTGTACCTCCACGTAGAGGCGCCCGACGAGGCGGGACATACCGGCGATCTCAAGAACAAGCTCAGGGCCATTGAGGACTTTGATGAATTCGTGGTCGGGAACATCATCCATGGCATGAAGCAGTTCGACGAATACCGCATCCTGTCGCTTCCCGACCACCCCACTCCGGTCGAGCTCAGGACCCATACGGCGGATCCCGTGCCCTTCGTGATCTACGACAATACAAAGGAGCGCAAGGGCGGACCTGTTCCCTATGATGAGAAGATAGCAGACCGCAAAGATGCGCTGGTTTTCAAAGAAGGCTATACGCTGATGGATTATTTTTTGAAAGAATAAAGAGGTTTCCCACAAAGGACGCTGAGAAAAGCACTTAAGATTCAAAACGCAGGCTTTACAATCCTGTTCTCTGCGATCTCTGTGGTTAAAAGCAGTTTTTATTATAACGGAGGTCATGATTGCTTATCGTTCAGAAATACGGCGGCACATCCGTGGGGAATCCAGAGCGGATCAGGAACGTGGCAAAACGTGTTGTCCGGACCAAAGAAGAAGGCAATGATGTCGTGGTGGTCCTGTCGGCCATGAGCGGCGAGACCGACAAGCTCATCAACCTTGCCAATCAGGTGAGCGAGAACCCGGACCCGCGGGAGTTGGACATGCTGGTGTCCACGGGCGAGCGAGTGACCATCTCACTGTTGGCCATGGCGATCCAGTCGCTGGGGCACAGGGCGCAGTCCTTCACCGGCAGGCAGGCGGGGATCATCTCCGACTGCGTCCATACCAGGGCGAGGATCGAGAAGATCTCAGGCGAGCGGGTCAAACAGGCGATAAAGGAAGGCAAGATCGCCGTGGTCGCGGGTTTCCAGGGAATCAGCGCAACGTCCGACGATGTGACGACCCTGGGACGCGGCGGGTCGGACCTTTCAGCCGTGGCGGTCGCCGCCGCGCTCAAGGCGGACCTCTGTGACATCTACACGGACGTGGACGGCGTGTATACCACGGACCCGAACATGGTGCCACAGGCCAGGAAACTGGACAAGATCTCATATGACGAAATGCTTGAACTGGCGAGTCTCGGCGCCAAGGTGCTCCAGACCCGTTCCGTCGAGTTCGCAAAAAAATATAATGTTCCCATACGGGTGCTCTCAAGTTTCAACGACAACCCGGGGACCCTTGTGACCAAGGAGGATTCTGATATGGAAAAAGTGGTGGTGTCGGGTGTGGCGTATGATAAGAACCAGGTAAAAGTGACGGTAACGGGCGTTCCGGACAAGCCCGGTGTGGCAGCGAAGATATTCAATGAAATATCGGCGAACAACATCGTCGTTGACATGATCATCCAGAACATCGGCGAGGGCGGGTTGACGGACATGTCCTTTACCGTGCCGAAGACGGATTCCAGGAAAATCTCAGAACTTATGAAGAAGGTCGTTGCCGAGATCGGCGCCAAGGGCGTGACCGTTAAGGAGGATATCGCAAAGATCTCGATCGTCGGTGTCGGCATGCGCTCTCACTCGGGTGTAGCCGCCAGGATGTTTTCCTGTCTGGCCAAAGAGGGCATAAATATCATGATGATCAGCACGTCGGAGATCAAGATCTCCATTGTGATCGATGCGAAATATACCGAACTTGCCGTACGCTCGCTCCATGAGACATTCGAGATGGATAAGGCGCGCGCTGACGTATAGCGGATCATGTCAGATTTCGGATCGCCGAATATAAGGACCCCTGTCTGCTTCAGGCTCTCAATCCGCATTCCGCAATCTGCAATTCGAAATACGATTATGAAACAACTCTCTACCTATACGATACCACGCTCCGTGACGGGGCGCAGGCCGAGGACGTGAACTTCTCGGTCGAGGACAAGGTCCGTGTTGCGCGGAAACTAGACCAGTTTGGCGTCCATTATATCGAAGGTGGCTGGCCGGGCTCGAATCCTCGCGATATCGAGTTCTTCAGGGAAATGCGGCGCGTCAGGCTCAGAAAGGCCAGGCTGGCGGCCTTCGGGTCGACCCGCCGCGCAAAGATCAAGGTGTCCGATGACCTGAGCTTGAAGGCATTGGTTGCGTCCGGCGCACCGGTGGCGACCATTTTCGGCAAGACCTGGGACCTGCATGTGCTCAAGGCGCTCAAGACCACGCTCGGCGAGAACCTCGATATGATCGAAGAATCGGTCGCATTTCTCAGGAAACGCATGGATGAGGTGGTCTATGATGCCGAGCATTTTTTCGACGGGTATAAGGCAAACCCCGACTATGCGGTTCAGACGCTCCTCGCTGCGGAGGGCGCGGGCGCGGATTGTCTTGTTCTGTGCGACACGAACGGCGGTACCATGCCCCATGAGGTCGAGGAGATCATCAGCCGGGTGAAAAAGTCGATTGCTATCCCGTTCGGGATCCACGCGCACAACGATGCGGAACTTGCAGTGGCGAACTCACTGACAGCGATCAGGCTGGGAGCGGTCCAGGTCCACGGGACCGTCAATGGCTACGGCGAGCGCTGCGGAAACGCCAATCTCTGCTCCCTTATCCCGACGCTGAAGCTCAAGCTGGGAATGGACTGCATCTCGGACGCCAATCTGGCAAAGCTTCGTGACGTGTCCCGCTATGTGGACGAGATCGCCAACATGCAGCACCGCAAACGGCAACCCTACATTGGCGACAGCGCCTTTGCTCATAAGGCGGGCATCCATGTGGACGCAATGTCGAAGAATGCTCTAACCTATGAACATGTGAGGCCGGAGCTGGTGGGGAATAGAAGGCGCATTCTGGTGTCCGACATGGCGGGGAAGGGCAATATTCTCCAGAAAGCGGCAGAGCTCGGGATCCCGCTCACCAGGCAAAGCCCGGAACTCGGGGTGATACTCAGGAAGATCAAGGAGCTCGAGAACGAAGGATACGAATTCGAAGGCGCGGAAGGGTCGCTGGAACTCCTGATGCTGCGCGCGGGTCACAGCTACGAGTCGGTTTTTTCCATGTTCGACCGTATCGACTATCGTATCTTGACGGAAAAGCGGAAGGTAGACCCCAATCCGGTGAGCGAGGCCACGGTCACTGTCGAGGTAGGTGGAAACGTGGAGCACACAGCCGCATGGGGGAATGGTCCGGTGAATGCGCTTGACAAGGCGCTTCGGAAGGTCCTTCCCAAGTACTTCCCGGGCAAGGGTCTGGAGAATGTCCGGCTCCTCGACTATAAAGTGCGTGTTCTGACAGCGGCGGAGGGCACGGCCGCGCGGGTGCGGGTGCTGATCGAGTCCGGCGACGGAAAGAACAAGTGGGGCACGGTCGGCGTGTCCGAGAACGTGATCGAGGCCAGCTGGCAGGCGCTG
Source organism: Nitrospirota bacterium (assembly GCA_963740085.1). Taxonomy (GTDB): domain Bacteria; phylum Nitrospirota; class UBA9217; order UBA9217; family UBA9217; genus JALNZF01. The sequence goes on along the minus strand of CAVUCU010000001.1, from coordinate 354,066 downwards.
GTGGACAGCATCGAGTATAAACTATTGAGGGCGGCGAAGAATAAAAAAATTCGGAGTTCGGGGATCAGAGTTAAAGAAACCGGTAGAAGCAGGCTTTAGCCTGCGTTCATCAAGGATGGAGCATGATCGAAGAAGAAGGCATCGTAGCTGAAGTGACGGGCGATATCGCCAAGGTTTCCATTCTTGCTAAGAGCGCATGCGAGAAATGTTCCGCTTCCGAAATATGCCATCCCGGGGAGCAGGAGTACATGGAAGCATCGAACCCGCTCGGGGCAAAAAAGGGACAGAAGGTGAAGGTGGTGCTTGCCCCGCAAGTATATCTGAAGGCGTCCATCATTCTTTACGGCATCCCTATGACGGTCTTTGTTGCAGCTGCCATCGTCGGCAAGAACCTCGGCCTGCGGTACGGTACGGAATCCTCTTCCGATCTCTGGGCATTCATCGCAGGGATGGTGAGCATGGCGGTATCTTTTCTCTTTATCAGGATGTATAATAAAAAAGTTGAAAAAACACAGCAGTATAAGCCGGTTATCGTCGAGATCCTGGAGTGAAACACGATTTGGATTTCATTGATAGGTAGTTGTCGAAATTTTATCATGTGGGGCGTAGCCTATGCGATTGATAGTAAAACCAGATGAAGCCAAGAGACTTGCGAGGACCATCCTTTCCGACATCCTCCTGTACAACCAGGCAAAGGTCAAAGAGGGCATCGAAAAGGACAGCTTGTTCGACATCCTGACCGAGGAGCTTGCCGAAGGAAAGAAATATTACGAAAGCATGGTGGACGAAGTTATCCGCAAGGACTCCAACCTGTTCAACGAAGCCGTCGTTGATGTTCTGATCAAACAGGCAGGGAAAATAAAGTCCGAAATATGGTGACGCCAAAATTCTGCAATCAAAACTCAGAGAAATCTTGTATTCATCAAACTTAATATAGCGGGAACTCGGAGGGGTAAAGAGTTTAAAAAGTATTTTGTCCGCACAATTTATCCCCGTGGTCTCGGGGCTTTGCAGCTTTTCAGTGAGAATCGACGGTCGGACGTCGATCGTATGGGTATAAGCGGCAAAATTTTTGTTCACGGGAGGAGTTGTCTATGTCGAATGTTGACGTCAAGGAAGTCCGCAATATCGCGATCCTGTCTCATGGGGCAGCCGGTAAGACCTCGCTGGCCGATGCGCTCTTGTTCACGTCCGGCGCCGTTGACCTCATGGGGAGCGTGGATACGGGGAACTCCGTGTTCATGCACGAGCCGGAAGAGATGACCCGGAAGATAAGCATCACCTCCTCGCTCGGATTCGCCAACTGGAAAGGCGTTCGTATCAATATCATCGACACCCCCGGATATATCAATTTTCTTGAGGAAGCGAGAGGCACCCTTCGCGCCGTCGACGGCGCCATTCTCATCGTTTCCGCGATCTCGGGCGTAAAAGCCGAGACCGAAAAAATCTACAAGTTCGCCTGCGATTACGAGATCCCGCGCATAGCGTTCGTCAGCAAGCTTGACAAGGAGCGGGCGGACTTCTTCCGGGCCGTGGGCGATATGGAGAAGTATTTCTGCAAGAACTCCCTCGTGCTCCAACTGCCGATCGGTCTTGAAGATAATTTCACCGGCGTTGTTGATCTTATCAAAATGAAGGCGCTGCTCTTCGCCAGGGACGGAAGCGGAAAGTTCGAGGAAAAAGACGTTCCCGCGAACATGCAGAATGAGGCCGCGGCCTACCGGAAAAAGCTGGTGGAGCAGATCGCCGAGACCGATGACAGCCTTCTTGAGAAATATCTGGATAAGGGAGATCTCTCCCAGGAGGAAATCATCGCCGGCCTCAAGCACGGTACCATCGGGGGCGGCCTGCTGCCGGTGCTCTGCGGTTCTCCGGTCAAGAACATGGGGACCCAGCCGCTCCTCGACATGATTCTCATGTGTCTCCCGTCACCGGTGGAGCATGCCAACGCCGTAAAGATCAAAGGCATAGATCCCAAGACAGGTAATGAAACGGTCCGCAAACCGTCCCCGGATGAACCCCTGGCCGCCCTGGTGTTCAAGACCATCAACGATCCCTTTGCCGGCAAGCTTTCCCTGGTCCGTGTCTACTCGGGATTGCTCAAGGCTGATTCGAACGTGTACAATTCGTCGAAACAACTGAAGGAAAAAGTCGGGTCCCTTTTCCATGTCCAGGGGAAAAAGCAGGTGACCACCCAGGTGCTCACGGCCGGGCAGATCGGCGCCATTGCGAAGCTGAAAGAGACGCTTACCGGCGACACGCTGTGCTCCGAGAGCAATCCGATCGTGATGCCTTTCGCGAAGTTCGCCGACCCGGTCATGTCGTATGCCATTGTGCCGAAGTCCCGCGGTGACGAGGACAAGGTGAGCACCGGCGTACACAAACTTCTCGAGGAGGACCCCACGCTCAGGTTCACCTATGACGAGCAGACCAAGGAAATGGTGCTCTCCGGCATGGGGCAGGTCCACCTTGAAGTGACTCTTGAGAAATTGAAGCGGAAGTTCGGCGCCGAGGTGACGATGAAGACGCCCAAGGTGCCGTACAAGGAGACCATTCGGGCGAAGTCCAGGGCGCAGGGCAAGTATAAAAAACAGTCCGGAGGCCACGGTCAGTACGGGGACGCGTGGCTCGAGATCGAACCGCTCCCGCGCGACAGCGGTTTTGAGTTCGTGGACAAGATCGTGGGCGGCGTGGTCCCGCGGCAGTATATCCCGGCCGTGGAAAAAGGTGTGATAGAGGCCATGCACGAAGGTGTTCTCGCGGGGTATCCCATGGTGGATGTCCGGGTCACGCTTTTTGACGGCTCGTATCATGCAGTTGACTCTTCCGAAATGGCATTCAAGGTCGCGGCGTCCATGGGCTTCAAGAAGGCCATGGAGGGGGCCAAGCCGGTGCTGCTCGAGCCGATCATGAGCGTGGAAGTCATTGCTTCCGATGATACGCTCGGGGCCGTGATCGGTGACCTGAACTCTCGGCGCGGCAAGGTGCAGGGCGTTACTCCCCAGGCAGGCGGCCAGTCGATCAAGGCGCTCGTGCCCATGTCCGAGATGCTCACCTATGCCCCCACGCTCAACTCCCTCACGAGCGGCAGGGGCATGTATACCATGGAGTTTTACGGATATGAGGATGTCCCGAGCCACCTTGCACAGAAGATCACCCAGGAACGGGCCGCTCAGCACGGACATCAGAATCAGAAGGAAAAATAATTATTTCCGCGAAGGCACTAAGTCACGAAGAACGCCGGTTGTGAAAAGATTGTTCTTTGTGTCTTGGTGCCTTTGTGGTTAAAAGAAAGAAGCTTCCATGTACAGAAAAGACACCCTTATGAACGGGATCAGGGTCGTCTCCGAAACCCTTCCCAAGTCACGCTCCGTATCCATCGGCGTATGGGTGAAGGTGGGATCACGCCACGAGCCGGAGGAGATCGGCGGCATCTCGCATTTCATCGAACACCTCTTCTTTAAAGGCACGGAGAAGAGGACCGCCAAGGATATCGCGATAGAGATGGATTCCATCGGCGGAGAGATGAATGCCTTCACCTCCCAGGAAACGACCACTTACTACGCCAAGGTCGTGGATGAGCATCTGCCTGTGGCCATCGATATCCTGTCGGACATCCTCTTGGGCTCCAAATTCGATCCCCTGGAGATGGACAAGGAGCGCAAGGTCATTCTCGAGGAGATCAAGGGTGTGGAGGACACACCCGACGATTACATCCACGAGCTTTTTAACAATACGGTCTGGGCCGACAACTCACTTGGCCGTCCCATCCTGGGGACCCGGGACACCATCAAGGCGCTGAAGCATAAGGACATCGTTTCCTATATCGATGATTATTACAGCCCGAAGGAGATCGTCATTTCCGTAGCCGGCAATTTCGAGCATGCCCGGCTGATCGAACTTTTGAACGCGAGTTTCGGGAAACTTGCGAGAGGCGGCATAGCCAAAAAAGAGGTCACCCCCGTCTTTACGCGGGCCATAGCGGTGAAGAAAAAGCAGCTCGAACAGGTGCAGATCTGTATCGGATGCCAGGGCATACACTATATGCACGAAGACCGCTTTGTGATCTCGGCGCTCAATACAGTGCTCGGAAACAGCATGAGCTCGCGCCTGTTTCAGGAGATCCGTGAGCAGAATGCCCTTGCATACTCCATCTATTCCTACGTGACCTCGTACCGGGATACCGGGCTTCTTACCGTCTATGCCGGTGCAGATCCCTCGAACGCGCTTGAAGTGGTCCGTCTCGTGACCAGGGAGTTCGGGAAGATCAAAGATGAAGGGATCACGCCCGCGGAAGAAACGAGGGTGAGGAACCAGATCAAGGGAAGTCTTGTCCTTTCGCTCGAAAGCAGCACCAGCCACATGGGCAGGCTCGCGCGGCAGGAGATCTACTTCGGCAAGTACCTGTCCATGGACGAGATCATCAAGGGTGTCGAGAAGGTGACCGCCGAGCAGGTGCAACGCTTGGCCAGACAGCTCTTCACGCGGGAAAACATTTCACTTGCCATCCTCGGCCCGTTGAACAAGGCCGATGTCCCGGATGGGGTTTTGGAGATTTAAACACAGGAGTCAGGAGGACTTCACCTCGATGCGATTTCTTCTGGCTTCTGAATTCTGGCTCCTGACTACTTTTTAAAAATATGCCCGAGCGTCTTATCGTTCACATAACACAACTCAAAAACGCTGAAGGTCTTCCGATCCCTCACTATCAGACCGAACACTCCGCGGGCGTCGATCTCTATGCAGCGGTGGAACGTGAGGTCATTCTCGATGCCGGAACGTGGAGGCTCATTCCCACCGGGATCGCCGTTGCCATTCCCGAAGGACATGAGGGGCAGGTTCGACCCCGCAGCGGGCTTTCGCTCAAGCACGGCATCGGCATGCTGAACGCGCCCGGAACGATCGACGCCGACTATCGCGGAGAGATCGGTATCCTCCTGTTCAATTTCAGCGATAAGCCGTTCACGATCAACCGCGGTGACCGGATCGCGCAGCTGATTTTCGCCCGGTATGAGAAAGCGAAGTTCGTCACGGTGGACGCCCTTGCCGGGACCCCACGCGGAGCCGGCGGGTTCGGGCATACGGGGCGTGAAGCAAGCACCAAATAGCAAATAACAAATGCCAAAGAATGACCAATAGACGAAATTTCAATGAACCAAGCGTTTGGGCTTTGGGATTTGGGATTTGGATATTATTTGTGATTTGAGATTTGGAAATTGGAATTTGATCAGGATAAACAACATATGTGTCTGATACGAATGTTTATCATGGTTGCTGTATCGTGGCTGTCTTCGGCGACAAACATCCTTTGCACAGGACCTCAAGGTCACCGAGAAGGTCCTGCCGAACGGGCTTAAGGTGCTCCTGAAGGAGATGCACAAGGCGCCGGTAGCTACGTTCCAGATCTGGTACAGAGTAGGATCGCGCAACGAGTGCCTCGGAAAAACAGGACTGTCCCATATGCTTGAACACATGATGTTCAAGGGGACGAAGAAATACGGCCCCAAGACATTCTCCCAGACCGTCCAGCGGAACGGCGGGAACGACAACGCGTTCACGTCCCACGATTACACGGCGTATTTCGAGACCTTCGCCTCGGACCGGATCGGGATCGCCCTCGACCTCGAATCCGACCGCATGCAGGACCTGCTGATCGACCCCAAGGAGTTTTTATCCGAGCGCGATGTGGTGAAGGAAGAGCGCCGCATGCGGACTGACGACGATCCCGTCAACAGCATGGTCGAGCAGATGATGTCCGTTGCCTTCAGCGCCCATCCCTACCAGTGGCCGGTGATCGGCTGGATGGCGGACATCAGCAGTTTCACACGCGACGACCTCTACCGCCACTATCGTGCATACTATGAGCCAAACAACGCCACGATTGTCGTTGCGGGCGATATTGATCCGAAGACCTTGCTTCCCTTGATCGAGAAATACTTCGGGAGTATACCGCGCGGGCCGGAAACGCGGAGGGTCGACGCTGTCGAACCTAAGCATCTCGGAGAACGGAGGGTTGTCGTAAAAAGACAGGCTGAACTCCCCGCCGTCTTTGCCGGATATAATGTCCCGACGCTGAAACATCCCGACTCGTACGCTCTTGAGGTCCTGCAGGGCGTCCTTTCGTCAGGGAAAAGCTCCCGGCTCTACAAGTCGCTCGTCTATGAAAAACAGATCGCGCTCTATGCAGGAGGCGATTATGACAATGTTTCGGCTGACCCGAACCTGTTCTACCTCTATGCCGGTGTGATGCCGGGTAAGACCACGGACGAGGTGGAAAATGCCTTGTACGCGGAGATCGACAGATTCAAGACCGATCTCGTCACGGACGAAGAACTGCAAAAGGCCAAGAACCAGATCGAGGCCAGCTTCATCATGGGTCAGGACTCGGTTTTCAATCAGGCAATGCTGCTGGGCCAGTTCGAGAGCGTTGCAAGCTGGAAACTGCTCGAGAAGTATGTGGATAATATCCGCGCAGTGAGCAAAGACGATGTGATGAGGGTTGCGAAGGAATATTTCTCCGAAGACAACAGGACGGTGGGGATCTTGATCCCGCTGAAAGAAAAAAATCAGGAACAGGGTGAGATCGTAGGACGGAAGAAAAAAGAGTAAGGATCGTTTGAAATTGACGGAGAGGGCCATACGATGAAGCAACGAAACTATATTTTATTTTTGATATTCATATTTATCGTTCAATTCGCGCGAACCGGATATTCAGCCGAGCCGCTCGGCAAACGCATCCCGCTTGAGAACGGCATGGTCCTTCTTCTTGCCGAAAAGCACGACATCCCGGTTGTTACCATGAACATGGTGGTCAGGGCGGGGAGTACGTCCGTGCCCGCCGACGAGCCGGGGCTCGCCTCGATCACCGCGTCGCTCCTCACGCAGGGGACGACGAAGCGGACGGCAACCCAGATAAGCCGCGAGATCGACTTCATCGGCGGCTCGCTCTCGGCCTCGGGCGGGAACGACTTCGCTTCTGCAAGTCTTCGTGTGCTCACCAGGGACATTCGCAAAGGACTGGATCTTTTCTCGGACGTGCTCATGCACCCGGTCTTTGACCAGCAGGAGATCGACCGCAAGATAAAGGAAACGCTCGCGGAGATCCAACGCCAGAAGGAAGAGCCCGGGATCGTGGCGGACGAGGCATTCGATAAAGCGGTTTTCGGCGGGAATGCCTACGGCAGGACCAGCGATGACGTGGCGGCCTATTTACCGAAGCTCACCCGTCAGGACATCACGCGCTTCTACTCATCACGCTACAGCCCGAACAATGCCATCATCGCCGTGGTCGGCGACGTGAGCGAAAAAGAGATCGTGCCGTTGTTGAATAAATATTTTAAATCATGGAAGAAGAAGGACCTGCCCCTGCCGGCATCCGTTCCGCCGCCGGTCATAGAGAAGACCTTCGTGAAGAAGATCGACAAAAGAGTCACCCAGGCGAACATCGCCATGGGGCACATCGGCATCAGCAGGGAGAACCCCGACTATTACGCGGTGTCGGTCATGAACTACATCCTGGGCAGCGGCGGTTTCTCTTCGCGCCTCATGGACAACATCCGGGACAACAAGGGGCTGGCCTATGACGTGCGCAGCGGTTTTGCGGCCCAGAAGGAACCGGGTTCGTTCATGGTCACCATCCAGACCAAGAACGAATCGGCGAATGCCGTGATCGCTGAGACGCTTAAGGAGATCAGGAGGATCCAGGCGGAACCGGTTTCGGAGAAGGAGCTGAATGATGCAAAGGCTTATCTTACGGGCAGCTTCCCCCTCAAGATGGATACTTCTGCCAAAATAGCGGGGATGCTCACCTCGATCGAGATCTTTAATCTCGGGCTCGATTACCCGATCAAATATCCGAACGTGATAAACGCGGTTACGAGAGAAGACATCCAACGGGTTGCCGTAAAATACCTCCATCCCGATGCCATGGCGATCATCGTTGTCGCTGACCAGGAAAAGGCGAAGCTGCAATATTGATAAGTAGACGTCAGGAGCCAGAAGTCAGAAGTGAACTGATTTCTCCTGTCTCCGGAAGACTGTCTCCTGAACCCTGAATTTATATGTCCTCCCTAATCAAAATTCTCCCTGACCATGTCATCAATAAGATCGCCGCGGGCGAGGTGGTGGAGCGGCCCGCGTCCGTGGTAAAGGAACTTATCGAGAACTCGATCGACGCAGGGGCGACCCAAATATTCATCGACATCGAAGAGGCCGGCAAGCGGCTCATCCGCATTACGGACAACGGCAGCGGCATGTCGAACGAGGACGCCCGGACCGCATTCCTGCGCCACGCCACGAGCAAGATAACCAGCGATACCGACCTGGAATCCATTCGTACCATGGGCTTTCGGGGAGAGGCCCTCTCCAGCATTGCCTCGGTGTCCCACGTACGGCTGCAGAGCGCGATGAAGGACGCGACGTCTGGTGCGCTGATCGAGATCGAGGGCGGTATCGTCAAGACCGTGTCCGAAGCTGCTGCGCCGCAGGGTACCTCCCTGGAGATCAGCCATCTGTTTTTCAATACTCCGGCGAGACGCAAGTTCCTGAAGAGCCCGGCGACCGAGTTCTCACATATCCTGACCGCGGTATCTCGCCAGGCAATGGCGCAGCCTTCCGTCCGTTTCAGACTTACGCATAACAAAAAAACGGTGCTCGAACTTTCTCCCTCCGTGAGCGTCCGGGAACGGGCGCTCCAGCTTTACGGTGAAGAAATAGCCGGAAACCTGATCGAGTTCGCCGGTGGCACGGACGTTCATGTCAAAGGCCTCATCGGCCGTCCCGGAACGAGCCGGGCGGACAAAACATACCAGGAATTCTTCGTGAACCGTCGCGCGGTCAAGAACCCGTCGCTCACGCACGCGCTCTACAGTGCCTGCGGTGACATGCTTATGCGCGGCCGGCACCCTGTGGCTTTCATCTTTATCGAGATCGATCCAACGCTCGTGGATGTAAATGTCCATCCAGCCAAGGCCGAGGTCCGCTTCCGAAATCAATCGCAATTGCATGACCTGGTCCGGGACGTGCTCCGGGAGGCTTTGCGGGGGGTGAATACTTCTTCTGCGACGACGCATGCTGATGGGGTGAGAGAAAGTTTGTCGGATTACCTGAGCAATGTAAAAAGTTCGGAGTTCGGAGTCCGGAGTTGGGACACCAGGAATGCTGTTCCAAAATCTGCCGAACAAGCGCAGAACCGGGAATTGGAATATTCCACTGCTCCCGTTTCCTTCGCTTCATACTCCGAACTCCCAACTCTGAACTCCGAACTTCTCCACCCTCTCGCACAGATCCACGACTCGTTCATCGTTGCCCAGTCACGGGAGGGGATGGCGCTCATTGATCAGCATGCGGCGCACGAGCGGGTGCTTTTCGAAAGGCTGCAGGACCAGTTCAAAGCCGGACACGTTGCTGTCCAGGGGCTCCTGGTGCCGGACCAGGTTGAGCTCGGGCCGGCACAGAGCACGGTGCTTGCTGAATATCTGCCGGAACTTTCCAAACTCGGTTTTCTGGTGGAGGATTTCGGGAATGGCACGTTCGTGATCAAGGCGGTACCGGCGCTGCTGGTCGGAGCCGACATCAAGCAGTTGCTTCTCGATATCCTCGATGAAGTGAATGTCCATGGCAAGAGCGGGAGAATGGATGAGGTACGGGATGCAATGCTGAGTGTGATGGCCTGCCATCCCGCGATCAAGGTTCATCGTCATCTCGACCGGCAGGAGATGGAAATGCTCCTTGCGGACCTGTTCAAATGCCGCATGCCGCATACCTGTCCGCACGGGAGGCCGACGATCGTTCGATTTACGATGACCGAGATCATGAAGATGTTCAAGAGGATGTAGTTGTCCGGTAAAGCGGTTTCCCGGTATTTATTGAGAGATAAGTCAGATGTCGAATTTTCGAAAGCATCGATGTTCCACCCTTATACTGGTTTGCCTTGCGCTCGCCATCAGTGCTCCCGCTGCCGGCTGCGCTACGAACATCACTCGTGATGATCTCCTCGGGCAAATGATGACAGAGAAGCCGCCGCTGGTCGTGGATGTCCGCTCGCAGGGTGAATACGACCGCGACCATGTGCCGGGCGCTGTGCATATCCCGTTTTACTCGATCGGTTCCGGTCTGAAAGGTCTGGGATATCCAAAAACAGACCCCATCGTTCTCTATTGCGAACATGGTCCGCGCGCCGGCATCGCCGGGATATCTTTGTATCTATCCGGCTATGAAAAGGTGTATTCCCTTGAAGGAAGCATGAGGGGTTGGAGAAAGAACGAATTCCCGATCGAAGTCATAACTCATTAGCCTTAAAAGATCAGTTAACCTCAAAGAACGCAGAGATCACAGAGATAAATAAGACCTTTTGCAAGGAAAGCTGTATTGCCAAGAAGGTGAACGCGTTTAAGTTTTTTCTTTTTTGCGTTTCTTTGTGTTCTTTGCAGCCAAGAGCAACTGCTGTTTTTAGGATTAATCTATGTCAAACGAAAAACCCATCCTTGTCATTGCCGGGCCTACTGCCGTGGGCAAGACCGATGTGTCCATCCAACTCGCCCGGGAGCTCGGTGCTGAGATCGTGAGCGCCGATTCCATGCAGATCTACCGCGGCATGGACATCGGTACTGCCAAACCCACCCCGGAACAGCGAAAGATCGTGTACCATCATATGATCGACATCGTGGCTCCCGATCAACCCTACAGCGTCGGTGATTACCTCCGTGATGCACGGGCTGCCATCGCCGGGATCCTTGCATCCGGCGGTACGCCCGTCGTGGTCGGCGGTACGGGTTTGTATGTCCGTGCGCTCATGAAGGGTCTGTTCCATGGGCCTCCCGCAGACCTCGACCTGCGCGAGCGATTGCTGCAGCGTGAGGCCGAAGGAGAGGCCGGGGCCCTCTATGCCGACCTAGTGAAGGTCGATCCCGAGGCAGCGGTCAAGATCCATCCGAACGATCTCCGGCGCACGGTAAGGGCGCTCGAGGTGTATTATCTGCGCGACAGAAAGCTCTCGGATTTTCAGCGGGAGCACTCGTTCCAGGACAGACCGTACCGGTTCCGCCTTCTGTTCATGGTGAGGAGCAGGAGCGAACTGTACGCACGCATCGAACAGCGCGTGGACCAGATGATCGCAGCAGGGCTAGAAGAGGAGGTGAGAACGCTGATGGAACGCGGATATAATCACGGACTTTCCTCCATGCTGGGTCTGGGATACAAACACTTTCTCGACTACTTCCTGGGCAAGACGTCCCGTGAGGACGCAGTGGCGATCCTCAAACGCGATACAAGGCGGTTTGCCAAGCGTCAGTTCACCTGGTTCCGCCGCGAGCCGGAGGCGGTCTGGATAGACGTTACGGGCCTCGTGGATGCCGGTGAAATCCTTGAGAGAATAAAGAAAAACATTGAAATTTCAAACAAGGTAGTATAAGATTACCCAAATTATCAAGTCACGGCGCAGGAAAGCTATGCAGCACGCTGATGACGGCTTCTCGGAGGGCTGGATGGGCAAGTCGCAGGTAAATCTCCAGGACATTTTTTTAAATCAGATGCGCAAGGAGAAGATCCCCGTAACGATGTATCTCGTCAACGGCGCGCGTCTCACGGGGATGATCAAGGGTTTTGATAACTTCGTCATCCTGTTGAAACAGGAGAACCAACAGCTTGTTTACAAACACGCCATCTCAACCATCATCCCCGATAAGCCGGTGGAATTTATGGAAGCCGTGGAGATGAAAAAAGAAGCAGAGCAGGGTGCGGTGCAGGGCTGAAACAACAAAACAAATGTTTGGACGCAGCTATGTGCCGAAATGCGGACGTACAATCATTGTACCAGCTGCGTTGATCTGCGAAAGTCTGCGTCCCCTGCATTTCTAAGGGATCTTATTTCATGGTAAGGCGGTCTTCAAAAACGGAAAAGATCAGTATCGGCGTGATCGGCGGCAGCGGCTTGTATGACATGGAGGGGTTGACACAAATCAAAACCGTCAGGATGGTGACGCCCTTCGGCAAGCCCTCGGACGAGTATATTATCGGTACCCTTCACGGCACGCGGATAGCCTTCCTGCCCAGACACGGCAGAGGGCATCGCATCATGCCGACGGACATCAACTACCGGGCAAATATCTATGGTATGAAAAAGCTCGGCGCGGAACGCATTATCTCGGTGAGCGCCGTTGGCAGCATGAAAGAAGAGGTCAAGCCCGGCGACATCGTGATCCCGGATCAATTCTACGACCATACGAAACAGAGACGGAGCACGTTCTTTGGCAACGGCGTCGTGGCCCATGTGGGCATGGCAGATCCCGTTTGTGCCCATCTCAGCTCAGTACTCATCGAAGCCGGTTCGAGGATGGGGGCAACGGTTCACAAGGGCGGGACCTACCTCTGCATGGAGGGGCCGCAATTCTCGACGCGGGCCGAGTCCCTTATCTACCGCACCTGGAACGTGGATGTCATTGGCATGACGAACGCTACCGAGGCCAAGCTGGCCCGCGAAGCCGAGCTCTGCTACAGCACCATCGCCCTTGCCACGGACTACGATTGCTGGCACCACAGCGAAGAGACGGTGACTGTCGAGGCCGTTCTTGAGGTGATGAGGCGCAATATTGAGACTTCTAAGTCGCTGATCCGAGAGGCTGTCCGCATCCTGGGCGGGTCACGGTCCTGTGACTGCTGCCAGGCCCTCCGGAACGCGATCATGACGCCGGAAAAAATGATCCCGGCAAAAACAAAGAGGGACCTGGCGCCGATCATCGGGAAGTACATGAAGAAAAAATAAAGGCCGAACCTTATTATTCGCCACAGAGACACGGAGGTTTCTTTCCGCTGTAGGAATGATAGACTCTGTGTCTCTGCGTCTCAGTGGTAGGTTTCAAATATCCTGCGGAGGTCTTGTTTAGGTGAGTTTGCTTGTCGTCGGAACGGTTGCGCTCGATTCGGTCAAGACCCCGTTTGGAAAAGTGGATAACGCCCTCGGAGGCTCAGCCACCTATTTCTCAACCTCAGCGAGCTATTTTGCCGATGTCCGGCTTGTGGCGGTGATCGGCGAGGATTTTCCCAGGGAACACATACAATTTCTCAAGAGTAAAAATATCGACACGAGGGGTCTTGAGGTCCAGAAGGGCGAGACTTTTCGCTGGAAAGGGGAGTACGGTTACGATCTGAACGAGGCGCATACCCTCGCCACGGACCTGAATGTACTGGCGACCTTCAAACCGGATATTCTGGAAGATTATAAAAACTCTGACGTCGTGTTCCTGGCGAACGTAGACCCGGAGATACAGTTCGACGTTTTACGACAGGTCGAGAAGCCGAAGCTTGTGGCCTGCGATACCATGAACTACTGGATATCGAGCAAGCCTGATGCGCTCAAAAGGACGCTGAAGGAAGTGGACCTGCTGACCATCAATGAATCCGAGATAAGACAACTTGCCGGAGAATCGAGCCTGGTAAGGGCGGCGAAGAGCGTGCAGGCCCTGGGTCCGAAGACGATCGTGGTAAAGCAGGGAAGCTATGGCGCTCTTATGTTCAACGGCCACAGCGTATTCAGTGCTCCCGCATATCCGCTCGAAGCCGTGTTCGATCCCACGGGCGCCGGAGACTCGTTTGCGGGCGGTTTTATGGGATATCTGGCGAGCACTATGAATTTCTCTGAAGAGAGCATGAGAAAGGCTGTTATCTTCGGGAGCGTCATGGCTTCGCTGAACGTGGAGTCCTTCAGTCTTGACCGGCTCCGGAGCCTGGATTACAAGGAGATCGAAGTCAGGTATCGGGAGTTCAAGAAACTCACCCATTTCGAGGATATATAATGGAAAATCAAAACCAGGCTGATTCGGCATTTGCGCAATATTCTCTCTCTTGTGCTGTAATTTTGGATTTTAATTTGGAGAACACATTCAAGCCATGTTTACGATCGACCCGAAGATAACTGAGAAAGACCTGAAGGGAAAGAACATGTTCAAGGTGCTCCTTTCCATGAACAACCACCAGGTTGCCACTCCGGAGATGAGTCTCGAGGAGGCGCGAAGCTACGTGTTTTTTTTCCGCGAGGGGAGAGACAGACTCTCGGCTTATATCGGGCTTCATTTACTCCTTACCGATCGGAAGCTTATCTATTCTCATTCCGAGAACCCTTTTTTGGAAGACCATCTGTTGAAAATCGAGGACGAGGCGCGCGACTTTGCGGAGTATCTGGGTGCGATGATGGATGAGGTAGATTTCGCGAGCATGTCCGATCTGGAGAAGGAAAGATGGATCGAGAATCAGGGTATCTTCAGCACGAAAACACCACCGGAGGTCGCTGCGGCCCCCCGCTTCGCAGCCGTCGGCAGCGCCGGAGCGGCCCGTACAGGAAACCGGGGAGATAAGCACGCCTGAACCCCCGCCCCCGGCAGCGCCTTCCGTACAGCCTCTGCCTAAGGCCCCTGAGGAGGCAAAGGAACGGACACGCGAGGTTCCTGTGATGGAGGCGGTCAAGCAGGACGTCCAGTCCCCGGCCCCTCCGCCGGCAGCGACAAAGCGCCGCCAGGAAATAGCGCGGAAAGAGACGACGACCGGCCTCGAAATGCCGCCAAAGCAAACGGCAAAAAGGACTTTTTCCGCGACCGGCGTGGTGAGTCGGGACCGGGAGGCGCTAGCCCGTCTTCTTACATCGTTTTGAAAGGGGCGTAAAGAAATGAGAACACTCGCATTGATAATTCTCCTGGCGTTGATTGGATGCGTTACTACCGGGAATACGATCGACAAGTCAAAGATGGCGGAGGGGTATTATTCGAAGGGCCTGTCTTACCTTCAGGAGAAAAACTACGAGATGGCGTCCGTTGAATTTAACCGGTCTATTCAACACGACAGCAACTTCAAACAGTCCTATTACGGCTTGGGTATTATCAGCGACTACCAGGGAAAGCTCGATGACGCAGCGAAATACTATCAAACGGCCATCGACAAGGACCCGGCTTATTCAGAGGCATACAACGCGCTTGGCGTTGTTTATTCGAAGCAGAAAAAATGGAAAGAGGCGATCAAGGCTTTTAATAAGGCCCTTGCCAATAAACTCTATACGACTCCCCACATCCCGTACCTGAATCTTGGCGATCTGTACATGGAGCAGAAAGAGTACGAAAAAGCCGCCGATGCATACCGCGAGTCCAAGCGGTTTGTCAATATCGAATGGACCGTTATCAAACTCGGTACAGCGTTGTTAGAAGCCGGAAAAACAAAAGAGGCGATCAGCGAGTTCCAGGAGGGTATCGGGCTTGCTCCTCAGAATGCGAATATGCGATACAGCCTTGGCCTCGCCTACCTCAAGGAAGGCAGCAAAAGGTCGGCGCTTACGGAGTTTAAGAAAGCGGCTGAACTGGCCCCGAAGAGCGACCTGTCTCGGAAGGCGAACGAGTATATCAAGATCCTGAGGTGACACGGATGGGGACGTTAGGACAATATTTGCGCAGCGCCCGGGAGGCACGCGGCATCGATCTGCATGAAGCTGCGCAGCAGACCCGTATCAGCGTTTCTTACCTTAAGGCACTCGAAGCAGAAGATTTTTCCATACTGCCCGGAGAGGTTTTCGTCAAGGGTTTTCTGAAGAATTACGGGAAGTTTCTCCGTCTCGATGAATCGCAGGTCATGAAAAAATATTCGGAATCGAGTGCCCCGAAGTCTGAAGCGGGCCCCGTTGTGGAAAAGGAGCCGGCGGCCGCGAGCAGTGAAAAAAAAATGCCTCGTTCGACCAAGATAGAGCCGTTCCTTTGGGGCGCGGGTATCGTTATCGCACTCATCCTCTTCATGTTCATGACGCTGTCCGAGCGGCCCCAGCAGGAAACGAAGCAGGTTTCAACGACGATTTCCACCGGACAAACAGTTACAGCCAAGGGTCTTGTCATGCAAACGGACAAGCTCTACCTTGAGGTAGTAGCCCTGGAAGATACCTGGCTCCTGGTGCGGACCGATAACAGTCCGCAAAAGAAAGCTTTACTGAAAAAAGGAGACAGTCTCATTTGGAGCGCCGACGAGCGGTTCCTGTTGAGCTACGGCAGCGCCAACTCGCTCAAGCTGATACTGAACGGCCATGAACTGACGGTGAATGAACCCGGCAGCGAGGTTGTCAGGGACTTGACCATCACTGCATCAGGCGTCGTGAACAGAAAAATACAGTCGGAGAATAAATTGCCCCGGAAAAAGCGTCTCCCCGACGAGCAGCAGCAGATCCCGTCTCAGGAATTGTACGGACCGAGGCAGCCCGGAGCGGTTACGAAGACGCAAAAAGCCGCGCCGTCCGGTCCGTCGGCGCCGCAAACAAAGCAAACGCCGACACAGACACGATAGTAAATGACTTGTAAATTGAGTGTTACCACAACCCGTCCGGAACTTTTTACTCCTCAGTTCTTACCATTACCCCATATTCTCTCTTTGAATCGACCTAAAAGACAAAGGGAGTAAGCCCTTCAGGTATCTATTTCTTCCGTCCCGGGATTTCCATCCTTATCACGTGGGTTCCTTGCCAATAGGTCCTTTTGCATCGCGGACACCGCAAAAATAGATATTTACTTTCATAAACATGTTGCGGTACAAGGTCATGTGCTTCCTCTCGCGTGATTTGATCGAGGGGATCATTACACTCGGAACAGCGGGAAAACGGATCGAGGGGCGTTTCAGGGGGGAAGGATGAAAGTACCTGGCCGATCTGGTCTTGTACGAGATCACTGTCGATGAACAGATGGTTCACCGCCAGCGGCCGATCACTGAGGGCCCTATCCCGTGTCAGGATCACGCGGTCTTGTTCGAGCGAGAGGCGGATGATCTCGTTGTCATTCAACGTCCGGTTGTAGAGGACATCGAGCCCGAGGAGCCGCATTCGCCTGGCAAGCCTGCCCAGCATGACGTCAGCGATGAATTTCATGTACTCACCAGAACGGATTAAAAATCATCAATATTGTTTTGTTTCCTCGCAAAGGCGCAAAGTGCGCAAAGAAAGGCGAATCATTTTATTTTAGACCAATACTTGAAGATATTCTTGCCGTCCTTTGCGTCTTTGCGAGAGACGATATTTCAGTTATGATCTTTTATTATTCCGGCTTATTCTGGTTAGATATTTTATGAGAACCTTCTCAGTCTGAGCGAGTTCGACACCACGCTCACGGAGCTGAATGCCATGGCTGCCGAGGCGTACATCGGATTCAACAGTCCTGCGGCGCCAAGGAACGGGTAGAGCACGCCTGCGGCGACCGGGATGCCGATGATGTTGTAGAAGAATGCCCAGAACAGGTTCATCCTGATCGTCTGCATGGTCCTGCGAGAAAGCCTCATCGCGACGGCAACCACGCGGAGATCGTCCTTGATCAGGGTGACGTCCGATGCTTCAATGGCCACATCCGTGCCCGTGCCGATGGCGATGCCGATATCGGCCTGGGTAAGGGCAGGGGCATCGTTGATCCCGTCTCCGACCATGGCGACAATACTGCCCTCGGACTGGAGCTTTTTCACCGTGTTCATCTTGTCCTGCGGCAGCACCTCGGCCAGCACGCGGGTGATCCCGAGCTCGTCGGCAATGGCCTGGGCTGTGCGGCGATTATCGCCCGTCAGCATCACGACCTCGAGTCCGAGCGCTTTGAGTTTGGCCACGGCTTCTTTTGAATGATCTTTGACCGTGTCGGCGACCGCGATGATCCCCGCGGCCTTGCCGTCAACAGCCACGAACATGGGTGTTTTCCCGAGGGCTGAAAGCCTTTCCGCTTCTTTGAGGAGTTTTCCGAAATTGATCTTCCGGTCGGACATGAGCCGTTCGTTGCCGAGGATGACCTCTTTCCCTTTCAGCGCCGCCCGAATGCCATGGCCCGGAAGTGCTTCGAATTCATCCGCTTGTTCAAGCTCAATATTCTTTTCAAGCGCATTGCGCACGATCGCCTCTCCGAGCGGGTGTTCAGAGCCTTTTTCCGCAGACCCCGCGAAAAAGAGGATTTCCCGTTCGCTCATGATGTCTCGAATAACGTCCGTGACCATTGGCTCACCGCGCGTGAGCGTACCGGTCTTATCCAGCACTATGGTATCGATCTTTTGTGCCCGTTCGAGGCTCTCGGCATTCTTGAACAGGATGCCCTGTTCGGCACCTTTGCCGGTTCCGACCATGATAGCCGTTGGCGTGGCGAGCCCCATGGCGCAGGGACAGGCGATGATCAGCACGGCGATAAAATTCACCAGAGCGAAGGTGAATCTCGTTTCCACCGGGCCGAAGAAATACCAGATACCGAAAGTCACGATACCGATCGAGATGACAGTGGGCACGAAGATGCTGGAAATATAGTCTGCGAGGCGCTGGATCGGCGCCTTGGAGCCCTGGGCCTCCTGGACCATGCGGATGATCTGGGAGAGCATGGTATCCTTGCCCACCTTGGTCGCTTCGAAGGTGAACGTGCCGGTCTTATTGATCGTTGCGCCGATGACCGTGTCCCCGGTTTTCTTCTCCACCGGCAGGCTCTCTCCGGTCAGCATGGCTTCGTCAATCGAGGAATAACCAGTACGGATGACGCCATCGACGGGGATCTTCTCTCCCGGTCTTACCATGACAAGGTCGCCCGCCTCCACGTCTTCGATCGGAATATCAAGTTCTTTGCCTTCACGAACCACGCGCGCGGTACGGGGCTGAAGCCCCATGAGCTTTTTGATCGCTTCGCCGGCCCGCGATTTCGCCCGCGCCTCGAGATATTTCCCGAACAAGATGAGCGTGATGATCATCGTGGCAGTGTCATAGTAAACGCCACCGTGGGTACCCTGATGGCCCAGCAGCGAAGGGAAGAAGGTGAGTACCACGCTGTAGCCATAGGCCGCGCTTGTCCCTACGACTACGAGGGTGTTCATATTCGTGCTGCCGTGCTTGATCGAAGCCCAGGCATTCTGGTAGAAGTGTCGGCCTGCCCAGAACTGGACCGGCGAGGCCAGCAGGAACAGGATGAACCACATGGTGCGGCGCGGGAGGATGCTGATGAAGGGGAGCATGTCCTGGAAGCTGCCGATCATCACGAGCGCCGAGAGGGCAGCGCTCACGATGAGCTTGTTGCGAATCTCCGCGAGCTCCCTTTTCCGGGCTTCTTTTTCGATGTCGAGCGCAGATCGGCCTTCTATCTGCTGGGGCACGCGGAAGCCGGCTTTCTCGATGGCCCTCCTGATATCCCTGAGACCGATCTGGCCGGGGACGTATTCAATCTCCACGGTCCCGGCTGCGGGATTTACGACGGCCTTGAGCACGCCGTCGATTTCTTCTGTTAAGCGCCCAAGCTCTTGTGAACGCGAGACGTCAAGATCGATGATCGGCATGAAGACCGTTTCCGTGACCGCCTGATAACCTGATTCATGAATGCTGGATATGAACTTATCCAGACCGGTAACGGCAGGATCGAACTCGACGACGGCTTTTTCATTGGCATAATTGACATTCGCGCTTTGTACGCCAACGAGCCGTGAAATGTCCTTCTGTATCGCTGCAGCGCAGTTCACGCAGGTCATGCCTTTGACCGGGATGACGGCTTTTTTAGTTTCCATGAGGACATATTACCATAAAGTCACAGAGTGGCAAAGGGAGAAGAGCAAAAGGGACGGGCAATAAAACAATGTATTGAGAGGGAAGCAGTTTCCGGGATAGCGGTCGAACAGGATGGAGGACAGGGGGGCGATCATGAAAATGCCATCTTCCGGGAGCAGATGGAGGATCAGGTTTTGCTCTTCGTAGAATAATTGAAAGGGAGATATCCGGGACAGAAGGCAAACAGTCCCGTCAGGGATCTGATCAAACCATATCCTCCTAACACATATTGCCAAACTCCGATACCCCGACAAGCATGAAGGCGGCACATTGAATATTCTCCACCCTGTCCAGCGTTCCGACATTACAATGCATGATTTTACCTCCTAAAATTATGATATGCCGGGCCCTGAAAACGCCCGTGCGGTCGAGTGCCGGGAGCCACAGTGCGTATCCAAAGACAACTATTTTGGTTCATCCGGGGGCGTGTCCTGAGGCATTTCCTGGGGTGATTCCGGCGGTGCGACCGGAGGCATACTTGTCAGCCCATCCTGTGGTGAATCTTTCGTCTCTTCTGCGGGTGTATCCATCGGAGCTTCCATCGACGCGGCATGCCGGCATACCTCGTGACAAGCCCTTAAAGCCTCCTGGACTTCCTGCCGGCACTTTTGGTGAGTCTGATCAGTCTCTTTTTCTTCCGTGGCCGGCGGGCAGGTTGCGATGCTCGCTGCCAGGTCGGTGGAGCAATTATTTTGACACTCTTCGATTGTCTCCGCGGGGCCTACTCCGGGCAGAAATAACAACGTCACGAACAGGGCCAGAAAAATAAAGAATTGCATGTTGCCTCCTGCTGCGCTTAAAGGCATGGTCGCGAAGCCTGCCTTTCCCGAAGACAGATACTTCTTCACCCTCTTTGCCGTCACGATCCGGCGTGTCCAGGTGCGTGACAATGAGCGATACCCCTTCATCCCGGTGAACTTTAAGCACTTCGGCGTTCGTGGCCGCAGTAAACACCGTGATATCGGCGCGATCGAGAAAACTGCTTTTCCTTCCAATGAGGGCCTTCACCTCATTCGTCAACAGCACCTTTTTCATTATCGTATCCGCTTTCTCCGTATCAAAGGGCAAGCATAGTATACGTTGGGGCCGCTGGGAGCGTCAAGAATTAAGAGAAGGATTCCCCGTCCTCAGGGGATTAAAGAGACGCCTGATCGTTGA
This sequence comes from Nitrospirota bacterium, assembly GCA_963740085.1. Lineage (GTDB taxonomy): Bacteria > Nitrospirota > UBA9217 > UBA9217 > UBA9217 > JALNZF01. Next base: position 333,353 of record CAVUCU010000001.1, on the reverse strand, counting down.
TCAGACCTTTTTTCGGTAAAACGGCAGGTCAACGATCTTTGCCGCGATCTCCCTGTCACGGACCTCGATCTCGATCTCTTGTCCCGCCTGGGCATAGCGGCTCACGACATAACCGAGCCCGATGCCGGTGCGGCGGTGGGGCGATTGGACGCCGCTGGTAACGACGCCGATCTCACGGCTTTCCGAAAAGATGCTGCCGCCGCTCTTCGGCACACCTTTGTCGACGAGGATAAACCCGGCCAATTTTTGTTTCGGCCCTTCGGTCTGGAGCTTAAGCAAGGCCTCTTTGCCGATAAACTCTTTGCTGAAATCAACCAACGATCCCAGCCCGGCTTCGAGCGGAGTGCGCGTTTCATCAAGGTCGCTCCCGTACAAAAGATGCCCTGTTTCCAGGCGCAGGATGTCCCTGCAGGCATAGCCGCAGGGGAGAAGACCCATGTCGCTTCCGGCGGCCATGATCGCGTCCCAGAGTGCCTCGGCGCGGCCAGAGGGCACGAAGATCTCATACGCATGGTCTCCGGTGTAGCCGGTTCTTGAAATCGTGACAATGATGTCCTGTATGGTCAATTCCCGCACCACTCGCGGCTTCATTTTAATCAGGTGGCGTACAATGAGTTTCTCGAGGAGTGGGAACGATTGCGGTCCCTGCAGCGCAAATTGCGCGAGGGCCGTTGTTTTATCGGTCAGGCGGACGTCATCGGGTGCATGCTTTTTGAGCCACAGAAGTATTTTGCCGGTATTGCCCGCATTCGTGGTGAGCAGGTATTGGTTGCCTGCGAGGCGAAGGATGAGGATATCGTCAAGAATGAACCCGGACTCATTACAGATGAGGCCATAGTGAACGGAGCCGATCGCAATCTTATCAATATTTCTGGTGAGTATGTTCTGAAGAAAAGCATTAACGCCCAATCCGGTGATCTCGATCCTGCCCAGGTAACCGATATCGAACAGCCCGGCAGCTGCGCGCACAGCCTGGTATTCTGCCAGCACGTCGGAGAACTGGAGAGGGATCTGCCAGTCCTGGTATTCCGTCATCTTTGCATTTACCTGAAGATGTTTTTGATGGAGAACGGTCTGTTTCATTCGGCCTCCGTGGTGAGATGAGAGCATTGGGTACCGGGTTCAGGGTTCAGGGGACAAAGTTCGGAGTTCCCCCCAGATCTTCATCACCCGCTCTCTCAACAGATGCTATTTCATTCTGATTTTATCCGGATCGATGTTCCCATCGGCAAGCTTGTGGATGTCCTTCGGGTGGAAGGCGCCGACTTCGGTGATGATAGCGGTTACGTAGCGGGCCGGTGTCACATCGAACGCCGGATTAGCCACCTTTACGCCATCAGGCGCAATCTGGACCTTGCCGAAAACATGGGTGACCTCGCGGGGATCGCGTTCTTCAATAGGGATGAGGAACCCTGATTCCATGGTAAAGTCGATGGTCGAGAGCGGCGCGGCAACGTAGAAGGGGATGCCATGCTCCTTGCAGAGGACCGCGAGGCCGTAAGTCCCTATCTTGTTCGCCACGTCGCCGTTTGCGGCGATGCGGTCAGCGCCCACGATTGCCAGGTCGATCATATCGCGGTACATGAAGTAGCCGGCCATGCTGTCCGTGATCAGTGTGCAGGGGATGTTCTCCTGCATGAGTTCCCAGGCGGTCAGGCGGGCGCCCTGAAGAACGGGACGGGTTTCATCGACGTAAACGTGGATCTTTTTCCCTTCAGCCACCGCGGAGCGCATAACACCTTCGGCGGTCCCGTAGCCCGCTGTCGCGATGGAGCCCGCATTGCAGTGAGTGATGAGATTGTCATCGTCAGAAACAAATCGTGCTCCATAGCCGCCTATCCGCATGTTCGTCTCGATATCCTCGTCGTGCATGCGCTGGGACTCCTCTACCAGCATTGCGCGCAGTGTGTCAAGATCCTTGTCCCCGTTGGCCTGCACAAACTTTTTGATCCGATCGATGGCCCAGAAGAGGTTCACCGCTGTCGGGCGCGTGGCCGACATGGAGGAGCAGATCTCTTCAAACTTCGGCCAGAACTCTTCGAATGAACCGGCAGTGATCTGACGTGCACCGAGCGCCAGGCCCATGGCTGCGGAGACGCCGATCGCCGGCGCACCTCTCACCCAGAGCCCCTTGATGCCCTTTGCCACGGTCTGATAGTCCTTGCACTCGTTGTACACGGTCTCGAAAGGCAGTTTCGTCTGGTCCAGCATCCGTACGACGCCGTTCTTCCATTCAACGGTCGGGATCATGGGTGAAGCTCCTTTATTGTTTAATTGTATTGAGGAAACCGAGTGATATTAACGTAAATATAAAGCAATACCTTCGTATTGTCAAAAGAATATGTGATTTGACGGAAATTATATTTCACCTGAGTCGGCTCTGAACGGAATGCTGAAACAGCGTTCTTTGTAGAGCGAAAAAAGCCCGCTCGATACGATAGTTGTGTTTCTGCCCGATATCCGGAGACATTTAAAGCCGACGGTGTGATAGGTTCCGAATCGTTTGGGAAGGCGTATTTAGTAATTATCAACGGGAAGGGTTATATAAGGGCAGAATGCACAGCGTTCAACGCCGAGCAGGCAAATTCGACCAGCGCAACGAATATCGAATATGGATTGAATCCTGTACATCGGCGGCACGGGTGGGGGGCGGATATAATAACCTCAACTATAATTAAACATGTTTTCTATGATCTTTATCTGGAACTCCGCGCTTTTCCAGATCACCTTTATCGAATTTCCGTCAATGCTCCGCCAATTCAGCCCAGTGGGCCGATACAGATGGCTCTCTGTTGAAAGATCATATTTCTGAACCAGCGGATCAAGTTCTTGAAACACATAGATGCGTCCTCTGGGAACGAATTGAAATTGAGAGAGATGGGTCCGGTATTTGCAAAGCAGCAAACCGTCTTTGTAGGTAGTCAAAAGGTTAACGTAGGCCGCGAGCAGGTCGCGCTCCCCCTCTGAGGTCGTCCCGTTTTTTAAGGCCGCCGTCCCGGAATCAAGTCGTTGCAGCAAGGTATCAGGCATTGCACAGGGTTTTCCCGATGTGAGTGAAGCCTGCAGGTCCAGCGCGGTCCGGTTCAATTCCGAGAATTTCCCTTTGTCGATGCCTGGTTCCGCTGCACACCCCGCGCAGAAAACCACTATTGTCGACAACAATAAAATGGCTGCAAAGTTTTGTTTCATGCGCCCCTTTTTAGCACAATACCTGTCGTCATTCCTGTTTACGGGAGGGACAGGCAGGTTCGACAGCATATATCCAACTGAAATACTTTACTTCATTGGAACAGAGCAGGCAGTCACGTTCGCCTGCTTTCAAGCGCGGTAAGAATGGATATACCATTCGTTACATGTGGTGTCCATGCCCCATGGGCATTGCGGCGGCCCCCTGAAGCGTCAGCGGTATCTGCTTCTCTCCTGATTTCTCAAAGGTCAGCGTCACGTTGAACCGAGAACCTTCCTTTATGGTCTTAGGCATATCCTGAATCATGATGTGGCTGCCGCCCATCTTCAATTCCATGTTCCCTTTCGCCGGGATTTTCACTCTGTCTGCACTCACCATGCGCTCGCCCTGCATAACGTGAAATAAAGCCCTTGCACCCGGTATGTCAATCTTTACTCCCGTGAGCACATCCGCTCCACCTTCGTTCTTGATATTCATAGTCACCATAGCTTCGCCTATAATAGCGGGGGACAACTCGGCCCGGGCCCCATCGATGCTGATCTGCGGCGGGCCACTTTGGCACGCCGTGAGGATCGCGGTAGCCACGAACGCACTTACTGCCAACAGCCCGATCTTCTCTCTCATACTGATTGTTTTCATGATAGCCTCCCTCTCAGTTTTTATATAGTAATTGCTGCTCCATGTGTTCGTCTCATTGAGCATGCACCGATCGATTGCGAAGCGTACTTTCGCTAAACACAACGCTTGCGTCTTCAGGCTGCGGCCGTCAGAAGGCCCGCCAGTACCGACCTGGCCTGCATTCGCGCGCTCATCGTGTTGAGCGTGCCGATCGTCCAGCCGGACCCGGGGGGCAAACCGCTCACCATCGACGTGCATGATAAATTCCCGCTCTCTCCGTGTCAAGATAAATTGAACGGACAAGTCAATGATGCTAATTACAGTTTGCGAGGTGACCAATTGTTGATCCATGCAAATTTCATTGTCAAGATGACCTCCATCACAAAGGTCAATTAATATTCTGTCCGTTATGCACCAATGCTCTTCCCGGGAACTGCATGCGTCTTGGCTGCTGATCAGGCGAAAGGGTGTCATTTCGCCTGGACGGCCAGCGTGCCGCTTCTTCCGTCAACCGTGCCGGAGATAAGTCCGCACAGGGGAATGGATGAGGGGTTTCTCAGAAGGTTGGCGGCAAGGTCACCGAGTCTTTTGACCTGTATCTTGCGTTCCCGGACCTGTTCGAGCAAAGACCTGAACAGTTCGATCTTCTTCATGCCTTCGACCTCTGCGTGGATCGTGAGAACATTCAATTTGTCCGACGCCAGGAGCGCAAGGTAATGCGCTACGATGCGGTCCTCGGGATATTCCGGCCTGCCGAGCAGCTCATCCAGCGTGGGAAGCGTTGTCGGTATCTGGGGCGTCTTGTATACCACACCGCCCAGGCGCGGAAAGAACGGATGCGTACCACGGGCATCGCTGGCGTAAAGCAGGTGTGCATCGTCATAGGCCTCGAGGCTGAAACTGTTTACCTGCCATCCCGCGGAGCCCGCGGTCTTTGCCGGTCCGCCGAAGATCCGCTCGAATTCCTTCCGTGCCTTGCCGAACTCCTCGTAGACCTCGGCGCGGTCCATCTTCGAGAGGCCATCCTGCCAGCGGATATGGTCGTAGCAGTGGATGCCGACCTCGTGGCCCCTGTCGCGGGCCAGACGCATCACTCTTTCGTTCCGACGGCCAACGTGCGGGCCGGGCAGAAGAATGCCGTTCAGAAGTGTGCGGACGCCATAGGTGGAAACCACGCTGGTGCGGCTGACCTTGCTCAGGAATCCGGGACGAAAGATGCGCTTGATCGCGCGGCCGGTGTTGTCAGGACCAAGGGAGAAGAGGAACGTGGCCTTGATACCGAACGCGTCGAAGAGGTCCAGCAGATTGGGAACGCCTATGCGCGTGCCGCGATCGGTGTCCACGTCGATCTTTATGGCGAGAAGGGGAGTGGTCATAATCGCAGTTTGGATGTCCCTAAAAATTGGAAAAGAAATTACCGCTAAGTCGCGAAGGACGCGAAGAATAAACATCAGACTCTAATCTGGTGATCTCGTAAAAAACCTGATCTACTGCGGAGGCGTTGAGACACGGAAGGATTTTCTCTGCGCCTCAGCGTCTCTGCGGTTACATTCGACTTGTTGCGCGTTCATCGATATGTACTTAAACCTTCGCGCTCTTTGCGTCTTCGCGGTTTAAATGTATTAGCCTGACTTTACGGCTCAGTGGGGGGGACGCTTATTCGCTCAGCTCGCTCGACGGCCTGCCGAGGTGATAGTCAAGGGTCTTCCGGAGCGCCGTCTTCAGGTCCGTGGTCGGTTTCCAGCCGAGGTATTTCTCCGCGTTCTTAACGGACGGTACCCGGGTCTGGATGTCCTGGTAGCCGTCGCCGTAATAGTCAGAGGACTTGACCGTGACGAGCTTGACGTTCTCGGCAAGCTTCGCATGCTTCGGATAGGACTTGATGAGCTCGATCAGCGTTTGGGCAAGCTCTCTGACGGACACATCGTTTTCGGGATTGCCGATATTGAAGATGCGGCTGTCGGCGGCATTGTCCTTGTTCTCAATGATCCGGATCAGCGCTTCGATGCCGTCATCGATGTAGGTGAAGCTCCGGCGCTGGGCTCCTCCGTCCACGAGAAGGATGTCCCTGCCGCGGAGGATGTTGCCGATGAACTGGGTAAGAACGCGCGAGCTGCCTTCCTTGGGCTCCAGGATGTTATCGAGTCTGGGACCGACCCAGTTGAAGGGCCTGAAGAGGGTATACCTCAGTCCTTCTTTCATGCCGTACGCGTGGATGACCCGGTCCAGGAGCTGCTTGGAACAGGAGTATATCCAGCGCTGCTTGTTAATAGGGCCGAGAACGAGGTTCGACGTGTTCTCGTCGAACGCCGGGTCCGCGCACATGCCGTATACTTCCGATGTGGAGGGAAACAGGACGCGCTTTTTATACCGGACGCACTTGCGCACGATGTCGAGGTTAGCCTCGAAATCCAGCTCGAACACCCTGAGCGGGTCGATCACATACGTTGCCGGCGTGGCGATGGCGACCAGGGGAAGGACCACGTCGCATTTTTTTACGTGGTATTCGATCCACTCTTTGTTGATGGTGATATCGCCCTCGACAAAATGGAATCGATCATGCCCCAGACACTGGTCGATCTTGTCATCGCCCATGTCCATGCCGTACACTTCCCAGTCCCTGTTTTTCAGGATATATTCGGTCAGGCTGCTTCCGATAAAGCCATTTACACCGAGGATCAAAATTTTGAGACTCATGATCTGCTCCGTTCTTTTCTGTTCATTTAGGTGATTATCTCCCCCTTGATGGCGGAGGTCAGGCGATTATGAATCAAATTCTTCTCAAAATGGTAAGAACATCACGAAGCGTTATCACGAATGGCACGAAAAAGACGAAAAGATTCGGGTTCCAACTTGTCCGGGTCAGTGTGGGTCAGTGTTGGCTGCCGGTAACGGATTATGTGCCCAATACCTGGCCCTCGTGCAATTCTCCCTCATTCTCTTCTTCCCACTCATAGTTCACGATCTCAAGGATCCCATTTCCCGTTGCCGCCCTGAGCGGGTCCGCGGACAGCACCTGTCCAGGTGTTCCACCGGCCCCAGGGAGGGGCGTTGCCCACCAGATGAACAGCTTTTTCTCGTTCACATTTGTAAAGGCCCCGGGATAGGGATTGGTCACCGCGCGGATGAGGTTATAGATCGACTCGGCGCTCTGCGTCCAGTCAATACGGCCGTCCTCGGGTTTCCTGCCGCCGAAATAGGTGGCCTGCGCTTCATTCTGACTGCGCCGCGGGGCTGTCCCCGCTGTCAGCGCTTCGAGCTGACGTTCAAGCACTCGCCGCGCCGCTGCGACACATTTGGTGAACACCTCCTGTACCGTATCATCATGACCGATGGGTACTGCCTCCTGGTCTACTATGTCACCGGCATCGGCCCGTTTGACCATGTGATGAAGCGTCACCCCGGTCGATTGTTCTCCCTGTATGATGGCCCAGTTGATCGGTGCGCGGCCGCGGTACTTCGGGAGGAGGGAGCCGTGCATGTTGAATGCGCCGAGTCTCGGGATGTTCAGTATCTCCTCGGGTATCATATGCCGATAGTAGAAGGAGAAGATGAGGTCCGGGGCCCATGAACGTATCCGCTCTATCCAGTCGGGCGAGTTCACCGAATCGGGCCTGTGCACGGGGATATCGTACTTCGTCGCCAGGTTTGCCACGGACCTGAACCAGATCTCTTCCTCCGGATCGTCCTTGTGGGTGATGACGGCGAGAATGTACTCATCGTTCTGGATCAGGGCATCCAGACATTCATAGCCGACGTCGTTGTACGCGAAAACGAGGATGGCGGGTTTATTCATTGAGTTTTTCATAGGTCTCGCGGATCACGAAACGTGGTCTGCGCCTCACTTCCTTATAGATTCGGCCGATATATTCGCCGATGATACCGAGTCCCATAATGCCGATTCCCACGAGGAAGTAGAGGATCGCGAAGAGGGTGAACACCCCTTCCGCCTCGGGGCCGACGATAATACGCCGGATAAAGAGAAAAATCACGAACAGAAGACTGAAGGCCGAGACGGCGATGCCGAAGACCGTGAATACCTGGAGCGGCACAACGGAAAAGCCGGTCATGAGATCGAAGTTCAGACGGATCAGGTCATAGAGATGATACTTTGATTCTCCCGCCGAGCGTGCCGCGTGCTCGACCTCCACCTCGGCGGGGTTGGCCGCAAAACTGTAGGCGAGGGCGGGGATGAAGGTCGAGGTCTCGCCGCTCGCAACGATATTGTCGATGATGTTCCTGCGGTAGGCGCGCAGCATGCACCCCTGGTCGCGCATACGGATATTCGTTATCTTTGCACGGATCCCATTGATCATCTTTGAGGCATACTTCCTGAAAAAGGAGTCCTTCCGGTCCCTTCGATAGCCGCCTACCGCGTCGTGTCCCGCCTCGATCCCAGCAAGCAGCTTGGGGATCTCTTCGGGGGGGTTCTGCAGGTCCGCATCCAGGGTCACGATCACATCGCCGCGCACGCGCTCGAAGGCCGCCATGATGGCCATGTGCTGGCCGAAATTGCCGTTGAAATCGATGACGCGAACCTCCTTCGGACGGCGCTGGTGGAATTCCTTCAGCATCGCGCCGGAGCGGTCACGGCTGCCGTCATTCGTGAACAGCACTTCAAAGGGTTTCCCGGTCCCGTCCATCACCGCCATAAGGCGTGAGAAGAGGGCTTCGAGATTCGCCTCCTCGTTATAAACCGGTATCACGATGCTGACGTAGGGTTTCGTCATGCCTTTCTCTCCTTGCTCCCGAAACAAGCCTCAACACGAATCACACGAAGACGCGAATTACACGAATGGACACCGGGGATTACTTTATACTATTTGTTCCATCCGTATCATTCGTGATGATCCGAAACCGCTTCTCATTGTTGCGCCGTGGCGCCGCAATAACACCTATCGATGAAACAGGTCCTTCATGGCCGCGATCACCCGGTCCTGGTCCGCGTCGGTCATGAGCGGGAAAAGGGGCAGGCTCACGATGCGGTCCGAAATGGTTTCGGCATTCGGAAAATCTCCGCGCTTGAACCCGAACTGATCACGGTAGTAGGGATAGAGATGCACGGCCCGGTAGTGCAGGCCGGTACCGATATTGCGCTCCTTCATGCCCTGCATAAAGGCGTCGCGGTCCATCTTCGCGGCTTCGGGGTTGATGAGCGGCGCGTAGAGGTGCCAGGCGTTAAGATGCTGATACGCCGGCGCTTTGGTAAGCGTCCACTGCGGCCACTCTGCGAGGACCCTCTGATAGCGCAGGGCGATCTCGGCGCGCCGCTTAATGAATCCGTCGAGCCGCTTTAACTGATGCAGGCCGAGCGCGGCCTGCATATCCATCATGTTGTACTTGTATCCGGGCATTATGATCTCGTAGTGCTGGTTGCCTTTCTTGCCGAAGCGGTTCCATGCCTCGCGGTCCATGCCGTGGAATCGAAGAAGCGCTATGTCCGAGGCAAGCTTCTCGTCCCGGGTTGCTACGCACCCGCCTTCTCCGGTGGTCATGTTCTTGTTGGGATGAAAGCTGAAGACCTGGACATCGCCAAAGCTGCCGATTCGCCTGCCCTTATACTCCGTTCCGATGGCGTGCGCTGCGTCCTCGATCACCCTCAGGTTGTGCTTTTTCGCGATGTCGTACAGTGGATCGAGATCAACGGGCAGTCCCGCAAAGTGCACGGGCATGATGGCGCGTGAGCGCTTCGTAACGGCCTTCTCGATCTTTGTCACGTCCATGTTGTAGGTGCCGGGCTCTACATCGACGAGCACCGGCCTGCCGCCGGCGAGCACGATGGTGTTCAGGGTCGCCGCAAAGGTCATGGGAGTGGTGATCACCTCGTCGCCGGGCTTCAGGTTAAGCGCGACGAGCGCGAGATGCAGGCCTGCCGTTGCCGAGGTAAGGGCAAGAACGTGCGGTGCGCCAAGGTACGTTTTCAGATCCTCCTCGAACTGCCTGACCCGGGGGCCGGTCGTGATCCAACCCGACTTCAGGCACGCCACGACTTCATCTATGGCTGCCTGGCTGATGGACGGCCGGGAGAAGGGGAGAAATTCTTGATCTTTATTATCTGACATAAGTCCTCTTGAAACGTCGAGATCGTAACAGTAAAAACATTATACCGCGAAGGCGCGAAGAGCGCGAAGGTCATACACACTGCATTGAATACTCATAAGTTATTGACCATCTTTTGATACCATATTTCATACGAGTAACATTCCAATTGAGTAAAAACCCTATTTTGCAGTTTTTCAATTTAAGATAAGTCAATAATTGTGCTTCATGAATCGGAAGTAAACCTTCGACCGTTTTATTCTCAACGAGGACTGAACCTCCAACGATCATATCTATTCGATAACCTGCATCAATATTAATTGCATCATAAACGACCGGTAACATAACCTCGCATTCGACCTTGCATCCATCTTTCCCTAATTCATATGCCAAACACTTCTGATAAGCCGATTCTAATAAACCCGGGCCAAGGACCGAATGCACTTTAATGGCATTGTTTGCAATTTTACTAGCAATCTCTTCGATATCCATTGCATGAATCGCCTTCTTCGCGTTCCTCGCGTCTTCGCGGTTCAATTTGAAGGTAACTGACCCTTGCTCAGCTCTTCGTCACAAAATATACACCCACGCAAATGATCAGTATCCCCGTGATGCGTGTCATCGAAAGATTTTCCTGGAACAGGTAGTAGCCCGCCACAGCATTCACGATATATCCCACGGAGAGAAGGGGATAGGCGAAGCTCACCTCGACACGCGACAGGACCAGGAGCCAGACCGCGACGCTGATGACATAGCAGAGCAGGCCCCCCAGCACGAAAATGTTTCCCGCCACCTGAATGGTGATGGGAACGATATTTGCCCAGACGAACTCGAAGTGGCCGATCCGGCGCATTCCCTCCTTGAGGAACAACTGCGCCGCAGCGTTCAGCAGCACGCCGAGCATGATCAGGGGGAAATAGCTCATGGCTTGACCTCTCTATTGGACAACAGGATGGTCCTCTTGTTCCGGTCTATCGGGAACAACGGAAGATCCGGCCTTGATCGTTTCAGGGTTTCGTAGTCCTCGATCGGGGTCAGCATATACATTGTCGTCGGTCCCTGCCAGCGTTTCCAGAACGTAGCGCCGTCGATCATCCACGCGCTGGTATCCTCCACGCTATTGCCGAAATTGAGCTCGCCGCCCCAGTCAACCACCGTGATTCGCCGCTCAAGATATACCGGGAGGTCCTGATAGTATTCCTGGTAGCTGGCCACTTCGTCACCGGGTCTGAGACGGGCCTTGAGCTCGATCGCAAGCTGTTTGACGGACTTGATATCGACACGGGGCGCGGCTGCGTTCACCTGAGTGAGAAAGAGCGCCGAGGTCATGGCCACGGCGATAAAGGCCCGCCGGAGATTACGATTCCTCATCAGTCCCCACGCTGCGGCGCCGCCGATGGCCAGTGTGAGGGCGATGGTATACCGGTATATACCGAGCGGCTGCGTCCCGGCGGATATCGGCCAGTAGTACGGCAGGCCAAGGAAGGCCGCGGAAAGCAGCAGTGAAGCGATCAGGAGGACAGAGTATCCTGCCCGGAGGCCGGGAAAACCCCGGCTGTCCCATGCCGCTGCAAGATAGCGACCGATCAAAAGCGCGAGGGGCGGAAAAACCGGCAGGATATAAGGCGCCAGCTTCGAGCTTGATGCCGAGAAAAAGAGAAATACGAGCCCTGCCCAGAGCAGGAAAAAGAGCGCATCCCGGTGTTCATGGCGTTCCCGCCAGGTCGAAGGGACGCTGTGCTTGATCGCCTGCAGCAGAAAGGCGCTCCAGGGAAACAACCCCAGCAACACGATGGGTATGAAATACCAGAACGGCTTGTAACGGCCATGTACCCTGGTCAGAAAGCGCTGAAAATGCTCATGGATGAAATAGAATTTAAAAAACTCGGGGTTGGCCATATCCACCATGATATGCCAGGGCGCGGCGATAAGCAGGAACAAGGCAAGGCCCGATGGAATATACAGCGTCTTGAGCATTCGCCATTCACCCAGAAGGAGTATCCAGGCACCGATCACCATGCCGGGGATGAGAATGCCGATCAGGCCTTTGGTCAGGACCGCCAGCGCGGCAAAGGTATAAAAACCCCACAAATAGAGCCGGCGCTTCAGCCCCGGGGCCTCGTGTGTGCCTATAAGGAAAGACAGGAGCGCCAGAGTAAGCAGAATGGAAACCGGCATATCGAGGATGATGGCCCGGCTCAGTCCGTAATACAGGAGGCTCGTGGCAAGGACCACCCCACTCAGCAGGCCGGTCCTGCGTCCGAACAGGCGCGCTCCGGCAACAGCAATGGCAAGACATCCGAAGAGCCCGAACAACGCGGGCCAGAGCCGGAGTGTAAATTCATTCAGTCCGAACAGCTTGATCGACAATGCCTCGAGCCAGTAGAAAAAAACAGGTTTTTCAAAATATTTAACGTAGTTCAGGCGGGGGGTAAGGTAGTTTCCCGAGGCCACCATCTCCCGGGGGATCTCGACATACCTGCCTTCGTCCGGTACTGACAGGGGACGGTTTCCGAGCATAAAAGTAAAAAGAATGCAGATCAGGACGGTCAGGATAATGAGGTCGCTCATATTGAGGCGGCCTGTTTGTTTGGCGGCTGATGTCATGTACGCAGTTCTATTCTCATGGAAATGAGCTTGAGCGTGTCCGGTGAAGAACATTCCGGGTTCCCTGTTCCGGCACGGGATGCGGGATTTTATGAAAGCTGATTCTACATCGTGCGGCGGGGTTTGTCAAACATTTTATCTTTTCACTCAAGGGGTTACGGGCACATGTCCGATTTTTCGACCGGGTCCAGTCATGATGTCATTAAAAAAGAGGGGGGAGGGAAATTAAACCACAGGGGGCACTGAGAAATACCCTGGGAAAAGCCCAGAAAGAGCGGAGGTTCAGGGAGAGCAGAGAGGCACGTTCTTTCTATTTTAAATTCCTTCTCTGTGCTCTTGCGGTAAATCTTGAAAATATGATAGGACATCAGCTCTCATGCTTCTTCTGCGTCTCGCACGCCATATGACGGATGACCTTTCCCTTGACCATGTACACGACCATCTCGGCAATGTTGGTGGCGTGGTCACCGACTCGTTCCAGGTACTTGGTGATGTATGTCAGACGTACGGCGCGGGAGATGTTTTTCGGGTCCTTGAGCATATAGAGGAGCAGTTCGTTGAATATCTGCACGTTCAGGTTGTCCACAAAGTCGTCATCCTCGCATACGTGCACGGCGAGGTCGGGGTCCTGCTCCACAAAGGCATCGAGGCTGTCCTTGAGCATCTTCTGGGCCGCTTCGGCCATGCGCGGGATGTCTATAAAGGGTTTGAGCGGCGGTTCGTCTAACAACTCCACGGCGCGTTCACAGATGTCCACGGCAAGGTCGCCCATGCGTTCCAGGTCGGTAATGATCTTGATCGCCGTGGTCACGAGGCGCAGGTTGCTGCCGGTAGGCTGCCAGAGTGCGAGGAAACGGATGCACTCCTCCTCGATCTCGACGTCGAAGTTATTGACAATGGCGTCTCCGTCGATGACCTGGACCGCCAGGGCACGATCCCGCTCAACGAGGGCCTTGACGGATCTCCGTATTGCGTCCTCGACGAACCCTCCCATCGCGAGTATCCGTTCCTTGAGCTTTTCGAGTTCCTGTTCTTTCTGGCTGGACATTATTTTCTCCTTGGATTTCGAATTTCGGATTGCAGATTTTAGATTTCCGATCTGATAATCGACAATCTACGCTCATAATTCCGCAATGCATCAACCAAACCTTCCCGTAATGTAATCATCGGTCTGTTTCTTGTCGGGATTCGTGAATATCTTCTCCGTGGCGCCGAATTCAATGAGTTCGCCCAGATAGAGGAACCCGGTCATGTCCGACACCCGGGCCGCCTGCTGCATGTTATGGGTTACGATGATAATGGTGATGTTCTTCTTCAGGCTCGCAACAAGCTCCTCGATCTTTGCCGTCGAGATGGGGTCGAGGGCCGAGGTCGGCTCATCGAAGAGGAGCACCTCGGGTTCCACCGCAAGGGCCCGCGCTATCACGAGCCGCTGCTGTTGCCCGCCTGAAAGGTCATAGGCGCTGGCGTTCAATTTATCCCGAACCTCACCCCAGAGGGCGGCGTTCTTGAGCGCCTCCTCGATGCGACCGATAAGCTCTGACTTGTTCTTGATCCCCTTCAGTCTGAGCCCATAGGCGATGTTCTCGGCAATGGACATGGGAAACGGGGTCGGTTTCTGAAAGACCATGCCGATGCGGCTTCTGAGATTGATCAGGTCGATGTTATCCGCGAGGATGTTCTTTCCCTGAAAAATGATCTCCCCTTCGTAACGATGCTTCGGGTAAAGGTCGTGCATCCGGTTGAAGCACCGGAGCAGCGTGGTCTTGCCGCAGCCCGAGGGCCCGATGAGGGCGGTGACATTGTACCTGGAGACCGGCAATGAAATATTGTTCAACGCATGGATGTCCCCGTTGTAATAAAAATTCAGGTCCTTGACCTCGATCTCGATAGGTACCGTCAACGTTTATACCTCCAACGGATGATTAATCTGCCGGCGATCGTGAGGGCAAGAATAAACAAGGTGATCATTAATGCCGCGCCCCATGCCTGGGAATGCCAGCTTTTATAAGGCCCCATGGCATACTGGAATATCGTCACCGTCAGCGACGCCATGGGTCCGTTCATGTTCGTTGAATGGAAGTTGTTGTTAAAAGAGGTGAACAGCAGGGGGGCTGTTTCTCCTGCGATGCGGGCGATCGACAGAAGGATCCCCGTAAAAATGCCTGTGGCCGCGGCGCGATAGACGACCTGGATGATCACCTTGTAATAGGGGGCCCCGAGGGCAAAGGCTGCTTCACGTATGGTCCAGGGGACAAGAGACAACATATCCTCGGTCGTACGGAGAACCACGGGGATCATAATGATCGAAAGCGCGAATGCGCCGGCCCATCCGCTGAAGTGATGGAGCGGCCGGACAAGGATCGCATATACAAAGGCGCCAACGACGATGGAGGGAACACTCACCATGATGTCTGAAAGAACGCTGATGATCCGCGCGATCTTTTTACCCCGCGCGTACTCGGCAAGGAAGGTCCCTCCCAGGACGCCGACAGGCACCCCGATCAGGACCGAGAACGCCGTGATCATCAATTGTCCGACAAAGGCGTTCCTGAGCCCGCCCCCTTCGACTCCCGCGGGCGCAGGGTCATTGAAAAAAAGGCCGGGCGTAATGGCCCCGATGCCGTGGGTTATGACATCGGTCAAAATATAGACGAGCCAGAAGAGACCGATGGCGGCCGCGAGTCCGCTCAACGAAAGGGCGATTATTCCTTCTATTTTCCGTTTCTGTTCTGTGGTCATGGTATACGTAAGTTCAAAAAACCTTTGACACTGATTGTTACGGATCGATCTTTGAAAAAGCATGATGCTGCAGTGATTCTCTCCGTGAAAATCATAAGTCAATCCGCCTCTTCAGTGACAAAAGATCCTTTATCGCGAATACTTCCTCTCCGCCTTCAGCAGGAAGAACTTCGCGATTGCAAGAACGATGAAGCTCATCACAAACAGCACGAGCGCAAGGTAGTAGAGCGATGAGAGATAAAGATCGCTGTCGGCTTCCGTGAATTCATTCGCGAGGCTCACCGTGATGGTCGATGCGGCGTCGAAGAGCGATGTGGCGATCTTATGATTATTCCCGAGCACAAAGGCAACGGCCATGGTTTCGCCCAAGGCCCGGCCGAGCGAAAGGGCCACCCCTCCGAATACGCCGAGCTTGGAGTAGGGGAGGACGACGTTCTTCACGACCTCCCATTTCGTCGCGCCGATGGCATACGCGGATTCCTTGACCACCGGAGGTGTCAGGTTGAATGAATCGCGTGAGATGCTGGCCGTGAAGGGAATGATCATGATAGCCAGGATAACGCTCGCGGTCAGGAGGTCGATCCCCATGGGTGTGCCTTTGAACAGCATGCCGACAAGGGGCAGTTCGCCTGCCGTGCTTTGGAGAGCCGGTTCGATGTATTTCGACATGATGGGAGCGAGGGTAAATAATCCCCACATGCCGTAGATGATGCTCGGGATCGCGGCCAGAAGCTCGATAGCGACGCCAATGGGGCCTTTGAGAAAATTCGGCGCGATCTCGGTCACGAAAACGGCAATGCCGATGGCAGTGGGTATGGCGAAGAGGAGCGCGAGGGCGGTTGTGACGAAGGTGCCGTAAATGGTGGTCGCGGCCCCGAAGATCCCCTTTACCGGGTTCCATGCGGTCGAGGTCAGAAATTCGATCACCCCGAACTTTCCGATCGCAAGCGAAGACTCCTTGACGAGGACGATCAGAATTCCGATGATGAAAATGATGACGGTCATGGACGCAACAGCGGTGAGGGATGAAAAAAACAGATCGAAAACATTTTTCCTGGGGGAAATGGCCAAGGAGCGGACCTTTCTGCTTTGCCGGGGGATAATGATAAAAACGAACGGGTCAGGTATAAATAGTATATATACCCGACCCGTACATTTCAACTTCTATTTTAATATTCTTGACTCTGTTCTACTGGATGCCGTTCGACTTCCAGTAGCCTTCAACCTTGGCCTTCAACGATTTTGGGAGGGGGACATAGATCAGTTCCTTTGCCTTGCCATCTCCGTTCTTGAACGCCCACTCATAGAATTTGACCACCTTCATGTTCGATTCCTTTTTCTCCTTGGCAAGGAGAATGAACGTGGCCCCCGCGATGGGCCATGCCTTCTTGCCCGGCGCGTCGTTCAGCCAGAGATAGAAGTGTTTGGCAGGGTCGAAACTGGCCGTTGCGGCCGCATCTTCGAAGCTCGCGAAGCTCGGTTCCACGAACGTGCCTGCATGGTTCTTAAGGACCGTATGGCTGAGGTTGTTCTGCTTGGCATAGGCGAATTCCACGTATCCGATCGAGTTTTTCTGCTGCTGTACGTAGTTGGCAACACCCTCGTTCCCTTTGCCGCCGATGCCGACCGGCCAGCTGACGGAGGTGCCGGCGCCGACCTTTTCCTTCCAGGCCGGACACACGTCGCTCAGGTAATCCGTGAAGATCGCCGTCGTTCCGGAGCCGTCCGAGCGATGGACCACGGTGATCTCGCTTGCGGGGAGGTTGAGCTTGGGATTCATCCCTTTGATCTTGGGATCGTTCCAGTTCTTGATCTCACCCATATAGATCTTGCAAACTGCGTCAGCATCGAGCCTCAATTCTCCGGCCTTGATCCCGGGGATATTGATCACGGGTACAACGCCGCCGATGACCGCCGGGAACTGGAGCAGGTTTGCCTTGGCCAGCTCTTCAGGTTTGAGCGGTTTGTCCGATGCGCCGAAGTCCACGGTGCGTTCGGTGATCTGCTTGATCCCGCCGCCTGAGCCGATGGATTGATAGTTGAGTTTCATCCCCGTTATCTTGTTGTACTCATTCGCCCATGCGGAATACACCGGATAGGGGAATGTGGCCCCTGCACCGTTTAACATTTCTTCCGCTTGTAACGCGCTGCCGTTGAACATCAAAACTGTTGCCACTGCCAATGCTGCTAAGACTTTTTTCATAGACTTCCTCCTTAAATTGTATATCACATTGTTTATCATAGAATTGTTACAATTATGTTACAATCACATTACATTTCGATAAAGAAAAGACTTAAGTCGAAATTGATTTCTCCAAAGAGTATAACACCGGCAGATCGTGATTTCCCGCTTCATTTTATCGCTGCGCTACTGCATACGGTAATTTTCCCGCATGACTCCGTCCCGCATGGAGTGAAGGTAATTCAGCCACTCCAGCACCTCGTCGACATTCTCAGTGGCTACGTTGAGAATACCGGCCACCTGAGGGCAGGCATTCCGCTCAATGCCGATCGCGATGACCTCACGCATCGCCCGCATTTTGTCTGTCAACGTGTCCGATAGACATTCAAATCGGTTTCCGTCGGGTGTGTAGCATCGATGGGTGTACTTTCCGCAGATTGCCTGACACCGCTTTTGAAGGTCGCTCATATATCCTCCGCTTTTTTCCGTTGAATTTTATAATTATCGTAGCATTGTCTGTATTACATGGTAATGACAACGATGTTGCATTTTCGTGAAATAACGCAGATCTGAAGCGCAAGCCCGGTATGATGCCGCCGCTCCCTTCTGTATTCGCTGGGATTGACCTCTCGATTGAAGTTTCTCTGGCGCATTGAAAAGAGGAGACGTCAACCGGCGTCATAGCGTCTTCCATTGACAATGACGTCAAGAGGAACTGCAGTCACGTCCTGTCCCGTCAAGCAGATGACAGGCAGGCAGACCTGCGCGATGGTCCCTTCGCCTGTCTTGCTCGCTACCGCCAGCGAGCCGCCGAAAAGGCCTGTGAGTTTCCGAGCCGTGATCAAGCCACCGGCACCCGCATCCCCGTGGCCCGTGTCCGCGATCGTCATGTGAAACCAGCAGCGCTCGCGCTTTGCAATGACCGCAATCGTCCCACGGCTTGTGGAACGTATCGCATTTTGCAACAGGCAGGCTGAGATCTGAAAAAATTTATTTTCGTCGAATATGCAGACAGTCCGGGCCTCATCATGGACGAATTCGACGCGAACAGACTTGTTCGACGCGTGTTCGCGGCCCCGGTCGACGAGAGGTTGGAGGAGTGCAACGAAATCGACAGGATCATGGGCTTGACTTGCACCGCGCGGTCTTAACGGTCTCATTGTGCGACGTTGTCCTGCAGTATGGGTTGTTGCAATGTTCTGTGGTTTAGTCATTTCTAGATCGTCCAAGATTTTCATATCTTCACTCCTGTTTTTTCCAGAGACTGTAGCAATGGATTCTGAACTCAGCACTTAAAGATATATGCCTTGTACTTTTTCCCTGTCAAGCAACACGTGCCCTTATGCTTTCCGTGATCCGGTACCCCCATGACCAGGCCCCGCCCTCCGAACAAGGTGAAAGCCGGGAATCTTTTCCAATGATATACCGGTTACCGCGCCAGACTATTGTTGAACTAAAGAGCGGCACGAACCACACAATGCCGATTATAAGGTCCTTGAGGGGAGATAAAAAGTAGGTAAGCGATGAAGGCGTCCGAATGGCCTGTTCCCCGGACAATGAGGTGATCCTTCTTCCCATCACGGAATCTCCCAGGACCTTGATCAATCCAACGAGGGCCGCAAAGGAAAGCGCTTCTCGCGATGGCCCCTTGAACAATACCGGAAGGGTGGCGACAAAAAAGGGATTGGCGAGAATCTCAGAGAAATACCTGACCCCGCCGATCTGCCATCTGAGCTTTCCCCATCGCGTGTGGCGGTTCAGGAAGCGTTTTATATTCCAGTACTCATTGACGTTGCTGATCAGATAGCTCGACAGGACGACTTTCTTCCCGGCACGCTTCATCTCGCGGCCGATGATAAAATCCTCTGCCAGGATGTCTTTGAAGGCCTCAAGTCCCCCCAGCGCCGCGAGGTCGTCCTTTTTCATGAGCATCGACTTCCCGATGACACAAGGCATCTTCAGGAACCGGTCGAGGAAGCTGACACTGCCGATGATGAACGAATTCAAGTGAAGGTTCTCGAGTACGGCCCCGATACTGCGCCCGCCAATACCGCGGATAAGGTTGCTCACCAGCCCGACTTGCGGGTCATTGGTGTGGCGCATGATCTCCTGAAGATAGTTTTTTTCTACCATCACATTGCTGTCGCTGATCAGTATATAGGGATGCTGGCTTTTTCTATAGGCAGGTATGAGGTTGTTGACCTTGGGGTTGAGCCCGGCATTGCATTTTTCCACCACGATGGATATGTTGCGGTCCGGGTACTTGTCCTGTATCTTTTTTGCGACTTTGTAGGCCGGATCGTTGAAATCCTGCAGGCCGATGATTATTTCGTAGGAGGGATAGTCCTGGGTGCAGAAGCTCGCGAGGTTGTCGAAAAGGTTGTCGTCAAGCCCCCGGAGGGGCTTCAGGACCGAGACGGGGTGAGGGGGGCCCGCAGGGGCGGTTGTTACCCGGCACTCAGAGGCCCTGTTCCTTTTCACCAGGGAGCACGTTGCCCCAACCTGAAGCAAGTAGAGGATGGTTCCCGCGATCGAGACCAAAGTGCATATGAGAAATAGGTTCATCTGGCTCCTCCTTCAATTCCTAAAAAGCGTGATCGCCACGCCTTTATTGTGCCGAATGCAGTTCTTCACGGATTCAACGTTTTTTTCGCAGTTCAGCAGGGTTTTCCACGAGTAGAGGTGGCGCGCCTTGTGAAAATCGCTGTTGGCGATGTAAGGATATTTTTTAAGGCTGATCACATTAAAAACGTCATCCCGGTTCGCGATCTCCCAGGCATCGATGTACTTTGCGTACTTATCCCGGTTCCTCCAGAGAAAGAGGGTGTCCTTATTCATGACATCCGGCGTGTTATGAGGGTGGCAGGCAACGGTCACCGTATCCTGCCGCCGCGCTTCGAGGAAGATCTCTTCATAGGTCAAGCAGGCCGGAATGAACTCCTTGATATCAAGAAGAAGGAGGTGGGCCGATCTCTCATTGGAAATGTAGTTCTTACTTATTTCCACGCCGGGGACCACGAGCATGCCGTATTTGTTCCACGCCCGTTCCGCCTCCTTACGCAGAGTGGAAAGATATTCATCAAAATTGTCTCCACGGATAGACAAGTTGAATTGTCGCGCGAATTTACCCATCACGTTGTCGCCGTTCACGACGTGGTCCGTAATGGCAATGACATCGAAGCCGGCCTGGCCAAAAAGGTCAATGGTCTTTCTCATTTCCAGTGAACCGTCCGAAAAGGTGGTGTGAATATGGAAGTCACACAGCATCATTAAGGAAATCATACAGGTCGACCGTTACGGGAGTATTACGGGAATATTAAGTTTGTGTTACAGTGCGCGCCGTATTTCGGAGCGACTTTGAATCAGGTAGGTATAGTAGGTCGCCGCATGGGTCTGGGTGCGCTCGAGGGTATCGAAATCCACATGGTAGAGGCCGAACCGGGCATCGAGCCCCTGGAGCCATTCGTAGTTGTCGATGAGGGTCCAGTAGAAATATCCCCGGACATCAAGTCCTTCTTTCAGGCACCGTTCTATGACATCCACGTGCTGCTTCATATACTTGACCTTCATTTCCGTGTCATGGGTCGCTATTCCGTTCTCGGTGATGATGAGCGGTAGGTTGAGCCGTGACGCATAGCGGAGGACCTTGGCAAGGCCTCGCGGGTGAACTTCCCACCCGATATTGGTAAGGCCGTGTCCGTCGATGTCCAGGTGCCGGAGTTCCACACCCATCTTTTTGAAGGGATTGAAGCGGAGGTGGATCCGGGTGTAGTAATTCACGCCGAAGAAGTCGATCTTATCCTTGATGGGAACTTCGATCTCGACCGGCCGCGAAAAGGGGAACTTGATGATAAAGACCCCGGTCCGGAACGCATTGATGATCGAATGATTATAGAAATAATTGGCGGTCTTTTTCAGGAGACGATCGAGGGGGTTCCATCTCTTCCAGGGAGCGAAGACGGACATATTATGCGCAATGCTGACCTGCGCGTCGGGAACATACCGGTGGATGATGTCGTAGGCTTTGCCGTGACAGGTGAAGATGTTTTTCAGGGCAACGAGCGAGCGGGGGGGATCTTTCAGGCCGGGCGGGGTGCAGCCTTCCAGATAGCCGCCGAGCAGGATGACATAGGGTTCATTGAACGTTATCCAGTAGCGGATGCCCTTCAGGGTGGAGACCATCATTTCCGTAAATCGGAGAAACTGCTCGATCGACTCGGACCGATGCCAGGGCCGGCGCTCCATGAACCAGCGAGGATGCGTGAAATGGTGAAGGGTGACCATCGGCTCGATGTTGTAGCTTCGGAGGATGTCGATGATCTCCTGATAGTGCGCGATGGCCTCATGGTCCCAGGTGTCCATGCGTGGCTGGATCCGGCTCCATTCAAGGGAAAATCGGTAGGCATTTACGCCCAGTTCTTTAAGCAGCTTGAGGTCCTCCCTGAAAAGCCTGTAGTGGTCCGTGATATCCGGGTTCTTGCACAGGAGAGGGTCCCAGGCCGTCCAGTCCGCATTAGGAGAGCCTTCCAATTGAAAGGCAGAGGTCGCCACGCCCCACTGGAAATCGGGCGGAAAGAACTTTTTCTTCCACAGTTCCTTTACGATAGGCACGGTTTTTCCTTTCACTATTTCCAATAGACCACCATAACAAGTAAACCCGCCATCGCCACAACGACCAGGAGAATCTCTTCGAACTTTGTCAGGTCATTCTTTTTCATACTGTTATCCATAGTGCGCCTCCCCTTTTTCCAGGTACTTTTCCGGTGAATAAATGACCGCCAGCGTCCTCAGGCCGCCGATCACGAAAATCAGGACCGAAAGCGATATGATCATGCCGGGCTTAAGATTGTGCTCATAGAGCCCGATCATGATTTCGCGCAGCACGAAGACCAGGGCGGCATCGGTAATGAACGTTATCTTGAGACGATGCACGGCAAAGTATTCGATGACACTCCGGAGCAGTTCGATGACGATGAACATCGAGAGGATATTGGTCACCATCATGTCAAAGGCCGCCGCTATGGTCTGGCTCCCGAATACCGCGCGCAGGTCTATGATGACCCGCGCGATACCCATCAAAAGTGCGAGGATCACGAGCGGGATCATGAATTTTATAATAGTGTCAACGATCCTGGTAAAGTATTTCACTTAAGCAGGCTTTTTCTCCGCATTCTCGTCACGTCAAAGAATGCCTTTATTGTCCCGGGTTCTTTAAAAAAAACGCAAAACTGTCCCGGTAAGAGCGATTGACATCGTCAGGGGGGAATCCAAGCTCGTGTCACGAGCCATTCAACAGCGCTGGCAAGCAGAGCGGATTCATTTTCATCGAGACGCAGGTCAAGATTGTTTATCGATTGTTCAGGCATATATATTCCTCCTCCTCAGTTCCATGAAAGCTCCCTGCTTTCTGCCGCGCAATATCTTCGCAAGGAATATTGGACAGCTTGAGTAATTGTCCGTCCAGCAATAGCTCTTCTTTTGATGGCTGCTCATGACAACGGTCATGACCGCTGCGTGACAAAAATGACCTGATTCCGATTCGAAGGGACAGGTTGATTCATGAACACCGGCGGATTTTTGATTTATTTCACTGATCGACTGCGATGTCTGCATATGCACCTCCTTTGTTTGTTGGAAGAGTATCTAAAAATTGTTACAGGAACATTACAGAGATAATAAAATTCTGTTACAATATTAAAGAGCAGGATGATTTACCGGGGGATTTCAATAAGGTCGTCATGGATTTGTTTTTAAAAACTGTAATTGAATCATTCCCTAACCATATTTTTAGGAGGTGTGCAATGTCTTTTACCATAATGTTCAACAGTGCCTTGTTTTTCATGCTCATCTTTGCCCCAATGGTACGGGCCGAAGACCGGATCGTAATCGCGGACTTCTCATCCGCTGTCGGCGTACCGGGGGTCCCCGCGGGGTGGCAGCTCAAGGAAAAATCCGGCAAGGCGGACTTCGCCGTGGTCAAGGACGGAAACATCGCCGCGGGCAGGTTCCGGAGCGTCGACTCGTCCTTTTCGCTTCAAAAAGAGGTGAAGGTGGACCTCAAACAATTTCCCTGGCTCACGTGGAAATGGAAAGTAACCAAACTGCCCGTGGGCGGCGACTTCAGGAAGTCGAAAACGGATGATCAGGCGGCCCAGCTCTTTGTCGCGTTCACCAAGACCAAGGCCATCGTGTACATCTGGGATACGACGGCGCCTGCGGGGCTCATGGAAGATACGTCTCCGGTCCCTTTTATGACGGTCAAGGTCGTGGTGCTGCGATCGGGTCCGGCTGAATTGGGGAAATGGATCACTGAAGCAAGGAACGTTTATGATGATTACAAGAAGATGTACGGTTCAGAGCCTCCGCCCGTGAGCGGGATCAGGCTCCAGTCAAACTCACAGCATACCGGGACCTCGGGTGAGGGCTATTTTGCGGATGTGATGTTCAAGAAACAGTAGGGGTGGGCAAAGAAGAAATGAAACCACACCCCGCACTCGCGGTTCCACTCGTAAACGCTGGGCGCAGGCAGAGGGCACTGAGGATATATTCAACTCCTTCTCTGTGTGCTCTGTGGTAAATCTTGAAAATATAATAATCGCCGGGAGGAGTTACTGTGAATGCAGTTATTGAAGCAATAAGAAAAAGACGCGCTGTAAGGGCCTATGAGGCGAAATCCATCCCGAGGGACGCGTTGAATACGATACTGGACGCGGGGAACGAGGCGCCGTCCGCGATGAACAGCCAGCCCTGGAGGTTCGTCGTGGTAGAAGACGAGGCAGCGAAAAAAAAGCTCCTTGGCGCCGCATTGCCGCAGGCAAAAAAGATAACCGATCTGGTGAAGGATATCGATCCGGAACGGTATGAAGCGATCAAAAAACGGTATGCCGAGCTGCCTGACCCTGTTTATTACTCCGCGCCGACGATCGTTTTCGTCATCGGCAACGGGCGCTATGCCGCTCATTCCTGTCCGCTGGCCTGCGAGAATATGATGCTCGCCGCGCAATCGCTGGGACTGGGGAGCTGCTGGGTCGGCTTCGGCGCGATGGTGACCGAAGACCCGGAAGTGAGAAGGCTCCTTGAATTAAAAGAGGACGAGGCGATCTTCGGCCCCATCCTCCTCGGTTATCCAAAGGCGGAGTCCGCCCGGCCGCCGAAGAAAGAACCGAGGGTGAAGTGGATCTGATGCAAACTCAATATTGATGCAATCGTAAAAATAATTATCTGCCGCAGAGACGCTGGGACGCGGAGAATAAAACCTTAATAATTTGATTGGTTACCTCTGCGGCCTCCGCGGCTCTGCGGTTAAACCAGATTTCTTAAAGAAACCATCAATATTTACGCCACAATAATCCTTACCCTCGTCCCTTTTCCCGGCGTACTGTCTATCTGCATGTCCCATCCATGCGCCTTCACCAGATGCTTCACGATGGCGAGGCCGAGTCCGGTCCCGCCCATTTGCCTTGAACGACTGGGATCAACCCGGTAGAACCGTTCACCGATCCGTGAGAGGTGCTGTTTGGGAATTCCGACGCCCGTATCTTCAACAAAGATGACCGCTTTACCGTTCTCCTTATCCATCCCGAACGTTACGCCGCCCTGATCGGTAAACTTTATGCCGTTCTCGACAAGGTTCGTCAGTATCTGCGTAAGACGGTCGCGGTCGGCAACGATCTCATTCATATCCGGACCGATGGAGATGGCGAGGGTAAGGTCCTTTGCCTCTGCCCTTTCCCTGAGGATAGCCTGCACCGCTTCCGCAATATCGACAAACGAGACAGACTTTTTCTCGATCTTAACGACTCCCATCTCAATTTTAGAGATGATCATGAGGTCATCGACGAGGCTGTTGATCCGTTCGCTGTTGGACTGAATTGCTTTGAGGAATTTAACGGCATGTTCCTTGTCATCCAGAGCTCCTTCCAGGAGCGTGTCCGCAAAACCTTTGATGGCGGTGATCGGCGTCTTGATCTCATGGGAGGCATTCGCGACAAAATCTTTTCTGACCTGTTCTATTTTTTTAAGCTCGGTGATGTCATGAAAAATGGCGACAAAGCCAGTCAGTTCATCCCTGCCGTGAAAGAGCGGGGATATCCGGACGATGCAATATCGTTCAACAGGGTATTCGATCTTGAACTCGGAGACACCCGGTTTTCTGCTGGTTCGGACATCATCCAGGAGCGAAAAAAATTCGCTGTTCCGGACCACCTGGATGAACGGCCTGCCCAGGAGGGGTGTATCGCCGAAGAAAGTCCTTGTTGCGGCGCTCGACAGGAGGACGACCCCGTTGCTGTCCGTGATGATCAGCGCATCGGGGATGCTCCTCAGGATCTCGTTGAGCCTTTTCCGCTCTTCTTCGTGTTCCCCGATGACCGTCTTCAATTCCGCCGACATGGTGTTCAAGCTGTCGGCGATGTCGCTGAATTCTCCGGCGTCCTTTAAGAATAATTTAGTTCCCATGCCACGTGGAACGAGCGATCTGGCAAAGTCATTGATCTCCCGGGTAAGTCTCCGCAGGTATTCAAATTGCCAGAGCGAGAACAGCCCCGTGCCCGCAAGGACGAAACCAACGATGAAGAGGATGTTCAGCCGGGCCGCATTCACGGCATGATCGATATCCAGAAGCGGGACGCTCAGCCGGATATAACCGGTCGGCATCTCACCGGAGGTCACCCGGCGGGCAACGTACAGAAAATCATGCTTCAGCGTGTCGCTGGTACGAATGAAAGACCCGGTGCCGTTCAGCGCCGCCTGCTGGATCTCAGGCCGGTGGGCATGGTTCTCCATGATCGATGAATCGCTGTCAGAATCTCCGATGACCCGGCCATCAAGCGCAATGACCGTGATGCGCGCGCCCGTCTTCTCTTTCAATTTTCTGCACAGATCGTCGAGGCTGCGGCTGTCGAACGTTATGCTGTCAGCGATCAGGGATGCCTGAACGGAAAGGTTCCGCTTCAGGCCGGCAAGGTAACGTTCCCGGATCGCGCTGGTGATGGAGAGCTCAACGAAGAGGAACGCCAGGAGAATAAGGACGGCATAGAGGATAAATATTCGCTTAAAGACCCCGCGGTTCATGCGGACTCCACGTAATAGCCGACCCCCCGCCGTGTCTTGAGATAGCGGGGATTGGACGGATCGTCTTCGATCTGCGTGCGGAGACGCCTGATGTGCACGTCAACGGTCCGGGATTCGACGAAGGTCTCTTCTTTCCAGACCGCATCAAGGAGCTGGTCGCGGCTGAAGACCCGTCCCCTTCGCTGCACGAGATAGAGAAGGAGCCTGAATTCCGTTGCGCTCAGGTTGAGCGGAGCGCCGCCTTTGGAGACGGAGAAGGTCCCGGTATTGATGGTCAGCTCGCCGAGCCGGATCGTTCGATCCTCCGCTGTCCGTTCTTTCGACCGCCGAAGGATCGCCTTCACGCGCGCGATGAGCTCCTTTGGACTGAACGGTTTTGTCATGTAATCGTCGGCGCCGGTCTCGAGGCCGTGGACCTTGTCTGACTCCTCTCCCCTGGCGGTCAGCATGATGATGGGAATGTGCGCGGTCTTCGGGTTATTTCTCAGGATGCGGCAAAGTTCCATGCCATGGATGCCCGGCAGCATGAGGTCAAGGATGATGAGGTCGAAATGGTCCGTACGCACCTTCTTGAGCGCATCCTCGCCGTCCATGGCCGCAGAGAGGTGAAATCCCTCTTTTTTCAGATTGTAAGAGATGAGTTCCACAATGTCCGGCTCGTCATCGACGATAAGTATTTTTTTTGTGATCATGGTGAACGGACTCGCTGGCCAGAGAGATGATGAACCGGGAATTCCTATCGTACGTATATCATTATTACCCAATTAAGGAACTTTGTCAAAAAAGATATTCTCGCCAGGGACGGAATTGCAGACAGGGTTATGCTAAACTGTATATCATGATTCTTATCGAGCCCTATCAGGGAACATCGGTTGCAGAACACCGTGTGGAGATCGTTGAGCGAAAAGGCACAGGCCATCCGGATTACCTGTGCGACTCCATGATGGAGGCGATTTCCATCGCGCTCTCGAAGGAGTATGTGCGGGAGTTCGGGGCCATTCTGCATCACAATATCGACAAGGGGCTGCTTGCCGCCGGACGGGTCGAGAAAAGGTTCGGAGGGGGCAGGGTCCTGAGACCCATGGAACTTACTATCGGCGACCGGGCCACCTTATCCGTCGGCCGGAAAAAAGTTCCCGTCGCGGAGATTGCCGTGAACGCGGCGCAGGCATGGCTGAAGCAACATATGCGTTTTGTTGATCCGCAGAAGCACGTGAAGTACCGCGTGGTGCTCGCTCCGGGTTCGGAAGAACTCAAGGACATCTTTTCCCGCCCGGGGCAAATACGCGGCGCAAATGATACATCAGCGGCCGTCGGTTATTATCCGCTCAGCCCTTGTGAAAAGGTTGTGCTCGGATTAGAGCGATATCTCAATTCAAGACCTTTTAAACGAACGCACCCCGAGACCGGCGAGGATATCAAGGTGATGGGTCTGAGGACGGAGCGGGTGCTGGACCTCACGGTTGCCATGCCGCTGATCTGCAGGTATATCCGTTCCGAAAAGGACTATTTTGAGCACAAAGAAATGCTCGTGCAGGAGATGCGGAAATTTGTCATGCGGTTCGGAGGTTTCAGGGATATTCGAATCAGCTATAATACCCTTGACGAAAAGGGCCGGGGTCTCGGAGGTGTGTATCTGGCCCTCCTCGGAACATCAGCGGAAGACGCCGACTCGGGCCAGGTGGGGCGAGGGAACCGGGTGAACGGGCTTATTTCCATGAACCGGCCAATGGGCACTGAAGCTGCGGCAGGCAAGAATCCGGTGAGCCATGTGGGAAAGATCTACAATGTGCTTGCACACAAGATCGCAAAAAATCTGTATGAAACGATCGAGGGGATCCGCGAGGTGTATGTCCTGCTTCTGAGCCGCATCGGTACGCCGATCAACATGCCGCAGGTGGCCGCGGCGCAGGTCCTGCTCGAGCGGGGGAAAAAGATGAGCGAGATCATCGGCCCGTCCGAGGACATCTTTAAGCGGGAGTTTGCGAACATCAACCGGTTCTGCACGGCACTAAGCAAAGGCAAATATCCTGTCTGTTGAAAGGGAAGCAATAAAGTCGTACAGCTGGTGCTATACTTAAAGTCAGAAGTCAATTCATCAATCAAGGAGGAACGGTATGAAGTACGTCAAGTTTCTGGTCGTTGCGTTGGTAGTAGTATTGCCATTCAGCTTTGTCGCATTCGGTGAGGAACCCAAGGTCGAGATGAAGCAAGACGTGAATTCGACCATGGCGCCGGCAGCAGGGGTGGAGCAGCATGATCATGCAATGGGGAAGATAAACCGTGTGGTCGCGACAGTAGGAGCTGATGGAGTACAGCGCGTAGAGGTCACCGGAGGTGACTACTATTTCGATCCAAACTATATTGTCGTGAAGGTGAATGTACCGGTCGAGCTGACGGTCAAGAAAGCGCCGGGATACATCCCGCATGATATGATCGTAAAAGCTCCTGAAGCAGGCATCGATTTTAAAGCGAATCTCAGTGACAAAAAGCCGGAGATAATTAAATTCACTCCGACAAAAGTTGGGAAGTACGATATGTTCTGCGACAAGAGGCTTCTGTGGTTCAAGAGCCATAAAGATCGTGGCATGGACGGTACGATCGAGGTGGTGGAGTAGATTGCAGTTCGGAGTTTAGCGTTCGGAGTTCGGAGTACAGAGTAAATATATTTATGCAATATCCCCTGATCGACAGACAATTACTCGCTGATCTCCGGCCGGTGCACGGCATCTATAACGCGGTCGTGATGCTGCTTTTCCTGTATCAGGGATGGCTCGGGCTCAGGATCCGGCGGGAGAGAAGGGGACGCGCGCCATTACCGTTTCCATTGATCAAGCGTCATCGGAGGATGGGGCCTGTTCTGGTGATCCTGGGTGGGCTCGGGTTCCTGGAAGGGCTCACCCTTGTCCTTCTTGATACGGGCAACGTTCTTGAATTTCCGCCTCATCTCTTCACCGGGTTCACCATCGTTGTCCTGCTGATTGCGACTTATAAGATAACACGCGACATTAAAGGACCGGACTCTCCCTATCGCACTCCTCATTTCATTCTCGGCGTTGCCATCCTCTGCCTTTATCTCGTGAATGTCGTAATAGGGCTCGGGGTGTATCTCTGAGGCAGCGGTCATTTACGACGTCTTTTCTTCTCCATCCTCGCTTCCCTTCGAATTACCCGGTGTAGCCTCCATCTTCAGGCTTTCCCTGTACACGTCCTTCTTCGGTATGCCAAGTTCATCTGCGGCAACTGAAATAGCTTCTTTTCTGCTCAGGCCGCGGTGGAGGATGAGATTTTTGAGATACGCGGCGGTATCGAGGTTCTGCGTCTTCGGATCCTTCGTTGCACCGTGAACAATGACGGTGAATTCGCCTTTGATGGTGCCTTCCTGGAGGCGTTTGAGACATTTCGAAAGCGTTCCGCGGATGGTTTCTTCATGGATCTTGGTCAACTCGCGGGTAATGACCGCACGACGGTCGCCAAAGACCTCGAACATGTCCTCGACTGCCCTGATGATCTTGTGCGGGGCTTCGTAAAAGACAATGGTGCGTTCTTCCGCGGCAAGTTCCTTCAAACGCTTGAGCCGTGCCAGATGTTTTGCCGGGAGAAAACCTTCGAATATAAACCGGTCGGTCGGCATGCCCGAGACCGAGAGCGCGGCGATAGCAGCGGTTGCCCCGGGGATGGGAACGACAGGGATCTTTCGGTCTATGGCAAGATTGATGAGGAAATAGCCGGGGTCCGAGATGCCGGGAGTACCTGCGTCGGAAACGAGGGCCACGCTCTTTCCTTCGAGCATTCGCGCGACCAGGACCGGGGCCTTTTCTTCCTTGTTGTGGTCGTGGTAGCTGGTGAGCTGCGTCTCTATTTGATACCGGTCGAGCAGATGTCTGGTATGCCTGGTGTCTTCCGCGGCAACGAGATCGGCTTCCTTCATCGTGCGGATCGCCCGGAGGGTCATGTCCTCGAGGTTCCCGATAGGGGTGGCGACTATGTAGAGAGTTCCGAAAGTCATAAGGGATCAGGGTTCAGGGTTAAGGGTTAAGGAAACAGGTAAAACCAGAACGACTGAACCCTGTACCCTTGCCCCTGTACCCTGAATTTAAGAGCTCTTGTACCTGTTCGTTATCGGGAACCTTCGGTCCTTGCCCAGTCCCCGCTGGGTGATCTTGACCCCGGGAGGGGCCTGGCGGCGTTTGTACTCGCTTGAGTCCACGAGACGGATCACGCGTTCCACGGTCTTTCTGTCAAATCCCATCTTGATTATCTCGGTGCGTTCTCTGTCCTGCTCAACATAGGCCTTCAGGATCGGGTCGAGTTCCGAATACAGGGGGAGGGAATCGCTGTCCTTCTGGTTCGGCCTGAGTTCCGCGGTCGGCGCCTTGGTCATAACGCGCCTCGGGATCACGGTCTTCCCCGCGAGCTTGTTCACGCATCGTGATACTTCATAGACCAGGGTCTTGGGAACGTCCTTGATCACGGCAAAGCCCCCGGCCATGTCACCGTATAATGTGGCATATCCAACGGACATCTCGCTCTTGTTGCCCGTGGTGAGCACGAGCCAGCCGAACTTGTTCGAGAGGGCCATAAGGATATTGCCCCGGATCCTGGCCTGGAGGTTCTCTTCGGTTACGTCGGTCGTTGTTTTCTCGAACACCCGGCGAAGCGTCGTGAGATACGATTCAAAGGTCTGCTTGATGGGGATCTCCAGGATCCTGATGCCGAGGTTGCGGGCAAGATCGCCGGCGTCTTCGCGGCTCTCGTCCGAGCTGTACGGTGACGGCATGAACACGCCGAACACATTCTCTTTTCCCATGGCCTCCACGGCGATCGCGGCTACGAGCGACGAATCAATGCCGCCTGAGAGGCCGATGACCGCGGACTTGAAACCGTTCTTGCGCATATAATCCCGCGTGCCGAGCACGAGGGCACGGTGCACCTCCTCGCACTCGGAGAGGGGTTTGGTGGGGCTTACAACAGGAAGCTTTTTCTTTGCTCCTGCCGGATACTCCGACAGAGAGACATAATCGAGGAAATCGCTGAACTGCTCCCGGTTATCGGGAAAGCGGACCATGTCCCCGGGAACAGGGATATCCATGGTCAGCAGTTCCTCTTCGAATTGCCTCCCGCGAGCGATAATTTTACCGCTCCGATCGATGATCATGCTCTGGCCGTCAAAAACGAGCTCGTCCTGACCGCCGACGGTATTGGTATATGAGATAACGATGTTGTTCTCTTTCGCCCGCTCGGAAAGCATTTTCAAGCGCTCTTTGCCCTTGCCTTTATGGTAGGGAGACGCGTTGATGTTCACGATAACCTCCGCGCCCGCCAGCGCCTGGACGCGCGTGGGCCCTTCTTCATACCAGATGTCCTCGCAGATATTCACGCCCACGCCGACGCCCTTGACCGTGATGACGGGGTAGCGTCCTCCCGGAGTGAAGTACCGATATTCATCGAACACGCCGTAATTCGGCAGGAAGACCTTGCGATAGGTGTAGATATGTTTCCCCTGGGTCAATATGGCGGCTGCATTGAAGAGGTTGTCGCGGCTCTTGTCAACGAACCCGACGATCGCGATGATACCCCTCGTAGTCCGCTGGATCTCTTTGAGGGTCCTGATGCTGTCCTGCACGAACCGGGGCTTCAGCAGCAGGTCCTCCGGCGGATAACCGGTCACGGCAAGCTCCGGCAGCGCGACAATGTCGGCATCGAGCTTTTTCGCGTTATTGATCGCGTCGATGATCTTATCCCGGTTGCCCGCGAGATCGCCGACGACGGGGTTGATCTGTGCCATGGAAATGCGGATCGTTCTCATTCTCTTTTTATCTCGCAGAGGCGCAGAGTGCGCAGAGTGATGCAAATAAAATTCAAAAGGTCAGCGGTTAAATGCCATTCGCAATCCGAGCAATTCCGTTCTTGATGAAATCTTCGTTAAAGTTGATTAACAGTCCGACTCTCTTTTGTGATAACTTCAAATAAGTCAGAAGCTGCTTCTTGTGAACAGGGTGAACCGATTCAATGGATTTCAGTTCTACAATGACCTCGCCATCCACGATAATATCGGCGCGAAAGCCAATATTCATCTTGATCCCGTCATAAACAACTGGAACTTCAACCTGCCTGTCGCAAGGAAGACCTCTTCTTTTTAATTCGTATGCCAGTGCTTCCTCATAGACCGATTCCAAAAGTCCAGGGCCTAACGTCTTATGAATTTTAAGGCAGCAGTCTATGATATTACCCGTTATATTATTTTCTGTCATCGCTTTTCTCTGCGCCCTCTGCGCCTCTGCGAGAAAAGATGGCTTTCGCTTCTTCTATCACTTGTTTCAAAGGTATTCGCCTTTCCTCCGCGATCCTTCTGCAATCCTCATACTCAGGGGTCACCGTGAGTATCTCATTGCCGTTCTTGCTGATCTTTATCCCGATCTTGCCATACGGGGTTTCGACTTCACGCATCTCGCGGGAGAGTTTCTTCCTCCCCGCTTCCTTGATCCGGACGCCGATGCTGGTCGTTTCCCGGAACAGGGTGTTGAGCAGGATATCAGTCTTCGACCGATCGGTTAATACCGACAACAGGATCGCGGGCCTGCCTTTTTTCATGATGATCGGAGTGAGATACACATCCTGCGCGCCCTGCTGCATGAGCTTCTCGACGACATAATCATACATCTGCGGGTTCATGTCATCAATATTCGTCTCGATGACGATGGACGTATCCTCATCGTACCCGGCAACCGGCTCCCCGATCATGAGCCGCAGGACATTCGGCTGTCCCGGAAAATCTTTATCACCCGCGCCGTAGGCGGTCCGCTCGACCTTCATCGGAGGCATGAGGCCGAAGGAGGACCCGAGCGTGCTGATGATCGCCGCACCCGTGGGCGTGGTGAGCTCAAACAGGGTTGCTGATTGATACAGGGGGATATTGGCAAGCAGCTCAGCCGTCGCCGGGGCGGGAATGGGAAGCATTCCGTGAGAAGTCTGGACCATGCCTGAGCCGGCATTGATCGCGGATGCCATGATCTTCGAGACGCCCAGAAGCTCAAGACCGATGACCGAACCGACGATATCCACAATCGAATCGACCGCGCCGACCTCATGGAAGTGGATCTTGTCGGGCGTCGTGCCGTGCACCTTTGCTTCCGCGTCCGCCAGCCGTTTGAATATCCGCAGGCTGTTCTTTCTTACCGCTAAAGGCAGTGAAGAACCTTCTATGATCTTTTCTATCTCCGAGAGATGGCGCGATGTCTGGTCTTTCTGATCAATGATGACATGGACCCTGGTGGCGGCAATTCCGGAACGTTTAACCTTGTCAGACGTGATCTCGTAGCCGGGAAGATCGAGTCTCGCCAGTTCCGCGCGCAAGGCGTCGATCGAGACGCCCGCGTCCACAAGCGCGCCGAGGGTCATGTCGCCGGATATGCCGGAAAAACAATCGAAGTAAGCGATGGTCATGGTTATATCTGGATAGTATCAAGAGTAGAAACAGGTCCTGAAACATCAGGTCGTCTCAAAACCCGTAATAACCTCTTTTGACTACCGTAGTATAATGAATTTCGGGATGATCTGCAATCTCTTTAAGTATATAGGCGGCGGTAAGGCGGCGATGTCTTACATCCAATGGGAAAATACGTGTGCAAACCACTCCCTGATCCTTGGAAACAAGGGTCTTTTTTTCCACTCTTCCCATTGAATCTGCTGTGATTCTGCGAGGTCCCTGGCAAACATCTTCTCCATTTCGACGGCAAACTCGCGACTCAGGATAACGGCATTCACCTCGTCATCGCTTAACAAGCTCCAATAGTCCATGTTGGTAGAACCGACGGTCGACCAGATGCCGTCAATCACCGCAGTTTTCGCATGCAACAGGGCGTTGCGGCGTTCGTACAACTTCACCCCCGATTTCAAAAGCTCGGAATAATTATACCGTGCCGCATCTAAGGACAGCGAGGAATCGCTGGTTGAGGGCAGAATGATCTTTACGTCAACACCCCGCCTGGCGGCATCAGTGAAGGCATCCAGTATCTGGTCGTCGGGGATAAAATAGGAATTCGTCAGGTGAATCGAATGCTCTGCAAAAGTGATGGCGGACACATAGACGATAAAAGTGATCCTGTTGTTCTGTCCCGGCGTGCTGCCGACCACCCGCACCAGGGCATTTCCCTTTTCTTTCAGCTCAGGGAAATAGTTCCGTTCAGGGAGTTTCGGGCCGCTCTGCTTCTGCCAGGTGTCAAGAAATAGCTTCTGGAATTCAGCCACCGCAGGGCCTTCGATTTGAACGTCGGTGTCACGCCAGGGCAGGGGTTTTCCTTCCACTACTCGCCTTCCTGAAAGACCGCTCGAATAAACCGAACTGATATTGATACCCCCTGCAATGGCGACGTTGCCGTCGATGATCAAAATCTTGCGGTGGTCCGGATGCGCCAGGAGCCAGTGCCCGTGGGCTTTGAACGGATTTATTGGATTGAATTCGACCACCTGAATTCCCCCGTCCCGCAGGCGCTGGAAAAATGCAGTAGGGGTACTGAAACTGCCGATGCTGTCATAGATGAGATTTACCGGGACACCTTCCGCCTGTTTTTGCAGCAACAGATCGGAAAATTTTCGGCCAGCTTCATCATCTTCAATGATATAGCTTTCAAGGTTGATGTGGTCTTTGGCAATCTGTATTGCCTTGAACATGGCGGCATAGGCAGCCTGACCATCGGCGAGCAGTGTGACTTTGTTCCCCTTCGTCAGCGGGCTTTCGGTGACCGATTCTACCACGGCAGTGTGGCGCTCCAGAATGTCGGTCGGGTCGACCGATCGCTTCAGCCGTTCCATGATAGCTTTGCTTTTCTGGGGAGACAACAGCCCTTTGGACGAAACGATTTGACGGGGTTTCTGTGCAGCCGGCGTCTCATTAATCATTTCGGAAACGTTCGGCAAGGTCGCACATCCATTGCCGAGGCCCAGGAGGGATACGGTCAGGAAGAACAGAAAGAAAGGTTTAAAGAAGGGATTGATTGTCACGATAGTCGATTTGTCGATCCCGCGCACCATGATGTGGTGCTGAGCGTGCGCCGGAAACGCCAGGCTTCGCTTGAGGTGGCATGGCGCGAGTTATATTTTTCTCCCAACTCCTGCTAAAAAAAGTTGATGGGAAAATTAAATTCTTGTGACAGGATGTTTCACTGAAAAACATTCCCCTCGATCCTCTTCTTCAGTTACTTGGTTTCACGCATGATTTCAGTTTGCCATCGATGTAAAAAGTAATCAGACCATCTTCCTTGCATTTATTCGCGTCCAGGGTAACCGGCGTGGCGAGCACACACGATTCCAGGTTGCCGTTGTTATAAAAACTGGCAGGACCATTGCTTTTACATTTGATGCCATTCGCTTCGTAATCATTTTTGAGTTGGCAACCTTTAAGCGAACCGTTGTCATAAAGTAAAACATTCGCACCAGGATGACAAATTGTCTGGTCAGCGGCATAGACCGAAAAACCAGCTAATACCGATGTCAATGCTATACTCAGGAAAAACAACGTTTTCAGGACATACACTGCGGATCTCATGATAAAACCTCCCTGGAAAGAATGTTCGACCTCATCAGAAGCCGGTCGTGTTATGGACCAAGTATATCACATGAGCCCGGGACCGGGATATAGCAGCTGGAGATCCTAAGCCTTTCTGCGCTCTAGTTCCGCAATGCACTGGGCCCCCAGCAAGACGATAACAGCAATCGCCTCTAAACTGAGCAGTGCCACCACTGACGTGGCAAAAGAACCGTAGATTACATTTACCGTTGAGAGGACTGAGTAATACCAGACCAATACGCGGCGGGTGATCTCCCATAAGACCGTCGCGATCGTCCCTCCCATCAGAGCGTACCGGAATGTGATACGCGCCACGGGCATGACCAGATAGAAGGACGTCAGCAGCAGTACCTCGCCGAGTATCCCGATTAAATACAGCGCAACGAAGGAAGGGCCCTGAAGGCTGAAACCCCATCCGAATATGATTAACTGCCTGCCGCTATAGGTCTCTATGGCGCCCGCAATAAACGACACCAGCAGGATACCAAGGCCGATCAAGAAGATATACACATAAGGAATAATGGCGGAGAGGAGCAGGCGACGCTGTTTCGTTCGAAAACGATGAAAAAAGATCACCGACATGGCGCTTTCGAGCACGGTAAAGGCTATGGAACTGAAAAAAAGCATAATCAAAAATACAAAACCCCCGACCGTACTGCTGTGTTCCAGAAATACCCGAACTTGATCACTCAAGGTAGCCGAATAGCCCGGTATCATCATTTCTATATAGGTCGACAAGGTGTAAAATAACTCGGCCTTCCCGATAAAATGTGACAGCACAATCAGGGCGAGGATCGACAGGGGTACAATTGACAGCAGGGTATAATAGGCGAGAGCGCCGGCCAGCAAGAGACCCTGATTGCGTCTGAAGTCACTCAGTACACTGGTCAGGAAAGCAATGAACCGACTGAGGAGCATACGTATGTTTTGATGCTTCTTCATTACAGGGATGAAGGCTCCATAGACAAATAGTAATATGATGTCGGCTGATCACGGAGAAAGAACCGGTCATTTCTTCTCTCCAGGTTCTTCTTTGAATTATAGCAGGATATCCTCGAAGGAGTGTGTGTCAGTCCTCATGCGCAGTCGTTCGATCGTTCCCGGTCCGGATGTCTTCACGGGCATACCCGGTCACTCCCATCATTAAGCGCACCAGACCATAACTGAGCCAGCTCATGAACCTGGAAAAAAAGGGCTGCCGTTTCCAGCTGTCCCTGAGGATCCGCCGGCCGTCGATCTCCATGGTCTGTTTCAGGCTTTGCGTCAGGGTCGCGCCAAATTCTTCGTCGTCGACGACAACATTCGCTTCGCGTGAAAGCAGCAGGCTGTACGGATCGAGATTCGAAGACCCCACCGTCGCCCAATGCCCGTCGATCACCGCGACTTTGGCGTGCAGGAAGCTCTTGCGGTATTCGTAAATCTCAACTCCCGCATCGAGAAAATGGCCATAGAGGGCCCGCGATGCATAATACTGGAGATAATATTCCACCTTTCCCTGCAGCAGCAAAACCACCCGGACGCCGCGCCCGGCCGCATTGATAAGCGCATGACGAAAATCAAGCCCCGGCAAAAAGTAGGCATGGGCAAGAATGATCTCGGATTTTGCCTGTTCGATCGCGCGCATATACGCCGCTTCAATGTCCCGGCGATGGTGAAAATTGTCCCGCACCAGGAATGCCGCGCTCATTCGCCCCCCGGCGGAGGCTGAAACAGGCAGTGGCGCGCCCCGGACAGCCCCTTTGCGAAAATAGCTCCACGCCACCATTGACCACAGACGCTGGACGGGAAGACGGATCACGTCCACCAGAGGCCCTTCCACGGCGACCGCGTAGTCGTAGCGAGGGGGCATGTCGCCCGTCGCTTCGCGGTCATTAATAATATTGATCCCTCCGACAAAGGCGATCTCCCGGTCCACGACCGCGATCTTCCGGTGCATCCTTCGCAGGCGCTTGCGTCGAAACGTCCAGGGGGATATCTTGGGCCGGTAGATGAGCGCCTTCACCCCGTCCGCCCGCAGACGGTCCAGCATGCTTCGCGGCAGGTCCTTGGAACCGTAGCCGTCGATCAGCACATGGACGTGTACGCCGCGCAAGGCAGCCCGCTTCAGCGCGTCCGCGATCCGCTGTCCGGTGGCGTCATTTTCGTAAATATATGTTTCAAGATATATTTCATGACGTGCACGGTCGAACGCCGCTTCGAGCGCGGGGAAATAGGCCTCGCCGTTCTGCAACAGGCTGACCTGATTGCCCGGTATAAAGCGGGACAAACCCGCGGGTAAAACGGCGTGATGCGAACTTTTTCGATGTTGTTTCCTGTGGGACATTGAACAATTACCTGTCGAACAGAACTGAAATCTACCGTAAAGCAACGGAGAAAACAGGAGCAGGAATCCAGATCGAAAAGACCGGATTCGGGGTAAGCCCGGAATGACGATCAAAGGATAGGGATTTATGACGCACTACAGCAGGATTTTTCTCCCAACAGGTTTATCCTGTGCGCCAGCACGCCGGCGCCGAAGCCGTTGTCGATGTTCATGACCGCGACGCCCGAGGCACAGGAGTTGAGCATGGTGAGGAGCGGGGCAAGCCCCTGAAAACCCGCACCGTAGCCGACGCTCGTAGGCACAGCGATCACAGGTTTGTCCACGAGCCCGCCCACGACAGACGGGAGCGCGCCGTCCATGCCTGCTACGACAACGATCACCCTGGCGGAGTCGAGCATCTCCCGCTTGCTCAGGATTCGGTGGATCCCCGCCACTCCCACGTCGTACACGGTCTGAACGGTGCTGCCGAGCATGCCCGCCGTCACCGCGGCTTCCTCGGCAACAGGGATATCCGAGGTCCCCGCGGTCAGTACGAGCACGATACCCGCGGTCAGGGTCTTCTTCTTATCCTGTATCACGATTGTGCGTGAGGCTTTATGGTAGAGTGCGCGGCGATCGAGTTTCTTGACTGCCTTATAAACTGTTTCAGACGCGCGGGTGGCGAGGATGTCGCTCCCGGCTTTGAGCATCCGACCGGTGATTCCGACAACCTGCTCCAGGGTCTTTCCTTCACAGTAGATGACCTCGGGCATGCCGTGGCGCAGATGACGATGATGGTCGATGTGGGCGTATGACACGTCCTCAAAAGGCAGGTGCCTGAGCCGGTTGAGCGCGGTCTCGACATCGATCTTGCCCGATCGGACTCCCTGGAGAAGTTTAGAGATGTCTGATGTCTTCATAGCTTATCGTGTTCACCGCGTTACAACTCAGGATGATCTCGGGAAAGACGCATTAACCGCAAAGAGCGAAAGGAACACAAAAGCCTATACGGTAAAAGTTCAAGATCCGGTTTTTTCTCTGAGATCCTTGCGTTCTCTGCGGACGACCGGTTTTGACCGGGCAGTCACTTCATAGAAATAAATCATTCTCCCCGGAGCTCACGGCTCATCAGGTCCTTCACGGCGAGCTTCGGGTCTTTGCCTTCGTACAGGAGTTGATAGACCTCCTCGACGATCGGCATCGCGATATCGTATTTTTGCGCAAGGTCGCGAGCGGCCCTGGCGGTCTTGACGCCTTCGGCAACGGTCTTTGTTCCTGTCAGGATGTCAGCCAGCTTCTCACCTTTGCCGAGCCGGGACCCGAGGGCGCGGTTCCTCGACAAGCCTCCTGTACAGGTAAGGACGAGATCTCCCATGCCCGCAAGGCCGGAGAAGGTTTGAAGTTCTCCTCCCATGGCCACGCCGAGCCGCGCCATCTCCGCGAGCCCGCGGGTGAGCAGGGCGGCCATGGTGTTATATCCGAAGCCCATGCCTTCGATCACTCCCGCCGCAATGGCTACTACATTTTTGAGCGCTCCCGCGAGTTCCACACCGAGGACATCGGGATTAGTATAGACGCGGAAGTAGGGGTTGCTGAAGGCCTCCTGCGCCTTTTTGCCCGCAGCCGGGTCGTACGAAGCGAGGGCAACAGCGGTGGGCATCTGCCGGGCGACCTCTTTGGCAAAGCTGGGCCCGGAAAGGAAGCAGAGCCGGTCGTGAAACTGTTTGGGGAGAATGTCCTTGAACACTTCGGAGAGCGGCATGAGCGTCTCGAGCTCGATGCCCTTGGATGCGCTGATGATGATGGCGTCCTTCGATAGAAAAGGAGCAAGCTGGTTTGCCACTGCACGGACCGTGTGAGAGGGAACGACGGAAAGAACGATCGGTTTGTTCCTGACCGCGGTTTCAAGAGATGAGGTCACCAGGATGGAGCCGGGCAGGATGAACCCCGGGAGATAAACGCGATTCTCTCTCGTCCGCGCCGTCTCCTCGGCGAGGTCCTTTTCATACATCCAAAGGGTCACGTCATGCCCGTTGTGGGCAAGCAGCATGGCAAGTGCCGTGCCCCATGCCCCTGCGCCGATGACGCCGATCTTTTCAGTCATAGTGCGTGAATTATAAAGGGAATAGGAGAAAGAGTCAAAAGAAATGTAGAAAGGCTGTTTCTCGCAGAGACGCAGAGCTCGCAGAGAAAGGCTTAATCTTTTTGCATTAAGACAAAGACCAAGGCGTTGCTTTATTAAGTATTGCTGTCTCTGCGTACTCTGCGCCTCTGCGAGAGAAGATTTTTATGGTTTGTCCCGCGCATTAGGGGAACTCCTCATAATAGTCCAGATCCTTATGAAACGTCTCTTCCAGTGAGGCGAGGGCGATGAACGCCGTAATCGAGCAGATGGCCCCGACGGCAAGCGCGCCGCCCTCAAGGCCGAGGTATCGGCGGAACAACTGGAAGAGAAGGGTGATGGGGACCACCATCCCGCGCACGAAATTGGGAACGGTCGTGGCAACCGTAGCGCGCAGGTTCGTGCCGAACTGCTCGGCGGCAATGGTCACGAAGATGGCCCAGTAGCCGCTGGCAAATCCGAGCGTGAGGCACACACCGTAAAAGAATTCCGGGCTCCTGCTTCCCTGCAGGAAATAGAGGCCGATGGCGGCAAGGGTCAGGAGCATGAACAGGAATACCACCTTTTTCCTGCTCTTCAAGGCCTGGCTCAGCAGGCCGCTCGAAAGATCGCCGAAGACCAGCCCCAGGTAGCAGAACATGACCGCATTCCCGGCGGAGACCGGTCCGGTCGTTCCGAAGGCCCTGGCAAACTCCGGCGAGAAGGTGATCAGGATCGCGACGACGAACCAGATCGGGACGCCGATCAGGATGGAGTTGAGATAGCGGAGGAAACGCTTCCGTTCCGAGAAGAGGGCGAGCAGGTTCCCTCTGCTGACCCCGGCCTTTCTGTTCATGGCCCGGAACATGCCTGACTCTGCCACGCTGATCCGGGTGATGAGCAGCACGAGGCCGAGAACACCTCCGATGATGAAGGCGTTCCGCCAGTCATAGGTATTGGCAATGAGGTTCGCGAGGATCGCACCCGATACGCCCACGGCGGCCACGAGCATGG
Source organism: Nitrospirota bacterium (assembly GCA_963740085.1). Classification (GTDB taxonomy): domain Bacteria; phylum Nitrospirota; class UBA9217; order UBA9217; family UBA9217; genus JALNZF01. The sequence goes on along the minus strand of CAVUCU010000001.1, from coordinate 291,921 downwards.
TGCCGTACCCCCGGATGCTGGTGTGCAGGACCTCGGACACGAGGGTGATCCCCGCCCCAAGCTCGCCCGCAAGCCCGATGCCGGCGATGAAGCGCAGGGCCGCGTAGGCAGGAAGGGACGCGACCATCCCGTTCGCGATGTTCGCGATGGAATACAGAAAGATCGAGCCGAACATGATCTTGAGCCGGCCTTTGCGGTCGCCCAGAACGCCCCAGAGAATGCCCCCGATGAGCATGCCCGCCATCTGCATGTTGAGAAGAAATACGCCGTTGTCGATCAGGTCACGACCGGAAAGTCCGAGCGATTTCAGGCTCGGCACACGGACGATGCTGAAGAGCACCAGGTCGTAGATGTCGACGAAGTAGCCAAGGGCGGCGACGATGACGGGCAGGCTGAATACATGGCGAAACGTACCTGCGGAATGCTGTTTCACAAGGACCTCGGATCAATAAAGATAAAGGAGCATTTCAAATATCAGCGGATCAACGATTTAGACCAATAAAAATAAAACCAGATCTTTGACCGCGAAGACGCGAAGGACGCGAATATGCTTCAGTATGTAAATGCCCTATGGTTTAACTACTTTCTTTGCGCTCCTGATGTCTTTGCGGTGACTGGTTTGTCTTTCGGTTTTCGTGAGAACATGATTTCCTAAAATGAAGGATAGAGGATACTTGTTCGTGAAGTATCTTATCGGTTCGGCTCGATGATGACCTTCACACAGCCGTCGGGCATGGCGCCGGTCATGAAGGCCTCGCCGATCCGGTCGATGCCGAACCGGTGCGTAACCATGTCCGTCACCGTTATGGTGCCGTGCTTGATGAGATCGAGGGCCTGACTGTTGTCGATGGGGGCGGCCCCGTAGCAGGTTTTTATCGTGATATCGTCCCGCCAGAAGGAGTTGAAATCCACCTCTACGCTCTCGCCCGGCTTCGGCACTGCGAAGAACAGGATGGTGCCGCCGCGCTCGGCCGACTTGAGCGCGGTACGGGCGGCCGGCAGCGCTCCGGTACACAGGATGACGACGTCGGCCAGCCTGTTGTCATTGACCGTCCTCACAAATGCGGGGACATCTTCATTTGCCGCGATCGTGTGCGTGGCCCCGTATTCGCGCGCCTTCCCAAGGCGATAAGGGCTCACATCGGTAGCGATGATGGTTCCTGCTCCCATGGCACGGGCCAGTTTGATGATGAGCAGACCCGCGACGCCGCTGCCGAAGACGAGCACGCTCTGGGCAGGTTTCAGCACCGCGGTCCGGAGTGCCCGCACCGCGGTCCCGAGCGGTTCGATAAAGGTCGCCTGTTCGAAGCTCACGGAGTCGGGAAGCAAGAAGGTGCCGGTCTCGACGCTTTTGCCGGTCACGCGCAGGAGCTGGGAAAAACCGCCCGGATCGAAATTATTTGTGCTCTGGAAGGTCGTGCAGGCGGTTTCGTGTCCAATGCGGCAGTGGTAGCAGGTATTGCAGGGGACATGGTGGGTGACAAAGACGCGGTCTCCCGGTTTGACGGTCTTGACGAGTTTTCCCGTTTCAACAACAATGCCGGACGGCTCGTGACCCAGCACCAGCGGCGCGCGCTTGATGCGGTACCACTCCATGAGATCGGAACCGCACAGGCCGGAGGCCATGACCTTGACCACGATGTCGCGGTCTCCGGCCTTTGGCTCCGGACGCTCTTCCACCCGGACGTCGCTGTTGCGGTAATAGACGCCGACCTTCATGTCAGGATCCCCCTCACCCTAACCCTCTCCCCGACGGGGAGAGGAACCTTTATTCCCATCCTCTCCCACCGGGGAGAGGACCGAGGTGAGGGGGAATTATTATGCCCTATATGAATATCTCTCATGTGATTCACTTATTCTTCATGTCCTGGTAATATTCATACGCTTCCTTGACGCTGCTGTTTTCATGCACGACCTTGCGAACCGCCCCGATCATGGCAACCGGAGCATCGGACTGGAAGATGTTCCTGCCCATGTCCACTCCCGAGGCGCCCTGGTTGATCGCATCCCTGGCCATCTGAAGCGCCTCGCGTTCGGGAAGCTTTTTCCCTCCCGCGATAACGATCGGAACCGGACACGCGGCCGCGACCTGTTCGAATCCCGGGACATGATAGGTCTTGACGATCGCCGCGCCCAGCTCCGCAAGGATCCGGGTTGCGAGGCTGATATACCGGATATCGCGCACGAGTTCCTTGCCCACGGCAGTGACCCCGAGAACGGGAATGCCGTAGCGCATGCCTTTGTCCACGAGGCGGGTCATGTTGTGTACGGACTGTGTCTCGTGTTCTCCGCCGATGAAGACCTGCACCGCGACAGCGGATACGTTCATGCGCAGCGCGTCCTCCATGTCAACGGCGATCTGTTCGTTCGAAAGTTCTTTCAGAACGCTCGGCCCGCCGCTCGCGCGCATGACTATGGAATTGGTCACGGACGGCTCGATCATGGAGCGCAGGACCCCGCGCGTCAGCATCAAGGCGTCTGCGTAGGGGATGAGTGGCCGGATCGTGACATCGACCCGTTCGAGCCCTGTCGTGGGCCCCTGGAAGTACCCGTGATCGAACGCCAGCATCACGGTTTTACCCGATTTCGGACTGAAGATGCGCGCCAGACGGTTCCGCATGCCCCAATCATAGCCGTTCGATCCTTTCAGGAAAAATGCCTCGCTTTTTTGCGGGACGTCGGTATAATATTTTTTTTCTTTTTTTGAAAAGTCCTGCTCTGCCATTGGAACGCCTCCTTGCGAGCCCGTGAAGTGATTGGTAAACAGGGATATAATCTAATGTAAGCATTGAAATAAATCAAGGGGAAAAAATGAGTCGCAGTGAAGCGGGCAGGAGAAGTGAGCAGGTCGAGGCTTGAAAAAATGGACTGAAAGTGTATAGTAGAGTCTTATGAAAGCGAGTTTCATCAAAGAACCGGGGAAGTGTCGCATGGAGAGGCAGAAGGAATAAACGTGTTATCCAAAAAACAAGATACCGAAAGAGCAAAGTCGGAGGAGATCGAGCAAACTGCCGCATGTTTCAAGGAAGGATTCAACTGCGCCCAGGCGATATTGTCCGCCTACGGTTCGCAATTCGGCCTGGACCGCGAGACCGCGCTCAGGATTGCCAGGGCCTTCGGATCGGGAATGGGAATGGGAGAGACCTGCGGAGCGGTGACCGGCGCGCTGATGGTCATCGGTCTGAAGCATGCCGGGCTGAAAGGCAGAAGTTTGTTCTCAAAAGACAGGACCGAAGAAGTTGCCCGGGAATTTGCGGCACGATTCAAAGCGAGGAACGGGACCACGGAGTGCAGGGAATTGCTCGGCTGTGATGTAAGTTCGGTCGAGGGCCTCAGGGCGGCAAAGAGGGAAAAGCATTTTAAGAAGCGCTGTCCGAAGTTCGTCCGGGATGCGGCGGAGATATTGGAAGAGATATTGGATCAGGAGCAGCAAGGCAAGGAGAAAGGGGGAGGTTAGGGGAGAAAAGGGGAAAGGACAGGAGTTGTGGTGTACAATATCGTGCGAGCCTTATTGCAATTAATACACACAACGCACCTTCACCAGCAAGTGTGCAGTTCTTATTCTATGAAACTGTCAACATCTTGATGTTGAAAATTACACTGTAACTTGCGCCAATGGGCTTCAGTTTAAGAATCGGCGGTTCAGCTTTGGAGAGGAACTCCTGCATCTGAAGCGTGTCAGAAAAAGTCTTGTTGCATGAGCCTTTCCTTTTACGAGATATATTTATAAATGCTGTTTCGTATTTTTTCATACAAAGACAGTGGCAGAACGTTGCGTACTACTCCGCCGAATACACGAAGGCGCTGGGTCATACGCGCCTTGGAGACAGCCCGCAGGAGTCCTTTTTCGGGAAGGCTATCTGGGCGCATGAATACAATATCGCCCTGCTGCTTGTTATCTAATGTTTCATTCAGACTGGTGCCGGCCACGACGAGCCCATATCCCCTCATCAAGGTGACGATGTCCCGCGCCATTTTCTGGCCTTTCCAGACCTCCTCAGTCTCCACTTCAATATGCACGAATTTTACGCGGTCGCTTATTCCGGCCATTCCCTCCAGCGCATGGAACCCCGCTCCTTCAAGGTCGATCCAGAGAACAATGTTCCTGGCGTCGCCGACGGGAAAGCTGTCGAGTCGCCGCAGGTCGACGCTGATTTTATCTCCATCTCCCCCCGTTGGTGAATCAGTTCGGTCGAGCAGCGAGGACATTCCCTTGTTCCCTTTGTCGGGCGTAGCCAGATGGAACACCGCCTTCCCGCTGGTATTGCCGACAGCAATTTCTTCCAGGAGCACCCGCGAGCGGCGACGCTTGACTTCTCGACGTATCTGTGCGGCATTTGCTGGGTTCGCCTCGAACGCGATAACCGTGGCTTCGGGAAAGGACCGTTCTGCGTTGAACGACTGAGTGCCGTCAAGACTTCCGACATCCATAAAGAGATCGACCTGCGAGAATTGCTTGATTAAAGACCAGAATAGCACCGACGTATTGATATCACATGCCGTCATAAGCATTTCCTTTGCAATGTGGAGCGGGTTGGTCTATTGTTCCCAGAATACTCATTCTGGGAACTCATGTCTACAAAGCCGATTACGCAAACAGCGTAAAATATATAACATGAAACTTACACATTTTCAAGTCAAACGTCTGGTGCATGATTCAGGAAGAATTGACTTAAGTCTTGCACGTTTCTTCTATTTGATTGTCCCCCGTTGAAGCATCTTGGAGAAACGGGGGTCAACCAGGAGGTCAGATCTCGAGACCTCCTTCCGTAAATTCCTGAATGTGGTCTTCGGCCAGTCTTTAACGAAAAAGTTAACGAGCCATGTCGGGATCCACCCTTTCGGATCGCAAAGGAACTGCGCATCAACCCTGGTCTTAGTATCATTCTCGATAGAACTGAGAATAAACGTCGTGTTGAGCAATTCGCCGCGAAGATAATCGGTATGCGGAGCAGCGGGATCGTCTGATGGCTGATAATGGAAAACCAACTCCTTCCTGGACCGGTCGAAGCTCATTTTTATCTTCGACACAAAATCACGATCTTTGAAGAATAACGGCATGTCAATGTGGTCGTATTCAATGAAAAAGTCTTTGTCTTCCCGGCGGATGATTCTGGATTCGATCAGGCCTTCTATCCATTCCATCCGCCTGTCAGTATCAAAGATAACCGTCGCTACTAAGGGCAATGGCGCTGCGACAACGCCGATACCCCGAAATGCGATCAGCCCGTTGCCTTTCACTTCTTTCCTGAGAATCTGGATCCCGTCGGTCGTATTGTCTACTGAATACCATTCAGAAGCATGGCTTTGGTGCACTAAGAGTGCAAGGAGTGCAAAAAGTGCGATCCATAGCATTACTGTCCGGCCAGAGCGTCGACAGGAATCGCCCGGGGAGATTTCTCCGGATGTTCTCCATTTTAAATGATTAGGGTCACTCATCTTTACGGATATTTGCTCTTTCCCCTGGATTTACCTGTTCTGTGAAAAGCGATTTGACGGAGTAGTTTGGATGAGAATCTCAGAATGATTATTTTCGGTCAAGGGTTTTGTGGATTGTTCGCCATGAATTCATTTTTAATACGAACGGTGGTTCCGAAGCAGCATCACCCTCCGGGTCAATCTTATTTCTTCATCAATGACAAAATGCCTTTCAGAACAAGCAACACCCAGGGTGTTCCGTGCATCAAGAAATCGAACCAGTCTATGGGCCTCACCAGCTGGCCTTTCACCAGCATCTGGAGCTTTTCCCAGATATGAGGCGGAGAAAAGGGGGCGAGCCCGAGGGTCAGACAGGCGAAGATGACGAGTCCCCATGGCATTTTGGCAATATATTCAATCATCTTAACCTGGACAAACTGGCGCTCAATTGGAACCGCGAAGACGCGAGGAACGCCAAGAAAACCTTTTGTTCTTAGTTTTAAACAATTAGAAAACTTTTGCCTTCCTTCGCGACCTTTGCGCCTTAGCGGTTAAATTCCTTGCCATTTATAGAAGAATTTGATTTGTAACTGACTAAGACCTTATTTTGTTGATGACAGCCTTCAGAATATCGGCCCTCGTAATGATCCCGATGAGAGTTTCATTTTCATCCGCGACGGTCAGTCTTCTGATCTTTTTTTCGTCCATGATCCGCACCGCTTCGGCAATATTCGCATCAGGCTTTATGGTGAGAGCAGGGGACGTCATAATGTCTCCGACATGGTCTCCCATCCGGCGTTCAGGCAGCGTTTCTCCCAGTATGTGTTTTAACAGGTCCTTGAACGTATGCTCTCTGCTCACGCCGATCATGGAGAGAATGTCGGCTTGAGTTATAATGCCGATCACCCGGTAATTCTTATCCACGACCGGAAGACCGCTTATGTTCTTCTCGTTCAAGATGTCCGCAACCTTTATGACGGGTTCATATTTAGAAATAGAGATGACCCCTTTGGTCATCACATCTCGGACAAGCATCTCGAATCCTATTGTGGATTTTATATGCTTGCCATCATCATGGTCAATAGACATAACGCCCTCCGTTCATAAGGGTTTTAAGATCGAAAGGATATTATACAAAAATAAAGCGGATTGAGCAACCATGTTGTTGGGACCCCGCTACCGGGCAACTATATCACAAAAAGCATGTTTCCAACAGCAAATCTTGACCAGCATCCGGCGGCCAGCATTTCCTGAAAGGAATGCCGCAGAATTACCTTTTCAATCCAGCGGGGTTTCGGTATACTTTGAACAAAAAAAAATCTCCATTTCCACGAAGGAACCTCATTTGATCACGCTCTTCGATATCAATGCAATCACGGGCCTTTCTGAGCAGGAAGCGGCAGAACGGCTCAGGCGCGAGGGATTCAACGAACTGCCTTCATCAAAGCAGCGCAGCATCTTTGCCATCGCCTTCGATGTGGTTCGCGAGCCCATGTTCCTGCTCCTCGTTGCCTGCGGGACGATCTATCTCATACTCGGCGACGTGCGGGAAGCGATCATGCTGCTCGGCTTCGTATTCGCGGTCGTGGGAATCACCCTTTACCAGGAGCGAAAGACAGAACGTGCCCTTGAAGCGCTGCGTGACCTGTCGAGCCCGCGCGCCCTGGTCATCCGGGATGGCAGGCAAAAACGCATTGCCGGTCGAGAGGTGGCGAGGGGAGACGTCATCGTTCTGAACGAAGGCGACCGCGTGCCTGCCGATGCCGCGGTCCTGTCCTGCACCAATCTCTCGCTCGACGAAGCGCTCTTGACCGGAGAATCCGTATCGGTCCGCAAGACCTCGTGCGACGAGATACCCGCGATGGCCCGTCCAGGTGGTGACGATCTGCCCTTTGTATATTCCGGAACGCTCGTGGTCAAAGGGCAGGGGATCGCAACGGTATTGGCTGTTGGAGTGAATACCGAGATGGGCAAGATCGGAAAGGCGCTCCAGAGCGTTGAGATCGAGGAAACGCCGCTTCAGAAGGAGACCGGAAAGATCGTTCGCAATCTGGCGTTCATCGGACTCTTCATGTGCGCGCTTGTGGTCATCGTGTACGGGTTCACGAGAGGCAACTGGCTGAACGGATTCCTCGCCGGGATCACACTCGCCATGGCCTTGTTGCCCGAGGAATTTCCCGTCGTGCTCACGATCTTCCTCGCCCTGGGCGCCTGGCGCATCTCCCAAAAGCGCGTGCTCACCCGCCGTGTACCGGCTGTAGAGACGCTGGGGGCGGCCACGGTGATCTGCGTGGACAAGACCGGGACGATCACACAGAACCGGATGTCGGTCAAGACCATATACTCACGCGGCGCTTTCTACGATGTGGATTATCTCATTGAAAAGTCCATCCCCGAGCACTTCCATGAGGCGGTAGAGTTCAGCATCCTGGCAAGTCAGAGGGACCCGTTCGATCCAATGGAAAAAGCGTTCAAGGAGCTGGGCATTCATTATCTTGCCCGCACCGAACATCTCCATGACGACTGGACGCTCATCCGGGAATATCCCTTATCGAACAGCCTGCTCGCGCTGTCCCATGTCTGGAAGTCCCCCAAGAGCAATGAGTATGTGATCGCGGCCAAGGGATCTCCCGAGGCGGTCGCGGACCTGTGCCATTGCGACGCATCCCGGAAGCAGGAGATCTCCAGCGCCATCGAGATCATGGCGAATGAAGGTTTGCGCATCCTCGGCGTGGCCAAGGCCTATTTCTCGGTCACCGACCTTCCCGGAGAACAGCACGACTTCACCTTCGAGTTCGTGGGGCTCGTGGGTCTTGCCGATCCCGTACGGCCCGGCGTGGCCGAGGCGGTCAGGGAATGTCATACTGCGGGCATCCGGATCGTGATGATAACGGGCGATTACCCGGGAACGGCCGCGAACATCGCGGGTCAGATCGGTCTTCAGGACATCGATCAGATCATCACCGGGCCGGAGCTCGACGGTATGGACGAGGAGCGGCTTCGGGACCGTATCCGGACCGTGAACATTTTCGCCCGTGTCGTTCCCGAGCAGAAGCTCAGGATCGTGAACGCGCTCAAGGCCGTCGGCGAGGTAGTGGCCATGACCGGTGACGGGGTGAACGATGCGCCTGCGCTCAAGTCCGCGCACATCGGCATTGCCATGGGAGGACGCGGTACGGATGTGGCGCGTGAGGCCTCTGCGCTCGTGCTGCTCGACGACGATTTTTCGTCCGTCGTGCAGGCCGTGCGCGTGGGACGCAGGATCTTCGACAATCTCAAGAAGGCCGTTGCCTACATCTTCGCCGTGCATGTGCCGATCGCGGGCATGTCGCTCATACCGGTGTTGTTCACGTGGCCGCTCGTGCTCTTGCCCGTGCACATCGTGTTCCTTGAGCTCATCATCGATCCGGCGTGTTCCGTGGTGTTCGAGGCCGAACCCGAGGAAGCGGACGTGATGACCCGTCCTCCGCGCCGGCCCGATGCTCCGTTGTTCGGTAAACGGACCATTTTCCTGAGCCTGCTTCAGGGTATGAGCGTGCTTGCTATGCTCTTGCTGGTGTACGTAATTTCGCTCAAACGCGGCCAAAGCGAGGCGGACTCCCGGGCACTGACCTTTACCACGCTCATCATCGCCAACCTGGGACTGATCTTTGTGAACCGCTCCTGGTCGCGCACTGTCCTCGCCACGCTGCGTTCGCCGAATGCCTCGCTCTGGTGGGTCACCGGCGGTGCGGTCGTGATCCTGAGTCTGGCATTATACGTTCCGGTGCTTCGGGACCTTTTCCGGTTCTCGGTCCTCCATCCGCTCGATATCTTCATTTGCGTTACCGCAGGCGTAGTGAGCGTACTGTGGTTCGAGGTCCTGAAGGCCATGAGCGCTCGTCACGGTCAGTCCGCTTTAGGCAAGTCATGAATAAAATAGAAAGGACAGGAACTCGTGGGGTTTAAGTTTCTAAAAATACTGCAGCGTCTTATCCTGCCTCCGGCGGGCATTCTGATCCTGATGCTGTTCGGGTTCCTGCTGGTCCGCTTTCGTCGTAATCTCGGCCGCTTATTCATCGCCGCTGGTTTTCTTTTGTTATACGGATTGAGCATCAGCCCCGTGGCCTCCGCACTGATCGCGCCCCTGGAGAGGGGCTTCCTGCCCGTGAACCTGAAGTTTGTGAATGCCGACGTCATTGTGGTGCTCGGCGGCGGGGTCCGCGATCGTTCCTGGCTCGGACTCGGGCCGGAGCCGGGTGCAGCCTCGATTCAGCGCGTGGTCGAAGCCGTCAAACTGTACCGTGCGCTTCATATCCCTGTCCTGCTCAGCGGGGGATCCGGCGAGCCTGCTCAAACGCATCTGTCTGATGCGGAGGCCATGGCACGGACAGCAGTGGACCTTGGTATTCCGGAAAAGGATATGCTTATTGAAAATAAGTCCCGAAATACCCTGGAGAGCGCACGGGCAGTAAAGGCAATGCTCGATGGAAGCCGTATCATTCTGGTGACCTCCGCATATCACATGAAACGATCGGTTGCATTGTTCCGGAAGCAGGGCCTTGATGTGGTACCGGCCCCGGCTGGGTTCAGGAACGAACAGAGACAGCTTACGCTTTATTCATTTATTCCTTCTGAAGGCAATTTGGATACGTCTTCTCTTGCTCTGGCGGAACATCTCAGCTTAAGATGGTATTCGATGACAGGCGATCTATGATATTTCGCGGAATGAGGGCAACACGGTTTTTCGGGGCAGGAAAAAATTATTTTTGTGGCGGAAGAAAACCAGGGATAACCGGTTGACCAGGGATAACCGGTTGACCGGGGATAACCGGTTGACCGGGGATATTCAGTTGCCGCGTCGGCGTGATAGCGGTATAAAACAACCAATCACTGTATTTAGCCCCGCCTGAACCGGCATCATCTGATTGCGCATCATTTGGAGATACATATGCCGGATAAGGATAGGCGCCTGCCGAGTTGGGAACCCGAACCGTTGCCGGAAAATTCGCCTGTTTGAGGGGCTCTTTGTCGCTGGAGCTTCGCACGCCGACGATGCGTCTGGTGAGGGGATCTCTTATTTCCACGAAATCTTCACCGGTGATCGGGTCTTTATATTTTTGGCGCAGATGACGCCTGCCTTCCGGGGACCGGCTGTCGTGGAGCAGTTCGTCGATGCTCTCGGGATACTGTTGTCTGCCGGGAAGGGCATAATAATACTGATCGATGGCCTGCCGGTACTGTTCACCCCGAAAGATCAGCTCTGCCTCCTTGTCCCGGAGCACCACGTTGCTCCAGTATTTACCTGCCGCGCCAAGACTGATCCCGATGATGATGATCGCCACGAGCAGCGCGATGTAGGCGAAACCGGGGGCGGGTCCTCGGGCGCAACGCGTTTTCCTGTGCCCGATGCTCTTTGCCATATGCGTGTTCATTCTATCTTTCCCTGTCTCATGAGCTTCCCGTTGCATTCGAAGAACACGTCCGTGAAGGCCGGGGTGTTGCTGCCGGCCGGAATCCGATACAGGGAGAGGAGTTTCTTCGGTTCTTTGTCTGCGGACAGATCGTAGAGTATGGTATTGTTCTGCTCAATCCCCCTGGCGTTCATCCAGATGACCCTGGTCTCCGGGGGCAACGTTTCAACGATGCGTGTCCTTATCGGACCCGAGGGCGCTGAAACGAGAAGCTCTATCGAGGATACGCCGGTCTGTTCGCCGTTCTCCGGCGCAGCGATACGGACGGCGGTGCGGAGCAACAGGCTGTAAATCGAGGTCGACCCCGTATCAAGCGCCGAGCGAGTGAAGGAAAAGGGCATCACGATCACCTGTCCCTTCCCAACCTCATCAATGAGCATTGCAGGCTTTTTGTCTCCGGCAAACAGGGCCGCTACCTTCGCGCTTTTCTTCTGAGGCTGCAGGAGCCGTCCGCTTACCGCGATCGTGCCCGAGAGCCCCATCCCCGATTTATCGGTAAGCAGGAGCATCGTGCCCGCTGCGGGCGGCGCCTCTCTGAACCTGAAGCCGAAGATCTCCGCGATCATTCTGGTCCTGTCTTCAGATCCGATGATCACCAGCCCTTGGCCGCGTGAGATGCGGTCCATCAGCCAGTCAGTCCGTTCGGGAAGTACATCGGTTTCGAACAGCACGAGCGTATTGAATTCCCCGCTCATCGCCCGGTCCGTGAAATCCTCCTCCGAGTCCACGGTCCCGTAATACACGTCGTCTCCTTCAAATGCCTGCTTCACGATCTTCGCGGCAAATGCCTGCTGCACCGCGGTATCGTTCCGGTCGATCCAGAGAAGGACGCGGGGGATTGCGTCGCTGCTTTTTATTACCACGATCGGGGCGGACACTGTCAGCTCCTGTTCGGCGAGCGTGAACTCGGGGCCGATCCCGTGCTCCTGGGTCATGACCGCTGCCTTCAGGAGAATTGTATAGGCGCCTTGGGGAAAGGTCACCTGTTCGATCGTGACCGAACCGACGTCCGCGGTGAGGGGGAGATTCCGTGCAAAGACCGACTGGCCTGAATCTGCTGCCTTGATCTCGATCTCGAGTTTACCTGATGGCACGGGGACCGTGCCAGCGTTCTTAACGTCGTACTTGATCACCAGGGGATTACAGACAATAGCTGTTTGGGGCGTCTCGTTGAGGTCTCCGATCAGCATCAGGGAGGGGGAGGCATTGGCAGCAGACGGAGCGGCACTGAGCGGTGAGACGGGAACCATGAAGAGACAAAGCAGCACCGGGGATACAAGAATGATCTTATTTTTTAAGAGAAACGTAGTCATTCGAATCTTCTATTCTATAAACGTTACCCGGTTGATCTCCTTCAAGGTCGTCGTACCGGCAAGGATCTTTAAGATGGCTGACTGGCGGAGACTGGTCATGCCTTCCGCCATGGCGGCCTTTCTAATCTCCGACGACGGACGTTTATTGAGGATCATTTCCCTGACGTGGTCGGAGAGGTCGAGGAATTCCGTGATGGCCTGCCTGCCCCGGAATCCGGAGTAATTGCATTCCTTGCATCCCGCGGCATCAAAGAACGGCCGGTCCCTGTGCTTTTCGTAGTCCAGCGCTGATTCCTCGAACTCTTTTCGGGAGAGCCTGACCGGTTTTTTGCACCGGGGGCAGAGGATCCTCACGAGCCGCTGCGCCAGGATGCAGTTGAGCGATGAAACAAAGTTGTAGGGTTCGATGCCCATGTTCAGGAAGCGGCCGAGCACGTCGAAGGCGTTGTTCGCATGCACGGTGGTGAAGACCAGGTGCCCGGTGAGGGCTGACTGCACCGCGATCTGGCCGGTCTCGGCGTCGCGTATCTCGCCGACCATGATCTTGTCCGGGTCGTGCCGGAGAATGGAGCGGAGCCCGCGCGCGAAGGTGAGGCCTTTTTTCTCGTTCACCGGGATCTGCACGACACCCCCGAGCTGGTACTCAACCGGGTCCTCGATGGTGATGAACTTGTCCTCGCCGGTATTGATCTCCGTCAGGGCGGCGTACAGGGTCGTGGTCTTGCCGCTCCCGGTCGGTCCGGTAACGAGAACCATGCCGTAGGGCTCCCGGATGCTTTTCCGGAACCTGCGCAGGTCGTCTTCGTCGAACCCGAGGCTGTCGAGCCGGAGCGTGTTGACCCCGGCGGCGATGGACTCCTTGTCAAGGATACGGATGACAACGTCCTCCCCGAAGGCGGAGGGCAGGATCGAAACGCGAAAATCTATCGTCTTGCCGCCTGTACGGAGCTTGAACCTGCCGTCCTGCGGCACCCGGCGCTCGGCGATATCGAGGTCGCTCATGACCTTGATGCGGGAAACCATGGCGCTGTGGAACTTGATGTCGATGGGCTCGGTCGCGGGATAGAGCACGCCGTCGATGCGATATTTTATCAGAACATTCTTGTCCGTGGATTCGATGTGGATGTCGCTCGCCCGGCGCTGGATGGCGTCGAAGATGGTCGTATGCATGAGCTTGATGATCGGGCTCTCGTCCTTGTCAATGCTCTCGATCGACAGGACCTCCTCTCCCTCGCCGTTCTCCTGTTCCTTGACGATGTGGAGCTTGAAATCCTCGGAGACCGCGTGCATCACCTGCTCCGAGCTGCCGCTTCGCTTCAGGACGGCCTGAATGGCCGAGGGTGTGCTCACGCGGATCTCGATCTGCCGGTTCAGGATCATTTCGAGCTCGTCAATTGCAGGAAGGTTGTTGGGATCGCTCATGGCAACGATGAGCGTTTCATCGGCCACTTCAATCGGGATGAACTGATAGCGTTGCATCAGCTCCACGGGGATGGTCTCAAAGAACTTCGGCGTGACGCGGAAGTCCATGAGGTCGGTGTAGCGCAGGTCTCGCTGCTCCGCCAGCGCCTGGGCCAGGACCTCTTCGGTGATCAGACCTTCGTTCATCAAACGCTCGCCAATGCGCTTCTGGCGACCGTCAGCCCTGAGCAGGATCTCGTTGATCCGCTCCTGGGTCACCACGCCCTTCGCCACAATGATCTCGCAGATCCGTTTTCTTCTGGACGATGTCATTTGAGTCGCGCCCCCATTTCGAATATCGGGAGGTAAAGAGCCACCACGATGACCGCCATCACAAGCCCCATAGTCAGCATCAACACCGGCTCGATCATGGTAGTGAGCACCGTCAGTCTGTTCTCGACCTCCTGGTCGTAGAAGTCCGCCACGTCCTCAAGCATCTGCGGAAGATCTCCCGACGACTCTCCCACGGTGATCATGCGGATGGTCATATCCGGCGCGAGTTTGGTGCGCTCGAACGCATCAGCAAGGCTCACGCCCTCGGTTACGAGCGCCCTGGACTCCGCCAATTGCCGCGCCATGACCCTGTTGCTGATCACCCCGGCGGTGGTGTCGAGGGCCTGCACCAGCGGGATACCGCCCCGGAGCACCGTGGCGAGGGTCCGCGTGATCTGCGCGAGCAGGTACTGCACCATGAGCGACCTGACAAACGGTATTTTGAGCTTCAGGCCGTCGATCGTCTCTTTGCCCTTGTCCGTCTTCTGCCAGAGGTATATTCCGGCACCCGCGCCCAGGAGACCGACAAAGAGAAACGGCGCGTAGCGGGTAAGCGCTGAAGTGAATGCCACGAGCATCGAGGTCAAAAAGGGGAGCGAACCGGCCTGGTCGCTGTACATCTGAGTGAAGTTCGGGATGATATAGAGGAAGAAGAGCAGGAGAACCGCTATCAGCGCGATGACCAGAAAGATCGGATAGGCAAGCGCCATCTTCAACTTGCTCAGCACGGCGATCATTCTCTTCTGATACGCGATGAAGCGTTTCAGCACTTCGACGAGTGCGCCGCTTTTTTCGCCCGCTCGCACCGTGGAGGTGTAAAGGGGAGAGAAGTATGCCGGGTGCCGGGCCATGGCGTCCGAGAGCGCCAACCCGCCCTTGATGTCGTGGATGAGGCTCTCGAGGGTGATCCGGAACCCCGAGTGTTCCGTCCGCTTGTGCAATAGTTCGATCGCCTGAAGGATGGGCAGCCCCGCCTTTATGAGCGTGGAGAACTCCTGGTTGAAAATGAGGAAATTTTTCGTGCTTCCGCGGCCGCGCTGCAGGGACGGGCGTTTTTTCTCAAGACTCAGTATCAGGTAACCACGGCCCTCAAGCTCTTTTCTGAGTTCCTCGGCATCCGCCGCCATGGCCTCCTCAATGACCGAGGTGCCGTCTTCGCGCACGGCTTTATAGGTGAAAAATGCCATGCGGTTATAATACCAGAAGAAAGAGACTCAAGTCAACAAAACGTATGGTATACACTGAGGGGATCTTCAGGTGTCGTGTTCCGGTGTGATCGGGGATGTTATTTCAGGCACTTCCAGTATTTTTTATGTACGCTGACGATCCGCTCGATCACTCCATCGACGTCTGCAGACGGGGCGTTCACCGGCTTAGGGGCGGGCCGGCCGAGCAAGGTTTGGAGAACGGCACGCACCCCGTCCCGCAGGCCTTCGGGATCGTACCCGCCTTCGAGCGTGATCAGGACCTTGCCGTCACAGGCCCGGCGCGCGATATCCTGTACCAGTCCGGCGAGAGCGCCGAAGCCTTCCGCGGTCACTTTCATCCCTCCCAGCGGGTCCTTCACGAAGGGGTCGAAACCGGCGGATACCAGGATAAGTTCAGGCAGATACTCGAGCGCGATGGGTTCCAGTATTTTAGAATACACAGAGAGGTACTCCGCGTCGCCGAATCCCCTGGGGAAAGGCGCGTTCACCGTGAAGCCCGCTCCCTTGCCGTTCCCGGCCTCGCTGAAACCGCCGCTGCCCGGATAGTACGGGTACTGGTGGGAGGAGAAAAAAAGAACACTCGGATCGTCATAGAACGCGCGCTGAGTGCCGTTGCCGTGATGCAGGTCCCAGTCCACGATCAAGATCCTTCTCAATCCGTATTTTTTCTTTGCGTACGCCGCGGCAATCGCCACATTGTTGAAGAGGCAGAAACCCATGCCGCGATCAGGCTCGGCATGGTGACCGGGGGGGCGGACGAAGGCGAAGATAGAGTTCGGAGCGTGGAGTTCGGAGTTCGGAGTCTGGAGAAGGGCATCCACTCCCTGGAGCAGGCCGCCGGCCGCAAGGCGTGCGATCTCGTAGGACCGCGCGGAAAGACCGGTATCAGGATCGAGCCGGGAGTGCATTCTCCCTTCGGTATTCGCGACGGTTCGAATATAAATGGGGTCGTGCACCAGGGCGAGCTCGCTCGCTGTTGCGAGACGGGGCGGGATGAGCGGCAGGCCGCTGAATTCCCGGTCAATGAGCTCGTGGATCACGCGCAGCCGGTCCGGGCTCTCGGGATGGCCGTCGCCGGGGTTGTGCTCCAAATAGCGGTCGTCTTTGATGAGCGCGAGGGATGGCATGCTGGTAGCCTTCGGCGGCTGGGCTCAATTTGCCGGGATGAACATCAATAATGTCATTCTGAGTGCAGCGAAGAATCTTGCTTTTCCGAATACTTGAGATCCTTCACTTTGTTCAGGATGACGGCATGGGACCGTTTTCCAACAACCACTTGTGCTTTGACAAGTCATTCAGGCATCACCGCGTCAGCCCTTCTCCTGGTCCTGCCTTCTCGCGATCGGTGGCGGCGCCATTTGCTTGTAATTTTTCACGCTCAGGGACTCGAGATACTTCTGCATCTGCGGCGGGTTCGGAAGCTTTGCCGGGAGCTTTACATCCGGGGCGCAGATAGCAAGCACGGTCTGCACGAGGTCCCTGACGCTGAAATCAAGGATCTTCTGAACGTCTTTTGGAGACGCCGCGACGATCAGGAGGGTGTTCTCACGGTACCAGGCGTTCCCCGTCCGCGGAGACAGGGGACCGCAGGGGATCTGTTCGGCATTTTTCGTCTGGATGCCGAGTTTCAGCCCGAACGCCGAGACATCGGCCCGCAGCAACTGCAGGCCCTTGAACGCGGGGTTCGAGCAGATACCCGCCTTGCCCCAGCAGATGGGATCGAACCGGGCTATGTTGATTCCGCAGCAGTAAACATACGTCTTCGGCCCAAGTTCAGGCGCCTGGCGGATGATGATGTACAGATAGTCATTTTTATATTCAAAAGAACGCACGGTCTGCGGATTTTTCATGATGATCTCCAGCCCGGTTTCGAACAGAGAAGAAAGCCACCGGGAACGCGGTTGGCAGGACATTAAGGCCCTGCGGCCGGTCTCTGACTATCGGGTCTTTTTTTTCGCCTTGGATGATTTCTTGGTCACTTTCTTTTTTGGCGTCTTTTTTGCGACGGGCTTGGGTTTTGGCTTTGGCTTGGTCTCGCACACTTCAAGCTTTTTCTTCAGTTCATCGTTGCTCTGGTTCTGGTCCTTCAGCATCTCTTCCAGTTTGGCATTGTCCTGCCTGAGTTGCTCGGTCTCCTGTCTGGCCTTGTCCCGTTCCTGTCTTGCGTTGTTCGCCGTGTAAAAGCTCCAGACGAGGAGAATGGTCACCAGAACGGCGAGTGAAAAGAATATGAGCTTTGCCTTCTGTGCATCGTCTTTTTCGGTCCTGTCCGGTCGTTCCATCAGTTGTTATGCCCTCCTTAAGTGAAATAGAGTGAAATGTCATGGCTAATGATAGCGTTTTACTTCAAACCGTGAAAGCTCGACCGGCGTCCCCGGCGGGATCCCGGCCTTCTGCATGGCGATGCTGATCTGGTATTCCACGGTGTCCACGCCTTCGAGGTCAGGCAGGAGCAGGCCCCGGCGGGATCCCGACCGCACGATCACTCCGTAGCGGCGGGGATCGAGCTCACGGCGGTCATCCACCCGCTCCGGAGGTGTGAGAACGTCCACCGAATACTCGAGAGTGTCAAGTTCTCCAATGCACGTTGCCGGAAAACGGGGGTCGCAGGTCGCGGCGCTTACGGCATTCCTGATCACTTCGTGCGCCACATCGCGCTCTGTCGGCTCGAAGGTGCCGATGCACCCGCGAAGCATGCCCCGGATCTTCAGACAGACGAAGACCCCGGCCTGTTCTTTCATTTCCGGCGTGAGGTCCTCGTCGCGAACCTGCAGCACCTTGCCCTCGCGGATGTACAGCTCGACGGCCTCCCTGGCCATTCTTACAAGAGGATGCATCACATCACCTCTCCCGCTGAACGACATATTCTGTGAGGGCCGTGAGCATCATGCGAGGCATCACATCACCTCTCCCGCTGAACGACATATTCTGTGAGGGCCGTGAGCATCATGCGAGGCATCACATCACCTCTCCCGCTGAACGACATATTCTGTGAGGGCCGTGAGCATCATGCGAGGCATCACATCTCCCGCTGTACCACGTAGTCGGCAAGCGCCATAAGAGCCCGGCGCGGCAGTGAATTGGGGAATGCCATCAGTGCTGCTTTCGCATCATTGGAGAGCGACTGCGCAACGTCGAGCGCTTCTTCAACGGCGCCGTGCTTCGTCATCAATCCGAGCGTATACGTCAGATCGTTCTCGCTGACGGTATCGGCATCAAGAATGTTTCTCAGGTTGTCCTTTTCCCCGGCGTTCGCCTTGCGCATAAGGTAGATGAGGGGGAGGGTTACCTTGCCTTCAGCCAGGTCCTTGCCGAGGACCTTGCCGAGCTGCTTCTGGTCGGCCGCGTAGTCGAGGGTGTCGTCGGTGATCTGGAACGAAAGACCGAGCTTTTTGCCGAAGGCGGTGAGTGCGTCCTCCTGCGACAGCGGCGCCTTGCTGATGATCGCGCCAAGCCGGCAAGCGGCCGAAATGAGCACACCGGTCTTGCATTCCACGAGACGGAAATACTCCGCCTCGGTGAGGTCCGCGTTCTGGATCTGGGTAAGCTGGAGGACCTCTCCCTCGGACATGGTGGTCGTGGTCTCGGACAGGACGTCCATGATCCGCTGATTCTGGATCCTGACGGCGTGATAGAGCGCCTTGGAGTAAAGGTAGTCGCCGACGAGAATGCTCGCCTGGTTTCCCCAGAGGGAGTTTGCCGAGGACCGGCCCCGTCTTACATTGGCATCATCAACGACATCATCGTGCAGGAGCGAGGCAGTGTGTATGTATTCCACGACGCTTCCGAGGAGATATTCGGCGTTATGCTCGCGGTATCCGCAAAGCCGGGCCGAAAGCAGGAGCAGCAAAGGCCGGAACCTCTTGCCGCCCGCGCCGAGGATGTATTTACTGACCTGCTGGATGAGCGGAACGTCGGTGCCCAGGCTCTCATGGATCCTGTGCTCCATTCGCTCCATGTCAGACCTGTATTCTTTTAAGACATCTTGAAGGGTGGTTGTCATGCGGTCATTTCCTGAGTGAAATCTGCATGAATAATAGGGGAGACGCCGAGCATTGTCAAGGGTTTTTGTGGATACGATATGCGGTTTCGAGGGTCATTGCGCGCAATCCACCGGCCACGCAAGAGGTGCGGCAGGACACATGGGTATATTATGCGACCGCTGAAGGTGCGTCATCCTGAACACCTACAGCTTCATCGCTTCGTTGGCTTCCGCGAGCGTTCTGGCGGCGATGACCCGGGCCTTGCGCGAGCCTTCCTGAATGATCTCGGTGACCCTCTCCGGATGCGCTGCCAGTTCCTTCCGCCGGTCCTGCATGGGCTTGAGATAGGTAAGGAGGTGCTTCAGCAGTTCCTTCTTGTCATCCACGCACCCGATCCCGGCGCGCCTGCACTCCACATTCACCTGATCGCACCATTCTTTGGGAGCGAAGATCTTATTGAGAGCAAAGAGAGGACAGATATCGGGATTGCCCGGGTCCTGCCGGCGGATACGCGCCGGGTCCGTGATCATCTGCATCACCTTTTTCGTGATTGCTTCAGGACTTTCGGAAAGGTAGAGACAGTTGTTGTAGCTCTTGCTCATCTTGCGGCCGTCCGTGCCCGGCAGCTTGGGGTACTCGGTCATGAGCGGCTGCGGTTCGGGGAATACCCCGCCGTAGAGCTGGTTGAACCTGCGGCAGATCTCCCGAGTGAGTTCCAGGTGAGGGAGTTGGTCGATGCCGACCGGAACGAAATGCGCCTTGTAAATGAGGATATCGGCGGCCTGGAGCACGGGGTAACCGAGAAAGCCGTAGGTGTTCATCTCCCGGTCCTGGATCTGGTCTATTTTTTCCTTGTACGTTGGAACGCGCTCGAGCCAGGGGAGCGGCGTGGACATGGACAGGAGCACATGGAGCACGGCGTGCTCGGGCACGAGGGACTGCTGGAAGAGCACGGACTTCTCGGGGTCGAGCCCGGCCGCGAGCCAGTCGATCACCATTTCGCTGCGGTTCGCACGGATATTCGACGTGTCGGCGTAGTTCGTGGTGAGTGCGTGCCAGTCCGCGATGAAGTAATAGCACTCGTATTGGTCCTGGAGCTTGCGCCAGTTGTCCAGGGCGCCCATGAGATTCCCGAGGTGCAGGAGACCGCTTGGCTGCATTCCGCTTAAGACGCGTTGTTTGGGCATAAGAAATCCTCTTTTACCACGGATGGACACGGATTGACACGGATAAGAATCGAAATCTGAACCCCGGACCCTGTTTCACATAATATCCCCGCCCAGCAGCAACGACAGGATCGGCTGGAGGATAGGCATTATGATTTTGCTCAGAATATTGGTGACGAGGAGAAAAACGAGTATGATCAGTCCATATCGTTCCAGTCGATAGTACGCAGTTGCATACTTATCCGGAAGCATCCAATAGACTATTCTGCTCCCATCAAGCGGGGGAATGGGTATCATGTTGAGTACCGCGAGAGCGACGTTGATGATGATACCATAACCGAACATCAAACTGAGGGGATTAGCAAACTGTTGCCAAGACTGCGTGGACAGCTTGCCTTCCAGTGCAGGCATGATGATTCGGAACAGGAACGCAAATGCGAGAGCCATGATGATGTTGACACCCGGGCCCGCAAGCGACGAAAGCGCCATATCTTTTTTTGGATTTTTGAAGTTGGAGGGGTTGATCGGCACCGGTTTGGCATAGCCGAAAATAGGGCCGTGGGCAAGGATGCATACGACTGGTATGATGATCGTGCCGAAGAGATCAATGTGCGAGATGGGATTCAGCGTGAGCCTGCCCATATCCTTGGCTGTATGATCGCCAAGCTTGTCCGCAACCCAGCCGTGCGCCACTTCATGCAATACAATGGCGAATATGAGCGGCGGGGCCATGATGACGATCTTTTGTATAATATTCATTTCTTCCATGGGAACGTCTTTTCTCCGAATCGGGAAGTAAAAGAGGACTTGATACTAAAAGAAAGCATGAGGCCTTGTCAAGGGAAACCAGGGCGGGGCCCTATTTCCCGTCGGTGTACGGCACGAACTTTCCGTCCTGGATCTTTATGATGAACAGCTTCTTCAGGGCCTCGCCGTTTCCCGGGAAGGTGGTCGTGCCTGAAATGCCGGGATAGTCCTTCATCGCGAGCAGACCGTCCCTGACGGCCCGGGGCGTGTCCTTGTGCTCTTTCAGGAGCGTGAAGACCATCATGGCCGCGTCATAGGCCTGGGCCGAGAGGATGTCCGGCTCTTCCTGATATGCCGAACGGTAAGCCTCGATGACGGGTTTGATCACGGGGTTCTCACTCTCGGGAAAGAACCCGTCTATGAAGACCGCTCCGTCGGCAAACCGGTCTGCCCGCTCGATCAAGTCGGGTGAATGCCAGTCGTTGGAGCCGATCATCGCAATGCCCTTGATGTTGTAAAAAGCGAGCTGGGGGATGAGCAAGCCGACCTTCTCGGCATGGCCGGGGAGGTACAGTGCATCGAAGCTCGGTATAAACTCAGTGAAGAGCTTTTTTCTCTCGAGGTCATCCTCGGGGATGACTATCTTCCGGGAGCGAAGATCGATCTCGATGATCTTCCGTATATACGGGCCGAAGTCCTTCACGTCAGGCGGGTAGGATATGGTAGCGAGGATCTCTGCCTTCTGTTCCAACTCCTTGGCGAAGAGTCGCGCCAGGTCCCTGCCGTAGGCATCGTCGGGGTGAATGATCACGAACTTTTTAAGATTGAGCCCGAGCGCGAACCGGGCTGCTGCCGTCGCTTGACTGGAATTCGTCAGGGCGTTTCGAAACAGCCAGGGACTGATCGTTCCGATGCCTTCGCCGGAGGCTGCCGGTGTAATAACGGGGACCTTTAGATTTTCGAGGAAGGGAACAAGCGCTTCCGCCTCCTTTGTCAGCAAAGGCCCGATCGCCGCCACGATGTCTTTGGACGAGAGCTCGGTGAGCGCTGCAACGGCCTTTTCCGGCGAGCCTTCGGTGTCCTTTACCAGAAGCTCCACGCGGCTGTCAGGGGCCTGGAGATTGTACATATGCACCGCGAGCTGGATGCCTTTCAACACCCGGTCTCCGAAAAAGGCAAGCTGGCCCGTTTGGGGAAGGAGCGCTCCCAGATAGTATCTTGGAGAGGAGAGCTTTGAAGTTGCCTCATTCAGGAGCATCTCCCCACGCATTCTCTCGGGGTGTTTAGGAAATTGTTCGAGAAAATTCTTGCTCACCGATACGGCTTCCCGGTACTGCCGTTGTTCGATTAAAAGCGCGGCGAGTCGCAACCGGGCGATGTCCGAAGGGTACTTGGATCCATCCGCGAGGGTCCTGAGCTCCTGTTCCGTCAGGTTCTTGTCGATGATCTCGCGGATCCGGTCCCGGAATCCGGTCTTCTGTCTTTCGTTCTGCGCGGTCTCGGCGAGCGATAAGAGCTCCTTGACGGCCGGCAGAAAGTCCTTTTTTATCACATAGGCGGCGGAGAGGACTTCCGCGCTACGCCTGAGTTGCGCCGGATCGGTGATCTTACTGCGGTCCTGGAGGTTGGCGATGGCGAGTTCATATTCCTTGAGCTCGAAATAGCACAGGCCGAGTTTATAGCGCGCCTGGATAATGAAAGATGACGAGGGGAATTTCTCGATGACTTCCTTGTAATAGCTCAGCGCCCGCTGGTAGTCTCGCTGTGTAAAGCGAACCTCGCCCTGGATATAGAACGCCCGGTCCCGGTACTTGCTCGTCGGGAAGCGGGAGAAAAAAACATCCACGGTCTTCGAGGACTGGCTGTACTGTTTTTTGGATAACAGGGAGTCGGCCTGGTCGAGAAGCTCGCGGGCATTTTTTTCCCATACCGGTTCCGGTGACAGCTTGGGAGCGCAACCCGCGGGAATCAGCACAGACAGGATGAGTAGTACGGGCAGAATGAATGAGGCTGTGGAGCGAATACGCCTGAACGGCATCTGTTATTTTCCTTTTTTGGCCGCGGCCTCGGCCATTGCAGTCTTGTTCTTGGCCTTCAGGGTCTCTTCTTTTCGTTTACGTTTGCGTTTCAGTTCTTTCTGTCTTTCTCGCATCTGGTGGTTCTCCTTTCAACGGATAATATGTATTCTAAGCCTGCACACTATAACGAAGATGGACCGATTTGTCAATAAGAGAGAGCACGGAAGACAGGGGAGAGGCGTCAGCGGAAAGGCTCAGATATGCCGCAAGATCCAGTCTGAGTTCTGTCCTCCGTAGTATGTCATCTGATTTTTTCCCTTGATTTATTTTACGTGATAGATTAAATTAAAACTCCCAACTCGAGTGGGCGAGTAGCTCAGCTGGGAGAGCACCGCGTTCGCAATGCGGGGGCCGAGGGTTCGATCCCCTTCTCGTCCACCAATTTTATCTGCTCCATTTTCTTTCAAATCAATCTCTTACCTCGCCCGAAATCTCATGATGTTGGTACACAAAAGGTGCACAAAATGGGCCGCAAACGCGAGTTCGAGTGTAAGGCTCTCCCGCTTCCGCCATTGTCTGCTATCCTCCTTCGTCGGAGCTGATTGTCCGCCGAATCTTTAATGGCGTGTAATGATGTCGCCCACACTCTCGGCACGCACCCCATCAAGGCAATCCTCGAATACCAGCCTATCCATTCGACGCACAATCCGCCTTCCTATGCATTCCCGTTGACGAAACATCGGGATTTTGATACTGTTCAGCGCATGGATAATTTCACAGAAACCGCCGATGCCTTCTCTGTCATGTTGACGCAGTTTATCAAGATAAAGGAAGGGCATCCGCACAATCAAGAATATAAATGGAGCCCATGAGATATTCTGTATGTCCAGGCTGCATTGGACGAGATGACAGCGGATCAGAGAAACGTATTTAGAGAAAGCATACAGAACTATCAGATCGCAAAAATTATCTTTGTTCTGAATCAAGGGTCAGCATAATTCAACAATAGAATGCCGGAATTTACTGTAAATGAAAAAGCCAAGAGAGGTATTGAGATCAGTCGTTGGAAGGTTGAAGGCACCGATGCGTTTGCAGCTATTTCACCCGAATGGACAGACGAAGAACTTGATAGAGGACTGAACAATAACGAATGCTATGACGCGGAAGTAACACGGGGAAGCAAGCCGGATCCGGAGGAGAACCATAAGAGATAGTAGAGAGATTGTCAAATTGCGGAAGGCGTAGCCTGTGAGGGTTACATAATCAATAAAACTGTCTGTAACTTTATGTTTTATGACATGATCGCAGTCAAGACCTTCTTCCTGTACCCCGCAGCAGTTGCGTCACGTGGAATCTGCAGAGTACATGACGTATTCAATATCATCGTGCAAGCTTTTCATAAAATATTAGGACACAGTGGAATCAATTTATTGCAAAGGGACGAAGAGCGGTTTTTACGATCTTCCCGAGTTCTCGTTTACCTACAGGCCTATTTACATACTCGAACACGCCGAGACTCGATGACCGGAGATAGTTTTCTATACTACCGTATGCAGTGATAAGAATCACCGGGAGAGAAGGGACCACCGTTCTTAACGTTTCGATGAGCTCCAGGCCGCTCATGTCAGGCATCCGCTCATCGGTAAGAACTAGGTCGATTTTAGCTCCTTGCTGGATTCTCGATAGCGCTGATGTCCCGTCCTCCTCAGCAATAACGTTATAACCTAAATCACCAAGCAGAGTGGCAATAATTTTCCGATTTTCAGATTCATCGTCAACTATCAGAATGGTTGGCATTCTTTTATCTGCGTTAACTTGAACACGGTCTAATCCTTCAATCTTTTCCATGGATTCCCTCCCATTTATGAATGGTCTTTCTTCATGCCCTCAAAATTCTTTTGTCGTAATGGCGTACAATAAGAATCGAATCACATAATATGTGACACCATTGCCACAAAAAAGGTAAATAAATAATTTTGCACTTCTATAACAATAGCATCCTTTTTGTGTTTCCGGTGTCTGATATGATCAACAGGCAATAGACATCTTCACGAATTTCTGGAGATATTTACATATGAGTATCGATACCTATTTAAAAAAGAAGTCAAAGACAAGTCTGATGGCTATCGGTATGGCGCTTACTTTGGGAGTAGGAGTTCTGGATTACATTACGGGCAGCGAAATAAGAATAGATGTTGCCTATATATTGCCCATATCATTTATTGTCTGGTATATAAGTAATAAAGCCGGAATTATCATCTCCACGATCTCTTGCCTGTCCATTTACTTTTCAGACCATTTATCTGACCCAGGTTATCATATTCGTTTTCTTGATATGTGGAACTTGTTCCTGATCTTTATTCTATTCGTTCTTGCCTCTTTCATGCTGACAAAATTACAATATTTATTACACAAGCAAAACCAATTGTCAGTAGAACTTCAAAAAAGTATGAATGATGTTAAGACCGCAAATGAGTATCTGGATGCTTTTTCCTACTCGGTGTCTCATGATTTGATTTCTCCTCTCTGGCGCATTGAAAGTTATGCGCAGATGCTTGCCGATCAATACTCCGGCAAGCTCGATGAAACGAGTGACGATTACATCGAGCGCATACAGGTCAACGCCAGAAGAATGAAGGAGCTTATAGATGCTTTGCTTGATTTGTCACATTATGCTCGCGGCGATCCGAACCGATCCAGCGTAGACCTGACCGCTATGGTAAAAAGAGCAGTAGAAGAAAGTGTAAAATTCTGGCCTGGACGCAAAATAGAATTTGTTGCGACAGAGGGAGTAACCGCAAATGGCGATCCTGCGTTGCTTCAAGTGATAATCTTCAACCTCGTGGAAAATGCTTTGAAATTCACTAAGCATCGATCCATCTCAAAAATTGAATTTGGCATGACGAAAATAAACGGAAAAGATGTCTATTTCGTGAAGGACAATGGCGCGGGGTTCAGCATGGATAATGCTGAAAGATTATTTAGGCCGTTTCAACGACTTCACTCTCAAATTGACTTCCCAGGCACTGGTATAGGCCTTGCTACAGTAATGCGTATCATTCAACGTCATGGTGGCCGTATCTGGGCCGAGAGCAGAGTGAATGCAGGTACGACTTTTTACTTTACCCTGCAATAAAGAAATTGACCGCGAACTTTATCATCCTGGTATCGCCTCTCACGTCGGTGTTGCACTGATAGGAGGATAAGACGGGTAGACATTCAAGGCTGACGCACGAGGTGAAACTATGGCTGCTGAGAACCAGATTAGACTATTATTAGTCGAAGACAACAACGATGACGCTCACCTTATCCGTCAACTCCTTACGCGGACCAGAATATGTATATCGAGGTGGAGAGAGCGCATAGATTATCGTCCGCACTCGAGCGCTTGGGAGGCGATCAGTACGTAAAGTTGATACGGGGGCAGCCACTCGGGGCTGCCCCTCCAATTTATCATTCACTATGAACGACTACTTGTTTGCGCTTATGCTTTCTCTGCCGCTTTCTCTCTTCCCGCTGACGGTAAGGACACGATATATCCCAAAACCGTGCCGATCAGGCCGCCGACAATGAGGCTTACCGTTGCCGCGCAGGCTATCCCCACTATGATGCCCATTACCACAGCCGCCCTGACAAAAAGCGTGGGTTCGACCGCACCACCCATGAGCTTCTGGAGCAGGATCAAGGTCCCGAAGCTCCCGAAGTAGAATCCCGGCATGATCCCGAACACCAGGAAGACCAAACCACCTGCAGTTGCACCGATCTTCATCCCTGTTTTTACTGTCTCGTTCTTCATGGCAAATCTCCTTTCAGCCTCAGCTGTATAGTCTTTGATCGCGGTTGCTATCTGTGTGCAGCCTTTGCTTCGCCAGCCTCTTCCTTGGGATGAGTGCCCGGTTCCAGGACCTTGCCCACGAGCCAACCAATGGTCGATGTGGCTGTCACCATCACGATGCCGGATACGAGAACACCCATAAGCATGGATGCGAGCACGATGACCCTGGCTACGAGTCCTGGATGGAGGGGAAGCCCGAATAGCCATCCCGCAATATTGATACCCATGGCACCGCCTAACAGGCTGCCGGGCATAAGCCCGAAGAGCGCGAAGAGCACCAGTCCTGCGCCTGCCCCGATGTATGCTGTCTTTCTTGCTATTGTGGTCTTCATGGTCATGTCCTCCTTTTTCGCTCAGTCTTGCCTGATATATTGCAGGTTGCGTGCCAACAGGTAACTGTTTGAATTAATGATAAACAGATTTCAATCTGTTTGGCAGAAGTGAGAAAAGCAGGTTTGCGTTATCAGGAATGCAAATAAATAGACATTGCAATATTAAAAATATTGACAGTATTAATTGCGTAGAATACACTACCTTGAGAATTTATTATCGTTGCGGTTATTTGTAACCACTAAAACTTCCTGTATCAAACGAGTTTCCGTTCTTAGCAACAATGTAATTATCAACCAGAATTCAATAGCGCATACCCTTAATATACCCTACCTAAATACCCCACCTAATACCCCACCTAATTAGTTGACATTTCGCTGCATACAGCCTAATCTAGCGGCATTTAGCGTCAGTTGTGAAAATGGCAGGTTGGGTAAAGCAAAGCGAAATCCGATTGCATTTACAAGATGGATCAAGTGGGGTCAGGATTGCAAGCTTAAAGGAAAGCCTGCTGCCAAGTTTGCAACTTTGCAATTTGGACCCGGAATGTATCTTTGTGAGTGCACGATGTAAGGCAAGATCAGGACAAGTAGATTATATCATAAAGGAGAAGGTGAAATGAGGAATGGCATTAAGTCGACTGTAATATGTTTGCTGCTTGCATTAAGCTTGTCTGGTTGCTTCAAGATATCACATATGGCACTCGCTGACGGTCAGTCCAGCATTGACACTTCTAAAAAATCAATTGCATTGCTTTCTGTCAAAATATCAAACAAAAATAAACCTACCTATCAGCCAAACATTGACCATGCGTTTATTGTTCCCAAGGATAATCCTTCAACGATACCAATGGCAATGCGGAAATATATATTTGAAACTGACAAGCCTTACCAAAGCGAACCTGATAGTTACAATGAGTACCTTCTAAGCTTCAGTCTTAATCCGGGCATCCACCATTTTCAATATCTTCAGATGGTATATAATAATGTTGCATTAAGTGCAAAGTGTCTTATAAATCTAAACATGCAAAAAAACATCAAACCAAACTCGGTAGTTTATTTAGGACATATAGATGCTGTTATTCGTGAAAAGAAGGATGGAGAGGAATCAAGTTGTCAATCGCTGTCGGGTGGGTTGTTGAGTTTTATTGACCAAGCAACCGTGGGCTTTTATCCTTCTGGTTTTTTGGAGGTTACGATTACCGATAATTATGAGGAGGATGTGAAACTGTTCAATACTGCATACCCCGGATTAATAAATGTTGTCATTGAAAAATCAATTCTGCCTCCGTGGAATAACTCCAACAATAAGTACAATGGAGATATCAATCTTGCACAGTAAATAAGTCTAGCAAATTGCCTAAAAGCTGATTCTGGGCGGTTGAAGCATTGTTACGAATTGCGTTTACAACTGCGGCGCTACCAAAAGAACATAAGAAGGAGCATTTAATGATGACAAATAGAATAAGTAAGATCGTTTTGCTGGTTTTTTTTTGTACCATAACAACTGCATGCAGTGTTGCCAGTTTTGGCAAAGCGACTATTTCACAAGATGAGCTAAAAACAACCCATAATATTACAGTAATTCCTTACAAATCAAGTCCAATAAAGATAGAAGCGAATGGTGTTGGTGTTCTAGTACCTTTTAGCACACTTATAAATGCAGCTAATCAGGCAGCCACATCGAACGAAAGAGGTAGATTAGCTGCAAATTTCAATAATGACGCTGGAGGGGCATGGAATCCTTCCTTGACCACTGCCGAAGAGTGTATAAAGGTTTTTAAAAATAGTTCTAAGGTAACTATTGTTAATTCGTCAATTGGAGAATTAAGTGAAATACCAGGTGCCGACCGCCTACGTAAAGAAGATCCCAGAATTTTCACTGA
This sequence comes from Nitrospirota bacterium, assembly GCA_963740085.1. Lineage (GTDB taxonomy): Bacteria > Nitrospirota > UBA9217 > UBA9217 > UBA9217 > JALNZF01. The sequence continues at coordinate 262,831 of CAVUCU010000001.1, read as the reverse complement.
AACTAATTCATACTGGAGTTCGGATTGGGAAAGCATTTGGCGTGATTTCCGCGATACGGATTTTTCCCTTATTGAATACAAAAAAAATCATCCTCAAATAAATTCGGATTGGTATTTAGAAATCTTTGATTTTGGGTTGTATTTTAAAAAAAATTATATTCGTTTAGGCCTAATGATGAAATTGAACAACACGTCCTCAAATGAAAAGATATCCATAGGATGGACAGGTTATGGATGGGGTGGTACTAAGTATAATATTCCTGAATTACAGGAAGGCTTTAATTTTAAAGATTTCCAACAAAGATTTCGCGATGTTTCCCGAAAGGCATGTTCCGAGGTCTTAACGTTAATGAGCCTTTATTAATCGTTATGCTTATTCATATTTTCAAAAGGGAATAAGCGAGCCAATTAATCAAGGAGGAAATCACATGTCTGATAAATCTAGCTCTGTTCAATGTAGTGTGATCAAGGATTCCTGGCTTGGTCTTCAGTGGGCTTCGCCAAAGGGGCAATCAATGGATCACTATGAAGCCGAAGATTATGCCAAAGGCCTTACTTTGGATGGCGGCGGGTGGAGACTGCCGACAAGATCGGAACTTATAGACCTTTATAAATCTTTTAATGGGAATGCTGATCCTGCATTTGACATTGATGAAAAGTGGGCATGGACTAATGAGTGTTTGGATCTTTCGTCCGCCTATGTCTTCAATTTCAAATTTGGTAATGCGCGCCCAGTAATTCGTGACGCTTCAAAATCAGGACGCGTACTGGTGGTGCGGCCCCGAAGGTGATGTGGGATATTTGAGTGAGTAGGTTGGGTAAAAGAGCGTGTAGCCCGCCACAATGTGCCAACATGCGGGTCCTGTGCATGATACAACCGGTATTTTTTGCCGTTGTCAGAATATTGGCGACGCAGAGTCGTGGGTGGTCTATGGTTTTGATATATTCTGAATGACGCGAAGTATTCTAATTGAAGTATTCAATCACAAGTACATCCCGTATCATTAAAAGTTTTCATATTTTGAAAAAATAACATTCCAGATTGAGAGTTCAGTCCAGAATGACGCTAAAACTATTTACCGATTTACTCACTGGTTCCCCGGCACGGAAATGTTTACTTACGTTCCTTTTCTTGCTTATTTTTGTCACTGTGGCTACTGCGCAGGATTCGGTTTCCCCCAACGCTCAGAGAGCTGACGTGTCGAGGAATCAGGGAAAGTCGCTCGAACTGGGCACTAGCCAACTGGGCTTCTGGGGGGGATATTCTGCGGATAATCCCACGCTGATCGGGCGTACCACAGACCGCCCTTTATTTGAGTTTAACGTGCAATATGCGCGCGTCCTGAAAACGGGCGACAACTGGGCGCTGAAATACACTGCTGAAATCATTCCTGTGGTGCTCATCAAGCAGCCGCAGCAGGGTTCTGCAGAGAACGGAAATCCAGTTGATTTACCCGGCTCAAAAGAGAAGATCTATGGTGCCGGTATTTCTCCGATTGGGTTGCAGATGAACTTCCGACGGGGTTCCGTGCTCCAACCTTACGTCAACGGAACGGCCGGGGTCCTCTACTTTACGGAAAACGTGCCGGTGGCCGGATCTTCAAATTTTAATTTCACATTCGGATTTGGCGGGGGGTTCGAAATCTGGCATTTAGAGAACCAATCGATCGTCCTCGGATATAAATATCAGCACATCTCCAACGGATACACCGCCCCCCAGAATCCGGGTGTGGATTCTAATTTATTCTACGTGGGGTATGCGTTCACTTGGACTCAGTAACATGGTGCTGCAACCTATGTGCGATTTGATGTTATGGGTATCTGATTAATTACTTTAAGCGCGCAATCCTGGGGACGAGGAGTAATCCTGCTTCCTGTGTTGGCAGGGTATGGGGTAATATGGCAGGTTCTCGGTCTGACGGGCATAAAAAGGGCATGCGGCCTCCGGGAAAAGGGGGCTTTTTTATTGGCTGAGAATCTATTGACACCCTGTTCGCGCATGTATAGATTTCATCCAGTTTTCTGCAACTCCGTTGACAAATCATCCGTTCCAGAATAGTAGGCGTTCATCACAAGGCAGTGATAGAGTGAAAAGAAGTTCCGCATGCTGGCGGATACGGCGGCTAGTGCGTGAAGTCCTTGACGCCTCGCGACAATAGGGTCGCATCTTGAATCCGCGGTCTCGCGTCTTTGCTATGGACGGCACGGTTACCCCTGCACATCGATATTCTGCTCATCTTCTTCTTTTCGGCAACAGGGAAATGATCGCTTGGACTGCCCAAGCGAACACCGCATCGATATTGCGGCAACCATGCGCCTTAATCTCAAAACCGACTTCACTCTTTGATCGCAACAGGACAGGTGTTTGGTAAAATAGATTATTTGAAAGCTTAGTTGCAGATTTGCTACGACAGAAAGAGTGGACCAGAAAGAGCGGCAGGAATTAAAATAACTTTAATAAAGAGGGGGTGTCCAACGCGGCATATCGGTTTCTGCGTGTTGGTCCGGGTCAGGGGTTCAATAAAAATTCGTCAGCGATCGCTTTCCCGCCAATGACGAGGACCCGCCTTCCCTCGATCTTCAGCCTTCCCTCGGCGTACAATTGGATGGCCCGGGAATATATCTTGTGCTCCTGCTTAAGGATGCGTTCCGACAGGCTGTCCTCGGTGTCGTTGTCAAGGATGGGCACTACAGCCTGGATGATGATCGGGCCGGTATCCATGCCTTCGTCAACAAAGTGAACAGTACAGCCCGAGAACTTAACGCCGTGGTCCAGAGCAGCTTTCTGCACATGGAGACCGGGGAATGCGGGCAGGAGGGCGGGGTGGATGTTCAGGATCCTGTTGGAGAATGCCTTGATGAGGGTCGGCGTAATAATGCGCATAAAACCCGCGAGGCAGACAAGTTCCGCGTTATTTTTTTTGAGCTCTTTTACGAGCAAGGCGTCGTATTCGTCCCGTTTTCCCCGGTACCCTTTAGCGCTTATATGGATGGCGGGGATGTCGTGCTTGCGTGCGCGCTCGAGGGAATACGCATCGGGCCGGTCGCTGATCACGACAGCGATCTCGGCCGGGAGAAGGCCTTTTCCAATATTGTCTATGATGGCCTGGAGGTTCGAACCGCGACCGGAAACGAGAACGCCGATGCGTACTTTGTGCATGAAAACTCCTTGAGCGTGGGGACCTGAACCTTGAACCCTATCTTTCTTCGTACTTCACACCCTGCCTGCCTGTTACGATCTCGCCGATGAGATACGCCGTCTCGCCGAGTTTCTTTGCCTTCTTCATCACCGCTTCAGCCTGTTTTGCCGGCACCGCGAGGATCATGCCGATACCCATATTGAAGTCCCGGTACATCTCGTCGTCGTTCACGCCGGCCTTCTTTCTGACCAGGGGAAAGATGGGATGAATGTCCCAGGTCCCTTTACGGATCAGGGCCTGTGTTCCTTTCGGAAGCATGCGCGGTGTGTTCCCGGTGATGCCGCCGCCGGTGATGTGCGCCATACCGCGGATATCGAAATCCTTCATCAGGGCCATAACGGATTTCGCGTAGATCCTTGTCGGCGTCAGCAGCACCTCGCCCAGTGGCCTGTTGGCGAGTTCGGAAAGGGTGTCGTTCACACCGTAGCCGGATCGTTCGAGCAGGACCTTGCGCACGAGCGAAAAGCCGTTGCTGTGGAGACCTGAAGAGGCGAGGCCGATGAGCGCGTTGCCCGGCTTGATCTTTGATCCGTTGATGATCTTTTGTTTTTCAACGACGCCCACGGCGAAACCCGCGAGGTCGTATTCATTCTCGCTGTAGAAGGAGGGCATTTCCGCGGTCTCGCCTCCGATGAGCGCACAGCCGGCCTGCCTGCAGCCTTCCGCAATGCCCTTGACGATGTCGGCGTGCTCCTGCGGTTTCAGCCTGCCCATGGCAAAATAGTCGAGGAAGAAGAGCGGCTCGGCTCCCTGGACGATGATGTCGTTCACGCACATGGCAACGAGATCTATCCCCACGGTATCGTGCCGGTTCATGAGAAAGGCGATCTTGAGCTTGGTACCAACGCCGTCGGTGCCGGAAACGAGGACCGGGGCCTTGTATTTTTTGAGTGCAAAGAGCCCGCCGAACCCGCCGATGTGCGTCATGACCTCGGGCCTGAACGTGGATTTGACGTAAGGTTTTATCTTCTCAACGAAGAGGTCGCCTGCATCGATGTCCACACCAGCTTCTTTGTAGGTTATTGCCATGGTGTTTCCCTTCTCGATTTTTCGGAGATAGTACCTGTAATGCGGAGGGTTGTCAACCCCGTTATTGCACCCCATGAAAAAGAACGGGTACCTATGCTCGAGGGCACGTTATTTTCAGTGAATACTCTGTGAGGTTAAGCAATAACGGGGTCAAGATGTCAATATATCAGGTGATAATTGCGCATTCCGAAGGATGATCGCGTAGTTATGCCTGTTCCGATACGCGTTATTTGACCTTCTTTTGGATCTCCTGCACGGTGGAGTTGTTCAGCAGTTTCGAGAACTTTGGATTGGCCATGAGTGCCGGGATATCGCCGTCATTGACCGCTTTCAAAATGTCGGGGTCTTCCAGTATCTTTTTAAAATCAGGGTCATTTTGCAGGGACTTGATCAAACCCAGGACCTCCTGATCGTTCATCATCCTGGTCTGGATGGACCGTACCTCGCCGGCAGCGCTCTGCATTGCTCCTGCGCCTTGAGCAGATGATTTTGGCCGGATCACATTGATCTTTGATTCTTCGATCCTGACCGTACCGAGGCTATCGGACTTGATCGTGTAAATTCCATTGCTCAGGGAAACGACATCTCCGGTGATGATACTGCCGTCTCTCAGCTCGATCTCCCGGAGCCCGCCTGCAGAGGCGCCGCGGACAACGAGGATCAGAACAACCACGGAACATATCAGAAACAATCTCATAGGTCAAATCCTCCCGCTTCAGCGCTGTCATGAGCATAAGATAATTTTCCGGAGATGTCAATCGAACGTTGACGCGGTTCAGATCATGCTTTTCCCCTATTTACGCTGCGCTTTTGGGAGAATGGCGTTCACTGTCGGTCCAGGACCTGTCCTTACGCCAGTTCGCGATAAATGTCCGCTATCTCCTGGAGCAGGGCGGACAGTCGTCTTGCCTTTCGGGCAGGGCCGTCGTTCAGGGCTTTGAGAAGGTGTTCGCAGAAATACCAGGTGCATTTTAAGGGCCGCAGCCATCGCGGTTGATCGCAACCCCGTGGTCCCATCAATTCACAAGGTCCTTCCAGCGGCCTTGACTCATCACGTCGCGGCTCGGGAACACCGAGCGCCTTCAGATACGCTCTATCACCCTCCCGAAATAGTCCATGCTTCTGTCTGCAGCAGACGGCCTTGCAATCCGGACAGACCGCAGCGGTATATTCCTCGATAAGCGGTGAAGATTCGATCAAGAGTTGTTTGAGCTTTTCAGCTGCAGCAGCGCGGTCGCTCATCATGGCGTACTGAAAAATATGTTCTCGAGAACGAGCAGTGACATGATAAGGAAGAGGTAGACATTTATTTTTCTGAAAAGCAGGGGGGAGGAAGAAAGCAGCGGTCGTTGTGCAGCGAGATACCTCACGCTCCAGACAAGCCATGCGGCGGACGGAACGAAAGCAACGTATAGGACCGGCGACCTGACAACGCCATAGAGCGGAAGCAGCAAGGTTGCGACCGCTGCGGAGAAGATCCAGGCATAGGTGATGTGCGCGATCTGTGACTTGCTCATCACCGTGGTGAGCGACGGCAGCCCGGCTTTTTCATATTCCTGTCCATGGCGCAGGAGGAGAAGCCAGAAGTGAGGGACCTGCCACATGAAGAAGATAAAACAAACCGCGGCGATACGAAGGTCGAGCAGGGCGCCGCCCGCCGATACCCAGCCGATGGCCGGGGGAACCATGCCCACGGCCGCGCCCGGAACGGCGGCGAAGGCCGTCTTCTTCTTAAGATAGGTATAGATGCCGTTATACCAGAGAAGAGCGAAGAGACCCAGGAGCGCCGCCTTCGCACCACCCGCGTACGCAAGGAGGGCCAGTCCCGCGAGGACCAGTGCAAGAGAGAGGGCCACGGCTTGAGACGGGGAAATGCTTCCGGACGGGAGGGGCCTTTTGCGGGTTCGTTCCATCCTCGCGTCGACGTCATGCTCCTGGTACTGGTTCAAGGCAGACGCTCCGCAGGCCAGAAGAAATACCGCAAGAGCAACGACAAATACAGCGGTGATCCGGTGATGGGGGACGAGGAGGAACCCTGTTGCCGCGGAAGCAGCGGTGAAGAGGGAAATAGTGATCCGGCATAGTATGAGGTATCGTTTTAAAAATAACATGGAATTTATGAAGGCAATCATTCGCCCTGTCGCCATTCCGGGCTTGATAAGCCTGCCCAGCATATGTTCCGGGGAATCCAGTGACGTTTGACAGGACTCTGAGTTCCTCTTTTCACCGGATGACGATCCAGGAGGTTATTTCAGGATCATTACTATAAATCGTCCCCGAGCTGCGTTCACAAAAGGGGGCTTTACCGCAGAAAAGCTTACTTCAATGCTTTCAAATAATCAGTAATCGCATCGACCTCAGCGTCCGAGAGAACACCTTTTTGTGAAGGCATGATCGGAGGAAAGCCCTTAACCCGATCAAGTTCCGGCTGAAGGATCGACTGTTTAATGAAGGATTCGTCAACGACGATCTCCCGTTCCTTCCCATCGCGGACTACGGTCTCCTTCCTTCCAAAGACACCTTTGAAAGTCGGCCCGATCTTCGGCGTACCATCCGTTGTATGGCAGGCGATGCAGCCCTTGACCTGTATGAGCCGGACGCCGTCAGCCGCTTCAGCTGCCTCATGCGCTGCCGGCGTTTTCACTCCCTTGACCGTTTCGGATCGTGGTGCTTTCGTCTTGCCCCGATACCAGCCATCGAAATCCTTTTCGCTCATGACCTCGACCTTGGTGATCATCGCCGAATGGCCCACGCCGCAGTATTCCGTGCAGAAAAGGTCATAGGACCCGAGTTCGTCGGGAAGGAACCAAAGGTGCGTTTCCCTACCGGGCACACAGTCCTCCTTTATCCGGTAGGCGGGGATGTAGAGGCTGTGGAGAACATCAGCCGACGTGAGGATGAGCTTGATCGGCTTCTGGATGGGGACCTTCAGGACATTGGTCTCCTTTCCGTTCTCATAGTCGAAGGTCCATGACCATTGCCGGGCCGTGACGTGCACGATCATGGCGTCGGGCGGGGCTGTGCGCATGTATACGAAGCCTTTCCATCCAACGTAGAAGATAGCCAAAACCAGGATAGTGGGGATCACGGTCCAGATGATCTCGAGCGCGGTGTTCTCCCTGATTTCCTCTGCCTGGGGATGGCGCTTCCTGCTGTAACGGATCACGAAGTAGATCATTACCCCTGTGTTCAGGGCCAGAAGCGTCAGGGAAATGCCCAGGATGAAGAAGAACGTGTCGTCCGCGGGGTTGGACAGGTTCGGCCAGCCGGTTACCATAGTTCACCTTAAATAAGTTCGAAGAAAAGAGTACGCAGTCCAGAGTTAACGCTCATAGATGACGATAGCTCTTTGGTGAGTATTCAGTACTTTGTACTCTGTACTCTGTACTGTGTTGTTATCGGTACCAGATATCGACAAACGTGAGTCCGATAATGATCGAGATCGTAATCAAGGGTACGAAAAGGAGCAGCTTAAACAGTCTTTTTTCGTACTTCAGGTGCATGAAGAACCAGAGCACGAGGCTCGCCTTGACCGAGGCGATGGCGATATTGGCGACCATGCTCCACCCGCCCAGTTGCATCTGCGCGGCCTTTATGGTAAGCCCGGTCAGGCAGATCAGGGCGATCCAAACGAAAACGAAGGTCTTTGTTGCTACGAAGTGGCCCTTGCTCTCTTCCATACAGTCCTTGGTCCTCCCGGATTGCTCCGCCGGACAAGCAACCCTTACCGGATCAGGTAAAATAGCGGGAACAGGTATATCCAGATGATGTCCACAATATGCCAGAAAAGTCCCGTGTTCTCCAGTTTCACGTAATCGGAGCTCGATATCCTGTCCCGTAGCGTCAACGCGAACATGAACGCGATGACGGATAAGCCGATGATGACATGCAGCGCATGGATGCCGGTCATGACATAGTAAAGACCGAAGAACAGGATCTTGCCGTGGCTCATGGCCAGAAGATCGGGCGAGTCGGGATAGAAACCTTTGCGGATATGGTCGCTCCATTCGAAATACTTGTTGACCAGGAAGCCGAGGCCGAGGAGTATGGTGGCTGCCTGGAGCGTGAGGGAGCGAACCTTCAGCCCTTTTTTGATCGACGAGATCGCCAGGGCCATGGTCAGGCTGCTGGTCAGGAGGATGATCGTGTTTGCCGCCCCGATAAAGACGTTCATCTCGCTGCCGGCTTCGTGGAAATCGGCGGTGTTCACTTGACGGTATTCCGCGTAGACCAGGAACATGCCCCCGAAGAGCAGGATCTCCGTGAACAGGAAGAGCCACATGCCGAGTTTTGCGCCGGCGTAATCGCGGTGTTCCATGTGTACGGTTTCGTTCATAAGCGGTAAAAGTCACTGCAGAGAGCATGAAGTAAATTGCAGCTGCAGTCAGTACGCTGCCCCCTGCTCTCTGCTCCATGCATATAATTAAAACTCATACGGTCCCTTCGTGACCACGGGCTGCTGAGCGAAATTTTCCGTGGGCGGCGGTGATGTGGTCCGCCATTCGAGCGACGCCGCTTCCCAGGGATTGTCCCCGGCCTCTCTGCCCGTAAAGAGCGAGTGGATAAGGTTATAGAACATAATAATCAGCCCCATGGCCAGAATCCAGGATCCGATGGTGGCGACCAGGTTGGGGGCGTTAAATTTCGGAAGATAGTCGTAATACCGCCTGGGCATCCCTTCCCAGCCAAGAACGAACATGGAAAAGTAGAGCATATTGAAGCCGATGAACAGAAGAACCCAGGCGAGCTTTGCCAGATGGTCTTCATAAAGCCTGCCGGTAATTTTTGGAAACCAGTAGTGGAGGCCTGCGAAGAACCCCATGGCCGTGCCGCCGAACATCACATAGTGGAAATGTCCCACGATGAAGTAGGTGCCGTGGACGTGGAGGTTCGTGGCAAGGGCTCCCTGCACGAGGCCGGTCAGGCCGCCGATGGAAAACAGAAAAATGAACCCGAGTGTGTAGAGCAGCGGCGCGTCCATCCTGATCGATCCCTTGTAGAGGCTCGCGATCCAGTTGAAGACCTTCACCCCGCTGGGCACGGCAACGAGGAATGTGAGAAGCGAGAAGATGACCCTCGCCGTGTCGCTCATGCCGCTGGTGAACATATGGTGACCCCAGACGAGGTAACCGACGAAGGCGATGGCCAGGCTCGACGCGGCTATGAACTTGTATCCGAAGATATTCCTTCGGGTGAACACCGGGATGATGTCGGTGACGGCGCCCATCGCCGGCAGGATCATGATATAGACCGCCGGGTGGGAGTAGATCCAGAACATGTGCTCAAAGAGGATCGGGTCACCTCCCTTTGCCGGGTCGAAGAAGCCCACGCCGAAAAAGCGCTCGATGATGATCAAGAGCAGTGTGATGGCCAGGACCGGAGTGGCCAGGAGCTGGATCCACGACGTGGCGTAGATGGACCAGGTGAACAGCGTCATTCTTCGCCAGGTCATGCCGGGCGCCCGGAGCCGGTGGATCGTGGTCAGGAAGTTCATACCGGTGAGCGTTGACGACATTCCGATCAGGAACACGCCGAATACTGCGAGCGACACGTTCGTGCCAGTGCGGATGCTGTACGGGATGTAAAAGGTCCAGCCTGTGTCGGGCGGGCCGCCGCCGGTAAAAAGGGATGTGACGGCAAGCGCTCCGCCGATGATATACAGCCACCAGGTCAGGATATTGATCCGGGGGAATGCAACATCGCGCGCTCCGATCTGGAGCGGCAGGATGAAGTTCCCGAGCGAAGCGGGAATGCCGGGAATGATGAAAAGGAAGATCATGATCACGCCGTGAAGCGTGAACAGGGCATTGTATGTCTGGGCGCTGAAAAAGTGCATGCCGGACCGGATGAGTTCGAGACGCATCGTGAGCCCGAGGCACGCGCCGACGATGAAGAATGCGAGCGTCGAGCCGAGGTACAGGAGCCCGATCCTTTTATGGTCGGTCGTGAAGATCCAGCCGAAGATGCCGGGGTATTTGCCCGGAGTATTGTAAAAGTTGGTTTCCATAATAAATATTCTTATCGCTGTAAAAACAGTATATTACCGCAGAGGACGTTGAGGGAAAAAGTATCCAAAAAATCTTTCAGGTGAAAAGAGGTAAGGATGGGGAAAGGGCAAGAAGCCTCTTTTGGGTGGAGTCCCCATTTCACCTGAAAGGTTTTTTATGCGGCCCCTCGCTTCTTTTTCGTCGATATCATTAAATACGCAAAGAACGACCCAACGAAAAGGATCATGACCGTTGCCGTGACCTTTAATATATTAAACACATACGATTTTTTCAGCGGATCATAGCTGAAGCAGTACATGAGCACCTTGCGCGCGGGGGATCCGACCCGCCCTGTCGCCGCTTCGTTCAAGGCCATGGTCACCTCGAAGGGGAGAAAGTTCACACCTTCGAGATAGCGTACGATCTTTCCTCCGGGGGCGATGACGACCAGTGTGACCGGGTGGGAAAAATCGTGCGCTCCGTCGCGCTGGAACCTGAACCCGATGGAATCGGTGAACTTCTTTATGTTCGCGGCATCGCCGGTCAGAAAGGTCCAGGCATCATCGGGAAAAGGCTTGTTGATGGCCTTGATATAGTTCCGTTTCTTGTCCCGGGCGATCGCCGGCGTGTCCTTATCATCAAAACTGATGGTGATCACCTTGAAATCCTTGCCGGGCGTCATCACGTCCATTCTGCCGAGCACGTCGGCAAGGCCGTTCAGCAGCAGGGGGCAGACATGCATGCACCCCAGATAGACCGGCGCTATGATCGCCGGTTTGTCGATGAAATTTCTGAGATCGACATGGTTGCCGCGTTCATCAACGAATACGGCGCCGGCGGGGAGGTACTGCCCCAGCTTCTCCTCGAGCGCAATATCGGCTTTCGTGGCCGTGGTTTCGTGACCAGAAGAGGGGATGGGTATAAGAAGCAGGGTGAGAAGCAGCAGAACCACTTTATTCACGGATAGCTCCTGACGAGATCAACGAGATTTCAGCGTTGGAGTATTCGATCTTCGATCACGTAAGCCTAGAATAGCGCAAAAGCATCGTAAAAGTCAAGCAAGGGAGATAACAGCAAGGGAGATAAACAGTATGTATGGAAAGTAGCGGTCATCTGTGGTATATATAGTAACTATGAACGAAAAAAGGAACGCGGAGAACTGTCTCGTCTGCGGTTCGGCACTTGAATATCTGCGCCAATCTGAAAACCTTGTATGCGTCTATTGCGGAGCAACAGAACAGGGGCATGTCAAATGTCCGCAAGGGCATTTCACCTGCGAAGCGTGTCACCGCAGGGACGCGATGCAGATGATCGAGGGGGTGGTATTTACTACGGAACTGCAAGATCCCATCGTGATAGCCGAGCTCATGATTGGCCATCCGAACCTTCCCATGCTCGGATGCGAGCATGCGTACATTGCCGGGGGAGCTCTCATGGCGGCACTTAAAAATTCTCCCTATGGCAAAGGCAAGATCACGAATGCGGACATCCGCGAAGTGTTCGCCAGAACTGCAAAGCAGGCCGTGGGCGGTTACTGCGGGCTCACCGGTGTGTGCGGCATTGCGCCCGCCATCGGCGCGTGCCTTTCCGTTTTCCTCGGTTCCCAATGCGGCTCCGATACGGAGCAGAAGATCACGATGAACGCGGTTATCAAGGTCTCGCAGGTTGTCGCCGAACTTACGGGGCCAAGCTGCTGCAAGGCCTATGTGCGTGCGGCGCTTTCGGAGGCGGTTATGATCTTTGCGGAAAGGTTCGGCATCTCGCTTCCGGTGGCGAAAACCGCGATCGTCTGCAAAGACGGCAACAGGCACCCTCACGGGTGCCGGGAAGAGAGATGTCCCTACTACCGGAAACCAGCCGAGGATATGTTCGTTGATCCCATCCACCTTCCGGTCATGGCCTGTCAATCCTGAAAGCCCGTCTGATCCGTCCGGTCCGGACGGTGAGCAGTGGTTTGAAGGTCCAGGCGTCCCGAAAAGAACGGGGAGACCATATGAAACAGATTGACAATACACTTCTGGACTCGCTGACCGGCAAGGCAAAGGAGTCGCCCCGGAAACGGGCGCATCATAATTTTCACCCGCGACTGGAGGACCCTTTGCAACGATTGTGCGTGGCCATAGAACCGGGGACCTATATCAGGCCGCACCGGCATGCCGAGCCGGAGACATGCGAAATATTTCTGCTTCTGCGTGGTTCAGCCGCGCTCCTCTTCTTTCATGACTCAGGTACGGTAACGGAAAGGGTCGTACTGTCTGCGAGAGGGCCGGTATTCGCTGCAGAGATACCGGAGAATACCTGGCACTCGATCGTGTCGCTCGAAAGCGGAACGGTCTTCTTTGAGGTAAAGCAGGGGCCGTACGCTCAGCCGAAAGATAAGAATGCCGCCGGATGGGCGCCTGAGGAAGGTCATCCTGCGGCGGCACGGTTTGTCGAGTGGTATCGCATCGCACAGGTAGGGGCTTTCCCTCCAACAGCATGAGCCTTGGTCGCGTGCGTGACGTGCTGGAGACGGTTCTGCTCGGGGAGCGGACCCTTCAGGCAGTTCTGGAAAAGAACTTGAAGGTCGGAATTTGCAATACATTTACATTTTATTATTTTTAGTGTATACTCTCACCTATGTATCGATCCGTATCCTTACCAAGATCCCTTTTGAAGCGAGTGGTTTTTTACCTGGTGTTCGCGGTCCTTCTGCTGACAGCGGTGCAGCCCGCCTTTTCTTTTTCGCGGAAGGGCATTGCGGCAAAGGCGTGGATCGTGGTTGATGAGAACGATTCGGTACTTTCAGAGAAATACCCTTCGGCCAAGCTTCCGCCCGCCAGCACAGTAAAACTCGTGACCGCCATGGTGGCCCTTGATCGTCTGGATCCGTCAACCAGCGTGACCGTGAGCAAGAGGGCTCAGGCAGCCCGTTCCGGAAAGCCCAGGCTTAAGGCAGGCGACGTCCTGACGGTTTCAGACCTCCTCCATCTGGCACTCATGAGATCCATCAATGCCGCCGCCGTAGCCCTTGCCGAGGGGGCGGGCGGTTCAGAGAATGCGTTTGTCGCAATGATGAATCAGAAGGCAAAGGATATTGGTGCCAATGATACCCACTTCGAGACCGCTTCCGGCCTGCCCAAAGGCAGACAATATACAACGGCCCGGGATCTGACGATCATTCTGAAAAGGGCTCTTATGTACCCGCTTATCCGGGAGATCCTCGGCAAAAAAGGATGGATGGTCAAAACAGCGGCAGGCAGGGAATTATATCTCTCGAATACGGACAATCTGCTGTGGTCCCGAACTGACATGATAGGCGGAAAGACCGGCTTTACCTGTAACGCGAGGCATTGTTTTGTGGGCGCCATGGACACCGAAAAGGGTCTCATATATACGGCGGTTCTCGGAGCCCCCTCGCGCAGCCGCCTGTGGAAAAGTGCGCTGAGACTCGCTGATATCGGGATAAGATTGCAACCGGACAGATCATCACCGGGTTCCTTCGAGCCGCTTGTGCCTCTCCCCGGAAGAGATGTTCTCGGAAAGTCGGATCACACCATGAATCAAAGCTTCGCCGGCAGTGATGCCGGTTTTCAAGGCCAGTTCGCATATCCTGATCTTGCGTTCTGACGGCCTCCCGTTCATTCCCAGGAACTAAGACGTTAAATAAAATAATAACTCTTGACTTCCTGGCGCTAAAGTGGGATTATTACATCCAGAAGTTCCGGATGTACTTGTAGGGTGACCGCAAAGACATTTTTGGCTTTGCGGATTTTTTTTGCCTTTTCGGTAAGCTTCAATACACAAGAAGGAGGTAGCTCACAATGGAAAATGGTACAGTAAAGTGGTTCAATGATGCCAAAGGGTTTGGATTCATTACTCGTGCAAGCGGCGGCGATGTGTTCGTTCACTTCGGCGATATTCAGGACAGCGGATTCAAGTCCCTGGCTGAAGGTCAGGAAGTTTCGTTCGACGTAATCGATTCGCCCAAAGGTCCCAAAGCATCGAACGTCGTCAAGCTTTAATCCAGCGCATTAACCTAATAAGCAGGCCCTGATCAGTCATGGCCTGCTTTTTTATTTTCTTCCATTCCCCTCACCGCAGTTCAATGCTTTGAATACCGAGTCCGAGAAGCAGTATCTACAAATCCGCAGCTTGAGTTGATCCGCGTGAAAACACTATTCTGAAACAGCGCTGTCGGGTTCTCTTTCCAAGAAGAGGGATGGGGAATCAGTGAAGGCGGTGATGAGATCGATGTCCGTGCAACAGGCATCGGGTTCGAATTCGAAACTGAATCGATGGGGCCCTTCTCGCGGCATTGAATGTCAACTCAGGACCAATTTATTACACCAACGCCGGTTCACGCAACTTGACGGACACCACGCGGGAACAACCAGGTTCTTCCATGGTGATGCCGTAGAGCGCGTCCGCCATCTCCATGGTCCGCTTGTTGTGTGTAATGGTGATGAACTGCGAGCGGCTGCTCATCTCGCGAATAAGGCGGGTGAAACGGGTGACGTTCGCTTCATCGAGCGGCGCGTCGACCTCATCGAGCATGCAGAACGGGCTCGGTTTAACGAGGAATGCCGCGAAGAGCAGGGCAATGGCCGTGAGTGCGCGCTCGCCGCCCGAGAGCAGGGTGATGCTCTGGAATTTTTTACCCCTGGGCTGGGCGATGATCTCGATGCCCGACTCAAGGATGTTCGATTCGTCGAGGAGCACGAGCTCAGCCCTGCCTCCCTCGAAGAGGAGGGCAAAGACCTCCTTGAACTTCTCCTGGATCGCGTTGAAAGCCTCGCTGAAAAGTTCCCTGGTTTCGCCGTCGAGCTTTGCGATGGTGGACTTGAGGTTGGTGATGGACTCGTTGATATCGGCCTGCTGCGCGCTCAGGAGGTCGTACCGTTCCTTCAATTCGTTGTATTCCTGGAGCGCGTCCACGTTGATCGGACCCATCTGGTCGATCTTCTGGCGCAGGTCCTCGGCCTGTGCCTTTGATTCTTCCAGATTGATCTCGAACTGTCCGAGTTCCTGGACCACGATCTCGAGCTCGGTGTGATAGGTGTTCCATATGGTGTCTTTCAAGTGCTCGATCCTCATGCGGAGCTCGGTGCGTTTGACCTCATTGGAGGAAAGTCTTTTCTGGGCGGCCTCAATGTCGCGGCGCACCTCCCGGACCTGTTCCTCGGCGGCGCGGAGCGCATGGATCTTCACTGCATGAGCTTCCTGCTTCGAAACGAGGACATGTCGTTCCGTTTCGAGGGTTCCGATATGTCCCTTGATCTCGTTCTCAGCGCTCGCAATGGCTGATTCGAGTTCAATGAGCTTCGCAGCGATGCCGGTGATCTCAGCCTCGCGCTTCACAAGCCGTTCAGTCATTTCCTTTTCCGTCAGGACTAGCGTTGAGATGGTTCTGGCACCCGCGGCTTGTTTTTCCTGGAGCGCGGTGAGCTCCATTTTGAGCTCGGTGATCGCGGAGCGCGCCGCGTCGAGCCCTTCCTTTTTGTGAGAAAGTTCGCCCTGGATCGCTTCGATGTTCGACTGGGCATCAGAATGACCGGCCTCGAGGCTTCGGAGCGCTTCCGTCGACTGTTCAATGCCGGTGTTCAGTTCCTGCCGGAGGGTCGCTCGTTCTTCTGCCTCGGCAGCAAGCGTCCTGGTGCGTTCTGTTGCGCGGCTAATGTCGTCTCTGACGGTCGTGCGGTCTTTATCGCTGTTCACGAGCTCGAGCTCTATGCGGTGGATCTGCCCGGAGAGTTCGGCCTCGATCCTGGTATCCGATGCGATCGATGCCTCGACGGATATCAGCTCCGCTTCAAGCACTGCGATCCGGGCACTGAGCTCGGCCAACTCGTGTTCAATGTCCTTAATCTCGCGGCGCTTGGTGAGCATACCGGTTCCATTCGCGTCTACAGCGCCGCCGGTAACCGCGCCCCACGGGTCCACGATCTCTCCGGAGAGGGTGACGACGGTCTTGTCGAAGCCGTTCTTCTGCCATAGATAGAGGGCGGTGTCCATGTTGTCCACGACGACCACGTCGCCCAGCAGATACTGGGCCACACTGCTATAGGTATCCTTGTAGCTCACGATATTCAATGCCGAGCCAATGACGCCGGCATGGCCGTTCTTTCTAAAGGGTTCTGATTTTACCTCACGCGTTTTTTTAGGAAGAAAGGTGCCCCGGCCGCCGCTTTTCGCCTTGAGATAGTCGATCGCCTTGAGTGAATCCGTCTGAGAGTCCACTACAACGTACTGGAGCCGGTCCCCGAGCACCGCCTCGATCGCGACCTCATACTTCGGTTCTGTCTCGATCATGTCCGCCACAAGGCCGTGGATGGTCCCGAGGCTTTCCGCCGATGAAGCCTCCTTGCGCGCGGACATTACGGTCCGTACCCCCTTCTGGTAACCTTCGAGGCTCTGTTCCAGTTCGAGAAGAGAGCGGAGACGGGAGCTCTGGCCCGCGATCCTGTTCTTACTTTCATTCAGTCCCGCTTCAAGCGTTTTTTTCTTCGCAATAGCCAGCTCCAGCCGGGCGGCTACATCCAGGCGTTCTTCCCGGGCCGCGTTCTTTCTGGCTGTCAGTTCCTCGATCTCGCGTTCTTTTCCCGTAAGACGGGACGCGAGTTCAGAGAGTCTCTCCTCCAGGTCCTTCTTTTCAGAAAGGTCGCGAGCGTCCTGTTCGCCTATCTGCGCGATGCGTGATTCAAGGTTCATTATCCTTGATTTCTCCGTGGCCGAGCCCGTCATGGCGTTCAGTATCCCGGCCCGGGTCTCCTCGAGCAAGAGTTCCTGTTCCTTGAGCGCCCGGGAAAGGGATTCGAGGTCCGAAGTCCTGTCGCTCAGTACGGCGTTCTTCGACTGTACGGAACTTGCCAGCACGACAGACTCTTCTTCATGCCGGGCCTTTTGCTCAGCTACCCGCGCGGTCTCCTGTTTCAGGTACTCACTGTCCGCGAGGTCGCGGCCTCGCTGTTCAATAAGCGCCGCAATTTGACTTTTAGACATCTCCACGTTATGTTCGGCGCGGCTGAGCGCGGTCTCGGCCTCGTGTATCTTGTGCTGGAGCACACCGAGTTCATGCTCAGCGGACAGGGCGTCCGCCCGGGTCTCTTCGATCGTCGACTCGATCCTGGCGAGGGAGGCGTGCAACGCCGTTACTTCCTCTTCCAGTATCTTGAATTCCTCCGATGATGCGGTCCACTCGGTGCCGAGACCGGAGTAATCGACAGAGGCCAGACGGAAATCGAGGTCCTTCATCTGCGCACGCAGTTTTTGGTAGCGCTCGGCTTTCCGGGCCTGCCGGTCGAGGGAATTGACCTGGCGCTTGACCTCGATGATGATGTCATTCACCCGGAGCAGGTTCTGGTTGGTCGATTCGAGCTTGGAAAGGGCCTCCTGGCGGCGCGCCTTGTATTTCATTACGCCTGCCACTTCCTCGAACAGGAACCTGCGATCCTGCGGTTTCGAGGAGAGTATCTGGTCTACTTTGTCCTGTTCGATGATGGCATGTATCCTCGCGCCCACGCCGGCATCCATCATCAGATCGCGGATGTCCTTGAGGCGGCAGGGGATCCTGTTGATGAGGTATTCGCTTTCGCCGGAGCGGTAGAGGCGGCGGGTGATCTCGATCTCCTGGTAGTGACCGAACTCCGAAGAGGCAAAGGTCCCCTTGACGTTCGTCAGTCTGAGGGTCACTTCAGCCATACCCAGCGGCTTGCGGCTCTCGCTTCCGTTGAAGATCACGTCTTCCATCTTGTCGCCGCGGAGATGCTTGGCGCTCTGTTCGCCGAGCACCCACCGGATGGCGTCGGAGATGTTGCTCTTGCCGCAGCCGTTCGGGCCTACCACGGCTGTGATACCGGGCTGGAAGGCAACGACAGTCTTGTCTGAGAAGGATTTAAAACCGATCATTTCAAGGGTTTTCAGCTGCATAGGTCTCCTCATTTAAACAGACAGACGGATGATTTTTAGAAGCCGTTAACTGAAATGTTTATATCATATGAATGGGGGTTTGTAAAGGGAAAAATAACAAGGTAAGGTGTCTGCTTCCAGGGGAGGCACAATATATTGTGGTTATCGGAAACCTATATTTCACGCTGTTTCAGGTGCTCAAGCCCTATCTTCATGGGTAAAAAAAGAGCATAAATGTTCACAATCATGACGACGATGATCGAAAGCGCTATGGATACCCATCCGAAAGTCCTGATGTGGTAACCGGGAATCTGGGCCGTGAATATCTTATATACGGGCCATGCCTCGAGGGTGATCACAACGCCGATAAACAGCATGGTCAACAGCATATATACGATGCCACCGAAGCCCGTGGGGATCTGGGCCACATTTTCGTGCTTGAACCGCGGGAATACGGCGCCCAGGCCAACGCCGAGGGCAGTGATGCCGAAGGTCATAAAGAAGACCGTAATAATGCCGAGCCACATCATGAAGGGCGTGACCTTGAGCAGTGTGTTCGAGAGCACGATCAATATCTCGGAGAGCACCAGGAGCGGCAGCAGGCTGCTCCAGAACTTCGCCCAGAGGAAATCCCTGAGCGACAGAGGTGCGGACCTGATGATCCAGAACGACGCCCCCTCAAGGCTCACCGCAGGGAACACGAACCGAACGGCGACTGACGCGGTCACGAACCCCACCATGCCGAGATTCAGGAAGGAGATCAGATTCTGAAGAAAGAAACTCGGCATGACCGCGCGGTCCAGAGGCAGGAGCTCGAAGCTGTAAATATACACGACCATGAGCGCGAAGATGAGGAAAAGTTGCGACCACTGCGATGTATCGCGGAAAAAAAGTTTAATGTCCTTCAATATTATGGCGCGCATCTTTCCCCGTAACGGCAGAACGGTGAATCGGAAGAAAGCATCCGCCAGTCGCGACCGCGAGATCGGAGATTTTTTGCCCTCCTGGGAACGCGACCAGCCGGTGTAGTAGATCCTTCCACAGACCCACTCCCCGATGACGACACTCGCGCCGGCGGTGCTCCAGAGCATGAGCAGATAAAAGAGAAACTCTCCTTTGATCCGGCGAAGCAGGGGGGAGAGTGTCTCTGTGGCCCAGAAACTCGGCAGGAGGGGCGAGACGGGAGCGCGCATGGCGGTCAGGTACTGGACGAGTGAGGGAAACGTATCAGGGTCAACAAGCTTCTCGGGTTTGAGCATGCGCAGCAGGATGTACATGACCATGAAGAACAGCAGGCTCAGGAGCACCAGGACGTCCTTGGCCCTGCGTGCAGGGAATGCGTTCACGAGTAGCATGGTCACCATGATGCCGATCCCGGCAGGGATGATCAAAAAAGGGATGATGGTGAGCAGGAGGCCGAGATAGTAAAGGACCGGGGCCTTGAATACCGTTCCGTAAGCGAGGAAGACCGGCAGGCCGTAGATGAGCGTGATCCACGATGAGTCGATGATCGTCTCGATGAATTTCGAGCGAAAGATGGTCTCGATGCTAATTGGTACGGAGTGCAGAATAGCGAGCTCTCCCGAGAGGTAGAAGGTCGAAAGCGAGGTGACGATGTTGCTGAATACGAGGATCGAAAAAAACATCAGCAGCACCATCGACATCAGCCGGAGCGCAAGCAGGTCGCCGAGACCTTCAATGGTCCTGAAGTAAGAGAGGACCTTGAAGGAAATGCCATACATAAAAGCCCAGAATCCCAGGCCGAGCAGACCGAGGACGGTTGTTTTCAACCCATCACCGGGAGCGAGGCGGGTGAGCCTGTTCTTTACGGCAAGATATCGAGGGGTGAGAAGGAGGAGCATACTCTACCAAATATGACGTTTACTTGCCGGTTTGCAATATTGCATGCTGGCCGGCTGACAAGCGTGGTAACGCGCCGTCACCGTTCAGCACGTTGCGTCCCCCCACATGCACGCCCTGCGACACGGGCTCATTTTTTTCGATCAGGTTTTCGCACCCGGCATCTGCGCACATTCGTCAAAAATGCGCGCCGTGCAGATGCGGCACCGTTCGGAGTCGAGCTGGGGAACGATCTTTTCTATCGCCTCGATCTTTGAAGGGAAGATGTTCTCCTCGCCAATATGCTTTATGCATTCTCCTCGCTTCAACACATTCAGCACATCTCCCTTGAGCGAACAGAGGTAGAGCTTTCTCCCGGTCAGGTGAAGGCGGTGCGCCTCCTCGGCCAGCGCTTCGCATCCGGCAACGTCGACGAAGTTTATGCCGCTGCCGACCAGCAGGAGGTGGGCCTGTTCCGGGCTCTGCCTCGTGATAGCCCGCATTTCCTGGGCAAAATGGTCAACAGCCCCGAAAAACAGCGAGCCGTCCATCCGGATGATCTTGAGCTGGGGACATTCCAGCAAGGGCTTTTTAAGAATATTGGTGAAGCTCCGCCGGTCACTCTCGGGGTCAGGGGCAAGCGTAATGAAATGCGGATGGGACGTACGATTGAGATAGAGCAGGAGCGAAAGGATCACGCCAACATAAATGGCGAACTCCAACTCCACGAGAAGGGTCGAGAAAAAAGTAACGGCGAGTACGGATGCTTCGGAGCGGCTTGTTCTTATGATCGCCCTGATGTGACGGAAGTCGATGAGATTATACGCCACGAGGAGGAGAATGCCCGCCATGGAAGCGATCGGGAGATAAGCGGTGAGCGGGGCAATGAGCAGGAGGATAACGGCAAGTGAAACTGCGGCATAAACGCCGGACATCGGTGTTTTCGCCCCGGCTTCATAATTCAGTCCCGTGCGGGTAAACGAGCCCGAGGAGGCATAGCTTGAAAAGAAGCTTCCAACAACATTCGAAAGACCCTGGCCGATGAACTCCTGGTTGCTGTCGATGCGCTGGTGCGAGCGGGTGGCCACGGAGCGGGCGATGGAGACCGCTTCCGTCAGCCCGAGCATCGCTATTGCGAGCCCCGCCGGTGCCAGGAGACGAACGTCGGCTGTAGAAAGGTCAGGTAATGAGAATGGAGGCAGATGCGCAGGCAGTGAGCCGACAAGCCGTACGCCGTGTTCGCTGCCTTTCATCATAATGGCCAGGATGCTGCCGATGATCATGGCGAAGAGCATTCCCGGCCAGCGCGGTAGATATTTTTTGAACACAAGCGCAGCGATCAGGGTGCTGATACCGATCGCAAGCACCGTGTAATTTATGTCAGGCAGACGCTGAACGAGGTCCGTCAAGACATGGATAAAGGCGTGTCTTTTCGAACCGGGGACGCCGACGAGATTGCTGAGCTGGCTGGCCCCTATGAGTATGGCGGCGCCGGCAGTGAATCCGATCACCACGGAATGAGAAACGAAATTAACGAGCGCACCGAGGCGCGCGAGCCCCAGCGAGAATTGAAATATTCCGGCGAGGAAGGTGAGGGTGATGACCATCTGGATGTAATCCGTGCTGCCCGGGCTTGACAGGGGACTGACCGTGGTAAAGATAACGATCGAAATGGCGGTCGTGGGCCCGGAGATGAGGTGGCGGGAGGAACCGAACAGCGCGGCAATGATCGTCGGTACCATTGCTGAATAGAGGCCGTATTCAGGAGGCAGCCCGGCGATCATGGCAAAGGCAACGCCCTGGGGAAGGACGATGATCGCACCGGTAATGCCGGCCATAATGTCGACTCGCGCAGTGCGGCGGTTGACCCGCGACCACCACTGGAGAAAGGGGAATAATTTTTTCAGTTCCATGTTCGCTCCCGGATT
Organism: Nitrospirota bacterium; assembly: GCA_963740085.1. Taxonomy (GTDB): domain Bacteria; phylum Nitrospirota; class UBA9217; order UBA9217; family UBA9217; genus JALNZF01. Next base: position 240,961 of record CAVUCU010000001.1, on the reverse strand, counting down.
AAAGGACGTTACGAACCATCATTTTTAAGTTTGAGTCACGTTTTTACCACGGAAGGGGCCACGAAAAGCTACGGATCATTATTATCACATTTAATGATAGTTTTCTATTCCCGTGCGCCTCCGTGCAATTCCGTGGTAATGTTGCTTTTGCTTCATCGGTATGAGGCAATGCCGCGTTAACCAGTTCATATTGCCTCGTCCCCGCCCGTCAGTTTCAGGAAGACCGGTTCCAGATTGCTTTCGGGCATGCTCGCCATGCGGCCCAGGTCTTCGACGCTGCCTTCCGCGATGATATCACCTCTATTGATGATGGCGACACGGGTGCACATCTGCTCCACGATCTCGAGCGTATGCGTGGACATGAAGACGGTAACGCCCTTTGCAGCAAGCTCCTTGAAGATGTCCTTCACGAGACGCGCGCCGCGAGGGTCCAGGCCGACCATGGGCTCGTCCACTATCAAGACTTTCGGGTCATGCAACAGGGCCGCGGCCATGACGAGGCGCTGTTTCATGCCGTGCGAGAAGTTCTCGACCAGTTCATTGGCCCATTCAGGCAGGCCGAACAGTTCGAGGAGCTCGCTGACGCGCTTGTCCGGGTCCCTCATGTCGTACAACTCGGCCACAAAATGCATGAATTCCGTTGCCGTGAGCTTCTCGTACAGGAACGGTCTGTCCGGGATGAAGCCAATGATGGACTTTGCCTTGATAGGCTCTTTCTGCACGTCATGACCATCGATGAGGATACTGCCGTTGGTGGGCTGGAGCAGGCCCGCCATCATCTTGATGGTCGTGGTCTTGCCCGCTCCGTTCGGGCCGAGGAACCCGAAGAGCTGGCCCCGGGCCACGTCGAGGTTGATCTTGTTCACGGCGGTAAGCTTGCCGTAATTCTTGGTGAGGTTGACGAGTTTGATCATAGTTATTGTTTAGCCGCGACATCCACGAAATTTCATGAACTGCAAAAACTAAGGTCAAATACACTATTACCACGGAGACGCGGAGGCACGGAGAAAGGCTCAGAATAATAAGAGATTAAAAACTTGGGCAATCTCTGGTCTTTTAAAAAAGTTGCGTCTAGTATATATCTTTACTCTTGTTATTCTGTTTAAGATATAAAGTAATCCTCTGTGTCTCCGTGCCTCCGTGGTGAAAAAATCCTATTTATACTCCAAAACCTCCACCTTCAGCTTTCCGACCAGCCTGATGATATCGGATTGCCGATCGAGGTTGCCCGTGGCAAATCGGATGTGTGTTGCGTCAGCGGGGAACTGGTTGAAGGTAGGGTCAACAGGCATCCAATGGCCGACCCAGACCTCCGGCCAGGCATGGTAGTAGAAACCGTTTCCCATATAGACGATGCCGGCCGCCATGCGGGTCGGGATGCCCACCGCGCGGGCCAGCGCGGTATAAAGTGCGGTGTGTTCGTTGCAGTCTCCTTCACGCTGGTTCAGGATTTCGAGCGCGCTTGGGATGCTGATGACGGGTTTCTTCGCCAGAGCGGTATACACCCAATCGTTCAGTTTTTTCGCGGCCTCACGGGCGTTTTTCTCGCCAGACAGGATCTTTGAGGCCTGATCGATGATCTTTTTGTCGTCGCTCTGGATCAAGGCATTCGGCAACAGATATTCAGCCAGGTCTTTTCCGGAATAGGGCAGGCGATACGCCGCCGGATAGTCTTCCTTGCGGATCTCTATCACCTCACCATTGAGCGTCTGACGGTCGTTGTCCAGCTGGAATCCCTGCAGCAAAACGCCCTTCAGCCGTGCACGCAGATAGGTAACCTGAGAAGAGTCTTTTATCGTATCAGACGGAATCATGGTCAGTGTTATGATATCAACAATCGGTCCGCCTTTGTCACGTTTCATCGCTTCAGCCTTGCTTTCCTTCAACAGGCTGTAACCAAGGGCACTTTCCTCTTTGATCGTTTCGCCGTCCTGCGATATCCACGACGTTGTCTCCATACCCTGGAACGATTCTTTCAGCTTGTAAATAGTCTGCTCTGTTTCGCCGATCTTGATGCGGTCTTTTGATTCAACGGAGATCGTGGATTCCTCGGTGCTCATGGTCGCGGGATTGAAAAGCGGGAACCGGTACGTCTTGCCCGTTTCAAGCCCCATCAGCAGAATGGCCGGTTTGATGTTCGGCGAGAGGTAGGGTGGACGGGTGAGCTTGATCTTCTCGGTCCGGGTCTGACCGCCGGTATTGATATCGAGAACAAGTTTATTCTTGAGCACCGCGCCCTTGATCTTCATCGTGGTCATATCGGATTGAAGCATGAAATCGAAATACTTGAGCAGGAAGTTTTTCGTGGTGTAGCTGTTGATGATCGTCTTTACCCGATGTACCGAGCCGAGAGCGAGGATGTCCATCTCGGATTCCTCGTAGAGGTGATAGGTTTCCGCCTCAGGGATGGTCCGCGAGTGCGCATAGCCGATCTTTTTGCCCTGCTGGTAGATGCCGAACCATTCATCCGTCGCGCGTACGCCTTCTTGCGTGACCATGTCCAGGGCGATGACCGAGGAGGGGCGGATGTAGGTCTTCTCGATCAGGAGGCCGAGCATGGTGAACCAGAAGAGCAGGATGAGAGTGGAGGAGATCTTTCTGAGCATAAGGATAGGTGTTCTGCCTTGAATTGCCGAAAACAATCTTTTGATTGCGCCTCAATTCATATGTTAACCAGAAATTCAGGCATTGTCAAATTCGATTCGGTCGCGCCTTGAGCATACTGTCAAACAATCAAGACAAATTCTTTTACAAAACATTTTATTTCTGATACACTTTTTCAGTTCCCGCAACTATTCCTGCAACTTGCGAACCATACGGTTCTCGCAGTAACCCGCTGACTTGCATTGACCGACAGGGATGGCTCACCCCTTCAGAAAACGGTCGACCCACTGGATCAGTTCAAGCTTTTCCTTTGGCGCGCCGTCCATGCGGGCGAGTTGGCGGCCGCTCCGGTACATGATGAAGGTCGGTGTTGCCTTGACCGTGAAACGCTGCGCAAGGACGGGCTCCGCGTCTACGTCCACTTTGATCACCTTCAGTTTTCCCGCTCTCCAGGAAGCAAGGTCGTTTACCAGCGGCTCCGCCGCGCGGCTGTATCCGCACCATGTGGCCCAGAATTCGACCAGGAGCAATTCCGGCCAGTCTCGGACCTCCTGATCGAAGTTTGCGGTTGTGACAGACACCGGTTTATCGGGAAAGGTGAGCGGCGTTGCGCACTTGCCGCATTTCGGGTGGCTCTTGAGCATCTCTTCAGGCACCCGGTTCAGGGTCCTGCACGACGGACAGCGGAGGAGGACGGAATCATTCGCCAAGATGTCAAGACCTCTTTTCCGTGGATCACATGAACGAGACGGGAATTTCACTCCGTCGACTCTTTTACCATAAAACAGAGCACATTCGCAATGACATTCAATGATCGCGGGAGGAAATCATGCGCCGGAGCCAAAAGGCAATCACTGACCGGAGTATCATACTGCAGGTACTGACGGAATGCCACGTAGGCAGGTTGGGCACCAGGGGACAGGATGGATATCCCATGGTCAAACCGCTCAATTTCGTTTTCGACAACGGGAATATCTACTTCCACACCGCGCGGGAGGGAGAGAAGATCGACGACATGCGGCTTGACGACCGGGTCTGCTTCGAAGTGGACCAGCCCATTGCCCTGGTCAAGGCGGACACGAGTCCCTGCAGGGCTGAGTATCTCTACCGGAGCGTCATCATCAGGGGCAGAGCGCATATCCTTGAGGACCGCGGAGAGCGCCTGGCCGCTCTGAAGCTGCTCATGCGGAAATACCAGCCCGAAGGCGGCTACGGAGATTTTGCCGAAGACAAACTTGGCATCACCGGTGTGGTGAGGATAGAGGTTGAACAGATGGCTGGCAAAGAAGATCTCGGGAAAGACAAACTGAGGGAGGCCGCCCAACGGGCATTGCAGGAACATGCCGTCCTGCCGATTGTCCTTGAGCGCACGTGATCAACGCTGGTATCGGAAATATCCTTTACTTATTTTGTAGAATTGTAATAAAGTTTTATCTCGTCGGAAGAAAGCGCCGTGTTATGGATCGTGGCTTCGTCAATGTTGCCTTGAAAGGGAAAATTGTGGTATGTCCCGTTATAATAAGTACTCGTCTGGGCACCGATATTTAGACTGCCTGCAGAAATTTTTGCCACACCGGTGTCTGTGGTCGATTTGTCCAGAGTGCCGTTGACGTATATTTTCATTCCTGTCGAGTCCCACGTGCCTACAATATAGTACCAGGCGTTCGGAGAGAAGACCGTATTTGTCTGGACCATATGCAGGACGCCGGAATTATCTGTTATGCCGAGAATAGCCGTGTTTCCGGTCCAGAACTGCAGTGAATAAGCCTCATCGGAGAAATTCGTTTGGTCGCCCTTATGAATAATACCGCCGAAAGGCGTTATCGAGTCCATATAGACCCACGCCCCGACCGTGCCGGACGTCGTCAGATCGAGAGAGGGTGAATCCGGAATGCTCACCCGGCTGTCAACCCCGTCAAAATGCAACGCATCTCCTACCTTTCCATTTGTCCAAACGGCGTCGCCTATTATCGAGCCCTGATATGCCCCTTGCCCGATGGTGGTACCGCTTCCCTCATTCATGCTCCAGTCGGATACTAACCCGACATTCGTTTCAAACGCTCCCGTTTGTGGATTATATGTGTAGATGCTGCCTGAGGGGGCAAGATAGGAAAGTCCCGATTTAGACCATTTGCTGATGCCTGTCTGAGAAAGAACTATGGTAAAAAAGGGGTTGCTCGAAGAAACATCGCCATTGGCGGCATTGTCAAGTACCGTTGGAAATGCAGAGGTTCCGTTCGACAATGACGAGTGAAGCTTATAGTTGCTGATGCCCGTTTTTACGGCACCCACCACATTAAGCTCAACTGCTCTGTCGGCATCAGGACGAAGATCGACGTACCTGACAATGACGACTGCGGCAAGCAGCCCCAGGATCACTATGGTACTTATAAGTTCAATAAGAGTGAATGCCTTCTGCTGCATCATCATACGCCATTCGTTCTTGTCCATTTATTTTCCGCTGCAAGATTTGCTTCTCTTTAATTGGCAGGGAGCAAGCATGACTGACAGCATTATTACGGATGCACAACTGATTGTCAAGGGCGAAGGTTATTGATGCCCCGTCTTTTTTTTCTTGTCGTTTTCTCCGAAATACAGTATTTTGCTGACATCTTAAGCTGAACAGGTAGAATAATTTCTTTATGGAAAAAGTTCGATTACGCGGCATTTACGAAAAATTACGAAGGTTATTTGTTGACCCGCGAGAGCTCTTTCTCGTGGTCTCCATTGAGACGCAAACGCTCCTTGTCTGCATGAACGACACCATTGTCGAGCAGTATGATGCCTCCACCTCCCGTTTTGGCAACGGCAATCGGGAGAACTCGCTTAAAACGCCTCTTGGTATTCATCGGATCAGGGAGAAGTTCGGGGCGGGAGCGCCTGCTGGTCGCGTTTTCAAAGACCGCGAGGATCAGGGCATGGACTGGGACCACAGCCAGAATGGAGACAACCTGATCCTGACCCGCATTCTGTGGCTCGAGGGCCTTGAGGAGGGGATCAATAAGGGCGCCGGGGTGGACACCTACGAGCGTTACATCTATATACACGGCACCGGTCGTGAGGACATGGTTGGCACTCCGCTGTCGCACGGGTGCGTATGCCTTCGAAATCACGATGTCATTCGCCTATATGATGCGGTGAATGAGGGCACGCTCGTTTACATCGATCCGCTACCAATTGTTATCAATGAACACCAGTGCCGCAACGTGCATTTTACCGGCATCTTCGGCAGCGGCATGAGCGCGCTCGCGCAATACCTGCGCTTTCAGGGGATCGGGGTCTCGGGTTCCGATCGCTTCCATGCAAGTGAGGATACCGCCTCGATCCGGCAATCGCTTGAAGGCCTGGGGTGTACCATCGTTCGTCAAGACGGTTCGGGTGTGGGTGCGGATACCGATGTGGTCTGCATCTCAACAGCGATAGAAGAATCAAATCCCGACATCGCTGCCGCGCGCAGTTGCGGTCTTCCCATCGTCCATCGCTCCGATCTGCTTGCCGCGATCATCGCGACAAAAAAGACCATTGCGGTCGCGGGCACCAGCGGCAAATCGACGGTGACCGCGATGATATTCGAATTCCTGACCGCGTGCGGAAAATCGCCCTCACTCATAAGCGGTGCGGGCCTGCGCAGGCTCGAAAGGCAGGGGCTTATCGGCAATGCCTGGAGCGGCGGCTCAGATATCCTGGTGGTGGAGGCGGACGAAAGCGACGGAACGCTCGTCAAATACCGTCCGGAGGCAGCGGTGTTCCTGAATATCTCCAAGGACCATAAAGGCGTTGACGAGATAAGGTCGCTTTTCGAGACGCTCGCTGCACAATCTCCCTGGACGGCTTCAAATGCCGATGATCCGGCCCTTGCGTCCTTTCCTGCAACCGTACGCTTCGGCCGCAATGGTTTAAGCTCGTGGCGGCCCGATCGTGAACAGCTCTTGCCGACTTCGGTCAAGCTTTTTAAGAGTAACATCGAATATCATCTGCCGCTTCCCGGCAAGCACAATCTTGAAAACCTGTGTGCGGCGCTTTGTGTGTGCGAGCATTTCGGATGCGAAGAAGCGGCGCTTGCCGATGCGGTAAGGAATTATGAGGGAGTTGCCCGGCGTTTTTCCCTGACCAGCACAAAGCAGAACGTGCATGTGGTCGACGACTTTGCGCATAATCCGGCAAAGATAGCGGCTGTCGTCCGCGCCGCGCGGGGCCTTTCCGCACGCGTCATTGCCGTGTACCAGCCTCATGGGTTCGGTCCGACGCGCTTCTTAAAGGATGAATACATCGCAACCTTTCGAACGGCATTTAAAAAAAATGACGCGCTCTATCTCCTGCCGATCTATTACGCCGGGGGCACGGCGCATAAAAATATTTCCTCGGACGATATTGTTCAGGGCCTCGGCACCGTTGCATTCATTGCGCAAGCGGTCGGTGATCGCGATGAACTGTTGGCCAGATTAAAGGCCGAGGCGAAAGCGGAAGACTGCGTCCTGCTCATGGGAGCACGTGACCCGTCGCTGCCCGCCCTGGTTAAGAAGATTGTGGAAATGTTCGGGGGAGAAGCAAGACCGGTATGACAGTTCTTGCAGAGTTTAGCAGATTCTGCAGCCGGGGATGCCGGGAAATGCGTCAAACTAAAACGCAAAACGCAAAATGCAAAACGCAAAACGCAAAACGCAAAACTGTTTCTCAGCCCCATACCTTCTGCGCATACTCTATTCGACGATATTTCCTTGAAGCTTGTCTCCAGCCCATAAAAAATGTGCTATGCTTTTATCAGGCAAATATCCGCCGCATTCTCTTCAGGAGAATAATGCTGCAGATGCGTGACAAGGGAGGGGATGCGATCATGAAAGCGATCAAGGTAACATCTTACGGCGACGCCGATGTGCTGAGATTATCGGAATCGGAACTCGCGCCAAAACCTGCCGCGGGTCAGGTCCTCGTCAGGATCCACGTCGCGGGAGTCAACTTCGTGGACATCTATCACCGGCGGGGCTACTATCCCCAGAAGCTGCCCTTCATCCCGGGGCTGGAGGCAGCGGGTGTGGTGGAGGAAGTGGGCAGGGACGTGGCCGGTTTCCGCCCAGGCGACCGGGTGGCATATACCGGAAAGCTCGGGAGCTATAGCGAATACAACGTTGTCGACCAATGGAGGCTGATCCAGCTCCCTGCGGACCTCCCATTCACCGAGGCAGCGGGGGTCCCGCTTCAGGGGATGACGGCGCATTACCTTATCCATGAGTACCGCAAACCGGGGAAGGGAGACACGGTGCTGGTACATGCGGCGGCTGGCGGTGTTGGGCGGCTTCTGGTACAGTGGGCAAGGCACTTGGGCGCCACGGTCATCGGTACGGTCTCTACGGAGGAAAAGGCGCAGGTGGCCAGGGCAGCGGGCGCTGATCACGTGATCCTATACAACAGTCAGGATTTCGTTGCCGAGATCAGCAAGATCACTGAAGGGCGCGGCGTCCCGCTCATCCTGGACGGCGTGGGCAAAAGCACCTTTGCAGGCGACCTGGAATCTGTGGCGACCCATGGCCAGATCGTCATCTACGGAGCGGCGAGCGGGCCCGCCGACCCCATCGTACCGAACTCGCTCATGCAGAAATCGATCAACCTGTCCGGAGGAAGCCTTGTACACTTCGCCGCGAACGGGCCGGACGTAAAGATGCGGTCAAGTGCAGTGTTCACGGGGATCAGGGAAGGCTGGCTCAAGCTCAAGGTGGACACGGTCCTGCCGCTTGCCGATGCCGCCCAGGCCCATCGGCTGCTCGAGGGGAGGAAGTCCACAGGCAAGATCGTGCTGAAGGTGGTGGGGTGAGGCGAGGGGAGAGGAGAGGAGAGGATCATTTTTTGAGCGGACGATTCCGACGCCTTATCAGAACAGGGGGTAACAGATGACAAATAAAATGGCAACAATTCCGTGCCCGGAATGCAGCGCCAAGGGTTTCATAACCTGTCCAGTCTGCCACGGGCAGGGAAGACAGCACAGTGCCAATGCGTCTCAAAGGCCCTGTCCGAATTGTCACGGAACAGGGAAAAGCGTCTGTCCTCAGTGTCTGGGCGCTAAAAAAGTAAGTGGTGAAAAATAAAGATCACGATGGGTTTTCAGGAGGGACAGGTGACGGGAAATGAGGGTTGTCAAACCGTCAGACCTGGCGAAGACTGCTTCAAAGGGATGGCTTTCCCGACATTTTGATCGAGAACAAACGGAGGTGAGACTCGTATGTCCATTAGCGTATATCCTTTACAACCCATTGCGGCCTTAATTGCCGGGATACTGATTCTCTTCATGCCGAAAATTTTAAATTATATCGTCGCCATCTATCTCATCCTGATCGGCATTATCGGACTGGCTCACTAAAGATCTCGAATCAATCTTTCATTTTTAAAAGAGAGAGCGATAAGGCAAGATACGGAGATTAAGAGCCATCATTAATGGGGGAAAGCATATGGGCATGTTCAAATTTGCATTTAGTATCTTGATGTTTATGGTATTCGGGGTGATCCAGGCGTACGCGAACGACCAATCAATCTGCGAATCGGGATCAAGGGTAGTTCTTTATCCAAATGGTTCACTTATGTCGTGCGTGCTGAAAGACGATTTTGATTCAAATCAGATCACCTGCGAAGGGGAGCGCTCGATCAGCTTCTACGCCGATGGCCAGCTTGAAAAGTGCGATCTTGCCAGGTCATCCAAAATAGGCGGTCAAGATTGTAAAGAATTCGATCCAATAAGCTTTTATCCGGATGGGAAGTTTAAATCCTGCATAAAAACGAGTGAGTGATCTCTATGTCATATCTCCTCAAGCCGCTCAAAGTGCGGTCGATGACCATGGCCAATCGACTGGTCATGCCGCCGATGGCAACCGCAAAGGCCGGGCCCGATGGAAAAGTAAGCCAGGCGCTTCTCGATTACTATGCCGAAAAATCGCGCGGCGGTTATCTTTCATTGATCATCATCGAGCACAGCTACATAGTCCCGGAAGGGAAGGCAAGCGAGAACCAGCTTTCCGTTTCCGATGACACCGTCATCCCCGGCCTTCGGAAATTAGCGGATGTCATTCACCGGAACGGTTCAAGGGCGGCGATGCAGATCAATCACGCCGGAAGTGCGGCGCAAAAAGAGGTCACGGGAACGACACCCCTTGCTCCTTCAGCAGTAGCGAACCCGAGGCGCGGTGACATGCCGCGTGAGATGTCGCGGACAGAGATACGTGAAGTTGTCCTTGCCTTTAAAAACGCCGCGCGCAGGGTCAAGGAAGCCGGATTTGATGCCGTCGAGGTCCATTCCGCACATGGTTACCTTCTCAATCAGTTCTTGTCCCCCCTGACGAACAAGCGGATGGATGAATACGGAGGGGATATCGCCAACCGCATTCGTATTCATCTGCAGGTCATTGAGGCGGTGCGTTCAGAAGTAGGTCCGGATTTTCCCGTCCAGGTGAGGTTAGGGGCTTCGGATTATACTGAAGGCGGAACGACAATTGAACACAGCCAGTCTGCCTCCCGGGCATTCGAAAAGTCAGGTGTGGATATCATTCATATCTCCGGAGGGTTTGTCGGTTACACCCCCCCCGGCCTTACCGGACAGGGTTATTTTGCCCCTCTCAGCGAGGCGATCAAAAGCGTTGTCTCCATTCCCGTTATCCTTACCGGAGGGATCACTGAAATAGAAGCTGCCGAGAAACTTCTGGCCGAGAATAAAGCAGACCTGATCGGCGTGGGAAGAGCCGTCCTTCAAGACAGCAACTGGGCAAAGCGGGCGATTGAAACTGTTCGATCACAATAGATAATGTTTTTTAGTTGAGTTTCCTGTCTCACACGCGAACAGTTCTTATTATGCCTGCCGATCAATTTTGGAAACATTGCTTAAAATGACCGGCCCAATTTGAAGAGGATGTCCGGCCCGATCTAACATCGCAGCGTCTAACCAATTGGTAATTAATATGTATTTTAATATATAACTATGGTACTTTGTTTGCAGCTTTATTAAGAATGGCGTTTTTTTTGAGAAATTGACCCGAAAACGAGGTATCCTAACCACATACGATTCAGGAACGACGAGCTGCATCGATTTTGATACCAAAAATAAGGGAGAGATAGTCATGCGCATATTGAACGTTTTCTCTAAAGTTGTTGCGTTGATCGCTTTAGTAGGCATGGCTTGGGGGTGCAGCAGCAAGGCCAACAGCAATACTCCGGTCCTGAGCGAATCCGGGAAGCACGTCGCCAATTGGATCGTGTATCACCGAGTGTCTTATGTAAGCAATCATAGCCAGTGCTATGAGTGCCACGGCAGCGACCTGAAGGGAGGTATCTCCAAGGTCAGCTGTTTTAGCCCTCAGTTCAACGGACAGGCATGTCATGATACCGGACCTATCGGGCACCCGGCAGGGTGGCGAGACCCGGCCACCCCCGCCCCGAACTTTCACGGCTCTGTCGCCAAATCGCAGCCCGGGGCAGACAGCGGTTTCTCCAGTTGCCAGCTCTGTCACGGCGACGATTTCAACGGCGGTGTTGCCAACGTGAGCTGCTTTACCGCGGGCAGGGCCACAGGCCCCTGCCATGTGACGAACGGCGCACCGGTGGGGGCGCCTCATTCGCCGCTTCCCTGGCGGACGTATCCCGCGCCGACCCATACCGATACCGTTGACGATGCAGCCGGGTCGAACGCCGCGGCCTGCGCCCGCTGCCACAGTCGCGGGGCCAACCTGAGAACTCCGATCATCACCACGTACCAAACGGGTAACCCGGGCTGTTTCAACAGCACTCTTTGTCATGGACCGTTGGGGCATCCGGCCGGCTGGGCGCAGCCGAGCAACCACGGCGCGGTGGCAAAATCAAATCTGACGTATTGCCAGCAGTGCCATGCCGACAATAGTTTCGGAGGGCCGGGGAGCAACCCGCGATTCAATGTCCAGCTCGGAAATCTCGTCGATGCAACCCTCGGCAACACAGGGTGTGAGGTATGCCATGCCCCGCTTGCGGCCCATCCGCGGGTCCTTCAGATCCCCGCCGCATTCGGCGCGATAACGCCGATCAATCCCATCGGAACCCCGTGGTATCTCCACTGCAAGGCCAGCCCCTCCGGTTTCGATGCCTGCAACCGCTGCCACGGCGCGAACCTGGATGGCGTCGGAGCAGCAAACGGCGCCACGGGCTGCACGTTCTGCCACCAGAGCGGTCTCCCGACCACCTTGAAAAACTGCTCTTCCTGCCACAGCGCGAGCCCCAGCGGGACTATCTATCCTAATATCGCCCTTGCTCATCCGGGCCACGCAGGCCTCAATGTGGCCGACACCTGCAGTGCTTGCCACAACGGGCTCGGCTCGGTCACCCTCGACCATTTTCTCCGCGCCAGGAACCACACCACAAGCAGGCAGGCAGGGGCCATCGTGTTCGGTGCATTAGCGCAAACCGGCGGGGCAAGTCCCGCATTCGATGAAACGACCTTACAGTGCACCAATGTCTACTGTCATGGCGCGACCCTTGTCGGCGGCACCAACAAGTCGCCTATCTGGAGCCAGACAACTTATCTGGCGGCAGCCGGTTGCGGGACGTGTCATGGTTTTCCTCCGGCCAATGCCGCTCATACCGGTTTTACGTCGAGCACAACCTGTAAAACATGTCACACGCACGTCAATGCAACTAATACCGGTTTCGACGATCCCACGAAGCACGTGAACGGGGTGATCGACGTCTCAGGCCATACCTTCCCGTTCCCCGGTTCCGCCCATTTATCGGCAGCGGGAGTAGCGCCGTTCTCCGGCTGCGTAACCAGCAGTTGCCATGCGAATGGAAGCGTCGTGGGGACGTATCCTGTTGCCACTGGAACGCCGCCAGATTGCCGCGGATGCCACACCAAGGCCAGTCCCGGCAACAGTTGCGGATCGTGCCACGGGTCCGCCAGCACCGGCGGGAGGCCAAGCGGTACTGCATTCCCGGATGTAGCCGGAACGCATAGCACCCATAGCAGCTTTACCTGTTCTCTCTGTCACGGATCCAATGGCACGGGAAATACCAGTCATGGCCCGAGCAACAGAACCGCCCATGGCGATGCCAATGTCGTCATTCAGTTTACCGATCCGGGCAACACAATGAACTTTACCCGCGACGGGACAGGGCACGGTACCTGCACAGGGACCTGTCATGAGCTTCACTCTGGAAGATCGTGGTAACGGACTGAAAGGGGGCATTTCTTCTCAGCAGGCGTTTATGAAGCCGGCTCTATCGTGAAAGAGGATCCAAGGTGCTTCGCGCCGCTCCAGTTGCCCGTCAACAACGTTGAGGAGGGAGATGGCTGTGGTCAACGTGATTGCCTCGATTAGTGTGAAGACGGGATCGCTCGCCGATTATCTTGCGGTTCTTAAAGCAAATGTTCCCTCAGTGAGAAAAGAAGAGGGATGTATCGAATATATCCCGATGGTGGATATTGACGCAAAACTGCCGCCGCAGGTTTTCGATAAAGATGTGGTCACTATTTTTGAGAAGTGGGCGAGCCTGGGAACGCTTCATGCGCATCTCGGTTCGCCTCATATGGCCGATTACCGGGAAAAGGTAAAGAACATGGTCGAGAGTGTCACCGTCAAAGTACTCCAGGAAGTAGATTAAATCACCGCAGTATCCTTGGACGCCGGTTCTCACCGAACATTCTGCCTCTAACGCTAAATACAGAGACTAAGCAGTGAGCTCCAAACACCCACGCTGTTTGCGATGACGAAGGTCACTATATAATGAAATTGCTCAAGTTGATCTTATCCTTAATAATCATCGTAGCATCCGTTATTTTATGCCAACAAATTATTCTTAATTCAATTTCCAACCAAAAGAACAAAATCGATTATGCGGAACTCAATCATATCAAGTACGGTCTGTTCAGCGTCGATCAATGGAAGCGGCAGGTTACCGTAATCCTTTCAGAGGAGATCAATAAGCTGTACGTGTCAAAAGAGAATGAGCGGGAGCTCCGAAAGCATATTGAAGCTCTGCTGAATACGCTTATTGATAAGGTCTACAAGAATATCAAAGAAGAGAACTCGGGCACGGCGGAGGGCTGGGTCAAGCAAAAGTTTTTAGATCTTTTTGTGAGCCCGGAAGATATAAAAAAAGGCATTCCTGAATATGCCGATGCCATCATTCATGAGATGACGAAAGCCAAAACAAAGGCTCAGATAAAGACCATGCTGAACAAACAGCTTGAACAATATTTTAACGAAACCTTCGATACGCAGGATATGTCTCGAATAAACCGCATCCTCGCCCGGACGGATTCCAAGGATATCGAAGGCGCGAGGATCAAGCTCAATGAGGCCGTCTCGGTCAAGCAAGCCCTGGTCACCAAAGAGGCCGTACTGCTGATCATTCTATCAGTTATCCTTTTTGCCTTTTCCGGTTTCAGCAAGAAACCGTTGGCCCCCTCCAGCTTTATCCTCCTCGTTCAGGCTCTTATTATTTTGCTGATAGCCGGCGTAACCACGCCCATGATCGATATGGATGCCAGGATCTCGCGAATGAGCATTGCGTTGATGGGGCATCCCATCTATTTCGAGAACCAGGTGTTATATTTCCAAAGCAAAAGCATTCTGGATGTATTCAGGATCATGATAACGCATAAGGATCTCCAAATGAAATTTGTGGGGGTCCTGCTGATCACCTTCAGTGTTTTTTTCCCCCTGTTAAAAACCGTATCGTCTCTGGGATATTATTACAATTATCACAATGCGAGGCAGAGGCCGGTGATCAGGTTCTTTGTGTTGAAATCCGGGAAATGGTCCATGGCCGATGTTATGGTAGTTGCCATATTCATGGCTTATATCGGGTTTAACGGGATCATTACCAGCCAGTTCGATCAACTAAAGTCAGCAGCCCAGGAAATGGTGATGATAACTACGAACGGCACCTCCCTTCAACCGGGATATTACCTGTTCCTGACATACACCGTGTTGGCGTTATTTTTGTCAGGATTCTTGTCCGGGAAACCTCAGGTATATGAGGAGAGGGGCCCTGGAGAGGTTGATGCAGGGATTTCGAGATGAAATTATTCGATCCTTAAATATATGCGGCCCTTTGGCCTTGTCCACTCTTTTAAAAGCAGGCAACTGCGCTCCGCTGAGGAAATATGAGGATCTCTCAAACAATTTTTATATGGAGAATTATGAAGACCCTGGACGACCTGACAAAAGAACAGCTCATCAATGACCTGATCATATTGCAGCAGAAGATCAATGAACTGGAAAAAACAGTCGAGGATCAAGAAACGTTCGTGGAGGAACTGGCGAAAACCAAGGCGATGTTCGAGGGACTTTTCGAATTCGCTCCCGATGCAATTGTTGTTGTCGATCGCAACGGCAGCATAGTTCAGTCCAACAAGCAGGTTGGGCGATTATTTGGTTATAGCCATGAAGAATTACTGAATGAAGGACTTGAGATCCTCCTGCCGGAACGCTTTAAGGATAAACATCGAGAACATCGCCGGGGGTTTATGTCGAATCCGCACGTCCGTCCGATGGGCACCGGGATGGAGTTATACGGGAGGAGAAAAGATGGAGTCGAGTTTCCCGTGGATATATCCCTCGGACCTCTGCAGATGAAAGATGACATCGTTGTGCTGGCCGTGGTCCGCGATGTATCCGACCGCAAGGAATCGGAGCGGAGGTTGCTTGAGACAAAGGCCGAACTTGAGCGCTCCAACAAGGCACTGGAGCAGTTTGCCTACTCGGTGTCTCATGATCTCAGGGCGCCCCTGCGGTCCATTGACGGGTTCATCCGCATACTGTCCGAAGATTATACCGAACAACTGGATGAAATAGGCAGGGATTATATCCGCCGCGTGCAAGCCGGTTCAACGAGAATGATCGAACTCATCAACGCCTTGCTCGGTCTGTCGCGCTTCACGGGAACCCCATTGTATCGCTCGAAAGTCTATCTGAGCACACTGGCAAAGACTGCGGCGGCTGAGCTTGCAATGGCCCAGCCCGAACGCCGGGTGGAGTTTGTGATCGCAGAAGAAGTGTATGCCGATGGAGACCCGGTGATGCTCAAGATCGTGATGGACAACCTGATCGGCAACGCATGGAAATTCAGTGCAAACCAGCCTTTTGCAAAAATCGAGTTCAATGCCGCACAAAGTAACGGCGAAACAGTCTATTGTGTTAAAGATAACGGCGCGGGCTTCGATATGAAATATGCGAATAAACTGTTCACCCCGTTCCAACGACTCCACTCAGCGGTAGAATTCCCGGGCATCGGAATCGGTCTTGCCACGGTCCAGCGGATCATCGATCATCACAAGGGCCGCATCTGGGCGGAGGCAGGGGTCAACAAAGGGGCGGCATTTTATTTTACACTCTCTCGATGAAGCAGGAACTTCTTTGAAATAAAAGTCCGCGTCGATCTGGCAGAAGGAAGGACGCCTACACTTCGTTCTTTCGGCCGCCGTTAAGATGGGACATTATTGCCGAGATCCGGTATCTGCGTTTTGCAAACCAGCGGTACACGATCCGCGACAGCGTCTCCGCACCGGGCAGTTTGAACAAGAAGCCTGCAAAACGGTACTTTCTCAGCCGCGAGATGATCTCCGGAAGCGCCTTCTCGCCGGCAAGAACTGTTCCGTCCGGAAGCACGAGGTGCATTGATTGCATGCAGGCTTCATGCTTGATGTCCGGGTACTGCATTCCCTCCTGCAACGACTGGCACGTTATCATGTCAAACGAGCCATCCATGGCGTTATGGTGGATCCATTTCGCTGTGCCTGAACAGATCGGGCAGGTGCCGTCGTAAATCAAGACTTCACGAGAAGCAGGGCCGTTCTCGTTTCGGTTCTTCATGATCTTTCTCCTCCGAGGTGAACCATAGTCAAGATCTAACCACAGCGCACACACAGAAAGTTCAAACAGAGCTCACAACGATGTTGAATATATTTAGCAATAATTTGCCGCAAATTCTATCCTTGGTAGAGACTCCGCGATCAGGCAGTGGGAATTCCGCCCCGCATCCTTCCAGACTTGAGCGTCTTTTCATTCGATCTCAAATTGACAAGCTCGTGTAAGCGCATAGCCCACTCGGGTCCTTTGTCCTCGTGTTTAAAGAAAACAAAGGCCTTTTCCCATTTTTGCGAAAGGATCCTCTCCGCCCAGTGTAAAAGGTCTGCATCCGTATACTCTGAGCGGCGAAGACGCAAGTAACCCCATGGCGCCGTACTGATGATCTCAGTCGCCGGATTCTCATCGGTATCGGCGTTGCACAGGCTGCATCCCTTTTTACGAAGCACGTCCGGAATTCCGGCTTCGAGCCACGAGGGGCTGCGGAACTCGAACGCGCAGGGCGCGTCAACGGGGATCAGGCCGAGAAAATCCTCCAGCACAGGCAGGTCCGCATGAAAGCTTTTGGGAAATTGAAAAAGGACCGGTCCCAGTTTTTTGTCCAGGATTGACAGTGTCCTGAACAGGTATTCGGTCTCTTCGAACACGTTTCGGAGCTGCTTCATGTGCGTTATGACCTGCGGCGCTTTGAGAGCGAAAACAAAATCAGCGCCAACCTGTTCCGCCCAGTGCTCGAGCACGCTTTCTTTGGGCCGGTGATAAAAGGTATTGTTGATCTCTACCGTGTTGAGGCGTCCGGCATAGAACCGAAGCATTTCCTTCGGCGGGATCTCTTCAGGGTAGAATTTCCCTTTCCATTCCGCATGTGCAAACCCGCTCGTCCCGACGTAGACCTTCATAAACTGTTTCCTCCCAGGTTAACAATATCGTAAACGTCCGGCTTAACCGCAGCGCCGAGGAGGGTGTCAGGTACCGCTTAATCTTCTTTTTGCTGCTTCCCGGCGTCTCTGCGTTGAAATGATTCTTTTTCACGAACCACCTCGCCGGCTGTTTTATCCTCACGCAGCCGTATGAACGCAGGCTGCCTCATCACGCTATCCTCGGTCCAGCCGGTCAACGTAACCTCGCAGACCAGCTCCGGCTTTACCCACGTGACCGGCGCATTTGTCTCCGGTTCAGCGGAAAAGGGGCATTCCTTCTGGACCAGCGGTTCCAATTGTTCGCGGATGTTCTTTAAATCCTTCTCCCTGAATCCGCTTCCTACATTGCCGATGTACACAAAGTTGTCTCCATCGAATGCACCCAGGACAAGGGCACCGAAATATTTTCTGCCGCCCCCCGGTTCCGTGAATCCCGCGATCACGCCCTCCTGGGTAGGCCGCGTCTTCACCTTCAGCCACTGCCGGGTCCTTTTGCCTGTTTCGTATGTGCTTTGAGAATGTTTGGCGACGATCCCTTCCAGGCCTTTTTCCTTGGAGACGTTGTAAAACAAGACGCCTTCCTTCTCTACATGACCGCTGAATTTTATCTTTGAGGAAGAGGGGAGTACCTTTTCCAGGACTTCCTTCCTTCTCATCAGGGGGAGACCCGTCAGATCATGCCCCCGGAGGTAGAGGAGATCGAAAACGTAGTAGACCAAATGACCGCTTCCCGAGCCCTGGTAGTGCTGAAGCGCCTGAAAATCGGCGCGTCCCTGGTCATCTACGACAACGATTTCCCCGTCCAAGACAGCGTCAGATCCGAATTTCCGCAGAGAGTCTGCAACGGGGGCAAACTTTTTGGCGAGCGAGATCCCGTTCCGGGAGTAAAGCGAAACGCCGTTGTCACTGATCTCAGCAACAGCCCGGTACCCGTCCCATTTCACCTCAAAGATCCAATCGGGATGATCGAACGGTTCCTTTGTCAGGGTAGCAAGCATCGGTTTTATTCCGTGCGGCATCGGTTTGACCGGCGCATCCTTCAGGTCTTCGGTTTCCAATGCCTCGTGAAGACGGATCTGGTTTGACTTTTTTTGTCTGAACGATTTATGCTTATCGGCTCCGAGTACTTCCTCCAGAGTCTTATGAGACACCACGGAACGGTTCTCCTTGAGGATTTCCTCTTTGGCCGCATTCCCATCTTTTTTCTTCAGAAGCAGCCACGACTTCCCGTCCCTGGCCGTTTTCACCAGCGCGAATTCACCGTGAAGTTTTTCTCCTTCGAGGACGAACTTCATGTCGCCTTTTTTCAAGCCCTCATGAAGAAGCCTATTGCTTTCGTTCTCATCTCTGGTGGAAGGGTGATGATAAAAGCCCTTGTCCCAGATGATGACGCTTCCAGCGCCATAATTGTTCTCCGGAATAACGCCCTCAAAATCCTTGTACTCGAACGGGTGGTCTTCGACCATAACCGCGAGCCTTTTCACGGCAGGGTCAAGCGAGGGACCCTTCGGTACGGCCCAGCTCTTAAGCACCCCATCCAGTTCCAGCCTGAGGTCATAATGAAGGGCCCGGGCCGCGTGCTTATGAACGACAAACACAAGACGGTTCCCCTGAGACTGAAGACCCGGTTTCGGTTCGGGTGTTTTCTCGAATTCCCGTTTCGATTTGTATTCAGTTAATCCCATGTCAGTTCCTGAAAATGCTAAGTTCGAATTTCTAAACCCTGAACAAGCTCAAAACTCAAATATTCGAATTCTGATATGGTTTAGGATTTCGAGCTTCGTTATTTGGCGATTCATTTTCATAAATGCGGCAGCTTCTGCTCTTTCGAGAGCATTTCTTGAAAAAGGTCGCCTTTTGTCTTTGCCCTGCTCACGGCGTCCGAATACATGACCTGCAGTTTATCCGGGTCAGCAGGCCCGGACAAATTTTGCAGTTCCGTCCATTCAAGCGGAAACGACACGATCGGTTTTTCCCGGGCACGCAGGGAATAAACGCAGACCATCGTTTTCGAAGCATCATTTTGAGACCAGTTGATAAAGACCTTCGCTTTTCGCTCTGTTTTCGACATTTTTGCGGTCACCAGGTCGGGATAATGTTTTTGCATGATCCCTGCCACGGTCTTTGAAAATGTCTTGGTATCCTCGAAGGTCGTCTCCCTGCGGTTCAGGGGGACATATACATGGAGACCCTTCTTGCCGGAGGTTTTGACATAGGTGACGAGTCCCAGCCGTGAGAGCAGATCCCGAAGCACCAGCGCCACCCGCGCACAATCAAAAATGTTTGCCTGATCGCCGGGATCCAGGTCGAAGACCATGGAATCCGGAGTTCCCGGGGAACCGGCCCTGGCCAGCGGCACATGGAGTTCCAGAGAAGCAAGGTTTTCCGCCCATATCAGCGTTTCCAGATCGTTGACCAGACAGACCGTCATCCGCTCTCCGTCATGCTGGGGGATCTCAGCAGTTTTCACCCAGAAAGGGCGGTGACCGGGACAGCGTTTCTCGAAAAAGAAGTCCTTTTCCACTCCCTCGGGATAGCGCTTAAAGGTCAACGCCCGGTCTTTCAAATGGGGCAGCATGAACGGTGCTATCCCGCGGTAATATTCCAGGATCTGGGCCTTTGTAAAACCATAGGAGGGATAAAGGTCCTTTTCAAGGTTCGACAGCGGGAGTCTGATCCCCGCCATGTCCACAAATGTTCGGCTCACCTGTTCTCCTTCACTTTCCGCATGCTTTCCTCCAGTGCGGCGACCAGATCAGCAGGTCCTTCTCCCTCTTCTTCCTCTATGGCCGGGGCCGCCACCGGGGCCTTTTCTTTCGCCTTCGCCTCCAGAAGGGCCAAGATCCCTTTCCGGCGTTCGTCGGCATATTTCGCCGGTTTAAAGTCTTCGATCATCTTCTCTATGTTTGTTTTTATCCGGCGTTCCTCTTCAGCTTCGACCTTCCCTTGTTCCACGTGGATGTCCCTATCGGAAACTATTTCGTCGCTGTAATGGAGCGTGGTCAGTGCCAGCGCTCCGTCCCTGCTTTTGACCGCCACCAGATACTCGCGTTCAGCCAGCACGAATTTTGCGAGACCGGCCTTGTTTGTCCGGCGCATCACCTCCACCAGCAGCTGGTAGGCTTTTTCGCCTCCTTTCGAAGGCACGAGGTAGTAGGGGTGATCATAGTAGATCGGGTCCACTTCCTTCATATCGATGAACTCGATGATCTCGATCGTGCGGCTCCGCTCCGGCGAAACGGATTCCAGTTCCTCGTCAGTCATCAGAATGTATTTATCAGGCACGATCTCGTATCCCCTGACGATCTCATCCGGGGGGACCATGGTCCCTTCTTTAGGACAAAACATTCTTCGGGACAGGGGAGAGAAATCCCTGCTGTGGAGCAGGTGAAAAGAGACGCGACCGGGCTCGATCGCGGTAACCAACCGTACTGGAATCGCCACCAGGCTGAAACTGATAGTCCCGCTCCATATACCCTGAACAGCCATCGTATGCCTCCTGTTTAATCCGTTTGAATCCGTCTTAAAAGGACTCTTCCTTCCCTCAGGCGGCCTTTTTCAGGCTCGCTTCAAGCACCTGCTGCAACTGGTCCGGTTCCGTGGGTTTAAGTCGTCTGGGGGCGACGATCGCAATGTGCTCCCCGCGGGCCTTTTTTTCTATCATATCCTGCAGCTTCTTCTGATGCTCATTTTCGAATTTTCGAGGCTCAAAAGGAGCGGCCAGCTGATTGATCAAGTCGACCCCGATCTTCAATTCTTTTTCTGACAGAGGAACGTCCTGCAGGGTCAAGAGATTCAACCGCGATCACTTCGTCGGCATGGCGCAACGTAATCAGACGAAGGATATTCCCGATCGCCTGAATAGCCCCGATATAGGTCCGTTTTCTCATGGTCCAGGAACAGATTCCCGCAACATCCATCTGCTTCAAGGCCCCGAGCAGCGCGTTATATCCCTTTCCCTGCATATCCGGCTCGAGGTAATACACCCGGTCAAGGAAGATGGGGTCGATTTGTGAGGGTTTGACGAATTCGTGGACCTCGATCATCCGGCTGCTTTCAGGAGTGGTTTGCTCGAGTTCCTCCTGATCGACGATGATATACTTCCCTTCCTCCACTTCAAACCCCTTGGACTGTTCTTCCGCCGGCACCGGTTTTTTTTCATAAGCACAGACCATTTGCTGACGCAGTCGCACCTGGTCTCGCTTGTGCAGGAGGTGAAACTGAATTCGCTCTTCTCTCACCGCTGTATGCAGCTTCACCGGAATGTCAGTGTCTCCAAAATGAATGTTTCCTTTCCAGATCGTCGCTCCGGCCATCTAATGTCCTCCTCAATCTTTTACGTCCAATAACTCCAGACGAAAAGGGACCATAAGAATCCTTTATTTAAAGGATAGCACCGGATCGTACAGGCGTCAACGATGACCGTAAGCGTTTTTTAGCTTTTTTAATACGAAGGTTTCAGCAGGGGAAGCTCTCTTCGGTTGCTCCGACCGGTAGTATCATATGTCTAAAAGTTGTATAATATAGCAGTGAGGATGTTGACATGCCGACCGTTGTAAAGCTTGTATTAGCCTGCATTATATGCGTCGGCTTGGTCGCGGGTATTGTTTACGCGTTCAAGTGGCTGCTATAAGTCAGGGGTCGGTGAATCGATAGGGAGGTGAGTTTTATGAAGAAGAACATGGGAATGATAGATCGAGTGTTGAGGGCGGCCCTTGCTGTCGTGGTCGTTGCTCTGTATTTAGCAGGTCAGCTTTCTGGAACGGCCGCCGTGATACTCGGTATCCTGGCTGTGATCTTTCTGGCCACAAGTGCCGCCGGTTTTTGCCCTGTATATGCATTACTCGGCATTTCTACCTTGAAAGGCGACCGGCATGAGGGAGGACCCCATGGGGAGGCGCATAAGGGCGCTCATTAGCGGCCCACGAAAGACGAACCCACAAAAGCCTGTTCCTTCGGAGCGGGCTATTAATATTAAGAAGGCCTGCTGCTGGATCTGCTAAAAGGTCTTGGTACAACCCGATGTGATAGAGACTCTGCGGAAGCTGAGAGGAATGGCCTAAGACTGGATTATGGCGGGAGAAAAAGCAAAGCGCGCTCCCTGCCCTTGAGCGCGCTTTAGAGAGTACCTGTCATGCGGTCTTCCTTCGTTTTTCTATTTCATCGACGAACGCCATCTTTCCCGCATCGATGGCGTTCTTGACCGCTGAGGTGCTCTCCACATACAATTCCTTGCCCTTATCAACGGTTGCGCCAATTGTGTCGCCGGTTTTCGCGGCGATGTCCTTGATGTCTCTTCTTAACTCCCTGCCCGGTTTCGGTGCCAGCAGGAGCGCAACACCGGCTCCCACGAGGCCACCCGCCAGGAAGGGGACCAGAAAGGACTGTACTTTATTAACTCCAAGTTCTTCTTTCATGATGAGCCCTCCTTCTTTGTCTGAGACTTTTTACCAGGGTTGTTACCCCGGTCGTAATGCCGGCTTTCAGCCCGGCGATATTCGCCCCGGCGGCAGGTCCGAGGCCCTCTCTTCCGATTGCATACAGACCGCGTATGCTTTTTTCCACGATTGCCACTGTGCGGCTGATCTGCCTGACATCCTCCGAAACGGCGTTTACGTTGCCGGTGATCAACTTCAGGTTTTCAAGCGTATCCTTGAGCTCAACAAGCGTCTCGTTCAGATTTTTCTCGGTGCTCTTAATAATGTCGCTCATTTGTTCGCTCGTCCGTCTTATGCTCAGCATATACGAGATGTGAAAGCCCGTATATATAATGAATACCGCTACGCCGATGCCCAGGATGATATCGGTCATAATCGCCTCCTGTTATTACAAGTATAGCACAAATGACCTTGACTGAAAAAATGTGGCTGAAATGCGATGTGCTTCACGAGCAGCAGGGGCAATCCTTGACGACATTTCTAACCAAATCACGATGGCAGTTAAAACATCCCATTCACGTTGGCAGCTTTCTCGGGTATCTCCTGGATAACGTCCCAGTGTTCCACGACCTTGCCGTTCTCGAGCTTGAAGATGTCGACGATGGCGCTGCCGCGCG
Source organism: Nitrospirota bacterium (assembly GCA_963740085.1). Taxonomy (GTDB): domain Bacteria; phylum Nitrospirota; class UBA9217; order UBA9217; family UBA9217; genus JALNZF01. Next base: position 217,571 of record CAVUCU010000001.1, on the reverse strand, counting down.
TGCCTGGCTCCCGTACCGCGTGCACATGCAGTATCACATAATCTCCGTCAGCGAATACCCGCTTGATCTCGCTGTGTGAGGCTGGATACCTTGCACGAAGGAACTGAAGGTAACGCTGTAGTCCCCCGGGCCCGTCGGCTGCCATCGGGTTGTGTTGCGTGTAACGCGGGCCCAGGTACTTCGAGGCCGCTTCGAAATCCTTCTGATTGATCGCCTTTTCGTAAAACTCCACCACGGTCTTTTTGTTCTGCTCCGCCTGTTTATCGGCTCCGTGGACCGGATGGGTCATGAAAACTGAGCCGAAAGCCAATAAAACCGTCACGATCCTCTTCATACTGTCCTCCCCGTAGCGCCACTCGCAGATTGTACCACCCTCGCGTGCCAAAGCTGAAGCCGGGACACGACGCCCCGGCTTTCATAACCTTCTTCCCCAATGCAACCGGCAGCACCACCCTCTACATCTTTGTGCGCATTAGTTTGACCGAAACATCGGATTTCTTCACGCCCTTGTCGTACAGCGTCCAGGTATGCGAGATGCTGTCCTTGCCCTCAACAGAGATGGTAAGCGCATGCATGTGCATTTCATTGAGCGAAGTAAGACCGGGACTCTTTTCCGACAGGACGAATTTCATCGTGGTTTCGCCGGGGTTGGTGAGCTCCATATGCGGTTGGTTCCCGAGCGTGCAGTAGTGGGTCATGACCAGCCTCCCGCCGCGATCATGATAGACGGTGATCATCTCGTGGGACTGTCCCGCGGCGAACCGTTCCAGGATGGCGTTACCGGCCGAGGTCACTTCATAGGTGACCTTGAGCGTTTCCATCCCGTGTCCCATGTCCACTTTGCCCTCCCAGGCGCCGACCAGTCCTTTCATCCGTTCAAAGTCGCTGGAGTGGGTTATCGGCGGGGGCATCATCTGATGTTCCGCGGAAAAGGCCGCAAGGGGACCGAGTGCCAGTCCAGCAACAATAACGATCGCAAAAGCCAGTATCTTTTTCATATTGCTACCTCCCTTCATAAATATCATTCTCCGCTGTCTCTATTTCTCATTGATATAGTAAGTATACCACCAGGTTCATTGAACCATGAATTGTTATCCTGACTCATTTATCCAGCCGTCGAGAGTCAATGCGCTGATCTCCCGATTTTCGTCAACGAGGCCTCATTTATCTCTCAAACAGGGAGCATTTCTATCCCATATTTTATCTTGATTTGAACGGTATTAAGGTGGGATAATTAAATATTACGCTTTTGTCCTATTACAGGTGAACATATAGAGATGATGTCTTTGAAAAAAAATGCATTGAGAATCTCGATGGTCCTGTTCCTGATAACGTTTGTATTGACACTCGGGAGCGCGCTGTATTTCTCGACTGAAAGGGGGACGCTTGACGTGAAACAGAGTGCCTTTGCTTCCGATATCGTTTATTCAAAACCATTGATCGATACACAGGTCCCGAAAAAGGTTGTAACGGCGACGTTCGCCATGGGCTGATTCTGGGGCCCTGACTCCCGGTTCGGGAGCCTGCCCGGTGTGGTCAGCACGCGCGTGGGATATGCGGGTGGGACCAAGCCGGGCCCTACTTACCGCAATCTCGGAGATCATTCCGAGACCATCCAGATCGACTACGATTCCTCGAAGATCACCTACCAGGAACTGCTCGACGCATTCTGGACAGGCCATGATCCCACTTACAAGAGCTGGTCCCGTCAATATGCTTCCATCATCTTCGTGCACAACGACGAGCAGAGGCGACTGGCAGAGGAGAGTCGCGCTCGTATCGCGAAGGAGCGCGGCAGCACGATTCATACGGAGATCGTTCCCTACAGTGGTTTTACCCTGGCCGAGAATTACCATCAGAAGCACGCTCTTCAGCAGTTTCCCGAATTTTGGAAAGAATTGCAACAGATATATCCCGAACCGGCGGCGTTTGTTGCCTCGACAGCAGTGGCCCGGGTGAACGGCTATTTGGGGGGCGAAGGTTCCTACGAAGATCTGGTCCGGGAGGCAGACGGACTTGGATTATCTTCTGCAAGAAAAGCGGAACTTCTAAAGCTCGTGCAGCGGCAAAAGCATAAACAAACCTGTCCGGTTCCTGAGAAAGGGACGATCGTTCAATAACCATGACAATCACTGAAGTCTCGACTGAAAATCAAATGGATGTCATCGAATCGCTCGCCAGGGAAATCTGGACAGAGCATTATATCCCGATCATCGGCAAGGAACAGGTTGAGTACATGCTGGCCAGGTATCAGTCCAAACAGGCAGTCAAAGAGCAAATCGCTTCAGGCGCTCTCTACTTTATTATTGAGGAAGGTCGCGCATCCATAGGATATATCGCTGTTCAACCGAGAGGAGATGAGCTGTTCCTGAGTAAAATTTATCTGCAATTGTCCCATCGCGCAAAGGGATACGGAAAGAAGTCCGTGCAGTTCGTGGAGACCGTCGCGCGCGATCGGGGATTACGGAAGATCGTCCTGACGGTGAACAAGAATAATACGAGCGCGATCAGCGCGTATGAAAAGATCGGTTTCAGAAACATCGGTTCTCTGGTTCAGGATATCGGCAACAGTTTTGTCATGGACGACTATGCGATGGAGAAAACCATATAAAACATAAGCGATCGATATTTGAGCCATGAGCTCGATCAACTCGAAGAACGGATAGTCCTCGTTCCATTTAATTCAAAGCCCGCCGGTTTCCCTCCCTGTCTTCAAAAACGAGTCATGAAGCGTTTTTTCTTCAATTGGTGCCCCGATATCTTTCCCCTCCTTGACATTCTCCCCTCAAGCGTTATCATATTACAGAGGGTTGATCCCCTGCGCGTGATGGCTGAGTGCTCGGCGTCGAGGGCCGAGCCGATGTCATTCTTTACAGGAGGAATATGGATATCAAGGAAACCTATGATGTCATCATTGTCGGTGGTGGGCCGGCAGGGCTCGCCGCAGGCCTGTATTGCCAGCGGGCCGCGCTGAAAACGGTTCTGTTTGAAAAGGGTTTGGTCGGCGGTCAGATCGCCATTTCAAAAGAGGTGGAGAACTATCCCGGAGTGGAGGGCATTACAGGATTAGATCTTGCCGAGAAGCTGCTTCATCATGCCCAGGCCTTCGGCCTGCGCATTATTCAGGAAGAAGTTGCGGAAGTAAACGCCGGTGCGGGTCTTCATTCTGTCAGGCTTGCCAATGGCGATCTGCTCCACACGGTTGCCTTGATCCTCGGAGCAGGGGGATCCGTTCGAAAGCTGGGGGTCCCCGGTGAAGCGGAATACCTCGGGAGCGGCGTTTCCTACTGCCCCACCTGCGACGGGTTCTTCTTTAAAGGCAAGACCGTCGTTGTCATCGGGGGAGGCGACACCGCTGTCGAAGAGGCACTGTTCCTGTCCAGACTGGTCAGAAAAGTATACCTCGTTCACAGAGGCAAAACGCTTAGCGCTAGCAAGATATTACAAAACCGGCTTCTGAGCGAACCCGGGATCGAAGTGATCTGGAACACGATCATTACGGAAATCAAAGGGGACGGGAGAGCGGTTGAGGCCGTCTCCTTCGAAGATACGGTGACCGGAGAAATGGGGAGATTACCAACGGATGGTGTTTTTATTCTTATCGGCTATGTTCCCAATAATCAATTGATCCCCCCTGCGGTCCGCACGAACGAACAGGGTTTCGTTATTACCGATGAGAAGTGCGAGTCGAGCGTTCCGGGCATTTTTGCTGTCGGGGATTTGAGGCAAAAGTTTGCCACCCAGATCGTTATAGCGGCAGCCGATGGAGCCATAGCCGCACTGGCTGCGGCTCATTTCATAGAACAGAAGAAGACCGCAGCCACGGTTTCCTGATCTTGTGCAACAGGAGTTGATCGAGTTGCTCTCGCGCAACAAGGCATACGAGAAAAAAAGAAAGGGGATGTTCATGTCATACTACTTCAGCAAAACGATACAGACAACCTTCGACGACGCTGTCAGCCGGGTGATCGAGGAACTGAAAAAAGAAGGGTTCGGCATTCTGACGGACATCGACGTTAAAGAAACGCTGAAAAAGAAGCTGGATGTCGATTTCCGGAGATATCGCATTTTGGGTGCATGCAACCCGAATTTCGCTTATCAGGCCCTCCAGGCGGAAGACAAGATCGGCACGCTGCTGCCCTGCAGCGTGATCATCCAGGAAGTTGAGGGCGTGGGCGCCGAGGTCGCTGCAATAGATCCCATGGTCTCGATGCAAGCCGTAAAAAACCCCAAGCTTGAGTCAATCGCCGAACAGGTCCGTTCAAAACTTAAGGAAGCGATCGACAGGACATAGAGTGGGACAGGTCTGTGACCGTTCGCAACTAACGATGCCGGTCGGGTCCACGGCCTCGACCGGCACGAGACGCATCTTCCGCCTCGGGCAGCGTCTTGATATACGCCCTGACTTTTCCACCCCTCAGCGAGTAATTGATCATCAGGACATCGGGAGTGCCGAACTCCGGTACGGTATAAAGGGGCCTGAATTCATACCCGATGGTCCCGCCGCTGCCATCCGGGATTCTGGCAATCTGTGTTTGCAGGATTCTGTGGCTGCTGCACCGCACGAATGCATCAGCCTCCTTGACCGCCTGCCGAGCGGGAACGTCCTTCTTCACTTTGAACGATGTGTCTATGTCGTATATCTCGAGGGGATATCTGCTGTTCTCATCAACGAGAATTGCGACATTGTCGATCTGGTCAGGATAGTGGCATCCGTAAAGCAATAGTGTATAGGTTCCGGAGATGAGCGTTTGATCGGCTGAAGTGGTATTCAGTTGCACGCCGGTCATGCAGGACAGCAACATACCGGTCATCAGCAACAAGGCTGCGCCTTCGATGGCGTTTTTCAACCTCTTCATGTGTCTATTTCTCCTCGTTCAGCTGGATAAACTGCCCGTTGGTATCGTGATCTTATCACTAATTATACCTTGTTTCTCATGAAGAAGAAAAGTATCCCTTGCGGGAAAAAGTGCAGGTCAGAAGAGAATCATCCGCTTTTTAAGGGACGCGGTTGTTCTTTTGCTGTCAATGGAACCTACAGGGTTCAGACAAGAGCGACAAGATCAGTCCGATGTATCTACCGGCATTGCTCCGGTGCTGAACTGCTCTATAACTGCCAGGTTGGCCAGACCATTCGCGGACAATTCTCCGATATATCGCTGCCGGATTGATCCTTCCAAAGCTTGACGGTCACTGTCGTTCATAGCGTTGAGGCGATCGAGCCCACCCGCAACCTGCGCCGCATCCCGGACTGATAGCCGGGTGATCAGTTCATCCCAGAAGAGGTGGTCTCCGAACTCACCAATCAGCACATGGGCCAAGGCGTTTTTTTCAAAATCATCGGTCGGTATATATTTATTCATGCTCTCGTTATATCTGATCAGTTGATCAAGACCTTCGCCATGCGCGAGAGCATAGAGTTTCTGGATGAGCGCACGGTGCCGCTCGGTGCGCTTGTCCTCTTCTTTCCGATGTCCGGAAATGACCACATCGGCAATGTGCAGGATATCCAGCAGGTCACGGTATTCTTTTGTGGAGATCTCGACTTTCATAACTAGCTCCCTTTCTCATGCTCAGGATATATTCCCTACTCGCAAGCTTGCGTTTCGCAAGCGCCGGCTTCGATCGAAGATCGCCTCTACGATGTCCCACTTAAAAGGCAGGGCTTGAACATTCGTATCTTTTTAACATTATAGCTCCAAAAAAGTAAAAGAGGTGCATCATCCCGGTATGCTAAAATATCTTCCTGGATCTTCCAGGACCGTCGATATTGCATAAATAAGTGCGAAAACGGTTCAAAGGCCTCCTCCCGTTCCTTGCCAAGGAGAGGACATGGTGATAAAATTCGAGTAGGAGGTTTGGACGAGGAGGTAAAATCGCATGAAAGAAGCCCTGCTGGTCATCGATATGCTGAACGACTTCGTACGTCAGGGTGCTCCGTCATGAAACCCAGGCTCCTTCGCGGGTCCGTCAAACTGTGTTACAGCAGATGCTGCGACTGGACCTTTAGCGATTGATTGCTCATGCAAGATAATGAAAAAGAACGGTGAAGAGTTTTGTGTCGGGAATTCAATGGCTTGCTTTGGAGGTCTCAGCGGCGGAATTTTTTAAGCCGCTTAGCTGGGGAAAAGGAGGTTTCATATGTTTGTTAAAGATTATGAATGGTACTTCAAGCATCTGGCGGAGCATCTCAACATGAAGGAGTCCGATCTCCTGATAGTGGAGAGTGTGGCCGGCTGGTGCAGAGAGCACGGCATCAGGGAGAAGGACGAACAGAAGCCGGTAAAACTCGTGTCTGCAAATGGAACGGGAAGACGCATTCTCATTGCCAGTATGATCCCAGACCAGGTTATCGAAGAAAGGATCAACGGCGCGCGGATCCGGGGTCAGCTCATGAGCGTCGGGAATGACTGGACTGAGAAACTGAATTCACCTACGAGAAAGATCGCCTATCTTTTTCTGAAGGAATACTCATCGGCCCTACCCGAACTTGCATATGACGATCTTGCCGCGGACGAATGGATCTTCGAACAGATGGAGCGCATTGGCGTCTTCCAGCCGTAGACCCTCCTGAATGCGGGCTTATGAGTGATCTTCTGGAGGCAGAGGGTTAACTTGCCGATCCGGAGAGCTGGCGCATGAACCTTATTCTTGATTCCTCGCCTTCGAGTACAAATTTATTGTTATTGCTCTCATCGTCACAATCATGGTTCGCATCGCCCATCGCATGGTGCGACGTTATCGTGTCTCTTCTGCTTTTATATATCCCCCTACATTGCCTTTCCGGCTGAACCAGCACGGATAACTTGGGGTACCGGCGCTTCCTGCTTAAATCAGATGGGTTTGGTATAATATAAGCAAGGGAGAGACCCCGAGGAGAGTCGTCGAAGCGAATAGATCGTAAAAGAGTTTTCCTTGTTGCCGGGAGCAGGAGACCGGGGTTCGAATTTCAGATAAACGGGTTGCATTTGGAAGGGGGTATTGTGTATGCAAAAAATAATTCAACATAATGTTACACTTCTTGCACAGTCGGACAGACTGTTCGACATGTATCTGGATCCGATTATCCACGGTACGATCGTTGGCGGAGCGGTAACGATCAGTCCCTTGGTGGGCTCGGAATTCCGGGCTTTCGACGGCATGATCTACGGAAAAACCATTGCGGTTGTACCGAAGCAATATATCGTTCAGCTCTGGCGCGGCAATCATTGGAACCCGGGGGACCCGGATTCGATCCTTGTGCTCAGGTTCCTGCCGGAGGGCAAGAACGGGAAGATCGAGATGACGCATCTCAATGTGCCGGAAAGCGATTTTGACAATGTGAACAAAGGCTGGCTCGACTACTACTGGAAGCCTTGGAGGGCCTATCTGGAGAAGGAACTGAGAAAACCGGGAAAACGCGCAGCCTGATAGACTCTGTGTAGTTAAAATTTGATTACGTGAGTTTGCCAAGAAGGGCAGGTGGGGTCGATGATTACTCGGGCAGATGGCGGTGTAAATGTGGATGCTGACGGGTTCCTGATGAATACCGGGGAGTGGACGGAAGCGCTTGCGGTAGTTCTCGCCGCAAAGGAAGGCATAGAAAGATTATCTGAAGAGCAGTTCGACATCTTGAGATTTTTGCGGATGTATTATGAAAAGTACCATTTCTTTCCCGTTGTTCGTTTTGTCTGCAAGAGCGTGGGCCAGTCAGGGGCTTGTATCACGGACCGGTTCAGTGACCCGGTCAAGGCATGGAAGATAGCAGGCCTGCCGAATCCGGGAGAAGAAGTGAATCGCTTCCGGTCGTGGAACCCTCTCGGGTACTAGGTTTCGTTCTCTTCTTTTTGGCGAGTCGAAGAAGAGGCTTTTTACATCTTCCTCAAACCATAAACGATGAAAAATCAAACAGGGACCGAGCAGGATATCTCCTTGACTTTAATCAGGAGTTGATTTATCCTTATTATAAAGGGAGAGAATGCGTCGAAGATGAGAAATCATGCCTGTTCCGGCGTGAGTATGTGTTATTTTTGGAGGTGATTAGTATGGCCGATTCAAGAACAATTACCATGCACGGTAAATCACTGACGCTCATGGGTGGAAAATTGGATGTCGGTATGGTTGCACCTGATTTTACGGTACTGGACCAGGAGTCGACCGAAGTACGGCTTTCAGAGTTTAAGAACAAGATCAAACTGATAAGCGTCACACCGTCTCTGGACACGACAGTATGCGATCTTCAATTGCGGCGTTTTAACACCGAGGCTTCGCTGTTGCCCACGGACGTCGTTGTATTGAACATCAGCATGGACCTGCCCTTTGCAATAGCACGCTTCTGCACGGTAGCCGGGATCGAACGGGTGAAGACGTTATCCGACCACCGTGACGCTTCATTCGGCAACGCCTTCGGCGTGCTGATCAAAGAGCTCAGGCTTCTAGCCCGGTCGGTTTTCATCCTCGACCGTGACAACAGGGTGCGTTATGTCGAGATCGTTCCGGAACTTTCGAATCATCCGGATTACGAAAAGCCGTTGCAGACGCTCAGGACTCTGGTGGACATGGCACATGCCGCATGACAGATCAGAAGAGCGAATACATCGTTCTCCTGACGGCACAGTGCGCGGGGAAGCGTGCGCTCATGGATTGTGCGGGCGAAAGCCCTTCGGTGTTCGCTGAATGAGTCATTGAGAAGGGTAAGCACGCAGGGAGGGGGATGTATTATGGGCAATCCGCGGGAAACAGGCATTTCGGGTATCACGGGGAAGGTGGTATATATAAGACATGCAAACGAATCCGAATGGATCGATATCGCAGATATCCTGAAGAAGCGGCAAGAAGGGTTTCTTGATGTGTCAGGGGCTGACGCTGTGGTTGCATCGCGGGAGGACCGGATCCTCGGATTCGCGGTTCTCTCAAAGGATGCCAAGAGTCAAATAGGACGGCTCAGCCTGTATGGGAGCCGGCGACGTCGAGGCATCGGGCGGGAGGTGTTGCGACATTTATTAGATTATTCTGCGATGAAGCATATTGCCGCAGACCGAGTCGCAGGCCGTCATCTTCTCGCCTTGGGATTTCAGCGGCAGAAGGCGCCCGTGAGGAAAGAAGGGGGTATCCTGCGCAATACCGACCGGGGACGCAGGAAGGTCTCTTCTTTGATCTATGCGCGTGCGTCGAACTGAAAAGCAGGTAAATCGTGGGAAGTGTACTGGATAAAAAATACTACGGCTAAGTCGTTCTGCGATGAAGTTTATACCGAAGTGGACGGGAAGACTGATGTTCGCTGGTTTTTCTGCGGGAACTCGCAGGGGTCAGTGGATGACCCAGTCACTTCGCTTGACAAGTTCAGGTTGAGGACCTTTCGTCAACTGGACGATATAGCAACCCTTCGAGGCATACCGCTGTCCGGAGCCGAAGCTGAGGCGCGGGTAAATTACCGGAGTTGCGGATGTATCAGGCGACGATTCAATCAATTCGAGAAAATAATCCCGGTAAATATAATTTCTCATCATGGCAAATGGGCCGTTCAATGTCGAGAAGAGAGACGACATCTTGTATGCGATCTCCGGGTTGGTGACGGAGATATTGTTTTTTTTAAGCGACGCTTCGATTGATACTTGATATTTCTTGGACTCTTGGGGAAGCGTGTACGGATAAGTGACGTAGACGATGGTTCTCTCCGTCTCCGGCAAAGAATACAAACGCTTTCCCAGCAGAGTGGAGGAGACAAAGACCAGAGCGGGTCTGGTTTGCACGTTGGCGAGGCTATCAAGAGCAGTGAAATCCGCTGCATTCAGCCATAATAGAACAACGACGTGCTTTTGTTTGCGGGACAGTTTCTTCCAAAAGTCTTCCGTAAGCTGCTCAGAGCTGTCCAATGCAACGTTTTCGGGAGCTGTGCGGCCGAGACTCGACCACGTCTCCTGAAAGGCCTTGGATAGAGCAAGGCCGGACCGGTCATTACGAAAGACCTGGACAACTGACACGTTTGTTGATAAGTCATCTCTGCCATGGAGATATCTGGCTGCTGTTTCTCCCTCCTGATAAAGACCTTTCGAGAGATAGAGGGTGTACCAGTCTGTCTCGGAGATGACGGGGAAATCCGTAATAGGAAAAACAGCCGGTATCCCGTTGTCTTCACAGAAGCGGTGGATCGGCGCCCACTCACCCGTTGTTATGCCGCCCAGAAGAGCGAAGACGGGGTCCTTTTTGTAGTATTCTTCCAGCTGTTTTCGCCATGTTTCAGCGGGACCTTTTAGTTCCCATACGGCAAGTGATAATTTCTTTAAGCCTGTGGACGTCCCTTCCTGCAGGTATGCATCTCTCCTCGTCATACGTTCCATCGTTCTCGACAGGTGCCAATGATCGATGAAGGCTTGCAGCGGGCTCAGCATCGCCTCTCGATCCTCTTTGAGCACTTCTTCGGTAATGACCGTGGCAAAACGCAGGCCAGTGTCGGTCACGCCGGGCTGCAGTCCCGATGATAAATTCTTGAGGTAGTAAACAAGTATCTCCGCATCTCGGTCGTTTAAGAGATAAATCGGCATCACATCATATATTTGTTTGCCGGTAGGGTCTTCACCGGTCCGTATTACCCTCGTGAGGGTTTCGTCCGTGTAGGCAGGGCGGTAAACGTCTTCGTTCTTGGGTCCGCCGGTCCTGTTCTTCAAGGGAATTCCTTTGAACTTTGACAGGGGCGAATACAGCCGTGTACCGTCGATCGGCGGCGTTCTGACTCGGCCCTCGGAGGTCCCGAAACCGCTACGATAGTGGCAGCTTGAACAGGTGAACATCGTCCCCTCAACGGGAACGTCGCCCTTGACGACGGCCTTCATCGCATCTCCCGAGGGCAGGATACCTTTCCGGTACATTCTTTCGCCGAGCCGAAGCGCATCTTCCCGCGACAGTCCCTTCGGCGGGGCGGGATCATTGGCATAGACGAGCGGTGGCATCACCGCCAGACCGCAAGCACAGACAACGAATAAAAATAACGCAACACGCCGTTCAAGGGTCGACCGGATTCCAGGGAAGTACTTCATTTTTGCACCACTTTCTCGTACTCTTTAAGGAAATCCGACGCTTTAATAAGGCCATAAATGCGCACCCATAGTTCACTGCCCGGCGCTCGAAGAAACATGACGGGGTAATGGGACATTTTATTCGGCACATAGGCATCGAATGCCCTCATGACGCGGTCAATATCATCCCTGGTCCCGGTCAGAAAATCCCATCCCGGCTGCGACCGGTAGTTCCGCAGGTATTTTCTCATGACAGCAGGGCTGTCGTGTTCAGGGTCGATCGAGATCGAAATTAGCTGGACGTCCTTCGACTCATTTCCCAATGTCCGCTGGAAATTCGTAAACCCGGCGGACAGCACAGGGCAGATCGTTGTGCATGTCCCGTAGATGAAGTCTACGACCACCGGTTTACCACAATTCACCAGTGCCTCAAATTTGACCCGCTTGCCGTTCTGGTTAATAAGGGTCACATCGGGAATCACGTATCGTTCCACGGTGCGCTTATACTCGGGACTCGATGCGACGCCTGCGTCGAGCGCGGTGAACAGATACAGGATCGCGACAAAACTGCAGAAGAAAGCGACACGACAGCTCTTTTGCAAGACGTCCTCCTCGGAGAAGGCAATGACGATCTCTTTACAGGTAATAATTGACGGTTATCATAAGGTCATGCATTATGCCATACGGATACGGCAGTTCAATATAACGGGATAATGCCGGGCTGTCAAGGGCCTCCATAAGCTGTAAAATTTGATACGCATTACGCCTCAGAAAAATGTATGGAGAAAAAAGGTATAATGGTTTACCATACACTGTAATTTTTTTTAGCAAGTTTTCTGTCCCAATAACCATGTGTATAAAAAAGGGAGAACGCGCCACGGAAATCGTACCGGCGGCATTGTTCAGGCAGCGACGTGAAACTGAGTATTTTTTCTCGATTAATGACAGGCTATCTTGCTCTCCTGACGCTTGCGACCGGGGTGGGGATATATGCCATTGTTCAGCTCGACATGGTAAAGCAGGTGAGCCATTCCATATTGCTTGATAATTACCTCATCGACCTCCAGAAGGACCTTTCCGATGCGTTACTCTCGGAGATCCGCTACGACAAAAAGTTCGTCATCATGCGGGACCGTTCTCTCCAGGCAAGTTTTCTCAAGTCTAAGAACTATTTTGAGCAGAAGCTTGGTGAGGCCCGCATGTATGCCGGGTCCGCCGATGCGAAAGATATTTTGGCCAAGATAAAGGACCTCCACAACAATTATCAAAAATTATGTGAAGCAGAGACCGGATACCTCAAAGCAGGTCAGAGCTATCCTCAAGAGTGGTATAACAAGGCAAAGGAACGGGCGGTGAAATCCGTCCTGGATGAGTTGACCAAACTGAAATCCTTGAACGAGGATAATATTGTTCGTAAAATAAAGAAATTAGGCGACGTCGGATCGAAAGCTCTCACCTTCGCTATGCTCCTCACGGCGGTGTCCCTCGCGCTCGGGATCGTTCTTTCGGTTATCATTACGAGGAGTATAACGCTGCCGCTCTCCAAAATGCGGGACAAAACGGCGGAAATCGCCCGAGGTGTGTTCGAGGCGAATTTGAACCTTCCCTCTCCGCCTGAAATCAACGCTCTTGCCCAGGCGTTCAACACCATGTGCACGAAATTGCAGGAAGTGGACCGAATGAAATCCGACTTTTTCTCGCTCATGTCTCATGAACTGCGCACGCCTCTCACCTCTATCAAGGAAGGTACGAACCTGTTCCTGGAAGGTAAAGGAGGGGAAGTTACGGAAAAGCAGAAGAGACTGCTGACGATCATCGCCGAGGAGAGCAATCGGCTTATCGATCTGGTCAATTCTTTACTCGATCTGTCAAAGCTGGAAGCGGGGATCGCGACATTTCATTTTATCAACGCCGACCTTGCTCCCATGATAGCAAGAGTCATTCGCGAAATCGAGCCTTTGGCGGAAGCGAAGGGGATTCGAATCAAGAAGGACATTCAAGGGTCGCCGCGCGTTGCCGTGGATGCAGAAAGAATTCTTCAGGTATTGCGAAATATCATAGGGAATGCCTTAAAATTCACGCCGCAGGGCGGCGCCGTCGAGATATCTCTCCGTGCCATGAACGGCGGCGCGGGTGTTTCGGTGACCGATACGGGACCCGGGATACCGGAAGAACAGACGGCGATTATTTTTGATAAGTTTCGACAGGCAATCCATGCCGGCTCTCGGAAGATCCAGGGCACCGGCTTGGGGTTGGCGATCGTCAAACACATTGTTCAGGCTCATGGAGGACGCGTATGGGTAGAAAGCACGGTTGGGCAAGGAAGCACATTCCATTTTACATTACCGGCCTGATGTTATTGATGGTTTCTGCATGCGCATCGACCGATGCGTTGGTTACGAGCAGTGCATCTTCCGGTGCATTGGTTAGCGGCAACACATCGACCGATGCGTTGGTTGCCAGGCGGGAGAGCGTTTATTTTCTGCAGCGTGTGCAACGACTCATGAACCAGGGGGATTTTGACGGCGCGTTAGAAGAAAGCCAGACGACACTTGCCCTCTCTCCGAAGAGTCCCCCCGGTGATGAGGCCCTTTTTTATATGGGGCTCATCGACGTGCATTATGAAAATCTGAAAAAGGACTATCATAAAGCGCTCGGTTTCTTCAGGCAAGTTATAAAAGACTTTCCGCAGAGCCCCCGTGCTGAAGAGGCAAAAATATGGGTCGGTGTCCTTGAAGCGATCGAGAAAGCGAAGCAGGTAGATATTCAGATCGAAGAGAAAAAGAAAGAGCTCACGAAGTAGGTGCATGCATGCCTTCAGGAAAATTACTGATCGTAGACGATGACCGTAACCTCCTTGAATTGATCAAGATGAGGCTCGAGTCCCTGGACTATGAGGTAACGGCAGCCCAGGACGAAGAGGAAGCAAAACAGTCCGTGATCGGTCATGTATTTGACCTTGCCGTCGTTGACCTCCAGCTAGTTCATCAGGACGGGATATCTCTTATGGAGGAACTTCGCCTTACGATTCCCGACCTGCCCGTCATCATCCTCACCGCCCACGGGAGCATTGAGAGCGCCGTTGAGGCGATAAAACGGGGGGCGTACACCTATCTTACGAAGCCGTTCGACGCCCGTGAACTGGCCCTGCAAATAGCTCGGGCATTGGAGAACGCAAAGCTTACCACGGAGATCAACAGGCTACGGGGGCTGCTGTCCGAACGCTATGACTTTAAAAACATCATAGCAAAAAGCGAAAAGATGCGGATGGTGTTGGAGTCGGTATCCCGGATAGCGAACACCGAGTCTACTGTTTACATTCATGGAGACAGCGGCACCGGCAAGGAGGCCATCGCTCAGGCCATCCATCTTGCAAGCGAGAGAAAGGACAAGGCTTTTGTAGCGGTCAACTGTGCGGCCCTTCCCGAGACACTCCTTGAGAGCGTGCTGTTCGGCCACGAAAAGGGGGCGTTTACCGGCGCTATCAAGAGTTCAAAGGGCCTTTTTTCCCAGGCTCACAAAGGGACCATATTTCTTGATGAAATAGGTGACATGCCGCTCTCGATCCAGGCCAAACTCCTTCGGGTCCTGCAGGAACGCCAATTCCATCCCGTGGGCAGCCAGCAGCAGCTCGAAGTCGATGTGCGGATTATCGTGGCGACCAATAAAAATCTGGAGGATCAGGTCAAGCTGGGTTTGTTTCGAGAAGACCTTTACTATCGGATCCATGTTATTCCTATCGAATTGCCTCCCTTGAGGGAACGGAGAGAGGACATACCCTTGCTGGTGGAGCACTTCATAAAAAAATTCAGCGAGCAGATGAAAAAAAAGATAAAAGGCTTGACGCCTATTGCCCTAAAGAAGTTGATGCTCCATGAATGGCCGGGAAATGTTCGGGAACTGGAGAATACCATAGAGTATGCCGTCGCTATGTCCACACAGGACATGATAACGGAGGACCTCATTCTGCCGGCGATAAACCGCGAGTCTGAGGAATCGATCAAACCCCTGAAACAGTCCAGAGACGCGTTCGAGAAGGCCTATTTAGTCCGTCTTCTCGAGCTGACGAAAGGAAATGTTACGAGTGCGGCAAATATGGCTGGGAAATACAGGGCAGATTTTTATACACTCCTGAAAAAACACAACCTTGACCCCGCGGTTTTCAAGGACATTAAAAATTAGATGTTTTGGAAGTAAGTCCCGGATGGAGCCCTATCCTCCCCGGAATCGTTCACCTCGTCTTGAGAGGAGAACGAAAACAAAAAAAGCGGAGAAGTGAATCTCTTCAAAATGCGCTATGACCCCGTATTTTCCGATGTTCTTTTTTCGAGAGCAGGGTCTTACCGCCATTCGCACTTATCCCCTACGCAAGGTCTCGTCGATATCATCGGCGGTGAAATAAACGACGGTTCCTCGAGTAGAGAGTTAAGGTCTCTCTGCCCTTCTCTTATAAACTTTCTCCGAGTGCTTTTACTCTCATTGTAGCACTGAAAATAATTCGACAAATAAAAAGCGTAGAGCAGGATAGCGAGGGTTGACGCCGTTGCAATCTGATGCTATCCTATAAATAAAGGATAATAATCATCCTTTATGTGTCGTATTGTGTTAGCTGTCGCCTGGCATGAGCAGGCAATGCACCGGGATGAGCTAGGCCTTTAATGAGGGTCGGATAAAGATCGTAACGCGCACGATGGGAAACGCCACAACGGCGTCGTTCGAGGCATTCTGCGACGAGGTGTTCGTCCCATTGTACATGCAAAAAAGCAGCATGACGCTCGGCCATGAGTAGAGCACGGGGAGCACCATTCGATATCGGTCAGGAAGCAGCGCGAGAGGTGAAGACCGACCCCAGGCGCCTCTCTCGCAACTTAACTGGTGGTGCCACAGAGTAGGAGGTGCATCATGGTAACAGCAATAAAAAATAAAAAAGAATTAATAATCACACGGATCTTCGATGCACCGCGGGAGCGCATATGGAAGGCATGGACCGAACCTGAGCGTTTAAAGAAGTGGTGGGGACCTAAAATATTCACAGCGCCGGTCATCAAAAACGACCTCCGTGTGGGCGGCAGGTATCTCTATTGTATGCGTGGTCCGGACGGTAAGGACTATTGGAGCACCGGCGTTTATCGGGAGATCGTTCACATGGAGCGAATTGTCGTAACCGATAGTTTCGCAGATGAGAAGGGGAACGTGGTACCGGCGTCGCACTACGGACTGATCGGAGACTGGCCGCTTGAGTTACAAGTGACGGTGACGTTCGAAGAGATCGGCGGCAAGACAAAAATGATTCTGCGGCATGAAGGCATCCCGGAGGGCCCGATGAGAGATTTGACTCAGACCGGTTGGAGCGAATCCTTCGATAAACTCGCCGAAAGCATTGTGACAAGAGACCATACCAGGATCATGGCAGAGCGGGGAAAACAAGAGCTCATCATCACGCGAGTGTTTGATGCGCCACGAAAGCTCGTGTTCAAAGCATACACGGACCCGAACCTGATACCGCAGTGGTGGGGGCCGAAGCGGTTTAAGACCGTGATCGACAAGATGGACGTGAGGCCGGGCGGTCTCTGGCGATTTGTCCAGAAGGATGCCGCGGGCAACAAGTACGCATTTCACGGCGTATATCACGAGATCCTTTCGCCCCAGAGAATTGTCGACACCTTTGAATTCGAAGGCACGCCGGGTCATGTATCGCTTGAAACGGCGACCTTCGAAGGGCTCAACGGCAGGACAAAGGTAACGGAAAGATCCGTGTTCCAAACGGTTGAGGACCGGGACGAGATGATCAAGGCGGGGATGGAGGAAGGCGTGTTCGAGACCATGGACCGTCTTGCAGAGCTGCTGGCGAAACTTAACATTGAAAGAAAGGCAGCATGAGGAGAGCATTCATATCATCAACGTGTAGTTTCACCAGGAGTGGCGTTATTATCAGTGTTTACCGTCCGGGGGCGGTTTGAAGACCGGTTCTTTTGCGCTCGAATGACGGCACGACTCGAGAGAAAGGACGCTGCGATGAGAAAACTGACCGTATTCAACCTGATGACGTTGGACGGATACTTTGCGGGACAGGGCGGCGACATCTCCTGGCATAACGTGGATGAGGAGTTTCAGGAACTGGCAAAAGAAGCTTCAAATTCGGGAAACACACTCCTGTTCGGCCGCGTTACGTACGAGCTCATGGCCAGCTACTGGCCGACCCCGGAAGCGATCAAGAACGATCCTATCGTGGCCCGGGGCATGAATAGCGCGAAGAAGATCGTCTTTTCCCGGACTCTGAATAAGGTCGACTGGAACAATACGAGGCTGGTGAAAAACGACCTGCTGTCGGAAATCCGGAATTTGAAGCAGGAGTCGGAAAAGGACCTTACCGTGCTGGGAAGCGGCAGCATTGTTTCGCAATTGGCGCAGGAGCGTTTGATCGATGAATACCAGATCCTGCTGAATCCGGTTGTTATCGGCAAGGGTAAGACCATGTTCGAAGGAGTGAAAGACCGTTTCTCCCTGAAGCTGACAAAGACGCGGGAATTCGGCAACGGGAATGTGCTGCTGAGTTATGCGCTGGCGAGGTGACGGCTGTTATATCGTTTTTTCGTCTATCCCGTAATCCCGCGGAGCGGAAAGCGGATCTTTACAGGCTGAACGTGCGTATTAATCTGAAGATCATAAGTACAAAGGGGCTCTAAAGCAGTCGTTCTCCATAACTCGCCAATCTGACAGAAAGAGTGTATAATTCCTTAGGAGGAGGGTACACTCATGAAGCAGCTTGAAAAGTATTCAGACTACGCTTACGCCTTGATGCGTATCATGGCGGGATTCATGTTTTCGTTTCACGGCGCCCAGAAGATCCTGGGAGTGCTTTCCGATTTCATGCCTCCGGTGGGGTCTCAGCTCTGGTTCGGCGGGCTTATTGAATTAACGTGCGGCCTGCTGGTAATGGTCGGTTTTCGCACCCGCTGGGCTGCGTTCCTGGCCAGCGGCGAGATGGCCGTGGCTTATTTTCAGTTCCACTGGAAGTTCCAAATGGGACCGGCGTTCTTTCCAGCAGTGAACAAGGGTGAGTTGGCTGTTCTCTACTGCTTTGTTTTTCTCTTCATTGCCTCGCGGGGCGGGGGTAAATGGAGCCTGGACAAAACGGGTTAAAGTGAGGGGGCTGCAGGGGAGAAGTTATATTTTGAAAATAACTCGCCAACAATCCTCACCCGGCAGGCTCGGCTAAGCTTGGTTCCGTAAGTAGAAAGCGTGTAAATAACCCATGAGAACTGCTGTCTCGATAGTACTTCTTATCGCCATGAGCATCACAAACTCCGGTTGTCACAAAGAAACCGACCAGGACAAGGTCAAGAAGGTCATCACCGGCATTCAGAAGGCGGCTGAAGAGAAGGATATTAAGAAGATCATCAACAGCCTGTCGAAGACATACCTTGATCCGCAGGGGTTCAACTACGACTCGCTCAAAGGGCTTCTTCTCGGCTATTTCTACCAGCACCCCAGGATATCCGTTTATATCACAGACCTCGAGATATCTGTTTCCGGCACATTCGCCAAGGCGGTTTTTCAGGCCGTCCTGACCGGAGGCAATAAAACCGGTTCCGCGTCGGACCTTATTCCTGAGTCGCTCGGCGTCTATGCCTTCGTCGCAGAGATGAAGAAAGAATCCGATATCTGGAAGGTCACCTCCGCCACATGGGTGCAGGTGGGGGGAAAGTGAGGGTACGGAAGTCCGATGAGCCGGTTTAAAAAATTTTGACTTTATCATCCTCATATGTTATAAAGACAACCTACATAGAGCACGATCACATCCAGGCGAAGGGAATCCCGTTTAAATCGGGAGCGGACCCGCCGCTGTAATCCCGGCCTCGCTGAATGCGAGGCCTTTATCTCTGTCTGAAATGCCACTGGCCCATCCGGGCTGGGAAGGCGGACAGGGTGGGAGAGCCAGAAGACCTGTCTGGATGTCCTCGCACAGTCTTCGGCGTTAAGATAATGTGTGGGTTAATATCACTTATTAATCCCCGGTCTTGAAAGAAGACCGGGGATTTTTTTTCATCTTAACCAGAAGGCACGAGGTTACCATGAAGGCATGAAGAGATATTTCATCATTATACTTGTAATCCTTGCAGGCCTCTCCCGCCCGGTCTTTGCCGGCGGATCGGGTGCTCCGCCGCAGCGCATCATCTCGCTCGCGCCAAACACGACGGAGATCCTTTTCGCGCTCGGGCTCGGCGATCGGATCGTTGGCGTCACGACCTTCTGCGATTATCCCGAGGAGGCAAAGAGAAAGCCCAAGATCGGCGGGATGTCGAATCCATCGCTCGAGGCAGTTGTGTCGCTTAAACCTGATCTCGTGGTGGCCACGACTGATGGAAATCCGAAAGAATTCGTTGAACGTCTTCGTTCACTCAACATCAAGACCTTCGTGTTTACGGCACGGAGGCTCAAGGACCTTCCGCAGGGGATCAGGGAGTTGGGCGCGGCGGTTGAGGTGCATAAAGAGGCGGTGAAGCTTGCTGACGGGATCCAACGGGCGATCGAGACATTCGAATCAGGCGTCAAGGGTCAAGGGTCAAGGACTTCAAAAAAAGTCTTGTTCATCGTCTGGCCTGAACCGTTGATCGTGGCAGGCCCCGGTACTGCCATGGATGATGCAATTGCGCTTCTTGGCTACGAGAACATCGCCCATGGCGCGGCGACGGCTTATCCGAAGTATTCGATCGAAGAGGTCCTGCGGCGGGCGCCGGATGTTCTGTTCATCGGAAAGGCCACTGGGATGGACATGAGGGCTGTCTCGCAGGGCTTTTTGAAGAGACTCTCCCTGGTGCCCGCGGTCAGGAATAACAAGGTCTGTTACGTGAGCGACAATTTATACCGACTCGCTCCCCGGGTCGTCAGGGGTATTGAGGAATTGGCTGAATGTCTCAAATAAGGATATTCATAGTAATTCTTGTGGCTTTGTTCATTTTCGCCTGTGCGCTATTTCTCGGGCCGCAGATCATCACGCCGGGTCCGTTGAGCGCGATCGAGCGCGAGATCCTGTTCTCGATCAGGCTGCCGCGCGTTCTCGTGGCGATGCTCATGGGTATGGCCCTGGGCGCTGCGGGTGCGGTGCTACAGGGCATCCTGAGAAATCCGCTCGCCGATCCTTATATTCTCGGTATCTCGAGCGGCGCGTCGCTTACCGCCGCACTCGGCATCATCGGAGGAATGTCCTTTCTCGGCAGCTTCACCGTGCCCGCACTCGCTTTTGTCGGGGCCCTGGTCACCGGCGGCATCGTCGGCGTGATGGGATGGAAGCGGGGAGGGCTCTGGCCCGAGCGGCTGCTGCTTGCGGGCGTAGGCCTGAGCTTTCTCTTCTCGGCGCTTCTTATGCTGATGATGAGCATCTCAACCGACGAGGGGCTGCGTCGGGCCATGCTCTGGATCTTCGGCGACCTTTCCATGTCCGAGTGGTCCAGGATACCCTATGGGCTTGCCTTTGTTGTTGTCGGTATCGTTTTGTCCGCCACGAGGGCCAAGGCCCTGAACGCGCTCATCCTGGGAGATGAATTCGCCCATAGCCTCGGGTTCTCTCCCCAGCGCGAACGGTTCATACTCTTCGTCTCGGTCGGATTATTGACCGCGGCTTCCGTGTCGCTTGGCGGGATGATCGGCTTCATCGGCCTGCTTATACCGCATATCATGCGGTTCTTCATGGGGTCGGACAGCAGGATGCTGATCCCGGCATCAGCGCTCGGGGGCGGGTCTCTTTTGTGCATTGCCGACCTGGTCAGCCGCTCCGTACTGCCGCCGATGGAGCTTCCCGCAGGGGTGGTCACGGCGATCATCGGTGCACCCTATTTTCTTTATCTCTTGAGGAAAAAAAATGTCCTCAGCATCTAAACCACCTATCCTTGAGCTTGAGCGTGTCCGCTATTCCTACGAAAAAGACAGCTCATTCATTCATGATCTCTCGTTCTCGATCCCGGAGGGCGGCTTCATCGGGCTTTTGGGCGCGAACGGTTCGGGCAAGTCCACGATACTGAAGCTTGCCTGTGGCATCCTGAAGCCATCGTCGGGCCTGCTCAGGTTATGGGGCAAGGACCTCCTTGCGCAGAACAGCAGGGACCGCGCAAAACTGATCAGCTATCTGCCGCAGACGCTCGATATCAGCGTGCCCTTCACGGTCAAGGAACTGGTAAGCATGGGGCTCTATCCCTATGATATACCGCCTGCCCTGAGCGTTGACGAGGCCCTGGACATGGTTGGCCTCAGAGACAAGGCGAATGCGCGCCTCACGGACCTCTCCGGCGGCGAGCGGCGCAGGACCTTCATCTGCATGACGCTGGTGCAGGGCGCGGGGCTCCTGCTGCTTGACGAGCCGCTCGCGAACCTCGATATCAAATATCAGATAGAACTGGTGAAGCTTCTCAAGAACCTGCGGGAGACACGGAACATCGCCGTGATCATGGCCCTTCACGACATCAACATGGCTCTCCAGTTCGAGAACGTGATGCTGATCAAGGACGGGAACCTCATCGGCTCCGGCAGGCCCGATGAGGTCCTGTCGCAAAGCATGCTGAAAAAAGCCTTTGGCGTGAACGTCGAGGTGATACGGTCAGCTTCACATGGCGCCTATATAAGCTACGACAGTAACTTCGCAGAAAGGAGGAGCGGACGGAATTAACATCAATGCGACTGATGGTCGAGTACCAGGAACAGCAGTATGTATTTTCCCCGGGAATGATGCAGCGGAAGGGGGTGCGATTCCCCAGCTGTCCCGCAACTGTGATGGAAACGAAAGCCGATGAGAAGCGTGCGGCGTGAGGAGTCAGGAGTTCGAAGTTTGGAGCGAATGACGCCCATGAACAACTGCGGTTCTCAAAACCACTGTCATGGACCTAACCCATGATGGGAAGGCCGGCGAGTAGGGAGTCCTAAGCCAGGAGACCTCACATTCCCACAACCTCGAAAAAAGGAGAAAGAATATGGTCAGGAGAAGTTTCGTAGTTTTAATTTCGGCAGTATTGGGATTCGTTTCGTCCGGTTCAATTGTTATGGCGGACGAAAATGTGCAATTAAAGGAAGTGGTGGTCACTGCCACGAAGACGGAAAAACAACCGCAGGATGTGACCCAGTCGGTCACGGTGATCTCTGCCGACGAGATCCAGAAGTCGGGCGCGACGAATGTCGCGGATGTCATCAGCACCAAGGCCGGAGTGATGGTGAATGAGCAGGGACCCGTTGGAGCGCTTCAATCGGTCACACTGCGGGGTTCCACGTACCAGCAGGTATTGGTGCTGCTGGACGGCAAACGGTTGAATTCGGGAAGCGCGGGTGGATACGACCTGTCAGAGCTGCCGGTCCCGATGTCCGCTATCGAGCGCATTGAGATCGTCCGCGGTCCATCTTCTGCATTGTATGGCTCCGATGCCATGGGCGGTGTGGTAAACATTATCACCAAGAAGCCCGCAACTCCCCTGACGACGCTGAGCGGCTCGATGGGGCGTAGTGGTTATACTTCGGCCTCGCTCTATAATACCGGCAGGGAGAACAATACGTACTATGCCTTATCGCTGAGCAAGGAACGTTCTCATGGTTACCGTGCGAACAGTGACTCTGATCAGAAGGTCGCCGGGATCAAGATCGGCTACGATCTGGACACGAGCTCTTCGATCGAAGGGACATTCGATTACATTACAAAAGATCTCGGTGTGCCCGGTTCTGTGGACTTCTCGTCACCGGTCGCGCGCCAGCAGACCCGCGATGCGATCTCCGGTCTTCTATATAAGGCCCGACTTTCCCAAGGGCTTGATTACAGCTTGCGCGTCTATCGAAATCAGGAACATATCGGTTATCAGAATCCAGACTTTCTCGAGTTCGACACGAACCGGAGCGTAACGTCCGGAACAGAAATACAGGTAAACTGGCTGATGAGCTCGTTTTCGATGCTTACGGCGGGTACTGAGGGGCGGGAGGACTCCCTGGTCAACAATACCGCAGGCACTCATACGGCAACTATCTCGTCAGCGTACCTCCAGGAAGAGTTGAACCTCGGTGACTCGGTCATCGTCGTTTTGGGGGGACGGAATGACAACAATTCTTCTTTCGGCAATAAGTTCAGTCCCCGGGCGAGTGTCCGTTATCTCCAGGCTGGAATCGGGACCATTTTGAGGGCGTCTACCGGAAAGGGTTTCAGGGCGCCTACCTTAAATGACCTGTATTTCCAGGATCCATTCGGGGACCATGGGAACCTGGACCTGCGGCCTGAAACATCGGAGGAATTTGATGGCGGGATAGAACAGCCGTTCGGAACCGGTAATTATATAAAATTTACCGCCTTCAAGCGAAGGGTGAACGATCTTATTGTCTGGCAGCCCATCGATCCGTTAAATCCATTTGCCTTCACACCCATGAATATCGGCAGGGCACGAATTACCGGGACCGAGGCGGAATTGCATTTTCTTATTACCAAGCTGTTGTCCGGGTCGATCAACTACACCCGAATGTTCCCGGTCGATTTGTTGACCGGAGATCGGATATTCTCGGATATCTCTCACATCCCGGATATGGAACTGGGGGGTTCTTTAAGCCTGGCACTGGACAATCAGACAACCCTGTCGCTTAATGGGCGAAGGGTCAAAAACTATGTCCGGCCAGGCGCTGAAAAGTGGGATTATTATACTGTTGACGGAAAAATGATCGAAACAATCGCTTTTGAGAAGGGATTTAAACTGGATGTCTTTATCGGGATGAAAAATATGTTTAACCGGAAGTACGAAACAATAGCCGGCTATCCCATGCCGCCGCAAGAGCTCTATGGCGGGCTCACCGCACAGTTCTAATCTGTAATTTTGGAGGAAGGGAGGCTTGGAAGACTGGATAGTATGAAATTGAGAAAGGGGTTCCCTGATTTCTATTTCCAGTAATTCAAGCCTACAAGGTTCCTTTTAGTATGACGTTCCGACGCTCACTATATCTTTCTATCGCGGCTCACCTGCTGATCTTCAGCAGTGCGATCGCGGTGGCCCACTACGGGCAAGGGTACTCCTCGTCCTATCCGCGTACTATTCTCGTGTCACTCATACCCGGGGACCCCGGTCCCCGGGGAGGTGCAGGGACGATCCAGCGGCACGGCATGAGACCACGAGCAGTCACTCCTCAGACTGTCAGTGTGATGTCTGAACCAAAGCAAACAGCCCCTCTTGAGCCTCCCGCAGATCTGAGCGCAGCCCAAACAGTCCCGGATTATTCTCCCACTGCTGCATCAGACAGTAGTGGCAGTGATGCAGACACCGATGTTCACGGGCAAACGATCGTCCCCGCAGGGGCGGGTGAGGGCGAAAACGCGGGTAAAGGATCTATAGCGCCGCAGCAATGGACGGCGATCCAGGCCGCCATTGAGCGTACCAAGAACTATCCCCGGCTCGCGCGAGAGCGGGGGATCGAAGGTGAAGTGCGGCTGAGGTTCAGGCTTAATTCGGCAGGCAATGTAGACGCGGTTGAAGTAGTGAAAAGCTCCGGCTACGAAATACTGGACAGCGCTTCTATCCGGGCTGTATACAGCGCTGCTCCCATGCCTTCAGTACAGGGATGGATTGAAGTGCCGATAGCGTATGTGCTAAAATGAATCGGAACGGGAAAACGGAAGCCGGGAATCGGACCCTATGAAACAAAAAATTATCAGGTGCCCTCTCTGCAAAAAAGAAACGCGTTGGGACGGAAATGAATTCAGGCCATTTTGTTCTGAGCGATGCAGACTGATCGATCTGGGGAAGTGGGCCTCGGATGAATACCGGATCGCCTGTGAAAAGACGGAAATACCCGCTGCAGACCGGGAAGAAAAAAAACATACAGAAGAGTAGATAATTTTTAAAAAATATACTACAATAGAACGAATATGAAGGCCGCAACACGATGCGCGGCAAACTTGTTACTAAGGAATTTGCTGCTCTCATGTTTTTGGATTTAAGTTGTTCTCTACTGTTTCTAATTCAGATATCATTATTACAGATCTAGTTCAGATCAGGAGGCTTTGCAGGATGGAAGTCCGGTGTGAAAAATGCAATAAGCTTTTCCGTGTCTCGGATGACAAGATCACCGGAGCAGGGATAAAGTTCCCGTGTACGCGCTGCGGCGCATATGTGAAGATCACACGCGGGGACTTTGAGCATTACACTCTTTCACACGGTGCCGTTTCCGTTCTCGATTTGTTTGAAGCAAAGCCCGCCCCGGCGTCTTTGTCTCCTGAAGGAGTGGAACCTGCTTCCGGGGAGACGGCCTCTCCGGAGACTCAATCAAAGACCTCTGACTTTGCAGAGCAAACCACGTATGAAAATGCGCTGGAGGAAAAGGCCCCGTTGTCTATCGAACCGGATCATTTTGAATCTACACCGGCATCGAAGCTGGAACCGACTGTTGAGGATAAGTCCGAGACCCTCACGCCGGTAAAATCAAAAGGTGAACTTACTGCTGAACAACTATCTGAGCAGATGCCTGAGCCAAAGTCAGAGCCAGAACCAGAACCATTGTTCGTGCCACAGCCTCAATCAATGCCTGCGGCGGAAAGAGAAACCCCGCCCGCGCCTCCCATACAGCCGGCAGTGCCGAAGAAAGAGTACGCACATCCCGCCACACCGCCGGCTTCGCCCGCAGCAGAACGAATAATAATGGAACCTGTTCATTCATCGATGCCTTCCCGTTCTGGACGAATGCTTGTGGTCCTTTTTGCTGTGCTCATCATAGCCGGTCTGGCGGCTTATGGCATTTTCCTCTATCTTCAATCTTCTCAGCCTTCCTTGCAAAAGGTGAGAGAAGCGCCTCGAGAGATAACCTCGATCGAAGGACTGCAAATCCTGAACCCTGTCGGATCCATGGAGGCGAATGGTGATCTGCTTATCTCCGGCGTCATCGAGAACTCGACAGTAAAGGAGAGGCCTGCCTGGTATGTGCTGGCCGTGGTGAATGATGCACAAGGCGCTGAGCTCGCAAAAATCAGGTTGCTGAACGGCCGGCAGATCTATACCCGGCGGGATTACGACATCCTTGCCGGGCGTGGCGTCAATGTGCAGGAACTGAAAGCGAAGCGTCCTCAGGAAAAAGACGTTGTCATCCCGCCTATGGGAAGCGTCAAATTCGAGATCCGTTATTTACAGCCCCCTCCCGGTGTCGCGGGTTTTCAGACGCAACTACTCCCTTTCGATCCCGTTCAAATGAACAAGGAAATTGCCGCGGAAACAAACTAGCTGGCGCTCACGCGGGGCCGCTTTGTTCGCTGAACGGCTCGCTCACCCTTCCTCTTGTGCCCTCAATCGTTTCACCGGAACTCTGTCCGGCTTCCGCAATCCGACCAGGACATGGAACGGTTGACGTGGGTTGTTAAGTACGCGAAAAAATATCTTGAAAAGTCGGTCCGGTTCAGGTAATGTACTACCTCGTTTGCCGCTTTCTTGGCAGCGGAAGTCCTGTTTTGTGATGAAGGCAGTTTTATCCTTGAGCAACAATCCGCTGAAGTTCGGTGATGATAAGTTATCAAATGGTCATTATGGCCGGAAGGAGATCAGATGAGCAGCATTAACAAGAATTACCTTTTTACCTCGGAATCGGTGACCGAGGGTCATCCAGACAAAATAGCCGACCAGATTTCAGATGCGGTCCTCGACGCGCTGCTTGCGCAGGACCCGATGAGCCGTGTGGCATGCGAAACGCTTCTGACCACGGGGCTTGCCATGGTAGCCGGAGAGATCACCACGAAGGGATATGTGGAGATCCCTGATATCGTCAGGAAGACCATCAAGGACATCGGTTACACCCGGGCAAAGTACGGCTTCGATTCCGAGACCTGCGCGGTCGTCACGTCGGTCCACTCTCAGTCGCCCGATATCGCCATGGGCGTTGACACCGGCGGCGCAGGGGACCAGGGCCTCATGTTCGGCTATGCCTGCGACGAGACACCGGAACTGATGCCGATGACCATCATGCTCGCGCACAAGCTCACTCGCCGTCTTTCGGAAGTTCGAAAGAAGGAGATCCTTCCCTATCTGCGGCCGGACGGTAAGTCCCAGGTGACCATCGAATACCGGGAAGGTAAACCCTACCGTCTCCATACCATCGTGGTTTCGTCGCAGCACAGTCCTGATGTGACGCTCAAGCAACTGCGCAGGGAGATCATCGAGAAGGTGATCCTTCCGGTGCTCCCGAAGAAACTGCTCGATGAAAAGACCATTATCTATCACATTAATCCCACAGGCAGGTTCGTGACCGGGGGACCTATGGGCGACACCGGCCTCACGGGCCGCAAGATCATCGTGGACACCTATGGCGGTGTGGGCAGCCACGGCGGCGGATGCTTCTCCGGCAAGGACCCGACGAAGGTCGACCGATCCGCGTCCTACATGGCCCGTTACGTTGCGAAGAACATCGTGGCAGCCGGTCTCTGCACTGAGGTAGAGGTGCAGCTGGCCTATGCCATCGGGGTTCCGCATCCGGTCTCCATCCACGTGGACGATTTCGGAACCGGCAAGATCCATCATGACAAACTCGTCAAGATCATCAGAAAAAACTTTGACATGACTCCCAAGGGCATCGTGAAAACCCTGAACCTCAGACGGCCTATTTACCGGAAGACCGCGGCATACGGCCACTTCGGCAGGACCGAGCCTGAGTTCACCTGGGAAAAAACGGACAAAGCCGCAAAGCTCAAAAAGGACGCGGGAGTGAACTGATTGTGGATTTCGGAATTCGGATTGCGGATTAAAGAATCTGGATCTATTCTGCAGAGAATGAAAATCATGTAGGGGCAGCCCTGTGAGGCTGCCCTCAACATTGTGCGCAGACGCAGGACTGTAAATTCAAAACACAACACCCCGTCGAGGGGCGCTGCAGCAGTCACCGCAAGGTGGGTCTGTCAGGCTCGATGGGGTGGTTCAACATGGAGCAACGGCGCCCATTCATAAATCTTGTGAATGGAGTGTCCTATGACCAAAGACTACGTTGTCGCCGACAGCAATCTGGCCTCTTGGGGCCGCAAAGAAATCGCCATCGCCGAAACCGAAATGCCCGGCCTGATGGCCATCCGTACAGAATTCGCCAAGACGCAGCCTCTGAAAGGCGCGCGCATCACCGGCAGCCTGCACATGACCATCCAGACCGCTGTGCTGATCGAGACGCTGAAAGCGCTCGGCGCGGAAGTGCGCTGGGCCTCGTGCAACATCTTCTCGACCCAGGATCATGCTGCCGCTGCCATCGCTGCGGGTGGCACGCCGGTGTTCGCGGTCAAGGGCGAAACGCTGACCGAGTACTGGGACTATACGCACCGCATCTTTGAATGGGCGGATGGCGGCTTGACCAACATGATCCTTGACGACGGCGGCGATGCCACGCTGCTGCTGCACCTTGGCGCACGCGCTGAAAAAGACGCATCGGTGATCAGCAAGCCGACTTCCGAAGAAGAAACCATCTTGTTCGCTTCGATCAAGGCCAAGCTGGCAACCGACAAGACCTGGTATTCCAAGCGCCTCGCCGCCGTGAAGGGTGTGACCGAGGAAACCACCACCGGCGTGCACCGTTTGTACCAGATGCATGAACGCGGCGAACTGAAATTCCCCGGCATCAACGTGAACGATTCCGTCACCAAGTCCAAGTTCGACAATCTGTACGGCTGCCGCGAATCGCTGGTGGACGGCATCAAGCGCGCCACCGATGTGATGATCGCGGGCAAGATCGCGCTTATTTGCGGTTATGGCGACGTGGGTAAAGGCTCGGCACAGGCCATGCGCGCGTTGTCGGCGCAAGTGTGGGTTACCGAGATTGACCCGATCTGCGCGCTGCAAGCCGCAATGGAAGGCTTCCGCGTGGTCACCATGGAATACGCCGCCGACAAGGCCGATATTTTTGTGACCTGCACTGGCAACTTCCACGTCATCACCCACAACAACATGGTGAAGATGAAGAACAACGCCATCGTATGCAACATCGGCCACTTCGACAACGAGATCGATGTTGCTTCGCTGGAAAAATACAAGTGGGAAGAAATCAAGCCGCAGGTCGACCACGTGATTTTCCCTGACGGCAAGCGCATCATCCTGCTGGCCAAGGGGCGTCTGGTGAACCTGGGTTGCGGCACCGGCCACCCATCCTACGTGATGAGCTCTTCTTTCGCCAACCAGACCATCGCGCAGATCGAGCTGTGGACTGAAGCGCAGAAGGGCTCCAATAAGTATCCGATTGGTGTGTATACGCTGCCCAAGCACCTCGACGAAAAAGTTGCGCGTTTGCAACTGAAGACGCTGAACGCGCAACTGTCCGAACTGACCGACCAGCAGGCCGCTTACATCAACGTGCCAAAGCAAGGTCCGTACAAGTCGGAGCACTACCGCTACTAAGCGGGCCATGGGTGTGAAGATCGGCAAGCTTACACCCGAGCAGAAGCAGTACCTCGCATCGTGGGAAATGGGTACGTAGGCAGCAAACAAAATAGTCAGGGATCGGGAGCCAGGGGTCGGGAAGCAGAGGTCAGAGAGAGTATTATTCTGAATTCTGTCTCCTGACTTCTGGCTCCTTCATTTTCACCACATGAACAACTACCTCAAAATAATCGCGGCCATGCTGATCTGGAGCACCTGGGGCCTCATCATACGCTGGCTCGCTCTTCCTGCCGTCGTTGTTCTCTTTTATTCATCGCTGATCGCAAGCTTTACGGTGCCGGCGGTATTGCACGTAAGGGGAGAGCTTGCTCTTTCAGGCGTTCGGGAGGTCTGGTGGCTTTTTGCCTTGCTCGCCGTTTCGTCGATCACGAACAATATCTCGTATTTTTATTCGCTGGGGCACACTACGGTTTCGAACGCAGTTTTTACCCACTACACCGCACCGCTCCTGGTCGCAGTTCTTGCACCGCTCATGATCGCCGAACGGATCCTGAAGGTGACCCTCATTTCCCTCCCCATTGCCGCGCTTGGCATGGTCATGATCGTGTTGTCCGAGGGAGGTCTCCGAACAACCAGCGGGGACATGTCCGGGATCGCCGCCGGCATGGTATCGGGAATCGCCTATGCCTTTATCATTATTTATTCCAGAAAACTGAGCCGGATGCTGCTGCATCACCAGGCGGTCGTGATTATACTCTGGACCACGACACTGGTGACAGCGCCGTGGGCTTTGACCATGGACTATCATTTGCACTATCGCACGGCGGGTCTTTTACTGATAACCGGCGTGATGCATTCCACTCTTGCGCCGCTCCTCTATTATAATGCGCTCAAAAAAGTGATGGCCCAGCATGCCGCGATACTCGGCTACATGGAGCCGCTCGCCGCGATCCCCCTCGCGTATCTGTTCCTGTCGGAAACGCCTACTTTCGCGGCCCTTTTTGGCGGCCTCCTCATTCTTTTCTCCGGTTATCTGGTGATCCACTCGCGCATGCAGGTGTAACCCGAGCTATTCTTCATAATGCCATTGTGTCCTTAATCTGATATAATAAGAGAAAAAATTCTCAGTTATCCTTTTCGCATCACGTTTTGTCGATCGAATGTATTCCTGCTATAATTGTACTATTTGTTCAATCCAATGCAGAAAGAGGGAGAGGCCATGAAAAAAAGGATTGTTCTTCTGGTAATCGTACTCACGGTGTGCTTTGCAGGAGCTATGGCATACGCGGAAAAAGCTACAAAAAATCCGGGGGAGGCGGAGTTTAAAGAACATTGTGCGCTGTGCCATCCGGATGGAGGGAACATCGTCAACCCGAAAAAGACTTTGCTCAAGAAGGACCGAGAGGCTAACAACATCAGGACCGAAGCTGACATTATCAGAACCATGAGAAAACCAGGTCCGGGTATGACCACCTTCGATGAAAAGACCCTTTCTGACCACGAGGCGAAGGAAATAGCGAAGTACATTTTAAAGGCCTTTAAGTAGGTTCATGTATCGATCGATCATTTTTTTTTCGGTATTTCTCTGTGTAATACCGGCATTGCTTTATGGCGCGGAGGAGTTGCCTCTCTGGGAAGCGGGAGCGGGTGTTTCCGGCCTGAGTATCCCGGATTACCGGGGTTCAGATGAACGACACGGTTACCTGCTGCCGCTTCCTTATGTGAAGTATCGGGGAGATATCCTGCGGATAGACAGAAAAGGAATGTACGGTCTGCTGTATCATTCTCAGCACGTGGAGTTCAACATCAGCGTTGACGGCGGGGTTCCCGTAAATAGTGGCAGGAATACAGCTCGCACGGGTATGCCTAACCTCGACCCGACAATCCAGATAGGGCCTTCTCTGGAGATCTGTCTTGTTCAGGATTGTGATGCTGATCGTGTTGTACAGTTCCGTCTTCCAGTGCGGGCGGCTGTAGCTTCTGATTTATCCCGGTTCGCCGGGATTGGTTTTGTCGTCAATCCCCAGCTCAATTTTGATTTTAACAATGTCGGACCGGGGGGAGGGTGGGATTTTGGTTTTGCGCTCGGCCCGCTCTTTGCCACGGAACGATACCATGATTATTATTACCAGGTTTCCCCTCAGTATGCTATTCCCAACATCCGTCCTGCCTATGATAGCCGATCCGGCTACAGCGGTACACTACTGGTGCTCGCGTTAAGCAAACGTTTTGAACATTTCTGGTTTGGCGCATTCGCCCGCTACGATGAACTGACCGGTGCTGTATTCGAAAACAGTCCCTTAGTGAAGACCAGTCATTCGTATATGGGAGGATTCGGATTTGCCTGGGTGTTCGGGCAGTCAGAGACCCTGGTGCATACATCTCAATAAAAGATCATTATATTTTTGCCGGGGAGGGACGCCATATTACTCGGCGTTCTCACAGGCTATTGAAAAAGTCTTTTTGTGGTTCGACAGGCCCTGCAAAGCTGCAGTTCGCGCCCGGTTCCCGAAGAAACGGAGCGACAAGATCATGCACCGCATCCTCCGGAAGATCGCTCATGGGCCAGACGGAAGGGCCGGGCGATACCTCGATCCCTGCTGACGTCCTCTCTCCAGTATTATTTCATTTTATAGATCCATAAAAAAAACTTGCAAAATGGAAATATTTCGTATACAGTTTTAATCGTTACGCTTGGATGTAATTTTTTGTTTTTATTTTGCACCAACAGTTTATTATTTCACCAGGCGGAAATATCAAATACCTTTTTCGTTTTCGGACGAACAACGAACGTTTTCTTTTTCAGTTTTATAAGTTACAAGAGGATTATGTTGGCCTGTCTTTTATCTATCTTTGAGCTTTCAAGTACTATATCTTCTCTAGAGTGACTACATATTTTTCTTTAAAAAGGAGGGTGTTATGGGGGTATCAAGACGTGATTTTCTGAAGATCTCCGGCAGTTCTCTGGTTATGGGGGCTCTCGGCGCCGCTCCCGGATCCGCTGAAGCACAGGAGCGGGAACTCAGAATCAAGGGCGCAAAAGAGACCCGCACGGTCTGCCCGTACTGCTCGGTGGGCTGCGGTATCATCGTGTACTCGAAAGAAGGGAAGGTGATCTACACCGAGGGCGACCCGGACCATCCGATCAGTGAAGGGACCCTGTGCTCAAAGGGGGCGTCGCTCTACCAGATCATCAACAATCCGCTCCGCCTGACGAAGCCGAAATATCGGGCGGCCGGCGCCGCGGACTGGAAAGAAGTCGAATGGGACTGGGCGCTGGATGAGATCGCGAAAAGGATCAAGGACACCCGCGACAGGACCTTCAAGATCACCTCGAAGTCCAAGGTGAAGGAAAAGGCGGCAGACGGCACGGAAAAGGTAGTAGAAAAGGACTTCGTCGTGAACCGCACGGACGGCATTGCCCATGTGGGGAGCGCTGCCCTGGACAACGAAGAGTGTTACATGCTCCAAAAGATGTTGCGATCCTGGGGCCTGGTATATATAGAACATCAGGCCCGTATCTGACATTCCGCGACAGTAGCGGCTCTGGGAGAGTCGTTCGGACGCGGTGCAATGACCAATCACTGGATCGACATTCGTAATGCAGATGTAATTCTCGTTATGGGGAGCAATCCCGCATCGAACCACCCCGTTTCCATGAAATGGATCTTGAAGGCAAAGGAGCGGGGAGCAAAGCTCATCGTCGTGGACCCCCGGTTCTCGCAAACCGCCGCCAGGTCGGACGTCTATGCGCCGATGCGTTCGGGTACGGACATTCCCTTTCTCGGCGGGATGATCAAGTATATCCTTGACAACAACCTCTTCTTCAAGGAATACGTCGTCAATTACACCAATGCCCCCTTCCTCGTGAATCCCGAGTTCAAGGGACCGGGGGAGTTGAACGGCCTCTTTTCCGGCTACGACGAAAAGACCCGGAAGTACGACAAAAAGACATGGTCCTTTCAACTCGACGAGAACGGTGTCCCGAAGAAAGACCATACACTCCAAAATCCGCACTGTGTGTTCCAACTCCTCAAAAAACAATACAAGCGGTACACGGTCGACAACGTGTCGAACATCACCGGGACTCCGAAGGAAAAGCTCCTCGAAGTCTATAAACTCTACGCTTCCACCGGGAAAGCCAATAAGGTCGGCACCGAACTCTATGCCATGGGCTGGACGCAGCATACGATCGGGACCCAGAACATCAGGGCCATGTGCATCGTCCAGCTTCTTCTCGGCAATGTGGGAATGGCCGGAGGCGGCATCAATGCCCTGCGCGGCGAAAGCAACGTGCAGGGGTCTACTGACCACGGTCTCCTGTTCCACATCCTCACCGGTTACCTCCCGACGCCTGCAGGCTCCCTCGCGGACCTTAAATCCTATATTGAGAAATATACGCCCAAGACCAAGGACCCCAGAAGCGTGAACTGGTGGTCAAACCGGGGGAAATATATCACGAGCTACCTCAAGGCGATCTACGGCAGCAAAGCGCACCGTGATAACGACTTCGGCTATGCCTGGCTCCCGAAGCTCGACGAAGGCATGAACGCGTCGTGGCTTGTACTCTTCGACCAGATGTTCAAGGGCAAGTTCGAAGGCTTCTTCGCCTGGGGCCAGAACCCCGCATGCTCCGGCGCAAATTCGAACAAGACACGAAATGCGCTTTCCAAGCTCAAGTGGATGGTGAACATCAATCTTTTCGACAACGAAACCGGCTCTTTCTGGAAAGGCCCGGGCATGGATCCCAAGGACATCCAGACCGAGGTGTTCCTGCTGCCCTGCAGCTCATCCGTGGAGAAGGAAGGAAGTCTCTCGAACTCCGGTCGCTGGGCGCAGTGGCGGTATAAAGCCATTGATCCGATCGGCCAGTCCAAACCGGACTCGGAGATCATGAACGAACTCTACTTCCGCGTGAAGAGCCTTTACGAGAAGCTGGGCGGCAAGTTCCCCGATCCGATCCTGAATCTGACGTGGAGCTACGGCGAAAAAGGGCAGGACGGAAAAATCAAGGAAATCAATATTCACAATGTGGCAAAAGAGATCAACGGCTACTACCTCGAAGACGTGTACGACAAGACCGCAACTCCCCCGAAGCTCATCGGCAAGAAGGGAGAGCTCTGCGCGACTTTTGCCCATCTTCAGGCTGACGGCACGACATCCAGCGGTAACTGGATATACACGCAGAGCTACACGCAGAAAGAGGGCAAGGTCATCAACATGATGGCCAGAAGGGGAAAGGCAGATCCGACCGGTCTCGGCATGTACCCTGAATGGACCTGGGCGTGGCCGGTCAACCGGAGGATTATTTACAATCGTGCTTCCGTTGATCTCCAGGGGAGACCCTGGGACCCGAAGCGGGCGGTCATCAAATGGGACCCGAATAAAGAAAACCCCGCGACCAAGAAACCCGGCACGTGGGTCGGTGACGTGCCCGACGGGCCCGCGCCGCCCATGGACGCCGCCGGCAAGTATCCCTTCATCATGCGTGCGGACGGTGTCGGGGCGATCTTCGGCCCGGGTCTTGCCGATGGTCCCTTCCCCGAGCACTATGAGGCCCTTGAATGTCCGCTCGAGGAGAACGTGATGTCAAAGCAGCGGATCAACCCCACGATCAAGCTTTTCAACGAGAAGGAAGATGCTTTCTACTCCTGTGATGTCCGGTATCCCTTTGTGGCGACGACCTACCGCGTTTCCGAGCACTGGCAAACGGGTGTGTTGACGAGGCACGAACCCTGGCAGCTCGAGATGCAACCCCAGATGTTCGTTGAGATGAGCGAGGAACTTGCCAAGGAGAAAAACATACGGAACGGCGAAAAAGTCATGGTAAAGTCGGGGAGGGGCGAGCTCTGGGCCATTGCGGTCGTAACAGCGAGGTTCAAGCCCTTCAAGGTCGCCGGTTCCACCGTACACCAGGTGGGGCTGCCGTGGTGCTTCGGCTGGCAGTATCCGAAGGACGGCAGCGGCGGCGACAGCGCGAACCTGCTGACGCCGACCATCGGCGACGCGAACACCATGATACCGGAATCCAAGGCCTTTATGGTCAATGTGGTAAAGGCATAGGGGGAGAGGGGGACAATTATGGAAAAGATGACACGAAAGGCAATACTCGTAACTCCCGAGCGGTGCATAGGCTGCCGGGCCTGTCAGACGGCGTGCAAGAGCTGGAACCAGCTCCCCGGCCAGAGAACGATCAACACCGGCACTATGCAAAATCCTCCGGACCTCACGCCCGATCTTTTCAACATGATCAAGTACTCTGAGCTGCCATCGGAGACGGACAAGTTCCGGTGGCTTTTCGTGAACCGGCGGTGCATGCACTGCGGCGACGCGGGCTGCATACGGATCTGCCCCGCGCCCGGCGCCCTCTTCAAGACCAAGGAGGGCATCGTAAACTTCAATAAAGAAAAGTGCATCGGCTGCAAACTCTGTCGTGCGGGCTGCCCGTTCGATGTTCCGAGGTACGACGAGAATAACAAGATCGGAAAGTGCCACCTCTGCTTCGACCGGGTCGCGGCAGGGCTCGAGCCCGCCTGCGCGAAGGCCTGCCCCACCGGTACGCTTCGTTTCGGCAACAGGGATGAACTCGTGGGCACGGCGAAAAAAGAGGGCTTCAGCAAGGTCTACGGTGAACAGGATCTTGAGGGGCTGGGGACACTGTATGCCTTCAAGGACCCACCGAAGCTCCTTGGTCTGGCCGAGAAGCCGGAGATCGCCGAGTCCGTGATCTTCTGGGACAACGTGTTCAAACCCCTTTCCTATATCGCCCTTGGGACTTCGGTGGCCGCTGCGCTTATCCACTACGCAGCCGTCGGCCCGAAGAAAGAAAAAGAAGAGGAGGTAAAGTAAGATGGCACAGATGGTGAGAAAAGCGACCGTTGGAAAGATCGTTAACCATTGGGTGATGGCAATAAGCTTCTTCCTGCTCGCCATTACGGGCTTTGCGTTTCTCTTTCACCTTGAAGGGCTGAATTCGCTTTTCGGAAGCTTCAATGTGATGCGGTTGCTCCACAACTGGGGAGGCATCGTGTTCGTAGTCTCGGTTTTCCTGACCATGTCAGCCTACTTCAAAGAAGCCGTCACCTGGACTGCTGACGACAAGGAATGGATCAAGAAGGCAGGCGGGTATCTCTCGCGGGAAAAGGTTTCACTTCCGCCGCAGGGGGCGCTCAACACGGGCCAGAAGCTCTTCTACCTCGTGTTCCTGTTCTTTGCCTACCTGATTTCCATTTCCGGGTTCATGATCTGGTTTCTGGTCGGCACGATTGAGATGGTTCGACTCGCGCATCTCCTTCACAATATCAGCTTCGATTTCCTGGTCTTTGCCATTCCGGCGCATATCTACCTCGGTTCCCTTGCCAATCCCGGTACGTTCAGAATTATGGTCTACGGCACCGTACCCCTCGAATGGGCGAGGAAACGGCATGGCAAATGGGTTAAGGAACAGGGGTTTTAAGAGGGCGGGGCAGGAGAAGTCCAGCTCTCCTGCCTCTGGAATAGAGACATTACCCACTCACATGATGCAAGGACGCGGCCTCTTGCGGGCTTCAATGTTTATTTTACAGCGCCCTTGCCTGGTAGAAAATAATGAGAAAACTGATTTGTGTGATCATAGTCCTTCTTGCCGCTTCTCATGCAGGAGCACAGGAAAAAAGATATGATGTGCCGATAGGCGATTCACCGCAAATGGGACCGACAAACGCGCCGGTCACGATCATCGAGTTCATCGACTTTCAGTGACCCCATTGCGTGGCGGCCGGTCCGACCGTCAAAAAGATCATGAAAACCTACAACGGCAGGGTGCGCCTTGTTATCAAGAACTATCCCTACCGCTACCGGGACTACGCCCGCATTGCCGCAGAGGCGTCCCTCGCGGCGCGAGACCAGGACAAATACTGGGAAATGCACGACCTTCTGATCAAGAGATCCCCGAAGCTGGACCGGGCTAGCCTTATTCAGTATGCCAAAGAACTGGGACTGGATGTAAAAAAGTTCACCGAATCCATCGATTCCCAGAAGCATGCAAAGGAGATCGACGCAGACCTCAAGCTTGCCGTCGATCTGGACCTTTATAACACGCCGACCTTTTTCATCAACGGAAGAAGGGTCATCGGTGAACGGCAGTTCGACTATTTCAAGAAGATTATCGATGAGGAGCTGAAGGCTGCGCTGACGGTCAAACGGTAACGATGCCTGTTTCGTCGTACGGTTACGTCATTCGTCTCTTCCGTGACGCATGCCGATTTCCGATACGGGCCTCGTAACCGAATACCTTGCTTCTCAATCCGAAGATACGGCCTGGAGGTAAAAAGCCATGCTGAGCCGACTGTTGGCAACCATAATATTCACGCTTATTGCGTTCGTCCCCGCTGTCCCGGCGTCTGCCGGTCCTCTCGAACCGTTCAAGCCGGTTCCGATACCGAAGCAGAACCCCCAGACACCGGAGAAGATCGAGCTCGGCAAGAAGCTCTTTTTTGACCGCAGGCTCTCCGGCGACGGCACCATGAATTGCGCGACCTGCCATGAGCCGGAAAAGGCGTTCACCGACGGGCTCGACATTTCGCTCAACTACCCTACGACAAGAAACTGGCGCAACTCCCCAACGCTCATCAACGTGGCGTACCAGAAGTCCCTCTTTTACGACGGCCGCGCGCAGACCCTGGAGCAGCAGGCCCTGTTCCCGATGATGTCCGCATTCGAAATGAACCGGAACCTGGATTTCGTTGAAGAGGTGATCAGGTCTGTTCCCGAATATGTGGAGGAGTTCAAGAAGGTCTTCGGTGATGGCGACATCTCCCGTGAGCGCATCGCCATGGCCATTGCCGCGTTCGAGCGCACCCTGGTCTCCGTTAATCCTCCCCTGGACCGCTGGCTGAGGGGCGACAAAAAAGCCCTTTCCGCCGAGGCAAAAAATGGATATGACATCTTCACGGGTAAAGGCAATTGCGCGGACTGCCACAACGGGGTGAGCCTGTCGGACAACAGGTTCCACGCCCTGGATGTGCCCGAGAACGAGGCACAGGAAAAAGACCCGCGCGTTGCGGCAACGCGAAGATTCGTGGCCAAGGTTTACCATTACGAAGACTTCCGGAACCTTAAAGAAGATCCGGGCAGGTATCTTATCACGAAGGACAAGAAGGACTGGAAGGCATTCAAGACGCCGGCTCTCTGGGAGATCTCCAGGACCGGTCCGTACATGCACAACGGCATTTTTCATACGCTCGACGAGGTCATCGAGTTCTTCGACCGGGGAGGTGGAAAAGGGAATACCGCGCTGAAGCCTCTCGGCCTGAGTATCCAGGAGAAGAAGTCCCTCATGGCATTCCTCACTGAAGCGCTAACCGGCGAGGAGATTACGATACAGTATCCGAAGGTTCCATAAACGAGCTATACTGCACAAGCACCGAGTTACGAAGTTTACGGCATATATCGTTGCTGCGTTTCAAAGCAATAAAGGTAGTCAACACAACTTCCACTGGAACTTCTTGCCAGGCCGAAGGAATTTAGCATGGATAACAGTTTACCGGGAATCCTACTGATTGGGGCCTCTGGTGTTGTAGAGAATTATTTGATAAAGATAAAAAAGAACGTGTTTTCTGTGCGATCCCGGCTTTTTTCTGAGGCGCGGCGGCGTTACCTCTCGGGGAAGCGGGAGCGGGTGTTACGTGCCTGAGTATTCCGGATTATCGGGCTGCGCTGCGCAACTAAATAATCCCCGCTGTATCGATGGTTTTTATTTTGTTGAAGCTCGATGAATGGTAGACGCAACAGCGACTGATGAGAAGAGATAGATATTTGCTACTAAAGTATGCAGTGATCATGAAAAGTACTGCCTGCTCTTGACATTTAATGATATCAGCAATACACTTCATACAGGAATGTTTTGTAATCATAACAAAAAATTCTTAGCTAAAGAGGAGGTTTGCTATGCGGGACGAGAGTGTGTACCAGGGTCTTGTCAAGCGCGGTGTATCGCGGCGTGATTTTATGAAATTTTGCGCTGCTATGGCCGCAACGTTGGCACTGCCGGCATCATACATATCCAAGATTGCCGAGGCATTAGAGAAAGCTCAGAAACCGTATGTTGTGTGGCTTGAATTCTCGGATTGTGCCGGAGATTCAGAGGCAACGCTCCGCGCGAGCAAACCTACGATTGCTCAGATTGTGCTCGACGTCATATCCCTTGAATACCATGAAACGATAATGGCACCTTCCGGGAAGATGGCTGAAAAGTCTCTTGCAGATGTTGTGAAAAATCAGAAGGGTAAATATATCACAATCGTTGAGGGCGCTATACCGATGGCAGATGGCGGAATCTATTGTACCGTAGCCGGCAGGACAGCTCTTTCCATAGCCAGGGAAGTATGCGGCAATGCAGCTGCCACACTCGCGATCGGATCCTGTGCTTCATGGGGCGGCATCCCTAGCGCCAAACCAAATCCGACGGGTGCTGTCGGCGTAAAGGAGGCTGTACCGGGGGCAACGGTTGTGAATCTTCCCGGCTGTCCCGTCAATCCTGAAAATCTCACCGCGACCATCGTCCATTTTCTTACATTTGGCTCGTTGCCTCAGTTGGACAGCCATAACCGGCCGCTTTTTGCTCACGGTCAACGGGTCCATGACAATTGCGAGAGAAGAGCGCATTTCGATGCGGGTCAGTTTGTCAGAACCTGGGGGGATGAGGGACACCGCCAGGGGTGGTGTCTTTATGAAATGGGATGCAAGGGGCCTGAAGCAAATCTGAATTGTCCTACAATAAAATATAATGAGGGAACCAGCTGGCCGGTGCAGGGAGGTCACGGGTGCATCGCATGCGCAGCTGATAATAACTGGGACACGATGTACCCATTCTATAAGAGGCTGCCGAACGTTCCTGGATTTGGCGTTGAATCAACGGCTGACAAAATCGGAGTCGGACTGGCGGTCGCTACAGCGGTTGGTCTGGCAGCGCATGGCATCGGCAGGGCCATGAAACCCAAAAGTGACGAGGAAAAAAAGGATTGAAACGATATATTCATTAATCTAAGGAGGAGGGACTATGCCGAAGATTGCAATAGATCCTATCACAAGAATTGAAGGTCATTTAAGGATCGAAGCTCAGGTAGAAGGCGGAAAGGTTGTTGATGCCTGGTCATCAAGCACCATGTTCCGCGGCATCGAGCTTATTGTGAAGGACCGGGATCCGCGAGATGCGTGGCTGTTCACCCAACGCATTTGAGGGGTCTGAACAACGGTTCACGCAACCAGCTCGGTCCGAGCTGTCGAAAACGCTTTAGGTATCGTAATCCCTGATAATGCCCGCATCATCCGGAATCTGATCCTGGGAATCCAGTATGTACAGGATCACGTGATCCATTTTTATCATCTGCATGCACTTGACTGGGTAGACGTGGTGAGTGCACTGAAGGCCGATCCTTCAAAAACGTCGTCTCTGGCAATGTCGATCTCCGACTGGCCAAATAATTCTGCGACGTATTTCAAGGGAGTCCAGCAGAAAGTCAAAACACTCGTGGAAAGTGGTCAGTTGGGGATTTTCGCGAACGGCTATTGGGGGCATCCGGCCTACAAGCTTCCGGCTGAAGCGAATCTGATGGCTGTTGCGCACTATCTTGAGGCGCTCGATTGGCAGCGCGATGTTATCAAGATTCAGGCTCTCCTCGGGGCCAAGAACCCCCATGCCCAGACCTATCTGGTCGGCGGCATGTCCATCCCGGTAGATCCGAACAGTCAACATGCACTGAATGCGGGCAGCATTGCCTTTATTAGCGGTCTCGCCAAAAAGGCCCATGATTTTGTGGCCAAGGTTTATGTCCCCGATCTGCTTGCGGTCGCCTCTTTCTACAAGGAATGGGCTTCTTATGGCGGAGGTGTGGGAAACTTCCTTGCTTGTGGCGATTTCCCGAATGATTCCACTCCTGATTCTACGAACCTGTGGTTACCGAGAGGGATCATAAAGAACAAAGATCTGACAAAGGTGCATCCTGTAGACCAGACAAAGATCATGGAATATGTGAGCCATTCCTGGTACGAATACAAGGAAGGCGATGCAAAATCGGTTCATCCCTATGATGGAGAAACCAATTTCAAGTATTCTGGACCGAAACCTCCCTTCGAGAACGGCTTTGTGAGTGAGAGCAAGAAGTACTCCTGGGTCAAGGCTCCGCGGTATGACGAGATGCCCATGGAAGTCGGTCCTTTGGCCCGGATGCTGGTCGCCTATGGCTCAGGACACAAACGCGTCCAGGAAGTTGTGAACATGGTGCTAAAGAAACTGGATGTCGGTCCGGCAGCATTGTTTTCCACCCTCGGTCGAACTGCAGCTCGCGGCATCGAGACCCTCGTAACAGCCGAGATGCTGCCAACATGGCTTGACGAGCTTACGGCCAATATGAAAAAGGGAGACCTCAGGATCCACAATGGGGAGAAGTGGGATCCCTCAACCTGGCCCAAGGAAGCAAAAGGCGTTGGTTTCCACGAGGCGCCGCGAGGTTGTCTCGGCCACTGGATCCGAATAAAGGATGGAAAGATAGCGAATTATCAGTGTGTCGTGCCGAGTACGTGGAACGGATCTCCTCGAGACGCAAAAGGCCAGAGAGGTCCTTATGAAGCATCCCTGATCGGCACTCCGGTCGCAGATCCGAACAAACCGGTCGAGATTCTTCGTACAATTCATTCTTTCGATCCATGCATGGCCTGCGCTGTGCATGTCGTGGATGCCGAGGGGAAGGAAGTAACTAAGATCAGGATCGTTTAGCGAGAGGAGGTGTGCCATGCAGGCTAACAGGATTCGAGTATATGCATGGGAGTTTCCGGTCCGCTTTACCCACTGGATAAACGCCCTCTGTTTGGTCGCCTTCTGCATTACGGGGTTCTATATTGGGAACCCGTTCATGCATGCGGTGTCCACGCAGCAGTACATAATGGGGTGGATACGGTTTCTTCATTTTGTTGTGGGCTACGTGTTTCTTTTCAGCATGATCATTCGTATTTACTGGATGTTTGCCGGCAATAAGTACGCCAGTTGGAGGGTGTTTATCCCGCTGAGGAAGCGGCAAAGGGAAGACATGCTGAGCGGGCTGAAATTCTACCTGTTTCTCAGAAAGCAGCCGCCCTATGCCGTCGGCCATTCGGCAGTGGCGTCGATCACGTATCTCGGAGTGTTCTTGTTGTTTATCTTCGAGATGCTGACAGGGTTCGCTTTGTATTCCCAAAGCCATCTTCACAGCTTTTTCCTGATGATCGCCGGCGGCTGGCTTGTGCAGATCATGAATGTGCAGACGATCAGGCTGTGGCATCACCTGGTCATGTACCTCCTGATAGCATTTACTTTGATCCATGTGTACATCGGGTGGTATCTCGATTCCGTGGAAAAGAATGGTGTAATGGGTTCGATATTCGGCGGGTATAAGTTCGTAACCGGAAAAGAATGGGAGTAAAATCAATAGTGGGATCTGGAAATAGTAATCAGGTTTCTAAGGCACGCCCGGTGATTACAGACGATAGTGACACCGGGCGTGTTACTGTTTTAGGCATAGGAAACATCCTCCTCTCTGATGAAGGCGTCGGCGTACATGTGATCGATTTGCTGAAAGAGCGATATTTATTTTCTCCAGAAATTGATCTGATTGACGGGGGAACCATGGGGCTTGACCTTTTGCCCATTTTTCAAACGCGTGATAAGATATTGATCATCGATGCAGTGGACTTTGGGAAAAAAGCAGGTCATGTTGGTGTCCTTAATGGGAATGATATCCCTTCGGTGTTGAATTCCAAGCTGTCCGTGCACCATATAGGCCTCTCCGATGTGCTCTTTGCCGCCAAACTCATGCGGGATACACCTCCCGATGTCTGTCTCGTCGGCGTGCAGCCGAAATATCTTGATGTCGGTCTTGAGATGACACTTGAGGTCCGAGAGCAGTTAAATACAATAATCGATCATGTGCTGAAGAAATTGAAAGATTGGAACATCGAATGTGTCTTGCAGTCCCCTCAAAAATCGTCAGTATAGATAATCTTATCGCGACTATCGATGTATATGGGGCTCAACGGCAGGTCAGCATCATGCTTCTGCCGGAAGAGCCGAACGTGGGCGATTATGTGCTCGTTCATGCCGGTTTTGCTATACAAACAATCGACAAGGAAACAATTGACTCAGGTGAGATTATGCATGAGGCATCGCTAGCACTGAGCATTCTCGATATCGTCCAGACAAAATGCAGGGAAGAAGGATGCCGGTCCGTCGATTCGATCAATGTCCGTATCGGAAAAGCCGCCGGAGTCATGCCCGACTCCCTTGTTTTCGCCTTCGATGCGGCCAAGGACAATACAGTGGCAAAGAATGCCCATCTGGTTATAGAATCGGTTCCTGTCGGCGGCGTCTGCAATGATTGCAAAAAGGACTTTACCGTCGATGATGCCCAGTACGTCTTCTCCTGCCCCCTTTGCGGTTCCAAGTCCTTTGAAATAAAGACCGGCCGCGAGATGGAAATCGTGGATATGGAGATCAACTGATGAAGGTCAAGGTCGTCACCCGCATTCTTGAAGCAAACGACCGTATTGCCGAGGAGAACCGGAAGCGGTTCCACGAGGCGGGTGTTTACGTTGTCAACCTCATGGGAGCACCCGGGGCGGGTAAGACCACGCTACTTGAACGGACGATCCAGGCCCTTAAACCCCATCTGAAGATCGGCGTGGTAGAAGGGGACATCGTTGGTTCCGACGATGCAGAACGCATCAGCGCCCTGAACGTTCCGGTGGTGCAGATCAATACGGGCGGGGCGTGCCATCTGGATGCGAATATGGTCAGTGAGGTGCTGGACGATCTGCCGCTTCGCGACCTCGACATGCTGATCATAGAGAACGTCGGAAATCTTGTCTGCCCGGCCGAGTTCAAGGTGGGCGAAGACATGAAAATGATGGTGCTTTCGATCGCCGAAGGACACGACAAGCCGCTCAAATATCCGCTCATGTTCCGCGAGTCATCGGCCCTGGTCCTGAACAAGATGGACCTGCTGCCGTACATGAATACCGATATGAACAAAGTTCGGAACGATTCACTTGCGCTCAATCCAAAACTGAAGATATTCGAGGTCTCTTGCACGAGCGGCGCAGGGATCGATGCATGGGCCACATGGTTGAGCGGGTTCAGATCATAATTAAAGGCATCGTGCAGGGCGTCGGTTTCAGGCCCT
The DNA here is from genome assembly GCA_963740085.1 of Nitrospirota bacterium. GTDB lineage: Bacteria > Nitrospirota > UBA9217 > UBA9217 > UBA9217 > JALNZF01. The sequence continues at coordinate 173,045 of CAVUCU010000001.1, read as the reverse complement.
CAGTCTATAACCTTGCCGAGTCTCTTGGTCTCAAGGGATATGTAACGAACACCAGTGAGGGCGTTCTGGTCGACATCGAGGGAGCGCGGGTTGCCGATTTTGTCCAGCGCATTCGCAGCGAATCTCCGTCGCTCTCCCGGATAACGGATGTCACCGTAACTTCGCTGCCCCATCACGGGTATACTGATTTTGCCATTCTTGCCAGCACCGACACTGCGGCTGGTCGTTCCTTTACCCTTGTATCCCCCGACACCTCGACGTGCGACGATTGCCTCCGGGAACTGCTGGATCCCTCTGACAGGCGATACCTTTACCCCTTTATCAATTGTACGAATTGCGGGCCGCGCTATTCCATCACCCGGTCAGTTCCCTATGACCGGCCGAATACCACGATGGCCCATTTCACGATGTGTCCTGATTGTCTCAGGGAATACTTCGATCCCCGCGACCGGAGATTCCATGCCCAGCCGAATGCATGTCCTGCCTGCGGGCCACGGGTCGAGTTCAGAGTGAGAGGTCCGGAGTCGGGGGCTCGGGGATCAAAGGCCATTACAACGGCAATCCAGCTATTGAGGGACGGTGGTATAGTCGCCATCAAGGGCCTCGGCGGGTTTCATATTGCCTGTGATGCAGGTAACGATGATGCCGTCGCAAGATTGAGGGAAAAGAAAAGAAAGAGTAATAAGCCCTTTGCGGTCATGTCGAATGATATCTCTTGTGTAGAGCAATACTGCGCCATTTCTGATGAGGAGCGGAAGGTTCTGCAGTCGAACAGGCGGCCTATCGTTTTGTTGCGCAAGAATGGCCATGATGTGCTTGCCGCGGCTGTATCGCCGAATAATAATTATATCGGGTGTATGCTGCCCTACACGCCCTTGCATGCTCTTTTGTTCACTCATCCGCCCGAATCCGGCGCTCAAATCAAGGACCCGCATTTCAAGGCGCTGGTAATGACGAGCGGCAACTTGTCGGAAGAACCTATCGTACGCGATAATGATGAGGCCATCCGGAAGCTTTCCGGTATCGTTGACGGGTTCCTCCTGCACGACCGTGATATATTCATGCGAGTCGATGATTCGGTGATTCGGGTCCGGAGCGGGGAGCCGGGAGTTGGGAGAGCAATCAACTCCGAACTTCGGACCCCGAAATATGAACTGCAGTTTCTTCGAAGATCCCGCGGATTCGCGCCTGACCCCATTCCCCTTCACGACGAAGGACCGGAAGTGCTCGGCTGCGGCGCTGATTTGAAAAATACCTTCACGCTTACCAAGGGATCGTTTGCGATCCCCAGCCAGCATGTGGGGGACATGGAAAATTACGAGACCGTGAGTTTTTTTGAAGAGTGTTTGGCAAATCTTAAGGCCGTCTATCGATCTGAACCGGTGGCGATTGTCCATGATCTGCATCCCGGCTACCTTTCGACGAAATGGGCGGCGGAGCAGGGGGCGGTGAATCAGGGGTCAGGGGAAGGGAGTCAGGGGGAAGAGAACAGCATAAAGAAATTCGGAATCCAGCATCACTATGCTCATATTGGATCGGTGATGGCCGAGCATGGTTTGACGACAAAGGTCATCGGTGTTGCATTCGACGGAACCGGGTATGGTATTGACGGCAATCTCTGGGGCGGGGAATTCCTTATTGCAGATATCGGGGGTTTCGACAGGGTCGGACAGTTCAAATATGTCCCGTTACCCGGCGGAGAAGCTGCGATCAAAGAACCATGGAAGACAGCCGTAAGTTATGTTATGGAGGCCGCAGGCGATAACGCCTTCGACTGTCTGGAACGGATAGGGTTTGCCAAAAAATACGGCAGGGAAATGATCGAGAACCTTATGATCGTCGCGCGATCGCGCGAATTTTCACCCCTCGCCTCGGGGGCAGGGCGGCTGTTCGATGCAGTGTCCGCACTGCTCGGCATCGGTGACCGGAATACGTTCGAAGGCGAGGCGGCAATGGCACTGGAGGCTATTGCGCAGGAGGGGATCGATGACGAGTATCACGTTGAGTTCAAGAAAGAAAATGGGTATACTGTCATCGACTTCTCCCCGGTTATCCTGACGATCATCAACAACGACCTCGCACATGGAACAGCAGCAGGAATAATCTCAGCGAAGTTTCACAATACCATAGTATCGGTTGTTCGCGCGATGGTGAGTGAGTTGAGTGAACAGTTTGGGCTCAATGATGTTGCCTTGAGCGGCGGCACATTTCAGAACCTTTATATTCTGAACAGGGTGATCAAAGTGCTGTCCTGGAACGGCTTGAACGTTTTTCTGAATCATAAGGTTCCCTGTAATGACGCGTGTATTTCTCTGGGGCAGGCGTATCTGGTCAGGGAGCGGCTCAAGGAGTGAGGGGCGCGGACAATACAATGAAAAAAATGCTTGATGAATTGCATCAACTGACGGCCGATATCAACAGGCCGCTGAAGCTTATGGAGGTTTGCGGTACTCACACCGTCGAGATCTTCAGGCACGGGATCCGCGATGTGATCCCGAAAAACATCACGCTCTTAAGCGGGCCCGGTTGTCCGGTATGTGTGACCTCGGTGCATGACGTGGATGCAGCGATCGCGATCGCGAGGAACCCGGGGGTCATTCTTGCGACCTTTGGTGATATGATGCGGGTCCCGGGTGGAAATGGGTCGCTTCTTGAAGCGCGATCCGAGGGTGCTGATGTACGCGTGCTCTATTCTCCCATTGATGCGCTGACGCTTGCTCAAAAGTCGCCGGAGAAGGAGGTCGTGTTCTTTGCAACAGGATTTGAGACCACCTCTCCGCTTATTGCAGGCACAATCGCCCATGCCGAGTCGGCGGGAACGAAAAATTTTACTATTTTCACCGCGCATAAGCTTGTACCGCCCGCGTTGAAAGCTCTGCTCGATTCGCCGGATGTTCAAGTGGACGGCTTCATCCTGCCGGGCCATGTCAGCACGATCATCGGCACTCACCCGTATGAGTTCGTAGCCGCACAGTATAAAAAACCGTCAGTAGTGACCGGGTTCGCGGCCGGGGAGATCATCGAGGGCATTCTTATGATCGTGCGGCAGATTGCGGAAAAAAGGTCGGCAATCGAGATCCAATATACGAGTGTTGTTCGCCCGGAAGGAAATCCGCGGGCCGTTGCCCTCCTTGAGAAATATTTCGAGTCTGCCGACGCCTACTGGCGGGGGATCGGTGTTATCCCCGGGAGCGGACTGAAGCTCAGAGAGCACTACACGGCATTTGACGCGAATATACGGTTCCATCCCCCGATCTCTGACTGCCACAGAACCTGAGCTTTGCTCCTGCGGCGATATCCTTCGAGGGGTAAAGGTCCCGACAGAATGCGCGCTGTTCGGGACCGGGTGCACGCCGGAAAATCCTATCGGGCCATGCATGGTCAGCACCGAGGGGAGCTGTGCTGCATATTATAAATACGGGAATTATCATGGATAGAATTCTCCTGGGGCACGGCAGTGGCGGCAAACTGATGCACGAACTTATCCGAACGCATTTCGGGCCTGCTTTTGACATTCAGAAATCAGGTGATTCAGCGTACGTCAGCGTGCCGTCACACAGGCTTGCATACACCACCGATTCCTATGTGGTCACCCCGCTCTTCTTTCCCGGAGGCAACATCGGCGATCTTGCGGTGAACGGCACGGTGAACGATCTTGCTGTTTCCGGGGCGGAGCCGCTGTATCTCACCGCGGGATTTGTGATCGAAGAAGGGTTCCCTCTTGCAGATCTCAAGGCCATCATTTCGTCCATGGCTGTCGCTGCTCGGCAATCCGGGGTAAAAATCGTTGCGGGCGATACCAAGGTGGTGAACAAGGGCAAGGCGGACGGGATATTCATCAATACCTCCGGCATAGGTGTCGTGCCTGAGGGACGGGAAATTTCCGGATCAAATGTCAAAAAAGGCGACAAGGTTATTATCAGCGGCGATATCGGCAGCCACGGTGTTGCAGTCATGTCGGAACGGAACGGGCTCACCTTTGATCCGCCTGTTACGAGCGATTCGAGGGCGTTGAATGGCCTCGTCAGTGTAATGTATGCGGCCTCGAACGGGATCCGCTTTATGCGCGACCCTACACGCGGCGGACTGGCTACGACGCTTAAAGAAGCGGCACTGGAGTCGGGTCTCTGCATGCGTATCCTGGAACCCTCCCTTCCAATACCTCCGGGCGTGAAAGGAGCATGCAGTCTTCTCGGTCTCGATCCGATCTTTGTGGCAAACGAGGGGATACTCATTGCTATCGTAGATGCATCCGTGGCAGGGGCTGTCGTGACCGCAATGCATCAGCACGAGTTTGGTCGTCATGCCGTCATCATCGGCGAGGTTGTGGAATCTCCTTCCGGCGGCGTCCTGCTCGAAACCGCGATCGGCGGGACCCGCATCATTGACATGCTGCAGGGCGAGCAGTTGCCGAGGATCTGTTAAGACGGGTGTATGAGCACTACGTTAACGGCTAATTCCCGTATGGTGACCTCAGCGTGTTTTATTTGATTGATGCAAGATAAAGCGAGGAACTGAGCTTCCCTGACTCAAAACGCTGAACAGGTCCAACAGTTTTGCACCACGTACTTGAAGACATTTCTTCTTGCCCTTTCCTCTAAAATACGATACCCTCGACTATCGGGAGAAACAATCCCTTGAGATCGGATTGCACCGGATTATGGTCCTGGCGCGCTCAGGGACCAGGCTAAAAGTGGGCCCATTGGAAGCGATCGAGGGGACACCGATCGCTCTCGAGCAGGCGCTCCCTCCGTCAGGGGACTCATCGTGATGCAGCCTGAGATACCATTCCGGCGAAATACATCGCCGGCTGCTGAATTCAATTGTTCGTGACCATAGTCCACAACAGGTGTTGTGCGTTTCTTGTTCATTGCCCATTGTTGAAGGGTGACAGGTAAGCTTGCGATTGTCGGCACTATTCGAAAACCGGATGAACAACTGAAATCCACAACCCCGCCACTCAACGTCGCGTAACATTAATCGGTTTTAACGAAATATAACGACAGTTCGCGCGGCAACAAAAAGGCTTTGTAAACATCGCCAAGGCATATATCACTATGTCGGAAACATCACCATAATAAAAAACATCATGCAAACCAGCGTCCGACAGCAGGTCTTTTCCCTTGCACTTCCCGTTGTCCTCTCGAGTCTGCTCCAGCGGTCTGTCGGGATCGTCGATATATTTCTGGTCGGCGGATTGGGCGCTTCTTCTATCGCGGCGGTAGGTATTGCGCAGATCATGGTCTTTGTGGTCATGAGCTTGTCCTGGGGCATCAATGTCGGGGTCACCGTGCAGGTCGCCCAGTTGTGGGGCGCTGGACGGAAAGGGGACGCGGCAAAGGCGTCATATCAGGCAATGCTGATCGCGATCGGGGCGGCTGTCCTCATCACCGTCATCGGACGATCGTTCGGCGGAACGGTCGCTTCGTTCCTCGGTGCAAATAACGAGGTGCAGGCCATCCTGCTGGATTACACGGACATCATCTTTACTTTTATCTTCTTCACGATCGCGGTCAATGTGCTCGCCGGTATCATGCACGGCACCGGCGACACGAAAACCCCTCTTTACGCGACCTTGATCGTGAACATCATTCATGTGGCCGTGGCCTATCCGTTGATCTATGGATATCTCGGGCAGCCGAAACTCGGGGTCAAGGGCGCGGCCATCGCGATCGCGGTCTCTGAAAGCATGGGGGCGGTCTTTCTGTTCATCCGCTCCCTGCACAAACGCTATATCATCATCAACAGGGACCTTGAGATGAAGTACACTGCCATGACGTTCAAGATAGGCTACCCCATCTTCATCGATCGGCTGCTCCAGAACACGGGCTCTCTCGTCTTTGCCAAGGTGGTACTGCTCTACGGGACCGCGGTATACGCAGCGCATCAGGTTGGACTGGCCATCGAGGCCTTCTCCTTCATGCCCGGTTATGGCATCGCTGTTGCCGCAGCGACCATGGTGGGACAGAACCTCGGGGCCGGAAAGTCGGAGCGCGCCCGGATCTCTGCATATGAAGCCAACCGGCTTGCCGTCATACTGATGGCCGCCATGGGGCTCGTGTTCTTTTTCTTCCCCTACGTGCTCCTGCGGATCTTCACGAGCGACCCCGCCGTTCTTAAATATGGTATCCTGTATATGAAGATCGTTGCGTTCGCCCAGATCCCGCTTGCCATAACCATGGTGGTCGGAGGGTCGCTCCGCGGGGCAGGGGACACGGGTTTCATCATGTTCGCCACCATTGCAGGCATGTGGTTCGTCCGGCTGCCTGCTGCGGCCCTTTTGGCAGTGGTCGTGAAAGCCGACATCCGTTATGTGTGGTCGGTGATGATCGTAGATTGGATCGTACGAATGTCCCTATTGCTTTGGAGGTATCGTAAAGAGCGATGGGGTAAACTTGAGATATAATGAGGCAGGAGACAGAAGACAGGTAGAAAGGGGAGGTTTGTATGCCTGATATTCAATCAATGATCGGCAAGGAAGTCGAGGTCATCGCGAACGGAATGAAATACGCGGGCGTGTTGATCGAGGTCTCAGATGTTGAAGTGCATCTTAAAAGCTCGACGCAGTGGATCGCGCTCCCGGTATCATCGGTAGGAACCATAACACTCAAGGGAGACAGTGAAAAAAGGGAGGTTGAACGATTTCCGGACTGGGGATCAGGGGAGGGGGTCTGAAACGCTACGCCGTCTCGATTCTGAGCTTTTTCAGTTTCCGATATAAGGTTGCAAGGTCGACTCCGAGCTTGTTCGCCGCCGCTTCCTTGTTCCCCTTGCATTCCGTCATGCTTCTTCGTATATACTCACGCTCAAATTCATCGATCGCCTGCTTAAGCGATGAGGTCGAAACCCCTTCAATGTCCAGGGTCCTGAAGTTGTCCGGCAGGTCGTGAATGGTGATCACTTCCCCGTCCGCGAGCACGGTTGCACGCTCGATCGTATTTCTCAGTTCCCTGATGTTGCCCGGCCAGTCATAGGCGAGCAGGGCCTGCATTGCCTCATAATCAATGTCCTTGATCTTCTTTCCCGCTTCCTTTGCGGAGATCGCAAGATAATGTTTGATGAGCAACGGAATATCGTCACGGCGCTCGCGCAGCGACGGCATGTGGATCTCGATGACGTTCAAACGATAGTAGAGATCTTCCCGAAAACGTCCTTCCTTCACACGCTGCATAAGGTCGGCATTCGTGGCTGCGATGATCCTGACCTCCACGGTGATGACCCGCGTGTCGCCGACAGGGGTGAGTTCCTTGGTCTGAATGATATGAAGCAGTTTGACCTGGAGCGCCTGGGGCAGTTCTCCGATCTCGTCCAGGAACAAGGTGCCGGTGTGCGCCATGGTGATGAGGCCTTTTTTGTCCTCGTTGGCCGACGTGAAGGCTCCTTTTTTGTGGCCGAAGAGCTCGCTCTCGAGCAGGTTCTCCGGGATGGCCCCGCAGTTGATGGCGATAAAAGGCTTCGTTTTGCGGGGTCCCGCCTCATGGATCGCCTGGGCAACAAGTCCCTTGCCTGTCCCGCTTTCACCGGTGATCAGGATATTGCTCTTATTCGGGATCACTTTTCCCATGACCGAGAAGACCTTCTGCATGGGTTCCGAGCTCCCGATGATGTTGGTGAAGGCGGTCTGCCGCTGACTCAGCTCCTGCCGCAGTATCTGGTTCTCCATCTGGAGCTGACGGCTTTGCAGGATGTTCTTGATGGTCATCCTGATCTCATCGTTGATGAATGGCTTGGTAATGTAGTCCACAGCGCCTGCGCGCATGGCCTCGACCGCGGACACGACGGAGGCAAAGGCCGTCATCATGACGACCGATGTCTCCGGGCTTATTTGCTGTGCCTGCTTCAGGACCTCGAATCCGTCCATCTTCTCCATCTTGATGTCGGTCATGATGATGTCAAAGTTTTCCTGCTTGATGCGGTCCAGCGCCTGCTCGCCATTGTACGCTTCCTTGACCTCGTATCCCTCCTTGGTGAGGATGATGTTCAAGGCCATGCAGATGTCTTTTTCATCGTCGACGACCAGAATCTTTTTTTTGTCCATGACAGCCGTCTCCCTTTACTCGTGTTCAACCGGAAGAATGATGGTGAATATCGTCCCTTTGCCGACTTCGCTCTCCACCCTGATGTCGCCTTTGAACCGCTTGACGATATTATAGCTCAGCGAAAGACCGAGACCGGTGCCCGTGCCCACTTCCTTGGTCGTGTAAAAAGGATCGAAAATCTTTTCAAGATCCCTCGTGGGGATCCCAATGCCGGTGTCCTCCACTTCGATAACGATTGAATCCTTTCCAGAAGCGTTCCGTTCCTGTCTCGTCGTAATCGTCAGTTTCCCGCCCTCCGGCATCGCATCCAGGGCGTTAAGGATGATATTGATGAACACCTGGGACGCCTGACCTTCATCGATCATGGTCTTGGGGAGGTCTGGATCAAAAGCAGGAGAAATTTTGATCGTGTTTTTCATTCGCTTGTCGAGACGCATGAGTTCGAGGGTCGACTGCAGAACGTCATTGATCTGCACGGATTTTATTTTGAGAGAATCGGCCCGCGCGAAAGCGGACATCCGCCGCACGATATCGCTGATCCGCTGAATGTGGTTATTGATGATGTCGAGGCTGTTCCGTGAAAAGTCGTCAGTTGCCAGTTCCCGGAGCAACTGGGCAAAGGTCGAGATCGAGGTGAGGGGATTGCCGATCTCGTGGGCGACACCGGCCGCGAGCCTGCCAAGCGCGGCAAGTTTTTCCGAGTGCATGATCTGCTGTTCGAGATTTTTCGCCGTTGCGGTCCCCTTGTCGACCTTGTCCTCGAGCTCCACCGTGTACTGTTTGAGGGCCTCCTCCAGGTGGAACCGCGTCGTGACGTTGTTGCTCGATATCAGGATGCCGGAAATCGTTCCTTCGATGATGAGCGGACTGATATTCATATCCAGATAGATTGGGGCCGTGTCAAGGGCTGTTATCCCGTAATCTTTGATCGCAAAGCTGTGTCCCTCAAGTGTTTTATGAAGCAGCGCCTCGAAGGGAATGCCTTCGTATGCCTGGAGATTGTCGGGGAAGAGGGTGAAGAACTGGCAGTTGAGGATGTCCTGTTTCGGCCGACTGAACGTCTTCGCCTGGGCGGTGTTCAAAGTCTTGACTTTGAGGTCTCTGTCAAGGACCAGGAGGTTGGTTTTCGTGTTCTCGATGATGTTCTCCAGGTAATCCTTCTGGATTTCTATTTCGCGTTCCAGCCTGCGCTGGTTCTCGAAATGCTTGGCCTTCTCTTCGGCCTTGATCTTCCTTTTATAGTTGATGATCGTGGTGATCGAAGCAACCAGCGTGGTGATGAAAATCGACAGGATCAGAAGAGAATAGAACCGTCTGCTCTTCTGCATGAGCGCGATCACGTCGGAGTATGGCGCTGACACAACGACGATCCATGATTTTCTTGCGATCGGAAACCGGTAGAATGCCGCAAGTTTGTTAACTCCTCCCGGGGCCTCGTAAAATCCAACGGTCTCCGATTTCTCTTCCATCATCTTTTTCTCGGCATCGAATGACTTGTGACACTGGAAACACGACCGATTGGATTGATAAAGGTTCCTGCCCACCATCGAGGGTTGAGTGGGATGATAAAGCAACGTTCCATCGGCATCCATCATCCAGGCATAACCGCGCGTGCCTGACTTGATCGGCAAAAGATATTTTTGAGTGATGCCGTCAACGGAGAGCACTGCAAGCACGATACCTCTGAATTCAGCGACGGGGTGATTTGAATCATGCCGATAAATAGGGGTGGCTACGATGAACTCTTTCTTGTCCGGATTATTCCCATTGTGAACATCCATAATATCGGTAATGAGTCTTTCGTTGTCAGGCAGGAGCCTCGCTTTCTGGAAATAATCGGTCCGCGATAAGTTCTCACCTTCCTTCCGGGGATACGTGCTGTCGTAGAGTACGATGCCTTCTTTGTTAAGAACCTGGATGGTGTCTAATGCTTTGTTTTGTAAGCCGATATTGATCGATTCAGCGACAGCTCGACTACGGGGGCTGAGATGGATACGATCCAGCTCCGGGAGTCGAGAGATGACCCGGATATTCTTGGACACATGGTCGATGAAGCTTTCTATGTTTATCGCCACTTCGCGGGCAAGCAGGAGCTGCTGTTGGTTGAACTGTGAGGCCATCTCTTCCTGAAGTGTCTGGTGAAAGAACTGTCCAAGAATGATGATGATCGAGAGTACGACCAGAAGCGACAGGATGATTACCGTGGGGGAAAGGAGCTCTTTTTGCTTGAGGATATGAATGACGCGTTGAAACATGGAATAATTTACATCGAAAAGCGGGGGAAAGTCAAGCAGTTAAACCCGCAGTTAAACCCGCATTCGACCCGGATTATGCTGGGTAATTACTACCCCGGTATCAGCGACGAGAGGTGAAGTTCACTGCCCGTCAAGCTCACCGGCGATTCTTCACCGATCATCCGGCCCTGCTTTTTTTAGGAGGTCGAGACAGCCATGTTGTTCATTCAGAACATTTTTTAATCCGGGCGAGTATTTCACTCGGGCTGAAGGGTTTTGCGATGTATTCGTCCGCACCGACTTCTTTGCCGTGCTCCTGCTTTGTTGCCTGCCCTTTGGCACTCAGCATCAGGATGTAGATATTTTTGAGGTTTGGGTCGTTCTTGATGGTACGGCAGACGTCATAACCGCTGATCTCCGGCATCGTGACGTCGAGGATAAGGATATCCGGAGAAACCTCCCTGACTTTCCTGAGTGCTTCTGCTCCGTCCTTTGCTATCCACAATGCGTACCCTTCATCCTCGAGGATAGAGGTGAGGGCTTCCCGGATATTCTCATTATCGTCCGCTATCAGTATTTTCTTTTGTTTTTTCATGGTGTATTAAAATATCCTCTATTACGAGGGAGACATCAAAAACAAGAAAAGGTTAGCCGCTATTGTCTGTTTTGTCAACAGAAAAAATGGTTTTATCAGCAACAGGTACAAAGGCGGAATGCACTTCAGTCCATCTGCCCTGCATTGTAACGATTTTCACGATGATAAAAAGTTGCAATTGTATTTAGATTGCCATATGATGGGAAAAAGTTACAATGCGCGTCAGGGCGCGATGCGAGCAGAGGAGAAACGGTGGACGTAAATATAGATCTTGGTGCGGTTCTGAAAAGGGCCTTGAAGAACGGAGGAGAGTTCGCGGACGTTTTTGTTGAACAGAGCGCGCCGCTCTCGCTCATATGCGAGGACCGCAGGCTTGAAAAGGTAATATCCGGACTGGACCGGGGCGCCGGAGTCCGGCTTATCTTCGGCCAGAGGACGGCCTACGCGTATACCAATGAACTGACGACCGAGTCGCTGCTTGAAATGGCCGACGCTGTCCGGCACGCCGCGGCAGGGGACGTCCATCATCCAGCGGTCGCCTTGATAAGGGCGAATCCGCTTGTCGATCTGCCGGTCAGACAGGCCCCGGAAGGGGTGGATACCTCCCGGAAGGTGGCGATGGTGCTCCAGGCGAACAGGGTAGCACGGTCGTTCGACCCGCGCATACGGCAAGCCATGGTGAGCTACCGGGAGAATCGGCAGCATGTCCTTATTGCAAACTCCGATGGTGTTCTTGCCGAGGATGAACGCATGTATCTTACCGCGCTTGTCCATGTCGTGGCCGCGGACGGAGAGATCGTCCAGACCGGGTACGAACCGATCGGGGGCATTGCCGGCATGGAACTTTTTGACGCGTACCCGCTTGAGAAAGCGGCAGAGACCGCGGCGCGGCGCGCTATCATGATGCTTTCCGCGAGAAAGGCGCCGGCTGGCAGAATGCCGGTTGTGCTCTCTTCCGACGCGGGCGGTACCATGATCCACGAGGCGGTCGGTCACGGGCTTGAGGCTGACCTGGCGCAGTCCGGCCTGTCGGTTTACTCGAACAGAAGGGGAGACCGGATCGCGTCATCGCTCATAACGGTTGTGGACGACGCAACGCTTGCAGGCAGGCGCGGGTCGTTCCGCTTTGATGATGAGGGCGTCGATGCGGAACGCACGGTGCTGGTGAACAAGGGAATTCTTAAAACATTCATGTACGACCGTCTGACGGCCATGAAAGACGGAGCGAAGTCAACCGGGAACGGCAGACGTGAATCCTACAAACACCGGCCGATCCCCCGGATGACAAACACGATGATCGTGCCGGGCGAATCCGATCCTGAAGACATCCTGCAGTCAACGCCGAACGGTCTTTTTGTAAAAAAAATGGGCGGTGGGCAGGTAAATACTGTAAACGGCGATTTTGTGTTCGAGGTGAGCGAAGGATATCTGATCGAGAACGGGAAGATCGGTGAATTGGTGCGCGGGGCCACGCTCACGGGTAATGGACCCCAGGTCCTTCTCTCCATCGACCGGGTCGGATCCGATCTCGGTTTCTCCATCGGGACTTGCGGCAAGGACGGGCAGGGGTCGCCGGTGAGCGATGCCCAGCCGACGCTGCGGATACCCGAGATCACCGTGGGCGGCGTTGTGACGTGATGATTCTCAGTAAATTAAAACCTTTACGTATTAGCTTTAACTCGAACATTTTTCGCGCTTTTTTCTGCGAACTCTGCGCCTTTGCGAGAGACGCCTTTTAATTCTGATTTATCCTGGCAAGGATGGGGATGACATGAATATTCGAGCAGCCGTTATAACCCTGAGCGACAAAGGCTCAAAAGGAGAACGCGAGGACGAGAGCGGAAAGATCATTCGCGAAATGATCACCGGCATCAACGCTCTTGTCGGTCATTATGAGGTCCTTCCTGATGAGCGGCAGCGCATTACCGAAGTGCTGAGCCGGTTGTCCGATTCCGGAACTATCGATCTCATCATCACCACGGGAGGCACAGGCGTGTCAGCGCGGGACGTGACACCCGAGGCTACGCTGGCAGTGATCGACCGCGAGCTCCCTGGCATGGCAGAGGCCATGCGCGCTGAAAGCCTCAAGAAGACGCCTCATGCCATGATCTCCCGGGCCGTGGCAGGGATACGCAAGCAGACCCTGATCGTGAATCTGCCGGGAAGTCCCAGGGCAGTGCGTGAGAACCTAGCGGTCATCCTTCCCGCGCTTCCGCATGCGATCGAGAAGCTCAAAGGGGATCCACGTGAGTGCGGAAGCGGGTAATTCATCTGATCGAATAAATCAGGGGATCGCATATCTCTTTCAACATTGTTCTCGCCCGCTCAAAAAACCGTCAAGACGTGATTAAAATTGACAACCCTTACTGTATAGTATAAAATTTCTTGACTAAGGCTGGCCGCAAAGGAACTCAAAGAGCTCAAAGAAAAAAAGCCAGGATTCATGAGTTTCAGTTTTTATAATTCTTTGTGCGTACCTTGCGTTCTTTCGCGGCTATTGAATTTTTTTGACCTGAGTAGCTACGATTGCGGCCGAAAGCCGCTGCATCAATGGGAGGTTGCGTGTTCTGTCAACACTGCGGCAATGAAATATTTGAAGGACAGACTTTTTGTCAGCATTGCGGGACGAGGCTTGTTGCTGAAGATAACGGACCCGGCATCGCTTCGCCTGATGGCGGAAGATACAAAACACACTGGGAGGACCGGGCAACGAACGGATTTTTCAACGGTCTCTTCAAGACCGTCAGGGACGTCCTGTTCAGTCCTTCGGCTTTTTTTAAAAAAATGCCGGTGACCGGCGGATTGACCGATCCGCTGCTCTTTGCCATGATCATCGGCACGGTGGGGCTGATGTTCCTTTCGGTGTGGGATCTCTTGCTCCATGATTCCATGCGCGGTTTCATGACCGCTGAGATGAGGACCGCGGCCGGTGAAGGCATGTCCGGCGGTATCGGATCACCGCTCGGGACGCTCATGATGCCCTTCCTGCTCATAATCTGGCTGTTCGTCGTGTCCGGAATGCTCCACCTTTTTCTCATGATAGTCCGCGGCGAGAAGGCCGGCTTTGAGGCGACCTTTCGGGTGGTAAGCTACAGCGTATCTCCCTTTCTGATCATGGTCATTCCGTACTGCGGTATGCCGATCACGATGTTGTGGGTGCTGGCCCTCGCCATGATCGGGCTCAGGGATGCGCATGAGACCACCGGAGGCAAAGCGACCGTTGCCGTTCTCTTTCCCTTCCTGTTCTGCTGCGGGATGTTGATCCTGGCGTCTATCTTGTTCATGGGCGCTCTCGCGTCATCCTTCGGAGCCGTGATGCAAATGTATAAGTGATGTGAGATCGCCGGTATGCAACTGTTCCTGAAAAAGAGGGCCCCGGACCAGATAGAATTCGGCATCATCTACGGAGGAATCGCTCTCGTGATGCTTGTCGTGGGACGCCTGCAGCCGGTCCTCTTGTTCGCACCGGACTGCGCGTTCAAGGGACTGACCGGTATCCCGTGTCTTACCTGCGGCTCTACACGGGCGTTGGTGCACTTGTCCCACGGTGATGTCCTGTCCGCGTTTGCCATGAATCCCCTCATGACGCTGTGCCTGATTTCGGCGCTCCTGTATTTATTCTACGGTCTCATGAGCGCTGTATTTTATCTTCCCCGGATCAGTTTCCGTCTCACTGATAAAGAAAAAAATATCGTGAGAGCGGGAGTGGTCATGCTTCTGCTTGTGCAATGGGCGTACCTCGTTGTCCTGCTCTGATAATTCCTTTTTCTGCTGTCACCCAGCCGGCAACAATCCTATTTACATTCTTACTACAGTATGTTAACATGCAAACCTTTCCGAATATCCTATAATTTTACGTAGTTATGGAGGGCGGTTGTGGGCCAGGTGGTAATTGGCGTAGACCTCGGCGGTACAAACCTGAGAACGGCGCTTCTCAGCGTTGACGGAGACATTCTCGACAAGCGCAAAGAGGCCACGAACGCCTCGGATGGCTGGAAAAAGGTCGTCGCCCGCCTGGTTGACAATATCGCGCAGCTGCGGGAGACCGCCATGCGGCGTGGACTGCAGGTCATGGCGGTCGGCGTCGGCGCGCCCGGCGTTATCCGGATGGACAAGGGCGTTGTCGTGAAGTCTCCCAACTTCCCTGACTGGAACAACCTCCCCCTCAGGGATGAATTGGAGAAGGCGCTCCGTATTCCGGTTGTTATCGAGAACGACGCCAATGCGGCGGCACTGGGAGAGCAGTGGCGCGGTGCGGGACGCGGCATTAACAGTATGATCCTGTTGACGCTCGGGACCGGCGTGGGTGGCGGGATCGTGCTCGATAATAAGATCTGGCAGGGCGCTGACGGAATGGCAGGGGAGATAGGCCACATGACGCTGATCCCCGAGGGGCGGCAGTGTGGATGCGGCAACACCGGTTGTCTTGAAATGTACGCTTCGGCGCGCGGTATCGTACAAAGCTACCGGGAAGCCAAGGGCATGATGGAAATAACCCAGCTTTCAGAGTTAACGTCCGTGCAGATCTATCAGGCGGCGCGGAACGGAGATCCTGTCGCCCGGCAGATAATGAAGGATATGGGATCTCTGCTCGGCATTGGCATTGCGAATCTGATCAATATCTTTAACCCCAACATGATCGTGATCGGCGGCGGTGTCAAGGAGGCCTGGGACCTCTTCATCGGTTCTACTCACGAGGAGATCATGAAGCGGGCCTTTCAGGTTCCCGCGGAGCGGACAGAGATCGTTCCCTCGCTGCTCGGCGATGACGCTGGAACTATCGGCGCGGCGGCCGGGGCGCTGCGGAAGATACGGCAAGCGTAGGGAGACAGACTCCTGAACAAGCCCGCAAGGACAAAATCTTTACCGCTAAGGCGCAAAGGTCGCGAAGAAGGCGAAAGATTTTGATTGGTTAAAACTAAGAACGAAGGTTTTCCTGGCGCTCTTTGCGGAATCTCTAAGTGGCCGCTTTTCTTTCATAGGCCATCGCGGTTCCAAGAATTTGGTTCCGGTTTGTCCGGATTTGTCATCTGAGAATTGGAATTTGAAATAGATAATGGCCAGCACAAATATCAGGAATTTCTGCATCATTGCGCATATTGACCACGGCAAGTCAACGCTTGCCGACAGGATCCTTGAGTTTACGGGAGCGCTTTCGGACCGGGAGATGTCGGCCGCGGGAAGCAACCAGGTTCTGGACGATATGGACCTTGAACGCGAACGCGGCATCACCATCAAGGCCCATGCCGTGCGTCTCACGTATAAGGCGTCCGACGGCCGGGACTATATCCTGAACCTGATCGATACGCCGGGGCATGTCGATTTTACCTACGAGGTATCGCGCAGCATGGCGGCATGTGAAGGCGCGCTCCTCGTGGTGGACGCCTCGCAGGGAGTAGAGGCGCAGACACTTGCCAACGCATATCTTGCGCTCGATCATAACCTCGAGATGATCCCGGTGATCAATAAAATAGATCTGCCGAGCGCAAACATAGAAGAGGCGAAGCACCAGATCGAAGAGGTCATAGGACTGGACGCGTCAGGTGCTATTTCTGCGAGCGCCAAGGCGGGGATCGGCATCCACGAGATCCTCGAGTCGATCGTCAAAAATATTCCGTCTCCTCCCGGAGACCCTGATGCGCCGCTCAAAGCGCTGTTATTCGACTCCTGGTATGACACGTACCAGGGGGTGGTCATTCTGGTACGGGTAGTGGACGGCATTGTGCGTCCGAAGCAGAAGATCAGGCTGTTCTCGAATTCCGCGGTCTACGAAGTGCAGTCCGTCGGGGTTTTCACGCCGAAGATGCAGCTGACAACGGAATTGTCCCCGGGTGAGGTGGGCTGTATCATCGCCGGCATCAAGCGGGTTGCGGATGCCAAGATCGGCGATACGGTCATGGACGCCGATCGTCCGGCTGACTCGCCGCTCCCGGGGTACAAAGACGTAAAACCCATGGTCTTCGCCGGCATCTACCCGGTGGACAGCGACAGCTACGCCGATCTGCGCGACGCCCTCGAGAAACTGAGGTTGAACGATTCGTCGTTCACCTATGAACCGGAAACGTCGCTCGCGCTGGGCTTCGGCTTCCGGTGCGGCTTTCTCGGCCTGCTGCATATGGATATCGTAAAGGAACGGCTCGAGCGGGAGTTCAAACTCGATCTGATCCCGACAGCGCCGACGGTCGTTTACCGGGTGACCAGGAACAGCGGCGACATCATGATGGTGGACAATCCCGCCAAGATGCCTGACATCCAGGATATCCAGCGCATCGAGGAGCCGATGATCGTGGCCTCGCTCATCACGCCGGAGCAGTATGTGGGATCGCTTATCGCGTTGTGTCAGGAGCGGCGCGGCAACCAGCGGGAGATCGAGTATATCACCAAGGACCGCGTGCGGATCACCTACGATCTTCCTCTGAACGAGATCGTGATGGACTTCTATGACCGGCTTAAATCACTGACCAAGGGATACGCCTCGCTTGATTATGAACTGTCGGGCTATGTTGAGTCCGATCTCGTGAAGCTCGACGTACTGATGAACGGGGAACCCGTGGATGCCTTGTCGCTCATCACGCACCGGGACAAGGCCGCGATCCGCGGCAGACAGCTTGCGGAGAAGCTCAAGGAAGTGATCCCGCGGCAGTTGTATGAGGTGATCATCCAGGCTGCGATCGGCTCAAAGATCATCTCCCGGGAGACGGTCAGGGCGTTGCGCAAGGACGTGACCGCGAAGTGCTACGGCGGAGATATCACGCGAAAACGCAAGCTTCTGGAAAAACAGAAGGAAGGCAAAAAAAGGATGAAGCAGGTCGGCAGTGTCGAACTCCCGCAGGAGGCGTTCCTGGCGGTTTTGAAGGTGGGAGAGTAGTGTCAGAAAAACTAATTGGAAATTGTAAACTGGAAATTTAAAGCGGGAAACCCGGCGCTTCCATGGTTATCATTTTTAAATTTCCAATTTCCAATTTCCAATTTTCAATTTACAATTACGGCCGTTTCTCAGGCCGTCCCGGAGGTATGATGTCGTCATCAGAACAGAAACAAGAAGTGAAGCACAAATCATTTTACAAGGAATGGATCGAACCGTTTCTCATCGCGGCGGTCGTGGCTTTGTTCATTCGACAGTTTGTGGTCGAGGCATTCAAGATCCCGTCGGGATCGATGATCCCGACGCTCGACATCGGCGATCACCTGTTGGTGAACAAGTTCGTCTATGGCCCCCGGATACCGTTTACGGATATCAGGATATTCAAATGGAAAGAGCCGAAGCGCGGTGATATCATCGTTTTTAAGTATCCCGAGAACGAATCAAAAAACTTCATTAAACGCGTCATCGGCCTGCCGGGTGACAAGATCGAGATCAAAAAGGGGATCTTGTTCATCAATGATCAGCCCGTGCCGGTCATCCCGCAAGGTGAGTTCAAGGAAGGTGAGCAGGGAGACGGCTCGCCATATTATGAAAAGCCGAAGCTGTATGAAGAACAACTTGGCAGCGTCAAACACGACATTTTATATCTTCACGACCAGTCGGGTTATGATTTCGGTCCCAAGCTGGTGCCGGCTGATTCGGTATTTGTGATGGGAGATAATCGCGATAACAGCCAGGACAGCCGGTTCTGGGGTTTCGTGAAGGAGGAAAAGATACTCGGCCGGGCTCTCATCATCTACTGGTCATGGGATGGAAACGGCCGTTGGGTTCGCTGGGAGCGGATAGGTACGCTGATACGATAGAAAAGAAGGAGGAAACGCCATTGTCCATTCTTTCGAAGGACAGCGGGATGGTCAGTTATAAAGTCATCCTTATAGTGCTGCTTTTATTTATCATCATTCATGTTGGCGCCAAAGTTATACCGATGTACATTGATGCGGAAGAGATGAAGGACGAAATGGTCGGCCAGGCCCGCTTTGCGCAGACCACGAAAGACGAGGAAATACTGTCTGCTCTTGAGAAAAAGGCGAAAGAAATAGGCCTGCCGCTCGGTCCGGACGATTTTAAGCTGGTGCGGGATGACGATACGCACCGGATGAAGATCAGCACGGCGTGGGATGTGGAACTCCATTTCTTTTTTGACGTCTATCCGCCGTACACCGTCAGGACCTTCCATTTTACGCCGGTCATTGAAGAGGATTATGCGAGAAAGTTCTAATGCGACGCGGGACCGTTTGACATTGCGGATATCGAAGCGTAAACTAAACAAACGCATTTAATTTTGATACGTTTTCGGCCCCTCACCTTAATCCTCTCCCCGGCGGGGAGAGGGGGATTTCGTAGGAATGTAACAATTATCAGTGCGTTTGCTCTAGGTTCCAGTAAGGTGGATAAACAATGATACGCAGCATGACGGGTTATGGCCGCACCGAAACGGGCGATGCAGGAAGTCATTTTTCCATAGAGATCCGTTCGCTGAACAACCGTTACCTGGATATCCAGATAAAGATGCCCCGGGGGCTTGCGGTACTGGAATCGCGGGTGAAAAAGACCGTTCAGGAGCGTTTTTTCCGGGGAAGATTCGATGTCTCCGTGATCCGGGACAGCGAACGCGAAAGCGGCGGCAGGCTTGTCGTGAACGAAGCGCTGGCGGCGCAGTACATCGGGATACTGGAGGACCTCAAGAAACGGTTCGGGTTGAGCGGAGAGGTGGATCTCTCGCTGGTGGCTGGTTTGACGGACCTCATCACGATGACCGAGGAAAAGGATGACCCGGAGAACCTGTGGCAGATCCTGTCAAAAGGCATGTCGCAGGCGCTTGATGAGCTCGATCTGATGCGCAATGAAGAAGGCGCTCTTCTGGCGCGGGATATCGTCGAGCGCCTCGATACCATAGAACGAGCTGGCCGGGCCATCCGCGTCCAGGTGCCGGTCACCATTGAGAACACGCGCAAGCGAATGACGGAAACCCTGAACCGGCTGCTGACCGAACAACCTGATCCGCTCAGGCTGGCGCAGGAAATAGCGGTCCTCGCGGAGCGTACGGACGTTACCGAGGAGCTCACCCGTCTGGAGTGCCACATGACGCAATTCCGGTCATTGCTGGGCGGTTCCATGCGTGAAGCCGTGGGCAGGAAACTCGATTTTCTGCTGCAGGAGATGGGAAGAGAAGTGAACACCATCGCATCCAAGGCCATGGACGCGCAGATATCCATGGATGTGGTGAATGTCAAGGCGGAGCTGGAAAAGATACGCGAACAGGTCCAGAATATCGAGTGATCCATGCTGAATAACCTCGTCAATATCGGATACGGCAACATGGTGATGGCGACAAAGGTCGTTGCTGTCCTTTCTCCCGACTCGGCGCCCATGCGGCGGCTCAAGGATGAGGCCAAAGAACAGAAGCGGCTGCTAGACGCCACCCAGGGGAGAAAGACCAGGGCCATCATCATCACCGACAGCGACCATGTCATTCTCTCCGCGGTGCAGGTCGAGACCCTGATGCAGAGATTTTCCACCGGGAGCGAGCCATGAAGAGAAAGCAGGGACTGCTGTTCGTGGTTTCCGCGCCGTCGGGCGCGGGCAAGACCAGCCTGTGCCGGGCCATTACCGACTCGCTGGAGAAGCTTACCCACTCGGTTTCCTATGCCACGCGCAAACCGCGGAACGGCGAGATCGACGGGAGGGACTACTATTTCGTGAGCGAGGCGCGGTTCCGGGAAATGATCCAGGCGGGCGATTTCGCGGAATGGGCCGAGGTCCACTCGAACCTCTATGGGACGTCGCGAAGGGTGCTGGACGTCATGGTCTCGAAGGGCCGTGATATAATTCTCGATATCGACACGCAGGGGGCAAAACAGATCAAGGAAAAATATGCCACCGCGGTGTTCATTTTTATCATGCCGCCGTCGCTCGATATCCTCGAGGAACGGCTCAGGAACCGCAAGTCGGACAACGAGGACGAGATCCGGAGACGGATGAAACGGTCGCGCGAAGAGATCAAGGACTACGCCATGTACGACTACCTTATTGTCAACCGGGATTTCGACCGGGCGCTCACCGAACTGCGGTCCATTGTTATCGCGGAACGATGCCGCGTCGGGCTTATGGATACCACGTGGATCGAAGGGATATTTTAATTTAAAAAACATAACCACAGGGCACACTGATGTATGATCGGGGAAATCCGAATAGTTCATTCATGACCATCTCTGTGTTCTCTGTGGTTAATTATTGACTTTACGACTTACAATTCGAGGAGGTACACAATGCAAAACGCAGCAGAAGATCTGATCTCTCTCCCCATCGAGATGAAGGACACAATTGCCGATACAAAGTTCCGCCTGGTGCACATCGCGTCCCAGCGGGTGAGGCAGCTCTCCGCCGGGGCCCCGATGCAGGTTACCACGCACTCCATCAAGGACACGACCGTCGCGCTGGAAGAGGCTGTCGCGGGAAAGTTCAAGATCATCATCGGGGAAGCGGCCAATGTGGCCAAGGAAGAGTTCCGCAAGCGCGAAGAGCGGGCGAAGGCCGATGCCCAGCTTTCGGCCAAGGAAGAGGAGATCCGCAAGGAACTCAGCGCTTATCTTTCAGAGTCCGCTGATGAAGAGGGTTCCGAAGAAGGGGTTGAAGAGGGAACTGAAGAGCCTGAGGGAGAGGGCCACGGCGACGAAGATGCGGTTGAGGAATCTTCCGAGCATACGGATGAGACCGAGGAATAAGGAGTTTCAGGCGTGTCGCAGAGTGACCTTTTAGCAGGGAAACGGATCCTTCTCGGCGTGTCCGGCAGTATCGCGGCATATAAGGCGGTGGACCTGCTGCGAAGGCTGTCGGAGCAGGGTGCCGAGGTGCGCGTCGCGATGACGAGGAACGCGGAGCACTTTGTCTCGCGGCTGACCTTTGAGACGCTCTCGCGCGGACTGGTGTTGTATGATGAGTTCTGGGACAGAGAGCAGGGAGCCATCGGACACATCGAGATCACCGATGGTCTGGACCTCTCTCTCGTCGCTCCGGCCACGGCGAACATCATCGGCAAGATCGCCGCAGGCATCGCGGACGACGCCCTGACCTCAGCCCTGATGGCCATCGACTGCCCGCTCCTCATCGCGCCGGCCATGAATGACCGTATGTACCGAAATCCCCGTCTCCAGAAAAACATTTCGGTGCTGAAGGATTCCGGCGTAAGGTTTGTCGAACCCGGTACCGGCGACCTTGCCTGCGGAACTACGGGGCAGGGCAGGCTTGCGGACACCGACCTGATACTCCGGGAGGTTGCGGCTCTCCTGACATCAAAAGACCTTGCGGGGAAGACCGTTCTCGTAACGGCGGGGCCGACACGAGAGTTCATTGACGCGGTCCGTTTTATCAGCAATCCCTCAACGGGGAAAATGGGATATGCGCTTGCCGCTGCGGCGCGGGACCGGGGTGCGGAGGTTATCCTGATATCCGGCCCCACACAGCTTGCGCCGCCGCGCGGAATGAAAGTGGTATCCGTGGTCAGCGCCGGGGAGATGCATCGTGCGGTAACGGAGCATCTCGATCGCAGTCATATCGTGATCATGGCCGCGGCGGTATCCGACTTCAAACCTCTCCAGACGTCGGACCGTAAGATAAAAAAAGAAGACGCGGCCCAGACGCTTCAGCTTGAACGGACCGAGGATATCCTGCTCGAACTCGGCAAGGCCGGGGGAAAGCGAATGCTGGTAGGGTTTGCCGCAGAAACCGACGACGTTGAACGGAACGCCGAGAAAAAGCTGAAAGACAAAAAGCTTGATATGATAGTCGTCAATGACCTGCTCAAGAGCGGATCGGGGTTCGGCGTTGATACGAACGCCGTGACGATCATTGACCGGTCCGGGAAGAGGACCGAGGTTCCGACCCTGCCGAAAACGCAAGTTGCCGCTGCAGTCATTACCGCTATCAGTGAATTATTAAAGAAATAGAATCCCTGATCGATTCAACGACGCTTTCCCCAAAAAATCAAATACCTTCATTGTTTATACTATGCTTTCCGTTCCAACCTTTATTGTAACCTTTTCATTTTTTATTCGTCTTATTGATACTAAAAGCTGTCAGCATACAAAAAACGATGTAGAATCTATTTCAGAGCATCTATTTTCTTAGTTTTAATAATATGGCAGGAGGGAAATCAAATGAATAACTGCAAACTGTGTTTAGCACTCTCTTTTATGGCAATCCTGGCCGTTCTTGCATCGGGATGCGGCAACTCAAACAGTAACCAATCGGGTACCCAGCAATCTGGGACCCTGAGCGTTTCGATTACCGATGCGCCGGCTACCGGTTTTGACGCGGTCCACGTGACGGTGAGCATGGTCAGGGTGCACCAGAGCTCGACGGCTTCGGACAATGATTCCGGATGGTCGGACATCACGCTCACCCCACCCCGGAAAATAAATCTTTTGAATTTGACTAATGGAGTGCTCGACAACCTTGGACAGACATCGCTTCCGGCGGGTCATTATACCCAACTGCGCCTCGTGCTATCCATGAACACTGGGACGAACATTGCCAACTCGGTGGTGACCTCCGGCACAACGACCGAGATCCCGCTTTTTACGCCGAGCGCGGTGCAAAGCGGTATTAAATTGATCCATGAGTTCGATGTGGCCCCCGGTCAACACGTCGACCTCGTGCTGGATTTCGATGCCTTAAAATCGATCGTTACGCGGGGCAACGGCAGCTACGCGCTGAAGCCCGTGATCAAGGTCATTCCGACCCTGCTCACCGGCATCGATGGGTTCGTCGATACTTCCTTACTTGGCAGCAACGTGATTGCTTCCGCACAGGTCGGCGGCGTGGAAGTTCGTTCGACGGTGCCGGACCAGTTGACTGGAGAGTTCTTTCTTTCTCACCTCGATGCGGGGAACTATGACGTCGTTATCACCGCTGACGGCCACGCGACGGCCGTGATCAGCGGCGTCCCGGTCTCAAACGCCACCGGGACGGCCGGCGCGACGATCACGAGCACCAGCGCGTCGCCGATCAGTTTACCGACCTCGTCCGTGCAAAACATCAGCGGCACCATCACGCTGAATCCGGCTGGTACGGATACGGTAGCTTATCTCGCGGCGAAGCAGACCTTTACGGCAGGTCCGACGGTTACCGTGAGATCGCAGGGAGCAGACCTGCTGTCCGGGGCATACTCGGTCGCGCTCCCCATCGTCCCTCCGCTGCTCGGAAGTTATGGCGCCGGCACGGTCCCGATCTTACTTGCGCCGCAACCCGGAGCTGCAGGCCTGTACGCTGCCGAGGCGTCAGCAAGCGGATACCAGACCCAATCCGTCAATGAGGACATTTCAGCGGGAGATGTGACTCAATACTTTACCCTGATACCGTAGCCACGCTGCGAGATACAAGCAGGGCTCTGTAATCGGAGCCCTGCTTTGTTTGTGGAATTCACGGAAATGACCCGATCCTTCAGCTCGGGCTCCAGACCGCCCCGTTGAACGATCATTTGTTCATGGTCCTCACATACACCGCGACACCGGACAGGATGATCAGCGCTTCTCCAGCAGAGAAAATCCACCAGTCGAAGTGTACAAGCACAAAGGAGGCGACGGCTTTCTGAAAGACATTGTTGTTTGCCAGGCCTGCAACGTCCGGGACGAACCCGCCCTTGATGACGATCCCCGCATAATCTCCAATGAACGTATAAAATATCACTCCCGCGCCCGCTGACATGAAGAGCCATGACATTCGCCCGGTCCGGACACTGCTGTATTGCCGATAGAGCGAGATCAAGAACGTCCCCGAAAGATGTTCCCGATTGCCCCATCTATTAAAATGCGTTATTCTCGCCTTGTCTGACCTTAGCATCGGTAGGCGCGGGCTTTAGTCTGCGTAAACACTAATGTGATGGTTTGGGTACGCTCGGATATTTCTCATCTATCAAATAACAACAACGTCCCCAAAATGGTACGGGCTTTAGTATCGGGAGGGTATGGTTGTAAATCCTGCAGGACAGGTACGATGTTTTATAGCTTGACGGATCTTGCACGGAAGCGTAAAAATATATGTAGCAGGGATGTATTGATGGCTACCGATAGGTATACTGGCAGGCAGGGTAACGAGACGTCCATGAAGGCTCTTTATTACAACGAACAAAAGGGTTATCAGGCGATCAAGGTCGGCGAGCTTCCAGCGCCGGAGATCTCCGGTAACGAGGTCATGGTCAGGGTCAAGGCCTTTTCCCTCAACCATCTCGATGTCTGGGTCATGAGCGGCGGCTATCCGGTCAAGATACCGCTTCCGCATATCTTCGCCTCCGATTCCTCGGGCATCGTTGAAAAGGCCGGGCCAGGCGTCCGGCATGTGAAGCAGGGAGACGAGGTGATCGTTTTCCCCGGGCTTTCCTGCGGCGTGTGCGAACGGTGTCTGAGCGGCCGCGATAATGAATGCGCGGGCTTTTCCATCCTGGGCGTCGCGACGCCGGGCGTGTCCGCCGAATATGTCCGGCGCCCGGAGGGAATATCTTCAAAAAGCCGGAAGGCCTCTCGTTCGAGGAGGCCTCGTGCTTCGGGGTCACCTATACCACGGCGTGGAACTCGCTCGTCATGCGCGCGGGCATCAGGCAGGGCGATGCGGTCCTCATTCACGCGGCGGGAAGCGGCGTGGGCACGGCGCTCATCCAGGTCGCCAAACTTTATCATGCGACGGTCATAACGACCGTGGGCGACGACTGGAAGGCAGAAAAGGCGAAGGCACTCGGCGCCGACTTTGTCATAAATCACCGGAAGGAAGATTTTGCGGAAGCGGTGAAGCGCGTCACGAAGGGCGAGCTTGCGGACATCGCCGTGGACCACGTGGGCGCCGACACCTTCAACAAGTCCCTGGAGTGTCTCAAACGCGGAGGCAAACTCGTGACCTTCGGAGCGACCTCCGGGGATGAGGTAAAAGTGAGCCTGCGTTATCTCTTCGGAAAGAACATTTCGATCCACGGCGTCTACGTGGGTCCGAAGGCCGCTGTTCTTCAGTATCTGAAGCTGACCCCGGCGAAACTCAAGCCGGTCATCGACTCCGTGTTCGACTTTAGAGACGCCGGGAAGGCTTATGAAAAGCTGCTCTCCCGGCAGTTCTTCGGGAAGATCGTGGTGAGGATGTAAAGGCTTTTTAGAGGACCGAAAGGTTTGAAAAAGGGAATGTCAACAGTAAAGACCTGACCCTAAGATGTTCGTGTTGCCCCCTGTCAAGAAAACTTCCTGAACTAAACAGCCGTTGCATTTTTTTTGAAATTGCACATTACATGTTGAATCATTGCTCTTTACTAGCCACTCGGATTCATCTATAATTATCAAAAAAGCATTACATCCTCGCTGATGCTATCATAATTTGATCTCGAGAGGGCTGCATGGCTGTATTGTTTGGTGACGTACGCTTTTACATCTATTTAATTTATGGCGCGAGTTTTCTTGCGATGTCGGTTCTCGTTATCGCAGGCATTACAAGGGCGACATCGTATACTCTGGTATCGTCGTTCTGGTTGCTGGCCGCTTTCGGCCTCACACACGGAATAACCGAGATCATTGATTGGACAAGGTTCATTGAGAAAACGCTCGGCGATCCAGTAAATGTCGGATTGCTCTATACCTCTAAGCTTTTCCTGATTTTTTCTTTTGTATTGCTGTTGCAGTTTGGAATCAACGTACTGACCTACAAAAACTCCCAAAACAAAAGCCCCAGGGCAATTCCGACCATTCTGGTTGTTGTTTATCTCGCCGCCCTTTATCTCTTCAAAATATCCGATATTCGTCAAGCCGGACTCATTGCTCGATACAGCTTTGGCTTCATGGGATCAGCACTCAGCGCGATTAGCCTTATCCCGTTGATCAATACCATGAAGCCGTTGGGCAATAAGAAATTAAATCGAGGTCTCATCATATTAGCAGCTGGGCTGGCTGCTTACGCAATCTGCGGAGGGCTGATCGTAGCGCCGCTCTTCGGCGTTCCAATTCAGTTGTTCAGGGCGGTCTGCGCCTTCTCGATTGCAGTCGCTTCTGTGTCCATACTGGAGATCTTCAAAGTTAATCAATGATACGTAGAATCATCATTCATATACGGAAATCTTTTCAGTACGCAATCCCTTACCAAAGAGGAGATCTCTTTTGTTGGCAAAATGGCTTATATGCGAAGAAACATTAAATTAAGGTAAAATTCCATTGAGCAATAATGTCTTCCTGAACCTAACGATTTCTGAATTGGCCTGAAGGTGTACAGTACATCTTGTATTTTTCACATGAGTTTTGGTCGTTCGAGTCCTGCATGGGAGTCTATGACAAACTTGAACTTTACATAATGACATAACTAATTGCGCATAAGCCCTTTGTCTGTTATACTTCATAAGGAAGTGAGACTTATGCAACCCGGGAAGGGAAGATCAGGAGGCACAATGGATAACGATACTCTTTTTAACACGTTTAAGATGGCGATCATGGAAGAGCATAAGGCCTATGAGTTCTATTTAAAGGCGGCCGGTGCTACAACGAACGCAGAGGCAAAAAAACTTTTTGAAGGCTTCGCAGCGGAAGAGTTGGCGCATGAACACAATCTTGAAGAGCTATACAAAAGGTTGCGCAAATAGTGACAGCTGGCTGGATTAAGTTTATTGATAGATCATTCCACCCCTGTTCTTTGGCGAATGTCTTTCCACTTGTCAGGTATGTGTAATACCATCGGTATCTTGTGACAGTTTCAGACTGTCTACAATTACACTGTTGTAGGTGTACTCGATATAATGTCCCCTTGGCCTCGACCTTTGTTTATCGGAGCGAAGGGTTGTACATACAAGGCCCTTTCGTTAGGAAACGCATCGTATTTTCCCGTCACCCTCCTGACCGCCCGTTGCAAGATCATTTGTTCGCGGTCTTCACGTACACCACGAAACCGGACAGAAGGATCAGCGCTTCTCCAGCAGAGAAAAGTCGCCAGTTGAAGTGGACGGGCACAAAGGAGGCGACGACTTTCTGAAAGACACTGTTGTTTGTCAGACCTGCAAGGTCCGGGACGAATCCTCCCTTGATGACGATCCCCGCGTAGTCTCCGATGAACGTATAAATTATCACACCCGCGCCCGCTGCCATGAAGAGCCATGACAGTCGCCCGGTCCGGACACTGCCGTATTGCCGATGGAGCGCGATCAAGAGGACGGCGAGACCGATCATCGTAAGCGCGCAGACGAGCGGCGCCAGGATCGGCGCGACCCAGGTTACGGGGATCAGAAACAGCACGTCCCAGGTGAAGAACGAGTGCGGCCAGTCCAGCAGGACCTCGAGGAATACATAGTAGAAGACGTCCCAGACCCCGAAGCTAAAGAGAAAGACGGCGAAGCGAAGGACGAACGTTCTTGCCGCAGCCGCGGCAAGCGCAACGAGCATGACGATGGTGGCAAGTTCCCGGAGTATCTCCGTTCGGAGCATCTGTTCAGGAATGAACCGGAGGGGAAAGCCGAAACCGCCGGGGAAATAGAGCGCGCGCAGGTAGACCACGACGATCGCCTCGAGGAGGCCCATGGCGATGCCGAAGATGGCGAGCCAGATGAGCCGGCTGTTTGTCACTTGACCAGAGGAATTCGCGTTCATGGGTATCATTATACCGGATGTCAGCCAGGAGGGGAAGAGGGTGTCAATAGACCTGCTCTTGCCACGTTTGCTTTTCCGATTCAGAACGTCCTCAGGCCCGATCCTGCTTCCTAACATTTGCCGCTATTCCCATTCCCTCCAAAGTTGACATGCTCCCTTGTTCTTGCTACGCTTCGTACAGGGACACCCTGTATCTTTTTACAGCGAGGCCAGTGATGAGAGGAGGACGGTATGGCAAAAGAGAGCGATACTGTTGATCTTGATGACCCCTATGAACTCAACCGCTTCATCAGCGCGCAGAATGGTGTCTACGACCGCGCCCTTGCTGAGCTGCGTGACGGCCTGAAGCGCTTGCACTGGATGTGGTACATCTTCCCGCAGATCGACGGATTGGGGCACAGCCCAACAACACGACTCTATTCCATTAAGAGCCTGGACGAGGCGCGGCAATACCTCAGCCATCCCGTTCTGGGGGCAAGGCTCGTGGAGAGCGCAGAAGCGGTCCTGGCTGTTTCGGGGCAACCAACTTCGGATATTTTTGGACACCCTGACGACTGGAAGCTTCAATCGTCAATGACCTTGTTCGAGCTTGTGTCTGGTCCGCATTCGGTCTTCGGACGCGTCCTTGACAAGTATTACCAAGGCAAGCGAGACTCGAGGACGCTTCAGATCGTGGGCAAGCCTTGAAGGGTAAAGAGCGTATTCGCAACAAAGGACGTGCGGGTTCAGAAGTAAACCCCATGCGGGAAATGAAAAGGGACGCTGTGTCTTAGATTGAGTTAAAAAGCAGGATAATGAATCCACTTCAGACACAACGTCCCTTATAGATTCTTCTCATAGCCTGAGGCCGGATCGCAGCTACATCGCCATCGGAACGGGAGTGTAGCCGGCCAGGAGAAGCTCGCCGAGGTAGGAACTTCCCTTCATTTCCGCATTTTCGATGAGTTCTTCCTTGGCGATGCTATAGAGCGGCATGAAGGCATGGCAGACGTAAAACTTGATGCCGAGATCGGGCGTCATGTCCATCAGCTCGCCGACATTGACCTGACTGCCTTCCAATTCCATGGATATGGTCTTTCCCACGCCTTTCTTTGCAAGCTGGACGCCCTCACCGACAAGGAAAACCGCCACCTCTGCCGTGTCGTCGAATGCCTTCATATTGGACGCAATTTTAAGCATGACGATCACTTCCATGGGATTTGACGTTGCATGGGACAGGACGAATAAAAATTTCTTTGGTTCCATTACACTCCTCCTTAGTTGGCCGCAGGCCGTTGATTTGAGTCTGGGTATATATTACAATATGCGCAACTAGACGACAAGGAGATTTTATTAAAAGAACAAGGCTTGTATGAGAGCCGGAATTTTCGGAATATATCATGGGTAGAGGTTTTCTCCGTGACCACCGTTCCTCTGCGGCAAATTTCAGACCTCTTAAGATTTCAAACCGGCCCATTGCTGCGCTATAATAATAGCGACGTTATTGTATTCATTTCATGAAAGGGCGAGACGGGAGAGAAGACATGTCGATGAAAATGAATTTATCTAGCAGATGGAAATGGTTTATCGGAGTTGGATTGGTTCTGACCTTTCTTTCAGCGAACGCCGAAGCCCTGACCTCGACGGCTACGGCACCAAAATCTACCGCTCATCAAGGCGATCCGGAAATACAACAGAAAAGACTGGCCTTCATGAAGAATGCGATCGCACTTGGACTCATCAAGAGCATCGATGATAGCAGCCCCATTACGCGCGTACGTGTGGGCCCAAAGTTCATCTCGCTCTCGGCCGAGGAGAAGGAAGATATCATCAACGTCGTCTGGGCCTATTACAAGATAGAAGACGCGCAAAAGAATGTCGTCCTGGTCATCGACCAGAAAAGCGGGAAAGAAATCGGAGAATATTCCCCGGCAAACGGCGGACTCAAGATGAAGTAGATTTGAAAGGTTATGAGAATACGTTGAGAACGAACACGGCCGTGAGATACTGAGGGGCGTCGAAACCGTACTCACCGAGGAAAACTCCATGGCAAGAATATTCATTACAGGCTCTGCTGACGGTCTTGGTCTCATGGAGGCGCGAATGCTTGTCGCGCAAGGCCACCAGGTCGTGCTGCATGGCCGTAATCAACAGCGGGCGAATGAGGCGCTTTCCAAAGTTCAGGGCGCGATTGGCGCAGTTGTTGGCGATCTCGCCAGCATCGCGGAAACAAAGTCCCTTGCGGACCGGGTGAACGACCTGGGACCTTCGATGCCGTGATCCATAATGCCGGCGTTTATCATGTTCCCCTCAGCAGCCGGACCATCGACGGCCTGCCGGAGATCTTCGCAGTGAACTCCCTGGCGCCTTACATCCTGACCTGCCTGATCATAAGGCCGAAGCGCCTGATCTATACGAGCTCCGGCTTGCATCGAAGCGGCGACGGTTCCCTGAAGGATCTGACGCGGAGCAGAAGGCCGGAGGAAATATCAAGCACCTACGCGGATACGAAGCTGCACGTCGTCCTCCTTGCCTTTGCCGCGGCCCGCAAATGGCCCGACGTGTTGTCCAATGCAATGGAGCCCGGCTGGGCGGCCACGAAGATGGGAGGGCGGGTAGCGCCTGTGAGCGTCGAGGAAGGGTCGAGGACTCAGGTATGGCTGGCAGTAAGCCAGGAGAGGGAAGTACTGGTCTCGGGAAGATATTTCTATCATCAACAACCCCGAAGCTTTCACCCGGCTGCCGCGGACCCGGCTGTCCAGGAAAAGTATCTTTCTGAATGCGCCCGCTTGTCCGGGGTTGTGTTCCCCGTTTCAGCCTTCAATGTATCTTGACAAATAAAATTCGCCAACCTATAATGCCTCATCCCGTTGACAGCGCTATACTATACATATACAAATACGCAGGGTAATCATGACTAACCTTGAACTCCTACTCTCTACAATGCTCTTCAGGGGCGCCGGCAGAGGCAAGATCGAGCATATTCTGGATCTGTTTCAAGAGCGCAAACTGAATGCGAATGCCACTATCTTCGCCCAGAACATGCCGGCCGAGGCGCTTTACATCGTAAAGAGCGGCAAGGTCAGGATATCGATGATGGCGGGAGAGGGTGAGGAGATGGGGCTCTTGCTTCTCAAGCCGGGAGAGTTCTTTGGCGAACTTGCTCTGATCCAGGAAACGAACCGTCTTGTGACGGCGCGGGCAGAGACGGACGTGGAACTCCTGCTCTTAACGAGAAAGGATTTTATCACGCTTACCGAGTTGGAGCCGGGGGTGGCCGCCAGGGCCCTCGTGGTCATTAGCAAACTGCTCGCCATGCGTATTCGCACATACCACGAAAGGCTTAAGCAACTGATCGTGTCATGATCCTTGCCGGGATCGATATCGGTACCAACACCCTCCGCTTGCTCATTGCCGAAACCAGACCTGGTTCATTTCATGAGATCTATTCAGACAGAAGGGTCATCCGCCTGGGACAGGACCTTGACCGGGGGGGGATGCTCACCCGCGATGCAGAGGACCGGGCGCTGAAAGCGCTCGGCGATTTCACGGAGAATATCCGGCGTTACTCCGCGCTCCATACCGCGGCGGTCGGGACGAGCGCCCTCAGGAGCGCATCAAATGCCGTCCCATTCATCGAAAGAGTAAAGACGAAGACCGGTCTCGATATCAGGGTCATCACCGGGGAAGAAGAGGCAAAACTTACGCTTGCCGGAGTTGTCCGTGCGGTGAAGGGATTCGTGGGGCCGCACAGGCACGCGCTCGATTCCTCACTTGTCATCGACATCGGCGGGGGCAGTACCGAGATAATCGAGACGCGCCCCGCGGAAGAGACAGCAATCGTGAGTCTGCCCCTGGGAGCGGTCTATCTTACCGATCGATATGCGAAAAACGATCCGCCAACAAAAGCGGAGATGGCTTTGCTCAGACGCGCGGTCAAAGACAGTCTGGATAAGCACAGAGGCATGATGCAACCCGGACCCGGCAAAGCCTTTATCGGCACTGCAGGGACGATCACGACGCTCGCTGCCATGGACCTGAGCCTTTCGGAATATGATCCCCGCAAGATCAACGGGCATATCCTGAGCAGGGAATCAGTGAACGAGATTGTTCGAAGGCTGGCTGCAAGCACCCTCAAAGAGCGAAGGTCAATTCCCGGATTGGAGCATGGCCGGGAAGATATCATTCTGGCCGGGGCCGTGGTCGTACAGGAGATCATGGAGCTTTCAGGTTTTTCGTCGATGGTCGTGAGTGACTGGGGACTGCGAGAAGGTATTGTGCTCGATTTATATGATAAGATATTATCAAAGCCTGTTGCGATAATGGCGCCGGGTTACTGAGAATTGCCGTGACTACTACGTAAGTTGCGAGTCAAATTCTACTCAAAACGGCAAGAATATTTTGCCACAAAAAGCACAGAAGGCGCAGAGTGCTTGAAAACATGAATAAATTCTGTTTTATTTTCGCTTTTCTTTGTGTTCTTTGTGTTTTTTTGTGACTTTTGTGGCTGAAAATGATTTCCGGCTTGTCCGGGTTAGTAGGGTTTGGCACGAAGAGGGATCGAATGCAAAAAGCCCGTATATTGATCATGGATGATGAGGCACGGGAGCGCAAGCGGATCGAAGACCATCTCCACGGGAAGGGATACGACGTTCTGGGTGTGGGCACCGTGCAGGAGGCCGTGGATGAGATCGGTCGAGATCGCTATGACATGTTCCTGACGGACTGCAATATCCCCGGGGTGGACGCGCTCAGGACCTCGGAAGAGGCGCGAAAGATAAATCCCGACATGGCGGTCGTCATCATGACCGCTTTCGGCACTATCGAGACCGCGGTCAAGGCCATCAAGGCCGGCGCCTATGACTATCTTCCCAAACCGATCGATCTTGACCAGCTGGTGGTGCTCATCGAAAGGGTATCGGAGCGCCGGGACCTGATCCGGGAGAATTCTGAACTCAAGGAAATGCTGATCGAACGGTACAAGTTCGATGAGATCGTGAGCACGAGCCATGCCATGGAGGAAGTCCTGAATATGGCCGGCCGCGTGGCCGCCAGCAGCGCGACGGTATTGCTTCGGGGCGAAAGCGGAACCGGGAAAGAGCTGATAGCCAAGGCCATTCATTATCACAGTCCGCGCGCGAACGCCCCGCTTATCAAGGTCAATTGCGCCGCCCTGCCCGAGACGCTGCTCGAGAGCGAACTTTTTGGACATGAGAAGGGGGCCTTTACGGGCGCGACGGCGCGGCGGATCGGCAGGTTCGAGGCGGCTGACCGGGGTACGCTGTTCCTTGATGAGATCGGCGAACTGACGTCGGGAATGCAGGTAAAGCTCCTTCGGGTGCTGCAGGAGCGGGAGTTCGAGCGACTCGGCGGGAACGAGACCATCAAGGTGGATGTGCGCGTGATCGCCGCCACCAATCGGGACATTGAAAAAGCCGTGAAAGAGGGGGCATTCCGGGAAGACCTGTATTACCGGCTCAACGTCGTTTCCGTGGTCATCCCGCCGCTGCGCGAACGGAAAGAGGATGTGCCGGGCCTTCTGGACTTTTTTATCAAGAAATACAATGGTGAAAACAATAAAAGCATCACCGGCATTTCGGCGGAGACACGTGATTTGCTCATACGATACAACTATCCGGGAAATGTGCGCGAACTTGAGAACATCATCGAGCGTGCCGTTGTGCTGGCCAAAAAGGGCGTCATTACCACTGCTGACCTTCCGATCCATGTCAGGACCGCGGCGAGCGAAGTTGAGCTGTCAGCACAGACTTTGAAGGGCTCGTTGAACGAGACGCTGGATACCGTTGAGCGCGGTATCATACTGGAGGCCTTGAAGGCGTCAGGCGGCGTGCAGACGCGCGCCGCGGAAAAGCTCGGGATCAGCGAGCGGGTGCTGAGGTATAAACTGAAGAAATATACCATCAAAGACTGAAGCTTCTTGACATGGCCCCCGGGGGCAGTAGCTTAAAATAAGTAGGGCAATGAGAATACCTTGCTGACGAAGGAATCAAATTCATCTTAAAACGGCAAAAATTTTCTCGCAGAGACGCAGATTTCGCAGAGAAAAGAAAAAAATATTTGGGGAAAAACCAAGACTAATGATCTTGATTTAACTCTGCGTTCTCCGTGCGCTCTGCGAGAGACGTCTTTTGTTTCCGGCTTGTCCGGGTTAGTGTATTAGACTGAGATGAGGTGATAGTCATGATATCGGAAAGATCGCTGGAAATCGTCAAAACTTCGGAAAAACATCTCAACAAGCCCGTCCGGCTGGTCCTCTTCACGAGCGACACGGGGTGCCCGGCCTGTCCGGAAATGACCGACCTTGCCCGGGCCATCAAGGCGCATTTCGACAAGATAGCCCTTGAATCCTATGATCTGGTCATGGACCGGGACAAGTCGCTTCAATACGGAATCGAGCGCGTGCCGGCCATCGTGCTGCAGGGCGGGGATGGAGAAACAACCGCATTTTACGGACTCATAGAAGACGTTTTTTTAAAAATACTCGTGGACACGGTCCAGTCTCTTTCCAACACAAAAGTATGGTTCCCGGAGGACGTGAGGCGCGTCCTGAAACACCTTGACCATGACGTCAAGATACAGGTCTTTGTCGAAAGCGACTGCCCGCTGTGCCGGCCCGTGGCCGAGACCGCTATAGGTCTCGCGCTCGAGAACAGATACATATCTACTGACATCATTGTCGCGGATAATTTCCCCGAGGTCATAAAAAAGCACAAGATCAAGAAACTGCCGATGACGATCTTCGGTGCGAACCTCCAGATGGAAGGACACGTGACGGAGAGCGAGTTTCTGCAGATGATCTTTGACGCAGAGGGGATCAAGCAGGGGAAGGACCGACGGTGTCTGGTTTGCAGTAAACCCTCCCCGGACATCATCTGCGCGAATTGCGAAATCCGGATACAGGCGGAAGCGATCGATCATAAGACCAGGGCGGAGAAGGGATTTCAGCAGCCGTAGTGATGTGCAGACTAGGTTATCGTCAAAACGCGCGAAAACATCGAATGAAGTTCTTGTAAAAGTCAGAAAAGAACAGTTTCGTCATTTCGACCAACAGGAGGAATCTTCTCTTCATCAACACCGGTGACAGATTCTTCACTTCGTTCGGAATGACACGAACGCCGGACTTTTTGACCTCGAGTCTCCGGGGCACAAATGGTTTCGTCCTGCGGGGTGAGGGAGGTTGCGCATGATGAAACAGGCAATGTTCCAGGAGCAGAGAGAAGCAAAGAAGGTACAGTGCAGTCTGTGCAGCCATCGCTGTCTGATCCTGCCGGGCAAACGCGGCATTTGCGCCGTTCGCGAGAACAGGGACGGCATCCTGTACACCCTTGTTTATGATAAGGTGATCGCCGGGCACATAGATCCTATCGAAAAAAAACCGCTCTTCCATTTCCTCCCCGGCAGCCTGTCGTTCTCCATCGCGACCGCCGGCTGCAACTTCCATTGCATGCACTGCCAGAACGCTGATATCTCCCAACTTCCGCGTGACCGGGACGGAACGGTCCCGGGTGAGGAGATGTCCCCTTCTCAGATCGTCGAAGCCGCGCTCAAGAACGGCTGTAAGAGCATCTCGTATACCTATACCGAACCAACGATCTATTTTGAGCTTGCCTATGATGCGGCGCGCCTCGCCGTTGACGCGGGGCTCAGGAACGTGTTCGTATCGAATGGCTACACCACTCCCGAGGCGCTCAAGGTGATCAAACCGTATCTTCATGCGGCAAATATCGATCTCAAGGGATATACCGATGATTTTTACAAAAAGGTCTGCGGAGCGCGGCTTCAGCCGGTGCTTGACTCGATCAGGCTCTATCGGGAACTCGGCATCTGGATCGAGATCACAACCCTCGTCATCCCCGGGCATAATGACTCGGATGACGAACTCAAGAAGATAGCGCAGTTCATCAAATCCGTCGATGAGAATATTCCCTGGCACGTTTCACGGTTCCATCCCACATATAAGCTGATGGACCAGCCTGTCACGCCGCTTGATACCCTCAAGCGTGCGCGCCGGATCGGTTTTGACGCGGGACTCCGCTATGTCTATGAAGGCAATATCCCGGGTGAAGGGGAGGACACCCTCTGCTGGAGCTGTCGGAAGACGCTCGTTAAGCGGATCGGCTTCAGCGTCCTGGAAAATCGCGTAAACAGCGGACAATGTGAATACTGCGGGGCGAAGATCGACGGGGTGTGGAGATAAAGGGATGAGAGACGAGTGACGAGGGACGACGGACGCGGGAGAACAAAAATTATTGAAACAATACGAAACCTTTGAACACGAAGCGGACATCGGCATTCGCGGGTTCGGAAAAACAGAGGCAGAGGCCTTTGAAAACACCGCGGCAGTCGCGCTGTTTTCCGTGATGGTGAATGTGGATACCGTTGAAGCCAAAGAGAAGAGAAGCGTAACAGTCTCCGCTCCGGACCATGAACTCCTTCTCGTCGAATGGTTGAATGCGCTCCTGTCGTTATCGGACATCGAACATATGGTCTTCTCAAAGTTTAACGTGAATATAGAGGGGACGTCTCTCAGCGGGACGGCCTGGGGCGAAAAACTGGATCATGAACGGCATGAGCCGAATGTCGAGATAAAAGGCGCGACGTACCATATGTTAAGGTCGCGGAAGCGGACGGGCGATTTGTTGCGCAGTGTGTGGTGGATGTGTGAGAAGCAGGAGTCAGGAGAGTCAGGAGACAGGATTCGGGGGTCAGGAGTCAGGAGGGGGATAGGCGACGAATACATTAACAATCCGTTCTCTGAAAGTTGTCTAAGCTGGCACTGATCCATATGGGCATCGATTTTTTTGGGCAGCTCATCGCTCGGCCGCGCAGCATGCCGGGCAGGTACAGTATCTCTTCCCTGATACGCAGGACTCGCAGCACTCCACCCTCGCCCTTTAAAAAGAGCTCGGCCGTGTCTGCCTTGACTTGTTCTCGCAACTACGATCTGTGCAGCATTGCTTTGCGCGGCTTTCGCTCAGAGCTACCCGGCGCAGGGGAACGGCAAAATCAAGGCCTTAGCCACCAAGTGGAGAATTAACCTCTACTTGGTTTAGTGAAAGACTCAATAGCTTTGCCTTGCCTTTCCTTTCCAGAAGCCCCTGCATCCCATGAACAGGTTCGCGCACAAGCGCATGCCAAGGTAAAAAAGGCCGATGCTGCTACAAGGCCAGGCAGACATGACCGAGCCTGTTCCCCGGGCGAGGGGAAGTGATGCGATGCTCGAAACGGCTTGTTATCAGTATCGCCAATCATGCCCTGCGCGGAGCTGTGAACTGGGGCGCAGAAAAAAAATAGGATCGTGAATATTGTTTGGTATTTGGGCTTGGGAATTTGCAAAGTGAATTGTGGATGAATTTTCAGAGTAACAGGCAGGGGACGGTATGGATACGAAATCACTGAACAAGATCAACGACTATCTCTGGGAGATCCCGCGGCAGGGGGAAATGCGCGTGCCCGGCAGGATCTTTGCCAGCGAAAAGCTGCTTCAGGAAATGGATGAGAAGGTCCGCGAGCAGGTGACGAACGTGGCCATGCTGCCGGGGATACAGGCCGCGTCGATGGCCATGCCGGACGCGCACTGGGGATACGGCTTCCCCATCGGCGGGGTAGCGGCCTTTGACCCCGACGAAGGCGGCATCATCTCCATGGGCGGCGTGGGATTCGACATCTCCTGCGGTGTGCGCACCATGAAGACGGGCTTGACCAGGGAAGAGGTCATGCCGCGTCTCAGGAGGCTCGCTGATCAGCTTTACAGCCGCGTGCCTGCAGGCGTCGGCTCCGAAGGGCTCATCAAGCTCTCTTCTTCACGACTCGACGAAATGCTCGTGGGCGGCGCTGTATGGGCCGTACAGAACGGGTATGGGACCAAAGATGACCTCGACTATATCGAGGAGCACGGCCGGGTTGACGGTGCAGACCCGGATTGCGTTTCCGACACGGCAAAGAAGCGGCAGTATCGTGAAATGGGCACGCTCGGCGCGGGCAACCATTACCTCGAGGTGCAGGTTGTTGAGGACCTGTACGATGAACAGGCCTCCCTTGCCATGGGACTGACGAAGGGCGATGTCGTTATATCCGTCCATTGCGGTTCGCGCGGCCTCGGTCACCAGATCGGGACGGATTATCTGAAGACCCTCGCCTTCACGCTGCAGAAATACAAAATAGCGATCAGGGACCGGGAACTGGCCTGCGCGCCGATCAACTCTCCTGAAGGGCAGAAGTATTTCGGGGCCATGTCAGCCGGGATCAATTGCGCACTGGCGAACCGTCAGATCATCACGCACCTGGTGCGCGAGATCTTTAGCGATGTCTTTCCTGAAGGGCATATCAAGATGCTCTACGATACCAGTCATAATACGTGCAAAGTGGAGACTCATATCGTCAACGGGAAGAAGAAAAAGCTCTTTGTGCACCGCAAAGGCGCTACCCGCTCCTTCGGGCCCGGACAGATCGATCTTCCGCAGAAGTATCGGCATATCGGTCAGCCTGTTCTGATCGGCGGCACCATGGGGACCTCATCCTATATCCTCGTGGGTACGGAAGCGGGAATGACCCAGGCCTTTGGTTCAGCCTGCCACGGCGCAGGCAGGGCCATGTCGCGCACGCAGGCCAAAAAGAAGTGGCACGGCAGGGAGGTTGTGCAATCACTGGAGGTACAGGGAGTGATGGTGCGGGGCCATTCCTATTCGGGAATTGCCGAAGAGGCGCCGGGGTCGTATAAGGACGTGACGGAAGTAGTGGACGCGTCGCATCATGCGCATCTCGCAAGGAAGGTGGCGCGGGTCAAGCCAATCGCCTGTGTGAAGGGGTAGCGAACGCGTACGTCACGCGTCGCATGGCGCGTCTATGTGTACGCGCTAGCTGAAATCAGCTTAGCAAATATATAATCTTGGCTATCTTTCTCAACATTCGGGATTCTACCCCGGGAGAAATTACTTTTTCCTGTAATTGTGGATAGCTCTGCTTGCCGCAGTATAGTTAATTTCGAGATGATCTTCAAAAATTCTTCAGCGTATATCCTCCCTGAGCGAAAAATAAGGGGGTTTCTTCGGACTGTTTCGGCAAGACGACGACCGCCTTTACTATAAACGGCTGCGACAGGTGGCAGGTCAAGGATGACAAAAGAGCTGCCCGCATGTCCGCATGTCCATTATATTGCCAGACCGATTATGCCTGACAAAAATATCGTTTTGTCCGTTGACTGTTTCGGAGAACTGTGGCATACTTCGGCAATTTCGGTCAGCGGTAAATTTATTGTTTTCTCTGGTGTAATGAAGATGAAGATAGGGGGAGAAGGGACCCTGCTCATCGGTGTTATGGGTAAATATAAAACGATGAACACGGCAAAATGCAGAAGTCTGGCGATCAAGGTATTTATGGCCCTGGGGATATGTATTTTGCTGATTTGCTCAGACATTGCGTTTTCCCAGGAGAACGCCGTTCTGCTCAACGCAGACTGTGTGAAATGTCATCCAAGACAAGTGAATGATATAGCGGCGGCCGGAGGGGCACATATGAGCGTCTCTTGCTCCGGATGCCATGAAGGTCATCCGCCGAGCGTGGCAAAACCGATCCCGCTGTGTGGTAAGTGTCATTTGAAGTCAACGAATCACCATTTTGATGGGGAAATGCCAAGTTGCCTCAGGTGTCACACGAACCCCCACAGACCTTTGAACATATCATTGAAAGGGGCCGGTAAAGATGCCTGCCTTATATGCCACGGACCGGAGAGTTGGATGCTCAGCGAATATAAGAGCAAGCATTCAGCCCTTGACTGTTCCCGGTGCCACGACGTCCACCGCAAGATCCCGCAGTGCACTCAGTGTCACCAGCCGCACTGGGATGGAATGACAGCCGCCGATTGCAAAAAATGCCACAAGGCGCATATGCCGCGGGTTACGGCTTTTTCTTCCGACATGCGTTCAAAAGACTGCGGCTTATGCCACAAGAGACCGGCAAACCTCCTCAGCGCCACTACATCAAAGCACGGGAATCTGGCATGCGTGGGATGCCACAAGTTAATGCATAAATTTAAACCGGCCTGTTCGGACTGTCACGGGACGCCTCATCCGAAGGGCATTTTGGTAAAATATCCGGAATGCGACATGTGCCATAACAACGCTCATGATTTGAACAACTGGCCTAAGACATCGACCATGGATGTGGCGGGAGAGGCATCGAAGAAGCGGGAGTAGAAATAGAAGCTTCTGTCACCTCGGAAGAAACTGCCTGCTCAAATCGGTCTCTTTACATTATTGACGGTGTCTGGGACACTATCGGACGGTCCTCATCGGATTGACGCAGATGTGCTGTATCCCAAATTACCATAACACTGCTTCTCCAGGGAATGCGGTGCTTCAAAATAATTCATACGGAGGCAAAGATGAAAGCATTGAAAGACAGCACTATCACTGGTGTATTTTTCCTGGTCACTCTGATTCTTTTCGGCTCAGGCGTTGCACGGGCACAGCAGCAGGTCACTCTGACAGACGAAGACTGTGTGAAATGTCATACTGCTCCTCCAGCTGATTTGAAGGACGCCGGAGGGAAGCACAAGGAAGTAGGCTGTACGGGCTGCCATGTGGGTCATCCGCCGTCCGTGAAGAAGCCCATTCCGCAGTGCAGCGACTGCCATATGGGGAAGCCTCACTTCGAGCTCAAGGGCTGCCTCACCTGTCATAAGAACCCCCATACACCATTGAAAATTTCGTTTACGCCGAACATTACTGACGCTTGCCTCACCTGTCACACACCGCAGATCGAGCAGCTCAGGAAATACAAGAGCAAGCATTCTGCCTTAGACTGTTCCAAATGCCACGACGTTCACCGCAAGATCCCGCAGTGCACCCAGTGTCACCAGCCGCACTCTGCTGAAATGGTCGCCGCGGACTGTAAAAAATGCCACAAACCGCATATGCCGACGGTTGTGACCTATGCTGCCGACACCCCGTCAAAGGACTGCGGAGCGTGCCATAGCAAGGTCCTCAACCTCCTCAGCGCCAGCAAGACCAAGCATGCGGCCCTGGCATGTGCATTTTGCCATCAAGAAAAGCATAAGATGGTGCCCAAATGCCAGGATTGCCATGGTTCGCCCCATCCCACCGGCATCATGGCCAAGTTCCCGAAGTGCGGCGAGTGCCACAACATAGCCCATGACCTGAATAATTGGACCGTGACGTCCGTACAGGAAGCTCCAAAAAAAGCGTTACATGAAAAACCGAAGGGGAAATCAAGGAGCAGAAGATAATATTCCCACCGTTCGCGATTGAAGGGCCTGTGATTTCACAGGCCCTTTTTTTTTGTGCGCGAGGAACTCTCACCTTGCCTCCCTTGGCAGGAGGCGTATAGAGAGCGAGCAGGGTCAGACTTAAAGATAGAGATGCTTATATCTTTTTCAATGATGAGACCTCTCCATCTCATTCTTTCGAGCTTTCTGACCGCTCTGAGGATATCCGGTTACTGCTCGTGAGCGCTGTCTTTATCCTAAGTTTCTCCAAGGAGATGAATATGGTTTGACATGAGAATGCCGGCATAAAGGTGAAAGTGGTAGGGCTGCTTGAATGAGGCCAGGATATCGAGAAATTTACGGTAATCTCCGGGGTCTTTCTGGTTGCGGCGAGTGATTACATGGTAAACGTCGGCTTCGTATTCAAACCGAGGATTTCGAGCATGTCAGAGGATAATAAATATCCAAAGAGGCGTCAATAATCCAAATTTTAAAGTCTGCCCCCGTACGCTCTATTAGATCCTACCTTGTTAAATCATAATGCTTTCTCGGGTGCTTTATTCTATACGCTATCGGTTTTTCCTTCAAGCCGTTCGGCCCCCAGATGCCAATTTTCCCGCCCCGTGCATACTGTTCCGCCATCTTAAATCGATCGGCGTATTTGTTGTTCGGATTTATCGTGAACAGGACCGCATAGCCGTCCCGTATCATCTGTTCATTAATAAATTCCTTATTTTTTGTCCAGAGATAGACAAGGGTCCTGCCGTACTTATCCGTTGTCACCACGTCCGTCTCCATGGTCACTGTCCAGTCACTATGGTTAAGGATATCAATCATATGTTCCTTGGCCTGTCTTCCCCAGGGACGCTGGTTCATCTCCGGCGCGTCGATGCCGATGAGTCGCGTCTTTCGCATTCTCCCGTTTATCATGAGCGTAACCGTATCGCCGTCGTGCACCTTGATAACATGGACTTTCAATTCCGGGGAATTGGAAAACGCCTGACAATGCCAGAGGAGTGATGAAGCAGTGAGCACAACAATGAAGGCGGCCAGACGCCGGATGATCCGTGTGCCGATGATGTTTCTTCGCATGTTCCTTTTAGGCATACGTTATTATAGTTATTCCCCCCTGATGATGCAATGGAATTCAGTTTGATCAGCTCACATGCATACCTGCCGACACGCCGGCAGGTATCCGGTTAACCATCAAGAGTATAAATAATATATCCGATTTTAAAAATTATGTTTCCCTGCTATAATGTAGCTTGATTTATCCTGAAAGGGGAAGCGTACATGAAAAAAAGACTGATCATAGCCGGGATCGTTCTGGCCGCCGGCATTGCCGTAATACTGTATTTTCGTTTCGGGAGATCCCGCGATCATGAGGCATTGATGTTGTCGGGGAATGTCGAGGTGACCGAGGTAAATATGGGCTTCAAGAACCCCGGCAGGATCCAGGGCCTGTATACGGATGAGGGCAGGACAGTGAGCAAGGGCGAAAAGCTCGCGGCCCTCGACAGCGCGGAGTTGGTAAGCGTGGTCAACCAAAGCAAGGCCCTGGTATCGAACGCCGAAGCCCAGTACGAAAAAGCGCGAAAGGACCATGAACGCTTCACGGTGCTGTATCATGACGGCGTTATAGCGTCCCAGCAGATGGATGCCGCAACGTCCGCCTATGATATGGCGGCAGCGCAGCTCCGGTTGTCCCGTGCATCGCTCAGGACCGCCGATGTAAAACTGAGAGATTCGGTCATTTACGCGCCCCTCAAAGGCGTTGTGCTGAGAAAGAACAGTGAGGAAGGGGAGACGGTCGGGGCTGGTACGATGGTATTTACCATCGGCGATCTTGAAAACCCCTGGGTGAAGGTGTATGTGAAGGAAGACCGGCTCGGGTTCGTGAAACTTGGTCAGCGGGCAGAAGTAAAGACCGATACCTATCCCGGCAAGGTCTATGATGGCACGGTGACATATATTTCTTCAGAGGCCGAGTTTACGCCAAAAAACGTGCAAACCAAGGAAGAGCGGGTGAAGCTCGTCTTTGGTGTCAAGGTGAGCGTGAAGAACGTAAACGATGAGCTGAAACCGGGGATGCCGGTTGATGTGAGCATTCCATTGAAATAGGGTTTCCGGGGCGGCGTTCCGGGTTCAGAACACGAAGTGAAAACGGAATACTTTTATCAATATCGCGGCACCGTGCTATAATAAAACACTTTGATTTCAGGGCTGATAATCACGGATATGGCGGAAGGGATAGTGCTATGAGAAAAATGCTCGGAGAGGCGCTTCTTGACTCGGGATTGATCACCGTGGAACAACTCGAGAATGCCCTGACCTTGAGAAAAAATAAAAATAAGAGGCTCGGCAAAATTCTTATCGAAGTGGGGTATGCGACCGAGGTTCAGATTGCGGAAGCCCTGTCCGAGCAGCAGAAACTGCCCCTGGTCGACTGTGATGAATTCGAAATATCGGAAAAACTCCTTGAGCTGGTGCCAAAAAATATCGCTGAAAAGGCGATCGTGCTGCCCCTCCATTTGAAAGACGGCAAGCTCCTGCTCGCCATGGCCGATCCAATGGACTGGTCGACCATCGATGATATAACTTTCCGGACCGGGCTCAAGATCCAGGCGGCGGTTTCCACGGAAACGGCGCTCGTCGCTGCCATCGAAAAGCATTACGGCTCGGATGACAGTTCATGGGATCTCTTGAAAGAGATCCCTCAATACGACGAAGTGGAGTTTCTCAAGGAAATCGAGGAGGATGGCA
Source organism: Nitrospirota bacterium (assembly GCA_963740085.1). Lineage (GTDB taxonomy): Bacteria > Nitrospirota > UBA9217 > UBA9217 > UBA9217 > JALNZF01. Next base: position 128,666 of record CAVUCU010000001.1, on the reverse strand, counting down.
AAGAAGTCAACGTGCAGTCGCTTTTTAAACTTTCCGAGGCCCCGCCGATCGTTAAACTCGTGACCATGGTCATTGTGGACGCGGTGAAATCCAGGGCAAGCGATATTCACATTGAGCCGCAGGAACAGTACATACAGGTGCGGTACCGGGTGGACGGGGACCTGCGGAGCGTGCTCAAGTATCCGAAAAGGATACAGGATTCCGTGATATCGAGGATCAAGATCATCTCGAATCTCGATATCACCAACCGGCGCACTTCGCAGGACGGCAGGAGCACCCTGAGGATCGACAACAGGAACATCGACCTCAGGATATCCACCCTGCCTTCAGTGCATGGGGAGAACGTCGTCATCCGCCTGCTGGACCACTCGTCCGGCCTGATCCCGCTCAGCAAGCTCGGTGTCCCGGAGCACATTCTCCATCCGCTCATTCAGCTTGCAAGCCAGCCGCAGGGGATGATACTTGTTACCGGTCCCACCGGGAGCGGAAAGACGACCACGCTCTACAGCCTTCTGCAGCAGTTGAGAACAGAGGCGGAAAGTATCTTCACGATCGAAGACCCCGTCGAATACCGCATCCCGGGAATAACCCAGGTGGGCGTGAACGAGGCCACGAATATGACGTTCCCTGCGGCCCTCCGGTCCATCCTGCGGCAGGATCCTGATATCATCATGGTGGGCGAAATACGGGACCTTGAAACAGCCTCGATCGCGATCCGGTCAGCCTTGACAGGCCATCTCGTCCTGTCCACCATCCACACGAACGATTCAGTGGCCACGATCGTAAGGCTGCTGGATATCGGACTGGATGCATATCTGGTCAGCTCGGGCGTTACGGGCATTCTGGCCCAGAGGCTGGTGCGCAGGATCTGTCCTGATTGCAGGGTTGAGATAGGACCGCCGGAGATGCTTGCCAGAAGCAAGTTCCCGCATCTCAAGACCTATTATAAGGGCAAGGGATGCCCGTCCTGCCAGTACGCGGGATATCGCGGCCAGATCGGGGTCTACGAGTTCCTGCAGATGGATACAAAACTCAGAAGATTGATGGCAAAGAACATAACAGGAGATACTCTCTGGGATGCTGCCAGGGAATCCGGCGTGAAGACGCTTTTTGAAAATGCCTGGACAATGGTAGAACAGGGGATGACCACCGTCGATGAGGTGATCATGAAGATCCCCTACAAGCCCGCGGATGGTGAATTCAGAAAGCGGGAAAGATCGCAGAAGACCAAGGTCCTTGAATATAATGTCCCAAAGGCGGACAGCAAACTGATCCGGAAGGTCCTCGAAGCGGAAGGCTATGTATTGGCGAGCGCCACGGGGGAAGATCTCGTTGAAGAGACGCGAAAAGAAAAGCCGGACGCGATACTCGTGAATGATTCTCCTGACTGGGCGAATTCCGTGAAACGGCTTCGAAGCGATATCCGGTATGTGTATATCCCGGTCATCATGCTCTCGGAGAAGCCCTCGGATATGGACCCAAAGGACGGCATGGAATTAGGCATCAAGGGCGTCTTGTCCCGCCCGATCGATCCTGACCGGTTGCTGGAGCTGTTGCGACGGGGGAACTCGGATCGTTAGCTGAATAGGAGGATCATGGCAACGCAACAATGGTCATGCATCGACCGGCTGCCCTCACCTGGTGATGCAGGCAGAAGTTGCAGTGCGGTCAGATGACATGCGTTTTCTTATATTGGCCATTTCCTCTCACATGAATCATCCACTCATCATTGCCATGGCCGTGCTCATGCATCAGCTCACGACGGAGATCATTGTCCAGCCGCGATCGGCAGGGGAAATGCGCCTCTCTCATGCGCCGGCCTGGACCCCGCGCTTTTTCCCTGTGTCTCCGCGGTGCTCATAAGGTGCCGCCATGACCGCGATCAAGACATCCGATCTCACAAAATCCTTCGGGGACAAAATTGCTGTTCATGCTTTGAATCTCGAAATCCGCAAAGGCGAGTTGTACGGCCTGGTGGGACCGGATGGCGCGGGGAAAAGCACGACCATGAGGCTCCTGACCGCTATCATGGACCCCACCTCGGGTGATGGATGGGTAGCGGGTCATTCGATCCTGACCGAAGGTGAACTGGTCAAGGAAAAGATCGGCTACATGTCCCAGCGGTTCGGTCTGTATGAAGACCTGACGGTAATGGAGAACATCCTGTTCTATGCCGATCTCTACGAGGTGTCGAAGAAAGAACGCCCGCCGCGCATCGAGCGATTGCTCGGATTCAGCAACCTTGAGCCTTTCAAGGACCGGCTTGCGGGAAAGCTTTCGGGCGGGATGAAACAGAAGCTCGGTCTTGCGTGCTCGCTTATTCACACGCCAGAGGTGCTCTTTCTCGACGAGCCTACGAACGGGGTCGACCCCGTCTCCCGCAGGGACTTCTGGAAGATACTGTACGATCTTCTTAAGGCAGGCGTGTCGATCCTGGTATCCACCGCGTATCTCGATGAAGCGGAAAGATGCACGCGGATCGGGCTGATGCATAATGGCAAGATCCTGATCGAGGACGAGCCGAAGAACATCAGGAACTCTCTTCACCTGCCCATGATCGAGGTGTGGTCGGAAAACGCGCGTTCAGCCCTGGAGCTGGCAAGGAATCTGGGAGGGGTCCATGGCGTCAGTCTTTACGGCGACAGATTGCATATCACTCTTGAGAAAAAAATGAACGCGGCCGAGGTCATCGTTCAGCTCAAGCATGCAGGCATTGAGGTCAAGGATTTCCGGGAGATCCTGCCCTCACTGGAGGACGTGTTCATTTCGATGGTGGAAAAAGAAAGGGGCAGTCTAAAGAGTTTATAGAGTTCATAGAGTTTTTAGAGTCTGTAGAGTCAAGTCGTTCTCAGTGCAAGGGTTCAAGGTTAAAAGTTCAGAGTTCAGGGAGTCAGGAACATGGTAAAGAGCAACGTTGCCGTCACCGTAAAAGAACTTACTCGCACCTTCGGCGACTTTGTCGCGGTTGATCACATCGACCTCGAGGTCGCTAAGGGTGAGATCTTCGGTTTCCTCGGTCCGAACGGCGCGGGCAAGTCCACGACCATAAAAATGCTCTGCGGACTTCTCCTCCCCACCGGCGGGACCGGGACAGTGGGCGGCTACGACATCATTTCCCGGTCCGAAGACATCAAACAGAACATCGGCTACATGTCGCAGAAGTTCTCGCTTTACGACGATCTTACCGTCGAGCAGAACATCAATTTCTTCAGCGGCATCTACAGCGTTCCGGAATCGAAAAGAGAAGCACGCAAAGCATGGGCCATCGAGATGGCGGGTCTTAAAGACATGAGCAGCACGATCACCGGGACCCTGCCGGGTGGTTATAAGCAGCGGCTTGCGCTCGGATGCGCGATCCTTCATGAGCCGCCGATCCTTTTCCTTGACGAGCCCACCTCCGGCGTGGACCCGATCTCGCGCAGAAACTTCTGGAACATGATCTACGAGATGGCCAGGGCCGGGACCACGGTCTTTGTTACGACCCACTATATGGACGAGGCCGATTACTGCGACCGTCTTGCGCTCATCTACCGCGGTAAAATAATCGCAACAGGGACCCCGCAAGAGCTTCGGAAGAACTACATGACCCGGGACGTCCTTGAAATCGAGGCCGAACATGTTTTCGAGGCGATGGGATTTCTTGAGAAACAGGGGATCGAGGCCGCTGTCTTTGGAAGTCTGCTCCATGCAACAGTGGAGGACGCGAAGGTGGCGGTCCCGTTGATCTATAAAACATTAGGCGAGCAGAACATCACCGTGCAAAGGGTAGACAAGATCGTGCCCTCGCTGGAAGACGTATTCGTGACACTGATCGAGACAGCGTGATAAAGCCATAATCGACCACGGAGGCACGGAGACACGGAGCAATGACTTGGATTAATGACGGATGAACACGGGGAATGGTTTTTAAGATCGCAAAAGTTCTCCGTAAAAGTGATCTCAAGTCTCAGCCATAAGTTGTGCCATCCTGATTAATTGTTGAAAATGCGTTTCGGTTTTCTCTGTGACTCAGTGTCTCCGTGGTGAAATCGGGTTTCTATGAAATTTCTTCGCATCAAAGCAATCGCAAAAAAAGAAATCGTCCAGATCCGGCGTGATCCGCTGAGCCTGGCCATGGCATTCCTCATGCCGGTGCTGCTTTTGTTCATCTTCGGGTATGCCATTACCCTTGACGTCAATAATCTCACGACGATCGTGTACGATGCCGACAGGAGCAGCGTGAGCAGGGAACTCACGGCAGAACTGACGGCTTCGGGTTACTTCTCGATCGTTCGGATGGCCCAGGACCAGCGCGAGATCGACACCTACCTCGATGCAGGAAAAGCGCGAGTCGCTGTCTCAATACCGGTTGACTTTGCAAAGACGATCGCATCGGGCGGTATTGCACAGCTCCAGGTGATCGTGGATGGAAGCGATTCCAATACCGCGACGATCGCCCTGGGGTATCTTTCGGCGCTCACCGACATTTACGGTCAGCGTGTGGCCGGCGGGCAGACCACGCCTCTCATCGACCCCCGGGTCCGGGTCTGGTACAATCCGGAATTGAAGTCGCGGAATTTCATCATCCCCGGCCTGATAGCGGTCATTATGATGGTGATCGCCGCTCTTCTCACCTCGCTTACCTTTGCGCGGGAATGGGAGCGGGGGACCATGGAACAACTGATCGCGACCCCGGTGAAACCGTCAGAGGTGGTCCTCGGAAAACTGGTCCCGTATTTCCTCATCGGGCTCATCGATATGGTCATTTCCGTGCTCATGGCTGTTTATCTCTTCGAAGTGCCCCTGAGGGGCAATGTCCTCATTCTCGCCGTGGTCTCGAGCGTCTTTCTTTTTGGCGCTCTTGGGCTCGGCATCGTCATTTCCATTGTGGCGAAGTCCCAACTCGTCGCAAGCCAGATCGCGATGGTGGGGACCTTTCTTCCGGCGTTCCTCCTCTCGGGATTCATGTTCGCCATCTCGAACATGCCGATACCGCTTCAATTGATCTCCCGTTTGATCCCGGCGCGATACTTCGTGACGGTGCTGAAAGGGATCTTTCTCAAAGGCAACCCGGTAAGGATCCTCGTGATCGACGCGATATTTTTACTGATCTTTGCCGTGATCGTCTTCTTAGTCGCGAACAGGAAGTTCCGGAAGAAGATTGTTTAGAACAAAGATGACGGTCTCGTCATAAGTAAGAAAGTGACACCCTGAACGAAGTGAAGGGTCTATCATCGTATTGAAAAGGCGAGATTCTTCGCTGCGCTCAGAATGACAACTTTGGTGTTTTTTAGTCTTTTTACGGGTACATCGAAAGATCAAGGTTCAAAATTCAAGTCATTCGTCGGCCGCTCGTGATGGCGAGCATACATCCAACGAGTTGCTGATCTTGTCAGAGGGAAACTATCTTATGCATAAGGCCCTGGAACGCATAAAACAGATGGTGATCAAGGAGTTCATCCAGGTACTGCGGGATAAGCGGATGAAAGCGATCATTTTTGCGGTGCCGGTCCTCCAGACCCTGGTTTTCGGATTTGCCGTGACGACCGATGTGAATAATATCCCGACCGCGGTCATGGACCTGGACAATTCCTTTGAAAGCAGGGAACTGGTCAGGCGGTTTGCCTCCTCGGGATATTTCAAAATTCTTGCCTCGCCGGCAACGCCCGGCGAGGTCAAGGAATTGCTGGACCGGGCAGCGGTTGCCGTGGCGATCCAGATCAATCATGGATTTTCCGCTGACGTGAAAAGAAAGATTCCCGCGTCGATCCAGGTGATCGCCGATGGTACGGATTCCAATACCGCGACGGTAGCCGTGGGTTATGCGAACGGTATCATAAAGAAGTATTCCCTGGACCTTGCAGGTCCCGACGCGCATTCCGCGGCGCGGATCGATGTTCGGCAGCGCGCATGGTACAATCCCGAACTCAAGAGCAAGAATTATAATGTCCCGGGCGTCATTGCCATTGTGATCATGCTGACGTCGCTCCTGCTTACCTCCATGGCCGTGGTGCGCGAACGGGAGATAGGCACCATGGAGCAGTTGATGGTCACCCCGCTCAGGCCGGCGGAACTGATCCTCGGCAAGACCATCCCGTTTGCCTTGATCGCGTTCCTGGACATGGTCTTTGTTACGATCTTTGGGGTGTTGATATTCAATATTCCCGTCAATGGCCCGTTATGGCTTCTTCCCCTGTCAACGGCCATTTATCTTTTGTCCGTGCTCGGCATCGGCCTCTTCATCTCGACGGTCGCAAAAACACTACAACAGGCGCTTATGGCCACGTTCCTGTTCTTTATGCCCGCGATCCTCCTGTCGGGTTTCATGTTTCCTATTGAGAACATGCCGACGATATTTCAATATCTTACCTATGCCAACCCCTTGCGGTATTTTCTCATTATCATTCGGGGTATCTTTCTGAAGGGGATAGGGTTCAGCATTCTCTGGCCGCAGATGCTCGCACTCTTCCTCCTCGGCGTTGTCGTGTTCACCCTCAGTTCGCTCCGGTTCAAAAAAAGGCTGGGTTAAAAAACACACCCGGACCCGGCTTTCAGCCTGAAAATATGATATATTCTAACAACCGGGTTCCCGGAGCAGTGTTTAAGAGGGCGATCTCGATCAAGGGCGGGAGACAAGTGAAGATACGCGTTATTATGATCATATTTGCATTGCTTGCATTCCTGACCGCATCAATAGGCGGATACCTCTACTATTCTTCCGTCAAGAAAAGCTCCTTTCTGGAGTACTATAAGAACGCAGATACGGAAATAACGGTGATTGCTGACGCGATAAACCTTTACCTGTCCGACTATCAAAAGATCACTGCTTCGCTGGCAGGCATAAGGGACATAAGCAAGGCGCTTGAGGCGGTACGTCCAGACACGATCCGGGACGCAAATGCGACCCTCGATCATTTTCAACATGCCCTGGCAGTTGATGTTTGTTATCTGATCGGCCGGTCTGGATCGACCATTGCTTCCTCCAACCACGATACGCCCGGGAGCTTCGTTGGAAGAAATTACGCCTTCCGCCCCTATTTTAAACAATCAATGGAAGGTGCTCCATCGTTGTACATGGCGTTGGGGGTTACCTCGGGAAAGCGGGGAGTGTACTTCAGCCACCCGGTGTACGCGAAAGGACAAACGGGCCCTTCAGGCGTCGTGGTGATCAAAGCATCCATTGATGTTGTTGAAAAAGAGATTGTCGGACAGCATGATGGAGCAGTCGTGATGGTAGACCCTCATGGAGTGATATTTGCTTCAAGCCATGCGGACTGGCTTTATCACGTTCTCTGGAAAACGTCTCAACAGTCACTGTCCGACGTCGTGACTTCACAGCAGTTCGGGAAGGCACCTCTGGCATGGACCGGCATGGAAAAAGTGGATAAAGCACCATGCCGCAGATACCGCGGGTAACCGGTATATGATCCATCGCGCTCAGATCATGAATTATCCGGGCTGGGAGATAATCTATTTACAGGATCTTGAAATGGTTGCCAGGCATGTATCCGGTATGAAATCCAGGAATATCGGATTTATCATAATGTTCGGGAGCGCCCTTATCGGGATCCTGAGCGTTATTCTGTACAGACAGGCAAGTAATGAGATCGTAAAACGCAAGCAGGTCGAAAAAGAGTTTCAGGCCGCCAACCACAGGCTCGAGACGCTGATCAAGGCATCGCCGCTGCCGATAACGATCATGGACGACGATGGAACGTGCCTCTTGTGGAATCCGGCGGCGGAGCAGGTATTCGGCTGGACCGCGAATGAGGTGCTCGGCGAACCTCTCCCGTTCATTCCCGATGACAGGCAGGAGGAGTTCCGGGAGTTCCGCAGGAAAATATTCGAAGGACAAACGTTAAAATCGATCGAGACGCAGCGCCTGAGGAGAGACGGGGTCGTGATCGACGTCGCCCTTTCGACGGCCCCGATACACGATGCCGAGGGAAAGATCACGGCGTCCATGGGTATTTTCGAGGAGATCACGGAACGGAAAAAAGCGGAAGAGCATGAACGATTACTTGCTTCGATCATACAGAATCTTCCCAACGCGGTGTGTGCTATTGACATGCAGGGCAATACGATCGTCTGGAACCGCGGGGCAGAGAAGATGCTCGGATACCCCGCGCAAGAGATCATCGGCAGGCCCATTACCGATGTAATACCGAAAGATATCGCCAAGAAGGAGCTGGGGCACTGCATGATGCTCCTGAATACGCAGGAGTTCTTCTCCGGATACGAAACGGTCCGGCTCGCAAAGGATGGAAGAAAAATACCGGTGGAGCTGACCGCCGTGGCGATAAGGGACAAATCGCAGAAGGCAATAAGCTATGCTTCGATCATGGTGGACCTCACCGACAGAAAAAAAGCGGAGGAGGAGCGCCTGAAGGGGCATATGCTTGAGTCGATCGGCATCCTTGCCGGAGGCATCGCCCATGATTTCAACAACCTCCTGAACGTAATAGTCGGCAATATAGCGGTCACCAAAATGTCGGTGGAACCGGGTGACAAGGCTTACAGCAGGCTTGACGATGCGGAAAATGTCTGCGGAATAGCCAGTGAGCTCAGCAGGCGCCTCATCACCTTTGCCACAGGCGGAGACCCGATGAAAAAAATACTTTCCCTTTCGGAATTGACGGTGAATACCATCAGCGGCCTGCTGAAGGAAGCAAATATCAGGGCGGAATTTGATTTCCCGGGCGATCTGTATCGCGTTGCAATTGATGAGGGACAGATGAAGCAGGCTATTACCAATATCGTCATCAATGCAAAAGAGGCGATGCCGAACGGCGGAACGCTCACCGTTCGAGGAGAGAACATGAGCATTTCACCGAAGGACAGTTATCCGCTGCGGGACGGGGATTACCTGAGGATATCGATCCGGGATTCCGGCGCCGGCATCCCCGCTGAAAACCTGGCGAAGATATTCGACCCCTATTATTCGACCAAGGACACCTATAGCCAGAAGGGCCTGGGGCTCGGTCTTGCGGTCAGTTATTCCATCATCAAGAGACATGACGGTCTCATGACCGTGGAGTCTCAGGCAGGAGAAGGGACGACCTTTTATATTTATCTCCCTGCAGTTAAGAACAGTTAATACTTTTTACAACATATTCGGCGTACGGATGATGTGCAAAGAAAACAGTCCTGCCGGGAAAGGAGAAACCATGGGCTACACAAATGTCGCATTAAAGGACAAAATTACGGAGATGTATCCGGAGATTCGAGAAATACGGCATCGCTGCCAGCCTTGACTTTGACAAGGAAAAGAACGCCTATATCATCAAATTCAAGAAAGGCGCCAAGGAACTTACGACCCATCTCGAAAAAAAGGACGCCGATGCCTGCATGGACGGCATCAAATGCGTCTATCTCGGCGTGCAGGTCGGGCAGTTCATCAAGAACTTTGAAATGATATAAGACAGGAGCGTTGATGTCAAAGGTGCCGGTAGTGGATGAGGATACCTGTATCGGCTGCGGCAACTGCGCAGAGGTCTGTCCCCGGGTATTTGAACTCGTGAACGATAAATCGCAGGTAACGGGTCCCGACAAATGCGATACCTGCAGGTGCCAGGATGCGATCGATGCCTGCCCCGTGCAGGCCATCAGCTGGAGCGGCTAAAGATAACCGAATGACCGAAGAAACGAAGCGATGGTCAGCCTTGCGCTGAAAGTGAACATCCATCGGCCGATACGATGGTTCAACAGTGAATGATCATTCGGAACGTTGGGGAGGACATAACGTGCGATCTTTCAGGGAAATAAAGGGCGACTACCGGTTCACGCATGAAGACGAGAAGCGCCTCGCTGTGTTGCAGCCACTCATGGAAGAACACGGCGAAGAGGTTATGAGCACTCTCGGTCTCTGGATCATGGGGACCAAAGGCGCGGCCCAATTCTTTAACGATGAGTCAAGGAAAGAGCACGTTTTCAGCGCGCAGAATGTCTGGTTCCGCGAACTCTTTTCAGGAACGTACGACAACCGGTTCTACGAGCAACTTATTCGCATCGGGTTGACCCACGTCAAACATAACGTCGATGCCCATTACATGAACCGGGCCGTTAACCTCGTGAAGAACGCATGCATAGGCATTATCCAGAAGAACGAGGAGGACAAGGTCGAGGCTACCAACAAGATAATTTCCGTAGGCAAGATCCTCGATATCAGCCTGGACGTGATCACTACGGCCTATATCGAGGAAGAGTTACGGATCTATTCCCCGGCATACAAGGTAAAAAGCTCGCTCATCGCTTTTTCGGAACGCTTCTCTCAATCCATGAACCTTGTCCTTGTCCTCGCGCTTATCGGCCTGACGCTCGGCGTGGTCGGACTATTTGTCATTGACGTAGGACATCTTCTCGCAGGCGATCTCGAACGGGGCATCATCTCTGCCCTCGGGTCCATGCTTATCCTTTGGCTGCTGATCGAGCTCATGAACACCGAAATAGCCCACCTCAAAGGCGGCAAATTCCATATCAGCGTGTTCATCGGCGTTGCCCTCGTCACGATGATCCGGGAGACGATGATCGCCACGCTCAAGCATGAACGCCCCGAATCCATCTACTATCTGATCGCGGCGATTCTGGTCATCGGCCTGGTGTACTGGCTCGTCGTAAGGACCGAGGACCAGAAGAAGTAGTATATGACGTGCATCATACCGACAGCCGCCGGTTTATCTTATACTTTACTCGACGAATTCCCTTATATTGAGGAGGCATATGGATCCCCGAAATCTCTGTTCATCGCCTTCGGAAGAGGACCTGAGGGCGGCACTCAAAGAGATGAAGGCTTATATGGATATCACCGAGGAGGATCTCAAAAAGATATATGAGATCGCTCTCCGGCATGCGCGAGAGCGGACGATCTCACGGGTCCTCGTGAAGGAAATTATGATGACAACCGTGGTAAGCGTTAAGCGGAATGCCGACCTGCACGAGGCCGCACGGCTTTTGTCGGAGAACAGGATCAGCGGCATGCCGGTTGTCGACGAGAACAACCGCGTGATCGGCGTCATCAGCGAGGCGGACATTCTGACTCTTGCGGGCATGAAGAGGGAGCACACGTTCAAGGATATTCTTCGCACTATCCTGGGCGAGCCCGTGCCTGCCCGTTCCGGAGGAAACAAGGTTGAGGATGTCATGAGCTTCCCTCCGATTACGAGCAAGGCTGACGACGAGGTCATGGAGGTGGCTAAAATATTTGAAGAACGGAGGATCAAGAGGCTGCCGGTCGTCGATAACGCTGGGAAGCTTCTCGGCATTGTTTCCCGTGCTGACATTGTGAGGGCGATAGGGCAAAAGAGTTGAGTATCAGGAGTCAGGAGTCAGGAGTCAGGAGTCAGGAGTCAGGAGTCAGGAGTCAGGAGTCAGGAGAAGATCTCGTTACCTGCTGTCCAGTGCTTCTCTGAAGAGTGAACCTCATTTATGAGCATCTCGGAATATCTTTTGAAAATGAAAGGCGGGGCAAAGAGCCCCCCGGGGGTCGGTATCTCCGAACTTGTCTGGTCATGGATCGGGGCAGCGATCGGTATCGGCATTTGCGGGTATTGTTCATTGCAGTACTTTGAGCCACGGGATTCGACCCTGTTGATCGGATCCTTTGGGGCGTCAGCTGTCCTGGTGTATGCCGCAATCAAGAGCCCTCTGGCGCAGCCTCGCAATCTCATCGGTGGTCATATCATCTCAGGTCTTGTGGGGGTGGTCTGCTACCAACTTTTGGGCGAGAATATCTGGATGGCGGCAGCCATGGCCGTTTCCCTCGCCATAGTCGCGATGCTTGCTACGAAGACACTCCACCCGCCTGGAGGCGCTACTGCGCTGATCGCGGTCATCGGCGGCGCAAAAATCCACAATCTCTCGTATTTATACGCCTTCGTTCCTGCCGGGGCAGGGGCGGTCATTCTGCTTATTGTAGCTTTGCTCGTGAACAACCTGTCAAAAAACAGGAGATATCCCGAGTACTGGTTGTGAAAGAATAGAGGTATTATCCTCAGAAAAGCCTCTTCCTTTTGAAAAGCAAAGGCCCCTCTTTAAACAGGGGCCTTTTCGTTGATTCTCTAAGTCTTTGGCTTCCTACGGCGCTGGGATCGCAATCCTTCCCGGAACTCAGTCGACCGGTGTAACGATCGCCATGACCACAAGCTTTTCTCCCCTGTCGGCGGCAAAGCCGTGCGAAACATTGGGTTCGCACAAGATGCAGGTCTTCTCATCGGCCTCCCTTTTTTCATCGCCCACCGTGAAGGTTCCTTTGCCCTGGACACAGTACATCAAGAGCCGGAGCGGCGCCTTATGGGGATCAAGCTTCTGGCCTGCATCCAGGCACATGAGCGCGACGCGCATCTCGGGTTTGTCCGAAAGCATCTCGCGCGAGATCCGGTCGGGTTTGAACGTGATCAGTTTCTTCAAGTCGAGCATTTCCATGGTGCCTCCGTGTGCAGAAATGAATTTCGCAGTTCAAGGTTCAGAGTCGCGATGCGTCGTCATCTGCAAACATCTTAACGCTGCGGTTTCCGACCCCTTAGGTGAACTTACGATAGCATATATCGATGGAGAGGGCTATGATGTGCATCATACAGAAGGCAAGGCTCAGGCTGCGTTTCCTGAGATGACCGAATGTACGGTCTCGCTCAGGGCCTTGAGCGTGTAGGGCTTGGATACGACGCCGCTGAAGCCGTAGTCCTTGAAGTGGGCCATGATAGGGTCGTCTGAATAACCGCTTGAGACGATCGCCCTCACTGCCGGGTCGATCTCGCGCAGTTTGATCACCGCTTCCCTGCCGCCCATGCCGCCCGGTATGGTCAGGTCCATGATGACGGCGTCGAAAGGCTGGGCGCTTTTGAAGGCCTGTTCATAAAGGGTGATCGCTTCATTGCCATTATGTGCACTGACAACGACATAGCCGAGATGAGTGAGTGAACGGTGAAGTACGTCCCGGACAATATCTTCGTCGTCCATGACCAGTATCCTGCCGGTCCCGTGCAGGGGCTCTCGACCGGTGTCTGGAGAGTCCGGAGCGGTCTGGGCTGATGAGGCGGGAAGATAGAGAGAAAATGTAGCACCCTCGCCAGGCGTTGATTCAACCGTGATGTCTCCGTCGTGCTGTTTCATGATCGAGTAGCAGGTGGCAAGGCCAAGTCCGATTCCCCTGTCTTTCGTGGTGAAATAGGGGTCGAAGATCTTTTTGAGGTTGTCTTCCGGAATACCGGCCCCCTGATCCGCCACGGATATCTTGATGTATTCCCCGGGTTTTAGCAGGAGGGGATTGTCCGCCGTCAGAGCCACATTCTCACCGCTCACGGTAACCGTGCCGCCTTCAGGCATGGACAGATCGGCGTTCATGACCAGGTTGTTGATCACCTGACCCAGTTGTCCCTCGTCTGCTTCGATGGTCCAGAGGTCGGGAGCTACCTTGAATTCGCAGCGGGACTTGGAGCCCCGGATAGCAAAGCCGGCAGAATCATCGATCAGCTTTTTTGCGGAGAGAAGCTTCTTGACGGGGGAGTCTCGGCGAGCGAAGGTAAGTAATTGTTGTGTGAGGCTCTTCGCGCGGAACGTTGCTTGCTCAGAAAGATCCAAATAGTGTGATAAGCTTTCGCCGGGAGGCGCGGCCAGCTTTGCCTGGGAAATATTGCCGAGGATCGGCTGCCGATACAGTACCTGGTCGATCACTGCGGGAAGCAGGTCGAGATATTTCATGTCAGCGTCTTTGACGAGGTAATCGGCGGCCCCGAGCATGAGGGCAACGACCGCGACCATTTCATTGCCCTCACCGGCAACCATGATGGTCGGGGGCAGCGCGTTTTTGGCGGAAAGGGCGCGTATGACATCGATCCCGCCCGGGAACGGCATATTGTAATCGAGGAGCAGAAGATCGTAGTGCTTGGCATCGAGCATCTTGAGGCCTTCTTCACCATTGGTGGCGATTTCGACGACATGTCCGCGCCGGTGGAGGATCTTCTGAAGCAGCCGCGCATGACCCGGGTCGTCTTCCATATAGAGAATGCGGGTGAGGGTTGCTTCGGTCACGTTGTACTCCTTGCGGCAATTATATCACAGGGCTTGCCAGCATATCGGCTCCGGGCAGGGGCCGATCGTTTGCGATAAAAGCAGGTGTCTTTCAAAAGGCGCTTACCACCATCTCCACAGCGCGATAACAAACGTAATGACGAAAACCAGAATAAGGTTCATGTAAGCAAAGAAATAAAAAAGCTTCATGTGGAACGGCCTCGTGGGCTTTTCAGCGGGAGCAAGCAGCTTTCCCGCCAGAGGCATTGCCAGTATCTTGTCCTCACCGTGAGGCGCGGTCCTCAGAATATCCGTCAGATCGTTACCCGCCGCATGTTTCATCATGTGCGAGCCATTTCCCCAGAGCTTGCTTCCGGTCATGTCGTAGAGGAGTCCCTTGTACGCTATGTAGGCCGGACGTCCGTCTTGTCCGTCAAACCGGCAGAGGGCGTCGAGCGTGCAGGCTCCGTTGCCGTCCATTGCGGGAACAAGAGTCTTCTGTTTTCTCAATTTTGGTCCGATATAGAGCGTAACAACAACAGCGCTGGAAAACATGAGCAGGAACAGTGCGATCTTGATACCCAGGAGGATTCCGAACCGAGTTGTGAAGAACATTTCCCATGAGGGGATCCTGGCAATGGTCAGGAGTGTCCCGGTGATCAGGAGCACGATCATGGAGATCCAGCCGAGTCTCAGTTCTCCCTTGGGCAGGCCTTTCGATGCGTAGGCCGGTTTCAGGAGGAGATGAACATACATGATCGTCCCGAACCACATGATGGCCGCCAGCATGTGGAGGTAGCCGACAAGAAGTCGTATAACGCGCTGTGTCATGGTCAACGGCCGGTAGAGTCCCTTTGACTTAAGGTCGTCAAGAAAGGCCTTCCCCTCCCGGGTGAGTGGACCGCCGCCGATACTATCGACGTGACAGTGACTGCACTCGAAGCCCGTTTGACGTGCGTAGTCCGGAGTGGCGCAACCACAACGGGGGAAACACGCGAATACCCCGGCAAAGGAAATGAGGATGGTGGTGAATAACGCGAGAGGTCGTATTTTTATCATTTCCGTAATTATAAACAACCCGGTTGTAATTGTACACTCTTTTGCGCATTTGGCGCCCATTTTAAAAAGGGTGATGGCAAAGGGTATTTAACTCAGGCTTTCCTGCCCCGTTCCACGACAAGCGACATCCATTTGCCGTCGCGATATGTTTCCTGCAACCGCAAACCCTCCTGTTCCATTGCCTCGATCACTTCGTCTTCCTGGCCGGAGAGTATGCCCGAGAGAATGGCAATACCGCCGGGATTCATGCGCGGGAAGAGCGCAGGGGCAAGCAGGACCAGGACGCCGGATATGAGGTTTGCCACGATGACGTCGAAGGTCTCATGGAGCTCGTCAAGACGTTCTTTCCGGATCTCTATGTCAGGGACATTATTCATGACGATGTTCTCCCGCGCTGCATCAACGGCGAGGAGGTCCGTATCGATGCCGATGACATGCCGGTACCCGAGCTTTCTTGCGGCGATGGCGAGGATGCCCGTACCCGCGCCAAGGTCGAGAAAGCTCTCTCTGACGGTCTTTGACGCATAGTTCTCCATGAGCAGAAGGCAGGACCGGGTGGTCTCGTGGTGGCCGGTTCCGAAGGCCATACCGGGGTCTATGATCAGGTTGATCCGACCCTTTCTTTTCTTTTCCCAGGGAGGCAGGATGGTGAAGCGCTTTCCCGCGTCAACGGGTTGGAACCCCTTTTTCCACGTTTCGTTCCAGTCCTTGTCGGGAATGAGGTCATACTCATAGGCCAGTTCCTGGCGGTGTCCCGCTTTTTCAAGCAGGGTCTGGATGAGCGCAAGGTCGTTTTTGATCGTGTCGACGTCAAGGGCTGATGGGAAATAGGCCAAGAGGGAGTCATCGGATTCTATCATGCCGAGACAACCATTATCGGTCAGCTGCCGGATGAGTGAATCTCTAAACGCGTCGGATATTCTGATGGTGAATTCATAGTAGGGCATGGATTTACCGGTGGTGCTTCACTTCCATTGTAGCAGGGTGCCGGAGAATAAGTCAAACCGGGAGAAATCAGGGTTTTTAATAAAAGATCTGTTTTTTCCCTTGACAAGTCCACAAGTTACATGGTATTTTATGCGCTCTCAATGCGAGTGAGTGACGGTGTTTGTTCTTAAGGAGGATGTGGCATGTACGCAGTGATCAAGAGCGGTGGAAAACAGTACAAGGTTACACCCGGTGATACCATCAGGGTGGAGAGCCTTGAAGGTCAAAAGGGAGATATGGTCGAGATCAAGGATGTCTTCATGATCGTCGATGGCGATACGATGTCCGTGGGCAAGCCCATGCTCGCATCGGCAAAGGTAACAGGTGAGGTCGTCGAGCAGGGCAGGGGAGAAAAGCTTCTTATTTTCAAGCACCGGAGGCGTAAGGGTTACCGCAGGACCAATGGTCATCGTCAGAACTATACGGCGATCAAGGTAAAAGAGATAACAGCTTAAAGCAAATTCCAATCTCCAGATTACAAGCTCCGAATAATATCCAAACTTCAAATTCGAATGTTCAAACGGGATTGTCTTTGGTTATTGAAAATTGGAATTTATTTGTAATTTAGTGATTGATATTTGGATTTTGAATCCGGAGGGGATAATGGCTCATAAAAAAGGCGTTGGCAGTTCAAGGAACGGAAGAGACAGCAAACCGCAGTATCTGGGCGTCAAGAGATATGACGGCGAGAAGGTGCACGCGGGGACGATCATCATGCGTCAGCGCGGGACCAGGATCCACCCGGGTGAGAACGTTGGCAAGGGTTGTGACGATACGCTCTTTGCAAAGATCAACGGCGTGGTGAAGTTCGAGCGCTATGACAAGACCCGCAAGCAGGTGAGCGTATACGCAGCAGAGGTGTAGGCGGTTCACAAAGAGAATTTATTGCGAAGGCGGCATAGATGTCTATGCCGCCTTTTTTGTTCTGTACCCTTTCCGGCTTGCATTTTCCGGCCGGTATCTGTATATTTCTCATAAGGTTAAACAATAATGTCGAATTTTATCGATAGAGTCAAGATCGAAGTTATAGCGGGCCACGGCGGGCCGGGCTGCGTGAGCTTCCGGCGCGAGGCCTATGTTCCGCGGGGAGGACCGAACGGGGGTAACGGCGGCAAGGGCGGCGACGTGATCATTCAGGCCGACAAGCAGCTCGGTACGCTGATCGACCTCAAGTACCAGCAGCAGTATCGTGCCAAGGACGGTGAGCGCGGCCGCGGCAAGGACCAGTACGGCGCCGATGCAGACGATGTCATCATCCGCGTGCCTGTCGGTACGATCGTGAACGATGCAGAGACCCACACCATGATCGTTGACCTCGACACGGATGGAATGTATTACATCATCGCCAAGGGCGGCCGGGGCGGCAAAGGGAACACCTTTTTCAAGACGGCCACGAACCAGGCGCCCCGGCACGCGCAGCCGGGTGAAGAGGGAGAAGAGCAGTGGTTGTTCCTTGAGCTCAAGCTCCTTGCCGATGTCGGGCTCGTGGGGTTCCCGAATGCGGGCAAGTCCACGCTCATATCGCGCATCTCGGCAGCCAAGCCCAAGATCGCGGATTACCCGTTCACCACGCTGTCACCGGTGCTCGGCGTGGTTAAGCCGGAGAACAGAACCAGCTTTGTCGTCGCCGATATCCCCGGACTGATCGAGAACGCTCACAAAGGGGCGGGGCTGGGTTTCGAGTTCCTGCGTCATGTGGAGCGCACGTCCATCCTTCTGCATCTGGTCGATGTGTCCGGCATCGTGCCGGGCGATCCGGTCGAAAATTTCAAAAAGATCAATACCGAGCTTGAGCTGTACAGCGAGGCCCTGAAGAACAAGTATATGGCTGTCGTGGCTTCCAAAATCGACGCTGCCGATCCCGACATGCTTGAATCGCTGACTGACTACTGTCGCGGAAACGGATACAAGTTCTTCCCTGTTTCTGCCGTCAGTGGTGCGGGACTGGAGCCGCTGCTGAGGTTTTTATCGGACCGTGTGGAAGAGGAGAGGGAGACGAGGAACCTGAAGGCATTAAACAGCATGCAGGAATCAGGAAACAGTAGCCAGGGGTCAGAGGTCAGGGGTAGATAATCTCGAAACCACAGGATTTAATCTGTGTTCGCAGCTGACAGATGAAAAAATATTCAATGAACAGAAAAACGCTCTTTTCCGGGTCCCGACGGATCGTTATCAAGGTCGGCAGCGCGGTGCTGGCCTCGACTGAACAGGGACTCGACCAGAACCGCATCGAGCGGCTCGCGGGGGATATATCCTCCCTCATGGCCCAGGGACGCGAGGTGGTGCTGGTGTCATCGGGAGCGATCGCGGCCGGGCTGGCGAAGCTGGGACTGAAGAAAACAAAGGGCATGCCGTTGTCACTCAAGCAGGCAGCGGCGGCCGTCGGACAGTCCAGCCTCATGTGGATGTATGAGAAGAACTTCGATACGCATGGGAAAAAGGTCGCGCAGGTGCTTCTCACGCGCGAGGACCTCTCGAACCGGACAAGATTTCTGAATGCCCGGAACACGCTTCAGACGCTTTTGGATCATGGTGTCATCCCCATCATCAACGAGAACGATACGGTCTCGGTGGACGAGATCAAGTTCGGCGACAATGACAACCTCTCCAGCATGGTGGTTCATCTTACCGATGCGGACCTTCTGATTATCCTCTCGGACATCGAGGGCCTCTATACCGCAGACCCCAAGAAAGACCCTTCAGCCGTGCTGATCCCTCTCGTGGAAAAGGTCACCGCCGAGGTCGAGCGGTACGCCGGTGATTCCCATTCGTCGCTCGGCACGGGGGGTATGCGTTCCAAGCTCATGACCGCGAAAAAGGTCGGTTCCTACGGCGCACCCATGGTGATCGTGAACGGGAAAAAGGACGGACTGCTTCAGGCCTTGTTCGAAGGTTCGGAAGTCGGCACGCTTTTTTTGCCGAGGCCGGACAAGCAGGACAGCCGTAAGCACTGGCTCGCATACACGGTCTGCTCCAACGGCAGGGTCATGGTAGATGATGGCGCGCATGAAGCCCTGATGAACAAGGGCAGGAGCCTGCTGCCCGGCGGCATCGTAAGGGTAGAGGGTAACTTCAGGGTCGGGGACTGTGTGACCTGTGTTGACCGATCTGAAAGCGCTTTCGCCCGGGGTCTGGTCAAATATTCCTCGGCCGATCTGGACCGGATCAAGGGGCTCAAGACGTCGCAGATCGAATCCGTACTCGGGCACAAGGACTATGATGAAGTGATCCACCGGGATGATCTGGTGATACTGTGAGAAAATTGGAAATTGAAGAGGGGAAATTAATAAATTTGAAAATAAATAAAATCATACTCATTGCATTAGCGATATCTTTGTATGCAATAACGGCTTTTGCAGCGCTCAAGACGAATGACACCGCTCCGACCTTTGCCCTCAGGGATGCCGGAGGGAAGGATTTTACTCTGAACGACTATGTGGGTGCGACGAGAAAAGAGAGAGGCAACGGCATTGTTCTGGGTTTTTTCGCGTCATGGTGCGGAGGATGCAGGGATGAACTTCCGCTCATCAACTCTCTCGTGGATGAGCTGAAAGTCAAGGGCGTCAAGGTCGTGATCGTGGACGTCAAAGAGGATTTTGACACGATACGTGCATTTCTTGCCGGGCTGAAGGTGGACAAGCCCATTGTTTTGAGTGATCGCGACGGCAAAACAGCCGAGAAGTATGGTGTCCTGTTCCTGCCGGTGACGTTTTTTATAGGCGCCGATGGTAAGGTGAAGCATGTCATTTTCGGCGAGATCGTCGATGCGAAGAAATTGCGTGATGGTGCCGGGAAGCTGTTACCATAATCCATGTGTTTTTCGCAGGAGGCTGTATGGACATCAAACAATACGTTACCGGTAAAGCAAAAGAGGCGAAGGCAGCTTCGAAGGCGCTGGCGAACATCTCGACGGAGATAAAGAACAACGCTCTTTTCAAGATGGCTGCGGAGCTTGAGAAGGAATCCTCGAAATTAATTGCCGAGAACAGGAAGGACCTCGTTGCCGCCGAACAGAAGGGCCTGTCAAAGGCCATGATCGATCGCCTGACCTTGAACCCTGAGCGCATCGTGGCCATGGCAGACGGGCTGCGCGAGGTCGCAGCTCTTCCCGATCCGGTCGGCGAGGTGCTCGGCCTTCGGCGGAGACCGAACGGCATGGAGGTAGGCAAGATGCGCGTGCCGATCGGGCTGATCGGCATCATCTATGAATCCCGGCCCAATGTGACCGCTGATACGGCGGCCCTCTGTCTCAAGTCGGGCAACGCGGTTATTCTTCGCGGCGGCTCCGAGGCGGTTCATTCGAACACCGCTATCGTCGAAATACTTTCGAGGGCCGGCGCCGAGGCGGGCATTCCCGAAGGGGCAATATCATTCATTGAGAATCCCGACCGCGCGTGTGTCATGGAGATGCTGAAACTGAACGGCACTATCGATCTGATCATCCCGCGCGGCGGCGAAGGTTTGATACGCATGGTATCGGAGAACTCAACTATTCCGGTGATCAAGCATGACAAGGGCATTTGTCACGTATATGTGGACAGCAAGGCCGACCTCGCCATGGCAGAAGAGATATGTTTTAATGCAAAAGTCCAGCGTCCGGGCACCTGCAACGCCATGGAGACCATGCTCGTCCATCAGGACGTGGCAAAGACGTTCCTGCCCGCGATCATCAACAGGATGAAGAAGGCCGGCGTCGAGATCCGCGGCTGCGCAAAGACCAGGGCCCTTGTCCCTGATATCAAGGAAGCGACGGACAAGGATTGGGATACGGAGTACAACGACCTGATCGTGAATGTGAAGACCGTCGGCGGCATGGACGAGGCCATGGAGCACATCGCAGCCCATGGTTCACAGCATTCCGAGTCCATTGTTACGAACGACTACCGGAACGCCCACCGGTTCCAGCGTGAGGTTGATGCATCGGCCGTCTTTGTGAATGCCTCCACGCGGCTGAATGACGGATTTGAGTTCGGGCTTGGGGCGGAGATCGGTATTTCCACGACAAGGATCCATGCGCGCGGCCCAATGGGTCTGGAAGAACTCACCTCCACCAAATTTATCGTGTATGGGAACGGACAGATCAGAAGATAGTCTGATCGGTCTGATAGGCCGGATCGGTCGGATTAGTATGAACACACCGGAGGTCATTTGTCGCAAAGACTCGGCATCCTCGGAGGAACATTCAACCCCATCCACAACGGCCACCTGGCCGCGGCTGAAGAGGTCCGGAGCCGGTTGAAACTGGACCGGATACTGTTCATCCCTTCTTCTCTCCCTCCGCATAAATTTGACGAGGAAGTCCCTTCTGCTGTTCAGCGGCTGGAGATGGTGCGGCTCGCGACCAGGGGCAATCCATTCTTTGAACCTTCGGAGATCGAGATCGATCGGGGCGGAAGATCCTACACTGTTGATACGGTTGAGGCGCTTCAGCGGCTCTTTCCCGGCACGGAACTTTTTTTCATCACCGGTCTGGATTCTTTCCTCGAGATCCAGACCTGGCACCAGTGGGAGCGGCTTCTGACACGTTGCAGTTTTGTCGTGATCTCAAGACCGGGATATCATTTTGGTGATCTTGCGAAGATCAGTTTCATGGAAAGCGCTTCACGCGAACTGGAACGCCTGGACCAGGGTATCCAGCGGGAGTCAATGGTCCGGTCCGGCGCGTTTACCATCTGTCTGGAGATGATTCCGCTCTTCGACATTTCGTCCACTGACATCCGCAACAGGGTGAAAGCGGGCACCAGCATCAAATATCTCTTGCCTGATGCAATCGAAACCTATATAATTGCAAATAAGTTATATGCTTAACTCATTGGAATCCGCGCAGCTTTGCGCCGGGGCTGCGGACAGCAAAAAGGCCTTTGAAATCCTGATCCTCGATCTCAGCAAACTTACCTCTCTCTGTGATTATTTTGTGATTTGCTCGGGGAGCAATTCCACTCAGGTGGGGGCCATCGCCGAGGGGATCGGCCGAGACCTTGCGAACGCCGGTATACATCCCTCACACGTGGAAGGGGCGACGGGGGCGAACTGGGTGCTCATGGACTATGGTGATGTAGTAGTGCATATTTTCGAAGAGCAGACCAGGACCTACTACAGTCTTGAGAAGCTCTGGGGCGAAGCCCCCCGAATCCCCCTTGCTGCAGGGCCGAGGACGCTCTCTGGCGCGTCAAAATGAAATTGACCGTCATCTGCATGGGGAAGACCAAAGAACGGTTTATTCAGGACGGGATCGCCAAATATTCCGGATACCTGCAACATTATGCGGATGGTGAGGTCAGGGAGTTAAAGGAAGAGAAGGTCCACGACCTCAAGGACGCACCGCTTATCAGAAAGAAAGAGGCGCAGCGGATCTTCACGTCAGTCCCGGAGAATGCATTCCTTGTGGCACTGGATGAGCGCGGTCAGGAATTCACGTCTCACGAGTTCGCGGGGTTCTTGAACAAGGCGCTCGAGTCGGGTGTTCGGGAGATCGTGTTCGTGATCGGCGGCGCAATGGGCCTGGATGAGAGCGTGACCGGGCGCGCAAACAAGACAATAGCCATGTCTCGATGGACACTTACCCACGAGATGGCGAGGCTGGTGCTGCTTGAGCAGCTGTACCGGGCGTTTACGATCATAAAAGGGAAGACGTATCATTATTAATTATGAAACAACGTTAAACCATAATCCTGATAGAGGCACCCCGGGATGACAGAGTATTGCCGGAAAATATTGTCATTTCCAAAGGCGTAAAAGCCTGCCCCGGGATGCTTTACCCTGGGAGTGCGGTTTTGAGAGGATGTATTGGATCAGATATCATCAAAGGCATGCCTCGCATTGATTTATTGAGAAAGGACCGAGGATGAGATTTATTGTCACCCTTCTGTTGATCGCGGCAGTGATATTCATAATGCTTCTGAGGGAGTTAAATCAGGGGATCATTGCGGTCAACCTTCTCCCTTCCAAATCCTACGATATCTCCAAATCCACCTTCTTTTTCTTGTCCATGGCTGTCGGCGCTGGTCTGGTGTTCCTCCTCTATCTGCTGCGTGATGTCAAGCGGTTCCTGAGCGGGCTTCGGGTCCAGCGTGAACAGAAAAAACGACTCAAGGTCCAGGACCTTTATACCAAGGGGCTGAATTCCCTGCTTGCCAAGCGGAACCCGGAGGCGATCAGCTTTTTTCAGAAAGTGCTCGCCATTGACCCGAACCATGTGGACACGCTCCTTCGCATGGGGATCAGCCAGCTCCGCGAGAAGAACCCGCAGGAGGCCATCCTGCTCCACCAGAAGGCCCTGAGTCTTGATGAAGAAAACCAGGAGGTCATGTTCTCGCTGGCCACGGACTATGAAGAAGCAAAGCGGTACGACGACGCACTCGGAATGTACCAGAATATTCTCTCCAATGACTCGTCCAACCTGACGGCATTGATCAAGATGCGCGACCTTTACCAGAAGCTGAACTACTGGGATAATTTGTACGAGACGCAGCGCAAGCTGGTTGCCAGCCCCCTCACCGCATCGGAGCAGGAGGTCGAGCATCGCAGACTTGTCGGTTTCAAGTATGAGCTGGGCCGCTCTCTGCTCGAAGCCGGGGATCTTGAGCGGGGGAAAAAGATATTCCGCGGCGTGATCAAGCTCGACAAGGATTTTATCCCGGCGTACCTCGGCCTGGGCGAGATATACCTTGATGAGGGCAAGGCCAAGGACGCGGCCGAGCTGTGGGAAAAGGCCTATAAAATGACATCATCGGTATTGCTCCTTTACCGCCTTGAGGACCTTTACCTGAAACAGGGAGAGCCGGGAAAGGCCATCGAACTCTATACGCAGGCGGTGAGCTGGAAGCCCCAGGACATCATGATCAAATTCTTTCTCGGGAAACTCTTCTATCGTCTTGAAATGATCGATGAGGCCTTCGACACCCTCTCCACCGTGGACTGGGGGGACAAAGAGTTCCGTGACGTTCACAAACTGCTCGGCAATATCTATCTGCGCCGCGGCTCTCTTGGCCTTGCCGCTTCGGAGTTCAAAAAAGCCCTCGGCTTTAAGAAGCAGATCATCATACCCTACGTCTGCTCAAACTGCGATCTTCGCACCATTGACTGGTCCGGCCGGTGCCCGAACTGCGGCAGATGGAACACCTTCGGGGTCAATCTCGAAAAGAACTGTTGAACGACAGAAGTCAGTAGTCAGTAGTCAGAAGCCAGGAGTCAGGAGAAGGCAGATCGTTTCATTTGTCTTCTGAATTCTGGCTTCTGTATTCTTAATGGAGTCTACATGTCAAGCAACCGGGTAGTGCTGTTGGTCCTCGATGGATGGGGAATCAACATGAACAAGGAAGGTAACGCCATTGCCTCGGCAAAGACACCGGTCTATACCGCGGTGATGCGTGAGTACGCGCATGCCGAACTCCGGGCATCGGGAGAGGAGGTAGGTCTTACCGAAGGACAAATGGGGAATTCCGAAGTGGGCCACCTGAACCTCGGCGCCGGCAGGATCGTGTACCAGGACTCGACGCGGATCAGCAAGGCGATCACGGACGGTGAGTTCTTTCGCAACCCGGTCCTGCTTACGGCAATGGGAAACGTCAAACAATCCGGGGAGAATCTTCATCTTATGGGGCTCCTTTCGGATGGCGGTGTCCATAGCCGGATGGACCATATCTTCGCGATGTTCGATATGGTAAAGGCACAGGGGATCAAGAACGTTTACTTCCACGCATTTCTGGACGGCAGGGACACTCCGCCCTCGAGTGCCATCCAATACATCTCGCAACTTGAGGCATATCTTGCCAGGATCGGCATCGGCAGGATCGCCTCGGTTTCAGGAAGATACTATGCCATGGACCGAGATAAACGCTGGGAAAGGATCCAAAAGGCTTATGAGGCGCTGGTCATGGGCGAGGGGGTAAGAAAATACTCGGCCCTCGAAGCAGTCCAACAGAGTTATGATCACGACAAAACCGACGAGTTCGTGCTCCCGACAGTGCTGCTCGACAAAAAAACGAACAGGAGCGTTGCCACGATCCGGGATAACGACGCAGTTATCTTTTGTAATTTCCGGTCCGACAGGGCGCGGGAGATCACCCGCGTGCTCACCGATCCGGAATTCTCTGCTTTCAAGCGGAACCGGGTCCCGAGGCTTTCATCCTTTGTCTGTCTGACGACCTACGACGAGGTATTTGAGCTGCCAGTGGCTTTTGGGCCGGTGCGGCTTGTCAATATCCTTGGAGAAGTGTTGAGCCGGCATGGAATACGTCAACTTCGTATTGCCGAGACCGAAAAATACGCCCACGTCACCTTTTTCTTCAATGGCGGAGAAGAGCGTCCCTTCTCTCTCGAAGATCGAGTGCTGGTGCCGTCGCCGCGCGACGTTTCCACGTACGATAAAAAACCGGAGATGAGTGCGCGTGAGATCACGGACAAGCTCGTTGAGCATATCACGTCACGAGAGTATGGTTTTATCCTCGCTAATTACGCCAATCCGGACATGGTCGGCCATACGGGGGTGATCGATGCCGCGATCAAGGCAGTGGAGGTGATCGACGAATGCCTGGGTCGCGTGCTGGCCGCGGCGAGGGAAGAAGGGATGGTGGTGTTCATCACCGCGGATCATGGTAATGCTGAGATCATGCTCGATTCAACGACCCACCAGCCGCACACAGCTCACACGACCGATCCCGTTCCTTTTATAATCGTGAAAAAAAATGTTCAGTTGAGGGACGCCGGAATCCTTGCCGATGTTGCGCCGACAGTGCTCGACCTCATGGACATCGATATTCCCGCCGAAATGACCGGCAAAAGCCTCATTATGTCGTGAGGCAAAAAGGAATTCCAATCACCAATTAACAGATAAGCACCAATCAACAAACATCAAATTGCAAATAAGTTCTAAAATACAAAGCTCAATGACCAGACTGTTTGGCATTTGTAGTTTGGACATTATTTGAGATTTGGAATTTGTTATTTGGTTATTTAAGTTTTTGAGGGATCATGCGCTTTCTCAGTCGCGTTCTCGATTTTATTCTTCCTACCTCCTGTTCCTTCTGCAATGATCCGGTTGGTGATTCCAACATCCCTTTTTTCTGCTCCACCTGCTGGGCTGATTTCATGCCGATACAGGGGCCGGTGTGCCCGCGCTGCGGCAGGCCCTTCGACTCGCCCGAGACGCTTGCCCACAGTCCCGATCAGGTGTGCCTTGCGTGCAGGCGCGAGCCTCCTGTGTTCGATCAGGCATTGTCGGTCGGATATTTTGAGGGTTCGTTGCGCGAGGCCGTGCACCAGTTCAAGTACCGGCCGTGCAGGACCCTGGGATCGCCGCTGGGCGAATGGATGGCAGCGAATGTCCGTCTCATCATGGACATCGACCTCGTTATGCCGGTGCCGCTTCACGCGAGCAGGCTCAAAGAGCGCGGCTTCAACCAGGCGCTCCTCCTCGCGCACAGGATGAGCGAGACGCACCAAATCGCGTTCTCCTGCGACAACCTGTACCGGACAAGGCCTACCCGGCCTCAGGTGGAACTGACGGGAGCGGAGCGGATACGGAATGTGGCCGGCGCTTTTGCGCTCAGACAGCCCGCGGAAGTGGTGGACAGGAGCGTTGTCCTCGTTGATGATGTTTTTACGACGGGCGCAACTATGAACGAATGTGCTTCCGTTCTTAAAGAAGGCGGGGCGGCCCACGTGACGGCGTTCACGCTTGCACGGGCGCTATAGCCGGCCGCCAATCTTGACAAGTAACGTGCGGTTATGTATAGTTTTTAAGTACTTAAATGTCGTGCTGCACAGCTCTTGTTTTGTCGTGAAACATCGTTATCCGAGTGGTGTCCTGATGATAAAAACCACGGATCGATATTATTATTTGTAAACGTATTTCAGAGGACGTGAAGTCAGGATCAATTTTGCTTCCTGGATCTATCAATTTCACAAAATCAACCGGAGGAGGTATGTCATGTTCATAAAAATATCCTCAGCTTTCGTAATAATCGTTTTAAGCCTATCCATCATTCTGGCAGGAAGCGCGTCAGCGCAGCTTATGGGTACGATCAACGATGTCGAGCAGCCAGCGGGATTCTCGGGAAAGATGAACTGGACCACGGGAGTGCTGACGGCGGTCGGCATCGGCGCTCCGCCGGCACAACCCGCCAACGCGGCACAGGCGAGGGCCATGGCGGAACGTGCGGCACAGGTGGTTGCGTACCGGAACTTGCTCGAGGCTTTAAGGGGTGTACGGGTTGATTCTACAGCGACGGTCGACAATTTCATTCTCACGAGCGATGTCATCAGTACCGAGGTGAGCGGTATCATCCAGGGGGCCACGATCATGGATGAAAAATACCTGTCCAACGGTTCTGTTGAGGTGACCATGGGGATGAGGCTTATGGGCTCACTCTCCGAGGCTCTTCTCCCGAAGACGCCACCGACACCTCCGGCCGCTCTTACCGGAACCCTGGAACCCGCTTCTCCGGGACAACTGTATACCGGACTGATCGTTGACGCGCGGGGACTCGGTGTAAAGCCTGCCATGGCCCCGAAGATCCTGAACGAAGACGGTAAGGAGGTCTACGGCTCCGCCTGGGCCAGCAGGGATTACGCCGTACGCGAGGGGATGGTCGGCTATCTCAAAGACCCTGTCCAGGCACAGGCGAACCCGCGGGTAACGGATAAGCCCCTCATGGTAAAGGCGATCAAGGCTGCAGGAGATGCGAGGGTGGATACGGTCATCACCAATGCGGACGCAGCCATGCTGCACAGCGCTTCCGAAAATCTGGGCATGCTCCAGAAGTGCAGGGTCATTATTCTGGTGGATTAACGTCGGCGTTTGCAGTGTTGGAGCCATCCGGGAGAGATGATATGCCCCGCTTTTCAAATTCGCTCAGCGATCGGAGGTTGATAATGTCTATTCAGATTAAACGCCTCATATTGCTTGTGGCGGCCCTTGCCCTCCTCGTTGCCGCGTGCAGCAGGATGATCGCACCTCCCACGTCGCTGATGGACTCACCCGAGCATCATTACTGGAATGGATTAAAGTACCTCGACAATGATCAGATCGATGAAGCCATGAAGTCCTTTGATCGATCCATCTCGCTTGACCCCAAGTCGTCGCTCGGTTATATCGGCAAAGGACTGGCATTCGGCAAGAAGGGCGAGTACAAGCCCGCATTTGATAACATGTCCGAGGGGAAACGCCTGGATAAGGGGATCGGTGGACACATCGGCATGATCAGGCTCTACAGCATGCAGCGGGCAAAGGGCTGGGTTTCTGACGCGGAAAATGAGTTCAAGGCTGCACAGATGAAAGATTCGAACAGCGCGCAGCTCCATTATTTCATGGGGATGGCCTATATGGTCGCCCTTGACTTCGACAAGGCTGAGACCATGTTCAAGACCGTTCTGGGCATAAATAAGGAGTTCATCGGCGAGGCCAATGCCGAATGGGCCCTGGTCCAGAAGATCCAGCGGGCCGCGCCGGGGACCGAGATCGGCAGGAAGATAGCCCTCGTCGACAAGATCGACCGCGCAGATATAGCCGCTCTCTTTGATCAGGAGATGGATCTGGAAAAGCTCTTTACCAAACGGGGCGTAAAAACCGATGACACTGCCTTCAAGTCACCGGCGGAATCTTCTACAACGATGGAGAATGAAAAGGCCATCAAAATGGAGGCTGCGACCGACATTGCGAACCATTGGCTCAAACCGAGTATCGATTTGGTGCTCAAGCTCCATGTTCGCGGTCTCGAGGCGGGATCGAACAACACGTTTAAGCCCGACAAGCTCATTACCAAGGGAGAGTTTGCCCTCATGCTCGAAGACATCCTGATCAAGGTGTCCGGTGACGAGAAATTGGCCACCAAGTTCCTGGGGGCCACATCGCCCTTCCGGGATGTCGGGAACGATCAGCACTTTTTCACTGCCGCCATGATCGCAACCTCGAGGGGATTCCTTGATGCCGACAAGGCGACCGGCGAGTTCAAGCCCGATGCCCCGGTTTCTGGTGCAGATGCGCTTCTCTCTATCCGAGTGTTCAAGAACCAGGTGAAATTCTAATCAGTTCTATACGGCCCGCTCCGTATTCTCCGGGGCGGGATTTTAATGGAACGTTGAACCTATGCGTTAAGTATTTTGCTGTAGATATATATTTGAGATAACAGAATGTTGCGTTAAAATGCTCACTAATAAGATTAGAGGTTTTCTTCTCCGGAATTGCAGGGCCGTTATCGTTTATGGGCAAGAATCAGGGGACAAAAGGTATATCACCCGGGCCTCTGAGCTTGACAGATGATGCATAGGTGTGTTAGGAATCACTGTTCGTCAGAGGGCCCCGGCGCACTTTAATTCGTAGTGATTTTAGATCGTGAAAAGGAGCAGCGAATGGTCGCGTATCGTAAATATTCTTTGCTCTTTGTTCTGTTGATATTTCTGGCGGGCTGCGTTGCATATCACCCTCCGCTTCCGTTCGATGTCCGCAATCCCCTGAAGAGAGTCGCTGTTCTTCCCTTGAAGAACGAGACGGACGATGTTGATGGGCCTGTTGTGTTGAGAAAAAGGATGGTGGAAGCGCTGGAAAATCGTTCCTACGTGGTCAAGGACGTGAAGGAAACAGACCAGATCCTTCGCGATCGGATGGGTATCACGCTCGGCGGCCAGCTT
Source organism: Nitrospirota bacterium (assembly GCA_963740085.1). Classification (GTDB taxonomy): domain Bacteria; phylum Nitrospirota; class UBA9217; order UBA9217; family UBA9217; genus JALNZF01. Next base: position 99,008 of record CAVUCU010000001.1, on the reverse strand, counting down.
GATCTGACGACGCCCGGGAAACTCGGCGAAACACTTGGTGTTGAGGGGGTCCTGTATGGAACTCTTATGGATTTTAACGAGTTGACGACCGGCGCGATCAATGTAAAGAAGGTCAGGGCCAGGTTCAAGCTCGTCAATTCCATGACCGGCGATATTGTCTGGGAACGGGGCCTCGGTGTGCGGAGCGAATTGATCATGCAGAGTCAATACGGCGCAGCCGCGGCGCTTGCGGCACGGGCCGCCGATGCCCGGGACAAGGATGTTCCCTGGGTGACCATCGAGAGCGTGACTACGGGAAGCCAGAAGCTCGGAGAGTCCTTTGTCATCGGTCTTGGTACGAAGCTGTTTTCGGAGGCCATTGGGCGCCATTTGGACTATGAATCAGCGGAACTGGCCAGGCGGATCACGGATAACCTTCCCTGGGGGCCGGGTCCCGGGGCCGTTGAAACGATGCCGGCGCCCGGGAGCGGGATGCCTGAGATCAGGCCGCCCGAACCGCCTTCTTTCGGATACATGGACTGGCAGGGGACGAGGGATTTTTCAGCAGTCGTGTATTCAGAATCGTTCGATAAAAACCTGAATGAACCTTTTTCCATGGAAATCCCGATTGCGGTCGCTTCCGACAATGTGCGGATGGACATCGATATGTCTAAGATGATGAAGGACGACACTGCTTCGCCGCTCAACAAGATGGTCGTGATCAACAGGGGAGACGAGAAGGTGAGTTACACACTGTATCCTGATTCTCGTCAATACATGGTCCATACGGAAACCGAGAGGGCTGAAGAAAAACCAAGGGTCGAAAAGACCCTGGCGGGCAGTGAGGTCATCGGGAAGCACCCTGCAGACAAGTTCAAAGTGAAAATCATCTACAAGGACGGAAAGATCGAGGAGGGTTTCATCTGGAACGCCAAAGATCTTAACGGCATGACCATCAAAAGCGAGGTGCGGAACAGGGACTACAAGGTCACGACGGAAGTCAGAAACATTATATTGAAGACACCGGCTGCCGCGATGTTCGAGATACCGACAGGTTATACCGAGGCGAGGGGATTCATGGATCTGATGTCAACAGGGTCGAATGGCAAATAAATATTTGCGTTATAATAGTATTCAAGGAGGGTACAAATGAAAAATACTTCATGGTTATTGATGACAGGGGCATTGTTTATCATGGCGGCATTCGGCATGGAGGGCTGTTCTCCATCAATGTCCGGAGCGGTCAAGAACGACACCACCTTGACCGATACGTCCCAACAGTTGAAGACGTCAAGTGATGTGGGGGACTATAAGGGCCCGAAGCTGAGGGTCGGTGTGGTCAATTTCCAGAACAAGACCCCATCGAAGGTCCTCGGGATCGGCGAGGCCGCGGCCGATATCCTGGGAACGATCCTGCAGAAGACCGAACGATTTATCGTCGTTCCCCAGCAGGACCTGCAGTCGATCCTTGCGCAGCAGCGGTTGGGGGCATCAGGCGTAATCAATCCGGAGACCGCGGCGAAGATGGGCCAGATCATGGGTCTGAATGCGATCGTGACCGGGTCGATCACCGCCTATTCCGAGACGGAAGAGGGCTACGATTATCTGGTGAGCAAAGGGAGGAAGCAGATCGCCCGTGTCACCGTTGATTACCGGATCGTCGATGCCACCACCGGCGTCCAGTTATTGGCCGATTCAGGCGCGGGGATCTACGAGAAACAGGTCAGATCAGTCCTCGGCATGGGGACCAAGGCGGCTTATGATCCCGACCTCCGCGATGGCGCCCTTCGGGACGCCCTCACCAAGGCCATGGTCAATATGATGCAACAGCTCGGCAAGCGAAAGTGGAACGGCAGGGTCGCCCAGGTTGACGGGAACAACCTCTACATCAATGCCGGTCAGAGATCCGGATTGAACGTGGGAGAAAAACTTGATGTGTTCAGGCCGGGCAAGGAGATCATCGATCCCGTTACCAAGCAGAACCTGGGGACCACGGAGAACAAGATAGGGCAGGCCCTGGTGCAGCAGAACGACCTTGGAGACCAGGCAGATCTGTCCATTGCGGTCCCCACGTCGGGTGCCGGTTTCAAACCGGGCGATATCGTTAAAATCAGCGGCAAGTAGACCGTGGATTCCGGCCCCGGAGATTGATCCCAAGACTGATGCGGATAAATCGGGTCAAGTGGAACCGGGAGCGTCTTTTTAAAATATGATATTATTACGATACTCCGAGTACGATCGGGCATGCGACCCCGGCAGATGTCCCTGATATTCTTCTCCCGCCATTTTCGGTTTCGTTTTCCGTTCTTACTTGTCCTCGTACCTCAAAAGAGGCGTGGAATAAGGTTTAGGTGGAGTTTCCATGGTAGCAATTTTCTTCATTTACGGGTTGTCCTTTTTCTGCCTGGGATTGATCGTTGCGCTCTATCCAAAAAAGGAGAGCAGATATTGGCTTGCGAAGAATATCTGGCTTGTCGCGTGCTTCGCAATACTGCACGGCCTGAATGAATGGGTAGATATGCTGATCATTGCTCAGCAAGCATCTGCAATGACCGCCGTTCGACTCGCGCGAACGATCCTGCTCCCCCTTTCGTTCCTTTTTCTCTTAAGGTTCGGCTCAAAAGGCATATATCATTTTAAGAACAGATATCGCGGCATCAGGGTCGCTCCGGCAATTTTACTCGCTCTTTGGGCAATTATCGTAGCGAACAGCGAGCAGCGTTCCTTGACGGCAGATATTTGGGCGCGCTACCTCCTGGGTGTTCCCGGCATATTTCTGACGGCCTATACCCTGCTGCTGCAAAAAAACGTTCTGCCCGTATTTAAGTCTGCACGGCCCCGGTTCTATTTCGCGACCGCGATCCTGTCGTTTACCCTCTATGGTCTTTTTGCGGGCGTGATCGTTCCCGGCGCGGACTTTTTCCCCGCAACTCTTTTCAATTATTCTGTTTTTAACGGCATCACCGGAATCCCCGTCCAGGCTTTTCGTACGCTCTGCGCAGTGATCATTGCATACAGCATGATCAACATATTGGATATCTTCGATCTTGAATCGAAGGAAGAACTGATCAATTCCCGCGATAAACTCGATATGATGGTCAAGGAGCGAACGGGGGCCCTGGTCGAGATGAACCGTGACCTGGAACAGGAGATCGCTGAAAATAAAAAGGCGGCAGAATTGCTCAGATATGAGAGGGACAAGGTCCGGAAATATCTGAATGTCGCAGGGGTCATCATGCTTGCCATTGATGCCGATGAAAAAGTAATGCTTATCAATAAAAAGGGATGTGAGATATTAGGGTACGGCGAACAGGAGGTCATCGGCAGAAACTGGTTCGATGTGTTCATCCCGGATGAGAAAAGGGAGGAAGTCAGGGCCGGTTTTAAAGAGTTGATGACCAGAAGAACCGGGCAGATTGAAACATATGAGAACGCTGTCATGACCAAAAGCGGCCGACAGAGGATGATCGCATGGCATAACACGCTCCTGAGAGATGAGGCAAACAACATAGTCGGAAGCCTCAGTTCCGGGGAGGATATCACCGAACGTGCATACGCGGAAAAAGCACGGAGAGAATCCGAGGAAAAATACCGGGATCTTTTTGAAAATGCGAATGATGCAATATTCATTGTAGATGCTGATCTGAATTATATCGATGTGAACAAAAAAGCGGTCGAATTGTTCGGGTATTCGAAGGAAGAGCTGATGAACATGAACATCCTGGATATCATCCCGCCGGAACAAAAGCCGAAATCGGAAAAAGAATTTATAAAATTAAAGAATCAGGAATCCTATGATAAGTTCGTCGGCAAGATCAAGACAAGAGAAGGACGCTGGCTGGATGTTGAGGTCAGTTCGTCGCCGATCATTAAGGATGGAAAGACAATCGGCTCACGGGACATCGTACGGGATATCACGGACCGGAAGAGGCTGGAAGAAGAGTTTTTAAAAAGGGAGAAGCTGGAGTCGCTCGGGGTCCTTGCGGGCGGCATAGCGCATGATTTTAATAATTTGTTGACGGGGATCCTCGGCAATATTTCGCTGGCCAAAATGCAGGCCGAACCTGCGAGCAAGATATACTCATGGCTGGTGGAAGCCGAAAAGGCTTCCCTGAGATCGAGAGACTTGACCCGGCAATTGCTCACCTTCTCCCGGGGCGGGGCTCCTGTCAAGACGGCCGTGAACATCGGGGAGTTGATCAAGGAGACTGCTTCCTTTTCGCTGAGCGGTTCCGATGTGAAATGTATCTACAAGATTGCCGGGCCCCTTCTGCCTGCTGAGGTTGATTCAGGTCAGATCAGCCAGGTCATCAATAACCTTATTATCAATGCCGATCAGGCCATGCCGGAGGGAGGTACCATTACGATCTTGTGTGAGAATGTGACGCTCGAACCGGGAAATACGTTATTACTGCAAGCCGGCAGGTATGTGAAAATAGACTTCCAGGACCGGGGAAGCGGAATCCGTGAAGAGCATCTCAACAAGATATTCGATCCCTATTTTACCACCAAGCAGAAAGGAAGCGGTCTCGGGCTTGCAAGTGCTTACTCCATCGTTCAAAGGCATGACGGACGTATGACCGTTGAATCAGCGTTGGGGTCGGGGACGACGTTTCATATGTATCTGCCCGCTCTTGAAAGGGAAAATGCGGAAGCGAAGACAAAGGCAGAGAAGCTCATGAAAGGCAGAGGAAGGATACTGGTTGTGGACGATGAAGAGATCGTGCGGAACGTTGCCGGTGAAATGCTCAGAGCCATGGGATACGAGGCCGATTACGCGAGCGACGGAAATGAGGCGATCAAGAGGTATATACAGGCCCGGCAAACAGCAAATCCTTTTCATGCCGTTATCATGGACCTGACCATGCCAGGGGGGATGGGAGGCAAAGAAACAATGGAGAGGCTTCGTAAAATTGATCCCGATGTAAAGGCGATTGTATCGAGCGGATATTCACAGGATCAGGCAATGGCCAACTTCAGGGACTTCGGTTTTGTCGGTGTTGTCAGGAAGCCCTATAAACCGTCCGAACTCGGCGAGACATTGCAACAGGTTTTGGGAGGCAGCAGCACCTGAAGCCCGGGATGCTTGCTTTCAGTGAAATACTATTTACCTCATCCGCGTCATTTCTCCACAGGTGGGGATTCAGGATTGCCTGAATTCTGCTTGATGCCCGTTTTTACACGCATGACGAATTAATGCGTCATCGCAGACTTGTCCCACACCCCGTGCTAAACTTCTAAGAGAGAGCCTGCCAGGATATTACACTTGAGGAGAAAACCATGCGCTATCGTCCATTAGGAAAAACAGGTTTGTTTGTCTCTGAGATGTGTCTTGGAACAATGACATTCGGAGGAAAAGGGTTCTGGGAGGTGATCGGAAAGCTGACGATGTCGGAGTCCGAGGCGCTCATAGGAACGGCGCTCGACGCGGGCGTGAACTTTATCGACACCGCCGACGTTTACTCCGAAGGTGAGTCGGAAAAGCACGTTGGCGCGGCCCTTGCTGCGCTCGGGCGTCCGCGCGATCAGGTCATTGTGGCGACCAAGGTGCGCGGACGGGTGGGCCCGGGGCCGAACCAGGTGGGGTTGTCACGCAAGCACATCCTTGATTCGATCGACGCGAGTCTGGGGCGTTTGAAAATGGATTTCGTCGACCTTTATCAGATCCACGGATTTGACAGTGAAACGCCCATAGATGAGACGGTACGCGCACTCGGTGACGTGGTGCGCGCGGGAAAGGCGCGCTACGTCGGTTACTGCAACCTGACGGCCTGGCAGGCCATGAAGGCGCTGGCATACGCGGACGCACACGAGCTCCCGCGGTTTGTAAGCGCGCAGATGTACTACACGATCGCAGGCCGCGATATCGAGCGCGAGGTGGTCCCGCTGGTGAAGGACCAGGGCCTCGCCGTACTCCCCTGGAGTCCGCTCGCGGGAGGACTGCTTTCGGGCAAGTTCGACATGGATAAAGCAGGGCCGGAAGGCGCACGGCGGACCACATACGATTTTCCACCGGTTGACCGTGAGCGCACGAGGATCGTGCTTGCGGCAATGCGCGTTGTTTCCGCGTCCATGGGCATCTCGGTTGCGCAGGTGGCGCTCTCCTGGCTTTTGACGCGGCCCTTTGTCACCAGCGTTATCATCGGGGCGAAGACGCGGGAGCAGCTTATCGATAACCTCGGCGCAAGTGACGTACAACTTGCTCCCGAGCATGTGGCCCAGCTTGACAGTGCGAGCGCGCTGCCTTCGGAGTATCCGGGGTGGATGGTCGAGAGACAGAAAAAAGGTCGACGGCCGGCGACGACGGAGGGAAAGGGTGAAGCCGGAAAAGTGAAATAGAATTCAGGCAGAAACGGAAACAAAAAGGAATATATTCGCTGATCGCTCTTATCCATAAAATCTGTCTGTTCCCGATAAGGATAACACGTCTTAGAAATAGTTGACTTGCAACAGAGGTGCAAGATCGCTTCGATACGCACCTGTGGTGTCGTTGATCTCGATAATCCCGGGGGTGACTGGCCCGAGATCCTCTAATATTCGAATCTGGAAATCAGTCAGTCCCAAATTCTGCGCCTCCGTCATCAATGAAGTCACATCAACGGATACATGTGTGACCGATAATCAGCTTGGGAAATCGGAGGTTGATCGTGATGGTTGCAACGCCGGCTGGGAAGTCCGGTCATAATCACTCGACGTCAATGTCGGCGATTGAATTTCAACAAGGTCGATACGAATGGGAATCGTCCTGATCGCCGATTGAAGATCAATGTTATTGATCACAATATCGAGGAACGCCGAATCAATGATTGCATTCAACGGGACGCTCAGCTCAAGGGGAAGTCCAGGAATGCACGGATATTCCGTGTTTGTTAGCAGGATCGTATACCGGCAAACACACTTTGCAGTGTGCCTCCGAGCTATCGTGATAATCGAGAGAAGTAGTCGCGGTATTGTTCAATATCGCCGTCAAACGCCGGATCACTGAGGATAGATGTGCTAATTATCTGGGTTGAATTGTTGTGATCGTGACCACATCCTGTCAGGGACAGGATCAAGAACACCATTACTGCTGCAAAGAACGTCCGTTTCATAGCTACCCCCTTCATTGTCATGCTTGCCACAGATACTCTGACCTTGCCGATATTTTGTATTAAGTCTACCACAAATTGACGGCCATGGGAAGTCGGATTCTGCAGCGAGACAGAATAAACACGAACAGGGTCAACAAATCCTTTCGATTGTTTGAAAACCTGTTGACAGGCTCTTTCACCCCATGGTATAAAGCTACATATTGAAAATGGTTATCAAAATCATATTATGCAAAAAAAGCCGATTGAACATCTGAGCGAATACCTCGTCGATCAGGGGTTAAAATCAACCAGCCAGCGGGACAAGATCCTGGATATCTTTGTCAAAGCCGGCCGGCACCTGAGCGCCGAAGAGCTGTATGCCCGCGTGAGAAAGTCGCACCCCGGTATCGGCTTTGCCACGGTGTACCGGACGCTCAAACTGCTGGCCGAAGCGGGGCTTGCCCAGGAGCGGCGGTTCGAGGATGGGTTTACCCGTTATGAGCACGCAACCCCCGACGCGCACCACGATCATCTTATCTGCACGCAATGCGGCGCCATCATTGAGTTCGCAAACGAGCGAATCGAATCGCTCCAGCAGGACGTAGCGAGAGAGAACCGCTTCAAGGTTCAGAACCATAAGCTGGAGCTGTATGGCTTGTGCGAGATATGCCAGGGGAAGGAAAAAGGAGTCAGGAGCCAGAAGCCAGGAGCCAGAAGCCAGGAGTGAGGCGTGAGGAGTAAAGGGCTGGAATTGAGAGCAGGGAGTCTGAAAATGGTCTTGAAAGTGAGGATGTTCATTTAGTGCACGATCATGGTTCAAGTGATGAGAATCGTTATCGCGACTCTTCGTTACATAAAGTCCTCTTGATCGGCAATCCAAATGTCGGCAAGAGCGCGCTTTTCGGTCTCCTGACGGGGACCTACGTCACCGTATCCAACTATCCGGGCACCACCGTGGAGGTTACCTACGGGAATGCGGTCCTGAATAAAACAAAGGCCCTGGTGATAGACACTCCCGGCGTGAACAGCCTGGTTCCCATGTCAGAGGACGAGAAGGTGACACGGGACATGCTGCTCTCGGACCGGGCCGATGTAATTGTCCAGGTCGCTGATACCAAGAACTTGCGGAGAGGTCTTTTGATAACCCTCCAGCTTGCGGAGATGGGGGTACCCTTTATCCTCGACCTCAATATGGACGATGAGGCCAGGAGCCGCGGTATCGTCATCAATCAAGAGACGCTCTCAACAATCCTCGGCATTGAAGTGGTAAAGACCGTCGCCATCCGGAGGAGCGGCATCGACAGGCTGTTGAAAGGCATTCAACATCCCCGGCCGTCCGGCATCGAGGTACGGTACGATGATACGATCGAAGGCGGGATCAGGGACATAGCCGCGTTGCTGCCGGAAGCGAATATCTCCCGTCGGGCGCTCGCACTCATGGTCCTTGCAGGGGACGAGAGTCTCAAGGGATGGCTTCATGCGAACCTTCAGGACCACGTGATCGCGGATATCGAAAAGATCCGACAGGGGGTGCAGTCGAAATTCAACAACTCTCTCGGTTATCTGATCAACCAGCGACGAATTAGAAAGGCTGACGAGATCCTGGCGCAGGTGACGAGTCTGCACGAGGCCGGAAAAGGCTCCACTATCGCGTTCTACATCGGCAAGTGGTCCATGCATCCGGTCTATGGGTTGCCGATCCTGCTTGCCGTGCTCTATGTGGTCTATCAGTTCGTTGGCGTTCTCGGCGCCGGTACGGCTGTCAACTTTCTGGAGAAGACCGTCTTTGGCGAATACCTGAACCCGTGGGCGATAAAGATCGTAGACTTTATTTTCCCGATACCTTTTTTGCAGGAGCTTATTGTCGGAGAGTATGGCCTGGTGACCATGGCGCTCACCTATTCCATTGCAATCGTTTTGCCGATCGTTAGTTTCTTTTTCATCGCCTTTGGATTGCTCGAGGACTCAGGGTATTTGCCAAGACTGGCGGTCATGGTGAACAAGGTTTTCAAGATCATGGGCCTGAATGGCAAAGCGGTGCTCCCGATGATCCTCGGGCTGGGGTGTGATACCATGGCAACGCTTACGACCCGCATCCTGGAGACAAAAAAAGAAAGGATACTGGTAACGCTTCTCCTGGCGCTCGGAGTTCCCTGCTCAGCTCAACTGGGAGTGATCCTTGGTCTGGTTGCGGGGCTTTCGGCCCTTGCAACGGTCATCTGGCTCGGAACACTTATAGCCGTCATGCTTCTCGTTGGATATCTTGCGGCAAAGGTCATACCCGGCGAACCGTCGGACTTTGTTCTCGAATTGCCGCCGATCCGTGTGCCGCAGCTCGCGAACATCCTGGTCAAGACCGCTGCACGTGTGCAGTGGTATTTGAAGGAGGCGGTGCCGCTCTTTATCCTGGGTACGTTCATCCTTTTCATCGGTCACAAGATAGGGGCGCTGGCTTATATCCAAAAGTTGACCGATCCGATCGTCGTCAATTTCCTTGGTCTGCCGAGCAGGGCGGCCGAGGCCTTTGTGATCGGTTTTCTGCGCCGGGATTACGGAGCAGCCGGCCTCTTTATGCTTGCCAAAGAAGGCCTGCTCGATCCGATACAGATCGTGGTGAGTCTTACGGTGATGACGTTGTTCGTTCCCTGTATAGCGAACTTTTTCATGATGGTTAAGGAGCGGGGAATGAAGACCGCGTTGTTTATGCTGGCATTCATATTCCCCTTTGCTTTTGGTGTGGGAGGGGTGATGAATTGGATACTTCGATCTTTGAAGGTGGCACTATGAGGGAAGAGAAAAGACGAGGGGTGACGGACGAGGGACGAAGGACGAAAATGACTCAATCGTCTATCGTCAAAGCGAGTGTAGCGAACGGTCGTCCATCATCCATCAGATTTATCAGGAGGTGAGCAATGTCAGAACATAAGCGAATCGACACCATTGAGGGGAAAGCAGGCCATCCCGCGCTGTGCGTGCTGCCGGAGATCGAGAAAGAGGATGAACTTTTTGAAATCATCTGGACCCTGCGGGAAGATGGAGATCTATCCGTGGACCAGATCGTTCAGAATTGTACCATCCAGGGATGTGAGGATATCCTTAAAGATCTCGCCAAGGAGGGATGGATCGAAATAAAAGGCCAGTCCGTGGAGCTTCTGGCCAAAGGCGAAAAAAGGGCACGGGAGCTGGTCCGGAGACACCGTCTTTCGCTGCGGATGTTCTACGATCTTTTTGCCCTGGACGGCGCCGAGGCAGAGGCGTGCAAGTTCGAGCACATTCTTTCCCCCGAGGTGACGGACAGCGTCTGCACCCTGCTCGGCCATCCGCCGAACTCTCCGGACGGCAAGCCCATTCCACGAGGCGAATGCTGCGCCATGTTCCGGCAGGAGATGAAACCCCTCGTTGCGCCGCTGGCGGATCTCGTGCCGGGAGAACAGGCAAAGATAGTGTTCATCACGCCGCATTCTCATTCCCGACTTGACCGGCTCTCGGCGATGGGAGTAGTACCGGGCAGTATCGTCAAACTTCACCAGAAGAGGCCGTCCTATGTGATCCAGCTTGGCGAGACCATGATCGCCGTTGACAAGGACATTACAAAAGAGATCTTTGTGAAGAAGGTCAGGTAGGCGATTCGGAAATCTCAACCAAATCTCTTATAGAGAAAGAGCGGAACCGACCATGAAAAAGATACTGATAGCGAATGACCTGAATAAATTCCTCGGGAGGAGAAGCAGCTATCTCAACAATGCGGGCGTGAAGATATATACGGCGGCTACGAACGATGAGCTGCTGAGTCTCCATAGGGAGGTAAAGGCCAACCTCATCATCACGCATCTCGACATGAGCGGTATCAAGAACGTGGATCTCTTCAGGATCATCAGGAGCAATAAGGATCTGCGGGATGTCTCCGTCATCATTATTTGCAAGGGCAACCTCGTCAACAGGGAACTTTGTAAACAATGCGGTGCCAACGCGATCATAACCACACCGGTTGATACGGACCTCCTGAACAGCAAGGTGCGGCAATTTCTCAATATTGCGCCTAGAAAAAAATATAGGGCTGCACTCGCTGTTGCCATTGAGGGAAAGTTCAAGAACAGGCCACTTCCTTTTTGGACTGAAAACATCAGTGCTAGCGGGATGCTCATCAAAACAGAGGAGCCGCTTTCGAGAGAAGCCGGAATTTTCATTTCGTTCTTTCTTCCCGACGGCACGCACGTCAGCGGATATGGCGAGATCACCAGGGTCATCCCATTGGAGGAGGAGCCCGGTGTTTTTCTTTACGGGGTCAAGTTCACCTCAATCGATCAGGAGGTTAAATCAGCGATCAATGAGGCAGTGAAATAGATCTACCTCCGCACGCTTTAGCCCAGACGCCTGGAAAACAGGATTATCGGGATCGCATGCCTTAGAGGGAAGAGCAACTGCGGCACGTTACCCCGTTCCCGTTCTCTTTTTCACCACTCTTCTCATGATTATTTCCGCTCCGGTCGTTGCAGAGCGGTTCGTAAGAGCTCACGCGTCTTGTTGAACATCGTTCTGTACGTTTCCGAACAATAGTCGAGGTAGGTATGATCGAAGGGCGTAAAGCTCCGGTCTTTATTGCCGTACCGGAGCGTGACTTCGGCATAGATGCCTTTGCCGATGTAAAGACGGTGAGCATAGTCTTTGGTTGTTGCAAGCACGACCTTGGCTTCGGTCACATATCCGGGGTCAAGGTTGATCCTGCGTCGCGTGCGGTTCCCTTCCTGCTCGGCAAAACTTTTCTCGATCCTGGTGGTATTGATTTTTATCGCAGACAGATCGCCCGGGTCTATCACACGCTCGAAGAAAATAAACTTTCGTAAAATGCCGGGGCCCATTTCTTCCCGATAAAAATCAGAATTGGTCCATGGAACGATCTCGCTCTGATAATCGACGGGGCCGTATTCCTTGCACACGATGTCGGTGCATGTGGCGAACAGCGCCGGCTCTGGTGAAAGCATCCCGATGAAAAGCTTGACGGGTATGGGAAGCCGTATTTCTTTCATACAATTGATATTCCCTGGCGAGATATATGCATGCAGCCCTTAACGGTCATTATATCACGAAGCAGTGATGTATTGCCTTAAGATAGTGCAGCTTCATCTTTCCTCAAAAAGTATCATATCGGGCTTGACAAAAACAGCGGGTTTGATATAGTTCAAGCATGCAGATAACACGTGAAGGAGATTACGGGATTAGAAGTGTCCTGTATCTTGCCCGCCAGCCGTTCAACAAGGTAAGTTTTGTAAACGAGATTTCCGAGGAATACAAGATACCGAGGAGTTTTCTCGCAAAGATACTCCAGAAGCTGGTGAAGGCGAAGATCGTCAGGTCCTATCGCGGCGTGAATGGTGGTTTTTCGCTCGCCAAACAGGCGAGGGAGATCACGGCGCTGGACGTACTTGTTGCGATCGAGGGCAAGCTTGCCATCAATCTTTGCCTTGTCGACAAGAAAAAGTGCAATTTTTCAAAACACTGCCCGACCTATTTTCTTTGGGCCAACGTTCAATCAAAGATAGTCGAAACTCTCAAGAAGACAAATTTCGAAGACCTGGCGAGACAAAAAGCGTAGAACACTTTCCCGAACAATAATTCCGCTTACAGGGACCACCATATGGCAGATAACACCTATGATTACCGTGCAGTAAAGGGATTTGCCTTATCCTCTCTCTTCTGGGGGATCGTTGGACTCCTCATCGGGATCCTTATTTCTCTCCAGCTTGTCTACCCGCAGCTGAATTTCACGCCCTGGCTCACCTATGGAAGACTGCGTCCGCTCCATACGAATGCGCTCATCTACGGCTTCACCGTCCCGGCGGCATTCAGTGTTTTTTTCTACCTTGTTCAGCGGCTTGGAAGGACATCCCTTGCCTTTCCCGGCCTGGCGCGGGTCACGCTCTATGTATTTAACATCGCCATTGTGCTTGCGGCGCTGTCTCTCTTCGCCGGCATGAACTCAAGCAAGGAGTATTCGGAACTCGAGTGGCCGCTTGACATTGGGGTGGTCATCCTGTGGGTGATGTTTTCGATCAATATCATCGGCACCATCATGAAACGTAAAGAAGAACAGATGTATGTTTCGCTCTGGTACATCCTGGCCACGGTTGTGGGTGTGGCCATTGTCTACATCGGGAACAACCTCGCAGCGCCGGTATCGTGGTTCAAGTCCTATTCGGTGTATGCAGGCGCAAATGATGCGAACGTGCAGTGGTGGTTCGGGCATAACGCTGTTGCTTTCGTATTCACCACGATCCCGCTTGCGATCTTCTACTACATCCTTCCCAAGGCAACGGGGGCACCGCTCTACAGTCACCGGCTTTCGATCGTCGGGTTCTGGGCCCTGGTCTTTGCCTACCTCTGGACCGGAGCCCACCACCTGATCTACACCCCTCTGCCGGACTGGATCCAGACCGTGGCAATCGCCTTCAGTATCTTTCTGATCGCGCCGTCCTGGGCTTCAGTGATCAACGGATACGGGACCATGAACAACCAGTGGGCGCAGATGCGGTCGAACTATCTTGTCAAGTTCATCATCCTCGGGATAACATTCTACGGCCTCCAGACCATTCAGGGACCGAGTCAGGCGATCCGTTCCTTCAGTGCTCTTATCCACTATACCGACTGGGTTCCGGGCCACGTGCACATGGGCACCATGGGATGGGTCACGATGACGATCTCCGCCGGTTTCTACTATATGATCCCCCGCATATACAACACGGAAGTATACAGTGTTAAACTCGCAAACCTCCATTTCTGGCTCGTGCTTGTTGGACAGCTTATTTACTCCGTGACGATGTGGATAACCGGTATAAGACAGGGTGCCATGTGGCAGGCGATGGACAAGGACGGCAGTCTGCTTTATCCAAATTTTATTCAGACCTTGACGCCCAATTATCCGTTTTGGAACATGAGGACGGCGGGGGGAGTTATCTTTTTTGCCGGATTTATAGTGTTTGTTTTTAACATTTACAAAACGATCAAGGAACGCGCCGATAGTTCAGAAGGCTTAAATAGGGGAACATGAGAAGGTGAGAGCTTGATCGCCAGCTTTCAAACTTTCCCGGTACGCAACTTCTTGCCGTCAACAAGGGGCTGTCCATGGACGTCGATAAAAAGCCAGTAACCTTTATCGTTCTTGCAACGCTCGCGATTCTTGTGGGAACCCTGTTGACGACCTTCATTCCGCTGTTTGTCGGGAGCGCGTCACCATCGATAGAGAAGGTGATCCCCTATAAGCCAATGGAGGTCGAAGGTCGCGATATTTATATCCGCGAGGGGTGTAACAACTGTCATACTCAGACGGTGCGGCCGCTTCCCTTCGAGACTGCGCGGTATGGGAATTATTCCAAGCTCGAAGAATCGGCCATAGACCGGCCACACCTGTGGGGATCCAAGCGCACAGGGCCGGACCTGGCCCGGGTAGGCACGAAATATCCCGCTGTGTGGCACTTTATTCATTTGAAAAATCCTCAAAGCATGTACGCTCAATCAAACATGCCTGCCTACGCGTGGCTTGCAGAGAACAAGCTCGATACACAATATACCGAAAAGAAGATGAGGACGCTTGATTTCCCCTATACAACCGAAGACATGGATGTATTGAAAGGGAAGACGGAGATGGATGCACTCGTATCGTATCTTCTGCGACTCGGCAAGGAGCTGAGACCGTAAGATGGAATTCAAAGCCTGGCTCTACTTCGGTTTCACGACACTGCTCACCGTAGTCCTGATCGGCATCATGATCTACTTCTTCCGTAGTAAGCGGAAGGACAGGGTAGAGTCTCCGAAGTACCGGATGCTGGACGAGGATGAAAAAACAAGCAAACGGTAACAAGCGCCAAGGCCGCAAAATAAATGCAAATGACCGGGTGTAAGGCACACAACGGTTCGGTTGTTAAAATTTGGTCATCATTTGAAAGTTGTTGCTTGGGATTTGTCATTTACTCATCAGGAGCTGAACTATGGGTGAATATGACGGCATAAGAGAACGCGAAGAGGGCGGAAAAAAAATGCCTCTTGGCATGGCGGTCCTTTTTCTGTCGCTGCTTGTTTTCGGGCTGGTCTATCTGTACCTGTTCTCACCCCTGACGACGGGATGGAGACAGGTCGATCAGTATGAACAACGGATGGAAGCCCATAAAGCTGCCGTCATTACGCACGAAGTAAAGGAAGTGGCATCCGGTCTGTCCGAGGCCAAGGCGGACAAAGGCCCGGCTATCTACGCATCAGAATGTGCCATGTGCCACGGCGAGAACCTCAAAGGCAACATCGGACCTTCATTGACGGGCCCGAAGTTCATTTACGGCAAGACGCTTGCCGACCATATTCGCGTGATCGCAGAGGGGACACCGAATGGCATGCCCGGCTTCCAGAAACAACTTGGTACGGAAAAGGTCCGCGCCGTTGCCCATTATATCTATTTCAAACACAACAAGTAAGCAGGCATGATACCAACACCCTTTCGGACCAGACGCAGGTTAGTTGCATGGCTGCAGGCTGTCCTGATGCTTGGTTTGCCTTTCCTGAGAATTCACGGTGAAAGCGCCCTGCGCTTCGATGTGCCTTCCCTCAAACTCTATTTCTTCGGCTCTGTCATCTGGATCAGTGAAGCTTACTTCCTTCTGCTCGTGTTTCTCCTCTTCTTTATCGGTGTTATGCTCTTTACGGTTCTTTACGGCCGCATCTGGTGCGGCTGGGCGTGTCCCCAAACGATACTGTCTGATCTCGCGAGATTCATTGAACGAAGGGCATCGTGGTTTACCCGCCATCACGTCCTCCGAACGACAAGATCGCATGTCATCCTGCTCCTTGTATCGCTCCTTGTTTCTGCCAACCTCATCTGGTTCTTTGTCTCTCCCTATGATATGCTTTCCGATATCAGGAACCTTTCATTGGGACCCTGGGTGTTCTGGTCGTGGACCCTGTTCACTATTCTGATCTACCTCGATCTTGCATTCGTCCGTCAGAGATTCTGCCGATCGGTGTGCCCTTATTCAAGGCTCCAGAGCGCATTTTTCGATGACCGGACGCTTACCATCGGTTTTAACCGGAAGCGCGAAGACGAGTGTCTTGGTTGTGAGGCCTGTACGCGTACCTGTCCTTCAGGCATTGACATCCGGAACGGACTTCAGGTGGAATGCATCAACTGTGCGGAGTGTATCGACGCCTGTGCGGGACAGATGGCGCCGCAGGGGAAGGCGCCGCTCATCGAATATTCCCGGGGTGATTCCGGCGACGGAACCCAAAAAGGTCCGCGTGCCCGCGTTATCGGGCTCTCGATTGTCTTTGCGTTCATTGCCATGATGCTTGTGTATCAGATCCACATCAGGATCCCTTTCGATTTCTGGGTGTTCCGCGATGAATCACAACCCTACCATCAGATGGGGATCAAGGGCGGAATGATGAATGCTTACTTTCTGATCGTGGAGAACAGGAGCCTGGCTCCTGCCGGTTACCGACTGAGAATTGCAGGTATCAAAGACGCGGAATTGGTGGTTTCTCAAAACCCATTCCTGCTTCTGCCCAACTCCTCATTGAGGATCAAGGTGTATGTGTTTGTTCAGAGAAAGAACCTTATCGAACGGGTGACGCAGTTGCACTTTATCCTTGAGAATACTGATTCAAAGGAGATCAAGATGGTTCAGGAAGCTCCATTCGTATACCCTGAACGCTCGGACAAAGGAGTCGAGATATAACGTGCCATCCTTGAACCGTACTCAGTTGATCTGTGATCACTGCCTCCTGCCGGTTTCTGAACAGGACGCCGTTTATGAGGCTCTTCCCACGGGGCAAAAGGTCTTCTGCTGCCATGCCTGCCGTGCAATTTATATCCTCATAACGCAAGAAGGGCTCCAGGACTTTTATAAAAAGCGCGACTGGATATCTTTCGGTCTTCCCGAGGCACTTCGAGAATCAAAGGCTCGTGAAACTTCCCTGCCGGTCGTGGAGAGCGAGCCGCTTATTCCTTTCATCAGGGGCGATGGCATGATCAAAGAAGCTGACCTTATGATCGATGGTATCCGCTGCTCGTCATGCATCTGGCTGAATGAGAGGATCCTCGAGCGGACCACGGGTGTTGCTTCGGCGCGCATAAACTTTGCCACGCATCGGGCGCTTATCAAATGGGACAGTTCACAGATCACTCTCAGCAGGATCATGTCACGGATCTCTTCCATCGGTTATCTTGCGCGGCCCTATACACCAGCGTCACAGGAAGCGTTCATGCAAAAACAGAATCGCGACCTGCTTATCCGGTTAGGTACTGCCTCGTTCTTCTCCCTGCAGCTTATGATGGTGAGTTTCGGTCTGTATGCAGGCTTTTTCCAGGGGATCGAACCTGCTGCCAAAAGGGTGCTGGAGCTTGCTGCCTTTCTCCTGTGCACGCCGGTCCTGTTCTACTCAGGATGGCCATTCCTGAGCGGTGCGTACCGCGGAATAAGAAACCGTACGCTGAACATGGACCTCCTGGTCTCTCTTGGCGCGCTGTCCGCTTATTTTCTGAGCGTTCACCACCTGCTCTCGGGTGGAGAGGTCTATTTCGATACCGCTGCCATGATCATTACCCTTGTCCTTCTCGGCAGATTCCTGGAAAATTCAGCCAAACACAAGGCTTCACAAGCAGTTTCCCGGCTCCTCTCGCTTCAGCCTCAGGAAGCGAGGATCGTTCGAGGAGACGATCGTACTCTCGCATCTATCATGGAGGTGCGAAGAGGCGACAGGCTCGAAGTGAGGCCTGGCGAGAAGATACCGCTGGATGGTATTGTCCGCAACGGGACCTCCGAAGTGGACGAGTCTTTTGTCACCGGAGAGTCGAAACCGGTGGAAAAGTTATCCGGCATGGATGTCATCGGGGGTTCGATGAACGGGCTCGGCACAATCATTCTTGAAGTTACCCGCGTCGGCAAGGAGACGATCCTCTCGCAGATCTCAAGGCTCGTGGAAAATGCCCAGGCATCCATGGCACCGATCCAGCGACTTGCAGACCGAATATCTCTTTATTTCATTCCTGTCGTCATTATTACGGCCCTGGCAACGTTCTTTTTCTGGTCTCAACGATCAAGTGGCGCCATACCAATACTTCATGCGGTGGCTGTGCTGGTGATAGCATGTCCCTGCGCGCTCGGCCTTGCCACTCCTGTTGCCGTTCTGACCGGTACGGGGAAGGCGGCACGCGGCGGCATCCTGATAAAAGGAGGGGATATCCTGGAACGATTGCATAAGGTGGATACCGTTGTCCTTGACAAGACCGGCACGATCACAACCGGGAAGATGCGGGTTGTGGAAGTGCTGAGTGCGGATTGCGGATTGCCGAACAAGAACGCTGAACGCCGAACTCGAAACTCCAGATTGATGCTGCAATACGCCGCGTCCGCTGAACAGGGGTCCGAGCATCTGATGGGACAGGCGATCGTGAGTTATACAGAAGAGCACGGCATAGAACTTTTCAAGGCGGGAGCGTTTAGAGCCTTGCCTGGCCGGGGCGTTATTGCGGAGGTTCAGGGTGCATCGATACGCGTCGGGAAACAGGTCTTTCTTGAACAAGAAGGCGTCCAGATAATACCGGAGTTCGCGGCTGAAACCCTAAAGCGTGAACTTGAGGGAAAAACGATTGTATGGGTCTCTCAGGACAAAACTGTCCTCGGCATCATTGCCTTGATGGATACGCCGAAGATGGATGCGCAGCGCGCCATTGGAAGATTGAAAGGCATGAAGATTGACATTATCATGATCACGGGGGATAATTTAACTACGGCGAAGGCTGTTGCTGAAAAGACAGGGATCCGTAAGGTAAGCGCAGGTGTTCTCCCCGCGGGAAAATCTGAAGAAATTACAAAACTGCGGTCGACGGGAAAGGTCGTGGCCATGGTCGGCGATGGTATCAATGATGCGCCCGCGCTCGCGGCTGCCGATATAGGCATGGCGATGGCTGAGGGTTCGGACATTGCCATGGAATCGGCTGATGTGGTCCTGATGCGGTCGGACCTTTCGAGCGTCGTTCGGGCCGTCGAATTATCCCGAAAGACCTTCAAGATCATCAAACAGAATCTCTTTTGGGCATTCTTTTATAATGTAGTTGCGATCCCACTCGCCATGGCAGGGGTGCTCAGTCCCATTGTAGCCGCAGCAGCCATGGCGATGAGTTCCGTGACGGTGGTGATGAATTCGTTGAGATTGAGAGGCTAGATATCCCCTCCCGGAACCTCGGCCTTCGCGTGATGGACTGCTTTCTGGATTCCTCTTCAACATAAACTCTCTTGACAGGAGAGGACCGAGGTGAAGGAGACAGTAGAAATCTGAAAAAGAGGAATAAAATATTATGCTTTGGACCATCATTGCACTCATCATCCTCATGTTCTTCATCGGCCTCGCCGCATGGTTCCTTTTCCTCTGGGCGGCCAAGACCGGCCAGTTCGACGACATAGAACGTCCGAAGCACCGCATGTTGGATGATGACAGCTGAGGACCGGTGTGACGACCGGCGAGAGAAGCCGTGCATTCCAGGAGTACTGAAATGAAACTACCGGGAATCAATATCCATTTACCCGAATGGGTGGAACACTTTTTGTCCGAATCGCCTGAGGTTTTCCCGGGAGTGGAGGACAGGATGCGGTTCGTTCTAGAACTTTCACACCAGAATGTCCATCGCGCAACCGGAGGTCCGTTCGCTGCCGCGGTGTTCGACAACGATGGGCGCCTGATCGCTCCGGGTGTCAATATGGTTATATCTTCAAATTGTTCGGTTCTCCACGCTGAGATCGTAGCGCTGGCAATCGCGCAACAGGTCCTTGGCAGGTATGATCTGAGTGATGGCGGAAAGTTGCACTATGATCTTTTTGCTACGACGGAACCATGCGCAATGTGCTTTGGAGCCATCCCCTGGTCCGGCGTGAGAAGGCTCGTGTGCGGGGCGCGTGAAGAGGATGCACTGGCCATTGGCTTCGATGAAGGACCAAAGATGGATGACTGGGTTTCATCGCTCAACGAACGAGGCATCGCGGTGTTGCGCGACGTGCTCCGTAAGGATGCCGTGACGGTCCTCCAGGAATACGTGACCGCGGGGGGGCCGATTTATCACGGTGGCTGTCCATACACTTCCACCTGATTTACGCCTGATCAGGATGCTGGGCAAATCATGACCAATGTCATAGAAATCTTTTTCATCGGCCTCCTCGGAAGCATGCATTGCATCGGCATGTGCGGCGGTTTTGTGGCTATGTATTCGCTCAAAAAGCCGACGGCGCAACCGACCTTGCCTTATCATATCCTTTATAACCTCGGCAGAATAACAACCTACTCCCTTCTGGGCGGAATTCTCGGATATATCGGCTCCTTTGTCGCCTACATCGGCGAACACCGCGGTATCCCCGGAGCGGTACTGCTGATCGCGGGCTCATTCATGGTACTGATGGGTTTGAATATCGCCGGGATCCTCGGGAAGAGGGGCATCTTTGAAGAAACCGGGATAACCAGGACCTCTGCGTTCCGTAATTTGCTTCACACAATACTCGCGCTCGAGAGCGTGTGGGGTACGTTTCTGCTTGGTCTGCTGCTCGGGTTTCTTCCCTGCGGACTGCTTTATCCGATCTTCATGAATGCTGCTGCAAGCGGCGGTTTTTTCTCCGGGATGTTGATCATGGGGACATTCGGGTTCAGTACCGTACCAGCCATGATGTCTTTTGGTTTTTTAATAACCCGTTTGCAGCCGCACATGAAGCTCGCTCTCTACCGCTCTGCCGCTGTCCTGATCGTTCTCCTTGGTCTTCGCACCTTCCTCCGCGGTATGGCATTCAACGGATGGATACCGATGGAAAGGTTCTGGTAGGATATTCACGTCTCGTGCCAATCGCAGTCCCTTGCAGGACGCCAAAATACCTTGACAAAGAAGCCCTCCTTAATGTATTCTGAACAACCAATTAATTAACCGATTAGTTAAAATATGCCTAAACCTCAACGAACAATAAAAAGAGCGGTGGGTCGCCGCCCGAAGTTGTCGGGAAGTGACGAGGACACGAGGGCCGATATCCTCGCTGCCGCGCGCAAGGTCTTTGCGCTCAGGGGCTTTTCCGGGACCTCGATCCGTGAGGTCGCCGAAGCCGCGCGGGTCAATAAGGCCATGATCTACTATTATTTTCAGGACAAGGTAGATCTGTATCGCGCGGTACTGTCAGATTCTTTTGATGCCATGCAGGAAATCTGGAGGCATGAGATCTTTCAAGGAACGGCGCCGGCACGCGAGAAGATCCAAAGATATATCAAAGGCTTCATCAGTTTTCAGCATGACAATGAAGATCTCCGGAAGATCCTCGCCATGGAATTCTCCACAACGGGTACAAAGAGCGAGAACCTCAAATGGATAGCACAACACTATTTCGCTAAAAACCACGCCACGCTGGTAAAAATCCTCAAGGCAGGCATGAAGTCGGGTGAACTCAAGAAAATGAACCCGCTTATGGCAGTGGTCGCTTTGATCGGCATGATCATTCACAGCTTCATCTATATCCCGATCAGCCCCTACATACAGAAAAAGAAGGTGGATCTGTCATCAGAGAAACTGGGCGCATTTGTCACCGAGATATTTTTCAGCGGGTTGAGCGTTCCGAACAACACCCGAAAACTGAAACAAAAGACAGGGGTCCGAACATGACAAGAAGGACTTTGCCGGGGATCGCCCTGCTGATGACACTTCTCTTGAGCGCGACGGTGGTATCTGGCGAGGAAAGGGTCTATACCCTTGAGGACGCTTATCGGTCCGCTCTCGGCACAAACGAACAGATCAAGATCTCCGAAGAAGGAGTGTCGCAGTCGGAAGACATCGTTGACCAGGCAGGGACCTATCTTTACCCCCGCTTGACTGCCCGGGCAGCGTATACACGTTTCAACGAGACCCTTCCTCCTGAAGGCGGTGACTTTCTCTTCCAGCCGCTGGAGCAATACCAGGCAGCGCTGGTCTTGACCCAGCCGCTCTATACCGGCGGCAGGACTTTAGCAGCGCTCCGCACCGCGAAGAAAATGTGGGAATCGAGCAGGGAGGGGCTGTCTGTTGCCAAACAGGACCTCCTGATCCGGGTGGCCGAAGCATACTTCGGTGTACTGAAGGCGCAAAGGTCCATTGAGATCAGCAAGAATTCACTCAAGCGCATGGAGCACTTCAAGCTGGTGACAGAGCGTGAGGCAGCGACGCGGAAGACCAGGGCAAATGCCTCGGCCCTTCTGCGCGCCAACGCACTCGTGAGCCAGGCCAGTATCAACCTCGTGAGGGCTCAAGACGGCCTCAAGATAATCAGGGAAAAATTAGGCCTTCTCACTAAACTTCCGGTGGATGCGATCTTGACCGAACCCCGAGCGCTGGACCAGCCTGTTGAAGATCTTGAGAGTCTCAAGGCCCTGGCCCTTCAAAACAGGGACGATTACGCCGGATCGAAAATAACCGCAGGTATCGCCTCGGAAAATGTCACGATCGTGCAAGGCGGCCACTATCCTCAGTTGTACGCCGAGGCCGGTGTACAGTACCAGGACTCGCGGCCCGCAATTTTTACGGACGCGACTTCTTATTATGGCGGCCTCCGGCTCCAGATACCGATTTTTGAGGGCGGTCTGATGAAAGCCGAAGTATCGGAGGCGCGGTCCAAGGCCCGCCAGGCGGAATTTGCCAGTGATTTTATGCGAAAATCCATTGAGTCTGACGTGCATGAGGCTTATGTAAATCTTCAGACGGTTACCTCGGTGCTGGAGACGGTAAAGCTCCAGATGGAGTATGCGAAGGGAAATTTCGATGCCGTAGAGGGATTGTTTTCCGAAGGACTGGCGCCGAGTCTATCGCTCATCGACGCCGAGCAGGCGTTGAATATGGCGGAGCATGAACTGATAAACACGACCTACGACCGTCAGGTGGCGATCCTGAGGCTCAAGAAGAGCATCGGTATGATGGGAAAGAATATTGAAAAACCGTGAACGGATTATGGACGACCGTTCGCTTTGCTCACCAGGATGAGGGACGCGGACAGACTTGCTTTTTCATCCCTTTTTGGTTTTAATACACGAGGTTAAGCGTGCGACTTCCTGAAATAGCCATCAAACGTCCCGTATTCATGACCATGATTGCGCTGGCGCTCATTGTGTTCGGGCTTGTCGCCCTGCCGCGTCTGGCCCTGGACCTCTTCCCCAAAGTCGACTTCCCGATCGTGAACATCACGACAAAGCTCGTGGGCGCCTCCCCGGAGGTCATGGAGGTCGATGTCACGGACGTCATTGAAGAGGCCGTGAATACTATTAACGGTGTCAAGACCATCACTTCACGGAGCATGGAAGAAAACTCCATTGTCACGGTAGAGTTCTTTCTCGAACGCAATGTGGAACAGGCGGCCCAGGATGTTCGCGATAAGGTTGCGGCCGTGCGGAACCGCTTGCCCAAGGATACGGATCCGCCGGTGATCGAGAAGATCAGCCCCGAGGACCAGCCGATCATCCTGATCGCTGTGTGGGGAGACCGGAACATCAAGGACCTCACCCACTATGCGGACAAGGTCCTGAAGCGTGACATCGAGAAGATACCCGGCGTGGGTTCTGTGACCATAAACGGCGGCCGCACGCGGCAGGTCCGGATCTGGCTTGACCGAAAAAAAATGGATGCGTTTGCGCTTACGTCAAACGATGTAAAGCAGGCGCTCGGCGCGGAGCACAAAGAGGTTCCCGGCGGCAAGATCGAGAACCAGCGGATAGAATATATTGTAAAGACCAAGGGTGAATTCGAAACGCCGGAAGCGTTCAACGATCTGGTGGTGTCATATCGTCATGGACAGCTCATCAAGCTCCGCGATATCGGTTATGCCGAGGACGGTCTCGAGGAAGAGCGCTCCATTACCCGATTCAACGGAAAGACCGCGGTGGGACTGTCGGTAAAACGTCAGTCCGGAGAGAACACCGTGGCAGTTGCCGAGCGCATCAAGGCTGCGGTCGCCGCCGTCAAACCGCCCCAAGGGATCAAGCTTGACATTACCTTCGACCAGTCTGTTTACATTCGCCGGTCTATCGAGGATGTCCAGGTTTCGCTCTGGCTCGGTGCGGTGCTTGCTATTTTGATCATCTTCGTCTTTCTCCGGAGTATCCGGAGCACTCTCATCAGCGCTGTGGCGCTGCCGACCTCCGTTATCGCCACCTTTGCATTCATCTATGCCTTGGGATTCACCCTGAACATGATGACCATGCTCGGCCTGTCGATCTCGATCGGCATCCTGATCGATGACGCCATCGTGGTGCTCGAGAACATCTATCGCCGCATGGAGGAGGGGGAGGCCCCGATGGAGGCCGCACGGGAAGGCGCGTCGGAGATCGGGCTCGCGGTCATGGCCACCACCATGTCGATCGTTGCCGTATTCGTGCCCGTTGCGTTCATGAAAGGTATCATAGGCAAGTTCTTTTACGAATTCGGGATCACGGTAACCGTGGCGGTCCTGATATCGCTGTTTGTGTCGCTGACCATGACGCCCATGTTGTCGTCGCGTTTTTTGAGCTACCGGCCGAAGCATGGAAAAGTCTATATGTTCCTGGAGCGGGGATTCGATGCCCTTTTTAGCGTCTACAAGCCCCTTCTCGCCCTGGCGCTCCGGAACCGCTGGAAGACCATCCTGCTCGCCTTGGCAAGCGTCATTGCCGGACTTGCCCTTTTTGTTATCATCGACAAGGAATTCATGCCGGCTGCGGACCAGGGACGCTACCTGGTGCGCCTGGAAACCCCCATCGATTATTCATTGCCACGGGCCGATGCCGTCATGCGGCAGGTTGACGAACAGCTCAGGAAACGCAAGGAGATCGCCAGCACCTTCTACGTTACTGGTTCGGATTTTGCCCCGGAAAGTAACAAAAGCAAGATCTATGTCAACCTGAAGGAACGGAAGGACCGGCAACTCATTCAGCTCGACTCGATGAAGCAGGTGCGCGACGAGCTGTCCACGGCAAAGGCGATCAAATCTTCCGTAGAAGAGATAGCGATGGTGGGCGGTGGTTTACGGGCGGTCCCCATCCAGGTGATGATCCAGGGACGGGATCTGGATGAACTGAACCAAAGGACGATGGCAATCAAGGACCAGTTTGCGAAGGTTCCGGGGATCGTAGACGCCGATACGTCCATCGAGATCGGCAAGCCGGAGGTTAAACTCCGCATCGATCGTGACCGGGCTGCCAACTACGGCGTCAGCGCGGCAGCCATTGGCGCCACGGTCAATACGATGATCGGCGGTGAGATCGTCGGCAAGTACAAGGACGAGAAGGAAGGGGAGCGCTACGACATCACGGCGCGTCTTATCAAGTCCGAGCGGGACCAGCCTGACGACATCGGCGTCCTGCAGGTCCGCTCGTCCACGGGAGAGCTCGTGAGACTGCGGGATGTTACCGAGCAGTCTACCGGCACCGGGCCCACGGTGATCATGCATATGAACCGGCAGCGCGGCGCGGCGGTATTCTCGAACATCAGCAAGACGAAGCCCATGGCCACGGCGGTCAATGACCTCGAGCAGATCATCAACAAGAACCTGTCGCCGGACATGTCCTTCAAGCTCGTGGGTATGGCGGACGTCATGCTTGACGCGTTCAAAAATATCGCCTTCGCACTGGTCATTGCCGTCATCATGGTCTATATGATCCTGGCTGCCCAGTTCGAGAGCTTCGTGCATCCCTTTACCATCATGTTCTCGCTCCCGGTGAGCCTTGTCGGCGCCCTGGGGCTGCTGTTAATTACGGGAGAACGTATCAGCATATTCAGCCTCATCGGCATCATTATGTTGATGGGGCTGGTTACCAAGAACGCCATTCTGCTCGTGGATTACACGATAACGCTTCGCAGCCGGGGCATGTCGCGCGATGAAGCGCTCATGAAGGCTGGTCCGGTGCGGCTCCGGCCTATCATCATGACTACGGCGGCCATGGTCTTCGGCATGCTGCCGACGGCGCTCAAGATCGGCGAGGGTGCCGAGCAGCGCGCACCCATGGCCATTGCCGTGATCGGCGGCCTCATCACCTCGACACTGCTGACGCTCGTGGTCATTCCGGTCGTGTACACGCTTGTGGATGATCTGGAGAATTTCTTTAAGAAGAAAAAGGCAAAGGCATAAAGTGCGAAGAATGACCGCGATAAATCATAAGCCATACATTCGTTCCGTTTAATGAGGACGACTATCAGGAGTTGATCACTAATCATATGCTCAAACTTGGCCACATCGTCTACTCAAATTGTTTCCCGCCCCATGCCGCGATCGTCAGGGGACAGGTCCCGTTCCCGTTCAAACTGGTGGAGGGCATTCCCACGGAATTGAACCGCCTGCTCTATGAGGGAAAGGTCGATGTATCGCCGTCCTCGTCCATCGAGTACGCCATGAACCCGGGGCGCTATCTTCTTTTGCCGACCCTTTCGATCACCTCGAAGAAGAAGGTCATGAGCATTCTTCTTGAAAGCAAGGTGCCGATCGATGAACTGAATGATAAGATCGTTGCCATGACCACGGCCTCCGCAACCTCGGTGGTGCTTCTGCGTATTCTGCTGGAAGTCCAGCATAATATGAATCCGGTATATACCCAGTATGAGCAGGGTGTTGACGACCCCTCGGATCAGGCAGATGCAATGCTCACGATCGGCGATCTGGCGCTCACGAAAACACCGTTGCCGGAATTTCCCCATCGCTATGACCTGGGAGAGCTCTGGCATGAATTCACCGGCCTTCCCTTCGTATTCGCGCTCTGGCACGTTAATTACAAAAAGAACATTGAACGGGAGCTCGACATGCTGTATGATATACTTATCGCGTCCAAGGAATATGGCATCTCTCATCTGGGGGATCTGGCACAATCGGAGGCAAAACGGTTCGAAGTCCCGGCGGAACTGCTTTTATCGTATTGGAATTCTTTCAGCTATGGCCTGGGTAGAGAAGAGCAAAAAGGACTTCGCGCTTTTTACGCCTATGCCTCGGAAATCGGAGTGATCGAAACAATTCCGGAGCTGCGGTTCTGGACAAAAAGTTGATGATATCGAAAATGACCGCAGGTAACTGCGGCGTTACGGCGGTGCACGGAGAAAAACGCCTTTCATTTCAAAATGAAAGTTCCGTGTTCAGTGCCACTGTTGCGGATTTATCGTTGTATGCGGAGAGCATGAATTGAAGAGAGCGTAAGCACCATGTCGATGACCCATCCTCATACCGATACCCATGAACATGGTCACGAACACGACGACGATCATGGTCTGAATCAGAAGCCTGCAAGCGGAAAAAAAGGTATCCTGATCGCTCTTTCCATCACGTTCCTGATGATGTTCGCCGAGATTGTCGGCGGACTGCTTTCGAACAGCCTTGCCCTGCTCTCGGACGCCGGTCATATGCTGACCGACAACCTCGCCCTGTTGCTCTCGTTCTTTGCAATGACCTTTGCCTCGTTACCGGCGACCGATCGCAAGACCTTTGGGTTCTACCGTCTTGAGATCCTGGCCGCGTTCGTGAACGGCATCATCCTGGTCCTGATTTCGTTCTACATCATGTATCATGCCTATCTGCGGATGGTCCATCCGCAGCCGGTCCAGGGAATGCTGATGCTGGTTGTCGCGATCATCGGACTGGTCGCGAACATCGTCGGCGCACTATTCCTGTTCAAACATAGCCATAGCAGTCTGAATATACGCGGCGCTTATCTTCACATTGTCGGTGACGCCCTTTCGTCGGTCGGCGTGGTCATCGGCGGGATCATCATCATTTACACGGGGTGGTACCTGATCGACCCGATACTCAGCATCATGATATCGCTGGTGATCATGTACGGCTCGTGGTCGCTCGTGAAGGAATCAATAAATATACTGCTCGAGTCAGTGCCGTCCCACATCAATATCGAGACCGTGGCGGCTGAGCTCGCAAAAATCAAGGGTGTCCGCGAGGCGTATCACATCCACGTCTGGACCATCACGTCCGGCGTTTACGCGATGAGCGCTCACGTGCTCATCGACGACCAGCCCGTAAGCGGGAGCAGGGAACTGCTCGATAAGATCAGGGACCTTCTTGCAGATAAGTTCAAGGTCCTGCACAGCACCATCCAACTCGAGTGTGAACGGTGCGACTCGACGGGCTTGTGCAGCCTGCCCGGCGCGGTTCAGAATTCCCGGTAAACGGGAACGCGCCTTTCAACGCCCGAATGTCTTGACAATACAATATAATTTGGTTAAACTGCCACACAAAAATTTGTTATGCTGCATGCGGAGACGATGGAGCAGAAAGGCTTAACAAGAGTACTGGTAACCGGCGGCACGGGTCTTGTTGGAAGCCACCTCGTTGAACTGCTCCTCCGGAAGGGCCACGCCGTCACCTGTCTGGTGCGAGACCCTGAACGGCTCCGCTGGCTCGGGGGAATGGACGTCGATCTCGTGCAGGGTGATTGTTCACAGCCCGGATCGCTCGTGCCTGCGGTACGAGGTGCATCGATCGTATTTCACCTTGCCGGGCTTACGAAGGCGATTCATGCCCGGGACTATTACCGGGTCAACCACCTGGGCACGAGAAATATCCTGGAAGCATGCGCTCGTCATAATCCGGGAATCGAGAAATTCGTACTGGTCTCCAGCCATGCCGCCGCCGGTCCGAGTCGGGACGGCAGGCCGGTGAAGGAAACCGATGTCCCGGGACCAGTCTCTGACTACGGCAGAAGCAAGCTTCTTGCCGAAGAAGAAGCGCTCAGGTATAAAAACGAATTGCCCGTTGTTATCCTCCGTCCTTCGGCGGTGTACGGACCCAGAGACGCGGACATGTACGAACTCTTCCGCTGGGCAGCCCGCGGGTTGACGCTTGAGATCAGGGGAGGGGAGCGGTATTTCAATCTCTGCTACGTCGAAGACCTGGCAGCAGCGCGCTTCTCGCAGCGGAAAAGAAGACGCCGAACGGGAGCATTTATTTTGTTGCGGAGAACAGGAGCTATTCATGGTCTGAATTCAGGCGGGCTCTGCTCTCCACGGGGGGAGTAAAGGCTCGCAACGCTCAAACTACCTTACGGGGCGGCCTACCTGATCGGCCTTGCGTCCGAAGTGGCAAGCCTGTTCACCTGAAGGCCCGCGCTCATGAACAGGCAGAAGGTGCGGGAGGCTTCACAAAGATACTGGCTGTGCGACGTCAGCATGATCGAGAACGACCTCGGCTTCCGAGCGCAGTATCCCCTTGCAGAAAGGACTGGAGACTCACATGGAAATGGTACAGAAAAAACAAATGGCTATAGCGGAGGAACGGATATTCAACAAAGAACATTGAGGAAAGAGCTTTGGATCTTTTTGAAAAATGCCGGAAATACACGACCGCAAAAGAGGTCATGGCCGCCGGGCTCTATCCCTATTTTCATGTCGTGGAATCTGAACAGAACCCCGAGGTGATCGTCGAGGGCAGGAAGATGATCATGCTCGGGTCGAACAATTACCTCGGGCTTACCAGCCATCCGAAAGTGAAGGAAGCGGCCATCGAGGCCGTCAAAAAATATGGCAGCGGCTGCGCCGGTTCCCGCTTCCTGAACGGCACCCTCGATATCCATGTGAAACTCGAGGAGAAGCTTGCCTCGTTTTTCAGCAAGGAGGCGGCACTCACCTTTTCCACGGGCTATCAAACCAACCTCGGGATCATCTCTTCCCTCCTGCCGGCAAGCACGATGTGGTCGTGATCGACAAGCTTGACCACGCCAGCATCATCGATGCATGCCGGCTGTCCTATGCCGATGTCAAAAAATTCAAGCACAACGACATGGGCAGCCTTGAGTACGTTCTCAAGGAATGCGGGAACCGCGGCAAACTCGTGGTCGTGGACGGCGTCTACAGCATGGAAGGGGATATCGCGCCGCTTCCCGACATCGTCAAAGCTCTGCAAGAAGTACGGGGCCCGGCTCATGGTGGACGATGCGCACGGCATCGGGGTGCTCGGCAAGACCGGACGCGGCACGGCGGAGCATTTCGGACTGGAGAAGGAAGTCGACATCATCATGGGCACCTACAGCAAGTCACTGGCCTCCATCGGCGGCTTCGTCGCGGCGAGCGAAGAGGTGATCCACTACATGAAGCACACCTCGCGGCCCCTCATCTTTTCCGCAAGCCCTCCGCCGGCCTCGGTGGCGGCGGTCATCGCGGCGCTTGATATCATCGACCGGGAACCGGAACGCAGGGAACGGCTCTGGCACAATACGAACAAGATGATGAAGGCCTTCAAGCAGATGGGCTTCGACACCGGGGTCTGCCGAAACACCCATCATACCGCTCGTCATGGGAGACATGGAGCGGACGTTCATGATGTGGAAGACCCTGTACGAAGACGGGGTGTTCGTGAACCCCGTGGTCCCCCCGGCAACGACAGCCCGGCAGATGCCTGATCCGCACGAGCTACATGGCAACCCATACCGATGAGATGCTCGACCGGGTGCTGGACATACTCGAAAAGGCAGGAAAGAAGCTCGGAGTCATATCATAAGACAAATTCCAGGGAAGAACACTAACTCCCAAACTCACTTCAGCCAATTACCATGACCAAACGCTTGAAATCCGGTGTTTGGTTATTGGCGCTTGCTCGCGATCCGGTAAGTTATCTTTACAGGAATGCCCCATGAAAATCGAACAAATCTCAAACAAAAAGGAGCTGGACGAATTCATCCGCTTTCCCTGGAAGGTGTATCAGGGAGACCCGCACTGGGTCCCGCCTCTTTTGAGCGAGGTGAGATTCATCCTCAGCGAAAAGAACCCTTTTTTCAAACATGCCGAAG
This sequence comes from Nitrospirota bacterium, assembly GCA_963740085.1. GTDB lineage: Bacteria > Nitrospirota > UBA9217 > UBA9217 > UBA9217 > JALNZF01. The sequence goes on along the minus strand of CAVUCU010000001.1, from coordinate 68,184 downwards.
CCGCATATTTTATTGCCCGCAGGAACGGAGAAGTCGTGGGAAGAGTGGCGGCGATCCTCGACCGCAACCACATCAACTTCCAGAATGAACAAGCGGGCTTTTTCGGCTTTTTCGAATGCCTTCCCGATCCAATCATTGCGCATGACTTCTGGATGCGGCAGCGGGCTGGCTCAGAGAACGCGATATCGAGATCATGCGAGGGCCCATGAACCCTTCGTCGAACGATGAATGCGGTTTTCTCCTCGAAGGCTTCGATTCTCCCCCCATGATCATGATGACCTACACGCCGGCATATTACCTCGAGTACATGGAACAGTGCGGCCTGGTCAAGGCGAAAGACCTCTATGCATATATATCGGTGATCGCCGACGTATCCACCGGAAAAAGGCTTGAACGCCTGGCGACCGCGATCAAGGAGAGGATCCCGGGTCTCGTGGTCCGTCCGGCCGATATGAAGAATTTCAGAAGGGAACTGGAAGCGGTCAAGGACATCTATAATTCCGCATGGAGCCATAACTGGGGTTTCGTGCCGATGACCGATGAAGAGATCGAATCCATGGCAAAGAGGCTCAAACCGCTTATCGTGCCGGAGCTGCTCATCATGGTGGAGGTGGATGGAAGGCCGGCCGCGTTCTATATGGCTGTGCCCGACTATAACCAGGTCTTCAGCAGGATGAACGGCAGGCTCGGCCCGCTTGAGATGATAAAATTCCTCTGGTACTCGAGGACGATATCGGATATCCGCGTTCTTACCATGGGCGTAAAGGAAGAGTACCGGAAAAAAGGGCTTGAAGGACTCCTGTATCTCGAGTCGTTCAAAGCCGCCATGAGCAAAGGCTATAAGCGGGCCGAGATGTCATGGGTCCTGGAAGACAACACCCTGATGCAAAAAGGATGTGAATTCATGGGCGGAAAGCTGTACAAAAAATACAGGATCTATGAGAAAAGAATATCGTGAAACAAATCGGCCGTAAATTATATCACCTGGCCGGAGGTGCGGGGCTCCTGTCCGTCTATTATATCCTCGGCAGGAAACAGGCGCTGTTATTCTACGCTGTACTTTTCATGCTTGTCCTTGTCATTGACGTTGCCCGGCTCGCGATTCCGGCATGGAACCGCTTTGTATTCACCCGGTTCGGGAGCTTCATCCGCAAGAATGAAGAGCACAGGCTCACCGGTACACCGCCCTATGTTCTCGGAATCGGGATGTCGCTCTACGCGTATTCGTTGCCCGTTGCGTCCGCTGCGATCTGTTTTCTCGCATTCGGCGATGTAGCTGCTACGGCCGTCGGTGAACGCTACGGCAGAACAAAGATCGGTGACAAGAGCCTGGAAGGGACCCTTGCTTTTATTGTTGCCGCGGCAGTGTCAGGGTTCCTGCTTTCGTTGTTAGGGGTCCATCTTCCCATCGGGGTGATGGCCCTCGGCGTTCTTGTGGCCGCAGGCGTTGAGCTTCTTACGCTCCCGGTGAACGATAATCTCCTGATCCCGCTCGTGTCCGGCGGAATAATGGAATTAGCTTTGAGGATGGTCGGATGACCCGGAGAAAATCCGGTATGCTCCCGGAGCGATCAGGACGGTCAGTGCGGCAAGCAGAACGCCGGCGATGACATCGACGACGTAGTGATATCTGAGATACACCGTCGAGACGATCAATGCCGCTACTGCCGGAGTCAATATCAGGAACAGCACCTTCTCGCGGGATTTCCAGGAATACACGAGTGTGACGAGCGCTACCGCGGTATGACCGCTCGGGAAGGCGTCGGTCTTGTTGTGCTCGAGCCCGTCGAGGGTCTGCCGGATCCACAAGGTAACCGGACCTGCCGGGAGGTCGGCTGTCTGGAGGTGGCTGAGCGTGAACCGCGGGCCCACGGCAGGTACGAGCAGGTACCCGACGTAAGAAAGATAAAAACAGAGGAGAATAGCAAAGACCGCGCTGTCAAATGAGTCCCTGTTTTTTCTGAAGAAGAGCACGAGGGCAAGAGAGATGGGCATGAAATAATAACTGATATAGGCGGTCTGGAGCAGTCCGGTGAGCAGGACATCATTGAATTGTTCCATCCATACGGTCGGATGACCGCCGAAGAGCGCGTAGTCGATCCGGATGAGGACGTTATCGTATTGCCGGGGACCGATGCCGGCAATAAGGCCGCCGAGGCTGTTAAAGATGATCGGAATGAAAACAATGGGAGCAAAGACGCGGATCGAAGAGAGTATCTTCCACGTGCCTGCTTTACGGTCCAGCACGGCGAGTGCGACGATAACGAGAGCGAGCAGCAGATAGGTTAACCCGGGCCGTTGCCAGGCATGCATTGTTGGGACGAAGAGCAGCATGACCGCCAAAAGCAGCGCAAGCATGCATAACGTGAGGCGGTCGATCGGTGTGAGAAGCGTCCGCATAAGAACTTATACAATACCCCACTCTGAATTGCAAGCGTTTCAGATAAAAGGACGAACCAGATTGAACGGGTAATATGCGAATATTGACCATCTTGATATCGACTGCGGTCCTTTTCTCTTCCGCGAATGCGGCAGAGAGCCTCACCCTTCGCGAATGCGTCGAACTGGCCTTGAAGAACCAGCCCGCGATCAGGGCTGCGCGGGAAAGCGTGAATGCCGGCCAGGGACGCGTGACACAGGCCAGATCGCCCTACCTGCCGCAGGTCAACGCAAGCACCGGTTATTCCGAGAACCATTCATTGGGCGGCGCTTTCGGCGACAGCGTTGGGAAAAGCTATACCACGACGATGTCCGTCAATCAGGTGATCTATGATTTTGGAAGGTCCGGCAATGCGCTCGATGCGGCGCGCTCGGGGGCGCGCTCGGAGGAGTTGGATGAGCAGCGCGTCATTCAGGAGTCGGTGCTGAATGTGAAACAGGCGTATTTTGCCCTGCTCCAGGCAAAGATGCTCGTGATCGTATCTCAGAAAACGCTTGAACAAGCGGAAAGCCACCTCCGGCAGGCCGAGGCCTTTTTCAAGGCCGGGTCCAGGCCGAAGTTCGATGTTACGCGTGCTGAAGTGGAAGTGAATAGCGCACAACTCGGGTTGATCAATGCCCGGAATAGTGTGAGGATCCGCACCCTGACGCTGTACAACACGATGGGCATTGATCCGAAACGAGACATTGACATCGAGGACATCCTCTCCACAATGGTGACGATCCCGACGTTAGAGCAGGCACTGGCAGAAGCGCTCAATTTCCGTCCGGAGATGCTCAAGAATGAAGCGGACAAGGATGCTGCAAAGGCCAGGGTCAAAGCCGAACAATCGAATTATTTTCCGACATTGTCGGCGAATGGCGCATACAACTGGGCGAGCGGGACACAGGAAATGGGGCCCTTCAAAGGGGACATCCAGAACAGCTGGAACGCGGGGGTAATACTGACAATGCCCCTGTTCGAAGGAGGGGTCACCGGAGGGAAGGTCAGCGAGGCGCGGGCAAATCTGCACGTTCTTGAAGCGCAGGGATATTTGATCCGACAATCCATCATTATTGAACTGAATCAGGCGAACGCGGACATCGAGAGCGCGTCGGCCCGCATTGCAATGACGGAGTCGTCAAAGAAGAAGGCCGGGGAAAGTCTGGAACTGGCCCAGGGCAGATACGAAGCCGGTGTGGGACCTTATATCGAAGTGACGGATGCGCAGGTTGCGTCGGTCAATGCCGAGACCGATCACGTTCAGGCGCTTTACGATTACCAGCTTGCTGCTGCGCGGTTCTTCAAGGCAATGGGACGGCTCGAGTGAAGTGACGAGAGGCGAGGGACGTGGAATGCGGGATGAAGGGTTTTAATCGTCCATCGTCATAGTGAGCGAAGCGAACGGTCATCAATCGTCCATCAGAAGCAGGGGGAGAGACTATGCCAAAGAGAGAAATTACCTTTACCGTGAAGATGCCGATCGAAAGCGTATGGTCGTTCATGTCGGACCGGAAGGAGGTCGGCTGTCTATTCCCGGGGTGCAAGGGCGTGGAGATCCTGAACGATGTGGACTCCATCTGGACGGTCAAGATGTCGCTCGGGCCTTTCTCCCGCACCTTCGTGATGAACGCGCACACGACCGAGATGGTCCACCACGAGCGGATTGCATGGATTGCCAAGCATGAACACCTGATCACCTCGGGGATCGTTACGTTCAGGAAGATCTCCGACCATGAAACGGAGATCGACTACCAACTTGAGGGGCACGTGACCGACAAGTTTTCTTTTCTTCAAGACATGGTCGTTTCCGAAAAGCTCGGCGAATTGACCCGTGGTTTTATGAAGGGCATCAAAGAACGTCTTGAGTACAATGCGCAAAATGAAGAAGAGCCGGGTAAAGGTCATTGAAACGGATAACGGCGGATCAAGCCCTGAATAAGCAGTATTTTTCAATTCTGATAAATACATAAGAAGCCTCTATTTGCGGCATAGTCACCGGGTGCACAAGGTGAAGGCCTGAGTGAAGACCTGAAAGACCGGAGATCTCCGGTCAGCAGTATTCAACTCCTGTGACTCATAAAGATATTATCAACTGACCTTCGCTCTTCTAAAAAGGATGGATACCGTGTTGACCATGGCCAAGGTGGTAAAAAGCAAACTGGTATGGATTTCCGTACTGGCGGCGGTTCTCATCATCGTAATAATTGTCCTGGCCGGGAAGAAACCGGTATCGGTCAAGGTCATTGAGCTCAAACCGGGTGAACTTCGCGTCATCGTGAACGCTACGACCACGTCCACCGTGAAATCCGAGACCGAGGTAACGCTTTCCGCGCAGCGCACGGGCAGAGTGGTAGAGCTCCCCGTGCAGGAGGGCGACGTCGTCAAGGCCGGAGCGCTTATAGCAAGGCTTGATCTGACCGAAGAGTCGGTCCAGAGCGAGAACGCGCTGGCGCAGAGCAAGGCCACCTATGAAGAGGCGGGAAAGAACCTGAAGCGTTCGGAAGACCTGTTCCACAAGGGGATGATCTCTCAGCAGGATTTCGATGCGGTCCGCAGGACCTATGACGTTGCTAGATCGCAGTACCAGGCCTCGGTCGCCGATGCGGAAGTGAAACGAAAGTACTCGGTCATACGGGCGCCCTTTAACGGCGTGGTCGCAAAAAAATCCACCGAGGTGGGCGAACTCCTGTTGCCGGGAAAAGAGATCGTTACGATCGTCAATCCTGATAAAATATACGTCCTTGCGACGATCGATGAAGTGGATGTTGGCCGCCTTCGCATTGGCCAGCCGGTGACGATCTCGATCGACGCATTTCCCGGAGAAAAATTTGAAGGAAAGATTAGGCGCATCTCGCCTATCGTGAGCGGCGGGAAGCTCGAAACGCGCACGGCGGACGTCTGGATCTATTTCGACAAGCCGCAGCACAAGATCAAACCCGGAATGTCCGCCGATGTCGAGATACTCGTTTCCACTCTCCCTTCCGTGCTGTCGGTGCCGTCGCAGGCGGTCATCGAACGGGAAGGGAAAAAACAGGTGTTTGTGGCGATTGGAAGCACTATAAGGTCGGGGGAAAAGGCCGTCGCAAAGCTCAAACCGGTCGAGATAGGGGAGACGAATTGGAGCTTCACCCAGGTGACGAAGGGCCTTGTCGCGGGAGAGTTCGTCATCACCACCCCGGAGGCAGAGGGCTTGAAGGACGGGGCGAAGGTGAGGATTGAGTAGCTGTTGATGAGTGAGACGCGTGGAGTATGCGTGGATGCGAAGAAGCGGAGATGGCGGTATGGATTGGTGACGCATAAAGATTTGGATGTATGGAAAATGGGGCTTGACATAGTCGAAAAGGTCTACAGATTAACGGAAAGATTTCCGAAGGATGAACAATTCGGGCTCACATCGCAGCTTCGCAGGGCAGCCGTATCCATTCCTTCGAACATTGCAGAAGGAGCAGCAAGAAATTCGAAACGTGAATATTTACAGTACCTCTATATCTGTCTCGGCTCACCGGCTGAAGTTGAGACGCAACTAATTATTGCGAATCGTTTACAATACAGGAACGATCAAGACATCATGGAAAATATCGAACATATACGGCGCAAACACCTGAACTTCATCAAGTATATCAAGGGCAAAGCCGCATAATCGCATTCACACATATACGCTTTAACGCATAGACGCGTTCACGCTTCGACGCATTGACGCATCAACGCATCCACGCCATATGATCGAGCTCAAGGACATAACCAAGACCTACCGCATGGGAGATGTTGACTTCACCGTGCTTTCCGGCGTTTCCCTGAATGTGCAGAGCGGGGAGCTTATCGCCATCATGGGACCGTCAGGTTCCGGCAAATCCACCATCATGAACATTATCGGATGCCTGGACCGGCCTACGAGCGGCTCGTACCGGTTCGAGGACCGGGAGATCAGCGCCATGACGGACGATGAGCTTGCGTCGATCAGGAATGTCAAGATCGGTTTCGTATTCCAGACCTTCAACCTGCTCGCTCGATTTTCCGCACTCAAGAACGTTGAGGTCCCGCTTATCTACGGCGGCGTTCCGGCGCGTCTGCGCAAAGGGCGGGCCGTTCCCTTGCTCGAAAAGGTCGGCCTCGCCGATCGCATGCAACATAAACCGACGGAGCTCTCCGGAGGTCAGCAGCAGCGTGTTGCCATCGCGCGGGCCCTCGTGAACAACCCGGCGCTTCTGCTCGCTGACGAGCCAACGGGCAATCTCGACAGCCGCTCCGGAGAGGACATCCTGAAAATACTGACCGGGCTCAACGAGCAGGGCGTCACGGTAATTATCGTTACCCATGACCAGACCGTGGCAACGCGCTGCAGGCGCATCATCAACGTCAAGGACGGGCAGATCATAAACGATCAGGTGCGGGTATGAACTTTATAGAAACATTCCGCGTCGCCTTCGAGGCGATCCTCTCGAACAAGGTCCGCTCCGGGCTCACGATGCTCGGCGTGATCATCGGCGTCATGGCGGTGATCCTTCTTGTATCCATCGGCGAGGGTGCGCAGGTGTATATCACAAAAGAACTGACCGGCCTCGGAACGAACCTTCTGATCATCACTCCGGGAAAAACATCAACGCGCGGAGGATTTCATCCTCCATCGGCGGGCACGGTCCGCAAGCTGACGTATGACGATTCGCTCGCGCTCAGGCGGCGCGCATGGATCCTGACCGACGCGGTGCCGCTCGTGTTAGGCACCGGAAAGATCAAGTACCAGAACATGGGCAGGGATACCATGGTGATCGGCACGACGCCGGAATTCCAGCGGGTGAGGAGTCTCTTCGTCGACACGGGGAACTATGTGTCACAGGGAGATGTAGATTCAAAGGCCAAGGTCATTGTGCTCGGCACGAAGGTAAAGGAAGAGCTGTTCGGCGCGGATAATCCGCTTGGCAAGGTGGTGACGCTGTCCGACGCGCGCTATCGCGTGATCGGCGTAATGCGAAAAAAGGGGACCAGCCTCGGGATGGACATCGACGACATCGTCTACGTCCCGGTGACGAGCGGCCAGGAACTCTTTGATACCGACTCGCTCTTCGAGATCATCGCATCAACACCGAGGGCGGAGGATGTCGACCGCGCCATAGCCCAGATCAAGGATATCCTGATAAAGCGGCATGCCCACAAGGAGGATTTCACCATCCAGACCCAGGGGGCCATGCTTGAAACGATGAACACGATCCTCGGCGTGCTGACCGCCGTGCTCGGCGGCATCGCCGGGATATCACTGGTCGTGGGCGGCATCGGCATCATGAACATCATGCTGGTGTCGGTGCGGGAACGCACGAGGGAGATCGGCATCCGGAAGGCCCTTGGCGCCCGGAACAGGGACATCATGGCCCAGTTCATGATCGAGGCAATAACGCTCTCCGGGGCGGGCGGGGTGATCGGGATTCTGCTGGGGGTCGGTCTTGCTCTTCTCATCCCCGTTTTTGTGACTGTTCTTCCTACCAGCGTATCGGCCTGGTCGATCATCATGGCGTTCACGTTCTCGGCAGCCGTGGGGGTGTTCTTCGGTGTGTATCCGGCGCGCAGGGCAGCGCTCCAGGACCCCATCCAGGCACTGCGCTACGAGTAGTCCCTCTGGCCGTATCAGAACTTGCCAACGGCTTCTTCCAGGGTCCTTGCGGGAATGCGATACTGACCCCCTTCAGTTCTACCTTCGATCTTGATCGGATAACAGCTTCCCAACCCTTTCTCCAGCTGATAGATCGAAAATTTCGTGTTGCAATAGCGGCAAATGACGGCTCCATCCTCGCAGCGGTAACCTTTCTTGTGGGGAAAGCAGGTCACGCAGGCATCGAGAAAGGCCAGGACCTTGTCCTGGATCTTGATCACGAAAAAATTAATGCTCTTGCCTTGATATCGATAGGTGTAAAACTTCGGAGTTTCCGGCTGAAGTTCGTTGACCTCAATAACGACGTCCGTACCGCTTAGAAGAGGCGGGGGATAAGATGGCTGGCGGGAGCAAGAGGCGAACAGCGCGAGCACGAGAGGCATCGAGAGAACGATCAAAATCCAGGTTATGACTTTTCTGCGGATCATATAATTCATTTTAGTAACTGAGCTCTTCATTGTACATTCACCATAAAATCGAAGCGAAGAACCTTGTCACCGTGTTTTACCTGACTGAATATCGTATAGATCCCCTTGACAGGGAAGACGACGTCGGACTCTATCTCCGGGCCGAACCTTCTCGGGGGTAGGGAATGCATATGGTCGTGGTGGGCATGGGGCTCTCCGGGAATTGTCCCGTGGGCGTGAATATACCGTTTGAGGTCATCGGAGACGACGGCAATATGCATCGCCGCGCCCAGGTAGGGACCTAGGTCGGTAACAGGCACCCCATCTTTTTCAATGACGTATCTCAGTGAGGTTTCCTCACCCGCCTTGACCTGCATCGGGGAGGTGGCTAAGGTTACCGTGTACTCTCCGAAAATCCTTCTCGTCGAGAGATCCGTCTCGGGAGCTCTCATCGCCGGCCTGCCACCGACAGAGACGCGAAACACTTGGCTGTAAAATTCATCTCCCGCATAAAAGTCGACCCCGACAAGATATTCCCCCGCCTTTGGAAACGTAAAGCGCAGCGGGAAGACAGCCTTTTTCAGCATCTCACCGGTGATCGGCCCCGCATCCTCGGGATGGATGTGAGCAAAGGACCTCATGTCCTGACCGATGATAAGCATATGAAGTATCCTTTCATGGGAGATGGCGAGCCCTTGCAGGGGCCTCCCCCCGGGATCTTTCATGCGGACCGTTATCTTCACCGGGCTTCCCGCGTTAATCGTTGAAGGTTCGGTCTCAAGGCTGACGACCGGGGCGGAACCCTGGGCCGGATGGTGCGCGTGCCCATGTCCACCATGAGAATAATGAAGTGCCGGGACATCATGACGAAGCATGGCCGCACATAAGAGTGCCAACACCATGAGCAGTGCCTCGACCCGCACGGCTCGCATGAACAAAAAAGCGATCGATTTTCCCGCTCGATCACGGAGAGAACGGGAAAGAAAACGGTTCGTGAAGCGATCGATCATGCCGAGTCCCGGAAAAGAAGACCCTCCCCATTCGATCAACAGGGGAACGCTGATGTACCGATTGAATGCTCCGAGAAGAACAAGCAGGAGGAAAATGACGATCTTTGCGAGGACCGTCATGCCGTAGGGCGATTTCCAGGCAGGTCCGAAACTCCCCACGTATGACCAGGCGTTGTAGATCGCCGTGATCGCGATGACCGCTACGGCGTAGCCCGCGAGTCTTGAAAATCTTTGGGCAACGTCGGCGAGCGATGCCGCTGCCTGATCAGCTGCCCTTGTCAATTTTAGAAGAACGACAAGGGACAAAGCAAAGAGCCCTCCTCCCCAAACGCCGACGGCGAGGAGATGGAGAAAATCCATAATTTCAGGGACACTGAAATCTCCTTTATCAGAAGCGTGTCCTGATGCGCTTTCGGTCATGACGATGATTACGACGATGCCGAGCATGAGGCCCATAAGTCCGCGCGAATCACGGCGCCGTCCACCCGCCAGAAGCGAAATCAACAAAATAACAAGACACACGATGCGAATAAGCCAGGCACGTCCGAGGTGGGTTCGGAAGATGACCGCAGGAAGCACGGGGAAAACCGTCGAGAGGGAATTTCCGCTCATCTCCGCGGCGCGCAAGATCAAATTGACGCCGCTGCTGACGATCATCACCGCCGCGCAAACGAAGAGCAGGTTCCACATCGTATCGAGGATATTGTCTTGTTCGATAAGGCCGGTGTGCGCCGCAAGAGGAAAGACCCAGAGACGGCAGGTAAGCAAGCCGATGCAGAAGGTCAGGGCGCCGAGTTCGAACCATTCAGGAATAATGTGAAGAAAGGAAGTCATTTGATCGTGAAGAGATAGTCGCCTGCCGTACGGTGCCCGTCCCTGGCCACGACATTCCAAACCACGCGATACTTGCCCGGAGGAAGCCTGGGCACGCTCACTTCAAGCAGCGTTGCATCGGACGGATTCACGCGTCCATCCTTGTTGTCCACCGTCGTATCCTGCGAATTATGGACCGTGATAGTGGAAAAGGCCGGTTCCAGTTCACTGTCGAACCATATGCGTACACGGTCAGGAGACGCGTTGACAGTCGATCCCACTCTGGGATCGGCGTGGTCCGGGTACGCGTGGCCCCGCGCTGCATTTGGCAGGATGAAGAGAAACAGCATGAACAAGAGCGCGGCTGTTGTCCTTACATCGGAAGATCGTGAGGATGTTTTTTTCAAGGGAATATCGGCCTCCCTATGCTCGTCGGAAACAGGTCATCGATAAAGAGGTGAAAAAGAACGAAGACACCGGTTCCCGCTCCCGACCGCGGGTTCATCGGGATCTCCGCAGCAATGCCCAACTCCGAATATTTTCCGATCCAGGCGATCCCCGGATTGACGGTCCCGCTCGTCTGGTTTTTACAGTCCTTGTTCAGACACGTCTCCATCGGAAATTCGACGACCGCGACCATCCGGTTGAAGGGAACGCCAAGCCCAACGTCCTTCACTGCCGACTGGAGATACATGAGACTGTACTGAAGGGTGAACGCCCAGGTCAGCGTGGTCGAATGACGTTCCACGTCTATGTCTCCCGTGTCCTCGTTGACGGTGCTCGTTTGTTTCTGCGAGGGGAAGTTCGGGCCGATAACCCCGGTGATTGCCAGAGGCTTCAAAAAATTCATTGAGTCGGGCAGGTCTCCAAACCCCTTGCCGAAAAAGAAGGCGGGCGAAATGACAGAGAAGGACTCTGCGCCCACTTTGCGGGAACCCGTGTTCCCGATCTCGTCCGACACGCCGAAGGAAACGATCGTTTCATGTGAAGCGCTCGTGTAAAACTGATATTTAGCGCTCACTTCAAGGTTGCCGTAGCCGCTGACAGAGCCGTCGCCCGCGGTCTGCAGGCGCTGGTACGATTCAGCGACCTCTATTCCGAAATTGGGCAGAATGCGCTTGGCAAATCCGACGTCAATCGACGAAGTCCGGACCTGCGGCCCGCCCGCTTGATCGTCCATTTTCAGGGAATTAAAGAGCACTGAAAACTCATCGGAGACGAATGGATCATCGACTGCAAACGTGGTCGGGAAGAATCTCTGTCCCGCGACCCCGTGAGCGAATGAAGTTGCCGGGATTGATGCGATGATCATCATAAGAGCGAAACAGAAAGCTTGCCGCAACCATCTCGCCATTGAACCTTTCTCACAGGCACTCATGTTTTTCTCCTTAATTTAATAAGTCTGCATTCCTATGTCTCGAATAATTATAGCGCTTATTCCGATGTCGTCGATCATGCAGGAGCCGCCCCATGCAAGGGGAGATGTAAAAAAGGCCAACCACGCGCGGTGTTGTTGTATAATGCGGTCTGATAACCTTCTATCGATGCCCCCCGGCAGCTTCCGATCGGGCTGAAGCGAGGACATCGCTCCAGGCGGCGATCTCTCCGCCATAGGATCTCATGAAAGCATCGGCCGCGGTTCTTGACGCGAAGGCCCATGCCGGTCTCTGCGTCATCACGCCGCGCTTTGTGCCGCCCACGACCCATATCGCTTTTTCCACATCTATCAGGACACGGGTATCCCGGTCGGCGACGAGCAGGGACTGTACCGCGCGCGCCTTGTTCGCATCCATATCAACAACAGCGCAATGAAGGCTGCAGACGCCCACCTCGGAACCATCCTGGTACCGGATCAGCATCCTGCTGTATCCGTAGGCTTTTCTGTCCATGCCGCATTGGGCGCATGAACGGTGATCATCGATATCGCTCTGGGCAAAAATGGCCGCGCCTGAGAAACAGGACAGGACCACGGAGATAAGGATGGCGGCAAAATATCTTCGTTTTAACATGAAAGACTCCTTTCGTAGTGAGGTCGCATGGATCACGGCAACCCGGAGAGGATGGCCTGAAGCCGCGTGCCGTCCTTGTAGTCCTCATTCATCCGGATAACACCGAACCGGTCTATGACGATCGTGGTCCCCATCGTACCATTGTAAAGTCCACTGACTGCCTGATTCGTATCCGCCAGCACCGTGAACGCTGACCCGCCATATCCGCTCGCGAGTTGTTCACTCCTTGCCTTCTCAACAGTGCCGGACACATAGTCGACCGCGTAAAAGCGCACGCCCGGGAATGCGGGTATCACGACATCCCGCATGTTGCTCATATGGCCGTCGCAGACAGGGCACCACATGGTAAAGTACATAACGACGCCCTGCACTGACGGGGTCACCGACGAGAGTGTTACGTTGTTTCCAAGGGTGTCGGAGACCGTGAAATCCGGGGCATCCTGGCCAACTTCCGATCCCGTGGTACCCGGCTGCGCGGCGGGTCGTTTATCGCTGTTGGATGGACTGAGATCGTTCAGCGTATTGCCGCATCCGGTGAACATCATCAGGATCAGAACTAGTGCAAGCATATTAACGGAACCCATAGCTGGCTCCTATCGTATAGATGTCGGTTGTGGGGAAATTCTTTCCCCAGTCATTTCGCTGGATCGCGTGGCTCCATGAAACCCTGATGGTCCAATCACTGTCGGTGCCGGAATAAGCGATGGTCCCCCCGAAGGCATTTTTCTCAAATCCGCTCAAAGGCTGCCGGCTTCCATTTATGGAAGCATCGTCCTCATGCAGATAGGAAAACGATCCGGTCCCGGTCAGCGTGTCGCCTCCCGATCCGAGATAATAAATATAACCCAGGGAAACAGATGCCGACGTGCGGTCCCCCAGTTTCTTCTGGTACGGTTCCACGTATTTTCCGTATTCCCGGTTGACCGGTCTTTCGAGGTAGGTCCCATAGCCCAGGGAGACCGTAGCGCTCCAGGGATGGAGCATTTTTGCGATAAGGACGTTGCCGTCGAGCCTGTAGAAGCCCCGTCCGGTGACATCGAAACTGCTGTTCACGCTGTCGTAGGGTGAAATGCCGGTAGGAACGAGCAGCGCAGTGCCGATAGTGATCGAAGGCATCATCTCCTTTAAATTCCGGATCTTCCAAGCCGACTTGTCGTCAATTGCCTCGTACCAGAGGTTCAACGTCGTGTCGCCTAATCCTTCGGAGCGGGAGGAAAGGCCCGAGTATTTGTTCTCGTTCCAGACATAGGGGACGATGATGCTGGCTTGCCATTTTGTTGAAAGACGCCGGGCATAGCCGGTGTTCAGCCGGTATTGCCGCAGATCGGATCCCGCAGGGTCGGGCGTATACTTCCCATCCTGGTTCCAGAAGCCATCGTATTTCTCCATATCAAAAGAGACGTCGACCATGGCCTGATAGAACTCCGGCAACACCAGGGTCGCGCCCCCGCCGCCTCCGCAGCAGGAACCTGCGTGGGCATGTGATGCGAAGAAGCATGCGGCCCCCCAGAGAAGGGCCGCTGCAATGATAGTCCGCTGAACCATTCGTATCCTTTTATTGCGGGGTAACGATGAATGTCGCATAGTTATTCGAGCTGGATGCCGTATTACCGTCCGTTGTTTTATCCTGGCTATTCACATTCAGTTTAACATAGATCGTGCTGGTCTGGCCCGTTACCAGTCCTGTCAATCCGGGAACCGACCAGTGTCCATTCGTATTGTCAATGCCGGGTATCCAGGTGGATCCTCCATCCATGGACGCCTGAATGGTCATCGTCGCCACGGTGTCCGTCGGGCTGCTCAGGACCGATCCTTCGGACGCGGCCTTGAAGTCCATCATCATGTCCTCAGCGTGGGAAATGTACAACTTTAAGGTCGGCATTGACTGGCTCGTCATCCCGTCCCGGAAGATATAATATTTGTTATAGGTCGTACCCGACATGCCGCTGACGATATCGTCGGAGCCATAGAGAGTTGCGCGAACCGTGTCGCTTCCCATCGCCATGGCAACATCGGGATTGATGGTTGTAGTCTCTCCGGCGACCGAGACCTTCATTTCCCAGGTACCCATGGTCGGGCCGGATGCCATGAGATAGTAGACCGTGCAGTCATAGTAACCGGGTGTGGCTGATTCTTTGACGGCATCAGCAGGCGTTGAATGTTTGTCTCCATTTATCATGAACATGGTCATGGTCAGCGTCGGCGCGAGGCCGGTTGCCGCGGAGCCGTCGCTTTGCCTGGTGATCTTGAGCTGATACACGGTTTTCCCCTGGACAGGCGCGTTCATGCCCGTGCCGGGGACATATTCGACCTTATACACCGGTGATGCAGGATCAGATGATGACTTGCCGCATCCAGAGACGAACAGCAGCATTACGATGACGACCGGGAATATAACGCTGAAGATTCTAATAAAATATGAATTCATTTTTCCTCCATTCAGGATACTCACTGACTTTTTATTGAAAATAGCTGATAGCATATGAAATCGTAATGCACCCGGTGATGGCAACATCGGCAGCGTTTCAGATGAGAACAAGAGCACCATATTTATGACGGATATTGCTGAAGCGGGCTCGAGCTTCCCAGCACCTGCAACGCATGCACGTGTTAATTCCAGGGACGCACAGTTACGATTTCGGTAGTGGACCAGCGATCAGCTTTTCGGAGGACGTTCGTCTTGAAAGGCGATGTAGAAGGGTTTACAAGGGGAATTCGAAATTTCAGAGACCATGCTCGGCGCCAGTGGATGTGCATTGAACGTACATTCGTTCACGCAGGGCATCTCGCCGTTTGAAGAGAGCGCGGGAGCCGACGAGTGGCAGACGTCAAGAGTTCCAATCTCTGTCCGGCTGTCATGAACGCCGGTCAGAATCAAAGTAGGGGGGCCGGCAATGCTCAGGACGATTGCCGCAAGTATGATGAATGCCTGCCATCTCATAAGATTACTATAAAGGTTGAGAGAGATGATGTCAATGTAAAGTTCTAATTTTATCTTTATGTCGCGTTCGGGAAAATATGTTCCGCGGCTTCCCGGTCTGTATAATTACATCGTTCAGGATGAATCCTTCCTGCAGATAATGGACGGTTTCTATTGACATATCGTAAACGGAGATGCTATTGTCATTCCATGGACATTCATCACCTCAGGATATTCCTTTCCGTATTCAGGAACCGCAGCTTCTCGAAGGCGTCACGGGAGTTGCGGCTCAGCCAGCCGACCGTCAGCGATCATATCAAATCCCTGGAGGACTATCTCGAGTGCACGCTGTTCGAACGATTGGGGAGAAAGATCATCCCGACGGGTGAGGCCGAGGTCCTGTACAATTACGCCATCGAAGTAACCGAAAAGGCTGATGGCATCCGACATGCTATCGGTCAATTCAAGAAAGAAGTCGCCGGAGAACTGATCATCGGCGCAAGTTCGATACCGGGCACTTATTTGCTTCCTTCCCTGGTGGCAACCTTTAAAAAAACTTATCCAGCGGTGTCGTTTCAGATCCTCGTATCCGACTCGAAGGCGATTGTGCAGAAGGTCTTGCAGCACGAAATTCTCCTGGGCCTGGTTGGGGCGAGGCTGAACAGCTCACAAATATCCTCTCTACCGTTCATGGAGGATGAACTGATCGTTGTGTCCTCTCCTCCCATGGTTAAAGGCAACATCATAAAGCTGAAAGACCTTTCAAAATATCCCATGGTAATGCGTGAAGAAGGGTCGGGCACCCGCCGGGAAGCTGAAAAATTATTAGAGGCCCAGGGCTTTTCCATGGAGACCATGCTGCACGCAGGTGTCTTCGGATCTACCGATGCGGTCAAGCAAGCTGTCAAGGCTGGCCTGGGAATCGCAGTCGTATCGAAATATTCCGTTGAAGAAGAATTAAAGCACAAAACGCTCAAAGAAATAAAGATCACGAATATCCGGATGAAAAGAAGTTTTTATGTGGCAACGCACAAGAAACGCTCTCTTCCACGGCTCTATCAACTCTTCCTGGAACACCTGAAATCCCAGTCAAAATTAGTTTGATCCCTTCCTGTCCGATATAAGGCCGGACCTATGCCACTTGTCCCTGCCATAGATATTAACTATTGTACAAGCTTTAAAACTTTAGATACAGTATGTCCTACTAATTGGGAATAGAGAGGTGCCCTTCCTGGTCTGTAAAATCAGGTTGATCGCACCTTTTTACCCCGACTAAACGATCTCAGTTAATCATATAAGGAGGATTCGATGCCCAGAACGAGAAGGATCATGCATGTTTTATTCTTCGCGGGAATTCTGCTGATAGCAGCTGCGCTCTCATCCGCTCACGGAGCGGAAATCGAGTTCAAGGTCGTTACGACCGACCAGCTCAAGGCAATGATGGATGAGAAAAAAGACTTTATGCTCATCGACGCGAGAACCAGGGAAGAATATCAGGAGGCCCATATCGCGGGCGCCCTGAGTATCCCCGAAAAGAGCATGGAAGAATCCACCTCACTTCTCCCTTCGGACAAGAACCATCAGATGGTCTTCTACTGCAACGGCGTGAAATGCGGTAAGAGCAGGAAAGCTGCAAAAAAAGCGGACGCGATGGGATACAAGAATATTCTCATTTACGCTGATGGATTCCCTGTGTGGGAGGAGAAGGGCAATGCGATCGTTCCCGGCCCCGATTATGCAAAAAAGATCGAAACCACAAAGGTCAGTCCTTCTGATCTTAAGAAGCTGATCGATAGCGGCAACAGGGACTTCGTTATTGTGGACGTGCGGGATGAGTCGGAATATAAGGAAGGGCACATCCCTTCGGCGATCAACATCCCCGCGGAGAGTTTTGCTCTGAAGTCTGAGGTTCTGCCGAAAGAGAAGAAGATCATCGTTTACTGCAATACCGGAGGAAGGAGCTACATGGCCTACCGAAAGCTCATGAAACTCGCCTATCCCTCTATTGCCCAGGCACTTTTTGCGGAATGGAAAGAGGCGAAGATGCCGGTTGTGCAGTAAAGTGCGGTAAAGACGGGATGCAGCAAAATAGCGCCCAATACTTCATGGCTATGGATTTTACTACGCAGGAAAACATCTGGTCATACAGGGATGAGCCAGGAACGAAACTTTTCTGTGTGGCTTTGGGCGTACTCGCGATTTCATTCCTTCTAATGATCGCGTTCAGTCGAAGTGTTGAACCACCCTGGCCTGTAATTCTCAGTGTAGCTGCCATTATCGTCGTTGTAGTATCGAGACTGACAGGCACGGTTATAGAGATCAACCGCAGAGACGGCACGGTAAAGAAGACAGGAGGGTTCTCTTTCTTCAAAAAACAGAAGACATTCCAGCTCGGGATGTTTGATAACGTTAACCTGATCGAAAAGAACCTTACTGTCGAAGAAGGATACGGGATCACCCGTTATTCCATCGTGCTTGAGGGAGGAGACTTGTTCCTGGAACTGCTTTCTACGGATGACATGCAGAAAGGCAGAGCGATCCGGAAGGAGCTCATTGAATTTCTTGAGCTGTGCAACGCGCAGCATAGTTATCGGTAGGGTGAAACGATGGTGGATTTCTGCACGGGAGATAGAGGACATACGGTCACTTTTTACCGCGAGCCTCTCTTCGATAAATGTCTTGAGGCTCTAAGGGCAAAGGGTGGGGAAAGCCTTGTTGCCGCGAGGAAAGTCGATGAGTTTATAGACATCCTTTTGCATCGGGACAAGCGGGGCGATCGGGAGAAGTTCAGGTTTACCAGAAAAGGCGAAGCCCGGATCAAGAACTGCAAGAAGATCGACCTGGGATGTGGGTATCGCATTGTTTGCATAAAAAAAGACGGCTACCTTGCGTTTCTCTATGTGGGCACTCATGATGATTGTTTCAGGTGGATAGAACGGAACCGGGGCATGAAATTCGATTTGAGCGCAGCGGAGGGCTCGCTCCGGATCGAGCACGGGAATTATATAGCCGGGGACGACACTCCCCGGGACATTCTTGAGGAACGGAGAATGCTTGTAGAGTATGAAGAATCCCTGGAGAGTCGTCTTAGTGATGATATGTTACGGCGGGTATTTCCCGGGTTATGTAAAAAAGTGCCCGTGGGCTGACAGGATTCGAAGGTCATTTCTCTTGACGAGAGCGGCAAGGTCGTGAATTTCCAGATGAACGATAAGTGCGCTGCGGGCACGGGGCGGTTTCTCGAAATAATGGCTGCGTCTCTGGGAATCCCGCTTTCTGAGTTCGGCGACGAGGCATTGAAGGGGACCGCGGATATCAAGGTGAACAGCATGTGTACGGTCTTTGCCGAGTCGGAGGTGATCTCTCTCAAGAACCACGGCGCATCGCCCCGGGACATCGGCAGGGCTGTCCATCTGTCCGTCGTCGAGCGGCTTGCCGCCATGTGCATCGTCTCGGACGCGGCAACACGGTCGTATTCACCGGCGGTGTTGCAAAGAACCATGCCATGGTCCGGCTTCTGCATGAGAAACTCGAGGTAGCCGTTCTGGTGCCTCCGACGCCTGACCTCGTCGGGGCCGTGGGCGCCGCGCTGTTTGCCGCGGAGGCAACAAGTGGAACGGTTGCATAGGAATAGAAATAATATTTAGGAGGCATGTAGTAATGCAGATAGATGCACGAGGGCAGGGATGTCCCAAGCCGGTGATGATGGCCGAGGAGGCGCTTTCAAAGATAAAGGAGGGAATTATCGAGGTCCTAGTCGATAACGAGGAGTCGGCGCTGAATGTCGCCGGGTTTGCGGTCCTGAACGCGCTGTTTGCCGAATCGAAAAAAGAGGGCAGGGACTGGAGAGTAAAAATCGTCAAGGGATACGACTGCAAGGTCCAGTCATCAGAGGCCTCTCCGCAGTCACGCCTCGATATGGGACCTGTCAAACGTGAGGAGGCACAGAAGAAGTCGCTACTTCTCATTGTCGGGTCCGATATCATGGGGAGGGAAGAGTACCTGGGTAAGACCCTGATGAAGGCCTTCTTTGAAACAATGAAAGTATATAAACAGCTTCCACACACGATCTTTTTTCTGAACACCGGTGTGTACCTGACGACAACCGATGTTGATATTGCAGGGTTGTTGCAAGAGATGGAAAAGATGGGTGTGGAGATATATTCCTGCGGTACCTGTCTCACGAAGTATAACCTTGAGTCAAAACTTGCCGTCGGCCACCGGGGCACCATGAATATCGTCGTGGAAGGCATGCAGGATTTTGAAAAGACCGTGTGGGTATAATTCGGAAGTGACCTCATAATTAACTATTGCGGTATTCAGAACCACTTCTCATCGGATGCTTATCATCAGACTGGTTCAGTCGTCTGGAGCCGGCCGCAGGCTTCAAACCTGTCGGGCAACCGTGCAAGATTCGCTATCGGTCCGATTCCGAAACCAGTCTCCATATACATAACAATATCAGCCCTGACATCTCGATAAAACGCCTTTCCTCGGCCCCGCTGAATGGCGCGCACCTCGCATCCATATCCCGGCTTTAGTATTCAATAATACTCTCTCCGACACACTTCGTGGTTGACACGCCCCGGTAAATGCTGTAATTTTAAACATGACTGGTATTGTGCTTTCAGGCGGCGAGAGCCGGCGAATGGGCAGGGACAAGGCATTCCTCATGCTTGACGGAATTCCTCTGATCGGGCATGTTCTGAGGACGCTCCGCGGTGTGTTCTCGAGGATCATCATCGTGACCAACGATCCGGCGTCGTATGTTTCGTACGACGCTGTTGTGGTCACTGATGCTGTTGAAAAGCAGGGACCGCTCACGGGCATCTATTCCGGCCTGCTGCATTCCCAGGACGATTATAATTTTGTGGTTGCCTGCGACATGCCGTTTCTGAACCCCGGTTTGATCGCGTATATGGCCACTCTTGCTAATGGCCATGACATCGTCGCGCCGATGGTTGCAGGCTACCTCGAGCCGCTTCATGCGTTCTATCACCGGCGTTTGCTGCCGGTCATCGAAGAGCGGCTCAGCCGGGACGCGCGAAAGATCCAGGGTATTTATAGTGATGCACGAGTGCGGTATGTTACAGGACCGGAGATCGCCCGTTTTGATCCTGATCAGCGGTCGTTTAAGAATCTTAATACGCCAGAGGAATACAAGGAGGCAACATGTTTGGACTTGGAATGCCGGAGCTGATAGTCATATTGGTTATCGTATTGGTTATTTTCGGCGCCAACCGCCTTCCGCAGCTGGGCGAAGGGCTCGGAAAGGCCATCAAGGGGTTCAAGAAGGGTATCTCTGATACCAGCGAAAACACAAAAGATTCAGAGAAAAAAGAAAGCAAATCCTGATCAACAAAGGTCCTCTCGGATATGAAATGGGTCCTTGCCGGGTCTGATGACGGCGTTACGGCCGCGCTCGCTGAACAAACAGGCCTGCATCCGCTCATTGCCAGGCTGATGGTCAATCGGGGCATCACCAGGGCCCCGGATGCATCCTCTTTTCTCGCCTGCGATCTGTCGGCGATATCCGACCCGGGCGTCTTCAGCCAGATGGAAAAAGCCGTCGGACGAATTCGCACGGCGATCGCGCGTAGTGAGAAGATCGTGGTGTACGGGGACTACGATGTCGATGGCGTCACCGGCGCCGCCCTCCTGTTCCTGGCGCTTAAGCAATCGGGCGCGAATGTGGACTGCTATATCCCGGACAGAATGACCGAGGGGTATGGACTGAATGCAAATGCCCTGAAAACATTAAAAACCGCCGGAACGACACTGGTCATTTCCGTAGATTGCGGCATTACTGCTGTTCGGGAGGCTGAATCAGCCCTCTCGATCGGCCTTGATCTGATCATCACCGATCACCACGAGTTTACGACAAATCCTAAGTCCGAATTTCTAAATTCTAAAGGAAACGATTTTCCACAGCATCCGAATTTAGAAATTGTCTTACCGGATGCTTACGCCGTCCTTCACCCCGGACTTCTCTCTGCAGACATTTCGCCTGTTCTTCGGGATTTCGTAAGCGGACTGACCGGTGTAGGCGTTGCCTTCAAGCTCGCACAAGCCCTTCTGGGTGTAAGCAGCACCGATGAACGCTTGACGACCTATCTCGACCTCGTGACCCTTGGTACGATCGCCGACGTGGGCAAGATCACGGGCGAGAACCGGATCCTGGTCAAGCATGGACTTGACCTGCTATCGTCGGACTCGGAAACCCAGCGGCCGGGGATCGCCGCGCTCAAACAGGTATCAAGGCTGAATAACAAGAAGATCGGCGTGGGCGTTGTCGGTTTTACCCTGGCGCCGAGGATCAATGCGAGCGGCAGGCTGGAGAGGGCTGATGCGGCATTAAACCTGCTCACGACAAGCTCGCGCGAAGAGGCATTGAAACTGGCCCTGGCGCTCGATGCGGTGAACAGGGAGCGCCAGTCCGTGGAAGAGGGCATCGGGGAAGACGCCCGCGGGCTCTGTCGCGCGATCGATACCGGCGCTGCGGGAGCGCTCGTGCTGTCATCCGAAAAGTGGCACGCGGGGGTCATAGGGATCGTTGCCTCACGGATAGCCGAAGAATTTTATCGCCCTACAGCGCTTATCTGCGTCCAGGACGGCATGGGCAAGGGTTCGGCACGGAGCATCCCGGGTTTTGACCTGTACGAGGGCCTGGTCGGGTGCTCCGACCTGCTTATGGGATTCGGCGGACACAAGTATGCTGCGGGATTTACCATTGCACAGGGGAATATCCCGCAGTTCCGCGAGAGGCTGAGCGCCCTTGTGCTGGAGCGGATCGGTGCTCAAGGGTTCGTGCGTACGCTCTCCGTGGACGGCGCCGTAACACTCGATGAGTTAACGCTCGATTTGATGGAAGACATTGAAAAACTGGGTCCTTTTGGCCAGGGCAATCCCGAGCCCCGGCTGGGGGCGAGGGCCCTCAGTGTGGTTTCTTCACGGATCGTAGGCAATGGCCACCTCAAGCTGCGATTGCGGCAGCAGAGCGGCGTTTCGCTCGACGCGATTGCCTTCAAACGCGGGCATCTTCTCGGCAAACAGATATGGGATGGAATGCGTCTTGCCGCGGTGTTCACTCCCCGCCTCAATACCTGGAATGGAACAACAGCGGTGGAGTTGGAGATAAGGGACATTAAAACTGAAAAGGAAATGTCTAAATCCTAACCCGCTAAATTCTCAATAAATTCCAAAATCCAATGAGCGAATCACCAAAATGTTTATTTTATTGTGCATGGCGCTTTGTTATTTATTTAGTATTTAGTGCTTGATATTCGGAGTTTGGTGTTCATATGCCCTCAGTTCGCCTCGAAGATATAGTTGAGAGGATCCAAAACTACAATCCCGGTGCCGATGTGGACCTCCTGAGACGCGCCTATATTTTCTCGGCCAAGGTACACCAGGGACAGACGCGTCTCTCGGGAGAGTCCTATCTCAACCATCCTATCGAAGTGGCCGCAATTCTCGCCAATCTCAAGCTCGATGCGGCCACGGTGGCGGCCGGCCTGCTTCACGATACCATCGAAGACACCACTGCCACACCTGAAGAACTCAAAGAGATGTTCGGCGCGGAGGTCGCGGGACTGGTGGATGGTATGACAAAGATCTCCCGCATGGAACTCCAGAGCCGCGAACAGCGCGAGGCCGAGAACTTCCGCAAGATGATCGTGGCCATGGCAAAGGACATCAGGGTCATTCTCATCAAATTGGCCGACCGGCTGCATAACATGCGCACCCTCAAATCACTCCCGCCGGATAAACAGAAGCGAATTGCCCAGGAAACACTCGATATCTATGCTCCCCTCGCCAACCGCATGGGTATCTCCAGGATCAAGATCGAGCTCGAAGATCTTTCGTTCATGTACCTTAACCCCGAGGCCTACGAAGACCTGGTCCAGAAGGTCAATCAGCGCCGTATCGAGCGCGAGTCGTATATCAACGAATTGATCGAGATCGTGAAACAGCAGCTCGGGGAGCACGGGTATAAGGGCGAGGTAAAGGGCCGGCCCAAGCACTTTTACAGCATCTACCAGAAGATGCAGAAGCAGGGGATTGCCTTTGAAGACATCTACGACCTGATCGCGATCAGGATCATCACCGATACCAAGGTAAATTGCTACGCTATCCTCGGGCTCATCCATTCGCTCTGGACCCCCGTTCCGGGACGCTTCAAGGATTTTATCGGCGTGCCCAAGTCCAACCTCTACCAGTCGCTCCATACCACGATCATCGGCCCCAAGGGGGAGCGGGTCGAGTTCCAGATCCGCACCGAGGAAATGCACCGCCTTGCCGAGGAAGGCATTGCCGCGCACTGGAGGTATAAGGAAAAATCAGCCATCAGTCAGCGCGATGAGCAGCAGTATGCCTGGCTCAGACAGCTCCTGGAATGGCAGAAGGACGTCCCGGACGCCAAGGAGTTCATGGAAACGGTCAAGGGCGACCTGTTCCCGGACGTGGTCTATGTTTTTACGCCTCGCGGGGACGTAAAGGAACTGCCTCTGGGGTCGACACCCGTGGACTTTGCTTACAGCGTGCATACTGATATCGGTCACCAGTGCGTTGGCGCCAAGGTGAACGGCAAGATCGTGCCGCTTAAACACGAGCTTCGCAACGGCGACAAGGTCGAGGTCACCACCCAGGCAGGCCACACGCCGAGCCGCGACTGGCTCAAATTCGTCAAGACCTCAAGGGCCAAGACAAGGATCAAGGCGTGGCTCAAGATCGAGGAGCGAAGGCGCAGCATGCTTCTGGGGAAGGAATTGCTCGAAAAAGAGCTCCGCAGGCACGAACTCAGTCCCTCAAAATTCTTCAAATCGGAGGAACTTCTCGGTGTCGTGAAAGAGCTGTCCCAGAATACGACAGAAGACCTGTTTGCGGCCATCGGCTACGGCAAGATATCCGCTCTCCAGGTGGCCAACAAACTTGCTCCGGACAAGGTGCACATCGAGCCGGCCCCCAAGCCCAAGAGGTCGTTCTTTAAACGGGCAAAGCCCGCCAGCAGCAGCGGGGGCATGAAGATCAACGGCATGGACAACATGCTTATTCATCTTTCCAAGTGCTGCAATCCCGTGCCCGGAGACAAGATACTCGGGTTCATCACCAGGGGGAGGGGAGTCTCCATCCACACGGTGGACTGTACGAACATCGGCGATCTTACCTTTGATAAGGACCGGCTGGTGGAAGTATCGTGGGGAGACCTGCAGGCCGGGGCTCACGCGGTCAAGATATCGGTCCAGACAAAGGACAAGCCCGGCCTCCTTGCCAGCGTCTCATCATCCATCAGCGCGGCAGAGGCGAACATTACACATGCCGAGGTCACCACCAACGAGGACCGGCAGGCAACGCTTACCTTCACCATAGATATAAGGGATGTGGAGCATCTGAACAGGATCATCAAGAACATCGAGGCGATAAAAGGGGTCATTGATGTGAAGAGGATCAGGACAGGGTAGGGAAGATCCAAGGGTTTGATGCTCAGAGTTCAGGCTAACAGCGCTCACCGCAACTTATCACGAGCTGAATCATGATTATTTCGTCATTTCCGTGAAAACGGGAATCCAGTCGTTTCAAATACACGTGACACCTGGATACAAGCCCGCCGTTTTCACGGGCAAAGTTTATCCCCGGGAAGCGGTTGAGACGGGTATGACTACTTCTGGCAAGCGAAACACATAATGGTTTACATTAAATATTAAAAAGCATAAAATAATAATAAGTTGTGTAATTTAATTAAAGATACTGTGGAGGTTTATTTTTGAAGAAAAAAATCATAAAAACTGCAGATGCTCCCCAGGCGATCGGGCCTTATTCCCAGGCTGTTGTGGCGGGCGGTCTTGTGTTCGTATCCGGTCAGATACCGGTAGACCCTAAAGGCGGAAATGTGGTCCAGGTTGACATAAAAGCTCAGACCAGGCAGGTGATGGAGAATACCAGGGCCATTCTCTTGGCCGCTGGTTGCGGCCTGCAGCAGGTTGTAAAGGTCACTATCTATCTCAAGAACATGGCTGATTTTGCGGCAGTGAACGAGGTGTACGGCGGGTATTTCCCCTCTGAACCGCCTGCACGTGCTACGGTCGAGGTTTCACGTCTTCCGAAAGAGGTGGCTATTGAAATGGATTTTATAGCATGGAAAGGGCGGGTCGGCGAAAATCGCTCCGCTGACTGATCATATTTTCCGCAGCGTCACGATCGTCGCTCCCCAACCCCCCGAGGTCTCATCACCAGTTCTCATTGATTCCACGCAAGACAGTTTCTTAAGAATTGATTCAACAGTATGTCGCAGCGTGCCGACGCCTTTCCCGTGTATGATGCGGACCTGCGTGATGCCGCGCTCCCGGCAGGCGGCGAGATACTCGGGAACCAGGTCCTTCACCTCTCCGGGCAGGAACGTGTGCAGGTCGAGCGTGCCGTCTATGGGCAGTTTTATCGACGGAGGATCGGTCATGGAAGTAACTACTGCAGGTTATTGAGGATGAAGACTGATGGCTGAAGAAGTAAAAACCTTACACACTCCCCTTCAGCCTATCCACCTTCAGTCTCTCTAACTTCAGTCTCTCGTCTATCCACCTGAGTCGTTATCGCTAACCGAGGATCGCATCCTTGGCGGCTTTTGCAACCCGGAACTTGACGACCTTCTTTGCCTTTATCTTGATGGTTTCACCGGTTGCCGGGTTTCTGCCCATGCGTGCTTTGCGCTGGACAAGCACAAGCTTGCCGAGCCCGGGCAGGGTGAAGGTGTTCTTTGCTTCTTTATAGGCCACCTCTGCGATGAAATCCAATATCTCTCCGGCAGCCTTCTTGGTGAGTGATGCCTTCTCCGCGAGCTTCGATACCAACTGTGATTTCGTCATTGCCTTTGCCATGTATTTCCCTCCCGTGTATTAGACGTGTATTAGAATAGTGCTGCAATACGGCAACTATATGCCATTCAGCCGTCATTGACAAGAACTTTTTTTATCGAAATTATCGAGACCGCCCCTGGAACTTTTTTGACTTTGCAGTGTTTATCAGCAGGAGCCGGTGCCCTGTTCTGTCTGACGCGCGTGCCTGCGCGAGATAATCTGGTTTAAAAAACGAGACCATTTTTTTCTTGCATTCGCCTGGCCAGTATGTTAAAACATAATCAACACTCTGGGAAATTCCTTGAAGAGTGGGCATTTGTTGCCCACTCTTTTTATTTGGGGGTCGAATGGCTGATGCCGCGGAAAATGTCCGGCAGTTACTGGATCCGATCCTTGAATCCATGGGCCTGTCGCTCTGGGACCTGGAGTTTCATAAGCAGGGCCCGCAGTGGCTTCTCCGGATCTTTATCGACCGGGAATCGGGCGGTGTCACGCTGAGCGACTGCGAGACCGTGAGCAGGGACCTCAGCGCGGTGCTGGACGTCGAGGACATTATACCTCATGCGTATACGCTTGAAGTATCGTCACCCGGTCTCGACCGTACTCTCTCGAAACCCGAGCACTTCGTCCGGTTCACGGGCAGTATGGTCAGGATAAAGACCTATCAGCCCATCGACGGGCAAAAGGTCTTTCGCGGCAGGCTGCTCGGATTCGTTGAAGGCACGGTCAGGGTGGAACTTGAAACTGAAAAGATCATAGAAATACCGATGACCGGCATCACCAAGGCTTCGCTGGAAGTGGAGTTTTAGCCATTGATTTTTCAAAGAGGCAAGAAATTTTCTCGCGGAGGCGGCGTTTGTGGAGAAGAGCTCAAGAAATGATCCCGGTTAAGGCCAGGACTGAAGGGTGTTGATTTAACTCTGCGTGCTCCGCGAGAGACGCCTTTTCGTTTTAGGCTTGTTCGGGTTAGGTAGTTAATCTCTCAAGAATTTATATAAATGGTCCATCAGGAGGAGAAAGGCTTATGAGTCAAGAGCTGATTCATGTTATCGATCAGATCAGCAAGGAAAAGGGCATTTCGAAGGAGATGGTTGTCGAGGCCGTGGAGTCGGCGCTCGTGAGCGCGGCCAAAAAGAAGTATGGCGCCCAGCGGATCGCGGTGCAGATCGACCCCAAGCGGGGAGACATCATCATGTATGCCTACAAGAAGGTTGTGGCCGAGGTCTTGAACCCCGAGGAGGAGATCACCCTCGAAGAGGCGCAGACGCTCTATCCCGACGCGCAGATGGAGGGTGAAGTCCCGCTGCAGGTCGAGTTCCAGGGTTTCGGCAGGATCGCGGCGCAGACCGCGCGCCAGGTCATCGTGCAGAAGGTGCGCGAGGCTGAGCGCGAGGTCATCCTCAAGGAGTTTAACGACAAGATCGGACAGCTCGTGAACGGCATCGTCCTGCGCCATGAGAAGGGCGCCTACTACATCGACCTTGGCAAGACCGAGGCCGTGCTGCCCGCACGGGAACAGGTGCCGCGCGAGAGCTACCGCAGGGGCGACCGCGTCAGGGCGTATGTGCTTGAGGTGCGCGATACCTCGAAAGGACCGCAGGTGGTCCTTTCCCGCGCCCATCCGGATTTCGTCTCCCGGCTGTTCGAGATGGAGGTCCCGGAAATTTACGAGAATATCGTCGAGATCAAAGGCGTCGTCCGCGAGGCGGGAGACCGCACGAAGATAGCCGTGGCTTCAAAGGACTCGCAGGTTGATCCGGTGGGCGCCTGTGTGGGCATGAAGGGCTCCCGTGTGCAGGCCGTGGTCCGCGAACTGCGGGGAGAGAAGATCGATATCATCCCCTGGTCCGAAGATCCGCGCATTTTCATCGCGAAGGCATTGAGCCCCGCCGTGGTTGAAAAGGTGGGTGTGACCGAGGAAGACCGCTCGGCATTGACCGTGGTCGCCGATTCCCAGCTTTCACTCGCC
Source organism: Nitrospirota bacterium (assembly GCA_963740085.1). Classification (GTDB taxonomy): domain Bacteria; phylum Nitrospirota; class UBA9217; order UBA9217; family UBA9217; genus JALNZF01. The sequence goes on along the minus strand of CAVUCU010000001.1, from coordinate 40,143 downwards.
ATCGGGAAAAAGGGTCAGAACGTGAGGCTTGCGGCAAAGCTCACCGGCTGGAAGATCGATATACTGAGTGAATCCGAATACGATCAGGAACGGCAAAAGGAACGAGAGCAGGAGATCGAAGCGGCGATCGTTGAGGAAACGCGGAAGTTGGCCGAGGAGCACGAAGCTGCCGGGAAAATGGAAGCCGAAGCCTCCGGGACAACAACAGCCGATGATGCGCAGCCGCCGGAGTCAGGCCTGACATTGATAGAAGGTGTTGGGCCAAAAACAGCGGAACTGCTCATCGAGGCGGGCTACGATACACTGGAGAAGATCGCCGCCATGTCCGACGAGGAGATCCTGGCAGTTCCGGGTATCGGTGAGAAAACGGCGCAGAAGATACTGCTGTCGGCGCGAGCACGCCTCGGAACGTAGACATGGTCAGGTAGGTCAAGGATGAAACAGGGGCCGGAGAGAACGTGTATCGGTTGTCGAGGTGTATTTGAGAAGGATGCCGTGATCCGGATCGCCGCCGGACCGCTTGGCATCGTGATCGACTACCGGGAGAAACTGCCCGGCCGCGCGGCCTATGTCTGTCCCACGGTGGAGTGCATAACATAAGGCGTTGAGCAAAGAAAACCTTTCCCGGGCGCTTCACAGCAAGGTCAGGTCGCCGGAGCCGGATGCATTTATCGGTCAGCTTGCGGCGCTCATTACGGAGAAGATAAGATCCCTCATCGTAATGTCGGCCAAGGCGGGTAAACTGGCGGCCGGCTACTCCGCGGTCCACGATGCCGTTGAGAAGGGTCGAGTTTCAATGCTCCTGTACGCGATCGACCTGTCAAAAGGGACGAAGGAAAAAGTGGCGGGTCCCCATGCCGCATCAGTGCGGTGTACGACGCTTTTCACCCGCGAAGAGCTTGGGGCGATGCTCAACCGTGAACTGGTCGGCGTGATCGGGATAGAGGATAAAGGGCTCTCTGATTCGCTCTGGACAGAGGCCGAAAGATTAAAAGTCTTGATAAAAAACAGTGAGTAGAGTAGAATTCCACATTAAACAACTTTCTGGGGGCATGTGATTTTATGACGGTAATCAGGGTACACGAACTGGCCAAAAAAATGGGAGTCGAAAGCAAGGACCTCATATCCGTCCTTGAGAAGATGGGCATCAAGAGCAAAACTCCATCGAGCGGTCTTGATGACAAAGAGGCCAAGTCCCTGATCGACAAGTTGAAGGCTGTCCGCAAAGAGAAGGAAAAAGAAAAAATCAAGAAGGAACCGGCCGGTGGTGTGATCGTCTCCAAAGAGGACCGGTTGAAGAAAGCCGCGGCACTGATCGGAAAATTTTCATCAACGCTTGAAAAACCGGGGGCAAAGCCGAAGCCGGCACCCATTCCTCCCCCGAAACCGACCCTGCCTGCTCCGCCGGTCATTCCGCCGGTGTCCCATGCAGCTCCGATACAACCTGCCAAGGTTGAAGAAGCAGGGGTTTCTCCGGAGTCCACTCAACCCGCACAGCCCCAGCCGGCAGCGACAGCGCAGCCGGCCCCCGCACCGCAGCGTCCTGGTGCTCCCGCGCGGCCAGGCTTCGCTCCACAACGACCGGGTGCCCCGGCTCGTCCGGGTTTTTCACCGCAGCGCCCCGGCGCCCCGCCGCGTCCGGGCTACACACCGCAGCGTCCCGGCTCGCCGGCGCGTCCGGGAGGGCGTCCTTTTGAAAGAACCTCCTTCAGAAGTCCGGTGCTTGAACCCGCGCAGGTGCCGCCGTCGCTGATGCCGGTCCCGGCCAAGCCGTCAAAGAAAAAGTGGCAGAAAAAAGGAGAATTCGAGAACAAGTCCGACCGGGAGTTCCGCGCGAAGCCGTCGTTTAAGAAGCTTCCCGATCTGAAGACGCTGCCCCTTGGGAAGAGACCTCATAAAAAAGACGAGAGACACGCTCCGCAGACCGATCTGGCCGAGATCACCAAGCCGAGAAAAAAGGTCGTCAAGATCCAGGAAGGCGGAACCATCAAGGAATTCGCCGAGGTCATCGGTCAGAAGGTGAGCGACGTGATCAAGAAGCTCATGGCCAACGGCATCATGGCAACGCAGAACCAGGTCATGGATACCGATGCCGCCATGCTCCTTGCTGAAGATTACGGCATCAAGGCCGAGATCACGAGCATCGAAACGGCCGAGGATGTTCTGGAGGAAAAGGCCGATACGGCGGAATCCCAGCTGTTGCGGCCGCCGGTGGTCACGATCATGGGACATGTGGACCACGGCAAAACCTCGCTCCTTGACGCGGTTCGGGAAACGAACGTCGTCTCGGGTGAAGCCGGCGGAATTACCCAGCATATCGGCGCCTACCAGGTGAGCCTGAAAGGGAGGGACATTACGTTCCTCGACACACCGGGCCATGCGGCCTTTACGGCAATGCGCGCCCGCGGGGCGCAGGTGACGGACATCGTGGTCCTCGTTGTCGCGGCCGATGACGGCGTGATGCCGCAGACGCGTGAAGCGGTCAACCACGCAAAGGCGGCCAACGTGCCGATCATCGTGGCCATCAATAAGATCGACAAACCCGAGTCAAAGCCGGACCGGGTGAAACAGGAGCTCGCGGAATTCGAATTGACTCCGGAAGAGTGGGGCGGCCAGACCATCTTCTGCGAAGTATCGGCGAAGAAAAAGATCGGTCTCGAACATCTGCTCGAGATGATCCTCATCCAGGCCGATGTGCTCGAGCTCAAAGCGAACCCCGACAAGATGGCGCGCGGCACGGTCATCGAGGCAAAACTTGACAGGGGACGCGGCCCGGTCGCCACCGTCCTGGTCCAGTCCGGTACGTTGAAGGTGGGCGATTTCTTCGTGACCGGGTCCCAGTTCGGAAAGGTGCGGGCGCTAATCAACGACAAGGGCGAACGGGTGGAGAGCGCGGGACCATCCACGCCCGCTGAAGTCATCGGATTTTCCAGCGTCCCGCTCGCGGGGGACCGTTTTGTGGTGCTCGAAGAGGAGCGCAAGGCCCGTCAGATCGCGGAAGGCAGGCAGGCCAAGCAGAGAAGCACGGAGATGGGCTCGATCAAAAAGGTGACGCTCGAAGACCTGCACACCCAGATCCAGGAGGGCATGGTCAAGGAGCTCAATATCGTGATCAAAGCGGACGTGTCGGGATCGGCCGGGGCCATCGTCGATTCGCTCGAAAAACTTTCCACCACAGCGGTCAAGCTCAAGGTCATCCACAGTTCCGTGGGCGCGATCACCGAGACCGACGTGATGCTCGCGGCAGCGTCAAACGCCATCATCATCGGCTTCAGCGTCCGTGCGGAACCCAAGGCGACGGAACTTGCCCAGCGCGAGGGAGTGGACATCCGCCTTTACAACATCATCTACAATGCCATCGATGACATCAAGGCCGCCATGGAAGGCCTGCTGGAACCGACGCTCAAAGAGCGCATCCTTGGGCGCGCCGAAGTGCGTCAAACCTTTCATGTGTCCAAGGTCGGCACGATCGCAGGATCATATGTCGTGGAGGGCGTCCTCAGCCGCCAGTGCGATGGTGTCCGGGTGATCCGGGACAACGTGCTCGTGTACACGGGGAAATTTCATTCGCTCAAGAGGTTCAAGGACGATGTGCGCGAGGTGCAGTCCGGTTACGAGTGCGGCATCGGTATCGAGAACTTCAACGATATCAAGGTCGGCGACGTCATCGAGTGTTTCGTGATCGATAAAGTGGCGGGAAAGCTGTAGGACAACCGCATAATTCAAATTTCAAAATGCAAATTGCAAAATTGAGGTATGGCCACAGGCCATGATTTCATATCCGTTCATTTTAACTTTTCCATTTTGAATTCTGCATTTTGCAATCGTGCCTTTTTACGTTCTGGCTATGTTCATCGGTGTTTGTACCATAGAGATGCATGTTCCCGGCAGCGGGTCGCTCAAAGACAAGCGGCATTCACTCCGAAGCCTGAAAGACAGGATCCGGAACAAGTTCAACGTCTCGGTGGCCGAGGTCGACGACAACGATCTCTGGCAAAAGGCATCACTGGCAGTAGCGGCAGTGAGCAATGATAAATCCCACCTCAACCAGACGCTGGACCATGTCCTGAACATGGTCCGCGGAGTGCCGGAAATAGACCTCCTGGATTATCATATAGAGATATTTTAAAGGACAGGAGCCAGAAGTCAGTATCCAGAAGCCGGAATAACATCAAAACAATTCTGAATTAAACCTTCTTCTCCTGACTCCTGCCTCCTGACAACTGACTACTGAATTAAAATGGCCAAACCAACCTATAAAAGATCGGTGCGCGTGGGCGATCAGATGAAGCAGGAGATCGCCGATATCCTCATGCGCAAGATAAAGGACCCCCGAATAGGGTTCGTGACGGTGACCGATGTCGAGCTGTCGGATGACCTCAGGAATGCGAAGGTTTTCGTGAGCGTCTACGGCGGCGACAAGGAAGAAACGTTCAAGGGTCTGAAAAGCGCCTCGGCGTTCATCAGGTCGGAACTCGGCAGACGAATGGCCATGAGGAGCGTTCCGGAGATCCTGTTCCGTTTCGATGCCACCGTGGAGCAGGGGGCGCATATCATGGAACTCCTGCACGAGATCGAGAAAAATCAGGGGCAGGAAACGGAAGAGAAGGAAAAGAAGGACCCTGGGCATGAGTAGACCTGAGAGCATTGCAGCGGCACTGAAAGGGTGCACGACCGTTCTTCTTTCCACGCACAAAAATCCGGACGGAGACGCCCTCGGGTCTCAGCTCGGGCTTATGCTCGCTCTGGGGAAAATGGGCAAGACGGTGGTCGCGCACAATCTGGATCCGGTGCCGGAGATCTACCGGTTCCTGCCGCAGAATGAACTGATCAGGATCGGGAAACCGGTCCAGGGTCGTTATGATGCGTTCGTTGTCGTTGATGCGGACCCGCCGCGAACGGGACTGTTTGACGAGACCTATCCCGCCGAAGTATTGATCAATATCGATCACCACATTACCAATCCTCTTGAATGGCCGCTTACCTGGCTGGATACGGCCGCATCGGCCACCGGCGAGATGATCTTCAGGCTTATCCGGGAGCTGGGAGTCCCGGTCGATCGGGATATTGCCCTCTGCCTGTATACCGCTATCTTTACGGACACGGGGTCCTTCCGTTATTCGAATACCACGCCGGAAAGCATGAAGATAGCGGCAACGCTGCTCGAGGCCGGCGCCGACCCCTGGCAGGTCACGGAAAACGTATACGAATCCTTTTCCTATCCTCGATTGAAGCTCCTTGGAACGGTCCTCGCGAACATGGAACGGAGCGCGGACGGACGGGCCGCGTGGGTCGTGGTGACCGATGAGCTGTATCGCCGGACCAACACCACGGCAGAGGACACGGACAACTTCGTGAATTTTGTGCGGTCGGCAAAGGGTGTCGAGGTGGCGATCCTGTTGAGGCAAACGGGAAGCGCACAGTATAAGATCAGCATGCGTTCCAAGGGGCGGGTCGACCTCTCGGGATTGGCCCAATCGTTCGGTGGCGGCGGACACAAGAACGCCGCCGGAGGCATTCTCGACGGGACGCTCGACGAAGTAAAAAAACGGGTGATCGGCGACGTCGAGAAGACAATTGCTGCGCAGATGGGAAGCATAGGAACGAGGCCGGATGGACGGCGTCCTTAACATCAACAAACCGTCCGGCGTGACCTCTCACGATGTCGTCGAGAGCGTCCGGAGGATCCTGCATGAACGGCGGATCGGCCACACGGGTACGCTCGACCCGCTCGCGACCGGTGTTCTCGTTCTCTGCGCGGGCAGGGCAACCAGGATAGCGCAGTACCTTGAAGCAGGGGAGAAGGAGTACAAGGCGACCATGCGGCTCGGGGTGACCACCGATACCCTTGATGCCGATGGACGGATACAAGAAACGAGGTCGTATGCGCCTCCCGACCGGCGGAAGATCGCTGAAGTTCTGCAGGGTTTCACCGGTTCGGTCATGCAGCGCCCGCCGGCATACTCTGCCGTGAAAGTGGCGGGGGTGCCGTCGTACAAGCTGGCACGCGAAGGCAAGGCGGAATTGCTCAAGCCGCGTCCGGTGACGATATTCAGCATCGAGCTGACGGCGTTCGAAGACCCCGTGGCGAGTCTCACGGTAGCATGCTCAAAAGGCGTGTACATCCGCACGCTGTGCGCCGAAATAGGAGATGCCCTGGGTATGGGAGCGCATCTGACCGGCCTGGAAAGAACGCGCTCCGGGCGGTTCAGCATTGATCGCGCCATTACACTCGATCGGCTCCAGGCGATGATGGCGTCAGGAGACGGGGAACGGGCGATCACGCCGATGGACGATGCACTCGCCGCGTTCCCGGCAATTCCGATCAGCGAGGCGGAGACGGTACGGGTGCTGCATGGCAACCAGATATCGTGTCCCTCGTCTTTTGAAAACATCGCCAGTGACCATGTCAGGCTTCACAGCCCTTCCGGCAGGCTCCTGGGACTTGCACGCATCGTTGCCGGGGTGCTCAAACCCGATCTGGTTTTTTCGTAGAATTTTTTTTATTATCGGACGGATTTGGCGGATCAGTCGGATCCGTCCGATCATGAATAAAATGCTTTACAACACGCTGTAAATATGATATTTTAGCACGCTTCAGAAATTTCTTGATGAAAGGAGGGACGGTTGAATGGATAAGGAACAGAAAACAGGTCTGATCAATACGTACCGCAGGCATCCATCAGATACAGGTTCTCCGGAAGTGCAGATTGCAATTCTGAGCGGACGGATAAGCCATCTGACGGAGCATTTGCAGACGCACAAGCACGATCAACATTCGCGGAGAGGTCTTCTGCAAATGGTCGGGCAGAGGCGCCGGCATTTGAATTACCTGAAGACGAACGATCTTGACCGCTATCGCAAGGTCATTGAGCAGCTGGGCATAAGAAAGTAGCATAACTTTGCAAGGGAAAGAGTGAGGATTCATGGTAACAACAGTTGAAACAGAAATAGGCGGGAAAAAACTGATCCTGGAAACGGGATTAATGGCAAAACAGGCAAATGGCGCGGTTGTCGTGAGGTGCGGTGAAACCGTCGTCCTTTCGACGGCCGTTTCTTCGAAAGTGGAACGGGCAAACGTTGATTTTCTCCCGTTGACAGTGGATTATCAGGAAAAGGCCTATGCTGCCGGACGGATCCCGGGCGGGTTCTTTAAACGCGAGGGAAGGCAGACCGAAAAAGAGATCCTGACGTCGCGTCTCATTGACCGGCCGATCAGGCCATTGTTCCCTGAGGGGTACTATTTCGACACGCAGATCATCGCGTCGGTGCTTTCGATCGGTGATGAAAGTTCCATGGACCTCATGGGAATGATCGCTTCGTCGTCCGCTCTCGCGATATCCGATATCCCTTTCCGCGGACCCATCGGGGCCGTTCGGATCGGGCTTATCGACGGCAAGTATATCATCAACCCCGATCATAAGGAGATCGAGACCTCGCAGCTCAACCTGGTCGTCGCCGGCACCGCAGATGCCATTATGATGGTCGAAGGCGGGGCGAAGGAACTGACCGAGGACCAGATGCTCGAGGCGCTCGATGCCGCGCATCGCGAGATCAAAAAGATCGTTGCGCTGGTGAACGAACTTTCCGCAAAGGTCGGCAAACCAAAGCGGCCGGTGAAGACGGTTGAGATCGACAAGGACCTTGCCGCGCAGGTGGCTGCGCTGGCCATGGACCGTTTGCTCACCGCCATCGTCATTCCGGACAAGATGGAGCGGCAGAGGACCCTCGACGCGCTGCTGGGCGAGATCAAAGAGAAGCTCAAGAACGAGGACCCGACGAGAAATCTTCAGATCGCGACGATATTCTTCGGTCTGGAAAAGGACGAGGTCCGAAAGATCATCCTGGAAAAGAATATGCGGGCCGACGGACGAAGACCGGACCAGATCCGGCCCATCAGTTCCGTCGTCGGCATGCTCCCCCGGACGCATGGATCCGCCCTGTTCACCCGCGGCGAGACCCAGGCGCTGGTGGTGACCACCCTCGGCACGTCGGTGGATGAGCAGCGCATCGACTCACTCGAAGGCGAGTACTTCAAGTCATTCATGCTGCACTATAATTTCCCTCCGTTCAGCGTGGGCGAGACCAAGCCCCTCCGGGGACCCGGGAGGCGCGAGGTCGGCCACGGGGCGCTCGCCGAGCGCGCGCTGAAGGCAATGGTACCGACCAAGCAGGAGTTCCCGTATACCATCAGGATCGTGTCGGACATCCTTGAGTCCAATGGTTCGTCTTCCATGGCGACGGTGTGCGGCGGTACGTTGTCGCTCATGGACGCGGGCGTGCCCATCAAGGCGCCGGTCGCGGGCATCGCCATGGGGCTCATCAAGGAAGGCGACAAGGTCATCGTGCTCTCGGATATCCTCGGGCTGGAGGACCACCTCGGGGACATGGATTTCAAGGTCACCGGAACGAGCACGGGTATCACCGCGCTCCAGATGGACATGAAGATCGAGGGCATCACGATCGAGGTCATGCGCACGGCCCTTCAGCAGGCGAAGGACGGGCGGCTGCATATCCTCGGCAAGATGCTGGAGACGCTTGCAGAGCCGAGGAAGAACCTGAGCACCTTCGCGCCGCGGATCATCACCATGAAGATCAACACGGACAAGATCAAGGACGTGATCGGCAGCGGAGGAAAGGTGATCCGCAGCATCGTGGAACAGACCGGAGCGAAGATCGACATCGAGGACGACGGCACGATCAATATCGCGTCTTCGGACGAAGCAGCCGCCCTCAAGGCAAAGGAGATCATCCGGGGCATCTGCCAGGACGCCGAGGTCGGCAAGATCTATACGGGGAAGGTCAGAAAGATCATGGATTTCGGCGCCTTTGTGGAAATCTTCCCCGGCACCGACGGACTTCTTCACATCTCGCAGATCTCGGACCAGCGGCTCGAAAAGGTCACTGACGCGCTCAAGGAAGGCGATGAGGTCCTCGTGAAGGTGCTTGAAATCGACCGGCAGGGGAAAATTCGTCTCTCTCACAAAGAAGCAATGCGTGATAGAGGAAGCGCGAAATAACCTTCCCGTCGCAAACAGGACACTGTGTAAATAAAAGAGAGGAAATAGGAACTCGATGAGATTCCCTGTTTCCTTTTTTGTTTGCGTGTGATCAGGTCGTCAGGTTCACGGTTCAAGGCTCACCCTGAACGCTGAACTCTGAACCCTGATTTTAAGGAGTACTCATGCCGAAATACGATGCAGCCGTGGTCGGTGCAGGGCTCGGCGGACTTGCCGTTGCGGCACTTTTGTCCGTTAAGAAGAAAAAGGTCGTCGTCATTGAGCACGGTGCATCATTGGACGGGGCGGTGGGAGCATATGCAAGGGATGGATACAGCTTCCATGCCTCACCAGAGCTGTCCTACGGGTTTGACCGGGGAGGGGCGTTTCATACGCTTGCCGCGGACCTCGGGATCGTTCAGGGTGTTGCGGTGCGATCACCCTGTTATCAAGTGGCGCTTCCCGACCACCGGATCACCATTTTTGCCGATCAGGCCGAAACGGTTGAGGAACTCAGAAGAGAATTTCCCGGGGAAATAGATACGCTGACGTCATTCTACCGGGATCTGCATGGACTGGCGGAGAAGGTGGTAAAAAGCCGCTTTTGGGCATACGTGACCGGGCACCGGTCCGCTGCCGGGTTTATCCGCCAATACCGTTTCAGCAGGGAATTGACGGCGTTCTTCGATATCCAGTCGCTTTTTTTCTTTCAGAGACCCGTCGTGGAAATATCGCTGGTAGACCTTATCACGCTGTGCGATACTCCTCCACGCTTCCTCGAAGGCGGTTTCAAAAGACTCGTCGACCAGCTGCACTTCACGATCCTTCGGCAGGGTGGTGAAATCCTGTATAACCGGACGGTTCACGAATACGAATCGAGGATCGCCTCTATTGTCGGCATTAAAACGGAACAGGAGGTCATTGAGGCCGACACGATTCTCCTGAACCTGTCGACGCGCTATGATGCATCGACGATCTTCATGGGACTGCAGGATACCGTCATTCCGGTCGGCATGTGCCCGGAGGTGCTTTATCTCCCGGACTATCGTTCGCCCCGGGATTTTTTTACGCTCTCGCTCGGGGCCAAAGATGACGTTGCAAGCGCTCCAAAAGGCATGAGGGCGCTCAGCATGTCATTCAGATCGGGGCAAGGCAGCGTTCACGGTAAACAGGCGCTCCTCGATCGCCTGAACAGGCTCATTCCTTTTCTCAATGATTACCTCGTTTTCAGCGACGAACAGCGAACCGGTGATGAAGGGATCGATCTGCCTGAGGGCGTTACGTTTAAGCCGCTTCGATCGAAAGACGGGATATCACTTCTTTCCCGGGGTTCCAAAAGGAATACCTATCTTCTGAAAAATGCACAAACAGCCCCGCTCCAGGTAATGTCAGCAGTGAACAGGTTTGTAAATAAAAAAATCTGATCTTGAGCAGACATCTTCTCGCCTCTGCACACTCTTCAGACTCTATAGACGCCATAGACTCTATGAACTCTATGGACTCAATGGACTCTCCAGACCACACCCTGACCAAAACTGACACCCAAACTGATACCTCTTGCCAAATTCATTCTTTTGGAGTACGCTTTAAACAAAAAGGGGAGGTCACTGAACCCTATGAACGTCACTGAAGCCTTAACCACCCGCCGCACCATACGCGCCTTCAAACCGGACCGAATAGACCGGGACCTGCTGACAAAGATCCTCGAGCCCGCTCTTCATGCGCCGTCCTGGGCCAATACCCAGCCGTGGGAGATCTTCGTCGCCGTGGGTGAGCCGCTCGAGCGGCTGCGCAAAGCGTACGCCGTGAACCTCAAGGACTGTGTGCCCCGGAACCCGGACATTGCGATGCCCGGGGAGTGGCCTGAACAGTGCCGCACGCGCATGGACGCTCTCAAGGCCGAGCGTACCGCCGTACTGCAGCAGGAGTGCAAGGACCCTGCCTCCATCCCGGATATGATGCAGATGAACTACAGGCTCTTCAACGCGCCCGCAGTCGTCTTCCTCTGTATGGACCGCTGCCTCACCCCGTGGTCCCTGTTCGATCTCGGCGCAATGAGCCATGGCATCATGCTCGCGGCCGAGGAGCACGGCATCGGCTCGGCCGTGGCCGTCACACTCGCGGCGCATCCCGATCTGATCCGCAGGGAACTCGGCATACCCGACAACCTCGCGATCGTCATCGGCATCGCGCTCGGCCATCCCGATCCCGATCATCCGCAGAACAAGTTCCGGAGCGCGAGAAGAAGAGTGGAAGAAGTTGTCCGGTTCAAAGGTCTTTAATTTGTACAAACTCCATTAACTCTATTTACTCAATGGACCCTATAAACTCTTTAGACTTCTTCAAAAGGAGGGACCATCATGGCTGACCTGTTGAAGGGAGACTTTGTGCGGCACGACCAATTCGGCATCGGCCGCGTGGAAGACACGGCAAAGGGCGGCGGACCTGACTGCGAGGTCTATTTCCCGCGGCTGTACAAGCAGACCCTGGTCGATGTCGACGACCTGCAGCCGCTGACCGAGGCCGAGGCAGCGGCGTACGAGATGGTGATGCTCGCGGCGCGCGAACTGCAGGAAGCCGAGATGCCGGCGATCGAGCTCGGCGCGCGGTGGCAGGGCGGGGAGCTGGTGCTGAAGCCGGCGGACGCGGGCCAGACGCCCAAGTCCGTTCCCATCGAGGCCTTCTTCCACAAGATCGTGATGGTCCGCGACCGCTTGCGGGTCATGGAAGCGCAGATCAACGGACACAAGAAGCTGAGCGACGGGGAGAAGGTGGAGCTGCAGCAGTATATTACCCGCATCTACGGCTCCCTGACCACGTTCAACATCCTGTTCAAGGACAAGAAGGACCATTTTGTCGGGCAGAAGGGGGAGGCTTCCTGATGTCTCGCGGACCGCTTCGATCATGATCACAAAAATTCTTGAGAATAAGAGGCCGATAAATCCCTGGCATTTTGTCTGGATAGCCGTCGTCATCTCGGAACTGTTTACGGCCCTGCTGAATACCGTGCAAGGCTTTATCTGGTACGGAAGGATGTCGCCGGACCTGCTGATCATAGGCAGCATTGACGCGCTGTTCGTGCCCTTGATCGTCACTCCGATCGTCATATATTTTATGCGGTACACGGCGGAGCTGAAAAGGATCAACGGACAGCTTCAGCAGGAGATCGCCGAACGGACACAGACCGAGCTGGCGCTCGCGCGGAGCGAAGCGAGGTACCGCGCCATGATCGAGGCCTTTGACGGTTTTATCTACATCTGCTCGCCGGACCATCGCATCGAGTTCATGAACGACCGGCTGAAAGAGCATACGGGTTACGACGCCACCGGGCATAACTGCTATGAAGCACTGCACGAAAAGGATTCGGTCTGTCCCTGGTGCGTGAATGACAAGGTGCTTCAGGGTGAAACCGTTCAATGGGAAGTGCAGAGCCCCAAGGACAACCGGTGGTACCACCTGACCAATACGCCTATTAACAACAGGGACGGCACCGTTTCCGTACAGGCTATGATCATAGACATTACCGAGCGCAAGGCCATGGAAGAAGAGCTGCTCAAGGCACAGAAGCTCGAGTCGGTCGGCCTTCTTGCCGGCGGGATCGCCCATGACTTTAACAATCTCCTGTCGGGGATCCTGGGCAATGTTGAACTGGCAAAGATGCATTCCGTTCACGAGAATAAGGTCTTTGAACCGCTGGAAGAGGCGGCGCAGGCGACTCTCAGGGCAAAGGACCTGACCCTGCAGCTCTTGACCTTTTCCAAAGGAGGAGGCCCGGTCAAGAGCACGCTGGCCGTCGGGGACCTCATAAAGGAATCGGTGCAGTTCTCCCTGCGCGGGTCCAACGTGAAGTGCGAATTTTCCATTCCTCAAGACCTCTGGCTCGTTGACGCCGATGCGGGGCAGTTGAGACAGGTCGTCAATAATATGATCATCAACGCGGACCAGGCCATGCAGGCAGGCGGTTCGATCAGGGTCATCGGCGGGAATGTCGAGCTCGGCTCGTTGGATGTTCCTCCCCTGGAAAAAGGGAAATATGTAAAAATCTCGATTGAAGACCACGGGACCGGCATAGCAAAAGAACATCTGCCTAAGGTATTTGATCCGTATTTTACGACGAAACAGAAAGGGAGCGGTCTCGGTCTTGCGACGTCCTATTCCATCATAAAAAAACATCACGGCCAGATCACCGTGACATCCGTATTGGGCCGGGGTGCGACCTTCACCATCTACCTCCCCGCTTCGGAAGGGAAGGTCTTGACAAAGGAGGTCAAGAAAGAAGAACTTCTGAAGGGAGCCGGGCAGGTACTGGTCATGGACGATGATGAGGCGATACGGGAGTCCTCGAAAAAAATCCTTATGTTCCTGGGCTATGATGTCGTCGTGACACACGACGGAAAGAACGCGCTGGACGTCTATCAAAAGGCCAGGGCTTCGGGGAAACCCTTTGACGCGGTCATCATGGACCTGACCATACCGGGAGGCATGGGAGGGAAGGAAGCGGTTGCGAAACTGCTCGAAATAGATCCCGGTGCCAGGGTGATCGTGTCAAGCGGGTATTCCAATGATACGGTCATGGAGCAGTTCCTGAAATATGGCTTCAAAGGCGTCTTGACCAAGCCCTACAGAATTAAGGACCTCAGTGAAACCATCTACCGCGTCATCAAGGCGAGCGGGTAAAGGCCGACGTAAAGGCGACGGAGCAATTGCGAACAGAGGCGACAAGAACCGGCGAAGGATGTGGATGGAGAACAAACTGAGTAAAAAAACGGGAACGCCGGAAGAACCGGAACACGGCAGTGTCTGGCGGAACGTCGGGAAGACCCTCTTTCTGATCGCGGGGCTGGTTGCGGCGTGGTTCGTACTGGAATGGTTGATCGGGGACAAGTAGGCTACAAGGCCGACGTAACGCGACGGTGAGGCGACGAAGGGGCGACTTCGTCGCTTTTCATTTCTTCGGCATCAGCGGCGAAACGATATCCACCGGCAGTTTAATGATGTTCTCCAGGAGTTTCAGGATCCGCGAGCCCACGGCCGTGGGTGAGAGGAATACAACGTTCGGATTCGCCATATCGCCTGACACCCGGACCGGTATCGAGATCAGGGTGCCGCTCATGATCTTCCCGAGGAACGGAATGTGCCGGATGACCCAGTTGATCGATGAAAACGGCGCAACGAGCACGATGAGGTCCAACCGCTGCTTCCCCAGATCGATCTTGCCTTCTGCAATGATGTCCAGGGACCGCCCGCCGATGTAGGCTTTCTCCAGGGTGAACACGCCCTCGTGGATGTCTCCCCGTATTGCCATGGAATGATAGGGGAAGCCGCTTCCCCCCAGGTCCGGGACCCTGCCGCGAAAGATCTCAAGCACGCTCAAAACGGAAAATATTTTTTGCAGGAGCGGATAATGGTAGATCTTGCCGTTCCGCGCCTTGAAATCCACCCTCCCTTCAAGGGAAGAGAGCAGTTCCTTTCCCGTACCGTGCGACCTGAAGCTCGAGCTCAAGTCATATTCGCCGGATACATGCGCGTCCATGTTCGTCAGACAAGAGATAGTGTAACCCAGGGTTTCTTTCTTTGCCGTTGGCGTGAACGAAAAAGAGATGCTCTCCCGGGAAATGAGGAGTGAACCCGGTATCGAAATATCGCAGGTCCTGGTGTCGGTAAATTCCATAATCACCCTGTCCGGATCCACGGTTATGACGGCGTGGGCGGGAGCAAAGATAAAGCTTCTGAACTTAACATACGACGAGTCTGCACTGAGGTCGCCCCGTATGGGCGGCAGGGGAAAAGACCTGACTTTCTGATCGGTGCTTTTCTTGCCTGCCTGTTCCATGGCCTGCTGAATTTCCTGTATATCAATGCCGTCGGCTTTGAGCGCCATGCTGAAGGCGATGCCCTCGTCCGAGGTCGTTGCCGCGCCCGTCATGGTGTAATGGTTCTTACCCCAGGTGACTTCAGCGGTGTTCACGGTCAGGACATCGTTATCGGCGTTGATCGCGAACTTGTCGATCGTGGTCGGCACCGGCATCCCCCAGGGAATGAAAATATCGCTGCCTTCGAGAGTGCCTTTGATGCGGGACCTGAGCGGCTGGTCCGTGTGGATCACGGCATGGATATCGCCGTTCACGGAGCCTTTGCCGAAATTCCCCTGTTCGAATATCCTGCTCAGCGTGGATTGTGCCATGACCCCTGAGTAGGAAATGTCGGCCTTCTGCTTCTGCCAGTTCAACGTGACGGCCGCGTTCGTCTCCTGGTCTTTGATCACCAGACGCCGGATGTCGAGATCGGTATTGTGCTGGGTGAGATCAACAAGGAACGCAAGACCTTCCGGCACTGAGATCGATCCGGCGAACGTGAGCCCCTTTGTTCCTTCCCAGGTCAGATGGGAATTCCTGAGGGCAATGGGGGTCTTGATCATGAGATCGGGCGGCAGTTCGAGCTTCTCAAAGACCCAGTCAAGCGTTTTTCTGCCGGAGTTCCCGTTCAGGGACAGGTCAATGGTGCGCAGCAGGGTGCTTGTAATGCGGCTGATAACGGCTGTGCCGGTCAGGGACGAATCCAGGATCGTGGCTTCGTGCAGGCCGAAGGACAAGTTGTCGGAAACGAACCTGAAATCGCCACTCGCCAGACCGACCGGTCCCGGCAGGATCGATGAGTCGATAACGACGTGATCAAGACCGCCGGCGGCATTGATCTTTCCTCTCCCGGGATGAAGCAGCGGCCCCCTGAAACCGAGCGAGGATAGGGTCAGATCTCCCTTCAGCTCACGTACGCTGCTCAGAACGCTGTTCAGTGCCGGGTACCTGCCCCGCCATTGGAAGAGTTCACCAGCATGAATGAGCGCATTGACGTTGACGATCTCGAGCATGGGCGTATCGCGTCCGGTGATGCTCGCGGAGACGCGGGACAGGGATGACGTGCCGAGGCGGACCTTCGTATCAGATACCGTTATCTTGTTCTCCTCCAGGGCGAACCTGCCGCTTACGGCAAGGGACGCTGGAAGGAGAGGAGAGTCGATCACGAGGCCCCTGGCTTCGCCGGTGATGTTCAGACGCCATTTCGCGGGCTGCAGCACGGGACCTCCCATACGAAGAGAAGAGAGGGATATCTCGCCGCCGAGGTTCGAAACGTCTTTTAACATTGGCCCGGCTTTTTCGTACCTGTTCCTCCAGCGAAACAGCTCTGCCAGATCAAAGGATGCCCGTCCTTCTGAAACAGCGAAATCGGGGACCTTACTTTTAACAAAACGCGCTGAAATATTGTCAAGGGAAGATGAGCCAAGCTTGGCCGACAACCCGGTGACTTCCAGGGTGTTGTCATCGATCCGGAACCGGGTACTGAGGTTCACCGGCGCGGGCAGCCACCGCGATTCCGCAAGCACATCCCTCACCTCGCCGGTCATCGTTCCCCTCCATGTCTCGGGATGATCGATCAGCCCGCCGCCCAGCAGCGAGGAGACGGTCAGCACCCCGCGCTTCAGGCGCACGAGTTGCAGAAACGGCGTCAGGCTTTCCGAGGACGACAGCCAGGAATAGAGCTCATCGAGAGCGACCTCGGCTCTGCCTGAAAACATGTCCAGCCAGGGGACGCGGTCCCAATACAGGTTCGCGGAAAATCCGGTGAGAGACGAGCGCCCCATGGATATCGAAAGGTCCCTGACCTGGGACATCTTCTCGCTGAAGGAATAGCTCCCGCTCAGGGAAAAATTACCCCATTGCTCCGTGGAGGCCTTGACCAGGAACTTCATATCGCCGGGCGGGGCGTTGAAGTGCACGGTCACGTTCTTCAGAGAAAGAAAATCCCGGTGACTCCTTCTGAAAAGGAATTTGCCGTTGTCCATCTCCTCGACCAGACCCGGGCCGATGGCCTCCAAATAAGAGAGCACGGTGCGGATATCCTTCTTGGTCTCTTCAAGAGAGGGCGCCTCTGCTGTTGATTCGGAGACCGATGCGGGCAGGATGACCCTGAAGTCGGGCTCCGCGACCTGGATCTTCGCAAGGCGCAGTTTGCCGGAGAGCAGCGGCAATAGTTGAGGATAAATGTTGAGCGACTGAAGCGTCCCGCGGAACGTCCGGGGATAGCGAAGCTTCAGCTTCGTGAGCGAAATATGGGGGCGGGGAAAGAGCGAAAGATCGAGCCGCTCGAACGACATGGTTCCGCCGAGCCTTTTCGATACCGCGGCCTCGATGCGGCCTTTCGCCGACTTGGAATTCAGATAGACCGGCGCCAGGAAGATCACGGCAGCGAGAAACACGGTCATGACGGCCGCAAGCCAGAGAAGTATTTTCTTTCGCAATGTCATGGATGATATTTCGGGGCTTTCTCGAGAAGGGAGAGGCACCTCGTATTCTTATTATACAAAGAGAACGTCTCCGGGGCAAGTTATCTTAACACACGAGGATCCAGGCCCTACAAACGCTATAAACTCAATGAACTCATGAGACGCTTTAGACTCAATTGACGTTTAAAAACCTGCTTTACTTTTTACCTCAATAGGGATATCCTTCCCAAAAAAGCGGCTCCCCGGGTGAAGACTGACGCGTCGATTCCCGTCTGTTTTTTTGCATTAACAGGTCGCCTGGTCGCTTCTGCGTCGATCCTTGTCTGCATTAAGTCGTTTCCCGTCTGCATCAACGGAGTCAAATATGCCCTATAATGAAAAATTGGAAGCAATGATCGATGCCGCTGCAAAGCGCTGGAAGGACCTGGAAAAGAAGAAGATGTTTGGCGGCGTGTGCTACCTGCTCAAGGGCAACATGGCCTTCGGCATCCACAAGGACAGCCTGATCGTGCGCATGGATAAGGAAAGGGGAGAGCAAAGCCTTAAGAACAAGAACGTGCGGCCCTTTGATATCACCGGCAGGCCGATGAGCGGCTGGGTCATGGTGCAGGAAGCGGGGTGGAAGGGAGCGGCCGGGCTCGCAAAGTGGCTGGGGACAGGAAAGGAGTACGCGCTGTCGCTGCCGGAGAAGAAGGGAAAGACAAAGGCAAAGAGGACGAAGACGCTGAGGGAATATCAGGGGTGAAGACTGACGTTAAGGCGATATGGATCGACCGTATGATGATATGATGAAAGGCGAACAGACGGACGTAACCTGAACCGAGGATTTTCGGATTGACGTTAAAACGAAGCAAACCGACTGGGTGATGACTGGCGAACAGGCGGACGTAAATAGTAAATCTCATATCCCCGTAAAAAAACAAAGTTCATTCCGCAGATATCAATCGCAAAGGAGGCCGCGATGCGTACTTATCTGAAACTGATCATGTTGCTCACTCTTCTTCTTGTCGCAGTCAGCATGAAAGCCTGCTCCAGCGGCGGAGTCGGAGAAATCGGGTCAAGCGCCGGCAGCACGACGGCGAGTTTTAACGGAACATATAACTGCACCGGTTCTACAACGAGTCCTGGGGGGTCTACCTCCGGTACGGGCACCTTCACCTGCTCAAACGGACACTGCTCTGATTCGGCCGGTGCCTTTACGGGCAACGTCGACGGCAATGGGAATTTTACCGGCACCGATGTCCTGTGCCCGACCTGCCTTCCGCTCCCGATGAGCGGGCAATTTTCCACGTCATCGGCGTTCACGATAAGCGGATCGAGTGGAGGCCTCAGCGCGAACTTTAGCTGCCGTTGCCGCGACTGTTCCGTCAGCGTATCCGGAGGCGGCGGAGGTGGGGGAGGAGCACCGGTTCCCACGATCACCAGTTTTGCGCCCGTCAGCGGCCCCCCCGGAGCGGTCGTTACGCTCACGGGAACGAATTTTCCGACATTCATATCGGCTATCTCTATTACCCTATGCGGCGTTCCCGCCACGATACTCGGCGCGACTAGCACTGAAATTGTTTTTCTCATTCCCGACCTGAGCGCTTCATCATGCGCCCTGACCCTGACCACGTCGAGCGGAACGGTCACGGCAAGTGATCCCTTCCCGGTCACCGCCCTTGTCTTGCCGTCCGGTAGCTTTGTCTATTGGACGGAAGACGGCCCATATGTTGGTCTGGTGAGAAGGGTGGACATCACCGGTGGTGTGATAACGACCATCGCTCCGGCGTTGGGCGGCCCCGGCAATATCGCGGTAAATAACACGGGCATCTATTGGATAGAGGACGGAAGCCGTGCATTAGATTCCGGGGCGGTAAGAAAGGTCAGGTTGACCGGGGGGACGGTCACGACACTTGCCACAGGGCTGAACAATGCCCCCAATATGACCGCGGATTCCACCAATGTCTATTGGACACAGAGCTTTACCAACGGTTTCGTGCAAAAGGTCGGGATTACCGGCGGGACTATCAGCACGATCGCTTCGGGATTGGATGGCGCTGGCGGCGTTGCCGTGGATTCCACCAACGTCTACTGGGTCGAATTTGGCAGCGGGACTGTAAAGACGAGGGGCATCAACAGCGGGTCTGTGATAACGCTCGTCTCGGGAAGGTCCTCTCCCAACCGTATTGCCGTGGATTCCACGAATGTCTATTGGACCGAGTCCGGCTCCGCTGCGGGCGGAGCTGTGATGAAATATGCATTTTCGAGCGGACTGACAACAACGCTCGCGTCAGGTCTGACCAGCCCCTGGAGTATAGCGGTCGATACCAACAATGTTTACTGGAGCGAGTATACCATTCCCGGCGCGATAAAGAAGGTGGGAATAAACGGAGGAACGGCAACAACTCTTGCTTCAGGCCTAACCAGCCCTAAAGGCATTGCAATAGATTCCACGAACGTCTATTGGGCGGAAGAAGGAAGCGGGGCTATAAAGAAGGTCCCGATCGCAACAGGGCCGACAACAACCATCGCCTCCGGGTTGTGGTATCCTTCATATGTAGCGGTTCATTGAAGCGGGGAAGAAGGATGAGGACAGATTCCGGTCCCTTCAGATTTGAGGAGGTTTTCTATGTTCAAGCTCTGTTTCTCCACAATGCTTCTCTTCCTGCTGTGCGCCGCCATCGTTACCGACGCGGATGCGGCTGGCCTGGGTGTCTACGGCACAGTGGCCGCGGGAAGGGCGGACTGGTCTCCGGATGATGCAGCGACATTTAAAAAGGCCACCGGTCACCTGGGTTTCGGCCTGGCGCTGGATACCGCCCCGGCCCGCGACAAGTTGTTCAATTACAACCTGACCGTAGGCTACGGCTTCTTCAGCAATATGAACAACACAGCCTGGGGCACTGCAGACCTGGAGGGGATGATCATCAGCAACAGCTTCGGCTTCGGCACGCTGGTCACTCCCAAGGTCCGCGTCTGGTTCGGCCCGGAGATCAAAGTGACCTGGGTCGGCGGGCATCCCCGCGATTACTCCAATTACAAAATAAACCTGTTCGGTCTCGGCAAGGGCCTGGTGCTTGGAGTGAATTTCAATGACAATAACAAGCTTACGACCGTTGTGAAATTGGGATTCCAGGTATTTGATTACACGGGAGAAGGGAAGGGTTTTTTTTCCCACGAGACCAACAGCGCCACGACCGCCTATCTCAGGAGGGATTACGACGTCAGGGAAAAGATGGTCACCCTCACGCTGGAGTTGCTGTTCAGGACATCGGATGACAAATAGGGCATAGTTGGAAACGACGTCACTCAAGTTCTTGTTTGCAACCCAGCGGGTGCAGCGACGTCCAAAAGATAAAGATAAAGAAGCGAATTCGATTGGCTTTTTGCCACGACTAAACCTGACCCCAGGGGGTCCCGGGAAGGAGACGCAAAGATGTTAACGAGGATCGGTGTTGCCGCGTTTGTATTGATGATGTGCATCTCGTCCGCTTCCGCTGAAGAGCGGCTCGGGGTCGTTGTGTACCCCGGAGCGAAATACGATAAGATCAGGACGAAGCTGCTCGCGCAGAACCCGTCGCTCCAGGGGGCGGCATACCGGACCAACGACGGTATCGCGAAGGTCATAGCCTTTTACCGGAAGCAGGGGCTTCTGCTCCTGAAGGTCGGCAGCCCGTCGAAAGAGCGTGCGCGGTTCAAGAAGATGGATATTGACGTGGATGTGGTCGTCCAGAATCCATGGAAGGATTCGCAAACGGGCGCGAAGATGACGGACACCCTTATTCTGATCTTAAAAGAAGCGGAGAAGAAGGAGGAGTAATTCGTTTTATCGATCTGCTCCTTCCGCCTTTCCCCTGCGCCTGGCAGCTCTGACGAGAATGCCGCCCGGATCAAAGACCTGAACCTGAGAAGTTCGCCGGGAGGCTTTGAGGCTCATACTGAAATGACAAGGAGGACGCACAATGGATGCCGTTGTTCACTTTGAGATGCCGTATGAGGACCGTGCGCGCATGGCGAAGTTCTATAAGTCCGCTTTCGGCTGGCAGACACAGATGCTTGGCAGGGAGATGGGCAACTATGTCCTTGCGACGACCGTCGAAACCAACGAGAAGGGGCCCACCAGGCGCGGTGCGATCAACGGCGGATTTTACCCGAAAAAACCTGGTTGGCCCGCGCAATATCCGTCCCTTGTCATCGCGGTCGACGATATCAAGAAAGCGGTCGGGAAGGTCGTCAAGGCGGGAGGTACCGTGCTCGGCGAGACGATGGAGATAACCGGCGTGGGAATCTATGTCTCGTTCTTTGACCCTGAGGGCAACCGCGTAAGCATCCTGCAGCCCGTCCCGCGAAACTGGCGTGCACCGAAGGCGAAGGCTAAGAAAAAGATCGGGACGAAGAAGGCAGTCGTATCAGGAGCGGGGCGAGCGGGGAAGGCAGTCCGGCGTCCGGCAGGCAAGCGCTCCTAGGAACAGACGGGGCTGACAATGTCGGCCGGTGAATTGACGTGTTTTTGTCGTGAGAGTGTTTTGCTGAAGTGTTCATCAAAGTCCCCGCCATGCCGCAGCCCGAGGCTTATATCGGGAATGCCGAGAATCTCTTCGACGAGGGAGGCGATCTCACCAATGATCCGACCCGCGAATTCTCGGCGAAGTTCATGAAGGCCTTTGCCGCGCGTGTTGCGACCGATCAAGGCGCGGCAGGCGGATAGCTGAAAAAAGCGGATGCCGGAATAAAAGACCTGCCCTGAGAGATTCCACCCTCATTTCCCTGTCAATCAGTGATCTGCACGGTCTATCGAAGCGCTTGGAAGCGCCACGGTTGAAATGCGCTATAATCGAATTAAGTATCTACTCAGGTCGAATCAGTTGGCCGCGAAAGAACGCAAGGAACTCAAGAAAAAGCTTGAATCTTGAATTATTGACATTGAAGTCTCTCTGCGTTCCTGCTGTTCTTTGCGGTTACTATGTATTCCCCGGTATCATCCTGAATAGTTGCCAAATGAACATTTTTTTGAAACGCTGAACGCCTGGTGCGCGAGCTGAAACGCATTCCTTTCTCCGGACGCACCGGGAGGGAACAAGCATGGAGACGAAGAATCCCGATATCTGCCGTCTCGACTACCTCGTCGGGACGCTTGCCACGGCCTACAAAGGCGTGATCAGGTCACTGGTCGCAAAGGATTTCTGCATGAGCGACAGCGGCGATGTGACGACGCTCAAGGGGACGATCCTGTTGATGCCCGCCGGTGAGTATGAGGCATCGCTCAACCAGAGCGGCATCGAGCTGGCGCGCTCCGGGCTCAGGCAGGGATATTTCGAGCTCACGGCCGGCAGAAAGAGCATTGCGGCCGCACGGGACCTTCAGATCGACATCATTCAGTCCGGCAGGCATGTCGGAACATTTCTGTTAAGGAAGGAGAGTGCCGGCGGTCTCTATATTTCCGCCGTCGAACTCTCGGCCGAGCTCGCCGATATCGACCTCACGCGCCTGACCCTCCCGTTGCGGGACAAGGTCGGGCTGCTGCAGAGCGGCGAAGCGATCGTCGCCCAGCTCTATTCTCCCAAAAAGGATTGGCCCTCCCTGTCTGAAAAGCTGAGCAGCTTTTCCCTGGATGTCTTTTGGGGCATGCGGGACGTTTTTTACGATGTTTTTGATATCCTGGTCAGATTCTCGATCCTTGCCGCCGAACGCCCGGACGCAGGGGCGACCAATAAGCCTCTTGACAACTTCTTCGATCTCCTGGACCTGCCCCTGGCGAATGAGCCCGATCTTTCGCGCCTGCGAGCTCCCGCCGGGCGCTGGATGTCGGCCCTGTCGCAGTCCTCGATCGACCTTTCTCCGCTGACACCTCGCGCCGTCGCGTTGTTCCGGAATATCGGGGAGAAACTGCCCGACATCGAACTCGCGGGGGTATTGCGGCTGCTCATCAAATCGCTCAAGGGAAGAAGCCCCTCCTGGCCGTTCCTGGATGCCGGGATGCTGGAACCGCTCAACGCCCTTATCCCCGTGCAGGACAGGGAGCTTTTGTCGCGGTTCGGCGAGCCGGGACAGCGCCGAATGCGGGAGACGCTGGCTGAAGCCGGGCGAAGGCTGGACCAGGGGGAATCCGGTCCGGCACTGGATGCGATCGCGGACATTGACCCGGATATTCTCGATGAGGGCAAAGCGGTCTCAGCGTTATTCGATATCCTCGAGACGGATCTCTCCCTGTCCTCGGTCGACGCGTTCGGAAAGATCATCTCGGCCCTGTTCTCCACGGCAGATCGCCTTTCCGAGCAGGACGCGGGAAGCCCTCAGGACGCAGGTGCCGCGGACCCTCCAGGGGATCATCGCGCTCGGCCGTCCTGATGTTTGCGGCGCCCTGCTGCAAAGCATCATGTCCGGCGTATCGCCGCTCAGAGAACGGATCATCCTCGATCCCCGCATGGCGAAAAGCATTCTCGGCTCGGGCCAAAACCAACTGATCGCGCAGTACAAGGAGGATCTGCGGCAGATCATCATCCCCTCCGCGCGGGTGCGGGGCATATCGCCGGATACCTGGGCAGAGGTCGTGGACCCGCTGCACCTTGAAAGCCTGACCGGCTTCATGGATATTCTCATGACGGGAGACGAACGGCTGGAAGACGTTCTTGTCCATGTGATCGCGAACCTGTCGGTCAGCGGTGTGCTGATACCTGATGACCGGCTGTTCCAGCGCAGGATAACGGCCTATCTGAATTCCAACGCGATGAGCAGCGGACGCTTCCTTCTCAATTACCTGCTGCTCGAACGTCTTCCCGTCTACTTTAACGAAGTGGGCGCGACGAGCAGGATCAGGGATTATTCGACGGAGATCGATTCCTGGGGCAATGACCCGGTCATCTATTTCCTGCGGAAGCAGGTCCACGTGAACGCGAGCAGCAATAACGTGCAGCTGCTCGAGCGCGTCATGAGGTCCTGGGTCCGAAACGACCCGTCGCTGCTGAAGGAGGTCGTGCCGCCGGACATCTACTCCCATGTGGAGCCGGGACTTCTGGAGCGGTATGCGCCGGTGATCAACCGTTTTTTCACCTCGGTCGGCGTGCAGGACGGGGAAGGCCTGCACCTGGACCGGCTGCTCGCGGTCCCCGATGGAACGATAGACGACCACCTGAAGGAAACCGCGCCGGACGACGATGCCGAGGCGCAAGAGAAAGTACGGCTGCTGTGCAGGCTGTACAAGGAGATCGTGAGGAAGTATTCGCTGATCAGCCGGGACGCCGGAGCCGGCGACAGTTATGCCCGGCTCGCCGATCTTCTCAAAGTCCTTCGCGATCGCAGGCGCATCGTGCTTTCCCCCGAAAGCACGGAACCGCAGGAATCCCTGTACTTCAAGCGGCACATCGCATTCGGGATCCCTTCGGTGCTGGGAACGTACCACGAACCGAAATTCGACGCGCTGACCGACATGATGCGCATCCACGAGACCGTCCCGGTCCTGCTGGAGGCGGTCATCACCGAGATCGAGCAGAGGGGACCGGCGGCCACGGAGCGCGATCATCGGATGTGGTTCACTGCGCTCGGGGAAGCCTGGGAGGTCCTCAATCTCTACGGCATGCAGAACGTCCGGATCGACGAGTTCGCGGACGTGCTCAAACATAACCGGCTTCGTTTGTCGCAGATCATAGACGTGCTGGCGATGTGGCAAAAGGAGCTCGCCTGGATGGTGTCCACGCTCGGCAGGACCTTCCATGAACCGCTCATGGGGATCATCAGGAACGTTCCGCGGGCCGACCTTCCGGAGCATCTGGTGAACCTGGACGCAGGGTCACCCGATTTTACGGGAAAGGCGGCGGACATCGTCATGCGGGATATCCTGAGCAGCATTCCCGGACTCGTCGAGTCCGACCGGCTTCTGGAGTCACTCGTGAAAATCCTTCGTTCAAACACCGCGGGCGGCGCGGACAGGGAAGAAGAGGCATCGGAGCCGATCCAGGAACAGGATCTTTTCGATGTCCATGAACTGACCTTGCAGGAAGCCGGAATGCGCGGCCCGGAACTGGGCAACAAGGCAAAAAATCTTGTTCATCTCAAGCGCAAAGGCCTTCCCGTTCCGGCCGGCGTGGTTCTGTCCGCGCGGCACACCCGGGATTATCAACACTATACGGATCAGGGGTCTTTCCCGTCCGTGCTCAGGGCGGCCGTGCGGATGATCGAGGCGAGAACCGGGACGACCTTTGGCGGTGTCGACCGGCCCTTGTTCCTTTCCGTGCGAAGCGGTTCCTACCCGTCCATGCCGGGTATCCTGTCCTCCATCCTCTACTGCGGCATGAACGCCCGGACCCTCGAAGCGTTCATAGCCGTTACCGGCGATCCGGCGTTGGGGTGGGATTCGTACCGGAGGTTCATCGAGAATTATGGTTCAGCGGTATACGGGCTGGACAATGAGTTCTTCGAACAGATCGTCCGCGAGTACGCGCTCATGCATTCCCTTGATCCGGAAGGACCGCAGGATGCAATGCATCTGAAGGCCATCGCCGGGTTGTATACCGAGCGGCTTCAGGCCATCCATCTGCGGGTTCCCGCGGACGTCAATGAACAGCTGCGGCAGTGCGTCCGCGCCGTGTATGCCTCGTGGGAGAGCGAGCGCGCCCGGCAGTTCCGCTCGGCAACCGGAACATCGGCAGCGTGGGGCACGTCGGTGACGCTCATGGAGATGGTGTCCGGCAATCAGGCGGGAGGAGGCGCATCAGTGTTCTTTACGCGGAACCCCTCTACGCTTGAACCGGTCATTTTCGGCGAAACGCGGGAGCAGGCCAGCGGAAGCGACCTCGCGTCCGGCAGAAGGTCCGGCAGGCCGCTGTCGCGGACGCAGGATACCGCAGGCCGTCAGAGCCTCGAAGAGAGCGACCCCGAACTCTACCGGCTGCACCGGGGACTCGCGAGGGCCGTCGAGGACGCCTTTGACGGGCTTCCTCAGGAAGTCGAGGCCACCTACACCCGCGACGCGCGGGGCCGGCCGACGCTGTACGTCCTCCAGACGCGGCGAATGGAGTACAGCGAGAGGCTCCTTGATACGTTCGAAGAGATCTGCAGGATGGAGTCCAGGGTGATCGGACGCGGCATCGGCGCCAGCGGCGGCGCATTAAGCGGTGTGGCGTCGTTTGCCGATTCACCGCGCAAGGCGGAGCTGTTGGGCAGGAGTTCCGGCATGCCCGTTATCCTTATCCGCAGGACCGCGAACACCGATGACGTGTCGCTCATGCCGGTCATCGGGGGGATCATCACGGCGTCAGGCGGGGTAACGTCGCACGCAGCGGTGCTCGCGCAGAAATTCAAGATCGCGGCAGTGGTCGCGTGCGCTGATATCAAGATGGGGGAGGATGAACAGGGACGGTCCTATGCAATGATCGGCAAGAGCCGGATACTGGAAGGAACAGCCATCAGCATCGACGGCACGACCGGACTCGTTTTTTCCGGCACGTGCTTCAAGACCGCGCAGGATCCCTGAGCGCGCGCTGGAATGAACAGGGTGCAGGTGGCGGCAGTCCTCCGTAATACCATGGTTGTATTTTAATAATATCTTTTTGGATCGCTGAATTTTTTCTGTTACTCCGCCAAAGTTTAGAATGATGTATTATACTGTAATAAACAGGTCATGCATTTCTCTCACGACCTGCATGCGTGTTCGGCATGAACTTCCCCCGCAAAGAGGAGGTGCGTCATAAAACGGATTGCCATCAACGGTCTCGGACGCATCGGCCGCCTGGCCCTGCGCCTGTGCATATCAAACCCGCCGAAGAATTTCATCCTCGTGGCCGCAAACAGTCCGGCCCCGGTCGAAGACCTCGCCTACCTGATCAAGTACGATTCCGTTCATGGACGGGCCCCTTTCGAGATAAGGACAGGGCCGGATCATCTCGAGATCGGGTCCCGGCGAATAGCGATCTCTCATGAAGAAGAACCTGACAACCTGCC
The DNA here is from genome assembly GCA_963740085.1 of Nitrospirota bacterium. Classification (GTDB taxonomy): domain Bacteria; phylum Nitrospirota; class UBA9217; order UBA9217; family UBA9217; genus JALNZF01. Next base: position 12,945 of record CAVUCU010000001.1, on the reverse strand, counting down.
ATGGAAGGCGCACGGTGTCGACATCGTCCTGGAGTGCTCGGGCCTCTTCCGGAAAAGGGAAGACGCGGAAAAACACCTGGCTGCCGGGGCATCGAAGGTCATCATCAGCGCGGAAGCAAAGAACGAAGATCTGACCGTCGTGCTGGGTGTGAACGAGAGACTATACGATCCCAAAAAACATCACATCATCTCGAATGCTTCCTGTACCACGAACTGCCTGGCAACGGCGGTCAAGGTGCTGAACGACGCTTTCGGGATAGAATACCTCCTGGCCACCACGGTCCATGCCTACACGTCCAGTCAGGCGCTCATCGACAGATCTTCCCCCAAGCACCGGCGGAGGGGACGCGCTGCCGCGCTTTCCCTGATCCCGTCCAGTACGGGGGCCGCAACGGCAACGGAACGGGTGATCCCCGAACTCAAGGGAAAAATGTCGGCCATCGCCGTGCGCGTGCCGGTTGCCAACGGTTCGCTCACGGACATCACGGCGCGCGTGGAAATGGACGTTACCCGGGAGATGGTGAACAACGCTTTTAAAACAGCCTCCGAGGGCGACATGAGGGGCATCCTGGGTTACACCGAGGACGAACTGGTGTCCGCAGATATCGTGGGGGACGAGCATTCGGGCATCGTGGACGCCAACGCTACCAAGGTCCTCATGGACAGGGTCGTCAAGGTGTTGTCCTGGTACGACAATGAATACGGGTACACGAGGCGCCTGCTCGAGCTTGCGGATCATATTTCCCGGTAAAGGATGATGGATCTTTCAATTGACTGGAAAACCGGGATTTCTCACTTCGATCGAAAAGACAGGTCGGGACCTATTTTAAAATTCTGTGAACTCCGTGGTCAGAACGAGGATGAATACCGGAAGCTGAAGAGAACACAGATCGTAAGCCCGTTCTCTGATTATGGCCACATAAGGCACAAAGGAGACAAAAAGACGATCCCCTTTGTGAATTATGTGCTTTTTGCGGCTATGGAGCAAAAGACTTTGAAGTGAGAAGAAGGGGGAGGGAGGCCGGAGAAGGCATCTAAGGATTTATTTTTCAAGATGTTCTCTGTGCTCTCTGTGGTTAGAATTTGACAATTCGTGCCATACAAGGAGGAGACTATGAACAGGATCTCAAGACGTGATTTTCTCAAAAAAGCGGGGATAGGGGCCGCAAGCCTGGCCCTGGGACCCGCGGTGCTGACTGACGCGTTTGCCCAGAAACCCGGCCGCAGGACCCTCAGGATTCTTCAGTGGAGCCATTTTGTTCCAACGCATGACAAATGGTACGACCAGTACGCGAGGGAATGGGGCGAAAAACACGATGTGGACGTCATCGTCGACCACATCGGGCTCGCCGATCTTCGGAGCACCTTCGCCTCCGAGGTGGCGGGCGGCAAGGGGCATGACATCGTGGAGTTCATCGATCCGCCGTCCGACTTCGAGCCGAGCGTCATGAACCTTGCCGATCTGAACCAGGAGGCGGAGAAACGCTTCGGGAAGCAGCTCCCCGTGGCGACGCGCAGCACCTACAACCCCCATACGAAGCAGCATTACGGGTTCTGCCACGGCTGGACCATCGATCCGGGCGACTACCGCAAATCCCTCTGGGAGAAGGCCGGCAAGCCTGACGGACCCACGACCTGGGAGGACCTGCTGACCTACGGCGCGAAGATCAAGAAGGAGCAGGGTATCCAGCTGGGGATCGGCATCTCCCAGGAACTCGATTCCAACATGGCGGAACGCACGCTGCTGTGGTCCTTCGACACCTCCATCCAGAATGAGAACGAGATCGTCGTCCTGGACAACAAGAAGACCGTTGAGGCCGTCAAGTTCATGATCGATCTGTACCAGAAGACCATGACGCCCGAGGTGTTCGGCTGGACGGCAGCGTCGAACAATCAGCTTCTGCTGGCCGGGAAGGCATCGTACATCCTGAACTCCATCTCGGCCTACCGGTCCGCGCAAAAAGACGTTCCCGAGGTAGCGAAGGACGTGTTCTTCACCCCCGCGCTCAAGGGTCCGCGCGGCACGGGGTGGGCATGCGAGCACGTGATCTACGTGACCGTGATCCCGAAATTCGCCGCAAAGAACGCCGACCTGTCCAAGCAGTTCCTGCTCGACCGGGTCGCGAACTACGACCAGGCCATGTGGGAGAGCCAGCTGTACAATTCCCCGGCCTTCTTCAACGCGCCGGTGCCGGCAGGCAACCGGGGATACCCGGCTGTTGCAGCGGCAAAGCATCTGCGTGACCTGCACAACGCCTGGTTCGGCAAGGACCCCTTTGCGCTTCCCGGCGAGCGGACCGACAAGCTGATCACGCTCAAGGACGCGGAAAAGTGGAGCGTCAACGTGGGCTTCCCCGGTACGTCGAACCCGGCGGAAGGCGAGATCTTCGGCACGTATGTACTTCCGGGCATGTTCGCCCGCGTGGCCCAGGGCAAGCAGACCGCCGAGGAGTCGGTGAAGCAGGCCGCGGGACAATGCAACAGCATCTTCGACAAGTGGCGGGCCCAGGGGCTGATCGGGAAGAAATAGACAATGAGAAGCGATTTACCGCGAAGTCGCGAAGGACAGAGAAAGAGAAAGACCGGCTTGTTTTTACACTATTTGCACTGAGCAAGGCTTAGTTTCCTATAATGCAGCAGTCTGATCTGCGTCTTGGCGATTCAAGTCGCCGTGTCCGTGTTAAGGACTTTTCTCTGTAATCTCAGCGGTTCTTCGGTAGATCGGACTGCGGTGAGTACATCCCATGGCGAACGTACGACTGGTCGGGATCAAGAAACACTTTGAAGGCGTGAAGGCCGTCGACGGCATCGACCTGGAGATCAGCGACGGGGAATTCCTGGTGCTGCTCGGACCCTCCGGGAGCGGCAAGACCACGCTCATGCGCCTCGTTGCGGGACTTGAAAAGCCGACCGGGGGACAGATCATCATCGACGGACAGCCGGTGAACGACCTCCCGCCGCGGGAGCGGGGCATCGCCATGGTCTTCCAGAGCTATGCCCTCTACCCGCACAAGACCGTGTTCGGGAACATCTCCTTTCCCCTCGCCGTGGAAGGCATGCCACGGGAGGACATCCGGAAGAAAGTGGAATGGGCCTCGGGGCTCCTCGGCATAGGCCATCTCCTGGACCGGATGCCGTCCCAGTGCTCGGGCGGCGAGCGCCAGCGTGTCGCGATCGCGCGCGCCCTGGTCCGCAGGCCCAAGGTGCTGCTCATGGACGAGCCGCTCTCGAACCTCGACGCCAAGGTGCGCCACACGGCCCGGGAGGAGCTGAAGCTCTTTCAGCGCGAGATCCACGTGACCACGATCTACGTGACCCATGACCAGGCGGAGGCAATGGGCCTGGGGGACCGGATCGCGGTAATGCACGACGGCACGATCCGCCAGATCGGCACGCCCCAGTCTATCTACCACGATCCCGCCAACGTGTTCGTCGCGGGCTTCGTCGGCATCCCGCCGATGAACTTCATCGAACAGGACGGCGTGATCGTCGGGTTCCGGCCTGAAGCGCTCCTGCCGGAGGAGGTGGGGCCGGAGCAAGAGTGCATGCGGCTCCGGCTGAAGGTCGAGCGGGTGGAGGACCTGGGTTCGCACCGGCTCGTGTACGGGACCATCGGCAAGGACAGGATCATCGCCAGCCTGACCATCCGCATCCGGCTGGCGGAAGGGGACGAGCACGTATTCGCGGTCTGCGATCAGGAGCTTCGCCGTTTCGATCCAAAGACCGGCAAGCGGGTGAAGCCATGAGCCGCCGGCCGCGCCTTTTCGAGCGGGAGTCGGTCCTTGCCCCGCTGATGCTGGCCCCGGTGGCATTGTACATGATCCTCCTGGTGGGGTTCCCCTTCGTCATGGCCTTTGTGTACAGCTTCAGCAATGTGACCGTGGGAAATCCCGATTATCACCTGATCGGCTTCGGGAACTTCACGGCCGTGCTCAAAGACCCGGCGTTCCGGACATCCCTGATGAACACCTGCATCTTCACCTTCACGTCCATCGCCCTGGTGCTCGTGCTCTCGAACATGCTGACCGAGCTCCTGATGCGTGAATTCCGCTTCAAGTGGCTCATCCGCTTCCTCATCATGCTTCCCTGGACCGCTCCGATCGCCCTCGGCGCCATCGGCTACCTCTGGTTCCTGGACTCGGTGTTCAGCCCCATCGACTGGCTGCTCCGCACCTGGGGACTGCTCGGAAAGCCCGGTGACCTGCTGGGCCCCATGAGCAACCTCTACTGGCTCGGAAGGCCCGGCCTGGCGATGGCGTCGGTCGTCCTCGTCCATGTCTGGAGGCTCCTCCCCCTTGCCACGATGATCCGCATCGCCGGAATGAACTCCCTCCCGCGCGAGGTCCTCGAAGCGGCCCAGATGGACGGGGCGGGATACTACCGCAGGCTTTTCCAGATCGTTCTGCCGCTCCTGCTGCCGGTGATCAGCGTCACGGTCCTTTTCTCCACGCTCTTCACCTTCACCGACATGACGGTGGTCTGGGTACTTACCAAGGGCGGCCCGCCGGACAACAACACCCAGGTCCTGGCGAGCCTCGCGTTCCTCAAGGGCATTCAGGGAGGCGACCTGGCCCAGGGCGCGGCGGTTTCTCTGTTCTTCTTCCCGGTGCTCGCGGGCATTGCGGCAGTCGTGCTGCGGATCGCGAAGAAGGCGGTGGTGACGTAAAGACAGGAGACAGGAGAACTACTGTTTCATGGCGAAGAAATAACATCATGCTGAAAAAAATATTATCAAAAGGTTATTTCTACGGCGGGCTGAGCATCTTCGTTATTTTCTCGGCCGCGCCGTTCTACATCATGCTGATCACCATGTTCAAGCGGAGCCACGACCTCTTCAGCCCGACCAACAACCCGTTCTGGCTGAATGAAAGCCCGACCCTGGAACATCTCGACCTGCTCTTCAACCAGACGCTCTTTCTCCGGTTCCTGCTGAACACCTTCCTTGTGGGCGTCGCCGTCGTGGTGATCACGGTCATCCTGGCGGTTCCCGCCGCGATCAGCCTGGCTCGCCTGGCAGGCAAGTGGGGGGAGAGCGTGGGCATCGGCATCTTCCTGACCTACCTCGTCCCGCCGACGCTCCTGTTCATCCCGCTCTCGCGCATCGTGTCGATCCTGGGGCTCCAGAACTCCCTGTGGTCCCTGATCCTCGTATATCCCACCTTCACGGTGCCGTTCTGCACCTGGCTCCTGATGAGCTTCTTCAAATCCATCCCGAAGGACATCGAGGAGCAGGCCCTGGTCGACGGGTGCAGCAGGATCGGGGCCATGGCGCGGATCCTTCTGCCGCTCTCCATACCCGGCATCATCACCGTCGTCGTCTTCTCCTTCACGCTCGTGGCGCACGAGTACATCTACGCGCTCTCCTTCATCCAGGACTCGGCGAAGAAGACCATCGGCATCGGCATGACCACGGAGCTGGTGCGGGGGGACGTCTTCTACTGGGGGGCGCTCATGGGCGGGGCGCTGATCGCGAGCATCCCTGTTGCGATAATGTACACGCTCTTCCTCGACCGGATCATATCAGGCCTCGCTGTGGGCACGACGAAGAACTGAGGGGAGAGAGGAGCGACAAAGAGTCGACTGAGAGACGAGGGAGAATCTGCGGGTCACTTAATTGCATGTATCGCTTTTTATTCTTCATGAACAACCTGTTTCCCGAATATTATCTAAGTTGGCGCTTGTCCCGGGTGTGCATTGATTTTTTTGGGCAGCTCATCACTCGGCCACGCAGCATGCCGGGAAGAGGTACAGTGCCTCCACCCTGATATGCAGGACTCGCATCACTCCACCCTCGCCCTTTAAAAAAGGGCTCGGCCGTGTCTGCCTTGTCGTGTTCCGGTTAACTATGATCTGTGCAGCATTGCTCTGCGTGTCTTTCGCTCAGAGCTGCCCGGCGCAGGGGAACGGCAGAACTCTTTGACTTTCCAGAATCCTTGCATCCCATGAACAGGTTCGCGCACAAGCATGCCAGGGGAGAAAAGACCGAAGTCGCCACAAAGCCAGGCAGACACGGCCTCGCCCGTTCCCCCGGGCGAGGGGAAGTGCTGCGATGCTCGAAAGGCTTGTTATCAATACCGGGATCATGCCCTGCGCGGAGCTGTGAACTGGGGTGCAGAAAAAAACAGGATCGTGACCTGTGCTTCTGCTTCTCAAAACCTGCTTTACTTTTTCCCTCAATTGGAATATCCTCATCAACAATAGATCTCACAGTCATCTCACTCTTTCGACGAACAGAAACCAATGACCAAAGACCTCCTGCAAAAGGCCGATTTCCTCCACCACCTCTTCGACACCATCCCCTCGTTCATCTTCATCGTGGACGAGGATGTCCGGATCCATCACCTGAATATTGCCGCGTCGAGGCTTCTGGGCGTTGACAAGGAAATGGTCCTTTTGAAACGGGGCGGCGAGGCGCTGCATTGCCTCCATGCGAGCGAAACCCCCGAAGGGTGCGGAAGGGCCCCTGCCTGCATGGAATGCGTGGTAAGGAACTCCGTCAACAGGTCCTTTAAAGGGGACAGGGTGGACCAGGAGACCGTGAAGATGATGCTGCTGCACAACGGCGGGACGACCGAGGTCCATATGATGGTGACCGCCAGTCCCATCCGGTACGAGGATACGGAATTCACCCTGCTCGTTCTGGAAGACATTACGAAGCTCAAGACTGTTGAAGACGCGCTGCGCCGCCGCGCAGCCCAACTGGAGGCCGCGAACCAGGAACTGGAGTCCTTCAGCTACTCGGTTTCGCACGACCTGAAGGCGCCGCTCAGGAGCATACGCGGTTTCAGCGAGGCCCTTATCGTTGACCACGCCGCGAGCCTCGACAATGAGTCGAGGGGGTTCCTCGAGCGCATCCGTGCCGCGGGCACCCGGATGGATCAGCTCATCGATGATCTGCTGGCCCTTTCCCGGGTGACCAGGGGCGAGATGCGAGGCGAGACCGTCGACCTCAGCGCGCTCGGAAGCGATGTGACGAAAAACCTGTCGAAATGCTTTCCGGATCGCGACATTGAGTTCATCGTTGCGCCCGGGATCCGGGCCACGGGCGACGGACGGCTGCTCCGGATCGTTCTGGAGAACCTGATGGGGAACGCGGTGAAATTCACTGCCGGCCGCGGAAAGGCGCGGATCGAGTTCGGGGTCAGGGGGCAGGAGGGGATGCCGGTCTATTTTGTCAGGGACAACGGGGCCGGTTTTGACATGGACTTCGCGGGAAAGCTTTTTATTCCCTTTCAGCGTCTCCACCAGGAGGCCCAGTTTCCCGGAACCGGCATCGGCCTCGCAACCGTGCGACGCATCATTCATCGGCATGGAGGCCGCGTCGGGGCCGAAGGAGCGGTGGACAAAGGGGCGGAGTTCTTCTTTACCCTGTAGCTTCGCAGGGCGCTGTGGAATTCGATTGGGAGACGGTTTTGTCATGGGAATGGAAGACAGGGACTGGTACCGGGAAAAGGAGATCGACTGGGATCGGGGCGGATTACGGGACAGAAATGCAAAGAAACGCCGCTTTCCAAAAGTTACCTGGTGGATCCTGGCGGCGATTGTTTTGATTGTTATCGTTGTCCTGTCATGGCAGAATTAAAGACAGCAAGGAAGAAGTATGAAGGAAGAAGTAAGAGGTGAAAGGAAGAAGTAAGAAGGAATAGGTTTGAAGGAAGACGTAAATGTCATAATTCTTAATTTTTACTTCTTACTTGATCTGCGGACTTGACCCCCCTTAACATTGCGGCAACGATATGATCAGAAATGCAGATCCGGGAGGGATGGGGATGTATGGCATCCAGACCATTTTGGGCGCCGGGGGCATTATCGGGACAGAACTGGCAAAGAGCCTTCCCAGATATACTGACAGGATCAGATTGGTGAGTCGTAATCCAAAGAAGGTAACGATGACCGATGAGTTGTTTCCGGCCGATCTTCTTGATGCCGCGCAAACGATGAACGCAGTGCAGGGTTCTGAAGTTGTTTACCTCACGGCGGGCATTCCTTATAACCTCAAAACGTGGCAAAGCCATTGGCCCCGGATCATGAAAAATGTCATTGATGCGTGTAAGAAGCACAATGCCAGACTGGTTTTCTTTGATAATGTCTATTCCTATGGACGGGTCGATGGATGGATGACGGAAAATACCCCTATGGATCCATCGAGCAAAAAGGGCGAGGTAAGGAAGAGAATTGCTGAAATGATACTGGATGAAGTCGGTCGAGGGGTACTGAAGGCCATCATTGCACGGTCAGCAGACTTCTACGGGCCCCATACCCCGCTCAGCGTTGCCACCATCATGGTTTTCGACAATATCAAAAAAGGGAAGAAGGCACAGTGGCTGATAAATGACAACGTGAGGCATTCTCTGACCTATACGCCGGATGCAGGCAAAGCGACTGCCCTGTTGGGCAATACCGAGAGTGCCTATGATCAGATATGGCATTTGCCGACGGACAGGAATGCTTTGACCGGGAAGGAATTCATCGAACAGGTCGCCGGGGAGTTCGGATCGCCGCCCCGGTATACGGTCCTTCCCCGTTGGATGGTCCAAATGGCCGGACTTTTTAACGGGAACGTTCGAGAAAGCGTGGAGATGCTTTATCAGAATGATTCAGACTATCTGTTTGACAGCAGCAAATTCGACAAGGCATTTGATCTCAAGGCGACGCCGTACCGTGAGGGTATCCGGGCGACGGTGAGGTCGATGAAATAGGATCCTTCCGCACGGACCGCATCCCGGAGAACCATGAACGACTTTTCAGCCCTTCAAGAGGAACCGTTGCGATTCCCCAAACTGAGTGGCAACATCCAGATCACCGATAAAGGGGAAAAGATCGTGATCTCCGGCGACCCCGAGGGACTGCGGTCGCTCAGCGCGCTCCTCACCTGGCTTGCCGACCAGGACCTCGACACCTGGCCTCACTTAAAAGAAGGACAGCATGCGCACCTCCATGTCTACCCCCATTACGATATCAACGAGGCTTCACGCGAGGTGGAGTTGATGAGGATGGATCCGAAGGGCGGATAAGGCAATGAAGGCCTCTATTCTCTATTGGCCACTCAATACGATAAAGGGTTGAACAATGACACCTACTTTGATCCAGGGATCTTGGAACAAATTGCGCGCTTCGCCGCAGTAATAATAATCGTATCCATTGTGTTGTTTCTGCTCTGGCTGGTAACGATCATCGATATCGTTCGCGGCCAGTTCACGAATAATACGGATAAGATAATCTGGTTCCTTTTCGTGATACTGCTCCCGCCGATCGGAATACTGCTTTATTTTATTATCGGAAGGCATCAGAAAAGCGGCAGGCCCGAGAAAATTAAATATAATAGCAGAACCAGGTACAGAGACATAGGCAGAGAATAGACAATTTAGAAAAAAAAGATAATTTACCCTCTAACCCGTCTCAGCCAAATTTAATCATTCGGTTCTTGTCCGATGGGTCGGTTTTTTTTGGGCAGCTCATCACTCGGCCACTCAGCATGCCGGGAAGAGGTACAGTACCTCCACCCTGATATGCAGGACTCGCATCACTCCACCCTTGCTTCTTACTGCTCTGCACTCGCGCGTTGCACTCGTAAACGCTGGGTGCAGGCAGTCCGTCGAAATGCTTAACCCTCGGACTTGGTCACACGACCTAAATTTTAGAATGGGGAACCAGCTAGTAACTTTGATTCTAATCTTTACCCCAACTCCGCACGTCCCCGGAACGGCCCTTACACCCTGCACTCGCGGTTCCACTCGTAATCGCTGGGCGCAGGCGATATTTTTGGGCACCCGTCTTGGCCTAAGGAAGCGTCCCACAGGGCGAACGCGAAGTACTGCCTGCACCAGCGTTATCGCAAGAGCACGGTGTCTGAGGCCGAAGGCCGAGTTTACGCGGGCGAGCGGACGTGGCCTTAGTCGGGTCAAAAATGTCGTTCAGGACGCGAAGGGGATGTGCAAAAAACATAAACTTTTACGCCGTTTCTTCGTCACCTTTCTTGCTTGCCCAAGAAAGGTGACCCAAAGAAAGGCACCCGACGAAAATTCTTCACGGTGTGCTCAGTCGTCCTCAGTACATTTCGGAAACTCGCCCTGCGGGCTCAGACAGTCCGAAATGCTTAACCCTTGGACTCGGTCGCACACCTAAATTTTCGAATGGGAGTAAAGCAACAAAGCCTCGGCCCTGACCCCTACCCCTGACCCCTGACCCCTGACCCCTGACCCCTGACCCCTGACCCCTGACCCCTGACCCCTGACCCCTGACCCCTGACCCCTGACCCCTGACCCCTGACCCCTGCAGTACTAATAGACACTGTATTCCCCGGTCTCCTTGACATGACGCTCTATCGGCGTCATACTTAAAGTAGGCCTCTCACGAAAGCATCTTCGCATCCCGCGCGATCGACATCCCCATGAAAAACGAAGACTTCCGGTGAGTAGCGATAGGAGGTGCATTATGAAGACACTCATTATAGGCGGAACAGGTATGGTGGGAAGAATGGTGGTGTCCGGCCTGCTTAAACAGGGGGTCAACGTTCGGGTCATGAGCCATTCCCCGGATAAACTGAAAAAGCTGCCAGCAGGCGTGGAAGGGTATCGGGCGGACTTTGATGATCCCGATACGCTCCGTGCGGCATTCGACGGCGTCGACAGCATGTTCCTTCTTGTCCCCGTGGGGCCGAACGAGACAGAGGAGGGGCTTTCTGCCGTATCCGCGGCAAAGGCGGCCGGGGTCAAGAAGATCGTCTACATGTCGGTCTCCATGCCCAAAGGGTCGGAAAGAATACCGCATTTCCGGAGCAAACTTCCGGTGGAGAAGGCCGTCAAGGAGTCGAAGATCGCCTACACGATCCTCCGGCCGAACAATTTCTTCCAGAACGACCTCTGGTTGAAGGACGCGATCATGCAGTACAGCGTTTATCCCCAGCCCATCGGCACGAAGGGCGTGAACCGGGTCGATGTGCGCGACATCGCTGACTGTGCGATCAACGCGCTCATGAAGTCCGGTCACGAGGGCCAGACGTACGAGATCCACGGACCCGATACCCTGACGGGAGAAGGGATCGCCGGGATCTACACAAAGCACCTGGGACGGGAGGTCCGGTACAGCGGGGACGACCTCGATGCCTGGGGAGAAAAGGCAAAGAAGATGATGCCGGAGTTCCTGATCGCGGATATGCGCATCATGTACCAGTTCTTCCATGACAACGGGATGATCGCCTCGAAGGAGGACCTCGAAAAAATGCAGAAGCTCCTTGGGCACAAGCCCCGGACCTTCGACGATTTCGTCAAGGAGATCACCATGGAGTGGAGGGGCGCTGCGACGAAGGCTGCGTAAGGGAAGCCCTGCCGGATGCCGGTAAGACGGCATTCGGCAGCAATTTTCGGCTCATATATTAGAACTGTTTTGATTCCGTTCCGCAATGCGCATTCCGAATTCCACAACGCATCACCCTTGAACCCTGAACAAAAACCTTCTTTACTTTTACCCTCAATAGGAATATTCTTCCAAAAAACAGTGATGAGCCAACTGGTTTCCTCATGCACTCAGATGAGAAACATCTGTCCACAGATTACGCAGATTAACGCAGATAAATGCCTTTAGTGTTTGAATCTGAGCGGAACATACTTAATTTTTTTCTGCGCATTCTGCGACATCTGCGGATAGAATTGGTCCTGAAAGTCTTTTGTCCACAGATTACGCAGATTAACGCAGATGGAATCTAGAATAAAACAGAAGGTTCGCTTTTTCTGCGCACTCTGCGACATCTGCGGATAGAGTTGGTCCTGAAAGAAGTTTGTCCACAGATTACGCAGATTAACGCAGATAAATGCCTTTAGTGTTTGAATCTAAAAAAGATAGGCGTGATTTTATTCTGCGCATTCTGCGACATCTGCGGATAGAGTTGGTCCCTGAAAGTCTTTTGTCCACAGATTACGCAGATTAACGCAGATGGAATCTAGAATAAAACAGAAGGTTCGCTTTTTCTGCGCACTCTGCGACATCTGCAGAAAGTATCGGTTCTAAAGAATCTGTCCATTAACGAAAATGAATATTTCAGAAGATAATATACGTGATCCTCAAACCTATGCCATAATAGGCGCGGCCCTCGAAGTTCATCGCGTTCTTGGTTGCGGTTTTTTGGAGGCTGTTTATCAGGAGGCTCTAGAAAGAGAGTTTTTGCGCCGGGGTATTCCCTTTAGACGTGAGGTAGAATTGCCGATCGACTATAAGGGCGAGCGGTTGAATGCTACCTATAAGTCGGATTTTATTTGTTATGACGATGTGATCGTGGAATTGAAGGCTTTGGATCAACTTGGCGGAAAAGAGAAGGCACAGGTCATTAATTACCTCAAGGCATCCAGACATGGGAGAGGTTTGCTGCTGAACTTCGGGGCCGTCCGATTGGAAAATGAAAGATTTGTTCTCTCTTCAAAATCTGAAATCTCTGCGGATAGAGTTGGTCCCTGAAAGTCTTTTGTCCACAGATTACGCAGATTAACGCAGATGGAATCTAGAATGAAACGGAAGGTTTGCTTTTTCTGCGCATTCTGCGACATCTGCGGATAGAACGGTTATCCTCATTGATGCTGGAGATAACAAAACGGAGAACAGATGAAATCTTGAGCGCTTTCCTGATGATTTCATGATACAGCTCACGAAGAAGAGTTCGACAACTTGAAGTACCATTTTGGCACCTCAAGATGGGGAGGAGAGTCGCAAAAGGAAGATTGGATCTCATCAAAGAGAGCCGGGCAGTGTATCGAACGCGTGGAAAGCGGCGGATGTCAAACCGCAAGTCCTGACCGTAGCGGGGTCCGGCGTGATTTTATTCTGCGCACTCTGCGACATCTGCGGATAGAGTTGGTCCCTGAAAGTCTTTTTGTCCACAGATTACGCAGATTAACGCAGATGAATGCCTTTAGATGTTGAATCTAAAAAAGAAAGGCGTGATTTTATTCTGCG